>OZ241357.1:942500-3552213 GCA_965200265.1 Alphaproteobacteria bacterium | reverse complement strand
ACGCGGCGCTGGACGCGGATCCCGGCTGCGTGCTGGCGCGCGCCATGAAGGGTCTGCTCGTCGTCGGCGTCCGGCTGCCCGACCGCCTTCCCGAGGCGCAGGCCGAGCTGGACGCCGCCGAGGCGGCGGGCGGTCGCGCCAACGAACGGGAAAGGGGCTATCTGGCGGCGCTCTCGGCCCTGATCCGCGGCCGCACGCTGGACGCGGTGAGCCACTACGAAACCGTTCTGGCGGCCTGTCCCCGCGACCTGCTGGCCCATCGCCTGGTCCAGTTCGAGCTGTTCTGGATCGGCGAGTCGGCGTGGATGCGCGACATCGTCGAGCGCGCCGCGCCGGCGTGGTCCGCCGGCGTGCCCGGCTTCGGCGCCTTTCAGGCGCTGCGCGCCTTCGGCTGCGTGGAGAACGGATTCCATGCCGACGCCGAGCGCCACGGGCGCGATTCGGTGGAGCGCGACCCGGCGAACGGCTGGGGCGCGCACGCGGTCGCCCACGTCATGGAGATGCAGGGACGCGACGAGGACGGCATCGCCTGGCTCGACGGCCTCAAGGACCACTGGGCGGGGCTCAACAACTTCGTGCATCACCTGTGGTGGCACCGCAGCCTGTTCCATCTTTCGCGGGGCGAATTCGGCGTGGTCCTGGAGATCTACGACCGCGAGGTCCGCGATCCCGAATCGCCGCTGATCCGGGCCAACCCCGGCCATTACGGCGATTTCCAGAACGCCGTCGATCTGTTGAAGCACCTGGACATGCACGGCTGCGACGTGGGCGACCGCTGGGAGGCGATAGCCGATCTCGCGGAGGACCGCATCGGCAACCACGCCGCGCCGCTCTCCAGTGCCCACGTCGCGACGGCCCTGGCGGCGGCGGGCCGCGATTCGGCCGTGGCAGCCTACCTGGCGGCGCTGCGCGATTACGCGGCCACAGACGAGACCGACAACGCCGCCCGCGTCCGGTCGGCCGTCCTCCCGGCGGCGGAAGGCGCCATCGCGCACCAGCGCGGCGACCACGAGGCGGCGCTGGGCCACCTGCTGCCGGCGCGGCGCGGCCTGTGGCGGATCGGCGGCAGCCACGCCCAGCGTCATCTGTTCACGCGGCTCCTGGCCGACTCGGCGCGGCGCCTGGGGCGGAGCGACGTCGTCGACATACTGCTGGAGGAGATGGCCCGGACCGGATTCGCGCACCCCGCGGAGCGCCTCCGCCCGCCGGGCGCGGCGCGGTGAGAACCCGTTCGGCCGGGCCGGAGCGCAGCGAAGGAGCCGCGAAGCGGCGTGAGGCGCTGCCCCCGACAACCCACCCGGCGTCTCATATGTAGTGAACCAGGACAGGTGCTTGACAGACGCGCCGTGCCCTACGATCCTTGCCGGCATGTCCCCAGCCGAGACAGCCGGCCTCTCCGTCGCCGACGTCATCACCCACGTATCCGCTCTTGGCTCGACCATTGCGGCCTTGGGTATCTGGTTCTTCGGCTTCATCATGTGGGGCCAGAACCGGAGTCGGGCGGCGCAAGCGGCCAAGGACGCGAAAGCGACGCAGGCGATCATGGACGCCCTCAAGGACGCGGCCGAAGACCGCAAGGAGATGCAAAAGCAAGCGGCCGAAGACCGCAAGGAGATGCAAGAGCGAGCGGCCGAAGACCGCAAGGAGATGCAAGAGCGAGCGGCCGAAGACCGCAGGGCGATGCAAGAGCAAGTGGCCAAAGACCGCGAGGCGATATCGACAATTGCGCAAGCGGCGATGCTGACGGCGCAAGCGGTGACCCAAGAGATGACCAAAGCGGCCGAAAGGCAGGAAAAGACATCGGAACACCAAATCGAAGTCCTCGAAGCTCTCGTCACCCTTGCCAAAAGCCCGGACAACCCACGCAGCCCCGCGAAGTGGGGCGGCCCGAGCCAGACCGACCCCACCGAATAGCGCCCGGTCCGCCCCCGCGCCGGTCCCTCGAAAGCGGCGGTATGTGTGCCACCGGGGGGCAATTTCGGCCCCGTCGCGCCAGGATCGCCCGTAAGCCATTGAATTCGGCCCGTTGGGTAGGGAGAGGTTGGAGAGCGAGGGAACAAGCCCTCTCCTCATCCCGAGTAGGCGCGAAGCGCCGTATCGAGAGACGCCCCTTGCGGGAAGCGCTGGATTTCAAACCGAGAACCCAACCGGGGCAGAGGCTTGACACTCGCGCCTGTGTCCCCTTGGTGTCCCGATCGAACACCAATCACGGCAAGTGTCCCGCCAGGTCGGGTCACCTGCTGAATAGAACAGCCAGACTCGGCAAGGGGTAGCTCCCCGTGCTTGGCAAATAGGCGGGAACTTTCACACAACTTGTCGTGATGGTGTTCAATGGCCCGACGCCAGTGGCTCGGGTCGTTCGTGACAACACGTCAGGAAAGGGGCTCGCAGACCGATGAATGGTCTCGTCTTCTTTCTCAACGGCGACCGCGGTCTCGCCGTACTCGAGAAAGTCATCCATACGGGACACGGCGTTCGACAGGTATACGCATCGGGACGCCGGGACCAGCTGAAGCGAATCGCCGAGTATTGCCGACGGTTGGGTGTGCGGATGGCAGGCGCAAACAACGTGAATGCGCCGGAGTTCGTTTCCGAACTCGGCTCCATAAATCCCCGACTGCTCGTCGTCGCGGGGTATTCGACCATCTTTCGACGTCCATTGCTCGATACGGCGAAATCAGGCGCCATCAAAGAGAAACCCCGCACTCCGTCGGAAGACTTTCATGGACAGGCAGGAAGAAACATGTGACGCGGCAACGCCAGGGGTCGCGGCGCGGCAAGGTCAGGAACGGAACGGGCCGTCCCAACCCTTCGACAGTTTGCGGAGAGCGTCTACGACCTTATCCGGGCGGCCCACGTCGACGGTTGCGACGTCCAGGGGGACGTCGGTTCCGGCGACCGTCCATTCCCGCGCGCGTCCCTCCGGCGGCAGTTTGCCGGTCCAGGGGTAGAGCAGGATCAGGTGCGAGGCGCGATAGGACTGCGCGTAGGCGAGCATCTGGTAGACGTCGGACTGAGCGACGCCGAGCGTCTCCTTGTCCTTGTCGGGGTCGAGTTCCTTCCATTTGGTGTCGAGAACGACGGCGCCCTTGGCTTTCTCGTGGGTGGCGTCCTTGGCTTTCTCGATCACCGCGTCGGGGCGCAAGGCGAACAGCGACTGGCCGTCCGCGCCGGTCAGCGCGTGACACCCGCGGGCCTGAAGGCGGACGCGCACGGGCTGGCGCGCGAGAGCGCGTTGCAGGCAGCGTCCGACGAACTTCTCGAACAGGACGTTCATCGGGAACAGCAGGGTGAAGCCCGCCGCGCGGCCGCTCGCCGTGCTCTGCCAGTCTCCTTCCAGGAACAGGCGGGCGAGGCGGTGAAGGTCGTGGAAGGCGGCGTTGGTCCGGTCGAGCCGCACCGGTTCGCGGAGCGGGTCGGGGCTGTCGCCCACGAACTCGAAACGGGCGGCGAGCTCGGCCAGAAGCCGGGCGTTGGCGGCGGTTCGCGCGAGGCGGGCGAGCCGCGACACCGCCGCCTTGAGCACGCGGTTGAGCGGCGTGTCCTCCGACAGTTCGTCGAAGCGGCAGGCGAGCCGGTCCGGCCGGGCGGCGAGATGCGTGATCTGGCGCGTGACGTCGAGCTTCCCGCGCAGCAGCCGCAGGTCCTCCTCGCGGGCGACATAGCGTCGGGGCAGCCCGCGCCGGACGGCGGCCAGCAGCCGCTCGGCGAACAGCCGGACGAGGAGTTCCAGCAGGTCGTTCCGCTGCGTGTCCAGGGCGGCAAGATCGCCCTCGGCGATACGAAGGTCGAGCGCCACGGCGAGCATCCGGACGAGAGCCGCGCGCACCGCACCGTTGTCCTCGTCGTCGATCTTGGGCAGGATCTCGACGGTCCGGCCGGGAACCGCGAGGACGCCGACGACCTGCCCCGCCTTCAGGTTCCGGTCGGCGGTACGGGTCAGCACGGCCGTCTCGGGCAGCTTGAGCCGCCGGGCGGCGCGTTCGGCGAGGGCGTGAAGCCGCCGGGCCTCGGCCTCGGTCAGGCCGCCTTCACCGACCGGAAAGGTCCCCCACTCCCGGCGGGTGAGAGATTCGGTTGGCGGCTTATTCAGCCTTTGGCTTCCTCATCCGGCGGCTTGCCGGAAATCAGACGGTTGTAGGCGCCAGCCTCAAAGGAGCCTTGCACCCTCCAGCTGTAGCGCTTCTCATCCGTGTCGTCGTCGAAGCCCGGCAGCGGGTCGAGCGGTTCCCTCCGCACGAAATCGTCGGTGCCGCCGAGAACGGCGCGGACCTTGTTCCAGTCGTCGTGAAAGTACTCGGCGATGAGCGGGATGATCTTGTGCCGCATGACGCGGTCGACGGCTTCCCTGTTCTCCGCGCCCATGAACCAAGCGTGGCCGATCAGATGGTCGCGGTCAAGGAGCCATTCCAGACGCTTGTTGATGACGCGGAGCACGTCGGGCAGGTCGTCGATGCCGTCGACCTTGACCTCCTTCAGCAATTCGGGCCGGGGCAGCAGCTCCTCGAACTCGAAGCGGCGGCGCAGCGCGGTGTCGAGCAGGGCGATCGACCGGTCGGCGGTGTTCATCGTGCCGAGGATGTGGAGGTTCGCCGGCAGGGTGAAAGACTCTTCCGAATAAGGCAGGGTCACAGGCACTTCGTTCGGCGCGCCCTCCCGCTTGTCTTCCTCCAGAAGCGTCACCAACTCCCCCAGAACCTTCGAGACGTTGGCGCGGTTGATCTCGTCGATGACGAGGACATGGGGCAGACGGTGACTCGAATCTGCGACAGGGCTGGTATATCTGGTCAGACGCTCGGTTTTGATTCGTTTCTGACTTAGCTGGTAGATCGTCCTTGGTGTCAACACACCATCGTAGATATCTGAGACAGGCATACCTTTCTCGTCATGCCAATGCCAGTGGACGGATCGGCGATGAGGGTAATTGCCTTCGTCCCGCTTATAGAACTCGTAATCACCAGTAACCTCGCCCACCGCACGAAACCGTTCTCCACTTGCGGGAACGATGACAATATCTCCCTTTCTCATGCGATTTCGGAACGATTTAATACTCTGGATATTGATGGCTTGGGTTTTAGATTCTGGATACTCTTCCTGCCAGCGTGCGAGGATATTGTCGATATTGTCGTAGCATCGGTCAGACCAATCTATCTCCCCGCCCCAGCCGAGAAGTACATAATTGTTTGTAATACACTCGTCGAAGATATGGTTCTCGATACGCGGAATACCGAGTCCCATCTTGAAGATCTGACGCTCGGCGAGATCGAAGGATGCGTCCGTTCGTCCGGATGTCTTGCGGGCACGTTCCGAGATACGTTTGAGAACCCCGTCGACAGGTTCCAGGCGAAAACCAGCACCGGATTCCGTATCTTCATCTGAACCCGTCTCGGGGCGCAGGCCTTCGACGAACTCTTCGTAGCCGTAGGACTGATGGAAAGTGACGAATTCAACCCGGCCTTTATCGACCAGTTCTTTATAGCGCTCGCGGATGTACTTGTCCGACCATTCCTCCAGCCCGTCACAGATCTCAACACAGCGCCGGCGGTGGCGATAGGTCTTCCCCGTACCCGGCGGGCCGTAGAGGATGGTGTTGAGGGACACGTGTGAAGGTTCATGCCGTTTCAGAACATGGATTTCCGCTCCCCTCTTCAGAATAGAATGTCCATGTTGCCCGTAGAATTGCAGCAGGGCAGGCCGGAGTTTGTCATCGACATCTTCATCAGACCACTGCTTGAGTCTTTTCTCCGTCTTCCTGCCATCCCGCCCAGTACTCTTATAGTCTTCGGTGTTGTTGTCCACGTACCCTATGAACTTCGATGGAGCGAACAGCCACCGTCCGTCTAACTCTACGGCATACCAGTGGCGCGTGTCCCTCATCCGCTCAACGAGATAGTTGGCGGAGTCGGAACCCTTATCCAACTCGGTTTGGTAACGCCAAATGTTCTCGATCACCTGGGCGCGCTCCTTGACGAGCCTGTTGTCGGGATTTTCGAGTGACTCGTCGGGCATGTCTGGCTGTTGCCGTTCCGGTTCTTGCGGGTTCTGCCACCACAGCTTCTTGAGCGACGGATGGTAGAAGTCAATTTTCTCTCCGCGTTCCTTTTCCAAACTTTTACGTAACTCGTAAATGGCTCGGTCACGATCAGCGTAAGAATGTTCATCATTCGCCACTATATTGTTGAGTTCTTCGGGAAGTCGATCTTGGAACGCCTCGACGATCCATCTCTTATGAATGAAACTGACACTCCGCTCCAGATGATCGGGGAACAGGAAATACAGGATGGCATGACGTACCTGACGCCACTCAGAATTGTCGATTTCATCGATCCACGCGACGAATTTCCAAGGCGTATCCTCCGTTATCAACTTGGATTTTTGAGGCTCTGACTTCCATCTCTCCAGCATTCGCAGTAGAAACTCCAACTCCCGATAAAATATCTTGTATATTGGTCCAGGATCAGGAGGCCCGATACCCATGAGTACCCGGTCGTTCAGGTGATCGCTATCTGGGAGACTCGATCCCGACCATTCCCAAACCCGCTGGATGTAGTTACGCTTCATCTCTGGTTTCTCACGCAGATACAAAAACAGAAACCATACGGCCTCCGCCGCCAATCGCTTGACTTGGGGGGACGCGACTTTCAATTGCTCTTCAAGTCTGTTGAAGAACTCGTCCCTGGTTTTGATCTGGTCGCCGAGGAAGTGGTGTTTGAGTTCTTGGACGTTGTCGAGAGTCCACAACTTTTCCTCGCCGAACAACGAGCCGTCGTCCTCGAAGCACCGTTCGCGCCATGCCTTGGCGGCGTCGAGCACGGCGTCGATATGGTCGGGACCGATCCGCGCCATCGGTTACGCCTCTACGGCGGAAGAACGAGGGGTGGAAGGCATGATCGTCATGGGTATCGCGGCGGCATTATAGGTGTCGCGCCGCTCCTGTCCAGTTCATGCGCCGCTCCGGCAGGGAGAAGCCGAAAGAGGGGTGAAGCGCGACCCGGCGCGCGCCGGGACCGGCCCGTCCTCACTCCCGATACCTGGCTTCGATCTTCTTGATCTCGCCGACGATCCGGTCGACGCGTTCGTCGCCGTCGTACCGGGCGCTGCCTTCGACGACGGCGTCGACGATCTCCTCGCCGACCGTGGTCAACAGGTCCCAATCCTCGTCCGAATCGGCGCGCCGCCTGACGTTGATCACCGAATCCTGGGCCAGGACCTTCCTGACGCCCGGCGCCTCCCCGTCATCCCCGGCCGGCTTCGGCCACGCCGCCGGCACGTCGCCCTCGAGGATCTCGCGCAACTGCCGGCGCATCATGACGACGCCCGTGTCGGTCGTTCCCTTGTGTTCGATGGCGGGACGCGGCACGCCGTACCAGATGCTGCCCTGGGCCTCGAAGTCGCCGGCCTTGCGCTGCGCCGCCTCGTAGGAGGGACGCCGGGTCTGGCCGTCGACGTCCGTCAGGTTCCAGCCGTTGCGGGTGTGATCGGGGCCGATGACGCGGTCGGTGCCGTAGGCCCGCCAGCCGAACAGGATCGACCGCCGGTCGTCGACGGGGACGTGCTGGCGGAGGTAGATCGCCGCGTTGTAGTAGGTCGGCCTGGGCAACTCGATGGTCGTCGGAACGTAGCTCTCGAACGGCATGTGACAGTAGTTCATGCGCGCCCAGACCCAGTCGTCGTCGAGACGGCGCACGGACATGTAGACCATGCCGCTGCCGGCGCCGGTGATCCGCCACCTGATGTTGGGGTGCAGGCCGATCGACGGGTTCTGGAAGTGCTGGCCGTCGGTGCCGTGCAGGAACACGGCATGGAACGGGTCCATGGAGTTTTCCTGCGAGTTCAGCCAGTTGCTCTCGTAGGGCAGGGCGAAGGGGATGAACCTGACGCCCGGCATGTCGAAGAAGTCGAGACGCGGCTCGTCCGGGATCAGGCCGGGCGGGCCCATGTAGGCCCAGACCATGCCGTGGATCTCGGTCGCCGGATAGGCGCCGTGAAACAGGCCGTCCTTCAGCCTCGAGCCGGGCGGCTCGCCCGGCGTTTCCAGGATGGTACCGTCGACGTCGAACAGCCAGCCGTGATAGCAGCAGCGGATGCCCCGCTCCGAGACGATGCCGTACTCCAGCGACGTGCCGCGGTGGCTGCAATGCCGGTGCAGGACGCCGACCCGCCCCGACCCGTCCCGGAAGGCGACGAGGTCCTCGCCGAGCGTCTTCACCGCCCTGGGCAGGTCGCCGAGGCGGTCCGACAGGCAGACGGGCAGCCAGAAGCGCCGGAAATACTCGCCCATCGGCGTGCCCGGCCCGGTCTCGGTCAGCAGGGCGTCGGGCTCCGTGATCTCCCGCGAGTGATAGCCGCTGAACGGCTCCTTGCGGAGCGCGCGCCGGCCGGGATCGGTGTCCGCGACGGCCATCTCGTTCGCCTCCCCCCTGTCGCGCCGCCCGGAACGCGGCCGCACTTCCGGCACGGCGCCCGGCGAACCGGGAAAATGGTGGGCGCGGTAAGGATTGAACTTACGACCCCTTCGATGTCACCGAAGTGCTCTCCCGCTGAGCTACGCGCCCACACGCCGCGCCCGTCCGCCGGCGCGATCCGGCGTGGAGTCCGCCGAACGGCACGGAACGCGAGGAGTCGCGTTCTACGCCGGTCGCGCCGACGAGGCAAGACCCGGTCGCGTCCCGTCGCGTCCCTGCCGCCCGCGGTCCGGCGGGCGGCGGCGAAAAACGCCGTCCGGCCCGCGCTTTCGCTTGCCGGCGGGAGCGCCGCGCCGTACATAGTCGGGTCATGGCTGCCGTGCTCGAGGCGGCGATGGATACCGCCCCGCCACCGTTCGAGGTGCTCGCGCCGCGAAGGATGTCGTCGCCTTGCGTCTTCGCCTCGCCGCACAGCGGCTCCGACTATCCGGACGACCTTCTCGCGGCCTCGCGCCTCGATCCCCACAACCTGAGAAGGTCCGAAGACAGTTTCGTCGACGAATTGTTCGAGGGCGCGCCGTCCCGCGGCGCTCCCCTGATCCGCGCCAACTTTCCGCGCGCCTACATGGACGTCAACCGGGAAGCCTGGGAGCTCGACCCGGCGATGTTCGAGGAAGAGCTGCCGGACTACGTGAACACGCGGTCCTACAGGGTGGCCGGGGGCCTCGGGACCATCGCCCGCGTCGTCTCGGGCGACGCCGAGATCTATGCCGGCAAGCTTCGTTTCGCGGATGCCGTGCGGCGCGTCAACGAGCTCTACCTGCCCTTCCATCGCGCCCTCTCCGACCTGCTGGACTCGACGCGCCGGGCCTTCGGCCACGCGGTGCTCGTCGACTGCCACTCGATGCCCTCGGTGGGCGGTCCCATGGACCGGGATTCGGGCCGCGAACGGGCGGACGTCGTCCTCGGCGACCGGTACGGCACCAGTTGCCTCCCCGCCCTCACCGATGCCGTCGAGGAGCTGCTGACCTCCCTCGGGTACGCCGTGCGCCGCAACGCGCCCTACGCCGGGGGCTACATCACCCGTCACTACGGCCGGCCGGCGGAGGGCGTACATGCCCTCCAGATCGAGATCAACCGGGCGATCTACATGGACGAGGCCGAAATCCGGCGGCTTCCCCGGATGCGGACCGTGAAATCCCACATGGCGCGGCTCGTCGAGACCCTGTGCACCCTCCGGATACCGGAGCTCACCTGACCGGAGGCCGCCCGCCGCGCGGTGGCGCTCCGCCTGTGCACCCTGCGGATACCGGAGCTCGCCTGACCCCGGCGACGGACGACGGACCGGCGGGCGCTCACGAACCTTCCCCGTATCCGGCCAAGCGCACGGGCGCGCGCCGGGGACCCCAGTCGCCGGGCGGGCCGTCGTAGACCCCCGGAATCGCCGTCCCGCAGGAGCGGCAGCGGCCCTCGTCGTCGAGGCGCCAACGGGTCAGACGGTACCAGTCGCGCCCGACGACCCTGTCGCCGCAGCCCGGACACCACGTCGAGGCGCCGGCCTCGTCATGCACGTTCCCGACGTACACGTAGCGGAGCCCGTTCCGCCGCGCGACGTCGCGGGCGCGGAGCAGCGTCGCGTGCGGCGTGGGCGGCCTGTCGCGCATCCGGTAGTCCGGGTGGAAGGCCGTGAAGTGCAGCGGCACGTCGGCGCCGAGATTGTCGAGAAACCAGCGCGTCATGTCGTCGATCTCCTCCGGCGAGTCGTTCTCGCCGGGGATGAGCAGGGTCGTGACCTCGAGCCACGTTTCGGTCCGATCGCGCAGGCAGACCAGCGTATCGAGCACGGGCGCGAGCTCTCCGGCGCAGAGCCTGCGATAGAAGTTCTCGGTGAACGCCTTGAGGTCGACGTTGGCGGCGTCCATGTGGGCAAACAGTTCCTCGCGCGCGGCCGGTGCGACGTAGCCGGCCGTCACCGCCACCGACTTCACGCCGACCGCGCGGCAGGCCCTGGCCACGTCGACCGCGTACTCCAGGAAGATCGCCGGGTCGTTGTAGGTGTACGCCACGGAGCGGCAGCCGAGACGCGACGCCGCCTCGGCCAGCGTCTCCGGCGCCGCCGCGTCCGCCAGCGTGTCGATCTCGCGCGACTTGCTGATGCTCCAGTTCTGGCAGAACCTGCAGGCGAGATTGCAGCCCGCCGTGCCGAACGACAGCACGGGGGTTCCCGGCAGGAAGTGGTTCAGCGGCTTCTTCTCGATCGGGTCGATGCAGAAACCGCTCGACCGGCCATAGGTCGTCAGCATCATGCGCCCGCCGGCGTTGGCGCGCACGAAGCAGAGTCCGCGCTGGCCGTCCCCGAGCTTGCAGAAGCGGGGGCAGACGTCGCACTGGATTCGGCCGTTCCCGAGCGCGTGCCAGTGACGCCCCTCGGCGCCCGCGGCGACGTCCCCGGTTGTCGCGGCGCTGCTCATGATCCATCCGCCGGCGCCATTGCGCCCGATATGCGCGACCGATCGGTTCTTGTAGCATACCGGTGGCGTCTGCCGGACGGCGGCGGTCGGCCGCGAGAGGAGCGGGGATCATGGCCATCGGGGAGACTTTCGAGCGCGTCCGTGCGCCCGCGGTCGCCGGATACTTCTATCCGGAGGACCCCGGCGAGCTCCGCGCCGCGGTGGACGCCTATCTGGCCGACGCCCGCCCGGCCCACCGCGAGGATCCGGGCATGCCCTGGCCCAAGTCCGTGATCGCGCCCCACGCGGGCTACGTCTATTCCGCACCCGTCGCCGCCGCCGTCTACGCGCGGCTCGAGGCGGCCCGCGGGACCGTGGAGCGGGTCGTGCTGCTGGGACCGTCGCACCGCGTCGGCTTCGCCGGCCTCGCCGTCACCGGCGCCGGGGCCTACGCCACCCCCCTCGGCCCCGTTCCGGTGGACGCGCGCGCCGTCGCCCGGATCGCCAGGTTCGAGCGGGTCCTGCTCATGGACGAGGCCCACGCCCGCGAACACGGCCTGGAGGTCCACCTGCCCTTCCTTCAGACGGTGCTCGGGGACTTCCGGCTCGTCCCGATCGTGGTCGGCGACGCGGCGCCCGAGGACGTCGCGCGCGTGCTCGACGCCCTGTGGGGCGGCCCGGAGACCCTGATCGTCGTCAGCTCGGACCTCAGCCACCATCACGACTACGCCACGGCGAACGAGATGGACGGGGCGACGTGCCGCGCCGTCCAGACGCTGGAGATCGACGAGGTGACGACCGAGGGCGCCTGCGGCGCGCATCCCGTGCGCGGGCTGATGGCGCTCGCCCGGCGGCGGGACCTGCGCGTCACCCTCGTCGATCGGCGCAATTCGGGCGATACCGCGGGTCCTCGCGACAAGGTGGTGGGATACGGTTCGTTCATCGTCGAGGAGGGCGGGCGCCTGCCCGCGCGGTTGCGCGCGCGACTCGTCGACGTCGCCCGCGAGGCCGTCCGCGCCGGACCGGCGGGCGGCAGGGAACCCGAACCGCCGGCGGATTCGTTGCCGCCGCGGCTGGCGGCGCCCCGCGCCAGCTTCGTGACGCTGGAGCGGGACGGGCGCCTGCGGGGTTGTGTCGGATCACTCGTCCCGCGCCGCCCGCTGGCCGTCGACGTGGCCCGGAACGCCTGGCGCGCAGCGTTCGAGGACCCGAGGTTCGAGCCGCTGACCGAAGACGAATACGAGGGCATCGACCTGAGCGTCTCGGTCCTGAGCGTTCCGGTCCCGCTGGAGTTCGCGTCGGAGGACGACCTGATCGGCCGGCTGAGGCCCGGCATCGACGGTCTGATCCTGGAGGACGGGAAACGACGGGCCACCTTTCTGCCCCAGGTCTGGAGGCACTGCCCCGAGGCGGACGTATTCCTTCGGCGCCTGAAGGCGAAGGCCGGGCTCGAGCCGGACCATTGGACGGACACCCTCCGGGTCCGGCGCTATACGGCGGAAGCCTTCCCCGGCGTCAGGTGACGGCGGAAGCGCCCGGCTCGCCGAACCGGCGCAGCCGCGCCCCGGCCACGGCGTCGATCAGGGCGTCGGCGTCGATGCCGTGGGTCCGGTAGAGGTCGGCGACGCTCCCCGACTGTCCGAACCGGTCGACCCCCAGGGGCGCGATCGCGTGCCCGCGGACGGAGCCGAGCCAGCTCAGCGTCGCCGGATGGGCGTCGACGGCCGTGACGATCGCCGCGTCCGGCGACAGGGCGCCCAGCAGCCGCTCCACGTGGCTGGGGGCCCCGCGCGCCCCGACGCCGCGCTCCCGCGCCGCGGCGCGCCAGTCCGTATGGAGCCGGTCGGCCGACGTGACCGCGAGCAGCCCCGCGCCGGGAACGTCGCCGATCAGGCTCTCGTGCGCCTCGATGGCCTCCGGCGCCACGGCGCCCGAGAACGCGACCGCGAGATCGGCGTCCGGTCCGGGCTCCCGGTACCAGTAGCCGCCGGCGAGGACGTCCTTCTCCAATGCCGGCGTCATGGCGCGCCGGGGCTGTTCGAGCGGTCGCGTGGTGAGGCGCAGATAGACGGAGGTCCCGCCGGGCTTCTGGATGTGCTCCATGGCCCAGCGCATGGCGACGGCGAGCTCGTCGGCGAAGGCCGGTTCGAACGTGAGCAGGTTGTCCTGCGCCATTCCGACCAGCGTCGTGCCGACGGACTGGTGGGCGCCGCCTTCCGGCGCCAGCGTGACGCCCGACGGCGTGCCGACGAGGATGAAGCGGGCGTCCTGGTAGCAGGCGTAGTTGAGCGCGTCCAGCCCCCGGCCGATGAAGATGTCGTACAGCGTCCCGATGGGCAGCAGGCGCGCGCCGAACATGTCCTCGGACAGGCCGAGCATGGCGAGCAGGAGGAACAGGTTGTTCTCCGCGATGCCCAGCTCGATGTGCTGGCCGCCGGGGGAGGTTTCCCACTTCTGGGCGGAGGTGATGTGCTCCAGCCGGAACTGGTCGGAGCGCGTCTCGCGGTCGAACAGGCCCCGCTGGTTGACCCAGCCGCCCAGGTTGGTGGAGACCGTGACGTCCGGCGACGTGGTCACGATGCGGTTGGCGGCGTCGGAAGCGCCCCGTCCGAGATCGTTGAGGATGCGGCCGAAGGACTCCTGCGTCGACGTTCGCCTGGCCTCCGGCGCGGCAATCCCGGGAATGGCGATGGCCGCGGGTTCCTGGCGGGTCCGGCGGACGTTGCGGTAGGGCGCCGCGTTCAGGAGTTCGGCCATCTCTTCCGGACCCGGTTCAAGGCCCTCGAACGGCTCCCACTCGCGGCCCTCGGCGACGTCGTTGGCCTCGCGAAAGCGCCGCATCTGCTCCGGGTTCATGAGGCCGGCGTGGTTGTCCTTGTGACCGGCGAAGGGCAGGCCGAGGCCCTTGATCGTGTAGGCGATGAAACACCGCGGCGTGTCGTCGTCGACCGCCTCGAACGCCTCCAGGACGCTCCTCATGTCGTGGCCGGCGAGGTTGGTCATCAGACGGTGGAGGCCGTCGTCGTCGTGGGAGTCGAGAAGCTCCTTCACCCCCGACGTCCCTCTCAGGTCGCGTTCGAGACGGTCGCGCCAGGCGGCGCCCCCGGCGAACGTCAGGGCCGAGTACGTCGGGTTGGGACAGTCGTCGATCCAGCGCCGGAGCGCCTCGCCGGCCGGCCCCTCGAAGGCCTCGCGCAGGCGCGTGCCGTACTTCAGCGTGACGACGCTCCAGCCGACGGAGCGAAAGAAGTCCTCGATCTTCCGGAAGAGGAACATGTTGATGACGCCGTCGAGACTCTGCCGGTTGTAGTCGACGACCCACCACAGGTTCCTCACGTCGTGCTTCCAGCCCTCCAGCAGCGCCTCGAAGACGTTGCCCTCGTCGAGCTCGGCGTCGCCCATCAGGGCGATCATGCGTCCCGCCGGCTGGTTCGGTTCGACGAGTCCGTGCATCCGCAGATAGTCCTGGACCATCGACGCGAACAGGGTCGCGCCCACGCCGAGGCCGACCGAGCCCGTCGAGAAATCGACCGGGCAGGCGTCCCTGGTGCGCGACGGGTACGACTGGGCGCCGCCGAACCCCCGGAACCGCTCCAGGTTCTCGCGCGTCTGAAGGCCGAAGAGGTAGTGGATCGCGTGCATGACCGGCGAGGCGTGCGGCTTGACCGCGATCCGGTCCTCCGGCCGCAGGACGCGCGCGTAGAGCGCCGTCAACAGCGTGCTGGCGGAGGCGCAGGAGGCCTGGTGCCCGCCGACCTTCACGCCGTCGTCGTTGGGCCGGACGTGGTTGGCGTTGTGGATCATCCACGTCGCCAGCCACAGGACCTTGCGGTCGAGCGCCTCGAGCCGCCGGAGGAGCGCGCCGCGGTCCCGGCCGGCGCCCCCATCGGACCTCGCCGGCGGACGGCCCGCCGAGCGTCGCGTCGCCATGATCGTCAATCCGGGACTTGAAGGGTCCTGTGTTCGATGAGATCCCTGAGGCTGATGATGCCCGCGATCCGGCGGCCGTCGATGACCGGCATGTGGCGGAAGCGGCGCTCCGCCATCATCCCGATGACGTCGTTGACGTCGTCTTCGGGACCGCAGCTCACGACCGTCGTCGTCATCACCTCCCCGACCTCCATGGAGAGCAGCTTCTCCCCGTCCGAGGCCAGGCCGTGCACGACGTCGCGCTCGGAGAAGATGCCGATGACGACGCCCTCCCAGTCGCGCACCATGACGGCGCCGATCTCTTCCGTGGCCAGCAGATCGACGACGTCCCGCACGGTCCTTTCCGGCGTGGTCGCCACCACCCGCGGCTCGCGCGTCGCGAGTACGTCCTTGACCTTCACGTTCCCCTTCGCCTCCCTGACGCGCGCCGGCCGGGCACTATACACCGCCGGCGGCGCGGCCGCCCGCGGCTACTCGAGCGGCAGCCCCTGGCGGCGGACGAACGCCCCGAAATCATCCCGCTCGGGCCTGGAAACCTGTCGCGCCTTGTCCTCGGACCAGCCGTAGAATCCGGCCGTTCCGTAGTCCTCGACGTGCCTTTGCCTGGCGGCCGGGATCGAATACCGGGCATCGCGGCGGCGGTCGTAATCGTCGAGCGCCCGATCCAGCGCCTCGTCCTCGTAGGCGTCGACGTGGACCGTCGCCGACAGGGGCAGGCGCATACTGACGTGGGCCGGGGCCGACGGGTAACCGAGACACAGCCCGGCCACCGGGAACACCCGGTCCGGCAGCCGCAGGAACCCGGACACCCGGGCGGCATGATTGCGGACGGCGCTGATGGGACAGCAACCGAGGCCCTCGGACTCGGCCGCCACGATCAGGTTCTGCATCGCCATGGCCGCGTCGACGGTGGCGTTGAAGAACGCATCGAGATGGTCGTTGGCGAACGGGCGGCCCCGGCGCTCGCAGATCCGGCGAATGCGCCGGGCATCGCCGCAGAACACCATGAATTCCGGCGCCGCCCCGATCCAGGGCATGTCGGGGACGAGTTCGGCGATGCCCTGCCGCTTGTCCTCGTCGATCACCCGCACCACCGTCGTCTGCTGAAGGTCCGACTTCGAGGGCGCGGAATACGCGCAGGCGAGAAGGGTCTCCATCAACGCATCCGGCACGGGATCCGGACGGAACCGCCGATGGGTGCGGTGCGAGAGCAGCGTCGCGACGACCTCGCCGGCGACGTCGCCGTCGGGCGCGGCCTCCATGTCGTGCCCGAACCGCTGGGCGTACAGCTTCGTGATCGTCGGCGTCATGATCCGATGGCGCTCCCACGTCCGTTCGCCGGTAGTAGACGCGATGTCGCGACGGGAGTCACCCGTCCGTCCGCCCCGTGCCCCGCCGCGCCCCCGCGTCATGCGCGCTCCTGCCCGTGTTCCGCCGGCGCCAGACGCCGGTGCAGCTCCGGCCACCGCCGGACGACGAACGCCAGGGCGGCCAACCCCTCGACGGCGACGATGGCGACGGCGGCCGAGGCCCCGAACCATCCGGCCAGCAGGCCCAGCTGGAGGTAGCCCAGCGGGCTGACGCCGATGCACACGACGAGCACGCCCATCAGGCGCCCCCGCAGGTGCGGCGGCGCCGACGCGAAAATCACCGCGCTCTGCATCGAGCCGAAGCCCGCGGCCCCGAGGCCGACGACGGGCATCGCCAGCGACGACAGCAGCGCCGTGCCCGACAGGCCGAACGTCAGGATCATGACCAGCGCCAGCGTCGTTCCGTAGAGGTAGATCCGCAGGAACCACGGCGTCCGGGCGAACACGGCGACGAACATGGCCCCGAGGAACGCGCCCGCCCCTTCGGCGCCGGCGAGAAGGCCGACGGCCGCCGGGCCCATGCCGAGCACGTCCTTGCCGATCACCGGCACCATCGACAGGAACGGGAACCCGCAGATGTTGTAGATCACCGTCACCCACAGGAACCCGGCGAGCATACGGTTCTCCCGCACGAGGCGGACGCCCTCGATCAGGTTCCGCCGGAACGGCGCGCCGGACGCGACGCGGGAAGGCCCGCCGATGCGGAGCGTCCAGAGCAGGCCGACGCCGACCGCGTAGAGCGCTGCGCTCGCGACGAAGGCGCCCTGGAGGCCGACGGTCGCCAGCAGGACCCCGCCCAGCACCGGGCCGAGCAGACGGGTGATGTGGTTGGTCGACGAATCGAGCGCCATCGCGGCGCCGACGCGCGCGAGGCCCGCCACCTCGCCCAGCATGAGGCGTCGCACCGGCATGTCGGCCGCCTGCAGGCAGCCGCCCAGGACCGCGCCGATCGACAGGTGCCAGATCTCGACCGCGCCGAGATCGACCAGAGCGGCGAGGATCGTGGAGACCGGGATCATCGCCCCGAGCATCGCCAGCAGCAGCCGGCGCGACCCCACCTTCTCCGCCAGCAGGGCGACCCAGAACCCGACCACCGACATCGGGACCATGCGGATCAGCAGCAGGAACGAGACGACGAGGGGCGACCCCGTCAGGTCGAAGACGAACACGCCGATCGCCAGGACCTCGAGCCAGCGCACCACGGCGACGATGGCGCCGGTGAGCCACAACGCGAGGAACGTGCGCTCGCCCATCAGCGCGAGCGGGTTGGGGCGGGCGTTTCCCCGCGTTCGCGACATCCCGCCGATCGCCCGGCCCGTCGCCCGCGGCGCCGGCCGTTACGGGACGCGCGATTCCGGCGCGTCCCGGCCCCGCCCCGACACCATCCGGCTGGCGCGGTGGATGCTGTAGGCCAGCGAGGCGATGGCCAGGACCAGCAGGATCGCCGACACCGGACGGGTGAAGAAGTTCAGGGGGTTGTAGTCGAGGAGCTGCATACTCTTGATGAACGCCGATTCGCCGAGCTGCCCGAGGATGACGCCCAGCACCACCGCCGCCATGGAGTATCCCGACCGCCGCATCAGGTAGCCGACGATTCCCGCCAGGAACATCACCCAGACGTCGACCACGAGGCCGCGCAGGGCGAAGGCGCCGATCGAGGCGATCAGCAGGATGGCCGGCGCCAGCAGGCTGAAGGGCACGCGCAGCAGGTGCACGACGGTCTTGGTCTCGATGTAGCCGAGCAGGAAGATCCCGACGTTGGCGAAGAACATGGCCACGAACACGACCCACACGAGGTCCTTGCTCGTGATCAGCACCAGCGGTCCCGGCTCCATCCCGTGGATCTGGAAGGCCCCGACCATGACGGCGGTGAGCGCGCCGCCGGGCAGGCCGAGCGCCAGCAGCGGGATCATGGCGGCGCCGGTGGCGGCATTGTTCGCCGTCTCGGAGGCGACGACGCCCTCGATCTCGCCCTTGCCGAAGCGCTCCGGGTGCCGCGACCACCGCACCGCCTCGCCGTAGCTCAGGAACGACGCCAGCACCGCCCCGATCCCCGGCAGGATGCCGGAGAAGAACCCGATCAGCATGGAGCGGACGACGGCGAGCTTGAGGCGCCAGAACTCGGCGAGGCTCGGGAAGTCGATTCCCAGCCTGGGCGGCGCGCGCAGGCCGCGGGCGATCCGGTGCCCCTGGACGAAGACCTCGGACACGGCGAAGAACCCGAGGATCAGCGGGACGAAATGGATGCCCGCCATGAGATAGTCGATGTTGAAGTCGAACCGGGCGAGGCCGCCCGCCGGGTCCGTGCCGATGGTGGCGAGGAGCAGACCGAACAGCACCGAAAGCCAGCCTTTCCAGACGGTCTCGGCGCCGACCGTCGCGGCGATCGACAGGCCGAGGAAGATCAGCGCGAAGATCTCCGGCGGCCCGAAGGCCCGGATGGCCCAGTTCGCCAGCGGCTCGGTCGCCGCCATCATCAGCAGGCACGAGCCGATGCCGCCCAGCGCCGAGCAGGTGACGGCGGCGCCGATCGCCCGTCCCGACTCTCCCTTCTGGGTCATCGCGTAGCCGTCGAACGCCGTCGGGGCGTTCTCGGCGCTGCCGGGGATGTTGAACAGGATGGCCGTGACCGCGCCGCCGTAGATGCCCGACACGTAGATGACGGCGAGCAGCATGATCGCGTGGGACGGCGCGAAGTAGACGGAGAAGGGGAGCAGGACGGTCGCCAGGGTCACGGCGGAGAGGCCCGGAATGGCGCCGAACAGGAGCCCGCCGACCAGCCCCCCGAAAAAGACGCTCAGTCCCACGGGATCGAGGAACAGGGTCGTGAAGCCGAGGATGAAGTCGTCCATGCGTCACGCCGCCCGTATCGGCTACAACGCGCCGAGCATGACGAGGAGGGCGTTGCTGGCGTCGTAGAACACGGGCCAGTTGCCCGTGGGCAGCGGCACGTAGAGCCACACGGTGAACATCAGCAGCACGCCGGCGTAGATGGCGAGCGTCGTGCCTGCGAGGTGCCGCCAGTCGCGCTGGCCGAAGACGTACATGTAGCCGGCGATGAACACCGGCGTCGTGACGTAGTAGCCCGCGCGGGGCAGCAACCACAGATAGAGCAGAGGCCAGAGGAACGTGCCGGCGACGCGGAGCGTCGCCCACAACCCGGTCTCCATCTCGTGGTGCTCGGCGCCGACTCCTTCCGAGAGGTGCGCTCCCTGCCGGATCGCGCGCCAGCCCGAGACCAGGGACAGGGACGCCACGACCAGCACGATCAGCAGGATCCCCCGCGGCCACGACACGGTGCCCCAGCGGTAGATCTCGAGTTCGCGCTCGAAGGCGTGGGAATAGACCCACATGAGCGCGACGATCGTCAGCCAGATCCCGGACTCGGCGAGCAGGCGCGCGACCTCTGCGCGCGCCTGCCCGCCTCCGGTGTCGCTCACGCGCCGGTTCCGGACGCGAGGTCGGGACCGGACCGCTACTTCGAGAAGCCGATCTTCTTGTAGAGCGCGACGTAGGCGTCCACGAGACCCCGCACCAGGTCGGTCGCGTCCTGGCCGCCGTAGTAGCTGCGGGCCAGGTGCATGTACTTGCTGCGGTTGAACTTCTGGTACTCGTCCGTCTTGAAGGCCGCGTCGCACGCCTTGACCAGGTACTCCAGGCGCTCCTTGGGCACGTCCTTGTGGACCCAGAACAGCCGCACGCGCTGCAGGACCGGCACCTCGCCGATGCCGGCGTCGTTCAGCGAGGGGACGTCCTTGAACGCGTCCGGGCTCGCCGGCAGCACGTTCAGGATGGCCTTCATCTGGCCGCCCTCAAGGTACTTGCGCACGTCGCCCGGCTGCTCGAAGAGCGCGTCGGTGTGGCCGCCGATGAGCGACGCGTAGCGCTCGGCGGGCTTGTCGAAGCTGATCTGCTTGACCTGGACGCCGGCGGCTTCTTCCAGGGCGCCCCATTGCACCACCTCCATCGAACCCTCGACGCCGATGTTCGCGAGGTTCACCTGACCGGGGTTCTTCTTCGCGTAGGCGACGAACGACGCCCAGTCGGTGTAGCGGGTCTCGTCGGGGCGGATGTAGACTTGGCTGAAGGTCGCCTGGGTGACGCAGATGGGGATCAGGTCCACGCCCAGGGAAAAGTCGATCTGCCCGGCGGCCTCGGCCGTGACGATGCCGTCCGTGTGCTCGATGATCGTGTAGCCGTCCTTCGGCCGGTTCATGAAGTCCGGTACCGCCGCGAGACCGCCGCCGCCCGGCTTGTTCTCCACCGAGAAACCGACGCCGGTGACCTTCTGCATGGCCGCCGCCCATGCGCGGGAGACCTGATCGGAACCGCCGCCCGGTCCGTAGGGCACGATGATCGACACGGTCCGTTCCGGGTAACCGCCCGGCTTCATGAGGTCGGCGGCGACCGCCGCGGTCGACATCGAGAGTCCCAGCGCGAGGGCCGCGAGCCCGCGCGCGGTGAAGACGGATACTGCTGCATACATGAAAGCTCCTCCCCGTGGTTTGGTTTCGTGCTTCGAGGCCGATGCGCCGTTCCCGTCACGTCCGGCGCCCCGGCCGGGTTGCAGGATAGTCTTCCGGGACGGTCGCGACTACATCTTTCCTTTCCAGGGGACCAGGGAGCGTTCGACCCAGCGCATGATCGTGTCGAAGAAGAACGCGATCAGCCCGATGACGACGATGCCCAGGAATACGATGTCGGTGGCCAGGAACCGCGCCGCGTTCAGGACCATGACCCCGATGCCCGCCTTGGCGGCGACCATCTCGGCGGCGACCAGGGTCGTCCAGCCGAAGGCGATCGAGATCCTCATGCCCGTCAGAATCTCGGGGAGCGCCGCCTTCATGACCACCTGCCGGACGATCTGGCCCTGGGTCGCACCCATGGAGTAGGCGGCGTGGATCTGCTCGATCGAGCACGACCTCACACCCGCCCGGGCGCTGATCGCCAGGGGCGCGAAGCAGGCCAGATAGATCAGGAATATCTTCCCGAAGTCGCCGATGCCGAACCAGATGATGGTCAGCGGCAGGTAGGCGAGCGGCGGAATCGGGCGGTAGAACTCGATCGGCGGGTCGAACACCCCGCGGGCGTAGCGGTTCATGCCCATGATGATGCCGATGGGAACCGCGGTGACGACGGCCAGAAGGAAGGCGCTGAAGACCCGATAGAGGCTCCACAGGATGTGCTGGTGAAGGGCGTTCTCGCTGAACCCCTCGCATTCGGCGACGACCTCGTCCACGAGGCCGAACGCCGCCGCGCCGGACTGCCAGTAATGGTCGAAACAGGAGATCTTGAGGAACTTCGCGATCACCAGCTCGGGAGAGGGCAGGAACAGGGGGCGGATGAGCTCCAGTTGGGTGACCAGCCACCACGCCCCCAGGATGGCGACGATGGTCGTCATGCTGATGAGAGTGCTCTTCCCGGTCCCCGGCGTGCCGTAGGGATCGACGGCTTCGTCCCGCCGGCGGAATCGCGCGAAGGGGTTCATGGGGCCGCGGCCTCCGTTTCGCCGGCCTGTTCGCCGTGGATGAGCGACAGCACCTCTTCCCTCACGGCGATGAATTCCGGGCTCGACTTGATGGCGCGGGCGTTTCCGAGCTCGGAGTAGCGGGCGGAGAACTCGAGGTCGTATTCGCGCGTGATGCGCCCGGGACGCGGCGACATGACGATGAGCTTCGTCGCCATGAACAGCGCTTCCTCGACGCTGTGGGTGATGAAGAACACGATCTTCCTCGTGCGCCTCCAGACGTCGAGGATCAGCTCCTGCATGTTCTCGCGGGTGAACGCGTCGAGCGCGCCCAGCGGCTCGTCCATGAGCAGGATCTCCGGATTCGACGTCAAAGCCCGCGCCAGGCCGACGCGCTGCTGCATTCCGCCCGAGAGCTGGTAGACGGGATGGGCGTGGAATTCCGAGAGTCCCACCAGCTCGAGATTGTCCTGGGCCACCGTCCGCCGCTCGCTCTCGCCGACGCCCTGGAGCTTCAGGCCGAAGGCGACGTTGTCGACGACGTTGAGCCACGGCAGCAGGGCGTGCCGCTGAAAGACCACGCCGCGGTCCTTGCCGGGCCCCGTCACCGGCTCGTCGTGCAGGGTGATGGCGCCGGAGGTCGGCCTGATGAACCCGGCCATGACGTTCAGCAGGGTCGATTTCCCGCACCCGGAGGCGCCGAGCGCGACGACGAACTCCTCGGGCCCGAAGTCGAGGCTCACCCTCTCCAGCGCCGTGAGGCTCCCGCCGCCGACGAGCGACGGGAACACGACGCTGATCTCGTCCAGCCGGAGGATCGCGGTCACGAGGCTATGCAGGGCAGGGGAAGGGACGGCGTCCCGCGGCGAAGGGGCCGCCGCGGGACGCCGCCCGGACGTTCGTTCCGTCGCGGATCAGCAGCCTCCCTCCAGGGCCATCGTGGCGAACGTGGCGTTCGATGCGCCGTCGTAGCTGTCGAGGACCTTGTCGATCTTGCCCTGTTCCTTCAGGAACTCGGACGTCGCCTCGAGGGCCGTCGCGACGCCGCCGCCGAGCCACGTTGCGGAGACCTGCTCCTCCAGGGTCGGATAGTCGTAAAGCGCCAGGACGCTGCCGACCTGATCCTCCTGGCCGGAGACCGCCTTGGCGATGGCCATGGCGTTCCCGGTGCCCGGGCCGTAGTCGTTGGGATTGGCGCGATAGTCGGCGTCGGCGTCGGCGACCATCTTGACCCATTGGCACGTGAACTCGGGGTTCTCCTTGGTGAACGCCGAGCGCGCGACCATGGCGTCGAAGGTCGCTTTGCCCCAGTTGCTGAGATCGCCCGAGGACAGCAGCACGCGGCCCGTCGACTTCATCCGGCCCAGCGCCGGATCCCAGACGAAGCCGCCGTCGATGTCGCCGCGCTCCCACGCCGCCACCATGTCGGGCGGCGACATGTCGATGACGTTGACCTCCCTGGGGCTGATCCCGAGCTGCTCCAGCGCGAACATCATGTGGAAGTGCGTGGTGGAGCCGAAGGGGACGGCGATGGTCTTGCCCTTGAGGTCCTGCGGCGCGCCGACCTTGTCGTTGACCACCAGGGCCTCGGCGTCGTTGATGTTGTCGTAGATGTAGATGACCTGCAGGTCGACTCCCCGGCTGTAGCCGGCGGCCGTCGGCGACGAGCCGTTCAGCGAGATGTCGACCGAGCCGGACGCCATGGCGTTGATGACCTCGGTGCCCGACGTGAACTTGAAGAACTCGATGCTCTTGCCGCCCAGCCCTTCCTTCTTCAACCGCTCCATCTGGGTCTTCCACGGGCCGTAGACGAGCTGATAGCCGACGTTGACGTCGGCGGCCTGCGCCGTCCCCCCGATCAGAACCGCGAGGGCCAGCACCGCCGCGGAAAATGGGTTTCTCATGGCTTCCTCCCTTTGGTCGTTGCCGCGCGTCGTCGACGAGACGGCCGGCACGCGATTCCTATCACAGGCGCGGGCGGGATTCGAGTAGACTCTTCCGGCGTCCGGGAACCGGCCTCGCCGAGGCCGGGCGACAACCCGGATCATCGGATACGACCGCAACGGGAAACGACGCCATGACCCGAGGCGCCATTCGACTCGCGTTCCTGAACGTCGGTCACGTCTACGACCACCTGTTCATGCTGCTCTACGCCACGGTGGTGCTGGCGCTGGAGGACGTCTTCGGCATGACCTACGGCGAACTGATCGCCCTGTCGTTCCCCGGCTTCCTGACGTTCGCCCTGGGCGCGCTGCCGGCCGGATGGCTCGGCGACTGCTGGGACCGCCGCAGGCTGATGGCGGTCTTCTTTCTGGGGATCGGCGGCGCCTCGATCCTGACGGGATTGGCGCAAGCCCCCTGGCAGATCGCCGCGGGTCTCGCCCTGATCGGCCTGTTCGCCTCGATCTACCACCCGGTCGGCATCGCCATGGTGGTCGAGGGGCGGAAGAAGGTCGGCAAGGTCCTCGGGATCAACGGCGTGTTCGGAAACCTCGGCGTCGCCGGCGCGGCGGTCGTCGCCGGCCTGCTCACCCAGACCCTGGGCTGGCGCGCGGCGTTCATCGTCCCCGGCGCCGTCGCCGTGGCCACGGGCGTCGCCTACGTCCTGGCGACGCGCGGGGAGGGCGCGACCGGCGGGCGGGCGGCATCGCGCGGGTCGGCGCGGCCGGCGGGCGCGCCGTTCCTTCTCCGGGCCCTGCTCGTCCTCGCTGTCGCCTCGCTGTTCGGCGGCCTGGTCTTCAACGTCACGACGGTGGCCCTGCCCAAGGTGTTCGACGAGCGTCTGGCGGGCATGGCGACGACCACCCTCGGCGTCGGCTCGCTGGCCTCCGCCGTGTTCGCGGCCGCAGCGTTCGCGCAGATCGTCGTCGGCTTCCTCATCGACCGCTATCCGATCAAGCCGGTGTTCCTCGTCGTCGTCGCCGCGCAGCTGCCCCTGATGCTGCTGGCGGCCGTCGCGCACGACGCGGCGATGCTGGGGGTGGCGCTTATCATGATGGCGCTGGTGTTCGGGGAGATTCCCATACACGACGCCCTGATCGCCCGCTTCACCACCGATGCCTGGCGCTCCCGGATCTATGCCGTCAAGTACGTGATCACCCTGGGCGTGAGCGCGCTGGCGGTCCCGTTGATCGCGTTCACCCACGACTCCGCGGGCGGCCTCGCCACCCTGTTCGCGCTTCTGGCCGTCTTCGTCGCGGTCATCCTGGCCGCCGTCGCCTTCCTTCCGACCGCCGACCGGGCGGGCGCGGCGGCGCGGGCCGGCGCCGAGGGCGGCGCGGGTCGCGTCCGGGTCGAATCGGCCTGATCGCCGATGGACCCGATCGACCGGGCGCCGCGGGACCGCAGGCCACGCTCATGAGCGGCGGGGACGAGGAGCGGCGGCCGAAGGCGCGCCTGTGGACGAGGGTCGCCCTGGTCGCCGTGCTCGTCGCCGGATTCGCCTCGTTCTTCGCCCTCGGGCTGGACGACTACGTGACCGTCGAGACCCTGCGGGAACACCGGAACTTCCTGCGGGACAAGGTCGACGATCACGCCGTGCTGGCGCCCGTCGTCTTCATGACGCTGTACGCCGCGGCGATCGCCTTCTCCCTGCCCGGCGGCACGGCGCTGACGATCGCCGGCGGGTTCCTGTTCGGCAACGTCGTCGGCACCGCCTGCGTCGTCGTCGCGGCGACCGTCGGGGCGAGCGCGGTCTTCCTCGTCGCGCGGACCGCCCTGGGCGAGCCGTTGCGGGCGCGGGCGGGTCCCTGGCTCGGCCGCCTGGAGGCGGGGTTCCAGCGCAACGCCTTCAGCTACCTGCTGGTGCTGCGCCTGATCCCCCTGTTCCCGTTCTTCGTCGTCAACCTCGTGCCCGCGTTCCTGGGCGTGCGCCTCGCGCCCTACGTCGGGGCCACCCTCGTCGGCATCGTTCCCGCGACCTTCGTGTACGCGACCGTCGGCGCGGGCCTCGACAGCCTCTTCGAGGCGGGCGGGGAGTTCACCGCCGCCGGGATCCTGACGCCGGAGATCGTCACGGCGCTGGTCGGGCTGGCGGTCCTGGCGCTCCTGCCGGTCGCCTACAGGCGGTACAGGGCCCGGAAACCGGAAACCGGCCGGTAACGGCTCCGCCCTAACCGACGGCGAGGGGCGGCGCCGTCCAGTCCGCGCCGTCGAGGGCGTCGACGAACGTCCCGCGGTCGACGTTGCCGCCCGAGGCCACGACGACGATCACGCGGTTCCGGCAGGGAACCCGGCCGGAGAGGACGGCGGCCAGGGCGACGGCGCCGCCGGGCTCGACGACGAGCCTGAAATGCGCGAAGGCGACGGCCATGGCGGTCCGCACGTCGTCGTCGCCCACCGCGAGACAGGTTTCGAGCCGCCGCCGGTTGAGGGCGAACGTCAACGCCCCGGGCGTCGAGACCGCCAGCGCGTCGCAGATCGAGCGGCGCCCGGGAGGGTTGGCCTCCCGCCGGCCCGATTCGAGCGAGCGGCGGGTGTCGTCGTAGGCCGCCGGCTCGACGCCGACGAGGGGCACGCCCTTCTCCCGCGCGTCGAGGCCGAGACCGATTCCGGCGATCAGCCCGCCGCCGCCGACGGGCGCCACGACGGCGTCCGGGCGGCATCCAAGGCCGGCGGCCTGCTCCGCGATCTCGAGGCCGACCGTGCCCTGGCCGGCGATGACGTCCGGGTCGTCGAACGGCTCGACCATCGCCCGTCCCGTGCGCGCCGCGAGGGCGCGGGCGATCTCCCGCCGGTCTTCCCGCTCGCGGTCGTAGGCGACGACGTCGGCGCCGTAGGCCCGCGCGCCGCGGAGTTTGACGGCGGGAGCGTCGGCGGGCATGACGACGGTCGCCGGCGCGCCGTGAATCCGGGCCGCGCGCGCCACCCCCTGGGCGTGATTGCCGGATGAGAAGGCGACCACGCCGGCGGCGCGCTCGTCGCCGGAAAGGCGCCCGATCCTGTTACAGGCGCCCCTGAACTTGAAGGACCCGGTGTGCTGCAGGACCTCGGCCTTGATCAGAAGCCGGCCGCCGAGATGCCGGTCGAGCAGCGGCGATTCGAGCAGCGGCGTCCGCGAGACGTGAGGCCGTATCCGTTCGGCCGCCGCCTCGACGGCGCTGCGGTCGGGAAGGACGGGGCGGATGCGCCGGTCCGGACCGCCGGAGGCCATGCGGTCAGAGACCGGAAACGAACCCGTCCAACGCGGCGACGCACTCCGGCTCGTCGAGCCAGGGAACGTGACCGCGATTGGGGACCTCGACCCGGACGAGATCGGGCTTCGCCTCCGCCATGCGCTCGAAGGTCCCGGCCGACAGGATGTCGGACAGGGCGCCGCGGATCGCCAGGGTGGGCACGCGCCCCAGGCCGCCGTACAACGGCCACAGGTCGGGCAGGGGGCCTTCCTTGGCGAAGGCGTCCGCGAGGGCGGGGTCGAAGTCGGGGCGGATGACGCCCGCCTCGTCCTCCCGGAAGCTGCGCCGGGCCACGGCCATCCACTGGTCGTCGGAAAGGTCCGGCATGGCGTCCAGCGCGACCTCCCTGGTCAGGGCCGCCGCCTCGTCCCAGGCGCCGGGGCGCATGTCGCGGGCCAGGCAGCGCCTGATCCATTCGAGGCCGGCGCTTTCGATCTCGGGACCGATGTCGTCGAGGACGACGCCGGCGAGAACGCCCGGCCGGTGGGCCGCCAGGAACATCGCCAGAAGCCCCCCGAGCGAAACGCCGACGACGACGGCGCGCGGGACGTTGGCGGCCGCCAGCAGGTGGAGCACGTCGCCCACGTACACGTCGGCGCGGTAGTTGCGCGGGTCGGGGTCGTAGGCGGACCTGCCGCGGCCGCGGTAGTCCAGGGCGACGACGCGCCGCTCCGGCGCGTACCGGCCCGCCAGATCGTGGAAGTCGGCGGCGTTCCGCGTCAGCCCCGGCAGGCACACGAGAGGCGTGGCGGAGGAGGCCGGGTCCCCGTACTCCCGATAGCAGAGGCGCAGCCCGTCCCCCGCCGAATAGTGGCGGCGCCGGTATCCGTCGTCGCCCGCGGTCATCGCCCGGCGCCCACGATTCCGGGCAGCCCCGCGAGCGTCCCGATCTCGACGTGGGGCGGGTCGGGGATCCGCTCCCGCGCCCGGCCGAGGCGGTTGACCCAGACGGCGCGGTATCCGAAGGCGGACGCCGCGGCGGCGTCCCAGGCGTTGGACGACTGGAACGACATGCGCCCGGCCGGCAGGCCGAGCCGCTCCTCCCCCAGCCGGTAGACGCTCGGGTGAGGCTTGAACACGCCGACCTCCTCGACCGAGAGGATCGCGTCGACAAGGTCCGCGACGCCCGCGTTGCCGACCGCGGCCTCGAGCATTCGCGGGGTGCCGTTCGACAGGATGGCCGTCTTCATCCCCGCCGACTTCAGGCGCGCGAGGACGTCCTTCGCCTCGGGATAGGCGTCGAGCGTGAGATAGAGGTCCATGAGACGGCCGCGGAGGGCGTCGTCGTCGAGGCCGAGGCCGTCCATCGCGTGGTCCAGCGCGTCGCCCGTGACCCGCCAGAAATCGGCGTGCCGGCCCATGAGGCTGCGCAGCCATGTGTATTCCAGCTGCTTTTGCCGCCAGGTTCCGGCCAGGGGGCGCCACGCGTCGCCGAGCTCCGCCGCGCAGTTCCGGGCGGCCGCGTCGACGTCGAACAGCGTCCCGTAGGCGTCGAACACGCAGGCGCCGATATCGTCGGGTTCCAGGGTCGGCATCGCGATTTCCTCGGTGGGCAACGTACCCTCCGGGAGATCGTCCGCCAAGTACCCGGTGGCGCCGCGGCGCCGGCGGAGGGATCGATTGGCCCGCTGGGCTTGCGGACGCGCCCCTTCCGGGCGACACTCCGCGCCCGAGGAAGGGTTGGTCATGGCACTCACGAAGCACCGCTCGCGCGCCGCCGGAACCGGCGCTCCGACGTCCTGAAGGAGCGGGGAGTGGCCACGGTCCAGCCTCTCTTGGGTCTCGTCGTCCTGGTCGGGTTCGCCTGGCTGATCGGCGAGAACCGCCGCGCCTTCCCGTGGCGGACGGTCGCGATCGGCCTCGCCATCCAGTTGGGGCTCGCCTTGCTGCTGCTGCGGTTGCCGGCGTCGCTGGCGGCGCTCGCCTACCTCAACGACGTCGTGCTCGCCCTCCAGACCGCGACCGAAGCGGGGACGACGCTGGTCTTCGGTTTCCTCGGCGGCGGGCCGCCGCCGTTCGAGGAAACCTACCCCGGCGCCGCCTTCGTGCTCGCCTTCCGCGCCCTGCCGCTGGTGCTGCTGATGAGCGCCCTGTCGGCTCTCCTCTACCATTGGCGCGTCCTGCCCTGGGTGGTGAGCGGCTTCGCCTGGGCGCTGAGCCGGGGGCTCGGCATCGGCGGCCCGGCGAGCTTCGCCACCGCGGGCAACGTCTTCGTCGGCAACGTCGAGGCGCCGCTGCTGATCCGGCCCTATCTCGACCGGCTCGACCGCGCCGACCTGTTCATCGTCATGACCGCCGGCATGGCGACGATCGCCGGCACCGTGTTCGCGCTCTACGCCACGCTGCTCCGCGATGTCCTCCCCGACGCCGCCGGCCAGCTGCTGGCGGCATCGGTGGTCAGCGCCCCGGCGGCGGTGGTGATCGCGCGGATCCTGGTGCCGGGCGGGGGCGGCCGCGCGGACGGGCGCATCGAGATCGAACGGCGCTACGACAACGCCATGGACGCCATCACCCGGGGGACGATCGACGGGCTGCGGCTGCTCGCCTACATCGTCGGCATGGTGCTGGTGCTGGTGGCGCTGGTGGCGCTGGTGAACCTCGTGCTCGGCGTCCTGCCCGACGCCGGCGGCGCGCCGCTGACGCTCCAGCGGATGCTGGGGTGGCTGCTGGCCCCGGCGGCGTGGCTGATGGGCGTCCCCTGGGAGGAGGCTGCCGCCGCCGGCCGGCTGCTGGGAGTCAAGATCGTCCTCAACGAGCTGGTGTCCTATCTCGAACTGGCGCGGCTGCCGGCCGGCGAACTCGGCGAACGCAGCCGGCTGATCGTGACCTGGGCGATGTGCGGCTTCGCCAATTTCGGCGGGCTCGGGGTGATGATCGGCGGGCTGGGGGCCATCGCCCCGTCGCGGCGGGACGAGATCGTCCGGCTGGGCATGAAGGCCCTGATCGCGGGCAATCTCGCGACCTTCATGACCGGGGCCGTCGTCGCTCTGCTGACCTGGGCATGACGCGGGAGTCCGCGCGCGTCGTCCGATCGACACGCGCACCACGGGCGGCGTCATCGAAGGCGAGCACAACCACGTGCTGAACCGCCTGCGCGCGGTTCCGCCGCCACGCGCCGCCGCCGTTTCAGGACAGCATCTCGATCAGATCCTCGCGGCGGAAGGTCGCCGACAGCCGTTGCAGCGTCCGCTCCCGCCCGTGGAACAGCGGCTCGAGCGCGGCGGAGATATCCTTCTCGGCGCGAGACACGAAGTCGGCGGACTTCCGTTCGACCAGGGTCCGTGCGCGATCGAAATTGCGGTGGTCGAGTTGGTTGCGCGTGATCCCCATCTCTTCCAGGAGATACCTTCCCATGAGCATGGCGATGAAGCGGGAACCGTAGGCGAGGAAATCGGGCGCGTCGTCCGGCGGGCGCTTGCGGCGGTTCTCCGCGTGCCTGTGCAGCAGCGCGGCAATGACCGCCTGGGCGCCATTCAGGTCCTTCGTGAATATCGTGTCGTACAACGCTCCGAAGTGCTGCCGCCCCCTGAACCGCGCCTGGTGCGGACGGTGGCGCCAGACCGCCAGGACGGCCTCGGCGATGACGGCGCTGGTGAATTCGTCGGACGAGACCGGCCGATCCTCGCGTTTGGCCCTGTAAGAGTATCCCAGAGCGGAAATCGATTCGCCGAGATCTTTCTGGCGCGAATCGTTCGCCCTCAGATCTCTCAGTTCGACCGGGTTCTGGCTGTTCGTGGCAAATGTTATCGACTCGACGAGACCGGCGTCGTCTTGCCCGAGTTCGTATATTCGCACGAGAACTTCCGCTGCTTCTATGTCCTGCCCGATACCTTCATCTCTGGCCACCTGCTGAACGGTCCGCGCCGTTTGCCCGCCGTTGACGATCTGCAAATCGGATACCTGCACGCGCCAGTCTTCCCGCTGCAAGGCGTTGTGGCGGAACTGCGAGCAGGTGATCGTGATCCCGTTGTTGTAGAAATAGAAGTTCGGACGCCGATCGGGCTGGCGGAGGGTATCCGCGACCGCCTCGTTCACGCGGTTGCCGGCCAGGCCCAGATAGCGGCGGATGTTCCTCTCGAACAGCCGATTGTCGTATTCGTCCGTCAGCCTCGCGAGCTCGGCGACGGACATGCGCCCCATCAGCACGCGGCGATAATCGTAGTCTTCCACCAACGCCTGCCCGACGAGCCGCAATTCGGTGTCGATGGGTTTCCGCGCCTGCAACATGGCGAGGAGGCGCTTGGAGCCGACATGCCGCCAGTCCACCTGACCGCTGAACTCCTCTTCCTTGTTGTCTATCCGCCGTTGCGCTTCCTGCGTCCATTTCTCTCCGTTGTTGGCGGCGACCGCTGTCACCTGCGGGATCGCGCCTTCCGCGACGAACGAACGGACGTCCTCCAGACGTTTGCGCAGACGCTCATTCGTCGTCACGGCTTTTGCCGGATCGAAGAGCGTGCCGACCGCATCGATCATCTTGACGATTGCGTTTTCGGGGAAGGCCGCGTCGCCGTGGAGGTCCATTTTGTATTTCCCCTGAATCAGCGTGACCCTGATCTCGCCCTGATCGGGCGGATCGAAATACAGCGCATCGATCCCGAAATCGTTGCCGCCGTCGACGATTCCATCGAGAGTCTCGACATCGTCCAGATCGAACATGGTCCGGGCGACGAGAAACAGGAAGGCCGTCGCGCGTCTTTTCCCCTCGTCCGGGCCGAGCCCGAGCTCGTTGGTGAACGCGTCCTCCTGCCCGGCGACGATGCCGGACACCTGTTGATCGATGACTTGCGTGGCGATGGACATTGTTCGGTTTCCCAGGCTCTGTACCCAATTAGCGTCGGACCGTCCGGGCGCGGGACCATATCCCGGATTCATCCGGCCTCCAAACGATCGAGGGTTCGAACGATTGTTCCTCGACCGGCGCCGGCATACCATCGAACGAAACCGGTCGAAGGGGGATTGCCCGAGCGAGCATACCGGCGCCGGCGAGGCCGTTCTCGACGCCACCGGTCTGAAGTGCCCCCTGTCCGTGCTCAGGGCCCGCAAGACGCTGCGGGACGTGCCGCCGGGCGGACTGCTGCGCGTCCTCGCGACGGACCCCGGTTCGGTCGCCGACTTCCGGGCTTGGTGCGACGCCTCGGCGAACGAGCTCGCGGAATGGCGGGACGACACCGGGGTCTACGAGTTCCTGGTCCGGCGGACCGCGTGATCGGTGGGGAAGGGGGCGATTCGTGACCACGTCGGCCGCGCCTCTGGACGAATTTTGCCGATGGGCAAAAAAGCTGTTGACGGCGGTCCGTGGGGTGGGGTAGAGTGATACTCATGATAACTCGCACTGCCCTCTACCCCCCCCCCCCCCCCCCCCGCAGCGGGCATGGGCCAAACGACGCCTAGATAGACCCTCCGGCGCGGTCTCGCCGCGCTTCGCCTTCCCGCTCGTCATCGCAGTTTCGGCCCTCGTCGGCGCCTGCGCCTCTCCGACGGGCGTGAAGAACGCGCCGGGCACGCCCACCGCATACCAGGACGTCGAAACCTCGGGCCTGGTCCGGGGCACCGGCATCGAGTCCCAGGACATCGCCAGCATGGTGGACGAGATGGTCCGCCACATGCTCGCCAACCCGATGCTCGCCAACGCCGCCGCGCCGCCGCGGGTGATCGTCGATTCGGCCTACTTCGAGAACCAGAGCTCGCAGCGGCTGAACAAGAACGTTCTCACCGATCAGCTGGCCACCCGGCTCCAGATCGCCGCCAACGGCCGCATCCTGTTCGTCGACCGCGAACGCGCCGACATGGTGGCGAAGGAGCGCGAACTCAAGCGGGAGGGGGTGACCGACGTCGGCACGACCGGGCTGGCGAAAGCCGTCGCCGGCGCCGACTACCGCCTGAGCGGGCGCATCACCTCGATCGACGCGCGCACCACGGACGGCGTCATCGAGCGGTACATGCAGATCGTCTTCCGCATGACGGACCTCGAAAACGGCATCGTCGTCTGGACCAACCAGTACCGGTTCAAGAAGGCCGGGCAGGACGACGTCGTCTACCGATAAGAAACCATTCACGGGGAGAAAATCGATGCGTCGCGCCACTGCGTTCCTGTTCATGTCCATCTTCGTGGTTGCCGGATGCGCCTCGTCTCCAGGCTACGACGAGAAGGCTCTCGCCGATTACCTCCAGGACAAGCCGAGCGAACTGCGCGGCGTGTTCGGCAAGGTCGTCACCGAAGGCGAGCACAACCACGTGCTGAACCGCCTGCGCGCGGGCCTGGCGGCGATGGACGCGGGTCGTGACGACCTCGCCGCGGAGGCGTTCGACGAGGCGTTGCTGACCATCGAGACGATCTACGGCGGCGACGAGAAGGCGGCGAAGGCCCGCGGCCTGTTCAGCGCCGAGGACAGGAAGGTGTTTCGCGGCGAGCCTTACGAGCGCGCCATGGCCTACTACTACCGGGGCATCCTCTACCTGAAGGAGGGCGACTACGAGAACGCCCGCGCCAGCTTCAAGTCCGGCATCCTCCAGGACACCCTGGCGGAACAGGAGCAATACCGGCAGGACTTCGCGTTGCTGGAGTATCTGGAGGGATGGGCCTCGCAGTGCAACGGCGACATGGACCTCGCGAGGGAAGCCTACGCCCTGGCGAAGTCGCACGATCGCGGGCTGGTCGTCCCCGACGCGGGAGACAACCTGCTGGTCCTGGCCGGTCTCGGCCATGCGCCGGTCAAGTATTCGGAAGGCGAGCACAACGAACTCCTGAAGATAAAGGCGAGCGACAAGGGCGGTCCGAATTCCGCCAGCATCCGCCTGAACGGCCGCACGAAGCCGCTCGTCAACAGCGAGAGCGTCCTCCGGCAGGCGGTGACGCGGGGCGGGCGGGAATTCGATTCCATTCTGGAGGGCCAGGCGAACTTCAAGGAGGGCATGGAAGGCGCCGCCCAGGTAGGCATGGCGGCATCGGTGGCGGCTACCAGCCTGGCCAATACGCAGCTGGCGACCGGTGATTTCGACGCCGCTCAGGTATCCTCCGGGGTCGGGGCGGCCCTGGGCCTCTTTTCAATCATCGCGGACGTTACCGCGAGCCAGACCAAGCCGGCCGCCGATACGCGCCAGTGGGACAACCTGCCGGAGAAGGTGGCTTACGGAACCCACCGTCTGTCCGGGGCCGCATCCCGGCCGGAGGTGTCGTTCGCCGCGCCGGCGAACGCTCGTCCGACGCATTTCGGCGGCGACGAGTCCTGCTCCGTCGCCTGGGCGCGGTCGCAACCCGGCACACCGGGATAGGGGCGCACGACGATGTTCCGGATCGCGCACGCGGTCGGCTCCCCCCGGCTATGCATCCTTCCGGCGCTCCTCGCCGCGCTGGCGGTGGCGGCGTGCCAGCACCCGGCGCACGTGTCGCCGAAGCCGCAATGCGACTTCCGCCCCGTCAAGCACGCCGCGCTGCCGCAGGGGCCGGTTCTCGTCCCGCAGCTTCCCGGGTCGGTCACGCACGTGCCGCTCAACGCCGTGAACGTCACCGACGTCGCCATCACCAACAAGATCATGGTGCAGGCGACGAACGCGAGACGGGCCGGGAGCGGCGACGTCGAGGTCTTCGCCCGCCTCGTGAACTGCACCGACTATCCGTTGCAGGTCGAGGGGCGCACCCGTTTCCTCGACGCCGGGCAGGGGGACGCCGAACCGGTCACGGCGTGGCGCCGGGTCCACCTTCCGGCGCGGACGCTGGGGAGCTATTCGGCGCGCTCGACCGCCGGCGCGGTCGTCGAGAGCTATCTGATCGAACTGCGGGAAGGCCAATGAGGCCGCGCAGCACCCTTCGCCGGGCCGCCGCGCTGGCGAGCGCCGCCTTCGCCGCGTCGGCCCTTTCGTGCGCGGCGGCGGAGGAGATCGGGGAGGGTTTCTACCGCACGGGAACGCCGCCGGTCCTGAAACCCGCCGGGAACGCCGAAGCCGACGCCCGCCGGGCGGAGGTTCCGTCGGCGGCGGTGCGCGACGCCTTCCGCCGCGCCTACCGGCAGGCCGGCTCGCCGCGTCTGGCGGTGTTCTGGAACCGCGTCTTCGACGACCGTCTGCGCGAGATGGAGACGGAAAGCCGACTCGTCGTCGAGGGGAGGCGCGATACGCGGACTGCAAAGGCGGGCGAAACCTCGACCGAGCGCGACAGGAGCGGGTGGACCGCGAGCCTCGAGGTCCGGCGGGACGGCGCGCGCCCGTGGCCCCTGTCCGAGGCCGCCGGGTTCAGGTTCCAGACCGGCTTCCTCGGCCCCCTGATCGAGTCGGGCGCGGCCGTGGTCGACCGTGCGGCGGTCATGCGGCTGACGGCGGCGCGGCGCACGCTCTCCGGCGACGGCGCCGGGACTTCCGAGCCGGCGGGCGCCGCCGCGGACCGGCAACTGGTGGAGACGGCCGCGCTGATGGCGCACGCCGACCTCCTGATCCAGATCGCGCTCTCGCCGTCGGACGAATCGCCGGCCGGCGCCTTCTTTCACGTCTCGGTCGTCGACGTGGAAACGGGGCGCGTCGTGGCGAACTTCTTCCACGACGCGGCGGGGGATGCCGAGAGCGCCGCGACCGGCGGCGCCGGGAAGAAATGGGCCGCCGCCCCCGGCGGCTACGTCCGGGTCGAGGACCTCTGCATCGATCTCGAACTGACGGGGCGCGTCCTCGCCGCGCAGGCCATGGAGGCGCTGGCGCAGGCGTTCGCGACCGGCAGGAAGGAGGCCTGACCGCATGGGACGGCGGAAGCTCGGCATCGTCATCGTCCTGGCGGCGGCCCTGGCCGTCCCGCTGGGCGGCTGCCTGTACGGCGACGTGGGGCCGCGGCAGGCGATCGGCACGCTCGGCGGCGCCACCGGCGGCGCGTTCGTCGGCAACAGGATCGGCAAGGGCTCGGGCCGTGTTCTCGCCACCGCCGCCGGGGCGCTGATCGGGGCGGGAGTGGGCGCCGACGTCGGGCGAAGCCTCGACCGCGCCAACCGGGTCTACACGTCCCGGTCCGGGCACGGCCAGCAGACCCCGGTTCCGGGCTTCGCGCCGGCGGCGCGGCGCGGCGGCTCGTGGTTCGGCGGCCCTTCGCGCGCGGATGCCGGCGCCGGAGCGGGCCACGCCATTCGCGACGCCCGCAGCTGCCGCCGGCTGGAAGGCGGCCTGAGAGCGGCCTTCGCCTGCCGCAACGACGCCGGACAGTGGTTCGTCCTGCAATAAGCCGGCGTGCCGGCGCGCGAGCTGCGCCGGCCGGACCGGAACGACGACATACAGAGGGAGGAAACCAGTGAATACGTCCTGTCGCGCTTCGTTCGCCGCCGCGGCGTTTGCCGTGGCGTCCGCGTCGATCGGCGGCCTGCCGGCGCATGGCGAGCCGGTTTCGCCCTTCTCCGCCGGGGACTCCGCGTCGTGGCTGGACCGGGCGATGAATTGCGGATCGGCCTTCGAAGGATCGGGATCGGCGGCCGCGTCGAACGGCCTTCACTGCCTCTCCGGCGAGCTTGGCGGGGTGGTGATGGACGGGCTCGCGCTGGTGGCCGAGGGACAGGGACGGCGCGTGTTCGGCGAGAACTTCCGCGTCGTCCACCGCCTGTCCTGGTCGCCCTACGGCGACGGGGACGGAGTCGCCGGAAACCTCGACGCCGTCGTCCCGCTGAACTTCGCCGTCCGGCGTTCGGAGACGGGGGCCGAGGAGAGCGCGTTGTTCCTGCAACAGGGTCTCACCCGCTGGCGGGACAAGGACGGCTTCCGCCGCACCGACGTGCGCTACGGCGCGGCGTACCGCTTCATGCTTTCGGACGAGCCGGACGCCGACGTTCTCGGGCTCTCGACCGTCGTGCAGGAGAACGTGGAGCGCCGGCACAAGCGTCTGGTGACGGGTCTGGACTACGCGGGGCGCTGGGGCGGCGGCTGGTTGCAGCACTTCACGCCGGTGACGGACTGGAGACCGGGCCGCCGGGGATACGAGGAGCGTCCGATCGGCGGAACCGAGCTCGGCGCCCGCCTGAACGTGACCACGACGATCTCCGCCGACGCGGCCATCGCCCGCTGGGAGGAAGACGGCGCCGGCGCCGGCTCCCCCTCGGAAACCCGCCTCGGTCTGGCCTGGCGCCCGCACCCCTGGCTGAGCCTGCGGACGGCGTGGGGGTTCGGCGCCGTCGAGGAGGGCGGCAACGCCCGCCTGGCGCTGAGCATCCCGCTGGGCGGCGCGCGGAGGGCGCTGCCGCGCTGGGAGGGATTGGGCGTTCTGGGAGGCGCCGCCGCCGCGCCGGCGGACATGTGGCGCCCGGTGGAGAACGTGGACCGGTTGCGGACCGTCGAGCGCGTGATTTCCCCGGCGGCCCTGGTGCGGGCGGGGGCCATCGCCGTGAAGTTCCTCCAGGACGAGGTGGCGAGCGGCAGCGATTCGAGCGTGAGGGTGTCGATCCCCGCCGCGTTGTCCGAGGATCTCCATCTCGTCCTGCGCCTCGCCCCGGGGAGTGGGGAGAATCCGGCGGTGGCAGGGGAGGACTTCGTGGACGAGCCGATCGAGGTGACGATCGTCAGGGGCGAGACGAGCGCCGAGGCGTCCTTCCGACTGCTTCACAACGCCGGATTGCAAACTCCCCGGACCCTGGCCGTCGAAGTCTCGCTCGCGAGCTGACCGCGGGAGCCGAGAGTTTCACGAAATCAATCCGCGAACACGCGGAGTAACACTCAAGGAGTTAGTGATGAACCGGATCGCGTGGAAGAGGCTGTCGGTATTCGTCTTGCCGGTACTTTCCGTGGCTTCTCTACTCCTTGGACTGGCGGCGTGCGGCGGCGGCGGGGGTTCGAGTTCACCCCCCAAAACGATGGTGGAAGCGGAGAGGGATCAGACAAGGATTACTCCTTCGGGCGATCGATACGGCTCCCTCGCTATGTCATCACGAGGAAGTTGGGCGTTCAGATCATCTACAAACAGTCTGTCCTCGGCCCGCGCCGCGGCCTTGGCCGCTTGTACTGGAGACGGCTGCCGGGAAGTTTTGTGGTTCCGCAACGCCTGTGGGGCGTTAGCCAGGAGTGGCGACAACACGAGGAACGGTGTGGGGTGGGCCGTATCCGAACTCGACGCTCAGAGTCAGGCGAACGCGGCTTGTGCCAAGGCGGGAGGATCAAACTGCCGCATTGCATCAACCGCTAGTGGCACGGCGGCTTCGTATTGCATCAAAGGGGGAAGTTCCCCTGCAACTGGACAAGCGAGCACGATCACCACCCTGTCCTCTCCGACCCTACCTCCGACTCAATACGGCGCACTCGCATTGGGAGGCAATGAAGCAAGCTTTGCTTGGGCCTTCAGAGTAGGCGCCACTGCCAAGGAGGCTGAGCAAAGCGCGTTGAACCGTTGTAGGGACTTACTTGGGCGTAGTTGCCATGCTGCGTCGTTTGCCAATGCTTGCGGAGCGATAGCACGCTCTGAATGCCACCGGGACCAAGGTTGTCTACGGCCGGGGTATGGTGATGGTTACGGAAAGACGAGAGCAGAAGCCGAGGCGGCAGCGATTCGTAGCTGTAACCAACGTGGTGATGGGTGCCGCGTTGACACGAGTGCCCAAGGTGAGGCTGGTGCATTATGCGTCGGGACTGCGCGGTAATCGTCGACGAAAGGATGAGGCGAGGAGTCCGGTGCCGGCCCGGAGGCGCGGGACGAGGACAGACCTTGGCGGGACGGACGATGAAAACGACAGACTCCCGTTCTGAATTGGTGCTGTCCGCCCGCGTCCTTACCCTTACGTGAAGGACGCGGGCGGCTCCGTTCGCTGAGACCCCGTCGCCGCGCGAGGATGGACCCGGAGGCCGGAATAGATTTCCATCGGCAGCGCCTCGGTCTGGAATTTCGTGGTTCGCCGCGGCGCGAAGGGCCATACGCGCATAGCCAGTCCAAGATCGCCCGGCGCGCCACGTCTCATAACCAAGACACCGAATTGACATCGGTCCGGCGCCGCGTATAGTACGCGCCCTGTCCGGCGCCCTGGCGCCGGTTTCCCGGTCTTCAGCACGGAACCGTCGATGAGCAAGCGTCAATCAGCGAAGTACAAGATCGACCGCCGCATGGGCGAGAACATCTGGGGACGGCCCAGGAGTCCGTCCAACCGGCGCTCCTACGGCCCCGGGCAGCACGGTCAGGCCCGGCGGCGCAAGCTGAGCGACTTCGGCATCCAGCTGAAGGCGAAGCAGAAGCTCAAGGGCTACTACGGCAACATCACCGAGAAGCAGTTCCGCAACACCTACGACCGGGCCGTGAAGAGCAAGGGCGACACGACGGAGAACCTGATCGGCCTCCTCGAACGCCGGCTCGACGCCGTGGTCTACCGCATGAAGTTCGTGCCGACGGTGTTCGCGTCGCGGCAGTTCATCGGCCACGGCCACGTCACGGTCAACGGGCGGCGCGTGACCATCCCGAGCTACCGGGTCCGCGAAGGCGACGTCGTCGAGGTGCGGGAGAAGTCGAGGAGCATGGCGCTGGTCCTCGAGGCGATGGAATCGCCGGAGCGGGACGTCCCGGACTACATCGAGGTCGATCACGCGAAGATGCGCGGCACCTTCCTCCGCGTCCCGTCCTTCGCCGAGGTCCCCTATCCGGCGCACATGGAGCCGCACCTCGTGATCGAGTACTACAGCCGCTGACCGTCCGCCCCGCGGCTCCCCGGAAAACCGGGGGTGTCTCGGTCTGACATTCCCGCCTGTTCGTGAAAATCACCCCGGGTGACAAAGGCTCCGTTCGCCTGGGAGCGCCGGCGTCTCACCGGCATTGTGCGAAGCGCGAACGGGCCGTCATGCCGGCGGGACGCCGGCGCTCCCAGGGACATGCCGGAAAACCGCGCGGCTACATGCGGATGCGGTCGCCCCTGGGGTCGAAGAACGGGATCTCCACCACCGTCGCCTCCAGGGGTCCGGGTTCGGCGCCGATGACCAGCGCCGTCCCCGCCGCGGCGTGCCCGGCGGGGACGTAGCCGATGCCGATGCTCCTGGCGAGGGTCGGGCTGTAGCCGGCGAAGGTCGCCTTTCCACATTCCCGGCCGTCGATCTCGATGGGAGCGCCGGGCGCCGGGACGCCGCCGGCGGCGATCTCGAAGCCGACGAGCTTGCGGCTCACGCCCTGCTGCTTGACGCGGAGCAGCGCGTCGCGCCCGATGAAGTCGCCCTTGTCGAGCCTGACCGCCTTGTCGAGGCCCGCCTCGAAGGGGTTGGTGCTCTCGTCGATGTCGCGCGTATAGATGTGGTAGACCTTCTCGAGACGGAACACGCCGACCGTCTTGTTGCCGCAGAGCTGGAGGCCGTCGTCCCTGCCGGCGGCGACGATGGCGTCGTACATCGTGTAGGCGTAGCCCGGATCGTAGACGATCTCGTAGCCGAGCTCGCCGGTGACGCCGAGACGCGCGACGATGCAGTCGATGCCGGCGACCTTCGTCTCGACGAAGCGGAAGTAGGGCAGCGCCTCGTTCGAGATGTCGGCCTCGGTGATCTTCTGAAGGACATCGCGGGACTTCGGCCCCTGAATCTCGATGATCGTGGTGCCGCTGGTCAGGTCCTCGATCTCGACGTCCATGCCGCCGACGTGCCCGCGCACCCATCCCGGCGTCTTGCCGACGTTGAAGGCCGCCGCCGTCAGCAGATAGTGGTCGGGCGCCAGGCAGAGCACGACGAGGTCGTCGACGATCCCGCCGTCCTCGTTGAGCAGGCTCGAATAGAAGCAGCGCCCGGGTTCGGGTTTGACGTCGTTGGCGCAGACCTTCTGCACGGCGTCGTGCGCCTCCGGGCCCCTGAGATGGAGCTCGCCCATCTGATGGCCGTCGAAGAGCACGGCGGCCGAGCGGCACGCCTTCACCTCGTCCTCCACGGAGGTGAAGGTCTCCGGCATCTCCCAGCCGGCGAAGTCGAAGAAGCCGTTGGCCCCGTGGGCGACGTGCTGGCCGTAGTGCGGCGAACGTTTCAGTATCCTGGTCATCGGATGGTCCTCGGCCTCGCTGTTCAACGGTCGTCGCGGCGCGGGATGTTCGATCCCCGGTGCCACTTCTCGAAGTGGTTCTTGTGCGTGTGGATGTAGGCGCCCTCCTTGAAGTACTGGTCGTAGAACTCGGTGTCGAGGTGGTGCGCCTGGATGAAGTAGAGCAGGTGCATGGTGTCGTTGTGGGCGGGGAACTTGCCGTACTCCTCGTAGATGTAGCGGCAGACGTCCTTGACGCACTCGATCCCCTCGTCGGAGAGGCCGGGCACCGCCTTCTCGAACTCCTCGTTGGGGACGGTGTGCGGCAGGGTCATGCCCCGGCGCTCCCATTCGTCGAGCTTCTCGCCCATGCCGGCCACCGCCGTCTCCACGGCCGTGTCCATGTCCTTGTAGTAGGGCGGGCAGAACCCCTCGAAGTAGCCGTCGAGGCCGACCGGGTTGGGGAACGGGTCATCGTCCTTGGAGGTGACGAAGCGGAAGCCCAGACCCTTGCAGATCGGCGTGCCGCCCATGACCACGAGGGGGGTGAAGCCGCCGTGCAGCCAGCCGCCGAGTCCGGTGGCGGCCATGGCCAGCTGCATGAGCTGCCCCATCATCGCGCCCTCGGCGCAGAGCCAGCTGACGATGATCTTCTCGAGACGGCCGAGGGGCAGGACCTTGTTGCGGTCGAGCAGGCCCTTGTCCGCCCACTTCTCGCACCCCGCCGGCTTCATGCCCCGGCGCTCGTCGCAGATGTAGTAGCCGCCGCCCTTGACGTAGCGCGCGCCGCCCTTGGTGTCGCACATGTTGACCATCAGGCGGATGAGGTCCTGGCTGATGTCGGTGACCGGCATGAACAGGGTGGTGCCGGGCCGGTTGGTGACCCACAGGTTGTGGGCGAAGAGGCCCGGCTCCGCCTGGGGCAGGTCGAAGCGTCCGTCGGACAGCTTGACGGTGTGGTCGCGGTAGAAGTTCCAGACCTTGTCGCGATCCTCGACGGTCTCGTACTCCTTCATCTTGCTCATCTTCGCCTGGTCGGCGCGATAGAGGTAGAGCCCGTCGTCGTTGGTGAAGAACAGCACCGTCCTGTGGGCGCCGACCGCGCTCGGGTGCGTGCGCCCGACCGACTTCACCATGCCGCCCTGGGTGTCGCCTTCGCAGAGGATGGCGCCCGTGGTGCCGCAGGCCGCGGCGACGAGGACCGCGGTCTCCTCCTCGGAGAGCGGGTAGGGCTCGAAAGGCGACTTGTGGACGAACGGGCCGTGCGTCAGCTCCATGCCGAAGCCGAACCGCCGCGACCGCCGGGAGGTGAGGGCCTCGAACAGGGGAAAGTTCCAGACCTCCTCGAACTCCGGCAGAACGCTGAACTTGGGATCGTCAGTCATGGCTTTCCTCCGTCTGGGGTTCCGGTTCGGGCGCGGCGCGCCGGAAGGGCAGCGTGACGAGGCCGAGGAGGATGCCCGGCTTCAGCAGCCTTCCGAGAACGGCGAGGAGCTCGGCCCCGGTGATGTAGGTCCTGGCGTCCCACACGCCCATCCGTCCGACCATGACGAGATGGCGGCCCTTGATCTCGAACCCCTCGATCGTGATGTCGAACTCGCCGGCCATCGATTTGATGATCACGCCGCGACTCCTCCCTGAATTGCCGCGGGTTCCGATCGCCCGCCTGCCCTCATTGAACACGGCACCGCAGCCGTCGGGCCGCAGCGCGGCGAAAGTGTAAGGGCAAGACCGCCTCGATGCCAAACCGTCCGCCGCCGGTCGCGCGGATCGACGCGCCGCCGCCCGAACGGGGCGTGGCGGAAGAGAGTGGGAGTCGAACCCACCAGGAACGCCGAGCGTCCCAGCACGGGTTTGAAGCCCGGCCGCCCCACCGGGGGCGATTCCCTTCCGCGGTCGTCCCGCACCGTCAGGCGTCCCGGCGCGCGAAGGCGTCGGCCGCCGGCTTCGTCACCGTCCGCTCGTCTCCGACGCGGCGGGTGAAGCCCGACCTATCAAAGAATTCCAGAACCTCGATCGTCAAGTTCCGTCCCAGCGTCGTCGCGTCGCGGAATGCGCGCGCCGTGAAGCGCCCGCCGGGCGCGCCCGCGGCCACGCGCTCGGCGATCTCCGCCAGCCGCCGCGCCGTGGCCGGGGTCATGAAACGGTTCCGCGACACCTGGACCACGAGACCGTGGCGGCTGGCGCGGACGAGGAACCGCTCCACGGTCCGGGCGGGCGTTCCCAGGCCGGCGGCGAGGTCGGGGACCGACGGCGGGCGTCCCTCGTCCGCCTCCAGCAGCGGGGCGACCCTGTCCCAGAGGGCCGCGTCCCCGCCCGACAGGGCAGGGCGGTGGTCCGCCCGCCGGAGGCGGCCGCCCTCGCGGACGATGGCGCCGGAGGCCACGAGGTCGTCGACGGCCGCATCGAGCGCCGCCCCGCCGAGCTTCGGGCCGGCCGCGGCCCGCAACCGGTCGAGGGCGAGTCCCCGGCTGTCCGACGCGCCGGCGTGATGGCCGGAGACGGCGTCGGCGACGGCGGCTCTGGCCCGCTCCCACTCCCGCCGCGCGACCGCGACCCGCGCATCGCCGGTCGCCGCGACCACGACGCCGGCGGCATCGGCGGCGGCGGCGACGTCCGCTCCGGACAGGTTCCGCGCCGTCGCGAAGCGGTCGAGGTCGACGCCTCCCGGCGACGCGGCGCACGTGTCCCGGAGGGCCTTCGCCGGGTCTTCCTCGTCGCTCGCCTGGAGCACGGCCAGGCGTTCGGGAGTCCGTCGTCCGCGCGCCGGCGCAAAGGGATCGATCGCGCGCCCGCCGCCGACCGTCCGGCGCGCCGACTGGTCCCGGATCACGAAACGGTCGCCGAAGACGATTGCGGTCGGGGAGTCGAGCGCGATCCGCGCCAGCCCGGCCTCGCCCGGCCGAATGGCGCGGCCTTCGAGCACGGCGACGCGGCCGGTCAGCGCCGCGGCGCCGACGTGGACGTGCACGGGCGTCCAATGCCGCAAGGGGCGGGTCTCGCTCGACAGGACCTTCAGCCGCGCGTCGAACCGGCGGGTCGGGGAATGGAGCGCGGCGGAGACGAGCCAGTCGCCGCGGGCGATGGCGCCCCGCCCGACTCCGCGTCCGGTCAGATTGAGCGCGCAGCGCTGTCCCGCGGCGCCCGTGCCGGACTCGCGGTTCTGGGCATGGATGCCGCGCACCCGGACCTCCAGGCCGCCCGGCGTCACCGTGAGCCGGTCCTCGGGGCGCGCCGCGCCCGCGAACACGGCGCCGGTCGCCACGAGTCCCGCGCCCCTCAGATGGAAAACCCGGTCCACGGCCATGCGGAACCCGCCACCGGCGGCGCGCGGCGGGACGGCGCGGGCGGCGCTCTCCAGGAACGCCTTCAGGTCGGCCACGCCCGCCCCCGTCAGCGCCGACACGGGGAACACGGGCGCGCCTTCGAGGCCGGCGCCGGCCAGCAGGACGTCGACGTCCTCGGCGACCTCCGCGACCCGGCGCCGGTCGACGCGGTCGATCTTGGTGATCGCGACGGCGCCGCGCCGGACGTCGAGCAGGTCGAGGATGGCGAGATGCTCCTCGGTCTGCGGCATGGGTCCGTCGTCAGCAGCCACGATCAGGAGCGCGAGATCGATTCCCGACACCCCCGCCAGCATGTTGCGGATGAAACGTTCGTGTCCGGGAACGTCGACGAAGCCGACGGTCGGACCGTCGTCGAGGGGAAGGTAGGCGAAGCCCAGATCGATGGTCAGTCCCCGGCGCTTCTCTTCCGGCAGGCGATCGGCGTCGACGCCGGTGAGCGCCTTGACCAGGAGCGTCTTGCCGTGGTCGATGTGTCCGGCGGTGGCGACGATCACGTCGGCGGCTCTCCGGCTCCCGGCGCCGCCGGCGCGAGCTGGCCGGCGAACGCCGCCTCGTCGTCCAGGCAGCGCAGGTCCAGCACCAGCGCGCCGTCCTCGATCCGTCCGATCACGGGAATCGGCAGACCGCGCAGATCCCGGGCCAGCCGCTCCAGGCGCCGCCCCTGTCCACGCTTGCCGCCGCCGGGACGCACCACCAGCGCGGCGCTCGGCAGGGACTCCAGCGGACGCGCGCCGCTCCCGATCTGGCTGCGGACGGACCGGAGGACCACGGCTCCGCGTTCGCCGACCCACGCCGCGAGCGCCGGAAGCAGCCGCGCGCCGGCGGCCTCGATCTCCCTGGCGGGGCGGGTCAGGAGACGCAGGGCGGGGAGCCGCTCCGCCAGCCGGTCGGGATCGCCGTGGAGGCGCAGGACGGCCTCCAGGGCGGCGATGGAGAGCTTGTCGAGCCGCATCGCCCGCCGCATCGGGTTGCGCTTGATCCTGGCGACGAGGTCCGCGCGCCCGGCCACGATCCCGGCCTGCGGACCGCCCAGGAGCTTGTCGCCGCTGAACGTCACGAGGTCGGCGCCCGCGGCGAGGGTCTCGCGCGGCGTCGGCTCGCGGGGCAGGCCCCAGCGCGCCAGGTCGACGAGGGAGCCGCTGCCGAGATCGACGACGAAGGGGAGGCCGCGTTCGCGGGCGATCGCCGCGAGGCCGCGCTCGGGAACCGCGGCGGTGAACCCCTGGACGACGTAGTTGCTGGTGTGCGCCTTCATGATCAGCGCCGTCCGGTCGCCGATCGCGTCGGCGTAGTCGCGGCGGTGCGTCCGGTTCGTCGTGCCGACCTCGCGCAGCCGGCATCCGGCGCGGGCCATGACGTCGGGCATCCGGAACGAATCGCCGATCTCGATCAACTCGCCGCGGGAGACCACCACCTCCTTGCGCGCCGCCAGGGAGTTGAGCGTCAGCAGGACGGCGGCGGCGTTGTTGTTGACCGCGGTCGCGGCCTCGGCGCCGGTGAGCGTGCGAAGACGCCCTTCGAGGTGGCTGTCGCGGTCGCCCCGCCGTCCCCGGTCGAGGTCGAACTCGAGGTTCGTCGGCCCCGACGCCGCCACGGCCATCGCCGCGACCGCCTCGGGCGGCAGGGGCGCGCGCCCCAGGTTCGTGTGGAGCACCGTGCCGGTAAGGTTGAAGACGCGCTTCAGGCTGGGCGCGGCCGCCGCCTCGAGCTTCGCGGCGACGGCGCCGGCGAGCGCGCCGGGACCCCGCGCGCGCGGCCCCGCGCCGCCGCCCGCCGTCAGGGCCGAACGCAGGTCCGCCAGGACCTCCCGCGCCGCGTCCACGGTCGCGGGCCGCCCGTGGGCCTCGGCGAGCGCCGCGACCGCCGGCTCGCGGAGCAGGCGATCGACGGAAGGAATCGCGGCCAGCTGCGATGGGTTCGTCGTTGCCATGGGCCGGGCGGAGTCGGGATCGAGCGGGATGGGGCGGGACGTTCGTCGTCGTGGGCGCGGCGGCGCCTCGTGCCGCATGGCGCGGCGCCGCGGCAGGATCGCGGAGCGTTGCGGACGAAACGTAGCACGATTCGACGGGAGGAACGGTTCGCCCGGACCCGTCTCGACGGACGGACGGCGATGTGATTCGCTATCGCGCATGAGCAACATCTCTGGCGACCGGGACGCCGACCGGGTCGGGCGCTCGTCCGTGTCGCCCACGACCTCCGCGAAGGCCACAGCATCGCCGGCTCCCGCGACGCTGGCCCGTTGATGGACCGCGGCCCCGTCGAGACGGACCTGGTGCTGCTCGGCGGCGGGCACAGCCATCTGGCCGTGCTGCGGTCGTTCGGCATGAAGCCGGTCCCGGGCGTCCGCCTCACCTTGATCGCGAGGGACGTCCACACCCCGTACTCGGGCATGTTGCCGGGCCTCGTCGCCGGGTTCTACGGGTTCGACGAAGCCCACGTCGACCTCCGTCCGCTGGCGGCGTTCGCCGGCGCGCGGCTCTACCGCGCCAGCGGCGTCGGCCTCGACCTGGAAGGGAAGCGCGTCCTGTGCGAGGGGCGTCCGCCGGTGCCGTTCGACTATCTGAGCATCAACATCGGCTCGACGCCCCGGCTCCCCGGCGGACGGGCCGACGGGATCGTTCCGGTCAAGCCAATCGGCGAGTTCGTCGCCCGCTGGGAGGCGCTGCTCGAGCGCGTCCGCCGGCGCGGCGGCCCGGTCCGCGTCGCCGTCGTCGGCGGCGGACCCGGCGGGGTGGAACTGTCGCTCGCCGCGCATCGCCGGTTGAGCGACGCCCTCGCCGCGGCGGGAGGGGGAGAGGACGCCGGCGGCGTGGAGTGCCGCCTGTTCACCGATACGCCGGAGATACTCCCCAGGCTCCATCCGCGGGCCCGCCGCCGTCTGCGGGACATCCTTACGTCCCGGGGCGTGCGCGTGCACGCGGGCGAGGCGGTCCGCGGCGTGGCGGACGGCGCGCTCGTCGGCGGAAGCGGCGACGGATACCCCGTGGACGAGGTCCTGTGGGTCACCGAAGCGGGCGCCGCACCCTGGCTGCGCGACACCGGCCTGGCGCTGACGGACGACGGATTCATCCGTCTGCGCGACACGCTGCAATCCGTCTCGCACCCGGAGGTGTTCGCGGCCGGCGACGTCGCGACCGTGGACCGCCACCCGCGGGACAAGGCGGGAGTCTACGCCGTGCGCCAGGGGAAGCCGCTGGCCCGCAACCTGCGGCGAATCGCCGAAGGACGCGAGCCGCGGCCCTTCCGCCCGCAGCGCGCCCACCTCGTTCTCGTCGGGACGGCGGACGGCGAGGCGGTCGGCGCCCGCGGACCCCTGGTCTGGCGCGGCATGTCCGCCTGGCGCCTGAAGGACCGGATCGACCGTCGGTTCATGCGCCGCTACGGAGAATTGCCGGACATGGCCTCCGGGGACCGCGGCGCGGCCGCGCGGCCGTCGCCGGCGCCCGTCGGTGCGCCCATGCGCTGCGGCGGGTGCGGCGCCAAGGTCGGCGGCGACACCCTGGGGCGCGTGCTGGCGCGCCTGAAGCCCGCCGGCCGGGACGACGTGCTGGTCGGGCTGGACGCGCCCGACGACGCCGCGGTGGCGGCGGTGCCCGCCGGCAAGGTCTCCGTCCAGAGCGTGGACTTCTTCCGCGCCTTCGTCGCCGACCCTTACGTGTTCGGCGCCGTGACGGCGAACCATTGCCTCAACGACCTGTTCGCCATGGGGGCCCGCCCCCGGACCGCGCTGGCGGTGGCGACGGTGCCGTTCGGACGTCCGTCCAGGGTCGAGGACGACCTCTTCCAGATGCTCGCCGGCGCGCTGCCGGTTCTCGACGAGGCCGGATGCGCGCTCGTCGGGGGACATTCGGGCGAGGGCGCGGAGCTGGCGCTCGGCTTCGCCGTCAACGGCCTCGCCGACCCCGACGGCATGACGCGCAAGCGCGGCGCGCGGCCCGGCGATGCGCTGATCCTCACCAAGCCGCTCGGCACCGGCACGTTGTTCGCCGCCGACATGCGGGGGCGGGCGAAGGGCCGCTGGATCGACGAGGCGCTCGCCGTCATGACCCGGTCGAACGCGGCGGCGGCGCGGATACTCCGCGATTTCGGGGCGACCGCGGCCACGGACGTCACCGGCTTCGGCCTCGCCGGACATCTGGCGGAGATGGTGGAGGGCCAGGGCATCGCGGTCGAGCTCGCCCTCGACGCGCTGCCCCTGCTGAGCGGCGCGATCGACACGCTCGGGGCCGGACTCCTCAGCACCCTCGATCCCGAGAACCGCCGCGTCGAATCGCGCGTCCGGCGCGTGCGGGCGGCGGCGGACGATCCCCGCTACCTGGCGCTGTTCGATCCCCAGACTGCGGGCGGACTGCTCGCCAGCGTTCCGCGGGCGGGCGCGGACGGCTGTCTCGCGGCGCTGGCGGCCGCCGGGTACGCGGACGCCGCGGTCGTCGGAACCGTCCGCAAGGGAGACCCGACCGGCGGCGCCCCGATCATTACCGCGGGCTAGAGGAACCGCTCGAAGAGGAAGGCCTTCGTGCGTTCGAGCGCCAGCTTGGCGTCCGTCTCGTGATAGGCGCCGCGGCGGTCGCAGTTGAACCCGTGCCCGGCCTCGGCGTAGGCGTGGACCGTCACCTCGGGGTGCTTCCCGGAGATCTCCCTGACGTCGCTCATCGGGATGGTCTCGTCCTTCTCGCCGAAATGGAGCATGGTGGGGCACTTGGGCGTTTCGCCGACGAAATCGATGATGCCGCCGCCGTAGTATCCGATCGCGCACGTGAGGTCGAGACGGCAGGCGGCGACCCACGACACGGTGCCGCCGAAGCAGTAGCCGATGATGCCGGGACGCCTGTCGCCGGCGACGGCGCCGGCCGCGGCCTCGACGTCCATCATCGTGTCGCGCCAGCCGAGCTGTCCCATGAGGTTGCGGCCGCGCTCGATGTTCTCGGGCACGTAGCCGAGCTCGACGCCGGGCTCCACGCGGTCGAAGAGCGCCGGTGCGATGGACTGATATCCGTCGGCCGCGAATCTGTCGCAGACGTCCCGGATGTGGTCGTTGACCCCGAAGATCTCCTGGACCACGACCAGGCTCCCGCGCCGCGCGCCTTCCGGGGTCGCTTCATAGGCGGCGAACTCGTGGCCGTCACTCGCCTTCAATGTTCGCGTTGAACCCATCTCGTCCGTTCCTCCTCTTCCTGTTTCCGTGTTCCGTGCGTTCCGCCAGCGGTCGGATACGGCGGCACATTACCACGGGGACCGCGATGTCGATATGCCGTCCGCCGATACGGTTTCCGGGTGGCCGTTTCCGGGCCGCCGGGAACCCGGGCGCCGCGTGACCGCGGAATCTTGCCGCCGCGGTCCGGTCCGTTATGATCCGCTTCCGGCGCGCCCTCCAGCACCGTCCGATACCGAAGGATCCCGAGCCATGGCCGAGAGGAGCAACAGGGAAGCCGTGCTGCGGCGGCTGCGGGACGAGGCCCGCAACGTCCGGCGCAATTCCTGGCGCGCGCTGCGCGCGGCGGGGTCGGGCCACGTCGGCGGTGCGCTGTCGGCGGCGGAGCTGCTGGCGGCGCTCTACTTCCACTACCTTCGCGTCCGGCCCGACGAGCCCGACTGGCCCGACCGCGACCGTTTCGTGCTGTCGAAGGGCCACGGCAACGCGGCCCTGGCCGCCGTGCTGGCCCAGGCCGGCTTCTTCGACGAGAGCCGGCTCGACGAATTCTACGCCTACGAATCGCTGCTCGGAATGCACCCCGACATCAAGTGCGAGGGCGTCGAGATGAGCACCGGCGGGCTGGGCCACGGCCTCTCGATCGGCATCGGCATGGCGCTTGGCGCGCGCCTCCAGGGGAAGGACTTCCGTACCGTGGTGATGATCGGCGACGGCGAGCTGCAGGAGGGCTCGAACTGGGAGGCGGCGATGGCGGCGGCGCACATGTCGTTGTCCAACCTCGCCGCCGTCGTCGACTACAACAAGGTCCAGCAGAGCGGTCACGTCCGCGACAGGATGGCGCTCGAGCCCCTGGCCGACAAATGGCGCGCCTTCGGCTGGGCGGTCCGGGAGATCGACGGTCACGACGTGGGCGAGATCGTCGACGCGCTCGACGCGCTCCCCCTGGAGGAGGGCAAGCCGTCCTTCGTCGTCGCCCACACCGTCAAGGGCAAGGGCGCCAGCTTCGCGGAAGACACCTACCTCTGGCACAACAACGCGGTGACCGACGAGACCTACGCGCGGGCACTCGCGGAACTGGAGGCACAGGAGGCACCGGCATGAACGACACGGGGAACGACGCCCCGGACGCGCCCGAGCCCGAATGGGTCGGCCTCGCCGCCAACCAGTCCCGCCTGTCGTTCGGCCTCGCCGTCACGGAACTGGCGGACCGGGACGAGAGCGTCGTCGCCGTCGCCGCCGACACCCTCGATCTGATCGGCCTGCGGACGCTGATGGAGAGGCACCCGGAGCGCGTGATCGACGTCGGCATCGCCGAACAGAACGCCATGGGGGTCGCCAGCGGCCTCGCCACCACGGGGATGCATCCCTACGTCTGCGGCTACGCGCCGTTCATCGCCGCGCGGTCGATGGAGCAACTGCGCAACGACGTGGACTACGCCAACCAGCGGGTCGTCATCGGCGCGGCGTGCAGCGGCGTCTCCCTCGCGGTGTCGGGCGGAACCCATCACGCGGTGGAGGACATCGCCCTGATGCGCAGCCTGCCCAACATGACGGTGATCGTCGCCGCCGACGCCCATCAGGGCTATCACGCCACCGTCGCCACCCGCGACCACGACGGCCCGGTCTACATCCGCCTCGGCGGACGGGCGGTCGAGACCCCGGCGACGCCGGTCGACGCCGATTACCGGATTGGCAGGGCCGACGTGCTGCGCGCCGGCGGGGACGTGACCGTGATCGCCTGCGGGTGCATGGTGCCCGAGGCCCTGTCCGCCGCCGAGACCCTGGCCGGGCGGGGCGTCGATGCGCGGGTGATCGACATGCACACGATCAAGCCGCTCGACCGCGATGCGGTCCTCGCGGCGGCGGCCGAGACCGGCGGCATCGTCACCGCGGAAGAACACCGCCTGACCGGCGGTCTCGGCGGCGCCGTGGCCGAACTGCTGGCCGAGGAGCACCCGACGCCCATGCGCTTCGTCGGGATGCCCGCCGAATACGCCGTCGTCGGCCCCACGGCCAGGGTCCGGGACCGCCACGGCATGAGCGCCCGCCACGTCGTGGCGGCCTGCCTGTCGCTCGCCGGCTGACCGGCGCGCGCGGACGATCTCCGTTCCCCGGCCGCGGGCGGGTGCATGACCGGAACCACCGAAGCGTTCTCCCGCGTCAGGATCGACGCCCTGCTCGGGGATGCCGGGTGGAATCCGACCGACGGCGCGAGCATCCTGTTCGAACATGCGCTGCCGGACGGCACCCGCGCCGACTACGTGCTGTGCGATCGGCAAGGGCGGCCGATGGCGGTGGTCGAGGCCAAGCGCGCGAGCGTCAACCCGATCGCGGCCCAGGATCAGGGCCGCCGTTACGCCGAACGACTCAATGTCCCTTTCGTCTTCCTTTCGAACGGCGAGGAAGTGTGGTTCCTGGACCGCGAGACGGATGCCCATGCGCGCCGGATCGCGGGCTTCTATTCGCGCGACGATCTGGAGCGCAGGATGGCGGTCCGGTCGGTCCGGCGCGACCCGTCGCAGGTCCCGGTCGACCGGAAGATCGTCGATCGCGACTATCAGCTCGACTGCATCGAGGCCCTGACCGCCGAGGTCGTGCGCGGACGCCGCAGGCTCCTGGTGGAGATGGCGACGGGAACCGGCAAGACCCGCGCGGCCGCCGCCTTCGTCAAGCGCCTGTTCGAGGCCGGCGTCGTCACCCGCGTCCTGTTCCTCGTGGACCGGATCGCGCTGGCGGGACAGGCCGAGGACGCCTTCACCGACCATCTCCGCGACTACCCCTGCCACGTATTGCGCCCGGGCCGCGGCTTCGACTACGCCAAACGGATCACCATCGCCACGTTGCAGACCATGATCGCGGAATACCGCGCGCTGTCGCCGGGCTATTTCGATCTGGTCATCACCGACGAATGTCACCGCTCGATCTACGGCAAATGGAGCGGCGCGCTCCGGCATTTCGACGGCATTCAGCTGGGGTTGACGGCGACGCCCTGCACGGCGGACGTGGCCGACGCGGCCCACCCCGAGGACGAGTTGTTCGTGCGCGACACGCTGCGCTTCTTCGAGCTCGATAAACCGACCTTCCGCTACGACCTCCGCCAGGCGATCGCGGAAGGCCACCTCGCGCCCTATCGCATCTACAGGGCGACGACCGTCAAGACCGCCGCCAAGGACGGCTTCGCGGTGACCCGCGGCGAGCTCGACTGGACCGCGATGGACGAGGCCACGCGGGCGGAGTTCGAAACCCTGTTCGACCAATCCGACAGCATCGTCGTCGACTCGCGCGCCCTGGAACGCAGGTTCACGATCCCGGAGCGCAATCGCGCCATCGTGCGCGAGTTCCGCGACGTCCTCGACGACGGCTTCACGGACCGAGACGGCGTCCGCCGCTTCCCGGCCGACGGCAAGACCATCGTCTTCGCCGTGACCCGGCGCCATGCCGAGACCCTGGCGGCGATGTTCGACGAGCATTTCGCCGACCGGAAGCCGCATCCGACGACGCGCTACGCCGATTTCGTCGTCAGCGACGCAGGCGGCGGGCCGGTTCCGGACGCGAGCGCCGTCATCAGGCGCTTCAAGGAAGAAGAGTTCCCCCGGATCGTCGTCAGCGTGAACATGCTCGACACCGGCTTCGACTGCCCCGAGGTCGTCAACCTGGTGATGGCGCGGTTCACCGAGAGCGCCATCCTCTACCGCCAGATGCGTGGGCGCGGCGCCCGCAAGGCGCCGCATATCCGCAAGACCGGCTTCACGATCTTCGATTTCGTCGGCGTGACGGACTTTCACGGCGACGGCGACGGCGATATCCCCGGCAGCGCGTTGAGGGATCCGAAACGGCCCGCCCGCGATATGCCGCGCGCATTGCTGACCCTCGACGTGGACGATCACATCGACCCGGCGAGCCGCGAGTGGCTCACCCTCGACGAGAACGGGCGGATCGTGCGGACGGAAGAGCACGAGGCCCGCGCCGCCGAACTCGGCCTCCGCTTCGAGTCCTGGCTCGGCGAGCAACACTTCGACGCCGAACAGGGCCGCTGGGCCAGACTGATCGGGAGCCGCATCCGGGCGGACGCGACGGCCATGGACGGTTTCTGGGACTACGATTTCGATTCGCACCCCTTCGCGGGCCTCGGCGGTTGCGACGGCGCGGTGCGGGTCTTCGGCGGCCGCGACGCGCTCGACCTCCTTCTCGGGGACCTCAACGTCGCGGTCTTCGGCGGCGGGGCGGCCGACACCCCGCCGGCGGCGGACGACCGCCCGGAGGAACGATGCCACTGACCCCCGATCTCCGCCATGCCATCGACCGCATCCGGGATTATCTGTTCGGCGGCGGCTACCCGAATCCGGCCCAGAACGCCGAGCAGCTGAGCTTCCTGTTCTACTTCTACATGTTCGAGGCGGCCGACGCCGCCCGCGTCCGCGCCGCGCGCCGCCCAGGCGCCACGCCCTTCACGAGCGCCTTCTCCGGCGACTGGACCTTGCGCGACCCGCGCAACGCGCGCGAGCCGGGCGCGACGACGGCGCCGCGCGACCGGTTGCGCTGGTCCAGTTGGTCCAACGCGCTGAACGGAGAGCCTCTGGTCTCCTGGGTGCGCGAGGAGGTCTTCCCGTTCCATGCCGGGCTCGCGGCCGAGGGCGTCACCGACTTCATGGACGGCGCCCGTCTGGTCATCGACGAGCCGACGGTGTTCACCCAGATCGTGAGCCAGGTGAACGACCTGCATCTCGAAGAGGTGGACGCCGATACCAAGGGCGATCTGTTCGAGCACGTGTTGCGCCAGATCCGCCAGGCCGGCGAGCTCGGGCAGTTCCGCACGCCGCGCCACGTCATCCGCGCCCTGGTCCGGCTCGTCGATCCGCGCCTGGGCGAAACGATCTTCGATCCGGCCGCCGGCACCGCCGGCTTCCTGGTCGGCGCCCACGATCACATCCGGCTCGCCAACTCGTCGCCGGACGGCATCGAGGAGGTCCAGATCGACGGCAAGGCGATCCGTCGGGGTCTCGGCGACATGCTGGGCCGCGAGGCGGCGAGCCGGCTGCACGAAGCCACCCTCTTCGGCATGGACGTGGACCCGCAGATGGTCCGCCTCGCCACCATGAACCTGACGCTGCGCGGCCTCGACCGGGTGCGCGTCCTGCGCCGCGACGCGCTCACCCGTTCCCTCGACCGCGCCGCGCGGGCGGAGCTCGGCCTGCCCGCAGGCGGCTTCGACGTGATTCTCGCCAACCCGCCCTTCTCCGGCCGGCTCGACAAGGACCGCATCGTCGAGGAGGTGAAGGTCGGTCGCACGGCGCAAACGGAACTCCTGTTCCTGCAATTCATGCTCAACCATTTGAAGGAGGGTGGGCGCTGCGGCGTGGTGGTGCCCGAAGGCGTGCTGTTCGGCTCCACCGGCGCACACCGGGAGTTGCGCCGCAAGTTGGTGGAGAACAACACGGTCGAGGCGGTGCTGTCGCTGCCCGGCGGCGTGTTCAACCCCTATTCCGGCGTCAAGACGTCGGTGCTCGTCTTCCGCAAGGGCGGCGCCACCGGGCGGGTGATGTTCCTCCATGCCGACAACGACGGCTTCAGGCTCGACGCCAACCACGACCAGCCGGTCGACGAGGACGACCTGCCGGGCCTGATCGAGGCGTTCCACGACCGCGCCGCGCGATGGGCGACGTGGCGGGACAGCGACCCGGACGCCGACTGGACCGAGAAATGGTGGTTCGCCGAGGCGGACGAGATCCGCGCCGCCGGCTTCAACCTGAGCGCCGGGCGCCACCGGCCGGCGAGCCGCGCCAGGACGGACCACCGCGACCCGCTGGAAATTCTGGATGAATTGAGAGCCGTCGAGACGGAGATTCTGGGGGAGATCGACGCGCTCGCCGACGCGGTGCGGGAGGCAGGCGCGGAATGAACGTTTTCGGCGCATCCCTCGCCACGTCCCGGCCATCCGGCCGGTGATGGACAAACCGGGAACGATCGGGTATGACCCGCGTCATGACCTGGCGTATTCGCGATCCGGTCCACGGCCTCATCGTCTTCGGCGACGGGGACAAGCGCCACGACGAGACGGACCGCATCGCGTGGGACCTCATCGACACACGCGAGTTTCAGCGGCTGCGCCGCATCCGCCAGCTGGGATTCTCCGATCTGGTCTTTCCGGGGGCGACGCACAGCCGGTTCGCACACGGCGTCGGCGTCTATCACACCGCCCGGCTTCTGGCCGACGTTATCGTGCGCCGCCAAGACCAGCGGCACGACCCCGACCGCGAGCGCGTCGCGCTGCTCGCGGCCCTCCTGCACGACATCGGGCACGGACCGTTCAGCCACACCTTCGAGGCCGCCGCCAGATCGGCCGGTCGGCCCAGGCGCCACGAGGAATGGAGCGTCGAGATCGTTCAAGGCGAAACCGAGGTCAACCACGTGCTGCGGAATGCGGACGAGACGTTGCCGGACGAGATCGGCACCCTGTTGATGGATGAGGTTCCCCAAGACATCTACGCCGCCATCGTCTCCAGCCAGTTCGACGCCGACAGGCTTGACTACATCCAGCGGGACCGGATGATGACCGGCGTCGGATTCGGCCATATCGACCGCGACTGGCTGTTCGACTGCCTGGAGGTCGGCTCGGTCACGGTTGGTGAGAACGATCCCCGTGAAGTGCAGTGTCTCTGTCTCGGTCCGAAGGGCGTGTCGGTAGCCGAGGAATACCTTCAGGCGCGATTCCGGCTTTACCGGATGGTCTACATGCACAAGACGACCCGCGCCGCCGAGAAGATGCTCGAAGCCCTGCTTCGGACTGCCGCGACTGAAATGAAGGACACCGAAATGGCGTGCCAGAAGCCGATCCTCCGCTATCTGACCGGCGGCGCGCCGTCGCTCGGAACCTATCTCGACCTCGACGACGCGGCGATCTGGTCGGCGATATCGGCGTTCGCCGAATACGACAACCCGCGCATATCGAAACTTGCGCAGCGGCTGCGGGACCGAAGGCTCTACAAGTGCGTTGACATTGGCGCCTACGACGATCCCGGCGGCAACCTGCATCGCCGCTTGAAGCGCGCGTTGAGGGAGAAGGCGCTTCCATGGCGCGGCGATCTGATTTTCGACGAGCCGGAGGTCAAATCGTACCAATGGTACGATTTCGACAGCGAGGCGGCGCTCAACAAGGTTCTGGTGAGGCAACGCCCGGACACGGTCGAGCCGGTGGATATCGCGGACGTGTCGCCCGTCGTCGAAACGCTTCGGGGTGTGGAGCGCCTCCGGCGCGTCTATGCGCCGGAACCGGACCAGGCAAATGGACTGCGTGAAATTCTGAAGGAGGTGTGAGCATGGACGCCGAGGATATCGTCGTCGATATGATCGATTTGAACGGCGGCCGGCTTGTCGGACGAACCCGGTTGCAGAAGGGGGGCTATCTTCTGCATCGATGCGGGGGGAATTTCGGACTTCCGTTCATCTACTATCACTACGGTCCATACTCGTCCGATCTCGCATCCGGGTGTCTCGACGCTTGCGCGGAAGGATGGGTCGAGATCGAGGAAAGGCCCGGCCGCCACGGCGTCCGGTATGCGATCTTCACACTCGGGAAGGCTGCCCGCCCCTCCGGCCGTCTCGGCGCGCTGTCCGCCGACGAGGCTCGCCCGTTGCTGAGGAAGATCGAGAGGGTCTCGGATACCGTCCTGGAGCTTGCCGCGACGATCGTCTACTTCATCGAGAATGGACGCGACGCGAAGGCGGCGGTCAAAGAAACGAAGGTCCGTAAATCCATCAAGGCGAGTCCCGAATGTCTTCAGGAGGCATTCTCCCTGATCCGCGATCTGGGGCTGGACCCGAAGAGCGAACTGAAGAACGAATTCGCGCCTGCGGGTTGATGGAAATGAAACCCGTCGAGTCGCTGCCTCTGGCGGAGATCGGCGCGTGCGCCGCCGTGGCGTGGGAAGCGGCGGAGTGAGCGCTTATCCGGTTACCCGACTCGGCGACGTTGCCGATGTTGTGGCGGGTGATCCTGCTCCCCAGAAGCCGGAAGCGTTCTCGTCGGACGGTCCCTTGTTCGTGCGAATGCGGGATGTCGGGCGAGATCATCTGAATCCGGCGCTTTCCCTTTCAATGGATCGCCTCGATCCGGAATGGCTCGGAAAAAATCGTCTACGACTTTTCCCGAAGGATAGCATCCTGATCCCGAAGAGCGGCGTGTCCGTGAACCTGAACCATCGCGCCATGCTCGCAACCGACGCTTATGTCGTCAGCCATCTTGCGGTGGTGATTCCGGATCGCTCCAAAGTGGAACCGAACTATCTGTTCTGGTGGGCGGTCCGCTACGATCCGCGCAAGCAGGTTCAGGTGACGAGCCTGCCTTCCCTCAAACTCTCGACACTGAAGTCGGCGGAAATTTCTCTCCCCCCGCTCGCCGAGCAGCGGCGGATCGCGGACATCCTCAACCGGGCGGCACGGATCGAACGATTACGGGCGCGAGCTACCGACCGTTTTCACACCTTCACGTTGGCCCTCTTCGTCAAGATGTTCGACAACCTCTCTGGGAACGATACGAGCGGATCGGTGCCTCTGGACGACCTATCCATATCTCTGGAAAGTGGATTCGCGTGTGGAAAATCGAAGCTTGTAGAAGACGGAATGATCCATCTGAGGCCGTTCAACATCGGATCAAATGGAGAATTAGATTTGAAAAATACATATAAAATTCCACATTCATTCGCTTCAAAATCTAAATCGTTCGTCCACTCTGGTGACATTCTATTCAACAATACGAACAGTCGAGACTTGGTGGGAAAGGTGGCCCTCGTTCACGAGAATCTTGAGGCTGGATTCTCAAACCATATAACCAGAATCCGACTCGACCAGACCCGTTGTGAACCGACATTTTTGACTGGTTACCTACGGTATCTCTGGCAGCATGGTTTTTTCCGTGACCGCTGCACCCAGTGGGTAAGCCAAGCCGCCTACGGTCCCCGGCTGTTGGCCAGAATGCCGATCCCCATTCCCCCGCTCGCCGTGCAGCGGCAGTTCACGGATATTTGCAAGCAGGCGGCCGGCATCGCCAATAATGCCCGGTCGGCTTCCAAAGCCGCCTCGGCCCTCACCGCTTCCCTCATGGACCGTCTGTTGGACGGCGACCCGGCGCCGGGTCGGGCGGGCGGGCCCGGTCCGGCATGACGTGACGTTCCACTCCGCGCGCCTCCGCCGCCGGCCCGCGGGCTATCGGCCGATGGCGCCCGCGCTCACCTGCCCTCGAATCGCGGCGCGTCCTTGGCGAGGAAGGCGCGGACGCCCTCCCGGAAGTCCTCGGTGTCGAAACAGGCGAAGCCTTCGGCGGCCTCTTCCGGCGCGAGGGGGGCGGGCGTCCTCGTGCCCGCGACCACCCGCCGGATGAACTTCTTGTGCCAGCGGTTGACGAGCGGCGCGCCGGAACGGATGCGCTCGACCGTCCCGGCGACGGCCGCATCCAGCTCGTCGTCGGGGACCACGCGGTTGACCAGCCCCTTGTCCCTGGCTTCCTCGGCGTCGAACACGCGCGCTTCCAGCAGGATCTCGAGCGCCGTCGACGGCCCCGCCAGATCGACGAGCGCCTCGACCTCCGGGTAGGCCATGACCAGACCCAGCCGGCTGACCGGCACGCCGAGGCGGGCGCTCGCGCCGGCGATGCGGAGGTCGCACATGAGCGCGAGCTCCATGCCGCCGCCCACGCACACCCCCCCGACACGGGCGACCGTCGGAACGCGGCAATCGCGGATGGCGGCCATGGCCTCGTGCATGAGGGCGCCGTATTCGGCCGCCCGCCGCGAATCGTCGCGCGTCCCGGCGAAATCGCCGATGTCGGCGCCGGGTGAAAGGGCCTTGTCGCCGGCGCCCCTGAGCACGACGCACCGCAACCCGTCGTCGCCGTCGAGCGCGCGAAACGTCTCGCCGACGCGCCTCCACATCTCCTTGTCGATCGCGTTCAGCCTGTCCGGCCGGTTGAGCAGAACGGTGGCCACGTCGCCATCGCGCTCCACCAGCACGACGTCGCCGGCGCGGTTCCCCTCGATCATGTCTTCCGTCCGCATCCCCGATCCGTCCGCCGGCCGGCGCGACCTCCCGGCCTCTCTCCCCGTCGCCGGGGTACAGGACCAATCTACACGAAACGGCCGCGCGTGTGGCGCATGTGAATTTCATTCAACAATTTTGTTGACATCAATTCCGTTGACGACAATTCTGTTGACATCGATTCTGTCGACTCTTACACAACAGGCCTGTTGAACAGGAGGTTCGAGTCATGCGCTCTTCCACCGGCCGCTGGGTCAGCGGCGACAATTTCTTCGGCCGCGAGGCCGAGTTGGAAATCCTGACGACACGGGTCCGCGACGGCAACCACGTCCTGCTCACCGGGCAACGGCGCATGGGGAAGACCAGCATCGCCCGCGAGCTCGGACGGCGGCTCAAGAGCGAGGGCTGGGTGTCGCTCTTCGCCGACGTCGAGGATGCGACATGCGCCGAAGACGCGATCGCGGAGATCGCTCGGGCGGCGCATCCGGTCGATTCGCTGGCGAGGCGTCTGGCCGCCGGAGTGGGGCAATGGCTGCCCGGCAACATGGAGGAAATCGGCACGCCCGCTTTTCGTGTGAAGTTCCGTGCCGGCCTCGACGCCGGAAACTGGCGGCGCCACGGAGACCGGATCATCCAGGCGTGCGCCGAATGTGAAGGGCCGGTTCTCCTCGTCATCGACGAACTGCCGATCTTCCTCCAGCGCCTGTGTCGCGAGGACGACGGTGTGCGACGGGTCGACGAGTTCCTGAGCTGGTTGCGCCGCGCGCTTCAGGCCCTCGAAGGAGGGTCTCCCGTCGTCATCGTTTCCGGCAGCATCGGGCTGGAGCCTCTGGTTACGCGACTCGGCATTCCCGACCGCATCAACTATCTCGATCCCTACCGCCTGCCTCCCTGGAGCCGCGATGTCAGCACGGCCTGCTTCGGGCGGCTCGCGGAAAGTTACGGACTACAGGTCGAGGACGGCGTCGCCGGTGCCGTCTTCGACGCGCTCGGGATCGGTATTCCCCATCAGGTGCAGTCCTTCTTCGCGCGGCTGCGGCACTTCGCCCGGATACAGGAACGCGACCGGGTGACGGTGGACGACGTCGCCGAGGTCTACCGCACCGAACTCCTCGGGCCGCCGGGGCAAGGCAACCTCGCGCATTACGTGACCCGCCTCGCGGACGCATTGGACGACGGGAGACGCCGGATCGCCATGGAGATCCTCGCCGAAGCCGCCGTTCAGGGCGTGTTCACCGCCGATGCGCGGCGCGCTCTCGAACGGTTGCATACCGCGTTGGTCGACGACGCGCCCGCCCGCGTCACGGAGGTTCTCGATCTTCTGGAGCACGACGGCTATCTCGACCGCGGCCCGGACGGACACGGTTTCTCGTCGCGTTTGCTGAAGGACTGGTGGGCCGCGCGTTTCCGCGATCACCACACGCCACTCGCCGACCGTATCGTGAGCCTTGGGAGGGACGCCCGATGAACGAACCGCCCGTCCCGACCATCCGCAAGTTCAATCCGGGGTTGTTCCAGTCCGACCGCGACGTGATCGAACAATTCGTGGTCCGCCACCACGAGCTCGACGCCGTGCTCGACGTCCTCCGGGGAAACGTCGAGGCGCCGTCCTGCCAGCACGTTCTGATCGTCGCGCCGCGCGGCCAGGGCAAGACCATGCTGCTCGCGCGCGCCGCCGCCGAGCTCCGGGTCGACGAGCACCTTTCCGCGCACCTGCTGCCCGTGCGGTTCATGGAGGAGAACCATGAAATCTTCCGCCTCGCCGATTTCTGGCTGGAAACATTGTTCCATCTCGCCCGGGAGGTCGCCGGTCCGAATCCGGACCTGTCGCGCGAACTGTGCGACACCCATGCCGACCTGAAGTCCCGCTGGCGCGAGCGCGAGCTCGCGGACCGCACCCGCGCCGCCGTCCTGGAGGCGGCGGAACGCCTCGACAGACGGCTGGTCCTCATGGTCGAGAACCTTCAGGCGCTGTGCGAGAACGCGGACGACGATTTCGGGTGGGGGCTGCGCCAGGCGTTGCAATCCGAACCCCGGATCGTGCTGATCGCCACCGCCACCAGCCGTTTCGAGGCTCTGGAGGACGCGCGCCAACCCTTCTTCGAACTGTTCCGCACGATCCCCCTGCGACCGTTGAACACCGAGGACTGCCGACGCCTGTGGCAGGCGGCCGGCGGCGGCGACAGGAGCGCGTGGAGCATCCGGCCGCTCGAAATCCTGACCCGCGGCGACCCTCGCCTGCTGGTGATCGTCGCCGGGTTCGCACGGCACCGGTCCCTGCGCCAGCTGATGGACGAACTGGTGACGTTGATCGATGACCACACGGAATACTTTCGAAGCCATCTGGAGGGATTGCCCAGGACCGAACGCCGCGTCTATCTCGCGACGATCGATCTCTGGGAGCGGGGGCTGGCGACCCCCGGCGAAATCGCGGCGCGCGCCGCCCTGGACGTCCGCGTCGTCTCGACCATGCTCGGGAGGCTCGTCGAGCGTGGCGCGGTCACCGCGGAGGGGAGCGGACGCAAGCGGCGCTACGCCGCCGGGGGGCTCTACTGCATCTACTACAAGTTGCGGCGCGAACGCGACGAGGCGGCCGTGGTGCAGGGCCTGATCCCCCTCATAGCGGCGCTCTACGGCGACGAGGAACTGTCCGGTCTGCTTCTCCTGGAGGCAGAACAATTCCCCGCCATTCGCGAAGGCATCAAGCGGGCGCTCGCCGAGAGGCCGGACACGGAGGAGAACGTGTTCATGAGCGCCTTCGAACTCCGGTCGCAGGTCACCTCGGCATCGGCGCTGGTCAACAAGGGCCGTGCTCAAATGCAGCACGGCGACGCCGAAGCGGCGATCGTGATTTGGGATGAGCTTATCGAACGTTATGGCGGCGACGAGACGTTGGAACTCCGATCGCAAGTCGCTTGGGCAACGGTCAGCAAGGCTGTTTCTCAAGAGCAACTCGGAAATGCCGAGGCGGCGATCAAGACCTGCGACGAGGTTGTCGATCGCTTCGCCGCCGACGGGGCGCCGGAACTGCGGCCGCAAGTCGCTTGGGCAATGGTCAACAAGGCTGTTTCTCAAGGACAGCTCGGAGATGCCGGGGCAGCGGTCAAGACCTGCGACGAGGTCGTCGACCGCTTCGGTGCCGACGAAGCATCAGAACTACGGTCGCAAGTCGCTTGGGCAATGGTCAACAAGGGTTTCGTTCAGAACCGACTTGGCGATACCGGAGCGGCGGTCAAGACCTGGGACGAGATCGTCGACCGCTTCGGCGCCGACGAGGCGCCGGAACTGCAGTCGCAAGTCGCTTTGGCAATGGTCAACAAGGGTTTCGTTCAGAACCGACTTGGCGATACCGGAGCGGCGGTCAAGACCTGGGACGAGGTCGTCGACCGCTTCGGCGCCGACGAGGCGCCGGGACTCCAGTTGCATATCGCCCAAGCGCTGGCCAACAAGGGCTTTGCTCAAGGGCAGCTCGGAGATGCCGAGGTGGCGGTCAAGACCTGCGACGAATTTATCGAACGTTATGGCGCCGATGAGGCGCCGGAACTCCGGTCGCTAGTTGCCCGAACATTGCTATGCAAGGGCTTGATGCAGACGGCAGCCGGTCGCCCGGAAGGCGCCTTGCGAGCCTGCGAAGAGTTCGAACGACGGCTCGATACCCTGACTCCGGACGAGGTTCCTGCGTTCCGGTGGCTGACGGCGTGGGTACGGACCGAGGCCTTGCTTGCCATGGGACGACGGGAAGCCGCCGTGGACGCCTTCCGAACCGCGTATCATCTCTTCGATCCCAAAAACGAAGGGATGATGGGCGAGATTCTGAGGTTCGTGCTGAGGGTCATCGCCGCCGGTTTTCCGGAACGCGACCTCGTCGGCGTGCTCGCGGAAGACCGCGGGAAAGCCGACGCCCTGGCGCCGCTCCTCGTCGCGCTGCGCCAGCGCACCGGCGAAAGCGTCCGCGCACCGGTCGAAGTGCTCGAGGTCGCCGAGGATATTCGCCGGCGGATCGACGAAACGGAGGCCGCAGGACGAGCGTCCCCCGTTTCGTGACCTCCGGTTCGGGAGCGTGGACCGACACGGCGACGCGATTCCTCGTTGCGAGGACGAAGGCGCCATGCGCCGCGGCGCCCGTTGACGTCAACCCGCACTATAGACGAGACTACCATTCTTCTTTGCCCAGCTTTCGGAGAATCCAATGTGAGATATTTGATTGCGGCTTCGATCGAGCTGCCGTTCTGCCTCCGCAGCAGCAACTTTCGGATCAATTTCATATATGGATTTGCACTTTGTCTGTTCATCTTTATAGAAAATTGCCAGATATATTTTCTTGTTTCGAGTGATCCGTCTCAAAGATTCGGTACATTTGTCTTTGGGCTCTCTGAACATACGGTCAAGTTGCCCTGTTCCACCCTCTTTGCATGACAGGTATTCATACAATTCATTCGGTTTGTCTCGTGCACGTGCATCCGCATGACGTTTCGTGTGAATCAATTCATGTCCAAGTATGTCTGCAATTATCATCTCTTTTATCAGCCCCGGCTGGAGCAAATTCATTATACCTATCGATCTTGCCAATTTTGCAGCTTCCAACATCAATTCTATGATTTTTCGATAGACATGTTGCGTCATCAGGAAGATCCTATATCATGTAGTCACTTATTTTCTCAAGCCTGTCATTTGCAATTTTGACAAAATCTTCATTCCACTCAATCCCAATGAAGTGGCGCTTGAGACGCTTGCAGACAACGGGGCAGGTGCCTACACCCGCAAATGGGTCCAGTATCAAATCCCCCTCGGAAGAGCTGGCGCTAACCAAACGCTCGATAAGCCGTTCAGGTTTTTGGATCGTGTTGAGCACACTACGGCTGACGAGTTCCTTCGATTTATAGGTAAGCTGTTTGACATCTCCCCATACGTCGCCAGGATTCTTTCCGCATTCGTTGAATTTTGTCTTCCCATACTTTCCATTTCTGACAGAAGGAACACGCTCACAGCGCAGGCGATGACTCAATTCGACGAGCTGTGGAACACGAATCGCATCAAGATCGAAAGTCTTCGGCTTGTCGCCCTTGATGAAATAGCAGATGATATCGTAATTATTGGTGTACTTGTACCTTCCTTGAGCAAGCCGGCTCGGCTGATACCAGATAATTCTTGATCTAAGGTTCAAGAAAGGTCGATAGTCAATGAAATCAATACAATTGGGCTTGCCGAAAAGATACAATCCACCCCCCTCTTTCAACTTTCTGGAAAATATACGGATAAGATCCAGATTATATTCCTGGATGTTGTCGATTCTATCCCATTGATTGGTGGTAACTCCATATGGGCCATCGCAGACAATCAAGTCGATACTCGCATCGTCGATCTGAGGAAACATATCAAAAGCGTCCGCCTGATAGATTCGATCCAAATCTAGCATTCTATATTTCTCCCTGATGGGATTGATGCCGGATATGGCTTGATCATGGTACATTCCAGCTATTGCAGTGTACTCTGACGCTGATTCTGCAACCAAAAACTCTTCCACGCAACCCCCGAGAACTGCCCGCGGCTGCCCTGGAAAGTCAAACGAAGATGGAGTACACTCCGTCGGCATCAGGGAACTCCTCCGAGGCGGGACATGGACGATGGCGAGGGTTACCGCGGAGAGACCGTCCGGGCGATGGCTCGGGAGCTCTACGGGATCGAGTTGACGGAGGAGCGCGCCGCCGAGGTCGCGCGGCAGGCCGCCTCGCTCGCCGGAGCGGCCCGGCGCGCCGGGCGCGAGCCGGACTTCGACGACGAGCCGGCGGGCGTCCGTCGGGCGCTCGCCCGCGCCGCGCGCGAACGTCCGGGAGCGTGACCGTGGACGTCACCGACCACACGCTGTGCGGCCTCGCCGACGCCATCCGGGCGCGACGCATCTCCGCCGTCGAGACGATGGAGGCGACGCTGGCCCGGATCGACCGGGCGCAGCCCCTGATCAACGCCTTCATCGCCATCGACGGCGACCGGGCGATCGACGCCGCCCGGCGCGCCGACGCGGCGCTGTCGCAGGGCGACGAGGCGCCGCCGCTCCTCGGCGTGCCCATGGCCCACAAGGACCTGCTCTACAGGAAGGGCCGGGTGTCGACGTGCGGATCGAAGATCCGGCGCGCCGCGGCGGCGGACGTCACCGCGACCGCCCTGGAGCGGCTCGACGCCGCCGGCGCGATCGAGGTCGGAACCCTCAACATGGCGGAGTTCGCCGCCGGCGGCACCGGCCACAACGAGCACTTCGGCGACTGCCGGAACCCGTGGAACACGGACCACGCGCCGGGAGGATCGTCGAGCGGCTCCGCCGCCGCCGTGGCGGCGCGCATGGTGACCGGCTCCCTGGGCTCGGACACGGGCGGGTCGGTGCGCATCCCGGCCGGCCTGTGCGGCATCGTCGGGCTCAAGCCGACCGACGGCAGGGTGTCGCGGCACGGCGTCATGCCGCGGTCGTGGGCGACCGACACGCTGGGCCCCATGGCGCGGACAGCGCGGGACGTGGCCCGGACGATGACCGCCGTCGCCGGCTTCGATCCGCGCGATCCGCAATCCAGCGCCGAACCCGTCCCCGATTACGAGGAAGGGCTGGAAAGGTCCCTGAAGGGTCTGCGGATCGGAATCGCCGCCAACTACTACGAGGAAGACGTCGACGAGAGCGTCGCCCGGGGCATGGCGCATTCCCGCGAGGTGTTCCGGGCGCTCGGCGCCGAGCCGGTGGAAGTCCGGGTGCCGGACCCGGCCCTGGCCATGCGCCTCGGGCAACTCGTCGTGGCGGCGGAGGCGGCGGCGCTTCACGAGAAGTGGCTCGCCGAACGGCCCGGCGACTACCAGATCGCCATCCGCGCGCCGATCGAGCCGGGCCTGTTCATTCCCGCGACCCGCTACATCGAGGCGCTGCGCCTGCGCGGCCCGCTGCTCGACGAGTTCCTCGAACGGGTGCTGGACCGCGTCGACGTCCTGCACGTTCCGACGGGGCCGATGCCGGCCCCGGCCCTGGCGGACTGCGATCCGGCGTCCCCGGAGCGCGCCGCGCGGACCATGAGCCTCTTCCCCAGGTTCACCCGGCCCGTCAGCTATCTCGGCCTGCCCGCCGTCTCGGTTCCCTGCGGGTTCTCGGACGGCGGGCTCCCGGTCGCCTTCCAGCTGATCGGGCGTCCGTTCGCGGAGGCCCGGCTGCTGAACGCGGCGCACCTGTACCAGCGCGAGACCGGCTGGCACGAGCGGGCGCCGGACCTCCCGGCCGCTTCCTGAAGGCGCCACCGGGCATCGCCGCCCATACGCCCGCCCGAGGGCGTCCGTCAGAACCGCGTCGTCAGGGTGCGCGCCGCGTCGGCGTCACCCACCCGGTAGGCCTCGAGGACGATCTCCATGACGTGCGCCTGCATCTCCAGGGCGCGCGTCGACACGTCTCCGGCCTCGACGAGGGTCACGAAGTGGCCGACGACGGTCGGCGGCGCCGTGTCGCCGCCGGGCGCGATCCGGCGGCAGGGGTATCCGTCGAACCGGGCCTCCTCCGACGGCGCCTCGATGCGGCGATAGTCGCCATCGGACCGATGGACGTAGATGCCGCCGTCGTCGACGCCGAAATGCAGGCTGCCCTCGCGCCCGATCACGGTGACCCGCCGCCGGGTGGCGTGGTGGCCGACGTATCCGTTCCAGTTGGCGTTGATGGACGCGGCCATGCCGTTCTCGAGCCGCAGGCTCACCAGCGCGCTGTCCTCGACGTCCGGTTCGACCGTCGAGCCGTCGTCCATCGTCCGCGTCGCGAAGCGGCGGTCGCACAGCGCGGTGACGGCGCGGGCCGGACCGAACAGCGAGACCACGGCGCCGACCTGATGGATGCCGAGATCGAAGAGCACCCCGCCGCCGGCGCGTTCCTTGCGATAGAACCAGTCGGCGTGGGTGGGGCCGCGATGGCCGCGATGACATTCGACGCCGGTCGCCTCGCCGACGGCGCCGGCCTCGATCAGGCGCGCGACGGCCTCGTGCTCGGGCGTGTCCACGTGGGGCAGGGGAAGGAACGTGACCGGAGCGCCGCTCCGCCGCGACGCGACGGAGTCGAGGAGGCCGGCCGCCTCCTCGACCGACATGACCATCGGCTTTTCCAGCAGGACGTGCTTGCCGGCCTCGACGGCCGCGCGGGCGAACGGGGCGTGGCTGTCCGGCGGCGTCAGGATCAGGACGGCGTCGACGTCGTCGCGCGCCAGCATCTCGCCCGCGTCCGTGTACCAGTCGCGGACGCCGAACGCGCGGGCGCTGGCCTCGAGCGCGGCCGCGTCGCGGCCGGCGATGGCGACCAGTTCGGCCCGGCCGCGCAGGTCCCGGAGCTCGGGGAAATGGCGCCGGCGCGCGATGTCGCCGTGGCCGATGGAGGCCACGCGTATCACGGCGGGGGTCCCTCCGCCGGACCGCGCGTCATCGGGGGCCGATCGTCATGACGGGTTCGTTGGGCGATTCGCCCTCCGGATCGTTGGCCAGCGCCCCCGGCGGGGCCGGCGCCGCGCCGCCGTCGAGCAGCGGGTCGCCGGTTTCGCGCATCCACGCCTCGAGACGCCCGCGCATGTCGGCGACGACCTCCCGCATCATGGAAAGGCCGGACAGGTTGTTGGTCTCGCAGGGATCGAAGACCAGATCGTAGAGCGTTTCCCGGTCGCAGACCCGGTCCCGCCAGCCCTGTTCGAGAAGGAACGTCTTGCCGGCGGTGTCGTCGACGTTGGGCAGGTTCGGCCGGCCGCGGTCGTCGAAGCGGCGGATGTACTTGTAGCGTTCGCCGCGGATGCATCTCATGGGTTCGTAGGCGGCGTGGTAGTTGCTTTCGGCGAAGACGGCGTCGCGCGCACCGCACCGCCCGCCGGCGACCAGAGGGCGCAGCGACACGCCTTGCGCGAACGCCGGGCGCGCGATGCCCGCGAGGTCGTAGACCGTCGGCACCAGGTCCATCAGGCCGACCATCTCCTCCACGACCCGCCCGCCGGCGAAGCCGCCGGGTCCGCGGACGATCAGGTAGACCGCGATGCCCGGGTCCTCGAGGTTGCTCATGTGGCGCGGGAACTGCAGCCCGTGATCGGTGAAACAGCACACCAGCGTCCGGTCCGCGAGGCCGTTCGCGTCGAGCGCGCGCAGCACCGCGCCATAGGCGTCGTCCATCTCGCGGGCGGAGGCCTTGAACCCCGCCACGTCGGCCCGGATCTCGGGGACGTCGGGCAACGGCGGCGGCGGCGCGCAGTAGCGTTCGTCCTCGGCCGGATGAGTGGCCGGATCGGGCGGCGGGAACGGACGGTGGGTCGCGTTCAGGCCGAGCGAGAGGAAGAACGGCCGCGCGTGGTCCCGGCCCAGGAACGCGACGGCGGCGTCGACGGGATCCCGCGTGTCCGCCAGCTCGGGGTAGTTGGTGTCGGCGGTGGACAGCAGTTCGGCGTAGCCGGCGGACGCCGGGTCCGGCCCCGTGTGCTCCACGCCGGCGAGCGCGGTGTGATACCCGTTCCGCCCCAGCGTGTGCACGACGTGATAGCGGAAGTCGGTCATGCGGAAGCCGCGATGCCCGAGTCCGTACATGCCGCACGAATGGGGGTACATGCCCGAGAGGAAGCTCGCGCGGCTGGGTGAGCACGTGGGCGCCGTGGCGAACGCCCGGCGGAACAGCACGCCTTCCTCGGCCAGGCGCCGCAGGTTCGGGGTCGGCACCGCGTGGCCATACGGCTCGACGAACCGCCCCGTGTTGTGGGAATGCATGAAGACGACGTTCGGGGGTCGTTCGACGGTCATTCGCGGAAACCTCGCCGGCGCGCCCGGTGCGGCGCGGGAGACACGGGACGCCGGCGCAAGTATCGTCGGGAAGGAGGGGCGGGACAAGAATGGACGAGAGCCGCGCCGGCATCGGCGAGGCGCCGAGGCGAATCGAGGACCAACGGTTCCTGACCGGCGCCGGCGCCTACGTCGACGACATGACGATGGACGGGATGGCGCACGCCGCCGTCCTCCGCTCGCCCCACGCGCACGCCCGCATCCGCGGAGTCGAGACGGCGGACGCCCGCGCCGCGCCCGGCGTTCTCGCCGTCCTCGCCGGCCGGGACCAGGCGGCCGCCGGCATCGGGCCGATTGCGCCCTATCGATCGCGGAGCCCCTTGACCGGCGAGCCGTTCGCGCACCCGCCGCGCTTCCCCCTCGCCGCGGACCGCGCGCGCCACGTCGGCGAGCCGGTCGCGATGGTGGTGGCGGAGACCCGCGAACGGGCACTCGACGCCGCCGAGCTTGTCGCCGTCGACTACGAGAGCCTCCCCGCGGCGACGACTCCCGAAGCCGCGCTCGCCGCCGGCGCCGAGCCGCTCGCCGAAGGCGCCGGCGGCAACCTGTGCGTCGGGGAGTCGGTCGGCGACCGGGCGGCGGTCGACGCGGCGTTCGCGGCCGCGGCGCGGGTGGCGCGAATCGACGTGGTCAACCACCGCGTCGCCGCGAGTCCCCTGGAGCCGCGCGGCGCCATCGGCGCGTTCGACGCGGCGTCGGGGCGCTACACGCTGCACGCGGCCTGTCAGGGGCTGTACGCGATCCGCGACAACGTCGCGGCGACGCTGGGGGTGGCGCCCGGAAGCGTCCGCCTCGTGGCCCCGGACGTCGGCGGCGGGTTCGGGGCCAGGAACTTCCCCTATCCGGAATACGCCCTGACCCTCTGGGCGGCCCGCGAGACGGGCCGGCCCGTGAAGTGGACCGCCACCCGCTCCGATGCGTTCGCCGCCGACGATCAGGCCCGCGACCACGCGAGCCGCGCCGAGCTCGCACTCGACGCCGAAGGCCGCTTCCTCGCCCTGCGCGTGTCCACGCTGGCCAACCTCGGCGCCTGTCTGACGGGCGCCATGGGGGCCGTCGGCGGCCTGCAATACATGGCCCTCGTGGGCACCGTCTACAGATTGCCTGCCTTCCACGTCGATCTCCGGGCGGTGCACACGAACACGGCGCCGCTCGGTGTCACCCGCGGCCCCGGATTCGCCGAGGCGGTCTATCTGATGGAGCGCCTGATCGACCGGGCGGCACGGGAGACGGGCCTGGATTCGGCCGAACTGCGCCGCCGCAACCTCGTGCCGAGGGCCGCCATGCCGTTCACCAACGCCCGCGGTACGACGATCGACGGCGGAGACTTCCCCGCCAACCAGGAGGCCGCGGTCGCCGGGATCGACGCCGCCGGGTTCGAGGCGCGGCGGCGGCGGTCGGAAGCGCGCGGCCGCCTGCGCGGCTGCGGGATCGCCCACCACGTCAAGATCACCCTGGGCCCTCCCGAGGAGAACGTGGCGCTCCGTTTCGACGACGACGACCGGGTGTCGCTGGTCACCGGGACCACGGCCATCGGCCAGGGGCACGAGACCACCTTCCGGCAGCTCGTCTGCGGGATGCTGGGCGTGCCCAACGCGCGCGTCCGCTACGCCGCGGGCGATACCGACCTCATGCCGACGGGCGGCGGGCACGGCAGCTCCCGCGCCACGTTCATGGCGGGGACGGCGATGCACTTCGCCGCCCGGAAGGTCGTCGCCAAGGGGCGGGCGGTCGCCGCGCGGATCCTCGAGGCGGCGGAAGCGGACGTCGAGTTCGCCGACGGCCGGTTCTTCGTGACGGGAACGGACCGCGGCCTCGATCTGTTCGAGACCGCCCGGCTGGCCCGGGATCCGGCCAACCTTCCCGAGGGCGCGGAGCCGGGCCTCGACGCCCGCCACCTGTTCGCGCGCGAGCACGGGACCTTTCCCAACGGCTGCCACGCCGCCGAGGTCGAGGTCGATCCCGACACCGGCGTCGTGACGCTGGCGCGCTACGTCGCCGTCGACGACTTCGGCGTCATCGTCAACCCCATGATCGCCGCCGGGCAGGTCCACGGCGCGGTCGCCCAAGGCATCGGGCAGGCCCTGCTGGAGCGGGTGGTCTACGATCCCGGCACCGGCCAGCCGCTGACCGGGTCGTTCATGGACTACGCGCTGCCCAGGGCCGACGACCTGCCGTCCTTCGATCTCGCGTTCCAGGGCATCCCCTGCGCGACCAACCCTCTGGGCGTGAAGGGGCTGGGCGAGTCCGGCGCCATCGCCGCCTTCCCGGCGGTGATCAACGCGGTCCTCGACGCGCTGGCGCCGCGCGGCGTGACCCGCCTCGACGGGCCGGCCACGCCCGAACGGGTGTGGCGCGCCCTCCGCGAGGCGCAATAGGCGCGCCCGTCAGTCCCGGGGCGGCGCCGGCGCGTCCACCCGGACGGTCACGATGTCCGTGCCGTGATATTGCTGATGGCGGACCGAGGACGCGAAGTGCCGCAGCAGCCGCAGCGGGGTTTCCGTCCCGTCCCGGACCTCGCCGGTCCGCTCGTCGAGCAGCGCGATCCGGTCCTCGAGGTTCCCCTCGCCGGGGGCGGCGATGAACTCCAGCACGGCGCCGCCGTCCTCCTTGTGGGCGGTGAGCAGCAGGCGCCGGGGGCCGTCCTCTCCCTCGCCGTCGTCCCTTTCGAGCAAGGTCAGCAGCGTCTCCTCGGCGGCGGCGTCGAGGCGGCGCGCCATCGCGGCGTCCCAGCCGCTGCGGGACGCGAACGCGCCGACGAACTCCCGTATCCCGGGCAGGGCCGAGACGTCCAGCGTCACCTGGATCCGGCGGCGGCGGGGCGCCGTCGCTTCCATGAACAGGGTCATGAGAATGGCCACGAGGCCCCCGGCCGTCATCCCGTTCTCGAGGATGCCGCCCCCGAGCCTCGACACGTACTCGGGAAAGATCAGGCCGTTCTGAAACCCCACGCCGATCCAGAACGCGACGCCGACGACCAGGCTCTTGCGATAGTCCACCCCGTCCTGGACGACGATCCTCATGCCGACCACGAACAGCATGGCCAGCAGCACGGTGATGTAGGCCGCCGCGACCGGACCCGGTATCGCCAGGACCACGGCGAGGCCCTTGGGAACGAACGCCAGGACGATGAACGCCACCCCCACCGCAACGCCGACGCTGCGGGCGCCCACCCCGGTGAGCGCGGTCATCGAGATGCTCGTCGAATAGGTCGTGTTGGGCACCGTGCCGGCGAGGCCCGACAGCAGGTTGCCCACGCCGTCCGCGGCCACCGCGCCCTGCACCGACCGGAAGTCGACCGCGCGGGGCCGGCGCCACGACACGCGCTGGATGGCGACCCCGTCGCCGATCGTCTCGATGGCGCCGACCTGGGTCACGAACAGGAATGCCGGGAGGAGCGTCCAGAAGACCGGCCCGAAGTCGAGATCGAAACCCGGCCATCCGCTCTCCGGGAAGCCGATCCACGACGCCTCCGCCACGCGGCCCGTGTCGTAGATGCCGTAGAAGGCGGCCAGCACCGAGCCGGCGGCGACGCCGACGACCGGCGCCCACAGGCGCCCGGCGCCCGTCGCCTTGAGCGCGATGCCGCCGATGACGAGTGCGGTCGCGAGGGCGCAGAACGGCGCCGCGGACGCCGGCGTCCCGGCGGGCACGTCCCCGAACCCCTTGAAGATGATCGGCATCACCGTGACCGGTATCAGCATGATCACGGTCCCGGTCACGGCCGGGGTCAGGATGCGCCGGAGCAGCGAGAGGCGCGCGGCGAGAATGAACTGGCACAACGAGGAGATGATCACCAGCGTCGCCAGCATCGCCGGGCCGCCCTGGGCGAGGGCCGCGACGGAGACCGCGATGAAGGCTCCGGACGTGCCCATGGCGAGGACGTAACCGGCGCCGATGCGGCCTATGCGAACCGCCTGCAGCACCGTCGTCGCGCCGCTGACCGCGACCGCGGCGAACACCGCCCAGGACAGGTAGGTCTCGCCGCCGCCGGCGGCCCGCACGATGATCGAGGGCGTCAGCACGATGCCGGCCACGCAGAGCAGGGCGAGCTGCAGGCCGAGGCCGACGGAGAGCGCCGCCGGGGGCCTGTCGTCGGGCTGATAGCGAACGCCCGCGTGCCGGTCGGAGCCGTCGTCCGTCATGCCGCCCTCCCTGCCGGTCCGCCAAGCGACCGGCGGGGACTATCGCACATCCTCGCCTGGCGGTCGCGGCGGCGCGGACGGGCGCGGCGGGACGTCCCGGGCCGCCGGGGACAGGCCGACGTGGCCGAGATCGGGAGGCGTCAGGCCGAGGGGCCTGGCGCCGGCGGCGGCCTCGCGGATGACGTCGAGGCGCCGGAGCGCCTCCGTGGCCGCCTCTTCGCCGCCGTCCACGTTTCCCCGCACGTGAAGCGCCCGCATGTCCTCGATGCGCTCCAGGGCTTCCACCATGGCCGGCGCGACGAGCCACGCCTTGCGGCGCTCGTGCACGATCATGTACTCGACGTGCACGGCGTCTCGGTCCTCCGCCGACAGGCCCATCTCGTGCAACGCGGCGTTGAACCAGTGGGTGCCGGCCAACATGCAGCCCTCGATGACGGCCTCGTAGTCGGACGCCGCGACCTTCTCCAGAGAGCGCGCGATGCGCCCGGCGACAGCGCGGTGGCGCGCCGGGGTCACGGCGCGCCCTCCGCCGGCGTGGCCGACGCCACGACCTCCCGGGCGATGGTCATGACCGTCGCGTAAGCTTCGCCGCAGACGTCCATGATCTCGGGCGTCGCTTCCCGGCCGAGGCGGACGCAGGGGTCGCGGTGGCTCTCCAGCGTATGCAGCGCGTCCATCGCCTCCCGCAGCCGTGCGGGCAGGGGCCTGTCGAATGCGCTCATCTGCGGATGGATGATGTCGGCCCCCCGCCTGACGACGCGCTCCCATTCCCCGGTCCCGGTCCGGCGCATGTAGACGTCGTTGACCTGGGACGCGAGCTCGGGCTCCTCGGCCGTCACGCCGGCCGCGTGCAGGGCCGCGTTCATGGCCTGGTTGCCCGCGTCGAGCGCCATCCAGTACCACAGCTCGAAGTCGGCTTCGCGGTCGAGGCGCCGGTGGACCGCGTCCATGCGCGCGGCCTTCTCCATGTGGGCGGCGATGTCCATGGCCGGGCCTCCGGTCCTGTCCCCGGCGAACCATAGACCGGAATCCCGTGTACCTCATCCTTCCCGCCTCCCCCGCCCCTCCCGTCCGCACCGCGACGGTCCTTGCGCCGCCTGCTTCGGCGGCGCAGGCTTGGAGGGCGACGGAAGCGCGGCGACGGGGAGGGAGCGGATGGCGCGGATCGGCGAGCCCGTGCGACGGGTGGAGGACGAACGGTTCCTGACCGGGCGCGGGCGCTACGTCGACGACGTCCGGCTCGCCGGCGAGGCGGTGGCCGTGGTCGTCCGCTCGCCGCACGCCCACGCCGACGTGCGGGGGATCGACGGCGCGGAGGCGGCGCGGGCGCCCGGCGTCCTGGCGTTGTTCACCCACGCCGACCTCGCCGCCGACGGAATCGGCCCGATCCCCTGCGCCGCGACGATCGAGGGCCGCGACGGACGGACGTGCTTCGTGCCCCGGCGCTGGCCGCTCGCCCGCGACCGGGTGCGCCACGTCGGCGATCCGGTGGCTCTGGTCGTCGCCGAGACGGAAGACCGGGCGCGGGACGCCGCAGATCTCGTGCGGGTCGACTACGCGCCCCTGCCGGCCGTCACCGATACGGCCCGGGCCGCGGACGCGGACGCCCCCCGGCTCTGGGACGAGGCGCCGGGGAACGTCTGCGTCGATTGGGAAGCCGGCGACGCCGCGGCCACCGAGGCGGCGTTCGCCGCCGCGGCGCACGTGACGGAGATCGCGGGGCTGGTCAACAACCGCCTCGCCGTCGCCTCCCTGGAAGGCCGCGCGGCGGCGGGCGAGTTCGACCCGGCCACGGGGCGGTACACGCTGCACGTCACCTGCGCCTACGTTCACAACCTGCGCCGGCAACTCGCCGAGCAGGTGCTTCACGTCGCCGAGGCCGATCTGCGGGTGGTGGCGCCCGACGTCGGCGCCGGCTTCGGCATGAAGAACTACGCCTATCCCGAGTACGCGCTGGTCCTGTGGGCGGCGCGGCGGCTCGGCCGGCCGGTCCGGTGGACGGGCGGCCGCGGCGAGTCCTTCGTCAGCGACGATCAGGCCCGCGACCACGTGAGCGACGCCCGGATGGCGTTCGACGCCGACGGGCGCATCCTCGGACTCCGCGTCCGCACGATCGCCACGCACGGGGCCTACGTCGCCGGCTCGACGCCCATGCTGCCGACCAAGGCCAACGCCTCGGCGGCCTCGGGCGTCTACGACGTCCCGGCGGCGCATCTGGAGGTCAAGACCGTCTTCACCAACAAGACGCCGACGGGTTCCTATCGCGGCGTCGGGCGTGCCGAGGCGATCTATCTGATCGAACGGCTGCTCGACGCCGCGGCAGACGACATGGGGATCGACCCGGCGGAGCTGCGGCGCCGCAATCTCGTCCCGGCCGCCGCCCTGCCGTACACGACCCCCTTCGGCTTCACGTTCGATTCGGGCGACTTCCCGGCGGCCCTGGAGGGCGCCCTGGCGGCGGCCGACTACGCCGGGTTCGCGGCGCGCCGGGCCGATTCCGAATCGCGCGGGATGCTTCGCGGCATCGGCGTCGGCTGCTACATCGACGACTCGCTGGGGCCGGCGGAGGAAGGCGCCGACGTCCGGTTCGCGGAGGACGACACCGTCACGCTCCTGCTCGGCGCCTTCGACAACGGCCAGGGCCTCCCGACGACGCTGCGCCAGATCGCCTCGGACCGGCTCGGCGTGCCCCTCGACCGCATCGGCTTCGATCAGGGCGACACCGACCGGATCGTGATCGGCGGCGGCCACGGCGGCTCGCGGTCGACCGAGATGGGGGGATCGGCCCTGCGCGCCGCCGCCGACCGCGCGATCGAGAAGGGCCGCATGGTCGCCGCCCACGTGCTGGAGGCGGCCGTCGCGGATGTCGAATTCGCGGACGGACGCTTCGTCGTCGCCGGGACCGACCGGGTGCTCGGCCTCTTCGAGGCGGCCGCCGTCGCCCGCGATCCGGGGCGCCGTCCCGAGGGTCTCGACGAGGACCTCGACACGCACGAGCGCTACCGGCGCCGCGCCTCCGCCTGGCCCAACGGCTGCCACGTCGCCGAGGTCGAGATCGATCCCGAGACCGGCGCGGTTTCGGTGGCGCGCTACACGGCCGTCGACGACTTCGGGATCATCGTCAACCCGATGATCGTCCGGGGCATGGTTCAGGGCGGCGTGGCCCAGGGCGCGGGCCAGGCCCTGCTCGAGGAGATGGCCCATGACCGCGAGACCGGGCAGCCGGTGACGGGCTCGTTCATGGACTACGCCCTGCCCAGGGCCGACGACATGTGCGACCTCGCCATCTCGTTCAACGAGATCCCGACGGAGAGCAACCCGCTCGGGGTCAAGGGCTGCGGGGAGTCCGGCGCCGTCGGCGCGCCTCCGGCGCTCGTGAACGCGGCGATCGACGCCCTGTCGGCGCGCGGCGTCCGCCGCCTCGACTGTCCGGCGACGCCCCAGCGCGTGTGGCGGGCCCTCCGGGACGCCGCCGCGTGACGGCCGCCTCCGGCAGGGTGCGGGGACGCTCGATCCGGTCGCTTTGGCGCCGATCCAGAACCGGTTCGGCGACAGTCGGCTTGCCGGTCATCGCATGTACCCCCGTTTCCGATTCTCGCGCCGCAGCCCGCTGAGCGTGAACGTGTTGGATTTGAGCCGGTTGCAGGGTCCGCACAACAGGATGCGGTTGGAGACGTGGTTCAAGCCGCCGTCGCTGCGCGGCGTGTTGTGGTCGAGTTCGAGATAGCGGGGGTCGTCGAACGATCGGTCGCAGCCCTGGCAACGGGGGCCGTTCTGCTCCAGCAGATGCTCGTACATCTCCGTTCGGGTCCACCTGGGGCCGTCCGGTTCCTTCACCCGCTGCTTGACGCGGAGGAACGGCGCAGCGGTCTCCCCGTCGTCGGTCCGGGCAGGGAGATCGGCGGTAAAGGTCACGTCGCCGAAGATGCCCGCGGCGTCCCGCAGGCGTTTCACGACAAGGCGGTGCGAGCCTTCCCATATGTCCATGCCGACCCATTGCCGTCGCAGCTTCTCGGCGGCCACGAGGGTTGTGGCGCAGCCGGCAAAGGGATCGCAGACGACATCCCCTTCGTCGGAAGACGCCTTGATGATTCGTTCGAGCAACGCCAACGGCTTTTGCGTCGGATAACCCGTGCGCTCCGCACTCTGCGCTCCGAGCAGAAGTTCCGTATCCGTCCACAGGTTGCCGGGCGAAACTCCCTGATAGTCCCTGGCGTAGGATCGCCGCTCCAGTTTGTCGGGGAGAACGACGATGTTCCCCTTTTCGTACTCTTCCTGCATCCGGCGCGGCCCGAGACGCCAACCGGACGGGTAGGGCGGAAGGTGGCCGTGAAATTCGTAGCAAAGGTTCGGCCTTGCTCCCATTGACGGAGAGCACCAGGCCGTCATCTTCGTATTGTATCGCTGCCCGTTCTCGTCGATCTTCGGGAACATCCGCTTGAGTGCGTCTTCCGACAAGTCTTGAACGATGCGCGGTTCCAAATCCGCCTTGTCGGTCTTGGCGAAATACAGCACATGGTCGACGTTGTTGCCCCATCGTCGGGCCGAATGCTGGCTGCCCTTCGCGCCGGATTCGTTCCTCCGCCAGACAATCTCGTCCCTGAAATTCTCGCACCCGAAGATGGCGTCCATGACGGCCTTGAGATAATGGCTGGCCGTGGGATCGCAGTGGAGATAGATGCTCCCGGTCGGCTTCAGCACCCGGTGCATCGCCAGCAGCCGAACCGCCATGAAACACATATAGGCGCCCATGCCGTCCGAGTGCGCGTAGCGGGCCGACTCGATGGCCTCCATGAGCCTGGGGTGATCGTCGGTGATCTCGTCCACCCAAGCCTGATGCACGTCGCGTTCCCACAACCATCGATCCTGGAACCTGGCCCCGGCCGCCAGCGAGTCCGGCGTCGCGTGGAAGTCGCGCCCCTTGTTGAACGGCGGGTCCGTCGCGATCAGATCCACCGACTCCGAGTTCATGGCCCGGAGGAAGCCGAGGTTGTCGCCGTGAAACAGCGTCCGATTGCGCCAGTTGGCGGTCATCCGAAAAGGGAATTACATGCGATCCTGGCCAAGCAGATCACGGAGCCGCCGCCGGATTGATTCGATCTTGACCAGCTCGGACAGAAAGAACTCTGCGTTATCCGCCCCATCGGCGCGCCGCGCTTCCACAACGGCATCATAGCCGATCTCCAGCAGGGTGCGGAACTCGCGTCCGGCCACGGGGCTACCCGTTCAGGTCACAGCCGAGGAACGTGCGCCGACGGTTCCGCGCCGCTTGCAGGACGGAGAACGATCCGGCGGCGGGGTCGATCACGAAATCGCCCTCGTGACTCACGGCGGCCATGAGTTCGCCTTGCAGGTCGACCGGCTTCGCGTGCGGGTGGTCCCGCTGGGACGCCCGCTCCTGGACCACGTCGGGGATGTTGTGGATTTTCCAGACGCCCTTGGCCTTGCGCGGCCGTTTCTGGAGGACGACGCAATACTCCGCCCGGCGGCGGGTGCGGTAGCCCATGCCGAACGTGCCCTTGTCCCACGTCACCAGATCCACGATGTCGAGCGCCGTTCCGTCGAACCACGGGCGCACGCCCTGGCACAGATGGAACTTGTCCACCCACAGGAACAGGTGGCCGGACGGAATCAGCACGCGGTCGATTCCGCGCACGAAGCCGCCGATCACGGCCTCGGTCATCTGCTCCAGGGCGCTTCGCCGCTTGCCGCGATCCTTGCCCTCGTTGCCGTAGGACAGCTTTTCGAGAACGCCGCGGTATTGCGGATCGAGGAAGGCGACGGGGATGGCGCCGGCGGGGAGCATCGACAGGAACTCGAGTCCGTCCATCTTGAGCCGGGTGTTCGGCTCGAGCCCGTCGGGCAGCACCAAGGACGGCGCGTGGACCGTGCGCCGGCCCGAGAACACCGTCGCCGTCGGCGTGTCCATCGTCGTATCGACAGGCTCTGCAAGCTGTTGCGCCTTGCGCGGCATGGCGGAGGTCTCCTGGCTGGCGGTGGTGTTCCCGGCGTGGCGCGGATGCGGGAGGTTCGATCCGCGCCCGCGGCGCCGTCTATCCCCTCATGCGCGCGCCCGTGGGGTCGTAGGGGGCGGCGAGGCTCGCCTGGGCGGGGATGCGCTCGCCGGCGATCTCGACGTCCCAGGCGCCCGAATCGATGAACTCCTCGCCGACCGGGTCGCCGCCGTTCCGCGCGAAGCCCATGCCGACCATCTTGCCGACGGAGTAGCCGTAGCCCGACGACGTGAGGTGGCCCACGACCTCGCCGTCGCGCCGGACCGGCTCGTGCACGACGGGCCACAGCCCGGCCTCGTCCATCGTGAACACGGCCAGGCGCTTGCGGACGCCGTCGTCGCGCTGGCGCAGCAGGGCGTCCCGCCCGATGAACGGCGTGCGCTTGTCGAGGCGCACGGCGAACCCGAGTCCGGCCTCGAGCGGCGTGTCCACCGGCGTGAGGTCGTGGCCCCAGGCGCGGAAGCCCTTCTCCAGGCGCAGGGTGTTGGCGGCGTAGGCGCCGGCGTGGACGAGGCCGAGGCCGTCGCCCGCGGCGACGATGGCGTCGTGGACCGCGGCGGCGCTCTCGGTGGGGAGGAACAGTTCCCAGCCGAGCTCGCCAGCGTAGGAGACGCGCAGCGCCCACGCGCGCCCGGGGCCGACCCAGATCTCCCGCGCGGCAAGGTACGGAAACGCCTCGTTCGACACGTCGTCCTCCGTGACGCGCGACAGCAGCTCGCGGGCGGCGGGCCCGGTCAGGGCGAGTCCGGCGAAGGCGCTCGTCACGTCGGCGACCGAGACCCGCCGGTCGCCGGCGTGCCGCGCGATGCGGTCGTGGTCGCGGACCCCCTCGTTGGCGCCGGTGACGACGAGGAACCGGTCGCCGCCGAGGCGCGTCACCGTGAGGTCGGCCTCGAACCCGCCGTTGGCGTTGAGCATGGCGGTGTAGACCAACCGCCCGTCGGGACCCGAGAGGTCGTTGGCGCACACCGTTTCCAGCAGATCCTCGGCATCCGCACCCTCGACCAGGATCTTGGCCATGGGCGAGCGTTCGAACAGCGCCACGGCCTCACGCGCCGCCCGGTGCTCCCCGGCCACGGCGTCGAACCAGCCGGGCCGCCCATAGGTCGGCGCGTCGTCGACGTCGCGGTCGCCGGGCGCGAACCAGTTGGGGCGTTCCCAGCCGGCGACCTGTCCGAAGCGCGCGCCCGCCGCCGCCAACCGGCCGTGCAGGGGCGACAGGCGCAGGTTCCGGCCGCGCCCGTGCTCGCGCCGGGGCAGGTTGGCCTCGAACAGCCGACTCGGCAGCTCCCTGGCGCGTTCCGCCAGCCACGCGGCGTTGCCCAGCAGGCGCGGGAAACGGCGCATGTCGAACGCCGTGACGTCGATCGTGGGTTCGCCGCCGTCGATCCACTCCGCCAGGACCCTGGCCGCGCCGCCCGACATCGCGATGCCCGACGAGTTCATGCCGGCGAGGGCGAACAGCCCGCACACGTCGGGGGCCGGACCCAGGAGGAACGCGCCATCGGGCGTGAAGCTCTCGGGGCCGGTGAACAGGAGCTTGATGCCGGCGGTCTCCAGCGCCGGGTAGCGGTTGACGGCGGCGGCTATGTGAGGTTCGAGATGGTCCCAGTCCTCCGGCAGGCTGGCGAACGAGAAGTCGTCCGGCAATTGCGCCCTGGAGAGCGGCTTGGCGTCCGGCTCGAAGAACCCGATGAGGAAGCCGCCGACCTCCTCGCGCGAATAGATGTAGGCGTCGGGGTCGCGCGAGATCGGCAGCCGGTCGTCCACGCCGTCGATCGCGTTGGTGATCAGGTAGCTGTGCTCGACCGCGTGCAGCGGGACCGAGACGCCGGCCAGCCGCCCGACGTCGCGGGACCACGCGCCGCCGGCCAGCACCGCGGTCTCGCAGGCGATCCGGCCCCGGTCGGTGTCGACGGCGACGATCTCGCGCGTCCGTCCCGCCCGCCGCGTCTCGATGCCGGTGACGCGGGTGTTCTCGAGGAGCGCGACGCCGCGTCGGCGCGCCGCCTTCGACACCGCCTGGGCCACGTCCGCCGGGTTGACCCGGTAGGCTTCGGGTGCGTGGAGCGCGCCGAGGACGTCGTCGTTGCGCACGAACGGGTTGAGCCGGGCGACCTCTTCCGGCGCCACCACGTCGGCCTCGCCGCCGACGGACCGGAACAGCGCCATCTGGCGGCGGTAGTCGGTCATGCGGTCGGCGCTCTGGGCCAGCGAGATCAGCCCGCAGTGCTTGAACCCGATGTCCTGGCCGGTCTCCGCCGACGCGGACCGGTAGAGTTCGACGCTGTCGCGAACGATCCGCGTCGCCTCCAGAGAGCCGCGGACGACGTTGACGTCGCCGGCGGCGTGCCACGTGGTGCCGGAAGACACGGTGTTGCGCTCGATCAGGACGACGTCCGTCCAGCCGAGCTCGGCGAGACGATACGCGACCGAGCAGCCGGCGACGCCGCCGCCGATGACGACGGCGCGGGCGTGCTCGGGCGGGGTCATGGCGCCGCCGCGTTCCGGGGGGCTATTCGGCGGCCTGGGCGACCGGGCCGAGATAGCCGCGGCGCGCGTCGGCGGCGCGGGCCTCCGGCGACCGCCGGGCCGGGTCGCCGTAGCCGCCGCCTCCCGGAGTGCGCACGATCATGCCGTCGCCGGGCTTCAGGTGCACGCGGTCGATCTTGGTCCTGTGCGGCGCCCGCCAGTGGTCGCCGCCGGTGTGGAACTCGTGATCGGCGGTGGCGCCCGGCGCGCCGCCCTCGAGGCCGTAGGGGCCGGTCATGCCCCGGTCGCCGAGGAACGTGAGGTAGCCCTCGCCCGCGTGGAGCCGCAGGGCCGCCTCGACGCCGAGCCCGCCGCGAAACTCGCCGTCGCCGGCGGAGCCCTCGCGCAGCCCGTACCTGGTGAAGAGATAGGGGACCGACTGCTCGATGATCTCGATCGAGCCGTTGCGCGAGCCGCCGATCGCCGGGCAGCCGTTGTTGAGGCCGTCGCCGTCGGGATTGCCGCCCATCCCGCCGCCGATCAGCAGCAGGGCCGCATACTCCCCGTGGTCCGGGTGCGTGCCGCCGAGGCAGACGTTCGAGCCGGTCGCGAAGTAGCCCGCCGGCACCCGGCCCGGCACCGCCTGGGCCAGCGCGCCGAGCGTCGTGCTGACGATCATGTTGCACGACTCGGTGGTCGTGCCGGAGACCGGCCGCGGCGGGCGCGGATTGAGCATCGATCCCTCGGGGATGATCCAGTCGAAGGGCTCGAAGCACCCGGAGTTGATCGGGACGTCCCAGAACACGTGCTTCACGGCGATCATGGTGCCGGTCACGGTGTTGCTGTAGGGGCTGTTGAACGGGCCCCGACATTCGGGCGAGCTGCCGGAGAGGTCGAAGGTGATGGTCGTGCCGTCGACGATCATCTTGACGTCGATCGTCAGCCGGCCCTCGTCGAGTCCGTCGGAATCCATGTGGTCGACGAACCGGTACGTCCCGTCGGGGATGTCGGAAATGCGTTCGCGCATCAGCCTTTCCGACCGGGCCTTCAGCTCGTCGACGCAGGCGAAGACGGTGTCCTCGTCGAAACGGTCGAAGAACTCGCGCAGGCGTTTGTCGCCCATCTCCAGGGAGTTGAGCTGCGCCGCCATGTCGCCGCGGCGGTCGTCCGCCACGCGCATGTTGTGGAACATCACGTCGGCGAGGATGTGGTTGAACTCGCCGCCGTCGCAGATCCTGACGGGCGGGATGCGGAACCCTTCCTGGTAGATGTCCGTGGCCGTCGTCGTGAAGCCGCCCGGAGTCATGCTGCCGACGTCCGGCCAGTGGCCCGTGTTCGCCAGCAGTGCCTTGAGCTCGCCGTCGCGGAAGAAGGGGCGGACGAACTTCACGTCCATGGTGTGGGTGCCGCCGCGGTAGGGGTCGTTGACGATGAACACGTCGCCCGGCTTCATGGTCTCCGGCGGGTGGTCCTTCAGCACGTGCTGCACCGTGTGCTGCATGACGATGATGAAGATGGGCAGGCCCGTCCGGCCCTGGACGATCACCTCCCCCGTCTTGGGATGGAAGATGCCGCTGGCGCGATCCCAGGCGTCGGAGATGACGGGCGAGAAGGCCGAGGTCGACAGCACGGTGTCCATCTCGTCCGCGATCTGCTCGAGCGCGCCGCGGACGACGGCGAGGGTCGTCGGGTCGATGTTGCACATGTTCCGATCCTGTCTCAGGCGTCCGCCTCGATCAGCAGGTTCCCCGTCGGATGCACCGTGGCGGAGAAGCCCGGCTCGATCAGTGTGGTGGAGTCGGGCTGCGTAAGCAACGCCGGCCCGTCGACGCGGAAGCCCGCCGGGAGCTCGGCGCGGCGATACCTGGCGGCGTCGATCCAGGCGCCGCCGAAGTAGGCGCGCGCGACGCCGGCGGTCGGCCGCGTGTCCGCGGGCGCGGAGATGAAGTCGGCGACGGAGGGAACGTCCCCGGTGCTGGCGACCGTCACCCGGGTGCTGACGATCCTTATGGCCGCGTGCGGCAGCAGGTTGGCGAACCGTTCCCGGTAGGCAGCGTCGAAGGCCCTGCGGATCGAGTCCCGCGACAGCGGCTCGTCGTCGGGGAAGGTCACCTGGATGACGTAGGCCTGACCGGCGTAGCACATGTCCGCCCCCAGGGTCGTCGCGATCCGGTCGGCGGGCACGCCTTCCGCGGCGAGCAGCGCCCGTCCCTTCCGCGTCTCCTCGTCGAGGATGGCGCCGAGGACGGCGGGGTCGAGCGTGTCGAGCCCGACGTTCACGGTGCGCAGGTAGTCGTGCCGCAGGCGCCCGAGCACGCATCCGAGCGCCGAGGTCAGCCCCGGAAAGGCGGGGACGATGGCCGCGCGGAACCCCACCTCGCGGGTGATCCGGTTCACGTGAACCGGCCCGGCGCCGCCGAAGGCGATCACCGAGAACTCGCGCGGGTCGAGGCCCTTGCCGAGGAGCTTCCGCCGCACGTGGCCCGCCATCCGGGCGCCGGTGACCGCGAGGATGGACTCCGCGGCGTCCTCCACCGCCAGGCCGAGCGGTCCGGCGATCCTCTCCCGGATCGCCGCGCGCGCCATTTCGACGTCCATGCCGGCGCCCTCGTCGCGCCCGATGGCTTCGCCGGGGTCGAGGTATCCGAGCGCCAGGCTCGCGTCCGTCACCGTCGGCTCGGTTCCGCCGCGCCCGGCGCAGGCCGGCCCTGGATCGGCGCCCGCGCTCTCCGGGCCGACCTCGACGATGCCGGAGGAATCGAGGCGCGCGATGCTGCCGCCGCCCGCCCCGATGGCGTCGACGTCGAGCATCGGCAGGCTCAGCGGGATACGGAAGTCCAGGTGCTTCTCGGCGGCGATCAGGGGCGCGCCGCCGCGGATGATGCAGGCGTCGAAGCTGGTGCCGCCCATGTCGCAGCACACCACGTCGCCGACGTCCATGTCGGCGGCGATGGCCGCCGCCGCGGTGACGCCGGCGGCGGGTCCGGAGAGGATGGTGTTGGAGGCCAGGCGCGCCGCCACGGACGCCGTCATCACGCCGCCGTTCAGCTGGACGACCAGGAACTCCCTGTCGTGGCCGCCCTCGTTCAGCCGCTCCCCCAGGCGCGTGAGATACCGCGAGATGAGCGGCTGGACGTAGCCGCTGACGACAGCGGTGCTGGTCCGCTCGAACTCGCGGACCACGGGCAGGACCTCGGAGCTGGTGACGACGAAGTCGTTGGGCCACACCTCCCGCGCCGCCGCGCCGGCGGCCTCCTCGTTGCGCGTGTTGGCGTAGGCGTGCATGAACGAGATGACCAGGGCCTCGCAACCGTCGTCGGCGAGCGCCCTGGCCGCGGCGCGCGCCTCGTCGGGGTCGAGGGGGGCGAGGACGTCGCCCCCGGCGCTCACGCGCTCGTCCACCTCGCGGCGGTCCTCGCGGTCGATCAGGGGCTGGAAGTCGCCGAACAGCCCATACGTCTGGCGGCGGTCGCGACGCCCCATCTCGAGGACGTCGCGGAAGCCCCTGGTCGTGATCAGGCCGCAGCGGGCGCCCTTGCGCTCGATCACGGCATTGGTCGCCACGGTCGTGCCGTGGATCAGCAGGTCGACCTCGTTCAGCGGGACGCCCAGGATGCCGATCCCGCGCATCAGGCCGTCCGCCTGGTTGGACGGCGTCGACGGCACCTTGGCGACGCGCAGCTCGCCGGCCTCGGTATCCAGGAACACCAGATCGGTATTGGTGCCGCCGACGTCGACGCCGATCAGACGGGCCATGCGCGGGTTTCCGGGGAAGCGGGGAACACGGCGGGAATACCGCCCCGTTTAGCACGGTTGCGCGGACGGCGAAAGGCGCGCGCCCCGCGCGGGTTCCGGGGGGATCGGACGGTTCAGGCCACCGCCACCCCGGCCTTCACGAGAGCGCCTATCTCGGCCTTCGACAGGCCGGCTTCCGCCAGCACTTCCGCCGTGTGCTCGCCGAGGCGCGGCGGCGGCAGGCGCACGGCGCCGGGCGAGTCGGAGAACGCGGTGGCGATGCCGGGCAGGCGCAGGGCGCCCTCGGTGGGGTGTTCCATGGCCTGCCAGTAGCCGGTCTCGGCGAGGTGAGGGTCGTCCGCGAGGTCGTCGATCGAGTTGACGGTCATCGCCGGGATCTGCGCCTCGTCCAGGGCCTCCAGCCATTCGGCGGTCGTCCGCGTGGCGACGATTCCGGCGAGTTCGTCGTAGAGCTCCTCGATATGGGTCAGCCGCGCGTCCAGGGTGGCGAAACGCGGGTCCTCCAGCAGTTCCTCGCGCCCCGCCAGCCGGAAGAAGGTCTCCCACTGGCGGTCCGAGTACGGCATCGCCGCGATCCAGCCGTCCCTCGACCTGTACGGGCGCCGCCCGGACGACAGCACACGGCCGTAGCCGGCCGGCCCCAGGGGCGGCTCGAAGGTCATGCCCATCCAGTGCTCCGGCAGCAGGAAGCCGACCATGGTCTCGAACATCGGGACCTCGACGCGCTGGCCGCGCCCGGTCCGCTCCCTGTGGAACAGCGCCATGGCCACCGCACCGGCCGCCGACAGGGCGACGATCTTGTCGCACATCACGTTGGCGACGTAGGCCGGCCGGTCGCCCACCTCGGCCTGCAGCATGGCCACGCCCGAGGCTGCCTGGATCATGTCGTCGTAGGCCGGCTTGTGTCCGTAGGGTCCGCCCTCCCGGTAGCCGTGGGCGCCGCAATAGACGAGGCGGGGGTTGATCCCGCGCAGGTCCTCGTAGGCGAGGCCGAGGCCGCGCACGCCGCGGGGGCGCATGTTGTGGAAGAACACGTCCGCCGACTCCACGACCTTGAGCATGGCGGCGCGGCCCTCCGCGGCCTTGAGGTCGAGCGCGAGGCCGCGCTTGTTGCGGTTGCTGTTCAGGAACACCGGCCCCATGCCGTCGGAGCGTTTGGGTCCCAGGCCGCGCATGGGATCGCCGCCGGGCGGCTCGACCTTGATCACGTCGGCACCCATGTCGCCGAGAATCTGGGTGGCGAAGGGGCCGAGCAGGATGGTGGTCAGGTCGATGACCCGCACGCCGTCGAGAGGGCCGCTCATCCCCGCCGTCCCGCCCGCGCCCCGCGACGCCGGCCGCGGCGCGGTCCTTCGCCGCACATGTCGCGCGTGACGTCCATGGAGGTCTCCCCGGCCACGGGCGGCGAATCTAGGCGGGCGCCCCGCCGGGGGCAACCGGAAGCCGCGGGTTCCGGGCGGTGGTCGGTTGCCGGTTGCCAGTTGCCGGTTGGGGGTGCGGCGCGCCGAATGGCACACATTGCACACCGGCCAGTTGCCAGTGGCCAGTGGCCAGTTGCCGGTTGAGGGTGCGGCGCATCGAATTGCACACCTTGCACACCGTCGGAGCACCGCCCACCGGCCACTGCCCACTGGCCACCGGCCACCACGAGCGCGCCGGGGCGGATCGTTCCCGGACGTGGCGGCCCTCGGGTATGATCCCGCGCCGGAACATCGTCCGACGACGGAGGGCGGAATCATGGATCGGATCGGCTACATCGGTCTGGGCGTCATGGGGACGCCCATGTCGAGCAATCTCCTGAGGAAGGGGTTCGACGTCACGGTGTTCGACGTCGACCGGTCGAGGATGCCGCCGCTGATCGCGCTCGGCGCCTCGGGCGCGGAAAGCGTGGCCGCGGTCGCGGAGAACAGCGACGTCGTGATCACGATGCTGCCCGGCTCGCCGCAGGTCGTGGACGTCGTCTCCGGGCCCGGCGGCATCGTCGAGAGCGGCCGTCCGGGGACCATCGTGCTCGATACGAGCACGATCTATCCCGGCGACACCGACACGCTCGCGGAGGCGGCCAAGGCCGCCGGCATGACCTTCGTGGACGCGGCCGTGGGCCGGCTGCCGCCGCAGGCCGCCGCCGGCACGTCGATGTTCATGGTCGGCGGCGAGGCCGGGGACGTGGAGCGCGTCCGGCCGCTGCTCGAGGCGATGGGAGACACCATCGTCCATTGCGGCCCGGTGGGCGCCGGGATCCGCTGCAAGATCGTGAACAACTTCCTGACGATGATCACCGCGAAGGCCAACGCCGAGGCGCTCTCCATGGCCATGAAGGCCGGCCTGCCTGCCGACGTCGTCTGGCGGGTGATCACCGGCACGACGGCGACCAACGGATGCCTGTCGACGGGCTGGCTGCCGAAGCTGTTCGCCGGCGATCTCGAACCGGGGTTCGCCATGCGGCTCGCCCGCAAGGACCTCGCACTCGGCGTCCGTCTGGCGGACGCGCTCGGGATGGATACGCCGCTCGCCGACCTGGCGCTCGCCCACTACGACGAGCTGCTCGAGTCGAAATACGCCGACAAGGACTTCTCGGCCATCGTCAGCGCCGCCTGCGAGGCCGCGGGCGTGGCGGACCCGGTTCTCGACCGGCCGCGACCGTGAGTCGGCGGGGGGCCGGCCCCGCGCGTCACCTCGCGGCGGAGCAGGAGCCGCCGCCGAGGACGCAGAACTTGGCGCAGTAGGGGTGGTTGAGGGGCACCTCGCCCGTGGCGTCGGCGAGCGTCGCGCCCAGCTCGAAGCGCGCGTCGTAGGGCAGCAGCGTGCAGGGCAGCACGACCGGCGCGGCGGCGCCCTTGCGCTTCACCACCATGCGCGACGTGGCACACATCACCTCGTCCGGATCGACGCCCAGGGTCCCCCAGCACGCCGTGGTGATCTCGGGCACGTCGACGGTCTCGTCCATCTCCGGCAGGAGGACGAGCGCCGCGCGGTCGCGGGCGTCCACGCGGATGTTCTCGGCCGCGAACAGCCGGGCATAGCCGGTCCGCAGGCTGTCCTCCGATTCGGCCCACGGGGTCCGCCCCGCCACGGTGACGCGGAACCCCTGCCCGGACAGCCACTTGAGGCCCGGCAGCGTCCGTTCCCAGCTGCGCGCGCCGCGTTCGAGATCGTGGAGGGCCGGCGTGTAGTGATCGAGCGATACGCGGATCGTGAGTCGGCGGCCATACGTCCCGTTCAGCCGCGACAACGCATCCTGGAGCTTCATCATCGGCCGCATCCCGTTGGTCAGCACCAGCACGTCCAGCCCCCGCGACAGGCACGCCTCGATACAGCCGATGATCTGCGGATTCATGAACGGCTCGCCGCCCGTGAAGCCGATCTCGCGGACCGCCCAGCCGTCGCGCCGGATCTCGTCGAGGTAGGCGCGAACCTCCGCCGCGGTGACGTAGGCGAGCCGGTCGTTGGTCGGGCTCGACTCGATGTAGCAGTTGACGCAGGCGAGGTTGCAGAGCGTGCCGGTGTTGAACCACAGCGTCTCCAGCCTCTTCAGCCCGACCTTCGCCCGCGCCGATCCGTCGGCGGTGATCTCGGGGTCCCGGAACTTGGCCGGATCGAGCGGCGGGACCTCCGCCTCCACGGTGTCGATCGACATGAGCTCTCCAATCTGCCGCGCCGACGAGCTCTTCAATTTGCCGTGCCGGCGGCCGTGCGGCCCGGCGCGTCCTCTCCGGGATCGCCTCCGTGTCGTCTTTGTGGAACGGGCCTTGCCCGCGCGTCAAGGCCCGCGACCTCGACGCCGCCGGCCTGGCGTTGCGACTGTGCGCACGGCGGCGACGATGGAAAGAGGGGCGCGCCATGGGGTATCCTGCCGCCGATGACCCGCAGGATACTCCCTCTGGCCGCCGCGGCCCTGTTCCTCGCCGCCCCCGCATCGGCGGAAGAGGTGAGCGACCATGACCGCTTCATGTTATGGAGCGCATGCAAACCCCTGCGCTTGGTGGTCGAGTCTTTGGACCAAGACGCCGCCGACATCGGGCTGGCGAAGGACGCGATAGAAACGGCCGTGCGCAGCAGGCTCCGAGGGGCACGTCTCTACGACGCCGGAGGATTCGAATTTCTGTATGTGAATGTGGCCGTGGTTGGCCAAGCGTATTCGATGCGTATCGCATACCATAAATTGGTTTTGGACTTTGCCTCTGAGCAAATCTACCCCACGGAGACTTGGAACACGGGCTCTACCGGAACGCATGGTGGAGATGCGGGCTATGTCCTGTCGTCGGTGTCACGAGGCGTAGACAAGTTCATCGACGAATACTTGCGCGTGAACGCGGGGTCCTGCGAACGTTGACACGGCGCGTCCGCGGCGCAGCCAAAGATCGTTCGCACGAACCGCCGCCCTCTTTCCACCAGCATGTGCCGGGCCGATGGATCGACGCCCCGCACGACAGGGAGGCCGCCAGAATGAACACCACCATCACCGTCCGCGGCATCGATCCCGGAGACAAGTCCTGGCTCAAGCGCGAGGCGCGGCGCGGCGGCGTTTCGATGGAAGAGTTCGTCCGCCGCCTCATCCACGAGAAGCGCGTCAGGACCGAACGCCGTCCGAAGCCGTCCGAGGCCTTCGCGCGGCATTTCGGACCCGAACACGGGGTCGAGCCGCCGCCGCGTGGGCGCTACGGCTACAAGCCTGTCGGATTCGCCGACGGGGACGGGACGTGACCTCGCCGATCGCCTGGCTTCTCGACGCGAACGTCGTCTCGGAAATGATGCGGCCCGACCCGGAGCCGCGGGTCGCCGAGTTCCTCGATTCGATCGCCAGCGAAGGGATCGGCCTCGCCGCCGTTACCGTGTGGGAAATCCTCGACGGCATCGGCCGCCTCGACCCCGGACGCCGCCGAGATGACTTGACGCGCCGGTTTCAAAGCCTGCTGGACGAGCTGTTCGAGGACCGGATCGTCGATTGGACCCTGGCCGACGCCCGAACATGCGCCCGCATCATGGAGGAGAAGCGCCGCCGGGGCGAGCCGCTCGACGACCACTTGCCGGACGCCTTTCTCGCGGCGACGGCGGCCCGCCGCGGTGTCGCGGTCGTCACGCGAAACGCGGGTGAGTTCCACCACACCGGCGTTGAAATCGTCGACCCGTGGACCGGCGCGTCGTGACGGGAATCGGAGCGCGGATGATCCCGGCCGGTTTGCCGGATCGGGCGTCCCGCCGCACTATGGCAGGCTTGCCGGCGGCGGAACGCCGGCTCGGCCGGGAACGGAGGAACGCGCCATGCCCATCGACGGCCTGAACGATTGCGGCGCCCAGGAGGGCGTGGGGACGCTGCGGCCGGCCATCGCGGGCACGCGCCACATGGCGGTCGCCGGCCACTATCTCGCCGCCCACGCGGCCTTCGAGGTGCTGGAGGCCGGCGGCAACGCGATCGACGCGGGATGCGCCGGCGGGATCGCCCTCGGCGTGGTGCAGAGCGAACTGGTCAACGTCGCCGGGGTGGCGCCGATCATCCTGTACCTGGCGGAGTCGCGGGAGGTCGTCACCATCAGCGGCCTCGGCGTCTGGCCCGCGGCCACGGACCCGGAGCTGTTCCGGCGCGAGCACGAGTCCCACGTTCCCGAGGGCATCCTGCGGACCGTCGTGCCGGCCGCGCCCGACGCCTGGATCACGGCGCTCGAACGTCACGGCACGATGAGCTTCGCCGAGGTCGCCGCGGCCGCCATCCGCTTCGCCGCGGAAGGGTTCGTCATGTATCCGCTGATGGCCGACCTGATCCGCGCCAACGAGGCGAACTACCGGCGCTGGCCCGCCAACGCGGCGATCTACCTGCCCGGCGGCAAGCCACCCGCCACGGGCGACCTGTTCGTCCAGAGCGATCTCGGGCGCACCCTGCAGTACATGGCCGACGAGGAGGCCGCGGCCGCCGGCCGGGGGCGCGAGGCGGGGCTTCGGGCCGCGCGCGACGCCTTCTATCGCGGCGACGTCGCGGCCGCCATCGTGAAGTTCCACGAGGAGAACGGCGGCTGGCTGCGCGCGCGCGACCTCGCGGACTTCCGCGTCGGCATCGAGCCGCCGGTCTCGGTGGACCACGACGGCACGCGGGTCTACGCCTGCGGCCCGTGGTGCCAGGGTCCGGCGCTCCTCCAGGCGCTGCGGCTGCTCGACGGTTTCGACCTCGGCGCCATGGGCCACAACTCGCCGGACTACGTCCACACGCTGATCGAGGCGCTCAAGCTCGCCTTCGCCGACCGCCATCACCACTACGGGGACCCGCGTTTCGTGACCGTGCCCATGCGGGAACTGCTGTCGGACGGCTACACCCGCCGCCGCCGCGAACTGATCCGGCCGGAGGAGGCGTGGCCCGACATGCCGCCGGGCGGGGACCCGTCGGCGATGGCGGCCGTCGGACCGCGCCACGCCGGCGGTCATGCCTCGGCGGACGCGGCGGGGATGCCGGCCCTCGATACGTCCTACGTCTGCGTCACCGACCGTCACGGCAACGTGTTCTCGGCCACGCCCAGCGACACGTCCAACGACGCGCCGGTGGTGCCGGGCACCGGCCTCTGCCCGTCGTCGCGCGGGTCACAGTCGTGGGCCGACCCGGACCACGCGTCGTCCGTGGCGCCGGGCAAGCGCCCGCGCCTGACCCCGAACCCGGCGCTCGCCGTCCGCGAGGGCGGGTTCGTCATGCCCTTCGGCACGCCGGGCGGCGACGTCCAGGTGCAGGCGATGCTGCAATGCTTCCTCAACGTCACGCGGTGGGGGATGAACCCGCAACAGGCCGTCGAGGCGCCGCGGTTCGCCACCTACAGCTTCCCCGATTCGTTCGAGCCTCACGGCACCCAGCCGGCCAGGGTGATGCTGGAGAGCCGTATCGACGAGACCGTCGCGCGCACGCTGGACTCCCGCGGCCACGACGTGGACTGGTGGCCGGACTGGACGTGGCGGGCGGGTTCCGTGTGCATGATCCGCAAGGACCTGGAGACGGGCATCCATGCCGGCGGCGCCGACGCCCGCCGCCCGGCCTACGCCATCGGATGGTGACCCCGCGCGGGCGGGTGTCACGGCGTCGGTGAATTCACGCCAGTTCCCGGCCCGATGGTGACCCCGCGCGGGCGGGTGTCACAGCAGCCCGCGCGGCCGGATCAGGCCCCCCGTTCGTCGGCGGATGACGCGGCCGAAAGGGCGGGCGTTCCGTCGCGATGGATGGAAACGCCGCGTTCCTCACGGGGCTTGGGAATATCCGCCCCGTCTCCCTTGAGGCGGCGCGACCTGCCGCCATCGCTCGGCAGAGGCTCGCCGCGGTCGCCGTTCCACAGAACGCCCGGGTGGGGCAGCCGGTAGTAACTGGACGGGTCCTCCGGGTCGGCGGCGGGCTTGGCCGTCTCCTCCGGGTCCCGAACGAAGCGGCCTACGGCCGCCTCGCAGTAGTCGTGAAGAAGCTCGACGCAGGTCCAGCGCCGCCCGGTGCGCTCGCAGACCTCGCCGGTGACGCAGCTTCCGGCGAAGGGATCGACCACGAGGTCGCCGGGCTCGGTCAACATGCGGACGAAGTATTCCGGCAGTTCCGCCGGATAGCGGGCGGGATGCGGCTTGAAGCCCTTTTCCTCGCAGTACCGCAGATAGAAGCTGTTGCTCTCGGTATTGGGGACCGCGATGAGGTTGGGCGGGATCGCCGCGCCGTTGTCGATGCCGAACTTGTCGCTGATGTCGTGGCCGGAAGGGCGCCTTTTGGCCCTGTAGCCCTTGGCCAACAGCGATCTCATGCTGGGGCTGTACGGCTGGAGCACCCGGCGGTTGCTCGCTTTCGGCCAAGGCGTCTTGGACAGCCACCACACGGTGTTGACGGCGTCCTTGACCCGCACCCGGCGCACCGTGACCCATTCGGCGGGAGTCGGGAGCTTGGAGGGATTCCACCAATAGAAATCCTGGGCCAGGTGGAATCCGAATTCCTCGCACAGCATGACCGGAAGCTTGAAGTGGTAGAGGTTGCGGGTGGGGTAGCCCTTGTTCCAGGCACCGCCGATGTCGATGACCAGGCTGCCGCCGTCCTTGAGGATACGGTGGAACAGGGCGGCGAACGGCTTGAACCAGTCCACGTATTCGTCCGCGTCCACGTTGCCGTAGTCCTTCTTGCGGACCAGGCCGAAGGGCGGGCTCGTCATGATCAGATCGACCGAATCGTCGGGGCAGGTCGCGAGGACGTCGATGCTGTCGCCGTGGACGATCCGTCCGAGAGGGGTTTCGTGAAAGGCGTCGGCGCCCGTTCGCGTCTTCTTCGTCATCGTCGGCCTCCCCCTTGCCAGGAGGGGGAGTGTAAACGGCCCCACCGACGAGAGGGGAGAGCATGAACGGGGCCGGCGGCGAAGCCGCAGGCGGTGCGGTATTCTGCCGGTTGCCGCCGCCCGGCGTCGGCGCTACCTTGCGCTTGGGCGAGGCTCGTATTCACGGGAGGCGGTCATGAGCGCGCAGGCTGAAAGCTCGGATTTCGCCGAACCGATCCTGCTCCGCGCGGACTCGGACGGGATCGCGCGGCTGACCCTCAACCGGCCCGGGCAGTACAACGCGCTGTCCGAGGACATGCTGGACGCGCTTCAGGCCGAGCTCGACGCCATTGCCGGGGACGGGTCGGTCCGCGTCGTCGTGCTCGCGGGCGCAGGCGCGGCGTTCTGCGCCGGGCACGACCTCAAGGAGATGCGGGCGCGGCCCGACCGCGACTATTACGAATACCTGTTCAAGAAGTGCAGCCGGATGATGTTGAGCATGGTCCGGCTGCCGCAGCCCGTCATCGCCCGGGCGCACGGCATCGCCACGGCGGCCGGCTGCCAGCTCGTGGCCAACGCCGACCTCGCCGTCGCCGCGTCGGACGCCCGCTTCGGCACGTCCGGGATCAACGTCGGCCTGTTCTGCATGACCCCCGGCGTCGCCGTGACCCGGAACGTGGGGCGCAAGAAGGCGTTCGAGATGCTGTTCACCGGCGATCTGCTGTCCGCCGCGGAGGCCCTGGAAGCCGGCCTCTTGAACCGGGTGGCGCCGCCCGGCAGGCTCGACGACGCCGTGGGAGAACTGTGCCGTTCCATCCTCGGCAAGCCCCGGTCGGCAGTCGAGGCCGGCAAGCGCCTGTTCCACGAACAGCTCGGCCTGGACCTCGAGTCGGCGTACATGCGCGCCAGCGAGGAGATGGCGCGCAACATGACGTTCCGCGACACCGGCGAGGGCATCGACGCGTTCATCGCCAGGCGCGCGCCCGTCTGGACCCACGAATAGGCGCCGACGCTTGGTTCGGGATCTTGCCGTTTGGCGCGAGGGCCGTCCGTGGACGAATAGACGGCTGCTCCCCGCCCGACCGCTTCCCCCACAGGCTTGGCAACATCGACCGAAGCGGTCAATCGACATGCAGCGAAATCCGGTCAATTCCACTTGCTATCGACAATGACACGACATGGAGGCGGTATCGTGCCGAAGGATAATTTCAAGACAAGATTGAGAGAACAGCCGCTCCGGACGGACCTTGGAAAAAAATTGGCTCGCGTGAAAAGGCAGGCCCGCGCGAAAGATCAAGACAGCCACTGTATTGTCGCGAGGTGTGGGAATGACAGCGTAAGAGTAGATATCACGACTGGCTCTCGTCCTTACAAAGAATCAACATCACTTGGGAGATATAATTTGAAACGGACCAAGGTTGAGAAAACTTTAGAGAAATTTATCAGAGGAGAACATGAGTCGTTCTTCAAGAGGCATGTCAAGAAGCATGGGATTCGACAGAGTCGTTCTTATTTCATTCTTTATAAAGAACAATTGTGCGACCTCAAGGCAATCGTTCATGTTACACTTGGTCAAGCTTCTAATCCACACTCACCGGAAATGGCAAAAGCATTACAGGAACTTGGATTTACTTATGTCCACTTCATTTTTCAGAAGAATCATCGAAGAAATCTGAAAATTATTCACTTGGAGGGAGGACGGGAGAAGGACGGTCTGCGTTACGGACGTGGTGGTGGTGAAGGGAAAAATCACAAATCTCTGCGGGAATGGGTAATGAAAAATCCACATCTTATCATGAAGAAAATTGACGTCATATCCAAAACAGAAGTTCAGCTTCCATCGGGAGACCTCATTGATGTCGCATACCGTACTCCTGATGGGAGACAGATCGTAGCTATAGAAGTCAAATCCAAGGACTCGAATGAGCACGACCTTAGACGTGGGATCTATCAGTGCGTCAAATACAGAGCCGTCCTGTGTGCACAAAATTGCGCTGAGAAGGTTCGAGATTGTTCTGTTCGTTCTCTGCTTGTTACTGAAGAAAAACTTGTTGGAGATTTGAGAAAAATTGCAGAAGCTTTGGATATCGAACTTTGGGTTACCTGTCGCAAAGATGGGAAGATCAGACGACTGACGACTGGTTCGATATCTTGGATAAGAACCAACCGTCACATGAAACGTTTTCCGGCTGGAACGCTCCAAGGCGATTTGAAACACTTACATCGCTCAATGCGGGCGAGAGACGGCGCTGGGAGAACCAGTGGCTGCTGGATCGTCGGGAATTGATCGTGTTCACCATGCCGGAGCAACGCCGACCTCGGTAAAGCGGGATCCCCGTGCGGGCGAACGAGGCGCGTTCCCGTTTCCCATGCTTGGCGCGCGACGGCCACCCCGTGCTATCTCCCCGGCCGTGAACGCCGACGACGCCATACGCTCCGGTCGTCTGCTGCCGAGCTTCCTGCTGACGTGCGCGATGCTCTTCTGGGGCGCCAACGCCGTGGTCAGCCGCGCCGGCAGCTTCCACGTCCCCACGACCGGCCTCGCCTTCTGGGCCTGGGTCACGGCGTTCGCGCTGCTGACGCCGTGGGCCATCCGCCGCGTCGTCCGCCAGCGGCAGGCCATCCTGCGGCACCGGAAGATCATCGTCGTGCTCGGCGTCCTCGGGATCGGGCTGTTTCCGCAGTTCCTCTACGGCGCCCTCGGGCTGACCAACTCGATCAACGTCTCGCTCATCAACACCGCCACGCCGGCGTGGATCGTGGCGCTCTCCTGGCTGTGCTTCCGGGACCCGGTGTCGTGGCGGATGCTGCTGGGCATGGCCGCCGGCTTCCTCGGCGTGCTCGTCGTGATCACCCAGGGGCGCCTCTCCACCCTGTCGCAGGTCGAGTTCGTCCCCGGCGACGTCGTCATGCTGATCGGCATCGTCGTCTGGGCCGTCTACTCGATCCTGCTGCGCTATCGCCCGCCGGAGATCGACGCCCTGGCCCTGCTCTGGGCCATGATCCCGCCGGCGCTCCTGGTCAGCGGGGCGATCTACTTCTCGGGCGTCTTCCATCCCTGGCGTTTCGATCCGGTCCCCGGGAACCTCGTCTTCCTCGCCTACTGCGGGGTGTTTCCCACGGTGCTCGCCTACGCGTGCTTCAACGCCGGCGCCAAGGCGCTGGGCGCCCGGGGGGCGGGGCAGTTCCTGTTCCTGCCACCGCTGTTCACGTCGGTCCTCGCCGTGATCTTCCTCGGCGAGACCTTCGAGGCGTTCCACCTCGCCGGCCTGTCGCTGATCTTCGCCGGGCTCTATCTCGCCAACGCCGATCGGTAGGGGCGCGCGCTCCCGGGCGGAGCCTCCGGGTCAGCCCCACAGTTCCGGCGCCGGCGGGTGCACGGCGCCGCCGGCGTAGCGGAGCCCCGGGTCCCGGTCCCGGGCCAGGAGGAGCGGGCCGTCCAGGTCCACGAACCGGGCGCCGTGGGCGAGGAGGGCGGCCGGCGCCATGCCGAGCGACGTCCCCGCCATGCACCCCAGCATGATTCCGAGGCCCGCGGACCGGGCGGCGTCCGTCAGCCGGAGCGCCTCGGTGAGGCCGCCGGTCTTGTCCAGCTTGACGTTGACGAAGTCGTAGAGCCGCGCGACGCCAGCCAGCGTCGACACGTCGTGCGCCGATTCGTCGGCGCACACGGGCACCGCGCGGTCCCGGCCGTCGAGGGCGCCGTCGGCCCCGGCGGGCAATGGCTGTTCGATCAGCTCGACGCCGAGGGCGGCGAGTTCGCCGGCGTACCCGGCGAACGTCGGCGGCGTCCACGCCTCGTTGGCGTCGACGATGAGGCGCGCGTCCGGCACCGCCTCGCGGACGGCGCGGACGCGGAGGACGTCCTTGCCGTCGGCACCGCCGAGCTTCAGCTTCAGCAGAGGCCGGCGCCGGTTCTCCCCTGCGGCGGCCGCCATCGCCTCGGGCCGGTCGAGGCCGATGGTGAACGCCGTGACCGCGGGCTGCGGTTCGGCCAGTCCCGCCAGCCGCCACGCCGGGGTCCCGGAGAGCTTGGCCTCGAGGTCCCACAACGCGCAGTCCAGCGCGTTCCGCGCCGCGCCGGAGCCGAGACGCCGTTGCAGGGCCGGGCGATCCAGGGCGCCGTCCTCGACCTCGGCGCGGAGCGATTCGATCCGCGCGACCGTGCCCTCGCGCGTCTCGCCATAGCGCCGGTAGGGCACGCACTCCCCGCGTCCGCGCCGCCCGTCCTGATGTATCTCGACGACGACGACCTCGGCCGTCGTCCTGCTGCCCCGCGAGATCGTGAACGTTCCCGCGATGGGCCAGTCCTCTCGCCGGACGACGAGACGCCGCCGGCTCACGAAACGGCGTCCACCAGCCCGGCGACGCCGTCCCGCACCGGATCGACGCACGGCAGGCCGGTCCTGGCCTCGAGCGTGCCCAGACAGTCTCGCGCCGCCGCTTCGTCGAGCGCCGAGGTGTTGACGGCGACGCCGACCATCCGGCAGTCGGGGTTGGTCAGGCGCGCGGCCTCGACGTTGGCGCGGATGCACAGGTCGATCGGCGGCAGGGGCGCATCGGGAAGGCCGCGCATGTTGGCGCGGGTCGGCTCGTGGCACAGCACCATGGCGTCGGGCTGGGAGCCGTGAATCAACCCGAGCGTGACCCCGGCGTAGGAGGCGTGGAACAGCGAGCCCTGGCCCTCGATCAGGTCCCAATGGTCGGGATCGTTGTCGGGGGTCAGCCATTCGACCGAGCCCGAGATGAAGTCGGCGACCACGGCGTCGACCGGGACGCCGCCGCCGGCGATGAAGATGCCGGTCTGGCCGGTGGCGCGGAAGTCGGCCTTCATGCCGCGCGCCCGCATCTCCTTCTCCATGGCGAGGCAGGTGTACATCTTGCCGGTCGAGCAGTCGGTTCCCACCGTGAGCAGGCGCTTGCCCGTCCGCTTCGTCCCCGTGCCGGTGGCGAAGTCGCGCGCCGGGCGCCGGACGTCGAACAGCCGGCGGCCCAGGCGTTCGGCCGTCTCGCGCACGACGGGGACGTCGGCGACCCGCATGTGCAGGCCGCTGGCCACGTCCATGCCGGCCTCCAGCGCCTCGACGATGGTGTCCGTCCACGATTCGGGCAGGACGCCGCCGGCGTTGACGACGCCGACGATCAGCGATCTGGCGCCGCTCGCCGCGGCCGCGGAAACCGTCATGTCCGGGAGCCCGGCGTCGGCGTTGCAGCCGGGCAGGCGGAGCTGGCCCACGCACCAGTCGCGCCGCCAGAAGGCGATGCCGTCCGCCGTCTTGGCGGCGAGCTGGTCGTGGGCGTCGCCCAGGAACACGAGATAGGGATGTTCGATGTGCACGTCGCTCATGCGTCCCACTCCATTCGCGTTGACGTTCACGCCCGGCCCGGCCGGACGGGCTCCGCCGCGCCGCCCCCGGACCGCAGCGCCTCGAGGCGCCGCCCGGCCTCGGCGACGGTGGCCGGATCGTCCCAGGCCCGGTGCTCGCCGCGCGCGTAGGCCACGGCGTTGAGGTTGTAGAGGATCGCGTTGTAGCGGTTGGCGTCGCGGTTGTTCCGGGTCTTGACGACCTTGGCGGGGATGCCGGCGACGATGGAGTTCTCCGGGACGATCGTTCCCTCGGTCACGAACGCGCCGCCGGCGACGATGGTGTTCGCCCCGATCACGGCGCCGTCCATGATGGTGGCGTTGATCCCGATCAGGCAGTCGTCCTCGATGACGCACCCGTGCACCGTGCAATGATGGGTCACCGAGCAGTTGTCGCCGATGATCGCGCTCGTCGCCGACCCGACGTGGATCATCGTGAAGTCCTGGACGTTCGTGTTGGCGCCGATCACCACTTCGTCGTTCTCGGCGCGGATGACCGTGTTGGCCCACGTCGACGACCCCGGCCCGATCGTCACCTTGCCGTAGATCAGCGTCGTCGGATGGATGAACGCGGGATCGTTGAGAACGACCAGCGGTCCGTGCCTCTGCATTCGCTCCGTCCTCCCGGCCGGCGGCGAGGCGACACTATATCGCGGCGGCGTCCGACGGCGCCATTGCGACGAGCAGCGCAGCGCCGCCCGTTTCCGACCGGTCGGAAAGGCGAGGCGGATCAAGCCGGGTTCGCCAACCCTTCCAGGCGCGTCAGCCACGCACGGAACCGCGAACATTCCGCGCGGATCTTCGCCAAGCCCGCTTCCCGCGCGATCAGCGGGCCATGAAGGCGCTTGCGGTATCCCGCCACCACGCCCGCGATTCGCCTGCTCGGCGCATTTTCGGGGTCGTCGTCGATGTCCTCCGGCGTCTCGAATTGCCGGCGGATTCCCGCCAGCGTCTCGACCGCCCCGTCGGCCTCGGGCCCGATCGCCTCGAACGCCGCCACGTCGGAAAACAGCAGAGCCTCGAACTCGTGCTTCTGGACGTAGGGGAACACCCGTCGCACATCCCGGATACGCCCTTCGATCCGTTCGATCAGACGTTCCTCCAATTCCTCGACCGTCCGGTCCTCCTTGTCCCGGAAGCCGTAGAAGTCGACCAGCGACGTCACGGCATCGAAATTCGGGTGCAGACCGACCATCTCCGACACGAGCCGGTCGGCACCGATGTTGCCGCCGCCGTGGCGGCCCCGGGCGCGGCCGAGCAGGACCGGATACGGCTCGACGTCCACCGTCCGCAGATGGCCGGCGAGAACGTCCTTGACGAACTCTCTCTCGGTATGGCCTTCCACCGATATGGCGAGGCGGATCACGGGTGGCCGCCGAGCAGGTTCTTCTGCCAGAGCTCACCCGTGGCGTACCCCTCCCCCGTGGCGTACCCCTCCAGCCAAGTTCGGTCCGACCCTTCGTCGTGCCGGCGGACCTCCGTCCGCCCGTCCCGAAGCTCCAGAACGCGGATCTCGGCGAGATCGAACGCATCGACGAGCAAGGGCGACTGCGTCGCCGCGATGACCTGCCGCTCCGTCGCGAGCGCCTTGATCATGTCGCCGACCAGGGTGACGGCGGCCGGATGCAGCCCCAGCTCCGGTTCGTCCAGAAACAGCACGTCGGGGAGCATCTCGGGCGGAAGGTTCAGCAACGCGACCAACGCGAAGAAACGCAGCGAACCGTCGGACGTAAGATGGGCGCCGATGGTCTTGTCCGTTCCTTTCGCCCTCCACCGCAGCAGGACCTTCCCGTAGCTCTCCTCGATCTCGAACCGGTCGAAGACCGGCAACGCGCGCCGGATATAACCGCAGATCGACTCGAATCGGCGTCTGTCTTCCCGTTCGAGACGGAGCAGGATCGCGGCCAGATTCCCGCCATCCGATCTGAGGTAGGCGTTGTCCTCCGCGTCCCAACTCTTCTTGAGGTATGAGTCGTCGGAGGTGTCGTGGAACTGGTACACGACGCAGCGCCGCAGCAGATGGACGAGCACGCGGGCGGTCGCGGGATTGACGCCGGACGTTTCGGTCGACTGCCCGGCTTCGACAACCTTCGCCTCGGAATGACCGCTTCCGAGGTGTTGCCAGAACGCCTCCGTACCCAATCCCCCCCGGCTGAATCGGAACGCCTCTTCCGTGAATACGAACCGGTCGGGATGCGCATGGGCGAGCGCAAACCGGTAGTCGTTGCGGCCCGAATCGGTCCGTATGACCAGCTCCGCCTCCAGGCGGGAACTCGTCCGGCTACCGCCGAACAGCTGGTCGTCGGCGCCGCCCTGGCGTTGGACGAACTCGACCAGCCGACGGGAGCCGATCATCCAGCTGATCATGTCGAAGAAGCGAGCGATATTGGATTTGCCCGAACCGTTGGCGCCGATCAGGACGGTCGCCCTCGGCAGGCCTTCGATCTCGACGTCCGCGAGGGAGCGAAACCCCTTGATGCGAATGGATTCGATCTGACTGGACATGGATCGTCACCCCACCGCCGCTCTCGAGGGAAGCGCTTCCGCGGCCGCGTCGCCCCCGTTCCGGCCCGCGGTCTCCCGCCGGCCGCGGGAGTCGCCCGGTGATCATCGCGCCGGCCGATAGCCGCTGGAATGGACGATAGCACGGATAACGGCGCCTGCTTGTCCGTGAAAGTCCGGGTGGCGCGCCGAGGGGTGCGGCCCCGCGTCATGCGCGCCGCGGGGCGAGGAGGGATCGGAGGGGACGGAAGGCGCCTCGAATCCGGCGGACGTCCTGGCCCGCCGCCAGCAGGGCGGGCATCACGAACAGTACCAGCGTCGCCGCGCAGCCGAGGCCGAAGACGATCGTCAGGGCCATCGGGATCAGGAACCGCGCCTGCAGGCTGGTTTCGAGCAGCAGCGGGCTCAACCCGCCGATGGTCGTGACCGAGGTCAGCACGATCGCGCGCAGCCGGTCGCGGACTCCGCCGACGATCGCCTCGAAAGGAGGCTCCCGCTCCGCGCGCCGCCCGATGGTCGTGACCAGGATGATCGAGTTGTTGACCACGATGCCGGACAGCCCCATGAGCGCCACGAGGCTGAGGATGGTCAGGTTGTAGCCGAACAGCCAGTGGCCGAAGACGGTGCCGACGAAGCCCATCGGGATGATCGCCATGACGACGAACGGCCGGCCGTAGCTCGCGAACACCCAGGCCAGGACGATGTAGATGCCGGCGAGCCCGATCCCCGTCCCCAGCAGCATGTCCGCGAGGGTCTCCCGGGTCTCCTCCGACCGGCCCTTGAGGGCCACTTCCACCCCGTGGCGCGCGGCGATGCGGCGCAACCCGTCGCGCTCGATGGCCGCCAGCAGCTCGCCCGTGGTGACGACGTCGGCGTCGAGCCGGGCGGTGACCGCGACCTGGCGGCGTCCGTCCTCGCTCGCGATGTAGGCGAAGCCCTGATTGGCCCGCCGCGAGACCACCTCGTCGAGCGGGACCTCGGCGCCCGTCGGGCCGCGCAGATGCAGATGGTCGAGGACGTCGGTGTCGCGCTCGTCCGCCGGGAGCCTGACGCGGACGGTGACCTCTTCGTCGCCGCGCGGGAAGCGCGTCGCGATCGCGCCCTCGATGGCGTCCCGCACCTGGCGGCCGACCGTCCGGGTGGTGAAGCCCATCGAGCGGCCGCGCGGCGTGACTTCGAGGATCGTCTCGCGCTTGCCCCACGGCAGGTCGTCCCTGATGGCGCGCACTCCCGGATAGCGTTCGAGGAGCGCCCGCAACTCCTGCGCCGCCCGCTTGAGCGCGGCGACGTCGTCGCCGATGAACCTCACGTCGACGTCGCTGCCGGGCGGTCCGCCCCGGGCGCCGTAGATGGTGAGGGTGTCGAGCCCGGCGATCGGGCGGACCCCGGCGCGCCAGGCGTCGATGAACGGCTCGAGGCGCAGGTCGCGCCGGTCGGCGGGACGCAACTCCACGTCGATCCCGCCGACGTTGTCGCCGAAGCCGGCGGCCGCCCCCCCGCTGGCCGGGATGCCGACCTTCGTTATCGCCATGCGGACCAGGTCGCTGTCGTCGCCTTCCAGCTCGCGGACGGTCGCATCGAGGGCGCGGTTCATCTCGTCGAGCATCGCGATCGTGGTCTCGCGCGGCGTGCCGGGAACCATCGTGACGTTGGCGAAGATCCGGTCCGCCTCGGGCGACGGGAAGAAGACGAAGCCCACCCGGCCGCCGGCCACCATGCCCGCGGCCAGCAGCAGCAGCCCGACCGCCGCCGCCAGCGTCGCGTAGCGCCAGCGGATGCAGGTCTCGACGGCGGACCGGAACGGCCCGTCGCGAAACGCCGCGAACCCGCCGTCGAACCACCGGCGATAGCGGGCGGCCCACCCGGTCGGGGACGGCGCCCGGGCGGCGCTCAGATGGCCGGGCAGGACCAGGAAGCACTCCATCAGGCTCGCGATCAGCACCGCGACCACCACCATCGGTATGGTGGCGATGATCTGGCCGATGACCCCGGAGATCATCAGCAGCGGCAGGAAGGCGCTGATGGTCGTCAGCGCCGCCGCGAACACGGGAACGGCCATCCGATGGGCGCCGTCGACGGCGGCGGCGAGCGGCGACAACCCCTGGCGGCCGCGGGTGTCGACGTGCTCGCCGACGACGATCGCGTCGTCGACGATGATGCCGATCGTCATGATCAGGCTGAACAGGCTGACCATGTTGATGGTCAGACCCGCCGCCAGCATGACCCCGAAGGCGGCGAGCAGGGAGGCCGGGATGCCGGCCATCACCCAGAACGCCACCCGCGCCCGCAGGAACACCATGAGGATCACGATCACGATCATCAGGCCGCTGGCGCCGTTGCGGATCAGCAGGTCGATCCGCTCGCGGAGAGAGCCGACGGCCACGTCGTAGCGCTCCATCGCCAGGGTTTCCGGCAGGGTCGGCGCGACCTCGTCGAGATAGTCCTCGGCGATCCTGGCCATCCTGAGCGCGTCGCCCTGGATGGCGCGCTGGAGGAGGAGCTCGATCGCGCGCCGTCCCCCGCGCCGGATCTCCACGGCGTCCTCGTCGAAGCCCTCGCGCACGCGGGCCACGTCGCCCAGGCGGATCGTGCGACCGTCCTCGAGCGCCTTTATCTCGATGTCCTCGATCCCGCGGGCGGTGGTGACCAGGCCGAGGCTCCGGATCTGCCGGCGCCCCTGCCCCACGTCGCCCGAGGGCAGGTCGCGCGACGTCTCGCCGATCCTGGCGGCGACGTCGGCCAGGGTCACGTCGAGCCGGCGAAGCGCGGCCGACGGCGCCTCGACCAGAATCTCCTCGTCGCGCGCCCCCGTCACCGTGACCCGGTCGATTCCCCGGTCGAGCAGGCCGTCGCGCAGCCGCTTGGCGTGCGCCTTCAGCGCCGCCTCCGTGTGGGGCCCCGACAGCACGACGCGCAGGATCCGTTCGTAGCGCGCGATGCGCTTCACGTCCGGCGCCTTGGCGTCTTCCGGGAAGGTGCGGATGCGCGACGTCGCCGCCTCCACGTCCGACAGCGCGGCCTGCATGTCGCTGCCGGCCTCGAACTCGATGCCGACGCTCGCCACGCCCTCGGTGGCGGTCGCCCGCACCCGCTTGACGTTGTCGAGGACGCGGACCTCGGGGACGATCGCCCGCACCAGCTTGGTGTCCACGTCCGCCGCCGTGGCGCCCGGCCATTCGACGGACACGTTCACGACGTCGATGCCGAACGTGGGCAGGAACTGCGAGTTCATCTTGACGATGCCGAAAACGCCGGCGATCGCCATCAGGGCGAGCAGCAGGTTGGGCGCGTTGCGATGGCGGGCGAACAGGGCGATCGGGCCGCGCGTCCGCGCGCCCCGCTCCGCCGCGTCGGCGTCGTCGCGCGCGCTCACCGCGCCTCTACCCGCTGTCCGGGGCCGATCTCCGGGAAGGAGGTGGTGACGATCCGCGCGCCCGGGGCTATGTCGCCCTGGACCAGCACGTCCTTGCCCATCCGCCGCAGCAGCTCGACGCGACGCGGCGAGAGCCGGCCGTCCTCGATGACGTAGACGTTGCCTTCCCCGTCGACCGCGCCCTCGGGAAGGCGCAGGACCCCGCGGTAGAGCTCGCCGGGGACGCCGACCTCGACGAAGGCGCCCGGCCGCAGCGGCGCGCCGGGGTCCGGGTCGACGAGGCGCGCACGGACGCCGATGCCGCCGCTCGCCGGGTCGATCTCGGCGTCGAGTCTCTCGATGACCGCGTCGTACACGAACTCGCGCCGCCCGACGCGCCACGTCACCGACACCGCCCGCCCCAGCAGCCGGCCCGCCGCCCGCTCGCCGCCGCCGTCCGCGAGGCGCCCGAAGTCGCTCCGCTTCAGCTGGAACGAGACCTCGAGCCGGCGCGCGACGATCAGCCGCGCGAGGCGGTCGCCGACTCCGACGCGCTGCCCCGCGGCCGCGGCCACGTCGGCGAGGTATCCGTCCTCGGGCGCCGCCAGCAGGGTTTCGTCGAGGTCGCGCCGGGCCCGCTTCAGCGCCGCCTCGGCGCGCGCCAGCGCGGCGCCCGACTGTTCGATTCGCGCCGCCAGCCGCTCCAGGCGCTGTTCCGCCGCCTCGACCGACCGCCTGGCCTCGTTGGCGGCGATCGTCGCGTCGTCGCGGGCCTTGCGCGACAGCGTGCCGCGCTCGTTCAGCTCGCGCTTTCGTTCGAGGTCGGTCATGCGCAGCGCCGCCTGCTCGCGGACGATGGCCAGCAACCGGCGCTCGGCGTCCAGCTCCGCCCGCGCCTCCTTGAGGCGGGCCCGCGATTCGGCGACCGCGGCTTCCTTGTCGGCCACCTCGACCTCGTAGTCGAACCGGTCGATGACGACGAGCGTCTCGCCCTCGCGGACGACCGCGCCCTCGACGAAGTTGGGCCCCAGCCCGGCGATCCGTCCGGCCACCAGCGGCCGCAACTCGACGACGCTGCCGGCGACGACGGCGCCGAACTCGACGATCGGCGGCCGGACGTCGACGTAGCGCGCCTCGACCGCGGCGACGGGGCGCGCCCGTTCCTCCGCCGGCGTCGGCGTCGCCTCGGGGCGGGTCGCGCGCAGGTAGAGGAAGATCATGCCCGCGGCGGCGAGCAGCAGCACCGGCAGGGCGAGCCTGGGCCGGACGAGCCGGGACAGGGCGGACCCGGACGGGAGGGACCTGGACGCGGCGAACGCGGCGAGGCGCTTCGCGACGCCCGGCCGGTCGCCGCCTCCCCATCGCTCCGCGATGCTCCGGACGGCCTCCGGCCAGCGTGGTCCGCGGATACGGCGCTTCGGCATTTGCGGATCGTCCATGGCTCGTGTCGGACGGAGACGGGAAATCGGGGTTTCCTCTCCTTTCCGTTTCGCGATTATACTCCGCGCGGTTGCGAACGAGACCGGAGGAGTGGCCATGAACACCGAAACCAGAACCATGAGCGAGTTGCGCGAGCACCTGGTGGAGAAGGCGACCACGGACGAAGCGTTCCGTGCCCGGTTGCTCGCCGACCCGAAGGCCGCGATCGAGGAGGAGCTGGGCCTGACCATCCCGCCCGGCTTCACCGTCAAGGTCCACGAGGAAGTCGAGGACACCAGCCATCTGGTGCTTCCCCCGCTCGCGGTGCTCGACGACGCCGACCTCCAACGGGCGGCGGGCGGCTTCGACGCCCAGGCGATCACGTTCTGGGACCATATCTAGATTCGTCCCCGGCGGGCGCCGGGGAGGCCGCCGCGGACGACGGCCGGCCGGCGGAGGATCCGGGCGGCGCCTTCGCCTCGATCCTCGGCGGGTGCCGTCCGCTGTTCCCGGCCGCGCTGGTCGACGACGCGGGCTGGGAGCGCCTGCTGGCTCGGGCGCGGTCGCTGCCCCGTTCCGTGATCGACGCCCATTTCGGTTTCGAGTTCCACCTCGGCGAACCGGAAGGGGACGCCGACCTCTTCGTCGTCGTGGCCCCCGGATCGGACCTGTCGCGGCATTACGTCCGCGAGGGCGCGCGCGCCGAACCCGGGTCGGCGGCGGCGGCCCTCGCGGCCGGCCTTCGGGAGCAGGACGCCGATCCGCAATCGTACATCGCCCGTTCGGTGGCCGGAGTGGTGCTGGAGTACGACCTGGCCGGGCGCACGCCGGGCGGGCCGTCGCCGCCTCCCGGGGTGTTCCTCGCGCCGCGGGTCTCCGCCCCCGGGTCGCGGGAGGGGTTCACCGAGCATCCGGATCCCGCGCGCCTGCTTGCGGCCCTCGCCGCCATCGTCGGCTGGAGCGGCCACGAGGCGGTTCTCCGGACGGTCGAGCGCATCTTCGCGGCCCTGCCGGAAGCGGGCTACGTGTTCCAGGCGGGCGCCCTTCCGGGACGCTCCCCGAAGGCGTTCCGGATCGTCTTCAAGGGCGTCGCCAAGGAGGAGGTTCCCGCCCTGCTGGAGCGGCTGGAATGGCCGGGCCCGACGGCCGCCGCGGCGGCGGCGCTCGCCGCCGTGGACGACCTCCTCTCCTACGTCGCCGTCAGCATGGACGCGACCGCGCGCGGGCCGGGCCCGCGGCTCGGCCTCGAACTGTACCGCCCGATGAAATGGTTCGCGGTCGACCGCACGGGATGGAACCCCTTCATCGACCGGATCGAGGAGCGAGGCTGGTGCCTTGCCGGGAAAGCCGGCGGGCTGCGCCGCTGGCCGGGCACCGAGCGGTTGCTGGGCGGAGAGGGGATGTACTCCGTCCGCCAGGGCATCAATCACGTCAAGGTCGTGCTCGAACGGGGCGCGCGCACGGTGGCCAAGGCCTACGGCGGCATGGACGTCCGTCCGTATGGACCGAAGCCCCGGCCGGCGCCGGCGCGGGACGCGCCCTGACCCCCGGCCTGCGAAAGCGACGGGGGAGGCCGGGAGGGGGCGTGGACGCGCCCGCAAATCAGGGTTCCCTCTCCCTTCCGTTCGCCGATATACTCGTTCCCGCCGTTTCAATCCGACTGGAGGAAGATTCAATGGGTGCCGAAACCAAGACCATGAGCGAGTTGCGCGAGCAGTTGGTGGAAAGGGCGACGGTGGACGAAACGTTCCGCGCCCGGCTGCTCGCCGATCCGAACGCCGCGATCGAGGAAGAGACCGGCCTCAGTATCCCCGACGGTTTCACCGTCAAGGTGCACGAGGACGTCGGGGACACCAGCCATCTGGTGCTTCCGCCTTCGTCCGCCCTCGGCGAGGCCGATCTGGAAATGATGGCCGGCGGCGGGACCTGGGACGACATCGTCTACAGCCTGGGGTCCGGCTGGGGGAACCGGGACGGCGGAGGAGGGTGACCGGAGGCGGCGCAACCGCACCCGGGCGGACCGGGCCGCCCGGCGCGCCCGGCGTGTGATTCCCGCGGCGGGATCGGCATCCGGGTCCGCCGCGGAGATACGCAATGACGACGAAGGAAGGGAAGCCCTCGCGCGGCGGGACGCCGATCGTCTGCCTTGCCCACCGGCTCGCCTTCCAGCAGGAAGCCGATTCCCTCGCGGCGCTGGCCGCTCCCGACCGCCCCGTCCCGCGCATCGACGTGAGGATCGTCCCGGACGCGCCGGCGGAGAAGCCGCAACGCACGGAGGATGCCTCGGGAGAGAAGGACGCGGGGCGCGCGGCCGAATCCGGGGCGCACGGAGCGCCCCGTCCCGAGGCAGATCCCGCGGGGGGCGCGCCCGGCGGCCCCTCCCCCGTCGAGGTGCTCCTGGCCGGCGCCGACCGGGGCGAGCCGGCGTCCGGGTTCGGCGCCCTCGTCCGTCCGCTCGCCGTGCAGGAATTCCTCGACACCCGCTACCGGGACAAGCGCCCGGTCCTGTTCCGGGCGCAGGGTCCGCGCTTCGCTTCCCTGTGCACCTGGGACGCACTCGACGCGCTGCTGTCCTCGGGCATCTGGCAGGGACGGATGCGCCTCTTCCGGAACGGCAGGCCCATCCCCGAGCAGTACTACACGACGCCGCATTTCGGCCACGGGTGGAGGTCGAGAAGAGGGACGACGGACGAAAGCCGGCTCGACGACCGGCGGCTGAAACCCCTCCTCCGCAAGGGCGCCACCATCGTGATGTCGGCGTTCCAGGAGATCCATCCCCCCCTTCGTCCCCTGATCGACGCCATCGAGGAAACCCTGGGCGGCTACGCCGGGGTCAACCTCTACGCCTCCTGGGCGGCGACCCGCGGCTTCGCCACGCACTGGGACGACCACGACGTGTTCGTCCTCCAGGTCGCCGGCCGCAAGCGCTGGCAGGTCTACGGCGAAACGCGCCGCTTCCCGCTCACCCGCGATTCGGAGCCGACCGTGAAGCCGCCCCGGAAGGCGGTGTGGAGCGAGGTGCTGGAGGCGGGAGACGCGCTCTACCTGCCGCGTGGGTGGTGGCACGACGCCCGCGCCGAGCCCGGCGACGGCGCGGACGGGGCCGGAAGCCTGCACCTCACCTGCAGCGTCCTCCCGGCCACCGGGCTCGACCTCATGGAATGGCTCTCCGGCAGGCTCGCCCGCCACGAGGCGTTCCGCCGCGACCTTCCTCATCCTGCGGACGAAGCCGGCGCCGCCCACTACGCGGCGCTCAGGGAGCTCGTCATCGAGGAACTGCAAGGAGACCTCGGACGGAAGCTCCACGACCACATGCGCTCCACCTGGTCCGAGCCGTCGCACGTGAGCCTCGGGCCGACCATCGATCCCTGGAAGTCCCCGGATTGGGAGCGGTACGGGCTCCGGCTCCGGGGCGCCTCGCACGCGACCGTGGAGAGAACCGTCGACGGGGACGCGGTGCTGGAGGCGAACGGCTACCGCTGGACCTTCGACGGCCGGTGCGTGGACCTGATGACCCCCCTGCTCCGGGGCGAGGTCGTGCGCGTCGGCGCCCTCCGGGACTCCGTTCCCGAGGGAGACTCGACGGCGTTCGCCGACGAGCTCGCCCGGCTGCTGGTCATGCAGGGGGTTGCGGAGGCCGTCCCGCCGGCCCCAGCCGCCGGGGCGTAGCGCCGGGCGGCGGAGTCGGCCGCCGTCCGCGCCGGACGTGCCCGGCCCCGGCCGGCGAAACCCGCGAGGAGCGCCCCGGAATCGGGATTTTTCCCTTCCCGTTTCCCGACCGCCTGATCCATAATGAACGGGGTATTTTCGCTTTGTTCACCTGAGAAGGGGCGAATCATGGAAACGGCGGAGGAAATGCGGGCGAGGATCGTGGACAAGGCGGCGGAGGACGCGGATTTCCGCGCCCGGCTGCTCGACGATCCGAAGGGAGCGCTCGAGGAGGAGATGGGCGTCGCCATTCCGGCGTCCATGTCGATCGAGGTTCACGAAGAGAGCGTCGAGACCGCGCATCTGGTGCTTCCCCCCGACAGCAGGCTGGGCGAAGGCGATCTGCAGGCGGCCGCCGGCGGCACCTTCGATCCCACGCTCGGCGGGTACTACTCCGCCAGCTCCCCCGCCGACTGGTGATCCCGCCGGGCCGCCGGGCCGGTGTCGAGGCTTGCCGCCGGAAGCGCGGCGGCAAGCGATGAAGCGTACCGTTCTTTCGAGGAGGAGCGAATCATGGAAACGGCGAAGGAAATGCAGGCGAGGATCGTGGACAAGGCGGCGGAGGACGCGGATTTCCGCGCCCGGCTGCTCGACGATCCGAAGGGAGCGATCGAGGAGGAGCTGGGCGTCGCCATTCCGGCGTCCATGTCGATCGAGGTTCACGAAGAGAGCGGCGAGACCGCGCATCTGGTGCTTCCTCCCGACAGCAGGCTGAGCGAGGGCGATCTGCAGACCGCCGCCGGCGGGTTCGTCATGACGGAAGGGTTCGATTGGGACCCGGCCAATTGGTAGTCCCGCCGAGCGGCGGCGCGGGCGCGCGGCCGTGGCGTCCCGCCCGCTTCCCGAAGCCGGGACGGCCGAAGCCCACGGCGTGCCGCCCTGCCCCCGCGCGGCGGGGGCGAGGCTCGCGGAACTCCGCCGGCTGATACCCCGCGCCCTGCTCGACGGTCCCGGATGGGACCGGGTGCTGGCCTGCGCCGAGGAGCTGCCCGACGCCGTATCGGCGACGCCGCTGGGCTGCGAGTTCCGGCTCGGCGAGGACACGCCCGCGGCGGACCTGTTCGTGGCGGTCCGCTCGGGGAGCCCGCTCGCGCGGCATTTCATCCGCCGCGGCGAAGCCGCCCGTCCGGGCTCGGCGGCGGCGGCGCTGGCCCGGTATCTCGCCGGGATCGGGCGGGCCGACTCAGCGTTGCGCGACCGCATCGCCGGGACGATGCTCGAATACGACCTGATCGGGACGCCGGCCGGACGGCGGCCGGCGCCGGGCGTGTTCCTGAAGCTGCGGCTCGCGGAGGAGCCCGGGCCGCGTGACCGTCCCCAACCCCTGCCGCTCGCGGCGCTGGCGGGCGCCGTCGGCTGGACCGATGACGGGGAGCTGCGGCGGTCGGTGGCGCGGGTGCTGGCGGCGTTGCCGCCGGGCGGCAAGGTGGCCCACGTCGGCGCGCTGCCGGGCCGGGCGCCGCCGGCGGTGCGGCTGGTGATCCAGGGGATCGGGCGCGACGAGGCCGCCGGGGTGCTGGAGCGGTGGGGCCGGCGCGGGTGGGTCCGCCCGGCGACGGAGATCCTGGCCGCCCTCGGGGAGGTGCTGCCCCGGTTCCGGCTGGCGGTGGACGCGGCCGCCGCGGGGCTGTCGCCCCGGCTCGGCCTGGAGCTGTACCACGCGGGCTCGTGGAGCGGCGACCCGGACGGCTGGCTCACCACGGGGCGGAGCGACTGGCGGCCGGTGGTCGAGCTGCTGGCGCGGCGCGGCTGGTGCCTGCCGGCGAAGGCGCGGGGGCTGCGGGAGTGGTGCGCGCTCGACAGGATGTACGACCACCGGGGCGTGTTCCTCGTCTACAAGGGCATCAACCACGTCAAGCTCACGGTCACCGACGCCGGGGTCGACGCCAAGGCATACGCCGGCATGACCTGTTCGCTCATGCGGGACCGGACCGGCCCGGAACGCTGACGGCGAGCGCGCCTCTCCCAGGTCGCCGTTCCGCCGGGTCAGGCCATCTGCCGGCGGACCAGGGCCCTGAACGGGCCGTCGGTCTCCATCAATTCGTCGAAGGCGCCCGTCTGGGCCACCCGGCCGTCCTGAAGCACGTGGATGCTGTCGGCCATGCGGATGGTCGACAGGCGGTGTGCGCTCACGAACCGGGTGACGGCGAGTTCCGCCACGCTCCGCATCACCCTGGCCTGGCTCCGGCCGTCGAGCCAGTTGGTGGCCTCGTCCAGGAACAGGACGCTCGGGTCCCGGACCAGCGCCGCCGCCAGCATGATCCGCTGGATCTGCCCGCCCGAGAACAGCGACGAGCTGTCGCCGGCCACCGTCTGCATCTGCATCGGCATGGCGGCGATGTCCTCGTCGATGGCGGCGAGGCGGGCGGCCCGCCAGGCGTCCTCCTCGGTGAGGTCCGCGGAGAGCCCGATGATGTTCTCGAGCACGGTCCCGGGCCGCATCGACGCGTCCTGCACCACCATGCCGATCCTGCCGCGCACCGCCCGCTTGTTGAGGCGCGCGAGGTCGCGCCCGTCGTAGTAGACGGCGCCCGACAACGGCGCCTCGAGTCCGAGCGCCAGCCGGAACAGGGTGCTCTTGCCCGCCCCGGACTCCCCGACGATGGCCACGAACTCGCCGGCGCGGGCGCGGATCGAGACGTCCCGGAGGACGAGCGGGCCGTCCTCGGTGTAGCGGAAGCTCACGTGATCGATGTGAACGTCGCCGCCGAGCTCCGGCGGCGGGTCGCCTTCGAGGCCGGTTTCCGGCGTCGCCTCCAGGATCGGCGTCGTCTGCTCGTATGCCGGCACGACGGCGGCGACGGCGGAGAACGAGCCGCCGAGCCGGGCCAGCGCCGCGCAGAACACCATGAGGGCGGCGTAGACGGTGAGGAAGTCCCCGGTCGGGATGGTCTCGCCGCCGTCGCCCGCCCCATCGCCCGCTACGGCCGCGAACACCGCCGCCGCGGCCAGCGCGGGGACGGCGGCGATGAAGGCGACCAGGTGCTCGTTCAGCCTGCCGAGCCGCATCTCGGTCTGCTTCTGCTCCCGATAGCCCCGCGCCCACATGGCGAACCCGATTCCCTCCGACCCCGTCGAGCGCAGCTTGCTGACGCCGTTCAGCAATTGCAGCAGCGTTCCCGCCAGGCGCCGCGAGATCGCGAACAGGCGCCGGTGGTGGGGCAGCTGGAGAATGCCGATGGCCGCCGTCGTCCCCAGGGAGAACAGGCCCAGCGCCAGTCCGAGCCAGCCGATCGTGGTGTCGTAGAGGAACAGCAGGACGAACGTGGGCAGGAGGAAGATCACCGACAGCAGGGCGTTGCCGACCACGCCCGAAACCTGATCGCGCAGCCCCTGGAAGGCCATGGCGCGCACGGTCAGGTCGCCGGAGGAGAAGCGGCGGAAGAACCACCACGGCAGGCCGAGCATCCGGTCCCAGAGCGCCGCGCCGACGCGCGCGGCCGCGAGCGCCTCCAGCCGCATCAGGGACGTTCCCTGGAGGACCTGGAGGAACGCCGCGAGGATCGCCAGCAGGACCAGGGACAGGGCCAGTTCCAGCAGCTGCCCGCCCGACCCGCTCGGGATCACGCGGTCGGCGAGCGTACCGAACAGGATGGAGGGCGTCAGCATCAGGAGGCCGACGAGCAGACCGGCGAGGGCGAAGCGCGCGAGGTGCCCCCCGAGCCCGCGGAAGGCGAAGCGGAACAGGGCGCCGGCGGCGGCGGCGGCGTCCCGCGGCAGCGCGCGGTAGAAGAAGCGCGCCTCGGAAGCGAGGCCGCCGGCCACGCGCGCGTCGACCCGCTCCGAACGGCCCGTCGCCGGGTCGATCGCGCGGTAGCGTCCCGACGCACCCGGAATCAGCGCCACCGGGTCCCCCGATTCGCGGCGGAAGGCCAGCATCGCCCCGCTGTCGCCGAGCCACCACCGGTCGTCGCCGTCGAGCCTGATCCTGCGCCCGCGGACCCCGGACGCGCGCTGGATCTCCGTCAGGTCGTGTTCCCCTTCGTCCATTCCTCTCCGGCGGGGCGGGGTGCGGAACCGGATCCCTTCGTGGTCGCCGACCAGATCGAGGACGCCCGACAGCGCCGATTCGCCGGTCCCGATCATGGAGCGGCGGGTGTCCAGGACGCCGAACAGGTTGTGGCGGGCGTGCTCCTCGCTGCGGCGCCGGTGCCGGGCCTGGGCGCGCTGCAGGTTGGCCATGTCGACGAGCGTCAGCTGCCTGTTGACCTCCTCGGCGGACAGCGCCAGCCGATGAAACTCGGCCAGGGCGGGAAACAGGAGGCCGTCGGCCGCCAGCGCCGCGGACGAGGCGGCGGTGAGCCGGGAGGGGCGGAACAGCCTTATCCAGCTGTCGACCGTGACGGGGATGAAGCCGGGACCGTCGCCCGTCGGCTCGCCGGTGTCGAGGAAGGCCGCGTTTCCCTCCGGGCCGGAAACCCAGACCACGCCGTGCCGGGTCGTCAGCACGCCGGCGCTCGCGGTCCCCACGTCCTCGCCCGCGGTCAGGAAGCGCTCGGGGCGCGGGCGCGGCGTCACCTCGCGGGCGACCGTGGCGGCGAAATCGGTGATCCAGGAATCGACCTGCCGCGCCAGCGGTTCGGCGACCTCGGGTCCGGCGAGCGCCGTCCGGGGGAGGCGGCGGAGTTCGGTGTCGGGGAGGCCCTTGGCGATGTACGTCGACAGGGAGTCGTCGTCCTCGCCCCCGACGCCGAAGACGAGCCGCCCGGCTTCGGCGCGCAGGAGCTGCTTGAAGTCCGACACCTCCCCGTCCCCGGTGTTCCGGGCGATGAACACGTCGACGGCGCCCTTGACGACGTACCACACCGTCCCGGGATCGGAGAGGGAGACGGGCCGGTTGCCGCCGCCGACGAACGCCTCGCCCCGCGACAGCGCGACCTGCCCGAGCGCGTCCAGTTCCCGTTCCTCCACGTCCCGTGCTCCGCGCGATCCGTTCAGCTCGCTTCCACGAGCTGCCGGTACAGCCCGTCGGCGTCCCGCATCAGGTCCTGGTGGGCGCCCCGCTGCACCTCGCGTCCCCTGTCGAGGACCACGATCAGGTCGCAGTCGCGGATGGTGCTCAGCCGATGGGCGACGATGAGGCAGGTGCATCCCCGGCGCCGCAGGGCGTCGTCGATCCGCACCTCGGTGATGGTGTCGAGGGAACTGGTCGCCTCGTCCAGGATCAGCACCGACGGATTGTTGACGAGCGCGCGCGCGATCTCCAGCCGTTGCCTCTGGCCGCCGCTGAAGTTGCGCCCCGCCTCGTCGACCGGGGCGTCGTACCCGAGCGGCCGGGAGACGATCTCCTCGTGGATGGTCGCGTCCTGCGCCGCCGCCACCAGGATCTGGTCCGGCACTTCCGGAATCCACATGGTCAGGTTCTCGCGCACCGTGTCCGCGAACAGGAAGACGTGCTGGTCGACGAGGGACATCGAACCGTGCAGCAGCTCGCGCGGGATCGCACCGCGCGGGTGCCCGTCGATCAGGACCTCCCCCGACCACGGCTGCTGGATGCCGGCGACCAGCGCCGAAAGCGTCGACTTGCCCGACCCGCTGGGGCCGACGATCGCCACGCGCTGGCCGGGCTCGACGGTCAGGCTGAAGTCCTTGAACAGGGGTTCGCGGTTGTCCTGGTAGCCGAAGGTGACGTCGCGCAGCTCGATCCGGCCCTTCAGCCGCAGCCGCCCGGCAAAGGCCGCCACCCGGTCCCCGGAGGCGCCGGAAGCGGGCGCGAAGTCGCGGTCCTCGGGCGCGTCGAACACGTCGTCGAGACGCTGGAGGTCGGCCTCCAGGATCTGGAACGTGTCGGCGAACTGGATGAAGCGTCCGATCGGCTGCATGAAGTTCACCGCCGCCATGTAGAACGCCGTCAGCATCCCCAGGGTCATGTCGTCGGACATCACCCGCCAGCCGCCGAGGCCGAGCACCGCGGCGTTGCCGAGGATCAGGAACAGCAGCGGCAGGGCCGCGTTCACGTAGCCGAGCTCGGCGAACCGCTGCCGGGCGCGCAGCTCCCGCGCCTGATGGCCCGTCCAGCGGGAGAAGAAGTCGTCCTCGGCCGCGGTCGCCTGCAAGGTGTCGATCTTGCCGAGGCCGAACATCCCGATCCCGCAGAGTATCCCCTGTTCGCGCCGGAGCCGGCGGTTCTCGTCCACGCGCGCCCGCGCCAGGACGCGCATCGCCGCGGCGCCGAGCGCGCCCAGCCCCACGACCACGGCGCAGAGCAGGGGGTCGTAGGCCAGCATGAGGCCGAGAAACGCCACGCTGGTGACGAGCTCGATCAGGATGCCGACGAAGTGCGCCGTGGCGGTGTTGGCGACCGCGTCCAGAAGCTGGATCCGGGAGGTCAGGTCGCCGGAGAGGCGGTGCGAGAAGAACCGCATGGGAAGCCGGAACAGCCGGGTCATGAACCGCTCGGCGTGATCGATGGAGAGGCGCACCGAGAGCCGTCTGAGACAGCGTTCGCGGAGCCAGGTCAGCAGGTAGAGCAGGCCGGCGGCGGCGAGGAGGGCGCCGATCAGCGCTCCGCCCCAGGACAGTTCGCGCCCGGAGAGCACGAAGTCCACGAACAGGCCCGCCAGGAACGGCAGCGCCAGGGACGGCAGGGTCAGGAGCAGCCCGCAGCACATCGCGAACGCGAGCGGCTTCTTGACGTCGCGCAGCCACGGCAGGACCCGGTACAGGAGGCCGGGGCGGACGCCGCCCGGCCGGAAATCGGGGCCCGGCCGGAACGTCAGCGTCACCCCCGTGAACGCCCGGTCGAACTCCTCCTCGCCGACCGTCCGGTGGCCGTTGGCCGGATCGTTGATCAGGAAGCGCCCCTTGGCGAACCCCTCGAGAACGACGAAGTGGTCGAACTCCCAGAACAGGATCATCGGCGGGGTCATGCCCCGGAGCTCTCGCGGCTGCTTGCGCCATCCCTTCGTCTCGAGACCGTACCGCCGCGCCGCGCGGTAGATGTCGGCCGCGTTGCACCCGTCCCGGCCGACCGAGCACGTCTCGCGCAACTCCTCGATCGAGACCCAGCGCCCGAAGTGCGCGAGCACGATCCCGAGGCACGCGGCCCCGCACTCGGTCTGGGTCAGCTGCAGCAGCACGGGGGTGCGCGTCCGGCGCCGCGGGGGGACCTCTCCGCGGGACGCGCGCACCCGTTTCAGCGCCGCGTCCAGCTGCGGCCGAAACGCCTCGTCGAGTCGGGACCGGTCGGTCATGGCCTCGCCGCGGCGGTCATCGGACGCTCCCGCTTCCCAGCAGCAGGGCCGCGGGAGACTGCCTCCCCAGCACCACCCGCGCGAGTCCGCCCGCGCCGTCGGCGAGCGACGGACGCGACGGCTCGTTCAGGGCCAGCCGCAGCAGGTGCGCGGGCGCGGGCGTCGAGAGGCCGAGGTCGGCGAGCCATCGGGGCGCGGCGACGGGCCGCGGGGATATCTCCATCACGCGGGCCTCCAGCGCGCTCGGGCCCGGCCGTTCGGGCAGCGCCACGAGCACCTCCGCGTCCATGCCCGCCGCGAGCTTCCCGGCGTCTTCCGGCGATACGAAGGCCAGCGCCTGCCAAGCGTCCCCGGACATGCCCCGGACCCGGGCGACCGTCTCCCCGGCGCCGACGGGCCGGCCCGGAACCAGATGGTGCGCCACGAGCTTCCCTGCGCGCGGGGCGACGATCGTTTCCCCGGCGACCGTCTCGAGCTCTCCGAGCTCCTTGCGCGCCACCGCGAGCAGCGCCTGCTGGACCGCGGCGGCGGCGCCCTCGGCGTGACGCATCCCGCCCTCGACGGCGCCCACGATCCTCCGCGCGATCCGGGCCTGGCGCTCCGCTTCCGGCGGCCGCACCCGGGCGATCGCCTGCCCCGTCTCCAGGGTGTCCCCGATCTCGGCCATGACCTCGATGACGTTGCCGGACACCGGGGAAACCACGGCGTGGCGCTCGCCCGGCTCGACCAGCACGGCCTCGACCGAGAGGCTGCGCTCGACGCTCCCGAACGCCGCCCAGGCGAGGAGCGCGACAAGCGCCGCGCCGAGTCCGGCCAGCACCATCCATTCGTGGGGCGCCGTGACCTGGAGCCGCTCGTCGAGAGGCTCCGGGCGCGCCCGGCGCGCCACGGCCTCCTCCCTGAAGACCTTGTTGTAGAACAGCAAGACGCGACACTCCCGACTTCATTGCCGGGCTTCAGTATAGCCGCTAACGGCGTATGCCTGTTCGCGGCCATGTATATGTTTCCCCGCCGGTCCATGAGAGTCCGCCGACGGGGCATGGCCGTCGTGGTGCTGCGGCAACCCGGAATTCGGCGACTCGATCCCCTCGTCAAGCTTGAGTATCCTTCGTCGTGTACACGCTCGGGTTCGGCGGACGTCAGGTCGCGGAGGTGTTCGGGGTGTCGATACGGGATGTCTTCGACCGGCTTGAAGGCCCTGGTCGCATGAGCGGCCTGCACACCCCTGGGGTGGCGTGACGAATGGCGCAGTCGCTTCCCGACAGGCGTTCCCATGATCCCGAAGGCGGTCCCCGTCGAACGCCGACACGGGCCGCGCGGCAAGGCGCGCCGCTCCCGGACAAGCTGCGCAATCAGCTTGCCGTCTGCGCGTCCCGGCCCGAGCACATGCTCTTTCTCGATATCGAGACCACGGGTCTCAGCCATTATTACGACGACATCACCGTCATCGGATGGTCTTTCGCCGGGCGCGCGCAAACCGTGGTGAGAGGGCAGGACATCGAGCGGCTGCGCGAGGACGCGGCCCGCGCCGAAGCGTTGGTGACCTTCAACGGAATCCGCTTCGACGCCAAATTCATCGCGCAGCGGCATCCCGATCTTCGACTGCCGGACGTCCACGTCGATCTCATGTACCTATGTCGCCGCGTCGGTTTGACGGGCGGACAGAAAAAGATCGAAAGAACGCTGAATCTGGATTTCCGGGACGGTCTGGAAGAAGTGGATGGCGCCGCGGCGGTCGGACTCTGGCATCGCTACGTGCGCGGGGACCTGGACGCGCTGCGGAAACTCATACGCTACAACCGGGCCGACATTGCCGCGATGGGAGCAATTTTCGAGAAGGCCGTATCCCGCCTCGATCCGGGATGCGATCTGTTCATCGAGGACGTGCCCTTCCGGGAGTGGTCGGCGCCCGCGAACTGGCGCTCTCTGCCGGACGTTTCCCCCCCGTCCCCGGACCTGGCGGAAGGAAGCCCCCGGTTCGCCGATCTGTTCGGCGCCGGCGCCGCCGGTCTCCGGATCGTCGGAATCGACCTTACCGGATCGGAAAGGAGAGGCAGCGGCTGGTGCCTCCTGTGCGGCAGCGAGGCGCAGGTGGACACGTTGCTTTCGGATGAGGAACTGATCGGGAAAACGGTCGAATCGCACCCCCATCTCGTTTCGATCGATTCCCCCCTGTCTCTTCCGGCGGGCCGCGTTTCGACGGGCGATGACGACCCCGGGCGGGAACGGTTCGGAATCATGCGGGAATGCGAGCGGGAGCTCAAACGGCGGGGCGTCAACGTCTATCCTTGCCTGATTCCGAGTATGCAGAATCTGACGGCGAGGGGCATGAGGCTCGCGCGCGCGCTCCGCGAACGGGGCGTTCCCGTCATCGAAAGCTACCCCGGCGCCGCGCAGGACATCATGCGCATCCCGCGAAAGGGCGCCGGGCCGGAGTGGTTGAAGGCCGGCCTGCGGGAGTTCGGCGTGTCCGGCGATTACGTGGACGGGAAGGCGACGCATGACGAGCTCGACGCCGTCACGTCGGCTCTGGTCGGCGTATTCCACATGACCAGGATGTCGGAGGCGCTCGGAACGGCCGAGGAAGCGCCGCTGATCATCCCGCGGCTGCAACGCCGCCCCGTTCCGGTGGTCGTCGGGATCAGCGGCCCCATCGCCGCCGGCAAGACGACGCTCGCGCGCGCGCTGGAGCGGGAGGGATTCGCCTATACCCGATTCAGCATCGTCCTCGACGAGATGCTCGCGGAAGACGACCGGCCGCTGACCCGCGCCAACCGGCAGGAACTCGGAGAACGGGTCAACCGCTCCGGTCGGCAACGCGAGCTGGGAGAACGGACGATCGCGCGAGCCGGCGCCGCCGAAAGGATCGTCGTGGACGGCCTGCGCTTTCCGGACGATCATGCCCATCTCGTCGAACGCTTCGGTATGCGGTTCCGGCACGTCCACATCCATGCGGACGAGAAGACGCGGCGCACGCGCTACGGTCCGCGCCGCGGGGACGTCGGGTTCGACGGCGCCTCGAACGCGCCCGTAGAGGAACGGGTGCGCGAGTTGCGGCCGCTCGCGGATGACGCCTTCGACAACCGGGGCGACATGCGGGACCTCGAGGGTTACGCTGTCCGCCTCGCGTCGGACCTTGCGGGAGGATCGGTATCGTGCCCGTCTCGATCGTGATCGGCGGACAGTTCGGCTCGGAAGGCAAGGGGAAGGTCGCCCTTGAAATCGTGCGCCGCTCCCGGGGGCCGGTCGTCGCCGTTCGCGTCGGCGGGCCGAATTCCGGGCACGTCGCCTATGACCGCGCGGGAACGAAGCGCGTTCTGCGCCAGCTTCCCGCGGCCTGTATCGACGGCGACGTCGACGTGGTGCTGCCCGCCGGCGCCTACATCGACGTCGCCGTCCTGCTCGACGAGATCGAGCGCCTGCGCTACCCCCGCGACCGTATCGCGATAAGCGGCCAGGCCCGCATAATCACGGAGGAGCACCGCGCGTGGGAGAAGGAAGCCGGCCTTGGGGACGCCATCGGCTCCACCGGGTCCGGCGTGGGCGCCGCCGTCATGGCATCGGTCTCGCGGGAAGCGCGGAATTTCCGCCTGCCTTCCGTGGCCGCGGGAGACGATTCGAGACTGAGCGCATTCATCGACGACACGTCACGTTGTCTTCGCCGACGGATCGAGGCGAAACATCGGGTCGTCGTCGAGGGGACCCAGGGATTCGGGCTTTCGCTTCTCGACGGCGGCTACTGGCCCAAGGCCACCTCGCGCCCGACCACCGCGGCCGCCGCGCTGGCCGAAGCCGGATTGAGCCCGGTCGACGTCGACGACGTCACGATGGCGATCCGTTCCTTCCCGATCAGGGTCGCGGGGGAGTCCGGACCGCTGGTGGGCGAAACCACGTGGGGGAAGATTGCCGCCCGCACCGGCCGACGGTCGGAGGATCTGCGCGAATACACGACCGTCACCGGGCGTTTGCGCCGGGTCGGAGAATTCGATCCCGGCCTGGTCCGGCGGGCCCTCGACACCAATCGGCCCACCCGCCTGGTCCTGAACCACCTCGACTACATCGGGGCGGAGCGCGACTTCGGGGACGAGAGCAGCGCGCTCGGACGGTTCATCCGTCGAACGGAGGGTTCCCTTGGCCGAAAGGTGGACTGGTGCGGGTTCTCCCCGCTGGGAGTCGTCGAAAGGAAGGCGCTGGAGGCGACATGTCTGACGTAGAACGAAGTGGCGAAGGGGAACAGGGGATACTGGTACTGTCCAAAGATGAAGCATGCGATCTGGCGAAGGACTTCGACGGAAAGGATCCGTTTCCCTGTATTAAACCTGCGCTTCTGTCGGCAGACCACATCATCGAATATGCAAAAAAGACGGGAATGATTTCTCCTTTATTCGTGGATGGAAATCGTATGAAGAAAGCATCCTATCAAGGACGCATCGGAAAGAATATCTATGAATTTAGGGATTCCCAAGGACCCATCAAAATAGCCATAGATAAAGAATTGGTCGTCAAGGCGAACTCCATAGTTTTCGTTGAATGTGATCTGGATTTTCGACTGCCAGATTTCATAGCAGTGCGATTCAACCTTCATATTCGGCACGTTCATAGAGGTTTGCTTCTGGGGACGGGGCCTCTCGTGGATCCCGGTTATTGGGGGAAGCTATGTATTCCATTGCATAACCTTACTGATAACGATTATCCTATCCCGAGAAAAAAGGGCCTGATATGGGTGGAATTCACTAAAATATCCAGTGAGGCACCCACAGGGCGCGAGCCCAGCGCCTCTCAGTCGCCACGGCGCGCGCGTACCGGGTCGAGTGAACCATCCGAAGGACGGGAGTCCAGCAGTACGGAATTTTGGGAGATTCATGAGTTTATCGAAAGAGCGGCAAAACAATACGGAAAGAGTCGCGTTCCCATCCGCAGTTCGATCCCGGTTGCTGTACAAGAAACTCGTCAACTTGCTTACGACGCTAGAAATTCTTCAGAAGATGCCAAAAAATCTTCAAACGATGCTGAAGATAAGGTGAAGAAGCTCACACGCAGATGGTCTATAGCCGGTATCATTGGTGTTGTGACTGTTGTCATAAGTCTTGTAGTTATCGCTTACACAATTCAAGATAACATACAATCCGCATATCATTTCATAGGATCTCAAATACAATCTGCATATCATTTCGTGGGAGATAAAGCCGTAGACGCATACCAAAAATCCGGCTCGAATGAAAAGAGCATTGAGAACCTTCAATCAAAGATAAAAGACATGGAGAAGGATATCCAGGAATTACACAAGCAAATCCTACACAATCAACCCACCGACACCGAAAGACGGGATTCCCTGAAGAAATGACGGGTCGGCGAACCTTTCGGGGCTGACGAACGGCCCGTGCCGGCGGCCCCGGGGGCGTGGCTTGCCGCCGGAGCGCCGCCATGTACAGGCTCTCGACACTCTGGGCGTGAAGCGGGTATTCCTGTCGTCATGGGCGAAGGATCCGCACCACTTGCCGGCGAGCCCGCTCCGGACGGCGGCCGCGCCGCTCCGGTCCCGCCGCGGCTCCGGGAGGCGGTGTGCGGCGCCGTCGACCGCGGCCTCGCCTTTCTCGAGGCCACCATCCGTCCCGACGGGGTGTGGCCGTCGTGGTACTACGACAACCTGGCGCTCGAGGGATGCGCGCGGGAGGAGGCGCCGCCCTTCGTCGCCGCCCTCGGCGCGCTCACCCTGGCCGCCTGCGGCGACCCCAGGTCGGCGGCCGTCCGCGACCGGTCGGCGGGGTTCATCGTCCGGTCGATGCGCTGGCCGGGCGTGTGGCGCTACTGGCCGCGCCTCCCCCACGACGTCGACAGCCTCGGCGTCTGCTCGATGGCGATCCCGTGGCACCCGTGGGTGCTGTTCGCCAGGAACCTCGGATGTCTGCTGCCGACGCGCGACGACCGGGGCCGGTTCCGGACCTGGATAACCCCGCCCGGCATGGCCGACGACGCCGACGTGGACGGCGTGGTGAACGCCAACGTCGTCGCCTATCTCGCGTTTCAGGGCCGCCACGAGCCGGGCGAGCGGGCGGCGCAATGGCTCGCCGGCCTGGTCCGGGAAGGGAACGGCGAGGGAAGCTGCCACTACTACGCCGACGTCCTCGACCTCTACGACGCCGTCGCCCGCGCCCGCCATCGGGGCGTGCCCGCGTTCCAGGACCTCGGAGGCCCGCTCGCGGACCGCATCCGGGCCCGGCGCGGCGCCGACGGCGGCTACGGCGATACGCTGCGCACCGCGCGCGCCCTTTCCGCCCTGCACGTCCTCGGGGCCGCGCCGGAGGGCGAGGACCTGTGGGCCACGCTCGAACGGATCCTGAGCCGGCAGCTGCCCGACGGGAGCTGGCCCCGGCACCTCTTCTGGCGCGGCCCGCCGCCGCCGAGCCCGCCGGTCGAGGGCTTCGCCTGCGAGCTGCTCGACACCGCCTCGTGCATCGAGGCCCTCGTGCGGTCGGTTCCCGCCGCCGCCGGTCCGCAGACGGAGGCGGAGGCGACGCGATGACCCGCGTGTTCTACCGCGACATGCGCGAGAAGCCCCCGGTCGCCGTGCGGGGCGAGGGCATCCGCATCGTCGACGACGCGGGGAACCGCTACGTCGACGCCTCGGGCGGCGCCGCCGTGTCGGTCCTCGGACATTCGGACCCCGACGTCCGCCGGGCGATCCGCGATCAGGTCGAGTCGCTCGCCTACGCGCACACGGCCTTCTTCACGACGCGCGCGCAGGAGGACCTCGCCGACCTGCTGGTCGAGCGCTCGCCGCCCGGCCTCGATCGCGTCTACTTCGTCGGCGGCGGCTCGGAGGCCATGGACACGGCGCTCAAGCTCGCCCGCCAGTACTTCGTCGACACCGGCGAGTCGCGGCGCACCCGCTTCATCGCCCGGCGCCAGAGCTATCACGGGAACACGCTCGGCGCCCTCGCCGTCGGCGGTCACGCCGCGCGCCGGGCGCCCTTCGAGCCGCTCCTCGTCAACGTGACCCACATCTCCCCCTGCTATCCCTATCGCGGCCGCAACGCCGGCGAATCGGAGGAGGCCTACGGCCTCCGGGTCGCGGACGAGCTCGAGTCGGCGATCCTGGCGCTCGGGCCGGAGACCGTGATCGGGTTCGTCGCCGAGACCGTCGCCGGGTCGACCATCGGGGCCGTTCCCGCCGCGCCCGGCTACTTCGCCCGCATCCGCGAGATATGCGACCGTCACGGCGTCCTGCTCGTCCTCGACGAGGTGATGTCGGGCATGGGCCGGACCGGAACCTTGTTCGCCTGCGAACGGGAAGGGGTGGCGCCCGACCTCGTCGTCGTCGCCAAGGGGCTCGGCGCCGGATACCAGCCCATCGCGGCGGTGCTCGCGTCGGACGCCATCTACCGCGGGATCGGGACCGGCGCCGGCGGCGGGTACTTCCGCCACGGCCACACGTACATGGGCCACGCCACGGCGTGCGCCGCCGCCCTGGCCGTGCAGCGGGCCATCGTCGAGCGCGACCTGCTGGCCAACGTGAGACGCCAGGGGAAGATTCTGGACGAGGCGCTCCGCGCCGCGTTCGGGGATCATCCGCACGTCGGCGACGTCAGGGGGCGCGGGCTGTTTCGCGCCCTCGAACTCGTCGCCGACCGGGCCGGCAGGGAACCGTTCGACCCGGCGCTGCGTCTCCACGCGCGGATCAAGGACGCCGCTTTCGCGCGCGGCCTGATCTGCTATCCTGCAGGCGGGACCGCCGACGGCCGGCGGGGAGATCACGTCCTGCTGGCGCCGCCCTTCATCGTCGACGAAGGCGACGTGCGGGAAATCGTGGAGCGTCTGGAGATGGCTTTCCGTGACGTGTTCGAAGGCATGGACGCCCGACCGGCCGCCCGGGCGGCGGGGGCGTCGCGATGAGGAGACCGGCGGCCCGGGGAGAATTGGAATCGCGGCGGCGGGGGCCGTGTCACGTCCCGCCGCCGCGCGCTCCGGCGGTGATCCATCCGCCGGACTTCGCCGGGGAGGCCCGGCGCGACGTGGTGACACCAAACCCTGAGATGGAGGACCGTGTGAAATGAAACGCATCGCATTGACCGCAGCCGCCGTCGCCTTGGCCGGGGGCGCCTTCATGGCGGCCGAGGCGCCGGTGGCGGAGGCGCAGCAGAAGTTCATCACGATCGGCACCGGCGGCGTGACCGGCGTGTACTACCCCACGGGCGGGGCGATCTGCCGCCTCGTCAACAAGGGCCGCAAGCAGCACGGCATCCGCTGCTCGGTGGAGAGCACGGGCGGCTCGGTCTACAACCTCAACACCATCCGCGCCGGCGAGCTCGACATGGGCGTGGCGCAATCGGACTGGCAGTATCACGCCTATCACGGCACCAGCAAGTTCAAGGACGCCGGCCCGTTCAAGGAGCTGAGGGCCGTCTTCTCCGTCCATCCCGAGCCGTTCACGGTCGTCGCCCGGGCCGGCTCCGGGATCATGGATTTCATGGACCTGAAGGGCAAGCGCGTGAACATCGGCAACCCCGGTTCCGGTCAGCGCGGCACCATGGAGGTCGTGATGGACGCCCTGGGATGGGACAAGGGCACGTTCGCGCTGGCGTCCGAGCTGAAGTCGGCGGAGCAGTCCAAGGCGCTGTGCGACAACAAGATCGACGCCATGGTCTTCACGGTCGGCCACCCGTCGGGGTCGATCAAGGAAGCCACGACGTCGTGCGACAGCATGCTCGTGTCGGTGAAGGGCGCCGCCATCGACAAGCTCGTCATGGACAACGACTACTACCGGACAGCGACCATCCCCGGCGGGATGTATCGCGGCTCCGACAGCGACGTCCAGACCTTCGGCGTCGGCGCGACCTTCGTGTCGTCGACGGCGACGTCCGCCGACGTCGTCTACGAGGTCGTCAAGGCGGTGTTCGAGAACTTCGACGACTTCCGCAAGCTCCACCCGGCCTTCGGGCATCTCAAGAAGGCCCAGATGGCCAAGGACGGCCTCTCCGCGCCCATCCACGACGGCGCGGCCAGGTACTACAAGGAAGCTGGCCTGATGTAGTCGCGTCGGGCGCCGGGGCGTCCGCGGGGGACGCTCCGGTGCCGGCCGGCGGCCGCCGCGGAAGCCGACAGTGAACGACCGCAACGCCGGTTCCGAACCGGCGGAGGAGCGCGACCTCCAGGACATGATCGCGGAGGCCGACACCGGCGCGCGTGCGCCGGGCGGCCTTCCGGGCAAGGTCCTCTTCGGCGTGCCTCTCGTCTGGTCGCTGTTCCAGCTGTGGTACGCCTCGCCGCTGCCGTTCATGCTCGGGTTCGGCGTCCTCAACGACACCGAGGCGCGGGCGATTCATCTCGCGTTCTCGATCTTCCTGACCTTCACCGCCTATCCGGCGCTGAAGCGCTCGCCGCGGCATCGCGTCCCGCTCCAGGACTGGGCGTTCGCCTTCGTCGGCGCGTTCGCCGCCGCGTACCTGTATCTTTTCTACGAGGCGCTGTCCGGCCGCTCCGGCGCGCCGACGACGGTCGATCTCGCGGTCGCCGTGGCCGGCATGATCCTGCTGCTGGAAGCCACGCGGCGCGCCTTGGGCCCGCCGCTCATGGCGGTGGCCGGCGTGTTCCTCGTCTACACGTTCTTCGGCCCCTGGATGCCGGACGTGATCGCCCACAAGGGCGCGTCGCTGGCCAAGACGATGTCGCACCAGTGGCTGTCGACGGAAGGCGTGTTCGGCATCGCGCTCGGGGTGTCGACCGGCTTCGTGTTCCTGTTCGTGCTGTTCGGCGCGCTGCTCGACAAGGCGGGCGCCGGCGGATACTTCATCCGCGTCGCGTTCTCGCTCCTGGGCCACATGCGCGGGGGGCCGGCCAAGGCCGCCGTCGTCTCGTCCGGCATGACGGGCCTGATCTCCGGGTCCTCGATCGCCAACGTGGTGACCACCGGCACGTTCACCATCCCGCTGATGAAGCGGGTCGGCTTCCCGGCCGAGAAGGCCGGCGCCGTCGAGGTCGCGTCGTCGACCAACGGCCAGCTGACGCCGCCGATCATGGGGGCGGCGGCGTTCCTCATGGTGGAATACGTGGGCGTGTCCTACGTCGACGTCATCAAGCACGCCTTCCTGCCGGCGATCATCTCCTACATCGCCCTGGTCTACATCGTCCACCTGGAGGCGGCGAAGGCGGACATGCGGGGCCTGCCGCGCCGCTACGAATCGACGCTGGCGCGGACGCTCCTGGCCTTCGCCATGACCGTCATCGGCCTGATCGTCCTGTCGGGCGCCGTCTACTACGGCATGGGCTGGGTCAAGACGGCGTTCGGGGCGGCCTCGCCGTGGATCGCGGCGGTCCTGACGGTGGCCGCGTATGCCGGACTGGCCTGGTACGGCGCGCGGTTCCCGTCGGGGGCGGACCCCCATGCGGAGATCATGGAGCTGCCGCCGCCGGGCCCGACGATCAAGTCCGGCCTCCACTACCTGCTGCCGGTGGTCGTGCTGGTCTGGTGCCTGGTGGTGGAGCGCTTCTCGCCGGGCCTGTCCGCCTTCTGGGCGACGGTGTTCATGATCTTCATCGTCGTCACCCAGCGCCCGCTGACGGCCTGCTTCCGGCGCGACCGGGACCTGGGCGCGGCGGCGCGGCGGGGGTGGGACGAGCTGCTGGACGGCCTCGTGGCCGGCGCCCGCAACATGATCGGCATCGGCGTCGCGACGGCGGCGGCCGGCATCGTCGTCGGCACGGTCACCCTCACCGGCATCGGCCTGGTGATGACCGAGTTCGTCGAGTTCATCTCCGGCGGCAACCTCGTCCTGATGCTCGTGTTCACGGCGATCATCAGCCTGATCCTCGGCATGGGCCTGCCGACGACGGCGAACTACATCGTCGTCTCGACCCTGATGGCGCCGGTGATCGTCACGCTGGGGGCGCAGTCGGGCCTCATCGTGCCGCTCATCGCGGTGCACCTGTTCGTCTTCTACTTCGGCATACTCGCCGACGACACGCCGCCCGTGGGGCTCGCCGCGTTCGCCGCCGCCGCCATATCCGGCGGCGACCCGATCCGGACGGGTCTCCAGGGATTCACCTACGACATCCGCACCGCCATCCTGCCGTTCCTGTTCATCTTCAACACCGAGCTGCTGATGATCGGGATCGTCAGCTGGTATCACTTCCTCGTCGTGGTCGCCGCCTCGGTGCTGGCGATGCTGGTGTTCGCCGCCGCCACCCAGGGCTTCTTCCTGGTCAGGAGCAGGCTCTGGGAGTCCCTGGCCCTGGTGCTGGTGGCGTTCACCCTGTTCCGGCCGGGGTTCTGGTGGGACATGGTCTACCCGCCGGTCGAGGTCGTCCCGGCGACGCGGATCGAGGCGGTCGCCGCGGGCCTGCCCGCCGGCGCCGATCTCCGCATCGACGCCGAGGGCGAGACCCTGGACGGCGACCGGGTCGGCAAGCTCGTGGTGCTGCCGCTCGGTGCTGGGGCGGGCGGCGCCGAGCGCCTGAACGAGGCCGGGATCGAGATCCGGATCGAGGACGGCCGGGTGCTGGTCGACAATCTGGTGTTCGGCAGCCCGGCCGAACGGGCAGGCCTGGATTTCGACTGGGAGATCAAGGGCATCCACACGGCGACGGAGCGTCCGCCCAAGCAGCTGATGTTCCTGCCGGCGCTCGCCCTGCTCGGGCTCGTCGTCGCGTTGCAGCGGCGCCGGCGCGAGACGCCGGCGTCGACACCGACACCGACGCCGACGGAAGCCTGAGAAGGAGGCCCGCGATGTACGACGACATCCTGCTTCCGGTCGATCTCGGCGACGAGTCCTCGTGGCGCGCGGCGTTGCGCGCGGCCCTGGAGCTCCGCCGGACGCCCGACTCGCGGTTGCACGTGATAACCGTCGTGCCCGGCATGGGGTCGGCCTGGGTCGCCGGGTTCTTTCCCGACGGCTTCGAGGAGAAGGCGCTGGAGAAGGCGAACGCCGACATGGCGGCCTTCGTCGCCGGGAACGTTCCCGACGGCGTCGCGGCGCGGACGATCGTCGCCAGCGGCACGATCTACGAGCGGATTCTCGAGACGGCCGAACGAATCGGCGCCGACCTGATCGTCATGGCGTCGCACCGGCCCGGATTCCGGGACTATCTGCTCGGGCCGAACGCCGCGCGCGTCGTCAGGCACGCGCCGACGTCGGTCATGATCGTCCGGGAGCGCCCCGACCGGCCGTGAAACCCGCGACCGCGAGAGCGGGCGGCTCCGTACCCCTCCTCCCCCTTATACGCCTGACCAGCCGGGCAGGCGGGGCTTGCGGACAGGCGAAGGGGCCAGGATAATGGCGAAGTGGGGTCCGGAACTTCGACACGAAGGACCAGATGACAATGCTGGGACAATGCCGGCGTGGGGCATGATCGGCAACAGGCTTCGCTGCGCGGACCTGATCGCGTGATGCGGAACCGGCTCTATCGGGCCGATTGCAAGGGCGTCATCGACCGCCTGATCGGCGAGGGCATACAGGTCGATCTGATCTACCTCGACCCACCCTTCAACTCCAACCGCGCCTACTCGATGCTGTTCAGTCACAACGGCGTCACGGCGCAGCAAAAAGCCTACCACGACATGTGGGACTTCACGGACAGCACGCGCCAGCTCGTGCTGGACTTTGAAGACGAACTGCGAAAATGGGAATTCGATGAGCCGTTCAAGGAATTCATCCGGGCATGGGTTGCCATACTCGAACAGGGAAGCTCGCAAGACAAGAAACTGCTCAACTATCTGATGTATATGACGGCGCGGCTGGTGCGGATGAAAGGTGTCCTGAAACCGACGGGCAGCATCTTCTTCCACTGCGACCCGACGGCCAGCCATTATCTCAAAGTCATCATGGACGGCATTTTCGGAAGAGAGAATTTCAGGAACGAGATCGTATGGAAGCGCACAAGTTCGCATAATCGGGCAAGGCGTTTCGGCCCCGTGCATGACACGATCCTGTTCTACTCGCTCTCGAAGCGGTTCACATGGAACCGGGTGCTTCAACCCTACGACGATCATTATGTCGAGACGACCTACAAGCACATGGACGGGGAAGGACGGCGCTATCGCATCAGCGATTTGACCGGCCCCGGCCCGCGACCGGGCAGTAGTTCCGGCAGCCCGTGGGGCGGATACAACCCGACTGATGCAGGCAGGCACTGGGAACTTCCACCGGACCGCTCATTGCCGGACTGGTTTGTGCGCCCCGGTGGCTACGCCGAAATGTCCGTTCAGCAGCGCCTTGATGTGCTGGACGCGCAAGGACTGATCTACTTTCCGCCACAGGGGCGGGTTCCGGCGTTCAAGCGGTATCTGGCGAGCATGGGCGGAATGCCAGTGCAGGATGTCATCACCGACATCTACAACGAAGGCGGCTCATCGGAGTATCAGACGAAGAAGCCCAACGCCTTGCTGCAACGGATAATCTTGGCGGCGACCAATCCGGGCGACCTGATTCTTGACCCCTTCTGCGGGTGCGGAACGAGTGTCGAGGTCGCGCACATAGAGGGACGACGCTGGATCGGGATCGACATCAGCGGCCCGGCGGTCGACGAAATCGAGAACCGCCTGGGCAAGCACGGGCAGCACCCCAGGACGCATTACGACCTGCTGGAAGGCAGCCCGGAAACGATGGACGAATACAACCGCCTCAATCCATACGAGAAACAGGACTGGCTGATTCGCCGCCTCAACGGGCTTCCCAATCCTCGCAAGTCCGGGGACGGGGGAATCGACGGCGACATGGATATTCACCTCGGCATCGGCGAGAACGGTCGCGACCGGTGGGGCCGGGTCGTCTTCTCCGTGAAGACCGGGAAGCAGCGCAGGCCCGAGCACGTGCGCGAATTGCTCGGAACCATGCGAAGCGCGGACGCGGACATCGGCGTGCTGATCCTCGACGTCGAGCCGACGGAGCGGATGGAGGAGGCCGCGAAGCAGGCGAAGACGCTGTCGTACCAGCAGCGGGCGGACATGCCGCCGAAGGAATATGACAGGGTGCAGATTCTGACGGCCTACGAGATCATTGAGGGCGCGAAGATCGACTGTCCGCCCACGATGCAGGCCGTCAAGAGGTTCCGGGAGGCGCAAACGGAGATGCGGGTGTGAGCCCGAGGCAACCCGGGCCGCGAGGCCGCCGGCCGAAGGCGACCCCGGAACGGGCCGCCGGCGCCGTCTTCTCCGCCGTCAGGCCGCCCGACCCGAAGCGCCGCACCGCACGGCGCCACAAGGCCGTGGCTGGTCGGGGGTAAATCCCGTTCACTTCCGGGACGTTGCGCCGGCCAGGTATCGGGCGACGGCCTCCCGGTCCCAGCCCAGCCAGTCCCGCAGCACCTCCGCGGCGTGCTGGTCGAGCAGGGGCGGCGGCGTCATCCCGGCCTGGGCGCCCGACATGATCCACGGCGGGCCCACGACCCGGATTTCGCCGGACACCGGGTGATCCAGCGCGCGGATCAGGCCGCGAAAGCCGACCTGCTCGTCCGCCAGCGCCTCGAGATAGGTGTTCACGCGGGCGTAGGGCAGCCGTTCCGCCTCCAGGGCCCCGGCGCACTCCTCGTAGGCGAGCTCGGCGACGCGCGCGGCGGTCCGCTCGTCGAGAAACGCGCGCGCCGCGGCGCGGCCGGCAACATTGGCGTACCGCGGATCGTCCGCGAGATCGTCGAAGCCCATGGCCCGGCAGAAACGCGGCCAGTGGCGGTCGTTCTGGACGATCAGCGAGAGGTGAACGCCGTCCCTGGTCCGGTAGATGTTGGCGGGGACGCGCATGGGGTTCTGGTTGCCGTGGCGGGCGGGGTCGCGCCCCGCCTGCAGGGGTTCGCCCATGCGCGGACCCAGCGCCGCGAGCGTCGCGTCCTGCATCGAGACGTCGATGTGCCGCCCCTTGCCGCCGCGCCTCACGGCATGGAGGGCGCCGACGATGGCACAGGCCGAGAACATGCCGGCCATGACGTCGCAGAGCGGCGCGCCCACCATCGTCGGCGGGGCGCCGGGTTCGCCGGTGACCGTCATCAGGCCGGTGGCCGCCTGGATCATGGGATCGAGGGCCTGGCGGTCCCGCGATGGCCCGGTCTGGCCGAAGCCCGAGACGCTGCAATAGACCAGGCCGGGGTTGAGCGGCCGCAGATCGTCCCAGCCCATGCCGAGGCGGGAGGCCGTTCCCGGCGAGAAGTTCTCGACGACGACGTCGGCGACCCTGGCGAGGTCCTGCCCGATGGCGCGGTCGCCCGCATCCTTGAGGTCGAGGGCGATGCTCTTCTTCGAGCGGTTGTTGGCGTAGAAGTAGTCCTCGTGGTCCTCGCGGCCGGGATACCGCCACACGGACCGCAGGTCGTCGCCGCGTCCGGGCGGCTCGATCTTGAGGACCTCGGCGCCGAGATCGGCGAGCATCAGCGTCGCGTAGGGCCCCGCGATGACCTGCGTCAGGTCGACGACCCGGAACCCGGCGAGGGGCGGCCGGTCGTCCGGGTCCTCCGCCGCCGCGGCCATGCCCTCCCGCGGCACGGCGCGGGCGCTACCTGCCGCGCCAGACGGGATCGCGCTTCTCCCTGAAGGCGAGGATGCCTTCCCTGGAGTCCTCGCTTTCCAGGACCCGGTCGGCGATCTGGCGGGCGAGCCGCAGGCGCGCTTCCAGGGGGAGTTCGAGGCACCGGCGGGCGGCTTCCTTCAGGCCCTGCACGGCGAGCGGCGCGTTGGCGAGGATCTCGCCCGCCCAGCGCTCGGCCGCGTCCATGAGCGCATCCTTGCCGCCCCTGACGATCTCGTTGCAGAGGCCGAGGCGCCAGGCTTCCTCGGACGAGATCTGCTTGCCGCGCAGCAGGTAGCCCATGGCCGTCGGCCAGACCATCGCGTGCGCTCCCTGCGTCGGACCCGACACCGACGAGATGCCGCGCTTGACCTGGGGCCAGCCGATGCTGGCGTTCTCGGTCATCAGCACGATGTCGGAGCTCAGGGCGAAGCCCGCGCCCTGGGCCATGCAGGCGCCCTGGAGCGCCACGATGATCGGCTTGTAGACCGTCCGCATGTAGACGAAGAGCTCGTCGTTGGAATAGACGGTGCCGTCGTCGGCGTCGGGGTCCACCTGCTCGAGGAGGTCCTTTCCGGCGCAGAAGACCTTGCCCTCGGCATCGATGATCGCGAGCCAGACGTCCGGGTTGGTCTTGACGTCGAACAGGGCGTTCTGGATTTCCTTGCGCATCTGGCGGGTGAGCGCGTTCGCCTTCTCGGGCCGCTTCAGCGTGATGCGCGCGACGTGGTCCTCGACCTCGTAGCTCGTCTGTTCGCGGTTGATGATCAGTGCCATGCCTCGTCCTTTCCGTCGCCCGGCTCCGTCGCTCGGCGCGCGTTTCCCGTACCGGCGCCGCCGGACCGGGTCAAGTCCCCGTCCCGGTTCGCCGCGTCCGGGACGCGGGCCGGGACGTCACCGCCGGCGCGCCGCGCCCTTCGCCGCGCGGAGGCGGCGCAGCAGTTCGCCGTGATCGGGAGGGATCCGGTAGGGCACGCAGCGCGCGACGTCCTCCTCGAGGCTCTCCCACTGGAGGACGTCGAGCTGGTCCGGGGTGAACCGTTCGAAGACGCGGGCGTCGCCCATCTGCGCGACCGGGTTGCAGGACCCGCGCGCGAAGGCCACCGCCGGCGCGATCTCGGGCGCCAGGACGTGCTCCAGGAACGCCAGCGCCGGCGCCGGGTCGCCCCCGTGGTCGACGACCGACGTCACCTCCAGGAACACGACGGCGCCCTTGCCGTCGACCGGCCCCGAGCGCGGGGTGACGGCGCGGACGCGGCGCCGGCCGTCGCGGCGGGCGGGGGAGGCGGTGTACAGGCCGCCGGACAGGTAGAACCCGATGGCGCCGTCGACCAGCGCCCGGTTCATCTCGACGTGATCGGCGGTGACCACCGCCGCACCCGCGAACCATTGCCGGGCCTTGGCCTCGAAGGCGTCCAGCTGCGCCGCCGACAGCGTGCCGAAAGGGTCGAGGCCGGCGGCGAAACAGACGTGGAAGATGTTGAAGTCGTCGTATTCGAGGACTCCGTACCGTCCCCTGTTGGCCGGGTCGTCGGCCAGCAGGAACCCTTCCGATTCCGCCGTGTCCCGCGCGATCCGGCCTTCGTCGACGACGATGTTGAACGGGCCGAAGCGCTGGCCGACGCCGACGACGTCGTTTCCGTCCCGGCTCCGGGTCCACCGATGGAGATCGTCGAGCCACGGCAGCCAGCGGTCGCGCTCGTCCGCGAACCGGTCCCCGGGGAGCGCGCGGATCGCGCCCGCCGGGTAGAGCGCCTCACGCGCGAACGGGTTGTTCAGGTTGACGATGTCCCACGACGAGCGTTCCGGCCCGGCGATGCGGGCGGCCGCGTCGGCGTCGGAGACGATCGTCTCGGCGCGGACGGAACAGCCATGCCGTTCCGTGAACGGCTCGACGACGTCCGGATCCTCGTAGCCTTCCCAGCACAGGACGTTGAGGTCGGCGCGCTCCGGCATCGGGGATCGGACGGTCCGGCCCCTTACGCCGCCTTGCGCTCCCGGCGCGCGATGCGCCAGTGCGGGAAGAACAGCGCGAGGGAGATCAGGCCGAAGATGACGGCGCGGATGACGCTCTGCATCCCGTCGCGCCGCTCCCGCTCCAGCGCCTCCCCGAACGCCTGCCGCCGCCGTTCCGGGATTTCCGCGTCCGGCGGCGAATCGCCGACCCGCCGCCCGTCCCCGTCTTCGGGGAACCGGCTCCGCTCCGACAGGTGCTCCCGGTAGGCGTCGTCGGACTGGTAGCGCTGGTATTCCCAGGCCGGCATCGTCAGCTGCGGCCATGCCGCCTGAAGGATGCCGTAGGCCGCGACGCCCCCGGAGATCAGCAACGGGATGATCAGCAGGGCGCAGACGGCGAGAGCGTAGACGTGGAGCGCGGATCTTTTCATGACGGGGGCGTATCCCCGGCGCGGCGCGGCCATGCCGGGCCGGGCCGGACGATCTCGAACCGCGCGTCGCCGTCGCGCTCCACCTGTTCAACGAGGCCGGTCTCCCAGGCGAGGTAGTCGCGCATCGCCTGCTCGACGTCGGTGTCGCGGTCGTAGGCGCGCGGGTAGTGGTCGTCGGGCTCCTGGGCCATGTTCTCGAAGCCGCCGGCCAGCGGCAGCCCGAGGTCGCGCCACGCGCGGGTCCCCGCCGCCAGGACCTTGACCTGCGCGTCCGTCGCCGCCGCCGCTTCCGGCGCCGCCAGCCGGGCCAGCGTTCCGTCCTCCGACACCAGAACGAGGAGGGGCGCCGCCGGGACCTTCGGCAGGTTGTCCGGGAGTCCGGCGCGCGTCGAATACCACGCGCCGGGAACGTGCCCGGCCCTGTAGGCGTGGCTGTCCGACAGGTCGACCGCAACCGCGTCGCCGGCGTCAAGCGCGCGCTTCAGGTCCGCCGGCGCAATCTCCGCGGCCTCGATCCCGTCCAGGCCGGGGATCTCGGGGGAATGGGGGCCGGCGACGAGGTCGCCGGACTCGAGCCCGCCCCGGAGGACCGCGGTGTCCCGCCAGCCCATCTGCGACAGCCACGACGCGGTCATCGTGGCGCGGAGGGCCGTGTCGTCGATCAGCACGACCCGCGCGCCCCGGGTGGCCATGTACGAATCCGTGTTCTGGACCAGCTGGCCGCCCGGCGCGTGACGCGAGCCGCGCAGGTGGCCGCCGGCGTACTCCTCCGCGTGTCGCACGTCGAGGAGGTAGAGGGTGCGGGAGTCGGCCTCCCGGCGCCACTCCGCGAGCGTGTCGGAGCCGATGAAGGGCACGCCGAAGCGCGCGGCGACGTCGTCGGCCGCGGCCCGCGCCCGCTCCGCCGCGGCGGCGCCGGGTTCGGGCGCGCGGCGCGTGGCCCCGCGCTCGAGCTCGAGGCCGGCGAGACGCCATCCCATGGTTCCGTTGCGCAGCGCCCGGACCGGGTTGGGGAGGCCGGCGTTGATCAGCGACTGGGCGCCGATGATGCTCCGCGTCCGTCCGGCGCAGTTGACGACGATCTGCGTCGCCGGGTCCGGTGCGAGCGCCCGCGCCCGGTAGGCGAGCTCGGCCCCCGGCACGTTGATGGCGCCGGGGATGGTCATGCGCAGGTACTCGTCGAGGGGGCGCGAGTCCAGCACGATCACGTCCTCGCCGGCGGCGCGCCGGGCGCGCAGCTCTTCGGCGGTGACGTCGGGGGTTCCGTCGACGTGTTCGACGAATTCGCCGAAGGCCTTGCTCGGCACCGATACGCCGCTGAACAGTTCGTAGCCCGCGTCGGCCCAGCCCCGGACGCCCCCTTCCAGCACGGCCACGTCGGAATATCCGAACTCCTCCAGCTTCTCCGCCGCCCGCCCGGCGAGCCCTTCGCCCCCGTCCGTGAGCACGACGCGCGCGCCGCGGCGCGGAACGAGGTCGCGGATGCGCAGTTCGAGACGGCTCAGCGGCAGGCAGGTCGAGAAGAAGAGATGCGCGCGGCCGAAGCCGCCCTGCTCGCGCGCGTCCACAAGCGCGAGTTCCCCGCTGTCGTTGATCAGCGCCTTGAGATCGGGCGCGCCGATGCTCCGGGGCATGGTCCGGCGTCCGTCCGTCCGGGCCGCTACGCCGTCGCTCCGGACCCGGTGCCGTAGCGGCCGACGGCGCCGGTCTCCAGGTCGAACCCGAGCCGGTCGGCGACGGCGTCGAGGGACTTCCCGTACATGTGGAGGTGGAGGGTCGGCGCGTCGCCCGTGACCGCGATGCTGTGGATGTCGTCCGGCATCATCGCCACGCCCACGCCCGGCCTCACCACGACCTCGCCCGTCTGCTTCAGGGTCGCCTTGCCGGGATCGGCGCCGTCGTCGGTGCGCTCGTAGAACCGGTTGATCTCCTCGCCCTCGACCGCGGCGACGATGGCCCACGTCGTGTGATTGTGCGGGTCGGTGAGCTTTCCGGGCCTGATGGAGTTCATGTACAGCGCGAAGCGCTTGTCGGCGTCCTCCGACAGCAGGTAGCGGATGTTGGGGGTGGCGCCCTCCGGCGGCGGGAAATCGCTCTTGGGAAAGAGCTCCTTCCGCGCGGCGAGCCCGTAGAGCTCCTCGCGCATGTCGTTCAGCGCCTCGCGCGTGACGCCGCGCGTTCTCTCGATCTCGCGCACGCGCGCCAGCATGTCGGCGACCGCGGCGGCGCGGCGGTCGGCGATCGAGGCGTTGGGTTCGGTGACGGTCATGGTCCGCTCCCCGGAAAGGATCGACGTTCGGCCCACTATACCGCCATTTCCGGTCCCGCGCGGCGCCGTGACCGTCGCCGTCGTCGCCATCGCGGCCGCGTCCGGGACGTCCGCCACTGTGGCCGCCGCCGCGTCGGCGATCGGGAAGCGGTCCGCTTCCGGCGGGCGGTAGGTGTCGCGGTAGCGCGCCGGGCGGTGGGCCTTGAGCAGGAACATGGCGAGGCCGTCGGAATAGTGGCGCACCGTCCCCACCTGTTCGCCCTTGTGCCAGACCGGCCTCTCCACGCCCTCGAAGGCGCGGCGGTGGAGCTCGGCCTCCATCGCGTCGATACCGTCTTCGAGGGCGTCGTCCCATTCGCGGGCGAAGCGGGGGTCGGCGTTGCGCCAGTTGTAGGCGGTGCGTCTGCGGATGCCGGCCTTGCGGCAGGCGGCGGAGACGTTGACGGTCTCGGCGAGGGTTTCGAGGAAGGCCGTCTTCCGGGCCGGATGTCCGGTGTCGTCGTGCATGGGGTGCCTCCCGTTGGCGTTCCTGTGTCGGGAACAACATGGGAACATTCATCATGCATGTCAAGAGAAAATCCATAACGGAGAAAAAATATCTGATCCGTGACTATGGACGATGATCTTGTGGCCATATAGCCCCTCCTGACCTCCCCCTTGCCTTTCGTGTCCCTCCCCTCTTGGCGGGGGAGATCAAGAGGGGATTCATACTACATGTTGAAATAATCGACTGGAAAGTACAACATATTGTGTTTCAAGCCCGATGCGGCGGACTTCCGCGGGATACATCCCATAGTGTGCAAGGTGTGCCATTCGCCGCGCCGGGACCGCCTCCCATACGGTGTGCAAGCTGTGCCATTCCGGGTCCGGCCCGGACTTTCGCGGGATGCGCCCGACGGTGTGCAAGGTGTGCCATCCGGCGCGCCAAGCCGCGACTGGCCACCGGCGACTGGCCACCGGCCACCGGCCACAGTGTGCAAGTTGTGCCATTCCGGGTCCGGCCCGGCCTTCCGCGGGGTGCGCCCGACGGTGTGCAAGGTGTGCAATTCGCCGGGCCGCGACCGACAACCGGCAACCGGCGACCGGCCACAGTGTGCAACCTGTGCCATTCGCCGCGCGCCCCGCCGTCTGGAGCGGCGGGCGCGTCCCTGCTACAACCGCTTCCGGACGGGCGGAGCCACGGGGCGGCGGCGATGCTGACGGCGAACGATGGAGAGGGCCGGAATCCGGGAGCGTCCCGCGGCGCGCGGACCCTCGTTCGACGTGCGGGCGCGGTGTCGGCGTCGGTCGCCGCGCTTCTGTTCGCGGCCGCCTGCAGCACCACGCCGCCGGCGCAACCGGAGGACGTCTGCGAGATCTTCATCCAATACCCCGCCTGGTACGACTATGCGCGCGCATCGAAGGACCGCTGGGGGACGCCGGTCCACATACAGATGTCCTTCGTCCGCCACGAATCGAGCTATCGCAGCCATGCCCGGCCGCCGCGCAGGTGGTGGCTGGGGTTCATACCGCTGGGCCGCCCGTCGTCGGCCAGGGGCTACGCCCAGGCCCAGGACCCGGTCTGGGGCGAGTATCAGGCGGAACGGGGCAGGCTGTTCCGAAGCCGCGGCGACATGGAGGACGCGCTCGACTTCATCGGCTGGTACAACCACAGGACCTGGCGCCAGCTCGGCATTCCCCGCACCGACGCGCGGCGGCTCTATCTCGCCTATCACGAGGGCCAGGGCGGCTACCGGCGCGGCTCCTGGAAGTCCAAGCCCAAGGTGCAGCGCGCGGCCGACCGGGTGACGGCGACCGCGGAGCGCTACAAGACCCAGCTGGCGCGCTGCGAAGGGCGCTTCCGCTGCGATTCCTGGTATCAGGTCTGGCCGTTCTGCCGCTGACGTCCGGAGACGGGCCGCCGCGCTCGGCGCCCTATCGGCGGGCGTCGGCGAGCGCCGCCACGCCGGGCAGCGTCCTGCCCTCCATCCATTCGAGGAACGCGCCGCCCGCCGTCGAGACGTAGGTGAAGTCGCCGGCCGCTCCCGCGCGGGTCAGGGCGGCGACCGTGTCCCCGCCGCCGGCGACGCTGAGCAGCCCGCCGTCCCTGGTGAGGCGGGCGGCGGCGGCGGCGACGCCGTTGGTCGCGGAGTCGAACGGCGGCGTCTCGAAGGCCCCCAGCGGACCGTTCCAGACCAGCGTCCGGCACCCGCCCAGGCGGTCGCCGAGCGCGTCGGCCGACCGCGGGCCTATGTCGAGGGCCATCATGTCCGGCGGCACCGAGGCCACGTCGACGGCCCCCGTCCCGGCGCCCCCCGACGGGGCGGGGGCCACGACCACGTCCCGCGGCAGCAGGATCTCGCATCCCGTCTCCGCCGCCCGCCCGAGGATGCCGGCCGCTGTCGGCGCGAGGTCCGGTTCGCACAGGCTGCGGCCCATGTCGTGGCCGCGCGCGTGGAGGAAGGTGTTGGCCATCGCCCCGCCGATCGCCAGCAGATCGACCCGGGCGATCACGTTCTCCAGGAGTGCAAGCTTGGTCGACACCTTGGCGCCGCCGACGATCGCGGCGAGAGGGCGGTCCGGCGCGCCCAGGGCGGCCTCCAGCGCCTCCAGCTCCGCCTGCATCCCGAGGCCCGCGCCCGCCGGCAGCAGGCCGGCCAGCGCGGCCACGGAGGCGTGCGCCCGGTGGGCACAGGAGAACGCGTCGTTCACGTAGACGTCGCCGAGCGCGGCGAGGGCGGCCGCGAAAGCGGGATCGTTGCGCTCCTCCCCGCCGTGGAAGCGCAGGTTCTCCAGCAGCAGGACGTCGCCGTCCTCCAGCCTCTCCGCCAGTGCCGCCGCGGCGGGGCCCACGCAGTCCGCGGCGAAGCGCGCCGACGGTCCGCCCAGCGCCCGCGAGAGCGCGTCCGCGAGCGGACGCAGGGAGAGGGCCGGATCGACCCGGCCGCCGGGCCGGCCGAAGTGGGACATCACGACGATCCTGGCGCCCGCCTCCCGCAACCGGCGCAGCGTCGGGAGAAGGCGGTCCATCCGCGTGGCGTCGGCGACGCGGCCGTCGCGCATGGGCACGTTCAGGTCGGCGCGGACGAGCACCCGCCGGCCGGCGACCGGGAGGTCGTCGAGCGTCGCGAATCCGGCCACCAGGCCTATCCCAGCCTGCCGACCGCCGCCGCCGTGTCGCACATGCGGTTGGCGAAGCCCCATTCGTTGTCGTACCAGGACAGGACGCGGACCAGCTTGCCGCCGACGACCTGGGTCTGCGTCAGGTCGAAGGTCGAGCTGGCCGGATTGTGGTTGAAGTCCGTCGACACCAGCGGCTCGTCGGTGGTGTCGAGAATGCCTTTCAGGCGCCCGCGCGCCGCCTTCCGGACCGCCGCGTTGACCTGTTCGACCGAGGTCCGGCGGCGGGCCACGACCTTGAGGTCGATCATCGACACGTTGGGCGTCGGCACCCGCACCGCCACGCCGTCGAGCCTGCCGTCGAGCTCCGGCAGCACGAGGCCGATCGCCCGCGCCGCGCCGGTCGAGGTGGGGATGATCGACTGCGCCGCCGACCGCGCCCGCCGAGGATCGCCGTGCAGCGTGTCGAGAAGGCGCTGATCGCCGGTGTAGGCGTGCACGGTGGTCATGTACCCCTGGCCGATCCCCACCGCCTGGTTCAGGACTTGGACCACCGGCGCGAGGCAGTTGGTGGTGCACGAGGCGTTCGAGATCACCCTGTGGCTCTTGCGCAGCTTGCGATGGTTGACGCCGTAGACGACCGTGAGATCGGCGCCGTCCGCCGGCGCCGACACCAGGACGCGCCCGGCGCCGGCGTCGAGGTGCCGGGACGCGGCGTCCCGGTTCGCGAACAGCCCGGTGCATTCGAGCGCTACGTCGACCGCGAGGTCGCGCCACGGCAGCACCGCGGGGTCGCGTTCCGAACAGACCCTGATCTTCCCGCTTCCGACGTCGATGGCGTCCCTGTAGGTCCTGACCGTTCCGGGAAACGGGCCGTGGACCGAATCCCACCGCAGAAGATGCGCGTTGGTCTCGACGGCGCCGAGATCGTTGACGGCCACGACCCTCAGGTCCTCCCGGCCGCCTTCGTGAACGGCTCTCAGGATGTTCCGGCCGATCCGTCCGAAACCGTTGATGGCGATGCGCACTGCCATGAATGTCCTCCGTGGAAGATGTCCGGGAACGTCAGGAGAGCCGCGCCGCGGCGGCCTCCACGATCGCTTCGGCGGTGAAGCCGAAGTGCGGAAACAGGTCCTTGCCCGGCGCCGAGGCCCCGAACGACTCCATGCCGATCACCGCGCCGGCGTCGCCGACGTAGCGCTCCCAGCCGAGCGGCGCGGCCGCCTCGACGGCGATCCGCACCGTGTCCGGGCGGAGGATCCCGTCCCGCTCCGCCCGCGGGCGTTCGTCGAACAGCTCCCGGCACGGCATGGAAACGACCCGCGTGGGGATGCCGTCCTCCTCGAGCCGCGACCGCGCCTCCAGCGCCAGCGCCGTCTCCGAGCCGGTCGCGATCACCGTCACCCGGGCCTCGCCCGTCGCCGGCGACAGCTCGTAGGCGCCGCCCGCGCACAGGTTCGCCTCCGAATGTCCGGTCCGCGCCGGCGGCAGCCCCTGCCGGGTCAGCGCGATCACCGACGGCCCCTGCGTCCGGGTCAGCGCCAGGGCCCAGCATTCCGCCGTCTCGACGGCGTCGGCCGGACGGAACACGGCCAGGTTGGGAATGGCCCGCAGGCTCGCGAGATGCTCGACCGGCTGGTGGGTGGGACCGTCTTCCCCGAGGCCGATGGAATCGTGGGTCATGACGTGGATCGTCCTCACCCCCATGAGCGCGCTCAACCGCAGCGCCGGACGCAGGTAGTCGGAGAAGACGAGGAAGGTGCCGCCGTAGGGAATGACGCCGCCGTGCAGGGCCATGCCGTTCATGACCGCGCCCATGGCGTGTTCGCGGACGCCGTAATGGACGTAGCGGCCGCCGTGATTGTCCGCCGACATCGCCTCGAGGGTCGCGGTCCGGGTGTTGTTGGAACCCGTGAGATCGGCCGAGCCGCCGACCGTTTCGGGGACGGCCGGGTTGATGACCTCCAGGACCTTCTGGCTCGATTGCCGCGACGCCCACGTGGGCGCCTCGTCGATCAGGCGGCGCTTGAACGCCTTCAGGCCGGCGTCCCAGTTTTCGGGCAGTTCGCCGCTCATGGCGCGCCGGAATTCGTCCGCTTCCGCGCCGCCGCGGGACCCGAGACGCGCGGTCCAGGCGGCCCGCCGGGCGGCCCCGCGCCGGCCCGCCTCGCGCCACGCCGCCAGGACGCCGTCGGGAATCTCGAACGGCGGCGCCGTCCAGCCCAGCGCCGCGCGCGCCGCGGCGACCTCGTCGGCGCCCAGGGCGGCGCCGTGGGTGGCGGCGGTCCCCTGCTTGTTCGGAGCGCCGCAGCCGATGGTCGTGCGGCAGGCGATCAGCGACGGACGGTCGGCGTTCTCCGCCCGCGCGAGCGCCGCCGCGACCGCGTTCCCGTCGTGGCCGTCGACGCCTTCGGCGTTCCAGCCGCAGGCTTCGAACCGGGCGATGTGGTCGTCGCCGACGCAGAGATCCGTGGGTCCGTCGATGGAGATCCCGTTGTCGTCGAAAAGCACGACGAGCTTGTTCAGCCGCAGGTGACCGGCGAGCGACGCCGCCTCGTGGCTGACGCCTTCCATCAGATCCCCGTCGCTGGCGAGGACGAAGGTGCGGTGGTCGACGAGGTCGTCGCCGAAACGCGCCGCGAGGCGCCGCTCGGCGATGGCCATGCCGACGGCGTTGCCGAACCCCTGTCCCAGCGGGCCGGTCGTCGTTTCGATCCCGCGGGCGTGCCCGTGCTCGGGGTGGCCCGCGGCGCGGCTTCCCAGCCGGCGGAAATTCCTGATCTCGTCGATGCCGACGTCCGGGTACCCCGTCAGATAGAGGAGGGCGTACAGCAGCATGGAGCCGTGACCGGCGGACAGGACGAAGCGGTCGCGGTCGGGCCAGTCGGGATCGGCGGCGTCGTAGCGCAGGAACCGCGTGAACAGCACCGTGGCCACGTCCGCCATGCCCATGGGCATCCCCGGATGGCCGCTCGCGGCCGCCTCGACCGCGTCCATCGCGAGGACCCGGATGGCGTCGGCCATGTCGTGGCGCGAAACGGCCGGGGCGGGGTCCGAGGCATCCGGTAGGGACATACGCAAGCGCTCCGTCGTGGCGCGGCCGGGCGGCGCCGGACCCCACGGACCGACATGTCGCAGCCGGGCGCCACTATGGCGAATTGCGTCCTTCGGGGGAACACCCCGGAGCGGAAATCTCTCCGGCGGCGGCCCTTCGCGCCTCCCTGCCGGAGGCGGTCGGGACGGGGTGGACCGCGATCCCGCTCAGCGGGTGCTCAGGCCCGCCAGATCCGGCGTCCTCTCGAACAGATATTCGCAGACGGCCAGCCCGCAGCTCGCCGAGTGGCCGCTGAGCGGTCCGGTGACGGCGCCGGCCGCGACCTCGACCGGGACCGTGTCCAGCGTCTCGACGATGGCCTTCCGGGCGGCGCTCACGTAGTGGGGCGACATCGAGAGAATGCCGGCGATCACCACGACCTCCGGGGCGACGAGGCGCACGAACCCGGCGGCGGCGCGCCCGAGCTCGAAGCCCGCCGCCGTCATCGACGCGGCCAGGGCGGGGTCGCCGTCGCGCCGGACCGCGTCGAGGAGCGCACGCGCCAGCCCGGCCGTGGCGGCGCGCGCGGGCTCCACGGCGTCGCCATGCAGACGCCGGAGGACGCCGAACCCGCCCGCGGCCTCGTCCAGCGTCATGGCGCCCGGACCGTCTCCGGCTACCGCCATCCTGCCGATCTGGCCGGGCGGCGGGGCCGGGCGGCGCCCGACGATGCGTCCGTCCACGACCAGCCCCGCCGCGACCCCGAGCCCGCAGGTGAACACCAGGGCATCCGCCCGTCCGCGCGCCGCGCCGAAGCGCGCCTCGGCGAGGGCGATGCCGCCTGCAAGCGACTCGACCCGCATCGGCAGGCCGAGGAGAGCGGCGAGCCGGTCACGAAACCGAACCTCGCGGGTCCATCCCAGGTCGGGCGCTTCGAGCACGCTTCCCGACGCCGGGTCGACCGCGCCGGCGATCAGGGCGACGCCGCCGAACAGGCGGTCCCGGTCCGGGACGTGCGTATCGATGAGGCGTCGACTCTCCGCGGCCACGGTCTCGATGACCGCGCCCGGATCGTCGAGCGTATCGAGGTTGAGCTCGACCCCCGCGACGACCTCGTTCTTGAGACTGGCCAGGGTGATGGTCTGGAGAGCCGCGGCGATGCCGATCCCGAGCACCCGCCCTCCCTGCGGCGCGACGTCCAGAAGCACCGGGATGCGGCCCCGTCCGCGCGGCGCGGCGTCCGGTCCTTCCGGCAGTTCGCGCACCAGGCCGGCGTCGAGCAGCTCGCGTGCAATGCGCGACAGCGTCGCCCCGGTCAGGCCGACTTCCGCGGCGATCTCGACCCGCGACGACGGCCCGCGGAGCACGAGTTCCCGCAGCACCGTCCGCCGGTTCCGGTCGCCCAGGCCGGAGTGGGTCCGGGCTTCCAGCGCGTCATCCGTCATCGCGGCATGGTACACCGCCCGGCGCCGGGCGGTCTCCCGCGCTGGTCCCCTCGAGTTCGTCCAGCGCCCGCGCCAGCGCGCAGAACGCCGCCACGTCGAGGTCTTCCGGGCGCGCGGTCGGGGCGGTCCGGGCGCGCGCCAGAAGCCGGCCCACGTCGACGCCGAGGGATTTCAGGCTCGACCTCAGCATCTTGCGGCGCTGTCCGAACGCGGCGGCCGTGACGCGCTCCAGGGACCGGCGGTCGGCCGCGGCCGGCGGCGGGTTCAGCGGCGTCAGGCCGACGACCGTCGACGTCACCTTCGGCGGCGGCACGAAGGCCGCGGACGGGACGTCGAAATGCGAGACGGGCTTCGCCGCCCACTGAACGAGCACCGACAGGCGGCCATACGGCTTCGTGCCGGGCCGGGCGACGAGACGCTCCGCGACTTCCTTCTGGAACATGAGGGTGAGCCCGTCGAAGCGGGCGAGATCGGGAATCCAGCGCACGAGAAGCGCCGTGGCGACGTTGTAGGGCAGGTTGGCGATGATCCTGGCCGGGCCCGAGACGCACGCGGCGACATCCGTTTCGAGCGCGTCCGCGTCGACGACGACCAGCCTGCCGGGATGGACGGCGGCGAGCTCCGCGAGCGCCTTCACGCACCGGGCGTCCCGTTCGATCGCCACCACGCGCCGGGCGTCGGACTCGAGGAGCGCGCGGGTGAGGCCGCCGGGACCCGGGCCGATCTCCACGACCTCCACGCCGCGAAGGCTCCCCGCCGCCCGGACGATCCGCCGGGTCAGGTTGAGATCCAGAAGGAAGTTCTGCCCGAGGCGCTTCCGCGCACTCAGTCCGTGCCTCGCTATCACGTCGCCGAGAGGCGGCGGCGACCGCGCGGCGGCGCGGCGGGCCGGGCCTTCCCCTGCGCGCGCGTCAGCCATGCGCCGCCGGGGGGCGCCGGCGCGGCGCGGCGCGTCCCGCCATTCGCGCCGCCAGCCTGAGGGCGTTGACCATGCTGGTTTCGTCCGCCGTGCCCCGGCCGGCGATGTCGAGCGCCGTCCCGTGATCGGGGGACGTGCGGACGAAGGGCAGGCCGAGCGTCACGTTGACGCCGCCCATGAAGTCGATGGCCTTCAACGGGACGAGCGCCTGGTCGTGATACATGCAGATCGCGGCATCGTAGGTGGCGCGCGCGCCGGGGTGAAAGAGCGAGTCGGCCGGCAGCGGCCCCCGCGCGTCGATCCCGTCGGCCCGCAGCGACTCGACGGCGGGCCGCACGATCGTCCGCTCTTCCTCTCCGAACAGGCCGTCCTCCCCGGCGTGGGGGTTGAGGGCCGCGACCGCGAGGCGCGGCCGGTCGATGCCGAAGCGGGCGGCGAGGGCGTCGTCGGTCACCCTGGCGGCCGTTTCGACGGCTTCCGGGGTCAGCGCCGCGATGGCGTCCCGCAACGCCATGTGGCCGGTCACGGGAACGACCCGCAGGCCGTCGCCGACGAGCATCATCGTCGGCTGCGGCACCCGGGCGAGGACTCCCAGATATTCCGTGTGACCGGGATGGGGGAACCGCGACCGCGCCAGCATCGACTTGTGGATCGGGTTCGTCACCACCGCCGCGGCCTCGCCCCGGCGCGCCGCCGCCACGGCGGCGTCGATCGACCGGACGACGGCCGCGGCGTTGGCCGAATCGGGGCGCCCGGGTGCCACGTCGACCGGGACGTCGATCGCCATGACCGGCAACGACTCCCGGAACGCCGCCGGGGCCTCGGCGGCGGTCTCGATCCGCCGGACCGGGACGTCCAGGGCGAGGTCGCGGCTCAGCGCCTCCAGGCGGGAGGGGCTGTCGATGGCGAAAAACGGCCCCAGGCCCCCGGACTCCCGGCGGAGCCAGCACTTCAGCGTCAGTTCACCCCCGACCCCCGCCGGTTCGCCCATGGTGACGGCGATGGGACCGCCCCCGGAACGCGGGCGCCGTCGACCGCCGGACGTCATCGGGTCTCGATGATCGCGTCGCGCCGCAGGTCCCGCAGGTAGCGGCGGGCCATCATCTCGAGCTGTTGCCGGCCGAGGCGTTCCCGTATCGCGTCGCGGCTCGGCGCCGCGGCGGCCGGGGCCGTTCGGTCGCATACCATGAGGATGCGGATCCCTTCGTCCATCCGCAGCGGTTCGCTGGCCTCGCCGACCGCGAGGTCGTCGATCGCGTCGCGGATGTTCTTCGGCATGTCGCCCAGCCGCACGGTGCCGAGATCGCCCGACCGCCCGATGTCGAGATCCCGGCCGTAGCCGTCGAACGCCTCGCAGCCCCGGACCCGCTCGCTGATCCGGCGGGCGGTCGCCAGCCCCGCCTGCTCGGCCTGTCGCGAGGCCGACGGCGACAGGGGGATGAGTATCTCCTTCAGGTCGACGCGAACGTCGAGCGTGCTGGCTTCGCCCACCCGGCGCTGGTCGCGCACATGGAAAATGTAGTACCCGCCGGGGACCCGGACGGGCTCGGAGACGTCGCCGGCGTCCAGGTCGACGAGCGCCCGGTCGAGCCGGTCCGGCAACTCTCCCTCGCCGATCCAGCCGATGTCGCCGCCCGACCGCGACGTCGTGCCCTGGGAGAACTGCCGGGCCACGGCGGCGAACGGCGCACCGCTCCGCAGCTGACCGACGAGCCGAAGCGCCTGTCGGCGGACGTCCTCCGATTGCCCGGGCGTGTCGACGGCGAGGTAGATCTCCGACACGAGACGCTGCCGGGTGCCGCGGCGCGACCGCAGACGCGCCTGGACCTCCTCGACCTCCTCGTCGCCGACGTCGATGCGCGGCAGGATGCGCCGCCGGATCACCTTTCGCCATGCGATCTCGGCCCGGATCCTCGCCGTCAGCGTGCTCTTCTCCAGCCCGCGCGACCGCAGGAATTCACCCAGGCCGCCGGCGGGAAGATCGTTCTGCGCCTCGAGGAGGCGTTCGGCTTCCTCGATCTCGCCGTCCTCGACCGGGACGTTCAGCCGCCGGGCCTCCTGCGTCTGGAGCTTCTCGTTGACGAGCGCCCGGAGGACCTGCGGTTTCAGTCGCTCGCGCGTCTCGTCGTTGTCGGGCAGGTCGGACGACATCAGGTCGAGGCGGAGCCTGTTCTCCACGTCGAGCGCGGAGATGACCTCCTCGTTGACGACGGCTTCGATTCCGGTGATCTGGGCGGCGGCGGGCGTCGCCGCCATGAAGAGCGCCACCGCCGGGAACAGGGAACGCGCCAGGATTTTCGTGCCGGGACTCATCGAATTACGCTCGGTGCTCCGAATTCACGGACCGGCGAACGGGTTTCCGCGCCGGGGGCCGCATACTCTACGTCAACTCGCGCCCGGATGGCATCCGGTGGCCGGTAATAACCGGTGGCCGGTGGGCAGTGACCAGTGGCCGGTGATCGGCTCCGGTCAGCCAAGATGTTTCAGCCTTACGCGCACGGAGAAGTTCGTGAAGGGCTGCACGTCCCGATCCTCGATGAAGCTGCGGTCGAGGCGCAGCCCGAGCTCGAAGCATTCGTCCAGGTAGGTCGCGCCGAGGCCCCAGGAAATCGTGTTTCCATCGCCGATCAGGTCCCGTCTCGTGGCGGCGCTGACGGACCAGTGGTCGGTTATCCGGGCGCGGCCCGCCACCCGTATCTCTTCCCGGCCCCTCAATTCGTCGGCCGTCAACTCGCGGCTGAGGAAAACGTATCCGGCGTCGATGCGAATCGCTCGCGGACCGAACGTCAGGTCGATTTCGTTCCGCCGGATGGACAGCCGGTCCCTGTCGAGACGGAGCCGATGCGTGTAATCGAGAAGCCGGCTGGGGGATACGTCGATCCGGCCGACGTAGTCCGACCGGCGGGTCTCGAGACCGGTCTTTGCGGCGAAGGTCCCGTCCGCGCGGGCGCGGAGCGATTGCCCGATCAGGGCCGTGGCATGACCGCCTCCCACGCCGTAGGCGCCGACCCGGAGCCCGTAGTTCACCCGATGGCCGCCTTCCCAACGGTCCAGCCCCGGGAACCTGTCGAGGCTGAAGAGGTTGCTGTCGTCGAACGTGAAACTCCGCGAATCCTCGTTCGGGATCTCGTCCGGGTTGCCGCCGGAGGGCGCCGCGACGACGTCGACCGCCGGCTCGACGATCTGGCTCACCCCGCCCCGTTTCCGAATGAAGGGGTATCGCCACTGGAGGGCCAGTCTCGGCAGCAGCCGTCCCGCGAGCTCGTCCGGCGAATCGCCCGCGCCGGACGGGTCGGGAACGTCGTCGACGTGGTACAGATCGCCCCGCACCGACGCGAGCAGGTTGTAGACTTGGCCGTCGGCGGACGTGTGCGGCAGTCGCCAGTCGAGGCCGAGGGACAGCCGGCGGCTGTCGACGCCGCCGCTCCGGCTCAACCCGAGGGCGTTGGCGGCCAGTCCCCAGCGTTGTCCGAGGGGCCCCGGCCGGCCGACGAAGCCGTAGTCGAGTTCGGGCAGGACCAGGGGCGTCTCGCCGGGATCGTCTTCCCGGTGGAGGCCTTGAAAGGCGTAGGCGTTCGCCGACGCATGGGTCCGGCCCCGGAATCCCTCCACGAAGGCGTTGCTGACGAGCGTATCCTCGTTCGAGAGCTCGTACCGGCGCAGATAGGTGTCGTCCGTCGTCCGCTTCGCCGTGAACCCCCAACGCCAGGTGTCGTCGACGTCGAACGCGCCCGCCGCCTCGACGTGGCCCCGAGTCTCCCGGTTTCCGGTCCTGGCGTTGTCCTCGTCGCGTTCATCGACGTGGGTGACGCTGCCCTCGACCTGCAGGCGCCCGGCGTGGGTTCGTTCCCGATACTCGCCCGTCAGGAGGACGCCTTCCTCGCTCATGTACAGGGGCACGAGCGTGGCGTCGCGATGCGGCGCCAGGTCGAAGTAGTACGGCACCCGCAGCTTCGCCCCGAGTTCGCTGGAGCTTCCATACGTCGGGGCCAGGAAGCCGCTCCTGCGTTCGACCGTCGGGTCGGGATGGGAGAAGAAGGGGGTGTAGGCGACCGGGACGCCGAACACTTCCAGGAAGGCGTCGCGATAGTCCATGCGCCGGGCGCTCCGGTCGTGCACGACCCGGTGGGCCTTGATCTGCCACAGGGGAGGGCGGTTCGGGCGGTCCGGGCAGGACCGGCACGGCGAAAACACGGCCTTCGACATGTCGGTGCGGTTTCCGTCCGCGCGACTCGCGGAGTTCGCGGCGAGCCGGGAGCCGTCCGCCATCCGCACCCCGATTTCCGCTACGAATCCGTTCCGCAGCCCGTCCGACAGCTCCACGTATTCGGCGAACAGCACGTCTCCCGACGGCTCCAGCACGGCGACGTCGCCGCGCGCGACGACCAGGTCGCGCCGTTCGTCGTAGCTCACGGCGTCGGCGCGGAGGATTCTGTCTCCCGACGCCAACTCGACGTTGCCGGCGGCCGTCACGACGCCGGCTTCACGGTCGTAGGTGAGCGTATCGGCGCCGAGCAGCACCGGGCCTCCGCCCGGACCGCCGGTGCTCTGGGCCGGCGCCGGGGCGCCGCCGGCCAGGACGGCGCCGGCGAGCGTCGCGGCGAGAACGACGCTGACGCGGCGCGTCGTCATGCGCGCTCAGCCATCCTCCAGATGGAGCAGGGCCGAGAGTCCGAGCAGGGCCGCGACCGTGGCGGGAGCCCAGGCCGCGAGTACCACGGGAACGTTGCCGGACAGACCCATTGCGTGGACGACGTCCGACAGGAAGTACAGGACGAAGCCGGCGAGCACGCCGCCTGCCACGAGCAATCCCGCGCCGCCGCGGCGCGTCATGCGAATGGAAAAGGTCGCGGCGACGAGAACCATGGCGAAGAGGAGCAACGGTCCCGCCAGTATGGAATGCAGGTGCAATCGATGCCGCAGGGCGGAGAATCCGGCCTTCTCCAGCGTCGCGATGAACCCGGGCAGCGACCAGAAGGACAGCGTCTCGGGCGGCGCGAAGCTGTTCCGTATCTGCTCCAGCGTAAGGGTGGTGGGGAGGCGGTAATCGTCCACGCGCCTCACCGGGCGGTCGGGTCCGCTCAGGAGCGCGTCCGAAATCCGCCAGTGATCCTTCTCCAAGGTCGCGGCGCCGGCGTCGATGCGTCCGGTGAAGCGGCCGTCGTCGTCGTACACGAATACGATGACGTCGCTCAATTCCGCGCCGTCCCGGGACACGCCCCGGGCGTGGAACACGGACTGGCCGGCCACGTCGGCCTGCCGCAGCCAGAGGCCCGATCGCGAGACCGCGAGCAGGCTGGCCTGCCCGCGCAGGTATCTGGCCTCCAGGGACTCGTAAAGCAGCGTCGTGGCCGAGGCCAGCGGGTTGAACACGGTCACGACCAGCACGCCCGTCAACAGGGCGATGACGAGCGCCGGGGACAGAAACTGCCAGATCGACAGGCCCGCCACGCGCGCGGCGACGAGCTGGTTGGTGCGCACGAGGCGGGCGAACGCCAGCATGGCGCCGAACAGCACGGCGAACGGCAGAATCTCCTGGGCCATGAAGGGAACCCGCAGGACGGCCATCTGCACGACGATCGGGAACGAGACGTTCTCCCGTCCCCACGACCTGCGGAACAACTCGGCGAAATCGATCACGAACACCAGGCCGAGCAGGACGCCCATCGCGGTCGCGATGCCGACGATGAAATGGCGCCCGAGATACGCCGAGAGAGTCGGCGGCGGCCTCATTCCGCGCCTTCCGCCGCCGCCGGCCGGTGCGCTCCCCACCAGCGCCGGGGCCGGACCCCCGACAGGACCAAGGCCGCTCCGGCGCTCGCCAGGATGACGTTCAGGTAAAGCAGGGGCGTCAATCCGGGCATCGTCGAGATGACGGAGACGAGGCTGATTCCGACGATCTGGACCGTCAGCGCGCCTGCCGCGGCGTACACGAGCCGGCGCCATTCGTGGCGACGGTCGAATTCGCCCGAGAGGATGCCGGCGAGGGCGATCAGCACGAACGCGATGGAATACAGCGGCGTCACGAGCCGTTTGTGCGCTTCCGCCCGAAACTCGTCGTGATGACGCCTCCCGGCGTCCGAATCCTCCGGGAACAGCAGTTCGTCGATGTATCGCTCGCCGGGTTCGCGCCACCGCGTATCGGGCCGTTTGGCGACGAGCGCCAGATCGAGTTCGTACCGGTCGAAATAGAGCAGCGACAACCGGTCGCCGTCCCGGCGCCGCTCCTGCCGGTTTCCGCTTTCCATGACGAACCGCGGGCCGGCGGGGGTCCGGGCCAGAACCCCCCTGTCCGCCATCACCGTGACCGGCCGGTCCGGCTTCCGGTTGTCGTGGATCAGGATTCCGCGCAGTTCGCCGCCGCGCCGTTCCCGGACGTACACGGTGACGTCCCTGACGATCTCGTTGAACGCGCCCTCGCGCATGAGTACGGTCGCGTAGTTGTGGCGGAACATGAACTGCTGGTCCTTGAAGGCCCGGAATCCCAGGGGCTGCGCATAGAGGGTCAGCCCGTAGGTGGCGACGGTGACCGCCAGCGCCATGACGACGGCGGGGACGGCCAGCGCCCGCTGGCTCAGTCCCGCCGCCCTCATGACGACGATTTCGCTGTCGAAGCTCAGTCGGTGATAGACGAACAGGACCCCGCAAAGCAGCGCGACGGGCAGTATGACGGCAAGGATGCCCGGCATCAGCAGGACGGTGAAATGAAGGAACTGACCCGCGGAGAGGCCGCGATTCACAATCATGTCGACGAACCGCAGGCTCTGGGTCAGCCAGACGACGCCCAGCAGCGTCACCGCGATGAACAGGGTGGGCAGGGCGAGCTGGCGCAGGATGTAGCGTGACAGGCGGCTCATGAACGCATCGTACCCGATGAGGACGGGCGTCACCTATCGACTTCGCGCGCCGCCGGTCCCATCCCGCGACAGTCCGGGCCGCACCCCGAGGGGATGTCCCGACCGGGTTCAGACGGATGTGAGACGCGGCCGCGAAAGTAAGGAGTATCGGAGGGTCTCCGAAGTTGTCGGTCGGGGACAGGCGGTTTTGCAGGAGACGTCGATCCGATTTACGTTCCGGCCGTCATGAGGCACGAGCCGATGCTGCCGGCGGGAGTCCCCGAGACGCGGCGGCGGCGGATCGTGTCCACGAGCGGGGAACCGAGCGATGGAGCAGCAGGTTCTGAAACGAGCGCGGAGCAGGATCGAAGCCTGCCTGCACGAGCAAGGCGCCGGTGCGGGGCTGGACGTGCTGTCCGTGGACGTGAAGGTGGACGGCGACGGAGACGAGTTCCTCTGGGTCTATCTCAAGTACGACGACGGGAACGGCGCCGGAGGACCGCCGGACACCGATGCGCGGATCCGGCTGACGGACCGCCTGCATTCCGAGCTCGCGGAGGCGGGGTTGGCGTCTTCCCCGTCTTCTCGTTCGTCGCCGAGTCGGACGTCGAGTCGGTGCCGGAGTAGCGTCGTGGATCCGGACCACCTCCTGCAGATAGCGACGGACCTCACGGAGATGAACACCCGTCGGCCGTGGCGAGCGGCGCCGACTCTCTCTTGCCGCGGTAGCCGGCCATCGCAAGGCCCCCCGGAATTTCCCGACCTGCTTATCCGTGAAAATCACCCTCGGGCGATGAAGGCTCCGTTCGCCCGGGAGTGCCGGCGATTCCGGACAGGATGGCCGGCGAGTTCGAGCGTTGGACACCCGCCTCGTTGACCGACCGCGACGCAAAACACCGCATCCTGAAGGACGTCTTCGGGTTCGAGACGTTCCGTCCCGGGCAGGAGCGGGTGATCGACGCGGTCCTCGCCGGCAGGGACGCGCTGGCGGTCATGCCGACGGGCGCCGGCAAGTCGCTCTGCTTCCAGGTTCCGGCCCTGGCGCGGCCGGGGCTGGCGATCGTGGTCTCGCCCCTGGTCGCGCTGATGCAGGACCAGGTCGCCGCCCTCGAGCTCGCCGGAGTCGCCGCCGGGGCCATCCATTCCGGCAACGTCCGGGCCGAGAACGTCGCGGTGTGGCGCCGCGCCGCCTCGGGGACGCTCAAGCTGCTCTATCTCGCGCCGGAGCGGCTGATGACCGAGCGGATGCTGGCCGCCCTCGCCCGCCTGCCGGTCGGCCTGATCGCCGTCGACGAGGTGCACTGCATTTCGCAATGGGGGCCGTCCTTCCGGCCGGAATACGAGGCCCTGTCGGAGTTGCGCCCGCGCTTTCCCGGCGTGCCGGTCGTGGGCCTGACGGCGACCGCCGACGAGGCGACCCGCGCCGACGTCCGGGCGAAGATGCTGTCGGCCGACGCTGCGGTCTTCGTTTCCGGGTTCGACCGGCCGAACATCCATCTGGCGGTCGAACCCAAGAAGGCCGCGCGGACGCGGCTCCTGTCCTTCCTCGACGGCCGCCGCGGCGAGAGCGGGATCGTCTACTGCCTGTCGCGGCGCGGCACCGAGGAGACCGCCCGGGCGCTCGCCGCCGCCGGAATCGCGGCGCTTCCCTATCACGCCGGGATGCCGGCGGCCGAGCGCAGCGCCAGCCAGGACCGGTTCGTCACCGAAGCCGGGACGGTCATGGTGGCGACCATCGCCTTCGGCATGGGGATCGACAAGCCGGACGTCCGCTTCGTCTTCCACACCGACATCCCGGCCGGGATCGAGTCCTACTACCAGGAGATCGGCCGGGCCGGGCGCGACGGCCGCCCCGCCGAGGCGCGGATGCTCTACGGGTTCGACGGCATCCGGATGCGGCGGACGTTCATCGAGGAAGGCGGCGGCGACGCGGCCCACAAGCGCCGCGAGCACGCCCGGCTCGACGCGCTGCTCGGCTACTGCGAGGCGCCGTCCTGCCGCCGGGCGGCGCTGCTCGCCTATTTCGGCGAGTCGGCCGCGCCCTGCGGCAACTGCGACGTCTGCCTCGACCCGGTGGCGCTGGTCGAGGCGACCGAGGACGCCCGGAATGCGGTCTCGGCGGTGCTGGCCACCGGGCAGATATACGGCGCGCTGCACGTCATCGACGTGCTGCGCGGCCAGAACACCGACCGCGCCGCACGGGCCGGCCATGACCGTCTGCCGGTCTTCGGCGCCGGGGCCGGGCTCGGCGTGCAGGAATGGCGGAGCCTCATCCGCCAGCTCGTCGCCGCCGACCTGCTGCGGATCGACGTCGGCGGCTATCGCAGCCTGAAGGCGACGGCGAAGGGCCGCGCGCTGCTCGAACCCGGCGGCAGCTTCCGCCGCCGGGCCGACACGCAGCCCGATCGCGGGCGGAAGGCCCGAACGCCCGCGCCGGCCCCGGCGGACGCGGCGCCGCTCGGCGACGGAGACACGGCCTTGCTCGACATGCTCAAGCGGCTCCGTCTCGAGATCGCGCAGGCGCGGTCGGTGCCGGCCTACGTCGTCTTTCACGACCGCACGCTCGAAGACATGGCGCGGCGCCGGCCCCGGACCCGCGCCGCCTTCGCCGCCGTGCACGGCGTCGGCGAGGCCAAGCTCCGCGATTTCGCCGAGACCTTCCTGGCGGCGATCGCCGCGCACGAGGCCGCACCGCAGGCCGAGGCCGCGGAAGTCCGCCCCGCCGGGGCCGACGGCTGAACACGGGCCGGACGTGGGCCGGCGCGACCGTCCGGCGCGCGGGGGTTCATTTCCGGCGCCGGCCGGCTAATATGCCCGCGTCGGCCGCCTCGATGGCGCGTCACGCCGACCGCGACCGCGGGCGCCGGTTCGCGAAATCCAGCTTTGCAGCGAGGCGACTTCCATGCGCATCTCCTTTGCCAACGTTTCGACTTCGCGCCGCGGCGCCCTCGTCGTGACCGCGACCGCCGGCCGCGAGCTGTCGCGCACGGGCCTCGCCGTCGACAAGGCGATGGGCGGGGCGATCGGGAGGGCGATGGAATCGGGCAGGTTCTCCGGCAAGAAGGGGCAGATCCTGGAGTTTCCCGCGCCCGCCGGATTGAAATGCAGCCGGGTGCTCGTCGTCGGGCTCGGCGAGGCGGCGGAGGTTGCCGCGCTCGTCATGGAGGCGGCGGGCGGCGCCGTGGTGGGGCGTCTCGCGGCCAGCGGAGAAACGGAGGCCGCCGTGGCCGTCGACGCGATAAAGGGCTCGACGATGGGCGTGGCCGCGGCCGCGGCGCGCCTGGCCTACGGCGCGTGTCTGGGCGGTTACCGGTTCGACCGCTACCGCACCAGGCTCGAGGACGACAAGAAACCGAGTCTCGGCTCCGTCGTGGTCATGTCCCGCGACGCCGCGGGCGCGAGGAAGGCCTACGCGCCTCTCGACCACGTCGCCGCGGGCGTCCGCATGACCCGCGATCTGGTGGGCGAGCCGGCGAACGTCAAGTACGCCGAGACCATCGCCGAGGACGCGCGCGGACTGCGGAGTCTCGGGGTCAAGGTGGAGGTGCTCGGCGAGCGCCGTATGCGGCAGATGGGCATGGGGGCGCTCCTCGGCGTCAATCAGGGCAGCGCGCGCGAGGCGAAGCTGCTGGTCATGCAATGGAACGGCGCGCCGCCGCGGGCCCGGCGCCGCCCCGTCGCCTTCGTCGGCAAGGGCGTGACCTTCGACACCGGGGGCATCTCCATCAAGCCGTCCGGCGGCATGGAGGACATGAAATGGGACATGGCGGGCGCCGGCGCCGTGATCGGCGCGATGCGCGCCCTCGCCGCGCGGAAGGCGCAGGCGAACGTCGTCGGCGTCTGCGGCCTGGTCGAGAACATGCCGTCGGGCACGGCCCAGAGGCCGGGTGACGTCGTGAAGTCGATGTCGGGCCAGACCATCGAGGTGATCAACACCGACGCCGAGGGGCGCCTGGTCCTGGCCGACGCGCTCTGGTACACCCAGAAGAGGTTCAAGCCGCGGGCGATGATCGATCTCGCCACGCTGACGGGTGCCATCATCGTTTCGCTGGGGCACGTGCACGCCGGGCTGTTCTCCGACGACGACGACCTGGCGAACGCGCTGATCGCCGCCGGCAAGGCCGAGGGCGAGACGGTGTGGCGCCTTCCCCTCGACGAGCAGTACGACAAGGACATCGACTCGGACATCGCCGACGTGAAGAACGTCGGCGCCGGACGGGCCGCCGGCAGCATCACCGCGGCGCAGTTCCTCAAGCGGTTCGCCAACGGCGTGCCGTGGGCCCATCTGGACATCGCCGGGATGGCCTGGTCGAGCAAGGAGAAGCCGACCGTGCCCAAGGGCGCGACCGGGTTCGGCGTCCGCCTGCTCGACCGGCTGGTCGCGGACAACCACGAGGTCGCGTGACGAGCGACGCCGGACCGCCCGCATGACGGCGATCAGCTTCTACCATCTCCAGCGCACGTCCCTCGACCGGGCGCTGCCCAGGCTCCTCGAGAAGGTCCTGGAAAGCGGACACCGGGCCGTGGTGGTCGCCGGCTCGGAGGAGCAGGTCGAAGCGCTCGGCGCGGCGCTGTGGACATACGAGCAGCGGTCGTTCCTGCCGCACGGCTCGGCCGCCGACGGACATGCCGACCGCCAGCCCGTCTACCTGACCGCCGCCGACGAGAATCCCAACGGCTCGGACGTGCTGGTGCTCGTGGACGGCGCGGCGTCGGCGAACCTGAACGGGTTCGACAGGGTTCTCGACATGTTCGACGGCCACGACGCCGCGGCCGTGGAAGCGGCGCGGGCCCGCTGGCGCGACCTCAAGGAGGCCGGCCACGAGCTGACGTACTGGCAGCAGACGGAGCGGGGCGGCTGGGAACGGAAAGGGTGACCCGCGCTCCTCCCTCTTCGGGGGAGGCCGGGCGCGGGCACGCGGCGGACGGGACGGGAACCGCGAGAGTTCGTTCCGGGCCGGCAGTCCCTCAGTGGACCTGGCGGCCGAGTTCCGAGATCGCGTCGTCGACGATCTCCCGGGCCCGCTCCTCGCCAAGGCGGTCGCGGACGAGCCGGGTCGCCGCCGCGACGGCGACGTCGACGGCCATGTCGCGGATGTCGGCGATCACCCGGGCCTCCGCCCGGGCGATCCTGGCGCGCGCCAGTTCGGCGCGGCGCTCGACCTCCGCCTCGAGATCGGCGGCCGCCCGCGCCACCATCCGGTCGGCGTCGGCTCTGGCCTGCGCGACGATCTCCTCGGCCTCCTTGACGGCGTCGCGGTGCTTGCGCTGGCAGGCGGCCAGATACTGCTGGGCCTCCTCGCGAAGGCTCCTGGCCTCCTCGATCTCGCCCCGTATCCGTTCGCCGCGCGCGTCGAGGGCCTCGACGATCCGCCCGTAGGCGAGGCGCGCGAGAACCCCGATGAACACCACGAAGGCGGCGGCGACCCAGAACGAGGCGTCGAACATCTAGCGCTCCCCCGCCGATGCGGCATCGACGGCGGCGGCGACGGCCACGTCGTCGACGGCGGCGCCGATCAGCCTCCGGGCGATGACGCGGGCGGCGTCGACGGCGATGTCCCGGACGTGCGCCCGCGCTTCCTCCCGTGCGGCGCGGATGCGCGCGTCCGACTCCTCGTTTTCGCGGGCGAGCGTCGCGTCGAGCGCGGCCTCCCCGTCGGCGGCCCGCTTCCTGATGGCGTCCCGCGTCTCGGACGCCGTCCTCTGCGCCGCCGCCCGCGCGTCGGCCCGCGCCGCCTCGTAGGCGGCGAGGGCGGCGTCGGCCTCGCGCCTGAGGTCCTCCGCCGCCGTCAGATCACCGTCGATCCGGCGTTGCCGCTCCTCGAGAACGTCGACGATCCGCGGCAGCGCGACGCGCCACATCACGAGATAGAGCGCGACGAACGTGATCGCCAGCCAGATCAACTGGGGCGTGAAGTCGGCGGTCGCGAGCTGCGGCACGAGGGCGTTCCGGCGGCGAGGGGGTTCCGGTCCGGCTAGCCGAACAGGATGAGGAACGCGATGACCAGCGCGTACAGGGCCACCGCCTCGACCAGCGCGAATCCGAGAAGCACCTGGCCGAACATCCGCGGCGCGGCGGCCGGGTTGCGGATGCCCGCGGCGACGTAGCTGGCGAAGATGTTGCCGATGCCGACGCCGACGCCGGCGAGTCCGATGGTGGCGAGTCCGGCGCCGATCTGCTTGGCTGCTTCGAGTTCCATGTCCTGGGTTTCCTCTCGTTGCCGACTGGTGTGTCGAGGTTTCGGGGCGGCGCGCGGCCTCAATGCTGGAGGTGGATCGCGTCGTTCAGGTAGAGGCACGTCAGCACCGTGAACACGTAGGCCTGCAACACCGCGACGATCAGCTCGAGCGCGTAGATCGCGACGATGAAGGCGAAGGGCGCGAAGCCGAACAGCCCCAGGGCGACGACGAAGCCGCCGAAGACCTTCAGCATGGTGTGTCCGGCCATCATGTTGGCGAACAGCCTCAGCGACAGGGTCACGGGCCGCGCCAGATAGGAGATCACCTCGATCGGAACGAGCAACGGCGCGAGGGCCGCCGGAAGCCCGGGCGGCACGAAGAACGTGAAGAATCGGAAGCCGTGGCGGAAGAGCGCGATGATCGTGACGCCGACGAACACGACCGCGGCGAGCGCGAAGGTCACCACGATGTGGCTGGTGACGGTGAAGCTGTAGGGGAGCAGGCCGAGCAGGTTGCACAGCAGGATGAAGACGAACAGCGTGAAGACGAACGGGAAATAGCGCCGTCCCTCGCTGCCCACGTTCTCCCGCAGCATGTCGGCGACGAATTCGTAGGTCAGCTCGACGATCGACTGCCAGCGCCCGGGGATCATCGCCCGCCGGCTCATGCCGACGCCGAACCACGCGGTGGCGAGCACCAGGACGAAGACCATCATCAGGGACGAATTCGTGAACGAAGCGTCCACGCCGCCGACCGGGATGTCCACCAGCCGGACGATCTCGAACTGCGCCAGGGGGCTGAGCTCCTTCACGGCCGTCGCCCGCGGGCCGGCGCCTGGAAACGACGGGACATCACTCGCCGGACGAACGCGCTTCGTGTTCGGCCGACATTCTGATGGCGGCGCGGTAGGCGTTCAACATGCCGGCGACGGCTCCGAGCAGGAGAAAGAGCAGCAGCAACCATGGCCAAGTATCGAACCAACGATCGAGAAACCACCCGACGGCGCCTCCGACGATCAGGGCCGAGACCATCTCCGCCGCCAGCCCGAAGGCCATGGCCGGTCCGCTTCGCGGCATCGCCGGACCCGGATCGGCGGGCGCGACGCCGCGCGCCCGTTTCAACCGGCCGTCGAAGTCTTCGGGGGCAAGGTCTTCGGAAGACGAGACCCCGCCCTCGTCGCGTTCGGGCGGACCGCCCATGCGCCGGCTCCCGTTCCCTCCCGCGACCGGCCGCCATGCCGGAACCGCGCCCAAGCCGAGGGCACCATAGGGGCCGGGCCGGAACCTGTCAAGCATCGCCCGAACACGCACAAGATATTGAAAATACGGGATAAAACGAGACGCGGCGGTCAGGCGGTGGCCCTCAGATCCTGGGCCTGGACGAGGTCGACGGACACCAGCTGGCTCACGCCGCGCTCGGCCATGGTCACGCCGAACAACCGGTCCATCCGCGCCATGCTGATGGGGTTGTGGGTGACGACGAGGAAGCGCGTCTCGGTGCCGCCGGCGATCTCCTCGACCAGATCGAGGAACCGTTCGACGTTGGCGTCGTCGAGCGGCGCGTCGACCTCGTCGAGCACGCACACCGGCGTCGGGTTGGTCAGGAACACGGCGAACAGCAGGGCGAGCGCCGTCAGGGCCTGCTCGCCGCCGGACAGCAGAGACATGACCTGAAGCCGCTTGCCGGGCGGGCTCGCCAGGATCTCCAGACCCGCCTCCAGGGGATCGTCGGAATCGACGAGCGACAGGCGCGCGCTGCCGCCGCCGAACAACCTCCTGAAGAGCGCGCCGAAATGGCCGTCCACGGCCTCGAACGCCGCCGACACGCGCTCCCGGCCTTCGCGGTCGAGGCTCGATATCCCCTGGCGCAGCCGGGCGATGGCGGCCTCCAGGTCCTCGCGCTCGCCGTTCATCGTCGACAGGCGCTCCGACAGTTCCCCGGCCTCGGCGTCGGCCCTCAGGTTCACCGGCCCCATGTTCTCGCGTTCGCGCTTCAGCCGTTCGAGCCGGTGCTCCACCGCCGCCGGTTCGGGCAGCTCCCGGTCCTCGGGCAGCTCGGCGATCGACGCCGCCTCGTCCGGCGTGCATTCGAGCGTCTCGCCCATGTTCCTGGAGACGTCGGACACAAGCTGTTCGGTCCGGGACACCAGCCCCTCCGCGCGCACCCGCTCCTCGCGCGCCTCGGCGAGCCGGGCCTGGGCGTCCCTCGACGCCCGCGACAGTGCGGCAAGCGCCGTTTCGGCGCGGGCGAGGAGGTCGGCCGCCGCGCGGCGTTCCTCCTCGGCGGTCGCCGCCGTCTCCAAGAGGGCTGCGCGCCGTTCGGCGAGCGCCGGCGGGCGCGCCTCGGCGTCGGCGAGGGCCTGCCGCGCCTCGGCCTCGCGCGCCGCGAGTTGCTCCAGTTGGGCCGTCGCCGACTCGAGTCGCCGCCGCCAGGAGGCCTGCTCCCCGGCGATGGCGCAAAGGCGCCCGGCCCGGGCCGCGGCCTCGTCCTCGACGCGACGGCGCGCGGCGGCCGCGTCGCCGGCCTCCCGGCGCAGGCCGGCGACGTCCTCGCGCAGCGCGGCGAGGGCGCCGCGCTCCGCCTCGGGATCGGCGAGGGCGGCGCGTTCCGCGGCGACGGCCTCCAGCCGCTCCCGCATGGTCTCGCCGTCGGCGGCGAGCGCGGCGGCCATCTCCGAGATCGTCGCCAGCCGCGATTCCCGCGCCGCGCGGGCCTCGGCCAACGCCGCGCGACTCTCCTCGCGCGCCCGAAGCTCCTCGAGGACTTGCCGCAGGCGGGCGCGGGCCTCGCCGTCGGCGGCGGCGGCGGCGGCCTCCGCGGTGCGGGCGGCGGCGAACCCGCTCCGCGCCGACTCCACGACCTCGGCGCGGGCGGCGATCTCGTCCTCGAGGGCCTTCAGGCGGTTGCGCTGGCCGAGGCGGGTGGTCGCGGCCGTCGCGGCGCCGGACCGCACCGTCAATCCGTCCCACCGCCACAGCGCGCCGTCGCGCGTCACCAGACGCTGCCCCGGCCGCAGCTCCCGGCGCAATCGGTCGCCATCGGCCTGATGCGCCACCACGCCGATCTGCGACAGCCGCCGCGCCAGCGCGTCCGGGGCCTTGACGTTCCGCGACAGCGGCGACGCGCCCGAAGGCAGCGGCGGCGCGTCCTCGAGCGGCGGCAGGACACGCCAGTGGGCGGGCGCGCCAGCGTCGCCGGACAGCGCGAGATCGTCGCCGAGGGCGGCGCCCAAGGCCACCTCGTAACCCGAGTCGACGGCGACCGAGTCGATCAGGGGCGGCCACAGATCGTCCTCGTTGACCGAGAGCAGGTCCCTGAGCGCGTCCGCCTCGGCGCGGGACCGGGCGAGTTCGGCCTCGGCTCCCTGCAGGACGTCGCGGGCGCGGGCCTGCTCGCCCTGGGTCGCCGAACGCGCCGCCTCGGCGTCGTCCGCGGCGCCGCGCGCCTCGGAAACGGACGCGCGCAGGCGATCGAGTTCGGCGTCGGAGTCGCCGCCCGGGTCGTCGCCGTCGCCCGCCGCCCGGAGGTCCTCGCGCTCGCCCTTCAGCGCGTCCAGCCGGGCCTCCGACCGCTCCAGCCGCCGCTCCAGGTCGGTCCGCTCCGCCGCGAGGCGTTCGGCGCGCGCGGACTCCGTCGCGACACGCTCGGTCTCGAGCTCCAGTTCGCGTTCCCGCTTGTCGAGGATCCGCCGGGCCGTTTCGGCGCGCTCCTCCGCCACCGCCGCCACGTCCTCCCGCGCCGCCTGGAGGGTCTCGATCTCCTCGTGCTCCAGGGACAGGGAGTCGAGCCGGCCCGCCGAATCGCGCGCGTGCTCCTCCTCGCGCGCCGTGTCGTCGCCGATCTGCCGCAGGCGTGTCCGCAGCTGTCCGGCGAGCGCCCGCGCCTGACGCTCCTCCTCGTCCAGCCGCTCCCGCTCCGACGCCAGCCGGTGGATGCGCGCCGCGCGCCCGGCCTCGTCCTGGCGGAGAGGCGGCAGCGTTTCGGCCTTCGCGGCCTCGGCGGCGGACGCGCGCGCCGCTTCCCGCGCGCGTTCGGCGACGCGCGTCTCGGCCTCGGCCAGGCGCCGCCGCGCCGCTTCCCGCTCGTCCCGGGCGGCCGTCCAGCGCAGGTACAGCAACAGCGCCTGGGCCTTGCGGATGTGCCCGGAAAGGTTTCGGTACCGCGTCGCCTGCCGCGCCTGCCGCTTCAGGCCCCGCAGCTGGAGGTCCATGTTCTGCATCACGTCGTCGAGGCGTTCGAGGTTCGTCTCCGCGGCGCGCAACCGCAGCTCGGCCTCGTGGCGCCGCGAGCGCAGGCCGGCGATGCCGGCCGCCTCCTCGAGCAGCGCGCGGCGCTGCTCGGGCTTCGCGTTGACGACGCTCCCGATCTCCCCCTGTCCGACCAGGGCCGTGGCGTGGGCGCCGGTGGCGAGGTCGGCGAACAGGCGCTGGACGTCGCGGGCGCGGACGCCGGCGCCGTTGATGCGGTAATCCGACCCCGACTCCCGCTCGATGCGCCGCGCGATCTCGATCTCGGCGTTGTCGTTGTACGGCGCCGGCGCGGCGCGGTCGGCGTTGTCCAGCCGCAGGACGACTTCCGCGACGTTCCGGGCCGGCCGGCCGCCGGCGCCGTTGAAGATGACGTCGTCCATGCCGCTTCCGCGCAGCTTCCTGGCGGACGTCTCGCCCATCACCCAGCGCAGCCCCTCGACGAGATTGGACTTGCCGCATCCGTTGGGGCCGACGATCCCGGTCAGGCCCGGCTCGATGACCAGTTCGGCGGCGTCCACGAAGGACTTGAAACCCGACAGCCGCAGACGGTTGAAGTGCACGGGACGTTCGCCCTTTCCCGGCCTATGGAAGCAGCGGGGCGATGATCCGCTCGATCTGCTCGAGCGTCAGGACGCCGCGATAGGTCTCGCCGCCGATGACGAAGCTGGGGGTCGAGTCGATCCCGTGGTTCCGCTCGCCGTCGAGGCGAATCTGGAGAATGTAGTCGCCCAGCGCCTCGTCCTCCCGGCACGCCTCGACGTCCCTGGCGCTCAGGCCGCCGAGGCGGGCGATCCGGGCCAGGGCCTCGAACGGGTCCTCCGCCGAATACCATGCCTGCTGTTTCTCGAAGAACGCGTCGATGAACGCGAAATACCGCTTCTCGCCGGCGCAGCGCGCGATGATCGCGGCCCAGAAGGCGGTCCGGTCGAGGGGAAACTCGCGAAACACCAGCCGCACCTTCCCGGTGTCGATGTACTTCTCCCGCAGGGCGGGCAGCGTTTCCTCGTGGAACGTGGCGCAATGCGGGCAGGACAGCGAGGCATACTCGACGATGGTGACGGGGGCGTCGTCCCGCCCCAGCGCCATGTCCTCCAGCACCGGCCCCCTCGGGGCCGTTTCCCCGGCGGCCAACGCCGGATGGACCGGTTTCGCGATGCCCATGATCGCCGCCGCGACGAACAGGACGGCCGTCAGACGGAACACTCTCATTAGCGTCGATCCACTCCCCATGACACAACATCTGGTGCGAGTATAGGAATTCATCGCACCTTCCACAAGGACGGCGACGGGTGCGGCGGCGCGCGCCGCGGCGTCCCGGCGGCGGCGCCGGACGACGGCCCGGAGGGGGGATCGGGGTCGCGGACTTTCCCGGCCGCGCCGTTTCCCGGCGCGCCGCGCTCAGGTCTCGCCGGAAACCGATACGCCGCCGCCCCTGGCGCTGCCGTTCAGCAGCAGGTGGGCGGTGTTGCCCAGCCTGTGAAGGCCCGGCGCGCATAATTTGAGGCCCGCGGACGTGAAGATGTTGACCAGGAAGGTCACGAAGATCATCACCGAGAGGACCCTGGCGTCGAACGCGCCGATCTGGAACCCGAGGGCGGCGATGACGTAGGCCATCTCCGCGCGTCCGCACATGCCCACGCCGACGGAGAACGATTCGAGCCAGCTGAAGCTCAGCAGCCGCGCCATGCAGCCGGCGCTGACGATCTGGCCGACCAGGAGCACGACCGTCAGCACCAGCACGAACGCCAGGCTTTCGCCTCTCAGCGCGTCGAAGGTGATGTGGAAGCCGAGGGAGATGAAGAAGATCGGACCCAGGAACGAATAGGCGATTCCTTCGAGACGATCGGTGACCTTCTGCACCAGTTCGGCGCTCGCCACCTTTTCCTCGAAGAACAGGCCCGCGAGGTAGGCGCCGAGAATGATGTGGAGGCCGATGGCCTCCGCCACCAGCCCGTAGGCGAGGCCGAGCACCAGCACGAAGGTGAACCCGTGCCCGTCCCGATTGCGGAACGGGTGCTTGAGCAGCGGGAACCCCCAGTAGCCGATGGCGAGGCCGCCGCCGAAGAACAGCAGGACCTTGATCGTGATCCAGCCCATCGCCATGGCGTCGACGTCGCCGTGCTGGATGACGCCGAGCGCGAGGCTGAAGGCGACCAGCGCCATGAGGTCGTCGATGACGCAGGAGGCGACGACGACCCGCGCCACGCGCGTGTTCTGCAATCCGAGGTCGTAGAGGATCTTGAGGGTGATGACGACGGCCGTCGCGGTCATCGTGAGGCCGACGAACACGGCCGGCACGACGTCGAGGCCGAACGAGAGCGCGACGCCGAAACTGACGCTGAAGGGAACGAGGGCCCCGACGATCGCCACGCCCATCGACTTCTTCAGGGCGGCGAAGAACTCCCGCGGCGACGTTTCGACGCCGGTATGGAGGAGCAAGAAGAAGATTCCGAGATTGGCGAGGATCTCGATGATCTCGTTGGGCTCGACCCAGCCGAGAACGGCGGGACCCAGCAGGACCCCCATGATCAGCTCGCCCATGATGGTCGGCAGGCCGATGCGCCGGAAGACGACGGCGACCGACCAGATCACCACCAGCAGAATCAGGAGATCCCGAAAGACGTGGTCCATGAGCAACCCGTTGCGGAGCACCGGGCGGCCGGTCCGGGGGATCGGGCGCCGGGCTCAGGTCGTTGACGAGCGTGACGAGATGACGGGAAGTCCTCCGCAGGAAGAAGGACCATAGCGCACCGAATCGCAAATGCGAACACCCCGGCGGCGGGGCCGGTGCCGGCCGGGCGCCCTTCGTGTACCGTGGCCCCGCCGGTGACAGACAGCCCGACGAGACACATGAACGAGACAGACCGTCCTCGTCCGCCGCGACCGTCGCGGCGCCTCGCCGCCGTGCTCGGGATCGCGTGGTTGTGCGCGCTCCAGCCGTGGGCGCCGGCCCCCGCCGGCGCGCAGGCCGGCGACGCGACGGTCGAGGAGCTTTCGGCCGTCATCGGGACGCTCGAGGACGACGCCGCGCGGGCGCGGTTCCTCGATCACCTGAAGACCTTGCGCGCCGCCCATCCGGACTTCGATTCCGGGGACTCGCCGGTGCGGCCGGCGGCGAGTCCCGTGCTGTCCGCCGTCGCCGGGAAGGCCGCCGTCCTCGGAGACCAGCTCGGGGCGCTCGCCGGGCTCGTCGGCGACCCGCGGCGGGCGGGCGGATGGATCGCGGATCAGGCCCGGGACCCCGAGCGGCGCCGGATCTGGGTCGGCCTCCTGCTCCACCTGGGCGTCGCGGCGCTGGCCGGCGCGGCGGTCGCGTGGCTCGCGCACCGGGTGCTGGCGCGGCCGCGCGCGGCGGTCGAGCGGCGCGAGGCCTCCTCGCCGGGCGTCCGGGCGGCGGCGCTGGTGGCCCGGACCGTCCTCGATTTCCTGACCGTGGCCGCGTTCGGCGTGGCCGCCTGGCTGACGGTCGCCGTGACCGGCCCCGATCCGGCGACCCGGGTCGCGGTCATCGCCCTGCTGAACGTGGTCGTCGTCTCGCGCGGCATCGTCGTCGTCCTGCGGATGCTGTTCGCGCCGCTGGCGCCGTCGCTGCGGCTCATCGCCATCGGCGACGAGACGGCGGTGTATGCATACGTGTGGCTGAAGCGCCTGGTGAACGTGCCCGTCGGCGGATTCTTCCTGCTTCAGGCGGCGCTCGCGCTGGGCCTGCCGGCGACGGCCTACGCCGGCCTGCTGAAGCTGGTCGGGCTGCTGGAGACGGCCCTGCTCGTCGTGCTGGTGTTGCAGATGCGCGAGACGGTCGCCGGCGCGCTGCGGCCGGACGAGGCGTCCCCGTCGTCCCCGGCGCGCGCCTGGGACGGGCTGCGGAGCCGCGTCGCCGAGGTCTGGCACGTCCCCTGCGCCCTCTACGTCGTGGGCGTGTATCTGATCTGGGCGCTCGAGGTTCCGGGCGGGTTCGTCTTCGTCGCCAGGGCGACGGCCGTGACCGTGGCGGTCCTGATACTCGCGCGGCTGGCGAACGGCGTCGCCCATCGGGGCGCGGGCCGGCTGTTCCGGGTGTCCGGCGACATACGCCGGCGCTATCCCCAGGTCGAGCGCCGCGCCAACCGCTACGTCCCGCTGGTGCGCCGGTTCTGCACCATCGCCATCCACGCGGTCGCGGCGCTCCTGATCCTGCAGGGCTGGAACCTCGACGTCCTAGCCTGGCTCCTGGGCGAGTCGGGGCGGCTCCTCGCCGCGCGCGCCTTCGGCATCGCGCTGGTCCTGCTGGCGGGACTGGCCGTCTGGGAACTGGCCAGCCTGCTCGTCTCGATCTATCTGGAGCGGGCCGACGACGAGGACTCGCCGGTCACGGCCAGCGCGCGCGTCAGGACGCTGCTGCCGCTGGCGCGGAACGCCCTGCTGATCGCCGTGCTGTCGGTGACGACGCTGACCGTGCTGTCGGAACTGGGCGTCGACATCGGCCCGCTTCTCGCCGGCGCCGGCGTCGTGGGGCTTGCCGTCGGTTTCGGCGCCCAGACCCTGGTCAAGGACATCATCACGGGCGCCTTCATCCTGTTCGAGGACCAGATCGCGGTGGGCGACGTCGTGAGCGTCGGCGGCTATACCGGCGTCGTCGAGGGGCTCACGGTGCGCACGATACGCCTGCGGGACCTGCACGGCCGCGTCTACGTCGTGCCCTTCGGCGCGGTCACCGACGTCACCAACTTCACGAAGGAGTTCTCCTACGCCCTCATCGACGCCGGCGTCGCCTATCGGGAGGACACGGACGAGGTGACGCGGCTTCTCGAGGAGATCGGCGCGGAGCTCCGCGAGGACCCGGAGTTCGCCGGAGATCTGCCCGAGCCCCTCGAGGTCATGGGCGTGCAGGCGCTCGCGGACTCCGCGGTCGTCGTTCGCGTGCGCCTCAAGACCAGCCCGGGACGGCAATGGGCGGTCTCGCGGGAGTTCAACCGGCGGATGAAGCGCAAGTTCGACGACCACGGGGTGGAGATCCCCTTCCCGCACCAGACCGTCTATTTCGGGGAGGACAGGGAGGGACGGGCGCCGCCGCTGCGCCTCGGCCGGCATCGGCCGGACGACGCCGACCCGTGAGGCGGCGTTCCGCGCGGGGGGTCCCGGCGGCGTGGGGTGTATGATGGGCCGATGCGCGAGTTCGACGACGCGGCGTTCAAGCGCTGGTTCGACCACAAGCGGATGGTGGAGGACCTGCTTCGCGGATTCGCCCCGGCGGCGGAAGCTCTCGATTTCGCCACCCTGGAGCAGCTTCCGGCCGAGTACGCGGACGACGACCTGAGCCGCAGCCGCGCCGACGCCGTGTGGCGGGTGCGTTTCCGGGAGGCGTCGGCGGGATGGCTCTATCTTCTGGTGCTGCTGGAGTTCCAGTCGACGGTGGACCGTCACATGGCGGCCCGGATACTGGCGTACACGGCGCGGATGTACCTGAAGCTGATCCGCGGCGGCGAGCTGCCGCCGGGCGGGAAGCTGCCGCCGGTGCTGCCGGTGGTGATCTACAACGGGGAACGGAGGTGGTGGGCGCCGGTGGAGGTCGGGGAGACGATCGCGTCGGCGGGGCCGGCCCTGGAACCGTTTCAGCCGCGTCAGCGCTACCTGTTGATCGACGAGCACGCGCTCCGGGTGGAAGACCTGCCGGCGGACAACGTGGTGTCGGCGCAGATCGAGCTGGAGCAGGGATCGATCTCGGAGCTGGGGCCGGTCCTGCAGCATCTGTCGGTATTGCTGTCGGGTCCGGAACATGCGAGTCTTCGGCGCACGTTCGCGGAGTTGACGCGCCACATGGTATCGCGGAGCGCGTCGGCGCGATCGCATCCGGAGTTGGCGTCGGCGCTGCGGGCAGCGGAAGAGACGGGGGGATTGAGCGCAATGGGATCGTTGCTGGCGACACGGATCGACGAGTACATAGAGGCGAGCGTCGCGAAAGGCATCGAGGAACGCATGGCGCAAGGCGTCCCGGAAAGCAGCGCGGAATTCCTCGCGGAGAGCATCGCGAAAGGCGTCGAGAGAGGCCGCGCCGAGGCTCTGGAGCAGGGTCTGGCGCGGCAACGGATGATGCTGGTGCGCCAGGCGTCGCGGAAGTTCGGCGCCGGGACCGAGTCGCGGCTGACGGCGTTGCTGGCGGAGGTCGCCGACGCGAAGCGTCTGGCCGAGATCGGCGATCTGGTGATCGACTGCGCCGACGGCGCCGAGTTGCTGGCCCGCGCGGAGGCGGCCGCGCAGGGGGAATGACGCGGCGCCGGCGCGGACCCTTCAAGGCGCCCGCCGAACTCCGGGACCGCGACTCCCCTGTCAGGGGAAGGGCATGAACGGACGCCGGCGGCACGGCGCCTTTACCCCGCTTTCGCGGCGCCGTATATCGGGTTCATGGCCATACTCAAGATCGCGCGCATGGGGCACCCGGCGTTGAGGCGCCGGGCCGGGGAGGTCGCCGACCCCGGGGCGCCGGAAATCCGGCGTCTCGTCCACGACATGATCGATACCATGACCGACGCCCGGGGTCTCGGCCTGGCCGCGCCGCAGGTCCACGCGCCCCGGCGCGTCGTCGTGTTCCACGCGCCGGCCGGCGACGCCGACGGGGAAACCGGCGGTTCCGCGGAGCGGACGCCGACCGTTCTGATCAACCCCGCGGTCGAGCCGCTTTCCGACGAGATGGCGTATGGCTGGGAAGGCTGCCTCTCGGTCCCCGGACTGCGGGGAGAGGTCCCCCGCCACGTGTCCATACGCTATCGCGGTCTGGCGCCGGACGGCGGAACGATCGATCGCGTCGCCCGCGGCCTGCACGCCCGGGTCGTACAGCACGAATGCGACCATCTCGACGGCATCCTGTACCCGATGCGGATGACCGACCTCTCGAGGCTCGTCTTCGAGTCGGAGTTCCATCGCGTGGCCGGGACGGTCGAATCGGAGACGGCCGATGGCTAGGCGCGCGGACGAGCTGCGCCGGCGCTGCCTGCCCGCCCTCCTGCGGCGCGTACCGTCCGACGGCTGGAGCCGACGGGCCCTGGAGCACGCCGCGCGGGACGCCGGCGAGGACCTCGAATCGGTGCGGCGGGCGTTTCCGGGAGGCGCCGCCGGCATGATCGGCGCGTTCGTCCGGGCCGCCGACGAAGACATGGTCCGGGCGCTGGCGGAGCGGGACCTCGGGACGCTCAGGGTCCGGGAGCGGGTCGCGCTCGCGGTCCGCATCAGGATCGAGGCCGTGGCGCCCCATCGCGAGGCGGTCCGCCGGGCCGTCGCCGTGCACGTCCTGCCGTTCAACGCGCCCCATGCCCTTCGCGCCCTCCACGGCACGGTCGACGCCGTATGGCGGGGGATCGGCGATACGTCGACCGACTTCGGCTTCTACACGAAGCGCGCCTTGCTCGCGGGGGTGTACTCGTCCACATTGCTCTACTGGCTGGACGACCGCTCGGACGGTTCCGCCGACACGTGGGCGTTTCTCGAACGCCGGATCGAGGACGTCATGCGGATACAGAAGGCCCGTGGACGGATCGACGCGTCGGCGGAGCGGATGGCCGGGCTCGCGGCGCGCGTCGCGGGGTTCCGGCCCCGGCGGCGACATCCCGCCTGACGCCGGGGACCGTCCCGGTATCGCGGCGAGGCGTCGTGGAAAGGAACGGGAGGGACCCCATGGCCGAAGTCGGCACCAGGGTGGTTTTCGAGGACGACGAGATCAAGGTCTGGAATCTCGTTCTCGACCCGGGCGAGGCCTCGGGCACGCACACGCACGGCCACGACTATTTCTACTACGTCGTCGAGGGCGCGGAACTGGAGATCCATCGCGAGGACGGCGCGGTGGACACCGTGGCGATGGCGGCCGGAGACGTCGTGAGCGGCAAGCGGGGCGCCACGCACGACGCCCGCAACGTCGGCGGCACCCGGTTCCGCAACGTGCTCGTCGAGGTCAAGGGGAACCCGGCCTAGCGTCCATCCCCAAATGAATTGAGCGAGTCCGCAGGGTCACGGTCACCGGGAGGAGGCGCCTCCCGCCCCGCGCGACCGCAACGAACAGCCCCGACCGGCGCCGCCACGACGTTCCAGCACCGGCTCCGCGGCCCGCGCCGCCGGCCGGGACGACGGCCGCGGAGGCGCCCGGCTACGCCTGGGCGCTGGGCCGGGCGCCGACCGCCTCGCGCCAGCGCTTGACGTGGGGATGGCCGTCGGCGATCCCCTTCTCGACCCGGGCGGCGAACTCGACCATCACGAACGCCGTGACGTCGGCCACGCTGAAGCCGGGTCCCGCCACGTGCTCGCTTTCGCCAAGCCGTTCGTTCAGCAGGTCCATGAGATGGGCGACGCGCCGGCGCCCCCGGTCGGCCAGCGCCGGGATCTGTTCGTGGGAGACGGGACCCGGCAGGGCGCGGCCGGCGAACGCGTCGACGGAGTTGCGCAATATCTCGCCGACGGCGATCAGGCCGTCGACCTCGAACTTGTGCTCCCACGCGCCTATGGCCGCCTGTTCGACCGGCGTCGTTCCCAGGAGCGCCGGTTCGGGATGGATCGCCTCGACATAGCGGCAGATCGTCATGGCCTCGCGGATATGCGTGCCGTCGTCGAGTTCGAGCACGGGCACGGTGCACCAGGGATTGACGTCCCGGTACGCATCCCCGTGCTGCTCCCGGGCCATCAGGTCGACCTGCTGGACCGGCACGGCGACGCCCTTTTCGGCCAGGAACATCCGCACCCGCCGGGGATTGGGCGCGGCCTTGGAGTCGTAGAGTTTCATGGGGTCATCCTTTCCCGTATCGCCCGCCGCGCGGACCGCCGGAAATTTCGAGCCGGCCAAGCCCGTTGCCGTCCGTCATCGCGGTCATCTCTCAGGAACGCCGCGCAAGCCACCGCGCCGACGGGAAACGCGGTGATCGCGGGGTGCGCGTCCGCGCCCACGCGAAGACCGCCCCGGCGCGCTTCCGGACGCTTCTCCAGGGTGTTGACCGCTTATCCACAAGAGAGCGGAGAACACGGACCGTCTCCCGCCCGGCGAGGGCGGCGGCGCCACGTCGCGCGGGGCGTTCAACGTCCGACGCTCCTACGCCGCCCGCCGTTCCCGCGCCAGGGCATTCGCGAGGGCCGCCAGATTGGGGACGGTATAGGTCGGCGTGACGCCGATCGGCAGGGCCGGATGGCGGGCGCGATTGGTCCACGCGGTGTCGAGACCGGCGGTGTCGGCGCCGGTGACTTCCCAGAAGTGGCCGGTGACCCACAGGATCTCGCTCTTCCTGCAGCCGGCCTTGCGGACGCCGAGATTGAAGACCTTGGGCGACGGCTTGAACGCCCTGGCCTCATCGCCGCTCGAGATGATGTCGTCGAAATACTCCTGGATGCCGGCGTACTCGGTATGATCGAGCAGCATCTGCCGGGTGGGGTTGGCGACGATCTTCAGCTTGAGGCCGAGGCCCTTGAGCTTGCGCAGCGCGCCCGGAACGTCGGGATAGGCCCGCAGCTCGTGGTACCGGGCCATCACGTCGGCGATGGCCTTTTCCGACAGCCTGACGTGGTGGTAGTCGAGAGCCCAGCGCAGCGCGGCTTCCGTCAGGCCCGGATGCGGCACGAAGCGGTCGGAGAGCGTGACGTAGAACATCGCCCACTTCTGCTGGAAGCGCCAGTCGCGCGCGATCTCGTTCGACAGGTTGCTCTCGCCGACGTAGGGCTCGAGCACCTCGGAAATCGAGTAGTTGTCGACGAGGGTTCCCCAGCTGTCGAAGAGCAGAACCTTGTACTTCATGGGAGCCTCCCTGCTTCCGTGACGGGGCGCCGGAACCCGCGGTCGCGCCGAAACCGGTCCCCGCGGCGGCGCCCGTTCCGGCCCCGAAGTCTGCCCGCCGGCCCGAAGCGCTTCAAGGGCGATGGCCGGATATCCGGATCGCCGGACGCGAACGACAGCGGCGCGGCGCGGGCCGGGCGGACGGTCACGGAACGGGAGGCCCCGGTCGCGCCCCAAGCCGTCGACCGCTTGACTCGCACCATCGTCGCGTTGTTCGTGTATGGGGAGTTCCGGCGGCGAGGCCGGAGTTCACGGATTTCGTTCACGTTCGATGCATGACCAGGACAGGGAGGCTTCATCATGATGGATCGCCAGGCGCGGCGGCGCAAGGTCACCATTCCCATGCTGCAACGCAAGATGCGCGACGGCGAAGGGATCGTTCAACTCGCGGTCTACGACTTCCGCAACGCCGTGATCGCCGACCGTCTCGGCGTCGACATCCTCTGCGTGTCGGATACCGGCGGCATGATCCTGTTCGGCCACGACAGCACCGTCAGCGTCACCTTCGACGAGGTGATGATGATGGCGAAGGCCATCGACCGCGGCACGCGATACGGGCTGCGCATGGTCGACATGCCGTACTGGAGCTTCCACGTGTCGCCCGAGCAGGCCGTCGACAACGCGGGCCGCTTCGTCGCCGAGGCCAACGCCGAGGTGATGAAGTGCGAGGGCAACCAGCATCACGCCAGGCACATGGAGGCGATCGTCAAGGCCGGCATCCCCGTCCAGGGCCACATCGGCATCACACCCATGCGGATGCCGCAGCTCGGCGGCTTCACCGCCCAGGGCAAGACGGCCGACCGCGCCAGGGAACTGATCGACGATGCCTGGGCGATGGTCGATGCCGGCTGTTTCTCGATCCTCTGCGAGGTGACCACCGAGGAGGTCTGTCAGTATCTGACCGAAACCCTGCCGGTGCCCGTCATCAGCCTGGGGGCGGGGAACAAGGCGCACGGGGTGCACATCATCGGCTCCGACCTGTTCCACCTGTACGAGGAGCACGTGCCCCGCCACTCCAAGATCTACACGGACCTCATCCCCATCATCGAGGACGTGTATCTGCGCTACATGGACGACGTGCGGAACCGCGTCTATCCGGGCCCCGAGCACACCGCCTACATGGCCGACACCGAGCTCAGGAAGCTCATGAAGGCGCTGGACTGGAAGCCCAGGATGAAGAAGACCAAGGCCGAGCGGGAGGCGGCCGAACGCACCGCGCGGCCGGCCGCGGCGGCCGGCAAGCCGGCGGCGAGGAAGCCCGCCCGCAAGAAGAAATAGCGCCGCCGGCGCGGTGCGGGTTCGACGGAAACCGATCGCATGAAGGAAAACCCGCTCAGGGCGCTGTGGCGGGAGGGCGCGACGGCCGTCAACGGCTGGCTGACCATTCCCAGCGGCCATTCCGCGGAAGTCATGGCGCACCAGGGGTTCGACTCCCTCACGGTCGACACCCAGCACGGGATGATCCACTACGACACGGCGCTGGAGTGCCTGCGGGCGATATCGACGACCGCTGCCGTGCCCCTGGCGCGGGTGCCGTGGAACGAGCCGGGAATCGTCACGAAAATGCTGGATTCGGGCGCCCTCGGCATCATCTGTCCGATGATCGACTCGCCGGAAGAGGCCGCGGCGCTCGTCGCCAACTGCCGCTATGCGCCGCAGGGCAGCCGCAGTTTCGGTCCGACGCGGGTCGTGATGAGCGTCGGGCCGGATTACGTGAAGAACGCGACCGACCTCGTGCTCGTGATCGCCATGATCGAGACGCGGAAGGCCCTGGACAACGTGGAGGCGATCGCGGCGACGTCCGGGCTGGACGGCCTGTACATCGGCCCTTCCGACCTCTCGCTGTCGCTCGGCCTGACGCCGCATCAGGACTCGCGGGAGCCCGTGATGGTCGAGGCCATCGACCGGATCCTCGCCGCCGCGAAGGACAACGGCATCGCCGCCGGAATCCACAACGCGAGCGTCGCCTACGCGCGCGAGATGAGCGCCAAGGGGTTCGACCTGGTGACGGTCGGCAGCGACGCCCGTCTGCTCGCCGACGCCGCGCGCGCCACGGCGGCGGGCGTGCGGGGGAACGGCGCGCCGGGCGGCGGCGGCCCCGGCGGCGGATACCGACGTCCCTCGGCATGAGCGGAAACAAGGTCCTGATCTGCGCGTGGCAGCTGGACCGGCGGCGGGGCCCGTGGCTGCGGAGGCTGGAGAAGGCCGGCTTCGACGTCGAGTTCAACCCGCTCGGCCGCAAGTACACGCGGCAGGAGCTGATCGAACGCCTGCCCGGAGCCTACGCCACCGTGGCGGGCAGCGAACCCTACGACGACGGGACCCTCTCCGCGGCGCCGGAGCTGCGGATCATCGCCCGCTGGGGGGTCGGGCACGACCAGGTCGACGTCGACGCCGCGACCCGCCGCCGGATCGCGGTCGCCATGGCGTTCGGCGCCAACCACGAGGCGGTCGCCGACGCCGCCTTCGCGCTGATGGCGGGGCTGGCGAACGACCTGCTCCCCTACCACCGTCTGGTCGCGGGCGGCGGCTGGGGCGGGCGCTATCACGCCGGCCTCCACGGGAAGACCGCGGGAATCGTCGGCCTGGGCCGGATCGGCCGCGCCTTCGCGCGGCGGTGCCGGGGGTTCGCGATGCGGATGCTGGGGCACGACCCCTTCCTTCCGGACGAGGCGATACGCGGCCTCGGCGTCGAGCCGGCGCCGCTCGAGGCGTTGCTCCGGGAGGCGGATTTCGTCTCCCTCCACGTGCCGCGCGCGCCCGGGACCGAGCGGCTCGTCGATCGCGAGGCGCTCGCCCTGATGAAGCCGGGCGCCTTCCTGATCAACACCTCGCGCGGCGGCGTCGTGGACGAGGCGGCCCTGATCGAGGCTCTGACCGGCGGCGTCATCGCCGGCGCCGGGCTCGACGTGTTCGAAACGGAGCCGCCGGGAGAGTCGCCCCTGCTGGCGCTCGACAACGTGCTCCTCATGCCGCATTCGGCCGGGGCCAGCGCCGACGCCGTCGACGCGGTGTCGGAACGGTGCGTCGATTCGATCCTCGCCGTCCACGAAGGCCGGGACCCCGGCGAGGGCCTGGTGCTGAACCCCGAGGTTCTCGGGGCCTGACGCTATCCTCCCCGGAACCGCGCCGCCGCGCGCCTGCCCCCGCGGCGGCGCAGCCACTCCACCGTTCCGAGCAGCAGCAGCGCGAACGCGACCAGGATGGTGGCGACGGCGAGGATCTCCGGGCTGATCTCCTCGCGGATGCCGGACCACATCTCGCGCGGAATGGTGCGCTGCTCCAGGCCGCCCAGAAAGAGCACGGTGACCACCTCGTCGAGCGACGTGGCGAACGCGAACAGGGCGCCGGAGACCACCCCGGGCGCGATCAACGGCAACTGGATGCGGCGAAAGACGGTCGGCGGCGCGGCGCCGAGGCTGGCGGCGGCGCGGGCGAGGTTGCCGTCGAAACCGGCGAGCGTCGCGGTCACGGTGATGACCACGAACGGCGTGCCCAGGGCCGCGTGGGCGAGGATCAGGCCGAGATGCGTCTGCGCCAGGCCGAGATCGGAATAGAAGAAGAACATGCCCGCCGCCGAGATGACGAGCGGCGTGACCATCGGCGACAGCAGCAGGGCCGTCACCGGCACGCGGGCCGGCATGGCGGGGTTCGCGAGTCCGAGCGCCGCGAGAACGCCGAGGATGGTGGCGACGGCGGTGGCGGCGACGCCGATGACGAGACTGTTGCCCAGCGCGCGCGGCCAGTCCTCGTCCTCGACGATGCCGCGGTACCAGCGCAGCGACCAGGCGTCCGGGTCGAGGCGCAACATGCCCTCGGTGAAGGTGAAGTAGGGCTCGGCATTGAAGCTGAGCGGCACGACCACCAGCATCGGCGCGACCAGAAACACGAGCACGGCCACGCAGAACGCGAGATACAGGCCGCGGCCCAGGCGGTCGCCGGACGGACGGCGCACCGCGTTCCGCGCCATCAGGCGAGCCGCATGCGTTCGATGCCGACGAGGCGGTCGTACACCAGATAGAGCACCGCCACGCAGGCGAGCAGGACGCCGCCCAGCGCCGCCGCGAGGCCCCAGTTCAGCGACTCCTGCATGTGGTAGGCGATCATGTTGGAAATCAGCTGTCCGGTGCGCCCGCCGACCAGTGCCGGCGTGATGTAGTAGCCGATGGCGAGAATGAAGACGAGCAGCGCGCCGGCGGCCGCGCCGGGCAGCGTCTGCGGCCAGTAGACGCGCACGAACGCCTGCCGCCAGGTCGCGCCGAGGCTCTCCGCCGCCTGGAGATACCGCGGCGGGATCGTGCGCATGACCGCGTAGAGCGGCAGGATCATGAACGGCAGCAGAACGTGGGTCATCGCGATCAGCGTGCCGGTCATGTTGTAGATCAGCGCGACACGCTCATCCTCGCCGATCAGGCCGACGGCGATCAGCAGATCGTTGACGATGCCCTGGTTCTGGAGCAGCACGATCCATGACGTGGTGCGGACCAGCAGCGACGTCCAGAACGGCACCAGCACCAGCAGAAGCAGCAGGTTGGCCGTCGCCGGCCGCGCGTTGGCGATCAGGTGGGCGAGCGGGTAGCCGAGGACGAGGCAGATGGCCGTGATGGCGGCGGCGACGGCCAGCGTGCGCTCGAGCAGCGGCAGGTAGATGCGCCGTTCCGGCGGCTGGGCGGACACGGCGCCGGCGGCGTCCCGGCGCAGGTCGAGCGCGTTGAGATAGTGACGCGTCGTGTAGCGTTCGCCGGCGCGGCGGATCGCCCGCCACGCGCGCGCCTCTCCCCAGGCCGGGTCGGCGGCGATCGCCGCCTCTCGCCAGGAGGCGGGCGCCGCGCGGCGCAGCTTGCGGGCGGTCCGCACCAGGGTGCTGCGCATACCGCTCTCGACGCGGTTGACGCGGGTCGCCACGGCGCCCAGAGTGCGGCGTTCGCGCAGGCTCCGCAGCTCCGACGCCAGGGTCCGGAACGTCGCTTCGTCCGGAACCGACCGGCCGTCCCAGCCTTCGAGCCGCGCCAGCGTCCGCGGCAGGGAATCGGCGACCAGCGGCTGGTGGACGCCGCGGACCAGCATCGCCCCCAGCGGGGCGACGAACGTCACGCCGATGAAGGCGACGAGCGGCAGCGTGAGGAGCGCCGCCCGGACACGGGCGCTTCTCAGCGCGCGAGCCACGCGCCGAAGCGCTCGTTGATCTCGTCGGCGTTGTCGCTCCACCATTCCCAATCCTTGAACACGGCGTTGGCCATGTTCTGCGGGCTGGTCGGCATGTGCGGGCGCATGTCGATGCCGGTTTCGGCGTGGGTGGAAACCAGGCTCGCGCCCGAGTGGCGCGCCGGCCCGTAGGCGATGTAGCGCGACACGGCGGCCATGGATTCGACCCGCGCCGCGAACAGGAGGAAACGCCGCGCCGCCTCGAGATTGGGCGTCCCGGCGACGATGGCGAGCGAGCTGCCGTCCAGCACCTGGCCGTCCCAGACGATCGTGAAGGGCTGGTTCTCCAGCACCTGCGCGTTGAAGATGCGGCCGTTCCACGCGGTGCTCATCGACACCTCCCGGTCCGCGAGCATCTGCGGCGGCTGGGCGCCCGCCTCCCACCAGACGATCCGGTCCTTGATCGTGTCGAGCTTGCGGAACGCCCGGTCCACGCCTTCCGGCGTGTCGAGCACCGCGTACACCCGGTCGGCCGGCACGCCGTCCGCCACCAGCGCGAACTCGAGGTTGGCGGCGGCCTCGCGGCGCATCCCGCGGCGCCCGGGGAACTTCTCGAGGTCGAAGAAGTCCGCCATGGTGGCGGGCTTCTCGCCCGGAAAGCTCTCGCGGTTGTAGGCGTAGATGGTGGAGTAGAGGATGCCGCCGCCGCTGCATCCTTCCAGCGGCACGCCCTCGAAATAATCGTCGCGCGCCGGCGTGCCGTCCGGCGCGGGCGGGAGGTCGTCGACGGCGATGGGCTCCAGCAGCCCCTCGTCGCACCCCCGAACCAGCTCGGGGAAGTTGAGATCGACGACGTCCCAGTGGACGTTGCCGGTCTCCACCTGGGCGCGGATCTGCGCGAGGTCGCCGCCGAAGTCGGCGAGGCGCACCTCGATGCCGGTCTCCGCGGTGAAGGGCTCGTGATAGGCCTTCTGACAGGCCCTGGCGTAGGAGCCGCCGTAGGACACCGCGGTCACCGATTCGGCGTGCGCCGGGGGCGGGCCGGCGACGGCGGCGAACAGCGCGGCGACCGCGGCGTATCCGGCGACGCGCGGCGTGCGTCTCGTTCGAGAAGTCGTCATGGCAGGGTCCTTTCCTGTGGCTGGTGGGTTTGCTTCAGGCGCCGCGCGCCGGCGGCGCGCCCGCGAATCGAGGTCCGGTCATGCCGCGGCGGCCTCCGCGGCCCGAACCCCTTCGTCGTCCGGCAGGGCGCGGCAGTCCGCCACGCCCCAGCCGACGCGGATGCGGTCGCCCCGCAGCACGGCGCCATGACCGACGACGTTCGGGATCTTGACGATGAAGGCGGGGTTGCCGCACAGGTCGAGCCGCAGCCGCAGGTGATCGCCGAGAAACGCGATGTCCTCGACGTCGGCCTCGAAGACGTTGCTGTAGATGTCGGTCCGGGCGAGACCGACCCGCTCCGGGCGGATGGCGAGGACGGTCCTGTCGCCGGGCCTGCGGCGGTGGACCGGGAACGCCCGCACCGTTCCACCCGGCGTCTCGACCTCGCAGGCGTCGGGGCCGACGGAAACGACCCGGCCGCGCAACAGGTTGTTGTCGCCGATGAAGCGGGCGACGAACTCCCCTTCCGGCTCCTCGTACAGGGTTTCCGGCGTCGCGACCTGTTCGATCCGGCCGCGGTGGAAGACCGCCACCCGGTCCGACATCGCCATCGCCTCCTGCTGGTCGTGGGTGACGTAGACGACCGTGACCCCGAGCTCGCGCTGGATGCGGCGGATCTCGAACTGCATTTCCTCGCGCAGGCGGCGGTCGAGGGCGCCCAGCGGCTCGTCCATCAGCACCAGGTCCGGCTCGAACACCAGCGCCCGGGCGATGGCCACCCGCTGCTGCTGGCCGCCGGACAGCTCGTCCGGCCGCCGCGCCTCGAAGCCGTCGAGGCGCACCAGGGCCAGCGCCCGGCGAACGCGCTCGGCCCGCCGGGCGGCGTCCACGCCCCGCACCTCCAGCGGAAACGACAGGTTCCGGCCCACCGTCATGTGCGGGAACAGCGCGTAGTTCTGGAACACCATGCCGATCCCCCGCTTCCGGGGCGGCACGTCGCGCACCGACCGCCCGGCGACGAGGATCTCGCCTTCGGTGGGCGCCTCGAAGCCGGCGAGCATCATCAGGCAGGTGGTCTTGCCGGACCCGGACGGCCCGAGCAGGGTGATGAACTCGCCCCGCCGCGCGCGGAGGTCGAGGTCCCGCACGACCATCGTCCGTCCGTCGTAGGTCTTGCCGACGCCCCGGAATTCGACGTGCGGCCGCGCGGCCGAGTCCATCCCTGCGGCCTTCCCGCCTTGCTGCTCCGCCATCGGCCCGGACTTAGGCCGCCACGACCGGCGAGTCAAGGATTCCGGCCGCGTTCGGTCGAGAACGAAACAGAGGTTGATCGGCTCGTGTATCGGAAGAAGCGACCGTTGCCGTCTGGAACGTATGCCGGGGCGATGCTTGCGCCGTGATGTACACTGTGCATCCGGACGCAGCAGACCCGCGGCCGCATGGCCGCGACCGAAGGGCAAGGACGATGCGCTGCCCGAGTGATCCGACCGATGAGAACATGGACCCGCATCGCGCCGCCGGGGGAGGGAGGCTGGCGCACGTTGCCGAAGGATTCCCCGCCCTGGCGGACGGCCTGTTGGCGGCTCCGGCGTTTCGTATGACCGCGACGCGCCGGCCGACAACCGGATCCGGGCGCGGATCCTCGATTCCAGGCATGTCGGGCTGGATGGCCCTCGCCTTGTTCGCGGCAATGCTTTCCGCGTGCGGCGGCGGGGGCGGTGCGTCGCCGCCGCCGGAATCACAGCCGGTGCAGGAAGCGCCACCGGAGCTGGCGCCGGAGGAGCAACCGGAGCAACCGGAGCCGGAGCCGGCCCCGCAGCCGGCGCCGGAGGAGCCACCGGAGCCGGACCCGGACCCGGACCCGCAGCTGATGCTGGAGGACCTGCAACCAGCGCCGCCGGACCCGCAACCAGCGCCGCCGGACCCGCAGCCGGCGCCGGAGGAGCCACCGACGCCGGACCCGCAGCCGGTGTCAACGACGACGGGCCCGGCGCCGGTGGCTCCGGTGCGCGCGCACGCGACGCAATCGGTCCACTCCACGCCGGTGAGCCATCCCCTTGGGCAGACGTCGACCGTCTACCGGGCCGAAACGCTGGAGCCGGCGACCGCCCCCCGGACGGCCGGCTCCTGGGAGACCGTCGAATACAACCTCCAGCGCGGCCTGGGGCTGATCCGCGCCAGCACGGGATACGCGGCGCGCACCACCGGCCGCCCGGGCGGAGGGGGCGTCACCATCGCCATCGTCGGCAGGAGGATCCCCGTCGACGACGGCGAATCCATCGGCCACTACGATCTGGAGGGCGTGACGCAGGCGCGGATCTTCACCTCTCATCCGCCTGCGCCCGACCTCGACCATGAGACGGTGGTAGCCGGAGCCGCCGCCGCCAGGCGCAACGGCTTGGGGGCGCACGGGGTCGCCTACAACGCCAACATCGTCTCCGTCCCTCAGTCCTCCGCACCGACAAGGTCCCGCCTTGTCCTTGGATGGGACATAGAGGCGATCCTGGCCTCGACCGCGGGCCTGAGCAGGAGTTATTACAGCTTGTTCGGGGGAAATTTCCGCTCCAATCCGGCGGCGAGCGCCCATGTTGCGAATCTCAGCCTTTTCGTGTCCATAGGGTTCTCCCAGCCCGCCCTCCGGGGGATGCAACACATGGCCCAGGCGGGCCGCGTCATGGTCGCCGCCCTGGGGAACGACGGCAAACCGAATCCATCCTTCCCTCCGGCCACGCTGGTGGGGCGGGAAGGAGTCGCCGGCCATGCCATCGCGGTCGGCGCGCTGAACTGGCATGGCACGGGCGCGGACACCTTCGCCTGGTCCAGCACCCGGTGCGGCAAGGTGAAGCGCTGGTGCATCTTCGCCCCGGGGGCTGGGATCTATACCACCTTCGGCCAATACTCCAACCGGGCACGGCGGGACCACGCGTATGCCTCCGGCACGTCCGTCGCCGCGCCGCACGTGGCCGGGGCCGTGGCGGCGGTGTGGGCGGCGTTTCCGAACAAGACCGGCGCCCAGATCGTCCAGCGCATCCTGGACACCGCCCGCCAGGTCGACGCCGCCAACGGCAATTACGACTCGGACGGCATCTCGCCCATCTACGGCCACGGCGCGCTCGACCTCGGCGCGGCCATGAACCCGGTCGGCTTCACCAGCCTGCTGACGCGCGGTTCCGGGGCGATTCCGGTGCGGCAGAGCTTCGTCTCCCTGCCGCCGGGCTTCCGCCACCGCCCGACGGCGGCGCTGCGCGACGCCATCGTCTACGACACGCAGACGTTCCCGTTCCTGCACGATCTGAACGGCGCGGTTCTCATGCACCGGGCGCAGGCGGGCGCTGTGGACGACTTCCTGGCGCTGCCCCGCTACCGCTGGTCGTCGCAGCGCCTGGGCCGGGGCATCCGGCTGGGGTTCGCGTCGTCGCGGCCGGAGCGGGGCGCCCGGGAGCCGGACGTGCGCCCGGAGAAGATCCGCGACTGGCGCTTTCGCGTGGCGGCGACGCCCTCCCTGTCGCTCCGGTTCGCGCGCGGCGCCGGCGCGCGCGGCGCGTCGCACGACTTCGTTGCCCGGCGCCTGGGGCGGGGCCTGTTCCGGGATAACTTCGTGGTCGAGCCGATCGCCGGACTCGCCGGCGACGGCATGGCGCTGGGCGTCGACTGGCGCCGGGACGAACACACCCGGCTGGACTTCGTGGCCAAGGCCGGATCGGGGTATTTCGGCGGCGGCCGGGCGCGGCTGGCTGCCCTCGGGGCGAGCCGCCGCTTCGGGGCCGCCCTGGCGTTGAGCGCGCGCTACGGCGCGTTGCGCGAGCGCGGCTCCCTGCTGGGCATCCGCGGGAGCGGGGCGTTTGGCGACGCTTCGGGCGCGCACACGGACTTCCTGGACCTCGGCGTGGAGCGGCGGACCGCATCCGGCGCGGTGCTTTTCGGCAGTGCCGGCCTGGGGCTGACGAAGAGCGAAGCGGCCGGCTCGGGCTCGCTGATATCGGGCCAGAGCGGAGGACGGAGCGAGGCGTTCGCGTTCGGGGGCGAGTGGCCGGACCTGTGGCGCGATTCGGACCGCCTGACCCTGTCGGCGTCTTCGCCGTTTCGCCCGCGCGGCGCGGGAGTGTACGTGGACGTCCCGGACCGCGAACTGGCGGACGGCGTGGTGGGGTACACGCGGCATCGGGTGAACCTGTCGCCGCGGGGCCGGGAGGTGCGGCTACAGGCGGTGTACGAGGCCGAAACCGCGCCGGGGGTGGCAGCGACCGTGGGCGGCTTCCTGCGGCTGAACCCGGATCACGACCCGGAGGCCCCGCCGGAATTCGGGGCGGCCGCAAGACTGCGGATGGATTTCTGATTGCCCGATCCGGCAGGGAACCGGCGCGCGGATGGAGCGGATCACGCAGCAGCGACGCCCGCCACCCGGTGATGCCCGGGTTCGGGGTCGCGCGGCCGTCCGTATCGCCACCGGGTCCGTTCGGACTCCTCCCCCTGCCAAGGGGAAGGGCCGGGTGGGGGTGCGCCGGGATCAGAAGTCCCTGGCGATGCCCTTTCTCTCCCAATCCCCGTAACGCGTCGGTTCGGGGCCGGTCGGACCGCCCCGTTCCTCCTCCGGCGCAGTGCTCCGCCGGCGCCCGGGCTTCCGGGCCTCCCCGGCCGTCTCGTCCGTCGCGGCCTCGTCGTCAAACCGCGCAGGCGCGGCGACGCCCGACCCGGCATCCGTTTCCATGTACCGGCGCCTCGATTCCCCGTCGCGGCAGCCGTTCCTCCCGCGACCGAGGCCTCCACATGCACGAATCGCCGGCCCGCCGTCAACGGGCCGGCCGGCGCGCGGCGAGACGTCCCGGCCCGTGATCGACAGGGCGGCGGTCGTGCGCTAAAGCCGCGCCATGGCCACCACGCCCGATCCACGCTCGGCGGCATCGGCGTTCCTCGCGGCGGTGCTCGACCGGCGCGAGCGACTCGACGACGTGCTCGCGGAAGCGTATGCCGAGGGCGGGCGGTACGCGCGCCTCGATCGCCGCGACCGGGCGTTCGCGCGGCTTCTGGCATCGACCGTGCTGCGGCGTCTCGGCGAGATCGACCGGGCGATCGACGCGCTGCTGGACCGGCCCCTCCCCGAACGGCTGACGCGCGTCAGACACGCATTGCGGCTGGGCGCCGCCCAATTGCTGTTCCTGGACACGCCGCCCCATGCCGCCGTGGACCGGACGGTGCGCCTCGTCGGACGCGACAGCCCGTTCAAGGGACTGGTCAACGCGGTGTTGCGGCGGCTCGCGCGCGACCGCGACGGGCTTCCCGGCGCGCGCGACCCCGGCCCTCTGAATACGCCCGCGTGGCTGTGGGCGTCGTGGCGCGCAACGTTCGGCGAACTGCGGTCGCGGGAGATCGCGCGCGCTCACGCGACGGAGCCGCCCCTGGACCTGTCGGTGAAGTCGGACGCCGGGGAATGGGCGCGCCGGCTGGGCGCCGAGGTCCTTCCCACGGGTTCCCTCAGACGCCGCGACGGTGGCCCGATCGAGGGTCTTCCCGGCTATTCCGAGGGGCATTGGTGGCCGCAGGACGCCGCGGCCGCCGTTCCGGCGCGCATCCTGCTTTCGTCGCCGCGGAGAAATCCCGCCGACGTCAGGATTCTGGACGCCTGCGCGGCGCCCGGCGGCAAGACGGCGCAACTGGCCGCCGGCGGCGCCGTCGTCGACGCGCTGGACGTGTCCGCCGCCCGGATGCGGACGTTGCGCGGCAACCTGCGACGGCTGGACCTGAAGGCCAGGATCGTGGAGAGCGACCTCCGCGCCTGGACGCCGGAGAGGCCCTACGAGGCGATTCTCGTCGACGCGCCCTGCACGGCCACCGGAACCATCCGCCGCCATCCCGACGTCCCGCATCTGCGCCAACCGACGGACGTGGCGCGCCTGGCCGGGTTGCAGGGCCAACTGCTCGCCGCCGCCGCCGACCTGCTGGCGCCCGGGGGCGTCCTCGTCTATTCCGTCTGCTCGCTGCAGCCGGAGGAAGGCGTCGAACAGGTCGAACGCCTCCTGTCGTCGCGCCGCGACCTCGAGCGGTGGCCGGTCGAACGCACGGACGTCGCGGGGCTCGAACACTCCGTTCTGCCCGCGGGAGACGTTCAGACCCTTCCCTGCCATCTGGCCGATGCCGGAGGAGTCGACGGATTCTTCGTCGCGCGCCTGAAACGAAGACTCCCCCCTCCCCGCTGACGGGGCCGGCTTGCACAGCTTGCACACCGGCCAGTTGCCAGTTGCCGGTTGCCAGTTGGGGGTGCGGCGCGTCGAATGGCACACCTTGCACACTGTCGGGGCATGAATCCGGCACGCCGAATGGCACACCTTGCACACCGTGGGGGCACGGGGCCAGCGTATCGAATGGCACACCTTGCACACCGTAGGGGCGCGGGTCCGGCGCGCCGAATGGCACACCTTGCACACCGTCGGGGGCATGGGTCCGACGCGTCGAATGGCACACCTTGCACACCGTCAGGGCGCGGGTGCGGCGCGCCGGTCCCCGGACCCCGATCGGGAATTGCGGCCTCTCGGGCAAACTGATACGACGGCATGGCATGAGGAAGAACGTGCGGGTGGCTCCTTCGATCCTGGCGAGCGACTTCTCGCGCCTGGGCGAAGAGGTGCGGGCGGTCACCGAGGCCGGGGCCGACTTCATCCATGTCGACGTCATGGACGGCCGTTTCGTGCCCAACATCACGGTCGGGCCGTCCGTCGTTCGGGCGATCAGGAGCTTCAGCGCCCTGCCGTTCGACGTCCATCTCATGATCTCCCCGGTGGACCCTTACGTGGAGGCGTTCGTCGACGCCGGATCGGACACGCTCACCGCGCATCCGGAGGCGGGACCTCACCTCCACCGCACGATCCAGCTGATCAAGCGGCGCGGAGCGCGGGCCGGGGCGGCGCTCAACCCCTCCACGCCCGTGGAAGCCGTCCGCCCGGTCCTCGACGACGTCGATCTCGTCCTGGTGATGAGCGTCAATCCGGGATTCGGCGGCCAGACGTTCCTGCGTGGCGCGCTGAAGAAGATCTCGGCCGTCCGCGAGATGATCGACGGCGGAGACCGCGACGTCGATCTCGCGGTGGACGGCGGGATCACCGCCGAAACGGCGCCCCTCGCCATCGACGCCGGCGCGGACGTGCTGATCGCCGGCACCGCGATCTTCCAGGGCGGACCGGAGAAGTACCGGGAGAACATCCGGACCCTGCGCGAGAGCGCCCGGTAGATGCCGGGTGTGCCGTGCGGCGCGGCGACGGCGGCGACGGCGGCGGACGGCGAATCGCGGGCGCCGGTCCGGTGAGCGCACGGGACTCGTCACCGACCGTCGCCGGACGTCCGGTGCGGTCCCTGATCGAACGGGCATTCGCGACCGAGCTGTACGCCCGGACCCTGCGGGTCGAGGCGCCGTCTTCCCTGCTCTGCCGTCCCGCGGACCCCGCGCCCGGGGACCGGGACTTCGCCAACGCGCTGTTCCAGGGACGATACCTGTTCCGGGGCGAACAGCGAACGGCCCTCAACGAGCCTCCCTGGTCCCTCCACGGAGCGAGCGACGTCTGGCGGGCCGAGGTCAACGCCTTCGAATGGCTCGCGGACTTCCGGGCGACGGAGTCGGAAACCGGGCGTCTTCGGGCCCGCGAGCTGGCGCGGTCCTGGATCGACCTGAACGACCGGTGGCGCACCCTGTCCTGGCGCCCCGACGTCCTCGGCCGGCGCCTCGCCTCCTGGTCGTGCCATGCGGACTACCTTTGCCACGGCGCGGACCCGACGTTTCACCGCCGGTTCCTGACCAGCTTCCGCGCCCAGGCCCGCCACCTCTCCCGCGTCGCGGGGGTTCTGTCGCCCGATCGCTGGACCTTGCCGGCGGTCGCGGGCCGGCTGGTCGCCCGGGCGGCGCTGACGGGAGAGGGCGGACGGCTCGCGGACGATCTTCGGACCCTCCAGCGGTCGATTTCCCGGGAAGTGCTTCCCGACGGCGTTCATGCGTCCCGGAACCCCGACCGGACGCTTGCCGCGCTGCGACTCCTCCTGATCGTCCGCGCCACCCTGGAGAACGTCGGTCGAGACCCGCCGGACGCCCTGACGGACGCGATCAAGCGCCTCGCCCTCGCCACGAGATCGCTGCGGCACGGCGACGGTGGCTTCGGCAACTTCAACGGCGGCGCCGGGGACGGGCGCGGGCGCATCGACGGCATCCTCGCCGCCGCGCGGACGCGCGGCGCGGCGCCGCCGGAACTGCCCGACGGTGGATACCAGAGGCTGTCGGCGGGAAGGACGCTGGTGCTGTTCGACGTCGGCGCGGCCGGCCGCGGCGCGGCGTCCGCGTTCGCGGGACTCCTGAGCTTCGAACTCGGCGTGGGTCGTGACCGGGTCATCGTGAACTGCGGCGCCGACGGCGGATCCCGGTGGCACGAGGCGGGCCGGACGACCGCAGCACATTCCACCCTGGCCGTCGCCGACACGAACGCCCGCGACATCTTCGATCCACGCTCCCGGCGCCATGCGCCCCCGGCGGTCCGGGCGCGCCGGCGCGAGGACGGCGGCAACGTCCTCGTCGAGGCGAGCCACGACGGCTACGTCAAGCGGTTCGGCCTGCGGCACGACCGGGCGATCTACGTGTCGCCCGACGGAGACCACGTGAGAGGCGAAGACGCCATGGCCGCGGTCGGGCCGCAGGGCGGCCGCGCACAGCGCTTCGCCCTCCGCTTCCATCTCCATCCGCGGGTGCGCGCCTCGCTGGCGACCGACGGCGTGACCGTGCTGCTGCGACCGGGACGCGGCGAAGGGATGCGCTTCCGATCCAGTCACGACGTCGAGCTCGAGGAAAGCGTCTATCTCGGGGGCGCCGCGGGGGTTCGCGCCACGCGGCAGATCGTCGTTCACGGCCGTACCGACCCGGGCGGGGTCGAGACGGTGAAGTGGGCGCTGACGCTGTTTCGGCGCTGATCGGGGGTCGCGGCCGGAGGCGGCGCCGGCACTACAGCAGCCAGTAGCGTATCCCGTCGGGGAACGACAGATCGCGCCACAGGCCCTTGACGTCGGCGACGAGTCCGCCGTCCGCGAGCAACCCCGAGATCGCGTTCGCATCCATCTCGGCGTAGGCGTCGTGCGGCACGGCGCCCACCACCGCCCCGTAGCCGCCGCCCGACAGCTCCGGCAGGAGACGCAGCCCGTACCGCGCGAGGGCATCCTCGGGCGCCGCCCTGTCGTCGTGGACATCGACCTCGTGTCCGCGCGCCTGAAGCCGGCGCACGAGATCGACCGCCTTGCTGTTGCGGAGGTCGGAGACGTTCTCCTTGAACGTCAGACCGAGCACGAGGACGCGGCGCGGCCCGGCGAGGCGATCGGCGATGCAGTCGGCGACGAACGCGCCCATGCCGTCGTTGATCCGCCGCCCGGCCAGGATCACCTGCGGGTCGTGGCCGATCTCCCGCGCCCGATGGGCGAGGAAATAGGGATCGACGCCGATGCAGTGCCCCCCCACGAGGCCGGGCTTGAACGGCAGGAAGTTCCATTTGGTCTCCGCCGCCGCGAGGACGTCGTGAGTGGAGATGCCGATCTTGTGGAAGATCCCGGCGATCTCGTTGACGAAGGCGATGTTGACGTCGCGCTGCGCGTTTTCGATCACCTTGGCGGCCTCGGCGGTGCGGATGTCGCGGGCCCGGAACACGTTCCCGTCCGTGACCTTCCCGTATATCTCCACCAGGCGGTCGGCGACCGCGGCGGTCTGGCCGGACACGACCTTGGTGATGCTCTCTATGGTGTGCTCCCCGTCCCCCGTGTTGATGCGCTCGGGCGAGTATCCCAGGAAGAACTCCTCTCCGCACGTCAGGCCGGACGCCGCGGCCAGCGCCGGACCGCAGACTTCCTCCGTGGCGCCCGGGTAGACGGTGCTCTCGAGCACGACGACATCACCGGGGGAGAGATACCGGCCGATCAGCGCGCAGGCGTCCCTCACGGCGGAAAGATCGGGGGCGTTGTCTTCGTCGACGGGGGTCGGGACGGCGACGACGTGTACGGACGCCCGCGAAATGCCGCCGGCCTCGTCGGTGAGATGCAGTCCGGGCGACTCCAGCGCCTCGGGCGCCACTTCCCCCGTCCGGTCGAAGCCCCGGCGGAGTTCGGAGACGCGCGACCGGTCGATGTCGAACGCGTGGACCGGGAAATGGCGGGACAACGCGATGGCGAGCGGCAATCCGACATATCCGAGGCCGATCACCGAGATCGTTGTATCCGACGCCATGATCCGGCTCCGATGGGATCCGGCTTCGCGGCCCACCGTACCGCGCCGGAGCGCGCGCATACTGAGGGCGGCGTTCGTTCCTTGTCAACGCGGGCGCTTCGCCCGAAAAGCGCGGGAATCGGCGAATTTCCGCTTGACGTTCACGGAATGAACGGAATAACGTTCATGACGAGAACGCCCGCGAGCCGAGCCATGCCCCGGCCGTCCCGGCGGGTGCGCGGCGGGGAGACGAGGACTTGAACCACAAATTCCCCATGGACGGACAACCGATCGACGCGGAGAGCCGGATCACCTTGGGTCTCCTGAACGCGGTCCACGAGAACAGCGGCGTCTCCCAGAGAACGCTGGCCAACGAGCTGGGAATCGCGCTGGGGTTGACCAACGCCTATCTCAAGCGGTGCGCGCGCAAGGGTCTCCTGAGAATGGCCCAGGCGCCGGCGAACCGCTACGCCTACTACCTCACCCCCCAGGGATTCGCCGAGAAGAGCCGCTTGACGACCCGGTATCTGAGGCGCTCGTTCGACTTCTACCGGCAGGCCCGGAACGAATGCGAGGATCTCCTCCGCCGGTGCGCGGCGCGGCGATGGCGGCGCGTGGCGCTCGGCGGTCCGGGCGAACTGGCCGAGATCGCGATCCTGTGCAACCTGGGGCACGACGTCGATCTGGTGGCGATGATCGACGGCCGGGGCGGATCGGGCGAGTTCATGAAGGTGCCCGTCGCGCCGTCCGTCGAGGCCGCCGGCGACATCGACGCGATCCTGCTGACCGACGCGCGGCATCCCCAGGCCTCTTACGAGTCCCTTTCCCGGAGCTTCCCCCCGGAAAGGATTCTGATCCCGCCCCTGCTGCGGGTCTCCACGTCCCGCGGTGCGCCGGAGGAACCGGGCCCGTGATCCGCTGGCATGCCGTCCACACGAAACCGCAGCTCGAGGTCTGGGCGCGGAACAACCTCGAGGAACGCGGGTTCGAGACGTACCTGCCGTGCTATCTCCGGCAGCGGCGGCACGCGCGCCGGACCGAGATCGTCCCGCGGCCCCTGTTTCCCCGCTATCTGTTCGTGCGCGCCGACGTCGACGCCGGACATCGGCCGCGCGTGAACACGGCGCCCGGTGTCGCGCGTCTGGTGAGTTTCGGCGACCGTCCCGCCGTCGTCGGCGACGAGATCATCGCCGAGATCAAGGCCCGCGAGGCGGACGACGGCTACGTCCGGCTCGGTCGCGGCCGGACGTTCGCCGAGGGCGACCGGGTCAGGATCGGCGGCGGCGCGCTGTGCGATCGCGTCGGGCTGTTCCAGTGCGCCGCCGACAACGACAGGGTGATCGTCCTGCTCGACCTTCTGGGCCGCCGGACACGGGTCAAGGTGCCGCGCGACTCGCTCGTCCCCGGCGATTCCTGAGCGGAGACGACGCCGGTTCCGCCTTACGCGCGGATCAACGGATAGGAACGCTTGACGATCATGGCCACGGCCGCGGCGACCACCGCCTTGACGACGTCGCCGGGAACGAAGATCGCCGAACCGGCGATGGCCTTCCCGAGTTCCATGTTGGCCACCTGGGCGAGCCATGGAATGCCGATGACGTAGACGACGATCACCCCGCCGATCACGTTGAACAGCAGCAGATTCCAGAAGTTGAGGCGGCTCCAGTACCTTTCCACGAGCCACCCGACGACGAACGCGGCGGGTATCCACGACAGGACGAAGCCCCCGGTGGGTCCCAGGATCACGCCGAAACCGCCCTTCCAGCCGGTGAGCAGGGGCAGGCCGGCCGCCACGAGCACGACGAACAGCAACAGGGACAGGCCGCCCCGCCTGGCGCCGAGAATCGAACCCGCCAGCATCACGCCGATGTTCTGCACGATGATGGGCGCCGGAACGAGCGGCGCCTGAAACGGCGGAAAGACGGCGCAGGCCGCGGTGAGCGCGGCGAACAGCGCGACGAACACCATGTCTCGCGTGGTCATGTTGCCTCCCAGGGGCGCGATTCGTTTCGATTCCGGGGTGTGCCGGGCGTGGCGGCGCGATTGGCGCGCCTCTTATAGTCCGAGAGGGTCCACGTCATCAACGCCGGGCGTTCCGGACACTGAAAAAAGTGTTGACACCCATGTGACTGGCCATCACATTTGCTCATAGCAAATGCGTAATGCGTATTGCCGACCCCGTCGTGGGCGGCGGACCCTATGGCCACCATCCGGTGGCCATAGCCATGTCGGGGGAAGGGGCAGATGAAGATCTGCTTCATCGACGAGGCGGGAGACCTCGGGGCGCTCGCCAATCCGCCGCTACCGAACGACCAGCCGGTCCTTGTCATCAGCGGTCTCTTCGTCGATACCGCGAGTCTCCACAGCCTCACCGACGGCTTCCTGAACCTGAAGCAGCGCTACTTTCCGAACCTCCCCTATCCATCCACCAAACCTCTGGACCGAATCCTGCCCGAGATCAAAGGGGCCGACGTCCGCAGAAACGCAACACGCGGAACCGCGCGGCAGCGACGGCACGCTATCGGATTCCTCGACCAGATCCTCAGACTACTGCGACAATACGACGTAAAGCTGGTTGCACGCATTTGGGTGAAGGGCATTGGACTGCCTTTCGATGCCACGCCTGTCTACACGTCGTCGATACAGGCAATCTTCACTTATTTCGATCACCATCTGACCCGGACCGGTGACACCGGCGTCTGTATCGCTGACAGCCGGAACAAGTTCAAGAACGTCAACGTCTCCCACTCCATCTTTACGCAAAAGTTCAATCCAGCGGCCCAGAGCTACCGACGGATCGTCGAGCTGCCGACCTTCGGGCACAGTGATAACCACGCCGGGCTTCAGGTCTGCGACATCGTCTGCTCCGCACTGCTCTACCCCATCGCCTGCTATACTTATTGCGCGGGTCACGTAAACAACGTCCATGTGCAACCCGGCGCCGCGAGGCTCAGACAGCGCTACGGGCAGGAGCTGAAGGATATCCAGTACCGATACCAAGACACAGTGACTGGCCGTCACCGTGGTGGGCTTGTGGTTTCGGACGGCATCCTGCGCCGGAACGGCTCGTTGATGTTTCGCTGAAACAGGATCGACGGGCCAGTCCCTATCAACCCGATGCCGACCCGTCGAAAACCCATGTCGGGATGACGCTCGGAGTCCTAACCCTTCCTCCGCCAGACGGGGACGACTGGCTCGGGGTCGTAGCCGCGGGCCTCTATGGCCTCGGAGAGGTCGTCCGCCATCTTCAGGGTCTTGATGAGGAGCGGCATCAGCAGGGCGATCGCGTTGCGGTCGAGCCCGCGCGCCCGCTGGGCCTCGAGAACCTCCTGCGCCTCGCGCATCATCATGGGGACGAACCGGAGGACCATCGACAGCATCATGCCGGTCCTGGACGGGTTGATCCCGACATGGCGCAGCGGCCGGACCGCCGCCTCCAGAACGTCGATCATGTCCGTCTGCTTCGTCGTCAGGGTCACCAGAACCGCCAGCAGGAGAAGGACCAGGATTCTGAGGACGGTCTCCAGACCCAGCACCCAGTCCGTGATGAAGACGTGAAACAGAAAGATGGGGACCAGGAAGATCAGCGCGGTCCGCAGCTGCCGGAAGGTGTCGCGCCAGGGCAGGCGGGCGGCGCGGAACAGGCCCACGAGGAGCGCGAGCTCGGCGGCGTGCAGCGGAATGCTCGAAACGACGAAAAGCGCCGCGCCGCCGACCAGGAGGATGGCGAGCTTGGCCGCCGCCGGCGCGCGGTGAACGAACGAATCGCCCGGAACGTACAGCGACAGCATCACGCCATCGCCCGCGTGTAGTGGCGGATCGCGTCGCGGGGCGGGCCGTCGGCCACGACGCACCCCTCGTCGAAGACGATGACGCGCTCGAAGTCCCGCAGGTGATCCAGATCGTGGGTGACCAGCACCACCGGCTGCCCGATCGTCCGGATGGTGTCGAGAATCAGCCTCTTGTTGCGCAGGTCCAGCAGGGTCATGGGCTCGTCGAGCACCACGTACCGGGGCTCCATCACCAGGACCGCCGAGATCGCCAGAAGCTGCTTTTCGCCGCCCGACAGAAGATGGGCGGCCCGGTCCCGAAGATGGGTCAGTCCGTATTCGGCGAGAACCGTGTCGACCTTTCGCGCAACCTCGCGCCTGGGCAGCTTCAGGTTCTTCAGGCCGAAGGCGATGTCCTCCTCGACCACGGGAAACACGATCTGGTTGTCCGGGTTCTGGAACACGAAGCCCACCCGCCGCCGGACCGCCTTCGCGTCCTTGCGGGTGTCGAGGCCGTCCACGGTGACGGCGCCGCTGTCCGGGATCAGAAGACCGTTCAGCAGGCGCGCGAAGGTGCTCTTGCCCGATCCGTTGGCGCCGATGACGCCGACGCGGCGTTCGCCGATGTTCAGGTCGACGTCCTTGAGCACCTCGCGTTCGCCGAAGCGATGACTGACGTCGGAAACCTGGATCATGGCGCGTTCCGCTGTCGCCGCGGACCGCGGCCGGGCGTATACTAGCGACCGACGCCCATGTGCGCGACCTTCGACCGAATCGCCCGACGGAGACCGACGCCGCCATGATCCGCCGCGCCATCCTCTCCGTTTCCGACAAGTCCGGGCTGGAGGCATTCGGGGCTTTCCTCGCCGGGCGCGGCGTCGAGATCCTGTCGACGGGAGGAACCGCGAGGACGCTCCGCGAGGCCGGGGTGACCGTCAGGGACGTCTCGGACTACACCGGGTTTCCCGAGACGATGGACGGCCGCGTGAAGACGCTGCACCCCAGGGTCCACGGCGGCATCCTGGCGCTGCGGGACGCGGCGAGCCACCGCGAGGCCATGGACCGGCATGGAATAGCCGGCATCGATCTGGTCGCGGTCGACCTCTATCCCTTCGAGGAAACCGTCGCCAGGGATGCGCCCTTCAAGGAGTGCATCGAGAACATCGACATCGGCGGGCCGGCCATGATCCGCTCCGCCGCGAAGAATCACGCCCACGTCACGGTCGTCGTCGACCCGGGCGACTATCGGACCGTCATGGACGACATGGAGGCGAACGGCGGGGCCGTGGGCGAGGCGCTGCGGCGGCGCCTCGCGGCCAAGGCCTACGCCCGGACGGGCGCCTACGACGCGGCCATATCGAGTTGGTTCGCCGGGGAACTCGGGGAGCCCTTCCCGGAGCGGCTCGTTCTCGCCGGCGAGCGCCGCGACGTTCTGCGCTACGGCGAGAACCCGCACCAGGAAGCGGCGTTCTATTCCGTCGCCGCCGCCGCCCGGCCGGGCATCGCCACGGCGACCCGAATCCAGGGCAAGGCGCTTTCGTTCAACAACCTGAACGACGCCGACGCGGCCTGCGAGCTGGTCGCCGAGTTCGACCCCGAACGCCACGGCCCCGCGGTCGCCATCGTCAAGCACGCCAACCCCTGTGGCGTCGCGCTCGGCGACTCCCTCGCCGACGCCCACGGAAAGGCGCTGGCCTGCGATCCGGTCAGCGCCTTCGGGGGCGTCGTCGCGCTCAACGGCGTTCTCGACCGCGAGACCGCGGAGGAGATATCCGGGGTGTTCACCGAAGTCGTCGTCGCGCCGGACGCCGACGAGGCGGCGAGAGCCATCCTGGCCGGGAAGGAGAACCTGAGACTCCTGCTGACGGAGTCGTTTCCGGATCCGGCCGCGCGCGGGATGACCGTCCGATCGCTCGCCGGAGGATATCTCGCGCAGACGCGGGACGACCGGCTGACCGGCGGCGCGCTCGAGGTGGTGACCCGGAAAAAGCCCGGCGAATCGGAAACCGCAGACCTCGTCTTCGCGTTCACGGTCGCCAAGCACGTCAAGTCCAACGCCATCGTGTACGCCAGAGACGGCGCCACCGTGGGCATCGGAGCGGGGCAGATGAGCCGGGTGGACGCCGCGCGTCTGGCGGCGCGCAAGGCCGAGGAGGCAGCGCGCGCGGCCGGACGCCCCGAGCCCGCGACCAAGGGGTCCGTCGCCGCTTCGGATGCGTTCTTTCCTTTCGCCGACGGGCTGTTGGCGGCCGCCGAGGCCGGCGTCACCGCCGTGATCCAGCCGGGCGGCTCGGTGCGCGACGACGAGGTGATCGCGGCGGCCGACGAGGCGGGGATCGCGATGGTGTTCGCGGGGCTGCGTCACTTCCGTCACTGAAGGGGCGAAAGACCGGCGATCGTCCCCACGCCGCCGGGAGTCAGCGGGCCGACGCTCCTTCCGGACGTTCCGGCTCCCGCACCGTCATCATGATGCCGAGCCCGACCAGGAAGAACACGACGGCGGTTCCAAGGCCGAGGCTCTGGCTGCCGGACAGCGACGTCACCGTGGCCGCGGCGACGGGTCCCAGGAACGACGTCGCCTTTCCCGACAGGGCGAACAGGCCGAAGAACTCGGTGCGCAACTCCGGCGGCGCGACCCGCGCCATGAACGAGCGGCTGGCGGCCTGGGCGGGCCCCACGAATATCCCGAGCACCGCGCCCCACACCCAGAACCAAGCCACTTCGTCGGCCATGACCGCGCCGAGACCGGCGCCCGCCAGGCCGATCAGGGAAACCACGATCGCCGTCTTCGAACCCCGCCGGTCGTCCAGCCAGGCGAACGCGACGGCGCCGAGCCCGGCCGTGACGTTCAGGACGATCCCGAACTGGATGAGTTCGGCCTGTCCCATGTCGAAGCGTCCGGCGGCGTAGACCCCGCCCAGGGCGAACACGATCACCAGCCCGTCGTTGTAGATCATCCGGGCGATCAGGAACCGCAAGGCGTTGGCGTGCTCGCCCGTCAGTCCGCGCAGGGTGGCGCCGAGGGCGCTCATGCCCTGCTTCAGCCGCGGCATCACGGGTAGCGTGCTGGCGGCGCGGTCGGGCGTGAACAGAAACAGCGGAACCGCGAAGACGGCGAGCCAGATAGCCACCAGGGGGCCGACGACACGGACGTTCGCCGCGTTCTCGGTGCTCACGCCGAACCACGGCTCGTCGGTCTGGATGAAGCCGAAGAGCATGACGAACAACGCCGCCAGACCACCGGCATAGCCGATTCCCCAGGCCCAGCCCGACCAGCGGCCCAGCCGGTCCTGCTCGACGATGTCGCCGAGCATCGCGTTGTTGAACACGATGCCGAACTCGAACCCGACGACGGCCAAGACCACCAGGACCATCGCCAGCGTGACGGCGTCCGGCACGGGCTCCGCGTACCAGAGGAGAGCGGAGCAGACGACGCAGAGGCCGGTAAAGGCGAGGATCCACGGCTTGCGGCGCCCGCCGGCGTCGGCGACCGCGCCCAGAACCGGGCTCAGTATCGCCACCAGCCCGGCGGCGAGACCCGCCACGTACCCCCACAGCGCCTGACCCTGGACCTCGTCGCCGACGATGCCGCGACTGAAATACGCGGCGAACACGAAGGTGACGATCAGCGTGGTGAAGGGCGAGTTCGCCCAGTCGTAGAGCGCCCAGCCGATGCGCCCCCGAAGCGTCGCCGGTGTCTGAAGACCCCCCTGGTGTCCCATAGCTCGTCTCCCGTGTCCATGAATTCAGGCAGGCGCCCGCCCGGCGGCGGAGGCGCCGCCCGGCGGGGTCGACATGCTCCGCAAGTGCCGGTTGACGATCTCCAGCCGGGCGAGATCGACGTGTCCGCCGAGACGGAACTCGTCGACGAGAGCGGATATCCTCGCGGCGGTCGCGCCGGCGGCGTCCGCCCAGCCGGCGACGGCCCGCCGGTCGAGGGGGCCGTCGGTCCGCTCCACGACCCGCTCGACCAAAGCCCGCTGCTGGCCGTGGAGATCCTCGACGATGGCGCCGACGGCGAAACGCTCCCAGCGATCACGCGCTTCGATCCTCTCCGCGGCGGAACGCAGCCAGTCGAGGCCCAGCCGGGCGCCGATGGCGAAGTACGCGCGGCCGATTTCGTCGACCGGTCGCCCCGAGCCGGCCGCCGCGTGGACGATATGGCAGACCGATCGCATGACCGGCAGGCCGGCGATCCGCCGCGCGAGGCCCTCCGGGACGCCCTTCCCGGCGAGGCGGAGCGCTCGGTCCCGCAGCGCCGCCGACTCCAAGTCCGCGAGACTGTCCTCCAGGCTTCCGGCCATCGCGGCGATGCCCGGCGCGTAGGCGCCGACGACCTGCGAGACGTCCATCGGCCGCGGCGCGTTGCCGAGAAACCATATCGTCGCGTGGCGTGCGAGATCCGCGACGGCGATCGTCATTTCCGTCTGCGAGCCGGCGTCGACCCTGTTGTCGAGCGCGGCGATGTCCGCCCACAGCGTCCCGAGGTCGAACGCGTCGCGCGCCGCGACGTAGGCGCGCGCGATTTCGGCGACCGAAGTCCCGGTATCCTCGACGACGCCGGCGACGAACGTCGGTCCCGCCCGGTTGACGATCGAGTTGGCGATCGTCGTGGCCACGATCTCCCGCCGTAGGCCGTGGTCCTCTATCGGCCCGGCGAAGTCCTCGCGGAGCGCGCCGGGGAAATACGCCGCCAGGTCGGCGGCGAAATACGGGTCCTCGGGCACGTCGGTCGCGAGCAGGTCCTCGTACAACGTCATCTTGGCGTAGGCGAGAAGGACGGAGATCTCGGGGCGCGGCATCCCGACGCCCCTGGCCTCGCGTTCGGCGAGCGTCTCCTCGTCGGGCAGGAACTCGACCGCGCGATCCAGCCGGCCCGAACGCTCCAGCGCGCGCATGAAGCGGGCCGCCGACTCCACGAACGGGCCGCCACGGCTTTGCGCGGCCGTTATGGCCTGGGTCTGGAGGTAGTTGCTCCGCAACACGAGCCCGGCCACTTCGTCCGTCATGTCCGCCAGCAGTGTCGATCTCCGCGCGCGCGTCACGTTGCCGGCGGTGACGAGCGAATCCACGAGAACCTTGATGTTGACCTCGTGATCCGAGCAATCGACGCCCGCGGAGTTGTCGATGGCGTCGGTGTTGATCCGTCCGCCGGCCAGGGCATATTCGATACGGCCGCGCTGCGTCATGCCCAGGTTCGCGCCCTCCCCGACCACGCGGGCGCGCAGGTCGGCGCCGCCGACGCGCAACGCGTCGTTGGCGCGATCGCCCACGTCGAGATGCGTCTCGTCCGTGGACTTCACATACGTCCCGATCCCCCCGAACCACAGGAGATCGACCTCCGACGTCAGCATGGCCCGGATCAGTCCGTTCGGCGTCGTCGAGTCGGCCTTCAGTCCGAACGCCCGCCTGATGCCGGGCGTCAGCTTCACGGACTTGGCGGAGCGATCGAAGACGCCTCCTCCTTCCGAGATCAGTTTCTCGTCGAAATCCGTCCACGCGGAGCGCGGGAGTTCGAACAGCCGCTTGCGCTCGGCCCAGGTCGCGGCGGGATCGGGATCCGGATCGACGAAGATATGCCGGCTGTCGAAGGCGCCGATCAACCTGACATGCCGCGAGAGCAGCATCCCGTTCCCGAACACGTCGCCGGACATGCCGCCGATGCCGACGACCGTGAAGTCCTCCGTCTGCGTGTCGCGCCCCATCTCGCGGAAATGGTGTTTGACGGCTTCCCAGGCGCCACGCGCCGTGATGCCCATCCGCTTGTGGTCGTATCCTTCGGAGCCGCCCGAGGCGAACGCGTCTCCCAGCCAGAAACCGTAGTCGAGCGCCACCCCGTTGGCGACGTCCGAGAACGTCGCGGTGCCCTTGTCGGCGGCCACGACGAGATAGGGATCGTCGCCGTCGAACCGGACGACGTCCCGCGGCGGAACGATCTTGCCGTCGACCTTGTTGTCCACGAGGTCGAGGAGCCCGCGGATCAGGGTCCTGTAGCATTCGACGGCCTCGGCCTGGACGGCCTCGCGGCCCCCCGCCGTCGGCGGGCGCTTGACCACGAACCCGCCTTTGGCGCCCACGGGCACGATCACGGCGTTCTTCACCATCTGCGCCTTCATCAGGCCCAGGATCTCGGTGCGGAAATCCTCCGGCCTGTCGGACCAGCGCAGCCCGCCTCGCGCCACCTTCCCTCCGCGCAGGTGTATGGCCTCGACCCGCGGCGAGTAGACGAACGTTTCCACGAAGGGCCGGGGCAGGGGCAGTTCGTCGATGGCCCGGCTGTCGATCTTGAAGGAGACGTAGGGCTTCGGGCCGCCGTCGGCGGCGGACTGGAAGAAGTTCGTCCGCAGGATGCCGCGGGTCAGGTTCAGAAACCGCCGGAGGATCCGATCCTCGTCCAGGTTGGCGACGGCGTCGAGGGCCGCTTCGATCTTCTGCGCGAGCGTGACCTCGTCGCGCGCCGCGCGCTGGCGGTCGCGCGGGTCGAACCTGGCCCTGAACAGGCGCGCGACGTCGCGGGCGATGCCGGCGTTCCCGGCGAGCGTGCTCTCCATGTACGCCTGGCTGAAGGCGATTCCCGTCTGCCTCAGATACTTGCAGAGCGCGCGCAGGACGACGACGTCCCGCCACTCCAGCCCGGCCCGCGCGACCAGACGATTGAACCCGTCGTTCTCGACCTCGCCGTACCAGACGCGCGCGAACGCCTCCTGAAGCTTGTCCCTGACGCCGCGCGAACCGAGTTCGACGCCGGACGGCGTCTCCAGACCGAAATCGTGGATCCAGATCGCCGGGTCGCCGTCCGCGGGCCGGATCTCGAAGGGACGCTCCTCGATGACCCGGAAGCCCATGTTCTCCAGCACGGGAAGGGTGTCCGACAGCGGCAACGGCCCACCGCGATGGAAGAGCTTGAACCGCAGCGTGTTCCCGGGCGCCTCGTCCGCCCGATACAGGTTCATGCCGACGCGGCCGGAGGAAAGGACGTCCTCCATCTTGTCGACGTCGAACGTGGCCTCGCGGGCGGAGAACGCCTCCGCATAGCCGGCCGGAAACGCGGTCCCGTACTTGCGCCGGAGCAGGTCGCCGCGCTCCTCGCCGAACCGCTGGTGCAGCTCGTCGCGGAGATCCTCTTCCCAGGTCCGCGCCACGGCGCGGAGAAGCTCCTCCAGCTCTTCGCGGGACGGGTCCGGCCTTTCCGCCTCCTTGGTGGCGACGATGTACTGGATTCGCGCGAGCGGCATATCCCCGACATGGACGAAGGACACCGATACGTAGCCGTTGAACGCCCGGGCGACCGCCTCCCCGATGCGCTCGGTGAGCCCGGTGCCGTGCCGCTTCGTCGGGACGTAGACCAGGCACGAGACGTAGCGCCCGAACGGATCGCGCCGAGGGAAGGCGCCGATTCGCGGACGCTCGTGAATCTCGAGGATGCCGATGGCCGTGTCGTGAAGCCGTCGTTCCGAGATCTGGAACAGTTCGTCGCGCGGGAAGGTGTCGAGGATGTTGACGAGCGCCTTCCCGTCGTGGCTCGCGGCGGCGAGGCCCGACGTCTCGATCGTCCGCCGGACCTTGCGCCGGAGGAAGGGGATCCGCGCCGGGGGCTGGTTGTAGGCGGCGGAGGTGAAAAGACCGACGAACCGGCGCTCTCCGACGACCTTGCCCGCCCCGTCGAAGGTCTTGATCCCGATGTAGTCCATGTGGACGGCGCGATGCACGGTGGAGCGGATGTTGGCCTTGGTGAGGATGATGGGCTCGGGACCGCCCAGGAAATGCAGGACCTCGGGCGACAGCTCCGTCGGACCCCCCCCTGGTGTCCGCAGGACGCGGAAGCCCGGATCGCGCAACACGCCGAGTCCCGACCCCGCGACCGCCTCGTGGGTGGCGCGTTCGGCCGTCGATTCGTGGGCGTATTCGCGATACCCGAGAAAGGTGAAATGGTCGTCGGCCAGCCACTCGAGGAACGAGATCGTCTCATCGGTCTCGTCCGCCGCGACCGGCGGCGGGTTCGCCTTCAGGTCGGCGACGGCCGCGTCCACCCGCGCCCGCATGGGACGCCAGTCCTTTACCGCGCGTCGAACGTCGGCGAGGATCCTCCGGATCGATTCGGTGATCTCGTCGAGCGCCTCCGGCGCCGATCGCGCGCCGATCTCGACGTGCATGTGGGATTCGTCGATGAACCCGGCCGCATCGGGTCGCGCCTCCGCGCCGGCGACCTCCTGCAACCGGCCCCCGGCGTCGCGCCGGACCCGCACGATGGGATGGATCATCGAATGGATGGCGTGACCCTTGCGGTCGAAGCAGGCGGCGATCGAATCGACGAGGAACGGCATGTCGTCGTTGACGATCTCGACGACCGTATGCGAGCACCGCCATCCGTGCCCGGCCGCGCGCGGATTGAGGACACGGACCTTGGGAGCGCCGGGTTCCCGCCGTTCCGCGAAGTTCCAGAGGCTGAGGGCCGCGCCACGGAGATCTTCCACCGGGCTCTCCGCCAGGTCGGCCTCCGTCGCCCGTCGGTAGAACAGGCGGGCGAACCGCTCCACGGACGAGGCCCGCTCCGGGTCGGTGCGCGCCCGCAGGTGCTCGACGATCCGTTCGAGGCGTTCCGTCCTGAGATCGCGCGCCTTGTCCAGCATCAAGCGCTCCACGCCGCGGGCGCGAAAACCCCGCGGTTGCGGCCGACAGAATGACCCCGCCGGCGACTCGTGACAAGCGATCGTCCCGCGTCCCCACGCGCCGGCCACCATCGGCGCCGGCCACCATCGGCGCCGGCCACCATCGGCGCCGGACACCTTCCCCGTCGCCTCGAGGCCTTGAACGTCGCAGGCCCCGTGTTCTAGAGAAACCCGGAAACGGAGGGAGGGAGCCATGCCCGCGGGCGTCACCGTCGTCGATCATCCCCTGGTCCGGCACAAGCTGACGCTGATGCGGACCGGCGATACGGGAACCGCGGAATTCCGCCGGTTGCTGCGCGAGATCGCGCTCCTTCTGGGCTACGAGGTCCTCCGCGACCTGCCGCTCGCCACGCGGACGATCGAGACGCCGCTGGCGCCGATGGAGTCGCCGAAACTGGAAGGCAAGAAGCTGGTCCTGGTTTCCATCCTGCGGGCCGGAACCGGGCTTCTCGACGGCCTGCTGGACCTCGTGCCGGCGGCCCGGGTCGGGCACATCGGCCTCTATCGCGATCCGGAAACCCTGGAGGCCGTCGAGTATTACTTCAAGGTGCCGGGCCGGCTCGAGGACCGTATGCTGGTCGTCGTCGATCCCATGCTGGCGACGGGAAATTCCGCGATCGCCGCGACGGCGCGCCTCAAGGAGGCGGGCGCCAGGAACGTCAAGTTCCTGTGCCTGCTCGCGGCGCCCGAGGGCGTGGCGGCGTTCCGGGCGGCCCACCCCGACGTGCCGGTCTTCACCGCCGCGATCGACGACCGCCTGAACGACCACGGCTACATCGTCCCCGGCCTCGGGGACGCCGGAGACCGGCTCTACGGCACGAAGTAGCCGTCGTCCGGCCCGGCCTGCGCCCCGGAAGCTTCGGGGACCGGGAGCGGCTACGCCGCGCGGGCGCGGCGCCGGACGAGGCCGATGACCTCCGAGGCCGCCTCGGCGATGTCGGTGCCCGGTCCGAAGACGGCCGATACGCCGGCCGCCCGCAGCACGTCGTGATCCTTCGGCGGCACGATGCCGCCGACCACCACGGCGACGTCCCCGGCCCGTTGCGCGTTCAACGCGTCGACGAGTTGCGGCACCAGCGTCCTGTGCGCGGCCGCCTGGGAGGAGACGCCGACGACGTGCACGTCGTTCTCGACGGCCTGCCGGGCGGCCTCTTCGGGCGTCTGGAACAGAGGGCCGACGTCGACGTCGAACCCGATGTCCGCGAACGCCGACGCGATCACCTTCGCGCCCCGGTCGTGCCCGTCCTGCCCGAGCTTGGCGATGAGGATTCGCGGCCGCCGGCCCTCGTCTCTGGCGAACGCCTCCATCTCGCGCCGGACGCGGTCGAAACCGTCGTCTCCGGCGCGGGCGCCGCCGTACACGCCGGTCACGCTCCGGGGCTCCGCCCGATGCCGCCCGAAGACGCGTTCAAGCGCGTCCGACACCTCGCCGACGGTGGCGCGGGCCCGAACCGCCTCGATGGCGAGCGCCAGAAGGTTGCCGTCGCCCCGCGCGCCGTTCTCCAGAGCCCGGAGCGCGGCTTCGGTCGCGACGGCGTCGCGCGTCCGTCGCACCCGCTCCAGACGCTCGATCTGCCGCCGCCGGACCTCGGCGTTGTCGATGTCCAGGAGCTCGACGTCGGCCGGGCGTTCCTCCGGCGGGTACTTGTTGACGCCGACGACCGTCTCCTCGCCGCGGTCGATGCGAGCCTGTCTGCGCGCCGCGCTCTCCTCGATACGCATCTTGGGCATCCCTTGCGCGACGGCCCTGGTCATGCCGCCCAGCGCCTCGACCTCGGCGATGATCTTCCTCGCCTCCACGATCATCGAATGGGTCAGCGATTCGACGTAATAGCTGCCGCCCAAGGGGTCGACGACCCTGGTGACGCCCGTCTCCTCCTGGAGGACGAGCTGCGTGTTGCGGGCGATCCGCGCCGATGCGTCGGTGGGCAGGGCGAGGGCCTCGTCGAAGGCGTTGGTGTGCAGGCTCTGCGTCCCGCCCAGGACCGCCGCCAGGGCCTCGTAGGCCGTGCGGACGATGTTGTTGTGGGGATCCTGCTCCGTGAGCGAGACGCCGCTGGTCTGGCAGTGGGTCCGCAGCATCGACGAGCGCCGGTCGCGGGGACCGAACGGCGCCACGAGCCCGGCCCAGAGCGTCCGGGCGGCCCGGAGCTTGGCGATCTCCATGAAGAAGTTCATGCCGACGCAGAAGAAGAAGGACAGGCGCGGGGCGAATTCGTCGATGTCCAGGCCTCGGGACAGCGCGGCGCGCACGTACTCGACGCCGTCCGCCAGCGTGAACGCCAGCTCCTGTGTGGACGTCGCGCCGGCTTCCTGCATGTGATAGCCGGAGATGGAGATGGAGTTGAACCGCGGCATGTTGGCGGCGGTGTGGGCGACGATGTCCGCGACGATTCGCATGGAGGGGTCCGGCGGGTAGATGTAGGTGTTGCGGACCATGAACTCCTTGAGGATGTCGTTCTGAATGGTCCCGGCGAGTCGCGCCTGGCCGACGCCCTGTTCCTCGGCGGCCACGACGTATCCCGCCAGGACCGGCAGCACCGCCCCGTTCATGGTCATGGAGACGCTCGTCTCGCCGAGCGGGATGCCCTCGAACAGGCGTTTCATGTCCTCGACGGAGTCGATGGCGACGCCGGCCTTGCCCACGTCGCCGGCCACGCGCGGGTGATCGGAGTCGTACCCCCGGTGGGTGGCGAGGTCGAAGGCGACGGACAGCCCCTTCTGTCCGGCCGCCAGATTGCGGCGATAGAACGCGTTCGACTCCTCGGCGGTGGAGAAGCCGGCGTACTGCCGCAGGGTCCACGGCCGCCCCGCGTACATCGTGGCCCGCGGCCCGCGGGTGAACGGCGCGAAGCCCGGAAGCGTATCGACCTCGATCCGCTCCAGATCCGCCGCCGTATAGAGCGGCTTCACGTCGATGCCCTCCGGCGTCGCCCACGCGAGCTCGCCGGGGTCGCGCCCTCCGAGTTCTTCCCGCGCCGCCGCGCGCCAGTTCTCGATCGAGATATCGGTGCCGTCGCTCATCCCGCCGCCTCGCATCACCCCGCGCGTGCGCGAAGACCGTCGGCCAAGTATGGGAAGGGCCGATCCCAAGTCAAATCGAGGGCGACAGGCGCCGATCGTTGCATCCCGAGCCGCGAAAGCCGATGCTGGGCGGGATGAGTTCCATCGGCTCCAATGGCGCGTCCGGGCGGATCGTCGCCATGCTCGGCCCCACGAACACGGGCAAGACCCATTACGCGGTGGATCGGATGCTCGGCCACCGCACGGGCATCATCGGCCTGCCGCTCAGGCTGCTGGCCCGCGAGCTCTACGACCGGGTGGCCGCGTCCGCGGGCCGTTCCCGCGTCGCCCTGGTCACGGGCGAGGAGAAGATCGTTCCCGCCAACGCCGACTATTTCCTGTGCACGGTCGAGGCCATGCCCGTGGACCGGCGGTTCGCGTTTCTCGCCGTCGACGAGATCCAGCTCGCCGCCGACGGCGAGCGCGGACACGTGTTCACCGACCGTCTGCTCCGGGCGCGCGGCCTCGAGGAGACGATGTTCCTGGGTTCGGAAACCATGCGACTCGTCATCAGGCGCCTGGTTCCGGACGCGCGGTTCGTCTCGCGTCCACGCTTCTCCACGCTCGGCTTCGCCGGACGGAGGAAGCTCTCCAGGTTGCCGAAACGGAGCGCGGTCGTGTCCTTTTCCGCGCCCGACGTCTACGCGACGGCGGAACTGATCCGCCGGCACCGGGGCGGCGCGGCCGTCGTTCTCGGCGCCCTCAGTCCGCGCACGCGCAACGCGCAGGTGGCCATGTTCGAGGCCGGCGACGTCGATTACCTCGTCGCCACGGACGCCATCGGCATGGGTCTCAACCTGAACGTGGACCACGTCGCCTTCGCCCGGCTGAGCAAGTACGACGGCCTGGCGCGCCGCGACCTGACCCCGGTGGAAATCGGCCAGATCGCCGGACGGGCCGGGCGCCACATGCGCGACGGGACGTTCGGGACCACGGCCGACGCCGGCTCCCTGGAGCCCATGACCGTGGAGCGGGTCGAGAACCATCGGTTCGACCGCGTCGAGACCGTCCAGTGGCGGAACGCCGCCCTCGACGTCACGTCCGCCCGCGGCCTGATCGCCAGCCTCGAGTCGGCGCCGCCCGCGGACCTTCGAGGCGTCCTCGCCCGGACGCGCGACGCCGAGGACTGCATGGCGCTCAAGTCGCTGGCCGCGGAGCCCAGGATCGCAGTGCTCGCCAAGGGCCGCGCGGCCGTGAAGACGCTGTGGGACGTGTGCCGGATCCCCGACTTCCGGAAGACGATGGCCGAAGCGCACGCGCGGCTGCTCGGCCGGATCTACCGGCACCTCATGTCGCCGGCCGGCGTGCTCCCGACCGACTGGCTCGCCGATCACGTCGCCCGCCTCGACCGGACCGACGGTGACATCGACACGCTCGCCGCGCGGATCGCCCATATCCGGACATGGACCTACATCTCGCATCGTGGCGAATGGCTGTCCGACTCGCGGCATTGGCGGGAACGGACCCGGACGATCGAGGACAGGCTGTCGGACACGCTTCACGAGCGGTTGACGCAGCGGTTCGTGGACCGGCGCGCCGCGGCGCTCCTGCGTCGCGTGAACGAGAAGCAACCCGTTCACGGGTACGTGGACGACGACGGCGCGGTGATCGTGGAAGGCCATGCCGTCGGGCGCGTGGAGGGGTTCCGCTTCGTTCCCGACCGCGCCGCGCTCCCGGCGGGGAACCGCGGCCCACGCGCCGCGGTGTCGCGCGTCGTCGCGCGGGAACTCCAATCGCGGGTCGAGCGCCTGATCTCGGACGGCGACGCGGCGATCGCGCTGACGCCGGACCGGACCCTCGACTGGAGGGGAACCCCGCTCGCGCGCCTGAAGCAGGGCAAGGATGCCCTCCATCCCGGCGTCGCGCCGTTCCCGTCGGGACTCGACGGGGACTGGACCCGGCGGGCGCAGACGCGGCTCGAGCGCTGGCTGGCGGACTACATCGACCGCGAGCTCCGTCCGCTCGCCCGTCTGACGGACTTGACGGAAGCGGAGGCGGACGAGGTGGGCGCCGCCGGCCGGGGACTCCTGTTCCGCCTGCGGGAAGCGATGGGACTCCTGCCCCGCGCGGCCGTCGAGAGCCAGATCGGCCGGCTCGGCAAGGCAGAACGCGCGGCGCTGCGGCGGCGGGGCGTCCGGCTCGGCGCCAACAGCGTCTTCCTCCCGGCCATGCTGCGACCGGAGCGCAGCGCCCTGTCGGTCCGCCTCTGGCAGCTGCACCGGACTCCCAGGGCGGCGACGCGGGACACGCCGGCGCCGCGACCGTCGGCGCCGGCCCGCAAGGGCGTGCCTCCCGGCTTCTACGGCGCGGCGGGATACGTCCGCCTCGGCCGCCGGGCCATCCGCGCCGACGTCGCCGAACGCCTGACGGACGCGATCCGCAGACAGGCCCGGAAATCCCTCGTCCGCGAGAGCGAGGACCTCATGGCGCTGGCCGGGTGCTCGGGGGAAGAGTTCGCGCGGGTGATGCGGGACCTGGGATATCGCCGGAAGCCGAACCGGCCGGGGGTTTTCGCAAGGGCCCGCGGGCGCGCGGCGAAGGCCGCGGCCGTTCGCGGACGGGCGGCGAAAAGGCCGGCGAATCCGGACTCTCCGTTCGCCGTGCTGGGCGAACTGGCGGCGGGGGCCGGCCGCGGGAGAACATGAGCGAGTCGCTGCGCATCGATCGCTGGCTCTGGTTCGCGCGATTCTTCAGGAGCCGCTCGCTGGCCGCGCGGGTGTGCACGGGCCGACGGGTTCGCGTGAACGGCGCCGTCGTCACCAAGCCCGACCATCGGATACGAATCGGCGACGTGCTGACGTTCCCCCAGGGCCGCGAGATCCGCGTCGTCAGGGTGACCGGGACCGGTTCTCGCCGAGGCCCCGCAGTGGAGGCCCGAACCCTGTTCGACGACCTGTCCGAACCGGCGGCCCCCGACCGCGCCGGGCGCCCGTTCCGGGCCGGGGACGCCCCGGCTTGAACGCCCGCCGCACCCCGTGCTAGGCGGACGTCGTGATCAACCGGATCAGGAAACTCTTCACCGGCATGGACGCCGGGGACCCCGAAACGCACCGCGCCGACGGCCGCGCACTGGCTGCCGCGGTTCTCATGGTCGAGGCGGCCCGGCTCGACGGGGACTTCGACGAATCGGAACGGCGGTCGATCCGGTCCCTGGTCACGGACCGTTTCGGCCTTGATGACGCCGAGGCGGACGACCTCATCGCCGAGGCGGAAACCGTCCACGACGACAGCAACCATCTCGTTCGCTTCACCCGCGCGATCAAGGAAACCTGTCCGCCCGAGGAGCGGGTCGCGATCGTCGAGATGCTCTGGGAGGTCGTCTACGCCGATGGCGTGCTGCACGACTATGAAGCAAACCTGTTGCGCCGCGTCGGTGGCCTCATATATGTATCCGACCGTGACCGCGGCGCGGCGCGGAAGAGGGTGATGGAGCGCCTCGGGATCGACGGGGCGGACGCGACCCGCGGGGAGCGGGCCGATCGCTGATTCTGGTTGCTGGAGCCAAGCATGACCTACGTCGTCACCGAGTCCTGCATCCGCTGCAAGTACATGGACTGCGTCGAGGTATGTCCGGTCGACTGTTTCTACGAAGGGGAGAACATGCTCGTCATCCATCCGGACGAGTGCATCGACTGCGGCGTATGCGAGCCGGAGTGCCCGGTCGAGGCGATCATCCCCGATACCGAGGGCGACGTCGAAAAGTGGGTCGAGCTCAATCGCGAGTATTCCGAGAAATGGCCGAACATCACCCGCAAGGGCGAGTCGCCGGACGACGCGGACACATACGCCGACGAAGACGGAAAACTCGAGAAGTATTTCAGCGCCAACCCCGGTTCGGGCGGTTGAATCGGGAACGCGGCCCGATTCGGGCCTGATCCGGCGTCGAACGGGGGCGCGGTCCGGCAATCCGCCTCGGGGGCGCCGGCCGGCGGTGGCTCCGGCGCATATGCCCCCCCGGAGCGGCGCGGCGCTCCGATCGCGCGAGGACAGGAACCGGGAGGAACGGGAGACCATGGCAAGAGCGACCGCCAAGACCGCGGACAAGAAGAAGGCCAAGCCCAGGACGGCGCGGACGAAGGCCGCGGCGTCGGCATCGCAGGCGAAGGCGAAACCGCAAGCCAAATCCCAGGCCAAACCCCGATCCCAGGCCAAATCCCAGCCCCAGACCAAATCCCGGTCTCAGGCCAAGTCCCAATCCCGGTCGAACGCCGGAGCGGCGACGGCGAAAACCGCCAAGCCGGCCGGAAAGACCGCCGCGAAGACCGCGTCGAAACCGGCGCCCAAGCCCCGGTCCAAACCCAGGCCCAGGGCGCGGGCGCGGAAGCTGCCGTTCGCGGTCGACGACTACGTGGTGTATCCCACCCACGGCGTCGGCAGGGTCACCGGCGTGGAGCGCCGGGAGATCTCGGGTATGGACCTGGAGCTCTACGTGGTGGACTTCGACATGGACAAGATGGTGCTGCGGGTCCCGGTGGAGAAGGCTCAAGGGTCCGGTATGCGCAAGCTGTCGACGCCGCAGAAGATGACGACGGCGCTGTCGACGCTCAAGGGACGCGCCCGGATCAAGCGCACCATGTGGAGCCGCCGCGCCCAGGAATACGAAGCCAAGATCAACTCGGGCGATCCGGTCGCCATCGCCGAGGTGATCCGCGATCTCCACCGCTCGGCCAATCAGCCCGAACAGTCCTACAGCGAGCGGCAGATCTACGAATCGGCCCTGGAGCGCCTGGCGCGCGAGCTGGCGGCCGTGGAACGGATCGACGAGGCGGCGGCCACGGAACGTCTGGAGGACATGCTGCAGGCCGCCTGAGCCGGCCGGGATTCCTCTCGGGAGGTCAGCGCGCCTTGAGCACCAAGCCGGCCCAACCCCAGGTATTCGCGAGTCTCGCGGGCGCCGGCCGCGTCTGGGCGGTCGGGGCCGTTCGCGGCGAGGCCGGGCGCCTCGCGACGCTCCATGAAGAGCTTCGCGGGCGCCTCGAAGTCGGGGACCGGCTGGTCTATCTGGGCAACTTCCTGGGCGTCGGGCCCGACGTTTCCGGGACCGTGAACGACATGCTCCGGTTCCGCCGGGAGCTGTTGGCGACGCCCGGGTTCTGCGTGTCCTCGATCGTCTATCTGCGCGGCGCGCAGGAGGAGATGTGGCGCCGCTTCCTGGAGCTTCAGTTCGCCCGGAACCCCGGCGAGGTGCTCGACTGGATGCTCGGCCAGGGAGTCGCCGCGACCCTGTTGGGGTACGGGGCGGACCCGGAAGCGGCGCGCCGCGTCTGTCGCGACGGCCCGCTCGGGATCACGAGGTTCACGAGCACCGTGCGCGCCGCCGTACATGCGCGGCCCGGCCACGGCGAACTGATGATCGCGCTGCGCCGCGCCGCCTACGTCCCCGAAGGCGGACTCCTTCTCGTCGCCGCCGGCGTCGACCCCACGCGCCCGCTTTCCGAGCAGGGCGACACCCTGTGGTGGGGATCCGGCTACTTCGCCACGATCAGCGAACCCTTCGACCGGTTCACCCGCGTCGTCAGAGGCGACGACCGCGGGCGGCGGGGACCCGGGATGGGCGAGCACACGGCCACCCTCGACGGCGGCTGCGGGTACGGCGGCGCCCTGCACGCGGCCTGCTTCACGCCGGACGGCCGACCGGTCGACTGGATTCAGGTATAGCGATTCGGGCGGTCCGTGCCGCCATGCCGGACGCACCGGGAAGCCCACGACGACCCTTCGCCGCCCGGCCCGGTCAATCAAGGACAGTGGCTTCGCGTTGGGCTTCCAATGCTTGCAACTTGGCGTCACGCGCGGCCTCGACAGCTTTGGTCGCCGGCGTCAAGCAATTGCTGTCGTCACCACAGGCTTTCCTGGCCGCCTCTATCGCGACCTTCGCTTCGGCCTCTATGCGTCTCGTTTGCCGGTCATAGAACGCATCCCGAGCGGCAGTGCTGACAAAGCGTTCCGGCGGCAAGACAACCGTAACGTTCGGCGGGTAATGGTGCATGGCGCCGCTTGCGGCATCCACTCCAAGGCCAATAAAACCCCCGAGAATGATGTTTCCGAAGGTCATGCCCCGGAATGAGGCGGCAATGACTTCCACCCCGTCGAAATGCCCGTCCTTTTCGCAACGGATGCTCACGGCGTCCTTGTCTTTCTCAAGGTTCACGGTTCCCGGCGTCGGATTGACGACCGCTATCGTGACGCCTTCGCGCGTCAGTTCGCACGCCGCCCCCGGCGGGACCGTAATCACGGCAAGAGGCTGGTCCGTACCCGTCGTTATCGTTGCACATCCGGCAAGTATCGACGCGACACCCGCCGTCAGTACCGTCAATCCGCTTCGACAAGCGCGTTCCATAGTCCTGCCCCTTCTGTAGTATCGGCGGCGGCGCGAACAGCCCGTTTCGACAGGGCGCCGCCGTTCCGCTTCCCTCGTTCGCCATCGCATGACCCCCGTTATCGCAACCTCGATCCAACGGTCCGAGGCGCCGGGCCATTGCAACCATCACAAAGGGTGTATGTGAAGTTCCCGCCTATTCGCCAAGCACGGGGAGCTACCCCTTGCCGGGTCTGGCTGTTGTATTCAGCAGGCGACCCGACGAAGCGGGGCACCCTTTGTGTGGTTGCGATCAAGAGAAGTAGCGGACGGACGCCATACGGTCAACGGCCTTCGGCCGCCGATGACCGAACGACCCCGGATCGCTCGAAAATCAGGACGGGTTCGAGGAACGCCGCCCGGTGGGTTCGGAAGGTCGGCCCGCGGACCCGCCGCCCGGTCCGGGGAACAGCGCCGCCATCGACCGGTCCGCGCCGGAGAGAGCGCGCTCGAGGAACCGCCGCGTCCTCGCCTGGCCCTCGGACGCATCGCGCAGCCACAGGGCCACCGTCGCGACGAAGAGCGCGCTGAGGCCGATTTCCTCCACCTGCCGCCGACGACCGGTCCCGTCGAGGTGGGCGGCCTCCCGGATCCATTGCACCGTCCGCGACAGCGCCAGGACGAGCGCGACGTTGTGGTGGGGATGTCCGGGATAGAGCCTGGCCACCAGCATGTCCCGCACGACGTCCCGATACGCCGACTGCGATTCGAGCCATCGCCACATGACGGCGGACAGCCGTTCCCTGGGCGTCAGGGCCGCGAACCCCCGACGGTCCCGGACCGCGAGCATGGCGGCGTCGGCCCGCGCCAACCAGGCGTCGGCGACCGCGTCGAGGTCCCGGAAGCATCGCCGCACGTCGGCGAGACTCCGGTCCACGGCGTCGGCGACGTCGTGGAGCCGGACGTTCCCCCAACCCACCGCCCGGGCGCGCTCCATCGCGGCATCGACCATCCGGGACTCCAGGGAGGCGCGCGCCGGCATGGCCCTACTCGATCACGATCTTGACCCGCCGGCCGGGGGACAGCCGGACGCCCTGCGGCAGGCCGTTGAGCGCCAGGAAGCGGGCGACCCGGAAGTCTTCGAACGGCATACGGCGCGCCAGGGATTCCACCGTGTCTCCGGGCTCGACGGTGACGACTCCCAGGCGGAACGGACGATAGGCCGCCGCCTCGCCCCGTTCGAGCCGCCGGAAACTGTACGTCGTGCGTCGCAGTTCCCGGCGGAGGCCGGGCTCGACCGCGAGCGGCGTGACCATCGTGAACCGGTAGATGGCGTCCGGGGAGAACCGTATCGCCACCAGCCTCAGATCCGCGCGCCCGCCGCGCAACGCGATCGTCGCGCGACCGGTCGCCGCCTCCATGCCGTTTATGCGGATACGCTCGACGTCGCTCAACGCGAGCCCGCGCGCCCACGTCCGCGTCAGATACGACACGACGTCGGCCGCCGTCCGCTCCCTCGCGGCGTCGAACCGGATCAGCGCGTTCTCCGGCCCCTTCGCGAACACGGCGTCCCGGGTGTTGAACAGGCGATAACCGGGCGGCGCCGCGAACGCGAAGCCCAGGTCGGGATGGACGAACGTGCGTCCGCGCACCAGACCCTGCTCGGGATCGTCCCCGTACAGCAGGCCCTCGACGGTCTCCAGGAAACGGTCGCGCCTCCGGGGCGCATCGGCCCGCGCCCCGCTCCCCCGCGCCGCGGCGATGGCCTTGCGCACACGGTCCTCCGTCCGGGGGTGCGTGGCGAAGAGGTCCTGAAGGGCGTCACGGTCCTCGCGCCCCGCCAGCTCGCGCTCCAGCGCGCCGTAGCCGGCCAGCGCGCGAAGAAACGTGGCCGACGCCTCCGGGTCGTAGCCCACCCGCGACGTGTACCGGACCCCCAGCATGTCGGCCTGAAACTCCTGCTCGCGGGAGTAGCCCTTGAGGAACAGTTCGCCGCCGATCTGCCCCAGCTGCTCGATGGCGGAGCTCTGCGTCGCCGCGCCCAGGATCGCCGTGCCCAGGTTCGTCGCGACGGCCCGGCTGTAACGCTGCGCGGAGTGCCGTGCGGTGACGTGTCCGATTTCGTGCGCCAGGACGCTGGCGAGCTCGGCCTCGGAATTGGCGAGCGCCAGCAGCCCGCGGGTGACGTAGACGTACCCTCCAGGCAGCGCGAAGGCATTGACCACGGGCGAGTTCAGGACCGTGAAGGTGAATTCGAGGTCGGGCAGTTCGGAGCTCTTGGCGAGGCGACCGCCGATCTCCGCCACATAGGCGCCGATCTCGACGTCGTCATACACGCCGCCGAACCGCGCGAGCAGCCTGGGATGCTCCTCCGCGCCGATGCGCCGCTCCTCCGCCGGCGACATGAACGGAGTCAGTTCCCGTTCCCCGGTGGCGGGATTGGTCGTCACGCAGCCGGGGAGAGCCGGGAGCGCGAGCAGCAGGGCGCCCAGAACGGCCGGAGCGGCGGGGACGCGACGGCGTTTCCGGTCACGCTTCATGGCGACAGGAGCTCGATCTGCTCGGGATGCGTGACGTCGATCATGGGGCCGTTCCGCCGGTAGAGCCAGCCGCGCACCCGAACCCGGCGGCCCTCCAGCGCCAGCAGGTCGAAGGGCGCCTGCCGGAACCGCCGGCGGTCTCTCGGGGATACGGTGACGGTGAAGTCGGTCCGCCAGTCGTCCCCGAAATTGAGGTAGGTTCGCCTCCGCACCTCCGCCGCCGCCAGCACGCGCCCTTCCACCAACTGGAAGGAGTCCAGATGCCGGGAGGTCTCGGCGACGCTCCGCACCCGATAGAAGGCGTGACCCCAGATGCCCCGATCCGCCCGCCGGGCCTCGCGCTCGAGCGTCAGCATGTCGGCGACCAGCGACCGATTGTCGCGGAAGCTGTAGACCCGCGCGAGGCCGCGGCGCAGGAGGTCGCCCTGGATCCAGCGTCCGCTCTCGTCGTGAAGGTGGGCGAGCCGACGGTCGTAGCGGTCGACGCGCCGGTTCCCGAACGAGAGCCGAACCGTGCGTCCCAAGGTCAGTTCCGCGAGCGCCGCCCGCGCGTCTTCGGCGAGAGGCTGGATCGCGACGTGCGACCGGCCGAGCGGCAGCTTGGGAGCCTGGATGCCGACGAGGCGCACCTGGCGTCCGTCTTCGAGCACCAGCGTGTCCCCGTCGACGATCTCGGAGACCCTGGCCGTCCCGCCCGCGACCAGGGCGTCGGCGGCGAAGGCGGGGAGGCCCGCGATCAGCAACATCGTCGCGACGATTCCACTCGGCCTCATGCCGATACCGTATCATGGAGCAGCCCGGTTCGGACAAACACGGGACGGGACCCCACCCGGCAGACGGCCCGGGAAACACCCCCGTCCCGGTTGCGGTAGACGCGGACAGGCCATTGACTACCGTGCCGCGGGCGACTATCTCCGCGACGGGCCACGGCCCCCCAACGGGCCGCAGCTCTTCTGGAAGGAAGAGGCATGAAACCGAACGCGCGTCCGCGCCGTCCCCAGTTCTCGTCGGGACCGTGCGCCAAGCGGCCGGGCTGGACGCCGGCCGTGCTCGATGGCGCCGTGCTCGGACGATCGCATCGGTCCGCGGACGGCAAGGCCAGGCTCAAGGAGGTCATCGACAGGACTCGCGCGGTCCTGCGCGTGCCCGGTGCCTATCGCATCGGAATCGTGCCCGGATCGGATACCGGCGCTGTCGAGGCGGCGTTGTGGTCGCTCTTGGGCGGCCGGGGCGTGGACGTCCTCGCCTGGGAGAACTTCGGGCGCGAGTGGGTCAAGGACGTCGTCGATCAGCTCCCCCTGGAGGACACGCGCGTGATCGAGGCCGACTACGGCGAACTTCCCGATCTCTCCGAGGTCGATTGCGACCGCGACGTCGTCTTCGTATGGAACGGCACGACCTCGGGGGTCGCCGTCCCCGACGGCGACTGGATCGCGGACGACCGCAAGGGCCTCACCATCTGCGACGCGACCTCCGCCGCGTTCGCGACGCCCCTGCCGTGGGAGAAGCTCGACGCGGTGGCCTTCTCCTGGCAGAAGGTCCTGGGCGGCGAGGGCGGACACGGGATGCTGGTTCTCGGGCCGCGCGCCGTGGAAAGGCTCGAGCGCCACGTCCCGGAGTGGCCGCTTCCCAAGCTCTTCCGCCTGACGGCGGGGGGGAAGCTCAACGAAGGGATCTTCGCCGGAGAGACCATCAACACGCCGTCCATGCTCTGTGTCGAGGACGTGCTCGACGCCCTGGCGTGGGCGGAGTCGGTCGGCGGGCTCGATGGCCTCGTGGCGCGGACCCGGGCCAACGGCGCGGTGATCGCCGACTGGGTCATGGCGACTCCCTGGGTGGACTACCTCGCCGCGGCGCCCGAGACCCGTTCACCGACCTCCGTCTGCCTCGGGTTCACGGAACCCTGGTTCGCGGAGCTGCCGGCCGGCGAGCGGGCCGCCGTGCCCAGACGGATCGCGGCGCTGCTGGCAGGCGAGAACGTCGCCTTCGACGTCGCGGGACACCGCGAAGCGCCCCCCGGGCTGCGGATCTGGGCGGGCGCCACGATCGACCGGGAAGACCTCGAGGCGTTGATGCCCTGGCTCGACTGGGCCTACGGCGAGGTGAAGGCGTCGTATTCCGGCGCCGCGTGACGTCCCGACCACGAACCGTCCCATGACCAGAGTCCTGATCTCCGATCGCATGAGTCCGCGCGCCGCCGCCGTGTTCCGCGACCGCGGCGTGGAGGTGGACGAGCGTTTCGATCTCGACGCCGGGGAACTGCGGAACGCGATCGCCGACTACGACGGCATCGCCGTCCGGTCGAGGACCAGGCTGACGGCGGAGGTCATCGCCGCCGGGCGCGACCTGAAGGTCATCGGGCGGGCGGGCATCGGCGTCGACAACATCGACGTGCCCGCGGCGACGGCGCGCGGCGTGGTGGTCATGAACGCGCCGTTCGGGAATTCGATCACCACCGCCGAGCACGCCATCGCGATGATGCTGGCGCTGGCGCGCCACATTCCCCGGGCGGACCATTCGACCCGGGCCGGCAAGTGGGAGAAGTCGAGGTTCCTCGGGGTGGAGGTCGCCGGCAAGACCCTCGGCATCGTCGGTTGCGGGAACGTCGGATCGATCGTCGCCGACCGCGCCCAGGGCCTGAAGATGAAGGTCCTCGCCTACGACCCCTATCTCTCCCCGGAGCGGGCGGCAGAACTGGGCGTCGAAAGGACGGACCTCGACGGGCTTCTCGGACGGGCCGATTTCGTCTCGCTCCACGCGCCGCTGACCGACGCCACGCGCGGCCTGATCGACGCCGGGACGCTGGCCCGGATGAAACCCGGCGCGCGGCTGATCAACTGCGCGCGCGGCGGGCTGATCGTCGAGGAGGCGTTGAGGGAAGCGTTGGAGAGCGGCCATCTGGCGGGCGCCGCGCTGGACGTGTTCGCGGAGGAGCCCGCGCGGGAGAGCCCTCTGTTCGGGCTCGACGATCTGGTGGCCACGCCGCATCTCGGCGCCTCGACGACCGAGGCGCAGGAAAACGTGGCGCTCCAGATCGCCGAGCAGATGTCGGACTATCTGCTTCTGGGCGCGGTGAGCAACGCGCTGAACATGCCGGCGGTTTCCGCGGAAGACGCGCCCAAGCTCAGGCCGTACATGGCGCTCGCCGGCCAGCTCGGGCAACTGATGGGCCAGCTCGTGGAAACGGGACCGCGATCGGTCACGATCGAGTATTCCGGCGCGGTGACCGCCCTCAACACCAGACCCCTCACGTCGGTCGTTCTCGAAGGTCTGCTCGCGCGGAAGCTCGAGACCGTGAACATGGTCAACGCCCCCGTGATCGCGCGCGAACGGAACATCGTCGTGCGCGAGGTGACCATGGAGATGGCGAGCGACTACCAGACGCTGATCCGGCTGATCGTCGAGACGGAAGACCGGACCCGCGACGTTTCGGGAACGCTGTTCTCGGATCGGAACCCAAGGGTGGTGGACATCGACGGCATCAAGGTCGAGGCCGAGCTCGGGAAACACATGGTATTTCTCAGCAACGAGGACAAACCCGGAATCATCGGAAGCCTCGGCATGACCCTGGGCGACGCCGGCGTGAACATCGCGACGTTCCATCTCGGGCGCGCCGGTCTCGGGGGAGACGCGGTCGCCCTCGTCGCGGTCGACGACGCCGTCGAGGACGGCGTTCTGGCCCGGCTGCGACGGTTGCCGCACGTCAAGCAGGTCCGCACCCTGCGCTTCGACTGATTCCGCCGTCTCCGCGCGCCGGGAACGGGACGCGGCGATCGGACCTTCCAACCGGAGTTCCAGGCCCATGAACGAATCGCCGCCACGGCCGCTTCTGCCCAGCGGACTGCGGGACGCCCTGCCCCCGGAGGCGGGCGCGGAGGCGCGCGCCGTGGGCCGCCTGCTCGACATCTTCCACGCCAACGCCTACGAAAGGGTCGACCCGCCCTTGGTGGAATTCGAGCAAAGCCTGCTGGACGGTCCGGGGGAAGCGGTATCGCCGCAGACGTTCCGTCTCATGGATCCGGTTTCGCAGCGGATGATGGGATTGCGGGCGGACATCACGCCACAGGTCGCGCGGATCGCCGCCACGAGGCTGGCCCAGGCGCCCCGTCCGCTCCGCCTGTCCTATGCGGGCCACGTGCTGCGCGTGCGCGGGAGCCAGACGCGGCCGGAGCGGCAGTTCGTCCAGGTCGGGGCGGAGCTCATCGGCGCGCCGGCGCCCGGCGCCGACGTGGAGGCGGTCGCGCTCGCCGCGGAGGCGCTCGGCGCGGTCGGCGTAACCGCCGTCAGCGTCGACCTGTCGCTGCCGACCCTCGTGCCCGCGATCTGCCGGGAGATCGGTCTCGCCGAGGACAAGGCGCGGCGTGCGAGAGTCGCGCTCGATCGCAAGGATCCGGCCGGCCTGTCCGGCCTCGGCGAGGACACGCGGGCGCTGCTGACGGCGTTGCTGGAGGCCGCCGGCCCCGCGACCGACGCGATCGGCCGCCTGAAGGCGCTGCCGCTCCCCGAGCGGACGAGGCCCATGTGCGACGAGCTGCGACAGACGGTCGAGCGCGTGGCCGCCGCGGCGCCCGGTCTCGACCTGACGGTCGATCCGGTGGAGTTCCGGGGCATGGAGTATCAGACCGGCGTCAGCTTCACCGTCTTCACGCCGCGGGTCCACAGCGAGATCGGGCGGGGCGGCCGCTACGAGCTCGACACCGGCGAATCGGCGACGGGGTTCACCCTGTTCATGGACGCGCTGGCGCGGGCACTCCCCGCGCCGGAGCCCGAACGCCTCGTCTACGTTCCCGTCGACGCGCCCCCGGAAGCGTCGGCGCGGCTCCGCGCGAACGGGTGGCGGACCCTTCGGGGACTGTCCGCCGTCGCCGACGACATGGCGGAGGCGCGCCGTCTCCGGTGCGGCCACGTCCTCCGCAACGGCGCCCTCGTCGAGGTGTGGTGACGAGGCGTCGTGATACGATCCCGGCCTTCCGGTACGGGACGGGCACGAGATGGCGAACGTAGCGGTCGTCGGTTCCCAGTGGGGCGACGAAGGCAAGGGAAAGATAGTCGACTGGCTGAGCCAGCGCGCGGACGTCGTCGTGCGGTTCCAGGGCGGTCACAACGCCGGTCATACGCTGGTCATCGACGGCGTGACGTACAGATTGAGCCTGCTCCCGTCGGGCGTGGTCCAGAACAAGCTGTCGATCATCGGCAACGGAGTCGTCGTCGACCCGTGGGCGCTGCTCGAAGAGATCGACACGCTCCGCTCTCAAGGCGTCCACGTCACGCCCGGCAACCTGAGGATCGCCGAGAACGCCTGCCTGATCCTTCCCCTGCACCGGGACCTCGACGTATTGCGGGAGGAGGCCCGGGGCGGCAAGGCGATCGGCACCACGCGCCGGGGCATCGGGCCGTGCTACGAGGACAAGGTCGGGCGGCGCGGCGTGCGGGTCTGCGACCTGATGGACCGGGAAGCCCTTGAATCGCGGGTCGACGCCTTGCTCGCCCACCATGACGTCCTGCGCCGGGGATTCGGCGCCGACCCCGTGGACCGCGAGGCGCTGCTGACCGACATCGCCGGGATCGCCGAACGCATCGGCCCGTTCGTCGACGTCGCGTGGCGGGTGCTCGACGAGGCGCGCCGGGCCGGCAAACGGATACTCTTCGAGGGCGCCCAGGGGATCATGCTGGACGTCGACCACGGCACCTATCCCTACGTGACGTCCTCCAATACGGTCGCCGGACAGGCGGCGACGGGAACGGGCGTGGGAAGCGGCGCCGTCGATTACGTGCTGGGGATCGCCAAGGCCTACACGACGCGGGTGGGCGCCGGCCCCTTTCCGACGGAGCTCGACGACGAGATCGGCGAGGGCCTCGGCGAGCGGGGCCGGGAGTTCGGGACGGTGACCGGGCGCAAGCGGCGTTGCGGATGGTTCGACGCCGTGATGGTCGGCCAGGCGGCGAAGGTCGGCGGCATCGACGGCATCGTGTTGACGAAGCTGGACGTCCTGGACGGTCTCGGCGAGATCAAGGTGTGCGTGGAATACCGTCTGGACGATGCTTCCCTGTCCCGCCTGCCGTCGAGTGCCGCCGATCAGGCCGCGGTCGAACCGGTCTACGAGACCATGGAGGGATGGCACGAGAGCACCCGGGGCGCGCGGAGCTGGGCCGACCTGCCCGCCACCGCCGTCAAGTACATCCGGCGCATCGAGGAACTGATCTCGGTTCCGGTCGCCCTCGTGTCCACGAGCCCCGAGCGCGACGACACCATCGTCGTCCGCGACCCCTTCGACGGATAGGTCGCCTTCCGAAAGATCGCGGTCAACGCAGCCCGAACAGCCCCAGCAACTCCTCGCGGCTCATCCGCGCCGACAGATCCAGCGAGACGTCGTCGACGAGACTGTCGAACAACGCCTGCTTGCGTTCCAGCACCCGATCGATGCGCTCTTCGATGGTGTCCGCACAGGCGTATTTGACGACGTTCACCTTGACCGTCTGTCCGAGGCGGTGGGTCCGATCCTCGGCCTGCCGCTCCACGGCCGGGTTCCACCAGCGATCGAGGTGGAACACATAGGACGCCTCCTGCAAGTTGAGGCCGAGACCGCCCGCCCGCAACGAGACGATCATCGCCTTGTGCGCGTCCCCGGCCTTGAACCGATCGATGATGGCCGAGCGCTCTTCCGGCGGCGTCTCGCCGGTGAGGGTCAACGGGTTGAATTCCCTCAAGTAGTCGGCCGCGGCCGCCACGCCTGAAGTGTCGCTGATGTACTGGGAAAAGATCAGCGCCTTGTGGCCCTGCGCCGCCAACGTTCCCAGCCTGTCCTTGATGTCGTCGAGCTTGCTGGACGCTCCGGTCCTGGGGTCGACGTTGCAGATCTGCTTCAGGCGGGTGATCAGTTCCAGCACATGCTGGATGCCGACGTCGGTGCCGAGAGACTTCAGATAGACGATGCCCTCGCGCTCGGCCTTGTCGTAGCCGTCTCGTTGGTCCGGGTGCAGCGCGATCGTCAGTTTGGTCTCCAGCTTGGGGGGCAGGTCGTTCAGCACGTCGCGCTTCTTGCGCCGGAGTTGCAGCTCCCGATGCCGATGCCGCAATGCCGGTCCGGCGCGATGGCGCGGGACCGGCGCCTTCCCGTCGTGATCGACGAACTCCATGATGGAAGCCAGCTCTTCTTCGTCGTTTTCGACCGGAGTGCCGGTCAACGCCCACGAACGGACCCTCGGAAGGCGTTTCACGGCTTCGCTGGTGTCGTTGCGATTCTTGATTCTCTGCGCCTCGTCGAGCACCACGGCGTCCCAAGCACTTTCGGGAACCCGGAGCCTGGACAGCAGGCTCGCGTCGGAACGCAGAACGTCGTAGCTGGCCAGCTTGACGTCGGTCGTCGCCCGCCATTGCCAAACGCGGTCATCGGCCGAGCCGCGGACGATGATCGCCGAGAGTTCGGGCGCCCACTTCGCGAGTTCCCTCCGCCATTGGTCGAGCACACTGGCCGGAGCGACCACCAGACAGGACCGGACGTCTCTCCGCGCCTTGAGGATTCGCAAGGCAACGATCGCTTGCACGGTTTTGCCCAACCCCATGTCGTCCGACAGCAGCAGCCGGTCCATTTCCAGCAATGCCCGCACACCGTCGCGTTGGAACGGCATGAGCTCTCCCGGCCATTCCAGGCGCGGTTCGGGATTGGGGGGCGAAATACGCCGGGGCGCAGCCAAGATAGCCCGCAGCCGCCGGGCCAAGCCACGGGGAACGCCATCCACCGGCCCCGACGCGGCCTCGAAAGCACCGTCCGAAATCGCCTCGCGTCCGGCGCGCTCGGGTGATTGCGGCAGTGTAATCACCGTCATGAGTCCCGAGATTCCGGTCATTTCCAGAACCCGCGGGTCGGCGCACGCTTCCGTCAGCGCTCGAGCCGCCCGTACGAACGGTTCGAACGGCTCGGCCTCCCCCATGATCTCGTCGAGCGCCTGGCCAGCTTCGGAGGTCGGCGCTGGTGGCCCGGATGTCCAGAACAGCCGCCGGTGGGGGTCGTCGAACGTTTCGACCGACGCCACGCCTGTGGGCGGCGCCGGACAAATGCGGCAGAAGGGCACGCCGACGTTCAGGTCGTCGGCGAACGACGCCGTGGGTGTCTCCTCCGTCAGGCCGAACAGCAGCGCCGGCGAAACCGTCGTCGCCCGGAACAGCGATTTGGCCAGGAACGAGATCGCACCGTTCCCGGCGCCACCATCGGACGCCGGAAATGGCCCCCCTCGCGCGGTTCGCACGAAGACGAACTCCAGCGGCTCTCCCCGGGCCGACGTCGCGAACAGACACGCGCGGGCGTCCGGGCCTCCTTCCTCCTCGACGAAGCGCAGCCAAGCGACAACGACACCAAGAGGCGCGAGCGCATGGGAGTCCTGGAAGGGGACGGGCAATTCAACGCCCCGCCGCGGACCGCGCGAAACGGGCTTTACCGTGGGCCGGCCGTAGTCTCCGGCTCCGGATCGTCGCTGACCGCCCGCTCCAGGTCGACGTTCTCTTCATAGGTTTGGGTGAAGGTTTCGAATTCCGTGTCCGGACGCTCGCCGGGGCGCAGGCGCAGCAGGTCCCACTCGTTGATGGCGGCGCGAACCTTGTAACGCATCCGCCTCTGAAACCCGGCGCCGCCGGTCGTAACGGCGTGTTCCGGAGGCGGCGGAGGTTGCCAACCGTAGGCCCGGCCGTACAGGTCGCGCAACGTCTTCATGGTCGCACGCACGTCGTCTTCACCGGGAGGCTCCAAGGCTATGCAGTCTCGCTCCAACAGACGCATGCCGGTCTCCGCGCGAGAAGCGAGGGCGCCGTACCGTGCGCTGCCTTCCAGCTTGGGTCGAATGTAGTCACGGTCCTTCTTCTGCCCGTCGGGGCTGATGATGGCGGATGCGAAGTCGTCGGTCACCGCGCCGACGACCATCAGGCCCGGATAAACCTCCCCCTGCACACGTCCCATCCAGCGCGCCACTTCCGCATAGGAGCGTCCACGTTGCAGTATCGAGTACGAGCCGATCAGCTCGATCTCGTCCAGCAAGACGACCCAACCGCGATAGCCGGCCGCTTTCATAAGCTCGATGACGAAACGCAGCCGCTGTGGCGGCAGGTCGGAAACCTTCGGGGCCTTGAAACGATATCTCTTCGCTTCATTGGTCTTCCGCAATCCGGAACGTATCTTGGAAACCTGTATCCTTTCGCCAGCCCAAAAGGCTTCGATATCGTTGTTCAGGTCCAAACTTTCAGCTTTTTCGTATACGCACAGACTCGCAGGAAAGATCGGATGAAGAGAGCCATCGGAAGCGGATCGATCCGACCACCGAAAGAAATTCGCGTATCCGTCAGAAGATACCGGATTGACGGCCGATGCGAGCTCTTCCACGAGACGTCCACTACGGCTTCGAATACGTCCATTCTCGATTGCGGACACGAACACCTTGCCAAGGTCGTAGAGGGGTGTTTCCTTACTGATTGCAACCCTGCTGCATACGAAATTCCTGGAAAGCGCAAGGTGCTCCAAGTGGGTCAGAAGGTGTGATTTTCCGGCACCGAAACCCGCCGACACCAACATTCCCTGAGAGCCGGCCGCCGCTCCAGAAGGAGCCGAAGCCTTATCGAGCATATCGACGAAGCGGGCTTCCGCCTTCGGCTGATTGCAACCCAATGCGCGCACCGCCTCGCGATTGGGAACGCCGTTACGCAGAGCCTCCACCGCCCTTCGCGCGAGAGTCGAGTCGTGGGACGTCATATGCACCATATGCACCGCTTTCCGCTTCAGGAGAGTCTGACCAGTGAAGCAACGGGATTGGCGAGATTTCGATCACGAACGTCGTTCATCACCCGGGTCCGCAAAGCGTCGTAGATGCCATATCCCCGCTTGGACTGTTCGTCGATGAATTCGCGATCCGTCACCACCGCCAGCAACGCGCCCGACAGCCGATCGACGTCGTCGATGAGTTCGCGAAGCAACTCGTAATGATCGATGGTCATCGCCCTTGTGTAGTATCGCCGCCCGTCCCTCGGGTTGCGCGCCAAGGTCACGCGGGCGTTGTCCAGCAGAAGCACGGTGCCGGCGTATCCCGCCTGGCGCACCCAATGGAAGGCCGACTCGATGAAGTAACGCGCCGTCGTGCGATCGATTCTGGTATAGATATTGAGCGAACGAACGTTGCCGATTCGGGTGTCGGCACCGGTCAGCCAATCCAGCAGCGGTTGCCCGGCGTAGTGCCCTGGTTCCGTGGCTTTCCTCTCCATCCAGCAGAGATGCGACATTGCCACTCGGAAAGCCTTGGTCAGATTTGGGTTCTTGGTGATTTCTCTTTCCAGATCCGGCCTCAATTCATGCAGTACGGACTGAGATTCGAGGCCGTTGGTCCGGGCAACGGCATCGATAACGTTGACAACGTCGTCGCTCGGGTCGATGCCATCGACACGATAATCCATCCTTTCGAGCGAGATGAGGATTGCGCGGCGAGCGAGAAGCCGCCAGTCGATCTGAGACGCCAATCCGAAAAAGACGTCCTGCGGCATATGGACACGGCGCTCCGCCGCATCCAGCGCCACGAATACGTAACCCAGATCCTCGCAGCGGGACTTCAACGCCTCGCGCAGAACGATCCTTCGTTCTTCCGTCGCGACCGCGAACTTGACGGCAGCTCCGCCGTCCTTGACGAACGTGGATAGATACTCGTCGCTTATGACGCTCAGCCACTCGTCGATCGGGACGGTGTTGTCCGTCATTCGCCGTTCTCATCGAAGCGGATGCCGTAATACTCCACAAGATTACCGTCAGGTCCCACGAAAGAGAACAAATCCCCCGAACGCCTCCTGGTCCCGGTAGACGATGGGAAGGAAACCGTGGCGCCGGTTTTGGTGCGGCGGTGTTCTTCAGAGTCCAGAACATACAGATCGCGGGCGAAGTCGGTGCGGTCGTAGTCGCGGTCGCTGCCCGGTAAGGCCGTCATCAACCTGTATATCCTGGCCAAGGGGATGACGCGCCCGCCGCCACCCTGCGCGAGACCGGATGACGGATCCTTCACGATATCGGCATAGACGCGATACAACGCTTCAAGAAAGCGCTCCGGTGAGAAACCGCTGGACTTGTTCTGGTTCTTGAGCAGGAGATCGGCAAGATACGAAGGTCTGATGTCGGAAACCTTCTTTCTGCCGACTCTCACCGCGCGCTCGGCCGGGAGCATCCGCACGATCGACGGATAGGCGAACAGCCGCCCGTCCCGCTCGTGCACTTCCAGGCCCTGTTCGGTCGCGGCACTGCGGAGTTCCTCGGCATACCCTTCTTCGAGATGCCGCTTTTCTTCGGCTTCGTCCGTGAACGGCCAGCAGGAAGTGGCATTCGAAACTTCCTGCTGCAGCGCCGTCAGAGCCTCGTCGAGTTTCTCCTGATTGCGTTTGATGCCCGCGATGTTCCCGCTTTGCGCGGCCTTCATCAGCGCCCTGGCTTGCGAAGCCACGTTCGCTGCGGATTTTCGCGCCGACTCGGCGGCCCGCTCGGTATCGCCGAAAGCTCGTTCGAAGCCGGTCACCGCGCCCGTTTTCCCGAGATCGTTCATTCCCATCGACGTCGCACCATAAGCACCCCACATACGTTCGGCAACCCGCGGTCGGCGCCTAAACCATCATGTCCGCGTCGGCCTGGGCGGTGCGGATCGATTCCCGGACCTTTTCGAAGGCGCGCACCTCGATCTGGCGGACGCGCTCTCGGCTGACGCCGAACTCCTTGCTGAGGTCCTCGAGCGTGCGGGGATCGTCGCTCAGGCGGCGTTCGGTGAGTATCCGGCGTTCGCGGTCGTTGAGGACCCGCATCGCGTCGGCCAGCATGTCACGCCGCCGCGCCGCCTCCTCGGACTCGCCGAGGACCGTCTCCTGATCGGGGGTTTCGTCGACCAGCCAGTCCTGCCACTCCCCTTCCCCGTCCACGCGCATGGGCGCGTTCAGCGAGTGATCGGCGCCGGCCAGACGGCGGTTCATCTGCACGACGTCGTCCTCCGGGACGTCCAGCCTGTCGGCGATGGTCTTGACGGTATCCGGGTGAAGATCGCCCTCCTCAATGGCCTTCAGCTGCCCTTTCAGCCGGCGCAGATTGAAGAACAGCTTCTTCTGCGCCGTCGTCGTGCCCATCTTGACGAGCGACCAGGACCGCAGGATGTATTCCTGGATCGAGGCCCGGATCCACCACATGGCATAGGTCGCGAGACGGAAGCCCTTGTCGGGCTCGAACCGCTTCACCGCCTGCATCAGGCCGACGTTGCCCTCGGCGATGAGCTCGCCGACGGGAAGCCCGTAGCCGCGATACCCCATGGCGATCTTGGCCACGAGGCGAAGGTGGCTCGTCACCAGCCTGTGAGCCGACTCGACATCGTCGTGCTCACGCCAGCGCTTGGCCAGGATGTACTCCTCTTCCGCGTCCAGCATGGGGAAGTCGCGGATCTCCCGGAGGTAGCGCGAGAGACCGCCTTCCGGAGAGACGACTGGTAGAAGGTTCTTCGCCATGGTCGCGCGCGTCCGTGGTCCGGCGACGTTCCGCGTGCATGAACGCCGTCCACGAGCGTCCGTTCCGATCACCGGACCGCGATCCTGATCCGCAATCGCGGCCAAAGTGTGTCCGGTCGCGGACATGCGGTCGGGCGCCGTCGCGCGGCGATCCCGGACCGTCACTCGAGCCGTTCCAATACACCAATCAATTCCGTCATCTCAACGGGCAATTCCGAGGCGAACCTGACGATTCGCCCCGTCCCGGGATGCGAGAACCCCAGGACCCGGGCATGTAACGCCTGGCGGCCGAAGGCGCGGACAAAGGCGCGCGTGTCGGCCGCGGCTCCGGCGATTCGTCCGGCGCCGCCATACAACCGGTCGCCGACCACGGGGTGCCCGATATGCGCCAGATGCACGCGGATCTGATGCGTTCGGCCGGTCGCCAGGCCGCAGTCCAGGATGCTGGCCAGGATTGCGGCCCCCGCGACGAGCCGCCGCCGCACCCGGTATCGGGTCAGCGCCGGCCGGCCGGCGCGTTCGACTACGGCCATCCGGCGGCGGTTCCGCGGGTCGCGTCCGATGGGAGCCTCGATCTCGCCCGACGGCGGGCGCGGCTCTCCCCAGACGACCGCCGCGTAGGCGCGTTCGATGGTGCGCTCCGCGAACTGCCGGGCGAGCGAAGCGTGCGCCCGGTCGCTCTTGGCGGCGACCATCAGACCGCTCGTTTCCTTGTCCAGCCGGTGCACGATCCCGGGGCGGCGCACGCCGCCGATCCCCGACAGGGACTCGCCGCAGTGATGGATCAGCGCGTTGACCAGGGTCCGGTCCGGGTTGCCGGGCGCCGGATGCACGACCAGGCCGGCCGGTTTGTCGACGACGATGAGATCGTCGTCCTCGTACAGGACGCGAAGCGGTATCCACTGGCCCCGGGGGCGCTGATCGGGGGGCGGTGGAACGGAAACGGCGTAGGATTCCCCCGGTTTGACCCGGTACGAAGGCTCCAATATGGTCTCGTCGCCGCGGCCGACGAGACCCGCCTGGATGAGCGCCTTGACACGCATCCGCGACAGACCGGGCAGGGCGGACGCCAGCACCCGATCGAGGCGCAGGCCGGACGTCGACGCATCGACGGCCACCGTGTGCGTCTCGAATGCCGTCGTGGGGGACGTTTCCATCGTGGACACGGGCAGCCCGGTGGGTGGCGATCGACAATGACCGACAGCTTACGCGCCCTCAAGTTCCTGGTCATCGGCATGGGCGTGGCGATCGTCGTCGGCACCGCCGTCGTGGTCGCCACCATCGTCCAGCGCGTCGGCGCCGGCTGGGGAGACGCCCGGTCGACCGAGTCGGCCGTCGAAGCCACCGCGCCCGGCGCCGCATCGCATCCCGGATTCGGGACCCGGACGCTCGACGTGCCCCGCGGCGGCCGCATCGTGGACATGATCGCCGAAGGAGGCCGCCTGTTCGTTCGTCTGGAAACGTCCGCAGGCACGCCCCGGATCGTGGTGCTCGACACCGCGACCGGCGCCCGTCTCGGTACGTTCGAAGTCCGCGAGTCCCCATGAGCCGGGCCCCGGGCACGGTCCTGCTGGCGCCCGAGGACCTGCGGGCCATCGAAGCCTTCGCCGAGGCCGCGTATCCGAACGAGTGTTGCGGCCTTCTGTCGGGAGCGGAGGAGGCGGGGATCGCTTACGTCGACGGCATCCACGAGAGCGAGAACGTCGCGGAAGAGCCCGCGCGCCGATTCGAGATCGACCCGGCTCTCCGCCTGCGCCTGCAACGCACGCTCAGGGAAGACGGACGCCGCGTGGTCGGGATCTATCATTCCCACCCGACCGGACTGGCGCGTCCCTCGCCTCGCGACCTCGAGGCGGCCTGGGAGCCGGACCTCGTCTGGCTCGTCATCGGGATCCGCAAGGGACAGGTCATGCAAAGCGCCGCGCACGTCCTCACGACGGCGGGGGACGAAGCCCGGTTCGTCGAAATTCCCTTGGTCGTCCGCGAGTCCGTGGCCGCCCGCACCCGCGAATCCGGGGGGGGGGGGGGGGGGGCAATTCCGGGGAGTACGGACCGGGAACGTGCGGGAAAACGCATGGCGCGAACGTCGCCCATGACCGAACAGGGAGGACGACGCTCGTGACGGCGGTTCCGGTGACGAACACGCCCGCCGACTTCGCCAGCGACAACACTGCGCCGGTGGCGCCCGAGATCATGGAGGCGATCATCGCGGCCAACACGGGCACGGCGGCGGCATATGGCGCCGACGACCTCAGCACCGGACTCTCGGCCCGGTTCTCGGAACTCTTCGAGACCGAGGTCGCGGTATTTCCCGTCGCCACCGGCACGGCGGCGAACGTGTTGGCGCTGTCCATGCTCACGCCGCCCTGCAGCGCCATCTACTGCCACGAGAACGCCCACATCGAGGAAGACGAATGCGGCGCGCCGGAGTTCTACACCGGCGCCAAGCTCGCGACCCTGCCGGGGGAGCACGGCAGGCTCTCGGCCGCGGACCTGTCCGACAGGCTCGAAAGCCTGGCACTCGGGTTCGAGCACCACGTCCAGCCCGCCGCGATCAGCCTCTCCCAGGCGACCGAGAGCGGGACGTCCTATCGTCCCGACGACGTCGCCGCCATCGCGGAGGTCGCGCGGCGGTTCGATCTGGGCCTTCACATGGACGGTGCGCGATTCGCCAATTCGGTCGCGTACCTGGACTGCGCGCCCGCCGACGTCACTTGGCGCGCGGGCGTCGACGCGCTGTCCTTCGGGGCGACCAAGAACGGCGGAATGGCGGCGGAGGCCGTGGTCTTCTTCCGGCCGGAACTCGCCGAGACCTTCAAGTACCGGCGCAAGCGCGGGGGACACCTGTTCTCCAAGATGCGCTACGTCTCGGCCCAGCTCGCCGCCTACGTGACCGACGGCCTGTGGCTGCGCCATGCCGGCCACGCCAACGCCATGGCGCGGCGGTTGTCCGAGGGCCTGTCGGCCATCCCCGGGATCGAGATCGTGCATCCGGTCGAAGCGAACGAGGTCTTTCCGCGCATCCCGGAACCGGTCGTCGCCGGACTGTCCGACCTGGGATTCGGCTTTCATCGCTGGGGCGGCGGCGCCTCGCCGGTGCTGCGCCTCGTCACCGCGTTCGACACGACCGAGGACGACGTCGACGCGTTCGCCGCCGCGGCGGCGCGACTGGCCGCCGGGGCGTGAACATGGGACCGGCCCCGCGCGGAGACGCACCGACCATCCGGTGCCAGCGCCGCCTCTTCGACATCCCGCGCGAGGTGGCGTACCTCGATTGCGCCTACATCTCGCCGCTGCCCACCGCCACCCGTGTCGCGGGCGAGGCCGGCATGGCCCGGAAATCGAGACCGTGGGAGATCGCGCCGCGGGATTTCTTCACGGAATCGGAGGCGGCCCGCGGCCTGTTCGCCGGCCTGATCGGCGCGACAGCGGAGGACGTCGCGGTCATCCCGTCGGTCAGCTACGGCATCGGGATCGCCGCCGCCAACGTCGCCTTCCGGAAGGGACAGACCGTCGTCACCCTGGCGGAGCAGTTCCCGTCCAACGTCTATCCGTGGCGCCGGCTGGCCGCCGACCGGGAGGGATCGGTCGTCACGGTTCCGCCGCCCGACGACGGGGACTGGGCCGGGGCGACGATCGGCGCCATCGACGCCCGGACGGCGGTGGTCGCCGTCCCCAACTGCCTGTGGACCGACGGCGGCCTCGTCGACCTCGAACGGGTTTCGGCCGCCTGCCGGGAGCACGGGGCGGCGCTCGTCGTCGACGCCACCCAGTCGCTCGGCGCGTTGCCGCTCGACGTCGGACGCATCCAGCCCGATTTCCTCGTGTCCGCCTGCTACAAGTGGCTGCTCGGACCCTACAGCCTGGGATTCCTCCACGTCTCCCCGGCATATCACGACGGACGGCCCCTCGAGCAGACGTGGATCGGCAGGGAGAACTCCGAGGACTTCGCCGGCCTTGTGAACTACCGGGACACGTTTCAGCCGGGCGCCCGCCGCTTCGACGTGGGCGAGCGGTCGAACTTCGCGCTGATGCCCGCCGCGAAGGCGTCCCTCGAACTGATCGCCGACTGGGGCATCGACCGGATCGCCGCGACGCTCGGCGGTTTCACCGAACGGATCGCGGCGCGCGCACGATCCCTGGGGCTGACCTGTCCGCCCGACGACCGGCGGGCCGGCCACTTTCTCGGAATCCGCTTCCCCGACGGGATGCCCGAGGATCTGGTCGGCAAGCTGTCCGCCGCGGGCGTGTACGTCAGCGTGCGCGGCGCCTCGATGCGGGTCACGCCGCACCTGTACAACGACATGGAAGACGTCGACAGATTGTTCGACGTCCTGGAGAGCGCGTTGTAACGGCCCGGCGGGGCCTTCAGATCGCGTCCGCGATCGCCGCACCCGCCTCGACCGTGGTCGCCGTTCCCCCGAGGTCCGGGGTGATCGCCCCGCCCTCCGCGACCACCGTCTCGATCGCGGACTCGACCGCCGCCGCCGCGTCCCCGTGCCCGAGATGCCGCAGCATCATGGCCCCGGACCAGATCTGCGCGATCGGGTTCGCGACCCCCCGTCCGGCGATGTCGGGAGCCGAGCCGTGCACGGGCTCGAACATCGACGGCGCCTCGCCCTCGGGATTGACGTTGGCGCTCGGGGCGATGCCGATGCCACCCGCGACCGCGGGTCCGAGATCGGAAAGGATGTCGCCGAAGAGGTTGCTGCCGACGACGACGTCGAACCAGTCCGGATGCTGCACGAAATGCGCGGCGAGAATGTCGATGTGGTAGCGGTCCGTCGAGACGTCGGGATAGTCGGCCCGGACCGCGTCGAACCGCTCGTCCCAGAACGGCATCGTGTGGATGATCCCGTTCGACTTGGTCGCGGAGGTGACGTGCTTGCGCGGACGCGCGCGGGCGAGATCGAACGCGTGGCGCATGACGCGGTCGACGCCGGCGCGCGTGAACACCGTCTGCTGGGTCACGAGTTCGCGGTCAGTGCCCGCGTACAGCCGGCCGCCGATCTCGGAGTATTCGCCCTCGACGTTCTCCCGCACGATCACCATGTCGATCTCGCCCGGGGACCGGTCGCGAACAGGGGGCGTGATCCCCTCGAACAACCTCACGGGACGGACGTTGGCGTATTGATTGAACGCTCGCCGGATCGGGATCAGGAGGCCCCAGAGCGAGACATGGTCGGGAACCCCCGGATACCCCACGGCGCCCAGGTAGATCGCGTCGCAGGCGGCGAGCGTCTCCCGCCAGCCCTCGGGCATCATGGCGCCCGTCGCCGCATACAGCTCGCAGCTCCAGTCGAGCTCCAGCCACGAGAACCCGATGCCGAACCGCTTGCCGGCCGCCTCCATCGCCCGGAGACCCTCGGGCATGACCTCCTTGCCGATCCCGTCCCCTGCGATCACCGCGACGCGATACGCCATTCCCCGCCCCTCGTCAGCCCCGCGCGCGGAGCGGTCACGCCGGTTCGGGCGCCGCGGGCGCCACCGTATGTCCATGGTTGAGAGGGCCGTGCCCGGCGCCGTAACCGGGCGCCGTCTCGATCGCCACGCGCAGGTACTCCCGCCCCCGCGCGACCGCGTCCCGCGTCGCCAGCCCCCGGGCGATTCCCGCCGCCACGGCCGACGCGAGCGTGCATCCGGTGCCATGTGTGTGACGCGTCCCGATCCGGGGGGAGTCGAAGACCACCGTGTCCCGTTCCGTGACGTAGACGTCCCGGACGACGTCGCCCTCGAGGTGCCCGCCCTTCAGCAGCACCGCCTCGGGGCCCAGGGTCAGCAGTCTCTCCGCCGCCCGTTCCATCTCGTCGAACGACGAAACGGGCAACCCCGTCAGCGCGACGGCCTCGGGAACGTTGGGCGTGATCAGGGTGGCCCCGGGGATCAGGCGCGCCTTCAGGGTCTCGCCGGTGTCCGGCTGGACCAGTCGTGTGCCGTCCTTGGCGACCATGACGGGATCGACCACGAACGGAACGCCGGAGGCCCGGCTTTCGCGGAAGTCCGCGACGGTGTCGATCACTTCCCGCGTGTGGAGCATTCCCGTCTTGACGCAATCGGCGCCGATGTCGTCGATGACGCTCTCCATCTGGCTGGCCACGAACGAGGCCGGAACCTCGTGAATCCCCTGGACGCCCACGGTGTTCTGCGCGGTCAGGGCGGTGACCGCCGTGGCGGCAAAGCCGCCCAGGGCGGTGACGGTCTTGATGTCCGCCTGAAGGCCGGCGCCGCCACCGGAATCCGACCCCGCGACGATGAGCACCCGACCTTCCATGACGATCCCCGCCTCTCAATTCGCGGCGCGGCTCACCGCCGCCGCGATGTCCTCGACGACCTCACCCACCAGATTGCCGTCCTCTCCCTCGGCCATGACGCGAACGATCGGCTCGGTTCCCGACGGACGCACGACGACGCGGCCGGAGGAGCCGAGGCGCGCGCGACCGTCGTCGACGGCCCGCCGGATCCCCGCGTCCTCCAGGGGGAGATCACGACCCGCGGCGACGTGGCGCGACACCTGGGGGAGGGGCGCGAACAGGCGTCCGGCCTCGCTCACGGGCTTGCCGGTCTCGACGAAGACGGCCAGCGCCTGAAGCGCGGCAATCAACCCGTCGCCGGTCGTGTTGAAGTCGCTCAGGACGATATGGCCCGACTGCTCGCCGCCCACGTTGTGCCGATGCGCGCGCATGTGCTCGACGACATGGCGATCGCCGACCGGCGTGCGCGCCAGCTTCAGCCCCCGCTCCGACAGATACCGTTCGAGACCGAGATTGGACATCACGGTGGCGACGACCGTATCCGACGACAGCCGCGACGTCGCCTGCCAGTGGGTGGCGACCAGCGCCATCAACTGATCGCCGTCGAGCAACTCGCCCCGTTCGTCGGCGAGCACGACCCGGTCCGCGTCCCCGTCCAGGGCCAGCCCGATATCGGCGCCGTGCGCGACGACCTGATCGCGCATCGCCTCGGGCGCCGTGGACCCGCAGCCGTCGTTGATGTTGGTCCCGTCCGGCGTGACGCCCAGGGGGATGACCGTGGCGCCGAGCTCCCAGAGGACGGTCGGCGCGACGCGGTAGGCCGCGCCGTTGGCGCAGTCGACGACCACCTTCACGCCGTCGAGGGTTCGCCCCCCTGGGAACGTGTTCTTGACGAACTCGATATAGCGTCCTTCCACGTCGTCGAGCCGGTTGGCCCGGCCGAGACCCGCCGACGGCGCCACGTCCCCGTCCCCACCCGCATTCAGCCGCGCCTCGATCCGCGCTTCGACCTCGTCGGACAGCTTGTACCCGTCCGGGCCGAACAGCTTGATCCCGTTGTCCGGGTACGGGTTGTGGGAGGCGGAAATGACCACGCCCAGATCCGCTCTGAGGGATCGGACGAGCATGGCGACCGCAGGGGTGGGCATCGGCCCGACCAGGACCACGTCCATGCCGACCGCGATGAAGCCGGCGGTGAGGGCCGGCTCGATCATGTAGCCGGAAAGCCGTGTGTCCTTGCCGATCACCACCCGGTGCTGATGGTCGCCGCGGATGAACTGGCCACCCGCCGCCTTGCCGACGGCCAGGGCCACGTCGGCCGTCATCGGCCACTCGTTGGCGGCGCCGCGAATCCCGTCGGTCCCGAAATACCTCGGCGCCATTCGACGATCTCTCCCGCCCTCCATCGGACCCGCGCGGCCGCCGGCCCCGATCCGACGACGGATCGGCCCGGACGACCGGTTGGCTTTCTAATCCGGCGCGGGCATCGTTGTACAGCGAAACGGTCGTGTTCCCTCGGTCAGGCGCGCGTCGATCGACGCCTGGAGGGCGAGCGCCTGCCGGGTCTCGGCCACGTCGTGAACGCGCAGCATCTGAACTCCCTGGCTCCGCGCCCACAACGCCGCCGCCAGGGAGCCAGGGAGCCGGTCGCCGGCGGTATCGCCCCCTGCCAGACGCCCGATGAAGCTCTTGCGCGAGGCGCCCACCAGCACCGGGCATCCGAGCGCGTGGAACAGGGACACCCGCGCCAGGACGGCGGCGCTCTGCGGCGCCTGCTTCGCGAAGCCGATTCCGGGATCGACGATCACGCGCTCGCGCGGCAGGCCGATCGACCGGCAGGCATCGATCCGCCGGGCCAGCCAGTCGAAGACGTCGAGCGCGACGTGACCGTAGCGTGTCGGCCGGTGCATGGCGGAGAATTCCGCGGGACAGTGCATGAGGACCACGGGGACGCCCGCCGCCGCCGCGGTTTCCAGACTCCCCTCGCCAGTCAGGGCGGCGATGTCGTTGATCATGGAAGCCCCGGCGGCCACGCCCTCCGACATGACCCGCGCGTGGCGCGTATCGACGGAGACCGGCGCCGGGAGGCCGGCCAACGCCTCGATCACCGGGACGACACGCGAGATCTCCTCGTCCACGCCGACCGGCAGCGCACCGCCCGGGCGCGTCGACTCGCCGCCGACGTCGATGACGTCGGCGCCGGCCTCCACCATCTCCCGGGCCGCGTCGACCGCGGCCGACACGCAGGCGGCCCGGCTTCCGGCGTAGAAGCTGTCGGGGGTCGCGTTGATCACGCCCATGATCCACGGACGGCCGCCGGGGAGTCCATCGAGTGCCGAAGGCGGCCGGATCAGCCGGTCCAACCGCTCGTCGACGACGCGGCCGTGGGCGGCGCTCAGTGACCTCTTCCAGCGATCGATCCGCGAAAGATCGGCGAAACCGGCGTTGACCTCGTTTCCGTCCCGGACCAGAACCTCGCAGCCGGAAAAGACGTAATCGCCATCGGCCAGCGGCAACGCGCCGGAACGATACGGCGCCTCGTCCGCTCGCGTCCGTGGAAAGATCGGATGGGGGCGCAGATAGATCGCCGCGTCCGGCCCCAACCCCGTGGGGAGATCGGGGGAATCGGACAAGACCGCGCTCCCCGAGGCCGCACGAAATTCACGAGCCGGGTTGTGGCTCGGGCTCCATTTCGCCGGAGCCGCCGCGGTCCTTGAATTTCCCCGATGACGGGACGGTCGACGCCGGCGCCCTGTCCTCGGGCGGTTCGGGTGCGTCCGGACGGTGGATGGGTTGCCCCCGAAGCACGTCCGTGATCTCCGCGCCCGACAGGGTCTCGTACTCCAGCAACGCCTTGGCCAGCTTGTGGAGTTCGTCCGTATGCTCGGTCAACACCTTGCGGGCGAGGCGTTCGGCCTCCTCGATCAGCCGGCGGATCTCCTCATCGATCATCCGGGCCGTCGCTTCGGACACGTTCTTGCGCTGGGTCACGGAGTGACCGAGGAATATCTCCTCGTCGTTGGCTTCGTAGCGGAGCGGGCCGAGCTTGTCGCTCATGCCCCACTCGGTCACCATCTTGCGGGCCATGTTCGTGGCCTGCTGGATGTCGTTTCCGGCGCCCGTGGTGACGTTCTCGACTCCGTACACCAGTTCCTCGGCGACGCGGCCTCCGAACATCATGGCGAGCTTCGCCGTCAACTCGCGCACCTTGAAGCTGTAGCGGTCCTTCTCGGGAAGGTTCATGGTCACGCCGAGGGCGCGGCCACGCGGGATGATCGTGACCTTGTGGACCGGGTCGTTGCCCGGCACGAACAAGGAGACCAGCGTGTGTCCCGCCTCGTGGTACGCCGTCAGTTCCTTCTCCTCGTCGGACATGACCATGGAGCGCCGCTCGGCGCCCATCATGACCTTGTCCTTGGCGGCCTCGAACTCTTCCATCCCCACCACGCGCCTGTTCTTGCGCGCCGCGAGCAGGGCGGCCTCGTTCACGAGGTTGGCGAGATCGGCGCCGGAGAACCCCGGCGTTCCCCGGGCGATGACGCGGGCATCGACGTCGGACGCCAGAGGCACCTTGCGCATGTGCACCTTGAGTATCTGTTCCCGGCCGAGGATGTCCGGGTTGGGAACGACGACCTGCCGGTCGAAACGGCCGGGACGCAGCAACGCCGGGTCGAGAACGTCCGGACGGTTCGTCGCCGCGACCAGAATGACGCCCTCGTTGGCCTCGAACCCGTCCATCTCTACGAGCAACTGGTTCAGCGTCTGTTCGCGCTCGTCGTTGCCGCCGCCCAGACCCGCGCCCCGATGGCGGCCCACGGCGTCGATCTCGTCGATGAAGACGATGCAAGGGGCGTTCTTCTTGCCCTGTTCGAACATGTCGCGCACCCGGCTGGCACCGACGCCGACGAACATCTCGACGAAATCCGAACCCGAGATCGTGAAGAACGGGACGTTCGCCTCTCCGGCAATAGCCCGCGCCAGCAACGTCTTGCCCGTACCCGGCGGCCCGACCAGCAGCGCGCCCTTGGGGATCTTGCCGCCCAGACGCTGGAATTTCTGTGGATCCTTGAGGTATTCGACGACCTCCTCGAGTTCCTCCTTCGCCTCGTCTATGCCGGCGACGTCTTCGAACGTGATCCGGCCTTGCCGCTCGGTCAGCAGGCGCGCCTTGGACTTGCCGAACCCCATCGCCCGGCCGCCGCCCGACTGCATCTGGCGCATGAAGAATATCCAGACGCCGATCAGCAGCAGCATGGGGAACCAGGACACCAGAAGACCCAGAAGGGAAGGCACGTTGTCGTCCGGCGGCGCGGCGTTGATCTCGATCCCGCGCTGGCCCAGACGCTGGACGAGGGTGGGATCGTTGGGCGCGTAGGTGCTGAAGGCCCGTCCGTCCGCGTAATTGCCGGTGATCGCGTTGCCGCGGATGGTGACGCTGGAGACCTGTCCGGAGTCGACCTCGGCGAGGAAGTGCGAGAACGGCAGATTCGTTACCGGACCCCGCGACGAGGGGCTCTGAAACAGATTGAACAGCGCGATGACCAGCAGGCCGATGATGACCCAGAGCGCCAGGTTCCTGCCGAAGTTGCTCACCCGTCTTCCCCGTTCGAGAGCGGCGTCCCGCCCCGGACCCTGCGGCGTCCGCCCCTTCGCGGACACCATATCACGGCGACCGCCGCCCCGAGCCGTCGCTCCGGCGCGGTCCCGCCATCCGGTCCCGTCCCATTAAACAGGGGAAGCATCGGCGAAGACAACCGAAAACGGCGGAAAGACCAGCGGCCGGTCCGGGGCGAATCTGGCGTCGAGCGCCACGCCGGAGCCTTTCCGACGATATCCGAGATGGGGAACATCGAGAAGCCCGGACCGATCCCAAAGCGCCGGCAACGTGACGCGCGCCGCGGTGGGGATTCCCGAGTCCCGGGCCCGAGGGCGGGTTTCGGGATCCTTCGTCACGATCCGCCAGCCCTCGGCGCCCAACCGGCGCACCTCGCAGGCCGTTTCGGGGCCGGGACGCGCGCGGCCGTCCACGCGCACGTCGAAACGCGAGTCCCAGCGGCGGCTTTGACCCGGGTGCAGAGTCACGGCGCGCCCGGCCCCGCGGGCCTCGCGGCAGACCAACAGCCGCCTCCCGTGGCCGACGATCCGACAACCCGCCAGGGTACGGCCTTTCGACGCCGCTCCCCCCGCGACTTCCGCGTAGGCCCGCTCCAGGCGGTCGTGGCGAGGCGGCGCCGGCCGGGCGCCGACGGCGGATACGACGCGCGACAACACGCGCAATCCAACCTCCTCCGGCGCCGCCGACAGGGTGTCGCGGTCCAGCCAGCAGAAGCCCGCCTCGTGGGATTGCACGCACTCGCGAACCAGTTCCGACGCATAGTGCTCGAGGGCGGCGCGAGCGCGTCCCAGGCGGCGCGCCGACGCCGCGACATCCTCCGCCGTGACGCCGGCCGCGTCCAGCACCGGCAGAAGCTCGCGAAGCCGCGACCGGACGAACCTCGGATCCCGGTTGGAAGGATCCTCGATCCATGGATGCCCGAAGGCGCGCGCGGTCGCGACAAGGCGCGCCTTCGGCACGCCGAGCAACGGGCGGACCACGCGGATGCCGGCCCTGTGCGACACCCCCGCCATCGCCGCGAGACCGTCGAGGCCGCTCTTGCGCCCCAGTCTCAGGAAAAACGTCTCCGCCTGGTCGTCGCGATGATGGGCGAGCAGAAGGTCGCGCAGTCCGTGGTCCCGGCACCACGACAACAGGAGGCCGTAGCGCGCCTCGCGGGCCGCTTCCTGGATCCCGCGATCGGGCTTACGCCCCGCCCACGTCAGGATCCGCGTTTCGATCCCGTCGCGCGTCAACCAGCCGGCGACGCGCCGACATTCCTCGGCCGACTCCGGACGGAGCCCATGCTCGACGATCAGGGCATGACACGCGCCGCCGCGGGCCGTGGCCCAGCGATGGGTCAGGAGGCACAGCGCGATGCTGTCCACGCCACCGGACGTCGCGACCGCCACCCGGGGGGACGGAGCGAACGGCCCCACCGAGCGCGCCAGCCGTTCGAACTCGAGCGCGCCGAGCGGCTCGTGGTCGGCATGTTTCATCCCGGTCGTGGCGCCTCACCCGCACCCGGCCCGCCGCCATTCCGTCCGGCCCCGCGCCTTGACGTCGCCGGCGAGATCGGGGAACTTCTCGTCGAGCTCCTGGAACGTGGCGCAAGCCTCGTCGCGCCGCCCGAGGTGGGACAGGGACATGCCGAGCTTGAGCAGATTGTGGGGAGCCTTGGCGCCCGCCGGGGAGACCCTGTAACCCTCGACGAAGGCCGCGACGGCACGGTTGTAGTCCTTGCGGGCGTAATGGGATTCGCCGAGCCAGTATCTGGCGTTGTCGGCGAGCTGGTGATCGCCGTGGCCCGCGAGGAACTCCTCGAACGCCCGTTCCGCCCTGACGAGATCCTCCGGACGGGCCAGCCCCGCCCGAAGCAGGCCGAACGCGAAATCGTAACGCTCCTTCGGCGTCCCTTCCGGCAGCAGCGAACTGGACCGTTCCGGGGCCGGAGACGCGGCCCCCGCCGCCGGCGCCCCGCCGACGGGAAGCGTTCCCAGCACCCTTGGCCGGTCGGACGGACCGGGAGCCTGGGACGCCGCGCCCGCGCCGGCCGCCCCTGACGCCGGCGCGCCGGTCTCGGGTCGCGTCGCGGCCGTGCGTTGCCTCGCCGTGGTCGTCGCCTCGGCGAGGGCGCGCTCGATGGCGGCCAACCTGAAATCGATATCCTCGACCAGCTTGTCGAGGCGCCTGCCCGCCGTATCGACCTTGTGTCTGATCTCCTCGATCACACCGGTGAGGCCACGAAGGTCGCCTTCGAGGGCGGTCACACGCAGCAATGCGGCCGGCCGTTCGTCGGCCCCGGCCCCCGTTCCCGCCGGGGCCGACGTGGAGCCGGGCGCCACCGGGGCATCGCTCCGGTACACGTAACGTTGAAGATCCGTGATGTCCCGGCGAAGCCGTTCGACCCTCTCGAGCAACGTGCCCGTTGCGCCACTCTGGGCCGATGCCGGTTCGGACAACAGGAGACCGGCCAGCACCGGAAGGATCAGGCGCGCCGCCGCGAGAGTCGATCTTGAACCGGATTGCATCATGGGGAGCTCGGCTGTCGGCGGGCGGTCTTCACGGCTCGCAACCGTGCCATGGCGCGCTCGAATCCAAGACAGCGCACGAATTTGTTCAAATTAGGTCAATCGGGCCGCGGCGAACGAGGAAGCCGCCCGGCGGTCAGGGACCGCGAGCGGCTTCGGACACGATGAAGAGACCGGGAACCGGAAGCTATTCGACCATGGTGACCCCACGCCGGTTCTGCTTCCAGGCGGCCTCGTTGGACCCCACGACCTCCGGTCGCTCCTTGCCGTAACTGACGACGTCGATCCTCGATGCCGAGACGCCGAGCTCGACGAGATAATCGCGAACGGCGGCCGCGCGCCGCTGACCGAGCGCCAGGTTGTATTCCCGCGTCCCGCGCTCGTCGCAATGCCCTTCGATCGTCACCGTCACGTCCGGATACCGCCGCAGCCAGGCGGCCTGGCGATCGAGGGTGTCCCGAGCGTCGAGCCTCAAGTCGAACTTGTCGAGATCGAAGAAGACGCGATCACCGACATTGGCCACGAGGTCGGCGCGGGAACCGGGCTCGGGCCCTTCGGGTTGGGGTTGCACGGCCGGTTTGCTTTCCACCTTGGCGGTCTCGGGCGCCGTGTCCCCGGTACCGGATGCCTCGCCGCTTCGTTCGGGCGCGGTCGCGCAAGCGGCGATGAACAGGAGAGCGGCGACCGCGGTGAATGCCTTCAGATGCATCGGAAGCTCCTTACACAATGTAGCCGGACACACGGAAACCATCGTCGCCCTCGGAAGAACGCGGCGCCCGCGCCTGATCCCTTCTCGAAGGATCCAGTATACCATGAATCCTTGAAATTCCAACGGCTCCGAAGGACAGCATAATCGCGCCCTTTCATCGAAGCAAGGGGGGCGCGGAACCCGGCGGCGACCATGCCGGGTCGGACGCCTGCGTCGGCGTCACGACGCGGCGCTCGTTGTGACCCGTGAGATCGACCGAATAAAGCATCGTCTCCCCGCCCGAGCCGTCCCTCCGCGTCGGCCGCTGCCGGAAGAACATGAGAACCCGCCCGTTCGGGGCCCAGGTGGGCCCCTCGTCGAGGAAACTTTCCGTCAGCAGACGCTCCCCGCTGCCGTCGGGACGCATCACGCCGATGAAGAAACGACCCTGAACGAACTTGGTGAACGCGATGAGGTCGCCGCGCGGCGACCATACCGGCGTCGCGTACCGGCCGCGAGCGAAACTGATGCGACGCACGTCGCCGCCGTCCACGTTCATCACGTACAACTGCTGGGTTCCGCCGCGATCCGAGTTGAACGTGACCCGCGAACCGTCGGGAGAATAGGACGGCGACGTGTCGATGGCCGAATGCCGCGTCAGCCGCGCGATCTGCCGGGTCCGCAAATCCATCGTGTAGATGTCGGAGTTGTCGCCCTTGATGAAGCTCATGATGACCTTGTTGCCGTCGGGCGAGAACCGCGGCGCGAAGGTCATGCCCGGAAAGTCGCCGAGGACCTCCTGCTGGCCGGTGTCGATGTTGTATATGAACACCCGCGGCGCGCCCCGCCGATAGGACAGGTACGTGATCTCCTGCGAGGTCGGCGAAAACCGGGGAGTGAGGACGAGGTACTGGCCATCCGTCAGATAGCGGTTGTGGGCGCCGTCCTGATCCATGATCGCGAGCCGCTTGATTCGCGCGGTCTGCGGGCCGGTTTCCGCGACATACACGATCCGCGTGTCGAAGTAGCCGGCTTCGCCCGTCAAGCGCTGGTAGATCGCGTCGCTGATCAGGTGGGCGACGCGGCGCCAGTTCGGAGGAGCGGTGGAGTACGCCAGTCCGACCATCTGCTGGCCGGCGAACACGTCCCACAACCGGAATTCGACACGAAGCCTGCCGTCTTCCAGCATGGTCGCCGTGCCCGTCACGAGCGCCTGCGCGTCGATCGCCCGCCAGTCCTCGAAACGGGGCCGCACCTTCATCGCCTCGGGCGTCTGGATGAACGCTCTGCGGTCCAAGGGCCGGAAAAGGCCCGACCGCTCGAGGTTGCGGGTCACGACGTCCGCGATATCGCGCGCCGCGTCGCGCCCCCCCTCGTTCGCCGCACGGAATACGCTTATCGCGATGGGCAACGGATCGACCACGCCCTGCGTGATGTCGATCTTCAGAACGGCGGATGCCGGCGCGGCGGCGAACACGATGGCCGATGCCGCGAACGGGCCGGCCACGCGCTTCAGGATCGCCAGGACACGCATCGCGATCAGCCGAGCATTTCGCTTGGATCGAACGTGAGCTCGATCTCGCGCCAGCGATGGTACTTGGCGACCGGCATCTTGAACGGCTCGCATTTCAGAACGGCGCGGACGGCGCTTTCCGCCGCCGCCCGGAAAAACGGGTCGGCGGCCATCCGCCCGTCATCGACGATCCGTGGCGCGCGACGCAGGGATCCGTCCGGATTGAGAAAGACACGTATCGTCACGACGAGATCTTCCGCGTAACGCGCTCCGGCCTGAACGATCCAGCACCGCTCGATCTGCGCCCTGAGAGCATCGACTTCGGACAACGTCAACGCCTGCCCCTCCAATGGCTGGGCGGTCCGCGACGTGACCTTGGGCGGCGTCCGCGGGGTTTTGGGCGTCTCCGCCGCCGATCGCTCGCGAGGCGTCTTGTCGACCAGCGCCGCGATCCGGTCGGCATCGAATTTGTATTTCTTCGGTTTCGGCGCGGCCTTGGCCTTCGGTGGCGCGGGCTTGGCCCTGGCGACCCTCCTGGACGGCGACGCCGGCTTGCGTTCGGGTTTGGTGATCTTCTTGGGCGGCTCGGGTTTCGCCTCGGGAACGACGACCGTGTCCTCCGGTTCGGGCGCCGCCGGGGCCGGCGGCGCCTCGGCCAGCTTCGGTGCCTCGGGCTTCCGCGGGGGATTCGGCGGTTTTTCCTCCTTCACCGGTTCCGGCTGCGGACGCGCCGCCCTGGTTTCCTCGGCGATGGTCACGAGCTCGACGATCACGGGCTGTTCGACGATTTCCGGTTCCGAGCGCGCCCAGTCGGGCAGACCCACGAAACCGATCCACAACGCGGCCATGTGAATGACGGCGGAAATGGGAACCCCGGCGCGCACCGTCCCGCTACCGCCCGCGCGCGCCCGGGGCGTCGGTTCTCGCCGTGATGAGCGCCACCCGCGAGAAACCCGCCCGGTTTATCATTCCCATGACCTCCATGACGCGCCCGTAGGGAACGACCCGGTCGCCGCGCACGAATATCCGGATGTCCGGCTTGTTGCCGGAGATCGCGATCAGTCTCGGAACGAGGCTGTCGATCTCGATGGCAGTCTCCTGGAGGAACAGCCGGCCCTGCCCATCGATGCTCACGGCCAGGGGTTCGTCCTGTCCCTGCACGATCCCCGCCTTCGTCCTCGGCAGATCGACCTGAACGCCGACGGTCAGCAGGGGAGCGGTCACCATGAACACGACGAGCAGCACCAGCATGACGTCGACGAACGGCGTGACGTTGATCTCGCTCATCACCTTGAAGTGACGTCCCGCGCGAAGGCGAGGCCGGCGGCGACTCTGGATCACCGCCGCCATCAGGTCGTCCATCCATGCTCGTCGAGTTGACGGGAGAGGATGGCCGAGAATTCACCGGCGAAACTCTCGAGACGATTCGAATAGCGCGCAATATCGTTCGAGAACTTGTTGTAGGCGACCACGGCGGGGATCGCCGCGACCAGCCCCAATGCCGTGGCGAACAGCGCCTCGGCGATGCCGGGGGCGACGACCGCCAGGCTCGTGTTCTTGGTCAGGGCGATGGCCTGGAAGCTGTTCATGATCCCCCAGACCGTGCCGAACAGTCCGATAAAGGGCGCGGTCGACCCGACCGTGGCCAGGAAGCCCATATAGCGCTCCAGGCTCTCCACCTCCCGGTTCATGCTCAATTGCATGATCTGTCCGATCCGGTCCTGAATGCCGGCATGGAGCGTGCGTTCGCTTCCGGCGCCTCCCGCAACGCTTCGCCGCCATTCCCGCATCGCCGCCGCGAACAGAAAGGCCATCGGATGATCCGGTCGTTCCCCCATCCGGTCGTAGAGATCCTCCAGCGACCCTCCCGACCAGAACGACTCCTCGAACGCGTCCGCCTGCGCCACCAGCCGGCGCAGCCTGAATATCTTCTCGACGATGATCGCCCAGCACCAGAACGACGCCAGGACGAGAATGAGAAGGACGGCCTTCACGACGGCGTCGGCGCGCAGGAACAGGCCGATCAGGGAAAGATCCGGGGCGCCCACGGAGCCCGCCAGCACGGCCGCGTCGATTGCCTCTCGTTCCATGCCTAGCCGCCCGTTCCGCCGTGTCGTCCGTGGCCGTCGCGTTCGGGCGCGCGCATGGCGGCACGCGCTCGACCCGATGTCCGGCCGCCGGGGCGTCCGTCAACCATCTTCGACATCCTCCTCGGGAACCAGTTCCAGTTGGGCCGAGAACCGCCGCGGCGCCCGCAGGCCGAGGTGTCCGAACCCGGACACCGTGAGCATCCGCCCGCGCGACGTTCGCTGGGCGAGCCCCTGTTGCAGCAGGAACGGCTCGATGATCTCCTCGATCGTGTCCCGGGGCTCGCTCAAGGCGGCCGCCAGGGTATCGACGCCCACCGGACCGCCGCCGTAGTGGTCGGCGATGAGGGTAAGATAACGGCGGTCGAGGGCGTCGAGGCCCCGGGCATCCACGTCGAGACGCCCAAGCGCGCCGTCGGCGATCCCGCGATCGATGGAGGTCGCGCCTTCCACGGTGGCGAAGTCGCGAACCCGCCGCAGGAGGCGCCCGGCCACGCGGGGCGTTCCACGGGAGCGCTTGGCGATTTCGATCGCCCCGTCGGCGGTGATGTCGACGCCCAGAACGCGCGCCCCCCGCTCGACGATCTCCCGCAACTCCTCCAGCGTGTAGAAACCGAGCCGGGCATGAACCCCGAAACGGTCCCGAAGCGGCGTCGTCAGCAGCCCCGACCGGGTCGTGGCGCCGATCAGCGTGAACGCGGGCATGTCGATGCGCACGGAGCGCGCCGCCGGGCCTTCGCCGATGATGAGGTCGAGATGAAAATCCTCCATGGCCGGATAGAGGATCTCCTCGACCGCCGGACTCAGCCTGTGGATCTCGTCGATGAACAGAACGTCCCGCGGATCGAGATTGGTCAGGATCGCGGCGAGGTCGCCCGCCCGGGCCACCACGGGGCCGGACGTCGCCCGGAAGCCGACTCCCAGTTCGCGGGCGACGATCTGCGCCAGGGTGGTCTTGCCGAGGCCCGGCGGACCCACGAACAGAACGTGATCCAGCGCGTCGCCGCGACCGCGCGCGGCGTCGACGAACACCCGCAGGTTCTCGCGGACGGCCTTCTGTCCGATGAACTCGTCCAGCGCCTTGGGCCTGAGACTCGTCTCGGCGACGTCGTCGGAACCGAAGTCCGCCGCGATGACACGTTCGTCCGTCACCGCCCCAGCTCCTTCAGCCCGGCCCTGATCAGCGCCTCGACCGATGTATCGCCGCCGAGCGTGGAGACGGCGCCAGCGACGGCCCCGAACGCCTCGGCGCGACCGTACCCCAGATTGACGAGCGCGGAGACCGCATCTCCGGCCTCGTCGGCGCCCGGCTCTCCGGTCGGCGGCCCGACGACATCGCCCGCACCCTCCACGACCGCCAACCGCGGGATCCTGTCCTTCAGTTCGGCGACGACCCGGCGCGCGAGCTTCGGTCCGACGCCCGGCGCCTGGGTAAGGGGCGCATGGTCCTGCGCGGCGACCGAGCGGAACAGATCCGTCGGGGAAAGCACCGACAGCACGCCAAGGGCGACCCGGGCGCCGATCCCCTGAACGGTCTGAAGCCTTCGAAACCAGTCGCGTTCGATGCCCTCGGCAAACCCGAACAGCTGGATGTGATCCTCGCGGACATGCGTCTCGATCTCGAGGGTTACCGGATCGCCGGCGCGGGGCATTGCGCTCATGGTCCGGCCCGAGCAGAAGACCTGATAGCCGACGCCGTGGACGTCGACGACGACGTGATCGTCTCCCGCCGAGCGCAGGACGCCATGAAGCCATGCGATCATCCCGTGGGGGCTCCCTCGACGTGCGGCGCGGCCCGCGCCCGGGTCCGGCGCTCCGGCGCCCATCGCCGCCGGGTCGAGCGGTGATGGGCGTGACAGATCGCCACCGCCAGGGCGTCGGCGGCGTCGGAGCTCTCGACGGCGACACCGCCCAGCAAGGTCCGCGCCATCATGTGCATCTGCTGCTTCGCGGCATGACCCACGCCGACGACGGATTTCTTCACGAGGTTCGCCGGATATTCCGCCACCGGCAACCCGCCCATCGCCGGCGCCAGCAGGGTCACGCCGCGGGCCTGTCCGAGCTTGAGCGTCGAGACGGGATTGCGATTGACGAACGTCTCCTCCACCGCCGCTTCCCCAGGCTCGAACTCCGCCAGGACGGCGCCGATGCCTTCGAACAACTGGCGGAGTCGCTGCGGGAATTCGGCGTCGGACCGCGACGTCACGACGCCGTTGGCGACGTGCCGCAGCCGGTTTCCGGACACGTCGATAACGCCCCAGCCGGAACGCCGCAATCCCGGATCGATCCCGAGGATCCTCATCGGACGATCCCGATCGAACCGCGCATCCTCTCAGGCGCCCACACGGTCGAGAACGTCGGCGGGGATGTCGAAATTCGCCGACACCCGTTGAACGTCATCGTTGTCTTCGAGCGTTTCGAGAAGCCGGATGAGCGAGTCCGCCCGCGACTCGTCGACCGGGATCGTCGTCTGGGGCTTCCAGGTCAGACCCGCGCTTCGCGACGCCCCGAACCGCCGTTCCAGGGCGTCCCGAACCTCGTTCAGATCGTCTGGATCGCAGTTGATCTCGTGACCGTCCCCGGTCGTCTCGCAGTCTCCCGCGCCGGCCTCGACGGCGGCTTCCAGCATTTCCTCCTCGGACGCCGCTTCCGGCAGGTAGCTGATCGACCCCACGCGATCGAACATGAACGAAACGCTTCCCGTTTCACCCAGGGTTCCGCCGAACTTGCCGAAGGCCGAGCGTATGTCGGCCGCCGTGCGGTTGCGGTTGTCCGTCAAGGCCTCGACGATGACGGCTACGCCTGCGGGCCCGTACCCCTCGTACCGCACCTCCTCGTAGGACGTGTCGTCCTCGCCGGTCGAGCCGCGCCTGATCGCCCGTTCGATATTGTCCTTCGGCATGTTGGCCGCCCGCGCCGCCGCGACGGCCGCGCGAAGCCGGGCGTTGGTTTCCGGGTCGGCCATGCCCGTTCGCGCCGCCACCTGAATCTCCCGCGCCAGTTTCGAGAACAGCCTGGACCGCTTGGCGTCCTGGGCGCCCTTGCGGTACATGATGTTCTTGAACTGCGAATGGCCCGCCATCGATTCACGTCCTGTACTTGGTCGGGAGTTTCAGGCGTTATACCAGATATTGTGGAACGCGGCTGCAGTTCCCCGACGGTCCCCGGACGAGATCACCGCCTGGACGCGACGGTGCCTGTCGGTCTACGCGAGCAATGTGGCGGATTTTTGGCCGCTCCGGCGGGCCGCGCCGCGGTCCCCCCGGGAGGCTCGGGGCCGCCGTGGATCGCCAGGGAATCGGGTCCGGCAGGCATGAGGTGCCCACCGATGCGGACAGGGGTTATGGAAGCGGCGAGCCCGCTCGAGTCGTCGGTTTCGACGTAGGCGCCGCACAGCGTCGCGCTGCCCAGCGCCGGCGTGAATCGTCCGCCCGGGATCTTGTTCACGAATCGGTTGATCGGCTCTTCCTTCTCCATCCCGATTATCGAGTCGTAGTCGCCGCACATCCCGAGATCGGTCTGGTAGGCGGTCCCGCCCGCGAGAATGCGGGCGTCCGCCGTCGGCACGTGAGAGTGCGTTCCCGCGGCCATCGAGACCCGTCCGTCGACGTAATGACCCATGGCGTTCTTCTCGCTCGTCGCCTCCCCGTGCACGTCGACGACGATGGCGTCGGCCTCGCGCCCCAACTGGATGGGCGCCAGTTCCTCGTCGATGCGCACGAAGGGATCGTCGAGCGGATCCATGAACACCCGGCCCATCACCTGGATGACGACGACCCTCCGGTCCTGCGGCAGCTCGTAAAGTCCGACGCCGCGGCCGGGCGCGCCCGCGGGATAGTTGCAGGGCCGCAGCAGGCGCTCCTCGTTGTCGATGAAGGTGAGTATCTCCTTCTGGTCCCAGACGTGATTCCCGGTCGTGATCGCGTCCACGCCGGCATCGAAGAACTCGTTGCAGATGTCACGGGTGATCCCGAATCCGCCGGCCGCGTTCTCGCCGTTGGCGATCACGAAGTCGAGGCCCAGCCCCTCCCGCAAGGACGGAACGTGCTCGCGCACGACCCTTCGCCCCGAGCGGCCCACCACGTCGCCCACGAACAGGAGTTTCATGAGAATGTCCTCGCGGAGATTTCGGTGACGACCCAATCCAGGCGCTCGTCCGTTTCGTCGCGTGGAACGGCGTCGACCTCCTGTCCGGCGTAAGCGAACCCGACCGCCAGACAATGCGCCGCTCCCCGGCGGAGCGAACGGATCGTGCGATCGTAGTAGCCACCCCCGTATCCCAGCCTGTACCCGTGCCTGTCAAATGCCAGCAGCGGCACGATCAGCACCTCCGGCACGACGGCCCGCGCGCCGGAAACGGGTTCTCCGGTTCCGAACTCTCCCTCCGCCAACGGATCTCCGGGTGTCCACTCGCGGAATTCCAGAGGCCGTCCGCGTCCGGCGACGGCGGGAAGGGCGCAGCGCACGCCCCGCCTTCCGAGCGCCGTCAGCAGCGGCCGCGGGTCCAGTTCGCTCTGGATCGGCCAGTACCCGGACACGATGCGCGCCGCCGGCGCTCCGACCCGATCGAGAAAATTACGGGCGGCGAGCCCGGCGGCGTTCCGCGGCGCCGAATCGCGCAATTCCGGACGCCGCGTCCGGAGGACCTTCCTCAGGGACGCCTTGGCGGAGACCGCATCCACGACGTCAAGGAGACGCGGCCGGCGGGACCGCCACGGCCGTCGACGGAGCCGATCCTCTGTGGCCTGCCTGTGCAGGTGGGCGCCGCGTACCGGGACCACGGCCCCGGCAGAGACGGCTCCCGATAGATCGGTTTGACCCCAGGGACGATACCGCCGACGCGCCGAGCAGAACCCGCCGCCCCTTCAAACTAGGCGCTCCGCAACCGATCGGCAATATCGTCGAGACGCGCAGCGGTTCGATCGAGCACGGCGTTCGTCGCCTCGACGGCCTCTTCCGCGGCCTTGCCGCCGGCCAGTTTCGCGTCGGCGATGTCCGATTCGAGGCGGGCGATGGCGTTGCGGGACTCGAACAACTCGTCAGCGATGAGCAACCCGGCCATGAGCATGAGGCGCGCCTCTCCGACCTGGCCGATCGATTGAATCAGCTCGCCGACGATACGGTTCAGATAGTCCGCCAGCTCGATCAGATGCGCCTCCTCGCCGTCCTCGCAGGCGACGAGGTATTCGCGGCCGTTGACCGTCACCTCGACGTGGGCCATGTCAGGCGCTCAAGACTTCGCGGAGCCGCCCGATCGTCTCGTCCAGCCGATCCCGGACGGTGTCCGCCGCGTTTTCCAGGACGCGATACTCGGCGTTCGCATCCTCCAGCGCTCTCGCGAGCGCGCCCTTTTCCGTCTGTACCGCGCTCAGCCGGGATTTCAGGGACTCGTTCGCGGATTCGAGCGCCTCGGCCCGTTCGGCGGCGGACGCGCCGGCCGTCGAGATTCGATCCGCGACCGCCTGCTCGAGCCGATCGAGCGATCGCTCCAGGCGCTCGGCGGCCGAAACCTCTTCGCTCATGACCTCCATCCTCCCCGCCCCGCCCGGCGGTCGGTCGACGGACGATTGTCATTCTGTCGAAAGGAGTTATCCGGCGACCTTCGCGAACAGCATAGAATTGGCCCCGACGCGCCGTCAACCACGGAAACTCACGGGAGCCCCCGGGCGCCGTCACGGCCGTGTTCGGGTACCCTGACGGCCATGCGAACCCGGCGGTAGACTGTCGCAATGTCTTCGAGCGGATGCCGCCTCTACCTCGTCTCGCCGCCCGCGATCGACGCCCCGCGCTTCTCCGAACAACTCGAGGCCGCGTTCGACGGCGGCGACGTCGCCTGCCTCCAGTTGCGGCTGAAGGATTGTGACGACGCTCACGTCCTGCGCGCGGCGGAAATTCTGGCGCCCGTTTGCCATCGGCGCGACGTCCCGTTGCTCATCAACGACCGCCCGGACCTCGCCGCCATCGGTGATGCGGACGGCGTGCACATCGGACAGGAAGACGCGACCTTCGAGGAGGCCCGGCGGCTCCTGGGGCCGGACAAGGTCATCGGCGTGACGTGCCACGACTCGCGCGACCTCGCCGTAACGGCCACCGAGGACGGGGCCGATTACGTGGCGTTCGGCGCGTTCCACCGGACCGGCACGAAGTCCGCCGCGACGCGGGCGACGCCGGAGATCCTGGAATGGGCCGCCGACATCCTGCCGACCCCGACCGTCGCCATCGGTGGAATCACGCCGTCGAATTGTCCTCCGCTGATTCGGGCGGGCGCGAATTTCCTGGCCGTCGTCTCGGCCGTGTGGGACCATGAACACGGGCCGGCCGCCGGAGTCCGCGCCTTCAACGACGCCATCGCGCGCACGCTGGAGCGGATTCCCGACGGGTCCGACGGCGGTCCGTCCGATTGAACCGAGGCGGTCGAACTGTTAGGTTCCGCGCCGCCTCCGGGCGGGTTCGGGGCCCGCCTCCGGGGCGCGAACGAAGACCACGCGAACGGAACCATGCGCATAAACGGCAACGCGATCCGGCCCGGGATGGTGATCGAACACAACGGCGACTTGTGGGCGGCGGTCAGGATCCAGCATACGCAACCGGGCAAGGGAGGCGCCTACCTTCAGGTCGAGTTGAAGAACCTGAAGAACGGATCGAAGCTCAACGAGCGGTTCCGCTCCTCCGAGTCGGTCGAACGCGTCCGGCTCGACCAGAAGGAGCATCAGTTCCTTTACGCCGACGGCGAGATGCTCACGTTCATGGACACGGAGACCTACGACCAGACCCAGCTGTCCTCGGCTCTCGTCGGCGAGCCCGCCATGTTTCTTCAGGACGGCATGATCGTCATGATCGAGGGCCACGAGGGCACGCCCATCCGCGTCGCGCTTCCCGAGACCGTGACCATGACGGTGACCGAGACCGAGCCCACGGTCCGGGGACAGACGGCCGCCGCCTCGTACAAACCCGCCATTCTGGAAAACGGCGTGCGCACCATGGTGCCCCCGTTCATCGAGGCCGGCGATCGCATCGTCGTCGACACGGCCGACGGAAGCTACGCCAGACGGGCCGAGACCTGATCCCGCCCAGCACGGGGACGGACAAGCATGACGCTCCGATCCGCGCTGGTCAACGTCATGACGGGCGCCGTCCGCAAGGCCGCGCGAACGCTCGTCCGCGATTTCGGCGAGGTCGAGCAGCTCCAGGTCTCGAGGAAAGGCCCTGCGGAGTTCGCCGCCGCCGCGGACGAGCGCGCGGAACGGATACTCCTCTCGGAGCTCGTATCGGCCCGCCCCCGTTACGGGGCGCTTTCGGAGAGGTCAGGCGAGGTCCGGGGGGAAGACACGTCGAACCGCTGGATCGTGGCTTCCCTCGGCGGGAGGCTGAACTTTCTCCACGGAATCCCGCATTTCTGTCTCGCCGTCGCCCTCCAGCGCGACGGCGGCATCTTCGCCGGCGTCACCTACGATCCCCTGCGCGACGAGATGTTCTGGGCGGAGAAGGGCGCCGGTGCGTACCTGAACAACAGTCGCCTGCGGGTCTCCGCCCGCGAGCACCTGGAGACGGCGGTTCTGGCCACGGACGTTCACCCGCGAGGGCGGCCGAACCGTCGCGGCGCCATCGCCGAGCTCTCCGCCATGACGCCGAAAACCGCCGGGATCCGCCGCCTCGGGTCCGCGGCGCTCGACCTCGCCTACGTCGCCGCCGGCCGACTGGACGGGTTCTGGCAGCAGGGGCTTCGTCCCTGGGACCTGGCGTCCGGGATCGTGCTGGTCCGCGAGGCCGGGGGGCTCGTGGGGGAGATCGGCGGCGGAAACGACATGATCGACACCGGCGACGTCGTCGCGGCCAACGACCGCCTGTTCGACGCCGTCGGAGCGATGCTTCGAGACGCCGGGCGCGAAGAGCGGTGACGGCGCCCCTTGCGGCGTCGACGCGGCCGGCGCCGAAACGCGGGAGCTCTCGTCACCGACTCCATGACGGACCGTGGCTTGACCGGTTGTCGGGGTATGTCCCCTGGGCTATTGTGCCGAACGGCCCGATGGGCGAGGGGGACGGCCGCAAGACACGAAATGGAGTCTGACCGGATCATGCCGTTCTGCGCGCCGTCGCGGCGGGGAGCCCGCCGCGCGAAGCCTCGCGCCACGGCCGTCGTGCTGGGGACGCTGGCCCTTTCCTCGTGGCCGGCCGGGGAGGCTCCGGCCCAGTCCACGGTGATCGTCGGCGGCCGCGGAGGGCCTGCGGTGGAAGTGAATCTCGACGTCCTCGACCGGCTCCCGGACACGGGCGGACGGCTCCGCGCGCCGGAGTCCGGCGCGCGGAGCGTCGTCCCGCGAACGGCGCCGCGCCCGGTCCCCGCGCCCCGGCCTGGAACCGCGCGGCGGGCCGCCGAATCGATGCCCGCCGCGCCGCCGCCGCGCGTGACGCGGCGCGCCGTCTCGCCGCCGGATCGAGCGGCGGCGGCTCCTCCGCCCGCACCCGCGCCGAAGGCGCTTCCGCCGCTGGCGGCCAAGGCGCCCCCGCCACCCGTCGCGAAAGCGCCTCCATCCCCGTCCTCGCCGGTTGCCGCGGCGCCCGCGCCTCCGAAAGCCCGGCCCGCGCCGCCGCCGGCGCGAGCCCGCGGCGCGGAGAGCCCGGAGAAACGTGTCGCGGCATTGCCCGGGATTCCGCTGCCGCCGGCCGGCGGGCCGATTCTTCGTATCGACTTCGGCGGCGCGAGCATGAGGCTGACGCCGGACGCCGAACGGAAGCTGAAGTCCCTGGCCGCGACGATGATGGAGAACGACGGCCGCCTGCAACTGAAGGCTCACGCCGACGGGACGGGCGAAACCCGGAGGTTGGCGCGCCGGCTCTCGTTGTCGCGCGCGCTCGAGGTGCGTTCGTTCCTCATCGAGCAGGGGATACGAAGCACGCGGATCGACGTCCGGGCGCTGGGACACCCGGAGGATGGCGGGCCGTCCGAACGCGTCGACGTCGTCCTCCTGACCCGGTGACATCGACCGACTTCAGCGGCGGCGGACCGCGGGTGGGCGATGGGCACTCCCGCCGGGACGCCGCTCCCGCGCATACCACCATGGGTGTCCTCATGACGCGTCCCCGGAGTTTCCTGATACGGATGGGCCTGTTCGTCCTGGCCATTGGCGGGATGGCGGCCCTCCTCTTCGAGCAGCTCGAACGCTCGTTCATGGCCAACCCGGGCCTCAATGGCCTGATTCTCGGCGTTCTGCTGTTCGGCATCATCTACGTGTTCCGGCAGGTCCGCGTTCTGGGACCCGAGGTCGAGTGGGTCGAACGCCTCCGCCACCGCCGTGCCGGCGTGGAGGTGCCCCGACACCCGACCCTTCTGGCCCCGATGGCGACGATGCTCGGCGACCAGCCCGGCCAGCGCTGGCTGTCGACGTCATCGATGCGCTCCCTGCTCGACGGCCTCGCGGCGCGGCTCGACGAATCCCGGGAAACGGCCCGGTATCTGATCGGCCTTCTGATCTTTCTCGGCCTTCTGGGCACGTTCTGGGGCCTTCTCGAGACGGTGACGGCGGTCGGCGACACGATCCACGACCTCACGGCCGACGTGGACGACCCCGCCGGCCTGTTCGGAACGTTGAAGGCGGGCCTCGAGGCCCCGCTCGCCGGCATGGGAACGGCCTTCTCGTCGTCCCTGTTCGGTCTCGCCGGATCCCTCGTCCTCGGTTTCCTGGAGCTCCAGGCGGGCCAGGCGCAAACCCGTTTCTACAACGAACTGGAGGAATGGCTTTCCAGCATCACCCGGCTCTCCTCGGGCATCGGCGTGGGCGACGGCGAGTCCGTGCCGGCGTATGTGAGCGCGCTGCTGGAGCAGACGGCCGAAAGCCTCGACACGCTCCAGCGCACGATCTCCCGCAGCGCGGACAGCGGCGCGTCGGCGAACGCCACCCTGCTGTCCCTGTCCGACCGGTTGGCGACGCTCACCGATCAGATGAAATCGGAACAGGACCTCATGATCAGGCTCGCCGAGAACCAGATCGAAATGCGACCGGTCCTGGAACGGTTGGCGGAGGTGGCGTCGGCGGAAACGACGATCTCCCTGGACGAGGCAAGCCGCGCGCATCTGCGCAACATCGATGTCTACGTCAAGCGCCTCCTTGAAGAGTCCGGCCCCGCCCGCGACCACCTCGTTCAGGAGTTCCGCGGCGAGATAAAGCTGCTCGCCCGGACGATGGCGGCGCTCGGGCGCGACTCGCGCTAGCGGCAGGGGAGCGACGCCGTGCCCGCGCTCGCCGGTCGCGGAAGAACGCGGCGCAGCGACAACATCTGGCCGGGGTTCGTCGACGCGCTCACGACCCTGCTGCTGGTCATCATCTTCGTTCTCGCCGTCTTCATGATTGCCCACTTTTTCCTCAGTCAGGCCCTGTCGGGGCGGGATCAGGCGCTCGAGAGACTGAACCGCCAACTCGCGGAGATCGCCGAACTGCTCGCCCTGGAACGCCGGACCAACGAGGATCTGCGCCTCGACGTCGCCCAGTTGTCGGTCTCGTTGCAGGAAACGACGCGCGAGCGCGAGCGGCTCGCCCTCGATCTGGAAGAGGCGGAATCCAGGCTGGCGGCCGCCGCCGAGACGATCGCCGCGGATCGCGCAACCATCGAGGCGCGGCTCGGCGAGATCGAGCGCCTGAAACGGGACATCGCGGCGCTCGCGTCCGTGCGGGACGATCTGGAGCGGCGGGTGGGCGAGCTCGCCAAGGCCCTGGAGGACTCGGAATCGCTCGCCACGCAGCTTCGCGACGAGAGCAAGGCGCTCGAGGCGCGCCTCGCCGACGAACGGGAACGCACCCTTCTGGCTCAAGGTGAACTGGAAGACCGCGAGCTCCGGCTCGCCGAGCTTCAACGCCTGTACAACGAGAGCAGCGACTCGTTGAGCCGGGAGAAGGAGCTGTCGGCCGAGGCCCAGGCCCAGGTCGCGCTCCTGAATCAGCAACTCGACGCCGTGCGCCGGCAACTGGCGCGTCTCAACGCCGCCCTGGAGGCGGCCGAGGAGAAGGACAGGGAGCAGAAGGCCGTGATCGCCGACCTCGGCAAGCGGCTCAACGTGGCGCTGGCCCGGAAGGTCGAGGAGCTTTCGCGCTATCGGTCGGAGTTCTTCGGACGTCTGCGCGAGGTGCTGGGAGACAGGCCGGATATCCGCGTGGTCGGCGACCGCTTCGTCTTTCAGTCCGAGGTTCTGTTCGAATCGGGTTCGGCGGAGATCGGCGACAACGGACAACGGCAGCTCGCCCACCTCGCGACGACCCTGCTGGAGATCGCGGGATCGATACCGCCGGAGATCTCGTGGGTGCTGCGCGTCGACGGCCACACCGACGTCGTCCCGATCTCCACCTCCAGATTCCCCTCGAACTGGGAGCTTTCCACGGCTCGGGCCGTGTCCGTGGTCAAGTTCCTCGTCGAGCGCGGGGTGCCGCCGGAGCGTCTGGCGGCGGCGGGTTTCGGCGAGTTCCAGCCCCTGGACTCGCGCGCCGACGAGATCGGCCATCGCCGCAACCGGCGTATCGAGCTGAAACTGACCGAGCGGTAGCGTCGGGGAACCGCGCGGGGCGGCGGGCGGACTACCGCGCCACCGCCTCCGCGGTCCCCGGCATGTCGAACTGCAGTTCGGCCAGCCGCGCGTACAGCCCGCCCTCCGCTATCAATTCCGCGTGGGTTCCGCCGGCCACGACGTCGCCGGCGTCCATCACCACGATCCGGTCGGCCTTCAACGTGGTCGCCAGGCGATGGGCGATGACGATCGTCGTTCTGCCGTCCATGAGCGTCTGCAGCGCCTGCTGAACCATCCGTTCGTTCTCCGCGTCGAGCGCGCTGGTCGCCTCGTCGAGCAGGAGTATCGCGGGATTGCGCAGGATCGCGCGGGCGATGGAGATCCTCTGGCGCTGGCCGCCCGAAAGCCGGGCGCCGTGCTCGCCCAGGAAGGTTCCGTATCCGTCCGGCAGCCGCTCGACGAACTCGGCCGCGGCGGCGGCCTCGGCCGCGGCGCGGACCTCCTCGTCGGTCGCCTCGGGACGGCCGTAGCGGATGTTGCTCCAGACGTCGTCGGCGAAGATGACCGGATCCTGAGGCACGAGGCTGATACGCCGGCGCGCGTCCTCGGGCCTCGCGTCCCGCAGGTCGACGCCGTCGATGGAGATCCGCCCCGACTCCGGGTCGTAGAACCGGAGAAGAAGCTGGAACACGGTCGTCTTTCCCGCGCCCGAGGGGCCGACGAGCGCGAGCCGCTCGCCCGGCGCGACCGACAGGGAGTACGAGTCCAGCGCGCGGATCTCCGGCCGCGCCGGATAGCGGAAGGTGACGCGGTCGAAACGAACCTCGCCGCGCGCGGGCCGCGGCAGGGCAGCCGGCGACTCCGGGGCGGATATCGCGGGCTCCGTCGCCAGCAGTTCCATCAGGCGCTCGGTCGCCCCGGCGGCGCGCTGAAGGTCGCCGTACACCTCCGACAGCGAGCCGACGGAGCCGGCCACCATGACCGCGTAGAAGACGAACGCGGCGAGTTGACCGCCGGTCATGGCGCCCGAGATCACGTCGCGCGCGCCGATCCACAGAACCACGTCGACCGCGCCGAACACCAGCAGGATGACGATGCCGGTGAGCAGGGCGCGGGATCTGATCTGGCGCAGGGCCACCGCGTGGGCGGCCTCGACGATTCTGCCGAACCTCCGGCGGCTGGCGTCCTCGCGGCCGAACGCATGGACCGTCCGCACCGCGTCGAGGGACTCGCCGGCGAACGCGCCGACGTCCGCCAGCCTGTCCTGGCTTTCGCGGGAAAGCCGCCGGACACGGCGGCCGAACACGATCACGGGCAGCACCGCCAGGACGACGATCAGGAAGACGATCCCCGTCAACTTGGGGCTGCTGACGATCAGCAGGACGGATCCGCCGGCGAAGATCAACGTGTTGCGCAAGGCCACGGACGCGGTCATCCCCACGACCGACTGGATGAGCGTGGTGTCCGTCGTCAGCCGGGAGAGGATCTCGCCGGTGCGCGTCGACTCGAAGAACTCGGCGCTGAGGCCGATGACGTGCGCATAGACCTCGCGGCGCATGTCCGCGACGACCCGTTCGCCCAGGGACGCCACGGCGTAGTACCGGCCGTAGGTCGCCGCGGCGAGCAGGGCGACGATCCCGAGCAGCGCCAGGAAGTACTGGTCGAGCACCGCGCCGTCGGCGCCGAATCCGAAATCGACGACCCGGCGGAGCGCCTGACCGACGGCGAGAACGGCCCCGGCGGCGATGACGAGACAGATCAGCGCCGAGACGGCGCGCAGGCGGTAGGGCCGAAGGAATCGGGCGACGTGCCGGAGCGGCCCGATGGTGTCGCCCTTCTGCCTGTCTTCGATGAACGGTGTTCTGCTCACGCCGCGTTCCCGAGGATTTCCGGACTCCGATGGAGACCGCGGACCTTAGTATCTTGGCCGCCCGTCCGTAAGCCTCGTCCGGCGGCGGGTTCGTTCATGCTCCTCCCCCTTGCCCGAGGGGGCCGGGAGGGGGTGGATCGCGTTCCCGCGCCGGTCAAGTTGACTCGCGTTCCCGTATGTGTTTCGTAGGTTCGCGCTCGTCGGGCGCCGCCGCCGCTCGCGCCCCGTGCGGCCGGCGCGGGAGGCGGATCGGGTCCGCAGGCGAAGGGGCGGACAGAGGGTTCTGCGGTGTCACTCACCTACGAAGACGTTCAGGAAATCCTCAAGATCATCGACCAATCGTCGACCAGGGAGATCCATATCGAGGTCGACGATTTCAAGCTGATCGTCCGCAAGCACGACGCCGACGGCGCCCCGGCGGTCGCGACACCCGCCGCCCCGCCGGCCACGACGTCCGAACCGCCGACGGCGAGTCCCGCTCCGTCGGCCGCGGCGGCGGCGGAGCCCCCGGCCGCCGCCGACTCCGCCCCGCCGAGCGATACCGCGGTGGCGCTCACCTCCCCGTTGTCGGGAACCTTCTACCGGGCGTCGGCGCCGGGCGCCGACCCCTTCGTCGACGAGGGTGACGAGGTGAAGAGCGGCGACACCGTATGCATCCTCGACGTGATGAAGGTGATGAACACGCTGAAGGCGCCCTGCGACAGCGTGGTGTCGCACATTCCCGTGGAGAACGCGCAAGCCGTGGGCGCGGGCCAGCCCGTCATGTGGTTCGAGCCCCGCTGATCGCCGCGCGCGAACTGGATGCTGCGCCGGGTCCTCATCGCCAATCGCGGCGAGATCGCCGTGCGGGTCATCCGCGCCTGCCGCGAACTGGACATCGAGACGGTGGCCGTCTACTCGGAGGCGGACCGCGACTCGCTCCACGTCCGCCTCGCGGACAAGGCGGTCTGCATCGGGCCGGCGCAGGCGACGCGGAGCTATCTCAATGCCGGGTCGCTGATCGGCGCCGCCATGTACGCCAAGGCCGACGGCCTTCATCCGGGTTACGGCTTCCTCGCCGAGAACGCCGCGTTCTCCGACGAGTGCGCCGACGCCGGCGTCAAGTTCGTCGGTCCCGCGGGAGACGCCATCCGGCGGATGGCCGACAAGGCCGCGGCGCGCACGGCCGCGGCGGAGGCCGGCGTGCCGACGGTCCCGGGCTCCGACGGCAAGGCCGTCGACGCCGGCGAGCTGGCCGCGGTCGCCGGGGAGATCGGCTACCCCGTCCTGATCAAGGCGGCGGCGGGCGGCGGCGGGCGCGGCATGATGCTCGCCGAGACCCCGGCCCAGCTGTCCCGGAACGCGCTCTCGGCGCAGGCCGAGGCGCAGGCGGCGTTCGGCGATTCGGCGATCTATCTGGAGAAGTACATCGGCAATGCGCGCCACGTGGAGGTCCAGGTGCTGGGCGACGGCCGGGGCGGCGTCATGCACGTGGGCGAGCGCGATTGCTCGATGCAGCGGCGTCACCAGAAGCTGGTGGAGGAAGGCCCCTGTCCGGTCATCGCGCCGGACCTGCGGCAGGATCTTCACGAGGCCGCGGTCGCCCTGGCGGCGAGTGTCGACTACGAAGGCGCCGGCACCGTCGAGTTCCTCCTCGATCTCGATGCCGGCGCGTTCCATTTCATCGAGATGAACACGCGCATCCAGGTCGAGCACCCGGTCACCGAGATGCTGACGGGCGTGGACCTCGTGCGCGAGCAGCTCCTGATCGCGGGTGGCGAAGGCCCGTCGTTGCGGCAGCAGGACGTGAAACCGCGGGGCCACGCCATCGAATGTCGCGTCAACGCGGAAGACGGCGCCCGCAACTTCATGCCGTCGCCCGGCGCGCTCTCCGCCTACGTCGCGCCCGGCGGGCCCGGCGTGCGGGTCGATTCGCACTGCTACGCCGGCTACACGGTGCCGCCCTACTATGATTCCATGATCGCCAAGGTCGTCGTATGGGCGCCCGACCGCGCCCAGGCCATCGACAGGATGCGCGCGGCCCTGGCGGGATACGTCATCGACGGTATTCCGTCGACCGTTCCCTTCCACCTGTCCCTGCTCGATTCGGAGGCCTTCCGGACGAACGCCTTCAACACGCGGTGGCTGGAGAAGAACATCGAACGGGTGATGCCACAGGAGAACATGGCGGCATGAGCAGGAAGCTTCGTATCTGGGAAACGGCGCTGCGGGACGCCCATCAGAGCCTCTGGGCGACCCGCATGACGAGCGAGATGATGGAGCCCATCGTCCCGACCATGGACGAGGCGGGCTACGGCGTGATGGGGATCGCCGGCTCCGCCGTGTTCGAGTCCTGCATCTATTATCTGGCCGAGGATCCGTGGGAGCGCCTCCGCATGATCCAGCGGCTGGCGCCGCGCACCCTCAAGAACGTCTACATCCGCAGCCTCAACGTCCTCGGCTGGGACCTGTTCGCCGACGACGTGTTCCCGCTGACGATCGACACGCTGGCGCGATACGGCATCGGCTGCATCAACACCTTCGACGCGCTCAACGACACCCGCAACATGGCGGTGTCGATCGCGGCGACGAAGGCCGCCGGCCTGCACGCCGTGGGCTCCATCGTCTTCAGCGAAAGCCCGGTCCACACCGACGAGCACTTCGTCCGGAAGGCCAGGGAACTCGTCGCCCTCGGCGTCGACGCGGTCCAGATCAAGGATTCCGGCGCCCTGCTGACGCCGGACCGCGTCCGCACCCTGGTTCCGGCGATGCGTGCGGCGATCGGCGATGGCGTCGACCTGCACATGCACACCCACTGCACCTCGGGGCTCGGGCCTCTGGTCGTCCTCGAGTCCCTCCCCCTGGGCATCGACGTGGCGCACACGGCGACCTCGCCCATCGCGCACGCCACGTCGAATCCGCCCACCGAGCTGATCGCCCGCGAGGCGCGCGACCGGGGCATGGACCTCGACCTCGACTTCGACAAGGTCGACGCGGTCGCGGAGCACTTCCGGCAACAGGCGATCAGGCACGACAAGCCCATCGGCGCACCCGTCGCCTACGACCCGGGGCTGTTCCGGCATCAGGTTCCGGGCGGCATGAGGAGCAACCTCGAGAAGCAGATGGAGGAGCTCGGCCTCCGTGACAGGCTCCCCGCCGTGCTCGACGAGATCTCCCGGATGCGCGAGGAACTGGGCTGGCCCATCATGGTGAGCCCGATGTCCCAGTTCATCGGCGTCCAGGCGCTGCTGAACGTCGTCGAGGACGAGCGCTACACGACCGTCCAGACGGAGATCAAGCGCTACGTCCTGGGCTGGTACGGCGAGCTGGCGGCGCCCGTCGACCCGAACGTCCTCGACCGCGTCGCCGACGGGGAAGAGCCGATCTCGGACCGGCCGGGCGCCCTGCTCGAACCGATGGTGGAGCGCTTCCGGGCCGAGCACGGCCCCTTCGACTCGGACGAGGAACTGATCCTGGCCATGCACTTCAAGCCCAAGCTCCTCGACGAATGGCGCGAGGCCCGCAAGGTGCGCGCGGGACGGCCCACGGCGCGGACGCCGGTCGCGACCCTGGTCCAGGAGCTCTCCCGCCGTCCCGAGGTCGGATACGTCTTCGTCGAGAAGGGCGACACCCGGATCCGTCACGTCGCCTGAACGGCGCGCGCCTCAGGCGTGAAGCTCGCCGCTCAGGCTGGTGCCGTCCGGCGCCGTCCTGGCCCCCGTCGCCGGCACGGCGCTCGGGTCCTCGTGCAGCGACTTCACGATTCCGTAGGCCATCAGCAGCATGATGACGCTGACCGGCAGGGCGGCCGCGATGGAGGCGGTCTGCAACGCCTTGAGGCCGCCGGCGAAGAGCAGCACCGCGGCGACGAGACCCTCTCCCAGCCCCCAGACGATACGGAACCTCTGCGGCGGGTTGTCGTCGCCCATGCTGAGCATGGTGGTGATGACGAGCGTGCCCGAATCCGACGACGTGATGAACCACGTCGCCAGCAGCAGGGTCGCGAGCGCCGCCATCGCCCAATTCAGCCACGAAAGGCCGGTGACCAGGTCGACGGTGCCGTAGAGGGCGGCCGGAAGGTTCCAGTCGCGGACCAGCTGGGCGATCCCGGCGGTGCCGACGCCGCCCGCGGCCTGGAGTTCCGCGTGGATGGCGTTGCCGCCGAAGATGCAGAGCCAGAAGAACGCGATGGTGGTGGGCACGAACATGACGCCGACCATGAACTCGCGGATCGTGCGGCCGCGGCTGATCCTGGCGATGAACATACCGACGAAGGGCGCCCAGGAAATCCACCAGCCCCAGTAGAAGATCGTCCACCCGCCCTGCCACGCGGCCGCGCCCTCGGCGTTGAAGGTCTGGAAGCCCATGGGAATGACGTTCCAGAGATAGTCGCCGGCGGTGGTGACGAAGAAGCCCAGCAGCCATTTCGTCGGACCGCCGAACAGGAAGAAGGCGAGCAGCACGACGCTGAGCCAGATGTTCCATTCCGAGATGATGCGGATGCCCTTGCCCACTCCGGACACCGCCGACAGCGTGGCGACGACCGAAATGGCGGCGATCAGGATGATCTGCGTGAGCGTGCCGGCGTCGATTCCGAACAGGTGGTGCAGGCCGGCCGCCATCTGGCTCACGCCGAGACCCAGCGAAGTGGCGACGCCGAACACGGTTCCGAACACCGCCAGCAGGTCCACCGCGTGGCCGACGGGGCCGTAGATGCGATCGCCAATGACCGGATAGAGCGCCGAGCGCAGGGTCAGGGGCAGCTTCTTGCGAAAGCCGAAATAGGCCAGGCAGAGGCCGACCACGACGTAGACCGCCCAACCGTGAAAGCCCCAATGGAAGTAGGTCACCCGCATCGCGAACACGGCGCGGGTCTCGTTCATGGCGGCGGCCCCCGCCTGATCGGCGAAGGGATTGTTGGGGTAGCCCCACGGCGCGGTATTGTCGAAATAGAACATCGGCTCGGCGATGCCGAAGAACAGCAGGCCGATGCCGACGCCGGCCGAGAACAGCATCGCGAACCACGAGAAGTTGCTGAACTCCGGCCTGCTGTCGTCGTCGCCCAGCCTGACGCTCCCGAAGCGGCTGCACATCAAGTAGAGGCACACGAACAGCATCGCCGCCACGGCGCTGACGTAGTACCAGTTGAGTGCCGATTCGATCCAGCCGCGGATCGCCGAATAGAGGGAGTTGGCGAAGTCGACGTAGAGGGCGGTGAACACCACGAACGCCGCCACCATGCCCTTGGACGCGATGCCCATGGCGGGGTGCAGCCCCTCCCAGACGCCCTTGCTGGCGACCCGACGCGATTCGATGTTCGACATGGCTTTCCGCCTCCCCTGACGGGCGCCGGACGAACCGGCGGAAGTGGCGCGGGTCCCGAACCCGCGGCCGATGACGCCGCCGATGTTAGCCCGTCGGCGCCGAAAGGGGAAGCCGAGCCCGCGCGCCGGGCGGAATCGTGTAGAAAGGTAGAGATACGCGCAGATGGAGAGGGAAGGAGCAAACATGGACACGATGGCGTCCGAAGGCGTCGGCCCGATCGCCCGTCTGGAGCGCGTCGATCTCCGGGAAGCCTGGACCGTGGAGGACCGAAACTTCACGCCGTGGCTCGCCGAAAATCTCGACGTGCTGGAGGAAACGCTCGGGATCGAGCTGGAACTGGAAGCTCAAGAGAAATCTGTCGGTCCCTTTAGCGCCGACATCCTGTGCCGGGAAGCCGGCACCGACTCCCGGGTGGTGATCGAGAACCAGATGGAGAAGACCGACCATACCCATCTCGGGCAGTTGCTGACCTACGCGGCCGGCTTGGAGGCGGTGACCGTCGTCTGGGTCGCAAAGTCCTTCATCGGCGAGCACCGTGCGGCGCTCGACTGGCTGAACGGAATCACCGACGAGCGTTTCCGCTTCTTCGGGCTCGAGATCGAGCTGTGGCGGATCGGCGACTCGTCGGTGGCGCCGAAACTCAACGTCGTCTCGAAGCCGAACGACTGGTCGCGCAAGGTCTCAAAAGCGGCTGCCGATGACAAACTGTCGGAGACGCGGGTGAAACAGAGGGAGTATTGGGATGCGTTCCACAAGGTGCTCAACGACAAGGGAAGGGGGGATATCCTCGGCAACCGAACGCCACAACCGGCATCTTGGATGGGCTATGGCGTCGGGCGCACCGACTTTCGCGTAAGTGCGGTGATGCAGCGCTCGAAGAAACGCATTCAGACGGAACTCTACATTTCCGGGAGCGACGCGAAGGCGTTTTTCGGCCTCCTGCGACAGCAAAAGGACGAGATCGAGCGGGACTTCGGCGATACCCTGGACTGGCAAGAGTTGCCGGAAAAGCAGGACTGCCGGATCGCACACGAGCGTCGCGAGGTCGACCCGTTCGATGAATCGGACTGGCCTCGGCAACACGAGTGGCTCGCTGACCGCCTGATCACCATGCACGGCGTCTTTTCCGACCGCATCAGGGATCTGGACGCCGACGACTGGCGAAGCGACGACTGAACTCTGGGCTGTCCAGCGAACCCAGCCACCGACGTCAAACATTGAGGCGCTGGTCGACCCGATTACCGCCGTTCCGGCCGCCGGCCGTCCTTGCCAAACCCCGGACAGTGGGAAACATAGGTGAGCGGACGCCGCCCGGCCGATGGCGGTCCGTCGATCCGATAATCACTCGGCCGGCACGCGATGAGTCAGGGAGATCACCTTCTCCGTATCGTCCTGGATCCGGACGACCTTGAACGAGCGTCTTTTCCACTCGGGAAGCTCGCCTGCGGAAACCGACGACATCGCGTCCGCGAGGTTCTTGACTCGGTCCCATGGCCGGTTGAAGCCGACGGTCACCTTCCAGACGCCCGCCTCGTCGTCGAACGGGACCTCTTCGAGGCCCACGTTCTCGAGACCTTCGCCCTCGAAGAGCTCCGTGACGTAGTCTTTCGCCGTCTTCACGGCCTCCTTCACGTCCATCCGCCTCTCCATGCCTGTCGACCGTCCCGCGGGGAGTGGTTCGCGGGTGGGTTTCAGTGCGTTCTTCCCCCCCTCCCTGGTCACCGGCGATGATACCCAAGGCCGCCGCCGGCCCGCCGGGAGCCGGCCTCACGCGAGCCAGGAAGACGGGTCCTCGATCAGTTCCCTGAGACGGGCCAGGAAGCGCGCGCACGGCGCGCCATCGACGACCCGGTGATCGAACGACAGCACGAGCGTCGCGAGGTCGCGCGCGACCACGTCGTCGCCGTCCACGACCGGCGCCCGGCGCACCCGTCCCACGCCGAGGATCGCCGCCTGGGGCGGGTTGAGCACCGGCGTGAACCAGTCCACGCCCATGCCGCCGAGGTTGGTCACCGTGAAGGTCCCCCCCTCTAGGTCCTCCGGGGCCAGCCGCCGCGCCCGCGCCTTCTCCGCGAGCCCGGCGACGGCGCGGGCGATGTCCCCGAGCCCCGCCTCGCCGGCGTCCTTGACGACGGGGACGGTCAGCCCCTCCCCGGTGTCGACGGCGACGTTGAGATTGATGCGGGCGTACCGGTGGACGGCGCCGTCGACCAGCGCCGCGTTGAGCTCGGGGTTGTCCCCGAGCGCCGTCGCCGTCGCCAACAGGACGACGTCGTTGATCGTCGGCTCGACCCCGAACGCCTCCTTCCAGGCGTCCCGGTTTTGCCGCCGGACCTCCAGACAGGCCGAGAAATCGACCTCGACGCCTTCGGTCACCTGCGGCGCCCGGGCCCAGTTCGCCGACAGGCGTTCGGCCACGACCTTGCGGATCCCCGCGAGCGGAACGACCTCCACGCCCTCCGGCGCCTCGTCCTCCTGGCGCGGCGCGACGCCGGACTCGACCGCCGTCCGCACGTCCTCCTTGGTCACGCGGCCGCCGGGACCGGTGCCTTCGAGCGCGTCGGCGTCGATGCCGTGGCGCTCGGCGAGACGGCGGGCCACGGGAGTCACCCGCTCCCTGGGCGGCGCCTCCGCCGCCGCGGGCGCCGGCGCCTCCTCCGGCTCGTCGGGCGCTTCCTCGCCGGCGGCGCCGATCCACGCCAGCGTCGCGCCCACCGGAAGCTCCTGATCGGCCTGCCCGACGATCTTCAGCAGAACGCCGCCGATCGGCGCCTCCACGTCGACGACGGCCTTGTCCGTCTCAACCGCGAGGATCTCGTCGCCTTCCCTGATCTCGTCGCCTTCCGAGACCTTCCACTCGACGATGCGCCCGACCTCCATCGTGTGGCCGAACGCCGCCAGACGAAACCGCGTCGCCATGTCCGCCTCCCCCCGGTCCCGGTCCGGTCTCAGGCCATGACGCGGCGGACGGCGTCGACGACGCTGTCGACCCGGGGCACCACGCTGTCGGCGAGCGGCGGCGCGAAGGGCATCGGCACGTGCGGCATCCCGACCCGCGTGACCGGTGCCTGCAGGTCCCCGAAGCAGTTCTCCGCGATCGTCGCGGCGATCTCGGCCCCGGTCCCGGCGAACGACGAATCCTCCTCGCAGACGACCGCGCGGCCGGTCTTGCGCACCGAGGCGCAGATCGTTTCCGTGTCCAGCGGCGACAGGGTGCGCGGATCGACGACCTCGACGTCGTATCCGTCGTCCTCCAGGATCACGCCGGCCTCCAGCGCCTTGCCCACCATCGGGCCTACCGCCACGACCGTCGCGTCCTCGCCCTCGCGCTTGACCTCCGCCTCGCCGAAGGGGATCAGGCACTCCCCGTCCGGCACCTCGCCCTCGGCGGTGTAGATGCGCTTGTACTCGAAGAACAGCACCGGATCCGGGCTGCGCACCGCCGTCTTGAACAGGCCCTTGGCGTCCCGCGGCGTCGACGGCACGACGACCTGGAGCCCGGGGACGTGCATGAACCAGGACTCCATGATCTGGGAGTGCTGGGCGGCGATGTAGCGGCCCAGGCCGCAGGGCAGCCGGATGACGATGGGGACGCTGGCCTGGCCGCCGGTCATGTAGCGCATCTTGGCCGCCTGGTTGACGACCTCGTCCATGGCGCAGGTGATGAAGTCGAGATACATGATCTCGACCACCGGGCGCATCCCCGCCAGGGCCGCGCCGACGCCCACGCCGACGATCCCCGCCTCGGCGATCGGGGTTTCGAAGATCCGGTCGGGGAACCGTCCGGCGATGCCCTCGGTCACCGTGTAGGGACCGCCGTGCGCCACGACGTCCTCGCCGATGACGAAGACGCTCTCGTCGCGCTCCATCTCCTCGTGGAGGGCGTCGTGGAGGGCGTCGCGAATCGTCAGCGTGGTCATGCCTCCACCCTCCATTCCGTATCCAGCACGTCCGTGTGGGCCGCGTCGAGCGGCGGGTAGGCGCTCCCGTCGGCGAACTCGACGGCGGCCGTCACGGCCTCCCTCGCTGCCGTCTGGATCTCCTCGTCCTCCCGCCCGGTCAGCCACTGGCGCTCCGCCATGTAGGCGCGGAAGATGGCGATCGGGTCGCGGTTGTTGCGCCAGTCGTCGACCTCTTCCCGGGTCCGGTACTCCTCGCGGTCGCCCATGCTGTGCCCGTAGTAGCGGTAGGTCCTGGCCTCGATGAGCGTCGGCCCCTCGCCGCGGCGGGCCCGGTCGACGGCCTCTCCCGCCGCCTCGTACACCTCGACGATGCTCTGGCCGTCCACGGACACGCCGGGGATGGCGTAGGACGCCGCCATCGTCGCCACCGAGTCCACCACGGCGACGCTCTCACGCCGCACCCACTGCTGGTAGCCGTTGTTCTCGCAGACGTAGACGACCGGCAGCTTCCACAGCGAACCCATGAGGATGCCCTCGTGGAACGGTCCCCGCGCGGTGGCGCCGTCGCCGAAGAAGCAGACCGACACCTGATCCGTGCCGCGGATCTTCGTCGCCATGCCCGTCCCGGTCGCCGGGCCGATGCCGCCGGCGACGATGCCGTTGGCGCCGAGGATGTTCTTGGAGAGGTCGGCCACGTGCATGGACCCGCCCTTGCCCGAGCAGCTTCCCGTCTCCCTGCCGAAGAGCTCCGCCATCATGTCGTTCATCGGGGCGCCCTTGGCCAGGCAATGCCCGTGGCTGCGGTGGGTGCCGAGGATGTAGTCGTCGTCGCGGAGATGGGTGCAGACGCCCACGCCGACCGCCTCCTCGCCGCAATAGAGATGGAGCGCGCCGGCCACGTTCCCGAGGCCGGTCTGGCGGTTCGCCTCCTCCTCGAACAGGCGGATGCGCCACATGTCCAGGTACATCCGCCGGGCGAGCTCCGCGTCGAGCGTCATGTTCGGTCCTCCCTGCCGGTATCGCGCCCGCGCGGCCCGGCCTTCCTGCGGCCGTGTCGGGCGGCGTCGGCGCGTCCGCGCCGATGTATCCCGATTATGCGGGCGGAACCCGCGCGATCAAGGGAGCGGCGGCGAAACTCCGGGAATCGGCGCGTCCCGCCCCGCTCCCCGGTCGCCCTGTGGCGCCGGCGCGCGAAACCGGTATCTTCGTGACGAGGCGAACGAAACCTGGGGGGCGGTCCAATGGAACTGAATCTGGCCGGCAAGGTCGCGGTCGTCACGGGCGCCGCCGGCAGTCTCGGCGGCGCGGTGGCGAGGGGATTCGCGGATCACGGATGCCGCGTCGCGCTGCTGGACACGAACGAGGCCGGAATCCGCGCCGCGGCGCGGGACGTCGGCGACGGCGGCGGCCGGGCGCTGGCCCTCGCGGCGGACGTCGGTTCGCGCCCCGCCGTGGCGGCGGCCCTCGACCGCATCGAGGCCGAATGGGGCGCCCCGGACGTCCTGGTCAACGCCGCCGGCGTCGTGAACCGCGTCGACTTCCTCGACGAGACCGACGAGGACTGGGACCGGGTCGTGGGCGTCAACCTCAAGGGGACGTGGCTCTGCTCCCAGCTCGCGGCGCGGCGCATGATCGGCGCGGGCGTCGCCGGCGCGATCGTGAACTTCGGCTCCGTCACGTCCGAGCTCGTCGACGCCAACCAAGTCGTCTACGGCGCCACCAAGGGCGGCGTGCGGACCCTGACCAAGGGCATGGCCATCGCCCTGGCGCCCCACGGCATCCGGGTCAACGCCGTGGGACCGGCGACGATCGTCACCGATCTCAACCGCGAATATCTGGAGGCGCACCCCGAGTTTCGCGCCAGGCGCATCCGGCGCACGCCGCTCGGCCGCCTCGGCGCGCCGGAGGACGTGGTGAACGGCGTCCTCTACCTCGCGTCCGACGCATCGGGCTTCGTCACCGGCACGACGCTGTTCATGGACGCCGGACGGCTGGCGCAGAACACCGTCCCCGAGGCCGCAGCCTGAACGCCGCCGCTCGGCCCCCCGATGCGCCTCACGGAGCGGGAAGTGCGGGTCAGGACCGGCGGAGTTCGAGCTCGAGGCGCATCCCGACGGCCGCGGCGGCGCGCTTCAGCGTGTGCAGGGTCACGCCTTCGTTTTCCGGATCGAGAAGACGATCGAGCTGCGACCGGCTGGTTTCCATACGCTTGGCCATGCGTGCCTTGGAGAGGCTCTGCGCTTCCATCGCCCGCGCCAGCTTGCAGGCGAGAACCGACTTGACTGCGTCGTTTTTCGCATCCTCGTAGAGGCCGTCTTCCCGGAGCAGGGATTCGAGCGTCGATCCGGCGCGCGGGTTCTTCTCGGACATGGCGGTCGTACTCCTTCATCCGACGATCGCAACCGATCAATCTGCGATCCTTCCCGGGCATCGTCACCGAACATATGTACCGTGTTTGGTACAGTCAATGCCATCCACTGGAGCACGTCGCCAAGGGGCTGCGCCACGTCTGCCTGGCCCAGGGCGCCAAGTACTACGGCGCGCGCCGCTCGGCCGCCGGCCGGCTTGTCGGCCTCCCCCGCCCCGGCCTAACATGCCGGGACGCTGGCGCGGGCGAGGGGGGCGATGCGCGAGAGCTACGGCAGAATCGACGTCCGGCCGACGTCCGGGGCGCTGGGCGCGGAGATCCTCGGCGTCGACATGGCGCGCCCCCTCGACGACGAGACGTTCTCCGAGATCCGCGACGCGTGGCTGGACCATCTCGTGCTGTTCTTCCGCGACCAGCATCTGACGCCCGATCAACACAAGGACTTCGCCCGCCGCTTCGGCGATCTCCACGTCCACCCGCTGACGGAGGGAATGCCGGGACACCCGGAAATCGTCGAGGTCGTGAAGGAACCCGGCGAGCGCCACAACTGGGGAGACGGCTGGCACACCGACCTGCCGTTCCTGGAGGAGCCCCCGATGGGGTCCGTGCTGTACGCGCGCGAGGTCCCGCCGTTCAGCGGCGACACGCAGTTCGCCAACATGTACCTGGCCTACGAGACGCTGTCGGACGCCATGAAGGACGTGCTCGGCAGCCTCAGATGCGTCTTCAGGGGCGGCGTCGGCAACTACGACCGCTTCGCGGGGATGCGGGCGATCGCGGACGCCGGAGACTTCGCCGCCGCGCACCCCATCGTTCGCACGCACCCGGTCACCGGCGGGAAGTCGCTCTACCTGCATCGCAAGAACGGCAACGCCATCGAAGGCATGAGCGCCGGGGAAAGCGCGGCCATACTCGGCTTCCTGCACGACCATGCCGAAAACCCCGATTTCGCGTGCCGCTTCCGGTGGCGCGCGAACTCGGTCGCCATGTGGGACAACCGCTGCGCCCGGCACCGGGTCGGCGCCGATTATTTCTATGCCGAACGGGGATTCGGCCCTGGCCGCAGACACCTTCACCGGGTGACGATGAAGGGAGACCGGCCGTTCTGAACCCCGGCGCCGTTCGTTCAACCCCGACTCGAGGAGGCTGAATCATGAAACGTTCGAGCACCTTCAAGACGATCCTGGCCGGAGCGTCGCTCTCCGCCGCCGCGGGCGCGCTTTCCCTGGGCGCGGCGTCGGCCGGCGAATTCGACGGCATGACGCTGCGCGTCGGCACGTGGGGCGGCTCGTGGCGGAAGGTCCAGGAGGACCACATCGTGCCCCAGCTCGCCGCCAGGGGCCTGAAGATCGAGTACGTCACCGCGAGTCCGCACGACAACCTCGCCAAGCTCGTGGCCGCGCGCGGCCGCGACGTCCCCATCGACGTCATGGAGGTCGGGGAACCGTTGCTGCCGTCGATCGCCGAAGGCGACTACGCCGCCAGGATCGACCACGGCCTCGTGCCCAACAAGGCGCACATGCCGGCCGCGCTCTACGACGACCGCAAGTTCGTCACGCTGGCCAGCCAGTACGGCGTCTGTTACGAGAAACGGAAGTTCGCGGAGAACGGCATCCCGGCGCCCCGGACCTTCCAGGATCTCGTGCATCCCAAACTCAAGCGGAAGCTCTCGTGGCCCGACATCACCGCGGGTCCGGGCCTGAGCAACGTGGCGATGGCGGCCTACGCGGCGGGCGGCGGCGTCGACGACATCGGGCCGGGCCTCGACCTCATCAAGCGGATCGATCCGTTCACCTACTGGAAGCGTGGCAGCGCCAACGTGACCCATCTGGAGACCGGCGACATCTTCGCCGCGGTCGTGCACGCGGGTTGGTGCGTGCGCATGAAGAACGCGGGTCTCGACGTGTCGATGGCCTATCCCCGGATCACCGACGAATACACGGGCGCCGCGACCTACACCCTGATGATCGTGGTCAACGGGACCGGGGTTCCCGAGGCCGCGACGGCCTATCTGAACGAGTATCTGGGCGAGGAGTTCCAGTTCCAGCTCGCCAAGCAGACCGGCGTGGTGCCGGTGAACGGGAACGCGATCGCCCGGATGCAGAAGGAGCCGCTGCTGCGGGAAATGATGATCCTGGACAGCGCCGGGATGGAGCGCATCCTCACCTTCGACTTCAGCCGCATCGACATCGGCGACTGGACCGACCGGTGGTCGCGGACCGTCGGCAACTGACGTGACGCGGGGTCGCACCCCGCGCGGATCGCGCCGCGTCCCGCCCGCCGTGTCTACGCGGACGCGGCGCCGCGCATCACGGCCATGCCGGTGATCCATTCGGGGATGATGTCGTAATAGTCGAGGGCGAGCTCCGGCTCGCCGTCCGACGCCGCCGCCAGGGCGGCCGCGGCGGCCACCCAGCAGCGCACCTCGTGGCCGCCGAATCCGGCCTCCCGATCCACCGCCTCGTCGGACCAGTCGTCGAACGCCGCCAACTCGCCCGCCATCAGATGGCCCAGGAACCGGCGGTCGAATTCCTCGCTCGGCGGCAGGATCGGACCCTCGCCGCGGCACATCGCCTGCGCCGCCTCGACCACCCGGGCCTGCCGGCACTCGAGCTCCTCGAGGGTGGGCGCGTGGCGCCTGACCACCCTGTTCACGACCTCCTCGTCGGACAGGTCGACGACCGGCGTGGGCGGATCGTGCGACAGGCCGCCCGAGCCGATGACCACGGCGCGCCTGCCGAGGCCGGCCAGGAACCGGCCGACCGCCGCGCCCAGCTCGCGCACGCGGCGGAATCCGGGGCGGGTGACGGCCGCGCAGTTGACGACGACGGGCAGGACGGGGTAGGCGGCCAGCGCGCCGGTGAGCTTGACGAGCGGGATGGTGGCGCCGTGGTCGACCCGCATGTCCCAGGAGAACGCCGGATCGAAGCCCTCGGCCGCCAGGTGCCGGAAGCACGCCATGGCGACGTCCCCGGGAACGTCCAGCGGCCCCGGCTCCAGGCCCCAGTCGCGGCCGCCGCGGGCCGCCGCGGCGACCACGAAGCCCGGCATCAGGTCGTAGAAGAGGCCGGCGAAATGGTCCGGCGCGAAGACCACGAGCAGCTCCGGCTTCCGGGCCGCGATCCACTTCCCGGCCTCGCCGACGGCGCGGAAGAAGGCCGCCTCTTGGGACCGGTCGGCGGGACGCAGCGCACCCATCATCAGCGGGCTGTGCGACATGCAGACGAGGGACACGGACATGGCGGTCCTCGTTCCGTCCTTGCCCGGCCTTCGTTCGGTTCTCGGGCGGCCCCGTTTCCCGCCCGGCGGCGGCCTACGGGGCCTGAACGCTGGGGCGGGCGGCCACGTCCTCGTGCCAGCGCTTCACGTCGGGCCGGTCGTCGGGGATCGGGAATCCGGTCCGATCGGCCAGCCGGATCAGGAAATAGCCGGTGATGTCGGCGATGGAGAAGGTCTCGCCGGCGAGGAAACGGTTGCCGGAGAGCCGCGCGTCGAGCCGTTCGAGCAGGATCATCAGCATGTCCCGGCCCCGCTCGACGATCTCGGGGTACTGGACGAGGTCGTTCCGCGTGCCGGGGACGACCCGCCCCCGGAAGGACGGCTCGGCGTTGCGCAGCGCATGCATGACGGGCAGGTAGCCGTCCAGCTCGACCCGGCGGTTCCACATGTCGACGAGGGCGCGCTCCCTAGGATCGCGGCCCATCAGGGAGGGCGCCGGATGGAGCTCCTCTAGGTAGCGGCAGATGGACACCGACTCGCCGATGCACGTCCCGTCGTCGAGCTCGAGAAAGGGAACGACCGCGAAGGGGTTCATGGAGCGATAGGGCTCCTCGAACATCGCGCCGTCCCGGACCTTCACCTCGACGACCGGTATCTCGAGCCCCTTCTCCGCGATGAACACGCGGACCCGCTGGCCGTTGGGGGCGGGAGCGAAATCGTGGAGTTTCATGCGCGTCGTCTCCTCGAACGTGGCGACCGGAGGGGAAGGCCCACTCTACCCGCAACCCGAAGGCGACGCCAGTTCCCGCGCGCCCCGACGGTGCGGGTCAGACGACGCCGAACAGCCTGGCGGCGATGGCGAGGATGAGCGCGGCCTGAAAGCCGAACGCCCAGCGCACTTCGGAGCGCAAGGCGCCGGTCGTGCGATCGAGGTCGGCCCTGGTGGCAAGGGCGGCATGATCGGTGCGCGCATCGCGAACGGTGCTCACGATGGCGGCGGCGTGCGCTTCGTCGATGCCGGCTTCGCGCAAAGCGGTGACGGCGGCATGAGTGTCGAAAGCGGCGACGGTCATGGTGCTCTCTCCCCCGCGCCGGCGTGACGTTGCGCCGGGATGGCTTGCGGCGGCCTCGCGCCCCGTCAGTTGGTGTCGGTCCTCTTCGCGCCGAAGCTGCCGATGATCCCGCCGATGTTGGTCCCTGTGTCCGTTTGCAGCCGAGGATCGGGCTGCACGTACCACCAGCCCGCCGCCTCCAGGCCGTCGCGGGGGCCGTAGAGGTTGCCGCCGTATCGGGACGTGCCGCCCTCCCCCGGCGCGCCGCTGTTGTACACCCAGGAATTTCTGGTGCCGCCGGCATCTTCAGGATAGTCGAGCGCGCCCGCGAAGCTGCCGTCGTCGGCGATATCGCCCTCCACCATCGGGATGTTGCCGTAGCGGACGGGGACCCACACCCCGTCGTGCCGCAGCTCTTCGAGCCCGGAGATCAGGCCGCTGATCTTGTTGGCGGCGGTGGGGATGCCGGTGCCGGTGCAGCCGGCGCCGCCGATGCAGGCGTTGAGCGTGACGTCGCCCCTGAGCACGTCCGCGCCGGTGATGACGACGTGGGTCGTGCTGCCGTCGGTGATCAGCTGCCGCGCCATGGTGTGGCCCGTGAAGGTGGCGGCGATCGACGTCGTGACGTCCGTCGTCTTCAGGTTGTCCGCGTCCCGGAAGGCGTCGTAGCCGAAGGCGAACGCATGCGGGCGGAGGAAGTTCGGCGTCTGCACGACGCCGTCGAAGAACGTGAACAGGCCGTAGGCCGCGTATTCGAGATAGCGGTGCGTGTCGTCGCTCTCGTCGTCGGCCGTGCCCTTGTCGTCCACGCCGCCATAGTGCGACAGCCACAGCTCGTAGGTCCCGAGATCCCGCGGCCGGCCGTCGTTGTTGTCGGCCGGGAGGCCCGTGTCGCGCTGCAACTGGGTGAACGGCGCCCGCACCTTCCAGTAATAGGCCGCCTCACCCTGGGGCGACTGCGACGGCGCGCCGAAGGCGATGGTGAGGTCGTCGTGGGCCCAGTCGCCGCAATCGGAGAGGGGGTCCCGCCAGCAGGCGCCGACGTTGTCCGTCGCGTAGCCCTGGAGCGCGGTCGCCTGCTGCGCCGTCAGCGTCCCGCTCGCCGACGCCAGCCCCAGGTCTCTGGCGTGGGAGGCGGTCATCGTGGCGCCCGACGCCGCGCTGGCGTCGCCGAGCTTGCCGTCCGGGCCGTAGCGCCACCAGGCGTTGTGGTTGGGTTGCGTGCCGTCGGGGTTGTTGTGGTAGTTGAACTGCCGCTGCATGTCGTAATAGACCAAGCCTTCGCCGCCGAACTTCAGGGTCACGCCGTCGTCCCCGACTTCGAGCGCGCTCTCCACCACGCCATCGGTGTTGCTGTAGGCGGTCGGCGTGCCGTCGTCGCCCTGGATCCTCATGGGATGGCGCCCCGCAGCGCGCAGGGTGATCGCCCGCAGCGGCAGCTCGTCCGTCGCGACGAGACCGGCGCCGGCGGCGGCGATCCTCCTGCCCGCGGCGAAGGCGACGGGGTCGGTTTCGATGTCGAGCTTCTGGTGGCCGGCGCCCCCGGTGCGCGGCGTGCGCGTGATGCTCTCCGCCTCGCCTCGCGACACGAACCTCTCTTCCCGCGGCAGGAGCGCGTCACCCAGGGACACGCGCGGGTCCCAGGTATCGGCCCTGGCCCGCTGCGCTGCCGCCTCGGCTTCGGCCTCCGCCAGGTCCTGCCGCAGCAGGGGGATCAGGGAGACCTGAGCGGTGTTCAGCGTCCCCTGGGCCTGGGACAGCGCGGTGCGGATGTCGGCAGTGATGCCCTCCGCCGCCAGCGCCTTCTTCAGCTCGTCCCGTGCAGCGTCCACCGCCGCCTGCGCCCGGTCCAGCGTCGTGTGCATGTTCGCCAGCGCCACCGGCCCCCCCCGGACGTTCAGCGACCCGTTGGCCGCCGCCAGCGCCTCGGCGGTCCGCGTCAGCGCCGTATCGACCGCCGTCAGCGCCGCATCGGCCGCTGTCCTGGCGTCGCTCGCGGGCTGATCCGCCAGATTCTCCTGGACCTGCCGCAGATTCCTTTGGGCGGCAACCACCGCCACGCGGGCCGCGTCGCGCTGCTGGCTGGTGTTGTCCCTCTGCAGCGCATCGAGTGCCGCATTGGCCGCCGCCAGCGAAGCCTGGAGATCGGCCAGCGCCGCCTCGGCCGCCTCGGTCCGCGCCTCCGCGGCCTTCAGCGCCTCCTCGTCGCCGGTGCGCACGTGCTTGGTGTCGGTGCAGGCGCCGAGCGCCAGAAGCGCGGCGCAGACGAGGACGGGGAAACGCTTCGACACGGCCATGAGAACCTCCAGACTTCCGCCAAATACGAACATACCCCCCCCCGCTACGCGGGGGGGGGTATGTTCGTTATTCTGTAACACGCCGCAAACGACGCCGCAAGGCCAAAATCCGTCATGCTCCGGCCGGGGCGCGGACGAGCGACGGACGAGCGATTGCCATCCGGGGGTTACCCGCTACACTCGGCGGCGCGAGTCGGGACGAGCGAAGGGCGAGGGCGCATCATGCCGGCGACGGTGGCGGGCTATCCGGCGCTGACGGAGCGCAGCCGCGGCTGGCTCCGCTATCTCCACCGCAAGGCGACGACCCCGGACAACTGGGACAAGGACGGGCGGCCCCATCCCCATTGGGACAACGTCAGCGGCGAGCCGCGGCGCTCCTGGCACCGTTTCGACCTGTTCGAGTCGAGCTACGCCATGGGCCTCATGTGCGACGCCACGCCGGCATGGCGCGAGGTCTACGGCGCCGTCCTCGACGAGCTCGCGTTCCGCTACACGGGCTGGTGGGCGGCGGAGGACTGGCTGACGCAGGTCGGCGAGGACCCGCGCCGCAGCCAGTACCCGGAAGAATGGTACGAGGCCTGGATCCCCCCGTTCCTGCGCGGCCGCTACGACACGCCCGGCTGGACCGCCGACGGGGTCGAGCCCTGGGGCCGCCAGATCGACCCCATCCGGGCCGACGGCGCGCTGTGGCTCAAGGGGAACTTCCTCATCGTCCTCGGGCTGCACAGGTACGTCACCGGCGACGACAAGTGGAACGCGCCCTTCGAGACCATCCGCGACAGCGAGAACACCTTCACCTGGACCTATTCCGGCGTCGCCGGGCACCTGGCCGAACAGTGGTCGTCGCGGCCCGAGGGGTGCCACTGCGAGAACACCAAGATCTGGCCCATATGACTGGCCCCCGCGGGCCTCGGTCTGAGGCTCCACGACATCAACCACCGCACGAACCTGCACCTGGCCTTCGACAACTGGTGGGAGTACGCCCTGCGCCACTACCTGCCGATGCGGGACGGCAAGGTCGGCGACTGGTACACCAACTACTACGACCCGATCATCGACTACAACCACAAGGTCGGCATGAAGCCCGACGGCGGCGGGTCGTTCTTCTGGGGCAACTACGACAAGTTCCTCATGGTCCTCGGCCTGGCCTCGCAGCGCCGCGACGTGGCGCGCCAGTTCTACGATTCGGCCGTCGAGTGCCTGGGCTGGCGCGCGCTCGAACCCGCCGACGAGCCGCCCGGCAACCCGCGGGCCACGCTCTACGGCCTGGCCTTCGCCCGCGAGTTCGGCGACGACGCGGTCCACGCCAAACTCAGGGCCTGCGCCGAGGCGCGCCACGAACCGACGCTCGACCCCGAGACCCTGGAATTCACCTGGGGGTTCGGGCTGAACGAACCGCATCCGCGCGGCCAGTTCAACGCCTCGGCCGCCATGGCGGAAACGATCGGCGAAGGCGCCTGGTGGCGGCTGTTCAACGAACCCAATCTGCGCAAGTTCGTCGATCCGACGGTCCACGGCGTCGACTTCCCGACCGTCTGCCCGAGCCAAGCGTTCTACGACGAGACCCGGCGCCTGCTCGTCGTGGCGACCGACGCCGGAGTCCCGGCGGCGCGGGGCCGGCCGACGACGTTCCGCGTGGCCAACGCCGCGCCCGGCGCGTGCACGGTCGTCGTCGACGGCGAGAAGAGCGACGACTGGCGCGAGGTCGACGGCGATCTCGAGGTCCTGACCACCGTCGGCGAACACACGTTCCTGTTCAGGTGGGCCTGAATCCGGGCCCGAATCCGTCCTCCGGGGCGGCTCCGGGCGGACGAAAGCCACCCGGACACTCTCTGCCGTCCGCCCGGATCACAAAAAATTTACCAAAAAGATCATTTTTCTCTTGCACACGTTGCACGGTTCGCGCATGATTTCGGAATACCGTCGGGGTTCGTGCGGCCGTCCCGGAGAAAGACCGGAGAACCGAGCGCCGGCCGCGGCCGGTCGGGAGGCCGGCCGGGAGCCGGTCAGGCGGCGCTTCCGGCGGGCGCGGCGCGCTCGATCGGGCGTTCGTCGATGGGGTAGTGGAGCGCCGCCGCGAGGAGGCCGAGGACGACGGCGATCCACCACGCGGCGTCGTAGGAGCCCGTCGCGTCGAACAGGAGGCCGCCCAGCCACGCCCCGAGGAACGCGCCGCTCTGGTGGCTGAAGAACACGATGCCGGCCAGGGTCCCCATGTACTGGGGGCCGAAGATCTGGGCGACCAGGGACGTCGTCAGGGGCACGGTGCTGAACCAGACCACGCCGATGGCCACGCCGAACGCCAGGGTGCCGGCGACGGACACCGGCGACAGGACGAATACCGAGATGACGACGGCGCGGGAGACGTACAGCAGCGTCAGGAGGCCCTTCTTGCTGAAGCGGTCGCCCAGCACGCCGCTGGCGATCGAGCCGGCGATGTTGACGATGCCGACGAGGGCCAGCGTCCAGGCGCCGATTTCCGCCGGCAGGCCGCGGTCGGCCACGTAGGCCGGCAGGTGGGTGGCGATGAAGACGACCTGGAACCCGCAGACGAAGAAGCCGGCGGTGAGCAGGAGGTAGCCGCGATGGCGCGCGGCCTCCGCCATGGCGCTGCGGAACCGCTGCGGAGAGACCCGCGGCGCCGCGGCGCGGCCGGTAACGGCGCCGGCCATCGGCAGCATGACGAGCGCGACGATCCCCAGCAGGATGAAAGCCGTGCGCCAGCCGTAGGCGTCGAGGAAGGCCTGGCCGATCGGCACCATGGCGAACTGGCCGAAGGACCCGGCGGCCGAGACGATGCCCAGCGCCAGGGTCCGCCGCTGCGGCGCCACGGCCCGGGCCGTCGCCGCGTACACGATCCACATCCCGCAACCGGCGCTGCCCAGCCCGACGAGGACGCCTATCGTGAGGTGGGCGGCCGCCGGGGTCGAGGACCACGCCATGAGCGCCGTGCCGGCGGCGTACATGAGGCCGCCGACGACGAGGACCCGGCCCGAGCCGAAGCGGTCGGCGAGCATTCCGGCGAAGGGCTGGGCCGCGCCCCACACGAGGCCCGAGAGGGCGATGGAGAACGCGAAGATCTCGCGGCCCCAGCCGAAATCGGCGGAGACGGGTTGCAGGAAGATGCCGAACGAGGTCCGGATACCGAAGGACAGCGCCGTGATCACGCCCGCCGCGGCGATGAGAACGACGACCCGCGTGCCGAAGGCGCCGGGCGGCGCCGCCGAATCGGTCATGCCGCGCCCGCGGACGGCGGGCGGCCGTCGCGCGCCGACGCCGCCGGAGCCGCCAAGGCCGTGGAGCCGTGCCGTCGCATGGGGCCTCAATAGGCGCAACGCGCCGGCTTGTAAACCGCCGGCGGCGCGGTCACCGCGCCGCCAACGACCTCAGCCGGGAGAGGAGCAGCAGCAGCGCGGCGCAGATGGCGGTCATCATGTGGAGGGAGGCGGCGAAGCCGCCGGTCAGGTCGTGGAGCACCCCCACGAGGACCGGACCGAGGACGCCGCCGACCTCGGCCGCGGAGAAGAACAGGCCGCCGGCCGCGCCGGCGTTCCGCGAGTCCACGCCCGGCGACTCCACGAGCACGAGGACGGCGACGGCCATCATGGCGCCCCGCGCGACGCCCTGGCACGCGAGCCCGACGACCAGCAACGGCCCGGCGGACAGGTGCAGCAGCATCGTGGCGGCGCCGGCCGCGAGGAACAGCAGGCCGAGGACCGGGAGGCGCCGGTCCTCCGTCGCCAGGCGGGGTATCGTCAGCGCCGCGAGGATGCCGACGGCCGTCGGAATCGACGCCCAGTAGCCGGCGGCGGCGGCGTCCATCCCGCCGGCGCGCAGGATCTCGGGAAGCCAGTTGTTGAGGCCGTGGTTGAAGACGAACATGCCGACGCTCATGACCAGGACGAGGCGCACGACGGGCTCCGACAGGAGCTCCCGGAACACCTCGATCTGGGGGCGCCTGGGTTCTCCGGCGATCCGCCGCTCCATCGCGCGGCTGGCCGGGTGGGCCGAGACGAGCGCCCACAGCACCCCGCACAGCGCGGCGGCGCCGGCGTAGGCGAACAGGACGGCCCGCCAGTCGCCTCCGTGGAGCGGCATCATGACGCTGTTGGTGAGCGACAGGGCCGCTATGTTGCCGACCGCCGGCCCCGATACGTAGATGCCCATGGCGACGCCCCGCTCCCGGCCCTCGAACCAGAGGCTCATCACCTTCGGCGCGCCGATCGAGATCAGCGGCCCGCCGATCCCGAACACGGCGACGGCGAGGAACATCGACAGGTAGTCGTCGGCGACGCCGCGCAGGACGCCCGACAGCACGATCAGGGCCGCGCACAGCACGAGGGAGCGGCGCGGCCCCGCGCGGTCGATCAGGGCGCCGGCGGGGATCGACGAGGCGATGTAGACCAGGGGCCACGCGCCCAGCACGGCGCCCATGGCGCCGTGGGAGATTCCGAGATCGGCCGTGATCGGGGCGACGAGCGGCGCCATCGACGCGACGAACAGGCCGAACGCGAAATAGACCAGCCAGACGCCGGCCAGCATGGCCCATCGGTAGGGATGCGCGGATGCGCGGAAGGGGCGCGCGCCCGCGCCGGGCCCGCCGCCGCCGTCGTCGGCCGTCATGGCGCCGTGACTACAGAAGGCCATGCGCGCGGGCAAGCGGGCGGACGGGGCCGGGCGGCCCCTCGACAAGGGGGAGGCGTTGTTGCAGGATTCGCCGCGGGCGGCGGGCGCCGTTCGGGCCGCCGGGGAAGCCGGAGAAGTGGGAGGAGCTGCCGATGTCGGATATCGAGGTTCGCGATCTGGTCAGGACCGGCGAGGGGCTGATCAGCCGCCGGATCTTCTTCGATCCGGATATCTACCGCGCCGAGCTGGAGAACGTCTTCGCCAAGTGCTGGCTCTATCTCGCCCACGAGAGCCAGATCCCCGACCCCGGGGACTACACCACCAACTACATGGGCGAGGACCCGGTGCTGATCTGGCGCGGCATGGACGGCGAGGTCCGGGCGTTCCTCAACTCCTGCCGCCACCGGGGGATGCGGGTCTGCCGCACGGACGCCGGCAACGCGCGCCAGTTCGCCTGCCCCTTCCACGGCTGGACCTACGGCGCCGACGGTTCGCTGAAGACGGTGCCGAGCCTGGAGGACGGCTACTTCGGGGACCTCGACAGGGAGAACTGGGGCCTGCACCGGGTGCCCCGGCTGGCGACCTACGGCGGGTTCGTCTTCGGCACCTGGGACGAGGACGCCGAGAGCCTCGACGACTATCTCGGCAACGCGCGCTGGTATCTGGACGTCCTGATCGAGCGGTCGCTGGGGGGCATCGAGGTGATCCCGGGGCAGCAGCGCTACTCGGTGGACGGCAACTGGAAGATCGCGGCGGAGAACTTCGTCGGCGATTCCTACCACCTCGCCCAGAGCCACGGGTCGGCCTACGCGCTCGACATCCGGCAGCTCAACCCGGCGAATCCGCTGCTCTACCGCGGGGGCAAGCTGACCTACTACGACATCGCCATGGACAACGGCCACGGCTTCACCCAGTTCACCCTCTCCGGCGAACGGGTCGAGGTCGACCGGATGCTGGCCGCGGAGATGGGACCCGAGGTCGTCGAGTACGTCGAGGAGTGCCACGCCCGGCTGCGCCGGCTTTCGGAGGCCCAGGCCAGGGTCCACGCGCTTCCGTTCGGCAACCTGTTCCCGAACTTCTCGATCAACGACTTCAGCGCGCTGCGCCCGGTCGGCCTCTACCTGTGGGTGCCGAAGGGTCCGGGACGTCTCGAGGTGTGGCAGTGGGCGGCCACCGACCGGGACGCCCCGCAGGCGGTCAAGGACATCGCCCGGATCGACTTCACGCGGTTCCAGTCGACGTCCGGCATCGTCGGCCCGGACGACACCGAGAACTTCGAGCAGGTCACGCAGTCGACCGCCGGCGTGGTCGGCCAGCGCCTCGACTTCAACTATCAGATGACCCTGAAACGGAAGCCCGTCGAGGGATTCGACGACGTTCCCGGACACATCTCGACCTACGTGTCCGAGGAAAACCAGCGGCTGTTCTACGAGCGCTGGGCGGACCTGATGGATGGCGGCAGGGGAGCGCGGCTGGTCCATGACGAGCCCAGACTTGCAGCACTCGGTTGAGCGGTTCCTCTACCGCGAGGTCCGCCTGCTGTCGGAGGGCCGCTTCGAGGAGTGGCTCGATCTCTTCACCGACGACGCGCGCTACCTGATGCCCATCCGGGAAACGACGGCGGACCGGAAGGATTCCGAGCGCGGCGAGGGGTTCCTGCCGCACATCGACGACGACAAGGCCTTCATGAAGGCGCGCGTGCAGCGCCTGCGTCACCGTCTGGCGCATGCGGAACAGCCGCCCTCGCGCCTGCGCTACTTCGTCTCCAACGTCGAGGTCGACGAGGCCGGGGACGGCGGGGGCGACGGGGAGCTCGACGTGCGCTGCAACCTGATGGTCTACCAGTCGCGGCTGGAGCGGACGGAGAAGATCTTCGTCGGCCGCCGGGAAGACCGGCTCCGGACCGGGAACGGCGGCTACCGGATCGCCGGCCGCAAGGTCGTCCTCGACCAGTCGCTGCTGCCCCGCAGCATCACCATCTTCTTCTAGAGCGGGCTACCGGTTCGATCTTCTTCTAGAGCGGGCTACCGGTTCGATTCCCAGAAGGAGATCAGCCTGATCGCGTCCGCGGCGTCGAGACGGCCGAGGGGGCCGGCGGCGTAGGAAGAGGCGCGGACCGTGCCGTCCGCGAGCAGGATGAACTCCGCAGGCTGGACGAACTCGCGGTCGCGCTCCCACAGGGCGCCGACGGTCCGGCCCTGTTCGCGGGTCACGCCGTGGGCGATGGGGAACGAGACGCCGTCGGCGACCTCCCCGGCGCGCTCGGGGCCGTCCACGCTGCCGGCGACGACGACCCGGGCGCCGACCGCCGCGAGCGCCGATTCGTGAGCTTCCCAGTCGTCCAACTGACGACGGCAGTAGGGTCACCAGTGGCCGCGATAGAAGAGGACGACGTTGTATCCGGCCCCGAGGGCGTCCGGGAGGGAGAGGGTCCCGCCGCCGCCCGCGAGATCGAGCGTCAACCTGGGAAACGGATCGCCGATATCGAGCATGTCGTTCACCTGGGATCGGGAGAAGCCGGGCTTCCGTTCGCCCGACCGATGCTAAACGGTCGGGCGGGCCGGGTAAACGGGCGGGCACGGGCCAAGCGGCGGGCAAGACCGGGCGGCGCGCGCGGCAGGTCCCGCTGTCATCGGGCGCGCCCGTCGCGTACAACCGGGGGCGCCGGACCCCGGACGGACCATGCCGCCGGCGAGGAGGAGGCCGGCAAGAAGAAGGAGTGCGCCATGACGTTCTCGGTCGCCGGATACTGCGCGCGCACGGGCATGTTCGGAGTCTGCGTGGCGACGTCGAGCCTCGCCGTCGGCGCCCGCTGCTCCTGGGTCAAGGCCGGGACCGGCGCCGTCCTGATCCAGAACTACGCCGATCCGGGCCTCGGGCCCGTCGCCCTCCGGGCGTTGACGGACGGCCGCGACGCGCGGGCGACCGTCGACCACGTGGCGTCGGCAGGGCGCGGCGTCGCCTGGCGCCAGATCATGGTCGTCGACCGCGAGGGCCGCACGGCCCACCGCGACGGCGAGAAGTGCCTCGGCATCCATCTCTGCGTCGAGACCGTCCACTGCGTCGCCGGCGGGAACCTGCTCTCCAGCGCGGACGTGCCGCGGGCCACGGCGGACGGGTTCGACGCCGCGGACGCGAACCGGCACCTCGGCGAGCGTCTCCTGCGGGCGCTGGAAGCGGGCCTCGCGGCCGGCGGCGAGGCGAACGCGGAGCGCTCGGCCCATCTTCTGGTGGCCGACGCGCTCGACTGGCCGCCCATCGATCTGCGGGTCGACCTCCACGAGACGCCGGTCGCCGAGCTGCGCCGGATATGGGAGGCGTTCGAGCCGGAGGCCGACGGCTTCGTCGCCCGCGCCGTCGATCCCGACAACGCCCCCCGGCACGCGATTCCGGGCCGGGAGACGTAGCGGGCCGGTCCCGGCCGGCCCTCTCCGCGCACGGCGACGGGTTCGAAGCGGATGCCGATCCGGCTCCACGCCGCGCCGGCCCTGGCGCCCTTCCGGGTGCGCAGCTACCGCTTCCAGTGGCCGGCCGACATGCTGACGTCCTGGGCCTTCGAGATGGAGACCCTGATCCTCGGCTGGTACGTGCTGGCGGAGACGGGATCGGTGCTGTGGCTCACGGCGTTCGGCTCGCTTCAGTTCGTCGGCACGCTGATCGCGCCCCTCGTCGGCGTCGTCGCCGACCGCGTCGGCCGACGCGCCCTGCTGTGCTGGACCCGGACGGCTTACCTGGCGCTGGCCGGGGCGCTCATGGTCCTCGCCTTCGCCAACGCGCTCACGGCCTCGGCGGTGCTCGTCATCGCCTTCCTCGCCGGCCTGGCGCGCCCTTCGGACTGGTCGATGCGCAACGCCCTGATCGGCGACACCATGCCGCCCCGCGCGCTGGCCGCGGCCATGGGCCTCAACCGCATGACCTGGGACACGGCGCGCATCGCCGGAGCGCTGGCGGGGGCGGGCCTGTTCGCGGCGCTCGGCATCGGGCCGGCCTACGTCTTCGTCATGGCCTTCTATGCGGTCGGCCTGCTGCTGACGCTCCGGGTGTCCGGCCCGCGCCGCGCCGCCGGCGCGCCGGCCGCGGCGGCGGCCTCGGGCGTCTGGCGCGAACTCGGGGAGGGGCTCGCGTTCGTCCGCCACTCGCCGACCGTGCTGGCGCTGATGATCCTCGCCTTTCTCGCCAACCTGCTCGCCTTTCCGGTGACCATGGGCCTGCTGCCGCACGTGGCGAGGGAAATCTACGCCATCGACCAGATCGGCCTCGGCCACCTCGTGGCGTCGTTCGCCGCCGGTTCGCTGATCGGCTCCCTGGTCATGACCGTGACCGGCGGCCCCGCGCGCGTCGGCAGGTTCATGGTGCTCAGCATCGCCGCCTGGTATCTCGGAGTCCTGATCCTCGGCGTCCAGGAGGCGAAACTGCCGGGGATCGTCATGCTCACGATCATCGGCGCGGCGCAGAACATCGGCATGATCGCGCTGGCGGTCATCCTCCTGCGGGTGACGCCCGAGGCGTTCCGCGGCCGCGTCATGGGCGTGCGCATCCTCGCCGTCTACGGCCTGCCCACGGGGCTGCTCGGCTACGGCTTCCTCATCGACGCCCTCGGCTTCGCGCCGGCGATGACGCTGGGGTCGCTGGCGGGCCTCGCGCTCACGGCGCTGATCGCCGTCCGCTGGCGGCGGGAGATATGGACGTAAGAAACCCCGACGGCGGCCCCGCCTCGCCACGGGGCGGCGCCGGGGCGGGAGGGAGGCGCGGAAGCGCATTTCCGGGAGGCGGCCACGACGAACCCGCGCGCTCCCTTCCCGATGTCGGGCGAACGGCCCAGAATCGAGCCGCCGAAAGAAAAACCGTTCCTGAACCGTCCATATACCCGCGCAGGGGGCCCGGAGGGTCACAGGACCGATGTCGCCGGAGGCACGGTCGCCTTCGACGTGAAATGGAGGGAATTGGCGTTGCATGAGAAAGATTTGGATACCGGAGGGCGAGCCGCTATTCTCCGTTCCTGCCGGGGCCCGACGTGCCCTGCTTCGGGGGAACGCGAACAGACATGCCCGGATCGAGGCGCGAAGGACCGGAACCGTGAGACCAGCCAATTCCGCGCCGAGGTCGTCGAGCGCGCCGGTCGGTGCGGTATGCACGAACCGGGCGCTGTGGACCGAATGAATATCCCGGTCATCCGACCGACCGGCGAGCGGTCGACGCGCCGTGGCGGGATCGCGTGATGCCGCGGGCCGTTCTCGCCTGTCAGGACAACATGGCGTTCATGCGGTCCCTGGCCGACGAGACGTTCAAGCTGATCGTCACCTCCCCTCCGTACAATCTCGGCAAGCCGTACGAGGGGCGTTCCAGCCTGGATGTCTATCTCGCCATGCAGGAAAGGGTGATCGGAGAGTGCGTGCGACTTCTCGACGATCGCGGGTCGATCTGCTGGCAGGTCGGAAACTATGTCGAGGATGGCGCGATCGTGCCACTGGACTCCCTCTTGTATCCTCTGTTCCGTGCGCATGGCCTGAAACTGCGGAATCGGATCATCTGGCACTTCGGGCATGGACTCCACTGTACGAAACGCCTTTCGGGCCGATACGAGACGATAAACTGGTGGACCAAAGGCGACGATTACACATGGCGCCTGGACCCTATCCGCGTGCCGGCGAAATATCCCCACAAGCGGCACTTCAAGGGACCTAACGCCGGCAAGTTGTCCGGGAACCCGAAGGGCAAGAATCCAAGCGACGTGTGGATGTTCCCCAACGTCAAGAACAACCATCCCGAAAAGACGATCCATCCCTGCCAGTTCCCCGTGGAACTGGTGGAACGCCTCGTCCTGTCGATGACATACGAGGGCGATGCCGTTCTCGATCCCTATATGGGCGCAGGCTCCGCCGCCGTCGCGGCTCTCAGGCACGGCCGGCGCGCCTACGGGTGCGACATCGTGAGCGAGTACGTCGACATCGCCCGCAAACGAGTCGAGGAACTGGAGGCAGGGATATTGAAAACACGGCCCATGGAGAAACCCATCTACGACCCGGCCCTGCCCAACGGTGGGCACGGATGAAGGCAGGCGCCCGTTATTCCCATCTGAACGGAGAAGAATATCTGCTGGTCCGCAAGCCGGAGCTTTGGCGAGAAGTCAACGAAGTGATCTCCGAAGTGGACGCGGCGTCGTGCAAAGTCAAGAAATCCAGGGAAAGGACCATGCCGGGGAGGATTCTTTACTCTTCCCCTGCGATGAACTCCGCGTTCAAGGCCGGGCTCAAGGCAAGAGGGTGGAGCGAGCGACGCAGCACGTTCTGGGTTACGGACGACGAGAAACTTCTACGCAGGATCCACGGCCTGCGGGAAGACGAGCAGAGAAAAGCCATCGAACATGCCGGACGCATACCGATCATGTCCTACAACCAGACGGACTTCGTGAAAGGCCGGGTGGCCGTAGAGGTTCAGTTCGGAAAGTATGCGTTCGTGGCACACGATATGTTCGTGAAGCACCTTGGCTTTTTCGTATCGGACGTAATCGACGTGGGTATCGAGATATTGCCCATGAAATCCCTGGAGAAAGAAATGTCCAGTGGAGTGCCCTACTACGAGCGAGATCTGTCGAACGTGCTCAGGCACGGGCGGGGCGTTCCCGCCGTGCCGCTGGTGCTGATCGGCGTCCTTCCATGAGCGGATCGCGCGACGGACGAAACCTGCGGTCCGCTCACCGTGCCTCGGCCCTCCAGGTGATCCATCGCTCTCGACGACTCCGGGGGCGCCGCAGACTCATCGACCCGCTTCCCCCTCACCCCGCTTTCAGCTCCATCAACGTGTCGTGGAGCGCGCGTGGGATCGTGATGCCTGCGGTCGGGGTGCGGCGGCGCGCCGCGTAGCGGCGATCCGAGGGCAGGCGCGCGCCGTCCTGTTCGAGGATCCTCCCGAACAGGCCCTCGGCGTGGGCGAGCCAGGCAACGCGTCCGTCGGCGCCCCCGTCACCCCCCGCGCAGCGCGCCGGGTCGATGGCGAGCACGAACTCGCCGCCCTTCGACGGGCCGCCATCGCCGTTGTCGCGCTCGCCCGCCTCGTAACTGAAGAGATCGCCGATCAGGGCGCCGGCCAGCAACTCCACCATCAGGGCGAGCGCCGCGCCCTTGTATCCTCCGAAAGGCAGTTGCGCGCCCGCGAGGCCGGCCGCCGGATCGGTCGTGGGGTTGCCGTCCGGGTCGACGGCCCAGCCCTCGGGAATGGGCCTGCCGTCGCGCTCGTGGATCATGATCTCGCCGCGGGCGCAGGCGGCGGTCGCCTGATCGAACACCATCGGCGGGCGGCCCTCCCCCCGCGGCCAGGCGAAGGCGATCGGATTGGTGCCGTAGAGGGGGCGACTGCCGCCCGCCGGCGCCACGCAGGGGACGTAACCGGTGCAGGCGAAGGCCACCAGCCCGCGCTCGGCGAGCGCCTCGGTCTCCGGCCACAACGCGGCGAAATGATAGCCGTTGACGAGCGCCAGCACGGCGATGCCCTGCGCGCGGGCCTTCGCGGCCAACGGCTCGCGACCGACCTTCAGCGCGAGGGGAGCGAAACCGTTGCCGGCGTCCACCCGCACCACCCCCGGCGCCAGGTCGCGCACCGCCGGCACGGCGTCGGGGGTGACCTTGCCACTCTTCACGGAGGCCACGTAGCCGGGCACGCGGAAGAGGCCGTGCGACCTGCAGTCGTCGCGCTCGGCGGCGGCGACCGTGTCGGCGACGGCCGCGGCCTGGTCGCCGGACAGCCCGTGGGCGCGGAAGATCTCCACGGCCAGCCCATGGACCTCGTCGAGGGCGAGACGGACGGGTTCCGGCAGGGAGGACGGCATGGGACGCTCCGCAGGCAGGGATGGGGACCGGAAAAGCATACCGGACGCGCCCCTCCCCTTCAGGCTTCGGGATCGGGCAAGGGAGGCCGATCCCGATTCAGACCAGCCCCAGGCGCCGATCCTCGGCGGCCCTGTCCGGCGGCCGGTCGGCGGGATCGCCGAAACCGCCGCCGCCGGCCTCGTAGCGTTCGAGGGTCTCGCCGGGGCGCAAGACGAAGCGCCCCTTGCGGGCGACCTTGCGGCCGTCGACGCGGAACTCGCGCGCGGCGCCCGGCCCGCCGCCGAACAACCCTCGCGCCGGATAGTCGGTGTGCACGCCCATGACGTCGACGACGAGGTCGCGGCCGGTGTCGTTGCGCATGAACACCTCCTGCCCGAGACCGCCGCGCGCGGCCCCGGCGCCGCCGGAACCCGGACGCAGGGCCTTGCGCGTGATCGCGACGCCGGTCGCCGCCTCCCAGACCTCGACAGGGATCGCCGCGTTGGAAGACGGGGTGGAAAGGGTCGGCTCGCCGTCGGCGCCGGCGGCGGCGCCGAAGCCGCCGGACGCGAAATGCAGCGTGGCGAAGGGACGTCCGTCGCGGCGGGCGCCGCGAAAGGCGACCATGGCGATCATGCCGGAGTCGGCCTGAACGGCCCCCGGCGCCGCGGGGGCGAGCGCCCGGAAGATCAGCGTGGGCAGGAACCATCCGACCGAGTGGCGGGCGGCCACGGCGTGCGGCGGCCGGGCGTTGAGGATCGAGCCTTCGGGCGCGCTCACGGAGATCGCCCGCGTCGCGCCGCCGTTGTTGGGGATCGCGGCCGCGGCGACGCACTTGACGGCGTGGATGGAGTAGCCGTTGGTGAAGCAGAAGGGGACGTTGATGCCGTGGCGCACGCAGGCGTCGGTGCCGGCGTAGTCGATGGCGATGGAATCGCCCCGGACCGTGACCACGCACCGCAGGGTCAGCGGCGAGTCGACGCCCTCGATGGTCATCTCGGCCGGCCAGGCGCCGTCGGGCATCTCGCCGATCCGTCTCCGCATGGCGCGTTCCGAGAAGGCGCGGATCTGGCGACTCAAGGGCGCGAGGTCGGCGATGGCGTACTCGTCCATGAAGGCGTCGAGCCGGCGTCCGAGCACGTTCACGCAGGCGACGTTGGCCATGACGTCGCCCACGACCTGCTCGGGCACGCGGACGTTGACGCGCAACAGATCGAGGAGCAGCGGTTCGAGCCGGCCGCCGCGCGCCAGCTTGAGGACCGGCAGGCGCAGGCCTTCCTGGTAGACGTCCGCGGCTTCGCCGCCGAAGCCCTGGCCGCCGACGTCGGGCAGGTGCGTGACCGAAAGGGCATAGGCGACGACGCGTCCGCCGCGGAACACCGGCGCCATGACGTTGACGTCGTAGGTGTGGCCGGTGCCCATCCAGGGATCGTTGGTGATCACCACGTCCCCCGGAGCCAGGCTCTCGGGCGGGAACCTGGCGAGCATGTGGGCGAGCGTCGCGGGAGCCGAACCGGTGAAGGACGGGATCGAGTGGGTTCCCTGGGCCAGGAGCTCGCCGTCGGCATCGAGCAGCATGACCGACAGGTCGTGGGCCTCGCGGACCACGGTCGAGAAGGCGGCGCGAATCAGGGCCGAGACGCCCTCGTCGGTGATGCCGACGAGCCGGTCCCAAAGGATCTTGAGGTCGACCGGGTCGTGGTCCGGCGCCGTCACGCGGAAACGGCCTCGCCGGCCGCCGCCGGGGTTTCCGCCGGCCCGCCGGCCACGTCGACGACCAGATTGTGGCGCGCGTCGACCCGCGCCACATCGCCGGGACCGACGACACAGGTGGACTCGCGCTCCTCTATCAGCGCCGGGCCGGGGATCCCGACGCCGGGCGCCAGGGCCACGCGGTCGTAGACCGCGGTGTCGACGAAACCGCCGGCTTCCGGGAAGTAGGCGGGGCGCGCTCCCTTGCGGGCCGCGTCCGCCGACGCCTCGCCGGAGGCCGCCGCGCCGCCTTCGCCGGCGCCGGAAACCGCGTACCCTCGCGACGCCGCGGTCTCGGGACCGGCGGCCTCGACCTTCCAGTTCACCACTTCGAGGGACTCCTTGAGCAGCACGCCCGAGAAGACCTCCGCGTAGCGCGCCTCGAACAGCTCCCGCAGGCGCGGACGCAGTTCGGAGACGCCCGCCAGATCGGGCCCGCCGCGAACCGGCAGGGTCACCTCGATCTCGTACCCCTGGCCGTGGTAGCGCATGTCGAGCCGGAGCGTGACCCGGACGTCGCTCTCGGGCACGCCAGCGCCGGCGAGATGCCCACAGGCCTCGTCGACGGGAAGCCGCAGGTAACGCTCGACCCAGTCGTCGTCCAGATCGTCCAGGAAGACGAGATTGGACCGCAGCACCTCGAAGGAGAGCGGCGAGACCAGGAGGCCGAGGGCGGACATGACGCCGGCGGCGAGCGGGAAGACGACGCGCGGGATGCGGAGCTTGCGGGCGACGCCGACGGCGTGGACCGGACCGGAGCCGCCGAAGGCCACCATCGAGCAGCCGCGGTAGTCGAACCCCCGCTCGGAGGCGTGGATGCGAAAGGCGCGGGCGACGTCCTCGTCGACGATCTCGTGGATGCCCCAGGCGGCCCGGATCGGCGCCAGGCCGAGCGGCTTCGCCACGTGTCCGGCGATGGCGTCTTCCGCCGCCGCCCTGTCCAGGCGCATCTCGCCGCCGAGAAAGAAGCCGGGGTCGAGATAGCCGAGCACGACGTTGGCGTCGGTGAGGGTGGCCCGGACGCCGCCCCGTCCGTAGCAGGCCGGTCCCGGGTCCGCGCCCGCGGAGCGCGGCCCCACCCGGATCAGGCCGCGGTCGTCGACCTCGGCGATGGAGCCGCCGCCGGCGCCGATCTCGATCATGTCGATCACCGGCGCCTTCACCAACAGGCCGGAGCCTTTCTTGAACCCGTCCACCCGGGCGATCTCCATCTCGTATTTCTTGAGCGGCGCGCCGCCGTGAACCAAGGCGCCCTTGGCCGTCGTGCCTCCCATGTCGAAACCGAGCGCGTCGGGGATGCCGAGCGCGCGGGCGTGGTGGGCGGACATCAGCGCGCCTGCGGCGGGACCCGATTCCATCATGCGCACGGGAAAGCGCCGCGCGACGTCCGGGGTCACGGCACCGCCGTTCGAGGTCATCATGTAGAAGCGGCCGACGATGCCGAGACCGTCGAGACCGCGCTCGAGGCGCCGGAGATAGCGGTCGAACATGGGCCCCGTGCAGGCGTTGAGCATGGTCGTCGTCCAACGCTCGTACTCGCGCATCTGCGGAAAGACCTCCGACGAGGTGGAGACGTAGAGGCCGGGAAATTCCCGCGCGCAGAGATCCTTGACCGCGTCCTCGTGACGGGAATCGAGATAGGAGTGGAGGAAACAGACCGCGAGCGCCTCGATGCCGTGCGCGTCGATCAGGCCCTGGATGGCGGCGCGGGCGGCGTCGATGCGGAGCGGCGTCTGGACCTCCCCGTCGTGGCCGATGCGCTCGGGCACCTCGGCGCGCATGTACCGGGGCACCACCGGCGGCGGGTACCGGAGGCGCAGATCGAACATGTCGTAGCGCAGCTCGAGCCGCATGTCGGGGACGTCCATGAAGCCTTCGGTCGCCAGCATCCCGGTCGCGGCGCCGCGGCGCTCGATCACGGCGTTGGTCACGAGCGTCGTGCCGTGGATCACGGTGTCGACGTCCGACGCGGCGACGCCGTTCTCCGCGAGCAGGGCGACGATGCCGTCGAGCACGGCGGTCGAGGGGTCGGCCGGCGTCGTCAGCCGCTTGTGGATCGCCATGGCGCGGCGCGACTCGTCGAACAGCGCGAAGTCGGTGAACGTGCCGCCGATGTCCACACCGATGCGATAGGGCATGTCCGCTCCGGTTCGAGTCGTGTCGGACCCGGGGTCCGACCCCGAGTCTTGGCTCGGGCGCCGACGGGTCGTATACACCGAGCCGGCGCTCGACCCTACCCCCGGAAACCGACCGTGACCTTGAAGACGGCGCTCACGGAGGCGCTCAGCATCACGCACCCCATCCTCTCCGCCCCCATGGCCGCGGTGGCGGGCGGGGCTCTGGCGGCCGCCGTCACCAAGGCCGGGGGCCTCGGCCTCGTCGGCGGCGGGTACGGGGACCGGGACTGGATCGCGCGCGAACTGCGGGCGGCAGGCAACGCCCGCGTCGGGATCGGCTTCATCACCTGGCGGCTGGCCGACCGGCCGGAATTGCTCGACATGGCGCTCGATCACGCGCCGGCGGCGGTGTTCCTGTCCTTCGGCGATCCGGCGCCCTTCGCCGCCCGCGCCAGGGAAGCCGGCGTCCCCGTCATCTGCCAGGTCCAGACGCTGGAGCACGCGCGCTCGGCGGCGCGCGCCGGCGCCGACGTCATCGTCGCCCAGGGCACCGAGGCCGGCGGGCACGGCGGCGCCCGCACGACCATGACGTTGACGCCGGCCGTCGTCGACACGGTCGCGCCGCTGCCGGTCGTCGCCGCGGGCGGCATTTCCGACGGGCGGGGGCTGGCCGCCGCGCTGGCCCTGGGCGCGGCGGGTGCGCTCATCGGCACCCGCTTCTTCGCCACCCGCGAGGCGCTGGGGCACGAGAACGCGAAGGCCCGGCTGGTGTCGGCGGGCGGCGACGACACGGTGCGCACCCGCGTGTTCGACATCGTGCGCGATCTGCCGTGGCCGGAGCCGTACCGGATCCGCGCGGTGCACAACAGGCTCTTCGAGCGCTGGAACGGCGCCGAGGACGCGCTGCGCGAGGAGATCGCCGACACGAAGGCCTCTCCCGCCGACGCCTTCCAGGCGGCGCTGCGGTCCGGCGACACGGAGGGGAGCCTGGTGGCGGGCGGCCAGGGGCTCGACCTCGTGCACGCGATCGAACCGGCGGGCGAACTGGTCGCCCGGATCGCGGCGGAAGCCGAGCGGACCCTCGCCGCCGCCGCGTCGCTGTCGGCTTCCCCCTGAAGGCGGTTCCTATATGATCGCGGCGAGCGCTTGCCGCACCACGAACCGCCGGAGGACAGGTCGATGAACAAGCTTCACAATCCAGAAACCGTGGCGCCGCCCTTCAGCAGCTACAGCCACGCGGTCGAGTCGACGCAGAACTGCCACGTCCTGTTCATATCGGGACAGGTCGGGGTCAAACCGGACGGATCGCTGGCGGAAGGCATCGAGGCGCAGACGGAAGCGGCGCTCAACAACGTCCGCGAGACGCTCCGGTCCGCGAGCATGGACTTCGAGGACATCACGCGGCTCAACACCTATCTCGTGAACCGGGCGGACGTCGCCAAGGTCCGCGGCGTGCGCGAGAGCATGTTGGGCGACGCGCGACCGGCCTCGACGCTCGTCCTCGTGGCGGGCCTCGCATCCGAAGACTGGCTGATCGAGATCGAGGCCATCGCGGCGAAGCCGTGGCACTTCTACGGCGACGGCACGGTGTTCGAGACCCGCGGTCGGCCGGGAATCTGAGCGGCCGCCCGGCGCGCCGGAGAAAGGCCGGCCCCTGGCATCGCAGGGGCCGGCCCGCCAACCAGATGGTGCGGGCTCCACGCGGAAGCGTGACGGGGCGGCCCGCGGAAAGGAGACCGCCATGACTTCGCTCCCCCGAACGCGCGCGCCACGCCGCGTCTCCGTGCGCCGACCGGCGTTCGCGGCCCTGATCGGCGCGGTCGTTCTGGCGATTCTCCTGGGAGGCCCGGCCGAAGTCCGGGCCCAGACCCAGCCCGCGCCGGTGGAGGATCCGGTGGTCGCCCGGGCGAACGGCGGGGAGGTCCGCCGGTCCGACGTCATGCGCCTGCTCACGCAACTCCCCGCCGAGGCGCGGAACATGCCCCCGGAACAGCTCTTTGCGCTCGGGGTCGAGCGCGCCATCGACCGCCTCCTCGTCGCGGAGGCGGCCCGCGGCGAAGGTCTTCAGGACGATCCCGAGGTGCGGCGGCACCTCGAGGCCGCCGAAGCCGACGTGCTTTGGGAGGCCTATCTCCAGGGCAGGATCCAGCGGGAGCTGTCGGAGGACCGGATTCGCGCGGCCTACGACGAGATCGCCGCGGCGGCGACGGAGGACGAGGTCAAGGCCCGCCACATCCTGCTGGCGAGCGAGCAGGACGCCCGGGCGGTCATTCGGGAGCTCGAGGGCGGGACGGACTTCCAGGAGCTGGCGCGCGAGAAGTCGATCGGACCGTCGCGGGAGTCCGGCGGCGACCTCGGCTTCTTCAGGCGGGCCCGGATGGTCGCCGAATTTTCCGAGGCGGCCTTCGCCATGACGCCGGGCGAGTTTTCCAAGACCCCGGTCAAGACCCAGTTCGGCTGGCACGTGATCCTCGTCGAGAAACGCCGCCGCGCCGAGGCGCCGACCATGCAGGAGGCGCTGCCCGACATCCAGCAGGCGATCACCCGGGAGGTCCTCGCCGAAGTCCTCGGAAGACTGCGCGAGGGCGCGAACATCGAGGTCGTCGGCGCCGACGGCGGCGGACTGGCGCGGCCCGGCGCCCGTTGATCCGGCGCCGGCCGCGATCCCGGCTTCCCCGGCCCGAACGAGGCGCCTACACTCGGGCCGGTTCGACCGGTAACGTCGGTCGACGACACGGGGAGCGGGGGACCCGACGCGATGGCGACCCGATATTCCATCGTCAGTCTGGCGCGCAACGCCTTCGGCCGTCACGAGGACTGGCCGCGCGCATGGCGCAGCCCCGATCCGAAGGAGCGCTACGAGGTCGTCATCGTCGGCGGCGGCGGGCACGGCCTGGCGACGGCCTATTACCTCGCCAAGGAGCACGGCGTCACGGACGTCGCCGTGATCGAGAAGGGGTGGCTCGGGGGCGGCAACACGGGCCGCAACACCACGATCATCCGCTCCAACTACCTGTGGGACGAAAGCGCCGGCATCTACGAGAAGGCACTCCAGCTCTACGAGGGCCTGAGCCGGGACCTCAACTTCAACATCATGCTGAGCCAGCGCGGGGTCCTGAACCTGGCCCACAACCTCCACGACCTGCGCGAGATATCGCGGCGCGTCAACGCCATCCGCCTCAACGGCATCGACTCCGAGATCCTGTCGCCCGAGGAGATCAAGGCGATGGTGCCGATCCTCAACACGTCCCCCGACGCGCGCTACCCGGTACTGGGAGGATCGCTTCAACGGCGCGGGGGCGTCGCCCGGCACGACGCCGTGGCCTGGGGCCTCGCGCGGGCGGCCGACGCCCGGGGCGTGGACATCATCCAGAACTGCGAGGTCACGGGCATCCTGCGCGAGGGCGGTCGCGTGACCGGGGTCGAGACGACGCGGGGGACCATGACGGCCGACAAGGTCGGCATCGCCGTGGCCGGCCACTCCAGCGTGCTGGCCGAGATGGCGGGCTTCCGTATGCCCATCGAGAGTCATCCGCTCCAGGCCCTGGTCTCGGAGCCGATCAAGCCGATACTCGACACGGTGGTCATGTCCGGCACGGTGCACGTCTACGTCAGCCAGTCCGATCGCGGAGAGCTCGTGATGGGCGCGGGGATCGACGGGCACAACGGCTACACCCAACGGGGCAGCCTTCCCGTCATCGAACACATGATCGCGGCGGCGATCGAACTGTTCCCGATCTTCAGCCGGCTTCGCATGATGCGCCAGTGGGGCGGGATCGTCGACGTCTGCCCCGACGCCAGCCCGATCATCAGCAAGACCCCCGTCGACAACCTGTTCATCAACTGCGGCTGGGGCACGGGCGGATTCAAGGCCACGCCGGGCTCGGGCTGGGTATTCGCCCACACCATCGCCCGCGGCGAACCGCATCCGCTGAACGCCCCGTTCTCGCTCGATCGCTTCGTCGCCGGCAAGCTCATCGACGAGCACGGCGCGGCGGGCGTCGCCCACTAGAGCGCACGATCATGCTGTCGATCGACTGTCCCTGGTGCGGCCCGCGAGACGAGATCGAGTTCACCTGCGGCGGCGAAGCGCATATCGCACGGCCTCGAGAACCCGAGGCGCTCGATGACGAGGCGTGGGCGGACTACCTCTTCAACCGCGCCAATCCGAAGGGCCCCCACGCCGAGCGCTGGGTGCACACGCACGGCTGCCGACGCTGGTTCAACGTGCTTCGCGACACCGCGACCAACGAGATCCTCGCGGTGTACGAGATGGGCAGGCCCCGCCCGGACGGACGAGGGACATGAAACCGCAACGCATGCGCCTGGCCAGCGGCGGCCGGATCGACCGCGCCCGGCCGCTGTCCTTCTCGTTCGACGGAACGCGCTACCAGGGATTCGCAGGCGATACCCTGGCCTCGGCGCTGATGGCGAACGGCGTGCGGTGCGTGGGGCGGAGCTTCAAGTTTCACCGTCCTCGGGGCATCTTCGGCGCCGGCGCCGAGGAGCCGAACGCCATCGTCCAGCTGGAGAGCGGCGCCCGGACCACGCCGAACCCGCGGGCGACGCAGATCGAGCTCTACGACAGCCTGAGCGCGACCAGCGTCAACGCCTGGCCGTCCCTCGCCGTCGATCTCCTGTCGATCAACGGCCTGTTCGCGCCGTTGCTGCCGGCGGGCTTCTACTACAAGACGTTCATGTGGCCGAAGCCGCTGTGGCACGCCTGCGAAGGAGCGATCCGCCGCGCCGCCGGCCTCGGACGGGCGCCGGAAGAGCCGGATCCGGACACCTACGACCGGATGCACGTCCACTGCGACGTGCTGGTGGTGGGAGGCGGCCCGGCGGGCCTCGCCGCCGCGCTGAGGGCCGGACGCACCGGCGCGCGGGTAATCGTCGCCGACGAGCAGAACGAGCTCGGCGGCCGGTTGCTCGACAACCGTCAGCGGATCGACGGCGCTCCGGGAGTCGACTGGGCCGCGGCGGCCGCGGAGGAGCTCGCGGGCATGACGGACGTCCGCGTGCTCACGCGCACGACGGCCTTCGGACATTACGAGCACAACCACGTCGCCCTGCTGGAACGGCGCACCGATCATCTGGGGCCGGGCGCGGACGGGGCGCGTCAGCGCCTCTGGAAGGTGCGGGCCAGGCAGGTCGTGCTCGCCGCCGGCGCGCACGAGCGTCCCATCGTATTCCGCAACAACGACAGGCCCGGGGTGATGCTGGCCTCGGCGGCGGCGGCCTACGTCAACCGTTACGCGGTCAGGCCGGGCCAACGCGCGGTCGTGTTCACGAACAACGACAGCGGTTACGCCGCGGCGGCGGATCTCGTCGACGGCGGCGTGCCGGTCGCGGCGATCGTCGATACCCGGCCCGACGCGGGGGACGAAGCTGCGGCCCTGGCCGCGGCACACGACATCGAAACCCTGAACGGCTTCGCCGTCGTCGACGTGAAAGGGCGGCGGCGGACGGCAGGGGCCAGCGTCTCGGCCCTGAACGACGAAGGCACGGCCACGGGCGGCACCGCGCGCACCATCGGCTGCGATCTGCTGGCCGTTTCGGGGGGCTGGAACCCCTGCGTTCACCTGCACTGCCATTCCGGCGGCAAGCTGGACTTCGACGCGGAGCAGGCCTGCTTCGTGCCGGGAAGGACGCCTCTCGGCTCGCGGGCCGCCGGCGCCGCGGCGGGCGCGTTCGACCTCGCCGCGTGCCTGGAGAGCGGGTTCGAAGCCGGCGCCGCGGCGGCCCGGGACGCCGGAATCAAGCGGCGGGGACGCGCCCGCAAGGCGCCGGAGGCGGACCGCACCGCGCCGGCTCCCGCCCGGCCGCTGTTCCATGTGCCGTCCCTCGGGCGGGGCGGAGACGCCAAGGCCTTCGTCGACCTGCAATACGACGTGACGGCCGCGGACATCGCGCTGGCCGCCCGCGAGGGATACGAGTCGGTGGAGCACCTCAAGCGCTACACCACGCTCGGCATGGCCACGGACCAGGGCAAGACCTCCAACGTGGCGGGCCTCGCGATCCTCGGCGAACTGCTGGGACGGTCCATCCCGGACGTCGGCGTCACCACCTTCCGACCGCCCTACACGGCGGTCACCTACGGCGCGCTCGCGGGGCGTGACGTCGGTGGTTTCGCCGATCCCGCGCGCCGCACCCCGATGCACCACTGGCACGAGGCGGCGGGAGCCGAATTTGAGGACGTGGGCCAATGGAAGCGGCCCCGGTACTACCCCCGCCCCGGCGAGGGAATGCAGGAGGCCGTGGATCGCGAATGTCTGGCCGCCCGCAACGCCATCGGCGCGCTCGACGCCAGCACGCTGGGCAAGATCGACATCCAGGGCCGCGACGCGGTGGCGCTCCTCGACCGCGTCTACACCAACGCATGGGGCTCGCTCGCCATCGGGCGCGCGCGCTACGGGCTGATGTGCGGTGAGGACGGCATGGTCTTCGACGACGGCGTGACCACCCGTCTCGGCGAGCGGCACTACCTGATGACGACCACCACGGGCGGCGCGGCGCGCGTCATGGCCTGGATCGAGGAATGGCTTCAGACCGAATGGCCCGAGCTCGACGTCCGGCTGACCTCGGTGACGGAACAGTGGGCCAGCGCCGCCATCTGCGGCCCCGGCACCCGGCACCTGCTGGAGGACCTGTCCGAGGATCTCCCGCTCGACGCCGCGGCGCTGTCGTTCATGGCCATGGTCGAGGGGCGCGTGGCCGGCATCCCCGCGCGGATCTTTCGCATCAGCTTCTCGGGCGAGGCCAGTTTCGAGATCAACGTCGCGGCGCGCTACGGCATGGCGTTGTGGAACGCGCTGATGACGGCCGGCGAAAGGTACGGGATCACCCCCTACGGCACCGAGGCCATGCACGTGCTGCGCGCGGAAAAGGGCTACATCATCGCGGGGCAGGAAACGGACGGCACGGTAACGCCCGTCGACCTCGGCCTCGGGTACATGGTGTCGAAGACGAAGGACTTCATCGGCAAGCGCAGCCTGTCCCGCTCCGACACCGAGCGCGAGGACCGCAAGCAACTCGTCGGCCTGCTGACGGAGGACGAATCGGAAGTGCTCCCCGAAGGGGCGCAGATCGTGGCGGAGCCCCGCCCCATACCGCCCATGGAGATGATCGGCCACGTGACGTCCAGCTACTACAGCGCCAACGTGGGGCGATCGATCGCGCTGGCGCTGATCCGCTCCGGTCGGTCGCGCATCGGCGAATCGGTGTTCGCGCCTCTCTCCGGGAAACGCGTGATGGCCCGGATCGTCGAACCCGTGTTTTTCGATCCCGAGGGAGAGCGACTGCGTGGCTGAGCCCTATCAACGGCAGAGCGCGCTGGCGCATCTCGGCCTCGCCGCGCGAGCGGCGGCGGACCGGGACAAATCCGACGCCGGCGTGCGGCTCGGCGAACGCGCGTTCCCAGGCCAGCTCAACCTGCGCGGTGACCCCGCGAACGAAGCGTTCATGAACGCCGTCGCGGGCGTCATCGGCCGCGCACCGCCGACCGTTCCCAACACGTGGACCGGGAAGGATGGGACCGGGAAGGACGATTCGGGCGAAGACCCGCGGACGCTGTGGCTGGCCCCCAGCGAATGGCTGATCGTGACCGCGGCCGACGCCGGGGACGCGCTCGCCGGGAAACTGGCTGCAGCGGTCGCCGACCACGGCGGATCGGTCGTCGACGTCGGCGACGCGCGCACGGTCCTCGTCCTGCACGGGCCGAACGCCCGCGACGTTCTGATGAAAGGATGTCCGCTGGACCTGCACCCCGACGCGTTCCGGCCGGGAGACTGTGCGCAGAGCCTGCTGGCCCGAGCGGCCGTGATCCTGTGCCGACGGAAGGACGACGCCGACGGGGGCGCGTCCTTCGAGACCCACGTCGCGCGGAGCTTCGCCGCCTATCTCTGGGCCTGGCTCGAGGACGCCGCCGGAGAATACGGCGTCCAGGTGATCGAGACGTAGGCTCGGAGGAGGACGCCGGAGATCTATTTCGGCGCCACGACCATCGTCAGAAGCCGTCCCTCCATCTTCGGGAACTGCTCCACCTTCGCGATCTCGTCCAGATCCTCGCGGACGCGCTCCAGCACTTTCAGCCCGCGGTCCTGGTGGACCATTTCACGCCCGCGAAAGCGCAGGGTCACCTTGACCTTGTCGCCTTCGACGATGAAGCGATGGGCCGAGCGCATCTTGACGTCGTAGTCATGGGCCTCGATCCCCGGCCGCATCTTTATCTCCTTGACCTCGATGGTCTTCTGCTTCTTGCGGGCGATGTTCGCCTTCTTCCGCGCCTTGTACTTGTATTTGCCGTAGTCGAGGATCTTGCAGACGGGGGGCTCGACGTTCGGTGAGAGCTCGACGAGATCGAGCTCGGCCTGTTCCGCCAGCTCGAGCGCCTTCTCGACGTTCAACACTCCGAGATTGTCGCCGTTCTGATCGATGAGCCGCACCTCGGCGACATCGATCATGTCGTTGACGCGCGGCCCCTGACGGGTCGGCGGCGCCATTATGGGTCTTCTTACGATCTAGAGGCCTCCAACATTCCCCACCGTGCCGCCGGCCCGGTCGTCTCCTCTCCCCATCCCGGCGGCCGACAGTGGCAATTCCATGTACGCCGTCGCGCGCGACCAGCTCGCCGATGCCGATTCAGGCCCCGGGAGCGCACGCTTCCTCGCCAAGTCTAACGACGGCCTCGTCCAGCGCAAGATTTTGTTGCTCCCGCGATCCGAGGCGTCGGACGGACACGCTGCCGTCTTCGGCCTCCCGTTTGCCGACCACGACGATCGCCGGAACCTTGGCGTGGCTGTGTCGGCGCACCTTGTAGTTGATTTTATCCGCCGAGACGTCAAGCAGGACGCGCAACCCCGCCGACCTCAGCCTCTCCGCCACCTTGCCGGCGAATTCGTCGGCGTCCCGGACGATCGTCGTCACGACCGCCTGGACGGGGGCCAGCCACAAGGGAAATCCGCCCGCGTAATGCTCGACGAGGATGCCGATGAAACGCTCGAAGGACCCGAGTATGGCCCGGTGCAACATGACCGGCCGATAGCGGCCACCGTCTTCGCCCACGTATTCGGCGTCCAGCCTCTCGGGCAGCACGAAATCGACCTGCAACGTGCCGCACTGCCATTGCCGGCCGATGGCGTCGGTGAGCTCGAAGTCGAGCTTCGGCCCGTAGAACGCGCCGTCGCCCGGATTCAGCGTGTACCGGATCCCGGCTTCTTCCACCGCGTCCCGGAGCGCCCCTTCCGCCTTGTCCCAGGTCTCGTCGGATCCCGCGCGGACTTCCGGCCGGTCGGAAAATCGCGCCCGCACTTCCTCAAAGCCGAAGTCCCGGTAGATTCCCGTCAGCAAGTCGCAGAAACGGCGGGTTTCCGAGTTGATCTGATCCTCGGCGCAGAAGATGTGAGCGTCGTCCTGGACGAAACCACGCACCCGCATCAGTCCGTGCAGCGAACCGGAGGGTTCGTACCGATGGCACGACCCGAATTCCGCCATCCGCAGCGGAAGCTCCCGATAGCTCCTGACCCGCTGGTTGAAGATCTGAACGTGGCAGGGGCAGTTCATCGGCTTGAGCGCGAAGACCCGCTCCTCGGACTCCGAGGTGTACATGTTCTCCCGGAACTTCTCCCAGTGACCGGACGCCTCCCACAGCATGCGGTCGACGAGTTGCGGCGTCCTGACCTCGACGTATCCCGCGGCTTCGAGCCGTCGGCGCATATAGGCTTCCACGACGCGATACAGCGTCCACCCCTTGGGATGCCAGAACGCCATGCCCGCCGCCTCTTCCTGGAAATGGAACAGGTCCAGGTCGCGTCCCAGTCGCCGGTGGTCGCGACGCTCCGCTTCCTCGAGCCGGCGCAGGTAGGCCTTGAGTTCCTTGTCATCGCGCCAAGCGGTCCCGTAGACACGCTGCAGCATTTCCTGGCGCGAATCGCCCCGCCAATAGGCGCCCGCGAGCTTCGTCAGCTTGAAGGCGTGGCCCAGCCTTCCGGTGGACGGCAAGTGCGGACCACGGCAGAGATCGACAAAGCCGCCCTGCCGGTACAGCGTGATGGGTTCGCCGTCCGGGATTCCGGAGACGATCTCGGCCTTGTAGTGCTCGCCCATCGACCTGAACAGGGCGACGGCCGCGTCGCGTTCCCACACCTCGCGCACCACTTCCTCGTCCCGGTCGACGATCTCGTGCATACGGGCTTCCATGGCCTCGAGGTCTTCCGGCGTGAAGGGCTCCTCGCGGGAAAAGTCGTAATAGAACCCGTCCGCGATCGCCGGCCCGATCGTGACCTGAATGTCCGGATACAGCTCCTTCGCCGCCTCCGCCAGAACGTGCGCCGCGTCGTGGCGCAGCAGGTCCAGCGCCAGTTCGTCGTCGTCCCTCCGGGTGACGACCGAGACCTCCGCATCCTCCTCCAACGCGCGGGACAGATCCCACAGGTCGCCGTTCACCCGGATCGCCAAGGCTGTTCTGGCGAGTCCGGATCCGATGTCCGACGCCACGTCGGCGCCGCTTGGCGCGCGCTCGTATCGCCGGACCCGTCCGTCCGGCAGCGTCAGCGCAACCATTCCAATCCCTCGCGTCGACCGGCGCCCCGGCGCCGGCAGGCGAAACATATGCGCGGCGGGTCCACTGTCAAGGACGCCTCGATCACCGAGTGGCGAGCCCGCCGTCGCGCCATACCTCGTCGACGGACAGATCCTCCAGCCGTTCGCGGCGGACCACGACGACCCCGACGCCTCGTGGAGCGCACAGCGCGGGGTCCGAGTCACGGGAGAACAACACGACCGTTCCGCAGCCCGCCAGCGCCGCGACGTGCATCGGCCCCGTATCGTTCCCGACCGCGACACGGGCGCGCCGGCACAGCGACGCGAGCTGCGCCAGCGACGTGCGCCCGCAGAGATCGATCGCGTCCTTGCAGTGATCGGCGATCGCCGCGATCACGTCCCGTTCGGCGTCCGCCCCGATCAGCACCGGCGTCAATCCCCGTTCCGACAGCCGTCGCGCGAGGGCCGCGTAACGCGCCGCCGGCCAGCGTTTTCCGGGCCGCCGGGGAGATCCGCCGGGAACCAGCAGCGCAAATTCCTCCGGCAACCCGAGACCGGAGACAGGCGCCTCCAGCCAGTCGATCCCGGGGCGTGGAACGGAGTCGATGCCGACGAGACGAAGCTGCTCCACTTGCGAGTCGACGACATGCATGCGGTCCCGGTCGGGGTTGTCGTGAAGGTGCGAGCAACCGGCCGCGATCCCGCACCACTCCGGCCTCGGCGGCGGGAAGAGCCGGTAATACCAGCCCGTGCGATCCGACGTCTGCAAATCGTAAACGCGGTCGAACCGACCCGAAAGCAGACGCTTCCGCAGCCGGAACAGGGCCACGACCTGGTGGGGCCAAGGCCGGTCGTCGATCCAGACGTCGTCGAAGCACCCACAGTCCGAGCCAAGACGCTCGAAAGACGAGGCCGTCAACAACGTAAGGCGCGCCTCGGGATGATGGGTGCGAATCGCCTTGAAGGGACCGGTCGCGAGGATGAAGTCCCCCAGCGCACCGTGCTTGATGACGAGGATACGTCGGACAGCGGCGCGTCCGTCGTTCATGCCGGGACCGAAGTCCCGTCGGCGAGCGACTCGTATACGGCCAGGGTCCGTTCGCACATGAGCTCGACGGTCAGATTCTCCGTCACGTGGCGACGCGCGCGCGCCGCGAGGACGCGCCGCGCGTCCGGACCGACGTGGAGGACCCGGTCGAGAGTCCGGGCCAGCGCCTCCGGATCGCCCGGCGGCACCAACCACCCCGTCTCGTCGGGGACGATGGTTTCCCGGCACGCACCATGCTCGGTCGCGACCACCGGCAGGCCCATGGCCTGCGCTTCCGCCGTAACCCGCCCGAACCCTTCCGGTCTGGTCGATGCGGAGACCACCACATCGGCCAGCATGTAGGCGGCCGGCATGTCGTGGCAATGATCGACGATACGGACCATGCCGCGCAGTCCGCGGGACTCCGTCAGCCGCTCCAGTTCGTCGCGGTACCGCGCGCGGCCCTGATCAGAACCGACAAGCACGCAGCACAGGTCACGACGCTCCAGCCGGGCGAGCGCGGCGATGAGCACGGCATGGCCCTTCAGTCGAGTCAACCTGCCGGGCAGCATCACGACGGGAACGCCGTCGGGCAGATCCCAGGCGTCGGCCAGCCGAGCGACCCGACCCGCGTCGACGTTCGCGGGAGCGAAGGTTTTCGTGTCGACACCCCGGGGGACGGTCACCAGGCGTTCGGGCTCGACTCGGTAGACGTCGCTGACGTGACGGGCGATGAAATCGGAAATGGCGATCACGCGGCGGCCCCGCGCCATGACGGAGTTGTAAAGCCGTTTCGGGCCGGCGCCGCCGCTGTAGGCGCCATGGAACGTCGTCACGAAGCGGGCGCCGGTTCGCTGCGCCGCGAAAATCGCGCTCCACGCCGGGGCCCGCGAACGGGCATGAACGACGCCGATATCGTTGTCGCGGACGACCGCCGTCAGCGCCTCGACATTGCGGCGCATGACCAGCGGGTTCTTCGAATCGAGCAGCAGGGCGACGTGACGAACGCCCATCCTCTCCAGATCGTGGACGAACGGACCTCCCGCCGAGGCGATGATGGATGCGCCGCCCGCCTTCGCCAGCGCCGTCGCGACGTCGATGGCGCCGCGCGCCACACCACCCGGCTCCAGCGCCGGCAGGACCTGCAGCACCCGGAGCGCGCCGCCGGCGCCGCGCCGGGACCCCGTTTCCGCGGGCCCCGCTCGCGTGGTAGAGTCGGTCGCCGCTCCCGTCATCGGGGCACCCGAATCCTCGATCCCACCCTCAATCCCGTGTTGTCGAACATGGTCGAGCCGCGCATCCTGACCCGGGCGGACAGCGCCACGATCGCCTATCACGCGCATACCGGCAAGCCGCCGGGTATCATCTTCTGCGGCGGCTTCAATTCGGACATGACCGGCACCAAGGCCGTGGCGCTCGATACCCACTGCCGGGAAACCGGTCGCGCCTTCGTCCGTTTCGACTATTTCGGACACGGCGCGTCCTCGGGAAAATTCCGGGACGGAACGATCGGCCGCTGGAAGGACGACGCCATCGCGGTCATCGACGACCTCACCGAAGGTCCTCAGATCATCGTCGGGTCGAGCATGGGTGGATGGATCATGTTGCTCGCGGCCCTGGCGCGGCCGGCCCGCGTGACGGGGCTTCTGGGCATCGCGCCGGCCCCGGACTTCACCGAGGACCTGATGTGGGAGCGGTTCGACGACGACACGCGGGAAACCCTCCGGCGCGACGGCGTCTACATGCGACCCTCGGAATACGGCGACGACCCCCACGCCATCACGCTCCGCCTGATCGAGGAAGGCCGCAACCACCTGCTTCTCCGACAGACGGTGGAACTGGCCTGTCCCTTGCGGGTCCTTCAAGGCATGAACGATCCCGACGTCCCGTGGCGTCACGCGCTGAAGCTCATCGAGGCCTACGAAGGGGCCGACGCGGAGGTCACGCTCGTGAAGAACGGCGATCACCGGTTGTCCGAACCCGGCGACATCGCCCGGATTCTCCGAGCCGTCGACGGACTGGCGACCATGACGCAAGGGGATCAGCTCCCCGCGAGCGCGGACAAGCCAACACGATAGTCCGGATATCGTAACGTCACGCCGAGATCGTTCTTGATGCGATCGTTCCGGACCCTCCGGCACTCCGCATAGAAGGAGCGCCCCGGTTCCGTGAGGCCCGCCTCGTCGAACGGCACCAGGGGCGGGACCTCGCGCCCTACGAGACCGCACGCGAAAGCCACCACGTCCTGGGGCGCCGCCGGCTCGTCGTCGCAAACGTTGTAGATGGCGCCCGGGTCGGGACGCGCCATCGACGCGCGCAAGACCCGGACGACGTCCGAGACGTGGATACGCGAGAACACCTGACCGGACTTGAAAATCCGTCTCGCGGTTCCCCGCCGGGCCGCTTCGAGCGGATTCCGCCGGGGTCCATAGATACCTGCCAGGCGGAAAACGTGCACCGGAACGTTCTCGCGCCATCCCAGGCCCAGCCAGGCCCGTTCGGCTACCGCGCGGCGGACGCTTCGTTCGGTCGTGGGGCGGCACTCCGACGTCTCGTCGACCCAGCCGCCGCGACGGTCGCCGTAAACCCCGACGGTGGAAAGATATCCGATCCACGACAGGGACCGGATCGAGCCGACGTCGCCGGCGTGGTGAGCGAGGACGGGATCACCTTCCAGATCCGGAGGTATGGAGACGAGCATGTGCGTGACGCCCGCCAACACCCCCGCCGGTCGAGACAGGGGATGGTTCCGACGGAAAACGTGCGTTCCGATTCCCTCGGGATCGGACTCGGCGCGGCGGGATCCATCGCTTCTCGAAGTCCCGGAGACCGCCCAACCCTCGGGTCGGAGCGACGCAGCCAGCGCCCGGGCGGTATAGCCAAGGCCGAAACAGAACATGGCCCGGTCATTTGTGGCCCGGTCATTTGTCACGGAACGACGCCCATCTTTCGGAGCCGAGGCTTGCGGCCGCTTTCGATCTACCCGACTCTTGCGGCCATGCCAATCTCGGACGCTCGGATGCGCATATGGCGTCGGTGGCCCATCCGGGCCATCGCGACCGGAGCCGCCTGCGTCCTCATGACGGCCGCAATCGGTGGCCTGACGGAGGCCGCGGCCGATCGCGAACGCTACGCGGCATGCATCGGGAAAATCGAAGGCGACCCGCGCCATGCGTTCGACACGGCGGCGCTCTGGCGATTCATGGGCGGCGGCATTCCGGCGGCGCATTGCGCCGGTCTCGCGCTCGTCCGCATGGGGCAACACAAATACGGCGCCGAGCGACTCGAAACCGTGGCCCGCAAGATGCGGAACTCCGACGACTTCAACGATCCGGCCAAGATCGCCGAAGTCCTGGCGCAGGCGGGGCATGGCTGGATGCTTGCGGGCGATCCCACGCGCGCCAGACACGTTTTCACCAAGGCACTGGAATTCATGCCGGGAACCGCGAAGTATTTCGTCGACAGATCCCTCGCGGCCATCGATCTCCGGGACTTTCGTTCGGCCGCGCGCGATCTTGACGCGGCGGTGAGATTCGACCCGGAAAGCACCGACGCCTATGCCTTTCGCGCCCGTGTCCGTCGAAAACTGGGCGACGTCGACGGAGCGATCGCCGATGCCGAACGCGCGATCTCGCTGGACGCCGATCATCTCCCCGCCTTGCTCGAACGCGGTGCGCTCAGACGCCTTCTGAACGATAGCGAAGGCGCCCGCGCCGACTGGCGGCGCGTAGTCGACGTGGCGCCGGGAAGCTCCGAGGCGGCTGCGGCGAAAGCGATGATCGAGGCCCTCGACGGCCGGTGACGCACGACCTTCCTCCAGCCCTCCTTATCGGGCCGTGCCGTCCCACTCCGACAATACCTCGGGATCGCGTTCCGCCGGGCGCAGTTCGGCGCATTTCGCGCCGAACCTCTTCTCGTCGGCGAGCTCCCGGAAGGCCCAAACGGCGGCGGCGCGCACCAGGGACGAAGAGTCGAGGAGGCGGGCCTCGACGTCGGGGACGGCCTGCTCGTTCCCGCTGTTGCCCAACGCGATCAGGACGTTACGGACGAATCGGTCGCGCCCCGTGCGCTTGAGCGGGGAGCGCGAGAAGGCGCGTCGGAACCGGGTGTCGTCCAGCCGCGCCAATTCCGCAAGGCGCGGAGCGGTCAGCTCGGCGCGCGGCAGAAACGCCGCTTCCCTGGAGACGCGCGCGAACTTGTTCCAGGGGCAAACGGCAAGGCAATCATCGCATCCATATATGCGATTGCCGATGGCTTTCCGGAATCGCACCGGAATCGGGCCCTTGTGCTCGATGGTCAGGTAGGAAATGCAGCGTCGGGCATCGAGCCGGTAGGGCGCCGGAAAGGCCGCCGTCGGACATACGTCGAGGCAGCGTCGGCAGGAGCCACAGTGATCGGTCTCCGCGCGGTCCGGCGCGAGGGCCAGCGTCGAGAAGATCTCTCCCAGGAAAAACCAGGATCCCAGCGCCCGGGAGACCAGATTCGTATGCTTGCCTTGCCAGCCGACGCCGGCGGCCGCAGCCAACGGCTTCTCCAGAACCGGCGCGGTATCGACGAAGACCTTCGCCTCCGCCGCATACCGTTCGGACATCCATCGCCCGAGACGCTTGAGTCCGGACTTGACGACGTCGTGGTAATCGCGCCCTCGGGCGTAGATCGAGACGGACCCGACGTCGGGCCGGCCCAGCAACGCCAGAGGATCTCCGGGAAGGCGGTAGTTCACGCCCACCACGACGATCGACCTGACCTCGGGCCACAGCGACCGGGGATGCACGCGTCGTTCGACATTGGCGGCCAACCACGCCATGTCTCCGTGCCAGCCCCGGCCGATGAAGTCCCGCAGCCGGGCCCCCGCGTCCCCAATGTCGTCGGGGGTCGCGATTCCGACGGCATCGAAACCCTCCTCGAGCGCGCGTGTACGAATTTCCGCGGCCGTCGAGACCGGGTCGTGCTCGACCATGTCCTGTGCTCCCCCCCGTGGGCGGCGACGACCTCTGGCACGGCTCCAGCCGATGGAGAACCGCGCTAGAAATCCAGATTGCCGTAGTGCTCCGGGGGCGACAATCCCGGGATGTGATCCGCCAGCAGGCCCCGAAAGGATGGCCTGGACTTGACGCGCGCGTACCAGTCCTTGGCCCGGGCATGGTCCTCCCAGTGCACATCGCCAAGGTAATCGACGCAGGACAGATGAGCGGCGGCGGCGAGATCGGCGAGGCTCAAGTCGTCGCCGGCGAGCCAGCGGCGCCGATCGGTCAGATAGGCAATGTAGTCGAGATGGTGCGAGATATTGCGGTAGGCGGCTCGCACGGGGCCGGAATCGGGTTCGCCCATGCCCATGAACCGTTTCATCACCTTCTCGTTCAGCAGATGGCGAGTGACCTCGCCGTGAAACTTGAGATCGAACCAGCGCACCAGGCGGCGGATCTCGGACTTCTCGCGCGGCGTTCCCGGAATCAACGGCAGATGGGGACACGTTTCCTCGAGGTATTCGCAGATCGCATCGCTTTCGGCAACCACCGCGCCATCGGTATCCACGAAGACGGGGACCAGTCCCGTGGGGTTGAGGCGCAGAAACTCCTCGCGCCGTTCCCAGACCGGCTCGACAACCATCTCGTAGTCGAGGGACTTCTCCTCCAGCACCAGGCGGACCTTGCGGCAGAACGGCGAGAGCCAGATGTGAAAAAGCCTACGCATGTCGCGCCGATAATATCCCGAAAGCCGGACGAAAAACGGCTCCTGTCAGGCCGTCGCGATGGCGGCCCGATCGCTCAACGGATGTTCCAGCCGATCCGCCATCTCGATCGGACAGACCTGCCAGATATGGCCGACCTCGGCCTCCCACTCCGCCAGCAGCTTGCGGGCGAACGCCGATTGGGTCGCTTGGGCGTGGCGGTCGATCAGGTCCCGACAGTGGTTTTCCCAATGCGCCGATTCCAGCTTCCGATAGACGACGCTGTCGGTATTGACGCGGGCGGGCAAGGTTTCCTCGGGATCGTAGACGAAGGCGAGGCCGCCGGTCATGCCGGCGGCGAAATTGTCGCCGACCCGTCCCAATATCGCGGCGACGCCACCGGTCATGTACTCGCAGCCATTGTCCCCGCAACCCTCGACCACCGCGACGGCCCCGGAATTGCGGACCGCGAACCGGTCACCGGCTTGGCCCGCGACGAACAACGTCCCTCCGGTCGCGCCATACAGGACGACGTTCCCGACAATGACGTTCTCGTTCGAAACGAGAGGACTGGACACCGTTGGCCGGACCACGATGTCGCCGCCGGACAACCCCTTGCCAACATAATCATTGGCGTCCCCGAACACCTCGAGCTTGAGCCCCCGCACGGCGAAAGCGCCCAGGGATTGTCCGGCGGAACCGCGCAGACGCACGGTAAGGTGTCCCGGTTGCAGGCCCGCGGTGCCGAAACGCCGCACAATATGCGACGAGAGCCGCGCGCCGATGGCCCGCTGCGTGTTCCGGATATTGTAGGTGAGCTGCATCTTCTCGCCTTCGTCGAAGACCGCCCGGGCATCCTTGATCATCTGCGCGTCCAGCGTGTCGGGCACCTCATTGCGCCCCTCCAGCGTACAGAAGCGCGGCGCATCGCCCGAATCGGCCTGGACGAGCAACGGGTTGAGGTCGAGATCGTCGAGGTGCGGGCTGCCGCGGCTGACCTGGGTCAGCATGTCCGTGCGCCCAACCATGTCCTCGATGGACCGGACGCCCAGCGAGGCCAGGATCTCCCGCACCTCCTCGGCGATGAAGCTGAACAGGTTGACCACCTTCTCCGGCGTACCCGTGAACTTCTCGCGAAGCGCCGGGTCCTGCGTACACACGCCGACGGGACAGGTATTGGAGTGACATTGCCGAACGAGAATACAACCCATGGCCACCAGGGACGCCGTGCCGATACCGAACTCCTCGGCGCCCAGCATCGCCGCGATGACGATGTCGCGACCCGACTTCAGGCCACCGTCGACGCGCAGCCGCACGCGGTGGCGCAGCCGGTTCAACGTCAGCACCTGATTGACCTCGGCCAAACCCATCTCCCACGGCGTTCCCGCGAACTTGATGCTGGACTGGGGGCTCGCGCCCGTGCCCCCCGAATGACCGGACACCAGAATCACGTCGGCCCTGGCCTTGGCGACGCCCGCCGCGATGGTCCCGATCCCCGATTCGGAAACCAGCTTCACACAGACCTGGGCGGTCGGGTTGATCTGCTTCAGGTCGTAGATGAGCTGGGCGAGATCCTCGATCGAGTAGATGTCGTGATGGGGCGGCGGCGAAATCAGCGTGACGCCAGGTGTGGACAGACGCAATCCGGCGATCTCGTCGGTGACCTTGAAGCCGGGTAGCTGGCCACCCTCCCCGGGCTTGGCGCCCTGGGCGATCTTGATCTCGATCTCGCTGCAATTGTTGAGGTACTCGGCGGTCACCCCGAAACGACCGGACGCGATCTGCTTGATGGCGGAGTTGGCGTTGTCGCCGCTGGGACGCGGCCGGGCACGATCGGGAGCCTCGCCGCCCTCGCCGCTGCACGATGCCGCGCCGATGCGATTCATGGCGATCGCCAGAGTTTCGTGCGCCTCCTTGGAAAGCGCGCCATGTGACATGCTGCCGCTGGAGAAACGCTTGCGGATACCCGTGATCGACTCCACTTCGTCGAGCGGAACCGGATCGCGTTTCGGCTCGAAGTCCAGGAGATCGCGGAGATTCACGGGCCCCATCTCGGAAAGGCCCTGGCTGTAGCGCCGATAGAGACCGTAAGAGTCGCTGGACACGGCGGACTGCAGGATATGGATCAGCCGCCCGTCGAAGGCATGCAGTTCCTCGCCGAGACGATAGCGGTAGAGGCCGCCGATCGAGAGGGGCGCCACGTCCCCCGAAGCGTAAGCCCGGGCATGAAGCGTCAGCAGATCACGCTTGATTCCCGACAAGCCGATGCCCGAGATCCGCGAAGGCATACCCGGGAAGAACTCGGCCACCAACGATCGGGAGAGGCCCACGGCCTCGCAATAGTAGCCGCCGCGATAACTGCTGAGTACGGAAATGCCGATTTTCGACATGATCTTGAGCAGACCTTGATCCACTGCGTTCTTGTACTTCTGGAGACATTCCCTGAGCGTCGACCCCGGGAACAGGCCGCGCGCGTGGCGATCATGGATGGCGGCCTCGGCGAGATAAGGGGTCACCGTCGTGGCGCCGACGCCGATCAGCACGGCAAAGTAATGGACGTCCATGCACTCCGCCGAACGAATGTTGAGGGACGTATAGGTGCGCAGGCCGTGTCGCACCAAGTGCGTGTGGACACCCCCGGCCGCGAGAATCATCGGTACGGCGGCGCGTTCCGGACCGATGTTCTCGTCGGTCAGCACCAGATGGGTCTTGCCGCCGCGAACCGCGTCCTCCGCCTCCCGGCGAATGAGTTCCAATGCGGCCGTCAGCGGCTTGCCGTCGTCGGTCACGTCGAACGTCGCGTCGATAACCGCGACGGAGTCCTCCATATAGGCGACCATACCGTCGAATTCGCTAGACGACAGCACCGGAGACTCGAGCACCAGGATATCCGCCTGCGACCGGTCTTCGTCGAACACGTTGCTGAGGTTGCCGAGACGAGTCTTCAACGTCATGACCCGCCGCTCCCGCAACGAATCGATCGGGGGATTGGTGACCTGGCTGAAAACCTGACGGAAGTAGTGATGCAACTGGCGATGATGGCCGGAAAGCACGGCGAGAGGGGTGTCGTCGCCCATGGAGCCCGTGGGTTCCTTCCCTTCCTCCGCCATGGGATGAAGGATGAGTTCCAAATCCTCGGACGAATAACCACACGCCATCAGACGCCGCCGCAGGTCCCGCTCCCCGTACGGCGGCCGCGGCGATGGCTCGACGTCGATGAAATCGTCGAGCGCCACGATGCCCTTGACCCACTCTTCATAAGGATTGCCGGACGAGAGATGGTCGACCAGCTCGTCGCCGCGGAAAAAGCGCCCCTGGTCCAGATCCACCGCGATCATCTGCCCCGGTCCCACCCGGCCCTTTTCGACGAGATCGGGTTCGGGCAGCGGCACCATGCCGGCTTCGGAACCGACGATCAGAACGCCATCGTTCGTGACGGTGTACCGCAGAGGGCGCAGGCCGTTCCGGTCCATGCCGGCCACAACCCAGCGGCCGTCCGTCGCCGTGATCGCCGCGGGTCCGTCCCACGGCTCCATGACGCCGTTGGCGTAGGAATAAAGTGCCTGATGCGCCGGCGGCATAGCCGGGCGCGGCCACGAATCCGGCATCATCAGGATCTTGGCCATCGGCGCCGAGCGTCCGGCCATGACCAGCGCCTCATAAACCGCGTCAAGCGCGGCCGAATCGGAACTGCCCGGCTGTATGATGGGCTTGATGTCCTCCGCTTGTTCGCCGAGAAAATCGGAGGCAAGCCGCATTTCATGGCTTTTCATCCAGTTGACGTTGCCCCGCAGCGTATTGATCTCGCCGTTGTGCGCGAGGAGTCTGAATGGTTGCGCCATCCGCCAAGTGGGAAACGTGTTCGTCGAATAGCGCTGGTGATAAATCGCAAAGTTCGACGTGAACCGTTGATCCGAGAGATCGGGATAGAAGGCCGTAAGTTGTTCGGCGAGGAACATCCCCTTGTAGATGAGCGATCGGCATGACAGGGAGCAGACGTAGAAATCCGTGATCTGTTCCTGTAGCAGGCGACGCTCGATGCGGCGGCGAATGAGATACAGGTCACGCTCGAACTCCGCGTCGTCGATGTCGCGCCGGTTGTCGATCATGATCTGCTCGATCTCGGGACGTGTCGCATTCGCCTTCTCGCCGATGACGGAGGTGTCGATCGGCACCTGGCGCCATCCGTAAATCCGGTATCCGGAATTGAGAATTTCGGTCTCGACGACCTCGCGACAACGTTCCTGCGCCGAGAAATCGGCCTTGGGCAGGAACACCGTGCCCACGGCCAGCCGGCCCTCGCTCGGCTCATGGCCCGTACGCGCGATGTGCCCCTTGAAGAAATCCTGGGGTATCTGGACGTGAATGCCGGCACCGTCCCCGGTCTTGCCGTCCGCGTCGACGGCGCCACGATGCCAGACGGCCTTGAGCGCCTTGATCCCGGCCTCGACCACCGAACGGCGTGGCTTGCCGTCGATCGCGGCAATCAGCCCAATTCCGCAGGCCTCATGTTCGTGAGCAGGATCGTAGAGTCCGCTCCGGGCGAGCTGGACCGCCCGCTTCCGCCAGTTTTCGACGAACGCGGTTCCCGACTCCCCCCGGCACCGGCCATCATTCATGTCCGCTTCTCCGCCGCGCCTAACTCGCCAGCGCCATTTCGACCGCCACGGGTTCGCGCCTGGCTCGCAAATACCTGTCGATGCCGGCCGCGGCGTCCCGGGCGTCACGAATGGCCCACACCACGAGGGACGCGCCCCGCACGATGTCGCCGGCCGCGAACACACCGTCCATGCTGGTCATCATGGTGCGAGAGTCGATCCGGATCGTGCCCCACTGCCCGATCTCAAGATCGGGCGTTCCGAACATCCCGGGGATGTCCTCCGGATCGAACCCCAGTGCATTGATGGCAAGGTCCGCCTCGATCACATGACTCGAGCCCGACACCGGTCGCGGCGTCTGCCGGCCACCGGAATCCGGCGAACCCAGGCGCATTCGAATGGCGCGAACGCCTTCGATCCCGTCGTCCCCCAGGAAAGCTTCGGGCGCCGTCAGCCAAACAAAGTCGACACCTTCCTCTTCCGCATGCGCCACCTCCCGCATGCTACCCGGCATATTCCCTCGGTCGCGGCGATAGAGGCACTTGACCGATCGCGCGCCTTGACGCACGGCGGTCCTGACGCAATCCATCGCGGTATCGCCACCGCCGATCACCACCACCCGCTTGCCGTTCGCGTTCAACAATCCTGAATCGAACTCCGGCACCGGATCGCCAAAGCCCTTCCGATTCGATGCCGTGAGATAATCGAGCGCCTGCACGATTCCGGGAAGACCCACGCCGGGCACCGTGATCTCCCGTGGCCGATATACGCCCACGCAGATCAGAATCGCATCGTGACGAGAACGCAGGCTTTCCAGAGTGGCATCGCGTCCGATCTCGAACCGGAGGTGGAACCGGACACCGCCGTCGCGGAGCAATCGCGCCCGGCGCCCGACGACATGCTTCTCCAGCTTGAATCCGGGTATCCCGTAGACCAGCAGGCCCCCGACCCGATCGTGACGGTCGTAGACATCGACCTGATATCCGATCCTCCTCAACTGCTCGGCGGCGGCCATGCCGGCGGGCCCGGCGCCGATGACACCGACGGACTGCGCCAGATCCCGACTGGGAGTCGGCGGCTTGACCCAACCGTTCGCGAACGCGGTCTCGGTTATGTAGGTTTCCACGGAGCCGATCGTCACCGTGCCGTGCCCGGCCTGCTCGATCACGCAGCTACCTTCGCAGAGGCGATCCTGCGGACAGATGCGGCCACACACCTCGGGGAGATTGTTCGTTCTGGAGGACAATTCGTAAGCCTCCTCCATCCGACCTTCGACGGTAAGCTTCAACCAATCCGGGATGTGATTGTGAACCGGGCAATGAATCTGACAGAACGGGACGCCGCATTGAGAGCACCTCGAGGCCTGTTGCGTCGCCGAATCGGGCCGGTAGACATCGAAGATCTCCCGGAAGTCACAGGCACGCCTTTCCGCTTGCCGCTTTTCCGGCATACGTCGCGCCACATTCACGAAGCTCAACATCCGCTCCGGCATGGAGAAACACCCTCACCCGCACCCGTCGTTTGCCGGTGTCCACCGATGGGCACCCGCGTTTCATCGAGACAGATACCCGATCACTCGAGGGAACACCAGCAAAATCCGATATTAGGTCAGTTTATATGACATATCTAGATCGATGGCATCCGGCACCCATTATCTCATATCTTGCGGCCCCTGCCAAAAGGCCAATTTAGTACCGTTATTGTACTATATGATTCTTGGGCCATGACGGGTAGAGTGATATAAGCCTCGGGCCCGACCGGCCCGCCGAAGTCATCCTGCCCGAAGCGCGCCTCAATACATGGCCCATGCTCCGCATTGCTGACGTCTTTTCAGATCGCGCTCCTCGCGTCCGTGCAGGGCGTCACCGAATTCCTGCCGATATCCTCCTCGGGACACTTGGCCCTGATTCCGATAGTGACCGGATGGGTCGACCAAGGGCTGATGTTGGACATCGCCGTGCACGTCGGGTCCCTGGGCGCGGTCATCGCCTACTTCCGGCGTGACACCTGGACCGCGACCAAGGGACTGGTGCGCCTGTTTGGCGGCCGTTCATCGCTCGATGCCCGGCTCGCGGCCAATTTGATCATCGCCACGATTCCGATCGTCGGCGCGGGCGCCGCGGTGGTCTATTTCGATCTTTCCCACCTGTGGCGAAACGCCGAAGTCATCGGCTGGAGCATGTCGGGCTTCGGCATCCTGCTTTATGTCGCCGACCGCCTGAGCATGACCGTGCATCGCGTCGAGCACATGCGCGCCGGCGCCGCCCTGACGATCGGCGTGGCGCAGGTCGCGGCGCTCATACCCGGCACGAGCCGCGCGGGCATCACCATAACCGCCGCCCGTCTACTCGGTTTCGAGAGAACCGAGGCCGCGAGGTTCTCGATGCTCCTCTCCATCCCGACGATCTTCGCGGCCGGGGTCGTCGGCATCCACGGCATCGCCGACTCCCGGGACGTGGCGCTGGGCGTGGACGCGATCGTTGCCGCCGGGTGCGCCCTCATCGCCGCCCTTCTCGCCATCGCGCTGCTCATGACCTGGCTACGCCGTCGGAGCTTCACCCCATTCGTGATTTATCGCGTCGCCCTGGGCGCAGCCCTTCTGTATTGGATATACCTCTGACGTTCGGAACGAGGGTCAGCTCGATGTCGCCGGTTCACGGGCGGCACGGCGTCCATATCTCCGGAGATAGCGTGGAACGATGGACTCGACGGAGCGCGGAGTCATTCCAAGATGCGAGAATCCCAAGGTGTCGTCGGCGACCACGTTGTCCTCCGACAGGAGCGCGAGTTGATCCCGCGTCAACGGCGGAGTCGGGAGCAACTCGAGGAACAGGGCCTTGATCCTGGCGACCCGGAAGGGCACCGGCGCGAGAAGGCGTCGGCGTCCCGTCTGGCGGCAAATCAGTTCCATGACCTCCCTGTAGGAATACGTCCGCGGCCCCCCCAGTTCGTAAGTGCTGCCTTTGCTCGCCCCGGTATCCAGCATCCTTACGATGGCGCCGGCCACGTCGCCGACATAAACCGGTTGCAGTCGGCTGCTGCCGGCATCACGCAGGCCGTGGCCGAAGATGGGCAGCACGGGAGACATGCGTGCGATCGCTGCGAACCGATTGAAAAATCGATCCTCGGCACCGAATACGACACCTGGACGCACCACGGTGGCCGAGGGAAACGCCGCGCGTACTCGCGCCTCGCCCGCGGCCTTTGATGCGGCATAAGCGGATTCGGACGACGAATCCGAGCCCAGGGCGGAGACATGAACCAGACGTCCGACCCCGCACTCCGCCGCCGCCTTGGCGACCCGCTCTGCACCCTCGACGTGTATGGACTGAAACGTTTGAAGGCCACGGCTGTAAAGGATGCCCACCGAGAAAATCGCCGCATCAGCGTCCCGCACGGCGGATATGACGCTGTCGTCATCACGAATGTCGGCGGGTACGGGAACGATCTGTCCTACGTCACCCATCGGCCGCAGGAACCGCGCGTTCTCCACATCGCGCACGGCGACGCGAACGCGGTCGCCCCTGGAGGAGAGCCGCTTGACCAGATATCGTCCGATGAAGCCCGACCCACCGAACACCGTCACCAATCGATCGGCCACTTCCACACCCCCGGCCCAAGGTCCTCCATCGCCAGTATTGTCACCTTCCGAACCTCCAGGCAAGCACCCGCACGAGGCCAACGGGTCCGATGCCTCCGGCCCGGAACATCACGCCGTTGACATCAGCGGAGCGCGGCGGTAACGACTAGCGACGCTGAGCCCAGGTGGCGGAATTGGCAGACGCGCTAGCTTCAGGTGCTAGTGGCCGCAAGGTCGTGGAAGTTCGAGTCTTCTCCTGGGCACCACCCGCCGCCCCCGAAATGACAGGGGACCACGCAAGGCGACGAAATGGCCATCGAAGTCCACCAGGGTGACCTGCCCGCCGATCTCGATTTCGGTGCCAGCATCGCGGTCGATACGGAAACGATGGGCCTGAACCCCGCACGTGACCGCCTGTGTATCCTGCAAATATCGGAAGGCGACGGAAACAGCCATCTCGTCCAATTCGGTCCCGACGAATTCACCGCGCCGAACCTCTTGTCATTGCTGACCGATCCCGGCATCACCAAAATTTTTCACTTCGCCCGTTTCGATATCGCGGCGATTCGACAGCACCTGAACGTCCTGTGCGCACCCGTATACTGTACGAAGATCGCATCCCGGCTCGCCCGAACCTATACCGACCGTCATGGCCTCAAGGATCTGTGCCGGGAGCTTCTCAAGGTAGACCTCAACAAACAGCAGCAGTCGTCGGACTGGGGCGCCGAAACGCTCAGCAAGGAACAGCTACAATACGCGGCCGCGGACGTCCTGTATTTGCATGACCTGAAACAGGTGCTCGATGCGATGCTTGAACGTGAAGGACGGATGCATTTCGCCAAGGCCTGTTTCGCGTTTTTGCCGGTGCGCGCGGAACTCGATTTGGCGGGCTGGTCGGGAGAGGACCTATTCGCGCATTGAAACCGTTTCCCATGCGAATCTCGATCTGCGGACTCGCTCAATCCGGCGGGAGATATCGGCTGGCCGGCGGCGGCCGACACATTCATGCAGCGTTCGTGGACCGGCGTCGACGGCGCTCGGCGGAACGCCGGTCTTGAAGGCGTGAACACCAAACACAAGCCAACTGCCGCGGACATCGGTGGCGAGAGGGACCTCGGCGCCGCCAGACGCGTACTGGCACTGGAGATCCAGGGCCTGGAGGCACTGACCCGGATTCTCGACCGCGCCTTCACCGATGCCATCGACACGATGTCCACGGCCGCCGGGCGTATCGTCGTGACCGGTATGGGCAAGAGTGGCCACATAGCTCGCAAGATTGCATCCACACTGTCCTCCACCGGATCGCCGGCCCTCTATATCCATCCAGGCGAGGCTGGACATGGGGACCTCGGCATGATCGCCGTCGGCGACGTTGTCGTCGCATTGTCCAATTCCGGCGAGACACCGGAGCTCTCGGCCATCATCTCGTTCACGCGCCGGTTCGAGTTGCCGCTCATCGCCATTCTCGGCGACCCCGACAGCGCGTTGGGAGAGGCCGCCGATATCCTCCTGACCCTCCCGGCGGTACCCGAAGCGTGCCCGATGGGTCTCGCGCCGACGACCTCAAGCACCATGATGCTCGCGTTGGGGGACGCGCTCGCCGTCGCCCTTCTCGAACGCCGGGGATTTTCGCCCGACGATTTCCATGTATTGCATCCCGACGGAAAATTGGGACAGCGCCTGATCCGGGTATCCGAAATCATGCACACCGGCGACGTCATGCCGCTCGTCTCCCCGGATATGGGAATGGCCGACGTCATCGTGACCATGACCGCGAAGAGCTTCGGCTGTGTCGGAGTCATCGGGGGAGGCCGGAACCGGGGACTCCTGGGTGTCATCACCGACGGCGACCTGCGCCGGCACATGGATGAGAAACTCCTCGATCGATCTGCCCGCGACGTCATGATGCCGAACCCGAGAACGATCCGACCTCAGGCTTTGGCCGCCGAAGCCGTTCGCAGCATGAACGCTCACGACAGGCCGATCACCAGCCTGTTCGTCGTGGACCGGGACCGGGTGGTCGGAATCGTCCATATCCACGACTGCCTGCGGGCCGGAGTAGCATGAACGCGTCCGCTTCGACCCACGGACCGGCGCGCTCGGAGCTCCACGCCCGAACGGCCGCCACGCCGACGCCCGCCACCACGGGAACCAAGCACCTCGGGGCTCGCCGCAGCCGTATCGTGAACACATTTGGGGTGCTCCTGCCGCTGGTCGCGGTGGCCATCGCCAGCCTCACCCTCGCTTGGCCCGGCGTCTACGACGAGCCGCGGAAAGTCGCGCTCAACTTCGTGGAAACCAGTTCGACGGACGCCGAGACGCCGGGCATGGCCAACGTCCGTTACGTGGGCATGGACGCGAACGATCGATCCTTCTTCGTGACGGCAGGCAAGGCGATCCATGATCCGTCTCGACCCGACGTGATCGACATGGTCGATATCCATGCCGACATGACACTGGACAACGGTGCGTGGATGTCGGTGGCGGCGTCACGCGGCAGATACGACCACGCGCGCCAGACCTTGCGACTCGCAGGGCCTGTCGATATTTTCTCCGATCTCGGTTATGAGTTTCACGTCGAGATCGCCCACATCGACCTCGGAAACAGGACCGCGGTGAGCGATGGCCCCGTCCAAGGTCACGGTCCGTTCGGGACGTTGCGCGCCGATCGCTTCCGGATCATGGACGGAGGCAGAAGGTTGCTGTTCGACGATAACGTCAGGATGACCATCCGACCATACGGAGATGGATAAGAGTGCGCCCGCGTCGACGAAAGTTCGGTGGCCTGAATTCGTTCCGTCGTCCGTGCCTCGCGGGCTTCATCATCTACGCCGTCTCGCTGTCCGCGGCCCCGGGATGGGCGCAGAGTCCACTTCTGTCCAGCCCGGACACCGACAAACCCTTCGAGATCTCCGCAGACTCCCTGGAAGTCCAACAAGACGAGCACATCGCCACGTTCGCGGGAAACGTGGATGCGCGTCAAGGAAACATGCGCTTGAAAGCCGATCGGCTGATGGTCCACTATCGCGGCGACAAAAGCGGCGAGGCAAGCACCAGCGCGATCAGCCGGATCGATGCTTCCGGTTCGGTCTTCATCGCCTCCGGCCGTGAAACGGCGCAAGGCGAAGCGGGCGTATACGATGTCGAGAACGGCCTCGTCACCCTGACTCGGAACGTGGTCCTGACCCGGGGAGAAAACGTGATCCGTGGCGACCGGCTGGTCCTGAACCTGGTTACGGGACAGACTCGTGTCGAGGGCGGCGCAGATGCGACCCGGCCGGGGCAACGGGTCCGCGGCCTGTTCGTTCCACGACGATCGACCGATCGGAAAACGAACCGGGGCGACGTGCGCTGATGGTTCGTGACAGTTCGGATAAGGCAACAGGGACCGACGAGCACCACATGTCCGATCGACGACCCGTGCTCTTGGACGGCGCCGGGACGGAAACCGTCCCGGCGCCCCGACTCCTGACGGACAACCCGGGGCTGCTCGCCAGCAACATCGGCAAGCACTTCAGGAAACGCCCCGTACTGCGGGACGTCACGCTGACGGTCCAGCGTGGCGAGGCGGTCGGATTGCTGGGGCCCAACGGCGCGGGCAAGACGACCTGTTTCCACGTCATCACGGGGCTGGCTATTCCCGACTACGGCGCGGTTATCCTAGACGGTCACGATATCACCAATTTCCCTGTGTCCCGACGCGCCCGCCTGGGTATCGGATATTTGCCGCAGGAAGCGTCCATATTCCGGGGGTTGACCGTCGAAAACAATATCCGTGCCGTCCTGGAGGTCGTCGAGCCCGTACACGACGTCCGCGAAGCCATGCTTGACGATCTGCTTGGCGAGTTCTCGATTTCGCATCTGCGGAGAACGCCGGCCGTCGCGCTGTCGGGGGGTGAACGACGCAGGGTCGAAATCGCGCGTGCATTGGCCACGCGACCGAACTTCATGATGCTCGACGAACCGCTGGCCGGCATCGATCCGATCGCGGTGAACGACATCCGTGAGCTTGTATCCCACCTCAAGGACCGTGGTATCGGCGTGCTGATCACGGATCACAACGTGCGGGAGACCCTCGACATCATCGACCGCGCGTACATCCTCCACGAGGGTCGGTTGCTGCTGGAGGGCGCGCCGTCCGACATCGTCGCGCACGAGGATGTGCGCAGCGTATATCTCGGGAGCCGATTCAGTTTGTAGAGTGCCTCGTGACCTCGACCCCGAAAGTGGGGCTGCGGCGGAGCCGGTCGCCGGTCACGACGCCGCGATTCCCGCAGGCGATCAAGCTTCCGGGACCTGCGAATCTGGAAGTGCCGGCCTACGTCGAGCCCGAGGTCGAGCAAGGGCCGTATCTCATACCTGCCTGAACCAGGACGATGGTTGACAGCAAATGACCCTTGCCCCTAGTGTCCCGCCGCCTCGCGCGGACTCGGACCATGCCGCGCTACGGGAATGTCTGCGTCGGTGCCCGGACCGGACGAGATACCCATGCACATCACCGTGACCGGAAAGCAGATAGACGTGGGCGACACGCTCCGGGCCCATGTCGAAGAGAGAATTACGGCGGGAACCGAGAAGTATTTTGGCAACCCGATCGATGCCCAGGTAGTGTTTTCCCGCGAAGGTCCCCTGCATCGCGTGGATTGCTCGGTACACGTCGGCGCGGGGATATATGTCAAATCCCATGCCTCCGCCGACGACGCCTACGCCGGATTCGATGCCGCGGCGGAACGCGTGGAAAAGAGGTTGCGGCGATACAAGCGGCGCCTGAGAAACCACCACAAGGCACCACCCGTCGAGGTCGTGGAGGCGCCGACCTATGTCCTGTCCAGCGAAGAGGAAAATCAGGATGCCGTGGAAGACGCGCAACCGATGATCGTCGCCGAGTCGACCACCAACGTGCCGACCGTCACGGTCGGCGAGGCCGTGATGCGGCTTGATCTCGCGAACGTTCCGGTGCTCATGTTCCGCAACCGCGCACACGGCGGACTGAGCGTCGTGTACCGACGCGAAGACGGCAACATCGGTTGGATCGATCCGAGGAATCCCGTCTGACCCGTCGGAGCGCGTCGAATGGAATTCGCCGATTTGCTGAAACCGGAAGCCGTCATTCCTCAACTGAAGGCGGACAGCAAAAAGCAGGCGTTGCAGGGCCTGGCGGCCTTCGCGTCCGAACTGACCGGCGCCGAGGAGCGCACCATCTTCAAGGTACTGCTGGAGCGAGAGCGGCTTGGAACTACCGGGGTCGGTAACGGAATCGCCATCCCTCACGGCAAGATCGACGATGTCAAGGAACTGTGCGGGATGTTCGCCAGACTGGATACACCGGTGGATTTCGATGCCATCGACGACCAGCCCGTCGACCTCGTTTTCATGCTGCTCGCGCCGCAGTCTTCAGGCGTAGACCATCTCAAGGCGCTTGCCTGGATCTCCCGGCTACTCCGCGACCTCACGGTTTGCGAGAAGCTCCGCGCGTGTGCGGACCGCGAGGCGATCATTCAACTGATCAACGGGTCGACGACCCATCACACCGCTTAGAGCCCGTTTGAAACTGCGTTCAAGGGCAGATGCGCCGCGACAGCAGGCTTTCCCCTTGCGACATGGATCATGGCCTCGGAGACACCGAGACGCTGTTCGCCGGCTCGCACCACGCAGCGTCCGCAGGTGAGCCAGGCGAAGGTGCGCCCGACCGCCCGCGCCGGTGACTGGTCATTCAGTGCAAGTGGCGGGCGTCGCCGGGACCCGGACCATATCCCGCCATCGCCAAGTCAGCACGTCGCCGGAACGTACACCACGCGGGTCGCTACGTTCCGAGCCTGGCCTCGTCGAGATCCTGAAGCCGAGCACGGTCGAACGCTCCGAGACCGTTCACACGCATGATCGCACGGATCGTTTCGATGTATTTGGACCCGCGTTCCGAATATTTGTGGAGCGCCCCGATCAGGCGTTCCCCGGTCAACGCCCGGTTGGAACTCCGCAGTTCGTGCCGCACCCGACGGAACTCCTCGTAGGCCCAATGAATGTTCAGGTTGTGCATGTAGACCGATACGGATTGGCGTAACTCCTCGAAGGATCGCACTTCATGATGCTTGCCTGCGTCACGCCGCTCCGGCACGACCCCCGATCCCTTGCGGAACGTCCATTGACCGAAGACCGCGTTTCCTTCGACCGCGAACCGTGACGTCCCCCAACCCGACTCCTCGGCCGCTTGGGCAATGGCCAAGGATGGAGGCACGACATCGACGCGACCGACGAGGTCCGAGGGGTTCAAGGGATCCGCGTCGTAGCGATTGGCCAGGGCCGCGATCCACGCCCTGTCCTGTTGCGACAGCGGACCCTGGGCGTTCAGGAGACGAAGGAGCTTGCGACGATCGCCCAGGATTCTCTCGTTGGCCTGAAGGATGAGTGGCAGCATCGATTTGATGAAGAGTCGTTTCCGCTGCTGGATGGACTTCAACCGGGCCAGATCCGGCGGCAGGTTACCGAGTCGCAAACGGGGCACGAACGCGGACCCTTTTCGAATATCATCGAGATGGTAATCGAGCGCCGCCAGTTTCCGATCCAGGTCGTCGGCGCTGGCCACCCGCAACGTGACATCCGCCGACTCGGGTTCGCCGCGCGGCATGACCATGGACGCGCGAGCAGGCGGCTGACGAGCGAGCTCCGGCACCACCGGGACCGGCTTGGCCGACGTGGGTTTCGTTCGTGCCGATACCGTGGGCCCCTGAGGATGCTGGAACGCCCCGCCTGCCGCCGGCGCCGGGATCGGGGGGCTCTCGACGGGCGCGGTGAGGAGCACCACGCCCAGCGCATAGAGACACAAGACCCCCACGCCAAGGAGCCCGAAAGCGCCCCGCGCGAAACGCCCACTGAATACCTGAAGGTAGGGCATGGACGAGCTCCCCGCCGCCGGTCAACAGATGAACGGGAGATCCTTCCCGGTCTCCGCAGGCCACGATTCGCGTGTTCCGACTATCCTCAACCTGGATCAAGTGTGCCTCGACGACTCCGCCGAGTCCATCGTGCCCTGGAGGAACTATCGAGTTCGGCTTGGGTCATCGGCCGGGGCGGCCCGGCACCCCCATAAGGGACGAACCGGTCGATCATCTCCATTTCAGATATTCAATCGTCGTATTCGACAAATTCAGAAGCCGGCCGGGGGCTACGCGATCAGATAGCCAACGATCTCCTGGACTTCCCGCATGACGGGTCGCGCGAGGCTTCGCGCCCGTTCGGCGCCGTCCTGAAGGACTGATTCCACATAGGTCAAGTCGTCCATCAGGCGCTGCATCTCGGCCGTGATCGGCGCCAGTTCGGCGATCGCGAGTTCCGTCAACGCCTCCTTGAACGTCGAGAACTGGGCACCCTCGAACCGCCGGCACACATCCGCCACGGGGTCGCCGCACAGGGCCGCGAATATGCCGACCAGATTGGCTGCTTCCGGGCGCGCCGCCAATCCGTCCGGCGTGCCGGGAAGTGGATCCGGATCGGTCCGCGCTCGTCGAATTTTCCTGGCGATCAGATCGGGCGGGTCGGTCAAGTTGATGCGCGCGTGGTCAGACGAATCCGATTTGCTCATCTTCATGGTCCCATCCCGAAGGCTCATCACGCGGGTTGCTTCGCCGAGGATCAGAGGCTCCACCAACGGGAAGCAGTCGACGCCGTACTGGCTGTTGAACGCCTGCGCGATGTCGCGGCAGAGCTCCAAGTGTTGCTTCTGGTCTTCTCCGACAGGCACGTGAGTAGCCTTGTAGGCGAGGATGTCCGCCGCCATGAGGTTCGGATAGACATAGAGACCGACGCTGGCGTTTTCGCGGTGCTTCCCGGCCTTTTCCTTGAACTGGGTCATGCGGTTGAGCCAGCCCAGACGCGCGACGCAATTGAATATCCAGGCGAGTTCCGCGTGCGTGCTGACCTGGCTCTGGTTGAACAGGATTCCCGTCTTCACGTCGATCCCCGCGGCCAGCAGGCTCGCCGCGACCTCGCGCGTGCTGGCCCGCAGTTCAGCAGGATCTTGCGCGACCGTGATAGCGTGCATATCCACTACGCAATAGATACATTCGTACTCGGCCTGCAACGTAACCCAGTTACGGATCGCGCCCAGATAATTGCCGAGGTGCAGATTCCCTGTTGGCTGAACGCCCGAGAAAATGCGTCGCATCGCTTGCCTCATGCTCGCCAGCGCGCCGAGTTATGGCGTCTGCGCGCGAGAGGGTCAACCATCGGGAGCGGGACGGAAGGACCGCAGATCGTCCGGCCGAACCGCGCCGACGGCGAGGGCGGCGAGCCCGAACAGTCCGAGGCCTCCGACGATCAGCAGCACGACGGACAGGATACGCGCCGGGAACATACCCGCCAGCCAAGAATCGAGGCCCACATGCGCCACGGCGAGTCCGCCCGCCATGATCGCCGTCGCCAGCAGTATCCGTGGCAACCGCCGCCGCAATCGGGCATCGGCGAGGAAGTCGCCCCGCCGGGACAGCAGGCGCGCGAGCAACCACGTGTTGAGCCAAGCCGAAAGCGCCGTGGCGAGAGCGAGCCCGACGTGACCGAGCCACCGCATCAGGACGAGATTGAGAGCGACATTGACCAGCACGCAAATGGCGGCGATCCGCACCGGCGTGGCCGTATCCTGTCTCGCGAAGTATGCGGGGGTCAGCACCTTGACCAGGACGTATGCCGGCAAGCCGACCGCGTAGGCGCGCAGGGCCAGTGCCGTGAGGTCCGATTCACGAGGCCCGAATTCCCCACGCTCGAACAACACCGACACGAAGGGATGCGCCAGCACGACGATGGATGCCGCAGCGGGCAGGGCGAGAAGCAATGCGAACTCGGTCGCCCGATTCTGATGGCGGATGGCCCGGTCTCCCCGGCCCCCGCCGATTTCCCGCGAGATCAACGGCAGCAACGCCGTACCCACGGCCACTCCGACCACGCCGAGGGGCAATTGAGTGAGCCGGTCCGCATAAAAGAGATACGAGACCGAGCCCGACGGCAGCAGGGACGCCAATACGATATCAACCACGAGATTGATCTGAACGACACCCGCGCCGACCGCCGCGGGAGCCATGAGCCGCAGCAGGCGCTTGACCTGTGGCGTGAACCGGGGCCTGGGGAACCGTAGCGGCATGTCGGCGCGGCCGAGGGCGACGACCAGCCAGACGAGCTGGACCATCCCGGCCACGGCGACGCCCCACGCGAGCGCATGTCCCGGTGTCGGGGTGAAGTTCGCGAGCCAGAGAAGTGCTCCGATAAGACAAAGATTGAGGAGGACCGGCGCGACCGCGACCGCGGCAAAGCGCCCCAGGCTGTTCAGAATGCCCCCCATCAGCGACACCACGCTGATGAACAGCAGGTAGGGAAACGTAAGGCGTGTCAGCGACACCGTCAGGTCGAACTTTTCCGGCCATGCGGCGAATCCGGGGGCCATCCCATACATCAACCAAGGCATCAGGGCCTGGAAAAGTCCGACAAGAAGGACGAGGACGAGGACGAGAACGGCTAGGGCGGACTGGGCGAACCCGCGGGCGGCATCACGCCCGTCGCGTTCGAGGATCTCGGAAAAGATGGGAACGAATCCCGCGTTGAACGCGCCTTCGGCGAACAGCCGACGAAAGAAATTGGGCAGCTTGAACGCGACGAAGAAGGCATCGGTTACCATTCCCGCGCCCAGGAACGCCGCGATCAGGACATCCCGGACGAAACCGAGAACGCGGCTCAACATCGTGTAGCCACCGACGGTCGTGATAGCCGGGAGCAGGTTCATGGCTTGTCATGCAGCGCCAGACGGCGGCGAAACGACGATCGCTTCAAACAGCCGCCACCGTTTCCCGAAGACTCTGGTCCCTCGGATCCCGGGCCACCTCTTCGACTCCTCCTCTCAACACCGCCATCAGCTCCGTCCGAATACGATCGAGCTTTCCTTCATGCACGATTTTCAGACCGAACACGTCCTTGACGTAAAAGACATCGACCGCACTTTCGCCATACGTCGCAACCCGCGCCGTGGCGATCGACAGGCCGAGATCGGCGATGGCGCGCGTGACGTCGTAGAGGAGCCCCCGACGGTCGCGCGCGTTCACCTCGATCACTGTAAAGACGTGACTCGCGGTGTTGTCGACAATGACCCGCGGCGTTACCTGAAACACCCGGGTGCGTCCGGAAGTGCCGATCTGGCGCGCGAGAGCGCGGCCGGGATCGATCACCCCCGCAAGCGTTCGTTCGACGGTCGATTTCAGCTTGGCCAAGGCGCGTGCCTCCTCAAGGGGCCCACCCGCAGGACCTTGAACCCAGAACGTGTCGAGAGCCATGCCGTCGTTCGTCGTGAAGATCTTGGCCTCGACGATGTTTGCGCCCGACATCGCGATGGCGCCGGCCATGAGGGCGAAGAGTCCATGATGATCTTGAGTGTAGATGGTGACTTCGGTGACCGCATGAAACGAGTCGGACCGGAAATCCAACGCCAGCCGCTGGCCGGCCGAGTCGGCGCAGCGCACCAACACGGCGTGTCGCGACAGTGCCTCCGCGTCCGCGGACAACCAGTAGGAGGAATGACCGCGCGCCAGATAGGCCTCGTACTCGTCGTCCGACCAGTCGGACAGATGGGATCGAAGCGCCGCTTGCGCGGCGGCGACGCGTTCATCCGCTCGCTCCTCGGACAGGCCGCCGGACAACACCTCCTCGGTTCGATGGTAGAGATCGCGCAAAAGCTGGCCTTTCCACCCGTTCCAGACGGCTGGACCGACCGCTCTGATGTCGGCGACCGTCAAGACCAGAAGAAGCTTGAGGCGTTCCGGGCTCTGTACGAGAGCCGCGAAGTCGGACACGGTCTTGGGATCCTGTATGTCCCTCTTGAAGGCGGTGGAACTCATGACGAGGTGATGACGAACCAGCCACGCAACGGTTTCCGTTTCCGCATCGCCCAAACCGAGGCGAGGACCGAGCTCGAAGGCGATGTCCGCGCCGATTTCGGAGTGATCCCCACCCCGGCCCTTGGCGATATCGTGGAGCAGCACTGCGAGGAACAGGACGGGACGCGACTGAATCTTGTGAATGATCTCGTTCGACAGGGGGAGGTCTTCCTCCAACGAACCGCGCTCGATCCTGGCCAGCATTCCGATCGCGCGGATCGTATGCTCGTCCACAGTGTAGGTGTGGTACATGTCGTGTTGCATCTGCGCGATGATCCGCCCGAAATCCGGCACAAACCGCCCGAACACCCCCGCCTCGTTCATGCGCCGAAGCGTGGTCTCGGGATCCCGCCTCGACGTCAGTATTCCGAGGAACAGTCGATTGGCCTCGGGGTCCTCCCGCAGGGACGCGTCGATCAGGTGGAGACTACGGGTGACAAGCCTCAGGACACGCGGGTGAACGTCCACCTCGTGGCGGTCCGAATGATGGAAGAGCCGGATCAGCGAGACCGGATCCCGTCGGAACAGGTCGTCATCGACGACATCGATGCGTCCTCCCTCAATGACGAACCCGGCGAGCCGTTCCCGCCGCTGACCGAGACGCGGCAAGCGGAAACGCGACCTCCGCTTGAACTGCTCCTCGAGAGCCGCGCAGAAGATACGCGTGAGATCGCCGACCTCCTTGGCGACGAGATAGTAGTGCTTCATGAAACGTTCGACACCAAGCGAACCTGGGCGGTCCGCGTACCGCATGCACCGTCCGATCCGTGGCTGGATGTCGAAGGTCAGCCTTTCCTCCGCGCGATGCGTCAGATAGTGCAGATGGCAGCGGACGGTCCAGAGATACTCCTCCGTTTTCGCGAAGCGTCGGAACTCGGACCAAGTCAGCACCCCACGGTCCACTAGGTCGGCCACCTTGGGAACCTGAAAGGCGTACTTGCCGATCCAGAACAGAATGTGCAGATCGCGCAGGCCCCCCTTGCCCTCCTTGACGTTGGGTTCCACGACATAGCGCGAATCGCCGAAACGTTTGTGGCGCCGATCTCGCTCCGCGAGCTTGGCCTCGACGAAGTCGGGACCCGTCGAGGCCACGATCTCCCTCTGGAAGCGCCGTCGCAGCTCTCGATAGAGAGCGGCATCGCCGCACAGATACCTGGCCTCGAGCAAGCCGGTGCGGATCGTGACGTCGGACCGACCCAGGCGCATGCACTCGTCGGTCGATCGAGCGGCATGTCCCACTTTCAGACCGAGATCCCAGAGCATATACAACAGATACTCGACGACCTGCTCCCCCCACGGCGTCTGCCTGTAGGGAAAAAGAAACAGCAGATCGACATCCGAGAACGGCGCCATCTCGCCACGGCCGTATCCCCCGACGGCAATGACGGAAAGCCGCTCGCCGGCCGTTGGATTCGACTGCCGGTAAACGTGACGCACCGCGAAGCTGAACAGCGTCCGGACGAGTTGATCCATCGCCCAGGCGATCGCCCGAGCGGTGGCGCGACCGGACAACCCGGCTTCGAATCTCTCTCGAATGGATCGCTGGGCGTCGGTGAGCACGTGCCTGCTCGCGGACAACACGTCGGCGCGGACTCCCGGACCCGGCGTACCGCCTGATTCCATCAGGGCATTCAGGACTTCGGCGAGTTCCTTCGCGTCCAGAACCTCCTGGCGGTTCCGAAAGGCGGTCACGGCGCGGCGCGGCGCGACCGCGGGATTGTCGATCCGGGCCTTCACTTCATGAGCCTTCACGGCTTGCGCGGTCTGGGTGGGTCTTGCATCATCATATCGGCCGATACGTATCACAGACAGCGTTCATCGGGCCGTCGACCGGAATCCGCAATCACGCGTCCGGGTGCGCATCGAACGAGGCAAGGGAGGAATCATGGACATCCGCGCCGCAGTCGCCCACGGAGCCGGCGACCCCCTTTCGATCGAGACCATCCGACTCGACGGCCCCAAAGCCGGCGAGGTTCTGGTCGAAGTCAAGGCAACGGGTATCTGCCATACCGATGCCTACACCTTGTCCGGCGCCGACCCGGAAGGGTTGTTTCCGTCCATTCTCGGACACGAAGGCGCCGGCATCGTCGTCGATGTAGGACACGGCGTCACCAGCGTCGCGCCCGGCGATCACGTGATTCCCCTGTACACGCCGGAATGCCGACAGTGCGAGTACTGCCTTTCGGGGAAGACCAATCTGTGCCAGGCCATCCGCGAAACCCAAGGCCAAGGGGTCATGCCGGACGGGACCAGCCGTTTCAGCCTCGGCGGCGAGAAGCTGTATCACTACATGGGCACGTCGACATTCGCGAATTTCACGGTGCTGCCCGAGATCGCCATCGCCAAGATCCGAAAGGACGCGCCGTTCGACAAGGTCTGTTACATCGGCTGCGGCGTGACGACGGGGATCGGAGCAGTCATCAACACGGCCAGGGTCGAGGCTGGCGCCAACGTCGTGGTCTTCGGCCTGGGCGGCATCGGTCTCAACGTCATCCAGGGTTGTCGGCTCGTGGGTGCCGACATGATCGTCGGAGTCGACACCAACGACAGGAAGAAGGAACTCGCGGAAAAATTCGGAATGACCCACTTCGTCAATCCAGGGGAAGTCGATGGAGACCTCACGTCCTGTCTCGTGACCTTGACGAACGGAGGCGCCGATTATTCGTTCGAGTGCATCGGCAATGTCGACACCATGCGTCAGGCACTCGAATGTTGCCATAAGGGTTGGGGCGAGAGCACGATCATCGGCGTGGCACCCGCCGGGACGGAGATCGCGACACGCCCCTTCCAACTGGTGACGGGCCGCGTGTGGCGCGGAACGGCCTTCGGTGGTGCCAAGGGGCGCACGGACGTGCCGAAAATCGTCGACTGGTACATGGACGGCAAGATCAATATCGACGACCTGATTACGCACACCATGCCGCTGGACGACATCAACGACGCCTTCCACCTGATGCATGAAGGCGAATCCATCAGGTCGGTCGTCGTATACGACTGAACGCGCCGAGATCTCAGAAACGAGCCCGCGCCATCTCGCACGCCTCGCCGTTGTCGGAAGAGGCCTCGCGCGCCAAGGCGACGAGACGATAGATCAGATCGAGAGCCTCGCGCGGGCTCAGTTCGTCGGGATGAATGGCCTCCAGGGCCGCCGCCACGGGATTCGAACCGGACGCGGGGCCGGAGACCCGCTTCCCGACCACAGTCGAGAACAACGGCAGGTCGTCGGCAAGCGTGTCGGCGGCTACAGCCTTCTCGCCCGTCTCAAGGGCCTCGAGAACGTCGACGGCGCGGTCGATGACACTGGCCGGCAGGCCGGCCAGCTTGGCGACATGAATGCCATAGGAACGGTCCGCGGCGCCGGGGGCTACTTCGTGCAGGAACACGACCGAGCCCCGCCATTCCTTGATGCGCATGGTGCGATTCGACAAGTGCTCAAGTTTCGCGGAAAGCGCCGTGAGCTCGTGGTAGTGGGTCGCGTACAGGGCACGGCACCGATTGACCTCGTGCAGGTGCTCGGCCACCGCCCAGGCTATGGACAGGCCGTCATAGGTGGCGGTCCCGCGCCCGATCTCGTCCAGAATGACGAGGGCGCGCGGGCCCGCCTGGTTGAGAATGGCGGCGGTTTCCACCATCTCGACCATGAAGGTCGAACGTCCTCGCGCCAGGTCGTCCGATGCGCCGACGCGAGAGAACATCCGGTCGACCACCCCGATGCGGGCGGCGTCGGCGGGCACGAAGGATCCCGTCTGGGCGAGAATCGCGATCACCGCGTTCTGGCGCAAGAACGTGCTTTTGCCTGCCATGTTGGGGCCGGTCAACAGCCACAAACGCCGACCTTCGGAAAGATCGCAACCATTCGCGACGAACGAGCCTTCACCGGTCCGCTCCAACATGGCTTCCACCACGGGATGCCGGCCGCCGCAGATCTCGAACGCGAGAGAATCGTCGACCATCGGTCGCACGTATCGCCGCACTTCTGCGAGTTCCGCCAAGGCGGCCGCCACATCCAGTCGCGCGATCGCACCGGCCGAGACCGCGATGGCGGGCGCGTGTGTCCCGACCTCGCGACATAACGCCTCGAATATCTCGACCTCGAGAGCCACGGCCTTGTCGGCCGCCGAGCTCAACCGCGATTCGAGGTCGGCCAGTTCCGTCGTCGTGAATCGAACCGCACTGGCCATCGTCTGCCGATGGATGAAACGGCCACCCCCGCCGGCCAGCAACTTTTCGGCGTGCGTGTTCGTTACCTCGACGAAGTACCCGAGCACGTTGTTGTGGCGGATCTTCAACGAGGAGATCCCCGTCTCCTCCGCGTACGCGACCTGCATCGCGGCGATGTGCCGCCTGCTCTCGTCCCGCAGCGTCCGAAGCTCGTCCAAGTTTCCATCGTATCCCGGAGCCACGAAATTGCCGTCGCGCGCCTGTAACGGCAAGTCCTCGCCAAGGGCGCGCGAGAGCTTTTCGATCATTGGACCGTGCTCGCCGAGATCGGCACCAGTATGGGCGATTCCGCTTGGCACGGCGTGAAGGGCATCGTCCGACAGCAGGTCCCGAAATACGTGCGCTGCGCGAAGTCCGTCCCGCACCGCAGCCAGATCGCGAGGCCCACCCCGGCCCAGCGTCAGCCGACCCAGTGCCCGCTCCATGTCGGGCGTTTTGCGCAAATTGGCGCGCACCGTCGCGCGCAAGTCACTTTCGCCGACGAAAAACGCCACCTCGTCATGCCGGTCCCCAATCTCGCCGACGTCCGTCGAAGGCGCGCCCAGCCGACGCGACAGAAGCCGGGCGCCGGATCCCGTGACGGTGAAGTCGATCGTCGAGAACAGGCTGCCCGTCGACTCGCCCGCCAATGTCCGCATGAGCTCGAGATTGCGCCGCGTCGCGGAGTCTATGAGCATGGCGGCGTCGGTTCGGGCCCTGACGGGAGGCTTCAGTCCGGGGAGCCTCCCGCGCTGGGTAAGTTCGATGTAATCGAGCAACCCGCCGAGTGCCGCCAGCTCCGCCCGACCGAACGCTCCGAACCCTTCGAGAGTGGCGACACCGAAGTTCTCCTTGAGGCGCCGCTCCGCCCCCTGGGAGTCGAATCGCGCCGCGGGCAGCGTGGTCAGCACCGATTCCCATTCCGCGAGAACCTCGCCCAACTCCGGCGCCTCCGCCAGCCGGTCCGAAACAAGCACTTCCCCAGGATCGAGGCGGCCGAGTTCGCCCGCCAACTCCGTTCGTTCCATCGGTGTCGCAGCGACGTCGCCCGTGGAGACATCGGCCCAGGCAATGGCCAGGTTGCCTTCCGCCCGCGCGACCACGACCAGATGGTTGTTGGCCCGCGCGTCGAGGAGCGCATCTTCGACCACGGTGCCCGGCGTGACGATACGCACGACTTCGCGCTTCACGACGGCCTTGGCGCCGCGCTTCCTGGTCACGGCCGGATCCTCGACCTGTTCGCAAACGGCCACCTTGAAGCCGCGGCGGATCAAGCGCTGAAGGTAGCTCTCGTAAGAATGAACGGGCACGCCGCACATCGGAATATCCTGTCCCCGATGGCGCCCTCGCTTGGTGAGCACTATATCGAGCGCCTCCGAAGCCGCCTCGGCATCGGCGAAGAAGAGCTCGTAGAAATCGCCCATGCGGAAGAACAACAGGGCGTCCGGATGCTCGTCCTTGATACCCAGGTACTGAGCCATCACCGGCGAAACCGCTCCCTCGGAGGGCGGCGCCTTCGGAGACGGCCGTCCATCGACGGCGGCAGCGGGGGAGGGCTCAGGCGCCCCGGAGTGCGGAGGAAAAGCGAGGGCGGACGGCTCGGCCCGGGTCATGCGAGGAAAGTATCACACGGGCGGGCATGGCGCCCCGCGTCGGTTCGGACTTTCAGATGCAGGGCGTCATGCCGCCGTCCACGTCGATCATCGATCCCGTGATGAATCCGCCGCGAGAGGACGCCATCAGGACGGCCATTGAGGCGATCTCCGTTGGCGCGGCAAGACGCTTGAGAAGGGTGTCCTGGCACATCTCCGCGACGGCCTCGTCGTAGGTGATGCCTTGGGTCTCGGCCTTGAGGTTGGCGAGATAGGTCACCCGCTCGGTATCCGTGAGTCCGGGATTGATGGCGTTCACCAGAACGTTGTGCGGCGCACCTTCCTCGGCCAGCGCCTTGGTCAGGTTGAGCAGCGCGGCATTCACCACGCCCGCGGTTATGGCATAGGCGTGCGGATAGCGGCCATGGCTGCCGATGATGTTGATGATGCGTCCCCCGTCGCGCTTCTTCATGCGCGGAAAGACTTCGCGCGAAGGCCGCATCTGCGCCATGAATTTGACGTCGAGGGCCTCCCGCCAGTCCTCGTCCGAGAGCTCCTCGAAGGGCTTGGTGGGCGGTCCCGCCGAGCTGTTGACGAGAACATCGATGGGACCCAGGTCCTTTTCGACGCCGTCGACCAGTTTTCGCACTTCGGCATCGTCGAGCAGATCCGCCACGTAGGTGGCAACGTCCCTGCCCGTCTCCCGCTTGATCGTGTCCGCGGCCGCCTTGAGGGCATCGTCGCGGCGCGATGCGATGGCGACGTTTGCGTCCTCGGCGGCGAGCTCCTGCGCGACGGCACGGCCGATGCCCCTGCTGGCCGCCGTCACCAGAGCCACCTTGCCACCAAGACCCATGTCCATGTGTCTTCCTCCCTGCACCCGTCATGAAATCAGGCAGGCCCCGAACGGATGGGAGATCGTCAGGCGGCGCGCCGGGCCGATTTCCTTGGCATCAACATCTCACTCGCTTCGTCGACCGAGGCCACGTCCCGTCCGATTTCCTTCGCGATTCTGACGACGTTCTCGACGATCTGAACGTTGCTTTCGGCGCGCTGGCCGTTCGACAGGCGCCGACTGTCCTCGATGCCACACCGCACCATGTTGCAACCGAGAAGCATCGCGGTCGCGACGATACGATAACATTCGTCCGCTGCCGCGCTCACGCAAATCTCCGCGTCGGGGAACAGTTTCTGCGATTCTTCGTACAGGTACATAAGCTGCTTCATCGTCGCCGGCTGGCCACCGTGCCCCATCACGAAGTGCAGATAGCATCCGGGAGAGCTGAGCCCAGCGGATCCGAAAAGCCCCTCTTCCTCCAGGATCTTGGCGTTGTACAGACAGCCGACATCAAAGATTTCCAGCTCCAGGCACATGTCCCGCTCCATGATGTAGGGGACCGCCTGCCGCAAGAACGCGGGCGAGTTCCGCAGACCGATGGTTTCGTAGTTCTCGGCCGGAACCCGAAGCTCGACCGCACCGATCTTCACCGTGAACATGTCCGGTGCCGGCTTCGTTTCGAGGGCGCGCAACCGGTCTTTCTCGGTGAAGGGATAGCCGACGACACCGGTGTCGGGGTCGCGGACAGGGCCGAGCGCCCCCCCGATTTGAATGAGCACGGCAGCCTTCGCTCTCACCCGCGCGACCAGCTGGCCATAAATCCCGGGGTCGCCCGAATTGGCGCCCCGCTCATCCCTTACATGGACGTGATAGACGGACGCGCCGGCGTCCTCGCAGTTCTTCGCCTCCACGGCCTGCTCCTCGACGGTATAGGCCATGTACGGTGCCGATTCCCGCGTGTTGAGCGCCCCGGTCGGCGCGACGACGATGGCAACCTTATCCGTCATTTCGCTGTCTCCCGTTCGAATGAAGGGCGGAAACACCGAACGCCAATCCCCGACGAAACGGCCGAACGTCCCGGTGTCCCGCTGGTCCGCCCGTCCGTCGCGCCGACCGCCGGGCGCACCCGCCAAGTGGCATTATCCCGCTCGCCGCCGGCGTGTCAAAACCTGCGAACATGTGGTTCGAGGCCCACGCCTGTGCCACACTCGGAGACATGCGAGCGCGGCGATGACCCAGGACACGACCGATGCCGAAACGTGTTCGGCCCTACCGATGGCGGACGGTCTTCGCATGGCGATGCGCCAGCTGGCGGCAAGTGTCTCCGTCGTCGCGGCGAGGTCCGGAAACGTGCGCGGCGGCCTCACCATGACTGCGGTCTGCTCCGTTTCACTGGCCCCCCCGACGATGCTCATCTGCGTGAACCAGGCGTCGTCCTCGCACGACCTGATCGCCGACGCGCGGTGCTTCTCGGTCAACATCCTCAACGAGAAGCAGCGTCCGATCGCCGAGGTGTTCGCCGGCCAGATGGGGATTGCGGATTGGCACGAACGCGCCACCGCGGGGGGCGCCGTGTGGAAGGATTCGGCGGCGGGCGCGCCCATACTCGACGACGCCCGCGCCAACGTCATCTGCCGGGTCCGGGAAGCCGTCACGTCCGGATCTCACACGATATTCTTCGGCGACGTCGTGGAAGTCCGGATGCACGACCATGAGGACGGTCACGCGCTGCTCTACAGCCAAGGGGATTATCGAGGCGTATCGGACCTCGGCTGAAGGCGCTCCGGGACGGTTCCGGCTGGACGGAACCGCTTCTAACTCGCGAGCGCCGCCGCCGTCACCCCGTCCAACGTGTAGCCGATGACCGTCAAGCGGCCGCCGACCCGTTCAATGACGGTCGTATCGGTGTTGTCCGGATGGAAACAGATCACCCGGTCGTCGTTCGTCGCCGCACCCACGACGGCGTTGATGACGACGTAGTGGGTCACCATCACGGTGTCCTCGCGCACCGCCCTGATCGTGTCGAGCACATCGTCCCGCCATGCCCGCAAATCCGCGTCCATGTCCAGCCAACGGGAAGCGAGCGTCCGCATCAACCAGTCGCCGCGCACCTTGGGGTCCGTGCCCGGCGCGGGGATCTCCGCGATCCGCGGCTCGATACGGATATCCGTGTTCCAGAGCGTGGCGAGAGGATGCGCCGTCTCGCGCGCCCGCCGCAAGGGACTGGACCACAGGGGCAGCGGTCCGAAGGGCGCCAGATCGCGCGCCGCCTTCCTGGCCTGTCCATGTCCGACCTCGCCGAGCGGGGCGTCCGGGACCGTGCGCCAGGATTCCACGGTTTTCGCGTGGCGCATGAGGTAGACGCGGACGGGTCGTTCCATATCAGGCTCGCCTTCAAGGCAGAGGTTGCGCCAACCCTATAGTTTCCCATCCGTTTCGCAACCCCCGCGGACGCGCCGACAGGCACTGTCCGCCTCGGACCGACGGCCTTGGAAACCCCCTTTCCTACATCAAGGTGCGCCTCATATCCTTCCGAACCCGGTCATGGGCGCTGGTCGGCAGAACCCCCACGACCGATTTCCATCAGTGTCGGGCCATCCGTCCAGAGCAGCGCGCAACGTATCGTTCTCGTGGGATATATCCTCTCCAGAATCCCACGATAGGCCGCCAGCTGCCCGAGATAGGCCGGGGCCACGTCACCCGCTACCCGGGGAGCGGGACGGTCGGACTTGTAATCCACGACAAGAACCGAGTTCTCGGTCACCAACAGACGGTCGATCCGGCCTGATACGACGCGGTCTTCCTCGACACCGGCGATCGCCACCTCGGCCCGACTGCCGGGACCGAAGAGCGGCGCGAAGGACGGATTCCCCAGAACGCCCAGTGCCGCGTCGACGATCTCCTCCCGCGCGTCCGGCTCCAGTCCGTGAAGCGGATTGGACAGGAGCTCCCGGGCCGCAGCCCGGCGCCGCGCCGCCGGAATTTCCGGTAGAAGCTCCAGCAGCCGATGGATGAGGCGCCCTCTCCGAAACCGCGCGCCGGAGTCGGGACCGACAGGAGAGCGGACCGGCGGTTCCGCCCCCTCCGGCCGCGAGGGCGCCAGAGGGATCGGCGGGGACGGTTCCGGCGGCGCAGCCACGCGCGCCCAAGACGGGAGAGGCGCGTCGTCATACGCCGGCGCCGCCTGCGTGCCCGCCCGATCCGGTGAGCGGGATTGTGCGGTCCGCAGCATCAGGATTTCCCGGCCGTCCGGTCCCTCGACCGGCTTTCCAATCTCCCGCATCGCACGGTCGATCGTGTCGTACCAGCATCCCGGCGGACGTCCCCGGGCCCCTTCGAACCCGCCGACGTACAGGCGATCCTCTGCCCGGGTGAGGGCGACGTAGAGTAACCGTCGGGACTCCTGTTCCCGACGCCGGCGCGCGGCCTCGCGGGCGTTTCGCGCCACGTCGCCTTCGCGGTCGCGCCGGGCGGGCCAGAGAGGAAGAGCCGTGCGGACGGTCTCGTCGCGAATCCAGTGGATGCCACCGGATTCCCGCGGAACCCGACAGGTATCGGGAAGAAACACGATCGGGGCCTGAAGTCCCTTGGCGCCGTGTACCGTGAGCACCCTCACTTCGTCGCGGCCGATCTCCGAATCCCGCTTGACCTCCGTCTCGCCCGCCGCCACCCATTGCAGGAACCCTTGGAGGGACGGCGCGTGCAGCCGCTCGAACTGGAGGCAGAGAGCGAGGAATTCATCGATGGGGTCGTTGGCTTCCGGGCCGAGCCGTGACAGCAGCTTGCTCCGGCCCTCGCCCGGACCCAGTACGCGGGCGAAAAACTCGTAGGGCGGCATGTGGTCCGCCGCCGCCAGAATCCCCTTCAGCGTCCGGACGGCCGCAGCGTACACGGGGGAGCGATCCTGGCGGTCGCGAAGCGCCGACCACAGACTCCTCCGCCCGCGCTCCCACGCGACACCGAACAGCGCCTCGTCGTCGAACCCGAAGAGCGGGCTCTTGAGAGTCTCGGCAAGCGAAAGATCGTCGTCCGGCAGGATCGAAAACCGCCCCAACGAGACGAGGTCCATTACCGGGAGTTGTTCCGTAAGGATCATCCGGTCGGCTCCCGCGACGGGGATGCCAGCCCGCTTGAGGGCATGGACCATCTCCTCCGCGATTCCGGCGCGACGCTGTACGAGAATCATGACGTCGCCCGGACGAATCGGCCGGTCCCGGCTCTCCAGACGCTCGCTGCGACACAACCAATCGCCGATCCTGCCGGCGATCGTCCGCGACAGGCGGACGCCCGGCGTGAGGTCATGGACCTGTTCGACCGGCGGGTCCCAGGGCTCCGGCCCGGCGATGTCACGGGGTCGTTCGGCCGGCCAGAGTTCGACCAGTCCCGCCTGACCCACGCGATGGGGCACATGGTTGATTTCGGTATCGTCGAAGACCAGACCGTCACGCGCCTCCGGCGGCGCGAACACCTCGTCCACCAGAGACAGGATCGGGGGCGCGGAGCGATACGAATGGACCATATCCAGCGGTTGCCACGTGCCGCCGGCGCCAGCGACGCGGGTGCCGAAGTGATCACGCCACTGGGCGAAAAGATGCGGATCGGCTTGCTGAAAGCTGTAGATCGACTGCTTGGCATCGCCAACCGCGAATATCGTCCGATGGGCGTCCCGGGCCCCCATCCCGGCGAAGAACTCTTCCGTCAACGATGCGACGACCCGCCATTGCTCGTCGTTCGTGTCCTGGGCCTCGTCGATCAGAACGTGATCGAGGCCACCGTCCAGCTTGTAATGAACCCAGGGAGCGACTTCCGATCGCGTCAACAGCCGCCCCGCGTGGGCAATGAGATCCTCGTAGTCGAGCAGCGCCTGTCGCTGCTTCACCTCTCCGTAGGCGCCGAGGAGGGCGTATCCGAGATACAGCGCGGCCAGCGTATCGGAGGCGGTTCGAGCGTTCCCGATTCTGGCGACTGCGGCCTCCAGCCGATCCGCCTCTCCGTCCAGCAGGGCGTCGGCATCGCCGGATGCCTTTTCCGAGGCCTCCTTGTGGATGAGCTTCGCTCGCCGCGTGCCTTGCCGGGTGAGGAACGCCGAGACGTAACGGGGAAACAGATTCTCCCTTCTTTCGGGATTGTCGAGCCACTCGCCGATCAGAGCGCCGTGCCGTCGATCGGTCGCACCACCCCGCGACATGGCGTCGGCCACGTGGCGCAGCCTTTCGACGAAGGAGTCGGAAAGATCGCCGGTCGCGGCAACAATGGCCGCCTCGTCTTCGTCGGCATCCAGCTCGAGTGCCTCGCGAATGGCCGAAGAGACGGCGGCGAAGGAGTTGTCGAACCGATGGAACAACCGCTCCAGTCGCGAGCGCTCAGCGGTCAGTCGCCGCGCCATGTCGCTGAATCGGTCTTCCGACACATGGGACGTCAGATGGTGGAGCGAGTCGGCGAGCTTCACATCGGTTCTCGCCCGGACGAGAACACGGTTCCGCGCCTCGTCGAGGAGTTCCGTGGACGTCCGCTCGTCAATCACCGAGAAATGCGGCGGGAGCCCCGCCTCCAGGGGGAATCTCGCCAGCAACGACTCGCAGAAGGCATGAATCGTCTGGATCTTGAGGCCACCCGGCGCGTCCAGAACGCGCGCGAACAACCGCCGGGCCCGTTCCAGCTCGTCGTCGGCCGGCGCCCGTCCCATCAAATCCTCGAGCGCGCGATGGAGCTCCGCGTCCTCGCGGATCGCCCAACGCGAGAGATCGCGATAAAGCCGGTTGGCCATCTCGGCCGCCGCGGCACGCGTGAACGTCAGACAGAGGATCCGGCCCGGCGACGTGCCGTCCAGGAGGAGACGCAGCACCCGGTCGATGAGCACGCGCGTCTTTCCCGTTCCCGCGGACGCCGACACCCAGACGGACGACCCGGGATCGGATGCCGCGATCTGCCGGTCCGTGGAGTCGGGGAAACTCACTCGGAATCTCCGTCCGGACGGGCGGACCATTCCGCCACGCGCGCCAGGTGATCGTAGTTACCGTACCGAATCGCGTGGCGGGGTCGCGGCCGCGCCCGATAGGGAATCGCCGGATCGTCGAACACGTCCACCAGCCGTCGAAGCCCGCCCCGCGCGCGTTCCGTCAGTTCGGCGACGTCTTCCCGCACCGGGACGATCTCCCCGGGCGGGGACCCGCCGCTCAATCGCCAGTAAGCCAGTTCGGAAACCGATGCGGCCTCGACATCGTGGAAGCCTCCGGCCTGGGCCATCCATGCCTCGAGGGGGAGCTGGGGAGACAGCCCGGACGCGACCTCTTTCCGAGACGGAATCCCACCGGTCTTGTAGTCGACGATCGCCAGAGATCCATCGGACCGGGTATCGATCCGATCCGCCTTGGCGACAAGCGTGAACGGCGTTCCGGAAACCTCGAATTCGATTTCTCCGCGAACCTCGACGGCCGTCCGCGCCATGCCGCCCCCGTCGATCAGGGCGCGCATCTCGCCAATGAACCAGTCCGCGATCCGCTGGAACCGGGGCCACCAGAACGACCGGACGGACGGTCGCGACAACGCGGCGCCGAATGCACTCTCTCCGAGCGAAACGAGCCGTTCCACCGCGTCCTCCGGAAGTTCAAGACCATGCTCCGACAGGAACATCTCCAGCGCCCGATGGATGAAGATGCCCCGCTCCATCGCGCCGGGATCGGCATCGACGGGGTCGAGGGGACGCAACCTCAGGATTCGCTTCGCGAACAGGGCGTAAGGATCCCGCACCCACGTCTCGACGTCGGTAACCGAAAGACGGCGTGGACGCGCCGACAGTGGCGGCCTCGGCTCGGGGGGCGCCACCGGGCTGGGGCCGGTCTCCGACCGGTCCAGAGACTCCTGCCACCTCAACCAGGGATGCCGCGATTCCAGTGCGCCGCCGAGCCGCGCGAGGAGCGTCTCGATCCGCAGCAGCCACCGCGAGGGAACGGCCGGCGTTCCCTCGACTTTCTCCGACCGCGTGAGGAACACCACCGGAGCGGCGGCGGCCTGCACGAAGTCATGGGCCGTCAGACCGATCCTGCGCTCAGGCGTGGGAAGTCCCACGGCTTCGCGCATGGGACGGCTCAACCAGGGGTCGGACCTGGGTTCGGGCGGCCAGGTGCCTTCGTTGAGGCCGCCCAGAATCATCACGTCGGCGCGTTGCAGGCGCGCCTCGAGCAACCCCCAGATATTCAATCGGGGATGCAGACCCCACCGCGGTCGAACGACACGGCCACCGAGCAGCCGGGTCAGGAGCGCGGCGTATTCGGCGCCGGAAAGGGGTGTCATGCCTTCCGCCGCCCGGTGGAACTCGTCGACGAAACCGGCGAGCTCCACTCCGGCGTCCCTATCCCACATGCGTTCCGCGCCCGCGCTCCACTCGTCGGCGGCGAGGGCCTCGCACGCCGCGACGTGGCACTCCAGCAACTCGACGAGGGGAACGGACTTCTCGCGCGAGGCCTCCAGAAACGTCGAAAGGCACGACCCCAGACGGGCGACGAACGAGCGCAGCGTATCGTTCGCGCCGGCTGCCTCGACGGCGGCCGCCAGCCCTTCGAGATCTCGCGCCGGGCGTGGACCCCGCAGGGCGACACGCTCGAGTGCGCGCACGGTCCTGCGGAACCGGGCGCGCGCCATTCCCCCGGCGGCAAGCGGGTGCTTGAGCACCGCGAGCAACGGGACCGGCGCCAGTCGCTCGGCCGCCATCCGCGCAACCAGACGAAAGAACGCGCCGGGCGGAGTCTCTCCCAACGGCACTCCGGCCGAATCGTCGATCTCGACATCCCAGCGCCGGACCTCGGCGGCGACGCGCCGGGCCAGCGCCCGATCGGGCGTCACCAGGGCGGCCGTTCGTCCGGGAGTCTCCAACGCCTCCCGCATGACGAGCGCGATGACCCGGGCCTCTTCCTCGGGTCCCGGACAATCGATCCGGTCCAGCCCGGCCACGACGGATGGCGCGAAGTGCCCGCCACTCCGCCAGGCATGTGTGGTTTCGGCAGGTCTCATGGCTTCGGACAGAAACCGGGCGCGGCCGTCCGGACGATCTTCCCCGCCGGTTTCCTCCCAGACCGGGACGTCGAAGCGCGGAACACCCAGATGGTCCAGAAGCCGGCGCAACCCATACTGATGGTGGGTCTCGTCGACCGCCCTCCAGGTCTCCTCGTTCATGGTCCGGTCCAGGCCGGGGAGGATGACCATTCCCTCGGGAAGCGCCGCGATGACCTTCAGGAGGTCTGCCGTCGCCGGAATCGTGCCCGTGGAGCCGGCGGCAATGACCGGATGTCCGGGAGGCGTGCTCCGCCAGACGTCCGCCTGCATCTCCAGGAGGCGGTTGCGCCGGTCGGCAGGGTCGATGCAGCCTTCCGCCCGCAAGAGACGCGGCCAATGCTCGGTCAGGATCTTGAGGAAATCGAGCGTCTGCCGCCAGTGAGCCGCCAACTGGTCGGGGACGACTTCTTCCAGAACCGAAAAGGACAGCCGTTCAGTCTGCATCTGGTCGAGCAGGCTCGCAAGCTCGCTCGCCAGCGCCGCGGCCTGCGCGTGGTCCATGCCGTCCGACCCGTGGGGACGGCGTTGGGCGTCCAGCTCGAGGATGAGGCGCGCGAGAAGCAACTGGCGCCGCAGCGCGGGAATGGCCGGCGGGATTCCGAGAGCCCGTTCCGAAATTCCGTGCCCCGGACCGATCCCGTGCACGGATATCTCTTCCTCGTCGACGTCGGCGATGGGTCGGATAGCAGGCAGCAGCAAGGGCCGGCCACCCGTCGCGCGAAGAAACGCGTCGTGAAGCGCGCGGCACGCGCGCCGCGTGGGCAACAGGACGAGGACGCGGGCCAGCTCGAGAGGGTCGTCGCTGCGACTCTCAAGGATGCCGCGCGCCAACGTGTCGATGAAAGGCGTCCCGGCGGGGATCGTGAATACGCGCGGCGGGCGCCGTGCCATGGAGTCTCCGGCCTCCTAGAGACCGCTCAGAACGTCCTCGGCGGCCGACACCGCCTCCGGCGTTCCCACGTGCATCCACGCGCCTTCGTGGATAAGGCCGAACAGCCTGCCTTCCGACTCGGCCCTGTCCCAGAGACGATTCAGGGAGAAAACGCCGCCGGGCGCGGCGTCGAACAGGCGCGGATGCAAGATCTGGATCCCCGAGAACACGAACGGCGCCACCCATCGCTCGTCGCGCCGGGACAATCTCCCGTCGTCCGCCATCATGAAGTCGCCCAGCCCCTCGTATCCGATGGCACCGACCGCGAAGCACATCAAGAGCAGCGCGTCCATTTCCTCGTCGCTCCAGCGCCGCGCCAGGCGCGACAGGGTGTTGGCGCGCCCGTCGAGCCACAGGACGTCGGCATTGAGAACGAAAAAGGGCCGGCTCCCGAAACGGGTCAGGGCGCGGGCGATGCCGCCGCCGGTGTCCAGCAACCGATCGGACTCGTCGGATATCGTGACCTCCGGCTCCCGGCGGGACGTCAGGTGGTCGCGCAGCATGTCGGCGAAATGATGGACGTTGACGACCGCCTTCGGGACGCCGGCCGTGCTCAGGCGATCCAGGACTCCATCGATGAGCGGCGTGCCTCGAACCTCGACCAGCGGCTTGGGACGCTCCAACGCGAGACTCCGCATCCGGGCCCCCTTGCCGGCGGCCAGAACCATGGCGGTGTCGGACAGGGACGAGACGGAAGGTGTCATGCGGAAGCCACGGATCCGGCGATGGAGGAGCCTCGCAATCGCGGCGGCACGTGCCGGTCGAACCAGACGCGCAGGGGATTCAACACGGGGTGTTCGAGGTCGCCTTCGAGTAGACCCCAAACCCGGGGAATGTACGCGAGATAATCGTTCTTTCCATCCCTTCGCCAAAGTCTGGTGAAGATGCCGATGATCTTGGTGTTGCGTTGCGCGCCGAGGATCGCGCGGGCGGTTTCGGCGGCCGAGGAATCCAGGCCCGCGCCTCCGACAAAGCGGTCGAACATCTCCTCGACCAGGACCGGAGGAAGGCCGCGCCTCGCATCCTCCAGAAGCGACACCAAGTCGTACAGACGGGGACCGATGAGCGCGTCTTGGAAATCGAGCAGTCCCACGCGGGACGTTCCGTCCCGCCGCTCCAGCCACATCAGGTTGTCGACGTGGTAATCCCGAAGCACCAGCACCGGCGCGCCTTCGCCGACCAGCGGCAGGACTTCCCGCCACGCCGCGAAGAAGGACTCCCGCGCGAACCGCGCGACCGTGGCCCCGCCGACCACGGGAAGATACCAGTTCACGAACAGGGCGGCTTCGTCGAGCAGCGTCGGAACGTCGTACACGGCGACACCTTTGGGAAGCTCGCGGCGCTGGAGGTCGATCAGGAGGTCGACGGCGTGCGCGTACAGTTTCCGCGCGTCTCCGCCCGCGTCCAGAACCCTGGCAAACAGGTCGTCGCCCAGGTCTTCCAGCAGCAGAGCCCCGAGCTCGACATCCGCCGCGTAGACCTCCGGCGCCGAATATCCGAGGGACCGCAAGTGTCGGCCGATCGCGATGAACGGGCGCACGTCCTCGTGGGACGGCGGCGCGTCCATCAGCACGGCGTTTCGCCGGCCGCGCCGCAGACGTTCGTAGCGGCGAAACGAGGCGTCTTCCGCCAGCGGCTCCCGCACGGCGCCGGACCAGCCGGCCCGCGCCAGAAACCCCTCGATACGCGCCGCCCGGTCATCCATTTCCGACGAGCCCGGCCAACCTTTCCGGCCACGTCGTGTCGCCGATGACCTCGACCCGGCGCTCGTCCTCCGTGGCGCCGAACGTGAACGCCATGTCCAGACGCGCACCCGGCAAGCTCTCCGGAAGGCGATCGGGCCATTCGACGAGACAGATACCGCCGTTCAACGCGTCCTCGATCCCCAGTTCGAGCGTCTCGTCCGGATGTTCGAGACGGAACAGATCGAAGTGCCAGATATCGCCCGGGGGCATTTCGTAAGTCTGCGCCAACGTGAACGTCGGGCTCGGAATCTCGCCCACCTCGACGCCCGCCAAGGATGCCCGCGAACGGATGAAGGAGCGCGCGAAGGCCGTCTTTCCGGTTCCGAGCTCACCGGAAAGACAGATCAGGTCGCCCGGACACGCGATCCCGGAGAGCCGCGAGGCCAGCCGTTCGGTCTCGACGAGACCACCGAGCATCTTGCTGGCGCCGGTCGTTCGGCGCGCTCTCGCGTTGGGCCATGTACCGGTCATTCCAGGGTCATCCGGTCCCGAGGCGGTCCCGCCGAAAACTGCCGGCTCCCGGAGTTCAGTAGCGGTAGTGATCGGGCTTGTACGGCCCCTCGATCGGAACGCCGAGATACTCGGACTGCTCTTCGGAAAGGCGCGACAGCCTCACGCCCAGCTTGTCGAGGTGAAGACGCGCGACCTTCTCGTCGAGATGCTTGGGCAGCACGTACACTTTCTTCTCGTATCGGTCGGCGTTGTTCCAGAGTTCGAGCTGGGCCATCACCTGGTTCGTGAACGACGCGCTCATCACGAAGCTCGGATGCCCCGTGGCGCACCCCAGATTCACCAACCGGCCCTTCGCCAGCACGATGAGCCGTTTGCCGTCGGGAAACTCCACCTCGTCGACCTGCGGCTTGACTTCGCGCCACTGGAGGTTCCGCAACGCCGCGATCTGAATCTCGGAGTCGAAATGGCCGATGTTGCAGACGATGGCGCGGTCCTTCATCTCGCGCATGTGGTCGAGGGTGATGACGTCCGTGTTGCCGGTCGCGGTCACGAAGATGTCGCCACGCGGCGCGACGTCTTCCATCGCCGCAACCTCGTAACCTTCCATGGACGCCTGGAGAGCGCAGATCGGATCGATCTCGGTCACGACGACGCGGGCGCCCTGTCCTCTCAGGCTCGCAGACGACCCCTTGCCGACCTCGCCGTAGCCGCAGACCACCGCCAGCTTGCCCGCCAGCATGACGCCCGTCGCCTGCTTGATCCCGTCGATGAGGCTCTCGCGCGAGCCGTACAGGTTGTCGAACTTGGATTTGGTGACCGAATCGTTGACGTTGAACGCCGGGACCAGAAGGTCACCGGACTCCTCCATCTGATACAGGCGGCGGACACCCGTACTCGTCTCTTCCGACAACCCGCGCACGCCCTCGAGGAGACCGGGGTGCTTGTCGTGCATGATCTGCGTCAGATCTCCGCCGTCGTCGAGCAGCAGATTGGGGCGCCAGCCGTCCGGCCCCTCGATCGTCCGGTCGATACACCAGTCGTACTCTTCGAGGGTTTCGCCCTTCCATGCGAACACCGGCACGCCACGCTCGGCCACGGCCGCGGCGGCGTGGTCCTGCGTCGAGAAGATGTTGCAGGAACTCCAGCGCACCTCGGCGCCGAGTGCCATGAGCGTCTCGATCAGCACCGCGGTCTCGAGCGTCATGTGAAGGCATCCGGCGATACGCGCGCCCGCCAACGGCCGCCGGCCCGCGTGCTCCTCCCGCAGCGCCATGAGGCCCGGCATCTCGGTCTCGGCGATCGCGATCTCGCGGCGGCCCCACTCCGCCAAGGCGGTGTCGGCGACCTTGTAGTCGGGCATGGGACGTTCCTCGAGGACGAAAGAACAGGCCGGAGCCGTGGGTCCGCGACCCGGCCCCCGGTCTTGCGGCCGAGGGTCTATATCACCCCCTCCGTCCCGCCGTAAACATCGGGCGCTTCCGCGCGCCCGTCCGTGCCGGCTCCGGGAAACCGCGGCGATCGGTCATGTCTCCGTCGGCGCCAGGTCCCTGTGACTCACCGACACCACATGCCCCTCGGACCCGAGCACCCGGGCCAGGCGCTCGGCGACATGGACAGACCGGTGGCGGCCTCCCGTGCAACCGATGGCGACGGTGAGGTAGCTCTTCCCCTCTCTGGCGTAGCGCGGCAGCAAATCGCGCAACATGCCCGTCAACGACTCGAGGAAGGGACCGAACGCGGCATCCTTCTCGACGTATGCCGCGACCCTCTGGTCCTTGCCGCTCCGCGAACGCAGGCACTCGACGTAATGGGGGTTGGCCAGGAAACGCACGTCGAACACCAGATCGGCCTCTCTGGGAAGACCCCGCCGATAGGAGAACGACGTCACCGATACGGCCATCTCCGGTCCCGCGCCCAGCGCGAACCGCCGCGTCATCAGGCGCCCGAACTCGGGAATGGCGAGGTGTGAGGTATCGATCACGATATCCGCGTTGTCCCGCAAGCGCAGCATCAGACGGCGCTCGTGCGCGATGCCGTCCATGACGGGACGGTCCCGGGCCAGAGGATGACGCCGGCGGGTTTCCGTGAACCGGCGCCGGAGCACGTCGTCGTCGCAATCGAGGAACACCAGATCAAGCGCCAGATCCTCGCGCTCCGCGAGCGGGGTCGTCTCGGCGATGAACGACTCGACGTCGAAGTCGCGCGTTCGAACGTCCACGTCGATGGCGGACAGGCGGTCGTCCTCCAGGGCCAGCAGCCGCCTCAACAGGCGGAGGGGCAGGTTGTCGATCGCCTCGTATCCGAGGTCCTCGAGCATCTTCAGGGCCGTCGACTTCCCGGCCCCCGACATGCCGGTGATCAGGACCACCGGTACGGGAGAGTCGTCGTCCACCGCCGGTGCCGAAGCGCGACTCACCGCGGGCGTTCCCCCATGTGCAAGAGCGGTCGTTCGCGGCAAAGGTGCGTGGCCCCGGCATTGGAGTCAACGAACTGCCCCCGGAAGGGAACACGGTCAGGCCGGCAACGGCAATTCCACCGTGAAACACGCCCCGACGACCTCCCCGTCCTCGCTCCGGCGGTTCTCGGCGCGGATGTCGCCGCCGTGCGCGGCGACGATCTGCCTCGAAATGCTGAGCCCCAGCCCGGAATGCGCGCCGAAGGCCTCGCCCTCGGGCCGTTCGGTGTAGAACCGCTCGAATATGGCTTCCCGCATGTCCTCCGGGATACCCCGGCCATCGTCCTCGATCGTTATCCGCGCGTGGTCGTTCTCGCGGAAAACACGAATCTGGATGCGCCCTCCGGAAGGGCTGAAGGTGACCGCGTTGGCAAGCAGATTCCTCATCACCTGACCGAGGCGTCCCTCGATGCCGTCGACCACGAGAGCGTCGTCGGGCCCGGTATCGACCACTATATCGGGCGAATCGCCGCGTCCCGTTTCGCGCTCGGTCCCCACCAGGATGCGAACGAGCCGGACCAGGTCCACGGGTCCGACTTCCGCTCGGGCGAGCTCGGCGTCGAGACGTGATGCGTCCGCGATGTCGCCGATCAACCGGTCGAGTCTCGCGACGTCCTCCTGGATGATGGTCGTCAGTTTCTCCCGCCGCCGGGGGTCGTCGCCCTGGGCCAGCAGCTCCACCGCACTGCGGATACTGGTGATCGGGTTCCTCACCTCGTGCGCGACGTCCGCGGCGAACGCCTCGATGGCCTCGATTCTGTCGTATAGCGCGCCCGTCATATCGGCCAGCGCCCCGGAGAGATCGCCGATCTCGTCCCGACGAGAGGTGAAATCGGGAATCTCGACGCGCCGGGTCGGTCTCCGGCGAACGATCTCGGCCACCTCCGCCAGGCGCCGGACGGGGCGCGTGATGGTCGCGGCCAGATAGATCGACAGCATCACGGTGATCGCGAACGCCAGCGCGAATACCTGCAGAATGGCGAGACGCACGTCGCGCACCCCCGCCTCGATGTCCTCGCCGCTCGCCGACAGCAGGAGCGCCCCCAGGATCTTCTTGAACCGTTGCACCGGAAGAGCGACGGTCACCATGACCTGTCCGTCCGCGGTCCGGCGCTGGGCGCTGCCGGTCTCGCCTTCGAGAGCGCGGAGAATCTCGGGGAAGTCCCCCGCCACCATGGGCGATGGCTCGCGATACAGCGGCAACTCGGGGTCCAGCGACGGAAATCCCGACACAAGGTCGGACGCCCAGCCGATCAGCCCGGATACGTAGCCTTTCTCGGCCGGCGGGACGAGCATCCTGGCACGCACCTCCCGATTGCCGCCGAGCAGGATCCGGCTGTCCGCGACCAGAACCCCGCTTTCATCGAACAGGCGCACCCGGGTTCCCGTCAACTGGGAGAGCCGGCGCACGAAATCGGTGGCGATCTCCACGTGCAGGGTGATCCTTTCGGGAGGTCCGCCGACGGCGCCCTCGCCGAGCGCGCCGGCGATGATGGCGCCGTTGATCGACAGCGCCGCCACTTTCGCCTCGAAAAGGCTCTCGCGGTACTGGCCGATGAACAACAGGCCGCCGACCAGTATCGCCAGCGCCAGCACGTTGACCGCGAGCACGTGCAACGTAAGGGGGGACATCAGGCGACGACGCGCCCGCCCCGCCCCGCGGCACGATCGTTCGCCCGGCCCGTCGGCCGCCGGGGCGTCGTCGTCGTTCGCGCCGTACCCGTTCATGGGCGGTCAACGAGATCACGCTTCGCGATATCGATAGCCCACGCCGTACAGGGTCTCGATGCTCGCGAACGCCTCGTCGGCCTCGCGGAACTTCCGGCGCAATCTCTTGATGTGGCTGTCGATCGTGCGATCGTCGACATAGATGTTGTCGTCGTAGGCCGCGTCCATGAGCTGATCGCGGCTCTTGACGTGCCCCGGGCGCGCCGCCAGCGCCTTGAGAATGAGGAACTCCGTCACCGTCAGGCGAACCTCGTCGCCGCGCCAGGTGCACGAATGCCGGGCCGGATCGAGGACGAGATGGCCGCGGACGATCGGTTTGTCGTCGCCATCCGAACCCTCTTGCCGCCCGCCGCCGGCGCGCCGAAGAACGGCGCGAACGCGCTCGATGAGCAGGCGCTGGGAAAACGGCTTGCGAATATAGTCGTCGGCGCCCATCTTCAGGCCGAGCATCTCGTCGATCTCGTCGTCCTTCGACGTGAGGAAGATCGCGGGAACGTCGCTCGTCCGCCGGAGGCGATTGAGCAGCTCCATGCCGTCGAGCCGCGGCATCTTGATGTCGAGAACGACAATGTCCGCCGGCTGATGCGTCAAGGCCTTCAGGGCCTCGGCACCGTCGTGGAAGGTCCGCACGCGGAACCCCTCCGCCTCGAGCGCCATCGAGACGGACCTGAGTATGTTCCGGTCGTCGTCGACCAGCGCGACCGTCGCCCGCGGTGAGTCGCTCATGTCAGTCCGGGGTTTCCGTCAGTCGCCGATTCCCCTACCGAACCGGCCGCGTTGCGATGCCATGAACCGCTCTGTTCGGCGGGTCGCCTGGTTGGCGTCACCCGGCGTCACTTCTTGTCGTCCTTGGGTGGCGGCGTCTTCTCCGGCGGCTTTGGCTTCGGCGGAGGCGGCGGAGGCGGTGTCTTGCCCGGTCTTGCCGGCTTTCCGCTCTCGTTGATGACGACCTTAGGAGGCATACCGGTCGGCCATAATCCTGTATGCGATCTTCTCGCATTTCTCGTTCAGTTTTCGATCCTCCCGGATATTCGCGTGCCCCGCCCGCCCGGTTGCCTCCAGAGCCCTCCGCGCCAGCCGCTGGTTTTTGCGGCGCGCCTCGGCATCGTCCAGGTCGCGTTCGTCGACTGCGGCCCATAATTCGCGCCATTCGATCTCCAGCGCACTGCATTCGAGGCTGACCGCGTGCAGAACGGCGGCCTTTCTCGCGTAATCAGCCACGAAATCCCAAACGACGAGGAGAGCGACCAGCCCACCGGCAACAAGCTGAGCGATCCCAGGAAGCACATCCAACAACGCGGCGATGCCGCCGGCCGCCGCGGCCAGCAGAAGAAATCGAACGATCGAGTGGTTACGCCGATACCGGTCGGAGAGCGACTCGTAGTACCGAACGAGCCGTGCCACATCCAGAAGCTCCTGCCAAACGTCGTTTCGTGTTTGCTCGGTTGCCATATCGTTCGTCTGTCGTAACGCAGCAAACCTCAAGGCATTCTATACGATCCCGTGCGGCACGCCATTCGATTCAAGGCGAGGCCTATATGGTCTCGTCGCGTGAACCTCGGCCATGGCGGCTCGTTCAAGTCGGGCTCGAAGCGTCACGCGCCCACCCTCTCGCGGGATATCGCGTCAGTGCGCCTCGTCCCAGTTGTCGCCGACTCCCGTATCGACGGTGAGCGGCACGCTCAGGCGTGCCGCGCTCTCCATCACGTCCTTGACGACCGACGCCGTCCGGTCGATCTCGGCCTCCGGCACGTCGAACAGCAGCTCGTCGTGCACCTGGAGCAGCATCCGGGCCGACAGTCTCTCCCGTTCGAGAGCCTTGGGGATCCGCGCCATCGCGCGCTTGATGATGTCGGCGGCGGAGCCTTGCAGCGGCGCGTTGATGGCCGCCCGTTCGCCGAAGTTTCGGCGCGCCGGGTTCTTTTCCCGCAGGCTCGGCACGTGCACGCGGCGGCCGAACAACGTCGTCACGTAGCCGTTCCGTCGCGCGAACTCCCTGGTGGTCTCCATGTAATCCCGTATCCCCGGGTAACGCTCAAGGTAGGCCTCGATATAGGCCTTGGCTTCCTTCTGCGGGATCGCCAACTGCCGGGCCAGCCCGAAAGGGCTGATGCCGTAGATGATGCCGAAGTTGATGGCCTTCGCGTCGCGGCGCACCGTCGGGTCCATGCCCTCCATCGGCACGCCGAAGACCTCGCTCGCCGTCAACGCGTGGATGTCGGCGCCCGCGCGGAAAGCGTCCTTCAACGTGCCGATATCGGCGATATGCGCCAGCAGCCGCAGTTCGATCTGGGAATAGTCGGCGGAGAGAAACTTGCAGCCGTCTGCGGGCACGAACGCCTGACGGATCTTCCGCCCCTCCTCCGTCCGCACCGGGATGTTCTGGAGGTTGGGGTCCGTCGACGCGAGCCGTCCCGTGCTCGCCGTCGCCATCTGGAACGAGGTGTGCACCCGGCCCGTTTCGGCGTCGATCTGCGCCTGCAGGGCGTCCGTGTACGTACCCTTGAGTTTCGAGAGCTGTCGCCAGTCCAGTACGAGCCGCGGTATCTCCTGGCCCAGCGCGGCGAGATCCTCGAGCACGTCCGCCCCGGTGGCATAGGCGCCGGTCTTGCCCTTCCGGCCGCCCGGGAGGCCCATCTCGTCGAACAGCACCTCGCCAAGCTGCCGGGGAGACCCGACGTTGAATTCACGGCCCGCCAGCCCATGGATCTCCTCGACCAGATGGGACATGCGCATGTCGAAATCGTCGCCGAGTATCTTGAGCTTCTTCGGGTCGATGCGGATGCCGACGCGCTCCATGCCGACGAGCACCGGCACCAGCGGGCGCTCGATGGTTTCGTAGACGCCGACCAAGCGTTCGCTCACCAGCCGCGGTTTCAATATCCGATGCAGGCGCGCGGTCACGTCCGCGTCCTCCGCCGCGTATTCCACCGCCTTGTCGAGCGGCACCTTGTCGAAGGTGATCCGAGCCTTGCCGGTCCCCGCGACGTCCTTGTACGAGATGGGCTTGATGCCCAGGTGGCGTTCGGACAGCTCGTCCATGCCATGGCCGTGCAAGCCCCCCTCCAGCACGAAGCTCAACACCATGGTGTCGTCCACCGGCCCGAGCTCTATGCCGTACTTGGCGAACACCGCCATGTCGTACTTGATGTTCTGCCCGATCTTGAGCACGCCGGGGTTCTCGAGCAGCGGCTTGAGAATCCCGACCGCGCGGTCGAACGGGATCTGGACCGGCGCTCCGTCGTCCTGTGGCTCCGCATCGAGGCCGAGATCGCCTTGTCCGGCCGCTCCTGTATGGCCGAGCGGCACGTAACAGGCCTTTCCCGGCTCCACCGAGAGGGACACGCCGACGAGAGCGGCCCGCATGACGTCGAGCGACGTCGTCTCGGTGTCCACGGCTACCGCGCCTTCCGCCTCGGCGTCCGCAACCCATGCGGCCAGTGCCTCTTCGTCCTGAACGGCAACATACTCGCCGACTCCCTCGGGCGCCGGGCCCGCCGACGGCGCGGTTCCGCCGGCGTCGCGATACTTCGTGCGCAGACGCGTCGCGAGAGACGCGAACTCCATCTCGGCGAGGAACGCGAACAACGTGTCCGGATCGGGCGGGTGGATCTCCAGCGCCTCAATGCCGTCCTCGACGGGGACGTCGCGCTTCAATGTCACGAGTTCGCGGCTGACACGCGCCAGTCCGGCGTTCTCCAGCAGGTTCTGACGCCGCTTCGGCTGCTTGATTTCCCCGGCGCGGCCGAGGAGCGTCTCGAGGTCGCCATAGGCGCCAATCAACTCCGCCGCCGTCTTCACGCCGATCCCGGGCACGCCGGGCACGTTGTCGCTGGAATCGCCGGCCAGCGCCTGGACGTCGATCACCTTGTCCGGCCCCACTCCGAACTTCTCCACGACCTGCTCTTCCCGGATCACGGTCTGTTTCATCGGATCCCGCATCGACACACGCTCGCCGACCATCTGCATCAGGTCCTTGTCCGACGAGACGATCACGACCTCATGGCCCGCCGCGACCGCCAAATCGGCATAGGTGGCGATCAGGTCGTCGGCCTCGAAGCCCTCCATCTCGACGCAGGCCACGTTGAAGGCGCGTGTCGCATCCCGGACCAGCGGGAATTGCGGGATGAGATCCTCTGGAGGCGGTGGACGATGGGCCTTGTATTCCGGGTAGATCTCGTTGCGAAAGGAGCGGCGCGCGGTGTCGAAAACGACCGCCAGATGACCGATGTCATCGTCGGCCATGGCGTCGTCGACGAGCTTGTTGAGCATGTTGCAGAAGCCGGAAACGGCGCCGACGGGGAGGCCGTCGCTCTTCCTGGCGAGGGCGGGGAGCGCGTGATAGGCGCGGAAGATGTAGCCCGAGCCATCCACCAGCACGACACGCCGGGCGCCGTTCATCCCCTTGAAAACCTCCGTTTCGCGACCCTCGGCTACCATCGTCGATCCTCCCCGGCCGGGCGCCGCCGAGCGCCGACGCCTCAGTATGCCACGGGGCCGGTCAGGGGCGCTTGAACTGTTTGGAAAGCGCGAGGCCCTGGCGCTGATAGCTGGACCCGATGCCGCGCCCGTAGAGCCTGTCCGGCGGCGCCGTCAACCGTTCGTAGAACAGGCGTCCGACCACCTGGCCATCCTCGATCATGAACGGGACATCCCGCGACCGCACCTCGAGAACCGCGCGCGTTCCTTCGCCGCCGGCGGCCGCAAGTCCGAAGCCCGGATCGAAAAAGCCGGCGTAGTGCACGCGGAATTCGCCGACCAGCGGATCATAGGCCAGCATCTCGGCGGCGTGGTCGGCCGGCACGGTCACCGACTCGCGGGACGACAGGATGTAGAAGTCGTCCGCGTCGAGGATGACGCCTTGGCGCGGACGCGCGCGTACGGGTTCCCAATAGTCCCGGGGATCGTAATGGTCGACTTTCGAGACATCGATCAGGTCGGCGTTCTTGCGCGCGCGCCAGCCGATCAGATCCGAACCACCGTCCCCCCGCGCGTCCACCGTGATGGCGAGCGACCCCCGCTTCACGTTCTCCTCGAACACGATCTCGTCGTCGATGAGTCCCACCTCCGCGTGAAGCTCGCGCAACGCCGCGTCGCTCCACCGGGGCGCCCCGCGCTTGATCCGCAACTGCGACAGGCGCGTGCCCGTCTCCACCAGGATGCTGAACGAGCGCGGCGAGATCTCGACCCACAGCGGGCCGCGATACCCGGCCGGCGCGCGATCGAACTCCATGCCGCTGTCGGTGATCAGGCGGCAGAACACGTCGAGACGCCCGGTGGAGCTCTTTGGGTTGGCCATCGCCGACGTGCGATGCCGCAGCCGGAGGCTCTCCATCACGGGCGCCACGTAGACGCATCCCTTTTCCAGCACCGCCCCGCCGTCGAGCGAGAACCGGTGCATCGCATAGGCTTCGATCTTCTGGCCCACCGAGGCGCCGCGGCCGGGCAGGAAGCTGGCCCTGGTCCGCCAGGCGACGGGACCGAGGCGAAGGTCGAGGCTGGCGGGCTGGATCTGCTCCTCGCGGATCGGCTCGGTCGCGTCGATCTCGCCGCGTTCGATCGCCGCGCGCAGCCCCTGGGCAGGCACGACACCCGTGGAATACGTCGGCTCCACGTCCGGTTTCGTCCCGGCGACGGCGAAAAGCGTATGTTCGGCCACGTCGGCCATCGATCTTCCGGACAGAGATTGGCCCGCCAGCCCCGCAGGGCTCGTGCACGCGCCTACCCGGTCTTCCCCGGACGGCCACGTCGGGGGTCACGGTAACGGGGTCGTCTCCCGCTCGGAAGCAAGGATATCGCGTCGGGCCCGCGTGAAATTTCCATCCACAGACGCGGCATCCGACGAAACCGTCGGATTACCGGCGTGCCGGGGATTCGATCCCCGAGTTCCACACCAGGGATTTTCTTGTGGATAAACGACGCGCCGGGACCGGTCGTCCGGACTCAGTGACCAGCACTCCCGGCCGCGCCGGCCCCGAGAACGAACCGCCGGTCGCAATACGGGCAGTCGACCGCACCATCCCGTCCCAGGTTGAGATAGACCTTCGGGTGCCCCAGCGGTCCGCCGCCGCCGTCGCAGCTGACCGTGCGCTCCTCGACCTCGACGACCTCCGGCGGTTCGATGGACATGCGGTTACACCCGATCCCGGTCGGCAAAACGTTGGCCGAATGATACGCAAGGCCATTCGGCGTTCAACGGATCGCATGGGACGCGGGACGGTGCCTTGACGCCCGGGACCACCGGTCGTACATAGTCGATCCCGGGTCGCGGTGGGCTGCGCCCGCCATCCCCCAGCCGCCATCAGCCAACGCCGGAGAGCGCCATGACCGTCAACCATGTTACCGATGCCTCCTTCGAGACCGACGTGATCGGCGCCGAACGACCCGTGCTCGTGGATTACTGGGCGGAATGGTGTGGCCCCTGCCGCCAGATCGCGCCGGCCTTGGAGGAGATCGCGAACGAGATGGGCGGTCGGATCACGGTGGCGAAACTCAACATCGACGAGAATCCGACGACCCCGACCAAGTTCGGCGTGCGCGGCATCCCAACCCTGATGCTGTTCAAGGGCGGGGAGGTCGCCGCAACCAAGGTCGGTGCGCTACCGAAGGGCAAACTCGTGGAGTGGCTGGAGGAAGAGCTTTAGCCGTTTCAGCCGTGCCACGCCAGGATCCGGCCGGCCAGATACAACGATCCGCAGATCAGCACGCGTGAAGGCGCCTGCCCGCCGATTCCGGCAACCGACTCGACCGCATGCTCGACGGAGTCGGCGGCGACCGCATCCAGACCCGCCTTCCGGGCGGCCGCGGCCACGTCCTCTCCCGAAAGGCTCGCCTTCTCGCCGGATATCGGCACCCCGTGGACACTCTCGACCAGCCGATCCTCGGCGAACGGCGCGAAGAACGCCGATACGTCCTTGGTCTCAAGCATTCCGCAAACCAGATGGACGGGACGGGGGCGATCGGCCGCCTCCCCGTTCCTCCAGGCCGCCAACGCGCAGGCAAGGGCACGGCCGGCGGCCGCGTTGTGTCCGCCGTCGAGCCACAACTCCGCCGCGCCGGGCAGGAGATCCCGCAAGGGGCCCCTTTCGATGCGCTGCAGACGTCCGGGCCAGCGCGCAGCGCGCAGCCCGCGGCGAACGTCGTCGCCGCCGATCTCGAAACCCGGCAGGGACAACAGCGTCACCGCCGCGGTCGCAGCGTTGGCGAGTTGGTGCGGACCGGGAAGGGACGGACCCGGAAGGCGCGTGTCGCGCGACCCCAGCCGCAACGAGATCGAGCGGTCTCCCCTATCCACCCGGAAGTCCCATTCCGAACCGTGCCTCAGAAGCGGTGCGCCGACCTCGGCGGCGCGCGCGACGATCGGCGCCAGCGCCGCGTCTTCCTGGGGACCGATGACGGCGGGAACGCCCTTTTTCAGGATCCCTGCCTTCTCCGTCGCGATCCCGCCGAGGTCGCTCCCCAGAAACTGTGTGTGATCGGTCGACACGGGCGTGACGACCGAGATGACAGGCGCCTCGACGACGTTGGTGGCGTCAAGGCGTCCCCCTAGCCCCACCTCAAGCAGAAGGACATCCGCCGGATGGCGCGAGAAGGCAAGAAAGGCGGCGGCGGTCGTGATCTCGAAGAACGTCACGGGAGCGGAAGCATTGGCGGCCTCGCACACCGTCAGGATTTCGTCCAGCTCGGTTTCGTCGATAGGACGGGTGCCGCCATATCCGTCCGCCAGGGCAATGCGTTCGCGAAAATCGACCAGATGCGGAGAGGTATAGGCGTGGACCCTGTAGCCGGCCGCGCACAGCCCCGCCCGCAGCATGGCGATGACGGACCCCTTGCCGTTGGTGCCGGCGACGTGAACCACCGGCGGAAGCCGGGTTTCGGGTCGGTCCAGAGCCACGAGCAGACGCCGGATGCGCCCCAACGACAGGTCGATCCTCTTGGGGTGCAGCGCCTTCAGCCGCTCGAGAACGGCGCTGTCGCGCTGGCGACCGCTGCGGTGCCCGGCCTCCATCCCCCGCCTATGCGACACCGTCCAGGCGCGCTCCGGACGGCAGGGCCAACGGGGAGGCCGTCGCCGGCGGGACGTCGCGAACCGCCTCGGTGCTGGTCAACAGCGCCAGAAGGTGGACCAATGTCGCGCGCAAGTCCCGGCGGTGAACGACGAGGTCGAGCATTCCGTGCTCCAGCAGATACTCGGCCCTCTGGAACCCTTCGGGCAGGCTCTCGCGGATCGTGTTCTCGATCACCCGCGGCCCCGCGAAACCGATCAAGGCGCCGGGCTCGGCGATGGAGATGTCCCCGAGCATCGCGTAGGACGCGGTGACGCCGCCGGTCGTCGGGTCGGTCAGGATCGAGATGTAGGGCAGGCCGGCCTCTCGGACATCGTCCACCGCGATCACGGACCGCGGCATCTGCATCAGGGACAGGACCCCTTCCTGCATCCGCGCTCCTCCAGCGGCCGCGACCACGACGAGCGGAGCGTGGCGGGACACGGCCTCCGCCGCCGCCTTGATCAACGCCTCGCCGACGGCCAGACCCATGGACCCGCCCATGAACCCGAAGTCCTGGGCGGCCATGACCGTCTCCAAACCGCCGAGGCGGCCGACCGCGACGACCATCGCCTCGTGCTCGTCCGTTTTCGCCCGGCTTTCTTTCAGCCTGTCGGCGTATCGTTTCGAGTCGCGGAACCTGAGAGGGTCGGCGGCGACCTCGGGCACCTCGACGCGCTCATAACGGCCGTCGTCGAACATCTGCGTCAGGCGTTCCCTGGGCGACAGGCGGAAATGATAATCGCACTGCGGACAGACGCGGTGATTGGCCTCCAGGTCCCGATGAAAGACCACCTGACCGCAGCTCGGACATTTTTTCCACAGATTCTCGGGCGTCTCGCGCTTGTTGACCAGCGCGCGGATCTTCGGCCTGACGAAGTTCGTGAGCCAGTTCACGACGCCGGCCCCACCTCGCGGGCGCGACATACACCGTCGGCGAGACCTTGGACCCGGGTCAGGAGGGCATCGACCAGACCGGGCTTCGCCTTGCCGTCGGCATCGAGATTCTCGGAGACGGCCGTCACCAGGGCGGAGCCGACCACCGTCCCGTCGGCGACCCGGGCGATCGCGGCGGCCTGCTCGGGCGTCTTGATGCCGAACCCGACCGCCACGGGAAGCGACGTGTGACGCTTCAGGCGCTCCACGGCGCTGGTGACCAAGGAAAGGTCGGGGATGGCGGCGCCCGTAATGCCCGTTATGGAAACGTAGTAGACGAACCCCGACGTGTTGCCGAGAACACGGGGCAATCGCGCCTCGTCGGTCGTGGGCGTGGCCAGCCGGATGAAGCTCAGACCCGCCTCGAGCGTGGGCAGGCAAAGCTCGACATCCTCTTCCGGGGGCAGATCGACGACAATCAACCCGTCCACGCCAACGTCCTTCGCCGCCCGCAGGAACCTGTCCGGTCCGAAAGCGTAGATGGGGTTGTAGTAACCCATCAGAACCAGCGGCGTATCCGAGTCCCCGCGACGGAACCCGGCGACGGAATCGAGGACCCGGTCGAGGGTCGTCCCGGCCTCGAGCGCCCGCAGCCCGGAAGCCTGAATGGCGGGACCGTCGGCCATGGGGTCGGTGAAGGGAATCCCCAGCTCGACAATGTCCGCTCCCGCGCTCGGGAGGCCGTCGAGAATGGCATTCGCCGTATCGCGATCCGGGTCTCCAGCCATGACGTAAGCGACCAGAGCCGCACGGTCGTCCCGCGCGAGTCGGGCGAAGCGCCGCTCGATCCGCGCCGTTCCGCCGGTGCCTGCGGTCAAATCTCCACTCCCAGCGCGTCGGCGACGGTGAAGATGTCCTTGTCCCCGCGACCGCACATGTTCATGAGGATGAGGTGGTCGGCGGGGCGTTCCGGGGCGATCCTCATGACATGGGCGAGGGCATGCGCGGGTTCCAGGGCCGGAATGATGCCTTCGACCCTGCCGCACAACTGGAAGGCTTCCAGGGCCTCGTCGTCCGTGACCGGGACATACGTCGCGTGGCCGGTATCCTTGAGCCAGGCGTGCTCCGGCCCGATGCCCGGATAATCAAGACCGGCGGAGATGGAGTGAGCCTCGACGATCTGCCCGTCCTCGTCCTGCAGGAGATAGGTTCTGTTGCCGTGCAGCACGCCGGGACGGCCAGCCGCGAGACTCGCGGCATGTTCTCCCGTGTCGATTCCCCTACCCGCCGCCTCGACCCCGACGATCTCGATCCCGTCGTCGTCCAGGAACGGATGAAACAGGCCCATGGCATTGGAGCCGCCACCGACGCACGCGACCAGGGTGTCGGGAAGCCGCCCCTCCGCCGCCTGCATCTGCTCGCGGGCCTCGATGCCGATGACGGACTGGAAGTCGCGGACCATCTCCGGATAGGGATGGGGGCCGGCGACGGTGCCGATGATGTAGAACGTGGAGTCGACGTTGGTTACCCAGTCGCGAAGCGCCTCGTTCATGGCATCCTTGAGCGTCCGCGAACCGGAGGTAACGGGAACCACCTCGGCGCCCAGCAGCCTCATGCGGAATACATTGGGTCGCTGCCGTTCCATGTCGACCGCGCCCATGTAGACCGTGCAGGGAAACCCGAAACGCGCGGCGACGGTCGCCGCGGCGACACCATGCTGCCCGGCGCCGGTCTCCGCGATGATCCGGGTCTTGCCCATCCGCCGGGCCAACAGGATCTGACCGATACAGTTGTTGATCTTGTGAGAACCCGTGTGGTTGAGCTCGTCTCTCTTGAAATAGATCCGGGCGCCGCCGAGGTGCTCGGTCAGGCGCTCGGCGAAATAGAGGGGGCTGGGACGGCCTGCGTAATGCCTGTTGAAACTGGCGAGTTCGGCCTGGAAGCCCGGATCGTCCTTGGCCGCGCCATAGGCGGCCTCCAGGTCCAGAATCAACGGCATCAGCGTCTCGGCGACGAAGCGGCCGCCGTAGATCCCGAACCGCCCCTCTTCGTCGGGCCCCGCCCGGTAGGTGTTCGGTATCTCCGTCGCGGGTACGCCCGTCATCGACTCATGCCGTTCATGTGCTCTCGGGGCCGTCAGAGCGCTCCGACGGTCTCCAGGAACCGCTCGATCAGCCGGGGGTTCTTGCTCCCCGGACGGTCCTCCACGCCGGAGGAGACATCCACTACCACGGCGCCGCTGATGGAGGCCGCCTCGGAGACGTTGTCCGCGTCCAGCCCCCCGGAGAGCATCCACGGCCGCTTTCGGGACCAGCCTCGAAGCAAGCACCAGTCGAAGGTCACGGCATTCCCTCCGGGCAGTGCGCCCTCCATATCCCTGGGGGCCTTGGCATCGAACAACAGCCAGTCCGCCGATTCGTCGTACTCGGAGGCCGCCTCGACGTCGGCGGCGGATTCGACCTTGATGGCCTTCATGGTTTCGAGACCAAATCTGCCGCCGAGCTCGCGAACGCGGTCCGGCGACTCGTTTCCGTGCAGTTGGAGCATGTCCAGGTTCACGGTCCGGAGCGTCTCGGCGATGGCGTCATCGGACGCGTCCACGAACAGGCCTACCGTGGTCACCGTCGGCGGCACCGCGCGCGAGAGCGCCGCCGCCTCGTCCGGTGCCACGTAACGGGGCGAAGGCGGAAAGAACACGAACCCGATGAAGCCGGCATCGCCGGAAACGGCGGCGGCAACCGACTCGAGCGTGTTCAGACCGCAGATTTTCGCGCTGACTCCCATCCTCGCACCTATAGCACAAAACGTGCTCGAGATTAGGACCGTGGGAACCACGGTCACGGGTGGTTACGGGAGTCTCACGATGTCGGGGCCACTTCGGACCGAAGGCCCCGCTCCGGCGGGTCCGGAGAAGCCGACGGCGATTTGACAACGGAACGCGCACCGGTTTCGAGCTTGTCCCGCAGAGCGGCGACTTCCGTTTCCAGCAGGGCGGTACGCCGACGCAGCCACCTTGCGTCCCGACGCCAGCGCCGACCCGACAGCCAGGCGGACGCACCCCCGACGACGAGTCCGGCCAGGACGGCCGCGAGGACGACGAGAAAGAGCGGTACGGTGAGACCGAAAGGCAGCAGACCGAGACTGATGTCGACGTCATGGCGGTTGGCGGCCGCGAATGCCGCCGTCACGGCGAGAAGGGGCACGTAGAGAAGCCAGAAAAGCGCCCTCCCCTTTCGGTATCCCTTGTCCCGGCCGGTGACCTTCATCCGCTTCCGCACGGAACCGCCTACCCGCCGGCGTCATCGGAGTCGTTCAGCCGCCGGCGCAGGTCCTTCCCGGTCTTGAAGAACGGGATGCGCTTTTCCTCGACGAACACGGCTTGGCCCGTCCGCGGGTTGCGCGCGGTCCGTGATTGGCGCTGCTTGACGGAGAACGTCCCGAAACCGCGCAATTCGACACGGTCGCCGCGCGCGAGGGCCGTGGAAATCTCATCGAAGATCGTGTTGACGATCCGCTCCACGTCCCGTTGATAGAGATGCGGATTGAGATCGGCGAGCCGCGCTATCAATTCGGACTTGACCATGGAGGCCCCTGCTTCCGCGGCGACCGCAGACCCGCTCGCAAGCGGACCGGCGTATTCAAGTACGCTCCGAGCATGTCGAGCCGGAACCGCCTAGTCAAGCGTAAGTCTTTCAGAAAACGCTGTTTTTCGACACCAATGGATTCGGCGAGGAAATCGTCGGGCCCCGTGAAGTACGCGCTATTCCTTCCCCTCGGAGTCGTCCGCCGTCGGGGAATCCGTCTCGCCGGCGGCCGGCTCGGCCGACGGAGACGTGTCCCCGGCCGACGGGTCGTTCTCGCTCGCCGCTTCGGCTTCCTCGCGCGCCCGGCTGATGGCCGCTCCGAGAATATCGCCCAGGCTGGCGCCGGAATCGGAAGATCCGTACTGCGCCATCGCCTCGCGCTCGTCGGCGATCTCCAGAGCCTTGATCGACAGGATCACGCGGCGGGCGTCGCGGTCGATACTCATGATCACGGCGTCCACCTTGTCGCCGACGGCGAAACGCTCCGGACGCTTTTCCGACCGGTCCCGCGACAGATCGGCCTTGCGGATAAAGCTCTTGAGATCATCCTCGAACGTGACCTCGATCCCGCCCGGCGCGATCTCGGCGACGGTACACGTCACGGTGTCGCCTTTCTTGAGCTTGTCGATCCCCGCGAACGGGTCCTTCGACAACTGCTTGACGCCGAGACTGACCCGCTCCTTTTCGATGTCGATGCTCAAGACCTTGGCGCGAACGACGTCACCCTTGTTGTACCCCTTGATCGCCTCCTCGCCGGGACGGTCCCAATCCAGGTCCGAAAGATGGACCATGCCGTCGATGTCGCGGGTCAAGCCGACGAAGATGCCGAATTCGGTAATGCTCCTCACCTCGCCTTCGACTTCGCTGCCCTCGGAGTGAAGCGCACGGAATTCCTCCCACGGGTTTTCCGTGCACTGCTTGATCCCGAGGCTGACACGCCGCTTCACGGGATCGACGTCGAGGACCATGACCTCGATTTCCTGGCTCGTGGACACGATCTTGCCCGGGTGGACGTTCTTTTTCGTCCAGCTCATTTCCGAGACGTGCACCAACCCCTCGACTCCCGGCTCCAGTTCGACGAACGCGCCATAGTCCGTGATGTTGGTGACGCGACCCTTGAGCCTCATCCCGGCCGGGTACTTGCCTTCGACGCCATCCCACGGATCCGCCTCGAGCTGCTTCATGCCGAGGCTGATCCTCTGCGTTTCGGGATTCAGCCGAACGACCTGCACCTTGATGGTCTGGTCGATCTGCACGGCCTCGCTCGGGTGGCCGACCCGCCGCCAGGCCATATCGGTGACGTGGAGAAGCCCGTCGACGCCGCCCAGGTCGACGAACGCGCCATAGTCGGTGATGTTCTTGACGACACCCTCGAGAACCTGGCCTTCATGGATGTTGGCGATGAGCTCCTGACGTTCGGCGGCCCGCGCCTCTTCCAGGACGGCGCGGCGGGATACCACGATGTTGCCCCGCCGGCGGTCCATCTTGAGTATCTGGAAAGGCTGAGGCTGGCCCATCAGCGGCGAGATGTCACGTACCGGGCGCACGTCCACCTGGCTGCCCGGCAGGAAGGCGACGGCGCCGGAGAGATCCACCGTGAACCCACCCTTGACCCGGCCGAATATGACGCCGCTCACGTGCTCGTCTTTGGCGAACGCGTCCTCGAGTTTTTCCCAGGCCTCCTCGCGCCGCGCCTTTTCCCGGCTCAGCACGGTCTCGCCGTGGACATTCTCCATGCGCTCGAGATAGACCTCGACCGTGTCTCCGATGCCGACCTCGGGAGGCTGGCCCTGAGCCGAAAACTCCCTGAGAGGCACCCGGCCTTCCGATTTCAGCCCGACGTCGACGACCGCCATGTCGTTCTCGACGGCGATGACGGTCCCGACGACGACCGTGCCCACAAGGTCATCCCGGTTGCCGAAGGAATCTTCAAGAAGGGAGGCGAAACTCTCCCTGGGTTCGGGGGTGCCTCCCCAAGTCTCGGCCGCGGTATCCGTCATTCCGTCACCTGTCCAGTCGCCCGCGTATATCCCATCGCGCGGGCAGGCCCGCGCACACCGCGTGGACCTCGGTCGTTCGACCCAGAGATGTATGCCGTCAAGGTCGCGAAGGCCGCGTCTATAGACAAATTCGTCGTGTCTAGCAAGTACGCGTCTTCCGCCGGCGCCAGCGGAGACGCGCCGCGTTCGGTATCCCGCCTGTCGCGTTCGATGGTCGCCGCGAGCACCTGTCGCTCGTCGACCGGGTCGCCACCCTCCCGCAGCTGGAGGAACCGACGGCGCGCGCGCGCCTCCGGGGTCGCGGTCACGAAAACCTTGTGGTCGGCGTCCGGGCACACGACGGTCCCGATATCCCTGCCGTCGAGGACCGCCCCCCGGACCCGCCCCGGAGGCCGGCGGGCGAAGCGGCGCTGAAACCCGATCAAGGCGGCGCGAACCTCGGGGATGGCCGCGACCCGGGAGGCCGCCTGGCCGACGTCCTCGCGGCGCAATTCGGGATCGTTCAGGTCGCCCGCGTCCAGATGTCCGGCCGCCGCGACCGCGGCGCGCGAGTCTCCAGGGTCCGAGCCATCCCGCAGCACGCGCAACGCCACCGCGCGGTAAAGCGACCCCGTTTCCAGCCAGGCGAGATTCATCTCCTTCGCCAGCAATCTCGACAGAGTGCCCTTGCCGGCGGCCGCGGGTCCGTCGATTGCGACGATCATTTCGGGGCGTTTCGCGGCCGCGGCGCCAGTGACACCTCGGCGCCCAGGTCCGTCATCAGATCGATGAACTCGGGAAAGCTGGTCGCGATGGTTTCGGCGTGGTCCACCACGACCGGTTCCCTGGAGGCCATGCCGAGCACGAGAAACGACATGGCCACCCTGTGGTCGAGACGCGCGTCGACGACCGCCCCGCCGGGCACCGGTCCCCCCAGACCGATGACCGCGAGGCCGTCCTCGAATTCGTCGACCGTGACGCCGCAGGCCCGAAGGCCGGTCGTCATGGCCGATATGCGATCGCTTTCCTTGACGCGGAGCTCGCGGACGCCGCGCATCACGGTCCGACCCTCCGCGCCTGCCGCCAAGGCCGCCAGGACCGGGTACTCGTCGATCATCGCGGGCGCCCGCTCCGGCGGCACCTCGAGGCCCACCAGACCACCATGCCGGATCGTGACGTCGGCCACCGGCTCGCCGCCGATGTCGCGGACGTCCGACAGCTCGATATCGGCTCCCATCTCCCGCACCGTGTCGAAGAAGCCCGTTCGCAGGGGATTGATTCCGACGTTCCCGATCGTGACACGGGAACCTGGAACGGCGAGGGCGGCGGCCACGAGGAAGGCGGCCGACGACGGATCACCCGGGACCGCAACGGCGCGCCCGGTCAGTTCCGCCTCGCCCTCCACGGCAACGCGGCGCCTGCCATCGTCTCCCTCCCCTTCGGTGACCGCCGCGCCGAAGTGCGCCAACATGCGTTCCGTGTGGTCTCGCGAGGGAACGGGCTCGATCACGGAGGTACGGCCCGGTGTATTGAGAGCGGCCAGAAGGATGGCGGACTTGACCTGCGCCGACGGGACCGGAAGGACGTATTCGATGGGAACCGGGCTGCGCGCGCCGGCGACGGTCAGAGGAAGGAGAGTCCCGTCCCGCGCCGAGATGTCGGCCCCCATCCGCCGAAGGGGGAAGATGACGCGGTCCATGGGCCTAGTCGAGAGAGAGGCGTCCCCGGTGAAGTGCGCCGTCAGGTGATGGGATGCGACCGCGCCCATCAGCAGCCGGGCGCCCGTGCCCGAATTGCCCAGATCGAGGACCGACGCCGGTTCGCACAGGCCTCCGACCCCGCGCCCGAAAACGACGCGGGTGTCGGATTCCGGCGCCCGAATCTCAGCCCCGAGGTGGCGTAACGCCGACTCGGTCCTCGCCACGTCGTCGCCCCGAGACAATCCCGTGACGACCGTCTCGCCGACCGAAAGCGCGCCGAGAATGAGCGCGCGATGGGAAATCGACTTGTCTCCCGGTACGCGCGCGGTGCCCGCGAGCGTCCGCACGCGATGTGAGGCGAAGGCGGTCAAGCTGGCTCCGGGACGTTGAAGGCGCACGGGCTCCGGGATGAAAAACTTTTTGACAGGTTAACCCGTTCATGGCAATTGGACCGCCCTTGAGTTCGTCTCGGCCCACAAACCGTCGAAACGAGCGGGAACCGTCCGCGTGTCCAAACCCGAACCTGCCTATCCATGAAATTCATCTGTGGGGAGAAGGCCGAACGGCTCGGCACATGGATGTCGCGCCCACCCCGCGCGAAGCGCTCAAGGCGATCCATGCGAACCGGACAAGCAATACCGATCGGCGCCGTCATGATATCACTGCCTGAAACGCCGAAGAAACCTGATACTCCGTCGGAAGACTCTCATGGGTAAGCAGGAACCCAAATGGGGCAAAAAACGAGAATGCCCGGAATGTGGAGCGCGCTTTTACGATCTCAAGCGCGACCCGATCGTCTGTCCGAAGTGCGAGGCGCCATACGTCGAGACGGGCGCGAAGACGGTGGGGACCGCAGCCGGGGATCCGACAGGGGAAAGCGCGCAGCCTGCGTCGAACGGGAGCGCCGGGGCCACCGGTCCGGAGAGGGAAGACGGTGACGTCGCCAAACTCCCGGACATGGATACCGATGGCGACGAAGACGACGACGGGGACGACGATCTCATCGAAGACGCGACGGAACTCGTGAAGGAAAGCGACGATGTGTCGGACGTGCTCGACGGCACGGTCGACGACGGAAAAACCGAGGAATAACGGTTTCGCCGCCGCGACCGGCACGACGCGGCGAAGGGATCGGGGCCATAGCTCAGTTGGGAGAGCGCTTGAATGGCATTCAAGAGGTCGGGGGTTCGACTCCCCCTGGCTCCACCACCCCGCCTTCCCGGACGCTCCCCACGATTGCCGTGGGGCCGGATATGAGGTCAAGGGCGATGGCGCGGCTGTGCGGGTGACGGTGGAGGGCCGCCGGTCCTCGCCCCCCTGACCGGGCCACCCGGTTCGGTCTGCATCCGCCGCCCCTTCCGGACTTCGCCCGGACGGACCGGATGGCGCGTATCTACACCTCGAGCATACGGCGGAGCAGCTCGACGTCTTCGGACAGCGTGCTGTCGTTCTGCATCAATTCGTCGATCCTGCGAACCGCGTGCATGACCGTCGTATGGTCGCGCCCGCCGAATTTCCGACCGATCTCGGGGAGGGATCGTGAAGTCAATTGCTTTGCCAGGTACATGGCGACTTGGCGGGGCCGCGCGACGGCGCGGGCGCGGCGCGCCGAATGCATGTCGGCAACGCGGATATTGAAGTGTTCCGCCACGCGCTTCTGAATGTCGTCAATGGTCACTCGGCGGTCGTTGGCGCGCAGGAGATCACGCAACACATCCTGCGTCGTCTCGACCGTGACGGGACGCCCCACCAGATTGGAATAGGCCAGCACCCGGTTGAGCGCTCCCTCCAGTTCCCGCACGTTGGAAGTGATGCGATGGGCCAGGAACTCGAGAATCCTGACCGGCACGTCCCTGGCGCCCGCCTGTTCGGCCTTGTTCTGAAGTATGCCGAGCCGCAGCTCGTAGTCCGTCGCGTGAATATCGGCCACCAACCCCCAGCCCAACCGGGACTTCATGCGCTCCTCGATACCGTCGAGGTCCGATGGCGACCGGTCTCCGGAGATCACGATCTGGCGGTTCCGGTCGACGAGCGCATTGAAGGTATGAAAGAACTCCTCCTGCGTGGTGTCCTTTCCGGCGATGAACTGGACGTCGTCGATCATCAGGACATCGACGGAGCGGAACTGATCCTTGAACGCCATGACGTTCTTGAAACGCAGCGCGCGGATGAACTGGTACATGAACTTCTCGGCCGAGAGGTAGACGACCTCCCGGTCCGGGAACCTGCCGCGGATGTGCCACGCGATGGCATGCATCAGATGCGTCTTGCCGAGTCCGACGCCGCCGTACAGGAACAGCGGATTGAAGGGCACCGTCGCGGCGCTGCCGACTCTTTGCGCCGCGGCGAACGCCAGCTCGTTCGGCTTGCCCACGACGAAATTCTCGAAGGTGAAACGCGGGTCGAGCGGCGCGCCGATATCGAACTCCCGCTCGCGAGGCCACCCGCCACCCGTCCGGTCGTCCGACTCGTCACTCTCCTCGAGCCTGTCCGCGGGTCGCGTCGCCGGCCTCGCCAGCGGATTGATCCGCACGTTGACGGCGCGCACCGACGGATTCTCGTCGCTCCACAACGAACGCAGCCGGTCGGCGTAATGAGACACGACCCAATCGCGCATGAACCGGGTCGGCACGGCCAGCTCGACCTCGCCATCCCCCATCCGCATCACCGACAGCGGCTTGAGCCAGCTATTGAACGCGGCGTCGCCGACTTCCGACTTGAGCCGCGCGCGGACACGTTTCCACTGACTCTCGACGTCCTGGGCCGTTTCGGACGGGTCGCTCATCTGCCTAGCCCTGCGTCCACGGAAGGTCCGCAGCCTTCCAGCCACCCATGGTCCCCCGGTGTTGGCGCGCGTCCCTGTCGCCCTCGAAACCCTCCGCCACGTTGTAGCAGCGGGCGAATCCCTCGGCGGCCATGGCCAGCGCCGCGGCACGGGACCGCGCGCCGCTCCGACACAGGAAGAGGTTCGCTGCGTCGCGCGAAAGCCCCGCGCCGCGCAACGTTTCGACGAACCCGGGATTGAACGCCATGTCGGGAAAGCACTGCCAGGAAACCAGCAAGGGCCGCTTCCCGAGTCCCGTGAGATCGGGAATCCCCACGAACGACCACTCGGCGTCCGTCCGAACGTCGATCAGCGTGGCGTCCGCCTCGTCACGGAGGATGGCCCAGGCCGTCTCGACCGGGACATCGCCGACAAAGGATGTTCCGTTCAGTTGCCCTCTCCCCTGACCGCCGCACCGATCCGATGCCTCGAAACATCGACCGGGCACCCGAACGTCCGACAGAACCCGCGCCCACCTCGAGCTCCGACTTCGAACGCCGGCGCCGGGTCGATCATTTTATTTTGCCTGTTCCGATGAATACTTTCGATACATGGCAAGTACACGGCACCGCCCGGCAAATACAAGAGTATCTACCGCGTGGTAAAGGACAAATTCTTGTGGACGACTTGATGCTTACTACTTGCGTACACCGTCCCCGTCCAATCGTCAGAGTAATTTCATCGAAGCGGGAGGACAATAGCGGCGCGCCGATTCGATCCAAAAAATACGCCCGCGTCGGTCTCGATTCGCCTCCGCCTACCACATGTAGGCATGTCTCTCACGATGCGGCGAAGACGCCTCCGCCGGCAACGTCAAAACCTGGACAGGTGATCGTGGAGCCCCGCGAACGCGACGCGGGAGCACCGCGACGGGAAGACAGCAGCACCGTGCTCAGGCGTCCATCGCCTTCACACGCGCCGACAACCGGGAGATCTTCCGGGAGCCCGTGTTCTTCCCGATAATTCCGGCCTTGACGCCGCGCATGATCTCCGGCTCCGCGGACCGCAGAGCCGCCCGCGCGGTCTCCCGGTCGCCCCCCGAAATGGCCTCCTCGACCTTCCGCACGTGCGTGCGGATCCGGCTGCGACGAGCCATGTTGATCGTCCGGCGACGACCGTTTCTGCGGATGCGCTTCTTGGCCGATTTGTGATGCGCCATCGTGTCTCCTCGGGGTCTTCCGCCAACCGGAACGCGGCTTATATCGCCGGATCCAGACGGGGTCAACCACTCCGGCCGCCGGGCGGATCCCTCACGGGCGCCCCTTGGCGCCGCCCGAGCTACCGCTGCCTGAAGTCGGGCTTGCGCTTCTCGACGAAGGCCGCCATCCCCTCCTTCTGATCGTCGGTGGCGAACGCCGAATGGAACAGCCGCCGCTCGAAGCGGATCCCCTCCGCTAAGGTGGTTTCGAAGGCGCGGTCCACGGACTCCTTCGCCATCATGATGCTCGGCAACGAATGCGCGGCGATCTCGCCGGCGAGCTTCAAGGCCTCTTCCAACAGGGCTTCGGTTCGGACGATCCGGCTGACGAGGCCCGCGCGCTCGGCTTCCTCCGCGTCCATCATGCGTCCGGTCAACACGAGATCCATCGCCTTGGCCTTGCCGACGGCGCGCGGCAGCCTCTGGGTTCCTCCGGAACCCGGCAGGATCCCGAGCCTTATCTCCGGCTGTCCGAACTTCGCGTTCTCCGCGGCGATGAGGACGTCGCACATCATCGCCAGCTCGCAGCCACCGCCCAGGGCGAATCCCGCGACGGCCGCGACGGTCGGTTTGCGGCACCGGGAAACCCGCTCCCAATCGCGGGTGACGAAGTCCTCCTTGTAGACGTCCATATACGACTTCGACTGCATTTCCTTGATGTCGGCCCCGGCCGCGAACGCCTTTTCGTTGCCGGTGATGACGATGACGCGGATCGCGGGATCGTCCTCCATCGACTCCACGGCGCGCGAGAGCTCTTTCATCAGCGGCGTGTTCAGCGCGTTCAGGGCATCCGGCCGATTGAGCGTGATCACACCCACGGACTCGCGGGTCTCGACGAGAATGTTCTCGAACGTCATGGTTCAGCCTTCCTGTTCAATCACGTCCAGCCTGTTCGTTCGGCACGATGGTAAATCTGATCTCCGTCGTTCCACCGGCGGTCTCGAGGCGATAGCGCAACACCTCCCCCGACCGCGCGAACTCGCCGATTCCCCGCCGCTTCCATCCGAGTTCGGGCAGGGCCGCCTCGTAGTACGCGACGACCGCCTCACGGGGCACGGCGCCCGCGGCCACGGCCTCGACGACGCGGCCCTCCGGCTTGTCGAACACCAGTCCCTCGTCCGCGATCTCGACCAGCCCGGACATGAGGGGCAGATCCTCCATGGTCGAGAAGAAGGCCGCCGGGGCAACGGACTGACCCGTGGCCCCACCGGCGACGAGCAGGCCCAGGGCCAAGCCGACCAGCCAGCCTCCCAGGGACTGTTCGACGATCCTTTTCACCCGGACACACATGTTCCCGCCTAACGCTGCCGTGCCGAACAATAGAACGTCGAACGGCCCGATTGCACGAGCCGCCCGACCCCCGATCCGCAATCGCAATCCGGACAGGGCTCGCCCTCGCGGCCGTAGACCGCCCACCGATGCTGGAAATACCCGAGCTCGCCCGATGTCCGCACGTAGTCGCGCAGGCTGGAGCCTCCGGCGGAGATCGCCTCCTCGAGAACGGACTTCACCGCCGCCGCCAGACGTTCGGCGCGGCGTCCCGGAACCGTGGCCGCCGGTCGACGCGGAGAAATCCGCGCGTGATACAGGGCTTCGCAGGCATAGATGTTGCCTACGCCGGCCACCACGCGCTGATCGAGGAGCGCCCCCTTGATCGGCGCGCGACGCCCTTTCAGGACGCGGCCCAGGTAAGCGCCGTCGAAACGCGAGGACAAGGGCTCCGGACCCAGGTCCGCGAGGAGAGGGTGCGCCTCCAGCTCCGGCTCCCATGCCAGGGTCATCAGACCGAACCGGCGCGAATCGTGCATCACGACGTGGGTTCCATCATCCATTCCGATCAGCACGTGATCGTGTGCGCCCAGGCTCGGCGGCTCTCCCGACACCAACAGACGGCCGGACATCCCCAGGTGGCAGATCACGACCGACCCGTCGTCCAGGCGCATCAGGATATATTTCGCTCGGCGGTCGATGGAACGGACGTGCCTCCCCGTCAATCTCGGCGTGAAATCGCCTGGGAACGGGATCCGCAGGTCGGGGCGGCGCACCTCCACGTGGTCGATCCGCCGGTCCACGAGCCTGGCGCGGAGACCCCGGCAAACGGTCTCAACTTCGGGAAGTTCGGGCATTCCCGGCCGGCCGCCACGTCTGGGCCATCATCATGGAATCAGGATGCTCGAACCGGTGGTCCGGCGTGCTTCCAGATCGGTGTGGGCGCGGGACGCTTCCCGCAACGGGTAGGTTCGGCCGATCTCGATCTCGACCGCCCCGCCCGCGATGACGCCGAACAGGTCCCGCGCGGCGTCGAGCAGCGCGTCGCGCGTCTCGATGTATTGGTGCAGGCGCGCCCAGGTGAAGAACAGCGACGCCGGCGCGAAGACCTCGCCGAGCCGCACCGGCTCGACGGGACCGGACACATTGCCGAAGCTGACCAGCATCCCGCGCGGGGCCAGGGCGCGGACGGAGTCGTCGAAGGTGGCCTGGCCGATGGAGTCGTAGACGACGGGCACGCCGCGGCCATCGGTCAGGTCGAGGGCTAGGTCCGCCACGGAGTCCCGGCCGTGAACGAGGACGTGATCCACGCCGTGCGCCCGCGCGATCTCGACCTTGGCCTCGCTGCCCACGGTTCCGATGGTCGTCGCGCCCAGATGCCTGAGCCATTGGCAGGCGATGAGTCCCACACCACCCGCCGCGGCATGGAACACGACGACCTGACCCGGCTCCACGCGAAAGGTCCGGCGAATCAGGAACCGCGCGGTAAGACCCTTGACCATCGACGCCGCGGCGACCCTTTCGTCGATGGAGTCGGGCAGGGGCACAAGCCGCTCCGCCGCGAGGATGCGCTCGTCGGAATAGGCCTCCAGCGGCATGGCGGCATAGGCGACCCGGTCGCCGACCTCCACCTCGGTGACGTCGGCGCCGACCTCCTCCACGATTCCGGCCGCTTCGAGACCGAGACCGCAGGGAACCGGCGTCGGGAAATGGTGGTCACCCCGTCGCCGATGCACGTCCGTGAAGTTGAGCCCTACGGCGGCGTGGCGGATGCGGGCCTCGTCCGGGCCGGGAACGTCCAGATCCCGTTCTTCCCAGGTCAGGACGTCCGGCCCGCCGGTCTCGTGGATCCGCATCCAGCGGCTCACGCGTCCTCCCTCCACGACAGCGGCACGTCGAACGGTTCGCCGACCCTCTCGCCCGCCTCGCGCAGTTCGGCGACGATCTCCGGCGCGATGGGAATGCCGTTCGCCGTTCTCTCCCGTTCGATGTCGGCCGCCCGTTGGCCGGGAAGGCGCCCGTCCGCGCCCGTCGCCGTCAGGTATCGGGAAACCCAGCCTTCGACGTGACGCTCGAAAATCTCGCGACCGACGACGCGCTCCGGATTGGCGACGAAAAAGAAGGCCCCGACGTGCATACTGGCGCTGCCCATCGCGCCGGCGCCGGCGCGCATGGCCGGCGCGAAGGTCCCCGAAAGGCTGGCGGCCAGGCACTCCACCATCATGGCGAGTCCGATACCCTTCGGTCCACCGACCGGCAGCATGGCGCCGAGCAGGGCCTGCTCCGCGTTCGTGGTCGGCTCGCCGTCGGGGCCGATGGCCCACCCCTCGGGGATGTCGCGGCCGGCGCGGTGCGCCATCAGGACGTGACCACGGGACGTGACGCACGTCGCCATGTCGAACACCAGGGGGTCGCGGCCGGAGAGCGGCGCGGCGAAGGATATCGGGTTGTTGCCGATCGCCCTCTCCTTCGAACCGGGCAGCGACATGACCGGCGACGTCGCCTGCATCAGGACCGACACCATGCCCGCCTCCGCCGCGCGCAACGGAAAGATGCCGACGGCGCCGAGGTGGCCGCCGTCGCGGATGAAACACGGCACGAAAGCGGTCTCGCGCGCCAGGTCGATGGCATGGTCCATCGCCCTGGGGCCCACGACCTGGCCGAGTCCGTCGTTCCCGTCGACGACCAGCACGTTGTCGCGGCGCTCGAAGGTGACGTCGGGCGCGGGGTTGATCTCGCCGGCCTCGAACTTCTGGACATAGGTCATGACACGGGTCACGCCATGCGTTTCGTAGCCGCGAGCGTTGCAACGGGCCATGACCCCGGCGGCCAGCCGTGAATCGCCATCGGACATGCCGCAGGCGGCGAACACCCGGGCCAGCCATGACGCCAGCGCCGCGCGCGGAACGCGCCGCGAACCGGCCGTCGCGCCGTCCGGGGTCCCGGACAAGCGCCTAAGCTCCCGATCCCAGAGCGTCGCGCACGGATTCGGCGATCATCAGGCTCGAGCGCGACAACGCCTCCCGCGTCAAGCCGGCGCAGTGGGGGGTCAGGGTCACGTTGGGGACACCCTCGAACACGTTGCCCGGCGGCAGCGGCTCATCCTCGAAGACGTCGATGAACGCGCCGCCGATCACGCCGTTCCCGAGCGCCGCCGCCAAGGCCGCGTCGTCGACCACGCCGCCCCGGGCGGTATTGATGAGCATGGAGTCGGGTTTCATCTTCCGCAACGCCTCGGCGTCGATGAGATGGTGCGTGCCATCGGTGCGCGGCACGCTCAGGCTGACCACGTCGGCTTCGATCAGAACGCCGTCCAGGGTCGCCGGGACGACCCCGTGCTCCGCCCACAGGGGATCGTCGTCCTCGATAAACGGATCGTACGCCAGCATCCGCATCCCGAACGCCGCCGCGCGCCTGGCGACCTCGCGGCCGATGACGCCGAAGCCCACGAGGCCGAGCGTCTGGCTCCCGGCCTCGCGGCCCACCACCTTCGTGCGCGGCCAATTGCCGGCGCGCACCTCTTCGGTGATGCCGTACATGGCCCGCCGGAGCATGACCAGCATGGCACCCAGGACGTACTCCGCGACGGACTCCTCGAGCGTCCCGCGCGCCGGCTGGACCTTGACGCCCCGGCGTTCGCAGGCGTCCAGGTCGATATTGTCGAGGCCCACGCCGAGGCGGCCCACGATGACCAGGTTCGGCGCGGCGTCCAGCAGCGATCCGCGAACCTGGGTGCGGTTCCGCACGATGAGACCCCGACAGTCCCGCAGCCGCTCGCGCAGTTCCCCGGCGCGGTCGACCAGACCCGGATCGTAGTGGACGTCGAAGTCGGACGACAGGCGAGCGACCGCTTCCTCGTCGAGGAACTCGCTGATGACGATGTCCGCCATGTGGCCTCCGCCGCTTGCCGTCCTCAGTCCTGGCACTTGATCATCGGGCCGGTGTCGGCGCCGCCGAACACGTGAACGTGGAAATGGGGCACCTCCTGGTGGCCGTGCGCCCCGACGTTGGACAGGATGCGGTAACCGTCCTTGGCGACGCCGGTCTTCTCCGCGACCTTGCCGACGGCCCGGAACAGCCCGGCGACCTCGGCGTCCGAGGCGTTCGCCACGAAGTCGCCGACGTCGACGTACCGGCCCTTGGGGATGACCAGCACGTGCACCGGCCTCTGGGGAGCGATGTCGTTGAACGCCAGCGCGTGGTCGTCCTCGTACACCTTGTCGCACGGGATCTCGCCGCGCAGCACCTTGGCGAAAACGTTCTCGTCGTCGTAGGCCATCCGAGCCCTCCCCTCCGAACCGGCGCCGCGCGAGTCCCGGCCACCACCCCGGCGGCGTTTCTCCTCCAGGCCCGACACGCCCTCGCGCCGCGCGAGCTCCGCGTAGACGTCGGCCGGGCGAACGCCGGCGTCGGACCAGAGCACGAGCAGGTGATAGAGCAGGTCCGCGCTTTCCCTCGCCACCTCCTCCGCGTCCCCCGCCATCGCGGCGACGATCGTCTCGACCGCCTCCTCGCCGGTCTTCCGGACGATCCCGGCGCGCCCGCCCACGTGCAGCCTGGCCGTGTAGCTCTCCGCCGGGTCGGCGGCTTTCCGATCCTCGATGACGGCGAACAGGCGATCGATCACCGAACCGTCCGGCATGTTCCCGCTCGTGCGCCTCACCGATCCGCGGCGGTCGTCCCGGCGACGGGACGCGCTTGGGTAGCAGATCGGGAAGGCCGTGTCATCGCCGGAGTGCTACGGCCGCACGGGAATGCCCGCCTCCTCGAAGCGGGCCTTCGCCTGCGGGATGCTGAAGATGCCGAAGTGGAAGATGGAGGCGGCGAGGACCGCCGCCGCGCGACCCGATCGGACGCCTTCGATCAGATGCTCGAGCGTCCCCACGCCGCCGCTGGCGACGACCGGGACGGACACCGAATCGGCGACGGCCCGCGTGAGCGCGATGTCGAACCCCCGGCGCGTGCCGTCCCGGTCCATCGACGTGAGCAGTATCTCCCCGGCGCCGAGCGCGGCCATGCGGCGGCACCAGGCGATCGCCTCGATTCCCGTGGCCTCGCGCCCGCCGTGCGTGAATATCTCGTGCCGCCCGGCCGCGTCGCGTTTCGCGTCGACGGCGACGACGATGCACTGGCTGCCGAACTTGCGGGCCGCCTCGGCGACGAACTCGGGCCGGCGCACGGCCGCCGTATTGATCGAGACCTTGTCGGCGCCGGCGAGCAATAACGCCCGGATATCCTCGAGCCCGCGGATGCCGCCGCCCACGGTCAGCGGCATGAAGCACCTCTCCGCGGTCCGCGCGACGACGTCCAGAAGCGGCTCGCGGCCTTCGTGGCTGGCGGTGATGTCGAGAAAGCACAGCTCGTCGGCGCCCTGGGAATCGTAGACGCCGGCCTGTTCCACGGGATCGCCGGCATCCACGAGGTCGACGAAGTTGATTCCCTTCACCACGCGGCCGCCGCGCACGTCGAGGCAGGGAATGATGCGCGGCTTGAGCACGGCGTCCGCTCCTCAGGCGGCCATCAGTTCGAGGGCCGCGGCGGGGACGATGCGCCCGTCGTACAGCGCCCGGCCCGAGATGACGCCGTCGAGGCCGCGCGGACCGAGACGTTTCAGGGCCGCGAGATCGGCGAGGGACGCCACGCCCCCGCTGGCGATGACGGGCACTCCGGTCCTTTCGACGAAGGCCTCGGTGGCCTCGACGTTGGGACCCGCCATCGCGCCGTCGCGGTCGATGTCGGTATAGACGAACGCGGCGACCCCGGCGGTCTCGAATTCCGCCGCCAGCTCGGCGGCGGCCACCCCCGGCTTCGCCACCCAGCCCTCGGTGGCCACCCGGCCGTCCCGCGCGTCGATGCCGACGACGACCCGCTCGGGATACGCGCGGCAGGCGGCGCGCACGACATCGGGGTTCTCCACCGCGGCGGTGCCGAATATCACCCGCCGCGCGCCGCGGTCGAGCCACGCGGCGGCGGTCTCCGAATCCCGGATGCCGCCGCCGATCTGCACCGGGATCGAGACGGCGGCGAGGACGTCCTCGACCGCGGCGGCGTTGACCGGCCGTCCCGCGAAGGCGCCGTCGAGGTCGACGAGGTGAAGCCACCGAAAGCCCGCGGACTCGAACGCCCGGGCCTGGTCGGCCGGGTCGTCATTGAAGACGGTGGCCGACTCCATGGCGCCGCGCAGAAGGCGCACGCACCGCCCGTCCTTGAGGTCGATCGCCGGGTAGAGGATCACCTGGACGACGCCCCGAGGTCCTTCTCGAAGAAATACCCGGGCACGAACTCGCCGCTGACGAAGGCATACTTGTCCTTCGTTGCCCATTTCTTGAAGCCGGCGCGCTCGTACAGGCGGATCGCGGCGGTCTGCGTGGCGCGGACGTCGAGGTCGAGCACGCCGAAGCCGGCGCTCCGCGCGCGGCGCTCCATGGACTCGAGCATCGCCTGGCCGAGCCCGTGCGCCCGCGCCCAAGGCGCGAGAAAGAACGTGGTGATGTGCGCGGCGAAGGACTGGGCCTCGTTGTTGGGCGGCGGACGCAACAACTGGGCCGATCCGACGATGCTCCCCTCCAGACGCGCCACGATGAGGTCGCGCTCGGGCACCAGCAGAACGCCGCGCCAGTAGGATTCGAGGACCCGCCGCGGCGGAGGCGTCAGCCAGCCGAAGCCGTTCCCGTCCAGGATGGCCTCTTCCGTGGCGCCGCAGAGATCCTGGAGATCCCGATCCGCGAGCTCGGCGATCCAGTCGACGCCGGTCCGTTCCATCACGGCCGCCACGACAGGAAATTGCCGATGATCCGCAGCCCCACGGCCTGGCTTTTCTCCGGGTGAAACTGGGTCCCCACCAAGTTGTCCCGGCCCACGGCGGCCGCCACCGGTCCGCCGTAGTCCACGTGGGCGAGCCGGTCGTCCGGGCGGAGGCAGGCCATCGCGTACCCGTGCACGAAATAGACGTGGCACCCGTCCCCCAGCCCCGTGAACAACGGATGGTCCGCCCAATCCAGGACCATGTCGTTCCACCCCATGTGGGGAATTTTCAGCCCGGCTCCGTTCGCGCGCGCGGACGATCCCGCGTCGATGGCGGCGACCTCGCCGTCGATCCAGCCGAGTCCCGGATGATCGCCGTGCTCGCGGCCCGTCGTGGCCATCAGCTGCATACCGACGCAGATCCCGAGGAAGGGTCTGCCGCGGACGATCACCGCCTCTTCCAGCGCCTCGATCATGCCGTCGAGTCCGTCGAGTCCGCGACGGCAGTCCGCGAACGCGCCGACTCCGGGCAGAACGATCCGGTCCGCAGACAGCGCGTCGTCGGCCGCGCTCGTCACCACGACGGACTCGGAGCGACCGCTCTCGCGAGCGGCCCGCTCGAAGGCCTTGGCCGCGGAGCGCAGGTTACCGGCTCCGTAATCGATGATGGCAACCGTCATGACCGTTTCCCGACGCCGGGCCGGCCGTCGGCCTCAGGCATTCAGCACGCCTTTCGTCGACGGAACTTCCCCCGCGATTCGCGAATCCCGCTCGATGGCGTCGCGGAGCGCGCGCGCCAGGCCCTTATAGCAGGACTCGACGATATGATGCGTGTTCTCGCCGTAGGCGTTCTCGACGTGCAGCGTGATCCCGGCGTTCTGGGCGAAGGCTTGGAACCACTCCTTGAAGAGTTCCGTGTCCATCTCCCCCAGCTTCGGGCGGGAAAGCGCCACGCGCCAGATCAGGTAGGGACGGTTGGACACGTCCACGGAAACCCGCGTCAGGGTTTCGTCCATGGGGATCGTCGCGTTCCCGTACCGGCGTATGCCCCGCCTGTCCCCCAAGGCTTGGGCGACGGCCTGGCCGACGACGATCCCCGTGTCCTCGGTCGTGTGGTGGAAGTCGATATGAAGGTCGCCCTCGGCCCGAAGGGCGAGATCGATCAGGGAGTGCCGGGACAACTGCTCCAGCATGTGGTCCAGAAACCCGATGCCGGTGGCGATCTCGTACTCCCCCGTCCCGTCGAGATTCACCTCGGCGGTAACCCGCGTTTCCCTGGTGGCCCGTTCGACCACGGCCTTGCGCATCGCGACCTCCGCGAGAATCGGCGCCCTTGTAGCAGCAACGCATTGCCGGCGCCAGCCGGACGGCCCGTGGCGCCGCCGCCCGCCGGGACCACTTGACCGGGGCACGACAAACGCCACATGGTTTGCCGCCCGCACGGTTCGCCGCGCCCGGAACCCCGGAGCCCGGCGCCGCCGCGACTTGGCTTGCGGAGCCGATCATGACCGAGGCGTCGACCGCCGTCTGGCACGGCACCACTATTCTTTCCGTAAGGAAGGCGGACTCCGTGGTCATCGCGGGAGACGGCCAGGTCTCGATGGGCGGCACCGTCGTCAAGTCCTCGGCGCGGAAGGTCCGCCGTCTGGGAAACGGCTCCGTCGTCGGCGGATTTGCCGGCGCGACGGCCGACGCCTTCACCCTGTTCGAACGGCTGGAGTCGAAGCTGGAACAATACCCCGCCCAGCTCACGCGCGCCTGCGTGGAGCTCGCCAAGGACTGGCGCACCGACCGCTACCTCCGCCGTCTCGAGGCCATGATGGCCGTCGCCGACGACAGGATCTCCCTGATCCTGAGCGGGACCGGCGACGTCCTGGAGCCGGACGACGGGCTCATCGGCATCGGGTCCGGGGGGAACTACGCCCTGGCCGCGGCCCGCGCGCTGATCGACCACGAGGAGCTGAGCGCCGAGGACGTCGCCCGGCGGGCCATGAAGATCGCCGCCGGCATCTGCGTCCACACCAACGGCCACGTGATCCTGGAAACCCTTTGACGGCATGACCGAGTTCAGCCCCCGCGAAATCGTCTCCGAACTCGACCGTTTCATCGTCGGGCAGCACGACGCCAAGCGCGCCGTCGCCATCGCGCTTCGCAACCGGTGGCGGCGCCAGCAGCTGCCCGACGACCTGCGCGACGAGGTGCTGCCGAAGAACATCCTGATGATCGGCCCCACGGGCGTCGGCAAGACCGAGATCTCCCGCCGCCTGGCGCGCCTGGCGAACGCACCCTTCATCAAGGTGGAGGCGACGAAGTTCACCGAGGTCGGCTACGTCGGCCGCGACGTCGAGCAGATCGTCCGCGATCTCGTCGAGATCGCGATCCACATGCAGCGCGAACGGAGCCGCAAGGAAGTGATGACGCGCGCCGAGCTCGCGGCGGAAGGCCGGGTTCTCGACGCCCTCGTGGGCGGACACGCCTCGGAAGGCACGCGCCAAGCGTTCCGCAAGAAGCTGCGCGACGGGGAACTGGAGGACAAGGAGGTCGAGCTCGAGGTCTCGGAGTCGGCCGGGGCCTCGTTGCCCACGTTCGACATCCCCGGGATGCCCGGCGCGAGCATGGGCATGATCAATCTCAACGACATCTTCGGCAAGGCCTTCGGCCAGAAGACGACGAAGCGCCGCATGACGGTCGGCGAGTCCTACGACGTGTTGATTGCCGAGGAGAGCGACAAGCTCCTCGATCAGGACAAGCTCGTCGGCGATGCGATCGAGATGGTGGAACAGAACGGCATCGTGTTCCTCGACGAGATCGACAAGATCTGCGCCCGCTCCGAACGCGTCGGCGCCGACGTGAGCCGCGAGGGGGTGCAACGGGACCTGCTGCCGCTGATCGAGGGCACGACGGTGGCCACGAAGCACGGCACGGTCCAGACCGACCACGTCCTGTTCATCGCCTCGGGGGCGTTTCACCTGGCGAAGCCCGCCGACCTCCTGCCCGAGCTTCAGGGACGGCTCCCCATTCGCGTCGAGCTCCAGGCCCTGACCCACGAGGACTTCAAGCGCATCCTCGTGGAGCCCGAGACCAGCCTCATCAAGCAGTACACGGCGTTGATGGACACGGAGGACGTGACGCTGACGTTCGGCGCCGACGCGGTCGAGGAGATCGCGACCCTGGCCGAGGAGGTGAACTCGGGCGTCGAGAACATCGGCGCCCGGCGTCTGCACACGATACTGGAGCGGCTTCTGGAGGAGATCAGCTTCACCGCGTCCGACCGGGCGGGCGAATCGATCGTCATCGATTCGGCCTACGTGCGCGAGCAGGTCGCGGATCTGGCCAGGAACGCCGACCTGTCGAAGTTCATCCTGTAAGCCGGGATACCTGACCACCCGACATATGGTGTGGCTTCGCCTTAAGGTAGTTCCATTTTTCGATTTATATCTCTGTTATCTCTGTGCCCCCAAAGCACAATATACCTATATCTAATCTTGAATCAATATAGGAATATGTAAAACCTGTGGAGTCAAAGCGATAGTTCCCTTTCACCATCTTCTTCAATTTTTCGTGTTTGGAGCTTTCTTCTATGTCGATTGATTTCGTTCCATATCTTCTACCTTTTTACGAAGTTTTATTACTTCATCTCTGAGCTCGTTATAGGCGATCCGTATGCTCTCAACATCTTTTCGTGGTTTATACGTATTGACCATCATATAATCTATAATCCTTGTAATATCTGTTATATCATCTCGTGGTATATCAGAATTTTCCAGCTGTTCAGATTCTATGAGTCGATCGATATACTCATGTATTTTCATATTCGTCTCGGCGTCCATTTCCATTTATCCTTTCTCTCAGATTCCCACCCACCAAACCTTGACAAATAACAACGGTATGCTACATTACACCATCGGTTCCCGACCGACGAAGCTGCCAAGGAATGACCACATTCATTGCCCAAAGAACAGTTCCATATCGCATTTGTCACATGGCGCAACCGAACTTCAGAACAGTTTATCCAGCGATATCAGCCCTGTCAAGCCCGTCCCGACAGCGGTGACGTATCAAGTTATGTGTCAGAGGTGGAAAGGGGTACTCCCCCGGTGGTTCAGCGGACCACGACGGAAAGGAGCACCCCGATGCCACAGCGGACTGCGACGATCGAGAGCTTACCGGAGGCCTTTGAGGTGGTGAAGGCGATGCAGGCCGAAGGTCTGGATTGGGGCGCCGACTGCCGACCGGCGGTGCGCCAAGCCCTGGCCGAGATCATTCAGGGCAGGATGGCCGAGGATGTTGACCACTGGCTCGCCGGCCTTGATGGCAGCGCCGCCCGCGACCGCCGCAACGGAACCTACCGGCGCCGCTTGCTGTGCGAACTCGGCGACATCGAACTGGAGGTGCCGCGGACCCGCCGTTACTGCCCTACCGCCGTACTCAGGAGCTATGCGCGCCGCGCCCCCGAGATCGACCGGGTCATTCTCGCCGGCTTCGTGCTTGGCTTGTCCACCCGCAAGGTCGGCGAGGTCCTGCTGCCCCTGCTCGGACGCGCGATCTCGCCGGCCACCGTCAGCCGCGTCGCCAAGACCCTGGACGCCGCCGTCGCCGCCTTCCACGACCGCCCCCTCGCCAACCGCTACAAGGCTCTCATGCTCGACGGCGTGGTGTTGGCGCGCAAGACCGGCGCCGGCGCCCTCAGACGCCCCGTGCTGGTTGCCCTCGGCATCCTCCCCGACGGGCGCAAGGAGATCATCGACTTCCAACTCGCCCGCGCCGAAAGCGCCGCCGAATGGGAGCGCCTGCTCACCTCCCTCCATCGGCGCGGCCTCACCGGCGAGGGCCTCGAAATGATCTGCGTCGACGGCGGCAACGGCCTCCTCGCCGCCTTGCCCTTCGTCTACCCCGACATCCCCGTCCAGCGCTGCTGGGCGCACAAGATCCGCAACGTCCTCAACAAGGTCCGAAAGACCGACCACAAGGACGTCAAACACCACCTCCACGACGTCATGAACGCCCCCAACCGCCGCGCCGCGCGCGCCGCCGCGCGCCGCTTCGCCGATCAATGGCAGGACACATACCCGAAGGCCGTCAAATGCCTGCGCGACGACCTCGACGACCTCCTCGCCTGCTTCCGATACTCCTCACCCGAAGAACGAAAGCTGGTGCGTACCACAAACGCCATCGAACGACGCTTCCGCGAAGTCCGACGACGGACCCGACCCATGGGCACCTTCCAGGACCGCACCTCCATGGACCGAATACTCTTCGCCATCTTCTCCCACCAAAACAAAACTCAGAGAACCGCCGCCCCTTTCCCCGTGACACATACTTCTTGACGTTACCCCGACAGCCGTCCCATGGTGGCGCGGATGCGCTGCGCGACGGTGATGCCGGTGAGCACCGCCAGCAGGTAGACCACCGGCGCCAGCCACCCGGTCATCAGCCCGAGGGCGACGAGCACGACCCGTTCCGGCCGGGTCGCGATCCCCATCTTGCAGGCGACGTTGAGAGCCTCGGCGCGGGCGCGGGTGTAGCTGACCAGCAGGGATCCGAGCAGGGCCAGCAGGACCACGCCGGCATCGACGGCCTGGCCTTCGCGGGCGAACACGTAGGCGATCGCCGCGAAGACCACGCCTTCCGATATCCGGTCGAGCGTCGAGTCGAGATAGGCGCCGACGACGCTCACCCTGTCCGTCGCCCGCGCGAGCATTCCGTCGAGAACGTCGAAGCCGCCGCCGAGCAGATACAACGCACCGGCCAGGAAATAGGCGTCGCGCGTTATCAGCCACGCGGCGACGACGTTGACGACCAGACCCGCCACCGTGACGTGGTTGGGCGAGATGTCCGACGTCGCCAGAACCTGGGCGAAGGGACGCAGCAACCCCTCGAGACGGGCGCCGATCCGCTGCCGCAGGGCCTCCATGCCCCGGCCTCAGTCCCGCCGGTCCGTCCGGCCCCGGCGGAGCTGCACGTAGAGAGCGCCGGTTCCACCGTGCCGCTGCTGGGCCGCCTCGAATCCGGCGACATACGGCGACAGGTCGGGCGCCCCGAGCCAGCGGGGCACGGACCGGCGCAGAACGCCGGGCGCCGGGTCGCGGACTCCGGGCACGGCATCCGACCGGTTTCCCTTGCCGGTTATGACGAGAACGCACCGGCAGCCGCGGACCGCCGCGTCCCGGACGAACCGACGCAACTCGGCGTGCGCCTCCCGCTGGGTCATGCCGTGCAGATCGAGACGGGCCTCGATGTCCTGGGCACCCCGCTTGAGACGGCGGGCCACGTGCTTGTCCAGCCTCCCCGGCGGCGGTCTGCTCGGCGGCGGCACCCGGCCGGAGGCGGCGCCCGGAGCGGCAGGGGAGCCCGCGCCGCCCCCCGGCGCCTCCGACACGGCGCGCGAACGGCCCGCCGGCGCCTCTTCGGTTTCCCCCGAACGGCGGCGCCGGGGCGAGAGCGGCGTCGTGTCCCGCATGGTACGCAGCCAGAGATCGGCGTCGTCCTCCGCTTCCGCGCGGGACCGCTTCCCGGTCGGCCGGTCATCGCCCATCGCCGTCTCCGACCAGAACGACGTGAAGGCGCCGGGGCCCGTGGGCGCCGAGGTAAAGGGTCATGGCGATGTCCGCGGTTCGCGACGGACCGGTGATGAAATTCACGGTCCGGGGCATGGCTCCGGCCCGCCCGGACGCCGCGGCCCGCTCGCGGAGCAGCCGCCAGCCGTCCTCGTAGGTGCCCACGATCTCGCGCTCGCGAAGGACGACCACGTGGGTCTCGGGCAGGAAGTTCAGGGTGGTCGGCGTGTCCTTGCCGGACACCGCCATCACGGTGCCGGTCTCGGCGATCCCGGCGAAGGCCATCGTGACCGACGCGGTGTCGGTCTCGGCGGCGACGCCACGGCGAACCTCCAGTGTCGACGCGGTTTCCCACGGCGCGCCGTCGAGGCGCGCGTCCGGCGCGACGACCAGCCGCGCGGGCAGATTGCGCGCCGCCAGATAGCCGGCGACCGCCTCCGGCACCTCGTCGAGACTTCCCACCCGCGCCACGGTCGCGTCGACCTCTTCTGCCATGGCGACGAACAGATCCACCAGGTCGCGGCGCGGCAGTTCGACGCGCCTCGGGCGCGGCCCCGCCGGGCGACGGACGAACCGCTCGTCGACGGCGCTCTCTCCGGCATCGCCCCGCCCGAGATTGCCGCGGATACGGCCGAGAATGGCGGCGCGGGCGCTCATGCCGCGCCGCCTCCGGCCCGCCGCCAGAGGTCCATGAAGGTCTCCCCCTGGGGCGCCGGAAGGTCCCGCCGGGCCGTCCAGCCCCTCGACAACGGCAGCCGGCGCAACCGCCCCGACCGTCCGGCGGCGGTGCGGAGAACGCCCGCGAGAAAACGGGCCCAGAGGCGATAGACCCGGGGGCGCTGCGCGATCCATGCCCAAGCCGCGACCGTCCAGCGCTCCAGCGGCGGCGACAGGCCCTCTCCACGGCTCTGCTCGCGCAAACGCCGCAGCATACGAGGGATCGGTATGCGCACGGGGCAGACGGCCTCGCAACGGCCGCACAGGCTGGAAGCGTCGGGCAGGTGGCGCGCCGCCGGCAGCCCGATCAGATGAGGGGTCAGCACGGCGCCCATGGGTCCCTGATAGACCGACCCGTAGGCGTGGCCCCCGACGGAGGCGTAGACCGGACAATGAAACAGGCACGCGCCGCACTTGATGCAGCGCAGCATGTCCTGGAACGGGCTCCCGACCAGCCGGCTTCGACCGTTGTCGAGGATGACGACGTGAAAGCTCTCGGGACCGTCGAGGTCGTCCGGCCGCCGCGGTCCGGTGGAGAACGTCGTGTAGACGGAGAGCTCCTGCCCGGTCGCCGAGCGCGCGAGAACGCGCAACAGGGTCGCCGCGTCCTCCAGCGTGGGCACGATCTTTTCGGGCGTCGCCAGCACGATATGCCGCCTGGGCAGCGTCTGCGTCAGGTCGCCGTTGCCCTCGTTGGTCACGATCACGGTGCTCCCCGTCTCGGCGATCAGGAAGTTGGCGCCGGTGATGCCGACGTCGGCCTCGACGTACTTCCGGCGCAACACCTGGCGCGCCTCGTCGACAAGCTCGCCCGGATCGTCCAGCCGCCGGGTCCTGCCGTACCGCCGGTGGTGCTCGTGGAACAGGTCGGCGACCTGATCCCTGGTCTTGTGGATCGCCGGAGCGATGATGTGGCTCGGCGGTTCGTCGGCGAGCTGAATGATGTACTCCCCCAGGTCGGTCTCGACCGGGACGATGCCGTGCGACTCCAGGAACGGATTGAGACCGATCTCCTCGGCGATCATGGTCTTGCCCTTGGTCACCGTGCGGGCGTCGACCTCCCGGCACAGATGCAGCACCAGGTCGCGGGCCTCGGCCGGGGTCTCGCACCAGTGGACCGTCCCGCCGCTCTCCTCGACGCGGCGCTCGAACCGCTCGAGATAAAGGTCGAGATGCGCGATCGCGTGGTCCTTGATGTCCCGGGCCGCGTCCCGCGACGCCTCGAATTCCGGAAAACGGTCCACTGCGGCCTGGCGCCGGGCGCCGCCAAACCCCTCGCGCACCTTGCTCAGGGCGGCGCGAAGCTGTTCGTCGGCGATCGCCCGGACCGCGTTCTCGGGGAAGGTCCGGCTCGTCAGCACCGGACGTCCGCCCCCTCCGGCGCCCCGATCCCGGGGCCTTCCGTCATGTCCGCGAGAAGCTCCGCCGCGTGACGGACGGTGATGTCCGTCTCGTCGCGGCGCATCCTGCCCGCGATGTTCATCAAACAGCCGAGATCGCCGCCCACCACCACGTCCGGATTCACCGAGGCAAGGGCGTCCACCTTGCGGCCCGCGATGTCCGCCGATACGGGTCCGTACTTCACCGAGAACGCGCCCCCGAAGCCGCAACACGCCTCGGCTTCGGGAACTTCCCGCAGATCCAGGCCGTCGACGCCGGCCAGCAGCTCGCGGGGCTGGTCCCGGACGCCCATGTCACGCAGGCTCGAACACGAATCGTGATAGGCCGCGATACCGCGGAACGAGGCCTCCACGGCCGTGACGCCACAGACGTCGACCAGGAAGGACAGGAGTTCCCGTGCGCGAGCGGCGAGCGCCGAGGCGCGCGGCCCCCATCCGGGGTCGTCGCGCAGCAGATCGGGATAGTGCCGACGCAACATGCCGGCGCAGCTTCCCGACGGCGCGACCACCCAGTCGAACCCCTCGAAGGCGGCGACGACCTGCCGGGCGATCGCCCGAGCCTGCGGCCGCGCTCCCGAGTTGTAGGCGGGCTGTCCGCAACAGGTCTGGGCGATCGGAACCTCGACGGCGCAACCGGCGTCCCGCAGGAGCTTGACGGCGGCGAAGCCCACCGTCGGGCGGAACAGGTCCACCAGGCAGGTGACGAACAGTCCCACGCGCCGGGTCCGTCCGTCCGTCGTGTCCGAGGCGTCTGGCATCTCCGGAGGCCGTCCCGCGTTCACTCACCGCGCCGCGCGCCGGTTCGTCGCGCGGCGCCCAATTAATCCCACGGCGCGCTGGCGCGCAAGACGAACACGCGCCGATCCGGGGCGACGGGAACGGCTCCTCACTCCGCCGCTCGCGCGCCGGAGACGAGTCGCCCGCGCGCACCCTTGGGCAGCAGCAGGTAGTAGCGCCCTCTCTCGCTCATGTTTCCGGCGGTCTCCTCGGCGGCCGGGCCACTGCCCCAGAAGACGTCGCCGCGCACCGCTCCGCGAATGGCGGCGCCGGTGTCCTGGGCGACGAGCAGCCGGCGCAGCGGCGCCCCGTCGGGACCGCCGGTCGTGGACGGCATCGACGTCTCCAGCCAGACCGGTGCGTGAAGCGGCAACAGCGCGGTGTCGACCGCGAGCGAGCGGCCCGGCGTCAGGACGACCCTTCCCGCGCCGACCGGACCGTCGCCGGCGATCTCGCGGAAGAAGACGTATCGCGCGTTGGCGGACATCACGTCCTTCGCCATCCGCGGGTTCGTCTCGAGCCACCGCCGAATCGACTGCATCGAGACGCCGTCCGCCGGCAACGCGCCCCGCTCCACCAACACCCTGCCGATCGCCGTGTAGGGCCGGCCGTTGCTGGCGGCGTACCCGACGCGTGTCCGGGCGCCGTCGTCGAGGCTTATGCGCCCGGAGCCCTGGATATGGAGAAAGAACGCGTCGACCTCGTCCCGCAGCCACAGAATCGGGTCGGCCCGGTCCTCCAGTCCTCCGAGCTCGATGGCGGCGCGGGTCTCGAACGGCCCGACCTTCCCTTCGATCAGCCGCCCCGCCAATTGGATCCCGCGCCACTCGGGACGGAAGTCGCCCAGATTCACCGTGACCAGATCCGCGGGCCGTCCGTAGACCGGCACGTCGAAATCGCCGGTCCGTCGGCGGCTGCCCTCCAGCAGCGGTTCGTAGTATCCGGTGAACAGGCCCTCGGCGCCACCGGCGCCGGTGACGGCGAACGGCTCGAACCCGGTCTCGAAATAACGGCGAACGGCGGCGGGGTCGCCACGGTCCACCCGCAGCGCCCGCCGGCAGACGCCCCGCCAGTCCGAGGCCGCGATGCCGGCCGCGCCGACCCGGACGGGAGATCGCAGCGTGCGCCCGCCCAGGCGGCCGCAGGACCGGACGAAAGCAGCGAGCGCCGGACCCGGATCGTCCTCCTCCCACCCGCGCAACGCGTCGAACCCGACGGGACGGAATGCGACGGACGCCTCGTCGACGGAAGGTGACTCGCCGTCGGGAGGCGGTTCCAGCAACCACCACGCCGCCAACGCGACGAGCAACGCGACAACGGAGACGCCGATCCCCCCGGTATGCCGCCCGTTCATGAGTCGCCGCGCGGGCTATTGCGGGCTGCGGGTCTCGACCAGCTTCCAGTTCGGATCGCGGCTTCGGGCATCGCGCGCGAAAGTCCAGAAATCGGTCACCTCCCGCGCCTGATCCGGATCCCCCGCGACGACGGTCCCGTCTTCCTCCCGCGTCACGTTGATCACGTCGGCGACGAACTTGACCGTGATTTCGGCGACCCCGCCGGGCGCGCCGGCCTCCACGATCTCCGCGGCCCGAATGGCCAGAAGCGTCGTTTCCAGCGTATGCCCCTGGGCGATCCGCTCCTGGATCGCCCCGGCGAAGTTCTCGTGGACCTCGTCCGACAGGAGCTGCCGAAGGACCGCGTCGTCGGCCACGGCGTAGGCGGCGACGATCATCTCGTATGCCGCCCGGGCGCCCTGAAGAAACTCCTCGGCGCCGAACCGCCGGTCCGCATGGCGAACGTCGGCGAGACCCGCCGCGACGGCGTCCTCCTCCCCGGACACGTCCTCCGGCTCCGTCGAGTCGTCCGCGTCCGCCGCGCGATCCGGCAGGCCGATGACGTTCTTTTCCGCGCCTTGCCGGGACGGCGCCGCATCGCGCCGGGACCGACCGTTTCCCGGACGTCGGCCGAGGACGCCACGCAGCCGCAGGACGATGAACGCGGCCACCATGGCGAACAGAACGATGTCGAGAAATGGGAAGCCGTCGCCCATTGTCCGTGATCCCGTGGAAAAAGCCATATCGCGACAACGGCCCGGTCCGACACGCCGAACCCGCCGCGACACCAAAACTCCGGGCGTGCCGATGGGTGCTACACTAACGGCTTGTCCGGGCGCGGTCCAGAGCCGGAACCTCGGAAGGGACCGCCCTGCCGGGCAGCCGGAGGAAACCGTTCCGTCGCGGGCGCGAACGGGGACGCGAAACGGGGAAGCGATCCATGTCCGATGCCGCCGCAAGCGACGGACGAGGGGCGCCGAAGCTGAACGTCAGGTCGCGGTACGTCAAGGATCTCTCGTTCGAGAATCCCAACGCCCCGGGCAGCTTGCGGCCGGAACCGGGCAAACCCGCCATCGGCGTCGACGTCGGGGTCGATGCGCGGTCCCTGGGACACTCCAACTACGAAGTGAGCCTCGAGATCACGGTGACCGCGTCCCATGACGGCGCCACGCTGTTCGTCGTCGAACTGAAGTACGCGGGCGTCTTTCTGATCCGGGACTTCCCGCCGGAGCGGGTCGAGCCCGTGTGCATGGTCGAGTGCCCCCGGCTCCTGTTTCCGTTCGCCCGCCGCGTGATCGCCGAAGCCACTCGCGACGGGGGGTTCGCGCCCCTGTTGCTGGCCCCGATCGACTTCTCCGCGCTCTACCGTCAGCGGCGCCAGATCGGGTCCGGCAACGTATCCAGAAACGCCTCGTGAGCCGCGGTCTCGTCCGCCGTCGGCCCGTGACGGCGCGGCGTCCACGTCACCGTGGCGCCGCCGCCGTCCGTCGCGACGGCGGCGCGGGTTCCGAACGTCAGGCCCGGCTGCCGTCCGCCGATCAGTTGCAGGTACACTTCCGCGAGCAGCTCGGCGTCGAGCAACGCCCCGTGCCTGACGCGCTCCGAGTTGTCGACGTCGAATCGCCGGCACAGCGCGTCCAGACTGGCCGGTGCACCGGGGTACTTCTTGCGCGCCAGGGCGAGGGTGTCGATCACGTCGTTCCGCAGGGCGCTCCGGCCGGCGCGCGCCAGCTCGGCGTTCAGGAAGCCGAGATCGAATTCGGCGTTGTGAATGACCAACCGGGAGTCGCCCACGAATTCCAGAAAGGCGTCGGCGACCGATCCGAACAGCGGCTTCGCGGCCAGGAATTCGTCGGTGAGGCCATGGATCCGCACGACCTCTTCCGGCACGTCCCGTTCCGGATTCAGGTACTGATGGAACACGGAGCCCGTGGGCACGTGATTGACGAGTTCGAGACAGCCGACCTCGACGACCCGGTGCCCGGTCTCGGGGGTCAATCCCGTGGTTTCGGTGTCGACGACGATTTCACGCATTGCGTTCAAGCGGGACGGCGCCGGGAAGGACTCGATCCACGCCGTATCGGAGGCCGCGCGCGTCCGGTTCCGGCGCACCGTCGCAGCATTGTGACGAGGGATCCGATCCGCCGCAAGGAATGGCGCTTCCCGTTCCCGGTCGGAACGACGAAATCGGCCCGTCGCCGCTTCTCGGCGTCCGGCATCTGACGCGCCAGAACACCCGCGAGTTTCTCCGGCGTCATTCCGGGACGCCCCAGCACGCGGCCCGCCTGCACGAATCGCGGAGCGCTCACCACGCAGATGAAATCGCACTCCGCCTCGCCGCCGGTCTCGAACAGCAACGGAATATCGAGCACGACCAGACGTTCGCTACGGGATGCGGCGAGGCGGATGAACCGGGTCCGCGACGCCCGGACCTTCGGGTGGACGATGCCCTCGAGCTTCTCGAGGGCGCCGGCGTCGCCGAACACCCGCCGTCCCAACGCCCCGCGGTCGACGGCGCCGCCGCGGACGACGTCCGGGAACGCAGCCTCCACCTCCGCCACGGCGCCGCCGCCCCTGGCCAGCAGGCGATGAACCGCCGCGTCCGCGTCGAACACGGGCGCCCCGACTTGGCGGAAGGCGGCGGCGGCGGTGGTCTTGCCCATGCCGATCGAACCGGTGAGGCCGAGCACGATCACGACCGCAGCACGCCCTTCAGGTCGGCCTCGACGTGGGCGCGCAGTTCGTCGGTGACCGCGGGCGCCACCCCGAACCAGGCCTCGAATCCCGGCCGCGCCTGATGCAACAACATCCCCAATCCGTCGACGACGCGATTGCCGCGAGCGGCCGCCTCGACGAGAAGGGCAGTATGCAGGGGCACGTAGACGGCATCCGTGACGACGGCCTCCCGCGGCAGGGCGTCGAGCGGCAGGTCGAGGGGCGCTTCACCCTCCATGCCGAGCTTCGTGGTGTTGACCAGCAACCCGGCCTGGCGCAGCGACCCGGCACGGTCGGCCCACGGCCACGCCCGCGCCATCGGTCCCAATTCGACGGCCAGGGCATCGGCCCGCGCCGGCGTCCGGTTGACGATTCTGATCTCGGGCGCACCGCCGTCGGCGAGCGCGAACGCGACGGCCCGCGCGGCGCCACCGGCGCCGACGACGACCGCGGGACCGCCGGCCGGCGTCCAGTCCGGCGCCGACTCGCGCAGGTTCTCGATAAACCCGAAGGCATCGGTATTCGATCCGTGAAGGCTGCCGTCCCCACGAACGACGACGGTATTGACGGCGCCGATCCTCCGGGCCAGTTCGTCCGCGTCGTCCACGGCCTCCAGAGCCGCTTCCTTGTGCGGGACGGTGACGTTGGCGCCCACGAACCCCAACCGCGGCAGGACACGGATCGCCTGCTCGAAGTGCTCCGGGGCGACGGAGAACGGCACGTAGGCGCCGTCGATGCCATGGAGATCCAGCCAGAACCCGTGAAGGATCGGCGAGCGCGAGTGCGCGACGGGCCACCCGAAGATGCCGGCGATCCGTCCCGCAGCGGAGTTTCTCATGCCGCGATCGCTCCCGCGGCGCACAGGAAACCGGAGACGCGGCGCGTGCTCACGCCGACCGCCGCTCGTTGTGGATGTTCAGGATCGCAGCCGCCGTTTCCTCGATGGATCGCCGGGTCACGTCGATGACCGGCCAGCCGTGACGAGCGAAGATCCTCCGCGCCCACGACACCTCCTCCCGGACCGAATCCAGCGCGACGTAATCCGTCTCCTCGTCCCGATTGAGCACCGAGAGCCGGTTCAGACGCAACTGAACCAAGCGGTCGGGATTGGTCGTCAAGCCGATGACGACGGGCCCGTCGAGCACCGCAAGCGCCGGCGGCTCCGGGATGCCGGGAACCAGGGGAACGTTCGCGACCTTCAGTCCCCGGTTGGCCAGATACACCGACGTCGGCGTCTTGGACGTCCGGGAGACGCCTACCAGAACGATGTCCGCGTCCCGCAACGTCTCGAGCGACTGTCCGTCGTCGTGCGCGAGACAGAAACCCATCGCCGCGATACGGTCGAAGTAGGTCGAGTCGAGCGCGCGCTGAAGGCCCGGCAGGTGTTTTGGCTGCTGGCCGAGGAACTGGCCGAACGCCGCGAGCAGCGGCTCCAGAACCGGAACACACGGCGCCCGAAGCTTCCGGCAGCCCTCGACCAGGGCATCCCGCACCCCGACGTCGACCAGGGTGAACATGACGATCCCCGGATTGGCACTCACCTCCGACAGCACCTTGTCGACCTGCTCGGTGCTTCTGACCAGCGTCGACAGGTGCTGCGTCGGGCGCGCGCCATCGAACTGCGCGATCACGGCCTGGGCGAGGCCGATGAGCGTCTCGCCGGTCGCGTCGGACACCAGATGCAGATGGAACATCGTCATCGCGACTCCCGATGCACGCCATCCCCGTGGAAAACCGGCTCCCGGAATCGGGATAACTCCGCCAGGCCGACCCATCGGCGAATCGATCCCCGGACGCGCGGAGTCTCTCCACGTCTTGTCAAGCTGTGGACGGCACGTCCCATGTGCATCCGAATACGTGAACAACCCGCCGACCGAGGATCATCCTCATGCTATCACCGATTTCCACATGCCGGCTCCCGGCACCCGTTCCGCAGCTTCCGGAGGATATCCACGCGGTCTCCCGTGGCGAACCGCGCCCCGGCCCGGTCTTGAACAAGCCTCGGGACGAAAAGAACCCCCGTATGTCACCGTGCAACAACTGCAACCACATATCTATTTTGTATTCAGTAGTTGTATGTTGTTCGTCGAACACGGGTCGACACGGTGGTTCGTTTGAACATGCGCGCCGGAAACCGGAACAAGCCGCTCTTGAGGGTGCTCGATGGCGAGACCGTCTCGCCGCCGCCCGTCTGGTTGATGCGGCAGGCCGGCCGGTATCTGCCCGAGTACCGGGAGATCAGAAAGACGGCGGGCGGCTTCCTTGCGCTGTGCCACGCGCCGGATCTCGCGGCCGAGGCGACACTCCAGCCCGTCCGACGGTTCGGTCTGGATGCCGCGATCATCTTCTCCGACATCCTGATCATCCCCCAGGCATTGGGACAGGGCGTGAGATTCGAGGAGGGAGAAGGTCCGGTCCTGGACGCCATCCGCGCGAGGAAGCAGCTGAAGAGCCTCGACAGGACCGGCCTCGACGAACGTCTGTCGTCCGTATATGCCGCGCTGGAGCGGGTGTCTTCGGCGCTGCCTGGCGCGGTTTCGCTGATCGGGTTCGCCGGCGCTCCATGGACCGTCGCCACCTATATGGTGGAGGGTGGAAGCAGCCGCGACTTCGCCGCCGTGAAGGGCTGGGCGTTTTCCGATGAGAGAGGATTCGGCGAGCTCGTCGACGTCCTCGTCGACGCGATCGCCGGACACCTCGCCGCCCAGGCCGATGCCGGAGCCGACGTCCTGCAGATATTCGACACCTGGGCGGGAGTCCTGCCGCGGAAGCAGTTCATCCGCTGGTGCGTGGAGCCGGTCGGAGAGATCGTTTCTCGCGTCCGCCGGCGCTGCCCCGGGACTCCCATCATCGGGTTTCCGCGCGGCGCCGGGATCGGGTACGAGACCTATGCCAGGGCGACCGGCGTCGACGCGGTCGGCATCGACAGCTCGGTTCCGCTGCATTGGGCGGCGAGCGATCTTCAGAGCGTCTGCGCCGTGCAGGGGAACCTCGATCCCGTTTCGCTGCTGGTGGGAGGGGACGCGATGGTCGCCCATGTCCGGGAGATACTGTCCGTTCTCGGCAAGGGGCCGTTCGTCTTCAATCTCGGACACGGCGTGTTGAAGGCGACGCCGCCGGAAAACGTTTCCGCCCTGGTGGCGGCGGTGCGCGCGTCTTGAAGACGGCGGTGGTTCTGCTCAATCTGGGCGGGCCGGACGGTCCTGCGTCCGTGCGCCCCTTCCTGATCAACCTTTTCGGAGATCCCGCGATCTTGCGGGTGCCGGGTCTTCTGCGGGTTCCGCTCGCACGGTGGATTGCGAGGCGCAGGACGCCCGAGGCGGTTCGGATCTACGCCGAGCTGGGCGGCGCGTCGCCGATTCTCGAGGAAACCCGGGCGCAGGCGAAAGCACTGCAGGAAATCTTGGACGGACGCGGGGCGTATCGCGTCTTCGTCGCGATGCGCCATTGGCATCCCTTCAGCGAGGAGGCGGCGCGCGACGTGGCCCGCTACGCGCCCGACCGGGTGTGCCTGTTGCCCCTTTATCCGCAGTTCTCGACGACGACGACGGCGTCGGCGCTGAACGCATGGCGGCGGGCCGCGCGGGTCGCGGGAATCGACGCTCCCACGACGGCCGTGTGTTGCTACCCGACCGACGAGGCCTTCGTCTCGGCCCAGGCGGAGACCCTCGTGGAGGCGATGTCGCGTTGCGTGGCGGCGGGCGGCGGGCGGAAACCGCGCGTCCTGTTCTCGGCGCACGGACTGCCGCGGCGGATCGTCGCCGTCGGCGATCCGTATCAATGGCAGGTCGAGCGAACGGCGGCGGCGGTGGCCGGGAAGGCGAACGTCGAGGCGGAGTCCTGGATCGTGTGCTACCAGAGCCGCGTGGGACCGTTGCAGTGGACCGGGCCGGAAACGGCGGCGGAAATCAAGCGGGCCGGAGCGGAAGGTCTGCCGGTCGTCGTCGTCCCCATCGCGTTCGTCTCCGAGCATTCGGAAACTCTCGTGGAACTCGACGTCCAGTATCGGCGGGTGGCCGAGTCGGCCGGCGTGCCGGCCTACGAACGGGCGGCTGCGGTCCGAACCCATCCCGGATTCATGGAAGGACTGGCCGCACTGATCGCCGGGCCACGAGGGGAAGCCACCGGTTCGGCTGGCGGCTCGATCCGCATTCGGTCGGCGTCCGGCTGTCGAGAGTGCCCCCAAGCCTTCATCCATTGCGCCATGCCCGCGGCCGGCGAGGGGAACGGCGCGTGACCTGGCTCGTCGATGCCTACCTGTGGATCAAGGCCTTCCACGTCGTCTCGGTGATCGCGTGGATGGCGGGGATGCTCTACCTGCCGCGCCTTTACGTCTATCACTGCGACGCGGAGGCGGGATCGGCGCAGTCCGAGACCTTCAAGGTGATGGAGCGGAGGCTGTTGCGGAACATCGTGAACCCGGCCATGTTCTGCGCCTTCCTGTTCGGCGGCGCGCTGATGGCGATTCCGGGAATCGTCGACTGGTCGAGCGCGTGGCCCTGGGCGAAGGCGGCGCTGATCGTCGCCATGACGGCCGTTCACGGGCTTTTCGCCCGGTGGCGGCGGCATTTCGCCGACGACGCCAACCGCCATTCGCGAAACTTCTACCGCGCCATGAACGAGGTCCCCACGGTGCTTTTGATCGCGATCGTCATCATCGTCGTCGTCAAACCCTGGTGACTCCGGGGAGCGATTCCTTGCAAATCTTCGTTTGACTTCCATATTCTCTTGGGTAACCCTGTCGCGGCCGATCTTCGGCGGAATGGCCAGGCGGCCCGCGCCCGCCTCGAATCTCTCAAGACACCCGTCCGTCCCAGCGTCGATCGGCGCGTATCCTGTCATCGAACCCGAGGCCTCGCGCGCGATCGTCGAGTCCGAATAGGCAGACCATGCATCTACAGGAGTTGAAGAAGAAGTCGCCCACGGATCTTCTCGCGTTCGCGGAGGAGCTCGAGGTCGAGAACGCGAGCGCGATGCGGACGCAGGACATGATGTTCGCGATCCTCAAGCAGCTCGCGGACAAGGACGAGGAGATTTCGGGGGGCGGGGTGCTCGAGATCCTGCAGGACGGTTTCGGGTTCCTGCGGTCGCCGGAGGCCAACTACCTTCCCGGTCCCGACGACATCTACGTCTCGCCCAGCCAGATCCGGCGTTTCGTCCTGCGGACGGGAGATACGGTGACGGGGCCCATCAGGGCCCCGAGGGACGGCGAGCGCTACTTCGCGCTGCTGAAGGTTCACGACGTCAACTTCGAGGTCCCGGAAAGGGGCCGGCAGAAGGTCAACTTCGACAATCTCACGCCGCTGTATCCGGAAGAAAAGATCAGTCTGGAGGTCGACAACCCCACGGGTCAGGATCTGAGCTCGCGGGTGATCGACCTGATCACGCCGCTGGGCAAGGGGCAGCGGGGGCTCATCGTGGCGCCGCCCCGGACCGGCAAGACGATGATGTTGCAGAACATCGCCTACTCGATCACGGCCAACCATCCGGAGGTCTATCTCATCGTCCTCCTCATAGACGAACGGCCCGAGGAGGTGACCGATATGCAGCGGTCGGTCGACGGCGAGGTGATCAGCTCGACCTTCGACGAGCCGGCGTCCCGGCACGTGCAGGTCACGGAGATGGTGATCTCCAAGGCCAAGCGTCTGGTCGAGCACAAGCGGGACGTGGTGATCCTGCTGGATTCGATCACCCGTCTGGCCCGCGCCTACAACACGGTCGTCCCCTCGTCGGGCAAGGTGTTGACCGGCGGCGTGGACGCCAACGCCCTGCAGCGGCCGAAGCGGTTCTTCGGTGCGGCCCGCAACATCGAGCAGGGCGGCTCGCTGACCATCATCGCCACCGCGCTGGTCGACACCGGGAGCCGGATGGACGAGGTCATCTTCGAGGAGTTCAAGGGAACGGGGAACTCCGAGATCATCCTCGACCGCAAGCTCTCCGACAAGCGGACGTGGCCGGCGATGGACGTCACCAAGTCCGGCACCCGCAAGGAGGAGCTGCTCGTCGACAAGGCGACGCTCTCGAAGACGTGGGTGCTGCGGCGCATCCTGATGCCGATGGGGGTCACGGACGCCATGGAGTTCCTGCTCGACAAGCTCAAGCCGACGAAGAACAACTCGGACTTCTTCGACTCGATGAATACCTGACGTCCCGTGTCGCGCGGCTTCACCTCGCCCGGAACACCGTGGAGCCGGTGGTCTTGCGTCCCTCCAGGTCCTTGTGCGCGCGGACGGCGTCCTTGAGAGGATAGGTCTGGTTGACCTTGATCTTGACGGCGCCCGATCCCACCACGTCGAAGAGGGCCCTGGCGCTGGCTTCGTATTCGCGGCGCGAGGCGTTGTAGGCCATCAGCGACGGCCGGGTGACGTAGAGCGACCCCTTGGCGCTGAGTTCCCCCAGGTTGAGCGACGGCACGGGGCCGGAGGACTGTCCGAACAGCACCATGACGCCTCGCGGGCGGAGACAGTCGAGGGAGGCGTCGAAGGTCGATTTGCCTACCGAGTCGTAGACGACGGGAACGCCCTTGCCGCCGGTGATGTCCATCACCGCTTCCCGGAAGTTTTCCCTGGTGTAGTCGATCGGATGATCGCACCCGTGACGCTTGGCGAGGCGCGCCTTCGCGTCCGAGCCGACGGTCCCGATCACCGTCGCCCCGATATGCTTCAGCCATTGGCAGGCGATGAGGCCGACCCCGCCGGCGGCGGCGTGGAACAGGACGGTGTCGCCGCGCTTCACCCGGTAGGCACGGCGGACGAGGTACTCCACGGTCGTGCCCTTCAGCATCATCGCGGCTGCGCTCTTGTCTGAGATCGTCGACGGAACCTTGACGATCTTGTCCGCCGGGATGTTGCGTTTCTGGGCATAGGCGCCGAGCGTCGGCGCGTAGGCGACCCGATCGCCCTCGCCGAAGTTGCCGACCCCGGGGCCGACGGCCTCCACGACGCCGGCGCCCTCCATGCCGATGACGGCCGGGAATCCGGCCAGAGGATACAGGCCGGAGCGGAAGTAGCAGTCGATGTAGTTGAGCCCGACGTAGGTGTGCCTGACCCGGACCTCTCCCCGGTCGGGGGCGGGGAGATCGACGTCCCGCCACTTCATCACCGCCGGTTTGCCGGTCTTGCTGATCTGAATCGCCTTGACCATGTGTTCCTTCCTGTTCGCTGGGAGGCCGCGACCTCGCGCCGGGAGCCGCGCCCCGGCCGGTTCGGCCGGCAGTCTGTCCCAACGCGCGGTGGTCCCGCAACCGTTCCGCGCGGCCGGCCCGTCGGACCCGCCGGGAGCCAGGAGCGTCAGGGGCGCGCCGCCGCGGTCGACGCCCCCACCGGGTCGGCCAGGGCCGCGCGCAGGCTCACGGGGTCCGTGACGGGCGGGGAGCAGGAGGTGCCTGCGCAGACGTAGGCGGTGGCCTTCCCGTCGATCTGGCCCTTGCCGGACGCCGGGTGGTTCTCCGGGAGACGGTCGTCCGGTTCGATCACCTGCAGGACGCCGGTCGGGACGGGGCTTTCGAAATACGTCCGCGTCAGGGCCTGGGTCTCGGCGCCGCCGCGCTCTCCGATCACCGTGACCTGGACGGCCGCCGCCAGGAGCTCGAAACCGCCGAGCAGTGACGTGATGCCGAGGAAGTTGCGCCGCGTTTCTCCCGCGAAGGCCAGGCAGACGGCCTCGGCGCGCCGCCGCCAGACGTCGTCTCCGGTGAGGTGATGGAGGCGGGCTAGGACGTGCGCCATGACGCCGTTTCCCGACGGGGTCGCGTTGTCGGCGGCGTTCCGCGGCCGGGTGATCAGGGCCTCCGCGTCGTCGGCGGTGAAGAAGTAGCCGCCGTTGCCGGTGTCCAGATAACGGGCCTCGACCGTGTCCGCCCAGGCGCGGGCGCGCTCCAGGTACGGGGGATCGCCGGTGACCTCGAACAGGGCGAGGGCGGCCTTCGACATGTTGGCGTAATCGTCCAGGAACGCCACTTCGGTCGCGCGTCCGTCCCGGCGGCAGTGGAAGAGCCGGTCGCCGTCGCTCATCGCGTCGCCGACGAAGGCGAAGGCACGCTCCGCCGCCGCGATCCATTCCGGTATCCGGAACGCGGCGCCGGCGGCGGCGAGCGCCGAGATCATCAGTCCGTTCCAGTCGGCCAGGACCTTGTCGTCCCATCCGGGCTTGACCCTCCTGGCGCGCGCGGCGAGGAGGATCCCGCGCGACCGCGCCAGGCTCGCCTCGGCCGCGTCGTCGAGCGGGTCCGGATGGGCGGAGCGGTTGAGGATGTTGTGTCCTTCCCAGTTGCCGTCCGGCGAGACGTCGTAGACGTTCTTGAACAGCGTGGCGTCGTCGAGGAGCGAGTCGATCTCCCGCGCGCTCCAGACGTAGTAGCGTCCTTCCTCGCCTTCCGAGTCGGCGTCCTGGGAGGCGGCGAAGGCGCCGCCCTCCGTCAGCATCTCGCGCAACGTCCAGCCGACGGTCTCGCGGATGCGGTCGGCGTAGAGCGGGCTTCCCGTCTTGCGCCAGACGTGCGTCATCAGTTCGATCAGCTGCGCGTTGTCGTACAGCATCTTCTCGAAGTGCGGCGCCAGCCAGGTCTCGTCCGTCGAATAGCGGGCGAACCCCCCGCCGAGATGGTCGTAGATGCCTCCCTGGCACATGCGGTCGAGGGTGAGCGAGACGGCGTGCCCGAATATCTTCTCGCCGCCGCGGACGTGCGCCCGCCACAGGAAATCGAAGATCGACGGCTGGGGGAACTTGGGAGCGCCGACGAGGCCGCCGTTGACGGGATCGAGGGCGCGGAGGAACTGGGTGGCGGCGTGGTCGAGGACGGCCATGGACAGCCGCGCGGAGCCGTCGGCGTCGGGCGGCCGGGAGAGCTCGTCGAGGGCGGACTTGACGGACTCGGAGCTCTCCGCGACCTTGTCGCGCCGGTCCTTGTAGACCGCATGCATCCGCCGCAGGACGTCGGGGAATCCCGGCCGGCCGTACCGCGATTCCGGCGGAAAGTAGGTGCCGCCCCAGAAGGGCGCCCCCTCGGGCGTCAGGAACATGGTGAGCGGCCAGCCGCCGTGCTGGCCCAGAAGCTGCAACGTCTGCTGGTAGATGGCGTCGACGTCCGGACGCTCCTCCCGGTCGACCTTGACGTTGACGAAGAGCTCGTTCATCAGCGCCGCGATGTCGGCGTTCTCGAAGCTCTCGTGGGCCATGACGTGGCACCAGTGGCAGGCCGCGTACCCGACGCTGAGGAGGACGGGCTTGTCGTGCCGGGCCGCCGTCTTGAAGGCCGCGGGTCCCCATGTCTGCCAGTGCACGGGGTTGTCCTTGTGCTGGATGAGGTACGGGCTGGCGGCGGTGTCGAGGACGTTGCGCATGGGCGTTCCTTGCGTTATTCCACGGATCCGGTTTCAAGGCGGAAACAGGAGCGAGGTCCGGATCCGATGAACGACGCTGGCGGCGAAGATGTCAATGGCGATCCGCCCCTGTTCTACCGGCGTCACGTGTTCTGCTGCGTCAACGAGCGCGCGGCCGACCACCCGCGCGGGTGCTGCAAGGCGAAGGGTTCCCAGGCGCTGCGCGACTACATGAAGAACCGGGCGAAGGAGCTCGGCATCAAGCGCGTGCGGATCAACAATTCGGGTTGTCTCGACCGCTGCGAGCTGGGCCCGACCATGGTCGTCTACCCGGAAGGTGTCTGGTACAGCTGCGCGACCGAGGAGGAGGTCGACGAAGTGCTGCAGGTCCACCTGATCGAAGGCGGACGCGTCGAGCGCCTCCGGTTGTGGCCCGGCCAGTCCGCGCGCGGGGAGCCGGAAGGATGATCGGAACGGTCCTACAACCCGAAGTCCCGGGAGGTGAGGATCGCGCACAGGGTGACGTTCTCCTTCTTCAACGCCTCCGCGGCGCCTTCCAGGCGGTCGACGACGGTGACGACCACGGGCACGGTCGCGCCTTCGTCGCGCGCGGCGGACACTGCCTTGAGCGCCGAGCCTCCGGTGGTCGTCACGTCCTCGAGCAGCGCCACGGTCTTGCCGGCGAGGGAGTCCTCCGGGCCCAGTCCCTCGATCAGGCGGCGCGTGCCGTGGTCTTTCGGCCGCTTGCGGACGAAGAATCCGCGCAGGCGGCGGCCGGAAGGGCTCCGCTGGACCGCGCAGGCGACGAGCGGCACGGCGCCCATTTCGAGGCCGCCCACGTAGTCGGCGTCGATGCCGGCGAGCTCGTCGAGGATGAGCCGCGCCATGAGGCTCGCGCCCTCGGGGTGGAAGGCGGTGCGCTTCATGTCGAAGTAGAAGGTGCTGCCGGCCCCGGAAGCGAGCGTGACGTCCGTGTCCCGGAGCAGCGACCTTTCGGACACGATCCGAACCAACCGGCGGCGGTCGCGTGACCGGGTGGCGGGCGTCCGGTGTCTCCGGGCGGTCGGTATCGACATGCGAACCTCCGTCTCATTCGATATTTAGTGTATGTGAGTAGATAGATATACCAAATGTTGTATCCGAGGCGAAGTCTTCCTTTCGGTGTGCGCGCCAGCGTCCCCATGCGACTGTAGCGTGAGGACCCTGGATTGGAAATCGCGCCGCCCGCGCGGATGAAGGTCGGCTGCCCCCTTCCCGTCCCTCATTCCGACATGACGATCGTCGCTCTCGCGAGCGGGCACGGCCGGGCCGGGGTCGCCGTCGTCCGCGTCTCGGGGCCGGCCGCGGGAAGCCTGTTGGCGGAAGTGGCCGGCGCGGTCCCGGCGCCTCGCGTGGCGACCCGCGCGGCGTTGCGCGATCCCGGGGACGGGCGGGTGCTCGACGACGGCCTTGTCCTGTGGTTCCCGGCGCCGGCCAGCTACACCGGCGAGGACGTCGCCGAGCTGCACGTCCACGGCGGCATGGCGGTGGTGTCCGGCGTGCTGGGCGCGCTTCGCGCCCGGCGGGGCGTCCGCGTCGCGGAGCCGGGAGAGTTCACGCGCCGCGCGTTCCTCAACGGCAAGCTGGACCTCGTTCAGGCCGAGGCCGTGGCCGACCTCGTCGATGCCGAGACGGAGGCGCAGCGCCGGCAGGCCCTGGATCAGCTCGAAGGGCGCCTCGGCGCCGTCTGCGACTCGTGGCGGGCCCGGCTGCGGGACGCCTTGGCGCGCCTGGAGGCCGTCATAGATTTTCCCGACGAGGAACTGCCCGCGGATCTGATGGTCTCCGTCCGCCGGGAAGCCGGTGGGTTGCTGGGCGAGCTCGTCGCGCACCTCGAGGACGGCCGGCGCGGCGAGCGCCTGCGGAGCGGGCTTTACGTCGCGATCGCCGGCGCTCCCAACGTCGGCAAGTCGAGCCTGCTGAACGCCCTGGCGCGACGCGACGCGGCCATCGTCTCGGAGCGTGCGGGGACGACCCGGGACGTCGTGGAGGTTCGCCTCGACCTCGGCGGCCTCCCGGTGACCGTCGCGGATACGGCGGGCCTGCGGGAGAGCGGCGACGAGATCGAGGGCGAGGGGATCCGGCGCGCGCTGGCGACGGCCGCGGCGGCGGATCTCAGGATCGTCATGGTGGAGGCGGCGCCGGTCATCGAGATGGAGTCGCGGGTCGAGTCCCTGCTGGACGAGGATGCCGTGGTCGTCGTCAACAAGATCGACCTGCACGAGGTCGCGGCGGGAGTCCGGGTGAAGGGCCGCCGGGCGTGGCCCCTGTCGGTGACCACCGGCCGCGGCCTCGACGGTTTTGTGGAGGCGCTCGAACGGGAGGTCGAGCGGCGCGTGGGCCGCGGCGAGGCGCCGCCGCTCACGCGGGAGCGCCATCGATATGCCGTCGAGGAGACCGCGGCGTGTCTGCGGCGGTTCCTGGCCGGATCGGAGGACGGCGGCGCGGCGGACGCCCGCGTCGAGCTCCTGGCCGAGGAGTTGAGGCTCGGCGCGCGGGCGCTCGGCCGGATTACCGGGAAGATCGACGTCGAGGAGCTCCTCGACGTCGTGTTCCGGGACTTCTGCATCGGGAAATGATCGGGCGGGCTTCGACGCCGGGGTAGAGGAACGATGGACGTTTCACGTGAAACAGGGCCGGGCTCCGGGCACCCGGCGGCGGTCGACGTCGCCCGGGTGTCCGACGGCGCGGTCTTCGACGTCGTCGTGATCGGAGGCGGCCACGCCGGGTGCGAGGCGGCGGCGGCGGCGGCGCGGTTCGGCGCCGCGACCCTGCTGGTCACGCACAAGGCGGCCACCATCGGCGAGATGTCGTGCAACCCGGCGATCGGCGGTCTCGGGAAAGGACACCTCGTCCGCGAGATCGACGCGCTGGACGGACTCATGGGCCGGGTGGCGGACGCCGCCGGGATACAGTTCCGTCTCCTGAACCGGCGCAAGGGTCCGGCGGTCCGGGGACCCAGGGCCCAGACGGACCGCGCCCTGTACCGGCGGGCCATGCAGCGCGCGCTGGGCCGGACCGGGAACCTGACGATCGCCGAAGCTGCGGTCGAGGACCTCGGGATCGTCGGCGACGGCCGGGCCGCGGAGGCGCGGTGGGTGACGCTCGCCGACGGGCGGCGGGTCCGCGCGGGCGCCGTGGTCCTGACGACCGGCACCTTCCTGCGGGGCCTGATCCACGTGGGCGAGGAGCGGACGCCGGCGGGGCGCGTCGGCGAGGCGCCGGCGCTGGGCCTCGCCGCCACGCTCGGGCGGCTGGGATTCCGTCTCGGGCGCCTGAAGACGGGCACGCCGCCGCGCCTCGACGGGAGGACCATCGACTACGCCCGCCTGGAGGCGCAGCCGGGCGACGACCCGCCGGTGCCGTTCTCCTTCCTGACCCGGGAAATCACGACGCCCCAGGTGAATTGCCACGTCACCACGACGACGACGGCCTCGCACGCGCTGATCCGGGCCAACCTCGACAGGTCTCCCCTCTATTCGGGCCGCATCGAGAGCGCCGGTCCCCGCTACTGTCCCTCCATCGAGGACAAGGTCGTGCGCTTCGGCGACCGGAGCGGGCACCGGATCTTCCTCGAGCCGGAGGGGCTGGACGACGACACGGTCTATCCCAACGGGATATCCACCTCTCTCCCCGAGGACGTGCAATCGGCGCTGCTGAAGACCGTTCCGGGGCTCGAAAGGGCGAGGATGACGCGGCCGGGCTACGCCATCGAGTACGACTTCGTCGATCCGCGGGAGCTGTTCCCGACCCTGGAGACCCGCAGGGCGCGCCGCCTGTTCCTCGCCGGCCAGATCAACGGCACCACCGGCTACGAGGAGGCGGCCGCCCAGGGGCTGATGGCCGGGCTGAACGCGGCGTGCCGGGCGTCCGGCGCCGCCGCCGTCACCGTCGACCGCGCCGACGGTTATGTCGGCGTGCTGATCGACGATCTCGTCACCCGCGGCGTCGACGAGCCCTATCGGATGTTCACCTCGCGGGCGGAATATCGCCTGACCCTGCGGGCCGACAACGCGGACCGGCGGCTGACGCCGCTGGGAATCGAGAGAGGGTTCGTGGGCACCGAGCGGGTGGCGGCGTTCGAGGCTGGATCGCGCGCCCTCGATGCGGCTCGCGGGCGGCTGGAGGCGTTGTCGCTGACTCCGGGCGAGGCGCGCCGGCACGGGATCGCGGCGACCCGCGACAGCGCGCGGCGCAGCGCCCTCGATCTGCTCGCCGGCAACCACCTGACGGTCGCCGATCTGGCGCGGATCTGGCCCGAGCTCGAAGAGATGCCGGCCCCCATCGCCGAGCGGCTGGAATGCGAGGCCCGGTACCGCGGATACCTGGCCCGGCAGGAGGCGGACATCCGCGCCTTCCGGCGCGAGGAGGCGTTGCGCGTCCCGCCGGACCTCGACTTCCGCCGGGTGGACGGCCTGTCGAACGAGCAGCGCGAGAAACTGGCGGCGGCGCGTCCCGCGACCCTCGGCGCGGCCGCCCGGGTGCCCGGCGTCACGCCGGCGGCGGTGAACCTGCTTCTCGTTCACGTCCGCCGCCGCGGTGGGGCGGACGGCCAGGGCCGGGACGCATGACGCCGGCGCCTGTCGCCGCGATGCCGGTGTTTCACGTGAAACATCGGCGCGCCGGGAGGCATACGCCGCGCCGGCGTGTCTTTTCTCGCGGGTCAAGATGTTGGGTCTGAGTTGACCAAGGTTACAAGATATGCCAATATCGATGCGAACGGGCTGCCGCGCCGGACGGCGGGACGGCGGCGGGCGCGGCGATCCTGCGGATCGAAGGTCTGGGGGCGGGGGACTGGCGGATGAGGAGCGGTGACGGAGAGCCGGCGCGCGGCGCGCCGCGGCCGCGATCGACCGGAGGGCGCAGGGTCATCGCGGTGGCGAACCAGAAGGGCGGCGTCGGCAAGACGACGACCGCCATAAACTTGGCGACCGCCCTCGCCGCGGCGGGCCGCCGGCTGCTGGTCGTCGATCTCGACCCCCAGGGGAACGCGAGCACCGGCTTCGGGATCGACCGCAGCGACCGGCCTTCGAGCAGCTACGACGTCCTGGTGGGTGCGGCGACGGTGAAGGAGGCGGTCGTGGCGAGCGACGTTCCCGGCCTCGACGTCGTCCCGGCGACGGTCCACCTTTCCGGGGCCGAGCTGGAGCTCGTGCACGCGGCGCGGCGCGGTCACCGGCTGCGCGACGCCATCGGCGGCGCCGCCGCGGAGTACGATTACGTCCTGATCGACTGTCCCCCCTCGCTCGGACTCCTGACGCTGAACGCCCTGGTCGCCGCGGACGCCGTGATCGTGCCGTTGCAGTGCGAGTTCTTCGCGCTCGAGGGGTTGAGCCACCTCATGCGGACGATCGAGCGGGTGCGCGCCGGGTTCAATCCGACGCTGGATATCCAGGGCGTGGTGCTCACCATGTTCGACCGGCGGAACAGCCTGTCGGGTCAGGTCGCGACCGACGTGCGCGGCGTGCTGGGGGACAAGGTGTACGACACGGTGATCCCGAGGAACGTCCGGGTCTCCGAGGCCCCGTCGCACGGCAAGCCCGCGCTGCTGTACGATTTCCGGTGCGCCGGCAGCCGCGCCTACGTCAGCCTCGCCGGCGAGGTGCTGCGGCGCGAAGGGGCCCTCGCCGCGTGACCGGGGAGGTTCACGACCGCCGGCGCGGTCTGGGCCGGGGGCTGTCGGCGCTGTTCGACGACGGCGGAGACGAGCGCCCGGGCCCGGACCGGGCGCGGTCGCCGAGGACCGTCCCCATCGAACGGCTGCGGCCCAGCACGTTCCAGCCCCGGCGGCGGTTCGACGAGGCGGAGATGGAGGCCTTGGCCGCGTCCGTCGGCGACGTCGGCGTGTTGCAGCCGATCCTCGCGCGGCCCGTCGGCGACGGCGGGGAGGCGTTCGAGATCGTTGCCGGGGAGCGCCGGTGGCGCGCCGCCCAGCGGGCGCGGCTGCACCGGGTTCCCGTCGTCGTCAGGGACCTCGACGACGCCCAGGCGCTGAAGATCGCGCTGGTGGAGAACGTCCAGCGCGAGGACCTGAACGCGATCGAGGAGGCGGAGGGCTACCGCCGCCTGATGGAGGAGTTCGGGCTCACGCAGGAGGCCGTCGCCCACGCCGTCGGCAGGAGCCGCAGCCATGTCGCCAACACCATGCGCCTGTCGGGCCTGCCCGACCCGGTGAAGCGGCTGGTGGAGGACGGGCGGCTGTCGGCGGGGCACGCGCGGGCCCTGCTGACGGCGGCGGATCCGGAAGGGCTCGCGATGCGCGTCGCCGGCGAGCGGCTGACGGTCCGCGAGACGGAAGCCTTGGCGAAGGCGCCGGCGAGGGACGAGGGTCCGGGGCGCGGAGGGGCACGGCGCGCCGCCGGGAAGGACGCGGATACGCTGGCGCTGGAGCGCGACCTCTCGGCGGCCCTCGGGCTTCGCGTCGACATCCGCCACAGGGGAGAGGCCGGCGGGACGGTCGGCATCGGCTACCGGACGCTCGAGCAGCTGGACGACGTATGCCGGCGCCTGCGCCATCGCGAGCGGGCGTAAGGCCGGCCCCGGCGGCCGGTTCGTTTTCGTTCTCCGTTACCGCGTTCGCGTCCGGCCGCGCCGCGCCGCGCCGGCGATGCGGAAGAGCGTCCGTTCGCAGACGAGGCCGCCGGGCGTCCCCGTGGTCTTGCACGACCGTTCGGCGCGCGACGCGGCGTCCAGCGCCTCCTCGATGCGGACGGTCGTCCACCCGGCGACCTGCGCCGCGAACGCCGCCTTGCTCCTGAAGAACACCGGCGGCCGCAGCGCCGCCATCGCCCTCTCGACGCTTGCGCCCGAATCGCGGGCCACCGACACCGCGTGCAGTCTCTGGAGGTGGCGGGCGAGCGCCCGCAGCACCGCGACGTCCCGCTGCCCGGCGGCCACGACGCGGTCCCAGGCCCGCGCCAGTTCCGCAACGTCGCCCGCGGCGGCGGCGAGGGCCACGTCCTCCAGGGCGCGTTCCGCCTCGTCGCCGACGCACTCCGCCGCCATCTCCCGCGTCACCGCGCCGTCGCGGTCGAGGGCGTAGAGAACCAGCTTGTCCAGCTCCCGGCGGGCGAGCGCGCGGTCGCCGCCCAGGCGCCGCGACAGGTACTCCAGGGCCGCCGGCTCGATCTCCTTTCCGTCGGCACGCAACGTCTCCCGGATCAGCCGCGCGCGCGCGTCGTCGTCGTCCGGGTAGCACGGGACCGCCGCGCCCCGGGCCGCGCCCTCGAACAGGCGGCGCACCCGGGAGCGCGGCCCGAGGTCCCCGGCCTCGACCACCACGAACGCGCCTTCGGGCGGACGCTCGAGAAGCGGGGACAGCGCCGGCGCGAGGGCGTCGGACGCGCCCCGGACCCGGACGACCCGGACGCCGCCGCCCCAGGGAATGGCCGCGGCCTCGTCGAGCAGGCGTCCGGGCGCCCCGGCGAGGTCCTCCTCCCGCAGCGTCGTCGTGGCGAACGGATCCTCGGGATCGGCGCCGCCGGCCCGCGCCAGCGTCGCCGCCCGTTCGCCGACCAGCCCGGAATCCGGCCCGTAGACCAGAACGGCGCGGACGTTCGGGTCGGGGGCGCGCGCGAACGAGTCCGCGTTCCGGCCGCTGATCTTCACGTGATCTTCGCGGCGGCCCGCTGGATCGCCCGCTACCGGGCGCCCCGCGCCAGGACGGCGGCGACGCGCGTCTTCAGTTCGTCGGCGATTTCCCTGGCGGTCCGCCGCTCCGCGGCGCGCCTGGCGACCACGTTGGCGTAGTCCGAGGCGACGACGTCGTATGCGGTGACCGACCTCGTCCGGCCCCGCGACACCGTCTCCCCGGTGGCGATCGACGAGAGGACGTAGTCCGCCTCCACGGACACGTCGAAGCGCGTCGCCGCCGCCTCCCTGGTGATCGCGAGGGCCTCCCTGGACACGCGCAACGAGACCTCCAGCCGGTAGGCCGGCGCGGCGGAGGGGCCGCGGGGCGTCAGGCCGTCGAGCAGGCGGCCGCGCACGATCCGCCCCAGGCGGTCCGGTATGTGGGCGACCTCGATTCCCGCGAGGACCTCGGGCGCGGCGCCGCCGCCGGGCGCGTGGAGCGGGCGGAACCCGCACGCGGCGACCGAAGCGGATACCAGCGCCGCGGCGACGGCCGGCCTAGAGAACCACATTGACGATCCGGTTGGGGACCACGACCACCTTCCGCACGGCGCGGTCGCCGACGCTGCGCCGCACGTTGGCGTGGGCCAGCGCCGCCTCCCGGACCGCCGCCTCGTCGGAATCGCGCGCCATCTCGATGGTTCCGCGCAGCTTCCCGCCCACCTGGACGCCGATGACGACGTTCTCCTCGGCGGCCAGCCCGGGATCCGCGACGGGCCAGGCCGTGTCGGCCAGCAGCGTCCGGTGGCCGAGATGCCGCCACAGCTCCTCGGCGATGTGGGGCATCATGGGTCCGATCAGCCGGACTAGGGCCTCCAGGGCCTCCCGGAGCGCGGCGGCCGCGCCGGGCCGTCCCTTCCCGTCCGGCGGCGTCCACGAGCCGAGGACGTTGACGAACTCGTGGATCCGCGCCACCGCCTTGTTGAAGCGGAATGCCTCGATGTCGCCGCCGACCGCCGCGATCGTCCGGTGGGCGGCGCGGCGCAGCTCGCCGTCGGGGCCGTCCTTGGCGGCCGGCGGCCATCCGCTCCCGGCCTCGCCGGCGTGGACGCTCAGTTCCCGCGCCAGCCGCCACACCCGCTGCACGAAGCGCCCGGCGCCCGACACCCCGGCGTCCGTCCATTCCAGGTCGCGCTCCGGCGGGCTGTCGGACAGCATGAACCAGCGCGCCGTATCGGCGCCGTAGCGGTCGATGATGGCGCTCGGGTCGACGACGTTCTTCCTCGACTTGCTCATCGACTCCGAGCGGCCGACCTCGACGGGCGATCCCGATTCGGCGAGCACCGTCCGGCCGTCCGGGTTCCGCGTCACCTCCTCGGGATAGCGCCAGTTGCCGTCCCCGTCGCGATAGGTCTCGTGGCAGACCATGCCCTGGGTGAACAGCCCGGCGAAGGGCTCGTCGAACCCGGGATGGCCGCGGTCCTTCATGGCCCGCGTGAAGAACCGGGAATACAGCAGGTGGAGGATGGCGTGCTCGATCCCGCCGATGTACTGGTCCACCGGCATCCAGTAGCGGACCGCGTCCCGGTCGACGGGGGCGCCGGCGCGCGGGCTGCAGAAGCGGGCGAAGTACCACGACGAATCCACGAAGGTGTCGAGGGTGTCCGTTTCGCGCAGGGCCGGCCTTCCGCACGCGGGGCAGTCCACCCGCCGCCAGGCCATGTGTTCGTCGAGGGGGTTTCCGGGCCTGTCGAAGGTGACGTCCTCCGGCAGGGCGACGGGCAGGTCGTCCTCGGGGACCGGAACGACGCCGCAGCCGTCGCAGTGGATCATGGGGATCGGACAGCCCCAGTACCGCTGCCGGGACACGCCCCAGTCGCGGAGACGGTAGTTGACCGCGCGCCGCCCCCGGCCCGCCCGTTCGAGCCGTTCGGCGACCGCTTCCTTCGCCGCGTCCACGGAGAGGCCGTCGAGGAACCGCGAATTGGCGAGGACGGCGCCGCCGGTCTCGAGGAAGGCTTCGTCGTCGACCCGGAACCGGGCGGCGTCCGCGTCCCCGGGGACGACGACCGGCAGCACGGGGAGGCCATATGCGCGGGCGAAGTCCAGGTCCCGCTGGTCGTGCGCGGGACAGCCGAAGATGGCCCCCGTGCCGTATTCCATCAGCACGAAATTGGCGATGTAGACGGGCAGCTCCCTGCCGTCGTCGAAGGGGTGGCGGACCCGGAGGCCGGTGTCGTGGCCCTTCTTCTCGGCGGTCTCGACGGCTTCCTCGCTGGTTCCCGTGCGGCGGCATTCGGCGACGAACGCCGCCGCCTCGGGGTCGCGTTCCGCCGCCTCGGAGGCGAGCGGGTGGTCGGCCGACAGGGCCATGAAGCTGGCGCCGAAGATGGTGTCGTGCCGCGTCGTGTAGACGTCGAGGCCGTCGTCCCGCCCGACGATCTCGAAGGACATGGTGAGCCCTTCGGAGCGGCCGATCCAGTTCCGCTGCATGGTGCGCACCTGGGGCGGCCAGCGGTCGAGCGTGTCGAGGGCCTCCAGGAGGTCGTCGGCGAACGCGGTGATCCGGAAGAACCACTGGCTCAGCCTGCGTTTCTCGACCGGCGCGCCGGACCTCCAGCCGCGGCCGTCGATCACCTGCTCGTTCGCCAGCACCGTGTGGTCCACCGGATCCCAGTTCACCCACGATTCCCCCCGGTACGCGAGGCCGGCCTCGTACATGTCGAGGAACAGCTTCTGCTGATGCGCGTAGTATCCGGGATGGCAGGTGGCCAGCTCGCGCGACCAGTCGAGCGACAGCCCCATCGCCTTGAGCTCGTCGCGCATGTTGGCGATGTTGCCGTAGGTCCACGCCGCCGGATGGACGTTCTGCTCCCGCGCCGCGTTCTCGGCGGGCAGGCCGAAGGCGTCCCAGCCCATGGGGTGCAGGACGCTGAACCCCCTGGCCCGCTTGTACCGCGCGACCACGTCCCCCAGCGTGTAGTTGCGGACGTGTCCCATGTGGATGCGCCCGGAGGGGTACGGAAACATCTCCAGGACGTAGTACTTCGGCTTGCCGGGGTCTTCGCGGGCCTCGAACGTGCGGCGCTCGGCCCACACCCGTTGCCATTTCGCCTCCGTCCGCCGGGCGTCGTACCGGGCGTCGTGCGGTGCGGGCGGGTTCATGGCGTCGGTCGGGCGTCGGCGGTCGCGGTTTCGGAGAGCCCCGCGCCGCCTCCCGGTCGCGAGAGGGCGGCGCCGGCCGTCACGGGAGGAAACGCCCCGCCGGCGCGCGCCGCGGTCGTCGGCATGGCGGCTTTCCGCTCACGCCGCGTCCCTCCGGCCGGTCACGGCGTCGCGCAGGCCGTCGATCAGGCCTTCGAGCCGGGCCATCCGCTGTTCGATGTTGCCCATGCGCTGTTCGATGCCGTCGATGCGTTTCTCGAAGCCGTCGATACGTTGTTCGATGCCGTCGATGCGCTTTTCGAGGCCGTCGATACGCTGTCCGAGGTGCTGTTCGACGCCGTCGATGCGCTGTCCGAGGCGCTGTTCGACGCCGTCGATGCGTTGTTCGAGGTGCTGCTTGAGGCCGTCGATGCGCTTTTCGATGCGTTGCTCGATCTTGCCCACGTCCGCCCGCAGCCAGGCGAAGACGGCGACGATCAGGGTCGCCAGACCGAGGAGTCCGCCGAGTTCCGGGGTCATGCCGGCGTCTCCCGTGCGCGGCCGCGGGCGGCGGCGGGCGTGTCGATCGTGGCGCCGGTCATCGCGGTCTCGCTACTCCGGGACGGCCTTCGCGCGCAGTTCGCGCGCGCGGGTGAGGATCGCGTTCTCCAGTTCCGTCGCCGTTCCGGCGCCCACGTCGCCGTCGATCCAGCGGTCGTCCGCCGCGAGTTGCTGCCGGAACACCGATACCTTCACGCCGTCCGCGCGCAGCCGGCGGTCGAGGATGTAGACCGTCATCTTGAAGCGCTCCGAGGGCGTCTCGGGAGGCGCGTACCAGTCGGTGATGATCACGCCGCCGAAGGGGTCGACGGACGAAAGCGGCATGAACGAGACGGTGTCGAGCGAGGCCCGCCAGAGGAAGGCGTTGACGCCGATGTTCCCGCCGTCCGCCCGCCCGGCGTCCGGACCCCCGAGCAGGGGAATCCCGCCGCCGAACAGCCCGCCGCTGTCGTCGCCCTCGAACACGACCTTCCTTGGGTCGTTGTCGACGTCGCCGACTTCCTCGATCCTCGGGTTCTCGCATCCGGCGGCGAGCAGCAGGGCGCCGCCGAGAACGCCGGTCAGCAGGAGGCGCTTGCGCCGGGGTCCGAACATCTTCGTGGGCTCCTCCCGTTGCTGGGTTTCCGGATCCGCCGGTGGACGGCCCGCTTCACGGGTTCCGGTTTCGCAAGTTCCGATTGTGCGACGGCCGGCGCGGCCGCGCAACGGCGAATTATGGGACACGGACCGGCGGCAGGGCTATAATGACGCTCACCGGAACCAAGGAGACGACCATGACCGAGTTCGAGCGGGCCACCATCGCTTACCAGGAATCCACCCTCGCGTTCCAGGAATCCACCCTCGCGTTTCAGGAGGCCACCCTCGCGTTCCAGGAGGCCGCCCTGGGCTGGACGGCGCCCGCCATCGCCGCCGCCGTCACGAGCGCCCTCAGCGCCCTCGCCGCCCTCGCCGCCGCCGGCGGCATCTGGTACGGCATCCGCGCCATGGTCCGCGCCAACAGGGAACGCGCCGTCATCCTCGATCGGCAACGCGAGGCCGACGAACGTCGTCACAAGGAGGCCATGGCGGCGCACGAGGAAACCATGACGGCGATGCGGGAACGTCACGAGGAAACCATGACGGCGATGCGGGAACGTCACGAGGAAACCATGACGGCGATGCGGGAGCACCACGAGGAGGCCATGCGCCGCCTCGACCATCAGGGCCGCGCCCTCGAAACCCTGATCGCCGGCCTCGAACGCCAGGGCGCAGCCCTCGAACGCCAGACCGCCGCGCTCGAAACCGTCATCGAACGCACCGCGCCGAAGGGATAGCCCGGACCCGCCTTCCCGCCGGGGAGGCACGGACCGGCGCGTCGGGGGACGTGTCACGGCCCGGCGGCGGGGCTATGATCGCGCTTGCCGGAACCAGGGAGACGACTATGACCGACTTCGAAAAGGCCACCCTCGCGTTCCAGGAGGCCACCATCACCTACCAGGAATCCACCCTCGCGTTCCAGGAATCCACCCTCGCGTTCCAGGAAGCCGCCTTGGTCTACCAGGCTGTCGGCCTCGCCATCGCGGCGGCCAACACCCTCGCCGCCCTCGCCGCCGCCGCCGGCATCTGGTACGGCATCCGCGCCATGGTCCGCGCCAACAAGGACCGCGCCGCCATCCTCGATCAGCAGCGCGAAGCCGACGAACGCCGCCACGAGGAGGCCATGCGCCGCATCGACCACCAGGGCCGCGCCCTCGAAACCCTGATCGCCGGCCTCGAACGCCAGACCGCCGCGCTCGAAACCGTCATCGAGCGCACCACGCCGCAAGGGTAGGCCGGACCCGCCTTCCCGCCGGGGAGGCCCGTTCCGGCGCGCCGGAGGACGTGTCACGGCCCGGCAGCGGGGCTATAATCACGCTTGCCGGAACCAGGGAGACGACCATGACCGACTTCGAAAAGGCCACCATCGCATTCCAGGAGGCCACCATCACCTACCAGGAATCCACCCTCGCGTTTCAGGAGGCCACCCTTGCGTTCCAGGAGGCCGCCCTGATCTACCAGGCCGTCGGCCTCGTCATCGCGGCGGTCAACACCGTCGCCGCCCTCGTCGCCGCCGGCGGCATCTGGTACGGCATCCGCGCCATGGTCCGCGCCAACAGGGAACGCGCCGTCATCCTCGACCAGCAACGCCAGGCTGACGAACGCCGCCACGAGGAGGCCATGGCGGCGCACAAGGAAACCATGACGGCGATGCGGGAGCACCACGAGGAGGCCATGCGCCGCCTCGACCACCAGGGCCGCGCCCTCGAAACCCTGATCGCCGGCCTCGAACGCCAGGGCGCAGCCCTCGAACGCCAGACCGCCGCGCTCGAAACCGTCATCGAGCGCACCGCGCCGAAGGGATAGGCCGGACCCGCCTTCCCGGCGCGTCGGGGGACGTGTCACGGCCCGGCGGCGGGGCTATGATCACGCTTGCCGGAACCAGGGAGACGACCATGACCGACTTCGAAAAGGCCACCATCGCATTCCAGGAGGCCACCATCACCTACCAGGAATCCACCCTCGCGTTCCAGGAAGCCGCCTTGATCTATCAGACTGTCGGCCTCGCCATCGCGGCGGCCAACACCCTCGCCGCCCTCGCCGCCGCCGCCGGCATCTGGTACGGCATCCGCGCCATGGTTCGCGCCAACAAGGAACGCGCCGCCATCCTCGATCAGCAGCGCGAAGCCGACGAACGCCGCCATGAAGAGGCCATGCGCCGCCTCGACCACCAGGGCCGCGCCCTCGAAACCCTGATCGCCGGCCTCGAACGCCAGGGCGCCGCGCTCGAACGCCAAGGCGCAGCCCTCGAACGCCAGGGCGCCGGCCTCGAACGCCAGACTGCCGCGCTCGAAACCGTCATCGAACGCACCGCGCCGAAGGGATAGGCCGGACCTGCCTTCCCGCCGGGGAGGCCCGTCCCGGCGCGAAAGAAAAGGGCGGGGGATGGCCCCCGCCCTTGGAGACTTCCGTCGGAAGCCGGATCAGAAGTTGACCGCGACGCCGAGGGTGAATGCGCTGCCCTCGACGGCCGGAGCGCTGTCGAGATCGAGTTCGACGTTCTGGTATCCCCCGAGGAGCCGCAGGCCCGGACCGACCGTGTACTGCCCGCCGACGCTCCAGGCCTCGTATTCGTGATCGCCGGCCGCCGAGGTGCCCTCGATCGAGCCGTCGTGGATGCTGACGCCGACCAGCCACGGGCCCTGGCCGTAGGTGGCGCCCAACCCGTAGGAGGCTCCCTTGTCCGGGCCGTCGGTGCTCTCCCTGGCGTAGTGGCCGCCGACGGTGAAGCCCTTGATGCCGATCTTGAGGCCGCCGGTGACGTGGCCGTAGTCGTCGCGCGGGTTGGGTGTCTGATTCCCATCTCCGTCTGCCACCATGGGGGCCGCCGAAGCCGTGCCGTAGCCGACGGACGCCTTGACGTCCGTGCCGCCCATCTTGCCGGCGTAGTTCAGGGCGGCATCCATGGCGTTGGTCTGGTCGATGGTCTCGTCGATCGCCCCCTGGTTCTTGCTGCCGGAGCCGGTGGCCTCCGGGCGGTAGCCGACGGCGAACTGGAAGCCGTTGAACCGGGGCGAGAAATAGTGGACGCCGCTGTCGTCGTTTCCGGCGTCGAGATTCGCCCCGCCGAGCGCGCACCGGAACGCGCATCCCGTCCACCTCTTGTTGTTCGCGCTGTCGTTCGGTACGGAGAACCACTCGGTCTGAACGCCCGACGTGACGCCGAACCCGGCGGAGGGCGCCGTCACCATCGTCTTGTTGCTGACCCCGTCCGTGGCCCCGAGGACGATCCGGCCCCAGCCGCTCTCGAGGCTGATCCAGTGGTCGTCGATCCGGTCGTTGCCCGCGCCGGCTCCTTCGAGCTCGATACGGGCGCCGACCTTGAGGCCGTTGTCCAGTTCGCCGAGTCCGTTGAAGTGGACTTCCAGATCGTGCTGCATGAACGTGGACTCGGTCGCGGCGCCATCCACGTCGGCGAAGTGGGTGTCGAAGTAGTAGTACCCGCCCACCGAGAGGGCCGGCTTCATCGTCTCGGCCGCGGCGACGCCGGGCAACGCCATCGCGGCGGTCGCCAGGGCGCTGGTCGCCAGAAGCTGGTGCTTGCGCGCTTTCATTCGTGTGATCCTCCGATAACCTGGTTGTTGGCCAAAAACCGTTTCGACGCGTCTTTGCGCCTCTTAGGGGATCGGAGGTCGAGGAGCGGAAATGCCTTTCACTAAGCAATTGATATAAAGGGAAAATAATCGCTCTAATGATCTCCGGATCCGGTCCGCCGGAATCCGTCATCAAACCGGAAGCGGTTTTCCGCCGCCGGCCGGCGCACGGGAGCGCTCTCCTCCGGTGCGGCGGAAGGCTCCCGACGGTCACGTTGCGGGGAGTGTTGCCGGGAGACGTCCCGGCGAAAGCGGGGTTCAACCCCAGGTTCGACGCCCGCGGAATCGCCTGTGTGACGAAAAAGTCACATTTCGCGTCGTTCTTGTCCGCGGCGCGCGGTTCCGCCCCGACGCGCATTGATTCGGCGGAACGGGGCGTGCTTACACTAAGAGGCGCAAAGACGCGTCGAACATCGGTTTTTGGCCAACAATCAGTTATCGGAGGATCACACGAATGAAAGCGCGCAAGCACCAGCTTCTGGCGACCAGCGCCCTGGCGACCGCCGCGATGGCGCTGCCCGGCGTCGCCGCGGCCGAGATGATGAAGCCGGCCCTCTCGGTGGGCGGGTTCTTCTACCACGACACCCACTTCGCCAGCCAGGACATGGACGCGAACAAGGGTTCCATCGCGCACTACATCGACGCCGAGGTCTTCTTCAAGATGAGCGGCGAGCTCGACAACGGCCTCAAGGTCGGCGGGCGGATCGAACTCGAAGGCATCACCCAGACCAGTCACACGGGCACGAAGGTCATGGGCTCGGATGGCAAGGAAAAGACGGTGAAGTCGGGCGGCGACGACATCGACGAAGCGCGCCTCGACCTCTCGGGCGCGTGGGGGATGCTCAGGCTCGGCATGACCAACTCCGGCCGCTACGGCCACAGCTGGTCGGTGACGGGGCCGAACGTGGCCCACGGCATCACCTCGGGCACGCAGACCGAATGGCTCGCATTCCCCGGAGGGACGGGCAGCTTCGTGTTCCGCCGGCCGCTCGGCTCGGCCCACCCCGACGTCTCGAACGACGACCCGGCGATCACCTACTTCACGCCCCGGTTCAACGGCTTCCAGCTCGCGCTGACCCACCGTCCCACCGTCAAGAACTCGGGCGGGAGAAACCTCGGATTCGCGGACGAGACGAAGGACTACACCGACGCGCTCGACGCCTCGGTCCAGTACTCGGGCGACATGGGCGGCATGAAGGTCGCCCTCGTGCTGGGCGGGGCCACGGCCGACGCTCCGGCGGGCAACGAGGACTACCAGATCGTCAACGGCGGCGCCAAGGTCAGCGCCAGCGGCTTCAGCGTCGGCGGCCACATGGCCGACGTGGAGGACGCGATGAACAACGCCACCGGCACGGTGTACAGCGTCGGCGCCAGCTACGGGCAGGGGCCGTGGGCGGTGTCCACGACGTACCACGACGGCTCGGTCGAGCATACCGCCGCCAACCCCAAGGACTCCGAGCTGTCGACGTGGGCGGTGGGCACGCGCTACACCCTCGGCCCGGGCGTGAGGGTCCTGGCCTCGTTCCAGAGCGCGGAGGTGACCGCGGAGACCGGCGAGACCAACGAGGGCAGCGCATTCACCCTCGGCGTCGCGGTCAACTTCTGATCCGGCTTCCGACGGAAGTCTCCAAGGGCGGGGGCCATCCCCCGCCCTTTTCTTTCGCGCCGGGACGGCCCCCCGGCGGGGCGGCGGGTCCGGCCTATCCCTTCGGCGCGGTGCGCTCGATGACGGTTTCGAGCGCGGCGGTCTGGCGTTCGAGGCCGGCGATCAGGGCTTCGAGGGCGCGGCCCTGATGGTCGAGGCGGCGCATGGCCTCCTCGTGACGCTCCCGCATCGCCGTCATGGCCTCCTCGTGGTGCTCCCGCATCGCCGTCATGGTTTCCTTGTGACGACGTTCGTCGGCTTCGCGTTGCTGGTCGAGGATGGCGGCGCGTTCCTTGTTGGCGCGGACCATGGCGCGGATGCCGTACCAGATGCCGCCGGCGGCGGCGAGGGCGGCGAGGGTGTTGACCGCCGTGATGGAAAGGCCGACGGTCTGATAGATCAAGGCGGCTTCCTGGAACGCGAGGGTGGCTTCCTGAAACGCGATGGTGGCCTTTTCGAATTCGGTCAGTTCGGTCATGGTCGTCTCCCTGGTTCCGGTGAGCGTGATTATAGCCCCGCCGCCGGGCCGTGACACGTCCTCCGACGCGCCGGGATGGCGGGTCCGGGCTATCCTTTCGGCGCGGTGCGCTCGATGACGGTTTCGAGGCCGGTGATCAAGGTTTCGAGGGCGCGGCCCTGGTGGTCGAGGCGGCGCATGGCCTCCTCGTGGTGCTCCCGCATCGCCGTCATGGTTTCCTCGTGGCGGCGCTCGTCGGCTTCGCGCTGTTGATCGAGGATGGCGGCGCGCTCCTTGTTGGCGCGAACCATGGCGCGGATGCCGTACCAGATGCCGGCGGCGGCGGCGAGGGCGGCGAGGGTGTTGGCCGCCGCGATGGCGAGGCCGACGGCCTGGTAGACCAGGGCGGCTTCCTGGAACGCGAGGGTGGCTTCCTGGAACGCGAGGGTGGATTCCTGGTAGGTGATGGTGGCTTCCTGAAACGCGATGGTGGCCCGCTCGAATTCGGTCATGGTCGTCTCCCCGGTTCCGGTGAGCGTCATTATAGCCCCGCCGCCGGGCCGCGTCCCGTATCCGTCCGAACCCGGTTGCCTTCGGTCGACCGAACGGCCCGGGGCGCCCGCGGGGCCTCCCGTTTCAGAGAACGTCCGCGGCGATGCTCGCGGCGACCCGCGCCGCCGCCTCGCGCACGGATTCCCGTGCGAGATGCGCGTACCGTGCCGTGGTCTCGATCCGGGAATGACCCAGAAGCCGCCCTATCACCGGCAGGCTCTCGCCCAGCGCCAGGGCGCGGCTGGCGTAGGAATGGCGCAGGTCGTGGAGCCGCACGTCGTCGAGCCCCGCCCGCGCGCGGACGGTCCGCCAGGCGCCGTCGACGTCGCGCAGGCGCGCGCCGGGCTTGCGCCCGGGAAAGACCCAGGGGTTGTCGCCGGGCCCGCGCGGCAGGCCGGCGAGCACCTCCGCCGCCGCCGCCGGGAGCGGCGCCGTCCGCGGCCCGGTCTTGGCGTCCGCCAGCCGCAACGCGCCGGCGTCGAGGTCGACGTCCTCCCGGCGCAGCGTCAGGATCTCGTTCTTGCGGCACCCGGTCAGCATCAGGAGGCGGATCGCCGCGACCGCGGCGGGCGAGGCGCTTCCCCGGGCCTCCGCCTCCGCCAGCGCCCGCCCGAGGCGGTCGAACTCCGCGTCCGTCAGGAACCGCTCGCGGCGGCGCGCGGGATACCTGGCCACCGACCGGCACGGATCGGTCCCCGCCGGAACCAGGCCCCAGCCCGCGGCCAGCGCGTACATGTGCGACAGCGTGTCGACGACCAGGTTGGCCATGGCGGGGGTGTCGTGGAGGCGGTGATGCAGGTCGGTCACGCGCGCCCGCTCGACCGCCGCCAGCGGCAGCCGGCCGAGCGCCGGCAGGACGTGCCGGTTCACCGCCGTGCGCGCCGTCCGCGCGGTTCCCGGCTTGCAGCGCGCCGCCACGTGCTCTTCCAGGTAGCGCGCGGCGAGGTCGGCCACCGTCGGTCCGGTGGCGCGCCGCGCCGCCGGCGGCCCGGAGGCCACCGGGTCCTCTCCCGCCTTCACCCGCGCGATGATCAGCGCCGCCCGGCGCCGCGCCTCGGCGGCGCCGACGACCCCGTGGCGCCCCACCGTGACCCGCTTCGACCCCTTCGGCCCCCGCGCCTGGGCCACGTAGACCTTCCCGCCTCCCGGATAGACCCGCACCCCGAAGCCCGTCAGCTCCCCGTCCCAGAACACGGTGTCCCTGTCGACCCTCAGCGCCGCCACCATGCGGTTCGAGACGGTCCGGCGGCGCGACTCCGCGGCCCGCCTCACGCGGCCCCGGCCTCGGCCTTCGGCGCGGCGGCCGTCCGCCGCGCGACGTGAACGCCGATGCTGTCGCCGATCCGGCCGGCCGCCTCCCTCTCCGCGTCCCGCGCCAGATGCGCGTAGCGCGCCGTCGTCGCCACCCTGGCGTGGCCCAGGAGCCGTCCGATCATGCTCAGGCTTTCGCCGAGCGCCAAGGCCCGGCTGGCGTAGGAGTGGCGGAGGTCGTGGATGCGAACGCCGTCGAGACCGGCGCGCGCCGCGATGCGCCGCCAGTGGTGGGCGAGCTCGCGCAGGCGGGTGCCGGGCTTCCGGCCCGCGATCACCCACGGATTGTCCGCGGTCCGGGGAATGTCGTCGAGCACCTTCAGCAGCGGCGGGGTCAGCGGCGCCATGCGCGGCCCCGACTTGGCGTCCCCGAGCCGCAACTCGCCGGCCGTCCGGTCCACGTCGTCCCAGCGCAGCGTCAGGATCTCGTTCTTGCGGCATCCGGTCAGCAGCAGCAGCCGGATCGCCGCGACGGCCGGCGGCCACGCCGACCCGTCCGCTTCCGCCTCGCGCAAGGCCCGGCCCAGGCGCCGGAACTCCTCCGGCGTCAGGAACCGCTCGCGCGCGCGTTCCGGGTAGCGGCGCACCGACCGGCAGGGGTCGCGGCCGGGCGCCGCCAGGCCCCAGGCCGCGGCCAGCCGGCACATCCGCGACAGGATCCCGACCGCCGTATTCGCCATCCACGGCGTGTCGCGCAGCCGGCGGTGCAGCGCCGCGGCGTCCTCCTGCGTCACCTCGCCGACCGCCCTGCCGCCGAGCGCGGGGAGGACGTGCCGCTCGAGGGCGAGCCGGTACAGCCCGGCGGTCCGCGGCCGGCAGTGCGCCGCCACGTGGACGCGGAGATAGCGCTCCGCCAGCGCGGCCACCGTCGGCGCGGGCGGCGCCGGAAAGGGGTCCTCGCCGCGCTTGATGCGGTCGATGACGGCCGCGCCGCGCTTCCTCGCCTCCGCGGCGGAGAGATCGCCGCACCCGCCGAGACTGACGCGCCGGAGCCCGGTCGGCCCCCGCGACTGGACGACGTAGACCTTGCGTCCGGTCGCGTGGACGCGCACGCCGAAGCCGGGGAGGTCGCGGTCCCAGAAGACGGCGTCCTTCTTCTCGACGCGCAGCGAATCGACGGCGCGCCCGGTGATCCTGAACTCGCTTCGCCTCGGCATGGCGCCCTCCGGCTTTCGTTTGCCATACGGCACGAGAAACGTTATATCTTGCCACATGGCGATGCCCATGTTCAGGACGACACCTGCATCCACGCCGCGCGAGACGCCCGGCGTCGCCACGGAAATCAACGACGCCGAAACCTGCGCCATGCTGCGCGCCTTCTTCGAACTGGCGAAACGGTGGAAGCTCGACGACCGGCAGGGGCGGATACTGCTGGGCGGACCGTCGGCCCGGACATATGCGCGCTGGAAGGCGGGACAGGTCGAGCCGTCGCGGATCTCCCGCGACACCCGCGAGCGCTTGTCCATGTTGATGGGCATTCACAAGGGCCTGCGTCACGTGTTCTCCGATCCGTCGCGCGGCTGTCTCTGGCTGCGCGCGCCGAACCGGGCGTTCGGGGAGGATTCGGCGCTGGACCGGATGTTGGCCGGGTCGATCGCGGACCTGGCGGCGGTCCGCGCCCATCTCGACGCGGAGCGCCGCGGCTGGTGATCCCAGGCTTGAGCCGCGTTCGCTGGCCGCAGACGTTTCGCCTGGCGCGGACGATCTACCCGCCGGTCGAGCCGTTCGAGGACATCGCCACCGCCGCCGACCGGGAGCTGATCGCCGCCGCCGAGGCCAGGACCGATCCCGGCGTGCGCGACGCGATCGGCGCCATCCACGTCGCGCCCCACCGGCCGAGCCGGTTCGGCGACGGCAGCTACGGCGCGTACCATGCCGGCGACCGATTCGACGTGGCGCTGGCGGAAACGGTGTTCCACTTCGAGCGTTTCATGGCGGCGACCGGGGAGGCGGCCGCCGAGGCGGACTATCGCGAACTGATCGGCCGTCTCGACGCGGAGTTGCACGACCTGCGCGGCGCGGATGCCTTTCGGTCCGCGCTCGACCCCGACGATTACGGCGCCGCCCAGGCTCTGGCGCGCGACCTCCGCCGGAACCACGACAGCAACGGCCTCGTCTATCCGAGCGTGCGCCGTCCCGACGGCGAGGCCGTCGCGGCGTTCAGGCCGGACGTCGTCGGCGCCCCGAAGCGTGGCAGGCTCGTTCGCTACCGCTGGGACGGCCGCCGCGCGGACGCCTGGCTGGTCCACGGCGAGGACGACTGGCGCCGGTTGCCGTGACGGCGGCCTGTGCGCCGTCCGTCATCAAGGCGCACGCGTCCGGCGCCGAGCCGGCGCGCCGCCCCGCGTCATGCTCGCCATCCGGCCCGCCGCGGCTTGAAACGCCGGGCGGCGCCATTATGATGCCGCCGCGCTCCGCGCGCGGTGCGCGGGTCACGCCGGCAGTCTCATGAACCGCATCCTCGAAGGCCTCCGCGTCGTCGAAGGCTCCGCCTTCATCGCCGCCCCGCTCGGCGGCATGACCCTGGCCCAGATGGGCGCCGACGTGATCCGCTTCGATCCCGTCGGCGGCGGGCTCGACTGGAACCGCTGGCCGGTCACCGGCGACGGGGTCTCGCTCTACTGGGCCGGGCTGAACAAGGGCAAGCGCTCGATCGCCATCGACCTGCGCGCCGAGGAAGGGCGGGAGCTGGCGCGCGCGCTGATCACGGCGCCCGGCGAGAACGGCGGGCTGTTCCTGACGAACTTCCCGCTCTCCGGCTGGCTCTCCCACGACCGGTTGCGGGCAGGGCGCGCCGATCTCATCGTCATGAACGTCCTGGGCCACAACGACGGGTCGTCCGCCGTCGACTACACGGTCAACTGCGCCGTCGGATACCCCTACGCCACGGGAAACGCCCGCCGGGACGCGCCGGTCAACCACGTCTTCCCGGCCTGGGATGCGGTGTGCGGGGTCACCGCCGCCGCCGGCCTTCTCGCCGCCGAGCGCCATCGCCGCCTGACCGGGGAAGGCCAGCACGTCAGGCTGGCGCTCTCCGACGTGGCCTACGCGATGGTCGGGAACCTCGGACACATCGCCGAGGCCCGGATCAACGGGGAGTCCCGGCCGCCCCACGGCAACGATCTCTACGGCGCCTACGGGCGCGACTTCGGGACGCGCGACGGCCGGCGCGTCATGGTCGCCGCGATCACCCGGCGGCAGTGGACCGGGTTCGTGAAGGCCCTCGGCATCGGCGAGGAGGTGGCGCGCATCGAGGCGCACACGAACTTGGACCTGGACCGGGAGGGAGACCGGTTCGAGGCGCGCGACGCCATCACCGCCGCGGTCCGGCCGTGGTTCGAGGCGCGCACCCTGGCCGAGGTCGAGGCGGCCCTCGACGGCGCCGGCGTCTGCTGGGGGGTCTATCGCGACTTCCGGGAGATGGTGGCGGACGACCCGCGGTGCTCGCCGGCCAACCCCATGTTCGAGGAACTCGAGCAGCCGGGGGTGGGACGCTATCCCGCGCCGGGCTCGCCGCTGGAGTTCGGGGCGGCACCCCGCGCGCCCGTCAGGCCGGCGCCGCGCCTCGGCGAGCACACCGACGAGATCCTGGGCTCGATCCTGGGGCTCGGCGACGGCCCGATCGGCGATCTGCGCGATCGCGGGGTCGTCGCCGGCCCGATCGGCGAACCGGCGGGAGGACGGACATGAGCGCGAACGGACGCGAACACGGACACGAAGGGGAGGCAACCGCGGGCGCCGCCGGACGGCCCTATGCGGACTGGGTCGGGAACACGCGGACGGTCGAGGACTACATCTCGCCCACCCCGGCCCGCCTCCTCCAGATGACCCTCGACGACGCGGCGGCCCCGCTCGCCGACGGAGACCCGCTGCCGCCGGCCTGGCACTGGTGCTATTTCCCCGAGGCCGCGCTCCAGGCGACCCTGGGTGCGGACGGCCACGCGCCGCGCGGCGGGTTCCTGCCGCCCGTGGCGCTGCCCCGCCGCATGTTCGCCGGCGGGCGGCTGACGTTCCCCGCCCCGCTCCGCATCGGCGCGCCAGCGCGCCAGACCGCCGAGGTCGCGAGCGTCGTCGAGAAGGAAGGGCGCTCGGGACGGCTGTGCTTCGTCACCGCGCGCTACGCCACGGAGCAGGACGGCGCGGTCCGCATCGAGGAGGAGCGCGATTTCGTCTACCGGGAGGAGGGCGCGGCGCCGCCGGCGCCGGCGGCGGTGGCGCCGCCCGACGCGCCCGCGGGGGCGTGGTCGCGCGCCGTGACGCCGGACCCGGTGATGCTGTTCCGCTATTCGGCGCTGACCTTCAACGGACACCGCATCCATTACGACCGGCCCTACGTCACGGAGGTCGAGCGCTACCCCGGCCTGATCGTCCACGGCCCCCTGATCGCGACCCTGCTGCTCGAGGTCGTGCGCCTCAACCAGGAGCGGCCGGTGGCAGCCTTCTCCTTCCGAGCGCGGGCGCCGCTCTTCGACATGGCGCCGTTCCGCGTCGTCGCGACGCCGGGCGCGGGCGACGACGTGGACCTGACGGCGGAAGGACCCGACGGCGCGGTCGCCATGCGGGCCACCGCGACGCTGGGGTAGGGGCGCGCCGCGCCGCGCTACTTCTCGCGGCTCCGCGGCGCCGGGTCGCCGAGCGGGATCTCCATCAGGTCTTCGCCGAAGAACAGATTCCCCTCGTAGACCGCACCCATGTCGCGCAGGACCTTCTCGCGGAGGCCGGGCTCGTCCATCTGCTTGAGGACGTGGCTGACGACGAGGTTCCTCACGCCGGCGGCCCGGCCGATCTCCGCGACCTCCATGTGGCCGGCCACGCCCCTGGCGAAGGCCTCGCTCGGCTCCGTGCCCGACAGGTAGTGGGTCATGTAGACCATGACGTCGGCGTCCTTCGCGAGCTTCTTCATGGCCTCGCAGGGGCCGCAGTCGCCCGAGTACACGAACGAGCCGGCGTCGGCGTCGAGCCGGAAGCCGTAGGAGACCAGATACGGCTGCACGTGCGGCACCGAGGCCGCGCGCACGGTCCAGCCGTTCCCCGCGATCGTCTGGCCGGAGCGGATCTCGACGATCTCCGGCCGGGGTTTCTCGCGCACCCCGGCGCCGCCGCGCGATTCGTACACGTCGATCGAGACCCGGTGCCTGGTGCGGGCCTCGAGGTCGGGGCCGAACATGCCGTCCGCGCCGATGATCGCCTCGGTCATGCGCCCGGTGTGCGGCGGGCCGTAGACCTTGAGCTCGGGAATCGCCCCCGCGCCCTGGTCCCAGCGGGTCATCAGCAGGCGCGCGTAGTCGAGACAGTGGTCGTAGTGCAGGTGGCTGAAGAACACGTGGGTCACGTCGACCGCGCGCTTGCCGGCCTCCAGCAGGCGGTGGTGCGCTCCGGGTCCGTGGTCGAAGAGGATGAGGTCGCCGCCGACCTCGACCATGTATCCGGAGCTCATGCGCTCGAGCGACGGCGCCGGCGTCCCCGTTCCGAGAAGCGTGATCTTCATCCCTTCTCGCCCTCCCCGCGTCGGGCGGCCCGATGCCCGCCACTATCGAGGGCCGGGCGCGGACGCGCAAGGTGCGGGCGCGGTCCCGCCGCCGGCGGCCGACGCCACGGCCGACACGGCGGCCGATCCGTGTCATGATGCGGTTCTCGCGACCCGCGGGACGACAGGGAGGACGGTCATGGCCACATACATCGTGTTGTCGAGGTTCACGGCGCAAGGCATCCGCGACGTCAAGGACTCGCCCCGGCGGCTCGCCGGCGCCAAGCGGCTCGCCAAGAGCCTCGGGGGCCGGATCCGCTCGTTCCACCTGACGATGGGGTCCTGCGACGCGGTCGCCGTGCTCGAGCTGCCGGACGACGACGCGGCGGCGTCCTTCGCGCTCCAGATGGGGCGCGCCGGGAACGTCACCACCGAGACGCTCAAGGCGTTTCCCGAGGCCGACTACCGCAGGATCGTCGCCGGCCTGCCGAAGTAGCCGCCGTGCGAACGGGAGCCTGGCCGCCGCGGGCCGGCGCCGTCCGGTTCGGCGTCCGCGCGTCCGCGTCCGGCGCGGTTCCGGATTTTTCGGGAGTCCGGGAGGGGGGCGCGCCGGAGGCGAAAAACACGTATAGAGTAGGATGCTCGATCGGAGCGGCCGGCCATCCGCCGCAGAGACGGCCGGGCCGGCGGCGTTCATGACTTCGCCCGGAATCGTCCGGGGCGCATGAGGGGAGGAATACGGATGCTGAAGTACAGAGGTCTCCGCGAGGAGAAGAGAAAGGCCCCGCCCGCGGGCGGGGATCGCCGCCGCTTTCTGAAGGGCGGCGCGACGGCCGCCGCGGCGGCGACCGCGGCGGTGGCGTTCCCGCAGGTCTCCAGGGCCCAGACAGCGACCCTGAAGATGCAGACGTCGTGGGGCGCGACCAGCCCGTTCCAGGAAATGGCCAAGCAGTACGTCGACCGCGTCGAGGCGATGGCCGGCGGGCGGCTGAAGATCGACCTGCTGCCGGCGGGCTCCGTCGTCAAGGCGTTCCAGGTGCAGGACGCCTGCCACAGCGGCGTGCTCGACGCCGCCCACACGGTGACCGCCTACTGGTACTCGAAGAACAAGGCCGCGTCCCTGTTCGGCACCGGCCCCGTGTTCGGCGCCAACGCCGCGCAGATCCTGGCCTGGATCCACTACGGCGGCGGCAAGGAGCTGCTGACCGAGCTGCAGCGGGACATCCTCAAGCTCGACATCCTCAGCTTCTTCGCCATGCCCATGCCGACGCAGCCGCTGGGCTGGTTCAAGGAGCACATCGAGAGCGTCGATCAGCTCAAGGGCCTCAAGTACCGCACGGTCGGCCTCGCCACCGACATCATGCAGGGCATGGGCCTCAAGGTGACCCAGCTCCCCGGCGGCGAGATCATGCCGGCCCTGGAGAAGGGCGTGATCGAGGCGTTCGAGTTCAACAACCCGACGGCCGACAGCCGCTTCGGGGCGCAGGACGTCTCCAAGCACTACCACATGGGCAGCTACCATCAGGCGGCGGAGTTCTTCGAGATCATCCTCAACAGGACGAAGTACGACTCGCTGCCGAAGGAGCACCAGGCGATTCTCGAGTACGGCGCCGAGGCCGCCAACACGGCCAACTACGGCTGGGCCATGGACCAGTACTCCAAGGACCTCCAGTGGCTCATGGCCGATCCGCAGAACGTCAACGTCTATCGCACCGACCAGTCGATCATGAACGCCCAGCTCGAGTCCTGGGACAAGGTGCTTGACAAGCTCATGGGCCAGGATCCCTTCTTCAAGAAGGTGGTCGAGAGCCAGAGGGCGTGGTCGGAGCGGGTGGCGTTCTACGACCTCGTGAACTCGGCCGACTACAAGCTCGCCTACGAGCATTACTTCCCGGGCAAGCTGCCCTTCTGACGCGGCGGGAGGGAGTCGCGCCGGGTTCGCCCGACGGCGGGGCGGCGCCCCGGCAACGGCGCCGCCCCGTCCGCGCCCGCCCGCGATCGGCGGCGCGGGCGCGGACGGGCTTCCCCGGGACTTCGGCATGAACCGGTTCATCTTCCTCGTCGACGGCTTCACCGCCTGGGTGGGCAAGGCCTTCGCCTGGTGCATCCTCATCCTGACGTTCGGCGTCGCCTACGAGGTCTTCGTGCGCTACGCCCTGCGCGATCCGACGTCGTGGGCGTTCGACCTGAGCTACATGATGTACGGCACCCTGTTCATGATCGGCGGCGCCTACACGCTGGCGCGCGACGGCCACGTGCGGGGCGACGTCCTGTTCCGGCTGTGGAGGCCGAAGGTCCAGGCGACCATCGAGCTCGTCCTTTACTTCCTGTTCTTCTTCCCCGGCATCCTCGCGTTCATCGTCGCCGGCGCCGATTACGCGGGCGAGTCGTGGTCCTACAACTACGGAACGGGCGAGGTCAGCATCAACAGCCCGGCCAACGTGCCGATCTCGCAGTTCAAGACGATCATCCCCGTGGCCGGCGCGCTGCTGCTCCTGCAGGGCATCGCCCAGGTGCTGCGCTGCGTCGTGTGCCTGCGCACGGGGGCGTGGCCGGCCCATCTCGAGGACGTCGAGGAGCTCGAGAAGGTGCTCCAGGAGCGGCACGAGGAAGAGCTGCGCGAGGCGGCCGACGGAGGCGCCCGATGAGCAATCCCGAAGTCGCGGTGCTCATGCTCGGCATCTTCATCGTGACCATCATGCTGGGGTTTCCGATCTGCTTCACCCTGATGGCGATGGGCATCTTCTTCGGCTACTACGCCTACTACGAGCCGGAGCGGATGCAGACCGTCTTCGACAACCGGGTCTTCGACCTGCTCGTCAACCAGACCTACTCGGTGATGGCCAACGACGTGCTCGTGGCCGTGCCCCTGTTCCTGTTCATGGGCTACATCGTCGAGCGGGCGAACCTCGTCGACCGCCTGTTCCTCACCCTGCAGATCGCCGCCCGCCACATGCCGGGCTCGATGGCGATCGCGGCGCTCGTCACCTGCACGCTGTTCGCCACCGCCTCGGGCATCATCGGCGCGGTGGTGACGCTGATGGGCCTGCTGGCCTTCCCGGCGATGCTGAAGGCGCGGTACGACACCGGCTTCTCCTCCGGGGTGATCTGCGCCGGCGGCTGCCTCGGCATCCTCATCCCGCCGTCGATCATGCTGATCGTCTACGCCGCGGCCGCCAGCATGTCGGTCGTGCGGCTCTACGCCGGCGCCATCCTGCCGGGCCTGCTGCTGGCCGGACTCTACATCCTCTACGTCTCGGGCCGGGCCCTGCTGAACCCGAAGATCGCCCCGCCGCCGCGCCGGGAGGAGGTCGAGGCCATGCGCACCGGCAACATCGTCGTCATGATGATGACCTCGTTCTTCCCGCTGGCCTTTCTCATCCTCTCGGTGCTCGGCGCCATCCTGTTCGGACTGGCGACGCCGACCGAGGCGGCCTCGATGGGGGCGGCCGGCGGGCTGGTTCTGGCGGCCGGATACCGCATCGGCGAAATCCGCACGGGAAAGACCAGGCCCGAGTGGGTGGACGCCGACGGCGGCGCGCGGCCGGTCGACCCGTGGCGCTACGCCATCGGCGCCGGCGGACTCCTGACCGTCTTCCTGTACGCGGCCTATTTCCTGATCCGCATCCTGGCCAACTGGGCCTTCGACGCGCCGCTGCCGGCGGAGCGGACGCTGCCCTTCGCGCCCGGCGTCGCCGTGGGCATCGCCTTCGCCCTCGCCGCGGCGATCCGCCACGGCGGCGAGCGCTGGCCCCTGGTCGCGCTCCTGCACCCCCGGACCCCGGCGCTGAAGCCCCTCTACGCCCACGGCGGACAGGGCGCCCTGTTCGGGCTCGCGCTGGGCGCGGTCTACCTGCTGATGTTCCCGGTCCTGGGGCTGAACGAGGCCTTCGCCGAGCACGAGCACAGCCACTGGGCCCTGGACGTGGGCTTCTTCACGGCCCTGCTCGGCTACATGGCGTGGCACGGCATCGACAAGGGGGCGCTCAAGGAGTCCGTCTACCTGACGGTCCGCACGTCGGCCATGGTGTGCTGGCTGTTCGTGGGTTCGTGGACCTTCTCCTCGGTGTTCTCGTACCTCGGCGGACACGCCCTGATCGAGGAGTTCGTGCTCGGGCTGAACCTCTCCCCGATCACCTTCCTGATCCTCGCCCAGGTCATCATCTTCCTGCTCGGCTGGCCGCTCGAGTGGTCGGAGATCATCATCATCTTCGTGCCGATCTTCCTGCCGCTGCTGCCCCACTTCGGCATCGACCCGCTGTTCTTCGGCATCCTGGTGGCGCTCAACCTGCAGACGTCGTTCCTGACGCCGCCCATGGCGATGGCGGCGTACTACCTCAAGGGGGTGGCGCCGCCGCACGTCCAGCTGATCCAGATCTTCAAGGGCTGCATGCCGTTCCTGTCGATGGTCTTCCTGGCGATGATCATCCTCTACGTGTTTCCGGAGATCGCCCTGTGGCTGCCCAAGATCGTCTACGGCAGATGACCGGCGACGGCGGCGCGCGCCTCGCGGACCTCGGCGCCGCCGAGGCCGTCGCCGGCATCGCCGGCGGCGAGTTCGGCGCCGTCGAGCTCGTCGAGGCCTGCCTCGAGCGGGTGGCGGCGCGCGACGGCGACGTCGCGGCGTGGGCGCACCTCGACCCGGACCACGCCCTCGCGCAGGCGCGCGAGCGCGACGCCGACCGCGCCGCCGGCCGGGCCCCGGGGCCGCTGCACGGCGTTCCCGTCGGCATCAAGGACGTCATCGACACCCGCGACCTGCCGACGGAGAACGGCACCGTCCTCGACGCCGGGCGGCGGCCGTCGCGCGACGCCCGCGTCGTCGCCCTGCTCCGGGAGGCCGGCGCCGTGATCCTGGGCAAGACCGTGACCACGGAGCTCGCCGTCCTGGCGCCGGGCCGGACCCGCAACCCGCACGACCGGGAGCGCACGCCGGGCGGCTCGTCCAGCGGCTCGGCGGCGGCGGTGGCCGCCGGCATGGTCCCGCTCGCCGTCGGCACGCAGACGAACGGCTCCGTCATCCGCCCGGCGGCCTATTGCGGCGTCGTCGGGCTGAAGCCGACCCACGGAACGATTTCCCGCCGCGGCGTGCTGGCCCAGTCGCGCCCGCTCGACACCGTCGGCGTCATGGCGCGCACGGTGACCGACGCGGCGCTCGCCGCCGACGCGCTCGCGGTCCACGACGACGGCGACCCCGACATGGTCGTCCGCGCGCGGCCGCGGCTGGCCGAGACGGCCGCCGCCGATCCGCCGCTGCCGCCCACGTTCGCCTTCGTCCGCACCCCCGTCTGGGGCGAGGCCGACGAGGAAACCCGCGCCGCCTTCGAGGAGCTCGCCGCGTTCCTGGGGGAGGCCTGCGACGAGGTTCCCCTGCCCGAGCCGTTCGACCGCGCCGTCGGCTGGCATCGCGCGGTGATGTGCGCCGACCAGGCGAAGAACTACGCCGCCTATTACGAACGCGGCAAGGCGGAGCTGAGCGGCGTCCTGCGCGGCATGATCGAGGAAGGGCGGAAGACGACGGCGGTCGACTACAACCGCGCCGTCGAATGGCGCGACGTGCTGAACGCGGGCCTCGACAGGATCTTCGACCGCTACGACGCGATCCTGACGCCGGCCACGACCGGCGTCGCGCCCGCCGGCCTCGACTCGACGGGGAGCCCCGTCTTCTGCACGCTCTGGACCTTCTGCGGCGCGCCGGCGATCTCGCTGCCGCTCCTCGAGGGGCGCGGCGGGCTGCCGCTCGGCGTGCAGCTGGCGGGACGCCGCGGCGACGACGCCAGGCTCTTGCGGACCGCCCGCTGGCTGGCCGATCGAATCGCCGGGGAGTCGGACGGCCGGGGATGCTCATGAACGGCGGGGGCTGACGTGCTGGACAGGATATTCGCCGCGGCCGGGATGCTGGGCCTCGCCGCCTTCATGGGCATCGTCGCCGTCTACGTGATGGAGCCGGATCTGTGGCTCGTCGTCCTCGTCGGGGTGTCCATCGCCGTCTTCTTCGTCTGGCGCGACGCCGCGGCGGCGGAGAACGGCCCCGGCGGGCCGCGCGGGGACGGGGGCGGCGCGTGAGCGTCGGCATCGGCATCGGCCTGAGCGAACTTCCGTTCGAGACGGCGCGGGGGTTCTGGCGCTGGGTCGAGGCGTGCGAGGACTCGACCGTCGATTCGATCTGGCAGACCGACCGGCTGATCACCGACGTCCCGATGCTGGAGAGCCTGACCACGATGGCCGCCGTCGCCGGCGCGACCGGGCGCCTCAAGTTCGGCATGAACGTCGTCGCGCTCGGCTGGCGCGACCCGCTGGTCGTCGCCAAGCAGTGCGCCTCGATCGACTTCCTCAGCGGCGGCCGCCTGCTGCCCGCCTTCGGGATCGGCACGCCCCGCGGCGAGGAATGGCGGGCGACGGGCCGCGACGCCGGCGGGCGCGGGGCGCGGACCGACGAGGCGCTCGACATCATCGCCCGCCTGTGGGCCGGGGAGACCGTGGACCACGCGGGCGCGCACTTCCGCTACCGCGGGGTCCGGATCTCGCCGCTGCCGGCCCGGAAGCGTCTGCCGCTGTGGATCGGCGGCGACAGCAAGGCCGCCGTCCGCCGCACCGCCCGCGTCGGCACCGGCTGGCTGGGCGGCTTCCAGTCCCCGGACGAGGTGGCGCCGGTGGTGGCCGCCGTCAAGGCCGCAGCCAGGGAAGCGGGCCGGCGCATCCCCGACGACCACTACGGGGCCGGCTTCCACTTCCGCTTCGGCTCCTGGGACGACGCGCCCGTGGCGGCGCGGGCGGAGACCGTCGTCAGGCGCAACGCCCGGAAGCCCGAGGACTGCATGGTCGTCGGCGGGGCCGCCGACGTGGTGGAGAGGCTCCGGCGGTTCATCGCCGGCGGGGTCTCGAAGTTCGTGCTCCAGCCGATCGCGGCCGGCGACGACGACACCCTCGACCAGACCCGCCGCCTGATCGACGAGGTGCTGCCCGAGACGCCAAGCTTGGACGAGGCGGCGCGGGGCTGATCCCGGCGCCGGCGCGTCGGCGCGGACCCCGGAGGAACTGGAGCGGGCGAAGGGATTCGAACCCTCGACTTCGACCTTGGCAAGGTCGCGCTCTACCCCTGAGCTACGCCCGCGCCGGGAAACGGCGGCCGCCGCGGCGTCGGCGGCAAGCGATCGCAACCATAGCCGGGCGCGGCGCAAGCGGCAAGGGGCGCGGTTCACGCCGCTTGGCGCGCCTCTCCGCGTCGGCTATCGTCCGCCCGCTCCGCCGCCTGCCGACGATGGGACCATGCCCGCGACCGAGCGCGACCTGTTCGACCGCCTCGCCGAGCTCGGCATCTCGTGCGCCACGCACCGCCACCCCGCGTTGCGGACGGTCGAGGAGAGCAGGCGTCTGCGCGGCGACCTGCCCGGCGGCCACTGCAAGAGCCTGTTCCTGAAGGACAGGAAGGGCGCGACGTACCTCGTGGTCGCCCTGGAGGATCGCGAGATCGACCTGAAGCGGCTGCGCCGGCGGATCGGGGCGGCGGCGCTCTCGTTCGGACGGCCCGAACTGCTGATGGAGGCGCTCGGCGTGATCCCCGGGGCGGTCACGCCGTTCGGGCTGATCAACGACGCGGACGCCCGGGTGCGCGTGGTCCTCGACGGGGAGATGCTGGAGCGGAACCCGCTCAACTACCACCCGCTGACCAACGAGGCGACGACCGCCGTCGCGCCGGACGACCTGCTGAAATTCATCCGCGCCTGCGGCCACGAGCCGCAGATACTGGATTTCGGGACGCCGGACGGCCCCGGCGGCTGAGATTCCGACTCCGCCGCCGGGCGTGCTATCATGCCCGGCGAGCCGCGGCCCCGGGGCCGCGCACCGCCGACGAGCCGGGGGAGCGTCATGGAACAGATCATCGGGGGCGAGGGACCGCCCGGTCCGGGCGGCGGCGGGTCGCCGGTCAAGGACGGCGACACCGCGTCCTTCGGCGAAGACGTCATCCAGGCCTCGATGGCGGCCCCCGTCATCGTCGACTTCTGGGCGCCCTGGTGCGGTCCCTGCAAGCAGCTCGGGCCGGCGATCGAGAAGGTGGTGAGGGCCGCCGCGGGCGCCGTCAGGCTCGTCAAGATCAACGTCGACGAGAACCAGCAACTCGCCGCGCAGCTGCGGGTGCAGTCCATTCCGGCGGTGTTCGCCTTCAAGGACGGAAGGCCGGTCGACGGCTTCGTCGGCGCCCTGCCCGAGAGCCAGATCAAGGCGTTCGTCGAGCGCCTCGCCGGCGAGATCGGCCCGTCCCCCGTGGAAGAGGCGGTCGCCCAGGCGCGGGCGCTTCTCGAGGGCGGCGATACCGCGTCGGCGGCGCGGCTGTTCGGCGAGGCGCTGAAGGCCGAGCCGGGAAATCCCGATGCGGCGGCCGGACTGGCCAGATGCCACCTGGAGAGCGACGATCCCGAACGGGCGCGCCAGACCCTGTCGGTGGTGGCGCCGGAGCATCGCAACCACGCCGAGGTTCGCGGCGTCGAGGCGGCGCTGAAACTGGCGGAGAACGCCGCCGATACGGGTGACGTCCGGGAGCTGCGCGCCCGGCTCGACGCCGACCCGGCCGACCATCGGGCGCGCTTCGAGCTGTCGGAGGCGTTGATCGCGGCGGGGCGGCGCGAAGAGGCGGTGAACGAGCTTCTCGAGCTCGTTCGCCGGGATCGCAACTGGAACGACGAGGCGGCCAGGAAGCAGCTCGTCACGCTCTTCGAGGCGTTCGGGCCGACGGACGAGCTCACCGTCGGCGGACGCCGCCGGCTGTCGTCCCTCCTGTTTTCGTGACCATGTCGACGTCGACGGCCGCGGCGGCGGACGGGCTTGCGCCCACCATCCCGGTGTTTCCGTTGTCCGGGGCGCTGCTGTTGCCGCGCGGCGAGCTTCCGCTTCACGTCTTCGAGCAGCGCTACCGCGACATGGTGCGCGACAGCGCCTCCGGCCACGGCCTCATCGGCATGATCCAGCCGACGCGGCCCGAGGCGGACCATTCCGATCTCTACGGGACCGGCTGCGTGGGCCGCATGTCCGGCCTGCGCCGAACGGACGACGGCCGGTACTACCTGACGCTGATCGGGTTGTGCCGCTACGACGTCGCCGAAGAGCTGCCGATGACGCACGCCTACCGCGAGGTCGTCGCCGACTACCGGCGATACCTCTCCGACATCGACCCGGCCGAACCGGCCGCGATGGACCGCCGGAAGCTTCTGTCCGCCCTGCGGAGCTATCTCGACGCGCGGGGCATGGAGACGGACTGGGGCCGGCTGCAGCGGGCCGACGGGGAAACGCTGGTCAACGCGCTGGCCATGACGTGCCCGTTCGACCCCCGCGAGAGACAGGCGCTTCTGGAGGCGGCGGACGTCCGCGAGCGTGCCGAACTCCTGACGTCCCTGCTGGCGATGGGCGGCCTCACCGCGCACGAGGCGGCGCCGTCCTCCATGCAGTGATCGGCGTCGGGACGCATGGCCGGGCCACGCCAACGGGATGCCGGAGCGCGCGATGAACGATAGCAAGGGCACGGTCGATCCTAGGCTCCTGGAGATCCTCGTCTGTCCATTGACCAAGGGGCCGCTGCGTTACGATCACGCGGCGCAGGAGCTCGTCAGCGAACAGGCCGGGCTGGCCTACCCCATCCGCGACGGCATTCCCATCATGCTCGTCGACGAGGCCCGCCGGCTCGACGACGAGGAGGGTGTCGGAAGCCCGTCCCGCGAACGATGAACGGGCGATCGAAGCCGGTTCCGAGACCCACCGAGGTCCGGCTCAAGAAGGAGGAGAAGGCGCTCGAGATCGATTTCGACGACGGGAGCACGTTCCGCTACCCGGCGGAGTTCCTTCGCGTCGAAAGCCCGTCGGCCGAAGTCCAGGGCCACGGTCCCGACGGGAAGGTCGTCGTCTCCGGCCGTCGGCACGTGGGGATCCTCGAGCTGGAGCCGGTCGGCCGCTACGCGCTGAGGATAAGGTTCGACGACCTGCACGATACCGGCATCTATTCATGGGAATACCTCCACGGCCTGGGCCGCGACCGGGACGAGATCTGGCGGCGTTATCTGGCCGCCCTGGAATCCCGGGGCCTCGTCCGCGATCCGTGAGCCGCGGGCGCGGTCTCGCGGAGGGGCCTCACGGGGCCGCCCCGCGCAGCATCCGCGGCAGCTTGCCGACCGTGCCCCGCGCGTGGCGCATGAAGAACCTCTTCAGCGGCGGCATCCGGTTCACGGCCGCCAGGCCCGCGGTTCGCGCCACCCTGACCGCACCGACGTCGTTGGAGAACAGGCGGTTGAGCCCGTCGGTCACGGCGAGGAGCGTCATGGCGTCGAACCGCCGCCAGGTCTCGTAACGGGAGAGGACGTCGGTGCCGCCGACGTCGAGTCCGAGACGGGCGGCGTCGACGACGACTTCGGCCAGCGCCGCGGCGTCGCGAAACCCGAGGTTGAGACCCTGCCCGGCGATGGGGTGCATCGCGTGCGCGGCGTCGCCGACGAGCGCCAATCGGCGATCGCGATAGGTTTCGGCGTTGTGCAGCGCGAGCGGGTAGCTCCAGCGCGGGCCGACGCTCTCGACGTGTCCGAGGAAATCTCCGAACCTGTCCCGCATTTCGCCGTCGAACGCGGGCTTGTCCAGTCCGATCAGCCGGTCGGCCACGGCCGAGGGCTCGGTCCACACGAGGGACGAACGATCGCCGGTCAGGGGCAGGATGGCGAACGGCCCGGCGGGGAAGAACCGTTCGTGCGCGATGCCGCGGTGGGGGCGTTCGTGGGCCACCGTGCAGACGATCCCGGACTGCGCGTAGGACCAGCCGTGGACGCGGATGCCCGCCGCCCGGCGGAGCGGCGAGGCGCGGCCGTCGGCCGCGGCCACAAGGCGGCCGCGCAGGACGTCGCCGCCGGCGAGACGGGCGACCGCGGCCGTCCCGGACCGGTCCAGCGCGCTCAATTCGGCGGGCGCGAACAGCTCGACGTTCCCGGTTTCCGAGACCGCGGCGCCCAGCCCCCGCCGCAGATGGCGGTTCTCCAGCATGAAGCCGAGAGGACCGTCGCCCAGCTCGCGGTGGTCGTAATGCAGGAACAGGGGCGAATCGCCCTCGCCGACCCGGATGTCGAGAATGGGCTGCGCGTCGTCCGCCAGATGCCGCCAGGCGCCGATCGCGTCCAGTGCCCGGCGGCTGGCGTGGGAAACGGCCGATGCCCGCCCGTCGAACGGCGCGGCGACCATCGCCGCCGGGTCCAGCCGATCGATCAGCGCCACGCGCAGCCCGGCCCTGCCCAGCGCCACGGCGAGCATGGACCCGACCGGTCCGCTCCCGACGATGACGACGTCGAAATCCCGTCCGGTCGCGCCGCGCCTCGTCGTCGCCATGAACCCAACATCGCGTTCCCGGCGCGCGATGTCCAGTCGCCCGGGCGGGCCGGTCCCGGTCCCGGGCGCCTGGCCGGGGTGCGCTCCGCAAGATAGTCTGCGCGCCGGTGAACGGACGACGCACCGCGGAGCCCGCCGGAACGACATGCAGGATCCACCCGTTGCCGACTTCGCGCGGCAGACCGGACTCGCGGCGGAAGACGAGGCGCTGCTGGCCGGCGTTCCGCTGTTCTCGGGGATCTCGCTCGACTCCTTGCGGGTGCTGCTCGCCGACGCCCGGGTCTGCCGCCGTCCGCGCCACGCCATGCTGTTCCTGCAAGGGGAGCCCGCCGGGCATTTCTACGTGGTGCTGGACGGATGGGTGAAGCTGTTCCGCACGACGCCGGACGGACACGAGACGGTCATCGCCGCGATCGCACGCGGCGAATCCTTCGCCGAAGCCGCGGGTTTCGCCGAAGGAGTCTTCCCCGTCGGCGCGCAGGTCGCCGAGGCGGCGCGCCTGCTGGTCGTTCCCACGCGCTCGTTCACCGGCCAGTTGGGGCGAAACCCGATGCTGGCGGTCAACATGCTGGCCGGCATGTCCCGCCATCTGCGCGGCCTGGTGGAGGAAATCGAGCAGCGGACCGTCAAGTCCGCCGCGCAGCGGCTTGGCGCGTTCCTGCTGAAACAGCGTTCCGACGGACGCGAGGCGGCCGTGATCGACCTGCCCACCGACAAGGGCCTGGTCGCGGCGCGTCTGGGAATGCGGCCGGAAACGCTCTCGCGCGCGCTCGGGAAGCTCCGGACGGTCGGGGTGTCCACCCGCGACCGCCAGGTCACGGTTTCCGACGTCGGCGCGCTGCGCCGCTACGCCGAAGGCGAGCCCGGCGCCGACCGACCGTGCGCCCTCCCGTCTTGACCACGATCAAGGCGGGGACGTGACCGCGGGTCTACGAAGCCGGGACGGATCCGGGGAGGCGCGCCATGACCTACCGCGAAGTCTTCACGCTCAAGAGGCTCTGGATTTTGTTCGGCGCCCTGCTCGCCGTGACGTTCGGGGCCTTGCTGCTGGTCGGCGGGCGGGCGTTCCAGGAAGCGCCGCCCCTGCCCGCGACGGTGGCGGTGGTGGACGGGGAGGCGTCCGTCACGCTGTTCGACGCCGACGACATTCACGGCGGGCGCGACGTCTGGCGCCGCCTGGGCGGGATGCAGCTGGGGTCGGTATGGGGGCACGGCAGCTATCTGGCGCCCGACTGGACGGCCGACGTGCTGCACCGCGAAGCGCTGGCCATGCTCGGCGCGGACGGCGATTTCGCCGCGCTCTCCCTGCCGGACCGGGCGGCGCGGACCGCGGCTCTCGCCGCGCGCATCCGCGTCAACACCTACGACGCCGGGAGCGGGCGGATCGCGGTGTCGCCGGAGCGCGCGCGGGCCATCGAAGCCGTGGTGGCCCATTACACGGCGTTGTTCGGCGGGACCGGCGACGGCCCCGAGGCGGCGGCCCTGCGCGAGGCCTACGCGATCCCGGAACGGCCGCTGGGCCCGCGGCCCGACGCCGAGATTCGCAAGCTCGTCGCCTGGTGGTGGTGGACGGCCTGGGCGGCGGTGACGTTGCGTCCCGGCGACAGCGTCACCTACACCAACAACTGGCCGCACGAGCCGCTGGTCGGCAACCGGCCGAGCGCGGCGACGTTCGTCTGGACGTTCGTATCGGTGGTCCTGCTGATCGCCGCGACGGGCGCGCTGTGCTGGTTCTTCCTGCGCGAACGCGACGAATGGCGGAAGGACACCGAACCCCCGGCGGGCTACCCGGAGGCCAACCCGATCGACACGGTGCGCCCCACCCCCTCGATGCGAGGCGTGGTCAAGTACATCTGGATCGTCGCCGTCCTGCTTGCCCTGCAGATCGCGTTCGGAGCGGCCACGGCGCATTTCGCCGTCGAAGGCCAGGACTTCTACGGCCTGCCGCTGTCCGAGATCGCGCCCTACGCGCTGACCCGCACGTGGCACGTACAGCTCGCGGTGCTGTGGATCGCGACGGCGTGGCTCGGCGCGGGCCTCTATCTCGCGCCGATGATCGCGGGGTTCGAGCCGCGCCGGCAGCGGCTCGGCGTGGACGCGCTGTGGGTGGCGCTCGTCGTCGCCGTGCTGGGTTCCCTGTTCGGCGAATGGCTCGCCCTGACCGGACGCCTGACCGATCCGGCGCTGGTCTACTGGTTCGGGCATCAGGGTTACGAGTTCCTCGACATGGGGCGCTTCTGGCAGGCGCTGATCTTCGCCGGCCTGCTGATCTGGCTGGCCCTGATGATGCGTTGCCTCGTGCCCGCCATCCGCCGGGCGGGCGAGGACCGGCACCTGCTCATCCTGCTGCTGCTTTCCTCGGCCGGCATCGCCCTGCTGTTCGGGGCCGGATTCCTCTACGAGAGGGACACCCATCTCACGATGGCCGAATACTGGCGGTGGTGGGTCGTGCATCTGTGGGTGGAGGGCGTGTTCGAGGTGTTCGCGACCGCGTGGGTGGCGTGGGCCTTCGTGCACATGCGGCTGCTGCGGCCCTCGGCGGCCGCGATCTACACCATGTTCTCGGCGATGATCTTCCTCGGCGGCGGAGTCCTCGGAACCTTCCACCACCTGTATTTCGCCGGGATGCCGGAATCGGTGCTGGCGCTCGGCGCGGTGTTTTCGGCGCTCGAGGTCGTGCCGCTGGCGCTGATCGCCTTCGAGGCTCACGACCATTGGCGGGCGGAGCGACAGGCGCCCTGGGTGCGGCGCTACCACATGCCGCTGATGTTCTTCCTGGCGGTCGCGTTCTGGAACCTGGTCGGCGCAGGGGTGCTCGGTTTCCTGATCAACCCGCCGTTGTCGCTCTACTACCTGCAGGGGCTGCTGACCACCCCGGCGCACGGTCACGCGGCGCTGTTCGGGGTCTACGGGATGCTTGGCATCGGCCTCGTCCTGCTGTGCCGCCGCGACCTGCCGCAGGCCGCGGGGGCATGGTCCGACCGGACCTTGCGGTGGGTGTTCTGGCTGTTCAACGGCGGGCTCGCCCTGATGGTCTTCGGCTCGCTGCTGCCGCAGGGCATCATCCAGGCGCTGGTCTCGTTCGACCGGGGTTACTGGCACGCGCGCGCGCCCGACCTCCTGCATTCCCCGCTCATGGAGACGCTGGTGTGGCTACGCGTGCCGGGTGACGTCGTGTTCGCGCTCGGGGCGCTGCTGCTGCTCGTCTTCCTGGCGCGGCTCGAGTTCGGTTCGCGCGCGGCGCGCGACTCCTGAAGTTCGTCCATACGCCGCGGGCGCGGGCCGTTGTCGGCGCCGGGCCGGCCCGGTACGCTCGCGGCATTGTGAGCGCATGGCACGAGATGACCGCACTGGAACTGGGGGCCGGTATCGCGGGCGGCGGGATCGACGCGGTCTCGCTCGCCGAGCACTTCCTCGACAGGATCGAACGGGAGGATACGGACCACGACGTCTACATCCGGGTGACCCGCGAGCGCGCGATCGCGGAGGCGGCCGCGGCCCGGAGTCGCGCGCGAGCCGGGCGGCGCCGGGGTCCGCTCGACGGGGTCCCCATGTCCTGGAAGGACCTGGTCGCCATGGCGGGCGAACCCACGACCGGCGGATCTCCCCTGTTCGCGCGACGGCCGCCGGCGGCCCGGGACGCGGCGCTCCTGTCGCGCGCCACCCGCGCGGGGATGGTGTGCCTGGGACGAACCAACCTGCCCGAATTCGCGTTCTCGGCCATGGGGATCAACCCTCATTTCGGAACGCCTCCGAATCCCTTCGATGCGGAGACCGCCCGACTGCCCGGCGGTTCGTCTTCCGGCGCGGCGGTCTCGGTCTCGCGCGGGCTGGCGCCCGCCGCGATCGGGTCCGATACCGGCGGTTCGGTGCGCGTTCCCGCCGCCTGGAACGGTCTGGTCGGCCTCAAGACGACCGCCGGCGTCCTGTCGAACGACGGCGTGCTGCCGCTGGTCCGCCACCTCGACACCATCGGCCCCCTGACCAGGGACGTCGCCGACGCCGCGGCGATCTTCGCGGTTCTCGCGGCGGAGGATCCGGTCGATCTTCGGGGCGCCTCCATACGGAACGCGCGCTTTCTGCTGCCGGAGATGCTGTGGCGCGACGTCGATGACGACGTCGCCGACGTCATGGCGCGGGCGATCGAGCGAATCGAGGCTGCCGGCGCCCGGATCGTCCGCGAAGAGGTCCCGGAGCTCGACGAGGTGACGGGTATATTCCTCTCTTTCGGCGACCTGTTCAGCGCGAGCGCATACGCCGAGCTTCGCGAGGAGGTCGATGCCCGCCCCGATCTGGTCTACGAGCAGATTCTCCGGCGCCTCCATCTGTCCGTCGGCGCGACGGCCGTCGACGTCATTCACGCCTGGTCGGAGATCGATCGTTGCGCCGCGGCGTATCACGCCCGGGTGGCCCCCTATACCGCAGTGCTGTGCCCGACCAGCACGATCTCGCCGCCGGCCATCTCCGAGGTGGAGAACGACGCCGGGGCCTACGCCGACGCCCAGCGGCGAATCCCGATCAACACCAGAACCGGAAACCTGTTGCGCCTGTGCGCGGCGACGGTGCCGGCCGGCCTCGCCAACGGTCTCCCCGCGGGCCTGATGATTTACGGTCCGCCCGATCGGGACCGCTACGTCCTGCGGGTGGCGAAAGGGGTGGAAGAGGCGCTTCGCGCCGCCTGACGGCCTCGCCCGATTCCCGTACACATCCAACCCTGCGCCTGGTTGATAAGCGGTCTCCTTGCGTCTCCCGATGCCGCGATGCCCGCGGGCAATACGTCTTCTCCAATCCCGTCGGACGGACAGGTCTTCCCCTGGAGAGCCGGTGCGCGGTCTGAACGGCACACCGGCAGCGGCGGAGATATCCATGCGCTGCGTCATTCGCTATTGCAGGAAAGCCGATGGAATCTGTAATGACCGTCACCAGACCTCTCGCGCCCGACGAGGTGCGCGAAGCGCTCGCCGGGCCCGGCGTCCGGGGCTTGACCGTCGTCCGGATACGGACCGGGGAAACCAACGAACACGTGCCACAGGAGCCGCACATGACAAGACTCGAACGAAGCACCTTGACCCTGGTGGCCATCGGCGGCGCGATAGCGACGGCCGATCCGGCGTTCGCCCAAGACAACGGCCTCAGCCCGGGTGATACGGCCTGGATGCTGACGTCGACCGTCATCGTCCTGATGATGACCATCCCCGGCGTCGCCCTCTTCTATGGCGGCATGGTGCGCAAGAAGAACGTGCTCGGCACCGTGATGCACAGCTTCGCGGCGACCTGCCTGATCACGGTGGTGTGGATGGTCGCCGGATACAGCCTCGCGTTCGCGGAGGGCTCCGGCTACGTCGGAGGGCTGGACAGGCTGTTCCTTCGCGGCATGGCCGTGGACGCCACGAACGGCTCGATCCCGGAGTCGGTCTTCATGACCTTTCAGATGACCTTCGCGATCATCACCGCGGCGCTGATCACGGGCGCGGTCGCGGAGCGGATGAAGTTCTCGGCCCTGCTCCTGTTTCTCGGGTCGTGGTCGCTTCTCGTCTACTCGCCCATATGCCACTGGGTGTGGGGCGGCGGATTTCTGGGCGACGCGGGCGTCCTGGATTTCGCGGGCGGCACCGTCGTGCACATCAACTCCGGAGTCGCGGCGCTGGTCGCCGCCATCGTGCTGGGCAAGCGGGTGGGCTACGGCCGGGAGAACCTCGCCCCGCACAACGTCGTGCTGACGGTGGTCGGCGCGTCGTTCCTGTGGGTCGGATGGTTCGGGTTCAACGGCGGTTCGGCCGTCGCCGCGAACGGTGCGGCCGGCATGGCGATGGCGGTCACGCAAATCGCCGCCGCCGCCGCGGCGCTCGCCTGGATGTCCGCCGAATGGCTGACGCACCGAAAGCCGAGCGTCCTCGGGATCGCGTCCGGCGCCGTCGCGGGTCTCGTCGCGATCACGCCGGCCTCGGGGTTCGTCGGACCCGGAGGCGCCCTGGCGATCGGCCTGATCGCGGGCGTGGCGTGCTTCTGGGGCGCGACGTGGCTGAAACACAGGCTGGGCTACGACGATTCCCTCGACGTCTTCGCCGTTCACGGCCTCGGCGGCATTGCCGGAGCGATCCTGACGGGCGTCTTCGCTGTCGAGGCGGTCGGCGGAACGCCGGGAGCGCTCGAAGGCAATGTCGCGCAGATCGGCACGCAGATCTACGGGATCGTCGCCACCATCGTCTATTGCGCCGTGGTCTCCCTGGTCTTGCTCAAGGTCATCGACGCGACGGTCGGTCTCCGCGTCGACGAGGAGCAGGAGCGGGAGGGCCTGGACATCGCCCTCCACGGAGAAAGCGTCTCGTAGGGCCCGGCCTTTCCCGGGCTTCCCTGGCGCCCGGGGCGGCCTCGCGCCGCCTCGGGCGCGTTCTCGTTGACCGCCCCGGGGCCGGGAGCGCCCTCGCCGAATTTCTCCGGGAGTGGATCGGAGCGGAAGATTTCACCTACAATCGCGCTTCAATATCCTGTAGGTTGGGAAGGATCCGGAACCAGACCTTGCGCCGTGCGCCTCCGGTTGGTCACGACGCAGCGGCGCGCGCCTGTTGGAGACCATGACCGAAGCACCCGAGCGTGTCGCCGATACCCGGGCGCTGACGTAATTCGACCATGACGCAGACATCCAACGTCCACGGCAAGGCCCCGATCCTGCCTCGGGGGTTGGCCGATATCGTCTGGCGGCGCATCGTGGAAGCCGCCGGTCTGGGCCTGTTGATCGTCGCCATCGGCTTCGCGCTGTCGTTGCTTTCCTATACGCCCGAAGACCCGAATTTCAACCATGCGACGGCAAGGGCTCCCGAGAACCTTCTCGGCCTTCCCGGCGCCCACGTGGCCGATTTCTCGTTGCAGACGCTCGGCGTCATGGCCGGGTTGACCGTGCTCGTCCTGGCCTGCTGGTCGTGGCGCCTCGTTTCCGACCGCCGTGTCCCCCGATTCTGGTTGCGCCTGACCCTGCTGCCCGTCACGCTGATCTTCTCCGCGATCGCGGCGGCCAGCCTCGAACCGCCCGGCGTCTGGCCGCTTTCGACCGGTCTGGGCGGAGTGATCGGAGAGGAAATCAACGGTCGGATCGTGGAGGCCGGCCACGCGTATCTTCCGGTCTTGCCGCCGGGGCTCCATGCGATCGTGTTCGGAGTTCTGGCGCTGCTCTCGCTCGTCTTCGTCATGGCCCTGACCGCCGACGAATGGCGCGCGGCGTGGCGTCGGGGGGGCCTCGTCGCGATGGGCGCGCTACGGGCGATCGGCGCCCTCGGGCGCGTCGCGGAATGGCTGAACCTTCGTCGGCGGTCGCGCGGGGCGCGGAACGACCCCCTCGACCGGAACGAACCGGTTCTGGAACGCGGGGCCGAGGATGTCGCGGACCAGGCGCGGTCGGAAGACGGCGACCGGGAAGATGAAGCCGCCGCGGCGCCACAGCGCGTGCGCAAGCGAATGGCCAAACCCAGGCAAGGCAAGCGCACCGACACCGAGCGCCAGCCGACGCTGGAGCTGGTCCCGACGAACGAATATCAGTTGCCCGCCCTGTCGCTGCTGTCCTCGCCGCCGACGAGCAAGTCTTCCCGCGCCGTGAGCGACGAAGCGCTCGAACAGAACGCGCGCCTGCTCGAGTCCGTTCTGGAGGAATTCGGGGTCAAGGGGCGGATCAGCGAGGTTCGACCGGGGCCGGTCGTGACGCTTTACGAGCTCGAGCCGGCGCCGGGCACGAAGACCTCGCGCGTCATCGGCCTCGCCGACGACATCGCCCGGTCCATGAGCGCCGTCTCGGCCCGGATCGCTGTGGTCCAGGGCAAGAACGCCATCGGGATCGAGCTCCCGAACAGCGATCGGGAGACCGTTCACCTTCGCGAGCTTCTTTCCTCGGCGGCCTACGAGAGCACGGCGGCGAACCTGACCCTCGCCCTGGGAAAGGACATCGCCGGCGCCCCGGTGGTCGTCGATCTGGCGCGTATGCCACACCTGCTGGTCGCTGGCACGACCGGGTCCGGCAAATCGGTCGGGATCAACTCGATGATCCTGTCGTTGCTGTATCGCCTCCCTCCGGACCGGTGCAAGCTGATCCTGATCGATCCGAAGATGCTCGAGCTCTCCGCATACGACGACATCCCGCACCTGCTGACGCCGGTCGTCACGGAACCCGGAAAGGCCGTCATCGCCCTGAAGTGGGCCGTGCGCGAGATGGAGAATCGCTATCGCGCCATGTCCCAACTCGGGGTTCGGAACATCACGGGCTACAACCAGCGTCTGGCGGAGATCCTCGCCAAGGGCGACGGGCTCAAGCGCACGGTGCAGACCGGCTTCGATACCGAAAGCGGCGAGCCGGTGTTCGAGGACCAGGAACTCGACCTCCGGCCGTTTCCCTACGTCGTCGTCGTGGTCGACGAGATGGCCGATCTCATGCTGGTGGCGGGAAAGGAGATCGAGGGAGCGATCCGCCGTCTGGCGCAGATGGCGCGCGCCGCGGGAATCCACCTGATCATGGCCACGCAGCGGCCATCGGTGGATGTCATAACCGGAACGATCAAGGCGAACTTCCCCTCACGGATCAGTTTCCAGGTCACTTCGAAGATCGACAGCCGAACGATCCTCGACGAACAGGGCGCCGAGCAACTTCTGGGCGCCGGCGACATGCTCTACCAGGCGAGCGGCGGCCGCGTGCAGCGGGTGCACGGTCCTTTCGTCTCCGATGGGGAGGTCGAGCAGGTCGCCGCGGCGTTGAAAAAGCAAGGTAGTCCCGAGTATCTCGACGCCGTGACCGAGGACGTCGAGGCGAGCCTCGAGTCGCCGGAAGGCGGCGGGGGCGGCGACGAGCTCTACGACCAGGCCGTGGCGCTCGTGAAGCGGGAACACCGCGCCTCCACCAGCTTCATCCAGCGTCATCTGCAGATCGGCTACAACCGGGCGGCGCGCATCATCGAACGGATGGAGGCGCAAGGCGTCGTGTCGCCGGCGGATCGCGTGGGCAAGCGCGAGGTTCTGACGCCCGACGGCGGCGGGTTCGAATAGTCTCGGGTCCCGCGGCGAGCCGCCTCTCTGTCGTCCGGAATCCGATGGTCACGATACGCCGGCTGCCCCTCGCCGTTATCGTGCTGGCCGCCGCCGTCTGCGCCCGCGACGTCGGGGCGGCGGAGCTTTCGTCCCAGGACCGGCGCGATATCCGCCGAATCGAGGCGTATCTCAACGGCATTCACACGCTCTCCGCCGACTTCATTCAGGTCGCTCCGGACGGCTCCATCGATCACGGGCGCCTTCACCTCAAGCGTCCCGGCCGCCTGCGTTTCGAATACGAACCGCCCGCGCCCGTCCTGGTCGTCGCCGACGGCACCTACGTGAACTACTTCGACGCCGAACTGGGGCAGTTGAGCCAGATCGGGGTGTACTCCACCCCGCTCGGCGCGATCATCGCCCGGGAGGTCCGGCTGGGTGGCAGAATCGCCGTCACCTCGGTCGAGCGTGGGTCCGCGGTCATCTCGCTGCGGACCATCGACGCCGAGGAACCGGACCGCGGAACGCTGGCCCTGATATTCAGTGAACGTCCTCTCGAACTCAGGAAGTGGGAAGTGACCGACTCCCAGGGACTGACGACCACGGTCGCCCTCGACAACCTGTCGATCAATCCCGACCTCGATCCGGAACTGTTCGTCTTTCGACAACCCGGCGTCGAAGAAGGCCGGGACGGCGATTGAAGATCGGGCCGGAGCGCGTTGCCTCGCGACCGGGCTGGACCGGGGCGAACGGCGCGTCTAAATAACGTGTCGTCGATCACGGGCGGCGCCCGGATGGTTTGGGAGTCGGCGCGGCAAGCCGAGGCATAACGACGGATGGCGCGAAAACACCGGCCCGCGATCGTGGGTATTCCCGCGAGCGTCCGGCGCATAAACGAAAACGAATTTCACGTGGCCGCGACCCGCTACGTCGAGGCGGTCGCCCGCGATGCGGGGACGGAACCGATCATCATTCCCGCCATCGGCGACCGTCTCGACTTCGAGGATCTGACGCGGCGGGTCGACGGCTTCCTCTTCACCGGGTGTCCGTCCAACGTCGAGCCCCGTCACTACGACGAACCCGTCAACCTCACTCCCGACAGGCGCGACCCCGACCGCGACGCCACGACCCTGCCGTTGATCCGGTCCGCACTCGCCAACGCCGTTCCCCTGTTCGCCATCTGCCGGGGCTTCCAGGAGTTGAATGTCGCGCTCGGCGGCAGTCTCCACCAGCTTCTGCACGAGGTTCCCGGGAAATGGGATCACCGGGGCGGCGGCGACAAGCCACTGGCCGAGCGGTTCGCCCCCCGGCATCACGTATCCCTGACTCCCGGGGGTCTGCTCGCCGGGCTCGCGGAGTCGTCGCGGATCGTGGTGAACTCGCTCCACGGCCAGGGCGTCGATCGTCTGGGGCGCGATTTGCGCGTCGAGGCCGTCGCCGACGACGGCACCGTCGAAGGGGTTCGGGTGGAGGGCGCGAAGGCGTTCGCGCTGGGCGTCCAGTGGCACCCGGAATGGCAGACGGAAGAAACGTCCCACTATGGCGCTCTGTTCGGCGCCTTTGGCGCCGCCGTGAAGGATCGGGCCCTCGCTCGTCGATGAGCGCCGACATCGAGAGCCTTGACGACTTCGGGTCGTTGGATCCCGACGACTTCCCCATGCTTCGGGCGGTGGCGCGGTTCGCGCGGGCGGTACCGCGTGTTCCCTGGTTCCTGCGCCTCGGGGAACCGTTGACGGAAGAGGTCCGCCGGACCGGCGATTCCTACGTCCACGCCCTGGGATTTCCCGATTGCGCGGTCGCCGCCGTCGGCGACTGGGAAGAGGCCGCGGTCGCCGCCGAGGATTCCGGCTTCGACGAACCTTCGTGGGAAGCCGAGGAACAGCTGACCGCGGGGCTCATGGACGAGGCCCTTGCCATTGTCGGGCGGGAGGAGATCGCGCTCGCGCTTGCGCACGTCTCGGCGGCCGCGGGCGATGCCGCCAAGCTGGCGATAGAGGAAGCGGCGGCGCGCGACGGTCATTCCGATCCCGCGCTTCTCGACGCGGCCGCGGGCGCCGCGACGAAAGCCTGCTACCAGGCGGTCCTGCTGCTGGCCGGCGGCGGAGACGAGGACCACGCCGTGGCTTTCAAGTACCGGCTGTTCGAAAGCGGCCACTGGCCTCTCGGCATCATCGGCGGCACCTTCAACATATTCTGATTCGTGTCTATCCGTGGAACCCGTCCGACGACGGGGATGCCGCGCGGAAGCGGCACAGGACCCGAACACCGTTACCCACCGTCACCCCTGCATCCGGATTGCGGGCCGGTCGCTCCGGACCCTTGGCGGAGAGAAGTCCGGGCGGTTCAGGGGTTGAGCGCCCGGGTCAACTGGCCGGTCGTCTTCTCGAGACGGGTCGCGAGCTCGCGCATGATTTCGACCGCCATCCGCGGGAATTCCTCGACCATGCGGAAGAACAGCTCCTTGGAAATCTTCAGGACCTCGACGTCCCGATCCGCGACCACCGTGGCCGTCCGCGGGACATCGCAGAGAATGGCGATCTCGCCCACGATGTCGTTCTCGCGCGCCTCGGCGACCCTCGCGTCGCCGTTGGGCGTCGAAACCACGATCCCGACGGAACCCTCGATGATGATGTAGGCGGAATCGCCCGCGTCGCCCTGGCGGCAGAGCTCGGCACCCTTCCTGAAGGTCAGGCGTTCGCTCGCGAAGGCCAGGAGCTTGAGCTTCGATGGCTCGATATTCGAAAACAGTGGAATCCGCCGCAGAAGATCGACTTCTTCGTTCAGGCTCATTGTTTCCGTCCCACCGGCTATCGAGCGCCGTCGAGCAGTTGCCTGAAATACGACCCGTCCCGGTCGAGCTCCTCGAACGCGCCTTCCTCCACGACCTTTCCCGATCGCATGACGAGCACGTGATCGAAACCCTTGGCCAGATCCGCCTTGTGCAGCACCCAGACCAGTCCGCGCCCGGCGAACTCCTCAAGCAGATTGCGCATTATCAGCCCTTGGCTCGCGGTGTCCAGCGCGGCCGTCGCCTCCGCGAGGAACAGTATGTCGGGCCGCTTCAGAACGCCGCGCGCGATCGCGAGCTTCTGCCGCTGTCCCGACGACAGTCGCGAACCGGATACGCCGACGTCATGCTCCAGTCCGACTTCGACGATCGTATCCCTGAGGCCGAGTTCCGAGACGATCTCCGTGATCAGCGCACCGACGCGGTCCGCGGCTTCGGGCCGTCCGTAGGCGATCTTGCCGAAAAGGATGTTGTCTTGAATGCTCGCCGTGCTGGCGTAGGCGTCGGGGTCCAGGAATTCCACGGAGTCGCCGATCTCCTCGGGAAGGTCCCTGGCGAACACCTCGCGGGCGTCCAGCAGCCTGGCTTGAATGTCGTCGTCGATCATGCCCAGGCGATGCCGCGCGGGAACGAGCTTGAAGGGCAGTGACATGATTGGAGCACGCTCCCCGACCGACAGGTCCTCCAGCTTCTCGCGGTCGATTCGCGTAAGCCACTGCTGGAGCTCGCCCAACTCCTCCGCCGACACGAAGCTGTACCGTTGGAACAGTTCGTGGTCGGGCGGCACATCGGCGAAAATTTCGACCATGGTGGCGGCCGTGTCGTACCCGATCCGCAGGATGGATTCCGTCAGACCGACCTTTTCCAGGACCTTCAGGACATACGGATCTTCGCCAAGCCGGTTCATGTCGAAGGCGTCGCCGACGACATTGCCGAACAGAAGGTTTTCGCCGACGGTCGCGTTGGCGTTGTAGGCGGATCGGTCGAACACCTCGATCAGATCTGCCATGTCCTCGTCGTCGGCCAGGCGTTCGCGGAACGCCGCGCGGGCGCGAAGAATCGCGTCCGCCGTATCGCCGCGTGTCTCGGGATCGATCGTTCCCCTGAGCCCCAGTCGGTACACCTCGTCGTCCAGGCCCACCATTTCGAGGGCGCGACGTCCCCGTGACCGGAGGGCCTCGGGCGTGTCGGCGCCAGCGGACTCCATGTCCACCCAATCCGCCTTGATATCAAGAGTCGTGTTGCCGGCGGCCCTCGCCTCGTTCTCGTGCCAGCGTCGGCGGCGCATGGCGTCGTCGTCGTATTCGAACTCGCGGACGGGACGGTGCTTCAGGCCGTAAAACAGGTTGGATCCCAGGGAGCCGGCGAAGACATATCCTTGCTGGCTCACATAGGCGAGCCGGCGCCCCGTGATCGCCTCCGGCAGACCCGCGAGCTCCCGTCCGCCGATCGAGACGCCCCCCCGTGTCGGATACAGGAGCCGGCTCAGCAACTGCGCCAGATCGGTCGCGCCGCTTCCGGGATCGCCGACGACGGCGACCCGCGATGGCATCGACAGCTTCAACGAAACACGGTCGACCACATTGTCCCCGACCTCGTCGGTCAGCGTCAGGTTGGCGGTTGTCAGGTCGCCCGTCAGCGGATCGACGGATTCCGGTTCCTCCGTCTGCACGCTCTCGTCCGGCATCCCGACCGGGTCGAACTGGCTGACGACCTGTTCGTATTTGATCTTCGCGTCCTCCCGCCTCTGATAGAACGCGAGGAGCTCCTTCCAGGGCGCCCCCAGATCCTTGTGCGCCGCGATCGCGGCGACCAGCGTCCCCATTTCCAGCGATCCGACGATGACGAGGTAACCACCCAACGAATAGAAGAAGAACGGTCCGAGTTGCTGGATGAAGTTGTTGATGAATTTGATGACGAATTTCTGGCGGTAGATGCGATACCGCACATGAAAGATTTGCCCCAGCCGATCGGAGAAATCGGCCAGCACGAACCGCGACGTGTCGTGGACGTGGATCTCGGGGACCCCCTGGACCGTCTCGCCGATACGGTCGGACAGGCGACGTACCAGACGCACCCTTTCCTTGCCCAGGGCGTTCACGCGCATTTGCAGGCGCGGGATCAGGTATAGCTGGATGGGGTAGAGCGCAACCGCCGCCGCGGCCATGATCCAGTTCTGGTAGAACAGGAATGCCAGGATGACGATGAGCGTGCCTCCCTGGAACACCGGCAGCGCGAAGGCTTCGCCGATGAATCCGCCCAGCGGCTCCACTTCCGCGGTGACCATCGGGATGATCTCGCCCTGGGACACGTTCTTGAAGGTCGGCTGCGGGAAGCGAAGCACCCGGCTGAACAGTTGATAACGCAGCCGGCGCAGCATCCGTTCGCCGGTCAGGCCCTGGTAGACGTTGATGGAGTACTTGAAGGCCTGATTTATCAGGACGAGGATCAGAAAGATCGCGCACAGGAAGAACAGGTAGCCGGTCCGGTCGAACTCGACTCCCAGAAGGCCGACGGGAAAATCTTCCGGGTTCCCCTGGATCGCGCCGTTTATGATGCGCTTCGGAAGCTCGTAAAAGGCATACAGGAAGGGAAACGACAGGGCGGCGAGCGCGGTGAGCCAGATCTGCTGCCGCAGACTGTAGCGAATCAGGTATCCGTAGATGGTTTTTTCCATATGACCCGCATATCGCCGGACAGCGAACCAAAGGACGATCCCGGACGCCGGGACCGCCAGTCCGAGGGGCGGCGACCCCCGCCTTCGACCGTGCCGGAAAACGCGGGGCCGGGGCAACCGAAAAGTCGGCGCACGACGTAATCAGCGCTTTCTCACCAGCGGTTCGTATGCGAGAGTCGCCGCCATGTCGCGGGAAACCCACGGTCCCGTGATGGCCTCGCGAGCCGGTCGCGGCGCCCGGGTGTTGATTTACAGCCACGACACCTTCGGGTTGGGCCATCTACGCCGATGTCGGACAATCGCCCACTCGCTGGTCGAGGCCCACGAGGATCTGTCCGTACTGATACTGTCCGGTTCACCCATCCTCGGCAGCTTCGATTTCCGACGTCGCGTGGATTTCGTCCGTGTGCCGGGCGTCATCAAGCTGCGCAGCGGAGAATACACGTCGCTCAATCTCCGGTTGCAGCTGGAGGAAACCCTCTCGATGCGGTCCTCCATCATCAGGCACACCGCCGACATTTTCGATCCCGACGTGCTCATCGTGGACAAGGAGCCGTTGGGGCTGCGCGGGGAGATGCAGGGCACCCTGGAAATGCTGCGCGCCCGAGGGAGCCGTCTCGTGCTCGGGCTGCGCGACGTGCTCGACGACCCGGACACCTTGTCCGTCGAATGGGAGCGCAAGAACGCCCTTCCCGCACTTGAGGAGTTCTACGACGAGGTCTGGGTCTACGGCTTGCCGCAGATGTGCGAGCCCTTGGAGGGTCTGCCACTGACCGAAGACGCGCAGCGCAAGGTCACCTATACGGGATACCTGCCGATCACTGTTCCCGAGACCGCGTTCCCGGTCGAGGTCCCGGAGATCACCAATCGTCCGTTCCTGCTGGTCACGACGGGCGGCGGCGGAGACGGAGACGTCCTGATCGAGTGGGTGTTGAGCGCCTACGAGTCGGAACGGATGCTGCCCTATCCGGCACTGCTCGTCCTGGGGCCGTTCCTTCAGCCGGAGAAGCAGTCGCAGTTCATGGCGCGCGCCGCAAGGCTCGATACCGTCGAGGCGATCGTCTTCAGTCCGTGTATCGAGCGGCTCGAGGAAAACGCGGCGGGGATCGTCGCCATGGGGGGGTACAACACCTTCTGCGAGATCCTGTCGCTCGACAAGCGGGCGGTCGTCGTTCCCCGGACGACTCCGCGTCGGGAGCAGTCGATCCGGACGTCGCGGGCGCAGGAACTCGGCCTCGTGCGTATGCTCGAGGACGACGGCCGCATGGACCCGGCGGCGATGGCCCGGGCATTGCGGGATCTGCCGCGCCAGCCGAGGCCTTCGGAAACGGTCGTGCCCGGTTTGCTGGAAGGGCTCATCAACGTGAACCGGCTGATCGGGCCTTGGCTCGATCGACGCCCGACGCCCGAAATGGGGGATACCGTGACGGCGTTGCGCCCCGCCTGAACCGAACCTGTTAGATTCGGCGCGGCATGAAGACGGTCGCCTTCATCCTGAAGGGCTATCCACGCCTCTCCGAGACGTTCATCGCCCAGGAAATCCTCTCCCTGGAACGGTTGGGTCTCGCCATCGAAGTCGTCAGCCTCCGGTATCCCGCCGACGTTGCGACGCACCCGATTCAGCGCGAGATCGGCGCTTCCGTGACCTATCTTCCGGAGTATCTGTATCGGGAACCGCTGCGAGTCTTGCGCGCTTTCGCCGCGGTCGGGCATCACCGCCGGTTCCGGGCCGTGCTCGCGACCTGGTGGAGGGACTTCGTTCGCGACCCGACCCCGAACAGGATCCGCCGGTTCGGTCAAGCCGTCGTCCTGGCGCACGAGCTTCCGGCCCGGGTAGGCCGGTTGCACGCACACTTTCTGCACACCCCGGCCTCGGTGGCCCGCTACGCCTCGATATTGACGGGACTGGGCTGGAGTCTCTCCGCTCACGCCAAGGACATCTGGACGGCCCCGGCATGGGAGAAACGCGAGAAGCTCGCCGAGTGCGATTGGGCCGTCGTCTGTACGGAAACGGGATTCCGCCACCTTCAGGGCCTCGCGCCGCCGGGCCGCCTGCATCTCGTCTATCATGGTCTCGACCTTGATCGATTTCCGCCCCCGCCATCCCGTGCCTCGGACCGGGACGGCTCGGATCCGGATCACCCGGTCGTTCTGATGTCCGTCTGTCGGGCGGTCGAAAAGAAGGGCCTCGACACGCTTATCGAGGCACTCGCGCGGTTGCCGGCGCATATCGCGTGGCGACTCGTGCATATCGGGGGCGGACCCCGTCTGGACCGTCTGAGGAGCAAGGCGGCGCGGTCGGGGCTGGCCGACCGGATCCAATGGCTCGGTCCTCAATCGCAGGAGGTCGTTCTCGAGAACTATGGTTTGGCGGATCTGTTCGTCCTGCCCAGCATCGTCGCCAAGGACGGCGACCGCGACGGCCTCCCCAACGTCCTGCTCGAGGCGCAAAGTCAGGGCCTCGCCTGCATCTCCGGGAACCTGCCGGGCATCGCCGAGTTGATCTCCGACGGAACGACCGGCGTCCTGATCGAGCCCGGCGATACCGTGGCGCTTGCCGGCGCCATCTCCAGACTCGCGCGGGACCCCCGGCACCGCCAGCGGTTGGGCGCCGCCGCGCTGAAGCGTGTCCATGAACGGTTCGCCTCGACCGGGCACGTCGGACGGCTCGCGTCGCTGTTCGGGCTGTCGCCCGTGAACGAGGAAAATACCCCTTGCGGATCGCGTTTTACGCACCCCTGAAGGCGCCGACCCATCCGGCGCCGTCGGGCGATCGCCGCATGGCCCGCCAACTCGTCTCGGCTCTACGGTTCGCGGGGCATACCGTCGACGTCGCGTCGACGTTCAGAAGTTTCGACGGGAATCCCGCGCGGCAAGATGCGGTTCGAGACGCCGCCGAGGCCGAGGCGGACCGGATCGTTCGCGACTATCGGGCCCGTTCCGGGAGCCGGAGACCGGAGGTCTGGTTCACCTACCACCTGTACTACAAGGCCCCCGACTGGATCGGACCCAGAGTGTCGCGTGCACTCGGCCTGGGGTACGTCGTCGCCGAGGCAAGCCACGCGCCCAAGCGCGCGAACGGGTCATGGGCGTCGGGTCACGAGGCGGTGGCGAGCGCCCTCGGCACCGCGGACTCCGTGCTGGCCCTCGTGGAACGGGACGTTCCCTGTGTGCTGCCCCTGCTGCGCGCGGAAGCCGAATTGTTCCGTCTGCCGCCGTTCCTCGATCCCGTGGCGGACGCCGACGACGCGGATCGGAACTCCCGCCGGGCGGCTCTCGTCGAACGGCACGCTCTCGATGGCGCCAAGAACTGGCTTCTGGCCGTCGCGATGATGCGGCGGGGGGACAAACTCCGATCCTATCGCCTGCTGTCGCGCGCCCTGGCGATGCTGCCGGGAGACGACTGGCAGCTCGTCATCGTGGGTGACGGCGCCGCCCGCGCGGACGTGAGAGCCGAAATCTCCCGCCTTGGTTTGACCGGTCGGGGCGGATGCGTCGCTTGGTTGGGCCAACTCGCGGCGCCCGAATTGCAGCATGTCTACGCGGCGTGCGATGTCCTCGTCTGGCCCGGCGTCAACGAGGCCTACGGAATGACGTTCCTCGAGGCGCAGGCGGCGGGATTGCCGACGGTCGCCGGCGACGCCGGAGGGGTCCGCGAGGTCATCCGTGACGGCGAAACGGGCATTCTCGTCGATGCAAGCGACCGCGAAGCCTTTTCCAGGGCCGTTCGCGGCCTTCTGGACGATCCCGTTCGACGGCGGGAAATGGGGCGCCGGGGGCGCGAGTTCATTCGGGACGAACGGTCCCTGATCAGGGCCAGCGGCATTATCGATCGGGCCGTCGCTCATGCCGCCAAGGCACGCCATGGCGCCGCACGACGGGCCTCGTGACCGCGCTCGCCCTGATACGTCACGGACCGACCGTCTTCACGGAAGATCGGCGGATCCAGGGCCGGTGCGACGTGCCCCTGTCCGAAACGGGACGCGCGAAGATCCGGGGCTACGAGGTTCCGTCCGGGCTGGCGAACTTCACCTGGATCTCGAGCCCCCTTTCGCGCGCGCGGGAAACCGCGCGGATCCTGTGTGGCGGCCCGGTCCCGACCGATCCTCGCCTGATCGAAATGGACTGGGGAGTATGGGAGGGTCGCACCCTGAAGAGTCTCCGCGAAGAGCTCGGGGAGGCCATGCGGGACAACGAGGACAAGGGTCTGGACTTTCGTCCCGACCGGGGCGAGAGCCCCCGTCAGGTCCTGCGCCGGGTCCGGCCACTGCTGGCGGAGATCGGCGCGGCGCGGCGGGATACGGTGGCGGTCACGCATCGGGGCGTCATTCGAGCGATCTTCGCGGCGACGCTCGATTGGGACATGGTGGGACCGCCACCGCGCAAGTTGGACTGGTCCCGCGCCCATGTGTTCGACGTGGACGATCATGGCGTCCCGCGGATATCGGCCCTCAACGTCCCCATGGCGCCGGCTCGACGGCCGTCACCGACAAAGAATCGGCGGATGCGGTGAACAGACCGCGCGTTCTCGTCTACGTGCAGCACCTCGTGGGTATCGGTCACTTCAGGCGCGCCGCCGCCATTTCGCGGACCGCCGCGGCGAGGGGCATGGACGTGACCCTGATGTCGGGCGGTCGGGCGCCCCCCGAAATCGATCTCGGGGCCACGAGGCTCGTGCAGTTGCCGGCAGTCCATGCGACGGAGGACGACTACTCCACGCTTCTCGCGGAAGACGGATCCCGGGTCGGCGACGCCTTGCGGCGCCGGCGAGTCGGTCTCGTGCTGGAGGCGTTCGAGCGATGCCGGCCGGACCTGCTCGTCGTCGAATTGTTCCCCTTCGGACGCCGCCAGATGAAGTTCGAATTGCTTCCTCTGCTATGGGCCGCCCAGAATGCGCGTCCTCGCCCCGTCGTCGTCTCGTCGGTACGCGACATCCTGGTCGGACAATCGCGGACCGGTCGCGCGGATGAGGTGCGCGGCCATCTCGACACGTACTTCGACCACGTTCTCGTCCACGCCGATCCGTCCCTCGTCACCCTGGGAGAGACGTTTCCCCAAGCGCGCTGGATCGAGGAAAAGGTGCGGTATACGGGATACGTCGTCGATCGGATTTCCGAGGACGGCGGCACGGACGGGACGAACGAAGTCATCGTTTCCGCCGGGGGCGGCGCGGTGGGCCGGCGCCTGTTGGAAGTCGCGTTGGCGTGCCGACCGCTTACGGCGTCGCGCGACCGTGTCTGGCGCCTGCTCGTGGGCTCGCGTGGCGCGGCGGATTCGCTCGCCTCTCGACCGGACGGAACGGATTCCGGCGTAATCGTGGAGGCCGCCCGGCCCGACTTCCCGGCCCTGCTTTCGAGAGCCGTCGTGTCCGTCAGCCAGGGCGGGTACAACACTGTCGTCGAGACGCTTCGGGCGCGAACGCCCGCCGTCATCGTGCCGTTCGCGACCGGGGTCGAGACGGAACAAGCGACGAGGGCTGAACTGCTGCGCGGGCGCAGGCTGATCGAGGTCGTCTCCGAGGCCGAGCTCTCGCCGGAGAACCTGGCGTATGCCGTCGACTCCGCCTGTCGCGCGGGCCCCAGGGACCCCGGCATCGATCTGTCGGGCGCCGACGCGACGGCGGATCTTCTCGAGGCATGGGCGCGGCGGCCCGCCCGGCATATGTGAACGCGGGATGAGCCGATGGGAACCTGGTCCGCGTTGATGAGCGAACTGGATGCATGGTCGGCCGCCGGACGGAAGGCGACGATGTGGTGGCGGGACGACGATGCGACACGTCCCGTTCCGGCGCTGGAGCGCCTGCTCGACACCGCGGCGACGCACGGCGTGCCGCTTTGTCTCGCCGTCATTCCCGCCCTCGCGCGGGAGGAACTGCCGGCATGTCTGGAAAGAGATGCGAACGTCGCCGTCGCCGTTCACGGCGTGACCCATGACAACTTCGAGGCGCCCGGCGCGAAGAAATGCGAACTCGCCGATTCCCGGTCTCCGCGCGCGATGGCGGACGAACTCGTCAGGGCCCGGGCGAAGCTCGTCGCCTTGGCGGGTCGCAAGGCGATCCCGGTTCTGGTGCCGCCGTGGAACCGTATTTCGCCAACTCTGGTCCCTCTGCTGCCGGAACACGGCTTTCGGGGATTGTCGACCCACGGCGACCGTCGCGCGGCCGCGCCGGTCCCCGGGCTTCGGCAGGCAAACTGTCACATCGACCCCGTCGACTGGCGCGGCGCCCGCGACTTCATTGGCGTCGCCGGCGCACTGGAGCAGACGATCGGGCATCTCTCGCGGCGGCGCCATGGCTTGGCCGACGCGGCCGAGCCGACCGGGTTGCTGACGCACCACGCGGTCTGGTCCGATGCGGCGTTCGCGTTTCTGCGGGAGCTCCTTGTCCGTACCGGGGAGCACCCCGCCGCCCGTTGGCTCGCGCCGCGTGACGTGTTCGGGTTGGAGCCTTGAGCGCCCACCGATATTCCACGTCCGGTCTGGCCGCCGATTACTGCCGCGCCGGAATCGGCCTTCTCGCGACCGCGGGCCCCCTCGTACTCCTCGACCTGACCGGGGGGTTCGTCTACGTCCTCGCACCCTTGGCGATCCTTTTCGGCGTCTTCGCGGTTCGGACGCTGGTTCGCCAGCTGACCGCGTATGAAGCGACGGAGACGGGGTTGCGGGTGTCGGGACCGATCGGGTTCGAACTCGCTTGGTCCGACGTATCGGATGTGCGGCTTCGGTACTACTCGACCCGGCGGGACCGTGGCCGCGGCTGGATGCAGCTCCGGGTCAGCGGCGCCGGTCGGACGGTCCGCCTGGACTCGACCCTGGAGGGATTTTCCGACATTGTCGGCCGCGCCGCCGAGGAAGCGGCGTGTCGCGATATCGCCCTCGGCGATGCCACGCTGGACAATATGCGGGCGTTGGGCGTTACGGGGATGTCGGAGAAAACGAGCGCACCGGTCGTTTGATGGGAAACGTTCTGCTCGTTCGCGATCTCACGGTCGAGTTCCACCTCCCCGAAGGCATCGTCAAGGCCGTCGACGGCGTATCTTTCCGGATCCCGGCGGGAAAGACCGTCGCGCTCGTCGGCGAGTCGGGGTCGGGAAAGACCGTCGTTTCCCAAGCCATCATGGGCATCCTTCCCAGGCCGGCCCGTATCGCCGCCGGCGAGATACTGTTCTTCGACCCGGAGAAGCCGGGGAGCGTCGCCGATATCGTCGCGTTGAAGCCTGACGGCCGGGCGATGCGGGAGTTGAGGGGCGGTCGCATCTCGATCATTTTCCAGGAACCCATGACGTCGTTGTCTCCGCTTCACACGATCGGCGATCAGGTCGGCGAGGCGGTACGCCTGCATACGCATCGCGATGCCTCGGGGGCGCACGACGCGACGATCGAAATGCTGCGACTGGTGGGCTTTCCCGATCCGCCGAGGGCGGCGCGCGCCTACCCCTTCGAGTTGTCCGGAGGGCTGCGTCAGCGCGCGATGATTGCCATGGCGTTGGTGTGCCGGCCCGGGATCCTGATCGCCGACGAGCCGACGACCGCTCTGGACGTGACCATTCAGGCGCAAATCCTGAAGTTGATGCGGGACCTGCAGGCCGAGCTCGGCATGGCCATTCTGATGATCACCCACGACCTCGGCGTCGTCGCCAACGTGGCGGACGAAGTCGTGGTGATGTATCGCGGAAAGGTCATGGAGGCGGGAACTCTCCACGACATCTTCGACGACCCCCGGCATCCGTACCTTCGGGCCCTCATGCGCGCCGTTCCCCGTTTCGACATGGAGGCGGGCGAACGGCTGGTCCCGATCCGCGAGATCGAGGCGGAAGGTGGCCGGCTCCTCGGGGACAGGGAACCGTGGCCCGATACCGAAGCGGCGCGCGCGCCGTTGCTGTCGGTGCGGAATCTGAGCAAGCGGTTCACGACCCGAAAGACCTCGGTGTCCGGTTCGAGGCCCGGCGATTCCATGTTGGCCGTGGACGATGTCGGCTTCGATATCGAAAGGGGTGAATGTCTGGGGCTGGTCGGCGAGTCGGGCTGCGGCAAGACGACCACCAGCAAGATCATCATGCGGGCCATCGGCCCTGGCGAGGGGACCGTCACGTTCAACGATCGGGGATCGCCGGTCGACGTGTTGAGACTCGGCGGCCGGGAGCTGTTCGATTTCCGGCGGAAGGTCCAGTACATCTTCCAGGATCCGTTCGGCTCCCTGAACCCGCGCATGACGGTGTTCGATATCGTCGGTGAGCCGCTCGTCATTCACGGAATCGGAGACCGGGAGCAGCGTATGGAGCGTGTCCGCGAGCTCATGGGGCTCGTCGGTCTCGATATCCGTTACCTGCGCCGCTATCCGCACAGTTTCTCCGGGGGGCAGCGGCAGCGGATCGGCATCGCGCGGGCGCTCGCGCTTCAACCCGATTTGCTCATCTGCGATGAACCGGTCTCGGCTCTCGATGTCTCGGTGCAGGCCCAGGTACTCAATCTTCTGAAGGATCTGCGGCGGGAATTCGATCTCACCTATCTGTTCATTTCGCACGATCTGGCCGTCGTCGATTACATCGCCGACAAGGTCGCCGTCATGTGCAAGGGCCGGCTGGTCGAGATGGCGCCTCGTGACGTGCTGCTGCGGGATCCCTTGCATCCCTATACCAGGGCGCTGCTGGCCGCCGTGCCCAAGACGGATCCTCGGAGGCGCCTGGATCTGACCGCGCTGATGGCGGGGCGTGCCTCGGAACCGTCCGCCTGGCCGCCGCCGTTCACCGCGGACGGGGCTGCGAGGCCCGGTCTCGTTCATCTGGGCGACGATCACTACGTCCGGGTTGTCGGCGACGGTTCCGACGCGCGTCGGCCGGCGGCGTGACCCCGACGGTCCGACGATCCCTGTCCGTCGCCGTCGCGTCGGCGGCATGTCTGACTTGGCCGGTCCTGGCCATTGAGCTGCGGGAAACGCCCTCTCTCGCGCGGGCCGTCGCCTCGGGAACCCTGCCGCCCGTCGCGGAGCGCGTTCCACTGGCTCCCTTGGTCGTGGACCTGGAGGGCGGCTCGAGGCGTCCGGGCCGACACGGCGGGACGCTGAACATGCTCATCGGCCGCGCCAAGGACACCCGTCTCCTCGCGGTTTACGGCTATGCGCGCCTCGTCGGGTACGACACCGCGTTTCGGTTGCGGCCTGATATCCTGGAGGACTTCGATGTCCGGGATGGTCGCGTATTCACGTTCAAACTGCGCCGGGGGCACAAATGGTCCGACGGTCACCCCTTTACGGCGGAGGATTTCCGCTACTACTGGGAGGATGTCGCCAACAATCCGAACCTCGCTCCGTCGGGTCCGCCGCGCGACATGATCGTCGGCGGGGAACTCCCGTGGTTCGAGATCATCGACGATCACACGGTCAGATACACCTGGCCGGCGCCCAATCCTTTCTTCCTGCCGCGTATCGCCGGCGCGTCGCCCCTGTTCATCTACCGCCCGGCCCATTACCTGAAGCAGTTTCACCCCCGCCATGTCGGCGAAGCGGCGGCGGCCCGACGCGCCGAGGAAGAAGGGGAGAGAAGCTGGGCTGCGCTGCACAATCGGCGGGACAACCTTTACAGGTTCGACAATCCGGATCTCCCGACGCTGCAACCCTGGAGGAACACGACGCGTCCACCGGCGCCGCGGTTCGTCGCCCGGCGCAATCCTTTCTCCCACCGTATCGACGCGCGAGGCCGCCAGCTCCCGTATATCGACGAGGTCGTGCTGGTTCAGGCGGACGGAAGGCTGATCTCCGCCAAGACCGGGGCCGGGCAATCGGACCTTCAGGCGCGGAACATCTCGTTCGACGACTACACGTTCCTGAAGGACGGTTCCAGGCGTGGCGGGTACGACGTGCGTTTGTGGCGCACGGCGAAAGGAGCGCACCTCGCACTGTTCCCGAACCTCAACCACAACGACCCGGTCTGGCGGGGGATGATGCGAGACCGGCGGTTCCGAAAGGCCTTGAGTCTCGCCATCGACCGCCCGCTGATCAATCAGGTGCTCTATTTCGGGCTCGCCCTGGAGCATCACAACACGGTGCTGCCGGACAGCCCGCTCTATGACGGGGTGTATGCGCGGACCGAGTTCGATATCGAGAAGGCGAACGGGCTGCTGGACGAGATGGGTCTGACGGAACGGGACAGCGACGAAACCCGCCTGCTGCCAAATGGACGGCCGATTCACGTCATCGTCGAGACCGCCGGCGAGGACACGGAACAGACGGACGTCCTCGAGCTGATCCGGGACGACTGGGCCAGGATCGGCGTCCGGCTGTTTACCAAGCCGTCCCAGCGGGAAGTCTTTCGCAACCGTATCTTCGCGGGCGAGACCCTGATGTCGATCTGGTTCGGGCTGGAGAACGGGTTGGCCACGGCCGAGACCAGCCCGCGGGAGCTGGCCCCGACGAGTCAGCTACAGTTGCAGTGGCCGAAGTGGGGTCAGTACTTTGAAACGAAGGGCAGGTCGGGGGAGCCGCCGGACATGGCCGCCGCCATCGAACTGGCGCGACTCAACGAGGAGTGGTCGCGCTCCTCCACTACCGGGGAACGCGAACGCATCTGGCGGAGAATGTTGCGTATTCATCACGATATGCTTTTTTCCATCGGGATCGTCTCCGGCGTGCCGCAACCGGTCGTCGTCAGGAAAACGTTGATGAACGTGCCCGTCAAGGCTGTCTACAACTGGGACCCGGGCGCCCAGTTCGGCGTCTATCGGCCGGACACGTTCTGGTTCGCACGGTGAACCCGGACGATACTGGCCCGCCGACGGGCGGTTAGGCGGTTCGGACGAGCGCGGCGATGTTCACGTATTTCGTCCATCGGGTATTGATCATGATCCCCACGCTGTTGGCGATCAGCGCGTTGATCTTCGTCATTATCGAACTTCCGCCCGGCGATTACCTCTCGAATCAAATCCAGGAGCTGAAAAGCCGAGGCGATACCGCGGCGTTGGCCAAGGCCGAATTTCTGCGCCATCAGTATGGACTGGACCGCCCGTTCGTCGAGCGGTACGCGACCTGGCTGGGGGTCTGGCCGGGCCCCAAGGGGTTCTCCGGTCTCCTGCAGGGCGATCTCGGCTATTCCTTCGAGTTCGACCTGCCGGTGACCGAAGTCGTCGGGGACCGGCTCCTGCTGTCCTTTATCGTGTCATTCGCCACGATCGTCTTCACCTGGGTGGTGTCGTTTCCCATCGGCGTGTATTCCGCGACCCACCAGTACAGCGTCGGCGACCACTCCTTGACCTTTCTCGGATTCATCGGTCTCGCGACGCCGAACTTCCTGCTCGCCCTGGTCCTGGTCTATTTCGCCAACATCACCTTCGGCACGTCGATCGGTGGTCTGATGGATCCCCGGTATCTCGACCAGCCGTGGTCGTGGGCGAAATTCATCTCCGTTCTCGAACACCTGTGGATACCGGTCATCGTCATCGGGACGTCCGGCACGGCCGCGATGATTCGCAGGTTGCGGGCCAATCTGCTCGACGAGCTGCAAAAGCAGTACGTGGTCACCGGCCGGGCGAAGGGCCTCTCGCCGCTCCGCCTCCTGATCAAGTATCCGCTGCGGGTCTCTCTCAATCCCTTCGTTTCCGACATCGGAAATATGCTGCCCCAGGTCATATCAGGCGCCGCCATCGTATCGGTGGTTCTGTCGTTGCCGACGACCGGCCCCATGCTGGTCCACGCGTTGCAGGCCCAGGACCAGTATCTCGCGGGATCGTTCCTGATGTTCCTGTCCCTGCTGACCGTCATCGGAATGTTCCTCTCCGACGTGGCGTTGGCCGCGCTGGATCCACGAATCCGTCTCGGCGAGCACGCGATTCGATGACCGACCGCGTCCATCCCGGAGCTGAAGGCGAACCAAGCCGCTTCGTCAACGACGAGCCCTTCGATCCCTATTTGGTCGAAAGCATGACGGTCGAGCAGGAGCGGTACTACATGGCCTCGCAGTGGCGGATGATGTGGTGGAAATTCCGCCGCCATCGCCTTGCCGTCGCGTCGGGAGCCGTGCTGGCGGCGTTCTATTTTTCCATTCTTGTCAGTGAGTTCCTGGCACCCTACCACCTCCAGTCGCGAGACGCCAGGCACGTCTTCGCGCCGCCGCAGAAATTGCATCTGTTCCACGAAGGCGAGCTCGTGGGTCCCTTCGTCTACGGGCTGAGTTACCGTCTCGACATGGAAAATCTGAAACGCGAATACATGCCGGATCCGAACCTGGTTCAGCCCATCCGGTTCTTCTGCCACGGGGACGAGTACGAATTCTGGGGGCTCTTCAAGGCCCGTCTCCATCTGATGTGTCCCGCCGAGGGGGGAACGCTGTATCTCCTGGGGACCGACCGGCTGGGTCGCGACATGCTGTCCCGGATCGTTTACGGCACGCGGATTTCGTTGACCGTCGGCCTGGTGGGCATTTCGATCAGCTTCCTTCTCGGTCTGTTCTTCGGGGGCGTGTCGGGCTATTTCGGCGGCTGGTGGGACACCCTGACCCAGCGGCTTATCGAAATCATCCGTTCTTTCCCCGAGTTGCCGCTGTGGATGGCGTTGTCCGCGGCCCTTCCCGTGACCTGGAGTCCGATTCTTGTCTATCTCGGCATTACCGTCATCCTGGGGCTCGTCGACTGGACCGGACTGGCGCGCGCCGTCCGGGGGAAAATCCTGGCGTTGCGCGAGGAGGACTTCGCGACGGCGGCCCGGCTCATGGGGGCCAGCCCCTCCCGCATCGTCGGACGGCACCTGATGCCGAGTTTCATGAGCCACCTGATCGCGTCCGCGACCCTTTCCATTCCCTCGATGATCCTGGGCGAGACGGCCCTCTCGTTCCTGGGACTCGGGTTGCGCCCCCCGGTCACGAGTTGGGGCGTGCTTCTCAACGAGGCCCAGAACATCAACGTCGTCGCGCTGTACCCCTGGCTCATGTTGCCGGTGGCGCCCGTCATCGTCGTCGTGCTGGCGCTCAATTTCTTCGGCGACGGATTGCGTGACGCCGCGGATCCGTATCGCTGACCGGCGTTCGCCCCGCGGTCACGGGGCCAGGACTATCAGGTTGATCGGCTGCTCGACCCCGACGACCTCGGCCTTCTCAAGCACCGGCCGTCGCCGTGGAGGCTCGTAGCCCTGCGAGTGCGCCTCCTCGTATGCCCACTCCGTCGTGAGGGCCACGGCGTCCACGACCTTGTTGTGTTTCTCCAGCTTCGCGGCGAGATTCACGGCATTGCCGATCACGGTGTACTCGAGCCGTTTGGGATCGCCGACGGCGCCGAAGATGACCGGCCCCGTGGCCACCGCGAACCCGATCTCCAGGGGCCGTTCGCCCGCGGCGCGACGCTCTTCCCGCCAAGCCTCCGTCATGGCCACGAGTTCGTCGACGGCGTTCAGGGCGTCGGCGGCCCAGGTCTCCGATCTGGATGCCGCGCCGAACGTCGCCATGATGCCGTCCCCCAGATACTTGTCGATACTGCCGCCGTGATTCTGGATGGTGTTGCCCACCCGGGTTTCGTATTCGGCCAGCAAGGCCATCAGGGCATCGGGCGTCAACTCCAGGGAGAGCCGCGTGAAGCCGCGGATGTCGCAGAACAACACGGCCGCGTCGACGAGTTCTCCCTGCCCCGGCTCGATACGGTGCTCGGACCTGGTGATCTGGTCCGCGACCTCGGGGGAGAAGAACCGCGACAAATCCTCGGCCGCCGCGCTTTCCGTCACCGATCGGACCAGCAGCCGTCGCGCCCGGACGATCGCCAGGGCGAGGATCGCGGTAACGACGAGAATGGATGCGATCTTGTCGAATTCCGCACCCGGAAGGATCCGCGTCGACGTCATGTACAGAACGAAGTCCCGCGTGATCTCGCTGGTCCCTTCGATTACCGACAAGCCGACTACGAACAGCCATCCCACGGAAGCCGTCACACCCGCCAACAGCACGAAAAAGGCGTCGAATCTCAGCGCCCGCAGGGCGATGAAAATGAACACGTAGAGGAGTGTCGGTATTTTCAGGACGAACGCCGCCGGCTGTTCGTACTGGACGTGAAAGCTCCAGATAAGTCCCATGAGCAAGGTCATGTCGACGATCACCGAGAGGGTCAGGAACCACCGCGTCAAGGCATTGCGGTACGCCAGCAGCAGACGTATGACCGTGAAAACGAGATAGGCCGTCAACGCCCACGGGACCGGCGTAATCATGACGTCCGTGTGGAAGGTCTTGGGCGACAGCGCGTACAGCGTTCCGAAGACGCCGACCACTCCCAGCTGAACCCAGCCGATCAGGATCTCGCTTTGCGCCTGTTGCCGTTCGATCGCCGCGCGGACGCGCTCGGGTATCTCGAGCGGTCCGGCCCCGCCGAATGGAAGAAACTTCGGCATCCTCGACGAGCGGCCCTGGAGCGGAGCGGACATCGGTTTCTCCTCGTTGCGGTTACGTGTTTCGCGTTTGGGCAAGTTGTCGGTTTCGCTCGTCCATACCCCCGCGTCCACGACGTGTTCGGGAGGCCTTTCGCAGCCACAGGCTCGATTCGAACGCGCCCGGCGGAATGGGGAGGCGCCGCGCGACGCTCGTATCGAAGGCGGCCGGCATGGCTGTCGTCATGTAGCGGCTTGAAAACACCGTCTCATAGTCCCCGAAAACGAGCTGCGCTACGGCGGTTTGCTCGTTGTAGCCACGCCAGCCCCACTCGGTCGGATAGTCGTCGGGCAGGAACACGTCGTGGAAATGTATCCAGACCCCCTCGGGAAGCGCGGGAAGCACGCGATTCAGGACGATGTCGACGTCGCTGCCCGGCATGAGCACGTGGCTCGAGTCGATCACCAGGAAGTCTCCCGTTCGCAGGGTGTCGAAAGGTTCCGTGCCGGCCTCCTGAACCGTCATCGTCAGGAATTGGACGTCGAGACCGGACAGCGCGGCGCGCGGACCCGGATCGACCGCCGTCACGGTACACGGGAACGCGCCATCGGAAACGGCCCGGGCGATGAAGCGCGTCGAATGGCCCGATCCCACCTCGACCACCCGCGAAGGCCGCTCGTGACGAAGCAGGGCATAGAGGATCGCGGCGTCGAGGCGGGGGAACCAATCCTGTTCCCACCGTGGCGCGGGGGGAGGCCCGGCGCCGATGGCGCGCAGGTCGTCGCCGAAGGACTCGACGAGCGAAAGGATGTCCCGAAACGTCGCTTCACGTTCGACGAAGCGGCGGCGAACCGCTTCGTAGGGAGCGTTGGTGCCCGGACGCGGCAGGTCTCCGGCATGACGATGGGGGATGAAGAAGCCGCGCCGCGCGAGCCCCAGGACCGTCGTCAGGCCCAGGCGCAGCGCTCGAAGGTTCATGCGGAAGTCAAAGCAGGTCGATGACGAGCCCCTCGCGCGCCACCATCGATCCCGGACGCCGGGCCTCCAGCCGTTCCGCGATGCCGTCCAGGAAATCGTCGGTATGGTCCGGGTCGTGGTGGAACAGGACGAACGTTTCGACGTTCGCCGCGTCGCAGAGCCGCACCCCTTCCTGCCAGGTCGAATGTCCCCACCCCACCCGGTCGGGATATTCGTCGTCGGTGTACATGCCGTCGTAGGCGACGTAGTTGGCGCCCTCGATGAGCTCGAGGATGTTCCCGTCCAGTCGGTCCTTCGTGTGCTCCGTGTCCGTCAGGTAGCAGAACGACTTCCCCTTGTAGTCGATGCGATATCCCGTGGCGCGGTTGGGGTGGTTGAGCTCGGTCGTCCTCGCCGTAATTCCCGGTTTGACGTTGACGCTCTCCCCCGCGCGGAAGTCGTGGTAGCTCATGTTCGCAGCGAAGATCGTCAGAGGCACCGGAAACAGCGGCGCCATCATCATGTCGATCAGGACCTGCTCCAGCGTCAGGTCCGGGCTCAGGTGCCCGGCCCAGATCCGGAACGTGTTTCGAGGATTGTAGAAAGGGCCGAAGAACGGAAGGCCGCAGACATGATCGAAGTGCGTATGCGTCAGGAATACGTCCGCATCCAGGGGATCGCTCTGGTTGAGGGACCGGCCCAGATAGCGAACGCCCGTCCCGCCATCCAGTACGATCAGATGCTCGCCGCAGCGAATCTCGAGACACGACGTGTTCCCGCCATAACGGGAAACGCCGGGGTCGGAGCAGGGAATGCTCCCGCGAACCCCCCAGAACCTCACGCTGAACACGTCCGAAGCGGCCACGCGCCCCCCTTCGGTCAACACCCGCGCCATGAATTCCCGTCCGCATTGTGCCCGACCGCGATATGGGGCGAAAGAGCGAAAGGGGCGCTTCCCGCCGGACCGGGATCGCTCTAGGGAACCAGCCGATAGCCGCCGGGTTCGGTGATCAGAATCCGCGCGCGGGACGGATCGGGTTCTATCTTTTGGCGCAGACGGTAGATGTGGGTTTCGAGCGTGTGGGTCGTCACGGCGGCATTGTATCCCCAGACCTCCGAAAGGAGCGTGTCTCGGGATACGGCCTGCGGGCCCGCCCGGTAGAGATACCTGAGAACCGATGTCTCTTTTTCCGTCAGGCGGACCTTGTGTCCTCTTTCTTCCTCGGTCAGGAGCTTCGCGCCCGGACGAAAGACGTAGGGTCCGATGTTGAAGACGGCATCTTCGCTTTGTTCGTGCTGCCGTATCTGGGCCCGCATCCGCGCGACCAGAACCCCTATCTTGAAGGGTTTGGTGATGTAATCGTTGGCGCCCGACTCCAATCCCAGGATCGTGTCGGCGTCCGAATCGGCGCCGGTCAACATGATGATGGGGCATTTGACCCCGACGTGCCGCATCATTCGACACACTTCGCGGCCGTCCATGTCCGGGAGACCGATATCGAGCAGCACGAGCTCGTAGTGTTCGTTCCTTGCGTCCTCCAGCGCGCCGCCGCCGCTGGCCGCGGTCGTCATCCGGAACTCCCCGTGTCTGTCGAGCTGCTCGGACAACGACTCGCGCAATGCCTCGTCGTCCTCGACCAGCAGAACTTTCCTTGCCGTCATTCGTCGCCCGCCGTCCGGTCCCGGATCGAAAGTCAAGGATGTTACACGAACCGGGGTCCGACAACCTGTTCGTCACCTTCCCCCGCCCTACGGTCTCCCGTCGCCGCCATGGTCTATACTCCCGCGTCATGAACGCCCGCGGCGAAACACCGGAACGGCGGAGCGGCGAGACGCGCGTGCCGGGGTCCGTGTCGACCCGGCCGACGACCCGCTCCGTGGACCGCGCGATCTCGGACGTTCGGCGGGGCCTTCCGGTGGTGGTGACGGGCGCCGGCGCGGAATTCGCGATCGCCTTCGCGGCGGAACAGACGACTGGCGAAGCACTCGCCTGGCTCGCGAATCTCGGTGCCGGCCGTCCGACGCTCGCGATTACGGCCGAGCGCGCCGCCGTGCTGCGTATTCCGCCCACCGGAGCCGACGTCGCGGTCCTGAAGATCGGGGACGATCCGGATCCGGCCATCATCCGAAACCTGTCCGATCCGACCGCGGACCTCGCCAATCCGTTGCGTGGGCCGTTCCCGGCTGCTGACGCGCCGCCGTCCGCGTCCGTCGCCGCGTCGGTGGAGTTGTGCAAACTCGCCAAGCTTCTCCCCGCGGCCGTGACCACGTCCTTCACGGACGGGGGCCGGTCGCGGGCCGAGGCCTTCTCGGCGGCCAACGATCTGCTCATGGTGGCCGCCGAAGGCATTGCCGGGTTCCATGAGAGCGCGGCGGAGACGCTGGTCCGCGTGACCTCCGCGCGCGTGCCGTTGCCGGGCTCGGAAATCGTGGAGGTCGTCGCATTTCGGCCCGGCGACGGCGGGGTCGAGCACCTCGCCATCGTCGTCGGCGAGCCGAGTCGCGGATCCGCGGTGCCGACCCGGCTGCACTCGGAGTGCTTTACCGGGGATTTGCTCGAATCCCTGCGCTGCGATTGCGGGACCCAATTGCGGGCCGCCGTGGACGCGCTGATGAAGGAAGGGGGCGGCGTACTGTTGTACCTCGCGCAGGAAGGCCGCGGCATCGGCCTGATCAACAAGCTGCGGGCCTACCGTCTTCAGGACCAGGGCTTCGACACCTACGACGCCAACGCGCGGCTGGGCTTCGCGTTCGACGAACGCTTCTTCGAGTCCGCGGCGCGAATGCTCGAGCTGCTCGGCATTTCCCGGGTGCGCCTTCTGACCAACAATCCAGGAAAGGTGGAGGGATTGCGGCATTGTGGAATCGACGTCGTCGCGCGGGTGCCGCACGCCTTCCCGGCCACCGCGCACAATGCCCATTATCTCGACGCGAAAGCCAGACGGGCTGGCCACGTCTTTTAGGCGGCCCTCTCGACCGTGGGGACGCGCCCCCGACCGGCGCGTGGGCAGGAGTCGATGAACCGCATCGTCGTCAGCGCGGAGGCGACGCTCGCCTTTCGCGGGATCGTCCATCGTTGCGCTCTCGGTCGGAACGGCGTGACCGCGGAAAAACGGGAGGGCGACGCCGCGACGCCGGCGGGCGTCCATCCCTTGCGGGAGGTGTTCTACCGACGGGACCGCGTGACCCGCCCGACAACCGGACTTCCCGTCCGGCCGATCCAGCCATGCGACGGCTGGTGCGACGATCCGAGAGATCCCGCTTACAACCGGCTCGTGTCCCTGCCCTATGTCGCCGGTGCCGAAAGGCTGTGGCGCGACGACTGCGTCTACGACGTGGTCGTGGTGATCGGCTACAACGACAGGCCGCCGACTCCGGGACGGGGCAGCGCGGTCTTTCTGCATGTCGCTCGTGATTCGTTCGCGCCGACCGCGGGATGTGTCGCGCTCGCGCTGGACGCTCTTCTCGTCGTGCTGAGGGACTGCGACCGGGATACGGAAATCGACATAAGGGGATGACTCCGCGCGACGGTCGGCGATGGATCACGGCGAGTCGCGAGGACCGAAGATGGCGGAGCCGATCCGGACATGAGTCGCGCCGAAGGCGATGGCGACCTCGTAATCATCGCTCATCCCCATGCTCACCCAGGGGAGGCCGTTCCGTTCCGCGATCTTGGCGGAGAGCGCGAAATAGGGAGAAGGCTCCTGACCGAACGGCGGGATGCACATCACGCCCCGCACGCGCAGCTGATACCGTTCCCGACATTCCGCGATGAGCCGGTCGGCCTCCGTCGGCGGCACACCCGCCTTTTGGGATTCCTCGCCGATGTTCACCTGGACGAAGCAATCCCGTTGTCGGCCCGCGCGCGACATCTCTTCCGACAGAACCCTGGCGAGTTTCGGCCGGTCGATCGTCTGGATGACGTCGAACACGGCGACCGCCGCCTTCGCCTTGTTGGTCTGAAGCGGACCGATCAGATGGAGCTCCACGGAGGGGCAGGCCTCCCTGAGCGGCGGCCACTTCGCCTCCGCTTCCTGGACCCGATTCTCCCCGAAGATGCGATGGCCCGCGTCCAGCGCGGACGTGATGCATTCGGCGCCGTGGGTCTTGGAGATCGCGATCAGGCTCGTATCCGATGCCCGCCGGCGGGACTCCCGGGCGGCTTCCTCGATTCGCTCCCGCACCGTTCGAAGGTTGGCCGCGACGTCGACGACATCCCGGCGGCGGTCCGCCGATTGCGGTGACTCCACCCTCATGGCACTGTCGCGGAAGTCCTTCGAAGCTGACGTATGACCCTAGCAGAGCTCGCCGCGCGCCTCAATTCGCGGCATCCCGGCGGGGACGGGCTGCCTTCGATCCTGTTGCTGACGGACGACGTGCGCCTGCCCGATCCGCTGCCCGCCGCGGCGCTGCTCCCCCGCGGCGCCGGGGTCGTTCTGCGCCACTACGAGGATCCGGATCGCCTCACCCTGGCGCGGGAACTGGCCGGCCTGTGCCGACGCCGCGGCCTGCGATTGCTCGTCGCCGGCGACGGCCCCTTGGCCATGCGCGTTTCCGCCGGGGGGGTCCACTTCCCCGAGAAACGCTCGGCGGAAGCGAGGCGATGGCGCCGCCGCTGTCCCCACTGGATCGTCACGACGGCCGCCCATTCGCTGCGCGGGCTCGTCGCGGCGTCGCGCGCCGGATCGGACGCGGCGCTGCTCGGGCCGGTGTTCGCCACCGAAAGCCACCCCGGCGTCCGGCCGCTCGGGGCCGTTCGGTTCTCGGCGCTCGAGCGAACGGCGCGACGGACGCTTCGGAACTTTCCCGTATACGCTCTCGGAGGTTTGGCCGCCGACACGGCCCCGCGCCTTTCGGACAGCGGGGCGGTCGGGCTTGCCGCGATATCCGGCCTCTCCGTCCCTAGAACGTAGGCGTGCCCGGTCCGCCATGCAGCGGCAAGGCGGTCTCGACGTAGGACATCACGTATTCGACGCATGACGGGACGTCGTTCGCCGCCGTGTCGACGACGAGATCGGGCGCCTCGGGCGATTCGTAGGGCGCCGAGATTCCCGTGAAGTCCTTGATCTCCCCGCGTCGCGCCCGGGCGTAAAGACCCTTGGGATCCCGGCGTTCGCAGACCTCGAGCGGCGCCTTGACGTAGATCTCGTGGAAATCGTCTCCCGTCGCGGCGCGGGCGCGGGCGCGGTCGGAACGATACGGGGAGATGACCGCCGAGATGACGACGATGCCGGCGCGCGAGAACAGTGCCGCGACCTCCCCCACCCGTCGAATGTTCTCGGCGCGGTCTTCGGGGGAAAATCCGAGGTCCGCGTTGAGTCCGTGGCGCATGTTGTCGCCGTCCAGCACGTAGGACTCGTACCCCTTCTCGAACAGCGATCGCTCCACCCCGACGGCCAGGGTGGACTTGCCCGCGCCGGAGAGGCCCGTGAACCAGAGCACGCCCCCGCGGTGCCCGTGTCTTTCGACGCGGGCGCCGGTTCGGACCTGGCGGACCGGCTGCATCACGTTCGTCTCCCGGCGCGACGACAGGGAGCCCGCGATCCGTCGCCGGGGACCGGGGGCAGGGCATGTGGACTCGTTCAGAATACCGGCGCGCCCCCTTCGTCGAGATAGCCGTGCGCCTCCATGACCTCCTGGTGGTCGCCGATGACGCGGGATGCCTGCTCTTCGGTCAGGTGGTCGCGCCACGTCCCCAGTTTTCCCGAACGGAAGAAGCGGATCCGGCTCTCGCCTCGGAACTCGGCGGTCTCCGGCGCCGTTTCCAAGCCCTTGCCCCGGAATGACGGGTGCTCCCGGGCCGGAATGGCCTCGACGAACCCTTGGGATCTCTCCTGGCCCGCCAATGCGTCGAACGAACTGAATTCGATGGCTTTCTCGCACCGTCCGGGATCCTCGGGCATCTCCAGGAACCCGACAAGCCGGGAAAACGAGTCGACCGGTTCGAGAAGCATATCCTCGTAACGCATGACGTGGACCTTGAGGCCCGGAGCCTCGACCCAGCTCCGGACATGCTCGCTCCAGCTTCCCAGGAACTGGAAGACCTGCCGTTCCGTTCCGCCCAGGGCATTCTGTTCCGAGCCCAGCCTCTCGATCGCCTCGTCGCAGGTCATGCCGTAGTGATGCGCGTAGCTCAGCGCGACGTCGAGCGGATTGCGCATGATGTACACGGCGCCTTCCGTGGCCTCGGGATTGATGGTCGGAAGATCGTCGAGGTACGCGATCGCGTTGTGGGTCTTGACGATCGTCGTGTTCCGGCTTTCGTGCGCGAACCTTTCGTGCAGGACGAGCCGCAGTTCCTGGGTCTCCTTCGGCGACAGCGGTTCGGTTATGGGGAAGCCGAGAACCTGTTCGTAGTAGTGCTTGGGGCCGTCGCCCCTGACGAATTCGGGAAGGTCGTTGATCGGGACGGGCGAACGGCCGTTCACCAGGTAGTTCGCGAGGAAGGCGCGGACCCAAGTGTTGCCGGATTTTGGGTACGACGCGAGCCACAGGACTCCAGACACGGCTCATCCTCGTTCTGGGGGCGCGAATCCCGGATCCGCGCCGTCGGGTTGCGCCGGAACCGGTATCTATCGCAATCGGGATTCGGCGGCAAGCCGGGCCGCCTCACCGCGCCTCGAAGGCGGACCGCATTTCGGCGATGATGGCCTCGGCGGCGGCGCGCCGGTCGTTCCGGGCGATGACCGGCCGCCCCACCACGAGGTAGTCGGCCCCGGCGGCGACGGCCGCGGCGGGGGTCACGATGCGCTTCTGATCGTCGCCGGCCGTCGGCGCCGGCCGCACGCCCGGGGTGACGATGAGGAAACTTTCGGGCGCCACGGCGCGGATCGCCGCCGCCTCGCGTCCCGACGCGACGACGCCGTCCAGGCCGGCGCTCACGGCGCGCGAGGCCCGTTCCACGGCCAGGTCGGCCACCGTCTGGCGGCGACCGAGGGCCGCCACGTCGGCGTCGTCGACGCTGGTCAACACCGTCACGAGCAGGAGCTTCGGATGCGTGCTGTCGCCGCGCCCTTTCAGCGCGGCTCCGATCGCCTGGTCGGTGGCCTCGCCGCTGCCCTGAATGGTCAGGAAGGTCGCCCCGATTCGGCTCGCGCCGGCCACACCGCCCTGCATGGTCGCTCCGATGTCGGCGTACTTGTAATCGACGAAGACCCGCCGCCCGGCCTCGAGCAACTCCCGGATGAAGGGCTGGACGTCGCCGTCCCACTGGAGATGCAGGCCGATCTTGTAGAACGTGACGATGCCGTCGAGCGCGCGCACGATCTCGCGCGCCTCGGCGACGGTGGGAACGTCGAGTGCGACGATGAGGCGGCCGGAAGCGTCGACCGGCCGTCCGCCGCCGCGGTCGGCGAAGGGGGCCGGAGCGGTTCCAGTCAAACCGGATGCGCTCTAATGCCGGGTCGTCCAGACGCGGCAGGCCGCGTCGATCCGCCGCAGGCTCTCTTCCAGGATCTCGTCGTCGTGGGCGAGCGAGAAGTAGCGCCGGTTTATGGGCAGAACGTAGATGCCCTGACGAACGAGCTCCATGTCGAATTCCTTGCTCGCCTTCAGGTCGCCGGTGGCGTCCATGTCCGCCTGGTTCCGCGGCGGGGCATCGCGGAACAGAACGTTCCAGTACGAGGCGACTCCGTAGGAGAGGACCGGCATGTCGTGCCGGTCGAACACCTTCTGGGCTTCCCGGCGCATGTTCTCGGCCTGGCCGTTCAGCCAGTCGTAGGCGCCGGGCTTCCTGAGTTCGCGCAGACAGGCCAGGCCGGCGGCCGCGGCGAGCGGGTTGCCGCAGTGGGTGCCGTTGACGAACACGTAGTCGTCTTCCCCGCGGCGGCGCGGATTCGCCTGATCGACGATCTCCGCCCGCCCGGCGACCGCGGACAGGGCCGCGCCGCCGCCGATGATCTTGCCGTATGCGGCGAGATCGGGCGTCACTCCGTAATACTCCTGGCCGCCGCCATAGGACATGCGGAAACCCGAGACCACCTCGTCGAAGATGAGCAGGACGTCGAACTCGTCGCAGAGGTCGCGCAGGCCCCGATGGAAGTCGGGGTGCGGCGGGATGTTGCGCTGCACCGGCTCGGTGGTGACGGCCGCGATCTCGCCCGCGTGTTCCTCCATGATCCTGCGCACCGCCTCGAGATCGTTGAACGGCGCGACGAGGACCGTCTCCTGGACGGCTCGCGGGATGCCGGCGCCGTCGGCGATGCCGTGGGGGTGGTTGGCGATGTGGGGCGTGCCGGTGGTCCCGCCGCCGAACGTGCTGATCGCCGAATAGTCGTGCGCCCCGTGATAGGCGCCCTCGAACTTCATGACCTTGTCGCGGCCCGTGAAGGAGCGCGCGAGTCGCAACGCATAGGCGTTCGCCTCGGAACCCGTGGAGCCGAACACCACCATCTCGGCGCAGGGGATGGCGTCGACGAGCTCCCTGGCGAGCTCGATCACCGGGACGTTGAGGTTGCCGAAGTGGAGGTGACCCCGCGTGAGCTGGTCGCTCATCGCGTCGGCGATCGCCGGGTGGGCATGTCCCAGAATGTTGACGGACGCCGCCATCGAATAGTCGATGTACCACTTGCCGTCGACATCCTGGAGTTTGGCGCCTTCCCCCTTGTGCACGACGAAGCGGACGTCGTCCGGGTTGGAGTAGACGGCGAGGCCCGCGCCGGGCAGCACCCGCTCGGCGATCTCGTAGTACTCCTTCATGCCGCGCGCGCCGGGGCGGTTTCCTGTTCGCGCGACGGTCGCTTCGGGTTGGCTCATGTGTCGGCTCCTTCCCGTCGTTCGCGGCGATGGTGGCGGGTGCGGCTCAGCCGCGGGCCTCATGTTCGCAGACCAGCGCCCCCGAGTCATGGAGGCGCACGCGCCAGCCGGGCGGCGCGATCGACGTCCCTCCCGCCTCTTCGACGATGCCGGGCCCCGCAAACCCGTACCCGGGCCTCATGCGCGCCCGGTCGTAGATCGGGCAATCGACCCACTCTCCGTCGAACCAGACTCGGCGTTTCTCGAGCAGCGGGTCGCCGGAGGACTCGGGCTCGAAGCCGAGTTCGGTCTTGTCGACCACGCCGATCGCCGTGAGGCGGATCGTGGTGATCTCGGCGTCGTTCTCCTTGTCGGCGTGGCCGAACGTCTGCTCGTGCCGCTCGTCGAACGCGTCGCGAAGCGGCTCGTTCGACGTCCAGTCCGGCCGCCAGGGAATGCGCAGGGTGAACGACTGGCCGACGTACCGCATGTCGCAGACGTATTCGAACTCCCGGCGGTCGGGGCCGAACCCGTCGCCGTCCAGTTCGCTCGCGCCGGTTTCGCGCAGCGCCTCGAAGCGGCTCCGCAGATCCTCCGGATCGATCTCCCCCAGCCGGGCCTTGAAGGGATCGGCGTAGTCGCGGCGCTGGTCGGCCAGCAGTTGGCCGAGCGCCGACAGATGGCCGGGGAAACGGGGCACGATCACGTTGGCGATGCCGAGTTCCTCGGCGACGAGGAAGACGTGCATCGGACCGGCGCCGCCGAATCCGACCATGGTGAAGTCGCGCGGATCGTAGCCCCGGTGCACGGAAACCTCGCGCACGGCGCCCGCCATCTTCGCGACGGCGATGCGCAGAACCGAGTCGGCGAGCCTGACCGGATCGGCGTCCGCGACTCCGAGCTTCTCCGCGAGGTCCTCGAAGGCCTTTTCCGCCAACTCGCGGGACAGCACGAGCCCGCCCGACAGCTTGCGCTCGGTCGGGAGCCGTCCCATCAACAGGTTGGCGTCCGAGATCGTGGGATCGACGCCGCCTCGCCGGTAGCAGGCCGGGCCGGGTACGGCGCCGGCGCTTTGGGGGCCGACTTCGAGAGTGCCGTCCGGGCGCACCCAGATGATGCTGCCGCCGCCGGCGCCGATGGAATGGATGTCGAGTTGCGGCATCTGGAGCGGGTAGGCGTCGATCTGGTTGGCGTGGGAGATGCGTGGGCTGAGATCGGAGACCAACGCCACGTCGGTGCTGGTGCCTCCCATGTCGAAGGTGATGACGTCGCGCTGGTCGGCGAGTTCGGAGACCCGCACCGCGCCGCCGACGCCGCCGACCGGCCCCGACAGGAACGTGTTGACCGCGAATTCACGCGCCTTTTCGAGGGTCATGGCGCCGCCGTTGGACCCCATGATGTTGACCGGCGCCGACACGCCGCGCCCTTCGAGCTCGTCGGCGAGGGTATCGAGATAGCCGATGAAGTTCGGGGTCAGGTAGGCGTTCAGCACGGCGGTGGAAAAGCGCTCGAACTCGCCGCGCTCGCGCACTATTCCCGAGGACGCGCAGATGTGCGCGCCGTTCATGAGCTTCGACAACGCCGCCGCCGCCGCCCGTTCGTTCTCCCCGTTCACGTAGGAATTCAGGAAACAGACCGCGACCGCCTCGACGCCTTCGGCGTTGAATTTCTCGACGATCGCCGAGAAGTCGATGTCCGCGGCCGGCCGCAGGATCTCGCCGTCGGCCGCGGTCCGCTCCGGAACCTCGAGGCGAACGTCGCGGCTCACCAGCGGCGCGGGGCGGACGAACTTGATGTCGAACAACCCGCCGATCAGGCGCCGGCATTTGCCGATCTCCAGCACGTCCCGGAATCCTTCGGTGGTGACCAGTCCGGTCCTCGCGCCCTTGCGTTCGAGAAGCGCGTTCGTCGCGATGGTGGTGCCGTGCACGAACGCGACGATGTTCCCGTACTCGATACCGAGCGCTTCGAGCGCATCCAGCACGCCGCGCCATTGTTCGCCGGGGAGGGAGGGCGCCTTGGCGGACAGGAACCGCTTTCCCGCCGGGTCGTAGCAAAGAACGTCGGTGAAGGTTCCGCCGACGTCGATGCCGATGAGGTAGTTTCGGGCCGTCATGTGATCCTTTCCGGCCATGCTCGGGCCAACGGTTCGCGGCGCGCAGGGCGGATCCGGGAATTGCGTTCCGTGAGTGATATACGGGCGGCCCGGCGTTTGCGAGAGGGATCGAGCGGCAGGTCCGTCCGATCCGCCCGTCCCTTCAGGGCGAAAAGCGCACGGCCACGGCATCGTACATTCTCAAGTACCAAGGGAGGGAATATCATGCGAAACTCGGATCGGACAATGACGGCGAGCCGCTCGAGGTCATCACGATGGCCATGCAAATGTTGTTCTACAAGATAGATGGCGAGGACTTCATGAAGGCATTGGTGAAAAGGGACCCGGAAATGCTGGACCTTGCGCTGGGCGCGCTATTCCGCTACGACCCCTCGTGACGCCAAGGGAGGCGACAGGCGAATGGCTGTCTACACCGTTATGTTGCCGGATGACCTCCGTGATGGCGCGCCGCGCTCCATCGTCTGGGACGACGAGGCGCGGACGGTTCGGGGAGACCATTATCGCGTCCCCGACATCCAGCGGATCATCGACGCGCCGAAACCGGTCACCGTCGGCGCGGGCCACATCTGGCACCTGCATGATCCGGGTCATGACCCCGCCGAGTTTCTCGCCATCCTTTTCGTCTTCTACTGGCCCATCGAGAAAGAGCCGCTTCGCTCGACGCTGCCGCCCGTCTTCGACGGCGTCGAGGTCCCCGAGGGCGAACCCGGCGAGGAACTCTACGACGAGCACGGCAACCTGATGACGTGACCCGAAAGCCACACCCCATCGGTCACGTCACCGGCTGGGAGTGGGCCACGACTTTCGGCCGGATTCCGCAAGGCCCTTCCGCATTCTTCCGTATTCTTCCGTTACTTACGGGTCCCACCGCCCTTCACATCGACTGGCCACGACTTTCGTCCCTCTACAGTCCGTTCCTGCTCCTCCCCCGGCAAGGGACATTGACACTCCTTCTCCCTGGACAGGGGGAGATCGTTTTGGGATGGGTCACCGCCCTCTGGCCGTTTGCCGCCCGTGGGCAGGACGAGCAACCCCGGCCGGCTCGCCGGGGAAATTCTCCACTCCACCGGCGGGCTCCGGGAGGCCGGGAGCGGCGAAAATGGCTGATGCCATGATGCGTGATGCGATAGCATCACGGGCGTTGCCGCTGGCTTGGAGTCTGCGATGCGCACTACCCTCAACATCGATGACGACCTGCTCATCGCCGTCAAGGACGTCGCGAGGCGCGAGGCGAAGTCCACCGGCGCAGTGGTGTCGAACCTGTTGCGGCAAGCGCTGACGCGCGGCGCGCGGGATGGCTCGGGAGGCTGCCCGGAAGCGCCCGCCGCCGTATTCGGCTTTCGCCCGTTCCCCAAACGCGGCGGCGTCGTCACCAACGAGCTGATCGACCGGCTGCGCGAAGAGACCGGCGACCGATGAGGGCGTTGCTGGACGTGAACGTCCTGATCGCCCTGCTGGATGCCGAACATTTACACCACGAACTGGCGGGGCGCTGGCTGCGGGACAACATCCGGTGGGGATGGGCGACCTGTCCGATCACCCAGAACGGATGCTTGAGGATCATGGCGCAACCGGGATACCCCAACAGCCTGCCGTGCTCCCTCGTCGCCGAACGGCTGCGCGAGGCGACCTCCACGGACCATCACGGGTTCTGGCCCGACGGCGTGGGTCTTCTGAACCCGCAAGTTGTCGATTGGCGCCGGGTCATGGGCCCGGGGCAGGTGACGGACGCCTATCTGGTGGCGCCGGCCGTCGAACGGCCGGCATCTTTGCCCGATCTGACGGTCGTCCCGCTCGCATGACGGGCCAACGGCGTCCGGCCGGATGGAAGATCCCGTGGCGCGATCATTACATGCGCGACCCATGATACGCTGAACGAGCGCCGCGGGAACAGCGAACGGAGGCCGCGATGAGCGCGTTGGACGAGCTTCCCATGTCAGCTGCGGAGGCGCTCGGCCCGGACATCGACCCGGCGGAGGGCGTCGCCTTCATCGACGGCGATTACCGGCCGCTCCGCGACGCGAGGATTTCCGTCCTCGACTTCGGGTTCACGCGCTCCGACTGCGCCTTCGATACGCTGAAGGTATGGGACGGCCGGTATTTCCGCCGCGACCTCCACATCGACCGGTTCCTGACGTCGTGCGAGACGCTGCGGCTGGCGCCGCCGGTGACGCGCGAGGAACTGACCGGGATTCTGGACGAATGCGTGCGGCGCTCCGGCCTTCGGCGCGCCCTGGTGAAGCCTGTCTGCACCCGCGGCTTACCGGCGCCGGGCTCGCGGGACCCGCGGGACGCGACGCCCAACTTCTTCGCCTACGCCCAGCCCTATTCCGACACCATCAAGAAGGACGTCCAGGACAGGGGACTCGACCTGATCGTCGCCTCGGCGCCGCGAATCTCGCCCGACGCGGTCGATCCCAGGATCAAGAACTACAGCCGCCTCGATTTCGTGGCCGGCCTGTTCGAGGCTTTCGACCGGGGCGGCGACAACGTGTTGCTGCCCGACGAGGACGGCAACGTCACCGAGGGTCCCGGATTCAACGTCTTCGTCGTCAAGGACGGCGAAGCCGTCACGCCGAGCCGCGGTATGCTGGAGGGCGTCACCCGAAAGATCACGCTCGCGCTCTGCGAGGAACTGCGAATCGAGGCCCGTGTCGCCCCGGTGCCGGCGGCGGCCCTGAAGGGCGCCGACGAGGTTTTCATCACGTCGACGGCGGGCGGGATCATGCCGGTCGCGACGGTCGACGGCGCACCGATCGGCGACGGCGGCCCCGGCCCCATGACCCGGCGGATCCGCGACCTCTACCGGGCGAAGCACGACGACCCGGAGTGGACGACGCCGATCGATTACCGGACTCGGGTCCCATAGAGGGCGCGCGGGACGAACCTCCGGCCCGTTCAGCGCCCCGTCGTCGTGTCGCGCGCCAGGGCCGCGACGGGGATCAGCATCAGCGCCCATACCGTCATGACGAAATAGTCGTTGGCGTAGCCCACCATCTCGGCGTGCCGCGCGATCTGGGATTGCAGCGTCGCGATGCCCGAGAGGCTCTCGAGGTCCCACAGATTCAGGTTCTCCGGCAGGCGCAGGAGCTCGTTGAGGGGTTCGGCGCGTTCGGTCAACGATGCCTGACTCGTGGTGGCGAACCGGACGAACAGGGTCACCGCGGCCGAGATGCCGATGGAGGTTCCGAAGTTGCGCACCAGCGAGAACAGCGCCGCCCCTTCCGTGCGGCGTTCCCGCCCCAGGGTGGAATAGGTGATGGTGACGATCGACATGAAGATGAACCCCATGGCGATCCCCTGGAGGAAGCTCGGCCAGACGATGTCCCGGATGCCGATGCCGAGATCCCATCGGGACATCGCCCAGGTCGTGAAGGCCTGCAGCAGCAGACTCGCCATCAGCAGCTTCCGGCAATCCACCCTGCCGACGAAGCGGCCCGCGATCGACAGACCGACGATCTGTCCCAGACCGCGCGGCAGCAGGAGCAGGCCGATGGTCAGGGCCGGGAAGTCTCTCAGGTCCTCCAGCATGTTCGGAAGCAGGACCATGGGGATATAGATCAGCGGGCTGTAGACGAACATCGTGAACAGCCCGACGGAGAAGTTCCGGTCCCGGAAGATGCCCGGATCGAGAAAGGGGTCGCGGGCAGTCAGGACGTGGGCGAGGAAGACGTAGAGCCCGAACCCGGCGACCACCGTCAGGACGACGATCTCGGTCGACTCGAACCAGTCCAGGCGTTGTCCCTGGTCCACGGTGAGCTGGGCGGCGCCGATACCCAGGGTCACGGCGGCGAAGCCGAACCAGTCGAACCGCGGCGCGCGCTCCGAGGCCCATTCGGGCACGACCGCCAGGCTGGCGAAGAACGAGAAGACGGCGAGCGGCGCCATGGCCAGGAACACCAGCCTCCAGTCGCCGACCTCGGTCAGGTAGCCGCCCACCGTCGGCGCGGCGACGGGTCCCACGATCAGCCCGACGGACCATACCGCCATGGCCATGCCCTGCTTTCTTCTGGGGTAGATGTCCAAGGCAATGGCCTGCGTGAGCGGGATCAGGGGAGCGCCGGTCAGCCCTTGCATGACGCGCCAGAACACGACCTCCTCGAGGCTGGTCGACGCGCTCAGCAGCAGGCACGAGGCGATGAAGCACCCGATGCAGAACAGGAACAGACGCTTGCGCCCGAACCGCGCGGAGAGCCAGGCCGTCGGCGGGATCCCGATCGCCGAGGCGACGATGTTCCCGGTCACGACCCAGGAGATCTGGTCGATGCTGGCCGACAGGTCGCCCTGCATCTGCGGCAGGGAAACGAGGATGATCGTCTGCGTGCTGGCGTAGACGGCGCCGGCGAAGACGACGATCGTCAGGATCAGCGCGCGTTCGAAGGAGGAACGGGAGTCCTCGGCCTCGGGCGTGACCACTGGCGCGCGTTCCGTCGGGTTGGATCGGTTCCGGTCGCCGGCGCCCTTTCCGGAACGCTCCTATCCGCCCCGGATCGATTCCCACGTCTCGCGCGCGATGCTCAGCATCTCGCGCTCGCGTTCCGTGTCGATGGAAACGGTGACCGTCATGCCGGCGCGGAGCGGCGGTCTGCCGTCGCTTCGCGCGACGACGATCCGGACAGGCAGCCGCTGAACGACCTTGACCCAGTTCCCGGTGGCGTTCTGCGGCGGCAGGATCGAGAATTCGGCGCCGGTCGCGGCGCTGATCGAGTCGACCCGGCCTTCCCACAGAACGCCGGGGTAGGCGTCGACCTCGACCGTCGCCCTTTGTCCGATGATCACGTGCGTGAGCTGCGTCTCCTTGAGATTCGCCTCGATCCAGTGGCCCTCGCTTTCGATGACGCTGAAGACCGGCTCGCCGTCCTCCACCCACTCACCGGCCTGAAGCTGCATCCGGCTGACGACGCCGCCCGCCGGCGCCGACACGGTGGAATAGCCGAGCATCAGCCTGGCCTGATCCCGTTCGGCCTCGGCCTCGAGGTGGTCGGGATGCCGTTCCACGGGCATCCGCGGATCGCCGCCCAGGTCCGCCACGACCCGGCGGATCTTCTGCCGCAGGGCGCGGACGGTCTGCCGGGACGTGGCGAGCTCGTTCTCCGCCTCGTCGAGCCTGACGGCCGACGCCGCGCCCCGCTTCCGCAGCTGTTGCTGGCGTTCGTACTGCCGCTTCAGGAACTTCTGGCGTTCGAGGACCTCGCCGATCTCGGCCTCGATCTGGGCATGTTCGGCCCGTTTCGATTCGATCTCGTTGCGCACCGCGAGGAGGCGGGCTTCCGCCCGGTCGACGGCGATATGCAGCGGTTTCGGATCGATCTGGAAGAGGATGTCGCCCGCCTCGACGGGCTGGTTGTCTGCGACCTTCACGTCGATCACGCGGCCCGAGATGTTCGGGGAGATCGCGATCATGTTGGTCTTGACGTAGGCGTTTTCCGTCGTGACGTAGCGGCCGCCCAGGGCGTACCAGTAGAGACCGCCGACCGCGGCGGCCACCGGCACGATCAACAGCAGGGCGACGCGGACGAACCCGCGTCCGCGCCATCGCCTGGGTTGTGGCAGCTCGTCCGACACTACGTCGTTGGCCCTCCGAACCCCGTCCTCATGTCCGACTCGCGACGCTGCCACGCGAAACGCGGGACTTTACACCACACCGGCCCCCGGTTCCTTCACGTCATGTCGGCCCCCGCCGAATCCGTGACATCCCTAGTGCGAATAGCGCTTCATGCCGCCGTCCACCTCGATCACGGTTCCCGTGACGTAACGCGCGATGGGCGAACACAGGAACACGATCATGCAGGCGATGTCTTCCGGCTCGCCGAAATATCCCATGGGGATGTTCGCTTCCGCGAACTGTTGGCGGCTTTCCTCGGTCGGGTACAGCCGCTTCGTGACCTGCTCGCTCATGATCCGTCCGGGACAGACGCAGTTGGACGTGATTCCTGTGGCGCCCACCTGGTTGGCGAGCCCCTTGGACCAGGCCTGAACGGCGGCCTTGGCGGCGGTCGCCGCGCTGGCGGCCGGGGGCTCCTGGGTGCCCGTCAGGTTGACGATGCGGCCGAACTTTCGCTCCTGCATGTCGGGGAGGAAGGCGCTCGTCAGCCGCCGCGTGGGAACGAAATTCAGGTCGAAGAGGTTGTCCCAGACCTCGTCCGGGGCATCCATCGGCGACGCCGCGGCGGCGCCCACGTTGTTGACCAGGACGTCGAGCCGGCCGTAGGCGTCATGCACCGCTTTCCGGATCGCTTCGGGCGCCCCTTTTTCGGTGACGTCCGCGGCGATGACCGTGGGTCTCTCGCCGCCGTCCGCCACGATCTCGTCGGCGAGTTCGGTCAACAGGTTCTCCCGCCTCCCGTTGATGGCGACCCTGGCGCCCTCCGCCGCGAGCATCCTGGCGACGCCGCGTCCGATTCCCGTGCCGGCGCCGGTCACCAGACACGGCCGGCCCTTGAGCTGTAGTTCCATCTCCTCCCCTTTCGAGTATGGTGTGGCGTGTGGCGAAGGCGAGGCCGGTATCCTCACGGGCCGCCATCGACGCACGTCACCTTATGACGAATTCGGCGCGGGTTCGCAACCGGCCTTCTCGGGGATGGTTCGCGACCGTTGCCGTCGGGGCGGCCGCGGGCGGATCACGGGTTCCGCGAGAGGCAGGTCACGAGCGATTCGGCGATGCGCCGCATCAACGTGAAATATGCATCTTCGCCCGGCGGAACGTCCGCGCCCAGCGGATCGAGAACGTCCACGGCGGCGCCGGTCCCCTCGGTGATCGTCTGCGCGAGCTTGGGTTCGAACTGGGGCTCGCGGAAGACGCATTTCACGCCGGAATCGACGATTTCCCGGCGCAGCTCGCGCAGACGCGAGGCGCCGGGGGCGCGGCCCGTGTGGACCGAGATCGCCCCGACGGCGTTCAGGCCGAATCGCGTCTCGAGATACTGGTACGCGTCGTGGAAGACGACGTAGGGCGCCTGCCTTACGGTCGCAAGAGTTGTGACGAGCTCCTTCTCCAGCGCCGCGAGCCGGGCCGCGAGATCATGGGCGTTCTCGCGATAGCGGACGGCGTTCTCGGGGTCCGCCTCCGCGAGAACCCGCGCCACGGTCCCGGCGATGGCGACGGCGTTCCGCGGATCGAGCCAGATGTGGCCGTCCTCGTGGCCATGTCCGTGTCCGTGATCGTGATCGTGCCCGTTTCCGCCTGTCTCCCAGGTGCCGCCTTCGCGGGCCGGAAGGACGTGAACGTCCGGCGCCTCCAGCAATGCGACGACGCGGGCCTTCGCGGCCCCGAGGGGGGCGATCAGGAAATGCTCGACGGGCTCGCCAATCCAGAAGACCGCGTCCGCGTCGGCGAGCGCGCGCGCTTGCGACGGCCGCAGGGCATGATGATGGGGTGATGTGCCGCCCCGGACCAGAAGATGCGGCGCGCCGACGCCCTTCATCACCCCGGCGACCAGCGAGTGAAGGGGCACGATCGACGCGACGACACGCGGCGCGTCCGCGTGGGCCGGCCGCGCCGCGAGCAGGCCGGTGAAGAGGATCAGGAGACCGACGGTCCACGTCGTGACGCCGGCGCGCGCGGCTGTCGTTCTCCTCGCTGATTGATTCCTCATGATTTGATTCCTCATGATCGGTATCCGGGATATGATGGTCGTTGACGTCATCAATGATATAATATAACGTTCAGAGCTGATCAAGCCTTCACGCTTGATTTCCCCTTTCACTCGTTCCGAAGAGAGACCGTGACGGACGGGAACGTACTCAGCGGTTTCAAGCCGGGAGGTCACGACCACGAGGCGTGCATCGCTGCGGCCCTGGACTCCGTATCGGCCGTTTGTCGGGAGCGGGGGCTGCGTCTGACCCCGCTCAGGCGGCGGGTTCTGGAGCTGATCTGGCGGCGGCACATGCCGTCCGGAGCCTATGATCTCCTGGATGCCTTGCGAAGCGACGGACGCCGGGCCGATCCGCCGACGGTGTACAGGGCGCTCGACTTTCTCGTCGAGAACGGTTTCGTCCATCGCCTCGAGTCCCTCAGCGCCTATGTCGGGTGCGGCGGACCCGGGCGTGAACACGACGGGCAGTTTCTCATCTGTCGCGGTTGCGGCCAGGTCGCCGAACTGGGAGACCCGGCCATCAGCGCGATCATCCGCGAAAAGGCCCATGCCCTCGGGTTTCGCGCCGGCGGGCAGACCGTCGAGGTGACCGGGACGTGCGGTGAGTGCCGCGGGCGCGCGGAGGGCCGACATGCCTCATGAGGCCCCGCCCGAGCGATTGATCGAGCTTCGTGAAGCCCCGCCCGAACGGTTGATCGAGGTGCGCGGCGCGAGCGTCCGGCACGACGGCCGCGCGACGCTCGACGCGGTCGATCTCACGATATGCGCGGGCGAGATCGTGACCCTGATCGGGCCGAACGGGGCGGGCAAGACCACCCTGGTCAAGGTCGCCCTGGGCCTTGTGGAAGCGGATTCCGGCGCCGTGCGCGGGAAACCCGGATTGCGGATCGGCTACGTGCCTCAACACCTGACGGCCGACCGCGCCCTGCCCATCACCGTGCGCCGGTTCCTGGCGCTCGGAGGCCGGCGATATGCGGACCGGATCCAGGGGGCGCTCGCCGAGGTCGGCGTCGCCTACGCCATCGACAGTCCGTTCCAGTCCCTGTCGGGCGGAGAGTCGCGGCGCGTCCTGCTCGCCCGGGCCCTGCTCCGGGAGCCGGAGCTTCTCGTGCTCGACGAGCCCGTCTCCGGAGTCGACGTCGTGGGGCAGAGCGAGCTCTACGACCTGATCCGCGGGATCCGGGACGAACGCGGTTGCGGCGTCCTCCTGGTGTCGCACGACCTGCACCTCGTCATGGCGGCGACCGACCGGGTGTTGTGCCTGAACGGCCACGTCTGTTGCGCCGGGCGGCCCGAAGCGGTCGCCCGGCATCCGGAGTATCTGTCGCTGTTCGGGGCCGGTCCGCGTCACGCGCTGGCCGTGTACACGCACGAGCACGACCATCGCCACGACCTCGCCGACGGGTCCGCGGACCGTATCGGTCGCGAACATGGATGACTTCTTCGTCCGGGCGATCGTCGCGGGTCTCGGCGTCGCCGCCGTCGCGGCGCCGGTGGGATGTTTCGTCGTCTGGCGCCGCATGGCCTATTTCGGAGCGGCTCTCGCCCATGCCGCCCTCCTCGGCGTCGCGATCGGAATCCTGCTGTCGATCGACCCCGTGCTCGCCGTCACCGCGGTCTGCGTGCTGGTCGCCATCGCCCTGTTCGCGTTGCAACGTCGGCGGACGCTCTCCGACGATACGCTGCTGGGCATTCTCGCCCACGCGGCCCTCGCGGCGGGCCTGATATCGGTGGCGCTCCTGGAAACGGTGCGGGTCGATCTCATGGCCTACCTGTTCGGAGACATCCTCGCGGTCACGGGCGCGGACATCGCCCGGATCTGGATCGGCGGTCCGGTGGTGCTGGCCGGTCTCGCGGCGATCTGGCGCCCGCTCCTGTCGATCACCGTCCACGAGGATCTGGCGCGGGTCGAGGGCCTGCCGGTCGGGCGCCTCCGTCTCCTCTTCATGGTGCTGCTCGCCGCCGTGATCGCCGTGGCGATGAAGATCGTCGGGATCCTGCTGATCGTTTCCCTGTTGATCATTCTGCCGGCGACGGCCCGCCGCTTCGCGTCGACGCCCGAGGAAATGGCCTTCCTCGGCGTCGGCGTCGGTTGCGTCTCGGTCGTCGGCGGGCTGGCGGCGTCCCTGCAGTGGGATACGCCGGCCGGACCCTCGATCGTCGCCGTCGCGGCGCTGCTGTTCTTCGCGACGGTCCTGCCGCCGCGCCGCCGGCTAGGTTGAACCGCCGGCGCCTGTGGGCCGCGGCCCGCCCGATCAGCAGTCGAGCGTGTGTTCGCGCTCCCAGTCGGTGAGGTGGCCGGCGTAGCTCCGCCAGTCGTTCATCCGCAGCTTGACGTAGCTGTCGACCGACTCGTCGCCGATCCCGGCGCGGACGATCTTGCTCCTGTCGAGCTCGCGCAGGGCGTCGAGCAGGTTCTCGGGCAGCTTCCGCGCGCGCAGACGGCGAAGGTCCGAGGCGCGCTGGTGTTCGTACATGTTGACGTCGAGCCGCTTGCCCGGGTCCCGCTCGTTCTCGATACCGTCGAGACCCGCCGCCAGCAGGCCGGCCTGGAGCAGATACGGGTTGGCGGCCCCGTCCATGAGGCGGAACTCGAAGCGTCCGGCGTCCGGAACGCGGACCATGTGGGTCCGGTTGTTCCCGCTCCAGGTCACGGCGTTCGGTGACCAGCTGGCGCCGGACACGGTGGCCGGCGCGTTGATGCGCTTGTAGGAGTTCACCGTCGGGTTGAAGAGGGCGCACAGGGCGCCGGCCGAGTTGAGGACCCCGCCGAGGAAGTTGTGGGCGAGCTTCGACAGTCCCATTTCGTCCTTTTTGTCGAGGAAGAGGTTCTTGCGCCCGGCCTTGTCCCACAGCGATGCATGGCAGTGGCAGCCGTTGCCCGTCAGCGTCGGGAAGGGCTTCGGCATGAACGTCGCCCGCAGGCCGTGCTTCTCGGCGATCGACTTGACCATGAACTTGAAGAACGCGTGCCGGTCCGCCGTGGTCAGGCAGTCCGAGTAGTCCCAGTTCATTTCGAACTGGCCGTTCGCGTCCTCGTGGTCGTTCTGGTACGGCCCCCAGCCCAGCTCGTTCATCGCGTCGCAGATCTCGCCGACGACGTCGTAGCGCCGCATCAGCGCCTGCTGGTCGTAGCAGGGCTTCTCCTGGACGTCGAACGGATCGGAGATCGCCGAGCCGTCCGGCATGATCAGGAAGTACTCGCATTCGACGCCGGTCTTCAGGCGGTAGCCCCGCCTGGCGGCCTTCTCGATCTGCCGTTTCAGGATGACGCGGGGCGAGGCCTCGACCTCCTTGCCGTTCATCCACAGGTCGGCGGCGACCCAGGCCACTTCCTTCTTCCAGGGCAACTGAACGAGGCTGTCGGGATCGGGAATGCCGAACATGTCGGGATCGGCGGGCGTCATGTCGAGCCACGCCGCGAAGCCGGCGAAGCCGGCGCCCTCCTTCTGCATGTCCCCGATCGCGCGGGCGGGCACCAGCTTCGCCCGCAAGCCGCCGAACAGGTCGACGAAGCTGACGAGGAAATACTTGATCGTCCGGTCCTTGGCGACCTTTGCCAGATCGACGGCCATATCGATTTTCTCCCTGATGTTGTCGCTGTCTCGATGACGCGCCGCAGTTTAGGAATTTCGCGGCGGCGGGGAAACGGGGTCCGCGCCGCGTCCGGCGCCTACTGCGTGCCGGCGAGCAGGATGCCGGTGGCTTCCGCGGTGGCGAGGGTGATGGAGCGCAGATCCTCGGGTTCGATGTTGTGGACGTTCGTCTTGCCGGCGCAGCGCGCCATCATCGAGCACTCGCTGTTGGACGCCTTGAGATAGTTGGCGGCGCCCGCGCTCAGGTCCTCGCGCGTCAGGTCGGGCGGGAAGGCGATGGCCTGGCGGTTTCCCGACGGCACGATCTCGCCGCCGAGCGCGAGACCCATCGAGACGCCGACGATGCCGACGTGGCAGCCGAGTCCGAGCAGCTTGGCGAGGTCGGTCCCCGACCGGATGCCGCCGAAACAGGCGATCTCGATATCGCCCTCGCGCTTCAGCGCGCGCAGCTTGCGCACCGTGTCGCGCACCGTCGACAGGTCGGGAGCGCCCTCGAGCTCGGGCCACTCGCTCTCGATCCCGATCGTCGAGTCGACGACCAGAAGATCGAAATCGTTGTCGAGGGCGAACGGCACCGCCTCGTCGATGTTGGACGCGCGGACCACGAGCCCGAGGGCCTGTCCCGCCCGCGCCCGTGTCGTCGGTATCGGGCGGAAGGTCTCGCCGGTCACGTGGACGACGCCGACGGCGTCCGGGTCCGGCGCGCTCTCGCCGGGCAGGGCGAGTTGCAGCCAGGGCACGTCCCGATGCAGGCGGCGGAAGCCGACGTAGGCGACGTTGGGTTCCGTCATGCCGGCCGCCAGTCCCTCGCGGACCCGGTCGGGGGCGCCGTCGAAGCCGGTCACCATCAGGGGGTATTTCATCGTCAGCGCGTCGCCGGCGACGCCGGTTTCCGTGACGCACGAGTCGCGGTAGGGGTCGATCACGAGGCGCGAGAGGTTGGCCGAGAGGAACACCAGATCGTCGATCGTCGGCGGGCGGTCCTCCGGGAACGGGTTGTCGCGGTTCTGCATGCGCTTGAACAGCATGGCCTGCTGTCCGGCCTCGTCGGACGGCGCCATGCGCGCCATGGCGAAGATGTCCTCGCGGTTCCACACCGTGTAGTCGGCGGATCCGTTCTCCGCGTCGCAGCGATAGCAGCGCGCCGCCTCGTCGCGCGCCGCGCGGACGTCGTAGCGCGACTCGATTTCCGGGAACTCGGCCGGGTTCTCGCCGAGGCCGTGGAACTCCTGCTCCTGACGCGGAAAGAGCTCCCATTTCGGGTCCTGGGCGACGGGCACGCGCCGCGTGCGATAGGGGGTGCGGTAGGGCGCCGGGTCCTCGTCGCCTTCCAGGTACGCCTTGACGTAGTAGGCCGCGCGATGGCCGTGGTTCATGGCCATGACGATGGTCGAGCCCCCGAAGGCGCCGTCCCCGGCCGCGAAGACGCCGGCGTCGGCCGTCCGCATGGAGTCGAAGTCGGCGCGGACGCGGTCCCGGTCCATGAGGCCGAGGCGGTCGAGATGGTCGCTCTCCGCCTGTTGGCCGACCGCCGAGATCACCATGCCGCAGGGGATGTCGTGCTCCGTCCCCTCCACGGGGATGGCCCGGCGGCGGCCGTCCTCCCCGGGTTCTCCCATCCTGGTGACGACGCACCGCAGCGCGATCTCGTTGCCGCTCTGCACCACGGCGACCTGCTGGGCGTTGTAGACGAACTCGACGCCTTCCTTGACGGCGCCGTGGAGCTCGTCCTTGCGGGCGGGGATCTGCTCCGGTCCCCGGCGGTAGACGACCTCGACGTGCTTGCAACCGGGCAGGCGTTTGGCCACGCGACAGGCGTCCATCGCGACGTCGCCGCCGCCGACGACCACGACGGTCTCCGGCAGCTCCGGCCGCTCGCCCCCGTTGACGCGCCGCAGGAAGGACACGCCGTCGACGACGCGCGGGTCGTCGTCGCCGGGCACGCCCATGGTCTTGCCCCACCAGGAACCGATGCAGAGCAGCACCGCGTCGTGCCGTTCCTTGAGCTCGGCGAGGGTCACCTCGCGTCCGAGTCCGGTATCGAGGTGGACCTTGATGCCCGGACAGCGATCGAGGATGCGGTCCATGTCCTCCTGGATGATTCCCGCCGGAAGCCGGAAGGCCGGGATGCCCCAGACCATCATGCCGCCGAGGCGGTCGGTCATCTCGTAGAGGTGGACTTCATGGCCCGCCTCCGCCAGGTCCTGCGCGGCGGTCATGCCGGCCGGTCCCGAACCGACGATGCCCACGGTCTTGTCCGTCGTGACGCCGACGGGGGGCGCCCGGCGGTCCTTGCCGAGCTGGTCCATGACGAAACGCTTGAGGTTGCGGATCGCCAGGGGGCCGTCGGAGTCGGCGCGGCGGCAGGCCGGCTCGCACGGGGCGTCGCAGACCCGGCCGCAGATGGAGCTGAACGGGTTGGTGGCGGTGATGGCCTCGAAGGCCTCCTCGATCCTGTTCTCCCAGATGTAGGCGATGTAGGACGGCGCGTCGGTGCCGATGGGGCAGGCCACCTGGCAGGGCGCCGGCACGAAGTGGGTGTCGTCGGCGTCGTCGAGGAGCTCGGGCGGGACTTCGACGTTCCCCCGCGGCGGTGTCTCCCGGACGCTCACTGGAGCCACGACCCCGAGCGCCGGATGTCCACGGTCTCCTGGATCTGGCGCTCGGTCGACCGGCGCTCCGGGGCGAGCGGGAGCTTGGCGATGGCCGCGGCCTCGGGCGTCAGCGCGACGAGGTCCTCGCGGCCGAGCGCGCGCACGTCGTCGTGGCCGAGCGCGTGGGTCAGCGCCGCGATCTGCCAGCGGACGCTCTCGAGGAACCGCGCCGCGTTCCAGGCCTCGACCTCGACGTCGTAGCGCTTCTCGTGCTCCGGGTCCTGGGTGGCGATCCCGACGACGCAGGAGCCGACGTGGCATTGCATACAGGCGATGCAGCCCGCGGCGATGATCGCCGAGGTTCCCATGCCGATGGCGTCGGCCCCCAGCGCCAGCGCCTTCACGGCGTCGACCCCGTCCTTGATGCCGCCCATGAGCACGATGTCGACGTCCTGGCGGCGGCCGATCTCCGCCAGCGCCTCCTCGGCCTCCTGGATGGCGGCGATGGTCGGGATGCCGCAGTAATCGAGCACCTCGTTGCCGGCCGCGCCGGTGGAGCCCTGCATCCCGTCGAGCTCGACGAAGTCGAAGCCGTCCTTCACGGCGATCTTGACGTCGTCGCGAACGCGACCGGCGCCGAGCTTGACGGCGACCGGGATGCGATAGCCCGTGGCCTCGCGCATTTCCTCGATCTTGATGACGAGGTCGTCGGCGCCGAGGATGTCCGGGTGGCGCGACGGCGAGCGCAGGTCGATGCCGTGGGGGATGCCGCGGATGCGCGCGATCTCCCTGGTGACCTTCTTCGCCATGAGCTGGCCGCCGAACCCGGGCTTGGCGCCCTGGCTGATGTAGATCTCGAGGCCGTCGGCCCGCTGCATGTCGTGGACGTTCCAGCCCAGGCGCCCCGACAGCATCTGGAAGATGAGCTGATCGGCGGCCTCGCGCTGCTCGTCCATCATCCCGCCTTCGCCGGTGTTCTCCGAGATTCCGGCCAGGGCCGCGGCCTTGGCCATGGCGAGCTTGGTCGATTTGCTCAGCGCTCCGTAGCTCATCGGCGAGATCATGACCGGCATGGAGAGGCTCAGCGGCCTGGCCCCGTGGCGCCCGCCGATCTCGGTGCGCAGGTTGACCTTGTCGACGACGTCCTTCCCGCCGCCGGCGGCGCTCAGGTCCTTCCTGAAGGCGATGTCGTTGAGATGCGGCAACGCCCGCGCGCCGCCATAGCCCCGGATGCGGTAGCGGCCGATCTTGGACTTGACGTAGATGTCCTCCTGGACCTTTTCGTTCCAGTAGCTCGACCTGCCCGAGAAGGTGAAGAACGGGATCGCCCGGCGCCTGGGCTCCGGGGAGCCGTAGCGCAGGTTGCCGCCCTCGTTGACGATCTTGCCGAAGGTTCCCTTGAAGGGGATTTCGTACCTGTCGAGAAGCGCGCGCAGTTCGGCGTCCTCGGCGCCCTCCATGTCGGTTCGCATGGCCGCGGCGCCCAGGGACTGGATCTCGCCGCCGACGAAGATCTCGCCGCCGGTCATGTCCTCGCCCACGCGCTCGCCGGAATCGCCGACGATGACGATGCGCCCGCCGTACATCATGTAGCCGGCCATGAAGTTCGCGTTCTTGGCGCAGAGCAGCGTGCCCTCCTTCATGACCTGGCCGGCGCGCGAACCGATGTTCCCCTTGACCACGACCTCGGCGCCGCGGATGGCGACGGCGGCGATGGCGCTGGCGTTGCCGCCGACGACCACCGAGCCCTGGTGCATGTTGTCGGCAAGACCCCAGCCGGCGTTGCTCTCGACCTCGAAGCGCGGCCCGTCGGTCAGGCCGGCGCAGAAGTAGCCGGCCGATCCGCGGATGCGCACCGTGACGGGATGGGTCAGGCCGACTCCGATGTGATGTCGCGCGTCCGGGTTGAGGACCTCGACGTCCTCGCCGTCCTCGCCCGCCTTGCGGATCAGGTCGTTGGCCTCGCGGACCGGCAGCGCGCCGAGATCTACCGTGACCATGTGGCGCAGGTTCCGGGCGGAGGCTCGGTCGTGTCGAGCGCCTGGCCCGGGAACAGGCGGTTGAGCGAGACCTCTTCCGAGGCGATGGCGATGAGGTCGTCGTTCTCGTAGAGCACCATCGGCTTGGCGGCGAGACGGTCCTTGGCGTAGCCCATCTCGTCCCTGGTCGACACCAGGAACGAGAACGTCCCGTCGAGGTCGTCGATCGAGGTCTCGAGGGCCTGCCTGAGGGTCTCCCCGCGCTTGAGCCTGTCCGCCAGATAGACGGCGATGAGCTCCGAGTCGTTGTCCGTGTGGAATTCGTAATCGCGCTGCTCCAGCAGCCGGCGCGTCTTCCAGTAGTTGGTGATCTGGCCGTTGTGGACGATCGCCACGTCGGAGAACCCGGTGGCCCAGAACGGGTGCGCCGCTTCCGGCTTGACGTCGGACTCGGTGGCCAGCCGCACGTGTCCGAGGCCGTGGCTGCCGTCCGCCGAACGGACGTCGTAGACCTCGTCGACGTCGCGGGCGCCGCCGACGTCCTTCACGATGTCGAGAGCGCTGCCGATGGAGAACAGCTTCGCCGCGTGCTCCATGGCGTAGGCGAGCTTCTGGACGTCGCCGGTGTAGCGCACCGTCGCCCGGTAGGTGCCGCCGACGTGCTCGCCGTCGACGATCCGGGCGTCGAACTCCTTCAGTGCCCGCGTCACCCGGCCGACGTTTTCCGCGCCCTCGTCCCCGGCGCCGACATGGAACCGCAGGACGAATTCGTCCGCGTCCGAATCGCCGCCGTAGAGCGCGAATCCCGTCGAATCCGGTCCGCGATGCTGGCACCCGTCGAGCATCTCGATCAGGGTCTCGCCGAGCCTCGGGTTGAGTTCGGCGTTCTTGAAGAGGACTCCGGCGATTCCACACATGGCGCGCCTCCCGGAAGACTCGGATGACCGGAGAGTAGGGGATGGAGCCGGTGGAATCAAGTCATGGTAGGAAAAAAAGTTTCCTCTCATGAAAGCCCCGTCATTCGGAGTCCCGGGAGTACGCGATGACGGAGAGGAAGCGGATCGGCAATTCGCGCAGCTCCTCCGGTCCGTGGGGCGCGTTCGCGTCGAAGAACAGGGAATCGCCGGGGCGCAGCGTGTAGGCCCTGCCCCCGTGCCGGTAGCTCACCTCGCCTTCCAGCATGTAGATGAACTCCTGTCCGCCGTGCTGGAACAGGGGGAAGACGTCCGATTTCTCCGTCAGGCTGATCAGGTACGGCTCGACGGCCACGCTCTTGCCGACGCTGTGGCCCAGGAGCTGGTACTGGTGGCCCGCGCGGGTTCCCCGCCGCTCGATGACGAGGCCCCGCCCCGCCCGCACGTGGGTGGCGTCCAGCTCCTCCTCGAACGCGCGAAAGAGCGCCGTGACGGGTACGTGCAGGGCCCGCGACAGGGCCCGCAGCGTGGCGAGCGACGGGGACGTCACGCCGTTCTCGATCTTGGACAACATGCCCGTCGAGAGCCCCGACGCCTTGGCGAGTTCCGCCACCGTCATGTCGAGTTTCTTGCGGAAGTCGCGCACCTCCCCGCCGATCGAGACCTCGAGACTGCTCTCGTCGGCGTCGGTCGCGTGGGGGTGTTGATAGTCCAGCCGTCCGGCCCTGGTCATCGCGGGTTCCTCGAGCGGCGCCGGAGCCCGCGCGCCGTCAGCCCGACAGGCGTTCGCGGATCAGGGTGGCGATCATCGAGATCGGTCCCTCGACGGCGTTCCCGGGAATCAGGAGGTGGTCGTCCTTGATCAGGACGTTGCCGCGGCACTTCCGGCGCGTGGCGCCGTCGAGCGTGGCGAAGAACGACTCCGCGTTCCGGAGGTCGACGCGCACCAGGGGCCGCAGCCTGATGCCCGTGATCCACGCCCCCGACACGTGCCGCCAGGGTACCGCGGGAAGGTCCCAGTCGCGGAACCAGAGCCCCCTGTCGTCGATGGTCATGGCTATCCCGCGCAACCCCGTCCCCCGGGAGACGAGAAGGACGACGCAGGCGAACGCCGCGCAGACGGCGGAGATCGATATGTGGTCGCGCACGCGGCCGTCGCCGAACGTCGCGACTCCGAACCCGATCACCCCCAGCAGCCCCGCGATGATCGAGGCGTGGAGGCGGCGCGAGTTGGATATCTCGAGGGCGTACCCGCGCCCCGGGCTGCGTTTGCCGGATGTCTGCCCGGTCAGCTTCGATCCTCCTTGCCGGTGGTGGAAAGGCGCCGCCGCCGCGCGCCGCCCGTCGGCGGCGAGGGGGCGCCGGAAGGTCCGGCGCCCCGCGACCGCGCCCGACGGGACCGCTCAGTGATGGTCGTCGATGGCGCCTTGCAACGTCGCCTCGTCGCCGTACTTCTCGACGCTGTCCTTGAGGATCTCGTTCTCGTGCCTGACCTGCCAGACGTGCCAGGCGAGCCACAGGACGATCCCGATCAGCGCCATGAGGCCCTCGGCGCCGACGAACGGGTAGATGTGCGTCACGTCCGCCAGATCGACGGCCCAGGAGTCGATGGGTGTGGTCGACATGTGTGGTGCTCCTCCGTTTTCCGTTCCCGTTTCAGGCGGCCGCCGAATCCGAGCGGACCCCGGCCGCCACGTCCGCGCGCGCGGCCTCGGCTTCCCTGTTGTCGTGGAAGTCGAGACCGAGCACCTCGATCTCGCGCGGGATGCGCAGCAGCCCCCGCGAGTGGAGGATCTTGGCGACGATCCAGGCGGGGATGAAGCCCAGGATCCAGAACATGATGACCGCGCCCACGAATTGCCCGAGCGGATTGATCGCGGCGAAACCCTCGTAGGGCGACGAGGGGTGCCCCCAGAGCACGAAGCCGGCGATGACGAGGCCGATGAAGCCGGCGTAGCCGTGGACCGCCACGGCGCCGACCGCGTCGTCGACCTTGAACCTCCGCTCGACCCAGTAGTGGATCTTGTACATGAGGAAGGTGCCGATGCCGGCCACGATCATGGCCTGGATCGGGTGGTAGAGGTCGTTGCCGGCGGACGCCGTGATGATGCCGGCGAGGCCGCCCGAGTAGGTCCAGAAGGCGTCGCCCTTCGACACCATGTAGCCGACCAGCATCCCCCCGGCCAGCGACATCAGGAAGTTCACCGTGATGGCGCTGAGCGTCGTCGGGGTGAGGTAGATGGTGGTCGCGGTCTGGGTGGCGCCGGTGATCTGGCCGTCGATGTAGGCGGTCGTCGCCACCGGCACGTTGCAGGCCACGTAGAACCCCCAGAAGCCCGTGTAGATCAGGAACAGCCCGATACAGACCAGCCAGGTGTTGTGCGGCAGGATGTCGCGCGGCGTGCCGTCGGCGGCGAACTTGCCGAGACGCGGGCCGAGCACGACGAGAACGCCGAGGGCGGTGCCGCCGGCGATCGCGTGGATCACGCCGGATGCGTAGGCGTCGTGGTATCCGAGGAGCTCGACCATCCAGCCGTTGAAGTGCCAGCCCCAGGCGGCGTCGATCGACCATGTGACGGAGCCGATCATGATGGCGAAGATCCAGAACGCGAAGTGGCGTATCCGTTCGATCACGGCGCCCGAGACGATGGAGGCGGCCGTCCACGCGAACAGCAGGAACGCTGCCCAGAAGACGCCGCTGATGCGGTCGTCGAGGCGGGGCCCCATGCTCTCGCCCCACGGCGTGTAGGCCGCCGCGAAGGACGGGTCGGGATGGCCGAGGGGGCCGGTGATGCCCGGTCCGCCGGGGAGCGCCCAGTAGATCCACCAGCCGAAGAAGAACCACGTGATCGTGACCAGCGGGATCAGCATGGAGTTCTTCATCAGGGTGTGCATGTGGTTCCTGCGCCGGCTCGCCCCCACCTCGTACATGCAGAAGCCGACGTGGATCAGGAACATCAGCGCGACCGTGATCCAGTAGTAGAATTCGGTGAATACCGTCGTTATCGCGGCAACGTCCGTATCCATGAAGGTTTCTCCGCGGGGCGCGGACGAGGCCGCCGCCGGCCGCGCGCCCCGCTCGCGGCCGGCGCGGTGTCCGGTTTCAGTCCGGGATGCATGTCGGGATGCTCGCCATGCCCGCCAGCCTTCTTCTCGGTATCGACCGGCATGATCCCCGATTTCGCGTCCGGAAACAAGTGGCTTGTTTCGCGCGCCGGCCGCGCCGGGCGTTCGCGGGCAGCCTTCGAGGCCGCGGGCGCCTCCCGGAATTACCGACAGCCGCACAATCCGCACACCCTTCGGGGGGCGAGCGCGGTGATTCGTACAACGCCTTTCGGCGTTACTGACAGTTGCGCCCGTCGAGGGCAGGCCGGCAACCCGACCTCACCAGACACTCGACGGACGTACCCCCGCCGAGTACCTGTCAGTCACTGGCAGCCAATGAGACCCTCCTGTCTCATACGTGCTGAACCAGGACACCGCGTTGACTCGGCCCGCGGGCGAACCTATTCTGCGCCGCGAAAACTTGGGGAGAATCCGCCGTTTCCCGGCTTTTCGGGCGGGGCGTCGCGTTCCCTCGCCATCCATGTGCGCTGTCGTTCCGGAGCAGGCCAGACATGAAGGTGTTCGTCGCGGTCAAGCGCGTCATCGACTACAACGTCAAGGTCCGCGTGAAGGCGGACGGGACCGGTGTCGAGACGGCGAACGTCAAGATGTCGATGAACCCGTTCGACGAGATCGGCGTGGAAGAGGCGCTGCGGCTCCGGGAGGCCGGCAAGGCGGAGGAGGTCGTCGCCGTCGGCCTCGGCCCCCGGCAGTGCCAGGAGACCATCCGCACGGCGCTGGCCATGGGCGCGGACCGCGGCATCCACGTGAAGACGGACGCGGAGTTGCAGCCGCTGGCGGTGGCGAAGCTGCTCACGGTCGTGATCGAGGAGGAGCGGCCCGGCCTCGTCATCCTCGGCAAGCAGGCGATCGACGACGATTCGAACCAGACCGGGCAGATGACGGCGGCGTTGCTGGGCTGGCCCCAGGCCACCTTCGCCTCCAGGCTCGACGTCGGGGACGGGAGCGCTTGCCGTATCTGTCGGCAAGGAGGACAAGGCCGATGAACTTCTCGCCAAGAAGCAGGACATCCGTGACGCCAGACCCGGTGACCGCGCCGACGACCTGAAACCGGCGAGCGGCGAGCTGTACGTTGCGTGCAGGGATATATTGAAGCTCACCCGGTGTGGCAACGACGCCAAGGCGTTCATGCGCTATACGCTCGCACCACTCATCAAACCGGGGATGGTCGTCTACGAAGAACTGAAGCGCGATATCTTCGGCCCCCGGACAGATTCCTGACGGCGACGAAGGCGCGAACCCGTGTATTTCTTCTATTTCGACGAATCGGGCTCCCGCGATCCCTCGACCGGTACGGTGGAGAAACCGAAGGATCATCTCTATGTCCTTCTTGCCGTCGGCATGTACGAGGGCCAGTGGCGGCCCTTCGAAACCGCGATTTCTGGTTTGAAACTCGAACTCGCGGACTACCTGAAACGCGACGGCAAGGGCCGTTTCGAACTGGCGGATTGCGAGGTCAAGTCCAACTGGGTGCGCGTGCCTACCGAGCGTGAGAAGCGGAGTCCGTTCCTCCACGCGCTGCATCGGGACGATATGACCCGTCTCACCGACGCATATTTCCGTCAGGTCGTCGACCGCAACACGGTCATCATGTCCAGCGTGATCGACAAGCGGTATCTCCACGATCACATCACTCACGAGCTTCTTCACATGAAAGCATATGAGTTCCTGCTGGAAAGAATACAGCACTACATGAGGGAATATCACCCGAAGCACCGCGCGCTGATCGTGATGGACGACACAAGCAGACAACTCAACCGTGTCGTCGCGATGAAGCACGCTTCGTTTCAGCGGGCGGGCAACCGGAACATGGCCTTTCCGGCGATCGTCGAATATCCGTTCTTCACGCGCAGCGAACTGTCGAACGGCGTTCAGCTCGCCGATCTACTGGCCTACAACGTCTATCGCGCTTTCAAGCTTGAAGATTTCGGCTACCCGTATTTCGAGAGAGTGCTGCCGAACTTCTATCGACGGCGAGACGGGGAGGCCCTCGACGGGCTGAAGGTGTGGCCGGAGCCTTCGCCGCTGGTCGGAGCGGCGCGGGAGGCATGGAGCGCTTACAAACGGAAAGACCTCCTGGCGGAGGGCGGGTGATGTCAGGCTGGGCGAACCATATCGAGCCCATCAAGGGCACCCGACGCGCCGTTTATCAGGTTTCGAGGCGGCGGTGTCAATAGGAAAATTCATAAATAATGATGTCGGATGGCAGGGTCAGGAACGGGGCGCCCGCAGGTGGGCCGGGCGGCGGGGTGCTCTTCTCAAGCGCTTCGCGGCCGGGGAGAACGCTCCCGGTGCGCTCATCGTCAGAGGAACGCCTCCGGCAGGGCCGCACGGTGACGCGCCGCCATTCGGCCGGAAACGCCAACCTGCTTATCCGCGAAAATCATCCCCGGGTGACAAAGGCTTCGTTCGCCTGGGAGCCGCCGGCCCGCAACCTTCCTGAGCTCCCGATCCCCCGATGGGACCCGTTCGCGCTTCGCGCGATGCCGGCGAGACGCCGACACTCCCAAGGACATGCCGGAAATGCTGCCCTCCACAGGCGGACTCTCATGGATAAGCAGGTTCGCTTTTATCTCCCGCGCCGGGCTTCCCGGGATATCACGTCGAGCGACATCTCGTGATCCAACGCCGAACGAATCGACGCCAGAACGCCATCCCGGTCAAGCGCCTTGAGCTTCGACTGGGGAATCCCGAAGCGCCGGACGCCCAGCTCCACGAGCTGAACCTTGCTATACTTCCGACTGATGATACTTTCGATTCTGTCGTAAGGGATTGTCTCCAAGTCGGAAGGAAGAGATTCTTTTACTTTTCCAGAAGGAAAATTATGCCGATATGAACGCTTTTCTTCTTTCAAAGCATCCGCTAAATCAACGATGGATCGACGCGTGTATGGTCGCAACGCTCTGACTAATTCCCGAAGCCCTTCACTCAGTTTTGGATTACCTATCTTGTCGTTTCCATGCAGTTTCGCCAAATGGGACAGATAATAGATCAAATCCCCGACCGACAAGTGATCGTCTTGGGATTGAGTATCTTTTCTCATAGAGAATCAATCCTCCCTTTCAATTCTTCTGTCAATTCCCTGAATTGCTTGTGCAAGCCCCTTCCTCCGATATTTTGAGTGCGCCCCCGTTCATAAACCGGAACCCCGTCCGCCAACGCCTCAGATACCCCGGTGGCCTGAACGATGTAAGGTTCCACTAGATTTCCCTTCCAATACTTTTCCAAAGACGACAGGTGCTGGGTGTGATCATTGGTATAACCAGAAGATCCCCTAGAGGATTGGATCCGAGTAATTACCAACCCCACGAGTTTGGTATCGGGAACGTACATTCCGCTCCGCCATTGCTTCTCGACCATTTCCACAAGCTTTTTCAATCGGTTATCGATATTCGTCTTCATCACCTCACGGAGATGAGGCGCTCCACGTTCCATCACCGCCTCCGGAACGACGGGAATGACGTAGCCGTGACTCGCGGCAATGGCGTTTTGGGAAACGATCTTGGTAGCTGGAGGACAATCGAAGATGATGTAGTCGTACAAATTATCGATTTTCGTTTCTTCGATCCAGCGGCACATGAAGGTCCGTTTGTTCCATTCAGACTGAATGGCATTTCCCTGATGCGATGCCGTCAATTCGATTTCGATATCGTCCAAGTGAAGACTTGCTGGAACAATATCCATGTTATCGTAAAGTCCGTTGCGCCATGGAGAAAATTTTTCCTTCATCGGAGATTCGATAATTATACTTCGATCCGGGCGTGCTGAATCCGGTTCTATGAACGGTTTGAATATCTCATCGATTGTTTGTTTTTTATTAACAGCTTTTTGCCACCTTTCAGCTCCCAAGCAAATAATAGACAGACTGCTTTGGTGATCCATGTCAACCAGAAGTACCTTTTTCTTGTGATATCTCGTCAGTCCCGTACCAAGGTGGAACGCGAGGGTTGTTTTCCCCACACCACCTTTGAAATTGATGATGCTTATGCGTTTGGCCATTTCAACTCCCGAGGGAAATCATCGATTCCTGCAATAGGACTGACGCCCTTGACGTGAGCCGCTTGAAGAACGCACAGACTACAGGATCACGAAGCGGGTCGCAATCGTTACGGCTCGTTCCGCGTGCGCTCCGGTGATTATGTCTCCACCGTCACCCTACGGGCCATGGCGCTGGGTATCGATGGCGCGACCGAACCGCGCACATGCAATATGTACCGGAAGGCATCGCTCGGCGCAACCGCGCCATTGCGGCGCCGTGATGGTTTGAACCGTCCCGGTCCCCTCGCGCGGGAAACCGGAGCAAGGGCGCGCGTCAGCATTCTTCTGCACCCGTCATCGGCTGCGTCAAGTCGCTTTGCGGCTCCTTTGCTGCGTTCCGGCCCTTCGGGTGACCCACCGATCCCAACGACCCACCCGGTGTCTCATATGTCGTGAACCAGGACACCGCGTTGACTCGGCCCGCGGGCGAACCTATTCTGCGCCGCGAAAACTTGGGGAGAATCCGCCGTTTCCCGGCTTCTCGGGCGGGGCGTCGCGTTCCCCCGCCACCCGTGTGCGCCGTCGTTCCGGAGCAGGCCAGACATGAAGGTGTTCGTCGCGGTCAAGCGCGTCATCGACTACAACGTCAAGGTCCGCGTGAAGGCGGACGGGAGCGGCGTCGAGACGGCGAACGTCAAGATGTCGATGAACCCGTTCGACGAGATCGGCGTGGAGGAGGCGCTGCGGCTCCGGGAAGCCGGCAAGGCGGAGGAGGTCGTCGCCGTCGGCCTCGGCTCCCAACAGTGCCAGGAGACCATCCGCACGGCGCTGGCCATGGGCGCGGACCGCGGCATCCACGTGAACACGGACGCGGAGTTGCAGCCGCTGGCGGTGGCGAAGCTGCTCACGGCCGTGATCGAGGAGGAACGGCCCGGCCTCGTCATCCTCGGCAAGCAGGCGATCGACGACGATTCGAACCAGACCGGACAGATGACGGCGGCGTTGCTGGGCTGGCCCCAGGCCACCTTCGCCTCCAGGCTCGACGTCGGGGACGGGAGCGCCCGCGTCACCCGCGAGGTGGACGGGGGCCTCGAGACGGTCGACGTGAGGATGCCCTGCGTCGTGACCACCGACCTGCGCCTGAACGAGCCGCGCTACGCCAGCCTCCCCAACATCATGAAGGCCAAGAAGAAGACCATCGACGAGAAGACCCCGGAGGAGCTGGGCGTCGACGTGTCGCCGCGCCTCGAGACCCTGAAGGTGATCGAGCCGCCCGGCCGCGAGGCCGGAATCAGGGTGGAGAGCGTCGCCGAGCTCGTCGGCAGGCTCCGCGACGACGCGGGGGTGATCTGATGGCCGTCCTCGTCGTCGCGGAGCACGACAACGCCGAGCTCAAGGACCCGACGTTCAACACGGTGACCGCGGCGGCCGAGATCGACGGCGACGTGCATGTCCTCGTGGCCGGGGCGGGCTGCCGGGCGGTCGCCGACGCGGCGGCGGCCATCGCAGCCGCGCGCAAGGTCCTTCTCGTCGACGATGCCTCCTGCGAGCACCGCCTCGCGGAGGTCATGGCGCCGCTGCTCGCCTCGCTGGCCGGCGGCTACGACGCCATCCTGGCGCCGGCCGACACCTTCGGGAAGGACTTCATGCCCCGCGCCGCAGCCCTCGCCGACATGGCGCAGATCTCGGACGTCCAGGAAGTGGTGTCCCCCGACACCTTCGTGCGGCCGATCTACGCCGGGAACGCGCTGGCCACGGTGCGGAGCGCCGACGCCACCAGGTTCATGACCGTCCGCGCCACGGCCTTCGCCGCCGCCGGGGCCACGGGCGGAAGCGCGCCGGTGGCGGAGGTCGCGGCGGCCGGGGACCCGGGCCTCTCGACCTACGTCGGGGCCGAGGCCAGCGGGAAGGAGCGTCCCGAGCTCACGTCGGCCCGCGTCGTCGTCTCCGGCGGGCGCGGGATGGGGAGCGGCGACAACTTCCGGTTGATCGAGAACGTCGCCGACAAGCTGGGGGCCGCGGTCGGCGCGTCCCGCGCCGCGGTCGACGCGGGGTTCGTTCCCAACGACTACCAGGTCGGCCAGACCGGGAAGATCGTGGCGCCGGAGCTCTACGTCGCCGTCGGCATCTCCGGGGCGATCCAGCACCTCGCCGGCATGAAGGACAGCAAGGTCATCGTCGCGATCAACAAGGACGAGGACGCGCCGATCTTCCAGGTCGCCGATTTCGGGCTGGTGGCGGACCTGTTCGACGCGCTGCCCGAACTCGAGAAGGAGCTGGAGAAGATTGGCCTCTGACGACACCGGAGAGGGCGCCGCCGCCGGGATCCGGAAGATCGGCGTCATCGGCGCCGGCCAGATGGGCAACGGCATCGCCCACGTGAGCGCCCTGGCGGGCTACGACGTCGTCCTGAACGACATCGGCCGGGACCGGCTCGACGACGCCCTCGCCACGATCGAGAAGAACATGAGCCGGCAGGTGTCGCGCGGGACGATCGCCGGGAACGACTCGGCGGCCGCGCTCGGCCGCATCTCCACGTCGACCGACATGGCCGCCTTCGCAGACGCCGATCTCGTCATCGAAAGCGCGGTCGAGAACGAGCAGGTCAAGATCGACATCTTCGCGGCGCTCTGTCCGTTGCTGAAGCCCGAGGCCCTGATCGCCAGCAACACGTCGTCGATCTCGATCACGCGCCTCGCGGCCGCCACCGACCGGCCCGAGAAGTTCGTCGGGATGCACTTCATGAACCCGGTGCCGATGATGGAGCTGGTCGAGGTCATCCGCGGCATCGCCACGGACCGGGACACCTACGCCCGCGTCACCGCCGTCGCGCGCCGGCTGGGCAAGTCGCCGGCGAGCGCCGAGGACTTCCCCGCCTTCATCGTCAACCGCATCCTGCTGCCGATGATCAACGAGGCGGTCTACACGCTGTACGAGGGCGTGGGCAACGTCGAGGCCATCGACACGGCGCTGCGCCTCGGCGCCCGCCATCCCATGGGCCCCCTCCAGCTCGCCGATTTCATCGGGCTCGATACCTGCCTCGCCGTGATGCAGGTCCTGTACGAGGGCCTCGCCGATTCCAAGTACCGGCCCTGCCCGCTGCTGGTGAAGTACGTGGATGCCGGCTGGGTGGGACGGAAGTCGGGGCGCGGATTCTACGATTACTCGAGCGAGCCGCCGACCCCGACGCGATAGAGGCGTCCCGCGCCGGCTTCCCGGACGATCGTCTTGATCAGGCGGGCGGCCTCGTCGGAATCCCATTCGGCGGGGCCGATCAGGCGGCCGACGATCCGGCCTTCGCGGTCGAGGAGCACGCTGGTGGGCAGGCCGACGGCACCGAGCCGGCGGGCGGACCGGGCCGACGGATCGACGTAGGCGTCGAGGTGCCTGGCGCCGATCTCCGCCAGAAACCCGACGACCACGTCGAGACCCTTGCGGTCCTGCGACAGTGCCAGCACGGTGAAGTCCCCGCCGCCGAGGCGCGCCTGCAACCGGTCGAGCGAGGGCATCTCCCGGCGGCAGGGGCCGCACCATGTCGCCCAGAGATTGACAAGGACGAACCGGCCGCGAAAATCGGCCAGTCCGAGCTCGCGGCCGCGGGCGTCGATGAACGCGACGTCGGGCGCGGCTTTCGGAGGGTCGAGGAAGGTAAAGTTCCGCATCTCGCCGACGGCCAGCCCGTCGCGCCCGGGCGCGGCGTACCCGGCGGCCGGAGCGAGCGACACGGCGACCGCGAGGATCAGTCCCCACGCGGCCGCCGAACCCCGTATCCCGGAGCCGCGGCTCGCGCGTGGCGTGGCATGTGGCGGATGCGGCATGGTGGCGAACACGGCGTGGGTTCGAGACGGCACAATGAACGATGACCCGACCGGTACGTCAAGGGGGCGGCGGCCCCCCGGCGGGCTGTTGCGCGACCGCTTCGCCGGCGATCCTCACGCGGTCATGGAGCGGATCAACGCCTCCATCGGCTTCGACCGGCGTCTCCACGCGCACGACATCGCGGCGTCGCGCGCGCACTGCGACATGCTGGCCGCGCGAGGAATCATCCCCGAGGCCGACGGCCGCGAGATCCTGAAGGGCCTCGACAGGATCGAGGAGGAGATCGCCGCGGGCACGTTCGTCTTCTCCCCGGCCCTGGAAGACATCCACATGCACGTCGAGGCCCGTCTCACGGAACTGGTCGGGGACGCGGGCCGGCGCCTCCACACCGCGCGGTCCCGCAACGACCAAGTCGCCACGGACCTCCGGCTCTGGGTCCGGGACGCCATCGACGAGACCCGGGCCGCGCTCGCGTCGTTGCAGGAAACGCTGCTGACCCGGGCCGGGGAGCACGCGGCGACGATCATGCCCGGGTTCACGCACCTCCAGAGCGCCCAGCCCGTGACGCTGGGTCACCATCTCCTGGCGTATTTCGAGATGTTCGACCGCGACCGTTCGCGGCTGGCCGACTGCCGCGGGCGCCTCAACCGGTGTCCGCTGGGCTCCGGGGCGCTCGCCGGCACCTCGATCCCCATCGACCGGGACATGACGGCCGAGGCCCTGGGCTTCGACGGGCCGACCGCGAATTCCATGGACGCCGTCTCGGACCGCGATTTCGCGGTCGAGTTCCTGGCCTGCCTGTCGCTCGTTGCGGTGCACCTCTCGCGCCTCGCGGAGGAGATCGTGCTGTGGTCGACGGCCCAGTTCGGGTTCGTCTCGTTGCCCGACGCGCTGGCGACCGGCTCCTCCATGATGCCCCAGAAAAGGAACCCGGACGCCGCGGAGCTCGCGCGCGGCAAGACGGGGCGCGTCGTCGGCGCCCTGAACGCGCTGCTGATCCTGTTGAAGGGCCTGCCGCTCACCTATTCGAAGGACATGCAGGAGGACAAGGAGCCCGTCTTCGACGCGGCGGACTCCGTATCGTTGTGCGTCGCCGCGGCGACGGCGATGGTCGCCGACATGACGGTCCACGCGGCGGCGATGGAGGACGCCGCGGGCCGGGGCCACGCGACGGCGACGGATCTGGCGGAATGGCTGGTCAAGGAACTGTCGATGCCCTTCCGCGAGGCGCACGGGACGACCGCGCGGATCGTGCGCCTCGCGGACTCGAAGGGGGTAACCCTCGAGGACCTGTCCCTCGACGACATGCGGGGAATCGAGCCGGGGATCACCGCCGGGGCGATCGCCGTCCTCGACGTCCGGAATTCCGTGTCGAGCTGCGCCAGCCACGGCGGCACGGCGCCCGAACGCGTTCGCCGGGCGGTCGAAGAGGCCCGGCGGCGGCTGGCGGAAACATGAGCCGCCGTCCGGCGCGCGGGCCGTCGCTCCTCATGGCCTCGGCCGTGGCCGCGGCCGTCGCCGCCGGGGCGCTGTCCGCGTGCGGCAAGAAGGGCGAACTGCGACCGCCGCCGAGGGCGGCGACGAAAACGGCGTTGGACGAATCCCCGTCCATGCCCCATGCTGGCGGCCGGAGGACGGGGCGAGGCCCCGAAGCCGGCGCGCCGGGTGCCGGTGCGCCACGGGTCGGCACGCCATGGATCATTTCGCCTACCGCGACGGCGAGCTTCACGCCGAGGACGTAGCGGTCGCCCGCATCGCGGCGGCGGTGGGGACCCCGTTCTTCTGCTATTCGACGGCGACCCTGCGGCATCACTACGAGGTCTTCGGCGACGCGCTCGCGGATCTCGACGCGACCGTCTGCTACGCCGTCAAGGCCAACGCCAACCTCGCCGTCATCCGCACCCTGGCGCGGCTCGGCGCCGGCGCCGACGTCGTCTCGGGCGGCGAACTGGAGCGCGCGCTGACGGCTGGCGTCGCGCCCGACGGCATCGTCTTCTCGGGCGTCGGCAAGAGCCGGGACGAGCTGGCCCTCGCCCTCGACGCCGGCATCGGACAGTTCAACGTCGAATCGGCGGACGAACTCGCCTCGTTGTCCGGGCTCGCCGCCGCCAGGGGCGTCGCCGCCCGCGTCGCCGTCCGGGTCAATCCGGACGTCGACCCGAGGACGCACGAGAAGATCTCCACGGGCCGGCGCCGGGACAAGTTCGGCGTTCCCTGGCCCGACGCCCGCGGCGTCTACGCCCGCGCCGCCGCCCTGCCCGGCGTCGAGGTCGTCGGCGTGGCGGTGCACATCGGCTCCCAGATCGTGCGGCTCGAACCCTTCAGGGCGGCGTTCGGGAGGATCGTGGACATCGTCGGCGAGTTGCGCGCCGACGGCCACGACATCCGCCGTCTCGATCTCGGCGGCGGCCTCGGCGTGCCCTACGACGGCGAGACGCCGCCCAGCCCCGCCGAGTACGGCGAGATGGTCCGGGAGGTCACGTCGGGCATCGGTTGCGAGCTCGTGTTCGAGCCCGGCCGGATCATCGTCGGCAACGCCGGCGTGCTGGTGAGCCGCGTGCTCTACGTCAAGAACTCCGCGGGCCGCGTCGTCACGGTGCTCGACGCGGCCATGAACGACCTGCTGCGGCCCAGCCTCTACGACGCGCGCCACGCGATCGTGCCGGCGCGGGAGCCGGCCGCGGGCGCGGCGCTCCGGCCCATGGACGTCGTCGGTCCGATCTGCGAGTCCGGCGACGTGTTCGCGCAAGAACGTCCCATGCCGCCGGTGGCCGCCGACGATCTGCTGGCGATCCGCACCGCCGGCGCCTACGGCGCCGTCATGTCTTCGAACTACAACGGCCGTCCGCTGGCCGCCGAGGTCCTGGTCAACGGCGATGCGTTCGAGGTCGTGCGCCGGCGCCAGACCACGGCCGAGATGCTCGCCCTGGAGCGAATGCCCCGGTGGCTCGACGACGGCCTTGAACGGGGCGCCGCGTGAACCCCGGACCGCCGACGGACGGCGAGATCGGCGCGCGCGACCGTCGCCGGGTGGGGCGCAAGCTCGCGCTCGCCCGCGCCGTGGTGTTGTGGGAGCGGCTGTGGCCCGCGCTGTGGCCCGCCGCGGGAATCGCCGGCCTGTTCGTCGCGCTGTCGCTGCTGAACGTCTGGGCGTCGGTCGGCGGGTGGGTCCACCTCGCCGCCCTGCTCCTGTTCGCCGGCGCCCTCGGCGCGGCGCTGTGGCGCGGACTGTCGGGCCTGTCGTTTCCCGATCGCGGGGACGCCCGGAGGCTCCTCGAGACGCCCGGGACGCCCGCCGCCGGATCGCTCCACCGGCCGCTGACCGCCCTCGAGGACACCCTGGCGACGGACGACGGCGACGACGGCGCGCGCGCGCTCTGGCGCCTCCATCGCCGCCGCGCGCTCGCCGGCGTCCGCGGGCTTCGGATCGGCCTTCCCAGCCCCGGCTTGGCGCGGTTCGACGTGCTGGCGCTGCGCGCCGTCGTGGTCCTGCTGCTGGTCGTCGCGGTGGCGGTGGCGGGTGGTGAGTCGTGGCGACGCCTCGCGTCGGGCATGGTCCCCGGCTTCGCCGGCGACCGGGTCGCCGCCGCCGTCGTCGAGGCCTGGATCGCGCCGCCCGCGTACACCGGGCTCCCGCCGGTGCTGCTCGATTCGTCCGGGTCCGGACCACCCGCGCCGGCGGATCCGGATACGTCCGGGACGCCGCCCGATGCGTCCGGGTCGCCGCAGACCGTCCGGGTCCCCGCGGGCAGCGAGGTCCTCGCGAAGGTCAGCGGCGGCGGCGGGCCGCCCGTCCTCGACCTCGACGGACGCGCGATCCCGTTCGCCATGGTCGAACCCGAGGTCTACGAGCTCCGGGCCCCCGTCGACTCCGCGCGGCGCCTGGCCATCGGCCAGCCGGACCGCGAGCTCGGCGTCTGGGAGCTGGACGTCGTGCCCGACATGGCCCCGACGGTCGCGTTCGAGGGGCGGCCCGCCGGCACCCGGCGCGCCGCTCTCAGGGTCGATTACAGCGCCGGGGACGACTACGGGCTGGCCGCCGTGACGCTGGAGATCCGCCTGGCCGCGACCGGCCGCCTGCACGAGATCGGGTTCGTTCTGCCCGGCCCCGACGTCAAGACCCACCAGGACACCGTGTACCGGGACCTGACGCCCCACGCCTGGGCGGGACTGCCCGTGCGCCTGCGCCTGCGCGCCGACGACCGGACGGGGCGGTCGGGGTTCAGCGAGACGTTCGACGTGACGCTGCCCGAGCGACGGTTCCGGCACCCGGTGGCCAGGGCCGTCATCGAGCAGCGCAAGCGTCTCGCCTCGGAGCCCGAAGCCCTCCGGGACATCGCCCGGGCGCTCGGCGCGATCGCGTCCGGGGTCGCCGCGGGGGCCACCGAACGCCACGACGACTATGGCGCCTTCCTCGCCCTGAACTCGGCGCGCCGGCGGTTGGAGCGCGGCGCCGTGCCGGGCAAGAGCGAGGAAGAGGTCGTCGACGACGTGCGGCGGATGCTGTGGGAGACGGCGCTGCGCATCGAGGACGGCGCGCTGTCCGTCTCCGAGCGCGAGGTCCGCGCGCTCGAACAGGCGCTGCTCGAGGCACTGGCCCGGGACGCGCCTTCCCAGGAGATCGAGCGCCTGATGAACGAACTGCGGGAGGCGCTCGACCGGTATCTGCAGGCGCTGGCGCAACAGGCTCTCCAGGCGGGGGAGGACACCGCCGAACTCCGGGGGACGGAGAACGACGTCCTGTCGCTCACCCGCGACGATCTGCAACGCCTGCTGGACCGGGCCCGCGAGTTGAGCCGCGCGGGTTCCAGGGACGCGGCGCGGGAGCTGTTGTCGCAACTTCGCGATATCCTCGAGAACCTTCGCGCCGGCGTCATGTCCGATCGCCAGCGGGACGCCCGGCGGCGGGGCCAGCAGACTCTCCGGAACCTGGGCGATCTGATGACGCGCCAGCAGCAGCTCCTGGACCGGAGCTTTCGGCGGACCCAGCGCGGGATGCAGGGCACGGACGATGCGCCGGGTTCGGGCCGGCGGGGGGCGCGGACCATGCCGGACGCGCGGGCGGACGCCCGCGTTCAGGATTCGCTGCGCCGCATGTTGGGCGAGGTCATGCGGCGGCTGGGAGAGAACGACGGGAACATTCCCGAGGCGCTCGGCGAGGGCGAGCTGTCGATGCGGGCGGCGCGCGACGCGTTGTCGCGCGACCGCGACGACGAGGCGATCGGCCCCCAGACCCGGGCGCTGGAACAGTTGCGGGAGGGCGCCGGCGCGGTCATGCAACGGATGTTGAGCGACATCGGCATGGACGACGGACCCATGGGCGACGACGTCGATCCTCTCGGTCGGCCCATGCCGGGCGCGAGCGCCGGCCCCGGCGACGACGTCGAGGTCCCCGACAAGGCGTCGTTGCGGAGGGCGGGCGAGATTCTCGGCGAGCTGCGCCGGCGCGCCGGCCAGCGCACCCGGCCGCCGCCCGAGCTCGACTACATCGACCGGCTGCTCAGGCGGTTTTAGTGTCCGTCCCGAAATGAGTTGAGCGATTCCGCGTCACGTGGGCGGGGGCAACGGAATGACGTATTCCGGGACGGCCGCTCAGGCGGGAACGGGGGGTATCTCCGGCGCGGGTCCGCCGCTCTCCGGCGGGGGATCGTCGAGGACTCCGATGAAGGGCAGTTCCCGGTAGAGATTCGCGTGGTCGAGTCCGTAGCCGACGAGGAATTCGTCGGAGCACCGGAAGCCGAAGAAGTCCGCCTCGATCCGCCGCGCCCGTCGCACCCGCTTGTCGAGGAGGACGCAGAGCCGCACCCGGCGCGCGCCGGTCCGCAGCAGCCGGTCGCGGGCGAAGGAGAGGGTCCGGCCCGAATCGAGGATGTCGTCGACGAGCAGGACGTCGCGCCCTTCCACCGGGTCGGCGAGGTCGCGGACCACGCCGACCCGTCCGGAACTCTCCGTTCCCGCGCCGTAGCTCGAAAGTTGCATGAAATCGACCCGGGGCCGCGCTCCGGCGCGATGGAGCGCCCGCATCAGGTCGGCGGTGAACACGAAACTTCCCTTGAGGACGGCCACCATGAAAAGGTCGTCCCCGCCCCGGTCGGCCACGTCCCGCGCGATCCGGTCGACGCGCGCCGCGATCTCGACTTCGCCGAAGAGGGGACGCACGTGGCCCGCAGGCGCGGTCACCCGGAGGGTTTCCCGGAAATCTCGCCGGGCGCGGGACCGTCCACCGAGACGCCTCAGCCTTCCCCGCCCCCGGTGAAGGCGATCCGGACGCTCCGCACGCCTTCCGGAGGATTCGGCACCCGCGCGTCGAACGACCGCGTCTCGCCCGGCGCCAGTTCGCCGAGGGCCGTCGAGAACGTCCAGCTGTGGATGTCGTTCCGGCCGGCGTCGAGCAGGCTTCCCCGGAGCATGGGCACGAGGCGGGGCCGGGACGAGACGTTCACGATTTCGCCCGTGATGACCAGGATCTCGGCATCGCCTTCGCGCCGTTGGACCGACGCCTGGGTGTGGAGCTCCAGCCCGAAGCCGGGCTCGGGAGCAAGGCCGATCTTCTCGTAGAGCATCGACGCCGGCGGCCACATGTCGATGATCGTGCCGCGGGCGATGAAGCCGCCCCCGACGACGATGGCGACGAGGGCGACGACCGCGGTCCACCCGATCGCCGAGCCGTGGCCCCCGCCGTGATGCGGTGGAGGTTGGTATTCCGGGGCCTGATACTCCGAAGTCTGGTACTCGGAAGCCTGATACTCCGGGGTTTGGTATTCCGGCGGCTGGTACTCCCCGGCCTGGACGTCGAGGCCGTCCCCGCCCGGCGCTTCGCTCCCGACGCCCTCGATGCCGGGGATCCCGACGTCGCCCGGCTCCGGGACGGTCGGTTCCGGCGGCTCGACCGCCTCGACCCGCTTCGGGATGTCGTCGGGGGGCATCTCCTTCCAGGTGTGGGCGCACTTGCCGCAGCGGACGGTCCGTCCGTTCGGCAGCAGAGCGTCGGGCTCGACGTGGAAGCGCGTCTCGCACGAAGGACAGGTCAGTATCATTCCGCAATCCCGCGGCCCCGGAACGTTCCCTTATAGGCGTTCGCGCAATGCCGGGCAAGGTCGTCCGGTCCTACTGGACGCCGGGTTACCCCTATGGAATCCTCCGTTTTCCGGCCGCCGCCGGAGCCGTTCACGCATGGCGGGAGCGAACCATTTGGTCCGTTTCGAGAACGTCGGCCTGTGCTACGGGGACGAACCCGAGGTGTTGCGCGACATCACCTTCTATCTGGGCCCCGGTTCCTACCATTTCCTGACCGGACCGAGCGGCGCCGGAAAGACGTCCCTGCTGCGCCTGATGTATCTCGCCCACCGGCCCTCCCGCGGTTTCGTCTCGATCCTCGACCGCGACGTGGCGATGACGCCGCGCAACGAGCTGCCGGGCTTGCGCCGCCGCATCGGTGTGATCTTCCAGAACTTCCGGCTCCTCGACCACCTCTCGGCCGTGGACAACGTGGCGTTGCCGTTGCGGATCGCCGGGGCCTCCAGGGACGTGATCCGGGAACGGGCGGCGGAGCTCCTGACCTGGGTCGGCCTCGGAGACCTTCTCGATGCGTCGCCCCGGACGCTGTCCGACGGCGAGAAGCAACGGGTCGCCATCGCGCGCGCCGTGATCAACCGGCCCAGCCTGCTGCTCGCGGACGAACCCACCGGCAGTATCGATCACAACCAGGGCAGCCGTATCCTTCGCCTGTTCGAGGAGCTCAACAAGATCGGCACCACGGTGGTGCTGGCCACGCACGACCGGACCATCGTCGGACGCCACGCGCATCCCGTCCTGCGTCTCGAGCGGGGAACGCTGTCGGTCCACCGCAACGCCGGCGCCGCCAGGGGCGGGACGTAGATGTTCGCCCGGCGCGCCGACCTCGCTCCGGACAGGGACGGATCGAGCCGCTTTCTTCCCTGGATCATCGCGCTGATGGTCTATCTGGCCGGGCTGGCGCTCGCCGCCACGATGGTTCTGGAGCAGATCGCCGGTCACTGGAGCGCCGGCCTCCGGGGTTCCGTCACCGTCATCGTCGAACCTTCGGTCGGGGACGACGGCGCGGACACCGACGCGCGGGTCGAAGCCGCGCTGGGCGTCATCCGAACGACTCCCGGCGTGCTGTCCGCGGTCCCCCTGGCGATGGACGATCTCGCGAGCCTCGTCGAGCCCCTGCTCGGCGAGGACCTGCTCTCCATGAACCTTCCGGTTCCGCGGTTGATCGACGTCGCGCTGGATGGCGACGGCGGCCCCGATCTCGCGGGTCTGGCCGAGCGCCTGGAAACCGCGGTGCCCGGGTCGCGGATCGACGACCACGAGATCTGGTTGCGGAAGGTGCTCCGTCTGGCGCGCACGGTCGAGCTCGTCGCCGTCGTCGTCGTGGCGCTGATCGCGCTCGCCGCCGCCGCCACGGTCATGTTCGCGACCCGGACCGGTCTCGCCGTCCAGCGCGACGTGATCGAGGTGCTGCATCTGATCGGGGCCCGCGACTCCTACGTCGCGCGCCAGTTCCAGGGGAGGGCCGCGTCCCTGGCGCTGCGGGGCGGTCTGCTGGGCCTGGCACTCGCCGGCGTCACGGTCGCGGTCCTGTGGCTGTCCGCCCGCGACCTCGAAGGCTCCCTGTCGCCGGCCGTGCGGCTGGACCCGCCGTTCCTGGTCGGCCTCGCCGCCCTGCCCGTCGCCGCCGCCGCCATCGCGTCGATAACCGCGCGCGTGACCGTGATGCGGTTTCTCGCGCGGATGCTCTAGGGCTGTCGCGGGGACGCCATGCTCGTGCTGCTCGACCGCGACGGCGTGCTCAACGAGAATCGCGACGACCACGTCAAGTCGCCCGTCGAGCTGGCGATGATCGACGGCTCGGCGGAGGCCGTCGCCGACCTGAACGCCGCCGGCCACCGGGTCGTGCTGGTCACCAATCAATCGGCGGTCGGCCGGGGCGTGATCTCCCGCGGGATGCTCGACCGCGTCCACGACGCACTCAGGGACGAGCTCGCGCGGGCGGGCGGGCGGCTCGACGACGTCTTCTTCTGCGTCGATCCGCCCGGGGCCGCCACGGAGCGGCGCAAGCCCGGCCCGGGGATGCTGCGCGAGGCGTTGTCCCGATACCGCGCGGTCGCCGGCGAGACGCCGATGATCGGGGATTCCCTGCGCGACCTCCAGGCCGCCGCGGCCGCCGGTTGCCGGCGGGTTCTCGTCCGCACGGGCAACGGCGCCGCGACCCAGGCGCGAGGCCTGCCGGAGGACGTTCTGCCGGTCGCGGTCCACGAGAACCTGCGCGCCGCCGTCGACGCGCTGCTGGCGGGCGGGTCGTGAGGCGGCCCGGACGCCGGTGGCGGACGGCGCGCGTCACGGCCGCGGCCGTCGCCGCGGCCATCCTGATCTGGGCCGGCGGGCTCGTGTGGTTCGCCGCGGGGCTGCCCCGCGACGTCGCGGATTCGGCGTCCGCGACGGATGGCGTCGTCGTGCTCACGGGAGGCAGCGACCGGCTCGCGGCGGGACTGGACATCCTGGCCGCCGGCAAGGCGAGGAAGCTGTTCGTCACGGGCGCGCACCGGCGGACGTCGGCGGCGCGGCTGCAACGGCTTCAGCGGCGGGAGTCCGGGATGTTCGAGTGCTGCGTCGTGCTCGGCAAGGCCGCGGCGAACACGGCCGGCAACGCCTCGGAGACCGCGCGCTGGGCCGCCGGGGAGGGGTATCGGTCGCTGCGGGTGGTGACGGGCGCCTACCACATGCCGCGCAGCCTGCTCGAGTTCCGCCGCGCCATGCCCGAGACGATCCTCGTCGCGCATCCCGTATTCCCGGCCCACGTCAAGCTGTCGCGGTGGTGGCTCTGGCCGGGGACCGCGAACCTTGTCGCGACCGAGTACAACAAGTACCTGATGAGTCTGGCCTGGATCCGGATCGTGGGCGATCCATGGCGCGACCGGCGGGACGGAACGGGTTCAGGCGCGTGACCGTCGTCCGTTCGCTCGTCTTCAATCTCGTCTTCTACGCCTGGACGGCGTTCATGCTCGTCGTCTGCACGCCGGTCCTGGCGTTCGACCGGCGGGCCACCGTCCGTTGTCAGACCTTCTGGGCCAAGGGGGTGCTGTGGTCGATGCGCGGTCTCGCCGGCATCGTGCTCGACGTGCGCGGGCGCGAGAACCTCGGCGCGGCGCCGGTCATCGTCGCCTCCAAGCACCAGTCGGCCTGGGACACGCTGATCTGGCACGTGATCGTCGACGACCCGGCGGTGGTGATGAAGAGCGAGCTGCTGCGGATCCCGTTCTACGGCTGGTACTCGCTCAAGGCCGGCATGATTCCCATCGACCGCGAGGGGGGCGCGGCCGTGGTGAAGTCCATGCTGCGGGCGGCGCGGCGGGCGACGGAGCGCGGCCAGCCGATCGTCATCTTCCCGCAGGGGACCCGCGCGGCGCCGGGGACGCGCGCGCCCTACCGGTCCGGCGTCGCCGCCATCTATCGGGGGCTGGCCCTGCCCGTGGTCCCGGTGGCCCTCAATTCGGGCCTGTTCTGGCCGCGCCGTTCCCTGCGCCGCAACCCCGGCACCATCGTCGTGGAGTTTCTGCCCCCCATCGGGCCCGGACTCGAGCGGGGGCGGTTCCTCGCCGAGCTGGAGGAGCGGATCGAGTCGGCGACGGAGGCGCTGGAGCTCGAGGCGTCCCGGACTCCGTAAGTCCCGCCGGGTCCCGGCGAATCCCGGCGAATCCCACGAAATCCCGGAAACCGCGCCGCTACTTGCCGTCGCGCAGCAGGGCCGCCCCGAGTGCGCCCGAGACCAGCGGGAACGCGACGTCGGTGACCTTCCACGCCAGCCCCGGCTCGGCGCCCCCCAGCACCGTGTAGGCGTCGTTGAGGGAATAGAACCAGTTCCAGAAATACATCAGCCCGACGCCGACGAAGCCGTAGAACAGCACGTTGGCGACGAGCGGCCCCCAGGTCACGGGCCCGTTCGCGTCCAGGCTTCCGGCCTCGCGCCGGCGCGCGTAGGAGAACCCGACGCCGAGCAGGATGGCGAGCCCGGTGAACGGGTTGATGTATTCCCATATCGGGCTGTAGAGCGCCTCCGCGGTGGAAGCGTGGAACAGCGGCTCGACCACCGAGAATATCCCGACCACCGCCGCCGTCAGCAGCAGGTATCCGCCCGCGATCCGTTTCATTGCGTCCATATCGGCCTCCTGTCCTTGCCTCGTCTCCGCCCCGTTTCCACCCTGTCTCCCGGCATACGATCATAGCACGGCGCGGCGCGCGCCGCCGGGCCGATGCCCTGGCGATGCGATTTTCCCGATCCGGCGTGTCCGGTCCGGCGCCCGTGGTATAACCGTTCCGGGTCGGCGATGCCGCCGGTTGGCGCCGCGGGGTCTCGCGGCGAGGCCCCGGCAGGCGGCGATTCGGGAACCCCGGAGTCCGGATGACGACAGCCCTCGAACCGATCTCCCGTCAGATCTGGGACATGAAGTATCGCTTCAAGTCTGCCGACGGCGCGCCGGTCGACAAGACCCTCGAGGAAACCTGGCGCCGGGTGGCGGGGGCGCTCGCGGCCGTCGAGGAGACCCCGGCGGACTGGGAGGGAGCGTTCTACGAGGCGCTGGACGGGTTCCGGTTCCTGCCCGCCGGCCGGATCCTCGCCGGCGCCGGCACCGGGCGCGACGTCACCCTCTTCAATTGCTTCGTCATGGGCGCCGTCCCCGACGACATGTCGGGAATCTTCGAGCACCTGAAGGAGGCCGCCCTGACCATGCAGCAGGGCGGGGGGATCGGCTACGACTTCTCCACGCTGCGGCCCAAGGGTGCGCCGGTCCGGGGGGTCGGCGCCGACGCGTCGGGCCCCATCACGTTCATGGACGTCTGGGACGCGATGTGCCGCACCATCATGAGCGCCGGGCACCGGCGCGGCGCGATGATGGCGACCATGCGCTGCGACCACCCGGACATCGAGGCCTTCGTCGATGCCAAGCAGGACGCCGGCCGTCTGCGCATGTTCAACCTTTCGGTTCTCGTCACCGACGCGTTCATGGACGCCGTGAGGGACGACGGTCCCTGGGAGCTGGTGTTCGACGGCGCGTGCTACAGGAGCCTTCCCGCCCGCGAGTTGTGGGACAGGATCATGCGGGCGACCTACGCCTATGCCGAGCCCGGCGTGATCTTCATCGACCGGGTCAACCGGACCAACAACCTGAACTACGCGGAAACGATCAGCGCGACCAATCCCTGCGGCGAACAGCCCCTGCCGCCCTACGGCGCCTGCCTGCTCGGTTCCGTCAACCTCGCCGCCCTGGTCCGGGCGCCGTTCGCGCCGGAGGCCGACATCGCCATCGACGAGCTGTCGGACCTCGTCGCCGTCGCCGTGCGTATGCTCGACAACGCCATCGACGGCTCGCGCTTCCCGCTGCCGCAGCAGGACCGCGAGGCCAAGGCCAAGCGCCGGATCGGCCTCGGCGTCACGGGCCTCGCGGATGCCCTCGTCATGTGCGGCGCCCGCTACGGCGGCGCCCGCGCCGTCGAGCTGACGGAACGCTGGATGTCGGCCCTGCGGCGGTCGGCCTATCTCGCCTCGACGGCGCTCGCGGAGGAAAAGGGGGCCTTCCCGCTGTTCCAGAAGGAGCCGTTCCTCGCCTCGACGACCGTCCGGGACCTCGACGGCGACGTCCGGGAAGCGATCGCGTCGAACGGGATCCGCAACGCCCTGCTCACCTCGGTGGCGCCGACGGGAACCATCTCGATCGTCGCCAACAACGTTTCGTCCGGTCTGGAGCCGGTCTTCAGCTTCACCTACGCCCGCGACGTGCTGATGCCGGACGGAACCCGCCGCGAGGAGCAGGTCAACGATTACGCCTTTCGCCTCTACAGGCGGCGCTTCGGCGAGAACGCCCCGCTGACCGACGCCTTCGTCGATGCCGGGCGTCTGACGCCGGCGGATCACGTGCGTATGCAGGCCGCGGTTCAGAAGTACGTGGATTCGGCCGTCTCCAAGACCATCAACGTGCCCGAGGGCATCCCGTTCGAGTCGTTCAAGGACGTCTATCTCAAGGCCTGGGAGTCCGGATGCAAGGGATGCACGACCTACCGGCCGAACGACGTCACCGGCGCCGTGCTGCGGACCGGCCGCCGGGACGAGGCGGACGAGTCCCAGGCCGAACTGCCGCTGGGGGAACCGCGGGCGCGGGCGAAGGACGTCTACGAGGCGGGCGGCGTGGTCTACATGACCAAGCCGCTGGACCGGCCCGAGGCGCTCCCGGGCGCGACCTACAAGGTGCGCTGGCCCGAGAGCGATCATGCCATGTACATCACCATCAACGACGTCGTCGCCGACGGGCGGCGGCGGCCCTTCGAGGTGTTCATCAACTCCAAGAACACCGAGCACTATGCCTGGACGGTGGCGTTGACCCGCATGATCTCGGCGGTGTTCCGCCGCGGCGGGGACGTTTCCTTCGTGGTCGACGAGCTGAAGGCCGTGTTCGACCCCCGCGGCGGCCACTGGATGGCCGGGCGCTACATTCCGTCCCTGCTCGCCGCCATCGGCGAGGTCATCGAGCAGCACCTCGTGGAGACCGGCTTCGTCCAGCGGCCCGAACCGGGCGCCGACGCCGGAAAGCTCAGGCTCGCCGCCGCGGCGGGCGGCGGACCGGAGATTCCGGGGTTCCGCCCCTGTCCGCGCTGCGCCCAGGCCAGCGTCGTCCGCATGGAGAACTGCGACACCTGCACGTCCTGCGGCTATTCGAAGTGCAGTTAGACGGGAGCCGGCGCTTCCCGACTCGGCCATATGCCCGAAAACGCTCCTGGAGCGCCGTACAGTGGCCTCCTTCCGAAAACGAGGGCCAGGTACCGGACAGTGCCGTGAAGGGGCTTCACGGGCGCCCTGTGCGGTTTCTGGAGGCCTTTCGGAATGTTTCTCTCTAGTTCGGTGAAAAATTTCCAGGCCGGGACGCTCTTCCGACTCAGGTCGAGCCCGGGCCGCCTCGGGAGTCCGGCTTCTCGAGCGCGGTGCTCCACGCCCGCTCGGCCGCGGCGATCCTGGACGCTTGCGTCCACGACCCCGTGTTCTCCAGGAGGGGGGAATACTCGCCGAAGGTGAACCGCAGCGGCAGGCTGCGCTCGACCCGGACCACCTCGTCGGCGGAGAAGCGGATCAAGCGTTGCGCGCCCCTGAACGCCTCGACCGTTCCGCCGTCCCAGACGATCTCCGCCCCGCCGGTCAGGTAGACGAGATCGCCCGTCTCGAATTCGACGAACAGGAAGCCCGCTCTCGGGTTGAGCAGGATGTTGCCCACCGTGTTGAAGTGGAAGTTTCCCGAGAAGTCCGGGAACACGAAGGACCGCTCGTCCTCGACCTTGACGAAGCCGGGTTTGCCGCCCCGATGGGAAACGTCGGCGCCCCGCGAGCCGGCCTCGCTTCCGTCGAGGTGCGCGGTGGCGATGAACAGGGTGTCGGCGCGCTCGACGATCCGCCGCGCCGGCGGGTCGATCGCGTTCGATCGGTGGACGGCCCGCGCCGCCCGCGGACGGTCGATACCGGGTCGGACCTCGACCTCGCGGGTCTGGATGTACTGGGGACAGTTTCCGAAGGCGCGAGTGACCGCGATGGTGAAACCGTCGGACCTCACGGCCGCGACGCGGCCGACCATCCGGTTGCGGCGGCGGCTGTGCAGCTGGATGCCGAGCACGCCGACGTGCGCGCCTTCCGCCAGCGTTTCGTCGAGCGGGTCGCCGAACAGGGGCGGCGCCGCGACGTCCAGCGTCCGGTCGTCCGGGGTCGTCATGAACCCGGCGCGTCCCGGGACGAGCGACGCCCACGGCCGTCCCCGACCGTCCACCGTGCCGACGAGCACGAAGGGCAGTTCGGCGTAGAATTGGCGGTGTTGATCGGGCAGGCGGTCGCGAATGGCCCGCCGCCCGATCTTCTCCATCTTGTCCCGGACTCCTGAGCGTTCCTGAGCCAGGCGCTCCCCCTCGTGGAAGGGCGATGGCGGCGGAGTGTCGACGTCGGTCATGGTTTTCACCCCGGTCGAGCAATGATGCGGATGATACGGCCGGAGAAGACGGACGGCCGAATCGCGGACGGCTTCGAGGCCGGTCGCGCGCGAGCCGGGCGGAGGGCCGGCGCCGGTGTGCGCGAGCCTTGGCGGGAAAGGCTCCGCCGGGTATCCTCGCGTCCGATTTCCTCCTCCCGTCCGATGGAGAGGCCATGTTGGAGCATCCATTGCGTGTCCGCCGCGGCGTCTCCCCGCTCCGTCCGCACGGCGGGAGCGGGTGGTGACCGGCATGGCCGGACCGGAAGAGACGCCGATCACACTGGGGGTCGAGGAGGAGCTGTTCCTCGTCGATCCCGACTCCCGCGACCTCGTCATCGAACCCGACGAGGGCATCTTCGAGGCCTGCAAGGAGACTTGCGGTCCCCACAAGGTCGTGCGGGAGCTCCTGCGTTCCCAGATCGAGACCAATACCGAGGTGTGCGGCTCGATCGCCGAGGTGCGCCGCGCGCTGCGCGAAACCCGGCGGATCGTGGTCGAGGCGGCGGAACGGCACGGGACGGCGGCGATGGCCGCCTCCATTCATCCCTTCGCGTCGTGGCGGGCGCAGGCGATCACCCCGGCGGAGCGCTACGTGCGGTTCGCGACCACGTTTCAGGAAGGCGTGCGGCGCTTCGTCATCGGCGGTATGCACATTCACGCGGGCTTCGCCGACCGGGATACGCGCGTCCGCGTCATGACCGCGCTCCGGCGCTACCTGCCGCTGTTGCACGCCCTGTCCACCTCGTCCCCGTTCAACGCCGGGCATGACACCGGCTTCAAGTCCTATCGGCTGAACCTCGTCGGCGGCATTCCGCGCACCGGGATGCCCGGTCCGCTGCGGTCGTGGGAGGAGTACGGCCGCCTCGTCGACGAATACCGGCGCATGAAGTTCATCGACGACGGCAGCGAGCTGTGGTGGGACATCCGCCCGTCCCATCACTACCCGACCGTGGAGATGCGGATCTGCGACGTGTGCACGCGCATCGAGGACGCGGTGTGCATCGCGGCTCTCTACGCGTGTCTCATCCGGTTGCTGATGCGCCAGGGTCGGGAGGGCGCGCTGCCGCCCGAGCCGCTCACGGAGCTCATCGCCGAGGACCGGTGGATCGCCCAGCGCTACGGCGTTCTCGCCTTCTTCGGCGACAGAACGTCCGGCGGCGGGCGGGTGGATATCGACGATTACGTGGCCGAGCTCGTGGACGCGCTCGCGGACGACGCGCGGGCGCTCGACTGCGAGGCCGAGATCCGCCGCGCCACGACCATCGTCAGGGAGGGAACCGGCGCGGACCGCCAGATCGACCTCTACCGCCTGCGCCGCCTGGAAGGGGACACGGAGGAGGAGGCATTGCGCCGCGTGGTCGATCTGGTGCTCGCCGAAACCCGGGAGGACCTGGGGGTCGCGTCCGGGTGACGAGGGCCCGGCTCGCGCTCCGCGAGCGCCCGGGGCCGCCGTCCCTCGCCGGGAGCGCTCATCATCCCGCCGGGGCTTCCTGGATCTTCGGGACGGACGGCAGATCGTCCAGCCAGGACTGGGCCGACCGGAACCATATCTGGCTCCTGGGAACGAGCGCCTCGCGCTGGCGGATCGTGCCCGTGCGGAGGTTGTACATCTTCGGTCCGTCGCCCACGGACGTCGAATAGATCTGCGACCCGCATTCGGGGCAGAACGCCTGGATCCGCCGGGCGCCGCTCGAGCCGGTCTTGATGTACTCCCTGGGTTCTCCGGTAAGCTGGGTGAAGGCGCCCTCGTAGGTGCGGGCGGATACCCGGAACGCCGTGCCCGACAGGGCCTGGCAGTCGGTGCAATGGCATACGGAGACCTTGGTTTCGTCGATTTCCGCCTCGTAGGTCAGATAGCCGCAGTGGCAGCCGCCGTCGATCTTCATGTCGCTTCCTCCTCGTTTCCCTCCGGCACGTCGCGCCGTCCGCGGCGGGCCTCCGGAGCGCGGCCCGCCACGAGCGCCGTTGCCTGCGCGCCGATCGTCATGGTTGGCGCGTCGGTGTCGCCGCCCGTGACGACCGGCACGATGGAGGCGCCGGCCATCCGGAGGCGGTCCGCGCCGATGACCCGCAACTCCTCGTCCACGACCGCCTCCATGCCCCGCCCGCCGGCGGCCTCGTACAGGCCGCGAACGGCCTCGTCGGCGATACCGAGCTCGTCGAGGTGACGCACGAGGCTCGAGAAATAATCCATGCACGTCCCGCCCTCCCCAACACCCCGCCCGACGAGGGCGACGAGTTCGGCGCGGGAGAGGTCGCCGGCATACTGGGCGTGGCGACGGTCGACGACGAAACAGAGGGCGGCGACGGCGTCCCTCCGCCCCGGCGCGAGAATCCGGACCAGGCGCCTGGCCGGCCTGTAGACGCCGTAGCCTCCCATCTCGCGGTCGTACAGGTAGTCCAGCGCCTCGATGGCGTCCGCCGCGGCGACCCGGTAGACGCGCCCCTTGCACGATCCGCCGACGTCCAGCCCCATGACGAGGCCCGGGCGCTCCCGCGAGCCCCGGTGCCGGTACGAGATCACGCACGGCGCGCGACGGACCCCATGCGCCAGGGCCGGATGCGCCTCGCGGTACCGGAAGCCGGGCCGCCACATCAGCGAGCCGTAGCCGAAGACCCAGAGGTCTCCGCCGTCGTGAAACCGACGGAGGTTCCGGAGGCCGTCCCCGCGCATGGTCACGTCGTGGACGGCTATTTGGGGTAGGCGTTGTAGGTGTTGGCGACGAGGTATCCGCAGTCCACCGGAAGCGTCACGCCGGTGATCGCCCTGGCCTCCGGCGAGCACAGGAAATGGATGGCTTCGGCGACGTCGACGACCTCGACCATGCGCGGCAGCGCCTGCTGGGCGGTGATCTTCGCGGGGTCGCGGTCGCCCGAATCGATGCGGGCCTGGATGGCGGGCGTCGGCGTGACGTGGGGGGCCACGGCATTCACGCGGATGCCGCTCGACCCCAACTCGCCCGCCAGCACTTCCGTGAGCATCTTCACGGCGGTCTTGCCCGGCGCGTATGCGGTCAGCGGCCAGGCGTTGAAGCTCGTCGACGAGGCGATGTTGACGATGCAGCCCCGGCCGCGGCTCTTCATCCGCGGCGCGACGGCCCGGCAACACAGGTAGAGACCACGGTTGTTGATGCGCCACATCCGGTCGTGGTCCTCCATCGGCATCTCGGCGATGGACATGGGATTTTGCAGAATTCCCGCCGAATTCACGAGGACGTCGATTGGTCCGATTTCCGACTCGGTCCATTCCACGAGCCGGTCGATCGATTCCTCGTCCGTGACGTCGAGGTCGTGATACGCCGCCCGCCCGCCGGCGCCTTCGATTTCCTCGGCCACCCGCCGTCCGAGATTGGAGTTGATGTCCGCGAGCACCACCCGGTCGCCGCCGGCGGCGAACACTTCTCCGGTCCCGCGGCCCATGCCGCTGGCGCCTCCCGTGACGACGACCACTCTCGGCTCCGACATGCGCGTCTCCTCCAGCCCGTATGTCCCCGACCCAAGCGTCCGTCCCGGAATATACCACCCTGCCTGTTCCTGAAAGTCCATCACTGGAGCGCAGGGTACGGACCGGATGGATGGGTGACGGTGTTCGGGTCTCGTGCCGCCTCCGTCACCCCGGATCGACGAAGCGGATGTTGAAGTCGGCGGGCGGCGGCGGCGCGTCGGGGAAGGTGCGGCGCAGGAATTCCTCACTGTACGTGTTCGGTATGAAGGGCGTGTACTCCTGCCAGCGGCGGATCGGCGCATCGTTCTCCTCGCGGCGCAGGATGCGGAGGTTGCCGAACGCCTTCTCCACCGCGTAGCCGGGAACGACGAGGTCCAGGTGTTCGGTCACGATGTGGCTGGCCGAGGTCGGGAGCGTTTCCAGCTTGTGAAGGTCGTTGGCGAACCCGGTCTGCGAATCGTAGAACGGGATCTTGCGGTGCAGATGGTAGTAGCCGGGGGTGGCGAGATAGGCGCGGTCGATCTGCCACACCGCTTCGACCCCGGGAGCGGTGGCGAGGTAGCGGTACGCCGCGAACGCGGGGTCCTGCCCGCGGAGGAACCTGACGGGCAGCGGGTTGCCCGCACAGCACGCTTCGTCCTGTTTCGGCAGCGCATTCAGGATCCCGGCCAGCGACACTGCCGCGAACAGGGCGCCGGCCAACCCGTAGACCGGTGCCCGTCTGCCCGTGCGGTCGGCGAGTCGCGCCACGAGGTCGGCGCCGGCGAGCAGCCAGAGGGGGACCACCGCGAAGACGAAGCGGTATTCCTTGTGCGTCTGGGTGGAATGGATGAGCAGGATCAGGGCGATGGAGAGGAGCAGGAACCCGTAGCGGCGCGGGGCGGCGAGCGCCGCCGCCGCGCACAACGCGCTCAAGCCCCCGCCGGCGAACAGGAGCCACACCAGGTACTGGTACACCGGCTTCGTTTCATACGCGGTCCGTTCCAGACCGAGGTTGAAACGGAGGTTGTTGACGTAGGACTGGAACAGCCCGGCGTCCCACGTCACCGCATCGAACAGGCCGACCGCGAAAAGGAACACGGTCGCCGCGGCCGTGGCGTGAAGTCTGGCGGCCTTCCCGGCGCGCAGGAACCACAGGCCGAGCAGCGCCAGCGCGAAGGGCGCGTACTGGAGCCGCACTGCCGACGCCAGCACCGCGAGGAGGGCCGCCAGCCAGGCGCCGCCCGTCCGGGCCGCTCCCGGTCCGTCCGATGAGGCGCGCACGCACAGCGCGAGCAACGCCGTCAACAGGGCGGTCGCGACGAGCGCGGTCAGCGGCTTGTGGGCATACCCGGCCAGCTCGTACCAGAAGGCCCCGGCCACCAGCGCCACCCGCGCCGGGATCTCGCCGAAATGCCGGCGCGCGAAGAAATACATCCCGGCGGGAATGGCCAGGGAGATGGCGCAGAACGCCAGCTTGACCCCGCCGGCGTACCAGAACGGCTGTCCCAGGCCCACGGCGTCGAACAGCTTCAGGATCCCGGCGATCAGCCAGGGCAGCAGCAGCGCGCGCGCGCCGTAGACCTGCTCCCAATACATGACGCCGTTGCCGAAGGCGATGCGGTGCCCGACTTCCAGATATTGCATGTATTCGTCGAAATGCAGCCTGGAATCTCCGTAGAGGGCGACGGCCGCGCGCGCCGCGAAGGCCAGCGCCAGCACCAGCCAGAAGTGCCTCCATACCGGCTCGTCGGGCGTCCGCAGGCGCAGCAGGCCGCCCGCCGCCATGCGCAGCCGTGCCGGCCAGGGCTCGGGCGGTTCCCGGAGCGCAGGCGCCTCGCGCCCGTCCGCCGCCGAGGCGCGGACGGCGCGCCGCTCGCGGGAAACGCGCCCGTCCCGGCGCGTCCTTCCCGGCTTCTTCCTTCGTTTTCCCGTTCTGGCCATCACTCCGGCTCGACGAATTGGATGTTGAAGTTGGCCGGCGGGGGCGGCGCGTGCGCGTACAGCCGGCGCAGGTATCCCTCGCCGAAGAGGTTGGTAACGGTCGGGTTGAAGCCCCGCCATCCGCGCACCGGGGCTTCGTTCTCCTCGCGGCGCAGGATGCGGACGCGGCCGAACTCCTTCTCCACGACGTAGCCGGGAACGGCGAGGTCCGGGCGGACGGTCACCAGGTGGCTGACCGAAGCCCGGAGGGTTTCGAGGTCGGCGTGCAGCTCGTTGGCGAGGCCGGCCTGGCGGTCGTAGAACGGTATCTCGCGGTGCAGGTAATAGTAGCCGGGCGTCTCCAGATAGTCGTTGTCGAGATCCCATACCGCTTTCACCCCGGGCGCGGCGGCCAGCCAGCGGTAAGCGGCGAACTCCGGATCCTGGCCGTGCAAGAACCTCACGGGGTGTCTCACGCCCACGCTGAACTTCTCCGTGAGCGCTTCGTCCCAGCGCGGCAACAGGTTCAGGGCGCCGGCCAGGGACACCGCTGCGAACAGGGCGCCTGCCGTCGCGTAAATCCATGCTCGGCCGGTCGCGCGATCGGGCGCGCTCCCGGACGAGGCATCGGGCGGGTGGGTCGGCCAGCGAGCGCGGCTGGCCAGCCGGGCGACGAGGCCGGCGCCGATGAGCAGCCAGAGCGGAGCGAGGACGAAGAGGTAGCGGTATTCCTTGTGCTCCTCGATGGAGTGGGGAACGAGGATCAGGGACAGGAGGATGAGCAGGAACCCGTAGCGGCGGAGGTCGAGCAGCGCCGCCCCCGTGCACAGCGCGCTCAGCCCCCCCCCGAGGAACAGGAGCCATACCAGGTACTGGTATCTCGGCCAGACCCACTCGACCGCATGACGGTCTATGGCGAGATTGAATTCCAGGTAGGTGCGGTAGGAGTGGAACCACCCGCCGTCCCACGTCACCGCGTCGAACGCGCCGACCGTGAAGAAGAACACGATCGCCGCAGCCGTGGCGTGCACCCTCGCGGCCTTCCCGGCGCGCAGGAACCACAAGCCGAGCAGCGCCAACGCGAGGGGCGCGTACTGTATCCGTATCGCCGCCGTCAGCACCGCCAGGAAGGCGGCCATCCACGCCGCCGCCGGCCCGTCGCCGCGCGACGGGCGCACACACAGCGCCAGCAGCGCCATCGACAGGGCGGCGCCGGTGAACTCGGTCATCGGCTTGTGGGCGAAGCCGGCCAGCTCGTACCAGAACGCCCCGGCCAGCAGCGCCACCCGCGCCGCCGCCTCGTCGAAATGCCGGCGGGCGAAGAAATACATCCCGGCGGGAATGGCCAGGGAGATGGCGCAGAACGCCAGCTTGACCCCGCCGACGTACCAGTAGGGCTCGCCGAGGCCCACGGCGTCGAGCAGCGCCAGCACCCCGGCGATCAGGCCCGGGATCATCCACGGACGGGCGCCGTAGAAGAACTCCCAGTAGACGACCCCGTTGCCGAAGGCCAGGCGGTGCCCCTGCTCCAGGTACTGCATGATCTCGTCCGGGTGCAGGACGAAATCGCCGTAGAGGGCGATGGCCGCGCGCGCGGCGAAGGCCAGCGCCAGCACCGGCCAGAACCATTTCCATACCGGCTCGGCAGGCGTTCGCAGGTGCAGCAGGGCGTCGGCCGCCGTGTACAGGCGAGCGAGCGCGCGTCCGGGCAGCCCTCGGGCCGGGGGCGTTTCGCGCCCGTCCGCCGCCGAGGCACGGACGGCGCGCCGCTCGCGGGAAACGCGCCCGTCCCGGCGCGTCCTTCCCGGCTTCTTCCTTCGTTTTCCGGTTCTGGCCATCACTCCGGCTCGGCGAATCGGATGTTGAAGTCGGGCGGCGGGGGCGGCGCGTGCGGATACAGGCGGCGCATGAGCTCCTCCCCGTAGGTGTGGGTGATGGTCGGGGTGAAGTCCCGCCACCGGCGGACCGCCGCCCCGTCCTCCTCGCGGCGCAGGATGCGGACGCCGCCGAACGCCTTCTCCACCGCGTAGCCGGGAACGGCGAGGTCCGGGCGGACGGTCACCAGGTGGCTGACCGAAGCCCGGAGCCGCTCCAGGCCGGTATGCAGTTCGTTGGCGGGGCCGGTCAGCCGGTCGTAGAACGGTATCTCGCGGTGCAGGTAATAGTAGCCGGGCGTGTCCAGATAGTCGTGATCGACGTCCCATACCGCTTTCACCCCGGGCGCGGCGGCCAGCCAGCGGTAAGCGGCGAACGCCGGATCCTGGCCGTGCAAGAACCTCACGGGGTGTCTCACGTCCGCGCTGATCCCTCCCGTGAGCGCTTCGTCCCAGCGCGGCAACAGGTTCAGGGCGCCGGCCAGGGACACCGCCGTGAACAGGGCGCCGGCCAACCCGTAGGCCGGTGCTCGTTTGCCCGTGCGGTCGGCCAGCCGGGCGACGAGGCCGGCGCCGACGAGCAGCCAGAGCGGACCGGCGACGAAGACGAAGCGGTATTCCTTGTGCGCTTCGATGGAATGGGGCACGAGGATCAGGGACAGGAGGATGAGCAGGAATCCGTAGCGGCGGAGATCAAGCAGCGCCGCCGCCGTGCACAGCGCGCTCAACCCCCCCCCGAGGAACAGGAGCCATACCAGATACTGGTATCTCGGCCAGACCCGCACGACCGCATGACGGTCTATCGCGAGATTGAATTCCAGGTAGGTACGGTAGGAGTGGAACCACCCGCCGTCCCACGTCACCGCGTCGAACGCGCCGACCGCGAACAGGAACACGATCGCCGCAGCCGTGGCGTGCAGCCTGGCGGCCTTCCCGGCGCGCAGGAGGTAGAGGCCCAGCAGCGCGAGCGCGAGGGGCGCGTATTGCACTCGTATCGCCGCCGTCAGCACCGCCAGGAAGGCGGCCATCCACGCCGCCGCCGGCCCGTCGCCGCGCGGCGGTCGCACGCACAGCGCCAGCAGCGCCATCGACAGGGCGGCGCCGGTGAACTCGGTCATCGGCTTGTGGGCGAAGCCGGCCAGCTCGTACCAGAAGGCGCCGGCCAGCAGCGCCACCCGCGCCGCTGCCTCGTCGAAATGCCGGCGGGCGAAGAAATACATCCCGGCGGGAATGGCCAGGGAGATGGCGCAGAACGCCAGCTTGATCCCGCCGACGTACCAGACCGGCTCGCCGAGGCCCACGGCGTCGAACAGCGTCAGGACCCCGGCGATCAGGCTCGGGATCAGCCACGAACGGGCGCCGTAGAAGAACTCCCAGTAGACGATCCCGTTGCCGAAGGCCAGGCGGTGCCCCTGCTCCAGGTACTGCATGATCTCGTCGGGATGGATCACGAAGTCGCCGTAGAGGGCGATGGCCGCGCGCGCCGCGAAGGCCAGCGCCAGCACCGGCCAGAACCATTTCCATACCGGCTCGGCAGGCGTCCGCAGGTGCAGCAGGGCGTTCGCCGCCGTGCACAGGCGGGTGAGCGCGCGTCCGGGCAATCCCCGGGCCGCAGGCGCCTCGCGCCGCTCGCGGGAAGCGCGCCCGTCCCGGCGCGTCCCTCCCGGCTTCTTCCTTCGTTTTCCGGTTCTGGCCATCACCCCGGCTCGGCGAAGCGGATGTTGAAGTCGGGCGGCGGGGGCGGCGCGTGCGGATACAGGCGGCGCATGAGCTCCTCCCCGTAGGTGTGGGTGATGGTCGGGGTGAAGTCCCGCCACCGGCGGACCGCCGCCCCGTCCTCTTCGCGGCGCAGGATGCGGACGCCGCCGAAGTCCTTCTCGACCGCGTAGCCGGGAACGGCGAGGTTCGGGTCGAGGGTCACGAGGTGACTGACCGATCCCCGGAGCCGCTCCAGGTCGGTATGCAGTTCGTTGGCGGGGCCGGTCAGGCGGTCGTAGAACGGTATCTCGCGGTGCAGGTAATAATAGCCGGGAAGATCGTGGTAGAAGCGGTCGACCTGCCACACTGCGGCGACCCCCGGCGCATCGGCGAGGTGGCGGTAGGCGGCGAACACCGGGTCCTGGCCGCGGACGAACCGGATGGGGATGGAGGCGTTCGCGCCGAGCCCTTTGTCCTCGCCCGGCAAGACGTTCAGGATGCCGCCCAGAGAGACCGCCGCGAACAGAACGCCGGCGGTTCCGTAAATCGGGATGGGTCCGATCGCGCGACCGGACGGGCGCCGCCGACGGTCGGCCAGATGGTCGTCGAGCCGCGCCGCGACCCCGGCGCCGGCAAGCAGCCAGAGCGGAATCACCGCGAAGACGAAGCGATATTCCTTGTGCGACTCCAGGGAATGGACGAGCAGGACCGCGGCGATCAGGATGAGCAGAAACCCGTAGCGGCGCGGGTCGAGCAGCGCCGTCGCCACGCAGAGGACGCTCAATCCGGTCCCGGTATAGAGGAGCCACACCAGATACTGGTGCGTCGGCCACACCGCTGGCCTGTCTATCGCGAGGTTGAATTCGAGATTGGCGCGGTACGAGTGAAACAGCCCGGCGTCCCACGTCACCGCGTCGAATATGCCGATGGCGAAGAAGAACACGATCGCCGCCGCCGTGGCGTGAAGTCCGGCGGCTTTCCCGGCGCGGAGGAAGAACACGCCGAGCAGCACGAGGGCAAGGGGCGCGTACTGGATCCGCACCGCCGCCGCCAGCACCGCGAGGAAGGCCGCCAGCCAGGCTGTTCCCGGCCGGTGCGGGGACGGGCGCGCGCACAGCGCGAGCAGCGCCACCAGCAGGGAGGTCGCGACGAACTCGGTCAGCGGCTTGTGGGCAAAGCCGACGAGTTCGTACCAGAAGGCCCCGGCCAGCAGCGCCGCCCGCGCCGCGGCCTCGTCGAAATGCCGGCGCGCGAAGAAGTACATCCCGGCCGGAATGGCCAGCGAGACCGCGCAGAACACGAGCTTGATCCCGCCGACGTACCAGAACGGCTGGCCGAGGCCCACGGCGTCGAACAGGATCAGAATCCCGGCGATCAGGCCGGGGACCAGCCACGACCGGGCGCCGTAGAAGAACTCCCAGTAGAGGACGCCGTTGCCGAAGGCCAGCCGGTGTCCCTGCTCCAGGTATTGCATGATCTCGTCGGGGTGGGTGACGAAATCGCCGTGCAGGGCGACGGCCGCGCGCGCCGCGAAGGCCAGCGCCAGCACCGGCCACAGGTATTTCCACACCGGTTCGTCGGGCGTCCGCAGGTGAAGCAGGGCGACGGCCGCCATGCGCGGGCGCGTCAGCCAGCGTTCGGGCGATCCTCGTGGCATGGACGCCTCGCGTCCGTCCACAGGCGCGGCGGGGATGGCGCGCCGCTCGCGGGAAGCGCGCCCTTCGTGGCGCATCCTTCCCGGTTTCTTCTTCCGTCTTCCCGCCCTGGCCATCACCCCGTTTCGTTATCTGTCCTCCGGCCGCCGCGGCGGGGCGGACGGGCCGCCGCGGACGGGAAGCCGATTCGCTCCTTCACGAGATACAGCGGCCGACGCTTCACCTCGCCGTAGATGCGCCCGATGTATTCACCGAGAACGCCGATGAGCAGGAGTTGAACGCCGCCCAGAAACACGATGCCGATGAACGTCAGCGCCCAGCCGGGAACCCACGCATCGGTCGCCAGGCGGACCACGAAGGCGTAGACGATACCCAGCAGGGCAAGGCCGGCGGCAAGAAAACCCAGCCAGATCGCCAGGCGCAGCGGCACGAGGGAGAAGGAGAGAATGCTGTCGGCCGCGAGGCGGAGCATCTTCCCCACCGGATATTTGGTCTCGCCCGCCGCCCGCGCCGCGCGGCGATAACGGACCGGTTCCTGGCGAAAGCCGATCCAGGCCACCATCCCGCGCACGAAGCGGTCGCGCTCCGGCATGGCGAGGAGGACGTCCACCGCTCGGCGGTCCATCAGCCGGAAGTCCCCGGTATCGAGCGGGATGGAAACATCCGCGAGGCGGCCGAGCAGCCGGTAGAAAGCGCTCGCCGTCCAGCGCTTGAGGGCGGTTTCGCCTTCGCGCGCGGACCGCACGCCATAGACGACGTCGGCGCCGTCGCGCCAGTGCTCCAGCATCCGGAGCAGGACCTCGGGCGGATCCTGCAGGTCGGCGTCGATGACGGCGACGGCATCGCCGCCGGCTTCGGCCAGACCGGCGCTCACCGCGATCTGATGTCCGAAATTGCGCGACAGCGCGAGCACCCGCACGCGCGAATCGCCGTTCTGGATTTGGCGCAGGGATTCCAGGGTGGCGTCTCGGCTTCCGTCGTCGACGTAGACGAATTCAAGGCCCAGGTCCGGGACTTCGCCGAGCACGGCGGCGAGGCGGCGATGCGTCTCGGGAACGACGGCCTCTTCGTCGAAACAAGGTACGACGACGGACAGCAGGGCGCGCTCGGTGGGCGGGATGGCCATCTCCGCCGTCAGTCCGGCGAGGAAAGGTTGAGAATCGGCTTCGGGTCGCTGACGTACTCTTGCATGTACCTGTGTTTCAACGTTCTCTGCGCCCCGAAGTTGGCGATATGCCAGACGATCTGCGGGCGGGTCCACCGCCACAGGCTGGCCTTGTCGGGGTTGTCGTGCTCCTCCCACTGTTCCAGCCAGCCCACGTGGTTGAAAGTCCAGGCGCCGACGAACTGCACCGTGGCCGACCACAGCAACAGGACGCCGAACAGCATCCGAACGCGGCGCTCGGCGACGACCCGTTCGATGGCCGGAACCATCGACAGCGCCAGGAACGGAACGGCATCGACGATGGACCGGTAGCCCCAGGCCGACCCCCCCCACCAATCGTACCACTTGGCGGCCACCACGATCAGGCACAAGGCGGCGACCTGCAGCGGGATCAGGGGACGGTAGCGCGGGTCCTTCCACGTCAGCGCCGCGCCGACGAAACCGAACAGCAGCACCGGCGAATAGATCGCCAGGCCCCGTTGCGGGCTCGCGAGGAGCCCCGGCAGGCTTTCCCACAGCGGCCCCGACCAGATGTCGTCGGTCCCCGCCAACCGGAACGCAATGGCTTGCGACGATACCGTCTGCCCGAATTCGAAGGGGCTGCCGAACCACCAGGCGTTGTACGCGGCGAGGGCGGCGGCGAAGGGCAGGCCGCCGGCGACGTAGGCCGGGAGCCGGCGCCGGTCCGCCCACAGCAGCCAGACGCCCACGCAGACGACCACGAGAGCGCTCGGCGGACGGCACAGCACCGCCATGCCGAGCGCCGCGCCGCAATACGCGGCGTTGCGCCGTCGTTCGGGAGAGACGATGAGGAAGAACGCGCCCAGGGCGAGAAAGAACGTATTGGCCGGATGCTGCCAGAGCCCCTGGCTGCTCACCGTCCAGGCGCAGCTTCCCGCCCCGAACGACAACGCGACCAGAAACGCAGGCAAGGGAGCGACGAACCGGCGCGCCGTCAGAAAGATCAGCAGGGCCGTGGCCGCGGTCAGCAGGGCCGCGGTCAGGGCGCCGCCGTGCCACCACCACCAATGGTCGGTTTCGATGTCGGTGAACAGGTCGAGGACGGCGTAGACCGGCAGCCCGACGAGCGGCGTGCCGATGCCGAAGGTGTTGACGAACGTGTCGGGATGCCTGGTTTGGGCCAGATAGTATTGGTAGATGGACGGCTTCAGCCGGCCCTGCCGGTAGAGCGCGTCGATTCCCGGGCTCCATTTTTCGACCTCGACGTCGCGTGGCTCCTCGCCGGGCTCTTCCAGTTTCCAGAAGAAGGAAGCCGGCGCGTCCCGCGGGGTGACCGAGAGGGAGTGGCGCTTCAGAAGGTTCACGCTGAAGAGCATGTTGCCTTCCTGGTCGGCGCCGTGGAGAAAGTCGCCGTTGCCGACGTAGGCGCCGAAGCAGATCAGGAACAGGAGGGCGAGCGGGATGTAATCCCGTCGGGGCTTGTCCGCCGGCCGCGGCCTGGCGGCGGGCGCCGCGTGTCCGGTACGCCTGGGCCTCTTTCGGGTTCTCTTCGCCATCGGTCCTCCGCGTCCGTCTCGCCCGCAGCGCACGAAGCGCGCGGGGATGGAAAATACGGATACCTGCCTGTCCATGAAAGCCCGCCCCTGGAGCGTGGGGCCTGCCCGGTGTTCCCGACCCGGTGTTCCCGAATGGAGCGTCATGATGGCGCCGGTCGGGGCCGCTCGCTCCCGGCGCTGCCTCGCGGCGTCCGGTTCGCCGCTCCTCCTTCCGGCGCATCCCCACCCGGCCTCCCCCTCGGAGGGATCGGTTCGGTCGGGATCGGACTTGTATAATCGGCGGCGGATACTCGTTCCCGCCGCCGCCCCGACGGATCCGAATCATGGGCTTCTCCCGGCTCGCGAAGGTCGCCACGGCCGCGACGAGCGTGACCTTGGCGCTGCTCCTGATCGTCCATGCCTGGTACTGGCGCGTCGGCGTCACGCTGGTCGAGGACAAGATCGCCGGATGGTCCGACGACGTCCGCAAGCGGGGCGGGCGCGTGGCGATCGAGGACCTCGCGGTCGGCGGCTACCCGCTCCGCTTCGACGTTCGCGCGGCCTCCGTTCTCGTCGAGGCCGCGGGCCCGCCCCTGGCCTGGTCGTGGCGCGGCGGCGCCGTGCGCGCCCAGGCCCGCGTCTGGGAGCCCGGCGTCGTCGCCGTTCGCCTGTCCGGCGGTCACGAGTGGCGCGTGAAGGACAGGAGCGGCGCCTCCCGGACGACCGCGCGCGCCGACAGCCTGACGGCCGGCTTCGAGATCGCGGACTCCGAACTGAAGTCCCTGAAGGTGACCTTGAGGGACGTCGTCGCGTCGAGGGACGGGCTGGCCGGTCCGGTCACGGCGAAGTCCGTCGACGTCTCCGGCGCGCGGGAGAGAGGCGCGGAGGCGGGGGGCGCGTTCCGGTTGACCGGGGGCGTCCGGCGGGCGGAACTGCCGCTGGCGCCGTCGATTTCCCTGGGGGCCGTCGTCGATCGACTGACGTGGGACCTCGTCGTCGCGCCCCTTCCGGCCTCCGCGGGAGCGGAGGGCCTCGCCGCCTGGCGCGACGACGGCGGAAAGGTCGACGTCGACTCGCTCGCCCTGCGGTGGGGCGCCCTGGTGGCCGACGCCGAGGGCACGCTCAGCCTCGACCGGCGGTTCCGCCCCCTCGCCGCCGTCACCGCGACCGTCCGCGGCCACCGCGCGCTGATCGACTCGCTGGTTCAGGCGGGAAGGATAGGGGCGGTGAAGGGCGCCGCGGCGAAAATCGCGCTCGGCGTGCTCCTGGACCCGGCGGGCGACGGCGGAATCGTCGTGCCGCTCAATGCCCAGGACGGCTGGCTTACCGCCGGGCGCTGGCGGGTCTTGCGCCTCCCGCCCGTCGTTTCCCCCCCGGGCGCCTGATCGCGGTCTCCGGTCCACCGGGCGTCGGCGCCTCGGCCTGGCCCGCCTCGACGACTCCCCGGCGAATGGCGCGAGTCCGGGAGAACAGGGATTCGAGCGCTTCCCCCTGGCCCCAGCGGATGGCCCGTTGCAGCGCCGACAGGTCCTCGTTGAACCGCCCCAGCACCTCGAGCACGGCGTCGCGATTGTGCAGGAAGATGTCGCGCCACATGACCGGGTCGGACGCCGCGATGCGGGTGAAGTCCCGGAACCCTCCCGCCGAGTACTTGAACACCTCGGACTCCGTGACCGATTCCAGATCGGCGGCCGTGCCGACGATGTTGTAGGCGATCAGATGAGGAAGGTGCGACGTCACGGCCAGCACGAGATCGTGGTGCGTGGCGTCCATGACCTCCACGCGGCTTCCGGCGCGGCGCCACAGGTCGGCGACCCGGCGAACGGCGGCCGCGTCCGTTCCCTCCGCCGGCGTGAGGATGCACCACCGTCCCCGGAACATCTCGGCGAATCCCGCCTCCGGGCCCGATTGCTCGGTCCCGGCGACGGGATGGCCCGGAACCAGGTGGACGCCGGCGGGAACGCGCGACGCCAGGGCGTCGATGACGGCGCGCTTGACCGAGCCCACGTCCGACACGACGGCGCCCGGTTTCAACGACGGCGCCATGGCCTCGGCGATGGCACCGTAGGTGCTCACCGGCGAACATATGACGACGAGATCGGCCCCTTTCACGGCCCGCCCCGGACTCGCGAAGGTGGCGTCGACGAGCCGGAGTTCGCGGCAGACCGACCGCGTCCGGCGGGTGCGGGCGCAGCCCACGATACGCCGGGCGAGACCCTCCCGGCGCATCACCCGCGCCAGGGACGAGCCGATCAGGCCCATGCCGACGAGGGCGACGGTGTCGAACAGCGGTTCGACTTTCCTGCGCCGCGTCACCGCCTCACTCCAGGAACGTCTCGAGCGCGCGCACCACGGCCCGGACCTCTTCCTCGCGGCCGACCGTGACACGGACGTGGTCGGGAAGACCGTAGGCGTTCATGTCGCGCACCAGCACGCCGTCCCCGGCCATGTGCTCGATCGCCGCGGCGGCCGTTCGGCCCTCGTCCGGAAATTCCGCGCAGACGAAATTGGCGACGCTGGGAATAGAGGGGACGCCGAGGCGCCGAAGCTCGCCCTGGAGCCAGCCACGCCAGATTTCGTTGTGCCGCCGGGCGCGCTCGATGAACGCCTGGTCCTCGACCGCGGCGATCCCCGCGGCCTGGGCCGGGGCGGTGACGTTGAAGGGCCCGCGCAGCCGGTTCAGGACCTCCACCACGCCTGCCGGTCCGTAGCACCAGCCCAGGCGCAGGCCCGCGAGACCGTAGGCCTTGGAAAACGTGCGCGTCATGACCACGTTGGCCGCGGCGCCGACGAGCTCGATGCCGGACGCGTAGTCGTCCCGGGTGACGTATTCGGCGTAGGCCGCGTCGACCGCCAGCACCACGTGCGCGGGAAGGCCGCGGTGGAGGCGGGCCAGTTCCCGGCCCGGCAGACAGGTCCCGGTGGGGTTGGGGTTGGAGACGAACACCAGACGGGTGCGCTCCGTCACCCGTTCCAGCAAGGCGTCGACGTCGGGGGTCCAGTCCCGCTCGGGCGCCGCGACCGGGGTCGCCCCGACGCCGAGCGCCGACAGCCTGTACATGACGAACCCGTGGGCGCTGTGGAGAACCTCGTCTCCGGGACCCGCGTAGGCGGCGGCGAGGAGGTGGATGATCTCGTCGGATCCCTCGCCGCAGACGATGTTCTCCGGATTCAGCGCGTCGCCGCGGGCGCGATGAACCCTGGCGATGGCCGCGCGCAGGTCGGCGGCGCCGCCGTCGGGGTATCGGTGCAGATCGCCCGCCATCGCCCGATAGGCGGCCACGGCCTCGTCGCTGGTTCCCAGCGCCGACTCGTTCGACGACAGCTTGACGACGCGCTCGTGGCCCTCGGCCCGGGACCGGCCGGGGACGTACATGGGAATCTCCAGGACTCCCTCGCGGGGGATGGGGCCGCTCATGTCGTGGATTCCGCCAAGTGGACGTTCGTTTCGCTATTCGGCCACGGTCGCCGGGGGGTGGACGCCGCCCGGCGCGTGGACGGGATTGGCGAACCCGCCGATGGCGACGACCCGCCCGATGCGGCCACATGCTCCTTCCACGAGGGCTTCGATCCTGGGGTCGGCGGCGGTCAGATAGCCCTCGACCTCGACGAGATGCAGCCATTCCGGGCGGTCTTCCCGCGGGTCGAGCGCCGTGACGCTGTGTCCGGTCAGCGCCACGCTTCCCAGGAGCTCGTTGATCCGCGCCCGGCCGATGCGGGCGTCGGAGACGACGACGACGAGCGTTCGATCGTCCATCGTGTCTTCCTGCGGCATTTTCGACACGACCAGGGCCGCCGGGATTCCGGACCGGGAGTCCCGATCCTCGACGAAGGGCAGACGCGAGATGATCTTGAGCATGTCGTTCGTTTCGGCCGCGAGCAGCGGCCACCACGGATCCTCGTCGTCGGGCTCCGGTACGGGAAGAACGCCGACGGTGGCCTCGCCGCGCGCCACTTCGCGCATGACGACGATGGGCGAGCGGTGGAGGGACATCGGCGTCGTCGAACCGAAATGCGACCGCGCCAGATCCCAGTAACCCACCGACATCTCGGGTGCGCACACGGCGACGGTCAGCGGGCCCTGCAGGCGCGTGAACGCGGAGATCAGCTCTCTCCACAGCCGCGCGACCACCACCGCCGGGAGGGGCCCGCGATGACGCTCGAGCAGGCGACGGATGACCCTTGCCTCGCGTCCCGGGCGCATCCCCGTCGGCGACGAACCGCCGCGCTTCTTGACGGCGTCGATCCGTCCCACGACCTCCGAGCGGCGCATGAGAAGATCGTGGATCGACGTATCGATCCTGTCGATTTCCCGCCGCAGGGCAGCCAGGGTCTCCGGTTCCTTGTTCATCGCGAACCGATGGTGAAGACGTATCGGGGGAGCGGGACAGTAGTAGTCCCGAGGCCCCGTAAAATCAAAGGCGACATTGACAGCGCCGGGGCTTGTCCATAGCAATGCTTGCCTTTTCCGGGCTATTCGCGGGCGGTTCGGCGTCGATCCATGAGGAGTACCCGACGATACGACGACGCCGTCGCCGACCCCGGCACCGGGGCCGGCGACACGGTGGAGCTCGGTCTCGACGCGCCGCTGACGCTGGACTGCGGCGTCGATCTCGGGCCGTTCACCGTCGCCTATCAGACCTATGGGGAACTGAACGAGGAGCGGTCCAACCTCATCCTCGTGTGTCACGCCCTGACGGGCGACCAGTTCGTGACCGGCACCAATCCCGTCACCGGAAAGGAGGGTTGGTGGCCGCTCATGGTCGGTCCCGGCCTGCCCTTCGATACGGACCGCTACTTCGTGGTCTGCGCCAACGTCCTGGGCGGATGCATGGGCACGGAGGGCCCCGGGTCGGTGGACCCGCGCACCGGAAAGCCCTATGGCCTGTCGTTCCCGGTCATCACGATCAAGGACATGGTGCGGGCCCAGGCGATGCTTCTCGACCGTCTCGGAATAGAGAAGATCTTCTGCGTCTGCGGGGGTTCGATGGGCGGTATGCAGGCGCTGCAATGGGCCGTCACCTATCCGGAGCGGGTACATGCGGCGATCCCCATCGGCAGCGCCGCGCACCACACGGCCCAGAACATCGCCTTTCACGAGGTCGGCCGCCAGGCCATCATGGGAGACGCCGACTGGCACGACGGCAACTACGTGTCGCATGGCGCCGTCCCCAGGGCCGGTTTGTCCGTGGCCCGCATGGCCGCCCACATCAGCTATCTGTCGGAAGCCGCCATGCACCGGAAGTTCGGCCGGCAGCTTCAGGATCGGAATTCGCTGTCCTACGGCTTCGGCGCCGACTTCCAGGTCGAAAGCTACCTGCGCCACCAGGGAACGGTCTTCGTCGAGCGTTTCGACGCCAACTCGTACCTCTACCTCACGCGCGCCATGGACTACTTCGACCTCGTCAAGGAGCACGGCGGGGTTCTCGCGGACGCCTTCATGGGGTGCCCGACCCGGTTCTGCCTTATCTCGTTCACCGGCGACTGGCTGTTTCCGACGCCGGAAAGCCGCAAGATCGTCCATGCCCTCAACGCCGCCGGGGCGAACGTCAGCTTCGTCGAGATCGACAGCGACAAGGGGCACGACGCCTTTCTCCTCGACGAGCCCGAGATGTTCGAGACGATTCGCGGCTTTCTCATGGGCGCGGCCGAGCACTGGAGCGGCGGTACGCCGTGACCTCCGACTCCCGGCCGGCCCGTGGCGGCGAACTCCGGGTCGACCTGCTGCTGATCGCCGACATGATCGCGCCGGGGGCGCGGATCCTCGACGTCGGCTGCGGCGACGGCGCCCTGCTGCGTCACCTGGCTCGCGCGAAGAAGGTGGACGGTCGCGGCATCGAGCTGAGCCAGGCCGGCGTCAACGCCTGCGTGGCGCGGGGGTTGTCGGTCGTTCAGGGCGACGCCGACACGGATCTCGTGAACTATCCGACGGACTCGTTCGATTACGTGGTCCTCAGCCAGACCCTTCAGCTGGTGCGCCGGCCGCGCGACGTGATCGATCAGCTTCTGCGGATCGGACGCGAATGCCTGATCTCGATCCCGAATTTCGGCCACTGGAAGGTGCGCTGGAAGCTCGCCCTGACCGGCCGTATGCCGGTCACGGAGGTCCTGGACCGCCAGTGGCACGACACCCCGAACGCCCATTTCTGCACGATCAGGGATTTCGAGTTGTTGTGCGGCGATCTGGGAATTTGGATCGAGCGCCGGATCCCGGTCGACAAGCAGGGCTACCGCATGGCCATCGCCGGCCCGCTCGTCAACCTGTTCGCGGAACAGGGGGTGTTCGTGCTCAGCCGCGGGAGCGGACGGCCGGGATCGCGCGCCTGACGGGAAGCGACGCCGGCGGCGGGAGCGACGATGCGCCGGGGCGCCGCTCGCTGGATCCGGTCGGCGCCGACGGCGTAGATCTGCTTTCCGGCCTCGACGACCAGCACGCCGGCGACCGCGCCGCCCCATCGCTGTCCCACGCGCTCGATGGCCGGCGCCGTGTTCAGGAGCGGACGCCACGTCACGGGGGGAATCGACAGCGCCGCCGTGGTGACGGTCGGCAGGAACATCGTCTCGTGCAGCAGTCTGGTCAGTTGAGGCGGCGAGAAGGGGTGCCCGTGCCCGAAGGGTGTCCTCTCGAAGCGCGCCCAGACGCCGCGCCGGTTGGGAACCACGACCAGCAGCCTCCCGCCGCAGGCCGTCACGCGCCAGATTTCGCGGAGCATGGGACGGACCTGCTCGGCGTTCTCCAGGCAGTGGACCAGCAGGACCCGGTCGAACGAGTTGTCGGGAAGCGGGAGCTCGGCCTCCTCGGACAGCGCGACGAGGGACGGCTCTCCCCTGGGCCAGTGGATCACGCCCTGGCCCGCCGGCATGGCCGCCACCACGCGCTCGGCCTTGTCGCGGAACGTCCGCAGATAGGGCGTCGCGTAGCCCACGCCGAGCACGCTCAGACCGCCCGTGTCCGGCCATATCTCCCGCAGGCGGCGGCATACGAGGCGGCGGGCCACCTGTCCCAGGCGCGTCGCGTAGAATTGGTCCAGATCGACGATATCGGGCCGCATGGCGCAGCGATGGTAACATGACGCGGCGGCGCCGGGCGTGCATAATGCGGCTCGTCGGCGCGGCCGCGGTCGCGCGGCGATTCGCCCGGGCCGGACACTTCCCATGAAGCTGCGCTACTCGACGACGTCCCCGTTCGTCCGCAAGTGCCTGGCCACGGCGATGGAGGCGGGCGTCGCGGACGACCTCGAGCTCGAGCCGGCGAACCCGTGGGACCCCGATACCGATGTCGTGGAGCGGAACCCCATCGGCAAGATTCCGGTGCTCGTCCTGGACGACGGCGACGTCCTGTTCGACAGCCCGGTGATCTGCGAATACCTGGACTCGCTGCGCGCGCCGCCGCGGCTGTTCCCGCCCGCGGGCGCCGCGCGCTGGCGGGCGATGACGCGGATGGCGCTCGCCGACGGGTTGATGGACGCCGCGGTCCTGCGGCGGCGCGAACTGATGCGTCCGGCGGGCGAGCGCTCTCCGTGGTGGATCGACCGCCAGCTCGGTATCGTGACGCGGGCCGTCGACGCCATGGAACGGGAGGCGAGCGCCTGGCGCGGCGTCGATATCGGCCTGCTGGCGACCGCCGTCGCGCTCGGCTATCTGGATTTCCGGATGCCGGATTTCGCCTGGCGCGAGAGCCGGCCCGGCCTCGCGGCGTGGTGCGAGGAGTTCTCGTCGCGCCCGTCGCTCCGCGACACCGCGCCCCACGAACGGATCGAACCGAGGAACCCGCCATGATGAAGCTGCGCTACAACCCGATGTCTCCCTACGTGCGGAAATGCACGGTCCTGATCGAGGAAACCGGGCTCGGGGACCGGATCGAACGGGTGCCGACGCACCCGTGGGCGGAATTCACCGACGTCCACACCGTCAATCCGCTGGGCAAGGTGCCGGCGCTCGTCCGCGAGGACGGCGGCGTCCTCTACGACAGCGCGGTGATCTGCGAATACCTGGATTCCCTGCACGGCGGACCGAGGATGTTCCCCGTGCCGGGAGAGGCCCGCTGGACCGCGATTCGCCGGCAGACCCTGGGCGGGGGGATCGTCGACGCCGGGGGCGATGCGTTGCGGGAGCGCCGCCGCGTGGAGCACGAACGCTCGCCGGGGTGGATCGCGCGGCAGATGGCCGCCGTGGACCGTTGCCTCGACGCGCTCGAGAAGGAAGCGCCCGCCTTCGCGGGCATCGACATCGGCCTGATCGCCATCGGGGTCGGTCTCGGGTTCATGGATTTCCGCCACCCGGACCACGAGTGGCGGGCGTCGCGGCCCGGACTGGCCGGGTGGTTCGCCGAGGTCTCGCAGCGCCCGTCGTTCGCGGGCACCGCGCCCGAGGAGTGGGTTCCGGAAGACGGGGGGCGCCTCAACACCTGGACCGGGTGGCCGCGCCGGGAGGCGGCGGGCTGAACCGCGTCCCGCCGGGCGTTCCGTGGTTCCTACCAGGCGTTGCGCAGCTCGCGCAGCTTGAGGAACACGGTCTTCGCGTCGGGCTCTTCCGGCAGGTCGGGGAACGCCTCGCGCAGGCGCGCGATCACCGTCGGGCTGCGCAGCCGGAAGAACGTGTTGACCTCCTTCTCGAGCGCGAGCGTGGAGACGAAGGCGTCGGCGGGGTCCTGGTCCCCCACGTCCTCGAGCAGCCCGGACGCGCGCGGATTGTCCGGCTCCCGGTCGAGTGTGAACCGGAGGTTGTGCGCGATGTAGTCGTGACCGGGATAGATCAGCGTGTCGTCGGGCAGCGCCGCCAACTGCCGGACGAAGGTGTCGTAAAGCTCCTCGGGATGGCCGCCGTTGTGGCAGTTTCCGGCACCCGCGTTGAACAGCGTATCGCCGCAGAACAGGGCCGGCCGGTCGGTGCGCGACAGCAGGCACACGTGGCTCATGGTGTGGCCCGGCGTGTCGAGCGACTCCAGCTCGACCGTCTTGCCGACCTTCACGACGTCGCCGGCGGCGAGGCCCACGTCGACGTCGGGGATCCTGTCCCTGGCGTGGCGGTGGGCGAGCAGCCTGGCGCCCGTGGCGTCCATCGTCGCCCGGTTGCCGCCGATGTGGTCGTGGTGCTCGTGCGTGTTCAGAACCTGGGTGATCTCCCAGCCGTTGTCCCTGGCGGCGGCCAGGCACTTGCGGTGGTCGAGGGGGTCCACGGCCAGCGCCTCGCCGGTCTCCGGACAGACGATCAGGTAGTTGAAGTTGCGGAAGTCGTTGGCGGTCCAGACCTGTTCGACGATCATGGGGTATCCTTCCCTGAATTCATCCCCGCATTGCATCCTACCCTGCCCCGGCCGGACCGTCACGCGGGTGTCCTGGTTCACGACATATGAGACTCTGGGTGGGCGGTGACGGCGAGGCGACGCGAGGGATGATCCCATGAACGAGATACTGGAAGGCCTGGTCCAGGCGGCGCGCCTCGTCGCCACGCTCGACCGCGACCTGATCGAGGTCGCGGCCCGGTCGCTGCGGGTCACGGTGACGGCGGTCGTGATCGCCTCGGCCCTCGGGATGCCGCTCGGCGCGTGGCTCGCCGTCAACCGGTTTCGCTGGCGGCGTCACGTGATCGCCGTGATGAACGCGCTGATGGGCCTGCCGCCGGTGGTCGTGGGCCTGATCGTCTACCTGTTGCTGAGCCGGTCGGGACCGTTCGGCGTTCTCGACCTCCTGTTCACGCCGACCGCGATGATCATCGCCCAGGTGATCATCGTGACGCCGCTCGTCGCCTCGATCGCCCATCAGGCGGTCCGCGAGCTCTGGGCCGACTATCACGACCTGCTGATTTCGATCCACACGACGAAGTCCCAGCGCGTCCGCGCGCTCCTCTGGGACGGCCGGCGGGCCCTCCTCACCGCCGCCCTGGCCGGCTTCGGCCGCGCCATCGGCGAGGTCGGCGCCGTCATGATCGTCGGCGGCAACATCGACCACGCGACCCGGGTCCTCACCACGGCCATCGCCCTCGAAACCGGAAAGGGGAACCTGTCGCTGGCGCTCGGCCTCGGCTTCGTGCTGATCGCGCTCGCCATCGCCGTCAACGTCCTCATCCACACGCTGTCCCGCACCGAACGGGCGAGCCAATGGTAGGCTCCATCCTGCCCCTGCGCCTGGAGGCGGCCGCGGTGCGTCGCGGCGGCAACCGGCTGGTTGGCCCGGTCGATATCGAGATCGGCGCCGAAGGCGTGACCATGGTGATCGGACCGAACGGGTCGGGAAAGACCTCGCTGCTGCGGCTGATGCACGGGCTCGAACGCGCCGCCGAAGGCCGCGTGCGCTGGGCCGTGCCCCGGACGGAGGCGCGCACGCGCCAAGCCTACGTTTTCCAGAACCCGATCCTGATGCGCCGCCACGTCGTCGGCAACATCGCCTACCCGCTTCTGGTCCACGGCGTCCGCCGCGCCGAGGCCCGCCGCCGGGCGGCCGGCTGGGCGGAGAAGATCGGGCTGGGCGAGGCCCTGGAGAGGCCGGCGTCGTCGCTCTCGGGTGGCGAAAGGCAGAAGCTCGCCCTGGCGCGCGCCCTGATCCGGCGGCCCGAGATACTGTTTCTGGACGAACCCTGCGCCAACCTCGACGGTCGCGCGACGCGCGAGATCGAGGCGATCCTGGCGGCGGCCCGCGACGGCGGCACGCGCATCGTGATGGCGACGCACGACATGGGCCAGGCGCGGCGCCTGGCCACGGAGGTCTTCTTCCTCCTGCGGGGCCAGGTGCGTGAAGCCGCGTCCGGCCGCGACGCGCTGGAGCGGCTGGCGACGCCGGAGGCCCTCGCCTTTCTGAACGGGGACATCCTGGAATGATCCGGCGCGGCGCCATCGCGTTCGCGGCGGCGCTGCTCGCCGCCGTCGGGGCCCACGCCGAGACGATGCGCGTGGCGGTCACGACCTCGTTTCACAACTCCGGCCTGTCGGACGTCCTGCTGCCGGCGATCGCGCGGGACCTCGGACTCGACGTGCGGCTTCTGGTGGTGGGCACCGGCCAGGCGCTGCGGCTCGGGCGGGCCGGCGACGTGGACGCGATCCTGGCGCATTCCCGCGCCGCCGAGGAAGCCTTCGTCGCCGCCGGGTTCGCGACCCACCGGCGCGAGATCATGTACAACGACTTCGTGCTGATCGGTCCCGCGCGCGATCCGGCGGGCATCGCCGGGGCCGGCGGCGCGGCCGAGGCGCTGGCCGCGGTCGCCGAGGTCGAGGCGCCGTTCGTCAGCCGGGGCGATGACAGCGGCACCCACGGGAAGGAGCTCGCGCTGTGGCGTGCGGCGGGGCGCAATCCCGAGGGTTTCGGGACCTGGTACCGCCCGGTCGGCGCCGGCATGGGCGCCACCCTCAACACCGCGCGGGCGATGAACGCCTACACCATGTCGGACCGCGCGAGCTGGCTCAAGTTCGGCAACAAGGGCGACATGGCGCTGCTCTATTCCGGCGACCCCGCCCTGTTCAACCAGTACGCCTACCTGCCGGTGAACCCGGAGAGGCACCCCCACGTCAAGGGCGCGTCGGGGCGGCGGCTCGAGGCGTGGCTGGCGAGCGCCCGCGCCCGCGCCCTGATCGACGGCTACACCCTGGGCGGCGAACGCCTGTTCACGCACAACGCCGGGGCCGAGTAGCCGGGCAGCTCCGCGCGCCCCTTCGGCGACGCCTCAATGAAGGCCTTCGGGGTCGCCGTGGATGGCGAACTGTTCGAGCCCGGCGTCCTGGGCCTCGATGGCGCGAAAGCTCTCCTTGACCCCCGCCTCGGTCAGCTCGCGGGATACGGTGAGAAGCGTGTTGGAGGGGTGGTCCTCGCAGAGGTCCGCCATCTGCGCCATCTCCTCCCGCGCCACGCCGAGCGCCGCGTCGACCGAGGGCGCGCCGTAGATGTCGACGAAGTGCCGGGCAAGTCCGTGGGCCAGCGCGTCGATTTCCCGTTGCTGGATCCGGGTGACGGCCACGAAGGTCACGCGGCCGAACGTCTCGATACCGAGCCAGCCGTTCGCGAAGGCCTGGCGCGCCTTGCCGGTCAGGTCGGCCTCGCTCCAGTTGGAGAACTCGAAGCCGCCCGAGATGCACCATTCCCCCGTGCGCGCGGGGCTGTGGAAGACCCTCATGTCGCTTTCGTCGAAATGGATCGCGCGCGCGAGGTTCATGGGCCCGGCTCCCGATCCAGCAGATCGCTCAGCGGCAGCAGGCGCGTTTCGTCGCCGTTCCGCAGGAGCATACCGAAGCGTTCGTCGATCCCGACGAAGGTGCCGCCGACACGTCCGTCGCGGTGGTCGATCTCCACGTCCTCGCCGATGTCGCGGGCCAGCCCCCGCCACTCCTCGTGCAGCGGCCGCGCCCCCTCGTCGGACCAGCGGTTGATCCAGACGAGCGTGTGGCGCGACCAGCTCTCCAGCAGGCGCGGAGGCGATACGTCGATGCAGCCTTCCTCGAACAGCGACGTGCGCTCGGGCGTGGCCCCGGGCGCGCCGGGGTCCTCCGGACGCAACGGCACCTCGAGGCCGACGACCAGCCAGTCGGGTTCCATCGCCGGGTCGGACGTGGCCGCGGCGACGCGCAGGCGCCCGCACGCCGCTCCGTTGACCAGGATGCCGCCGTCCCACGTCAGATGCACGCCGACCTCGGGCGGGGCGAGCGAGCCCAGCGCGTTCTGGAACCCGACGCCGCAGGCCGGCAGCATGGCCATGGCGTCCTCCAGCGGAACCTCGGGCGCGAACACGACGGCCGCGGCCAGGCGATCGGCCCCGATGTCGTAGACGATCAGCCCGGCGTCGCAGCCCAGGGCCGCCTGGGTGCAGGCCTTGGTGAAGGGATCGATCTTCCCGGCGGCCGCCTGCCCGTGGAAGAGCGGCGGGAAGACGGGCGTCTCGTCTTCCGCGCTCACGCGTTTCCGTCCGCGATCAGGGTTCGCGCGACGTCGCGGAAGATCCCGGCCCGCGGCGACGCGGGTTTCGAGACGACGATCGGCGCGCCGCCGTCGGACGCCGATCGGATGTCCAGGTCGAGGGGGATTTCCGCCAGGAGCGGGAGGTCCAGCTTTTCGGCCACCGCGCGCACGCCGCCGTGGCCGAACATGTGCTCCTCGTGCCCGCACTTCGAGCACACGTGAGTCGACATGTTCTCGATCATCCCCAGGATCGGCGTCGACATCTTGTTGAACATGTCGACGCCCTTGCGCGCGTCGAGGAGCGCTACGTCCTGCGGCGTGGACACGATGATGACGCCGGTTACCTCCGCCGTCTGGGCAAGGGTCATCTGCACGTCGCCGGTTCCCGGCGGCAGGTCCACCACGAGCACGTCGAGGGCGCCCCACTGCACTTGGTTCATCATCTGCTGAAGCGCCCCCATCAGCATCGGGCCGCGCCAGACGACGGCTTCGTCCTCCCCCATCATCAGGCCGATCGACATCATGGTCACGCCGTGGTTTCGCATCGGCAGGATCGTCTTGCCGTCGGGCGACGCCGGCCGCCCCGAGACGCCGAGCATCCGCGGCTGCGAAGGGCCGTAGACGTCGGCGTCGAGCAGGCCGACGCGGCGTCCCTCGGCGGCGAGCGCGGCGGCGAGGTTGGCGGCGACGGTGGACTTGCCCACCCCGCCCTTTCCCGAGGCGATGGCGACGATCCGGTCGATTCCCGGAATCTTCTGCGGCCCCCGGGGCTCGGCCCGGCGTTCGATCCCCAGTTCCGGCGGCGGCTCCAGCGGTTTGTGCGCGGTCATGACGACCGAAACCGTCTCGACGCCGGCGAGCGCCTGCACGGCGGCCTCGGCCTCGGTCCGCGCCGCCTCCATGGCCGCGGCGCGGGCCGCCTCGATCTCGAGGACGAAGCGCACCGCGCCAGCCTCCACGGTCAGGGCCCGCACCAGCCCGGCCGACACCAGATCCTGCCCGCTGACCGGGTCGGCGACGCCCTTCAGCGCGGCCAGAACGTCATCGCGCGTGGCCGTCATCCGGCCTTGCCGCTGATCCGGCCCTCGACCGTGTGGGCGAGATCCAGTTCGTCGATCGTCAGCACCACCCGGGCGGCGAAGGTCTTGCCGGCGGTCTTCTCGACTCCGGCGTCGCGCATCGCTTCCTCGATCGCCTGCTGCGAGGTCACACCCACCTGCTTGAGAAACTTGCGCATCGTCATGTTGAAATCGTTCGGATCGTCGGTCACGGTCCCTCCCCTCCCGTCGCGGACCGACGCGGCGGCCGGTCGCCATCGCCGGAACGCCGGTTGTCTCCGGCCACGGTCCACGAGTTTGCCCGGCGACCGATTCTAACCCAGAATCCCCGTGGAGTCCGACACCCCGACGGACCGAAGGCGTTTGCGGAGGAGGAGGGTCGATGCCGGCATGGCGGAGAACGGGGCCGGGCGCGCTCGGCGTGGCGCTGCTCGGCGTGGCGCTGCTCGGCGTGGCGCTGCTGGCCGGGGCGGCCACCGCCCAGGAACGCCGGTTCACCTTGGCGGCCGACCCCGATCTGGTCGCGAGCGGGCTCCTGAAATACCTCGTTCCGCGGTTCTCGCTGAAGACCGGCATAAAGGTCACGCCGGTCGACGCGGCCGAGGGCGCCGCCGCGGACGCCCTGCTCGGGCCGCGGACGGCGGTGGGAACGGGCCGCCCGGCGTTCGCGCGCGACGATACGCTGTACCTGTGCCGCGCCGCGCCGGCCGATGGGGAGGACGGGGAGAGCGAGCGGGCGGCGCGCGCCCGACGTTTCTGCGACTGGATCGTTTCGGACATCGGCCAGCGCGCGGTCGAGTCCTTCGCGCCGGACGGCGCGCGGCTCTACGTCGCCGCCGCCGCCGCGCCGACGGCGCGGGACGACCCCGCGGTCGTCGGAGATCCGCTGGCCGGCAAACGGTTGGCGCTCGCGCTGTGCGGGCGTTGTCACGTCGTCGGACCCGAAAACCGCATGAACGGGCTGGGTTCGACGCCCTCGTTCGCCATGCTCAGGACGTTGAGCGACTGGCGGGACCGCTTCACCGGCTTCTACCTGCTCAACCCGCACCCGGCCTTCACGCAAGTCGCCGACGCGACCGACCCGTTCGACGCCTCCCGGCCACCGCCCATCGTGCCGCTGCGGCTGACGCTCGACGATCTAGAGGCGATCCTGGCCTTCGTGGCGGGGGTCGATCCGGCGGACCTCGGGGCGGAGATCGAGCATCAATGATCCCTGCGCTTGGAGAAGTAGTCGTCGCTGGTCCTGACCCGCGGCCGCCGGCCGGATGCGAAGGGGTTGTTCTCCGAGTGGTATTGCGAGGCGACCCGACAGTCGTCGCACATGCGGATCATGCGTGACGCATCCTCGCTGGCGAACATGGGGTGCTTGCCGGCGAGCTCCGCCATGATCCTCTCGACGGTGGACTTCACGCCGAAGGGCTTGCCGCACTCGACGCATTCGTAAGGCTCTTCCTCGTTCAGAACCTTGTGCGCGAACGCGGCGTCCGACAGGTCCAGGCGCGGCTCGAGGGTAACCGCGCTCTCCGGACACACCCGCTTGCAGAGGCCGCACTGAAGGCAGGCGTCTTCCTGGAAGCGCAGCTGCGGCCGGTTAGGGTTGTCGGCCAGCGCCCCGGGCGGGCAGAGCGAGACGCAGGCGAGGCACAGGGTGCAGGCCTCGACGTCGACCCGCACGGCCCCGTAGGGCGCGCCGTCGGGCAACGGCAGAACGGCGTCGCCGTCCGGGTTCAGGGCCTTCGCCGCCAGGCGCGCGACCTGCCGCCGCGACCCGAGCGGCAGCACCGGCTCGGCGACCGGCGCGGCCGGGGCGGCATCGTAGAGCGTCTCGCTCAGGGCGTCGGGGTCGGCCAGGTCGAGGAGGCGCAGGCGCTCGCCACCGCCCATCGCCGCGGCGAGAGCCAGCTCGCGGTCCAGCAGCTCGCGTTCGCTCCTTGGCGACAGCAGGACGTCGACGGCGGTGAACCCGGCGCCCAGGGCCGCCAGCATCTCGGCATGGCCGAACCGCGAGAGCGCATCGAGCTGGAGCGGTATCACGTCGGCGGGCAGGCCGCGCCCGAAGCGGGCCGACAACGAGATCATCTCGGCGCCGAAATCGTCATCGACGACCAGAAGGCGAGGCGCCTCGCCGCCCGCCTCGCGGTAGACCGTCGCCAGGGTCTCGATGCGTTTGAACAGGGCCGCCGGCGGCGGCGCGTCGTAGGCTATGGCGCCCGACGGGCAGAGTGCCGAGCAGGTTCCGCAGCCGGCGCAGACCATCGGGTCGACCGCGACATGGTCGCCGGCGGGCGCGATGGCGCCCGTGGGGCAGGCGTCCAGACACTTCGTGCAGCCCGTCTTCCCGGCCCGCGAGTGGGCACACAGCGTCTCCTCCAGGCGGACGTAGAGGGGCTTCTCGAAGGTGCCCACCATCTGCCCGGCCTCGAACACCGCCGCGGCGACCGCGTTGGGATCCCCGGGATCGGCGCGCAGATATCCCTCGCGTTTGCCGGGCGCCGGAAACAACGGCGGGTTCCCCGACAGATCCAGGATCAGGTCGCATTCGGTCTCCGCGCCGTCGCGCGGCGCGGACAACACGAAGGCGCCGCGCCCGCCGGGCTCGAGCCGGCGCAGGGCGTCGATGCGCAAGCGGAAGCCGCCGAACGCCCCGCCCGCCGTCTTCAATCGGCCGGCGATCACCTCGAACCCGCGATGGAAAGGAAGATCGTCGAGTCCGTCCGATATCAGCGCGGTGACGGCCAAGGGGCCGGACAACCGCTCGGCGGCCGGCAGCGCGACCTCGGCGCGGCCGAGGACGAGACAGCGGCCCTCGGACGTCACGTCGACGGTCCGGGTCGGGGGTGTCGGCAGCAACGCCTCGGCGACCAGCGCCGCTTGCTTGGGACCGGCCTCGCCGGCCGCGTCCGACCAACCCGCCCGGTCCCGGAGGTCGACGAACTCCGGCGCCGGGGCGCCGACGTCTTCGGCGATCTCCTCGAAACGCGCCCGCTCCTGTTGGCAGGCGACGATCGCGAAGCCCCGGGAGATGGCCTTGGCTGCGTCCTCGGTCTCGGCGGTGCAAAGCGCGGTGTGAACGCGCGAGCAGGCGACGCCGGCGGCGTTCTCGATCCTGTCGCGGTCGAGCTCCTGACTCCCGAGGCAGTCGCACAAGATCAGCGTCTTGGCCAACTTTCCCTCCCGATTACCGGGTTCCCGCGCCGCTCGCGGCGAGCGTAAGCCCACGGGGCGGGGCATGGCAAGGCGGAGGGGTGAATTTTTCGCTTGGCGGTCGGTAGACGTTGTGGGCATACTTCCGCGTACAGGCATCCGGACCGGCCGCGATGCCGAGCCGGTTCGGCCGCGAGTCAGGGGGGACTCGTCATGCAGCCGAGCGCGTCGTCGATTCCGTTGGGGATCGTCATCCGCAAGTCGCCGGGAGTGACCCGCTGGGCACGCTGGGCGTGGAGGGTCGTCGACGTGCTGCCGGGCGCGGGCGCGGCGGACTGGCGCGAGCTGCGGCGCGCGGCGGACGTGGTGGAGTATCACGCCGCGACCGTGCCGCTGGAGCTCTGGGCCGCCGATACCGAAGCCTACCGGACCGGTCTCTCCGCGCGCGTCCCGGCGGTCTACGTGGTGTTGCGCGAGGCCACCGGCGACGACGCGGAACAGGACTTCGAGGTCCTCCTGGCCACCGCCTCCCCCTACGAGGCGCAGGACTATCTGGACAGCGGCGAGGAGATCGTGGAGCAGGTGCCGATGCCCGAGGGGCTGGTCGCCTTCGTCCGCGATTTCATCGCGCGGCACCACGAGGACGAGGAGTTCGTCAAGCGCCGCCGCGGCGAGCGGCGGGTCGATCTCGTCGAGGACGGCAGGGGCGACCGGCGCGTCCGCCAGCTGTCCGACGTCTACCGCGCCCCTCGACGTCCCGGCGGGGAGCGACTGCATTGACCGGGCCCGGAGATTTCTGGTCGCGCCGCAAGGCGGCGGTGGTCGAGGAGGAGCGCGACCGGGAACAGGCCGCGGAGGAAACGCGCGCCGACGCCGAGCGCCAGGCTCTGGACGCGAAACCGGACGCCGAGGTGCTCGCCGAACTGAACCTGCCCGATCCCGATGCCTTGGGGCGGGGGGACGATTTCTCGGCCTTCATGGCGAAGGCGGTTCCCGACCGGCTGCGCCGGCGGGCGCTCCGGCGGCTGTGGATCTCCAATCCGGTCCTCGCGAACCTCGACGAACTGGTCGACTACGGGGAGGACTTCACCGACGCCGCGACGATCGTCGAGGACCTCCAGACGGCCTACCGGGTGGGCAAGGGGATGCTCGATCACGTGCGGGCCCAGGCCGAGGCGGCCGAGGCGGACGCCTCGTCGCCGCCGACGGACACGGCGGACGAAGCGGGGGAGCGCATGGAACCCGAGCCGGCGTCGGTCGAGACCGGCGCCGACGGATCCGAAACGCTTTCCGGACCGGACGACGAAGGGGGAGAGGCGGCGGCCGCGGCGGAGCCCCGGTCCGGGCGCCATATGCGCTTCACCTTCGCGGACGGAGGCGCGGACGACGGGCGGGCGGGAGCGGCCTGATGGGTGGACGGTGGAGGATGGCCGGATGACGTCGGCGGAGCCGGAGGCGCCCATGGCGGAAGAGGACAGGCTTCGGGCCAACCTCTACGATTTTCTCGGCCGGCTGCTGGCCGCGCCGCCGGACCGGTCGCTGCTTGAGAAATCCGCCGCCCTTTCCGGCGACGAGAGCGCGCTCGGCCGGGCGGTCCGGGCGCTGAGCCGGGTGGCCTCGGCCACCACGCCCGAGGCCGTGGAGAGCGAGTTCACAACGCTTTTTATAGGGGTTGGCAGGGGCGAACTCCTGCCGTATACTAGCTACTACCTGACAGGCTTCCTGAACGAGAAGCCGCTGGCCGCGCTTCGGGACGACATGAGGATGCTCGGCATAAGTCGCTCGCCCGACGTGTTCGAACCGGAAGACCATATCGCCAGTCTTCTGGAGATGATGGCGGGCATGATCACGGGCCGCTTCGGCGGACCCGTCCCCCTCGACCGGTCGCGGGAATTCTTCGACACGCACATCGGCCCTTGGGCCGGCCACTTTTTCACGGATTTGGAAGGCGCCAGGAATTCGGTATTCTATGCTCCGGTCGGCTCTGTCGGCCGCGTGTTCATGGAAATCGAGAAGGAGGCCTTCCAGATGACCGCGGGTTAGCCCGCGCTGAACGGCCCGCCCCGGCGGGTCACGAGAACGGAGGAGAAGCTGATGGGAAAGAGAACGGAGGGCGAGACCACCAATCGCCGCGACTTTCTGAAGCTCGCGTCGGTCTCCGTTCCCGCAGCGGCGATTGCCGCGGCGGCGGGAACGGCGGCGGAGGCGGCCGCTCCGAAAGACGATGGCGACGGGATGCGCGATACCGCGCACACCCGCGCCTACTACGAAAGCGCCCGTCTCTGACGGACGCTTTCTTCGCGACGTGGCCAACGGTAGCGTGACGCCCCGCGGCCACGGGAACGACAAACCCGGCAAACCGGCACCGTCCGGGGCGCCAAGGGAGGTATGAGAATGCTAAGGAAAAAGACCAACGGGGTTGCGAGACGCCCCCGGCGGACTTCGCTCCTGCCCAACGTTTCGGAAACATCTGTCGACCGGCGGACGTTCCTCCGCGGCTCGGGCCTCGCCATCGGCGGGCTGGCCGCGATCGGCGCCACCGGCGGCATGGTGACCAAGGCGAGCGCGCAGCAGGCGGTTCAGGGCGCGGTTCAGGCCGTCAAGTCGGTCTGCACCCACTGCTCGGTCGGCTGTTCCGTGATCGCGGAGGTGAACAACGGCGTCTGGATCGGCCAGGAGCCCGGCTGGGACAGCCCCTTCAACCTCGGCGCCCATTGCGCCAAGGGGGCTTCCGTCCGCGAGCACGCCCACGGCGAACGCCGCCTCAAGTACCCGATGAAGAAAGAGGGCGGCCAGTGGAAGCGCATCAGCTGGGACCAGGCGATCGACGAGATCGGCGACGGCATGATGAAGATCCGCGAGGAAAGCGGACCCGACAGCGTCTACTGGCTGGGCTCGGCCAAGTTCAGCAACGAGCAGGCCTACCTGTTCACGAAGTTCGCGGCCTACTGGGGCTCGAACAACATGGACCACCAGGCCCGGATCTGTCACTCCACGACCGTCGCGGGGGTTGCGAACACATGGGGCTATGGCGCCATGACCAACTCCTACAACGACATCCACAACAGCCGCGCGATCTTCCTCATCGGCGGCAACCCGGCCGAGGCGCATCCGGTCTCGCTCCTGCACGTCCTGCGGGCCAAGGAGCAGAACAACGCACCGCTGATCGTCTGTGATCCGCGTTTCACCCGGACCGCGGCGCACGCGGACGAATACGTCCGTTTCCGCCCCGGCACCGACGTGGCGCTGGTCTGGGGCATCCTCTGGCACATTTTCGAGAACGGCTGGGAGGACAAGGAGTTCATCCGTACCCGTGTCTGGGGCATGGATCAGATCCGCGAGGAGGTGGCCAAGTGGACGCCGGACGAGGTGGAGCGGGTGACCGGCACGCCGGGCGAGCAGCTCCGCCGCGTGGCGCGCACCATGGTCAACAACCGTCCCGGCACCGTGATCTGGTGCATGGGCGGGACCCAGCACACCAACGGCAACAACAACACCCGGGCCTACTGCGTTCTGCAACTGGCGCTGGGCAACATGGGCGCTTCCGGCGGCGGGACCAACATCTTCCGCGGCCATGACAACGTCCAGGGCGCGACCGACCTCGGCGTGCTCTCCCACACCCTGCCCGGCTACTACGGCCTTTCGGGGGGCGCCTGGGCCCACTGGGCGCGTGTGTGGGGCGAAGATCTGGACTGGCTGAAAGGCCAGTTCGCCAAGATCACCGGCGCCGACGGCAAGGAAAAGTCCTTGATGAACCTCAAGGGCATTCCGGTGTCCCGCTGGATCGACGGGGTTCTCGAGGACAAGGACAACATGGACCAGCCCGACAACGTCCGGGCGATGGTTCTGTGGGGTCACGCGCCGAACTCGCAGACCCGCGGCAAGGAGATGAAGACCGCGATGGAGAAGCTGGACATGCTGGTCGTCGTCGACCCGTATCCCACCGTCTCCGCCGTCCTTCACGACCGCACCGACGGGGTGTACCTGCTGCCGGCCGCGACCCAGTTCGAGACCCGCGGCTCGGTCACGGCGTCGAACCGTTCGATTCAGTGGCGCGACCGGGTCGTCGAGCCTCTGTTCGAGTGCCTGCCCGATCAGGACATCATGGCGAGGTTCGCCAGGAAGTTCGGCTGGGCGGACCGGTTCTTCCGCAACATCGCGATGGAAGGGGACGACGCGCCGGTGGTCGAGGACATCACCCGCGAGATCAACGCGGGCATGTGGACGATCGGCTACACCGGTCAGTCGCCGGAGCGGATCAAGCTGCACATGGCCAACCAGCACACGTTCGACAAGACGACGCTGAAGGCCGTGGGCGGTCCCGCCGACGGGGACTATTACGGGATGCCCTGGCCTGCCTGGGGCACGGCGGAAATGGGTCACCCCGGCACGCCCAACCTCTACGACATGTCCAAGCCCGTCTCCGAGGGCGGCCTGACCTTCCGCGCCCGGTTCGGCGTGGAACGCGACGGCGAGAACCTTCTGGCCGAGGGCGTCTACTCGGCCGGCTCGGAGATCCAGGACGGATATCCCGAGTTCACCATGCAGATGCTGATGGACCTGGGGTGGGACAAGGACCTGACGGCCGAGGAACGGGCGACCATCGACGCCATCGCGGGGCCCAAGACCAACTGGAAGACCGACCTCTCGGGCGGCATCCAGCGCGTCGCCATCAAGCACGAGTGCGCGCCCTTCGGCAACGCCAAGGCCCGCACGGTGGTGTGGAACTTCCCGGATCCGATCCCGTTGCACCGGGAGCCGCTCTACACGCCGCGGCGTGACCTGGTGGCGGATTATCCGACCTACGAGGATCGGAAGTTCTACCGTCTGCCCACCATGTACGCCTCGATCCAGAAGCAGGACTTCTCGAAGGAGTATCCGCTGATCCTGACGTCCGGACGGCTCGTGGAGTACGAGGGCGGCGGGGAGGAGACTCGCTCGAACCCCTGGCTTGCCGAGCTTCAGCAGGACATGTTCGTCGAGATCAATCCCCGTGACGCCAACGATCTCGGCGTGCGGAACGGGGCTCAGGTCTGGGTCGAGGGTCCCGAGGGCGCCAAGGTCAAGGTCATGGCCATGGTCACGGAACGCGTCGGGGCCGGGGTCGCCTTCATGCCCTTCCACTTCGGCGGGCACTTCGAAGGCGCGGACCTGAGGCACAAGTATCCCGAAGGGGCCGATCCTTACGTGTTGGGCGAAAGCAGCAACACGGCGCAGACCTACGGTTACGACTCGGTCACCCAGATGCAGGAGACCAAGTCGACGCTCTGCAAGATCTACACGGCATAAGGAGGTACAGGGATGGCAAGAGCTAAATTTCTCTGCGACGCCGAACGCTGTATCGAGTGCAACGCCTGCGTCACCGCGTGCAAGAACGAGCACGAGGTGCCGTGGGGGATCAACCGGCGGAGGGTCGTGACGATCAACGACGGCGAGCCGGGCGAGCGCTCGATCTCGGTCGCGTGCATGCACTGTTCGGACGCGCCCTGCATGGCCGTCTGTCCGGTGGACTGCTTCTACCAGACCGAGGACGGCGTGGTCCTGCATTCCAAGGATCTCTGCATCGGCTGCGGTTATTGCTTCTACGCGTGCCCCTTCGGCGCGCCGCAATTCCCGCAGGCGGGCAACTTCGGATCCCGCGGCAAGATGGATAAGTGCACCTTCTGCGCCGGCGGTCCGGAGGAGACCCACTCGACCGCCGAGTTCGCCAAGTACGGGCGCAACCGGATCGCGGAGGGCAAGCTGCCCCTCTGCGCCGAGATGTGCGCGACCAAGGCGCTGCTGGCGGGTGACGGCGATGTCGTGTCCGGCATCTACCGTGAACGGGTGGTGGCTCGCGGTTTCGGTTCCGGTGCCTGGGGCTGGGGTACGGCCTACGGCCAAAAGGGTAGCTGAGCTGCCCTGGACGGGGGGCGGGCCGACCGCCCCCCGTTTCCCATCCGCCCCTCTTGATCCGTCCACGCGGACGGGCCGGTGCCCGCACGGGGGGTGTTCGTCCGGTCGCGGAGGGTCCTGATGTCGAGAACATTACCGATGATGAAGACGCTGCGCGCGCTTTCGATCCTGACGCTCGCGCTGTCGCTGTTGCCGCCGGCGACTGCCGTGGCGCAGGAACGCGCCATGGGCGAGGCCGAAGTCCGGCGTGATGCGACCGGCGGCGCGCAGACGCTGGAGGATATACTCGCCCGCCAGCGGGGCGAGCGAGTTGACGATTCATTCCGCCGCGAGGCCACGGGCGATTCCGACAGCGCCGCCGCCATCGCGGCGCAACTGGGGACCTTGGGCGGCGCGTCGGACTCGGAGATATTCCGCGCGCTTCGCTACGGCAGCGCCGATGTCACGGTTTCCGCGCAAGGCCCCGCCGCCGCCGTCGTGATTCAGGACGGCGGCATGCGCTGGCTCGAATTCCGCCAAGGTCCGCTGCGGGTCTACGGCGGTTATCTGCTCGTGGCCATGGTCGTGGTCCTTGCCCTCTACATGCTCTGGCGCGGGCGCATCCGCATCGAGGGCAAGCGGACGGGGGAGACGATCCTGCGTTTCACCGCGGTCGAGCGCTTCGGCCACTGGCTTCTGGCCGGCTCGTTCATCCTGCTGGGCATCACCGGTCTGATCACCCTGTTCGGACGCACCGCGCTGATTCCGGTCTTCGGCAAGGAGGCGTTCTCCACCCTCGCGCTGGCTTCGAAATGGGTGCACAACAGCGCCGCCTGGGCGTTCATGCTGGCGTTGGTGATGGTGTTCGTGTTCTGGGTGGCCCACAACATTCCGAACCGCACCGATTTGGCGTGGCTCGCCAAGGGCGGTGGTCTGTTCTCCAAGCACAGCCATCCGCCGGCCAGAAAGTTCAACGCGGGCCAGAAGATCATCTTCTGGGTCGTCATCCTGCTGGGAGTTTCGATCTCGCTCTCGGGCCTGTCGCTGCTGTTCCCGTTCGAGATGCCCATGTTCGCGGCGACCTTCGAGATGCTCAACGCGCTGGGCCTGCCCCAGGTCATCGGGCTGGGAGAGCTTCGCACCACCCTCGCGCCCCACGAAGAGATGCAGCTCGCCCAGCTCTGGCACACCATCGTCGCCTTCGTGTTCATGGCGATCATCATCGCCCACATCTATCTCGGCTCGATCGGCATGGAAGGCGCCTACGACGCCATGGGGTCGGGCGAGGTCGAGAAGCAGTGGGCGAAGGAGCATCACTCGATCTGGTACGAAGAGGTGACCGGCAAGAAACCGGCCGCGACGGACGGTTCCGCCCCCTCGCCAGCGGAATGAGATGGCGGTTCGGGCGTTCCTGACCGCCCTGCTTCTGCTTCCCTCCCTTGCCGCGGCGGGGGATTTCTTCACGCTCAAGGGTCACGGGGGTCCGATCAAGGGTATCGACGTCTCGCCCGACGGCAGCCGCGTCCTGACGGCGAGCTTCGATTATTCCGTGGGCCTCTGGCGAGACGGCGCGCCGGTCTGGCTCGAGGCGCATCGAGCGGCTGCCAACGCCGTCCGCTTCGTCGACGCGAACCGCGCGGTCTCGGCGGGCGACGACCACGACGTCTACCTCTGGGACCTGAACACGGGCACGGGCCGGCGTCTCGGTGGCCACGACGGCAAGGCCATCTCCTTGGCGCCATCGCCCGACGGGCACACCGTCGCGTCCGCGAGCTGGGACCGCACGATCGGTCTCTGGTCCCTCGATGGCGCCGCGCCGCCACGCTTCCTGAAGGGTCACGCCGGCGGCGTCAACGATGTGGCGTTTTCCGACGACGGCGCCCGACTCTACTCCGCCTCGGCGGACGGCACGATCCGGGTCTGGGACCTGACCAGCGGTGCGCCGACGCGGCTCCTTCTGAAGGGCGGATTCGGCGTCAACACGTTCGTCCTGAACGAGGCCCGGGGATGGTTGGCCTACGGCGCGGTGGACGGGACGATACGGGTGATGGACATCGACAGCGGCGACACGATCGCCGACTTCAGCGGCGAGCGCAATCCCATTCTCGCCATGGCGGCCGACCGGGAGTTCGCGACCCTGGCGGTGGGCGATGGCCATGGATTCATCAAGGTCATCGACAGCGCGACGTGGCGCGTCGTCAGGGACTTCCGCGCGACCCTGCGCGGCCCCGTCTGGGCGCTCCGTTTCTCCGCCGACGGCGGCAACATACACGCGGGCGGCCTCGACGACGCCATGTACGGCTGGCCCGTGGCGTCGCTCGGGGAGCACGAACCCATGACGACCGACGAGCTGTCGTTTCTCAGGGACCCGGCGAAGATGAGCAACGGGGAACGCCAGTTCCAGCGTAAATGCTCGATCTGCCACACCCTGAACGCGGACGGACGCCGGCGCGCCGGACCCACGCTCCTCGGGATATTCGGACGCCCGGCGGGAAGCCTGGCGAACTACAGCTACTCGTCAACGCTCCGGAATTCCGATATCATCTGGGACGGCGGCACGATCGACGCGCTGTTCGATCTTGGTCCGGACGGCTTCATTCCCGGCTCCAAGATGCCGATGCAGCGGATCACCAAGGCCGCCGACAGGAAGGACCTGATCGTGTTTCTGAGACACGCGACGGCAGATCGGGGAGGCAACCAATGAAAGCCATGCTCATCGCGTTTCTGGCTATCGTCGTGATCTCCGTGGGCGCGGATGTCGCCCTCGACTATCTCGGTTTTTCCACCCAGGAAACCACCGCCGGACCCTCGGTCCGGCACGGCTGAGCCGTCGCGCACGCGCTGGCGCGACGCGGTTTCAGCAATTCCCGGGCCGCCAGCAACGCGCCTCCGGCGATCAGGATGCACGCGAGGCCGACCCGCCACGTGGCGTCGGCCAGCCCCGCCGCGATCAGGAGGATCGTGGAGAGCAGCGGAGCGCCATAGGAGCAGGCGCCGAGAACGCGGATGTCGCCATGCTTGACGCCGTGGTCCCAGAAGTAGAAGGCGGCGCCGACGGGACCCAGACCCAGGCCGAGCACGGCGAACCATTCGCCGGCGCCGACCGGCCACACCGTCGTCTCGAACAGGAGATGGGCGCCGAAACTCAGGACCGCCGTGACCCCGCAGAACGCCCCGACGGCCGTGCTGGGAACCTGCCGCATGGTCCGGGACAGCACCGAATAGCCCGCCCAGATCATCGCGCAAAGCGCCGCCGCCGCGTATCCGGGTGCGAACTGGCCTTTGAACGAGATCGTGCCCCCGGTGACCAGGACCGCGGCGCCGAGCAGTCCGGCGAGCGTCCCGGCGACATGCCACCAGCGCAGGCGCTCTCCGGGCAGGAAGGCGGAGAACACGACGATCAGAAGCGGCCAGAGATAGGCGATGAGGCTGGCCTCCACGGGCGGCGCGTTACGCAAGGCCAGGAAATAGAAGAAGTGATACCCGAACAGCCCGCCCACCCCGAGTGCCCAGACCCGCAGGGGCAGGCGGACCTGCGATCGTATGCGCGCCAGGCGCGACCGCTCTTCGCCGGGGCCCCATGTCCACAACGCCACGCCGATGGCGAACGCCAGCGTGAAGGAGAGGCCGGTCAGCAGGAACGGAGGGACCCGGCCCGATCGCGCCGTGAGCAGGGCGAGGGTCGCCCATGCCAGTACGGCGATCGTGCCGACGACGGTGGCGCGTCTCCGCCCCTGTTCCTGCGGCACCCGGCTACCTCACGATATATGCCCGCGGTTCGTTCGCGGACGCCGATCCACGTTCGACGCCGTCTCGCGCGCCGCGCGCGAGGGAGCGCGAGCCTCGCGAAGCGCCGGTCGGCGCCAGTCCCGCCGGGGGCCGCGACGAGAGGCCGTATCCTCCGGCGTGGCGCGGCCGGACCCGTCGAAACCGGCGGCGTTCATGGTCGGGTCAGCCGCCCGCCGGCGGTTCCGGCATGACGAACGGGCAGGCCGACTCGTAGGCGCGGCTCGCGCGGAGCACCAGATCTTCCCGATACCGCGGCCCGGCGATCTGCATCGCCGCCGGCAGGCCCTCGCCGGTGATCCCGCAGGGCACGCTCGCCGCCGGCGCTTGCGTGAAGTTGAAGGGGTAGGTGAACGGACTCCAGTCCATCCAGTTCTTCATGCCGCGGCCGGCCGGCACCTCGGCCCCCGCCTCGAAGGCGGTGAGCGGCATCTGCGGAGAAATCAGCAGATCATGGGTCTGGTGGAACAGGTTCATGCGCCGCCCCAGCATCAGGCGCGTCGTGTCGGCGGCCAGAGACTCGGCGACGCCCTTGTCCCGGTACTCTTCGACCGCTCGCACCAGCCCCGGGTCCATGAGCGCGCGTTGTTCGTCGTCCGCCGCGTCGACGAGAGGCCGGAAGCGCAGGAAATAGTAGGTGCCGAAAGCCTCGCGCGGATCCTCGAACCCGGGGTCGGTCTCTTCGACGATGGCGCCCAGATCGGCGAATACGTCCACCGCCTTCTCGACGAGGCCGGCGATCTCGGGGTCCACGTCCACGTAGCCGAAGTCGCGCGAATAGGCGATGCGGAGACCCTTGACGCCATCCTCGATCCCCACCCGCCAGTCGCGGGCATCGTAGGGAAGAGCCGTCCAGTCCCGGGGATCGGGCCCGGCGATGACGTTGAGCATCAGTGCCGCGTCGCCCACGGTTCGCGTCATCGGCCCGTGATGAATGATCGTGCCCGGCATGTTCATCGGATAGATGGGCACGCGCCCGAACGTGGGCTTGAGGCCGTAGATGCCGGTGAAGGCCGCCGGCATACGGATCGAGCCGGCGCCGTCGGTGCCCATGTGCAGCGCCCCCATCCCGAGTGCGCAGGCGGCAGAGGCGCCGCCGCTGGAACCGCCCGGCGTCCGTTCCAGGTTCCACGGGTTCCGGGTGACGCCGGTGAGCGGGCTGTCGGTAACGCCCTTCCAGCCGAATTCCGGGGTTGTCGTCTTGCCGATCAGCACCGCGCCGTGGGCCCGCAGACGCGCCGTCGCCGCGCCGTCCTCGTCCCAGGGGCCGTCGGCCGAACCGGTGCGCGAGCCGCGCCGGGTCGGCCAGCCCTTCGTCAGAAGCGCGTCCTTGATCGTCGTGGGCACGCCGTCGACGAGGCCGGCGGGAGTTCCCGCCCGCCACCGCGTCTCCGATTCGCGCGCCGCCGCGAGCGCCGAATCGGGATCGAGATGGCAGAAGGCATTGACGGCGCCGTCGCATCGGTCGATCCGCTCGAGCGTCGCCCCGACCGCCTCGACCGGCGACAACGTCTTGCGGCGGTAGTGGGAGACCAGCTCCACCGCCGACATCGACGCGAGGTCACCGGTCATCGGACGTGCCTCGTCCTACGCGGCATCCTTGAGGAAGCGCGCTTCGGTGTCCGCCAGCGCGCGATGGAAGCGCGTGCCGAGTTCGTCGATCTCGTCCTCCGTGACGACCAGCGGCGGGGCGCAGACCACGGTGTCGCCGAGCGCCCGCACGATCAGCCCGTACTCGCGGGCCCGCGACGCCAGGTAGGCGCCGACCTTGAGCGCCGGATCGAAGGGTCGCTTGCCGGGCTTGTCGGCGACCAGTTCGATGCCGGCCATCAGCCCCACGCCGCGAACCTCCCCCACCAGCGGACGGTCGGCGAGCGACCGGAACACTTCCTGGAAGCGTGGAGCGACGGCCCGCACGTGACCGACGACGTCGCGCTCCTCGTAGATGTCGAGGGTCTCGAGGGCCACGGCGGCTGCCACCGGATGGCCGGAATAGGTGTATCCGTGGCCGAACACGCCGATCTTCTCGCTCTCCGCCACCATCGCCCGGTAGATCGGCTCGGAAACGAAGGTCGCCGAGATCGGCAGGTAGGCGGACGACAGCGCCTTGGCGCAACACATGAGGTCGGGCCGGAGACCGAAGGTCTCGCTGCCGAACATGTTTCCCGTCCGTCCGAAGCCGCAGATGACCTCGTCGACGATGAACAGCACGCCGTATTCGCGCAGCACGGCCTGCACCTTCTCGAAATAGGTCTCCGGCGGCACGATGACGCCGCCGACCCCCATCACCGGCTCGGCGATGAAGGCGGCCACGGTCTCCGGTCCCTCGTCGAGGATCAGTTTCTCCAGGTTGGCGGCGAGGCGGTCCGCGAACTCCTCCTCGGTCTCGCCGGGGTGCGCGAAGCGGTAGTGATGCGGACAGTCGGCGTGCAGGACGCCGGCGATCGGCAGATTGAAGTCGCGATGCAGGTCGGGGATGCCGCTCAGGCTCGTCGTGGCGACCGTCGTCCCGTGATACCCGTTCCGCCGCCCAATGATCTTGCGCCTTTCGGGCCGTCCCTCGGCGTTGTTGTAGTACCAGACCAGCTTGACCGCGGTGTCGTTGGCCTCGGAGCCGGAGCTGGCGAACAGGATCCTGGCCATGGGAACCGGCGACAGGGAGAGGAGGCGCTCGGCGAGGTCGATCGTCGTTCCGTGGCTCCGTCCAAGGAACGTCTGGTTGTAGGGCAGTTCCGCCATCTGGCGCGCCGCCGCGTCGACCAGGCGTCGTTCGCTGAAACCGAGCGACGCGCACCACAGCCCGGACATACCCTCGATATAGGTCTTGCCGTTCTCGTCGGTGACGTACACGCCGCTGCCGCGATCGATGATGAACGGTCCGTCTTCCTCGTGGGCCTTGAGGTCGGTGAACGGGTGCAGCACCGCCGCCACGTCCCTGGCGGCGGGGGAGTTGGGTTGACCGGTCATCGCGTCACGTCCTCCCGGAATGCCCGTCGGCCACGATCCCCGCCTCGGCCAACGCGGCGTGCAACAGCACGTTGGCGCCCGCGGCCACGTGCTCGGGAGCGCTGTACTCGGCCTCGTTGTGGCTCAATCCGTCCCGGCTCGGGATCAGGATCAGGCCCGCCCGCGTCACCTCGGTCATCGGCACGGCGTCGTGTCCGGCGATGATCCGCAAGTCCTGGCGTCCGTACCCGAGCTCGTCGGCGACGCCGCGCAGCAATCCCGTGAGTTCCGGATCGAAGCTCATCGGTCCCCAGGCGAAATAAGGTTCGAGCTCGAACCCCATGTCGAGCTCGTCGCCGAGTCGCCCCAGGGCGCTTCGCAGATCCACCTCCATCTCGTCGATGACGGCCTGTTCGCGGTGCCGGAGATCGCAGCTCACCCGAACCATGTCGGGGATAACGCCGCGGACGTTGGGCCAGACCTCGACGTGCGGCGCGTTGGAACGGCCGTCGGGTCCGTAGGCCGCACCGACGCGGTTGACCTCGAGAATCGCTCTGGCGGCGCCGACCAGGGCGTCCTTTCGCCCAGCCATCGGGGTGGGGCCGACGTGCGCGGCCATGCCTTTCACCGAGATCACGAAATAGCGCGAGGCGTGGGACCCCGTGACAACGCCGATCACGTTGCCGCTTTCCTCGAGCAGCGGTCCCTGTTCGTTATGGGCCTCGAAATAGGCGCCGATCTCCCGGCCGCCCACCTCGGCCGGGCCGTCGTAACCGATCTCGGCCAACGCATCCCGGACGCTGATGCCGTCGGCATCCACGCGGTCGAGCGCGTAGTCCACCGAATGCGCGCCGACGAAGGCGAGCGAACCCAGGGTCACGGGCGAATAGCGCGCGCCTTCCTCGTTGGTCCAGACGACGACCTCCATCGGCGCCCGGGTCCGCACCTCGGCGTCATCGAGTGTGCGCAGCACCTCGAGGCCGGCGATCACGCCGAATACTCCGTCGAACTTGCCGCCCGTCGGCACCGTGTCGAGATGGCTGCCGATACAGATCGGCGGCCGCGAATCGTCCGCGCCCGCGCGCCGCGCGAAGATGTTGCCGATGCGGTCGACGGTAACGGCGCAGCCCGCTTCCTTCGCCCAGCGCACGAACAGGTCGCGCGCCTCGCCGTCCTCGCGGCTCAACGCCAGACGCCGGGATCCGCCCGCCGGGGTCTCGCTGATCCTGCCCATTTCCATGAGGGCCGACCACAGGCGCTCCGCGTCGATCGAGAGGTTCTTCATGGTCCCGGACGCTATCACGCCACCCCGGCCGGTTCGACTCCCCACGCCGCAGACCTTGCGTATCGGGTCAGGCTCGGCGACAAATGGGGGATGAACGGATCGAAGACGAAAACCGACGGCGGCCGTCGAGGCCCGTCCCACCGAACCGCGGTGGGTGCGGGGTTCCGGCGGCGCGACCTGAGAGACACCCGGTGACGGGTCGGGATACGGCGAAAGCGATTCGCGACTACCGCCGGGAGGTGGAGCGAACGCGCGCCACCGGGCAGGCGACCGAGCACAGCTACCGCCCGGCGTTTCAGGTGCTCGTACAGGAGCTGGGCGGCGCCGGCGTTCGCGCCCTCAACGAACCTTCGCATGTGGAATGCGGTGCGCCCGATTTCATCGTCGAACGGCGCGGCGTCCCGATCGGCCATATCGAATGCAAGGATATCGGGACCGACTTGAGCCGTGCCGAGTGTGGCAAGCAGCTGAAGCGCTATCGGGTCGCCCTGCCCAATCTGATTCTGACGGACTATCTCGAGTTTCGCTGGTACGCCGACGGCGAATTGCGCGAGACCGCGCAACTCGGTCGGTTCGACCGTCGCGGCGCGATCGTGGCGAACCGGGAGGGTTTCGGCCAGGTTACCGAGCTGTTCCAGGCGTTCTTCACCGCCGATACGCCGTCCGTCGGACAACCGCGCGAACTCGCGGCGCGAATGGCGGCCAAGACGCGGCTGTTGCGCGATAGCGTCGAGCGCATCCTGCGTCGGGAGGGCCGATCAGGACCCCTGCGCGACTTGCAGATCGCCTATCGAGACGTGTTGATCGCACGGCTGTCGGACGATCAGTTCGCCGATTTGCAAGCGCAGACCGCCGCCTATGGCCTGTTCGTGGCGCGCTGTCTCCACGGCCCGAAGAGCCGACCGTTCACGCGCGAGTCCGCCGTTTTCGCCGAGACGACCCCGTTCCTGCGCGAGGTCTTCGGTCGTATCGCCGGCCCCGGCGTCGACCCGCGCCTGACCTGGATCGTGGACGATCTGGCGCGTCTGCTCGACCGGGCCGACATGGCGGAGATCCTCGCCGATTTCGGCCGCCGCACCCGCCGCGAAGACCCGGTGGTGCATTTCTACGAGGACTTCCTGGCCGCCTACGATCCGGACTTGCGCGAGGTGCGCGGCGTCTACTACACGCCGGAACCCGTCGTTTCCTACATTGTGCGCAGCGTGGACCGCATCCTGCGTGAAAGTTTTGGTCTGGGGGATGGCCTTGCCGATACCGAGACGATCATCGAGCGCGGTCCCGAGGAGCAACCGAAGGCGAGTCCGCGCGTGCTGATCCTCGACCCGGCCGCCGGTACGGGTACGTTTCTGCGCGAGACCGTCGCCACGATCCGCGCGACGATCGAGGGCCAGGGCCTCGGCGGCGCGTGGCCGGACTACGTGCGGGATCACCTGCTGCCGCGCCTGTTCGGGTTCGAACTGCTGATGGCGCCTTATGCGATTTGCCATCTGAAGCTCGCGCTGGAGATCGGCGGGACGGACGCGAACTTCAGGATGCCGGATGGTCAACGTCTCGGTGTCTTTCTCACCAACACGCTGGAGGAAGCGCACGAGGGAACCGCCGGCGCGTTGTTCGCCCGCGAGATCGCTCGGGAGGCGGCGGGGGCCGATGCCGTCAAGCGCGAGAAGCCGGTGATGGTCGTGATCGGCAACCCGCCCTATTTCGGCGAGTCCGCCAACAAGGGCGCGTGGATCGCGGCGTTGCTCCGGGGCAAGGACGGCGCGGCCGGAACCGGCAGCTATTTCGAGGTGAACGGCGAACCGCTCGGCGAAAGGAATCCGAGATGGCTGAACGACGATTACGTCAAGTTCATCCGCTTCGCGCAGTGGCGGATCGAGAGCACCGGCGAAGGCGTGCTCGGTTTCGTCACCAACCACGGCTATCTCGACAACCCGACCTTCCGCGGGATGCGACAGAGCCTGATGGAGGCTTTCGACGAGATCTATCTGCTCGACCTGCACGGCAACGCCATGAAGAGGGAGCGCGCACCGGACGGTGGCAGGGACGAGAACGTATTCGACATCCAGCAGGGCGTCGCCATCGGCTTGTTCATCAAGCGAGTGGACGGCGATGACGGACTGGCGCGCGTATTCCACGCCGACCTGTGGGGCGAACGCGAGGCCGGGCCGGACGGCGGCAAGTACGGATGGCTGGCCGCACACGATGTCGCCACGACGGAATGGGCGGAGCTCGCGCCGAAGTCTCCCCTCTACCTGTTCGTGCCGCGCGATGAGGCATTGAGCGAGGAATACGAAGCGGGAGTAAGGCTTACCGAGGTCTTTCCAGTCAATTCAATCGGGGTCGTGACGGCGCGCGACAAGCTGGCGATCCAGTGGACGGCGGATGACATGCGTCGCGTCGTGGAGGATTTCGTCTCGCGCGCCCCCGAAGATGCGAGAGTGTTTTATCGATTGGGCAAGGATGTTCGCGATTGGAAGGTCGAGGACGCGCAACGGGACGTTCGCGGAATCCCTGGAGGGCAATGGAATCCGGTATCCATACTGTATCGCCCGTTCGATACGCGCTTCACCTGTTACACCGGCCGTAGTCGCGGATTCATCTGTATGCCGCGCCCGAACGTCATGCGTCATATGTTGAGAGGGCCGAATGTCGGCATCGTCACCACGCGGCAATGTCGGGGGCAATGGAACGCGTTCGTGGCAAAAACCATCACCGGTCACAAGTCTCTGGACGCTTATGACTCGAATTCCCTTTTCCCCCTCTACACCTATGCGGCGGACTGCTTCGGAAAGACGCGCGAGGCGAACATCGATCCGGGTTTCGTCGAAGCGGTGGGCGCCGCCCTCGGCCTCGCCTTCCGATCCGACGGCGCCGGCGATCTCGTCAGCACCTTCGGGCCGGAGGATGTCTTTCGCTATATCTATGCCGTGCTCCACAGTCCGGAATACCGCCGCCGTTACGCGGATTTCCTGAAGTCCGACTTCCCGCGCGTACCGCTCACGGGAGATCGGGCGCTGTTCGCCGAACTGATCGGGCTGGGGCGCCGTCTCGCCGCCCTGCACCTGATGGAGGACGAGGGCGAGGACACGCCCACCTTCCCGGCGGCAGGCTCGAACCGCGTCGACAAGGTCCGCTATGCCCCGCCGGGCGGCGATCCGGCTGGCCGGGTATGGATCAACGATGACCAGTATTTCGACGGCGTGTCGCCGGATACCTGGACCTTCGCCGTCGGCGGCTATCGCCCGGCGGAAAAATGGTTGAAAGACCGCAAGGGACGCCTCCTCTCGTTCGACGACATCGCTCACTATCGCCGGATCTGCGCCGCTCTCGCCGAAACGCCTCGGATCATGGCGCGCATCGACCACGCCATCGACGCGCACGGCGGCTGGCCGCTCGCCCCGTCGTAGGAACGCCGGTTCACCGATCCCCGGCCACGGGGACATGTCGTTCGACGTGGTAGGGCTCCGCCGCCAGCGCGCCGCAAAATTCCCCTCCGACCGCCTGTACCCGCCCGAGCAGCTCCGGGTTCCGGGACATCAGCTCCTCGAACCGGGGCCGCAGCCTGTCGGCTTCGGCGGCGAGCGCCGCCAAATCGACGGCCGTGGGCCTGCCGTTCTCCACCACCACCTTTCCGCCCACCATGACGGTGTCCACGCTGCCGCCGTCCTCGACATGGACGATCTGGAGCAACGGGTCGTTCAAGGGTATCCAGTTGATCCGCTCGAGGTCCAGAAAGACGATATCCGCCTTGTATCCCGGTTCGAGGCGCCCGAGTCTGTCGAGGCCCAGCGTCCGCGCGCCGCCGACGGTCGCCGCGTGGAACGTCTCGGCGGCCGAAAGGCCGGCGTCGCGGCTTCGACCGTGCGCCGTCGAGACGAGCGCGGCGAGACGCGTCGCCTCGTACATGTTCTGATGGTCCGACGAGCGCGCGCCGTCGGTGCCTATGCCCACGTCGAGGCCCGCGTCGAGCATCTTGCGCACGTCCGCGATTCCGACCCCGAGCCGCAGGTTGCTGCCCGGGTTGTGCGCGAGCGAGGCGCCGCGGTCGGCGAGCCGTCGGATATCGTCGTCGTCGAGCCAGACACCGTGCGCCGCCGTGAAGCCGGGTCCCAGCACGCCGAGACCGTCGAGCCAGGACGTCAAGGTCATGCCGAACCGTTCGAGGCCGGAGACGGCCTGTATCCTCGACTCCGCGAGATGGGTGTGAAGTCCGGCGCCGTTTTCCCGGGCCAGTTCGGCGAGCCCCGTGAACAGGGATGCCGTGCAATGGTGGGCGATGGCGGGCGAGACGGCGAGACGCACGAGGCCGTCCTCTTCGCGCCAGTCCCGAAACAGCGTCCGGTACTGGTTCAGGATCGCCTTTTCGGGCTCGACGGCACGGCCTTCCAGGTCCCGGCGGAGCGCCGGCGGCAGCGCGTCGAGGAAGCCCGGTATGGCGTGGAAGATGGAGATGTTGGCCACCATCGGGGCGACCACGGCGCGTATGCCGACGTCGGCATACGCCCGCGTCACGCTGTTCAGCGCATCGAGGGTCGGCAGCGGCAAGGGCAGGGGCAGGTCGTAGCAGGCGGTGCATCCCTTGAGCACCATCTCCACCGCCGCGATCCTGGTGGACAGCCAGGTCGCCTCGAGCGTCAGGTCGGCGTTGATCCAGGGACTGACCGTGAGGAATCGCTCCAGGGTCCAGCGATCCGTCGTGGCCTTGTGCGCCGCGTGATACCCGTGGGTGTGGGCATTGACGAGCCCCGGATGCAGAAGCTTGCCGTGCGCGTCGATCACGATGGCGTCGGCGGGCGCCGGAAGGCCGGGAGGGCCGACGTCCCGAATCGTATCGCCCTCGATCAACAGGTCGCCGGGGTCCGCCCCGGGTCGGGCGCCGTCGAGCACGCGCCCGCCCCTGACGATGATCGCCCGTCCGTCGGCCATCCGGCAATCATCCCCCGTTGGCCCCGCGCGGTTCAAGGCCTCCTCTTGCCGGCCGGGGGTCTCTTGCCGTATCCATGACGCTCGGAACGCACGAGGCACGCATGTCCGACAAACCGCCGGAGCAGGCCCAGGTCGTCATCATCGGTGGCGGCGTCATCGGCTGCAGCGTCGCCTATCACCTGACCCGGGCGGGCTGGACCGATGTCGTCCTGCTGGAACGGAAGTCGCTGACCAGCGGGACGACGTGGCATGCGGCGGGCCTGATCGGACAGCTCCGCGCCACCCTCAACATGACGCGCCTCGCCCGGTACACCACCGAGGTTCTGTCGGCCCTGGAGGAGGAAACCGGTCAGGCCACCGGTTACAAGCAGAACGGGGCCCTGCTCGTGACGACCGACGAAGAGCGGCTCACCGAGCTCAAGCGCAACGCCTCCATGGGCCGGTGCTTCGGTCTCGAGGTCCGGGTGCTGTCTCCGGCGGAAGCCCTGGACCTGTGGCCGCTGTTGAACGCCGACGACCTGATCGGCGGAGTCTTCATCCCGAGCGAGGGGCAGACCAATCCCGTCGACACGACGTTGGCCTACGCCAAGGGGGCGCGTATGCGCGGCGCGCGGATCTTCGAGAACGTCAAGGTCACGGCCATACATCGAAGTGGCGGACGGGTCACGGGAGTGGCGATGGACGACGGCGACATCCGCGCGGAGTTCGTCGTCAACTGTGGCGGCATGTGGGGTCGCGAGATCGGCCGCCTGGCGGGGGTCAACGTGCCCCTTCAGGCCGCCGAGCACTTCTACGTCGTGACCGAGCCGATCGCGGGGTTGAGCCCCGGTACCCCGTCGCTGCGCGAGCAGAACGCGGGCGTCTACGTCAAGGAGGACGCGGGCAAGCTGCTCGTGGGCGCGTTCGAGAAGGAGGCCAGGCCCTGGGGCATGGACGGCATTCCCGATGACTTCGAGTTCGACCAACTGCCCGAGGACTGGGACCACTTCGAGCCCATCATGGAGAGCGCCCTGCATCGTATCCCGGTCCTCGCAGAGACGGGCGTGCAGACGTTCTTCTGCGGGCCGGAGAGCTTCACGCCGGATGACCGCTATCTCCTCGGCGAGGCGCCGGAGCTTCGGAATTTCTACGTCGCGTGCGGGTTCAACTCGATCGGCATCGGATCGTCGGGCGGCGCGGGCAAGATGCTCGCCGAGTGGATCGTCAACGGCCATCCGGGCATGGACCTCTGGGAGGTCGACCTGCGCCGGATGCAGCCGTTCCACGGGAATGCCCGCTATCTCGAGGAGCGCGTCGTCGAAGGGCTGGGCCTCCTCTACGACATGCACTGGCCCTTCCGGCAGTTCGTGACGGCGCGCGGCATCCGCAAGTCGCCTCTCCACGACCGGCTCGCGGCGCGTCGGGCCTGCTTCGGGGAGGCGGCCGGCTGGGAGCGTCCCAACTGGTATGCGCCGGAAGGGGTCGAACCCCGGTACGAGTATTCCTGGCGGCGTCAGAACTGGTTCGAGTATTCGGCGGAAGAGCATCGGGCGGTCCGCGGGCGCGTCGGGCTGATCGATCAGAGCAGCTTCGGAAAGATCCTGGTGTCCGGCGCCGACGCGGAGTCGGTGCTCGACGGCATCTGCGCCAACGACGTCGCGGTTCCCGTGGGCCGCGTCGTCTACACGCAATGGCTCAACGACCGCGGCGGCATCGAGGCCGACGTCACCGTGACCCGTCTCGCGGAGGACGGCTTCCTCGTCGTGACCGGAGCGGAGAGTCAGGTACGGGACGTCGACTGGCTCAACCGCCACATCCCCGACGGGTCACGAGCCACGGTCACGGACGTGACGTCCGCCTACGCCGTCCTTGGCGTCATGGGGCCGAAGGCCCGGGACCTGCTGTCGCGGGTCACCAGCGCGGATCTCGGCAACGACGCCTTTCCCTTCGCGACCTCCCGCGAGATCGACATCGGCTACGCGACGGCGCGCGCGACCCGCATCACGTATGTCGGGGAGCTGGGCTGGGAGCTCTACGTGCCGGTCGAATTCGCCGTCGGCGTCTGCGAGGAGCTCATGGCGCACGGTCGGGACGTGGGGCTGGCCCCCGTCGGATTCCACGCGGTGAACTCCCTCCGCATGGAAAAGGGTTATCGCCACTGGGGGCACGACATCAGCGACGAGGACACGCCCCTGGAAGCCGGTCTCGGTTTCGCCGTGGCATACGGAAAGAACGCCGGCTTCATCGGCCGCGACGCCGTGCTGCGCCAGAGGGACACGGGCGTCGGCAAGCGTCTCGTCCTGTTCGCCCTGGAGGACCCGGAGCCGCTGCTCCACCACTTCGAGCCGATCCGCCGCGACGGTGAGATCGTCGGGTATCTCACGTCCGGCATGTTCGGCCATACGGTGGGCGCCGCCATCGGCATGGGCTATGTCGGCCGCGAAGCGGGCGTCACGCGGGAATGGATCGAGGCCGGGAGCTACGAGATCGAGGTCGCCGGCGAACGGTTTCCCGCGCGGGCGTCGCTCACCCCCTTCCACGACCCCAGGCGCGAACGGATCCTGGCGTAGCGCCGCTCCCGGTCACTCCCGGTCAACCGCTCCCTTGCAGCGACCGCCGCAATCCGGCGATCTCCTCGCGCAGTCCCGCCATCTCGCGGCGCAGGGACGCCGTATCCTCGTCCATGCGCGCCTCGACGTGCCGGGCCTCCTCGGCATGTTGCGTCTGCATGGCGTCCACGATGACGCCGATGAACAGGTTGATGACGGCGAAGCTCGTCACCAGGATGAACGGTACGAAGAAGGCCCAGGCATGGGGGAATTCGACCATGACCGGGCGCACGATGCCCATCGACCAGCTTTCCAGGGTCATGATCTGGAACAGGCTGAACATCGAGGCGCCGACGCTGCCGAACCATTCGTCGAAGCTTCCGCCGAAGAAATTGGTCGCCAGCACCGCCGAGACGTAGAAGATCAGGGTGATCAGCCCGACGATCGAGACCATGCCCGGGATGGCGGTGATGAGCGCTTGGATCACCGCCCGCATTCTGGGCACCACCGACACCAGGCGCAGGACGCGGAGAATGCGGAGCGCGCGCAGCACCGCCAGGGGGCCGGAGGCCGGAATCAGGGCGATGCCGACGATCAGGAAATCGAAGACGTTCCAGCCGTCCCGGAAGAAGCCGAATCCCCGCCCGAACAGCTTCATGATGATCTCGACGACGAACACGCCGAGTACGAACGTGTCGAAAGCGACCAGGGCGCCGCCGAATTTCCCCATGACCGCGGGCGACGTCTCCAGGCCGAGCGAGATCGCGTTGAGGACGATCAACGCCGTGATGAACGTCTGGGCCGGTTTGCCCTCGATGAATGCCGCAACCCGTGGTCTGGTCGTCATGTTCCCTCACCCGTCGCCTTGAAGTGCCGATCCGTCGCGACCGGTTACATAGGTCGGGTGTTGCCGCCGCGCAACGCGGACATTCGAGGAGTCTTCGGGGAGCGCGCGGGACGCCGCGGGCGGTGCTCAGGCCAGCGCGCCGCCGCGGCGATCCTCGACCCCCGAGCTCCGCGGGCGCGTGGTCAGGCTCATGCCGCCGTCGACCACGAGACATTGCCCGGTCACATATCGCGCCCAGTCCGAGCAGAGATAGAGGACGGCGCGGCCCACGTCCCAGCCTTCGCCCTCGATCTCCAACAGGGAGGCCCGGCGTCGCCGTTCGCGCGCATCGTCCGTCATGCCCTTGTGGAACAGCCGTGGCGTATGCATGGCGCCCGGCAGGATGCAGTTGACGCGGATGCCGTCGGCGCCGTGATCGACCGCCATGGCGCGGGTAAGCGACATTATGGCGCCCTTCGACGTGGAATAGGCCGTCATGCCGCGCGGCCGGATGGCGGCCGTCGAGGCGATGTTGACGATGGCTCCGCCGTCGCCACTCTCGATCATCGCCGGGACGGCGTGTTTCGAGGCCAGGAAGACGCTCTCGACGTTGACCCGCATGACCTCCTCCCAGGCTTCCCGGCCCTCCTCGACGACGCTGCCCTTGCTGCTGATGCCGACGTTGTTGTCGAGGACGTCGAGTCGGCCGAACCGTTCCAGCGCGGCGGCCACCATGCCTCGACACCCGTCTTCATGGCCGAGATCGGCCACGTGGGCGACTGCCTCACCGCCCTCGGCCTCGATCATCCCCACCGTGTTCTCCGCCAGGTCGGGGAATCGGTCGACGACCAGCACGCGGGCGCCGGCGCGGGCGAGCATGATGGCCGCCGCGCGCCCGTTGCCGATACCCTCGCCCGCCGCGCCGCCGCCGGCGACGATGGCCACCCTGTCCTCCAGTCCGAGACTCTCCTTCAACATGATCGCTCCCCGTTCGCCGCACATGAGACCGTCCGTGGTTCTTCGCGCCTTCCCGAGACCGGGACGGCGCCTTCGGCGGGAGTCGGCGGGTTCACGCCGCCGTCCGGATCGAATCCGAACGTGGCGTCGGTCGCCCGGTGATCGCGGATACCGGCCGGACGAGGCGACCGGCCGGCGGGGCGCGCGTATCGTCCGTCCCGTTCGAGTGGTCTCGGGCGGCGGCGCCAGCATAGCACGCCGGGCGGGCGCGCCGGGCGTTTCCGGGCTCAGGTGACCGCGTCCGCCGATGGCAACGGTTCGATGCGCCGGACGCCGAATCTCCGGGCCAGCCACAGGATCGTCTGAACCATCGCCCAGCATTCCAGGGCGAACGGCAGAAACCCGAGAAATCCCAACGCCGGCATTTCGAAGTACGCAATCCCTTCCAGTGGGCCGAGGAACGGCAGGTTGTAGGTCCATTTCGCGAGCGCCCAGTAGTTCCAGAATTCCCACAACAGGCCGCAGACGGCGCCTCCGGCCATCAGCGAGACGGTGCGCCCGTACCTCCCCCGTCGCCAGTCGCCGAGGATGCTCGGCGCGCCGAGCCGCTCGTTGACGGGATCCAGCAAGAAGAACCAGCCCAGCCACAACGTCAGGCTGCCGACGGGGTCGCGCGCGAGAAACGGATACAGCGCCATCGCGCCGCCGGCCACGATCAGCACGGCGCGACCGACGGCATTGGGAGCGAACGCCGGGCCGCGCAGGCGGGCCACCCGCGTCCGCTGCACGAGGTCGGCGATCAGGAACATGCCCGGGCAGATGGCGCCGAACGCCAGGAAGTATCCCGCATACCGGACGAGAAAATCTTCCGGGAGACCGTGATACCGCCAGGCGTCGATGTACTGGAAGTTCACCCAGTCGAAGATCAGCCAGACGGGGATGCTGAGAAGATAGATCGCGGCGAATCGCCAGGGCCTGTCGCGGATCGGGGAGGCGCCCCGAGGCGCGTCGCGATGGAGAAGCCCGTCGAGCAGGAACAGCAGCCCGCTCCAGCACAACGGGGTCAGGAACACGGCAGCGCCGCGGGCGATCGACGACAGCGCCCCGTCGGGCGGCGGGACGGCCTCGTAAGGCATGACGGCGCCGCCCCGGAACGCGACGTCCAGGGCGAGCAGGGCTTCGGCGACCGCGATGATCGCGACGCCCAGGAAGACGGTGGCCGGGAATCCCCGCGCGCCGCCGTTTCGTTCCGCCGCCGACATTCCGCGTGCCTCCTTCCACGACTCCGGCGGCGTGATGCTACACTCGGGCCGCGGCGGCGAAAAAGGGAGAACGCCATGGCCGATGAAGATCTGGAAACGGCGCGCGGTCCGGGGAGTCCATCGGTCTCGGAGAACGGGACGTATCGCCTCGTCGATCCCGTTCTCGACGAGCGCGACCTGAATGCCGCCCCGCTGCTGCGTCACGAGGCGTTCACCGCCGGCGCCCGGGAGCTCCTCGACCGTCCCGTGGTCGCCCCGGTCGCCGAACACGCCGACGATCCGACGGTCGAGTTCATTACCGCGCGCCGCCCGTCGAACATCGCTGACGGTTGTCGGGGAGATACGTCATGACGGTCACTCTGGACGGGGTCTCGCATCGAAGGGCGCGGGTGAACGGCGTCGATCTCCACTGGGTGGAGAAAGGGGACGGCCCCCTCGTGCTCCTGATGCACGGGTTTCCCGAGTTCTGGTGGTCCTGGCGCAAGCAGATCGGCCCGTTGTCGCGGCACTTCAGGGTCGTCGCCGTGGACATGCGGGGCTTCAACGAGTCGGCGAAGCCGGCCGCCGGGTACGACACCGCGACCCTGGCCACCGACATGCGGGACCTCATAGATCATCTCGGCGGCCCGGCCTGTGTAGCCGGGCATGACTGGGGCGGCATCGTGGCCTATCAGCTGGCCATGGACTGGCCGGACCGGGTCCGCAAGCTCGCCATCCTCAACGCGCCCCATCCGGACGCCTGGATCCGGGCCTGGCTGACCTACCCCGAGCAACAACGCAAGAGCTGGTACGTATTCCTCAACCTGCTGCCGGATTTTCCCGAGGAGAACTACAAGGCGCAGTTCCGCGACGGCACCATACGTCTCGCCCGCGTGATGCCGCCGGAAGACGTGGCCGTGTACCGCGAGGCTTTCGAGAAGCCGGGCGTCGCCACTGCGGCGATCAACTATTACCGCGAGATCGTGAAGGAAATTCCCATTCGCCGGCACGTGACCCCCGGTCGCATCGTCTGTCCCGTCCGCGTGCTCTGGGGCCGAAGGGACGTCGCCCTCGATCCGGTGGTCAACGACATCGCGGCGCCGTGGATCGACACCATGGAGGTATTCTATTTCCCGCGGGCCTGGCACTGGATCGCCTTCGAGAGGCCGCGCGCCGTGACGCGCCACTTGCGGGAATTTTTCGGTTCATGACGAAGCCGGGCGCCTGTCGATCCCGACGTTGAACCCGATGCCGTGGCGTCGCAGTATGGGGCGGGAACGGGAATCGATGCCGGTCACGCATCGCGCAAACAGGATCGGAAACGAAGATGAGCGAAAAGGTCGTCAAGTCGGCTGCCGAGTGGCGCGAGCAACTGACGCCGCAGCAATATCGTGTATGTCGGCGGAAGGGCACGGAGCCCGCGTTCACCGGCGCGTACAACGTCACGAAAACACCCGGAACGTACAAGTGTGTCTGCTGTGGCCAGGAATTGTTCCGCTCCGATACGAAGTTCGACTCCGGCACCGGTTGGCCCAGCTTCTGGCAGCCCATCGCCGAAGACCGCGTTGCCGTGAGACGCGACTTTTCGCATTTGATGATCCGCACCGAGGTGCTGTGCAGCCGGTGCGAGGCCCATCTCGGTCACGTGTTCGATGACGGGCCCCGGCCGACGGGCCTGCGCTACTGCCTGAACTCGGTGGCGCTGGACCTGGAGCCCGACGGGGACGCGACCTGATCCGTCGGCGGACGACGAGGCCCATGAAATTCGAAGGAACCGACAGCTACGTCGCCACGGCGGATCTGATGGTCGCGGTCAACGCCGCGATCACCCTGCGGCGTCCCCTGCTGGTGAAGGGCGAGCCCGGAACCGGGAAGACCATGCTCGCGATAGAGGTCGCGAACGCCATCGGCGCTCCCCTCATCGAATGGCACATCAAGTCGACGACCAAGGCGCAGCAGGGCCTGTATGAATACGACGCCGTCTCGCGTCTTCGGGATTCGCAACTCGGCGACGAGCGGGTTCACGACATCGCCAACTACATCGTTCGCGGCAAGCTGTGGGAGGCCTTCGAGTCCGGGGAACGGCCCGTATTGCTGATCGACGAGATCGACAAGGCGGATATCGAATTTCCCAACGACCTGCTGCTCGAGCTCGATCGCATGGAGTTCTTCGTCTACGAGACCAGACAGGTCGTGGAATCGGTCCACCGCCCGATCGTGTTCATTACGTCGAACAACGAGAAGGAACTGCCCGACGCCTTCCTCAGGCGGTGTTTCTTCCACTACATCCGCTTTCCCGACCGCGAGACGATGGAGCGGATCGTCGCCGTGCACTACCCGGACCTGAAGCGCAACCTGCTGTCCGAGGCCCTGAACGTCTTCTTCGAGGTTCGCGAGGCGCCCGGCCTCAAGAAGAAGCCGTCGACCTCCGAGCTCCTCGACTGGATCAAGCTCCTGGTGGCGGACGACGTTCCGCCGGAAGTGCTCCGCAACAGGGACGTGAAGACGCTGATCCCGCCGCTTCACGGCGCCTTGCTCAAGAACGAACAGGACGTCCACCTGTTCGAGCGCCTGGCGTTCATGGCCCGGCGGGAAGGCGGGGCCTGAAGGGCGGGCGCCGGGCGCGTCCGCTCGCCATCGCTCATGTTCGTCGAGCTCTTTCACGAACTCCGCCGGGCCGGGGTTCCCGTCAGCCTCAAGGAATACCTGGTCCTGATGGAAGCGATGGACGCGCGTATCGCGAACGTGAGCGTCGAGGATTTCTACCACCTTTCCCGTGCGACGCTCGTGAAGGACGAGCGGAACTTCGACAAGTTCGACGTCGTGTTCGGTCATCTTTTCAGGGGCCTCGAGTCCCTCGACGGAGACCGGACGGAAGAAATCCCGGAGGAATGGCTGCGCAAGCTCGCCGAGCTCGCCCTGACCGAGGAAGAGATGGCCGAGGTCGAGGCGATGGGTGGGTTCGAGAAGCTCATGGAGGAGCTGAGGAAGCGCCTGGAAGAGCAACGGAAGCGCCATCAGGGCGGCGACAGGTGGATCGGTACGGCCGGCCGCTCGCCCTTCGGGGCCCACGGCTACAATCCCGAGGGAGTCCGCATCGGCCAGAACGGTTCCCGCCATCGACGCGCGGTCAAGGTCTGGGACCGCCGCGAATACAGGAATCTCGACGACACCGTGGTGCTCGGCACCCGCGACATCAAGGTCGCGCTGCGGCGTCTGCGCCGGTTCGCCCGCGAGGGCGCCGCGCTCGAACTCGACCTTCCCGATACCGTCCGGTCCACCGCGAACAACGGTGGCTATCTGGATCTGAAGCTCGTCCCGGAACGGCGCAACACCGTCAAGGTCCTGCTGTTTCTCGACATCGGCGGGTCGATGGACGATCACACGCGCACGTGCGAGGAACTGTTCTCGGCGGCGAGCGGCGAATTCAAGCACCTCGAGTACTTCTACTTCCACAACTTCGTCTACGAATACGTATGGCGCGACAACCGGCGCCGTCATCGGGAACGCATACCGACCTGGGACGTCATGCACACCTATGCTTCCGACTACAAGCTGATCGTCGTCGGGGACGCGACCATGAGTCCCTACGAGATCGCCTTTCCCGGAGGCAGCGTCGAGCACTGGAACGAGGAGTCCGGCCAGATATGGCTGGATCGCCTGCTGACCACCTATCCGAGTGCCGTCTGGCTCAACCCGGTGGCGGAGCGGCGCTGGTCCTACACCCAGTCGCTTCAAATGACGCGACAGCTCATGGGAGGACGGATGTTTCCGTTGACGGTCGACGGTCTCGACCGGGGGATGCGCGAACTGAGCCGTTAGAACGGTCGCCGTCGAACCGGAACCGGCGCCGCCCTATTGCGCCTTCCGGCACCAAATCCGGTGCGTGTCGCCAAGGGAGCCGGGCCGCCGTTCCTCCAGTTCCGCCCATTGATCGGGATTCCCGGGATTCGCCGAGTCGCCGAACAGCTCCAGGAAATCTTTCATGGTGGCCTGTTTCCGGGCTTCGTATGCCAGGAACCGCAGACCGAGGTCCGGCAGGGCGTCCCGCAGATCCGCGACGGTGAACGGCGCCTCCTCGCCATCGGGGAACAACAGGTCGCGGCACTGATGAAGGTTGTGGAAGCCGTCCGCCGCGACGACCCCGCGAGCGGGTTCTCCATCGGGCAGATCGAGCAGGAGCTTGCGGGCCTCGCGCACCCCTTCGGCGTCTCCGACCAGGGATCTCTCGTGGACGAGGCGTCGGGCCGCCATCAGGGCTTCCGGAATTCGCCCCACGCGCGCCTCGACATGCATCAGGCCGTCGGGGAGCAGACGATCCGCGAGGGCCCGCCAGGGACCCGTGGCATCGTCCGTCCGAAGCATCGTGCTTCCCGTATGGACGATGTGGAATCGTTCGTCGATGCGACCGAGTTCCCCACGCGGAACCTGACGAAACGCGATGTTGCCGACGCCCGTCTCCGTGGCCACGCGGGCCGCGTAGGCGAGGTTGTCGAGGTTTGGATCCGTCGCCAGGATTTCCACGTTGTCGTATGCCGTCGCCAGCCGGAGCGCCCGTTTCCCGGTGGAGCAACCGGCGACGAGAACGCGCATGGCCCCGCGCGCGTATTCCGGGGCCACGAAGCCCGGGATCAGCCTTTCCAGGCCGTCGGCGTAGTTTCCCGGCTCGACCCGGGCCAGGCGATGCCAGCGAGGATACGGCGGTCTTTCGGCCTCGTTCCCGTCGGACTCCGGCGAAGGGCCGGCGACGCGCGTCATGGTCGTCGCGAGCTCGCGTTCCCGCAAGGGTTCCGCCACCTGCCGCCGGATCAACATGCGGCGGTAGGGCGCTTCGGCGGGGAGTCCCAGACCCAGGAGCTTCTCGATTCCCTCGATCCTGCGGATGGGGCGGTAGGTCGCGACGACAGCCAGGCGATTCCACATCTCGAGATCCCATGCACTCGCTTCGGATGCGTCGCCGATGGCGTCGAGGCCTCGGCGGACCTCGGAGAGCATGTATCCGGCCGCCAGGGCTTCCCTCGGCGTCTCGTGCCAGGCGTAATCGGTTGCGAAGCATTGCAGCGCGAGTGCGATGACGAACTGCCGGCGCCGGCCCACGACGAAATCCTCGGGGGCCGTCCCCTGTTCTCCCTGCAGGACGATGGCCCGGCGGACCGTCGACAGGACCCTGACCATCTCGTCGTCCGTGACGATGGTGTTGACGAGCAGTCCCAACAGCAGGGGTTCGGACAGAAGGTCGTCGAACACGCCACCCGCCGTCGCGGCCATGATCGCGACGATGTCCTCGCCGTCGGTCATCGCCAGGAGCCCCGCGAACCGCTCGTCTCTCTTGAGAACGGCGACCGCCGCGGGAACCAGCTTTTGATGCTCGATGTCGTCGAGATCGAAACAGGTCCGGAGCTCCCTGACGACCTCGGGAGGCAGGGACGGAAATGGATAGGTGTCGAGCGTCCGCAGGAAAAGGTGGACGTGGGAGTGGTTGCCGGGTTCGAAGCGGATGGCCTGGGCGAAGGCCGCGAGTGCCGCGTCGAGTTCGCCGCGCTCGGCCTGGGCCGCGCCCAGGCGCGCGTATGCGGCGCCGTCCGTGGGCATACAGGCGGTGGCGCGTCGCAGGACGTCCGCCGCTTCGGGAAGGCGGCGGCGCTCCAGGCAGAGAAGCCCGATGTTGGTGTAGGCGCCGGCAAGGGTGGGATCGAAGCCGAGCGCCCGGTAGTAGGCGGCCATCGCCTCGTCGATCTTTTCCCGCGCGCGCAGCGTTTCGCCAAGATTGAAGTGGAATACCGCGTTCTCCGGCTCGATCTCCAGGGCCCGGCCGATCCAGTCCGCCGCCGCCGCGTGGGCGCCCGCCCGGTGATCGATCAGGCCCCGGAGGTTCAGGGCGTCGGCGTTGTCGGGTTCCGCCGCGACGAGCCTTTCGCAGAGGTCCCTGGCGCCTTCACGGTCTCCCGCCCGGTAAAGGCGGGTGGCCTCGGCAAGATTTTCCGCCGCGCTCGGCAATACGTTTCGACCACTTCGTGTCGCTGGACGACGGGGGTTATAGCAGGCGCCAGGAGGCCCGGCCAGCAACGCCCGCCGATGGAAGGCTGCATTTCCGGCGTGTCCCTGGGGTCGCCTTGACCCCTTCCGCCGCCGATGGTCCACTCGCGTTCGGCGCGAAGGCGGCATCGGGAATCGACATGACGGGCGTGCTGGTCGTCACGGGCGCGAGTCGCGGGATCGGGGAAGCGACGGCGCTCGCCGGCGCGGCGCGTGGCTATGCCGTCTGCGTCAACTACCGGAGCGACGCCGAAAGGGCGGAGGCCGTGGCCGACCGGATCGTCTCCGGCGGTGGCAAGGCGGTCGCCGTGGGCGCCGACGTCTCGCGAGAGGGGGACGTCGTCGAGATGTTCGGCGAGGTGGACCGGGCCCTCGGTCCCGTGACCGCGCTGGTCAACAACGCGGGCGTGGTGCCGGGCCGCCGCCGGGGCGACGAAATTCCCTACGGGGACATGTTGGTCGTCCTGCATACGAACGTCGCGGGCGTCATGCTGTGCTGCCGCGAGGCGCTGAGGCGCATGTTGCCGAAATACGGCGGCGGCGGGGGCGCCATCGTCAACGTGTCCTCCATGTCCGCGACCCTGGGCGCCTCCCATTACTGGGTGCACTACGGCGCGTCCAAGGGCGCCGTCGACGCCTATACGATCGGCTTGGCGAAGGAGGTCGTGGGCGACGGCGTGCGCGTCAACGCGATCCGGCCCGGCCTGATCGACACCGGGATGAGCGCGCGGTCCGGCGAGCCCGGCCGCGTGGCCAGGCTGGCGGGCCGTCAACCGATGGGCCGCGCCGCGACGCCCGCGGAAGTGGCCTCCAACGTCCTCTTCCTGCTCTCCGACGAGGCGTCTTACGTCACCGGCGCCAACCTGAACGTGGCCGGCGCCCTGTGACGGCGGACCGTGGCCTCGCCCGACGCGACTCCCGGCCGGGAAGGCGAACTTGAAGGACGGGATCGTCCGGGAGCTGCGCGACGTCGCCCTGGCGGCGGGCGCCGCCATCATGGACGTCTACGAATCGGATTTCGACGTCCGCTCGAAGGACGACCGGTCGCCGGTGACCGCCGCCGACGAGCGCGCGGAGGGCATCATCGTCTCCCGGCTCGCCGGGCTCGCCCCCGGCATCCCCATCGTCGCCGAGGAGCGCGCGGCCGCGGGCGACGTTCCCGACGTTTCGGGAGGCGGGTTCTGGATCGTGGATCCGCTCGACGGGACACGGGAATTCATCGATCGCAACGGCGAATTCACCGTCAACATCGCCTTGATCGAGGACGGGCGTCCGGTGCTCGGCGTGGTCTATGCGCCGGCCCGGCGCCGCCTGTACGCGGCCGGCGGCCCCGGCGCCGTCTTCGTCGAGGACGGTGGCGGCCCGACGAGGGCGATCGCGGCGCGCGCGCCGGCGGCGGACGGGCTGGTGGCGGTCGCCAGCCGCTCCCACCGCGATTCGCGCACCGACGAGTTTCTCGACACGTTGCCCGTCAAGGAGTTCACGGCGGCGGGGAGTTCCCTCAAGTTCTGTCTGATCGCCGCCGGCGAGGCCGACGTCTACCCCCGTTTCGGACGCACGATGGAGTGGGACACGGCCGCCGGACACGCCGTGCTGGCGGCGGCCGGAGGCTCGGTCCGAACGGTCGACGGCGACGATCTGCTCTACGGCAAGGAGGGGTTCGAGAACCCGTTCTTCATCGCCCGCGGGATCGAGGCCTGAGCCGCTTCAGGCGTTGACGTCGATGACGGTGCGGCCCCGCACCCGCCCCGCGAGGATCTCGCCGGCCAGACCGGGCAGGTCCGCGAGCGGCGCGACCTCGGTCATGGAATCGAGCAGGTCCATCGGCATCTCCGTGGCGAGTCGCTCCCACGCCGTCGCGCGCTCCTCGTTCGAGACGTGTACGGAGTTGATGCCGAGGAGCGAGACGCCGCGCAGGATGAGGGGAATGACCGTGGCGGGCAGATCGGGGCCGGCGGCGAGGCCGCAGACCGCGATCGCGCCGTTGGGCGCGATTTGCGCCATGGTGTTGGCCAGTATCCCGCCGCCGACCGTATCGACCCCGCCGGCCCAGCGGGCCTTGCGCATGGGACCGCCTTTCTCTTCGAGTTCCGCGCGCTCGACGACGTTCCGGGCGCCCAGGTTCGCGAGATAGTCGTGCTGTTCGGCGCGCCCCGTCGAGGCCGCGACGTCGTAGCCCAGGTTCGCGAGGACCGCGACGGCGATGCCGCCGACGCCGCCGGCCGCGCCGGTCACCAGCACCTCGCCCCGCGACGGCTCGATGCCCATGTGCTCGAGGGCCATCACCGAGAGCATGGCGGTGAAGCCGGCGGTGCCGATCGCCATCGACCGCTTCAGCGAGATACCCTCGGGCAGCGGCAACAACCAGTCGGAGTTCAGCCTCGCCTTCCGCGAATAGCCGCCCCAGGCCGTTTCGCCGAGCCCCCAGCCGGTGACGACGACCTCGTCCCCGGGTTCGAGGCCGGAGTTTCCGGGATCTTCCACGACGCCGGCGAGATCGATGCCCGGAACCATCGGAAAGCTCCGCATGACCTTGCCCCGGTTGCCCTTGATGGCGAGGCCGTCCTTGTAGTTGAGCGTCGAGTACGCGACCGAGATCACGGCGTCGCCGTCCCCGGGCAGATCGTCCGCCGTCAGATCCTCGAATCCGCACGCCACCTTGCCGTCGGTCTCGCGGGCCACCAGGGCCCTGAAGGTCTCGGTCATGGTGTCGGTCACTCCTCCTGTCGTCGTCACCATCAGGCTGCCGCGCATTTGTAGTCGGTCGAAGCCGCCGCGCCAACCGCGGCGTCCCGCGATGTCTCCCGATGTCCCGCGAGCCGGGCCGGGGCGGCGGGCTACGGCCCGGCGCCCTCGTGAAACCGCATCGCGCGGCCCGAGGGCCTGGCGACGAGCTGGCCCTCCCGCATCACGGGCCGGCCGCGGACGACGGTTCCGACCGGCCATCCCGTGACCATCGTGCCGGCGAAGGGAGTCCACCCGCATTTGGAGACGATCCAGTCGTCCGTGATCTCGCGTGACGCCGCGAGGTCGACCAGCGTGAAATCGGCGTCGTATCCCACCGCCAGCCGGCCCTTGCCGACGATCCCGAACAACCGGTTCGGCCCGTGGCAGAGGAGATCGACCAGGCGCATGAGCGACAACCGTCCCGCGTGGACGTGGTTCAGCATCACGGGCAGCAGGGTCTGCACGCTCGGCATCCCCGACGGCGTGTTCGGATAGGTCCGGCTTTTCTCGTCGCGCGTGTGCGGCGCGTGGTCCGAGCCGACGACGTCGACCACGCCGTTCGCCACCGCCCGCCAGAGACCGTCCCGGTGGTGCGCCTCGCGGACGGGCGGGTTCATCTGCGCGAAGGCGCCCAGGCGGTCGTAGCACTCGGGGGCCTCGAGAGTCAGATGCTGCGGCGTCGTCTCGACGCTCGCCACGTCCTTGTGATCGGCGAGCCAGGCCGCCTCCTCCGCCGTGGTCACGTGGAGCACGTGCACCCGGCGATGCAGCGCCTCCGCGAGCGAGATCAGCCGCCGCGTGGCGCCGAACGCCGTCTCGACATCGCGCCATCCGGGATGTGCCCGGGGGTGCGCCGCCGCGGACGCGAGGTGCTTTCGGGCCTTGAGCCGCTCTTCGTCCTCGGCGTGGACCGCGACGCGGCGCCGGCAGTTCTCCAGCACGCACCGCAGCGAGGTGTCGTCGGGCACGAGCAGGCCGCCCGTCGAGGACCCCATGAAGATCTTGACGCCGCAGCATCCCGGGAGAGTCTCGATCTCGCCGAGGGACCGCGCGTTCTCCGGCGTGGCGCCGGCGTAGAACGCGTAGTCCGTCCAGGCCCGTCCTCCGGCCCGGTCCAGCTTGTCGGCCACGGCCTCCGGCGTGGTGGTCGGCGGGTCGGTGTTGGGCATCTCGAAGACGGCCGTGACCCCGCCCATGACGGCGGCGCGGGTGCCGCTTTCGAGGTCTTCCTTGTGCTCGTTGCCGGGCTCGCGGAAATGGACCTGCGTGTCGATGACGCCGGGGAGAACGTGGAGGCCGGTCGCGTCGATGATCTCGCCGGCGTCCGCCCGGGAAAGATCGCCGATCGCGACGATGCGCCCGTTCCGCGCGCCCACGTCGCCCGGCCCGATTCCATCGGGAGCGGCGAGCGTTCCGCCCCGGATGACGAGATCGCAGGCCGTGGTCATGAATCACCCGGTTGCATTGGTCGCCGGATCGAATCTCGCGTCAGGGGGCCGCCGACAGGTACGCGAAGGTATCGCCCTCGGGAAGCTGGCCCAAGATGTGACGACGATACCAGAGAGCATAGAAGAGCAGGGTCCAGGCGGCGAAACCCTCGCGTTTGCCGCGTGCCCGGAACACCCGTCCGACGCCTTCCGGACGGCAGATTTCCTCGATTCCCGGCGAAGTGGCGACGAGCGCGCCCAACTCCTCCCCGCGACCCGCCAGCCATTCACGGACCGGGACGGTGAACCCCCGCTTCTTCGAGAACGGCGCCGCTTCGGGCAGGTGTTCCTCCAGCCATTTGCGCAGCACGAACTTCCCCATCCCCTTGCGCACCTTGAAGCGGTCCGGCAGCGGCCAGGACGCGGCGGCGACGGCGGGATCGAGAAACGGCACCCGGCCCTCCACGCCGTGGGCCATGAGGCACCGATCCACCTTCAGCAGCAGGCCGTGGGGCAACCAGTCGGCGCAATCGGTTGCCTGGGCGACCTGCAGAGCCGTCCGGCCGTCGCCGGCCACGCGCGCCGTCGCCGCCGCGATTCCGTCCCGCCAGCCGGTCGTCGGTTCGCGGAGCACGTCCAGATTGTCGAAGGTGCCGCGCCGACGCATCTTCCGACCGCCGAGCCACCAGGGTCGCCGCGCGGTGCGATAGCGGCCGTAGCCGGCGAACAACTCGTCCCCGCCCTCGCCTGTCAGCACCACCTTGACGTGCCGGCCGGCGAGCCGACCGAGGATGTAGGTCGGCAGGATGGCGTAGTCGGCCGCGGGGTCGTCCATCGCCGAGACGATTTCGGGCAGCAGTCGCCAGAAATCGTCCTCCCCGATGGAGATTTCGACGTGCTCCGAACCCACGCGCGCGGCCAGCATACGCGCGTGGGCCCGCTCGTCGTGGACGGATGACGCCGGAAATCCCACGGTGAAGGTCAGTGGAGGACGTTCGTCGAGGCGCGCCATCAAGGCGAGCAGGACCGACGAATCGACGCCGCCGGACAGGAACATGCCGTAGGGCACGTCGGACCGCCGGTGACATGTCATGCTGTCGGAGAGGGCGGCGTCGAGACGGGAGAGGACCTTGTCCTCGTCGTTGTCGGCGGCGGGCGCGTCGGCGGCGGGCGCGTCGCCGCCGGGGAGGGCGTCCCGGCGGTGGCGATCGACGATACGGCCGTTGGCGACGATCAGCGTTTCGCCGGGCAGGACGCGCTTGATCCCATCGAAGATCGTATCGGCGCCGGTCGTGAATTGGAGCTCCAGCAGTTCGTCCCGTGCCCGCGGGTCGATCCGCGGCTCGACGAGCCCGGCGGCAATCAAGGCCCGCGGTTCCGATGCGAAGGCGAAGCCTCGGCTCGTTTCCGTGTAATAGAGTGGCTTGATGCCGAACGGATCGCGCGAGAGCACCAGATGGCCCGACGCCGGATCGTGGAGCGCGATCGCGTACATGCCCCGCAGGCGGGCGTCGAACGCGGCGCCGTCGCGGCGGTACAGGTGCAGCGGCGGCTCGCAGTCGGAGGCCGTGGCGAACGCGACGTCCCCGAGGGCGTTCCGCAACTCGACGTAGTTGTAAATCTCGGCGTTGGCGACCAGCACGGCGCCCTCGGGCTCGCCGAGTGGCTGGTTCCCGGTCTCCAGGTCGATGACGGCGAGGCGGCGGTGCGCGAGGCCCACGCCACCGCTCGCGTAGCGGCCCTCGCCGTCCGGCCCGCGGTGTGCGAGCGCTGCGGACAGGCGGTCGAGGACGGCTTCGTCCGGCGCCGAGCCGTCGCGGGTCATGAGGCCGGCGATTCCGCACATCAGGCCGCGTCCTCGCCCGTCATCAGGCGCTCGAACAGGCCGAGGTACTCCCCGGTCACCGCCGACTCGGTGAATCGCGCCTCGTAAGCGGCATTTCCCGCGCGCGCCAGTCCCGCCGCCATATCCCGGTCGCCGAGTACGCGACGGATGGCGTCCGCCAGCGCCCCGGCGTCGTCCACGGGGACAAGCGATCCGTTCCTGCCATCCTCGATCAGCCCGGTCGGACCCTTCGCCGCGGCCGCGACGACCGGAACGCCGTGGGCCCAGGATTCGATGACGACGTTCCCGAGGGGTTCAAGGCGCGAGGGACAGACGCAGAGGTCGGCCGCGGCGAACAACGGCCCGACGTCCTTCCGCCAACCGGGGAAGGCGACACGATCCTTGATGCCGAGCCCGGCCGCTTGCGCGCGCAGCTCCCGCTCGAGCGGGCCGGCGCCGGCCAGGCAGAGCACGGCCTCCGGCACGCGCGCCAGGGCCGCGAGCAGGACGTCGAAAGCCTTGTTGGCATGGAACCGGCCGAGAGCCAGGAGCATGGGTCCTTCCGCCGACAGACCCAGCTCCGTCCGGTCCACGGGCGGTGCGGCGCCCGCGGTCACGAAGTTCGGAAGATAATGGGCCCGATGTCCCGGCCATCCCCGCCCCCGCATGTAGTCGACGATGTCCTCGGTATTGCCGACGAGGTGATCGCAGTTCCGGTAATACTTGAGGTCGTAATAACCGCCGAGGCGTCCGACGTGCACGAAGCGTGTCCGACCCCGACCGTGTCGCGGGCAGAACCGGGTCGCCCGGTTCATCCAGGTCAGCACGATGTCGGGCGCGAAGGTCTCGATCTCGCTCCGGAAGCGGCGCGTCGATGCGAGGTCGAACGGCCCGCCGAACGCCGTGGTCGCCGCGCGGATTCCGGCGGCCCGCAGCGCCGCCTCGCGGTCCGCATGGGGTCGCACCAGCGCCCGCTGCTCGATGCCGCGCAGGGCGAAAGACTTGCACAGACGGACGAAGAACGCCTCCGCCCCACCATGCTCGCCGCCCGCCATGGCCTGTAGAATCCGCATCGTGTCATGATATAGTCGGATGGACGCCCGGTGCCAATCGACCGCCTTCAAGCAATGGGGAGGGTACGTCTGTGGTCCGGGGATCTGTAGTCTTGTGCTTTGGTCACTCGATCTCTGGAGTATCTGATGAAATGGTTTTGGATTGGCGTTGGCATCGTTATTGGCGTTGCCTTGACAGTCTTCGTGGAACTCGTAGTGGAGGGTTTTGGTCCGACGTTGTCGGATTTCGATCATTTGGCGCAGATCGCGCTGGTTCTGATCGCCCTAGCTGCGCTCGTGTATGCCAAGAATCAGGTACATATCGCCCGCAACGATTACCGAGAGGCGCTTAGATTCTCTGGCGCGACTTTCCTGCTTGAATTGGAGCGCAGGTGGTCGGGTGAAGAGCTTCGGGAAGCGCGAGAGATACTTTGGAAGATTCGGGACGACCTGTTGGCGACCATCGGAGTGGACAACCCACGCTCCGATGATACGGCGAGACTCGCTCATTTGGGGGAAAAATTCTCGTATGCCTTGCGCAACATGCGTAACGAAGATCCAGAAAGGTATCGCAAGTTGATGCGTATATGCGGATTCTTCGAGATAGTCGGAGTCATGGTCAAAAACGATCACGTTCCGCTGAGTTACGTGGGCCAATTCCTGCGTGGGCCGGTCATGATCTGGGACAATTGCTTCCGGTTATACATCGAGGACCTACAAAAAGAAACGGGCGTGCCGCCTGGTTTGTACGAACACGCCCTGTATCTGTCCGATGAGATATCCCGCGACAGCCAGATAGCTTAGACGAACATTGGCACATACCTTGTCATTGGCAGTCTCCCCTCCGGATGGCCAGACCTGCTGGCGTTCTGTCGAACCACATAGAGGACATGTCACCCTATGACCGAGCAAACCGTTGCGACCATACTGTTGCATGGCCATGTGGGGCTGTCAACATCTATATCTATCCATGTGTCGAGCCCGGTATCCGGGTTGTCGTACCATGCCGGGCCATACCGCTCGGCGAGTTGGCGATGCATGGCATTGCGCAGGGCCACCTCCAGCCCCTGTAGCGGTCCGTAGAAGGCGGCGCTGACGGCGGTGTTCCAGGCATGGAACCGTATCGCCCGTTCCCGGTCGTCCCCGGCCGCGTCGAGATAGGTGCCCAGGCGCTCGCGCGAAAGCGACGTCTCGATCTCTTCGATCGCTTCCTCCGTGTACAGGAAACTATTGACGCCTGCTCCGCGATACACCATGTTCTCCTCGTACACCCCGGACCCGCCTCTGCCTCTCGGTATGCGCCCGGGGTTCTGTTTCACGGGCTCTCGTCAAGATCGCACCATGATACCGTCGGATGACCGACCGGCGCCAATTTCTCCCGTCGTTTCGGGGTCCGATAGAGGGTGACGATGCCGAACCCCCTGATCGTCTCCGCGTCGAACGACGCATACCTCGACCTGCTGGACGGGATGCTCGGCTCCATCGGCGGCAGGCTCGCGGACTTCGATCTCGGTATCATCGACCTCGGGCTTTCCGACGCCGGGAAGGACCGGATCAGAGCCCGCAAGACCGGCGTGCATTTCGCGCGGGCGGAATGGCGGCGTACCTTTCCGGGAATCGACAAGGCGCCGGAGTACAAGAAGGTTTTCGTGTCGAAGCCCTTCATTCCGGATATCTTTCCGGGATACGAGGACTACGTCTGGGTCGATGCCGATATCTGGTTCCAGGATGCCGGGGCCATCGACGACTACGTCGAGGCCGGAAATGCGCGGGGGGGGGGGGGGAGCGTTCAGCTTCGAGTCGCACCCGACCTATCGGTCTATCCAGAAAGTCCGAACGCTGGAGATCCTTGGGGTGATCTTCATCAAGGGCATCAAGGACTACTTCCTGAAGAAAGAACGCGAGATGTTCGGCTCCAGGATCGCCGCGGAGATCGGAATCCACCCGGTCCTGAACTCCGGCCTGTTCCACATGGCCGGGGGGTCGCCCGTCTGGCGAGCCTGGCAGGAAACGCTCCTGGCCGCGAACCTGAAGCGGCGGCATCATCGCGCGCAAATCTGCGACCAGACGTGCCTTCAGGTGGCGTTGATCCGGCGCGAGTTGCCCCACGCCGTCATGCCGGCGGTCTACAACTGGCTTCCCCTCATGTCGGCGCCGCTGATCGACGCGGAGACGTTCGCGCTCCTCGATCCGGCCTGGCCCCACCCTCCGATCAAGGCCGTTCACCTGGTAGGTGTGAAAGATTCGGGAAAGGGGGAGATCGAGCTGTCGGTCACCGACGGCCGACGCATCCGGACGAGTCTCGAATGGGCGGATTTCCAACGACTGCGGGTGGACGACACCGGCGCCGGCCGATGAAGAACAGGCTCTCCGCCGTGGTCGTCGTTCACGACGAAGAGGAGCAGTTGCGCGACTGCCTCGCCCGCCTCGATTTCGCCGACGAGCTCGTGGTCGTCCTCGACCGCTGCGGCGACGGCTCCCGGGACATCGCAGGGGAATACGGCGCCACGCTCGTCGAGGGGTCCTGGCCGCTGGAAGGCCCCCGCCGCCACGCCGGCATCGCGGCCTGTTCGGGCGACTGGATACTGGAAGTCGACGCGGACGAACGCGTCGGCGAGGACCTCGCGACGGAGATCCGCGAGGCCATCGCGGAGGCCGAGGACGGATACTTCCTGATCCCCGTCGACAACTACATCGGCGATCGGCTGGTGCGCCACGGCTGGGGCGGGTCCTTCGGCGCATCGTCCGTGGCGCGTCTTTTCGCGCGCGGCGGCAAGAAGTGGGGACACCAGAGGGTGCACCCCGAGGTCGTTCTCGCCGGCCCCCGGCGCCGGCTGAACGCGCCGCTGAAGCATCTCGTGGACCGCGACGTCTCGGACATGCTGGCGCGGCTCGACCGCTACACGACGCTGCGGGCGATGGACCTCCGGGAGTCCGGGGACATCGGCGGCCTGGGCCGGAACCTGCGGCGGATGTTCAGCCGGTTCTACAAATGCTACGTCTCCCGGCGCGGCTACCGGGAGGGCGCCTGGGGGCTGTTGATCGCCCTGCTGGCGAGTCTCTACCCGATCCTTTCGCACCTCAAGGCGCGTCTGGAGCCGGGGCGCGCGGAATAGCCGCCCGCTCATCGCGCGTGCGCGCCCACAGTTCGGACGCGGCCCTCTCCACGGCCGCCACGCTCAGCGTATCCATCCAGGTATCGTGACGGCGATAGTCGTAGGCCGGATCGCCGACGATCTCCTCGTAGCTCCTGGCCGTGCGGACGGCGGCGCAGTGCCCGCCCCAGGGGGCGTAGTGGATTTCCCGGCTCGGCCCGAACAGGCCGAGCGTCGGCGCGCCCACGGCGGCGGCGAGGTGCATCAGCCCCGAGTCGTTGCCGATGTAGAGATCGGCGCGCTCCAGGCAGGCCGCCACGACCAGCAGGTCTTCGTGTCCCACGAGATCGATGCGGCGCTCGGCGGGAATGGACTCGATCACCGGCGCGGCCATGGGGCGCTCGTCCGGCGCGCCGAAGACGGCCACCCGGGCGCCGTCCAGGCTTCCCCCCGGCGCGGTGAGGCGGGCGGCGGCCGCGGCGAAGCGCTCGGGCCGCCACCGTTTGCCGCCCCAATTCGCCGTCGGTCCGACGGCGAGCACCGGTCGGTCGTCCGGGACCAGCCGCGACGCCGCGGCGCGCTGCCTCCCCCCCAGCCAGACCCTCGGCGCGGGAGGGTCGGGCAGGTCTAGGACGGCGCCGAGTTGCTCCACGCGGTGCGTCGGGCTCCGGGATGCGGCGGTATCCAGGACTCGCCGCGATCTCGCCCGGAGCAACCAGCTCACGGCCGATGCCCTGAGATCGACGACCAGGTCCCATGCCGTTCCGACCGTCCGCGTCCACAGATCCAGCCAGTGGCCGGCCAGCGGCCGCTTTTCGAGGACGATGACGCGCTCGAGGCCGGGCATCTCGCGAAAGAGGGGCGCTGGCGCGCGGCCGCAGGCGATGGTCACGCGCGGGCCCGGTTCCCGGTCGACGAGGCGGTCGAGCAACCCCGTCGACAACACGGCGTCGCCGAGCCGGTTCGACGTGATGAAGAGGATTTTCATGGGCAGGCATCGATCGACGGCGCCCTTGCCGGACGGGCGAGCCTCGCATAACTGTACCGGTGCGAAAACACATGCAGATCGAGGAGGCTCCGACATGGCCGCAAGGAACTTCACCTGCCTGGACGCGCGCGGCCTGCTCGTGGTTTCGGGTGCGGACGCGAGCGCGTTCCTCCAGAACCTGATCTCCAACGACGTGGAGCGCGTGACCCCGGCCCGGACCGTCTACGGAACGCTGCTGACCCCGCAGGGCAAGTTCCTGCACGACTTCTTCGTCGCCGCGCATCCGGCGCGCGACGGCGCCTATCTTTTCGACACGGAAGCCGGGCGTCTCGACGATCTGGAACGGCGGCTCGGCATGTACCGGCTTCGCGCCGACGTGGCGCTGGAGCGGGCGGCGCCGGACTGGGCCGTGTTCGCGGCCTTCGGCGACGGGGCCGCGCCGGCCCTCGGGCTCGGGCCGGAGGCGGGGGCGACGGCCGCGCGGGCCGGCGGCGTCGCCTTCGTCGATCCACGCTTCGCCGCGCTCGGCGTTCGGGCCGTCGGCGCCGCCCCGGCGACCGCCCGGTCGCTCGAGGAGTCCGGCTTCGCGCGGACCGGGAGCGGGGCCTACGACGAGCTGCGCCTGTCTCTCGGGGTACCCGACGGCAGCCGCGACATTCTCGTCGAGAAGTCCTTTCCCCTGGAGTGCAATCTCGACGACCTCAACGCCATCGATTACGACAAGGGCTGCTACGTCGGCCAGGAACTGACGGCGCGCACCCGCCATCGCGCCACGATTCGCAAGCGGTTGTTTCCCGTCACGGCGGACGAGACCTTGCCCGGCATCGGCACGAAGATCACGCTCGACGGCAAGGAGGTCGGCGAAATGCGGTCGAGCGCGGGCGGCGGAGGCCTTGCCCTGTTGCGGATCGAGTCCCTGAAGTCGGCGTGGGAACGGGGCTTGCCGTTGATGGCCGGTGACACCGGGATCGCGGCCCATGTGCCGGCGTGGATGGCGCTCGACGGCGCGGCCGGCGCCGGGCCGCCGACCGCCCGAGGCGGGAGGACGACGTGATCGACCATGTATCCATCGGCGTGACCGGCCTCGAAGCCGGCGCCGCGTTCTACGACGCCGTTCTGGAGGCTCTCGGCATGAGGCGGCTCAAGGAGTTCCCGGAGGCTATCGGTTACGGTCATGACCGTCCGACGTTCTGGATCGGCGCGTCCGGGGAGTCCGGTTTCTCGCCGGGTCCCGGGCTTCACGTCGCCTTCGCCGCGAAGACCAGGGAGGCCGTGGACGCGTTCCACGCGACGGCCCTGTCCCGCGGCGGACGGGACGCCGGCGCGCCGGGACCGCGGCCCCGGTACGGCCCCGACTACTACGGCGCCTTCGTCTTCGACCCCACGGGGACGAAGGTCGAGGCCGTGTGCCGCGCGGACTCCCCGGCGGTCCCGTGAAGACGCGATGTTCCTGGCCGGGCGACGACCCGCTCTACGTCGCCTATCACGACGAGGAGTGGGGCGTGCCCGAGCACGACGACCGGGCGCTGTTCGAAAAGCTGATCCTCGACGGCTTCCAGGCCGGGCTGTCGTGGATCACGATCCTCCGCAAGCGGGACAATTTCCGCGTCGCGTTCGACGGCTTCGAGCCGGAACGGATCGCCCGCTACGACCGGCGCAAGGTCGAATCGCTGATGCGGGATGCGGGCATCGTCCGCAATCGCGCCAAGATCGAGGGCGCCGTCCGGGGCGCCCGCGCCTGGCTCGATCTGCGGGAGTCCGGCCAGACCTTCGACGATTTCATCTGGCGGTTCACGGACGGCCGCGTCATCAGGAACGCCCACCGGCACCGGCGGGACGTTCCCGCCGAGTCGCCCGAATCGCACGCCATGAGCAAGGCCCTCAAGGCTCGGGGGTTCAGCTTCTGCGGCCCCACCATCTGCTATGCCTTCATGCAGGCCGTCGGCATCGTCAACGACCACGTCGTCGACTGTTTCCGTTACGACGAGGTTTGACCCTCGTTCGTCGACGGCGGAACGGTATGGCGGCGTCCCGGCGAAGCCGGTTCCGGCGCGATCTTCGGGTCACGAGGCCAGGGTGGCGGCGACGCGACGGCGGAGCTCCGGCAGAAGGTCGGTCTCGAACCAGGGATTCCGGCGCACCCAGGCCGTCGTCCGCCAGCTCGGATGCGGCGTCGGCAGGTATCGGGGAAGGAACTCCCGCCAGCGCGCGACGGTCCCGGTCACGGTGCGGTCGCGGCGCGGCCCGAGATAGTGCGTCTGGGCGTGGCCGCCGACCAGCAGGGTCAGCGCCACCCGGTCGAGAGCGGGCAGTATCCTCGGGTGCCATTCGGGCGCGCACTCGGGACGGGGCGGCCTGTCGCCCCCGTTCGCGTCGCGTCCCGGATAGCAGAAGCCCATCGGCACGATGGCGACCCGGCGGTCGTCGTAGAAGGTCTCGCGATCGATGGCGAGCCAGTGCCGGAGGCGGTCACCCGAACGGTCGTTCCAGGGTATGCCGCTCTCGTGGACCTTGGTTCCCGGCGCCTGGCCGACGATGAGCAGGCGGGCCGACCGCTTGGCCCGGAGCACCGGGCGGGGGCCGAGCGGCAGGTCCTTCTCGCAGATCCGGCAGGCCCGGATCCGCGTCAGCAGCCGGTCGAGACCGTCCCGGTCCGTCGCGCCCGCCCCTGGCTCCGGCCGCGACGTCGCCGCCGGCGCCGCCGTCAATCGTCCCCCAGCGCCGCCTGGGCGGCGGCGAGGCGGGCGATGGGCACCCGGTAAGGGGAGCAGGACACGTAGTCCAGCCCGATGCGGTGGCAGAACGCGACCGAGGCCGGGTCGCCGCCATGCTCGCCGCAGATCCCGAGCTTGAGATCGGACCGCGCCTCGCGGCCGCGTTCGGCGGCGATCCGCACCAGTTCGCCCACGCCGTCGACGTCGAGGCTGACGAAGGGATCGCCGGAGAGGATTCCATGCCGGATATAGTCGTCGAGGAACCCGGCCGCGTCGTCGCGGCTGATCCCGAAGGTCGTCTGGGTCAGGTCGTTGGTGCCGAAACTGAAGAATTCGGCTCCCTCGGCGATCTCGCCGGCCCGCAACGCGGCGCGCGGCAGCTCGATCATCGTGCCGACGAGATAGACGGGACGCTCGCCCCGCTCCGCCGCCAGTTCGTCGGCCACGCGGTCGACCCTCGCGCGCAGCATGTCGAATTCCCCGCGCGTCGCGATCAGCGGCAGCATGATCTCGGGCTGGACGGTCGTGCCGAGCCCGGCGCCCACGTCGAGCGCGGCCTCGAAGATCGCCCGCGCCTGTATTTCGTAGATCTCGGGACAGGTGATGCCCAAGCGGCATCCCCGATGGCCGAGCATGGGGTTGGATTCCCGCAGCTGGTTGACGCGAAGGCGCAGCACCGCCGGGTCCACGCCGGCGGCCGCCGCCACCTCGCCGATCTCCTCGTCCGTGTGCGGCAGGAATTCGTGCAACGGGGGATCCAGCAGGCGGACGGTGACCGGCAGTCCCGCCATGAGGCGGAATATCTCGGCGAAATCGTCCCGCTGCATGGGCAGGATCTTGTCGAGGGCCGTCCGCCGGCCCTTCTCGTCGTCGGCGACGATCATCTCGCGGACGGCCACGATCCGGTCGGCGTCGAAGAACATGTGCTCGGTCCGGCAGAGTCCGATGCCCTCGGCGCCGAATTCGCGCGCCGTCCGCGCGTCGGCCGGCGTCTCCGCGTTGGTCCTGACCTCGAGGCGGCGGATCTCGTCGGCCCAGCCCATGACCCTGGCGAAGTCCCCCGACAGTTCGGGTTGCACCATCTCCACGTCGCCGGCCATGATCTCGCCGGTCGACCCGTCGATGGTCAGGATATCGCCCTTGGAGACCGTCCGGTCGCCGACGGTCAGGCGCTGTCCGGCCTCGTCGATGTGGAGCGCCCCGGCGCCCGACACGCAAGGCCGCCCCATGCCGCGGGCGACGACCGCGGCATGGCTGGTCATGCCGCCCCGGCTCGTCAGAATGCCCTGCGCTGCGTGCATACCGTGGATGTCCTCCGGGCTGGTCTCCATGCGCGCGAGGATGACCTTGTCCCCCTCCGCCGCCAGGCGCTCGGCGTCGTCGGCCGTGAACACCACGGCGCCCGACGCCGCGCCCGGCGACGCCGGGAGACCCTTGGCGAGCACGTCCCGCTCGGCGTCGGCGGCCAGCGTCGGATGCAGCAACTGGTCGAGCGACGCGGGATCGATCCGCGCCAGCGCCTCGCGGGGCACGATCAGGCCCTCGTCCGCCATATCGACGGCGATCTTGAGGGCGGCCCGCGCCGTCCGCTTGCCGGACCGCGTTTGCAGCATCCACAGCCTGTTCCGCTGGACCGTGAACTCGATGTCCTGCATGTCGCGGTAATGGGTTTCCAGTTTCCGGAACACCTCCGCGAGCTGGGCGAAGACCTCGGGCATGGTCTCTTCCATGGCCGGCAGCCTGGAGCCGTTGGCGTCGCGCGCCGCGACCGTCAAATGCTGGGGCGTCCGGATGCCGGCGACGACGTCCTCGCCTTGCGCGTTCACCAGATATTCCCCGTAGAGGCGCCTTTCGCCGGTCGAGGGATCGCGGGTGAAGGCCACGCCGGTGGCGCAGTCGTCCCCCATGTTGCCGAAGACCATGGCCTGCACGTTCACGGCCGTGCCCCAGTCGTCGGGAATGGCGTGCAGACGGCGATAGGTGACGGCGCGGCGGTTCATCCACGACTGGAACACCGCCCCGATGGCGCCCCAGAGCTGTTCCCGGACGTCCTGTGGAAAGGGCGATCCGAGACGCTCCTCGACCTTCGCCTTGAAGGCGGCGACGACCTGTCGCCAGTCTCCGGCGTCGAGATCGATGTCGAGCGTGTAGCCCTTGCGATCCTTGTGGACGTCCAGCAGGTCCTCGAAGTTCCCGTGGTCGACGCCCAGCACGACGTCGGAATACATCTGGATGAAGCGGCGATAGGAGTCGAGAACGAAACGTTCGTCGCCGCTCTTCCGCGCCATGCCCTCGACGGTCTCGTCATTCAACCCGAGATTGAGCACGGTGTCCATCATGCCGGGCATGGAGGCGCGGGCGCCCGAGCGCACGGAGACGAGCAGCGGATCCTCGGGGTCCCCGAACCGGGACCCGACGACCGACTCGATGTGGCGCATCCCCGCTTCGACCTCGGCGGCGAGCGCCTCGGGATACGTCCGGTCGTTCTCGTACCAGGCGGCGCATACCTCCGTCGTGATCGTGAAGCCCGGCGGAACCGGCAGTCCCAGGTTCGCCATCTCCGCGAGGTTCGCCCCCTTGCCGCCCAGCAGGTCGCGCAGGTCGGCGCGGCCTTCCGCCTTGCCGCCGCCGAAGGTGTAGACCCGGTTCGCCATGCCGCGTTCAGCCCTCGATCCTGTAAAAATCGGCGACGCTCTCCAGGGCGGCGCCGATCCGGGAGAGCAGGCACAGGCGGTTCCGGCGAAGGGCGGGGTCGTCGCAGTTGACGGTGACGTCGTCGAAGAACGCGTCCACCGGGCGGCGCAGCCGGCCGAGCGCCGCCATCGCGTCCACGTACCGCTCCGCCGCCAGGTGATCCGCGATCTCCTTCTCCGAGGCCGCCAGGGCCTCGAACAGCTCGCATTCCGGACGTTCGCGCAGCAACGCGCCATCGACCTGCCCCCGATAGGCGGCGCCGTCGTTCTTCTCCTCGATGCGCACGATGTTGGCGGCGCGCCGCCAGGCCGTCAGCAGGTTCCCGCCGTCCTCGCCGGCCAGGAACTCGTCGAGCGCTTCCGCCCGCGCCACGAGCCGCGACAGGTCGTCATCGCCCGTCGTCGAGAAGACGGCCGCGATCCGGTCGTGGCGGATTCTCCGGTCGCGCAGATGCACCTTGAGACGGTCGGCGACGAACGCCATGAGCTCGCGCGCGACCTCGTCGGCGTGCCCCCCCTCGAACCTCGACCCCAACTCGCGCTCGGCGTCGCCGACGGACGGGTACTTCAACTTGCGCTCCATCAGCGAGAGTAGATAGTGCTCATGAGCCTCCTTGAACACATCGCGAAGCTCGAGGCGCAACGCGTTCTCCAGAATCAGGCGGATGACGCCCAGGGCCGCGCGCCGCAGCGCGAACGGGTCCTTGGAGCCGGTCGGCCTCTCGCCGATGCTGAAGAACCCCACCAGGGTGTCGATCCTGTCGGCGAGGGCCACGGCGACGCTCACCGGCGCCGTCGGGCAGCGGTCCCGCGGCCCCCGCGGCGCGTAGTGCCCGGCGATGGCGTCCGCGACCTCGGCATCCTCGCCGTCGGCAAGCGCGTAGTACCGTCCCATGACGCCCTGCAGCTCGGGAAATTCCCCGACCATGCCGGTGACGAGATCGGCCTTGGCCAGCCGCGACGCGGAGCGCACCCGGTCCACGTCGGCGCCGGGAACGCGCCCGGCGATCGAGGCGGCGAGCTTCTCCATGCGTTCGGCCTTGTGGTCGAGCATCCCGAGCCCGGCGTGAAAGACGACTTTGGCGAGCTCCGGTGCCCGGCTCGCGAGCGTGCGCCTGCGGTCCGCGTCCCGGAAGAACCTGGCGTCCGAAAGGCGCGCCCGCAGCACCCGCTCGTTGCCCGCCACGATGGCCGCGCCGCCGTCGTCCGTCTCGATGTTGGCGACGACGACGAAGCGGGGCGCCAGCGCTCCGTCCGCGTCTTCCAGCGCGAAATACTTCTGGTGCGTGCGCATCGCCGCGGTCATCGCCTCGGGCGGCAGGTCCATGAACGCCGCGTCGATCCGTCCCATCAGCGGAGCCGGCCACTCGACCAGTCCCGCGACTTCGTCGACAAGCGCGTCGTCGGGAACGACCTTCAGACCCTCGGCGGCGGCGAGTTTCCCGGCGCCCTCGGCGATCATCCGCCGTCGCTCCGCGGGATCGAGGACGACATGCGCCTGCCGCAGCCCGTCCGCGTAGTCGGCGAAGCCGGTGACGGCGAAGGGCCGCGACGAGAGGAACCGATGGCCGACGGTCGTGTTCCCGGAAACGATGTCCTCCAACGCGAATTCGACGGTCGCGCCGTCGAACAGGCACAGGATTCCACGCAGCGGCCGCACCCAGCGCAGGGACCGGCGGCCCCAGCGCATGGACTTCGGCCACGGCAGCCGTCCCAGCGTGTCGGGCAGGACGTCGGCGAGCGCCTCCCGGGTGTCCCGTCCGGCGCGCACGGTCACGGCGAACAGGAAGACGCCCTTGTCGGTCTCGCGTTCCTCGACTTGATCGCGGTCGAGTCCCGCGGAGCGCAGGAACCCGGCGATCGCCTTTTCCGGCGCGTCGGCGCGAGGCCCCTTGCGTTCCTCCCGGACGTCCGGCTGGCGCGCGGGCAGGCCGTCGGCGATCAGCGTCAGGCGGCGCGGCGTGACGAAGGCGTCGATGGACGCGCCCGGGAGGTTCGCCTCGTCGAGGGCCTCGCCGACCAGCCCCTTGAGGTCCGCGGCGGCTCGTTCCTGCATACGGGCCGGGATCTCCTCGGACAGGAGCTCGAGCAGCAGTTCCGGCACGGCTCAGGCCTCCCTCTCCGGCGGGTTGAGCCATCGTTCGCAACTCGCGCGGGCGAGCGCCCGCACGCGGGCGATGTAGGCGGCGCGCTCGGTAACGCTGACGACGCCGCGAGCGTCCAGGAGATTGAACAGATGCGAGGCCTTCATGCACTGATCGTAGGCCGGCAGCGCCAGCCCGGCTTCCACGAGCTGTCTACAGGCGGCCTCGGCGTCCTCGAACTGGCGCAGCAGGGCGTCGGTATCCGCGTGCTCGAAGTTGTAGGCCGAGAACTCCCGTTCGCTGCGCCGGTAGACGTCCCCGTAGGTGACGCGCCCCGCGCCCTCGACGCCGTTCCAGTCGAGATCGAAGATGTTGTCGACGCCCTGGATGTACATGGCCAGGCGTTCGAGCCCGTAGGTGATCTCGCCCGAGACGGGATCGCAGTCGAATCCGCCGACTTGCTGGAAGTAGGTGAACTGCGAGACCTCCATGCCGTCGCACCAGACCTCCCACCCGAGGCCCCAGGCGCCGAGGGTCGGGCTCTCCCAGTCGTCCTCGACGAAGCGGATGTCGTGGCCGGCGGGGTCGATGCCGATACGGGCGAGGCTCTCCAGATAGACGTCCTGGATGTCGTCGGGCGACGGCTTGAGGATCACCTGATACTGATAGTAACGCTGCATCCGGTTCGGGTTGTCGCCGTAACGGCCGTCCGCGGGCCGCCGCGAGGGTTGCACGTAGGCCGTCTTCCAGTGCTCCGGCCCCAGGGCGCGCAGCGTCGTCGCCGGATGGAACGTCCCCGCGCCCACCTCCATGTCGTAAGGCTGAAGGATCACGCATCCCTGCTCCGCCCAGAATCTCTGAAGCTCGAGAATCAGGCCCTGAAAGGAGTGTGTGGAGGGGCCGGAAGCCGCCATCGAACGGTTCCTCACCGGCAGGAATTCAGGTGTCTGGCAGGGGGGCCGGTTGGCGCCGGAAGGTAGCCGCGCGCCCCACGGCGGTCAAGGAAGCTCGCGGTCGCGGGCGTCACCGGCGGGGGCAGTCGTCCCGGTTACAGATCGGCGTCGCGTCGGGTGCCACGAACGTGCCGCAAACGTCGCACCGCCGCAGGTCCTCCACCGTGGCGGCGGTTCCGCCATCGTCTCCATCGGATCCCGAGATACGGCCGCCGAGGCGTCCCAGGTACTTGAAACCGTACCAGACCGCGAGGATCACGGCCCCGGTGAGAAGGATCTTGGAGAGGCTTATGCCGAACACGGGCCTGGATCGGGGCGCGGGCGGACGTCACAGCCCGAAGCGGGCCCAGAGCGCGCGCGCCTCCACCGCCGAGACGAGCTGGTCCGCCCAGTTTCCGGGCGCCGGGAGCGGCTCCGCCGCCGCGGCGGCGCTCAAACGCCGGCGCATGATACGGCCCGCGAGGCCGGGTTTCCGCCCGAACGTCTTGAACCGGACGTCCTTGCCGTAGCGTTCGCGCATCACCGCGCGGAGGTCGCCGATTCCGTCGATCAGTCCGTGCTCGAGGGCCTTGCGCCCGGTCCAGATATCGCCGGAGAAGACCCGGCGTTCGTCGAGCGTGAGCTTGTCGCCCCGGCGCTCGCGCACGAGGTTCTTGAAGGACTCGAAGACGTCCTTCTGAAGCGCGGTCAGGCGCCGCACGTCGGCCGGTTTCTCCGGACTGAAGGGATCGAGCAGCGTCTTCCTGTCGCCCTGGACGTGCAATCGCCGCTCGATGCCGAGTTTCGCCATCGTCTCGACGAACCCGAAACCGGAGCTGATGACGCCGATCGACCCGACGATCGAGTTTTCGTCGGCATAGATCTCGTCGGCGGCGCACGCGAGCCAGTAGCCGCCCGACGCGGCGACGTCCTCGACGAAGGCGACGACGGGAACCTCGTTCTCGGCGGCGAGGGAGCGTATGCGCCGGGCGATGAGGCTGGCCTGCGCCGGCGCGCCGCCGGGCGAGTTGATCGCCAGGGCCACGGCCCGCAGGTGCCGCTGACGGAACGCGGCTTCGATGAGTGGGGCCAGGGCGCCGATATTGAGGCCGGAATGAATGCGCGACGACGCGGCGATCGCACCGGAGAGGCGCAGCACGGCCACCACGGGCGCGCGCCGCATGGCGCGGTCGATCAATCGCTTCGGCATGGATGCGAAGGGTGTATCGGACATCGCAGTCCCGAATGTAGTACGAATCTCCGCACGATGGGAATGCATATCTTCCGGCCGGAGCGGCGCCGACGGCCTTCGCGATACGGAAGGGCTCCGTCCGGCTAAAGCGTCAGCGCGGCGCCGGAGCGCAGGACGGCCTCCGCCGCTGGCGTATAGCTTCCGTCGTCCTCGTGCAGGACGAGGCCCGGCGCCATGCGCAACGGCATGTCGCGACGCACGGCGCCGCGCACGATCACGCGCGTGGCGTTCCCGTCTCTCCTGGGCCAGAGGGGAAACACGACCAGTCCTCCGCACGACTCGCTCAGCACCGGCACGATCTCGTCCAGACGATCGGCCCGATGAATGACCGTGACGGTGCCTCGCGGCCTGACCGCGCCCGCGCAGAAACGCAACCAGGACGCGAGGCCGACGTGCCGCTCGATGGTCGCGATGGCCTTCGACGACGACGGCGGACGGCGGGATTCCGATTCCCGGAGATAGGGCGGATTGGTCATTGCGTGATCGAACCCGGCCCGCCCGATGCCGGGCGGCGGCGCCGCGACGTCGCCCTCGAGCATCCGGACGGCGCCCGTCATGCCGTTCAGCGCCGCGTTCTCCATCGCCAGCGCCGCGAGCGCCGGCTGGATTTCGAGACCCGTGATCCGGCACGCGGGGACCCGGCGGGCGAGGCACAGCGCCGCCGCGCCGGTTCCCGCGCCGGCGTCGAGCACGGTCTCGCCCGTCGCCGCCGGAACGGCCGCCGCGAGCAGGACCGGATCGACGGCCACGCGATAGCCGGCGGCCGGTTGACGGAGGCGAACCCGCCCTCCGAGCAGCGTGTCCGCCGTGGTTCCGCCGCCGTCGGGGTCGGTATCAGGCGATGCCCGGGCGGTCATGGTCTATGCCGGCGGCATCGAGCAGCCGACGGGCGCGGAAGGCGTGCTCGTCGCGGACCATGACCCGGCGCGGGATGGCGGAGATGCTGCCTTCCATCACCGACATGTGGGTGTCAAGGATGATGGCCTCGATCCCGTCGTCCGCCAGCAGGGTGCGCAGCCACGAGATCAGCACCGGGTCGTTGGTTCGCAGCAGTTCGATCATGGGGACGCGGTCATGGGGGCGGGCCGGCTTGCCGGTGGCGGGGCGCGTCACTATGCTCGCCCGCGCTTGCGAACAAGGTCAAGCGCGGAGCCGGTCGTGGCCACAGTCATCTCCCTGGCGCAACAGCCCGCCCCGCCGTCACGGCAGGCGCTGGACAGGCTGAAGACCCTCATGGGCGAGGATCTCGCCGAGGTCAACGACGTCATCCTCTCGCGTATGCACAGCCGCGTGCCGCTGATCCCCGAGCTCGCCGGCCACATCATCGCCGCCGGCGGAAAGCGCCTCCGGCCGTTGATTGTGCTCGCCTGCGCCCGCCTGTGCGGGTACGCCGGCTCCCGCCACGTGAGGCTCTCGGCCTGCGTCGAGTTCATCCACACCGCGACGCTCCTGCATGACGACGTGGTCGACGACAGCGGCCTGCGCCGCGGCAACGCCACCGCCAACGCCGTATGGGGCAACCAGGCCAGCGTCCTCGTGGGGGACTTCCTGTTCAGCCGGGCCTTCCAGCTCATGGTCGAGGACGGGTCGCTTCGGGTGCTCGACATCCTCTCCTCGGCCTCCGCCGTGATCGCCGAGGGAGAGGTCCTGCAACTGCTCACCACCAACGACACGGCGACCACCGAGGATGCCTACCTCGAGGTGATCTCGGCCAAGACCGCGGCCCTCTTCGCCGCCGCGGCGCGACTCGGCGCCGTGGTGGCCGACCGGCCGCGGACGGAAGAGGCGGCGCTCGAGTCCTTCGGGCGCAACCTCGGCATCGCCTTTCAGCTTGCGGACGACGTGCTCGACTATTCCGCCCACGAGGCGACGCTCGGCAAGGCCGTGGGAGACGATTTCCGCGAGGGCAAGATCACCCTGCCCATCGTGCTTGCCTTCCGCCGCGGCGCCGACCCGGAGCGGGCGTTCTGGAAGCGGACCCTGGAGGACGGCGAGCGGACGGACGCCGACCTCGAGCAGGCGATCGCGTACCTGGACGCGCGCGACGCGCTGGCCGATACCCTGGAGCGGGCGCGCCACTACGGGGCCAAGGCCCGCGACGCCCTCGGCATCTTCCCCGAAAGCGAGATCAAGCGGATCCTGCTCGACGTCGTCGACTTCTGCGTCGATCGGGCGCACTGACGGCCACCGCCGGACGCGGGCTTTCCCGATCCGGCACGGGGTCGCGGCGCGCTCAGCTCAACGGAATCATGGCGTGCTCGCAAAACGCCGGACGCTCCCGAAGCCGCGCGTACCAGGCCGCGAGGTTCGGCAGTTCGGGGCGTTCGATGTCCATGGCGTACCACCGGTAGGCGATGCAGCCGACGGGGACGTCACCCATGGTCGGCGTGTCCCCCGCGACATACGTGCTTCGCTCCAGATGCGAATCGAGGACGCGCAATTCCGCGGCGCAGACCCGGAGGGCCCGTGCGATCGCGTCGTCGTCGCGTTCGTCCTCGGGGGTCCGGTAAAGCCCGAGGAACGCCCGGATCAGCTGTGGATAGGCGAGATTGCAGGGCCAGTCCATCCACTGGTCCGCCACGGCGAGTGTCCGGGGATCGTCCGGCCACCAGGAGCCGGCCCCGTGCTTCCGCGCGAGATGCCTCACGATGGCGTGCGATTCCCACAGCGTGAAACCGTCGTCCTTTATCGTCGGAATACGGCCTGTCGGGTTCATCGCCACGTAGTCCGGCCGGTCGAGACCGCCGAACGGCCCGCCGACGTCGACCCGTTCGTATTCGAGGCCCAGTTCTCCCACGAGCCACATCACCTTCTGGACGTTGATCGACGTCTCCCGGCCCCAGACCTTCAGCATCCACCGTCCCCCTCGATCCTGTTTCCATTCGTGCCGCGCTCATTGATGACGGCATGGCCGCCCGCACGTCAACCGTGTGTCCACGGACGGGATGAACGACGACGGCGCCGGGATCCACGTGTCCGGGAGAGGAGGATCGGCATGGTCCGCTTGACGCCGCCGATGCCGACCCTCGACAATGGCGCTTCGCTGTCGTTACCGACGGCCCGGCGCAGCGGAGGGGGTGTGTCCACGTCATGGGGCGGTTGAAGGGCATCGCGATACGGGGCGCCTCGCGCGCCGCGATGGAGGAGGTCGCCGCCGTTTCGGTCAGCGTCGAGTCCGGTCTCGCCGGTGACCGTCACGGAAGCATCGTGGCCCGCCAGGTCACGGTTCTCTCGGCCGCGGACTGGCGGACGACCTGCGACGAGCTGGGCGCCGACTTGCCCTGGACCGTGCGCCGCGCGAATCTGCTGCTCGACGGCGTGGATCTGCCTCGCGCCGCCGGCGCTCGTCTCCGAATCGGTCAATGCCTGCTCGAGATCACCGGCGAGACCGGCCCGTGCGAGCGCATGGACGAGCAGCGCGACGGCCTGAGACGGGCGTTGACCCCGGACTGGCGCGGCGGCCGCACCTGCCGCGTGGTATCCGGCGGCGAGATCCGGGTGGGAGACCCGGCCGGGATCGCCGGCGTATAACCGTCTCCGACCCGACGACCCGACAACCGCGACCAGGACGGACGATGCCGACAACCGCCGGAATTTTCGAAGACCCGATCGAACCCCACGAGCTCGGTCACGCCGAGCTCGTTCCCGGCGGGGAGTTCGAGGCGGGTTCCCACCAGACCTTTGCCCTGACGTACACCTGCGGATATTTCGGCATCGACGACTCGGGAAGCCTGCGTATCGTCTTCCGGTTCGCGGCCGATCAGACCCGCCCGCAGTTCGACGACCCGAAGGGACCCAATTACACCACGGTCGTCGCCAGCAACAACGCGGTCCTGGAGTACCGTTACGACCCAAAGGGAAACATCCGGCCCTGGGACCGCACCCTCTACATCAAGGTCGTCCGCGGGTTCATGCGGAAGGGCGACACGATCACCGTCACCTTCGGCGATACCAGCCACGGCTCCCCCGGTATGCGTCTCCAGACGTTCTGCGAGGATACGTTCGAGTTCCGCGTCCTCGTCGACCCCATCGCCACCTACAACTACCAGCAACTGCCGGTCCAGCCGACGATCAGGCTGGTTCCGGGGCCGGTGGACCGCTGGGTCGCCGTATGCCCGACGTCGCGACGGGCCGGCGAGGCGTTCCGCCTCTCGATCAAGGCGGAAGACAAGTGGGGCAACCCCACCGACAAGGCCGGCGGGACGCTGACGTTGCGGTCGTCCCGGCCCGTCAACGGCCTGCCCGACCGGATCCGGTTCCCGGCGGGCGAATTCGCGTATCACGTGGAGGACCTTTCCGTGGACGCGCCCGGAGACGTCGACATCGAGCTCCTGGACGACTCGGGCGCCGTGCTCTGCCGCGCCAACGCGCTTCGCATCGTCGAGAAGGCGGATCTGCGGCCCTATTGGGGCGACATGCACGGCCAGAGCGAGGAGACCATCGGCACCAACAGCGCGCGCCGGTATTTCGAGTTCGCGCGCGACCGCGCGTTCATCGACGTCGCCGGACATCAGGGGAACGACTTCCAGATCACCAGGGACTTCTGGGGCGCGTTGAACGCGCTCACGGCCGAGTTCGACGAGCCCGGACGGTTCGTGACCTTGCCGGGATACGAATGGTCGGGGAACACGGCGCTTGGCGGAGACCGCAACGTGTACTACATGACGGACGACCGCCCCATCCGCCGGTCGTCGCACGCGCTGGTGGACGACAAGTCCGATATCGACACGGACTGCAACACCGCCGCGGACCTTTTCGAGGCCCTGCGGGAAGCGGACGAGAACGTCGTCTGCTTCGCCCATTGCGGCGGCCGCTACGCCGACGTGAAGCTCGCGCACGACGGCGTCGTCGAGCGCTCGATGGAGATCCACTCCTCGTGGGGCACCTTCGAATGGCTGGTTCGGGACGCCTTCGAGATGGGTTACCGGATCGGCATCGTCGGAAACTCCGACGGCCACAAGGGCCGCCCCGGCGCAAGCTATCCCGGCGCCGCGCACTTCGGCGCCATCGGCGGCCTGACCTGTCTGCTCATGCCCGAGCTCACGCGCGCGGCCGTGTTCGACTGCCTGCGCAAGCGCCGTCACTACGCGACCACGGGCGGACGCCTCGTCATGGACGTGCGGGCCGCGTTCGACCGGGAGGGAACCCTGTATCACGATGATCCCGGTCTTGGCCCGGCGGACGGACGCGCGGCGACCGGGGCGACGATGGGAGACATCGTCCACCTGCCGTCCGGCGGCGTGACGCTGACCGTCGACGTGCTCGCGTCGGCGCCGATCGAGCGCCTCGACGTCTTCAACGGACTGGATCGCGTCGAGACCGTCCGTCCCTACGGTGCCGGCGATCTCGGCGACCGCATCCGGGTCGTCTGGGAGGGGGCGGAGTATCGGGGCCGTTTCCGGCAGGTCATCTGGGACGGAACGGCGACGTTCGAAGGCGCCAGGATCGAACGGCATCGCCCGATCAACTTCTTCAACCGGGACAAGACCATCGACCGAATCGGCGACGACACGCTCCGGTGGCGCGCCCTGACCACCGGAAACCTGGGCGGGTTCGACGCCTGGATCGCGGGCGCGGACGGCGGCGCGCTGAAGCTCGATACGCCGCTGGTGAAGCTCGATGTTCCCTTGGACGACATCGGGTACGACGACCGCGTGTTCGAGGCCGGGGGCCTCGACCGCCGCGTGCGGGTGTTCCGGTTGCCGGAGGACAATCCCCACCGCACCATGCGCCTCGAACGGTGGATCGATCTCAAGGACGTCGGTGACAACCCGCTTTTCGTGCGTGTGACCCAGGAAGACGGGCATCTCGCGTGGTCGAGCCCGATCTACGTCTATCGCCGACCGGCGGGCGCGGACGCCGGCAAGGACGACGCGGACGCGCACGGAGCCGTGACCGAATTGAACCAGGGCTGAAAGACGAGGGAGGAGAGGACCATGGCGCGTCTGGTGGACAAGGTGGCGATCGTGACCGGCGCGGGATCGGGCATCGGGACGGCGACGGTCCGGAAGTTCGCGGCGGAAGGGGCGACCGTCGTGGCGACGGACGTCGACGCGGCCGCGGGTTCTGCGGTCGTCGCGGAAATCGGCGCAAACGCCGTGTTTCTCCGTCACGACGTGACGGACGAGGGCCGGTGGGAAACCGTCATGAAGGAGGCCGTCGACCGCTTCGGCGCGGTCGACGTCGTGGTCAACAACGCCGGCATCATCGGCACCGGCGCGCCGCAGACCCCGGAAGACCTGTCGCTGGACGAAATGCACGCCATCGGCAAGGTCAACGTCGATGGCGTCCTGCTGGGTTGCAAGCACGCCATCAGGGCGATGAAGGAGCGGGGCGGCGCGATCGTCAACCTGTCCTCGATCGCCGGCATCTACGCGACTCCCGGACTCACTCCCTACGGGGCGAGCAAGGGCGCCGTCCGGCAGCTCACCAAGTCCGTGGCCGCCTACTGCGGGCAGCGGGGTTATGGCATCCGCTGCAATTCGGTCCATCCGGGCATCGTCGAAACGCCGATGGGCGAGACCGTCCTCAATTTCCTCTACGACGACCCGGAGCAGGGGCGCGAGGAGCGCCGCCGGGGGGTCCCCGTGGGGCGCCTCGGTCGGCCCGAGGACATCGCCAACGCCGTGTGCTATCTGGCCTCCGACGAGGCGGGTTTCGTGAACGGTGCCGAGCTCGTCGTCGACGGCGGACAGCTCATCCTGTAGCGCGGGCCCGGCGGAACGTCCAGCGTCTCATATGTACTGAATCAGGACACCCCGGAACGGCCGCTCGTTTCGGGACGGACACTCAGACTTCCGGCGGGGTGTTGAACTCGGCGAAGAAGTCGTTCCCCTTGTCGTCGATGACGATGAAGGCCGGGAAGTCCCGGACTTCGATGCGCCAGATCGCCTCCATGCCGAGCTCCGGGTATTCGAGGCATTCGACTTCGGTGATGCAGTCCCGGGCCAGACGGGCCGCCGGGCCGCCGATGGAGCCGAGGTAGAAGCCGCCGTGGGTCTTGCAGGCCTTGGTCACCTGGCGCGACCGGTTTCCCTTGGCCAGCATCACCAGCGAGCCGCCGTGGGACTGTAGCAGGTCGACGTAGGAATCCATGCGGCCCGCGGTGGTCGGACCGAACGCGCCCGAGGCGTAACCTTCCGGCGTCTTCGCGGGGCCGGCGTAGTAGACGCAGTGATCCTTCGCGTAATCGGGCAGTCCGTCGCCGGCGTCGATGCGCTCCTTGAGCTTGGCGTGGGCGATGTCGCGGGCGACGATCATGGGCCCCGAAAGGGACAGCCGCGTCCGCACCGGATGGGCGCCGAGGGTGGCGCGGATGTCGTCCATGGGCCGGTTGAGGTCGATTTCGACGACGTCTCCGCCGAGCCGGTCTTCCCGGATATCGGGCATGAACCGTGCCGGGTTCGTCTCCAGCTCTTCCAGGAACACGCCCGACGACGTGATCTTGCCGAGCACCTGCCGGTCGGCGGCGCAGGACACGCCGATGCCCACCGGACAGGAGGCGCCGTGGCGGGGAAGGCGGACGACCCGCACGTCGTGGCAGAAGTACTTGCCGCCGAACTGCGCGCCGATGCCGAGTCCCCGGGTCATCTCGTGAACCCTGGCCTCGAGCTCCAGGTCGCGGAAGGCTTGGCCGTGTTCGTTGCCGCTCGTCGGCAGGGTGTCGAGGTAACGACAGCTCGCCAGCTTCACCATCTTCATGGTGAATTCCGCCGACGGGCCGCCGATGACGATGGCGAGGTGGTAGGGAGGACAGGCCGCGGTTCCCAGCGTTTTCACCTTCTCCTCGAGGAAGCTCGTCATGGAGTCGGGGTTGAGCAGGGCGCGCGTCTGCTGGAACAGGAAGGACTTGTTCGCCGACCCGCCGCCCTTGGCGACGAACAGGAATCTGTAGGCGTCCCCCTTGTCCGCGTAGAGCTCGATCTGGGCGGGCAGGTTGTTGCCCGTGTTGACCTCCTCGTACATCGACAGCGGCGCCATCTGGCTGTACCGGAGGTGGCTCTCCGTGAAGGTCCGCAGGACGCCGGCCGAGATCGCCGCCTCGTCATCGCCGTCCACCCACACGGTCTCGCCCTTCCTGCCCATGACGATGGCAGTGCCGGTGTCCTGGCACATGGGCAGGACGCGGCCCGCGGCGATGTTGGCGTTCTTGAGCAGCTCCCAGGCCACGTAGCGGTCGTTGTCCGAAGCCTCCGGGTCTTCCAGGATCCCGGCGAGTTGCCGCAGGTGTCCCGTCCTCAGAAGGTGGGCGCTGTCCTCGAACGCCCGAGCCGTCAGCAAGGTCAGCGCCGCCGGATCGATCTTCAGGATGGAGCGTCCGCCGGCGTCGATCCGGCTTACGTGATCTGTCGTCAGACGGCGATACGACGTATCGTCGGCGCCAAGCGGCACCATCTCGCGATGGGTGGAATCGTTCATGAGACCTTTCCCGGGCCGTTCGGGCAGCGCGGCGGCGGGAACCGCGCGAAAAGACCGATCCGGCCTACGGGAAGACGGCCGTTTCGGACAACACCAGCGTGTCCGACTTGTTCTCGGTGGTGTAGGCGTCGAAGCTGGCGCCGTCGGCCTTGATCCGCCCGAGAGGGTCCTGTTCCGGATCGATGACGAACCCCATGCGAATCATCACCAGCGGCTCCTCGCCGACCGACTCGAAGCGGTAGTAGGTGCCGGCCGGCATGATGACGCCTTCGTATGGCCCGCACGACCGTCGCTCGTCCCTGGGGCCGATGAAATCCGCCCGTCCTTGAAGAACGACGAAGGTATGCTCGTCGTTGGGGTGTGCGTGGATCGCGTTCTCACCGCCCTCCGCATAGGTCTTGATGACGACCCACGAACGCCCGGTCGCGGCCAGGATGGTGTCGGTATTGCCCTTCTCCGGCAGGCGCGCCGTCAGCTTGAAGAACTGGGGCGCTCCACTGTCGTCCCGCGCGGCGCGGAGCTTGACGTCGTAATCCTCCATGTTCTCGGCGTAGGGGAGAAATTCCTGCTGGCTCATCGGGGTCACCTTCCTTTGAAGAGGAGGCCGGACGGGTGAAACGATCCTCCCACGCGTCCACGCCGGGTGCAAGCGATCCCCGGACCGCGGCCGGGCTGCGCGAGATCGACGCCACCGCCGCGGCCCGTTCGATCTGCGACCCCGACGTCACCGGTCGGCGGGACGGTTTGACAGGTTCGGACGCCCGCGACATCGTGACCCCGATGAGCTGGGAGCGCGAGGTCGAGGAACTCAACCGGCGCCGTGCGTGGGCGGAGGAGCTCGGCGGCCGCGAGAGCATAGAGCGCCTGCACGCCCAGGGACGGCTGACGGTGCGCGAGCGCATCGCCCGCTTGACCGACCCCGGATCGTTCCACGAGGTGGGCAAGCTTGCCGGGAATCCCGTCTACGAGGACGGGGAGCTCAAGAAGGTCGTGCCGGCGCCTTACGTCATGGGACTGGCGCGGATCGACGGCCGCGAGGTTTGCGTCGGTGGCGAGGACTTCACGATCCGGGGCGGCGCGAGCTGGAGCGGCGCCCGGTCCAAGGGCGGGCAGAGTGGTTTCGTCGAGGACCTCGCCCACGAATACCGCATCCCCCTGATCAGCCTGCTGGACGGGGCCGGCGGGTCGGTCACGTCGGCCAGGCGGCGGGGGTACACGGTGCTCCCCGGAGCGCACGGCTTCGAGCGCAACGTCGCGCTCATGGACACGGTGCCGGTGATCGGCGCTGTTCTGGGTTCGGCCGCCGGCGGCCCTGCCGCGCGCGCCGTGCTCACCCACTTCTCGGTCATGGTCAAGGGCGCCAGCCATGTCTTCGTGGCCGGCCCGGCGATCGCCGAACGCGGCCTCGGCGAGGACGTCGACAAGGAGGGGCTCGGAGGGCACAGGGTGGCGGTCGACATCGCGGGCACGGTCGACAACGCCGTCGACAGCGAAGACGAGAGCTTCGCGCAGATCCGTCGCTTCCTCGGTTACATGCCTCGGAACGTGTACGAACTTCCGTCGGCGGTCGCCGCCGACGATCCACCGGATCGGACGGCGGAGGAACTTCTGTCGATCGTGCCGCGGGAGAGGCGGCGGCCCTACGACATGCGGCGGCTCGTCGAGCTGATCATCGACCGGGGATCGGGCTTCGAGATCCAGCCGACCTTCGGCCGCGCCGTGTTCACGTTCCTCGCGCGCTTCTCGGGTCGGCCCACGGGCGTCATCGCCCACAACCCCGCCTACTACGGAGGCGCCGTCGATCCCAGGTCCGCCCGCAAGCAGACCAGGTTCATCAGGCTCTGCGACACCTTCCATATCCCCATCGTCTTCTTCGTCGATACGCCGGGCTTTCTGGTGGGCCGCAAGGCGGAAGAGGAGGGGATGATCCGGGACGGCGTGGAGAGCATGGCCGCGTTGTTGAAGGCGCGGGTGCCGGTGCTCACGGTGATCGTGCGCAAATGCTACGGTATCGCGGGCACCGTGCCGTTCGACAAGAACGGCGTGGATTTCCAGGTCGCCTGGCCGTCGGCCGAGTGGGGCTCGCTGCCTATCGAAGGGGGCGTCGCCGTGGCTTTCCGGCGGGAGATCGCGGCCGCGGCCGATCCCGGAAAGCGGGAGGCCGAGCTCGAGGCGGAGTTCCGTGAACTGGCCTCGCCGTTTCTCACCGCTCAGGCCTTCGCCGTCGAGGACGTCATCGACCCGCGCGCCACGCGTCCGCTGCTGTGCCGGTTTCTGGACGCGGCGCAAGCGCGTCTCGGGGCCGACTTTGGTCACGGAGCGATGCCGGCGACCTCGTAGCAGCGTTCCATCAACCGCAACGACTCGAGATTGTCCAGCCGGTCGGTCCAGAACGGCTCGCCCGTGCGCACTCCGTTCGCGAAGTCCCGCACCGCGTTGGTGAAGCAGGCCTGGAAGTTCGCCGCGAGGTCGTGTTCCACGGGCGATGCGTCGTCGCCGACGAGGAACAGTACGCCGCGGTCGAAGATCATGGTGTCCCTGGTGCCGATCAGCTCCAGTCTGTCGCTCGGCCTCGCGGGGTATCCGGGCGCGGACATGCTGCCGTCGACCACGGCCGTCACGCCGTTCTCTCCCCGCATGACGATGATCGCCACGTCCTCGCCGACGAGATCCTCGTTGATCCGGTCCATCTCCACGGATACCACCTCGAACTCGCCGATCAGGGAGCGCAGGACGTCGAGCTGGTGAATCAACAGCTCGAACACGACGAGGCGCTCGAACGTCGCCAGGTAGGGTTGGCGAACCAGATCCGGCGGCGTCGATCCGTCGGCAGACGGCGCGAGTCCGGGGCTGCGGACGGTCATCCGCGCATGGGTGACCCGTCCGATGCGTCCCTCGCGCAACCACTCTCCCATCTGAAGGTAGTGAGGCCGCCAGCGATAGTTCTCGTGGACCATGAAGCGGATACGGTCGCCGACGTCCGCGATCAGGGATTCGGCCTCCGCGACGGTCGGCGTCACGGGTTTCTGGGAGCAGGCGTGAACTCCATGATCGGCCGCGACATGGATCAGGTCGGCGTGAGTATCGACCGGCGTCGCGATGTCCACGGCCTCGGGCCGCGAGTCTTCCAGCATCCGGGTGAAGTCCGTGTACACCGCGGGGATGCCGAATTCCCTCGCGCGGCGCTCGGCCTTCTCGGCGACCGGATCGCAGATGGCGACGACGTTCGCCCCCTCCACCGCCGACCAGCCGTTGAGATGGAACCGGCTCATCAGACCCGCTCCGGCGAAGGCCACCCGGAGGTTGACGCCGTCGATCATGGTGGTTTTCTTCGCCAGCGCGGGGCGCCGTCGCCCGCCAACCCACCATAGGAGAGGGCGGTCGCCGTCGACAAGGGCCGGGATCCGTCGTGGAGGACCGGAATGTGTCCCCGCGCGCGGGTTGGGAGTGCCGCCGCCATCGATGCAGGATTTTCGGGGAACTCGGAAGGTGCCGTTTGAAGTGCCGAGGTCGGGGGACCGGGCGCGTCGCCTCCATGCCCCCGCCTTGCGGGCCGTCCCATCCGGCGCTATAAGTCCGCCCTTCTCGGGGAGTAGCTCAGCCTGGCAGAGCACCACGTTCGGGACGTGGGGGCCGGAGGTTCAAATCCTCTCTCCCCGACCAGCCGTTCCCGCGAGTCATGAAGAACGCCGAGGAACGCCGCTCGTGCCCGGTTGCGGGAAAGCGGCCGCATGGAAAGTGGCGATGCGACGGATTCCGGGAAAGAGACGTAACCGACACCCCCATCAGAGCGTGAATTCGCGGCGGTCGTAGGCGCGCCGCCATTTGCCGTGGAAATCCTCGTCGAAGACGAACGCCTCGTCCGCGGTCGCGATGACCCAGGCATCGCGGGCGAGTTCGGATTCGAGCTGTCCCGGCGCCCAGCCGGCGTAGCCGAGCGCCACGATGCTCCCGCGTGGTCCCTCGCCCTTGGCCAGGGCGCGCACGAGGTCGGCATCCTCTCCGGGCGTCATGGCGAACGAGTCGTTGACCACGACCGTATGCTCGCCGGTGTAATCGGGAGTATGCAGGATAAAACCGCGCCCGAAGTCGACCGGTCCGCCGAAGTGGATGCGGATGAGGCGGCCGCTCTCCTCGGTCGGCAGTTCCCGTTCGAACCTCAGCTTGCCGACGGGCTCCACGCCGAGGATCTTGTTGACGATCAGGCCGAAGGCGCCCTGCTCGTCGTGTGCGACCATATAGATCACGGACTCCTCGAAACGCGGATCCGACATGTCGGGCGCGGCGATCAGCAGTCGGCCGGTCAGAAACCCGGTGTCGGACGCAGCCCCTGGTTCCTCGCCGACCGCCGCCAGCGGCGAGAGCGCGAGCGCCAGCAGGCAAAGGGCGCCGGCGACGGCGGCGGCCGATGTCGCGTTCCATGCTCCAGCCCGTGGTCCAATCCGCGCCGTGCTGTGGGAACCGTACCGCATCGAGATCTCGTCGGATTGCGTCGCGCGCCCGTCCCCGGCCGCTCGCCCGAGTTTATCGCAACCCGGCGCGATACGTCCGGCGCCGCACGCGGGCTTTATGCCGGAGCGGCGATCGTGTACTGGGATTCCGGAACATGGTGGCGATTCCCGACTACCGGACCATCGCGTCGGCCTTGCGCGATGCCGGGTTGACCCCGCGTGGCGGTTTCCTCGTCGAGTCGACCGACGGCGTGCCCGCGATGGCCAACGGCGCGCGGGCGGTGACGCTGATTCTCGCGGGAAACGTCGGCGGCGGTATGTGGCAGGCCTTTTCCGGAGACCACCCCGGCGAGAGCGCCGACAACGAACCCCACGCGACGCTGCTCGACGACTGGTCCCGGAAGGCTCTGGTCCGCGTCGCCGATGTTCTGGGCGGGTCGACGCGGTGCCGGCCTCTGTTTCCCTTCGAGGGGCCGCCCTTCCTGCCCTTCGTCCGCTGGGCGCAACGGGCGGAACCGGTGTTCCCGTCGCCGGTCGGGCCGCTGATCCACCCGGAATACGGCCTCTGGCACGCTTATCGCGGCGCGCTGGCTTTCCCCCGGGCGATCGGGCTGCCGCCGCGCCCGGACCGGGAAAGCCCGTGCGAGACCTGCGAGGGCAGACCGTGCCTCTCGGGTTGTCCGGTCGGCGCCCACGACGGAAACGCCTTCGACCTCGCGCGATGCGTCGGCCATATCGATTCCGACGACGGCGCGGACTGCATGGCCGAGGGCTGCCTCGCGCGCCGGGCCTGTCCCGTCGGGCGCGCGTGGCGGTACGCGCCCGGCCATGCCCGGTTTCACATGACCGCGTTCCGCCGGGCCAACCGGACAGGGCGGGACGTGGGGCCGGATCAGGACATGCCCATGCCGCTCTCTCCGCCGTCGACGTAGACGACGGTGCCGGTCATGAAGGAGGCCTCGTCGGACGCGAGAAAGAGGATGACGTTGGCCACCTCCACGGGCTCCCCGGGGCGTCGCAGCATGGTGCCGCCGCCGAAGTCCCTCCGGTACTTCTCATGGGTCTTGCCCATGCTCTCGGCGCGCGCCTGGTGGAAGTCGGTGAAGACGGGGCCAGGCCCGACCGCCATGATCCGCACGTTGTCGGCGGCGTGATCGCGGGCCATGCTGCGGTTGAGGCCGAGGATGGCGGCCTTGGTCGTGTCGTACTGCACGCATCTGGAGCCGGCGCGCAGCGAACGGACGGAGGCGACGTTCACCACCACACCGCCACCCGTCCTCTTCATGGCCGCGATTCCCGCCTTGGCGCAGTAGACGTAGCTCTTCAGGTTCACTCCGAGCACGTTGTCCCAGCTTTCCGCCGAGGCCTCGGTGACGTCCTCGTAGTTGCGGATGGCGGCGTTGTTCACCAGCACGTCCAGACGTCCGAACCGGGACATGGCGCCGTCGATGAAACGCGCGCAGTCGCCTTCCCTCGACACGTCGGCGGTCGTGAAGGACGCCCTGTCGGCGCCGAGCTCCGTTTCCAGGGCCGTTCCCTTGTCCGTGTTCAGGTCGCAGAAGGCGACACGGCCTCCTTCCTCGACGAAACGTCGCGCCGTCGCGCCGCCGATACCCCCTGCCGCGCCGGTGATGGCGATCGTCTTTCCGTTCATGCGTCCCATGGCGGTCTCCCTTTCCTCCGAGGTTCGGGCCGCCCGTCCGCGCGGCCCGCGATCGGGCGCGGCCCTTCCGGTCACCCCTCGTTGCGCAGCACGAAGAACACGGATCGTGTCGGCGACGTGAACTCTCGCCGGTGAATGTGCAGTCCGGCTCCGGTCAATTTCGCTTCAAGCGCGCCGAGGCTTCGGCCGCGGTATCCCACCTCCCATTTGTGGCCCCAAGGGTCGGCCTCCGCGTCGAACTTGAACTCCTTCAGGAATTTCAGCCAGTTCAGGCTTGTTTTCCTCCGCGCCGTATAGCGGTTGACGTAGGCGCGGAGGTCGGCCTGGAAGCCCAGGTAGGGAACCGAGACGACGAGCCACGGCGCGCCGCTGTTCCTGAATTTCGCCAGGACGCCGTCGACATCTTCCCAACGGAGATGCTCGAGCGTCTCGCAGCAGAGGATACAGTCGAAGCCCGACATCATCTCGGGATCCACGTCCGCCAGTTCGGCCTGCAAGTGCCGGATATCGGGATGGGCATACTGGGACGGCAGGCGGTCGAGAGTCGTCACCGAGAAACCGGCGTTGTGCAACATCGCGGAAACCAGGCCCAGATGAGGCCCCACCTCGAGCACGCGATGCACGCCGGCGAGATCCTTCAGCAGATGGATTTGGAGCCACTGGTGCGTGATTCGCTTTTCGGTGTAGTAGCGGAACCATTCGGCTCGACGGGCGGGGGGGGGGGGGTCATTCAGGTAGCCCATGTGCCGATTCTCGTCCGCGCCTCCGGCCGGGCGGAAGGACGCCGTGCGCGATTCATGATACGATGGCGCCGCCACGATACGCGACCGCCCGGTACGATCCATGGCCACCGAGATCCCCTACGTCCGCGACATGACCTTCGAATACGGGAAGGCCGACCGGGTCTCCCCCATGATCCGTCGCGTCGTCGCCGGGAATCCGAGCGCGTTCACGTTCCACGGCACGGGAACCTACATCGTCGGCCATGGCGCCGTCGCCGTGATAGATCCGGGACCCCTGCTCGATTCGCACGTCGACGCCCTGGTGCGGGCCCTGGAGCGGGAGCGCGTGACCCATATCGTGATTACCCATACCCATCGCGACCACTCCCCGGCGGCCCGGCCGCTGAAACAAGCGACCGGGGCGCCGACATACGGATTCGGTTCCCACGGCTCCGATCGCGCGGACGGGGGCGGGGAGGTCGAGGAGGGCGCCGACCGGGATTTCGTTCCCGACATCCGCGTGCGCGACGGCGACCGTATCGAAGGGGACGGCTGGACGCTGGAAGCCGTGCATACGCCCGGCCACACCTCGAACCACCTGTGCTACGCGCTCCTCGAAGAGAACGCCCTGTTCCCGGGCGATCATGTCATGGGCTGGTCCACAACCGTCGTCTCGCCCCCCGACGGGGACATGCGGGCCTACATGCGGAGTCTCGAGCGCCTGCGGGCGCGCGGCGAAGAGGTGTTCTGGCCGACGCACGGGCCGCCCATTCCCGAACCACGGGACTTCGTTACGGCGCTGCTCGCGCATCGCCACGAACGCGAGGATCAGATCCTGGCCTGCCTGGCCCACGACGCGTCGACGATCCCGGAGATGGTCGAGATCATGTACGCCGACGTTGGCCGCCATTTGCACGCGGCGGCGGCGCGCTCCGTCCTCTCTCACCTGATCCACATGGCGGAAACTGGTCGCGTTCGCTGCGACGGCCCGCCCGGCCCGGACACGGTCTATCGGCGTGCGTGAACGAGCGGCCGGAGCGGCCTATTCCGCGGCGCCCGCGGACGGGACCGGGGGCGCGTGGTCCCGGTAGGCTTCCCGAAGTTCGGATTTCAACAGCTTGCCCGTCGCCGTGTGAGGCAGTTCGGGAACGAAAACGACGTCATCGGGCAGCCACCATTTCACCACCTTGTCGCCGAGATACGCGAGCATCGAGTCGCGGTCGAGGCCGCTGCCCTCGGCCCCGACGATCAGCAAGAGCGGACGTTCTCCCCATTTGGGGTGAGGCACCGCGATGACGCAGGCCTCGACGACCTCGGGGTGGCCCACCGCGATGTTCTCCAGGTCGATCGAGCTGATCCATTCGCCGCCGGATTTGATCACGTCCTTGGAGCGGTCGACGATCTGCATGAACCCGTCCGCGTCCAGCGTCGCGACGTCGCCGGTTCTGAACCAGCCGTCGATGAAGCTGTCGCCACCCTCGCCCTTGTAGTAGCCGTCGCAGACCGTACCGCCCCGGACCATCAGGTCGCCGAACGCCTCGCCGTCGCGGGGCAGTTCGTTACCATCGTCGTCGACGATCTTCATCTCCACGCCGAAGATGCCGCGCCCCTGCTTGGCCTGGATGTCGTAGCGCCGCTCGGCCGGAAGCTCCGCCATGCCCGGCTTGAAGTTCCCGGTCGTTCCGATCGGGCTCATCTCGGTCATCCCCCAGGCGTGGATGACGCGGGTGTCGTGGTCCTCCTCGTACACCTGCGTCAGCGCGCGCGGCATCGCCGACCCGCCGGAGACGAGACGCTCCAGGGTCGTCGGCGTTTTCCGCGATTCGCGAAGGTATCGGGCCAACTCCAGCCAGACCGTCGGCACGCCCGCGGTGAACGTCACCTTCTCCGATTCCATCAGCTCGTGGACGTTCTCTCCATCGAGCCGGCGCCCCGGCAGGACGAGCTTGGACCCCGCCGCCGGGGCGCCGTAGACGAGTCCCCATGCGTTCGCGTGAAACATGGGCACGACCGGCATGACGACGTCGACCGAGCGCAGGCCCAGGGTGTCGTTCATGCACACCATGATGGTGTGCAGCACGGTCGAACGGTGGGTGTAGAGCACGCCCTTCGGGTTTCCCGTCGTTCCGGAGGTGTAGCAGAGCGACGAGGCCGTCCACTCGTCGAGTTCCGGCCATTCGCAGGCGGTGCTTTCGGCCCCGATCAATGTTTCGTAGCACATCGCGTTGGGCAGCGAAGTGTTCGGCATGTGCGCTTCGTCGGTAAGGATGACGTACCCCTTCACGCTCGATAACGAATCCGCCAGCCCCTCGACCAGCTCCATGAACGTGAGATCGAGGAACAGGTACGAATCCTCGGCGTGGTTGGCGATGTAGGCGATCTGTTCGGGGAACAGGCGCGGATTGATCGTGTGGCAGATGGCGCCGATGCCGGAGATGCCGTAGTAGGCCTCGAAATGCCGACGGGTATTCCAGGCCAGCGTGCCGATCCGGTCCCCTTCCCGGACGCCGAGGCGGAGCAGCGCGTTGGCGAGCTTCCTGGCGTGGTCCCTGGCCTCGCGGTAGGTGTATCGATGGATGGGCCCTTCGACCGTGCGGGTCACGATCTCGCGCTCGCCGTGGTAGTCGGCCGCGAAATCCATGATGGTGGAGATCAGCAGCGGCCGGTTCATCATCAATCCGCGCAACGACAACCTCCCCTTCCGCGCCGACGATTGCGCGCCACCCGGCTCCGCCGGCTATACACCCGGCTCCGCCGGCTAGACATGCTGCCCTCCGTTCACGTGAATCTCCGCGCCGTTGACGTAGGCCGCGGGCTCGGAACAGAGAAAATAGACGAGGGACGCCACCTCCTCCGGCCGCCCCAGGCGGCCCATGGGTATCTCCCCGGCCAGTGCCCGATACTCCGGTCCGATCATGGCCGTCTCGATCTCCCCGGGGGAGATCGCGTTGACGCGCATACCGTGGGGCCCGAAGTCCGCCGCCATCTCGCGCGTGAGAGCCGCGAGCGCGGCCTTCGAGGTGGCATACGCGGATCCCGCGAAGGGATGAACGCGCCCGCCGGCGATCGAGGTCACGTTGATGATGCAGCCCTGCCCCGCCTTGAGCTGCTCCACCAGACCGCGGGCCAGCATGACCGGCGCGTAGAAGTTCACGTTGAAAACGGTCTGCCAGAGATCGATTTCCGTGTTCAGCGTGTCCATTCTCGTGCCGTCGCGGCTCTTTGGCGAGATGGCCGCGTTGTTCACCAGCGCGTTCAGCGGCGCGTCGCCGAGCCGCGATTTCATGTCCGCGATGGCCTCGTCCAGATTGCGGATGTCGGCCAGGTCGATGACCACGTGGTCCTCCGGCCCCGCCTGCCACGGACAGTCTTCCGGGAAGGCGTGACGCGAGCAGGTGATCACCCGCCAGCCGGCGGCGCTGAACCGCTTGACCGTCGCGTGACCGATACCCCGGCTGGCTCCGGTGAGGATCAGTGTCCGTCGGTCGTTCGCCATGTCGGAAAAGGTTCGGTGGTCTGGCAGGCGCTCGATGCCGCCGGGCGACGTCAATGCGCCATGAGGACGGGTACGGCGCTGCGGGTCAGGACGTCGCGCGTGACGCCGCCGAACACCAGGCGTCGCAACCGGCTTCTCGTGTAGGCGCCCATGACCAGCATGTCGGCGCCCGCCGCGCTCGTGGCGGCGAGCAGGCTTTCGCTGTCCGAACCCTTGCGCTCGAGTTCGCGGCCCTCGGCCTTGACGCCACACCAGGCGAGATACCTGACCACCTCCTCCGTACCCGGTCCGCTGTGATTCTCTGCGTCGACCTCGAGCACGCCGACCTTTTCCGCCGTCTCCAGGAACGGCATGGCGTAGTTGATCGCCTTGCCGGCCTCCGGGCTCCCGTTCCAGTAGATGACGATCGAGGATCCGAACTCCACGGGATCGCTTGGCGGCAGGATCAGAACGGGACGGCCGGTGTCCAGCAGAGCCGCCTCGAGCGTCACCGAAAAAGTGACCTCCTCGCTGCCGCCCTCGGGCCGCCGGGCGAAGATCAGGTCGGCCAGCCGGCCGCGTGACGCCACGACGTCCTCCTCGCGCCCCGTGGCGACCGTGAAGTGCGCGGTCCCGGGGCCCGAATCCGGTTGATCGCCGATGGTCACGCCGTTTCTCCGGCAGGCGTCTTCGAACACCTTTCGCGCTTCCTGCCGGCGTTCGTCGGATTCGCGTTCGGCGACGGCCATGACGTCTCCGATCATGGCGCTGGTCATTCCCTCGCCCACGTAGGCCACGGAGTCGCGTGGATCCATCGCGACGTGAAGAGCCTCGAGGTGGGCGTCCCATTCGCGCGACAGCCTGATCACCGCATCCATCCACTGGCCGCGACCGGGCAGACCACTGAGCGGTACGAGTATGGTCTTGATGGCCAACTCACCCTCCCTCGGTTCCTTTCCCGCGCGAATCTAGCATGGCGCGGATACTCGGCCAATCGACGGTCCGATCATCGGCAGGGCAATCGCACTTGAAAACCGGAGGCGCCCTTTGCGAGCCAATTCCCTGCCAAATCGGGCAAGATGAGCGAGACTTTGGCGTCTCCCCCCTTATGTTCGCACTTTGTCCGGCTCTGGATATCACAAGATTCCCACAGAATTTCCAAGTGCGATTGCCCTGCGATCATCGGACGGGTTCAGGCAGGGTGCGGTGGTATTCCTTCCACGCCTTCCGGATCCTCGTGGATGATCACTTCGGCCCTGGGGAAGGCCCTGAGAACCTGGGCTTCGATTTCATCGGAGATGCGGTGCGCCTCCAGCAACGTCATGCCGCCGTCCAGTTCGAGGTGGAACTGGATGAAGGTGTCACGCCCGGAGGACCGCGTTCGCAGGTCGTGCATACTCCGGACTTCCGGGTGAGCGCGCACGATGTCCTCGATGCGCCGCCGGTCTTCCTCGGGAAGCTCGCGATCCATCAGCATGTCGAGGGACTTTCTGAAAGTCTCCCAGGCGCAGAAGGAGATGTACGCGGCCACGGCGATGGCGACGAGGGGGTCGACAAGTTGCCAGTCCAGCAGGGTCACGGCCAGCAGCCCGGCGATGACGCCGAGATTGACCAGCAGGTCGGCCTTGTAATGGACGGAATCGGCGGCGATCGCGATCGATCCGCTCACGCGCACGACATGGCGTTGGTACGTGACCAGCATCAGCGTCAGAACGACGGAGAACACCATGACGGAAACGCCGACCGCTCCACTCTCTATCGGTTGCGGATGAATCAGCCGAGCCGTCGCCTCGTACAGGAGAAACACCGCCGAGCCGCCGATGAGCGCGGCCTGTCCGAGACCCGCCAATGGCTCGGCCTTTCCGTGGCCGAATCGATGCTCCCTGTCCGCCGGCATCAACGCCTGTCGAACGGCGAACAGGTTGATGCCCGATGCCACGACGTCGAGCAGGGAGTCGACGAGTGAACTCAGCATGGCGACCGAGCCGGTCATGATCCATGCGACCGTCTTGGCGACGACGAGGACGGACGCCACCGCGACGGATGCGTGACTGGCGTGACGCATGAGACGCGCGGACGCGCCGAACCCTTTATCCTCCGGCGCGGGTCGCGATGCCGACGCCCCCGGATCGGCTTGGTACGACGGTCGCGCCTCGGTCACGGGTAGAGCCTTGTCAATCGCCAGCCTTCGTCCACCCGGTCGAATCGCAGCCGATCGTGCAGCCGAAACGGGCGTTGGTTCCAGAATTCGATACGAACCGGTTGCAACCGATACCCCGACCAGAAACCGGGTCTCGGGATGTCGCCGACGGCGTATCTGGCGGCGTATTTCGCGATTTCGCGCTCGAGCTCGAAGCGGCGTCTCATCGGTCGTGACTGGCGCGACGCCCAGGCACCGATCTTGCTTTCGCGATCCCGTGTGGCGAAGTAGGCGTCGGCTTCGCCGTCGTCGAGCATCTTGACCACGCCTTCCAGGCGGACCTGCCGCGTCAGGCTCTTCCAGTGAAAGCACATCGCCGCCCGGGGATTGACCGTCAGTTCCTCGCCCTTGCGACTTTCGAGGTTGGTATAGAACACGAATCCGCCGGCGTCGTATTCCTTGAGAAGCACCATGCGGAGCGAGGGCCGCCCATCGGGCGTGGCGGTGGCCAACGACGCGGCGTTGGGAAGCGAGGGCTCGCTACCCTCGGCATCCTTCATCCACCGGGCGAACCTTTCCAGCGGATCCTGGGATGCGAGCACTGAATCCCGCGCATCCTGGAGATCAGACGACGTCACTCTGCGTCCTCGGTCGCGGTTGCTCACGACCCGAAGCATGGCCTCGGCGCGCGGTCCCTGCCGAAACGGTCACGGATCAATTCTAGCGAGCATCGCGGAGAATTGTCGATCGATATGGCGTTCTGGTAGTGTCTCAGTTTGAAATATGGCACGCTGGGTGAGCTATCTGACATATCCTTGGGAGTGCCGTCGGCCAGTGACCAGTGACCAGTGGCCAGTTGCCGGCACCGATCACCGGCCACTGAAAACCACGAACAAGCAAGAATTTCAAACTGAGACACCACCGGCGTCCTGGTTCACTTGTATACAGGCCAGGCCGCGAATCAGCGCGACTTGGGGCCGGTCCCGGACTTCAAAAATCACTTTGGCGCCTCCATAATCGGTGTTCGCGCGTCGTTTTCCGATGATGTGTGCAGGGATCGCAGGTCTGGCAGGTGGCTTTCGTTCGGCCTGACCGTCGGTTGATGGGCGTCGATCAGGGGTTGGACGACAATTTCGTGAAGAAGGATGGACCGTCGCCACGGTCGGGGTCCATCGAGTGGAACGGGAGATATACGGGATCATGAAGACGTTCGGATTATTGCTTGTCGGCGCCATGGCGGTGTCGTTGGCGGCGTGCGTGGAGTCGGCTGGCCCCAAGCAGCAGATCGGCACCCTGCTGGGTGCCGCGGGTGGCGCCGTCGCCGGCGCGCAGATCGGCAAAGGGAAAGGCAAGCTCGTGGCGACGGCGGCGGGCACCCTGCTCGGAGCGTTCGTGGGCAGCAAGGTGGGCAAATGGCTGGACGACGTGGATATGGCCCTTTTGCGGCAAACACAGCAGAAGGCGCTCGAGACCACGCCGTCCGGAACCGCGAGTGCCTGGAGGAACCCGGATTCCGGAAACTCCGGCGAGGTCACGCCGCGACGCACGTACCAGGATGCGAGCGGCACCTATTGCCGCGAGTTCCAGCAGACGATAACGGCCGGCGGCGATACCGAGTCGGCGTATGGCACGGCCTGCCGTCAGCCTGACGGCACGTGGAAGATCGCCAGCGATTGAGCATCACATCCGCGTGGGCGGCCCCGGTCCGCGCTTCGAGCGAGCGCGGGAGCCGCACGCGCGGGAGGGTGTGGCGGCCGCTTCGCGCCATGGACATGGCCGTGGCCCGGGGACACTCGCGAGCGGGGTCCAGGGCCGGGACGTTGCCCGCGGAGAACATCGCCGCGCGAAGCCCGGACGATCGTGACGGCCCCGTCGGTTCGTGGCGAAAGCGGCGGTCGTTTCGCGGCGGTTTTTGAGGGCCCCCGGCTTTCATATAGGATACCGTCGCCTTCCGGAGATTTCCGTTTCGAGAGGAGCGCATGGGAGATTCCGCGCTGTTGTTGGCCGGAAAGCGAGGGTTGATCATGGGCGTGGCGAACGATCGATCGATCGCCTGGGGCATCGCGTGCGCGTTGTCGAGACACGGAGCGGAGCTCGCCTTCACGTACCAGGGCGACACCATGGCGAAGCGCGTCAAGCCTCTGGCGGCCTCCCTCGGGTCCTCGATCGTCGAGGATTGCGACGTTACCGACGCGGCCAGTATCGACGCGGCGTTCGACGCGGTCGGGAAGGCGTGGGGCACGCTCGACTTTGTGGTGCATGCGATCGCGTTCTCCGATCGGAAGGAGTTGAGTGGTCGCTATATCGACACCAGCCTCGACAACTTCGCCATGACGATGAACGTCAGTTGTTACTCGTTCACGGCCGTCTGCCGGCGGGCCGAGGCCCTGATGGGCAACGGCGGCAGCATCCTGACCATGACCTACTACGGTGCGGAAAAGGTGACGCCTCACTACAACGTGATGGGTGTCGCGAAGGCCGCTCTCGAAGCGAGCGTCCGCTATCTCGCCGTCGATCTCGGCGGCGGAAATATCCGGGTGAACGCGATCTCCGCGGGACCTATCAGGACACTGGCGGCGTCGGGCATTGGAGATTTCCGGTACATCCTGAAGTGGAACGAGTTGAATGCTCCGCTGAAGCGCAACACGACGACGGACGAAGTCGGCGATGCCGCCGTCTACCTTCTGAGCGATCTCGGTCGCGGCGTGACGGGCGAGGTCCACCACGTCGACAGCGGGTACCACGTCGTCGGCATGAAGGCCGTGGACGCGCCCGACATCTCCGTCGTCCAGGAGACCGGGAACGGTCGGGATCGATAGCGATAGCGGGCGTTCGTCCGCCCGCGCGTCGGGCGCCGCCGGAAACGCCCCGATCCCCGGAACATCCCGATCCCATGTCCCATAACACTTTCGGTCATCTGTTCCGCGTCACCACCTGGGGCGAGAGTCATGGGACGGCCATCGGCTGTGTGGTCGACGGGGTTCCGCCCCGGATCACGCTGGCCGAGTCGGACATTCAGCACTGGCTGGACCGGCGTCGTCCCGGCCGGAGTCGCTATGTGAGTCAGCGCCGGGAACCCGACACGGTCCGGATCGTTTCCGGCGTATTCGAGGGCCGGACGACCGGAACGCCGATCAACCTGACGATCGAGAACGTCGATGCGCGCTCCAGGGATTACGACGATATCAACGACGTGTACCGGCCGGGACACGCGGACTTCACCTACCAACGGAAATACGGGATCCGGGACTGGCGCGGCGGCGGTCGCGCGTCCGCCCGCGAGACGGCTTCCCGCGTCGCCGCCGGTGCGGTCGCGCGCAAGGTGCTCGGGGACGGGATCGTCGTGCGTGGCGCCCTGGTTCAGGTGGGGCCGCATACGATCGACCGCGAGCGCTGGAACTGGGAGGCCGTCGAGGACAATCCCTTCTGGTGCCCGGACCCCGACGCCGCGGCCGAGTGGGCCGGGTTTCTCGAGTCCGTGCGCAAGCGGGGATCGTCCATCGGCGCCGTCGTCGAGATCGTCGCGAGCGGGGTGCCGCCGGGACTGGGCGCCCCCCTCTACGGCAAGCTGGATTCCGATCTGGCGGCCGCCATGATGAGTATCAACGCGGTCAAGGGCGTGGAAATCGGCGCCGGTTTCGCCGCCGCCGCGCTCGGTGGAGAGGAGAACGCCGACGAAATGCGGATGCGCGGGCGCGAACCGGTCTTCCTGTCCAACAACGCCGGCGGCGTGCTTGGCGGCATCTCGACCGGTCAGGACGTGCTGGCGCGTTTCGCCGTCAAACCGACGTCGAGCATTTCGGCTCCGGTTCGCACCGTCGACTCGCGGGGACGGAACGTCGATGTCGCGACGAGGGGCCGCCACGATCCCTGCGTCGGCATCCGCGCCGTCCCGGTCGGTGAAGCCATGATGGCGTGCGTCCTCGCCGATCACCTGCTCCGGCACCGGGCGCAGTGCGGGAGTGGCTCGGATATTCCATGAAGGTCCGAGAGCGGGAGAGGTTCACGGGTTTCGCATGGGGCGGCCGGCGGGCGCGCGACAAGTGCTCGAACCGATGTCGAGCGGCTCCTTGGGGTCCGGCCCCGACGCAATGTGACGATCCTCGGTCGTACCGGAGAGGTGGAGGTCTATGTCACGGCGTCGTCGTCGAATATCGCCGCGATCAGGAATTCACGATTCCCCTCTGGTCCCCGGACGGGACTCTCTGCAAGCCCCACCGTCCGCCAGCCGGACCGGCGTTCGACAAAGCTCCGGATCCGCTCGCATACCTCGTCGTGCAGGCCGGGATCACGGACGACTCCCTTCTTTCCCACTTGATCCCGCCGGACCTCGAACTGGGGCTTGATCAAGGCGACGAGCGTGGCGGGAGACGACGCCAGTTTCATCGCCGGCGGCAGCACGAGCTCGAGACCGATGAAGCTCACGTCGCAGACGATCAGGTCGACGGGTTCGGGGACGTGCTCCCGCGACAGGTAACGGGCGTTGGTGCGTTCCAGGACCACCACCCGATCGTCCCGCCGCAGCTTCCAGGCGAGCTGGCCGTGACCGACGTCGACGGCATAGACCCTGCGGGCGCCCCCTTCGAGCAGCACGTCCGTGAAACCGCCCGTCGAGGCGCCGATATCGACCGCGACGGCGCCCGACGCGGAGAGGCCGAAGCGCTCCAGCGCGTATGCCAGCTTGACGCCGCCCCGGCTTACCCAGGGATGCGGCGTGCCTCTGACGGTCAGCGGCGCATCGCGAGGAAGCGCGACGCCGGGCTTGTCGATTCGCCGCCCATCGGCGAACACGTCGCCGGCCATGACCAGCGCTCTCGCCTTCTCGCGGGACGCCGCAAGCCCCCGCTCCACGAGCAGTCTGTCGATCCGGGCTTTGGCGGGCCTCGCCATGCGCGCGGTTTCACGACGAGGTTGGGCGGCGCCGGGAGAGACGAACGGCCCGCGCCCGGGCGCTCAGGCGCGGGCCGGTGTTTCCACCGCCTCGTCGAGGCCGAGCGCCGCGAGCGCCGTGGCCACGATGTCGGGGGCTGTCAGACCCGCGGCTTCGTATTGTTTGGCGGGCGAATCATGGGCGACGAAGAAATCGGGCAACGTCATCGCCCTGATCTTTATGCCCCGGTCCAGAAGGCCGTCCGCGCCGAGGAACTGGAGGACGTGCGACCCGAACCCTCCGACCGCCCCCTCCTCGATGGTGACCAGCACCTCGTGTTCGGCCACGAGCCGACGCAGAAGGTCGTGGTCCAGCGGCTTGGCGAAGCGCGCGTCCGCCACCGTGGTGGACAGGCCGCGGGCCGCCAACTCCTCGGCGGCGTTCAGACATTCCCGCAGCCGCGCCCCGAACGAGAGGAGCGCGATCGTGTTCCCCTCGCGGATGATGCGTCCCTTGCCGATTTCGAGGACCTCCCCCGACTCCGGCATTTCGACGCCCACGCCCTCGCCGCGGGGATAGCGGAAGGCGCATGGCCGGTCGTCTATCGAAACCGCCGTGGCCACCATGTGGACGAGCTCCGCCTCGTCGGCCGCGGCCATGACGACGAAGCCGGGCAGGCAGGACAGATAGGCGACGTCGTAGGAACCCGCGTGGGTCTGCCCGTCCGCGCCGACCAGCCCGGCGCGGTCGATCGCGAAGCGCACCGGCAGTGACTGGATCGCCACGTCGTGCACGATCTGGTCGTAGGCCCGTTGCAGGAACGTCGAATAGATCGCCGCGAACGGCCTGAAGCCCTCGGTCGCGAGACCCGCGGCGAAAGTCACGGCGTGCTGTTCCGCGATACCGACGTCGAAGCAGCGTTCCGGGAACCGGTTCTGGAACAGGTCGATCCCGGTTCCCGACGGCATGGCCGCGGTGACCGCCACGATCCTGTCGTCGCGTTCGGCCTCCGCGATCAGGGATTGGGCGAACACCTTCGTGTAGGACGGGGCGTTCGACTTGGCCTTGACCTGCGTCCCGGTCAGGACGTCGAACTTCGAAACGCCGTGGTACTTATCGCCCGAGCTCTCCGCCGGCGGGTAGCCGTGCCCCTTGCGCGTCACCGCGTGGACGAGGACGGGACCGGGTTGCGCGGAGTCCCGCACGTTCCTGAGCACGGGCAGGAGATGATCGATGTTGTGCCCGTCGATGGGGCCGACATAGTAAAAGCCCAGCTCCTCGAACAACGTTCCGCCGGTCACGAAGCCGCGGGCGTACTCCTCGGCGAGCCGGGCGGTCCGTTCGACCGGCTCGGGCAGGTGTTGCGCCACCTCCTTGGCGAGGTGCCGCAGACCGCGATAGGAACGCGACGAGATCAGGCGGGAGAGATAGGCCTTGAGCGCCCCGACGTTGGGGGCGATCGACATGTCGTTGTCGTTGAGAACGACGATCAGCCTGTTCGGCATCGAACCGGCGTTGTTCATCGCCTCGTAGGCCATGCCGGCGGTCATGGCGCCATCGCCGATCACGGCGATGACGTTGTTGTTCTTGCCCGCGAGATCTCGAGCCACCGCCATACCCAGGCCCGCCGAAACCGAGGTCGAGCTGTGCGCGGCTCCAAACGGGTCGTATTCGCTCTCGCTGCGCTTGGTGAAACCGTAGAGGCCGCTACCCTGGCGCAGGGTCCGGATCCGGTCGCGACGGCCGGTGAGGATCTTGTGGGGGTAGGACTGGTGTCCCACGTCCCAGATCAGCCGGTCGTTCGGTGTGTCGAAAACGTGGTGGAGCGCGACGGTCAGCTCCACGACGCCCAGCCCGGCGCCGAGATGGCCGCCGGTGACCGACACGGCGTCGATCACCTCCGCCCGCAGCTCGTCCGCCAACTGGCGCAGCTGTTCCGGAGAGAAGCCCCGGATATCCGCGGGGATCGATACGGAATCGAGTAGCGGTGTCTTGCTGTCGGCGGTCACGCTCGCGGCTCCTCAACGCCCGAATTTACGGGAACCTGTATACACGAGGAATGGCACCTCCGGCATTCAAGCGCGTCGCCTGACGACGAAATCGGCGACGGCGCGCAAAAGCTCGACGCGGTCCCCGAGCGGGTCGAGATGGGAGCTCGCCTGATCGGCCAGCATCCGGGCCTGCATACGCGCGCGATCGACGCCCATGAGCGAAACGAGCGTCGCCTTGCCTGCTTCCGCGTCTGCGCCGACGGCCTTCCCGAGTTCGGCCGCGTCACCTTCCGCGTCCAGGAGGTCGTCGACGATCTGAAAGGCCAGTCCCAGGTCGTGTGCATAGGCGTGGAGCGCGCGTCGCAAGTGACCGTGGGCCTGTCCGAGGATGGCGCCCGACTCGCAGGAGAACGCGATCAGGGCGCCGGTCTTGAGCTGTTGCAGACGGGTTATCGTCGCGACGTTCGTCTCGGTGTTCTCGAAGTCGAGGTCGATCATCTGGCCGGCGACCATTCCACGGCACCCGGTGGCGGCCGCGAGCGAGCGAACGAGTTCGCATCGGACGGACGCCAGGGCATGAGTCGCCTCTTCGGCGAGGACCTCGAAGGCGAGCGTGAGCAGCGCATCGCCGGAAAGAATGGCCGTCGCTTCGTCGAATTCGATATGCGCGGTGGGCAGGCCTCTCCGCAGGTCGCCGTCGTCCATGGCAGGAAGATCGTCGTGGACCAGCGAATAGGTATGCACGAGCTCCACGGCGGCGGCCACACGCAACGCGCACCGGCGATCGACCTCGAAGAGGTCGGCGCTCGAAAGGACGAGGAACGCGCGAAGGCGCTTCCCACCCGCCAGCGCCGAGTACCGCATCGCCGACAGCAGACGGGACTCCGGCCCCTCGGCGGAAGGGAGCAGGGCCTCGAGTTCGGCGTCGACCGTCTCGGCGGCGGCGTTCAACGCTGTCGCGAGATCCGTCATCGTCGGGATGTCGTCCGTCCGTGGCGGTCAGGACAGATCCACGGGCTCCACGGCCATGCCGCCGTCCGGGCCGAGCACGACCTTTTCGATTTTCTCCTCGGCGGCGCGGAGTTTGGCCTCGCAGTGACGCTTGAGCAGGGCGCCGCGCGTATAAATCTCGATGGACTCTTCGAGACTTACGTCGCCCGCCTCGAGCCGCCGGACGATTTCCTCAAGCTCGGCCAGCGCTTTTTCGAAGTCGAGCCCGACGATATCGGCGGGGATGGGCGCGTCGTCGTCCGGTTTCGTCATCACCATGCGACCTCCCGGTTTCGCGGGAGTGTAAGTCTGGCGATTGTCCCGGACAAGGAAACTGTCGACGGGAAAGCGTCTCCGGCAGCGCACTACGCGCTCATCAACTCCAGGACGTGCGCTTCCGTCGAACGGGCCAGCGCGCCGAGGTCATAGCCTCCCTCGAGCGCGGAGACCACGCGCCCGCCGCACCGCTCCTTCGCGACGGCGAGCAGTTCGCGGGTGATCCATCGGTAGTCGTCCTCGGTCAACCGCAACTGCGCCAGGGGATCGTCCGCGTGCCCGTCGAAACCCGCGGAAACGAACAGGATGTCGGGATCGAACGCACGCAGGGCGGGAAGAATGTCGTCCTCGTAGGCGGCTCGGAATTCGACGGACCCGGCCCCCGCCGCGAGCGGCGCGTTGACGATATTTCCCGCGCCCGTCTCGCTTTTGGCGCCGGTTCCCGGATAGAACGGCGCCTGGTGGGACGAGGCATAGAACAGGTCCTCGTCGTTCTCGAACATGTGCTGGGTGCCGTTGCCGTGATGGACGTCGAAATCGATGACGGCCGGGCGCCGCAACCCGTGCTTGGCGCGGGCATGAAGGGCGCCGATGGCGACGTTGTTGAACAGGCAGAACCCCATGGAGCGCGCCCGTTCGGCATGGTGTCCCGGCGGACGCACGGCGCAGAACGCGTTCCCGACGTCCCGTTCGGTCATGATCGCGTCGACGGCCGCCACGACGGCGCCGGCGCCGCGCAACGCCGCCGCGCCGGAGGCGGGAGACACGACGGTATCCGGATCGAGGTGCCGGCGTCCGGTTTCCGGGATCGCGGCCAGCACCGCGTCGACATAGTCCGGTCGGTGAGCCAGCGAGAGTTGCGCGCGACTCGCCTCCGGCGCCTCGCGGCGGACGAGGCGGTCGAAACCCGCGCCAGCCAACGCCGCCCACACCGAGCGCAGACGGTCCGGGCTCTCGGGATGTCGGTCGCCCGTATGATGGGCGACGCAAGCCTCGTGGGTGTACAGGAGTGTCGCCATCGTTCGCCTTCGACCCGTCTTTCCGGTCCGGTGGATGTCCGCGCCGGTGGAACGCCACCTGTGCGGGATTTTCGCGGTCGAAGGGCGCCTTGGCAACGGGGGGTCGGGGCGGCGGGATTTGCCGGGAGGAAGCGGGATGCGGCCCCGGTCGCGCGGACACCGGCCCGAGGCCCGCGTCAGGCGGCTGGCGCCTCGGTCCCGGAGGCCTGTCGCCTCGCCTCCTCCTCGGCCACGAGCTCCTTCTTGGACAGCTTGCCGATCATGGTCTTGGGCAGGGCGTCCCGAAACTCGACGTGCCTGGGCATTTCGTGGCGCCCGAGCTTGTCCTCGAGAAACGCCTTCAGTTCCTCCTCCGTCAGCGCCTGGCCGTCCTTCAATTTGACGAACGCCTTCACGCTCTGGCCCTGGTATTCGTCCGGCACGCCGATCACCGTCGTTTCCTCGACCGCGGGATGCCGATAGATCCCGTCCTCGACGTTACGCGGGTAGACGTTGAAGCCGCTGACCAGGATGAGGTCCTTGATGCGGTCGATGATGAACGTGTAGCCGTCCTCGTCCATGTATCCCACGTCGCCCGTGCGCAGCCGGCCATCGACGATGACGTCCCGCGTGGCCGCCTCGTTCCGCCAGTAGCCGGTCATGACCTGGGGGCCGGAGACGCAGATCTCGCCGGTCTCGCCCCGGGGCAGCACCTTGGCGGGGTCGTCGCGGTCGACGATCTCGATCACGGTCCCGGGCATGGGCAGACCGATCGATCCCGCCTTGGCGCCGTCCGAGAACGGGTTGCACGTGGCCACCGGGGAGCACTCCGTCAGTCCGTAACCCTCCACCAGCACGCACCCGGACAGTTCCTCGAAGCGCCGCTTCACCTCGACCGGGAGCGGGGCGCCGCCGGAGATGCAGGCCTTGATCGACGTGAGGTCGATATCCTTCAACCGGGGATGGGCATTGATGGCGCCGAACATGGTCGGCACGCCGTCGAACAGCGTCGGCTTTTTCCCGTGGACGTCCTTGAGCACCGCGTCGAGTTCGAATCGCGGGTGCATGATGATGACGGCGCCGAGATGGATGCTCATGTTCATCACGGCGGTCATGGCGAACACGTGGAAGAACGGCAGCACGCCCATGACGCGCTCCGCGCCCGGTTCCAGGGCGGGAAACCAGACCCCGCACTGCACGGTGTTGATGAAGAGGTTGGCGTGCGTCAGCATGGCGCCCTTGGGTACGCCCGTCGTGCCGCCCGTGTACTGAAGCACCGCGACGTCGTTTTCGGGATTCACCGTCGCGGGCTCGTACACGCCGTCGTTGTCGATCAACTCCTTGAACGGCACGTGGCTCGCGTCGGCGGGCGCCCGAACGACGTCACGGCGTTTCACCAGCGGGAACAGCCAGTTCTTGGGGAAGGGCAGCGCCTCGCTCATGGTGCCGACGACCAGCAGCCTCAACCGGCTTCGCTCCAGCATGGCCTGCGCTTTCGGATAGAGCGCCACGAGATTGAGCGTCACCACGATGTCGGTCTCGGAATCCTCGATCTGCTGGAGGAGCTCCGGCTCGGAGTAGAGCGGGCTGTAGTTCACCACGACTCCGCCCGCCTTGAGGATGGCGTGGTAGCAGATCACGAATTGCGGACAGTTCGGCAGAAACAACCCGACCTTCGTGCCCTTCTCGACGCCCAGCCTCCGGAATCCGGACGCGGCGCGGTCGACGAGCCTGCCGACCTCGCCATACGTGTAGATCCGGCCCAGGAAGTCCATGCAGGGCCGCTCCGGAAACCGGGCCACGGCGTCGTCCAGCAACGCGAACAGCGGCTTGGCGACGAGCGGCATGTTCCAGTCCACGCCCTCCGGATAGTTCTTGAGCCAGACATGGTCCGTCATGACGGATTCCTTCACGATGCGGGCATGGCGGCGGGTTACGCCGTGGCGCGCCGTGGCGGCGCCGGCATGAGGGCCGCCAGACGGTCGTTCACGATGTCCGCCGCTTCCGAAACGATGCGGTCGACGAGTTCCTTGACCGTGGGAACGTCCCGGATGAGGCCGACCGTCTGCCCGCCCCAGATGACACCGTGTTCGAGATCGCCCGTTTCCAGCACCTTGCGGCTCCTTTCGCCCGAGACGTGGTCGATCAGGTCGTCGATGGTGTAATCCGGGTTTGAGGTCTCCACCTCCCGGATCCTGTCCGCCACGCCGTTCTTGAGGATGCGGGCGGTATTGCGCAGCTTGCGGAAGATCAGCACCGTGTCACGCTCGGTGCACCGCACCATGAACCGTTTCACGTCGTCATGGACCGGCGCCTCCCTGGTCGCCACCATCCGCGATCCCATGTTGATTCCGTCGGCGCCCAGGGCCAGCGCTGCGACCAGGCCCCTGGCGTCCGCGAATCCGCCGGAGGCCACGATCGGGATGTCGATCTCGTCGGCCGAGACCGGCAGGAGCACGAGTCCGGGTACGTCGTCCTCGCCCGGATGACCCGCGCATTCGAACCCGTCGATCCCGACGGCGTCGCAGCCGATGCTTTGCGCCTTGAGGCCATGCCGGACCGACGTGCACTTGTGCAGTGTCTTGGCGCCGGCCTTCTTGAAGATGGGCATGAAGGGTTCCGGGTTGCGGCCCGCCGTCTCGATGATTCCGACGCCGGACTCGACGGCCGCCCGCGCGTACTCCTCGTAAGGGACCGGCGTCAGGGTCGGCAGAATCGTCAGATTGACGCCGAACGGCCTGTCCGTCATGTCGCGCGTGCGTTGGATCTCCTTGGCGAGGTCCTCGGGCGTCGGCTGCGTCAGCGCCGTGAGGAACCCGAGAGCCCCCGCGTTCGCGACCGCCGACACGAGCTCGGCCGTACCCACGCCTTGCAGGCCGCCCTGAACGAGCGGATGCTCGATGCCGAACAACTCGGTCACGCGCGTCTTGAACATGGCCGCCTCCGTTCCGTCGCCTCGGGCGAATCGCCGGTCCGGTCACGACGGCCGCGATTCCCGCGCGCAGCACCCGGCGACGGGCCGGGAAACCCGGGAACCCTGCCGACCAGACCATGCCGCCCGCCCGGATTCAACTCGACCAAACACGCCCGGGTCGGCGGCGACCACGCCAAATTCACGCCTGCCGTCTTGTGCGCCATGCGGGAAATGACCGGAGGCCGCGTTTGGGCAACCTAATGGTCATGCGGGGGATAGTAAGGCGCGAGTGCTTCGACGGCGCTCTCGAGGTCTGCCACCATCTCGGCGTTCGCATTCTGCTTCGCGCGCATGGCGGCGACGATGACCGCGTGGTGTTTCCGAAGGCGCTCGGTGTAATCCTCCTGTTTCGCCTTGACGCGCTGGGTCAGGAAGTAGTCGCTGATGGTGGCGATGATGCGTTGCGCGTGCTGCTCCTTGTTCATGACCCATCTGACGATCTGGTTCTGCGACTGCGGGTCGGTCTTGCCGGCGAGGTCCGCGATCTGTGCAACCGCTTTCCGGATCGTCGCAACGTCCTCGAGCATCGACACGACGCGGGCGTTGTCGTCATAGATGCCGCACGGGATTTGACAGTGGGACTGCACCGCCGACGCCGACAGGGACAGCAGCAGTGCCGCCAGCGCAGCGACCGAATACCGCTTCATCGTGATCATCTCGATTCTCCTCTTCGGTCCCAGGGTGTTCCGTCAGGAACGCGGTCGAGGGTAGCCCGCTTGCCTCCGGCATTCAATCGACTTCGGGCATCTCGAATCTCGCGCCGGGGTATCATCGATACATGGACGCTCGATACGACGTAGTGGTCATGGCGGCGGCGTCACCGGCTGCGCCACCGCGCCGTCCGTGAACGCCGGCGTCCGTTTCTCCATGAACGCGTTCAGGCCCTCGACGAAATCGTCGGTGGCCGCGCAGTGGGCGAAGCTCTCCTTTTCGCGGTCGAGCTGGGCGCTGGGGTCCGACGTGAGCGACGCATGAAGCAACGCCTTGGTCCGACCGAGCGCGGCCGCGGGGCCTCGCGCCAATCGCGCCGCGAGCGCGCGGGTTTCCCGCTCCCGCTCCTCCGCCGGGACGACCCGGTTGACGAGGCCCAGCGACAGCGCCGTCCCGGCGTCGAACCGGTCGCCGAGCATGGCGATTTCCATCGCCTTTTTCAGGCCCACGATCCGCGGCAGGCTATACGTGCCGCCGCCGTCGGGGCTGGCGCCGATCCCGATGTAGGCCAGGGTGAACACGGCATCGTCCGCCGCGACCGCGAGGTCGCTGCCCATGGCGAGGGACAGGCCCGCGCCGGCGACGGCCCCGTGGAGACTGGCGACGACCGGTTTGGGCAGCGCCTGCATACCGCCCGCCACCACGTGGAATCTGGAGATGAAGGAGCTGAATTGCTCCTGCCGGGCGTCGGCCGGCATGGCCGCCCAGTCCCGCATGAGGCGGATGTCGCCGCCCGCGCAGAAATGCCTGCCCGCGCCCTGGAAGACGACGCAGCGGACGTCGGAGTCCCGGCGCGCGCGGTCGAACGCTTCCGCCAGTCCGTCGACCATCTCGCCGCCCAGAACGTTGAGGCGGTCGGGCCAGTTCATCGTGATCGTCAGAACGCCGTCGGAAACGTCTTGCGTGACCGCGTCCGGCATGGGGTCCTCCGAAGTCAGGGGGGCGTCGTCAGTGCGTCATGTGCTCGGGGTCGATGGCGTACAACAGTTCCGACCCGCCGGTCACGGGGCCGAGCAGGGCGGCGGCGCGCGGCAGAATGTGGGCGGCATAGAACCGGGCCGTCGCGATCCTGGCGGCCAGGAAGGAATCGTCCCGGCCGCCGCTCGACAGATCGCGCTCCGCGGCCAGCGCGGCGCGGGCCATCAGGTATCCCCCCGTCACGATACCCAGCATGTGCTGGTACTCCGTCGCCCCGGCGGCCCACTCGTTGGGGTTCCCCGAAATCCGCGTTTCGATCATCCAGTCCGTCGCCGCCGCGAGCCTCCCGATGGCGGTCGTCAGGTGATCGGCCATTCCGGAAAGTCCGTTGGACGCGGCGCCGAGCGCGTCGGCCGTCGCCCGCATGTCGTCGATCAGCCCGCGAACGTGGACGCCACCGTGATACGTCAACTTCCGGCCCACGAGGTCGAGCGCCTGGATCCCGTTCGTTCCCTCGTAGATCGGCGCGATTCGCGCATCGCGATAGTGCTGCGCGGCGCCGGTCTCCTCGATGAAACCCATGCCGCCGTGGACCTGGATGCCGATCGACGCCACGTCGACGCCGACGTCGGTCGACCAGGCCTTGACCACCGGAGTGAGGAGGTCGACGAGCCCCTGGCCGCGCCGGCGGCGGTCCTCGTCCGGGTGGCGCTCGGCGATGTCGAGGTGGACGGCCGTGAAGTAGGCGAGCGCCCGGGTGGCCTCGGTATACGCCTTCATGGTCATCAGCATACGGCGGACGTCGGGATGCCGCGCGATGGGCACGGCGTCGGCGCCGGATCCGTCCACGGGACGTCCCTGCACGCGTTCGCGCGCGTAGGCGAGCGCCTGCTGAAAGGCGCGCTCGGCGATGGCGGGTCCCTCGAGTCCGACGGCCAGGCGCGCCATGTTCATCATCGTGAACATGCAGCGCATACCGTCGTTCTCTTCGCCGATGAGGTATCCGACGGCGCCCTCCGACTCTCCGAAGGACATGAGGGCCGTGGGACTCGCGTTGATTCCGAGCTTGTGCTCCAGGGAGACGCACCTGAGATCGTTGCGTTCGCCCGGACCGCCGTCCGGATCGACGAGGAACTTCGGCACGATGAAGCAGGAAATTCCCCTGGTGCCGGGCGGCGCGTCCGGCGTCCGGGCCAATACCATGTGGACGATGTTTTCGGCCATGCCGTGCTCGCCCCAGGTGATGAAGGTCTTGGTGCCCTTGATGCGGTAGCGGTCCCCGTCGCGCACGGCGCGGGATTTGAGGGCGCCCACGTCGGACCCGGCGTGCGGTTCGGTCAGGTTCATGGTGCCCGCCCATGCGCCGCTGACCAGTTTGGCCAGATAGCTCCGTTTCTGCTCCGCGCTGCCATGATGGACGAGCATGTCGACGGCGCCGTGGGTGAGCATCGGGCACAGGCTGAACGACAGGTTCGCGGCCGCGAACATCTCGTTCACCGCCGTGCCGACGGCGCGCGGCAGGCCCTGGCCGCCGTAGTCGGGATCGGCGGTGACGCCCCCCCAGCCGCCGTCGACGAATTTCGCGTAGGCCTCCTTGAAACCGTCCGGCGCGTGGACCACGCCGTTTTCCAGACGGCTGCCCGCCTTGTCGCCCGGACGGTTGAGCGGCGCCAGTTCGTTGGCCGCGAAGCGTCCGGCCTCGCCCAGGATGGCGTCCACGAGGTCGGGGGAGAGATCCTCGAATCCGGGAAGCCCGTACAGCGCGTCGAGGCCGGCGACCGCGTCGAGGGCGAACCGCATCTCGCGGAGGGGGGGCGTGTATCCGCTCATGACGAGCCTCGAGAGTACAAGACTGTCCGCTTCGGGTCGGATACATATGGCACGGAAGCCCGCCAAGGGCAAAGCGACGGGTGCGAAGGGTGGAAACGGACGGTTTGGCCGATGGCCGACGACGGGCGAAAGCGAAAGGACGAGACCGGAGTCGTGGCGGCGACGCCGGCGGCCATCGCGCGGGCGGCCCGGCGCCTCCGGGCGGGAGAGCTCGTCGCCTTCCCTACCGAGACCGTGTACGGCCTCGGGGCCGACGGCACCGACGAGGGCGCGGTCGCCGCCGTCTACGCGGCCAAGGGCCGGCCCGCGTCCAATCCGCTGATCGTCCATGTGGAGAACCTCGACGCCGCCAGGGAACTGGCGCCGTTCGACGAGCGGGCCGGAGCGTTGGCGGCGGCGTTCTGGCCCGGTCCTCTCACGCTCGTCCTCCCGCGGGCCGCGCGATGCGCGATCGCGGACCGCGCGTGCGCCGGACGGGATACCGTCGCCGTGAGGGTGCCTCGCGACCGCGTCGCGCTCGCCCTGATCTGCGCGGCCGGGCGTCCGGTCGTGGGCCCCAGCGCCAATCTCTCCGGACGGCCGAGCCCGACCACGGCCCGGCACGTTCGCGAAAGCCTGGGCGATGCGGTTCCGACGATCCTGGACGGCGGCTCCTGCGCCGTCGGGATCGAGTCCACGGTCCTGGACCTGACCGGCGACGAACCGTTGTTGCTGCGTCCGGGCGGCGTGTCCGTCGAAGCCGTCGAGGAGCTCGTCGGGCCCGTCGCCCGTCCGCGGACCGCCGGGGAGGCGACCCCGACCTCCCCCGGACGGGCGGAGAGCCATTACGCGCCGAACCTGCCCGTCCGGTTGGGCGCCGTCCACGCGGACCCGGACGAAGCCTTGCTCGCATTCGGCCCGGTGGTTCCCGGCGACGCGGCGAGGACGCTCAACCTGAGCGCCGCCGGGGACGTCGCGGAGGCGGCGGCGAACCTGTTCGACATGCTGTGGCGGCTCGACACACCGGAGTTCCGGCGCATCGCCGTGATGCCGGTTCCGGAGACCGGCGTGGGCCGCGCCATCAACGACCGGCTCCGCCGCGCCGCGGCGCCGCGCCCGGACTCCCGAGTCGGCGGCGATGCCTCGTGACCGGGTTCGGACGGATACCGGATGCGACCCTTGCAGAATATCTCCATGCGGGTATCCGCCCCGCCCCGCTCCGTTACACGGGGTGCCGCCCTGGCGTCTCCACCATGTCGGCGGGGGCGATGTCGCCGCGCCGGCGCACCGGCCCGCCGCCCGGCTTGTACCGGTCCGGACCATCCGATACATCGGCGGGATGAGCGAACGGGCGACGCGGCAATTCGCGCTTCAAGGCCTGGAGCGGGCGGTCTCCCGCGTCAAGGACGTCGTCGGCCCCAAGGGATGGACCGACGATCCGCAGGTCCTGGCTCCCCGCCTCGAGGAACGGCGGGGCCTGTTCCATGGCGCGACCCCGGTCATGGTCTCGCCCGCCGACACCGGGGAAGTCGCGGAGGTCGTCCGGGTTTGCGCGGCGGCCGGTATCGGCGTCGTTCCGCAAGGAGGCAACACGGGCCTCTGCGGGGGCGCCGTTCCCGACGAGAGCGGCGCCCAGATCCTGTTGTCCATGGCCCGGCTCGATCGCATCCGGGAACTGGACTCGGCCGGCAACACCATGACCGTGGAGGCCGGCTGCATCCTCGCCGACCTTCAGGCCGCGGCGGCGGACGCCGATCGCCTGTTCCCCCTGAGCCTCTCGTCCGAGGGGAGTTGCCAGATCGGCGGGAACCTGTCGACGAACGCCGGAGGCACGGCGGTCCTGCGCTACGGAAACGCGCGCGATCTCGTGCTCGGTCTGGAGGTCGTGCTGCCCGACGGGCGGATATGGAACGGGCTCCGAAAGCTCAGGAAGGACAACACGGGATACGATCTCAAGCAGCTGTTCATCGGCAGCGAGGGGACGCTGGGAATCGTCACGGCCGCGGTGCTCAGGCTGTTTCCCCGACCGCGCTCCGTCGTGACGGCGTTCGTCGGCGCGCGGGACGTCGCGCGCGCACTGGAGCTTCTCGGCCGCGCGCGCGCGACGTGCGGCGACGCGATCACGGGTTTCGAACTGATGTCCCGCATCTGTCTCGATTTTTGCTTCCGCCACGTTCCCGACACGCGCGACCCTCTGGAAGCGAAACATCCGTGGTACGTGCTCCTGGAGCTTCAGTCGGGTTTCGCGGAAACCGGCCCGCGGGAGGGCGTCGAGGAAGCCCTCGCCGCCGCCCTCGATGTCGGCGTGATAGAGGATGCCGCGGTCGCGACGAGCGAGGCGCAGGCGCGCGCCATGTGGAAGCTGCGGGACTCCATCCCCGAGGCGGAACTGCGCGAGGGTGGCGGCATCAAGCATGACGTTTCCGTCCCCTTGCCGGATGTTCCCGCGTTCCTGGACCGCGCCACGCGGGCCGTCGAGGAGGCCGTCCCGGATGCCCGCGTCGTGGCGTTCGGGCACCTCGGGGACGGCAACATCCACTTCAACGTCGCCCCGCCGGCGAGTGCCGACAAGGAAGCGTTTCTGGCCCGCTGGGGCGCCGTGAACGAGATCGTCCACGATATCGTCGCGAGCTTCGGCGGCAGCATCAGCGCCGAGCATGGACTGGGACGTCTGAAGCGCGACGAGATCGTCCGTTACAAACCGGCCCTGGAGATCGATCTCATGGCCAGGGTGAAGGCGGCCCTGGACCCGGACGGAATCCTGAATCCGGGCAAGGTAGTGCGACGGGAGCTTCCGTCCGGGCGCGGCTGAACCGCGGTCAAGTCAATGGCTGCCGCCGTGTTCCGGGGACGCGGACCGTCCCCCGCCCGCTCCCGCCGGAGCCGTCGCCGCGACGGACAGCGTTCCGCGGTCGAAGACGATGGACTTGACCAGCGCGTAGACCGGCGTGCCCGGTGCGAGTCGCAGGTCGGCGACGGACTGGCGGGTCACGCGCGCCCGAAGCCGCCCGCCGCCGATGTCGATCAGGGTTTCGGCGTAGGCCGTGTCCGAATCCTCGGCGATTTCCACGACCGTCCCGGAGAGGACGTTGCGCACGCTGATCGCCTCGGGCCGGCGCGTGGCGAGCGACACGTCGCGCGCCCGGACGCGGAGCCTCACCTCGGCGCCGACCGCCAGGTTCCGGGCCGGCATGGAGATCGTCTGCCCCTGGTGGTCCAGGTACGTCATGCCGTACCTCTCGTCATGGCCCGTCACCCGCGCGGTGAGGAGGACGCCGGCCTCGAACCGCCCGGTTTCGGGCCACAGGTCGAGACGCTCCAGCAGCTCCCGTACCGGCCCCTCCGCCAGCTTCCGGCCGGACGACAGGATGACCGTCCAGTCCGCCAGACGGGCCACTTCCGCGATGTCGTGGCTGACGTAGAGGATGGGGATCGACAGTTCCTCGTGGAGCGCCTCGAAGTACGGCAGGATCTCGTCCTTCGCCATCCGGTCGAGGGAGGACAGCGGCTCGTCCATCAACAGCAGGCGCGGCTGGGAGAGCAGGGCGCGGCCGACCGCCACGCGCTGGCGCTCGCCGCCCGACAGGGCGCCGGGGGCGCGGTCGAGAAGACGTTCGAGTCCGAGCAACTCGATGACGTCCCGGGAGCGTATGACCGGCGGGACGCCCGAGCGTTCGGCGCGCCTGGCTCCGTACAGCAGGTTTCCGTGCACGGACAGGTGCGAAAACAGGCTCGCGTCCTGAAAGACGACGCCGATCGGCCGCCTGTGAGGCTTGAGGAACACGCCCGCATCGTCGTCCTGCCACACCTCGCCGCCGACCACCAGCCGGCCCGGCAGGCGCTGCAATCCGGCGATGCAGCGGAGCGTCGTGGACTTCCCGCAACCGGACGCGCCGAACAGGGCGGCGATGCCCCGCATCGGCGCCTCGAAGGCGACGTCGAGGGAGAAGTCGCCGAGGGCGCCGGCGAACGCCGCCTCGATCCGATGGGATTCCACGGCCGCGGCCATGCGGTCACGACCCGGGCCGCCGCGCGCGCTTCTCGACGACCGTCATGGTCGTGACGACGGCGAAGGAGAACACCAGCAGCCCGCCGGCGAGGACGTGAGCCTCCGCCCAGCGCAGGGTCTCGACCAGCTCGAAGATGGCGATCGACAGGACCCGGGTCTCGTCCGGAATGCTGCCGCCGATCATCAGGACGACGCCGAACTCCCCCACCGTGTGAGCGAAGCCGAGGACCGCGCCGGTGACGTAGCCGGGGCGGGCCAGGGGCACGGCGACCGTCCAGAACGCATCCCACGGCGAGGCGCGCAGGGTCGCGGCGACCTCGAGCGGGCGGTCGCCGACGGCCTCGAAGGCGTTGCGGATCGGCTGCACGACGAACGGCATCGAATAGACGACCGAGCCGATCACCAGACCCTCGAACGTGAAGGCCAGGGAGCGCTCGCCGAACACGCCGGCGATCCACCCGCCGGGGCCGTCCGGCCCCAGCAGGATCAGCAGATAGAACCCGAGCACGGTCGGCGGCAGGACCAGGGGCAGGGCGACGACGGCGGCGACCGCCTCCTTCCAGCGTGCCCCGGACCTCGCCAGCCACCACGCGACCGGCGTCGCGATCAGGAGCAGCAGCGCGGTTGTGACGGCCGCCAACTCCAGGGTCAGCCGGACGACCGGCCAGAGCTCCGCGATGTCCAAGGCCGCTCCCTCAATCGCCCGCGCCGTAACCGTGCGCTTCCTTGATGGCCCGCGCCTCGGGTCCGCGCAGGAAGTCCAGGAAGGCGCGCGCCGCGCCGTCGTCGAGACCCTGCCGCAGGAGAACCGCGTCTTGCGCGATGGCCGCGTGCAGGCCGGCGGGCACCACCCAGTGCGACCCTGCGACGCCGCGGCCGACCTGCGAGAGGGCGACGAGGCCGAATTCCGCGTTGCCGGTGGCGACGAACCGGAAGGCCTGGCCGACGTCGATGCCCCGGACCAACCGGGGTGCGAGACGTTCGTGGACGCCGAGTGCCCGCAGCGTCTGGACGGCGGCGGCCCCGTAGGGAGCGGTCGCCGGATTGGCGATGGCGAGCCGGTCGAACGACCGGTCCCGCAGCGTCGCTGCGCCCAGCCGCAGGCCGGGTTCGCGGCTGTAGAGCGCCAGACGGCCCACCGCGTAGGTGAACCGGGTTCCGGGCACGGCGTATCCGTCCTCGACCGCCTTGCGGGGGCGCTCCCGGTCGGCGGCGAGGAAGACCTCGTGGGGCGCGGCTTGCGCGATCTGCGCGAAGAGCTGCCCGGTCGCCCCGAAACTGAAGACGGCCTTGTGTCCCGTGGCCCGTTCGAACGCCGCGCCGATGTCGCGGGCGGCGAGGCTGAAGTTGGCGGCCACCGCCGCCCGCGCCTCTCCCGCGCGCGCCGTCGCCGCGGTCCCCGCCGGGACGAGCACCGCCGACAGGAACAGGATCCCCGCGGCGGCGCGAGCCGCTGTTCGCCGATTGCGCCTCCCGGTCATCCAAGGGAACGCGGGCGCGCGGCCCGGTATGGATCGAAAGGCCGCGATCCGGGGTCGCCGGTTCGCGCCCCTACCCGATGGCGAAGGTTCCTTGTCGGCCAGTCATGGCCGGCAAGGCGCCTTGATGGCCACAAAGCCCCGAAACTGTCCGACAACGGCCGTTGTGTGCCACAAGTGTCCGACAAGGTGCCTTGCCGGCCACAAAGCCTCGAAACTGTCCGACAACGGCCGTTGTGTGCCACAAGTGTCCGACAAGGCGCCTTGACGGCCATAAAACCCCGAAACTGTCCGACAACGGCCGTTGTGTGCCACAAGTGTCCGACAAGGCGCCTTGCCGGCCACAAAACCCCGAAACTGTCCGACAACGGCCGTTGTGTGCCACAAGTGTCCGACAAGGCGCCTTGTCGGCCATAAAGCCTCGAAACTGTCCGACAACGGCCGTTGTGTGCCACAAGTGTCCGACAAGGCGCCTTGCCGGCCACAAAACCCCGAAACTGTCCAACAACGGCTGTTGTGTGCCACAAGTGTCCGACAAGGCGCCTTGCCGGCCACAAAACCCCGAAACTGTCCGACAACGGCTGTTGCGTGACACGAGTGGCCGTCAAATCACCCTCTCCCCATCCACGATGTCCAGGAGACCGGGAAACGCGAGAACGGCGGTCCGGCGGCCCGAGCCCGGCATGACCACGCGCAGGATGTCGTTCCTGCACAACACGTCCAGGATTCGCCGCGCCGTTCGCGGGGTGCCGCTCGTTCCGACGACGAAATCGGCGGCGCCGAATATGGGGCGTTCGAATATCCAGTCCAGGGCGTGGATGGCATACCGGGAGCGGGTGAGATCCGCCACGCGCTTCTTCATGTCTTCGTAGAGGTCGAGAATGCCTTGCGCCTTGGTGAGGTTGTCCTCGGCCTGGGCCTGGACGGCTTGCAGGAAGAACCGGCACCAGCCGGTCCAGTCGCCGTCGCGCGACACAGCGAGCAGGCCCTCGTAGTACGCGTCGCGATGGGCCTCGAAATAGGCGCTGATATAGAACGTCGGTTCCCTGATATGGCCGTGTTGCCAAAGGAACAAGGGCACCAGCAGGCGGCCCAGACGGCCGTTGCCGTCCAGGAAGGGATGCAGGGCCTCGAACTCGGCATGAAGAACGGCGAGCTGCACCAGCCGGTCGGAAGCATCCGCGTGGATGTAGGTTTCCCACGCGCTCATTGCTTCGGGGAGGAATCCGGCGCCGATAGGCACGAACCTGGCCTCGTCGATGGCGCGGCCGGGCGGTCCGATCCAGTTGGCCACGCGGCGGTATTCGCCGGGGGCCTTTCCCTCGCCCCGGACGCCGGACAGCAACACGCGATGCGCCTCGCGGACGACCCGCTGGGACAGCGGCAGGTCCTGCAGCATCTCCTCGGCCCGCCGCATGGCGGCGCGGTAGTTGAGCACCTCGTGGATGTCGTCGAAGCGCGTGGGCGAAGCCGTTTCCCTTCTCGCCTCGAACCCCAGAACCTCGCCCATCGTCGTCTGGGTGCCCTCGATGCGCGACGAGAGAACCGCTTCCCGGGTGATCAGGGGCGCCAGCAGGACGCGCGGGCTCGGCATGACGGCGAGCGTTCCGTCGTAGCGGGCCACCGATGCCGTGGCCGGGCCGATGAACGGGATCAGTCGTGTCCAGTCGAGGTTCTCGGGGGGGAATCCACCGACATGGTATTGCACGGGCTGCATCGGGTCCCTCCGGGTCTCGGCGTCTTCGGCAGGCGGCCGGCTCCTCGCGCGCCGGACGTTTCCCGACCGTTCCCCAAGCCGATAATGCCATCGAGGCACTTCGAGTGCCACTTGATCGCGAAAGTGGCCGACAAACGCCGTTGCGCGCCACGGATGGCCGTCAAGGCGTCCTCTCTCCGTCCATGATCCCGGCGTCCGTGAAGCCGTAGAGCGCGTGGACGGCTTCGTCGAGTTCGCGTTCCATCGGCGTCACGTCCGCGTTCCGGTCCGCCCGCCTGGCCGCGAGGATGCCGTCGACGAGATCGACGACCGGTCGTTGGGCGGCGGGCGGGACGTCGGGAACGGGGAGTTCCTTCCAGTCGTCCGGGTAGAGGTGGATGTTGCTGCGGCGGCGGGCGCGCAGGAAGTTCCGGGCGGCGGTCGAGTTCATGACGCCGAGCAGGTACTTGATCGAGAAGCGGCGGCTGTCGCGTTCGAGGTCTTCGCGGAACGGAAGATCGTCGCGCTTCCTTTCGTCCTTGTAGCGGGCCTGCTTCCGTAGAGACCGGTTGCGCACACCTTTGAGATCCTTCCAAAGAAGGAAACCGACGCTGCTTGCATCGAAATGAAAGTGGCCATCGTCGTAACACGCTTTCGGATCGGGGCCAGGACTACGCTGGACAACAATCTTCTCCTCGACGTCATACAGCTCCGGGAACGTCTTCCGCCTGAACAGGGCGGGCGCGCGTTCGGTGCCCCATTCGAGCCAGCGGTTCCTCGCCGGGAGCCAGCGGTCGAGGTGCTTGCCCTCGACGAACGGCTTGGGATGGCGTTCGTCCTTCCCGTCCGACACGACGTCCTCCAGAGTGAAGGCGCCGGGCGCGTGTCTCTCGTGCGCGTGGACCACCATGCCGACGGAGACGTAGCAGAGGTCGCCGAGGCGGACGGTCGGCACGGGCGGGGGGCGATACAGGTCTTCCGGGAAGAAGGCCCGCTCGTCGAGGTCCTTCTGCCCGGCGGTGGAAAGCGTCGTGACCTCCCCGAACGCCGGTTCGTGCAGGCGCCGGAGCGGCTCGTTCTTCGCGCCGTCGGCCTTTCGGAACAGGTATGAAAGGTTGTGTACGGCGGCATCGAATATCCTGATCCGGCTGAAGAAGTCGACGCGCTCCACGAGCGCGTTGCGCAGGAACCACTCGCGCGCCTTGAGCGCGTATTTGGCGTGGCCGAAGGCGTCCGAGACGATCAGGCTGGACACGCCGCCGTTGCGGAGCAGCCTGAAGCTCTTCTCCATGAACGGAACGAACAGGTCCCACTTCTCCCATAGCGTCTCGTAGTCGCCGCTGGCCATGACGGCCGCGCGGGCGGCCTTGTGGCGTTCGTCGCGGAAGTCCGCCCGCACGTAGGGCGGGTTGCCGATCGTCACGTCGAAGCCGCCGGTCACGCCGAACATCCATTCCGGGTCGAACCAGCCGGCGCGCGCGTTCTGGTCGTAAGGGTCCCAGCGGGCGATGGCTCGGGCGTCGTCGCGTCCGAAGTCCGGGCCTTCCAGTTCGCGGGCGAGCGCGTCGCGGAGCTTCGCGTCGTCGTCGCGCAGGCGTCGCTTGGTCTCGCGTGCGCCGGCGTTGAAGTAGCTCTCGCGCACGTGTCGCAACCGGTCCTCCAGCGCTCGCACGGCGTCGCTCCGCAGCACCCCCTGCCGGGCGGTCCCGATCCCGATCAGCGCGTCGGCGGCGACGAAGCGGGTCTCCAGGTTGGGCAGCGGCTTGATGCCGAGGTTGGGCGCCTCCCGGTCCGGCTCCTGCTCGATGGCGAGCGAGACGAAGAAGCGCAGCTTGGCGATCTGGCAGGCGATGGGCTGGACGTCGACGCCGTAGATGCCGTTCTGGATCAGGTACAGCTTGCGCCCGAAGTCGGAGTCCCGATAGGTCTCGAAAATCCGGCTGATCTCCACCAGTTCCGCGTTCCGCGCCGTCTCGTCGCGGGTGTCGAACGCATGGCCCGCGCGGGCGGCGGCGAGTTCCTTCTGCAACGCCTCCCAACGCGCGTTGTCGGGGTCGAGGCGGCGCAGGGCCAGCGTCAGGCGGTGCAGCACGCCCATCGGGAAGGCCCCCGAACCCGCCGCCGGGTCGAGCACCCGCAGGCCGGCGATGGCGCGCACCAGGGACTCGATCTCGTCGGGGTCGAACAGTTCCGCCGCGTCGTCGAAGGCGTCCTCCCAATCCAGCAGGTAGGCCAGCCGGTCGCGCCACCAGCCCGCATCGCCGCCGGCGGGGCGGGCCTTCTCCGCCAGGGTGGCGGCCAGCGCCTCGCCGACCATGTAATCGACGATATGGCGCGGCGTGTAATAGGAGCCGGTGGCCTTGCGCGCCGTCTCCCGCGTCTCCGGGTTGTAGGTGGCGAGCAGGTTCTCGAACGCGCGGCCCAGCAGTTCCGGGTCGAGCGCCACCTCCCGGTCCAGCGGCGTGTTCTCCTCCACCGTGAACTTGTAGCGCCGGAACAGCGGGAACAGGCCGCGCTCCGGGTCGAGGAACAGCCGCGCCGGGACCTCCAGGCCCTTGCCCTGGGCGGGATTGTCGGTGAAGGCGTCGATGCGCCGCCCGCCCTTCCCGACGCCCTCGAAGTCGTCCAGGCAGTCGAACAGCCCGCCGTTGACGAAGGGAACGGCCTTCAGCGTCTCGACGAAGTGGTCCGGGTCGGACAGCAGATCGCGGTAGCGGTATCTGGCGAAGTCGCGGTGGCCGCCCGGGTTCCGCCCGCTGAAGGCGCGCCTGTCGACCTCGGTGTTGAGGGTGGCGAAGAACAGGTTCTGGAGCACGGCGCGGTAGTAGTTCGTGCCGTCGGGCGCGTAATCCACAAGCGCCGCGCGGGCGAAGCCGTCCTCGAACAATTCTTCCGGGATCAGCCCCTTCTCCTTCATGAACCAGACGAAGAGAAGGCGCGTGATCAGCCGGATGACGTGGCGTTCGGTCGAACCCTCCCCGGCGCCGTCGTCGGGGAAGCGGCACGCCTTCGCCGCCCGCTCGAACCACGCGAACAACTCGCGATAGAAGCGCCGGTTGAGTTCCTCGATGTCGAGCGTCCGCTCCCACGCCGCGTGCAGGCTGTCGAAGTCGCGGACGCCGTGGGCCTCGATCAGGCGCGGCAGCGCGAGGTCGGCGAGGACGTCGACGTGCGCCCGGTGCGGGTCGGCGGCGCGCACGTCCTTGATCAGGGTCACGCGCTCCAGCACGTCGCGGTCCGGCTCGCGCCTGTGGGCGCGGCGGTGGACGACGGCCAGCGTCACGGCCGCGCCGTGGCGGAACAGGACGATGACCGGCATGAGGAAGCCGAGATTGGCGGCGCGCGCCATCTCCGCCAGCTCGGTCCGGCTCCAGGGGCGGTCCTCGAGGTCGGCGGCCACGAACAGGAACGACCTGGCGCGCCCGCGGTCGAAGTCCTGGAACAGGCCCGGACGGTCGCCGATCTCCTCCCCGGTGACCTGGAAGACGATATCGGCCGAGTGCCAGGCGCCGAGCAGCTTGCGCCGCCGCGCCGTCAGGGGCCTCCTCTCCTCCAGCAGGGCCACGAACGCATCGACGCCGCCCACGTCCTCCGTCCGCTCGCTGCTATAGCCGAGCGCGCCCAGCAGCGCCGCGGCGCCGTCCTTCGCCGACTTTCCTCCGGCGAAGGTGGACAGCGCTTCGGTCACGGCTTCACGCATCGTTCGGGGCTCCGTCCTCTGCCGTTCCGTCCTCCGCCGCGCCGCCTTCGTCGGCGATGACGAGCCATGTGATCAACTCGAAGTCCTCGGCGCCGCCGGGCCGTTCGGACGCCTTCGCCAGCGCCGCGCCGCGCTCGCGGGCGAGCGCCCGAAGCCGCGCGTCGCGGAGGGTCGTGGCGATGTCCCGCAGGGCCGCGCCGAGCAGCCTGTCGTACTTCTCCATGCGCCGTCCGTGGCCGGTCTCCCGGTCGAAGGCGTCCTCCAGGGCCGCCGCCACTTGCGCCCGGCCGGCGGCGAGCGTTCGGAACAGGGCGAGGCATTGCTGCGCCTTCTGGAGGCCGTAACGCACGGTTCCGTCGTCGCGGACGTAGACGAGGAAGTACGGCCACAGGCGGTTCGGCGTCCGCTCCGCCGGGCCGGTCTTGCGCCTCAGACAGAAGATCGCGCCGGGCCGGATCGTGTCGGGAGCCACTTCGTCCCGGGATTCGGCCGCCGGGCGGGCGGGGACGACGGCATGGATGCCGAACGGCGCCGCCTCGAGGGCGTCGCGGTGGCGCTGGATGTAGCTCAGCAGGTCGGCGAGGAAGTCGTCGAGCGTGAAGTCGCTCATGCTCACGCCGTCGTCGGCGTCCTCGATGTCGAGAATCTCGTCGCGCAGCCGCCTCAACTGTTGGTCGCGGAACGCCAAGTCGCCCCGCGCCGCGTCCTCGTTCAACGGGTCGTCGAGGCCGGTCGCCGTCGCGTCCGCCAGCGCCATGCGCGCCTCGACGCGGTTCTTGAGGTCCAGGTAACGGTTCAGGTTCGCCGTCGGCCAGAAGTTGACCATGCGGACCTCGCGGTTGCGGCTCCCCAGCCGGTCGATGCGCCCGAAGCGCTGCATCAGCCGCACCGGGTTCCAGTGGATGTCGTAATTGACCACGAGGTCGCAGTCCTGAAGGTTCTGTCCCTCCGACAGGCAGTCGGTCGCGATCAGGATGTCGATTTCGTCGCTTTCGCCGCCCCGGTTCTGGGCCCTGGGCGCGAAGCCTCCCAGAATGTCGTCGAATCGCGCCGAACCGGCCGTGCTGCGGTTGCCGTCGCCGCCGGTCACCAGCGCCACGCGGACGGCCGGCTCGTCGTGCGCCCGGTCCGCGAGATGATCGTACAGATAGCGGGCGGTATCGGCGAACGTGGTAAAGACGAGGGCCTTGCGGTTGGCGCGCCCGTCCTTGTCCGTGGGCGCCGTCTCGACCTTGCGCCACAGCAGCGCCTTCAACTCGGCGAGCTTGGCGTCGCGCTCGACCGTGACCCGTTTCGCCTGGCGGTGGAGGTCCGCGAAGATCCGCCTGTCCTCGCGCAGGTCGTGTCGCCACCTGTCGACGTCGAGTTCGTCGAGCCGGTAGCGGCGCCCCCGGCCGACGGTGAACTCCTCGTCCTCGTCGTCCGCGTCGGGGCGGGCGTCGATCTCGTCCTCGTCCGCGTCGCCGCGCGCGCGCCACACCTCGATCCGGCGGTCGAGCGCGTCCATCTTGCCGAGAACGCGGCCCATCGTCAGGGTGAAGGCGTGGACGGAGCTTTCGAGGCGTTTCAGCAGGTTGACGCGCATCATGCCGATCAGGAAGTGCTCGCGGTCGCGCTGATCGAAACCCTGCTTCCCTTTCTCCTCCTCCAGGGCGGACGTGTCCTTCAGGTATTGCGACGGCGTGTAGACCGCGAGCCGGAAGTCCCCGATCCGCCGGTGCAGGTCGTCGTAGGAAAGCTCGCCCTCGCCGTCCGTCGGCGGGTACAGGTTTTCCGGTTTCGCCCGGTGGGGAAAGCCGCCGATCCGCTCGGTGACCGCCGGATAGAAGCGGCGCAGGTGGTCGCGCGACCGGGCGATGGTGACGGCGTCGAGAAGCGTCAGGAAATCCGCGCCCAGCTTCTCGATCAAGGTGGCCTTGTCCGCCGGCCCGCCGCTCCGGCGCGCCCGTTCCCAGCTCTGGAACGCGCGCTGGGCGATGCCGAACATGTTCTGGACGTCGTCGATGCCGAGTGCCTCGCGGAACGCGTCCCGGCGTTTCTCGGTCATCAGGTAGATCTGGTTGCGCAGGTCGCGCAGGCTGGTGTTGACCGGCGTCGCCGAAAGCATCAGCACCCTGGTCCGCGCGCCGTCCTTGAGCACCTCCTCCAGCAGCCGGTTGTAGCGGCTGCGCCTCGTGACGTTGCCGGCGTCGTCCGTCCGGTCGCGGCCCTCGTTGCGGAAGTTGTGCGATTCGTCGATGACGACGAGATCGAACGCGCCCCAGTTGAACCGGGCGAGAGCGACCGCCCCGGCCCTGCCTTCGTAGCGGCTCAGGTCGGTGTGCGCGCGCACCACGTAATTCAGGCGGTCCTTCTCCAACGGGTTGTCGCGGAACCCCGCCCACGCGGTGTAGCGGGTCCAGTTGTCCTCCAGCCGCTTGGGGCAGAGCACCAGCACCCGTTCGTTGCGCAGCTCGAAGAACTTGATGACGGCGAGCGCCGTCCACGTCTTTCCCAGCCCCACGCTGTCGGCGACGATGCAGCCGTTGTGCCTCAGAAGGCGGTTGATGGCGTTGGTCGCGGCGTCCTTCTGGAACTCGTAAAGGGCTCGCCAGATCTCCGTGTCGTGGAGATGGAGGTCCCGGAGCAGCCCTTCCCGCTCCCCCTGGCGGGCGAGCCAGTCCTCGAAGACGTGGAACAAGGTCTTGTAGTAGACGAACTCCGGCGCGTGAGCCGCGCCCAGACGCTCCAGCGCCGCCAGGACCTCGGCCTTGGCGTCGCGGGTCAGGCTCTCGTCGCCCCACAGGTCGTCGAACCAGCGGAGGAGCGCCGCCCGGTCGGTTTCGTCACGGACCTCCAGGTTGAGCTCGACGTTGGGCGTCGCGCCGTGGCCCAGGCCCCGGCGCGTGAAGTTCGAGCTCCCGACGAGCGCGGCGGCGCCGTTCCCGCCCGCGACGTGGTAGAGCTTGCCGTGCAGGAAGTTGGCGCGGTCGATCGTTCGGATTTCGACCTGCCTGTCGATCCAGGCGGCGCAGGCGCGGGCCAGCGGCTTTTGCGCCAGCACGCGGGCCGGCGCGATGCCGCCGTCGTCGTTCAGGCGGAAGGGCTTCGGCTCGCCGCCCGCCGGGTCCACGTCGCCGACGCCTTGCGGTTCGCCGTAGAGGAAGCGCGTGCGTCCGGCTCTCTCCAGCACGTCGTGCAGGGACTCGTAGGCGTAGATGGTGAAATAGGCCGAGACGATCGACAGGTCCGAACCGGCCGTGATGCGCTGGCGCAGGAATTCTCCCACCCGGCGGCGTCTGTTGTCGACGATGGCGGTCATCGTGTTCGGATCGCCCGTCGTCTCCGCGGAGTCCGGCGCCGCGACCGCCCGGCGCGGTTATGCCCCGGCGGCGGCGGGCGCCGCCACGAGATTGGCGGCAAGGAACCGGGATGTGCGGTCCCAGGCCAGCGCCGCCGCCCCGGCGTCGTAATCGGCCCGCTGGTCGCAGTTGAACCCGTGGTTGGCGTCGTACATGTGGACCGGGACGCCGGGGTGGCGGCGGCGGACCGTCCCGGCGCTCTCCGGCGGGACGTGGACGTCGTGCTCCGCGAAGTGCGCCATGAACGGACACCCGGGCCGTTCGTCGATGAACTGGACGATCTGGCCGCCGTAGTAGCCGACCGCCGCGTCGGCCCCGCACCGCGTCGCCGCGAGCCACGCCAGCGACCCACCCCAGCAATAGCCGACGACGCCGACCGCGCCCGCTTCCCGCGCGAGGCCGATGACCGTCTTCATGTCCGCGACCGCGGGTTCCCATTCGACCCCCTGGCGCAATTCGCGCCCGCGGGCCAGGTCCGCGTCGCCGTAGCCGGGGACCTCGACACCCTTCTCCACCCGGTCGTAGAGCGCCGGCGCCAGCGCCAGATACCCCTCGGCAGCGTACCGATCGCACACGTCGCGGATATGATCGTTCATGCCGAACGCCTCGTGCATGATCACGAGGCCGGCGCGCGGCGTCCGTTCCGGGTCGGCGCGATGGACGCGGATGGACACCCCATCATGCATCCGCGCCTCGATCGTCCGTCCCATGGCGTGCCTCCCGGTTCGAATTTTCCGATACGTTACACGGACCGCGCCCCCGCGTCCCATATGCACCGAACCTGTACCGAACCGGGGCGCGCCGTTGACAGGGTGTCGGTCCGACCTTATGTCTCCAAGGTATCCGCCCCCCAGGACGCGCGCCTCTCCGAGATCGGGGACACCCCATGTTCACTGCGTTGGCCAGGAAGTTCTTCGGCACCGCCAACGAGCGCGTTCTGCGCGATTTGCAGCCCAGGGTGGACGCCATCAATGCCCTCGAGGCCGGTCTCGAGGGTCTCGCGGACCACGAGCTGCGCGCGCGCACCGCCGCGTTCCGCGAGCGGCTCGAGAACGGCGAGACCCTCGACGACATCCTGGTCGACGCCTTCGCCACCGTCCGCGAAGCCGCCAAACGAAACCTCGGACAGCGTCATTACGACGTCCAGTTGCTGGGCGGCATGGTGCTCCATCAGGGCAAGATCGCCGAGATGGCCACCGGCGAGGGCAAGACGCTGGTGGCCACGCTGCCGGTCTATCTGAACGCCATCGGCGGCAAGGGCGTTCACGTCGTCACGGTCAACGATTATCTCGCGCGGCGCGACGCCGAATGGATGGGGGGCATCTACCAGGCCCTCGGCCTCGAGGTGGGCGTCATCGTGCACGGCGTCGACGACGCCGGGCGGCGCGAGGCGTATGCCGCGGACGTGACCTACGGCACCAACAACGAATTCGGCTTCGATTACCTGCGCGACAACATGAAGTTCATGCTGGACGAGATGGTCCAGCGCGAGCACGACTTCGCCATCGTCGACGAGGTCGACAGCATCCTCATCGACGAGGCGCGCACGCCGCTGATCATCTCCGGACCCGCCGAGGATTCGTCCGACCTGTACCTCGCCGTGGACAAGATGATTCCCACCCTCGAAGAAGGGGATTTCGAGATCGACGAGAAGGCCCGGTCCGTCACCCTCACCGATGCGGGTGTCGAGCGGGTCGAGGAGCTCCTGTCCGGGTCGGGCCAGCTCGAACATGGTTCGCTCTACGACATCGCCAACGTCTCGACCGTCCACCACGTCAACCAGGCGCTGCGCGCGCACAAGCTGTTCGCTCGGGACACGGACTACATCGTCAAGGACGACAGGGTCGTCATCATCGACGAGTTCACCGGCCGGATGATGGAGGGGCGCAGGTATTCCGAAGGTCTGCATCAGGCGCTGGAGGCCAAGGAGCGCGTCTCCATCCAGCAGGAGAACCAGACCCTCGCCTCGATCACGTTTCAGAACTATTTCCGGCTTTACGACAAGCTCGCGGGCATGACGGGCACGGCCCTGACGGAGGCCGAGGAGTTCGCCGACATCTACGGGCTCGACGTCATCACCATTCCCACGAACCTGCCCTGTGTTCGCGACGACCAGGACGACGAGGTCTACCGCACGGCGGACGAGAAGTACGACGCGATCCTGGCGCAGATCGGGGAATGCCGGAAATCGGGACAGCCGGTTCTCGTGGGCACGGTCTCCATCGAGAGGTCGGAGTACCTGTCGAAACTTCTCAAGAAGCGCGGGATCGAGCACAACGTCCTGAACGCCCGGTATCACGAGCAGGAGGCGCATATCATCGCCCAGGCCGGCCGGCCCGCCGCCGTCACGATCGCCACCAACATGGCGGGACGGGGCACGGACATCCAGCTCGGCGGCAACCTGGAAATGCGGATCGCCCAGGAAGCCGGCGCCACCGGCGACGAGGCCGAACGGGAAAGGAACGTTTCGGGGATCGTTCTCGAAACGGAGAACGACAGGAAAGCCGTCATCGACGCCTGCGGCTTGTTCATCATCGGCACGGAGCGCCACGAAAGCCGCCGTATCGACAACCAGTTGCGGGGCCGGTCGGGACGGCAGGGCGATCCCGGCGCCTCCAGGTTCTTCCTCAGTCTCGAAGACGACCTGATGCGAATCTTCGGGTCGGAGCGCATGGATACGATGCTGCGCAAACTGGGGCTCGAGGAAGGCGAGGCGATCGTCCATCCGTGGATCAACAAGGCGCTGGAGCGCGCCCAACAGAAGGTCGAGGCGCGCAACTTCGACATCCGGAAGAATCTGTTGCGGTTCGACGACGTGATGAACGACCAGCGCAAGGTCATCTACGAACAACGCATCGATCTGATGAAGGCGGAGGACGTGGCGGAGGACGTCGCCAACATGCGTCGCGAGGTCGTCGACATGCTCTGCGTCCGCCACATACCCGAGAAGGCCTACGCGGAGCAGTGGGATACGGAGACGCTGCGCTCCGAAGTCCGGGGCCTGTTCGATCTCGATCCGCCCGTCGCCGCCTGGGCGGCGGAGGAAGGCGTCGGCCCGGTCGAGATCAGGGAGCGGCTCGAGCGGGAGGTCGATCGCAAGATGGCCGAGAAGGCGGCCAATTATGGTCGCGACCTGTGGCGCGTGGTCGAGAAGAACCTTCTCCTGCAAGTGCTGGACCAGCATTGGAAGGAGCACCTCCTGGCACTCGATCATCTGCGCCAGGGCATCGGCCTCAGGGCATACGGGCAGCGCGACCCGCTGAACGAGTACAAGAGCGAGGCGTTCGCCCTGTTCGAATCGATGCTGGTCGACTTGCGCATGGGCGTGACGGCGCTTCTGGCGAATCTGGAGCTTCACGCGGAGCATCGCGGGAGCGCGCCGCCGCCGGCGTCACGGGAGCGTTCGGGTCTCCTCGAAAGCCATATCGATCCCTTTACCGGCGAGGACGAAATGGCCGCGGTCTCCGGCGGCGCGGGCACGATGCTGAAGGAACGGCCCAAGGTCGATCCCGCCGATCCCGGGACCTGGGGCAAGGTGCCGCGCAACGCGCCCTGTCCCTGCGGGTCGGGACGCAAGTACAAGCACTGTCACGGCAAGGCGAGATGAATCGCCCTCGGGGCGGCCTTGGCCGAACCGCGCCGGACCTCCACGGGATGTCTCCGTGGCGGGTCAAGGCCGGTTTCAGCCGCCATACAGGCCGTTCCGTCCCATCTCCAGGAATTTCTCCCGCCGGCTCGACCTGAGCTGTCCCCCGTCGAGATTGCCGAGAGACGTGAACGCCGCCTCGATGGCGTCTCCGGCGGCATCGATGGCGCCGAGCGGGCTGCGGTGCGCCCCTCCGACCGGCTCGTCGATCACCGTATCGATGACCCCGAAGCCCACCAGGTCCCTCGCGGTGAGCCGCAGGGCCTCGGCGGCCTGTCGCGCGTGTTCGGCGCTGCGCCACAGAATGGACGCACAGCCTTCGGGGGAGATCACCGAATAGATCGCGTGTTCCAGCATCATGACGCGGTTGCCGCTGGCAAGGGCGATCGCGCCGCCCGATCCTCCTTCGCCGATCACGACGGACAGGAGGGGAACGCTCAGGGACAGGCAGGTTTCGATGGAGCGCGCGATCGCTTCGGACTGGCCGCGCTCCTCGGCGCCGATGCCGGGATAGGCGCCGGGCGTATCGACGAACGTGAGGATGGCGATATCGAAACGGTCGGCGAGCTTCATCAGGCGAGCGGCCTTGCGGTAGCCCTCGGGCTGCGCCATCCCGAAATTGTGCCGGATCCGTCCTTCCGTTCCGTTGCCTCTTTCATGTCCGATCACCATGACCGGCCGGCCGCGAAAGCGGCCCAACCCGCCCCGGATCGCCGGATCGTCGCCATACGCGCGGTCGCCCGCCAAGGGGGTGAAGCCGTCGATCAGGCGCGAGACGTAATCGCCGAAGTGCGGCCGATTGGGATGACGCGCGACCTGGGTCTTCTGCCACGGCGTCAGATTCGCGTATGTGTCGACCAGCAACGCACTGGCCTTGGCTTCCAGCTTGGCGACTTCCTCGCCGATGTCCGCATCGCCCGTATCGGCGAGATGGCGCAACTCCCTGATCTTGCTCTCGAGTTCGGCGAGGGGCTTTTCGAAATCGAGAAACGCTTCCATCTCGTGGCCGCCCCTTATGCCTTCACCGCGGGAGCGGAAGGTCCGCGCCGGGCGCCGGATGCCGCCCGCTCCCGCGATCGAATCCGGCGAGCCTTCCTTACCATGACCTGGGCTTGACGGATCGACGCGATGTCGATCATGCGACCGTCCAGCGACACGGCGGCGCGACCGTCGCGCCGGGCCTCGCGCATCGCCGACAGGATGCGCCGGGCCCGGGCGACCTCTTCCCTCGCGGGGCTGAACAGTTCGTTCGCAGGCTCGATCTGGCTCGGATGGATCGCCCATTTGCCCTCGCAACCGAGGGCGGCCGCGCGCAGCGCCTGCGAACGGAATCCTTCCGTGTCCGGGATGTCGCCGAACGGCCCGTCGACGGGCCGCAATCCGTTCGCGCGCGCGGCGACCACCACGCGCGAGAGTGGATAGTGCCAGACGTCGCCCCAGTGCCTCTCCCGTCGGCCGGCGCGATCCGGATCGGTGAGTGTGTGGTAGTCCGGATTCGATCCTCCGACGCCGACCGTTCGCGCGCCGGTCGACGCCGCGTAATCGGCGGCCCCGAAATGAAGGGACTCGGTGCGTTTGCTCGCGGCCGCGATCTCCTCCACGTTCCGCATTCCCAAGGCCGTCTCCACCAGCAGCTCCAAGCCGATCCGTTTTTTCAGGCCCGTGGCCTGTTCGATCTGCGAGATCAGCATGTCGACGGCATAGACGTCCGCCGCCGTCCCGACCTTGGGCACCATGACGAGATCGAGGCGCGCGCCGGCCCTTTCCAGGACGTCCACGACATCGCGATACATCCAGGGCGTATCGAGACCGTTGATTCTGACCGACACCGTCCGGTCTTCCCAATCGAGGTCGTTGAGGGCCTCGATCACGTTCCCGCGGGCCGCCGGCTTGTCGTCCGGCGCCACCGAGTCCTCGAGGTCGAGCAGGACGACGTCGGCAGGACTCGCCGCCGCACGCTCCAGGAATCGGGTCGATGTCGCGGGGACCGAGAGCTCCGAGCGATTCAATCGTTGCGTCGCCTCGTCGACGATGGTGAAGCTCATGTCCGGCTCTCGGAGGGATCGTTCCGCGCACCGGATCCGATGCTCAACGGATGGTGTCGCGTCACCATCTCCTTCAGGCGCTCCTCGAGCACGTGGGTATAGATCTGCGTCGTCGAGATGTCCGCGTGACCCAGCATTTGCTGTACCGCCCGCAGGTCGGCGCCGTGAGCCAGAAGGTGGCTCGCGAACGCATGTCTGAGGACGTGCGGCGATACCCGCGCCGGATCGATTCCCGAGTCGCAGGCCACGTCCTTGATCATCTGCGCGAACCGGCGCTCCGAAAGGTGTCCACGCGCGCTCCGCGACGGGAACAGCCACGGCGACTCCTCGCCCTCCTTCAGAAAATGCTTGCGCACAGCGACATAGCCGGCGATCGCCTCCTTGGCGGACTCGCCGAGAGGCACGATCCGCTCCTTGTCGCCCTTGCCCCGCACCGTCAGCACCCGGGAGTCCGATCTCGCGGCCGACAGGGGCAGGCCGACGAGTTCCGACACGCGGAGGCCGGTGGCGTAGAGGGTTTCCGTCAACGCCAGCAATCGCGCGCCATCGGGACCCTTCATCTCGCGCGCCGTGTTCAGAAGCAGCTCGACTTCGCGCTCCGAAAGCACCTTCGGCAGCGGACGATTTCGCCGAGGACCGTCGACGGCGATACAGGGATCGTCCTTCCGCAGTCCCTCCGCGTACAGAAAGCCGAAAAACTGCCGGAGAGCGGAAAGACGGCGGGCCGCGGTCGACGCCGCCAGACCCGCGTCCGACATGGAGGCGAGGTAGTCGCGAACGAGTCCGGTATCGGCGGAGGAGACCGTTACTCCACGTTCGTTCGCGAACCCGGCGAAATCCTCCAGGTCCCGCTGATAGCTGCCCAGAGTCGCCGACGCGGCGCCCCGCTCCGCGGACATCATCTCGAGAAACAGCTCGATGTTGGTGTCAGTCAAATGTTTCCGCCGACGACTCGGAACGGTGTCACCGCCCCCGCGGACCCGCCGCTAGAGGCCCTTGGCGAGCGCCGATTCAAGCGCCAGTCTCCTGGCGTCCGTCTCCAGACCCACGCCTCTGAGAGCGGACACGACGGTATGCAGGGTTGTGGGATCGGCGCCGGCGGGACCCACTTCTCCGAGCGCCAGCAACGACAACAGGACCGTCTCGCCCACACGGCCGTTCGCGGCCGCGGTCTCCAACGCCCGCCAGAGCTGCACCGAAGGCAGGTAGGCGGTGACGGTCAAGGACGATTCCAGCAGCTCTCGCCACGACGTCTCGGGAACGTCGTAGCCGACCGCGTCCATCAACGTCAGAATCACCGCCGCCCGCTCGAAGGCGTCATCCCCCGACCGCTCCTGCTCGCCGACCCACCAGTTGACCAGCGCATCGGCGCTCCATCCCAGGGAACCGTCGACGTCCATGAGCTGGACGAGAGGCCAGAGATCCAGAACGGCGACGGCGGCATCGGGGGTTGCGCGCGAAGCGCTCCGATAAAGCATGTCGAGCCAGCGCCGCGCGGACCCGGCGTCTCCGGCGGCCAGCAGGGCCCGCCCGATGTCCGACGCCGCCCACGCCAGGCCGGGCGACGGTTCTATGGACTTGCAGACGTCTCGCAAGACGCGCGCCGCTGTACCGAACCCGCCCACGGCGCGCGCCCGCGACAGCGCGGCGGCGACGACACGGGCCTTCGTCTGGGGGTCGGTCTCGGTGGAGGCGACCTGGTACAGCAGCGCGTTGACTCGTGGTCCGGCCTCCTCGGCCGCCAGGGTTCGCCATGCCAGTCGATCCTCGGGCGAGAACTCCACGCTGGCGTACATCGCCGTCACCGCGTCCGGCGAAAGGGCGCCGGCGGCCTCGGCGCGCTCCGCGGCCACGAGCCGCGTCGGCAACGGTGCGTTCGGAGAGGTCGCGATGGCGCGCAATATGGCCGGGCGCGCGCCTGGAACCGCGTCGTCGGGAACCTCGAGGCGGGCGGCGCGCAGCATCGCCAGATGCAACGGCGAGGGATCGATCAAACCGTCGGGCGCCGAGTTCGTTTCTCCCACGAGCGATTCCACCAGCTCGAAGAAGGCGTCATCGCCGTCTCCGCCCCCCTCCTGCAGCAAGGAAACGCCGAGATGGACCGCGGCGCTTTCACCGTTCAACGCCTTGCAGAACGTGAGACCCTTGAGCCAATAAGGATCGTCGTCCACCCGCAGCAAGGCCTCGATATTGGCGCACGCGCCGGCGTGATTTCCCGACAGCAGCATGCTGTCGACTTCCGCGCGCGCGAGCGACGCATCCTGGAGTCGCGGCGGGCCCAGGCGCAGAAGATCCCGAACGAGATCGGTCCTGCCGCTGGCGCCGAGGCGCTCCACCCGGAGTTCCAGCAGGCTCGAAGCCATCGGCGCCCCCGCCGGAACCCGTGCTTCGGACAGCAGCAGGCGACGGGTCAGGTCCTGCATCACCGGCGACAGGGTTCGCACCGGAAGACGCGGCACCAGCGCCTCGACGAGGGCGCGGTCGCTCCCGGCCCACATGTCGAAACCGAACCCGCCGTCCTCTTCCGTCAAGAGGCCGACGGATGACGGATCGATGGCGGCGACTCTGCCGACCACGACGCTTCCACCCTGCACGACGCTTCCACCCTGCACGACGGGCCGCGCCCCGGACCGGGAACCGGACAACGCCGACGGTTCGCCGGCCGGACCGGTCGCGGGTCGCGCACCTGGAACTGCGGGCTCCCGCCGCGGGACCTGGGGGTCGGGTATCAGCTTTACCGGCGGTCCCACCTGCGCGTGAGCCGACGGACCGATCAGCGCAGCCACCACGACGCCGAACATCGACCGGCGCAGGAGTGGGCCGAGCGACGGCCGGTCAGCGGGGAAAACGCTCATCGGGCAACACCTTTTCCACGCTTTTCGATGGAGGTGGAATGTCCCAGGTGGCGAGAAACACGGCTCCGCCAACCAGGAACAGCAACACGATGACGAGTGCGATGTACGGCGCCTTGGGCATCAAGCTACACGGACTCTCGGGGAGGCGCGCCACGGGGTCGGGACAGCCTCCGACCACATGTGCTAAGGTGCAATTGTGGCGAAGTTGAGTCAGCTTATCGACTCGCGAATCGGGATTCAACGTCCCGGCATCGCCTCCCGACGCGAGTTTTCCGTTCCGATCGCGAAGCCTCCCGGCGCTTGATTCGATGTCCATATCCAGCAAAGCGACAGCCTCTGCCGTCCCGAACCGGATGGTCGTCCTCGTCGGACTCATGGGCGCGGGAAAGAGCACCATCGGTCGCCGGCTCGCGGCCCGGCTCGGCGTTCCGTTCGTCGATGCGGATGACGAGGTCGAACGGGCGGCCGGATGCTCCATCGAGGACATGTTCGAGGTCCACGGGGAAATCGCGTTCCGCGAGGGCGAGAAACGGGTCATCGGGCGCTTGCTGGATGGGCCGGTGGGAGTTCTGGCGACCGGCGGCGGTGCCTTCATGAACGAAGAGACACGCGACCGCATCAGGGAGAAAGGCGTTTCGATCTGGCTGCGAGCGGATCTGGACGTCCTGGTGCGACGATGCGCGCGGCGCGACGACCGGCCGCTTCTCAGGGGCGGCGACATGCGCGAAACCCTCGAAAATCTGATAGATCAGAGATATCCGGTGTATGGAGAGGCCGATATCGTCGTGGATACCGGCGACAAGCCGCACCGAACCGTCGTCGGCAGGATCGTGGAAGAACTCTCGGCGGGCGGATACCTGTCGGCGAACCGAACGGATGCCAGCGCCTGACTGACCTGTCGATGCAAACCGGCCCGGATGTCGTCGACGTCGCTCTCGGGGACCGCGGCTACCGCATTCATGTCGGGGCCGACGTCCTGGAGACGGCGGGACAACTGCTCGCGCCCGTGCTTCGTCGGAAGCGCGTGGCGGTGGTGACCGACGAGAACGTGGCGGCGCGGCATCTCGCGGCCTTCACGGCCGCGCTCGATTCGTCGTCGATCACGCACGACTCGATAACGCTTCCCGCCGGAGAGCACGTCAAGAGCTTCGCGCATTTCGAGGCTCTGCTCGACCGCCTTGTCGGCCTCCGGATCGAGCGCGGCGACGCGGTGGTCGCGTTCGGCGGCGGCGTCATCGGCGATCTCGCCGGATTCGCGGCGAGCGTCCTGCGGCGCGGCGTCGACGTCATCCAGGTGCCCACCACCCTCCTCGCCCAGGTCGACAGTTCCGTCGGAGGAAAGACCGCGATCAACACGCGCCGGGGCAAGAACCTCGTCGGCACGTTCCATCAGCCGAGACTGGTTCTCGCGGATACGTCCGTGCTCAGGACCCTTCCGCGGCGTGAGATGCGGGCGGGGTACGCCGAGGTCGTGAAATACGGCCTGATCGACCGCCCCGATTTTTTCGCTTGGCTGGAAGCGAACGGCGCGCGCGTCGTCTCGGGAGACGTCGAGGCGACACGCCATGCCGTGGTGACGAGCTGCCGCGCCAAGGCGCGAATCGTCTCCGCGGACGAACGGGAGGCCGGCTCGCGCGCCCTTTTGAATCTGGGACATACGTTCGCCCACGCCCTGGAAGCCGAAGCCGCCTACGAAGGCCGCCTGTCGCACGGAGAGGCGGTGGCGATCGGAATGGTGAAGGCGTTCGAATTGTCGTCCCGGCTCGGGTTCTGCGCCGCCGGGGAGGTTGCCCGCGTTCGTCGCCACATCGCGGACGCCGGCCTTCCCACGGCCGTCGCGTCGATCCCCGGGTTCGGTGCCGTCCGCCCCGAGACGCTGCTCGAGCACATGCGCCAGGACAAGAAGGTGCGCGGCGGACGGCTGACGTTCGTGCTCGCCAAGGGCATCGGGCGCGCGTTCATCGCATCCGGTGTCGAAGAGGAGGCGGTCATCGCGTTGCTCGGAGAGGACCTGGCGGCGGCGGCATGACGGTCCGATGACGAACGAATTACGGACTCCGTCGCCGACGCTTCGCGGCGCGTCCGCGCGTCATCCGATCGACTTCCTCGCCGTCCCGCGCAGGGATCAGCACGCTTGGAACTGACACTCCTCTTTTCCCTGATCGCCATCGTCGGCCTGCTGGTGCTGTCGGCCCTGTTTTCGGGTTCGGAGACCGCCCTCACGGCGTCGAACCAGGCGCGGATTCACCATCTACTGCGCAAGGGAAACAAGCGCGCGCGCACCGTGACGCGGTTGATGGAGACGCGGGAGCAGCTGATCGGCGCGATCCTGCTGGGCAACAATCTGGTGAACATCCTCGCCTCCGCTTTGGCGACCAGCATCCTGATCGGGTTTTTCGGAGATATCGGCGTCGCCATCGCGACCGTGGTGATGACGACCCTCGTGCTGATCTTTTCGGAGATCCTTCCCAAGACCTACGCCCTGTCCAACGCGGATCGTGTTGCGCTGGGCGTGGCGCCGGTCATCCGGATCCTCGTCGCGTTCTTTTCGCCGATCACGCGCGCCCTGAATCTCGTCGTCGGCGCCACCCTGAGATTGTTCGGCGCGGGCGCCGGGTCGCCCAAGGTGGTGACGGCGAGCGAGGAGATCCGCAGCACGATCGCCTTGCGCGCCCAGGAAGGAGAGGTCGTAAAGCACGAAAGGGACATGCTCGGCAGCGTTCTCGACCTGACCGACGTCCAGGTCGACGAGGTCATGGTCCATCGCCGCAACATGTTCGCCGTCAACGCGGACGACGCCACGTCGAGCCTTGTCGAACAAATCCTGTCGAGTCCCTACACGCGTGTCCCCGTCTGGCGGGACGATCCGGACAACATCGTCGGAATCGTCCACGTCAAGGACCTGCTGAAGGCGTTGCACGTCCATCGGGGACCGCTGGACGATCTCGACGTGACCCCGGTGGTCGGCGAACCCTGGTTCGTTCCCGAAACCACGTCGCTCCGCCAGCAGCTCAACGCGTTTCGCCGCCGTCGCGCCCATGTCGCCCTCGTGGTGGACGAGTACGGCACCCTGATGGGCCTCGTGACGCTGGAAGACATCCTGGAAGAGATCGTCGGCGACATCGCGGACGAGCATGACGTTCCGGCACCGACGGTGCGGGCGCTCGGCGATGGCTCCTACATCGTCGAGGGCGGGACCACGATCCGCGACCTCAACCGCCTGTTCGACTGGAACCTGCCCGACGAGGAGGCGGCGACGGTCGCCGGACTCGTGATCTACAACGCCCGGGTCATTCCGGAAGCCGGCCAGATGTTCACGTTCCACGACTTCAGGTTCGAGGTCCTGCAGCGCCGGAGAAACCAGATCGTATCCCTGCGCGTGACGCCGCCCACGAAGCCGCGGACCGGGACTTCGTGATCCCCTCTTCTTCCGCGCGCCGGGCGGCCGATTCGCCGCCCCCGTCCCTCGTCGCGTATCCGAACGCGATCCGACCGAACGGCGTCCACGGATGAACCAGGCCGTCATCGTGCAGCTGGTCCCGGTGCTCGCGCCGGTGCTCGTCGCCATCGCGATCGGTTACGCCTGGGCCAGGCTCGGCCGTGACTTCGACGTCCGGTTCCTCGCCAACATGATTCACAACGTCGGTATGCCGTGCCTGATTTTCTCGACGTTGACCAAGGTCGACGCGGACCCCGGGATCTTCGTCGATATGGCCTGGGCCTCGGTCGCCACCCATCTCGCGTTCCTCGTCATCGGCGCGCTCGTGCTGCGCGCGGCGCGATTGCCGCTCTCCATCTACCTCAACGGCATGGTCTACCCGAATGCCGGAAACGTCGGCCTGCCCCTGTGCCTGTTCGCCTTCGGCGAACCCGGACTGGCGCTGTCCGCCGCCTGGTTCACCGTCGATGCGGTCATGGTCGCGACCCTGGGCGTATGGGTGGCGTCGGGGCGGTTCAGCGTGCGGGACCTGATCCGGACACCGTTGATCTACGCGGCGCTCGGCGCGGTGGCGTTCCTGGCGAGCGGGACCGCGCCGCCGGCGTGGCTCGCCAATACCACCGGCCTGATCAGCGGCCTGGCGATCCCGCTGCTCCTCATCATGCTCGGCATATCGTTGGCGACGCTGCGGGTCGCCAATCTCCGCCGCGCCTTCCTGCTCTCCCTGCTGAGATTGGGGATGGGGTTCGCGGTCGGCGTCGTCGCGGCGGATCTGTTCGCGTTCGACGGCGTGGAACGGGGCGTGCTGATCATCAACTGCGCCCTGTCGGTCGGAATGATCAATTATCTCATCTCCCAGTATTACGACCGGGGTTCCCAAGAGGTGGCGGCGATGGTCGTGGTGTCGGGCTTCATGTCGGTCGCGACCCTCCCCTTGCTCGTGGCATACGTGCTGTGATCGCCGAAACCTTCGCCGTGATCGCTCCGGTCATGTTCGGCGCCGCCTTGGGGTTCGGCTGGGCCCGGTACGGACCCGCCTTCGACACCGAGTTGCTGACGTCGCTGGTGCTGGCCGTCGGCACGCCATGCCTGGTCTTCTCGACGCTGACGGAATTCGGCGTCGGTCTCGACGCGATGGGGAGCGTGGCGCTGGCGGCATTGATATCCATCGTCCTCGTCTCGGCGGTGGGTGGCGCGATCCTGTTCGCGACACGACAACCGGTCCGCGCCTTTCTCCCCTCCCTGCTGTTTCCGAATTCGGGCAACATGGGGCTGCCCCTCTGCCTGTTCGCGTTCGGCGGCGAAGGGCTGGTGCTGGGCGTCACCTTCTTCACCGTGACGGTGCTCGGGAACTTCACGCTCGGGATGTGGCTCGCGTCGGGCGAGGTGTCTCCCGCGCAGCTGTTGCGGACACCGCTGATCTGGGCCGCGCTGGCCGGAGTGGCGTTTCTCGCCACCGAGACCGAGCCGCCCCTGTGGCTTGCCAATACGACGCGGCTGATCGGGGGCTTCACAATTCCGGCGATCCTGATCGCGCTGGGGGTCGCCCTGGCCCGGCTGCGGGTAGCCGACATGGGACGCGCGACGTTGATCGGCGTCCTCCGTCTGGGCCTCGGCTTGGCGTTGGGCCTGTCGCTGGCCGAATTGTTCGGTTTCGAGGGCGTCGCGCGCGGCGTGCTCGTGCTCCAGTGCGCGATGCCGGTGGCCGTCTACAACTTCCTGTTCGCCCAGCGGTACGACAACCGTCCGTCCGACGTCGCGGGCGGCGTCGTGGTTTCGACAGCGCTGTCGTTTCTGACGCTGCCGTTCCTGATCGCCTACCTTCTTTGAGGCCCGTGCGGCGCAAGCGGCCGCGCCGCTTCGGGGCGTGGAGGCGGTGAAGGGAGCGGGCGCCGTCGTCCGTGCCGGCAGACGCGCGCTTCGCGTCTATCCACCGGCGCCGATGCGCGAAAGCAGGTCGTCGAGGCTGGCCGCCACATGGTAGCGCGCCGGCGAGCCCTTCTTCGCCAGCGCGTCGAAATGGGCCTTGCCGCAGGCGATCTTGGCGTTCTCGGTATCGCGAAGGTCGCCAGCCTCCATGCTGCCCTTGGTTTCGACCACGAGATAGAGCCGCTCACCCTCCTCCGCCTCGATCAGGACGGCCCAATCCGGGTTGTAGCGTCCCAATGGCGTAGGCACCGTGAACCATCCGGGAAGTTTGGCATAGACCTTCACGTCGTCGTTCTTCTCCATCCGGTCGGCAAATTCCGCTTCGACGCCGGACTCGTAGACGACCTGCTCATAGACCGACTTCCTAGCCTCGATCATGTTCTTCAGATAGGCGACCAGCTCCTCCTTCTCGAACAATTCCTGCGCATAGACGTTCCTGTTTCCCAGACGCCGGTATTTGATGCCGTCCACCAGGGCCATGCGTTTGTGCCATGCGATCGTCTCTGCGGCGTGTTCGACGAAGCGCTGCGGGTTGTGCCCGATCTCCGCCAGGCGGCCACTTTTGGACAGGATGCGCAGAACGCTGTCGCGCGTCAGCTGCGTGCGGTTCTGGAGCTCGGCGATGAGGTCGGGCAGTTCCACGCCACCCTCGTCGAGTGCCGTGGGCGTCGCGACGGCCGTCTCGGTCGCCTCCACGCCGGCCTCGGCGATGTCGATGCCGGCCTTGCGCCACTGCAACCGCGCCTTGGGGATCGCCGGCATGTCCGCCAGCGCCCTGGCGCATCGCTCTATCAGCGCCTCGCCGTCGAACGCCACCCGGTAGGCGGTCCTGTGCTTGATGCTGTCCCACAGATCCGTGAATTCCTGGCTGTCGAGCACGGCCTGGCGCGGACGCACCGTGCGGCGTTCGTCTGCGTTCCTGACGTCCAGCCGCCCGGCGCGCTTGTGCAGCGCTTCGGCGATCTCGGCATGGAGCGCCCGGAACCTCGCCGGCAGGGCCAGGGTCTTCTCCCACAGCGCCACGCGCAGGGCGTCCCGTATACGGCCTTCGCCGTTGATGTAGCCCTCGGCGAGCAGATGCTCCCACAGGGCTTTCGACGCTTCGACGCCCAAGACTTGCACCTGCCCATCCACGTCGGCGGCCGGGACGGCCGCGAAGGCGTGCGCTTCCACGATGCCGAAGCGGATGCCGGTATCGCGCTCGATCTCCTTCTGGAGGTTTTCGGCGAACTCTTCGTAGCTCTCCGTCGCGATCACCGTGAGCGTGTTGACGTCCAGGCTGCGCAGGCGCTCCCCCTTGCGGTCCACGGCAAGGCGCAAGCCGCGCCCGACGGTCTGGCGCCGCTCCCGCTCGCTGTGGATGTCGCGCAGCGTGCAGATCTGGAAGACGTTGGGGTTGTCCCAGCCCTCGCGCAGGGCCGAATGGGAAAAGATGAACCGCAGCGGCGTATCGAGGCCGAGCAGCCTCTCCTTCTCCTTCATGATGAGGTTGTAGGCGCGCTCCGCATTGTCCCTGCCGGCTTGGTTGCCTTCGGCGGTGTCGGTCCAGCCGCCCTTGCGGTCGATGGAGAAATAGCCGTCATGGGCTTCCTCGGCGCCGCCGCCGTTCAGGCCCTGGACGTGGTCCCGATAGCGGGGATGTCCGGAAAGGCGGCGATACTCCTCTTCGAACATGTGGGCGTAGACTCCCTTGGAGGCCCTGCCCTCGTCGTCGTAGCGGCGGTAACGCTCCACGGCGTCGATGAAGAACAGGCTCAGCACCTTGATCCCCTTCGGCCGCAGGCGCTTTTCCTTGTCGAAATGCTCCCGCACGGTGCGGCGGATCATCTGGCGGCGAACGGCGTCGCCGTCCACGTCGCCCCAGGCCTCGCCCGGCCGCAGCCGGCGCTCGCCGCCCGGCACGCGCAATTCGACGAACTCGCCGTCCTTGGCAACCGAGATCTCGCCGATGCGGCAGCCGCGGTAGACGGCGCGGCCGGTTGCCTCCTCCAGGTCGTCGCCGTCCTGCACGATCCTCCGCGTCCGCTGCACCCGCCCACCGCGTTCGACGTCGATCTCCACACTGGCGCCGATCGCGCCCGCCTTGCGGGCGGTCGAAATCAGGCGCAGATAGGGCCGGTTGTAGGCGTCCTCGACGACGGCCGAGGCCACCTCGATGCGCTTCACCAGCCCCCGTTGGTAGGCATCGACGGCATCGAGGCGATAAACCATGTGGTGCCTGTCGGCATGGGTCGCCGAATAGCGCAGGGTGCAGAGCGGGTCCATCCTGGCCAGCGCCTCCCTGCCGCGCCCGCCGAGACCGCCGTCCACGCTCTGCGGCTCGTCCACGATCAGGATGGGGCGGGTGGCGCGGATGAGGTCGATGGGCCTGGCGCCGCCGGCCTTCTCGCTGTCCTTGTAGAGGTTGTTGACGTCCTTCTTGTTGATGGCGCCCACCGTCGCCACCATGATCTGGATATGCGGGCCGGTGGCGAAGTTCCGCACCTGGCCGAGCTTCGCCGAGTCGTAGAGGAACCAGTCGAAAGCCGTGCCCCGATAGAGCGAGCGGAAGTGGCCGTCTGTGATCTGCAGTGCCTTGGCGCCCCCTTCCTTGATCGCCACCGACGGCACCACGACGACGAATTTGGTGAAGCCGTAGCGCCGGTTGAGCTCGAAGACCGTGCGCAGATAGACGTAGGTCTTGCCGGTGCCGGTCTCCATCTCCACCGTGAAGTCCCTGGAGCGCAGGGTCTCGTCGGGCAGCAGGCCGTTGCCAAGCTGGACCTCCCGCAGATTGTGCAGCATGTCGTCGTCCGCAAGGTCGAGCCGGTTGCCGATGCCGGCCCCTTCGGCGAGGGAGAAGCGCGGCTGTACCGGGCCGCCGACGACGGCGAAGGTGGTGTAATGGGCCTCCTGGCCGCGAAACAGGCCGCAGACGGCTTCCATAGCCTCCAGCTGATAGTCGAGATCGGGCTCGAAGCGGAGTTTCACGACTGCGACTCCGGGAGGAGATACTGCTTCCAGTGCTCTTTCACGTATTCGTAGAAGCCCGCTACGGGCTCGCTTCCACATATCGGCGCGAGTTCTCTTCCGATATTTGTGAATACAACATGTCCAATACCGAGCTCATTGTCTGAATCTTTCGGCATTTCCAAAACAAGAGATCTGTCATGGTATGTTATGGAAAATTTCTTGGGTAGTTTGGAACGACTCACAGTGCTAGGATGACTGAATGTCGCAAGGCCGATACTATCAAGATGCACTAAATCGATGAGATAAATTCCATTGTCATTGTAAATATCTGCTTTGTAATCGAATATCAATGGAATAATATCTCCAATCATCCAGGAAAATCCACAGAGCTTAGTGAATAATTCGGCGTCGTTCTTGTCCATATCGGAAAGGAAATTGATAGTCCTCTTTGAATAGGTGTTAGGATTGTTAGCTTCACCCGCCAGCACCTTCGACCACAGATTCTGCATATCACTATCGGACACGATCCGGCACTTGTCAAAGAAATTGGCGATCCAGTCGTCGTCCATGGCATCTGGCTTGGCGTTGTCGTTCAGTTGACGAATAGCCTTACCGACGATGTTTTCCATGTTCTGTTGGTGGCATGCATCTTCTTCGCTGCGCCGGTGCATTGCCCTCTGTTTCATATCCTTGATCTGGATTTCGGATATCGCCTCGATCTGTGCGGCATCCGCCTTGGCCTTTGCGACCCTTCTGATCTGCCACGGCTCGGAAAGACCACCCACCGCCTTCGATATCTTCTTCACCAAGGTGTCGGCGAGCTTCGACAGGTTGCCCTGATCGATGAGGGAGTGGGAAGGATCGGAAGGCATGGCGGTTCACGCGAGCATCAGCCGCTCGCCCTTGGGCTCGGGGATCGGGTCGCCGAACTCCCTCGCCGTGTCGATCCACAGCTGCATCGCGTCGTTGACGTGCCTCAGGGCCTCTTCCTGGCTGTCGCCATGGGCCATGCAGCCGGGAAGCTCGGGCACCTCGGCGACGAAGGCCCGGTCCTCGTCGCTCCAATAGAGGATGATCTCGAACTTGTGCATCAGTCGTCCCCTCCCAGTCTGTATTTCAGGATCGTCCGGCGCACCTGTCTCACCTGATAGGGTTTGGCGTGGCTGCCGTCGCGTTGCAGGTTGATCTTCTCGGCGATGCCCGGTCTCCGATAGAGGTGGTGGCTGCCGCGTATCCGTTCCGTGAAGCCCATATCCCGCAGCAGAGCGCACAATTCCGTGAAGCGGATCGAGGCGTCCGAGCGGCCGCGAAGGATCTTCTCGACAAGGGGCCGGCTCATCTGCCTGCTCCGCCGCCGTCACAGGCTGTACACACGGGTCAGGCCGCTCTGTTCGAGGATGGCGACGACGTTGAGCTTGACGACGTCGTTGCCGAAGGCGTTGTCGCGGAAGACGGCGGTGGCCTCCCGCTGGGCGCCCATGTCGACGTGCCATTGGGCGATGCCTTCGGCGAGGGTCTCCCAGCTGTTGTGACCGAGGGCCTCGTCGAGGCAGACGATCAGCAGGCCGCCGCCGACCGAGCGCACGCACTTGCCCGCGACCGTGCGGGTTTGGACCGGGGTGGAGAGGTCGTAGCCGAATTTCAGCAGGATCTCGTGGAAGATGTCGTCGTCGCTGCGGTCTTCCTTGACCCGGTTGACGATGGCCAGCAGCGAGCCTTCCAGGTCGTCGGGGTCCGGATCCCAGGCGCGGATGTTGGAGCTGTCGAGCCTGAAGATGCGGAAGCCGAGATCGCCGGTGAAGGCCGGGTGGTCGTCCCTGACCTTCCCGGCGGCGCGGCGCAGGCGCTCCTTGGTGAGCTCGGCGATGTTGCGCGGCTTGCCCAGCCGGTCGCAGAAATCGGCGGCGGTCTTCTGCTCCCTGTTCGCCGGATCGAGGGGTTCCGGCAGCTGGACGAGGATGTAACGCCGCCGGCCGCCATCGGCCGCGTTCTGCTCCATGACGGCGTGGCCGGTTGTCCCCGAACCGGCGAAGAAGTCCATCACCAGCGAATCCGGTGGCATCAAACGAATCAGAGCTTTGAGGAGTTCCGCGGGCTTTGGAGAATTAAACACTGGGCCCACAAGCTCTTTCATCTCGGCTACGGCTGAATCGGTTGACCCTACCTCTGACGCCGACCATACGGTTTTGAGTTTTTTGGTGCGCTCTTCAGTAAGATAATCTTTTTGGAAAACATCCAAACGGTTTCCTGAATGACCTCGAACAACACGCCCATGAAGTTGGGTAGCATCTTTTTGAACTTTAGATTTCGACCAACGCCATACCGCGGGCGAGCCATCTCCGAATACAGGATAGACAACCTGCCCTCCAGAGTCAGGGTTACACGACACATGACCTGTGGATTCATCGACATGGAGAGCATAATAAAGGTTAGGGCGATTATCAGGGTTGAACTTTTTATTTGTATTTCGCAAAGGAAGAAGACGATAATCACCATGAGTATCTGAATAGGGGAAATCCGATTCATTTATAGTGTCTTTCGTACCTGCATTGAGAGAGCATAGTTCAATGTCCCTTGCATATATCACGATGTATTCATGAGATGTTGCGAAAAATCTGGTCAGCTGGCGGCCTTTTGGATTAAGTGAAACACAGATTTCAGACACCAAATTATCTTCTCCAAATATCTCGTTCAACATGTTTCGTATGTTGAAAAATTCATGCTCATCAATACTGATTACAATCGCACCATCGTTGCATACAAGACTTCTCGCCAGCTTCAACCGCGGATACATCATGTTCAGCCAGGCGGTGTGAAACCTGCCCGACGTCTCCGGGTTCGACGACAGCTTTCGCCGCTCGCCATCGGCTTGGCCGGTCAGCGCCAGATAGTTCCCCACGCCGTCGCGCCAGTCGTCGGGATAGACGAAGTCGTTGCCCGTGTTGTAGGGCGGGTCGATATAGATGAGCTTCACCTTGCCGGCATAGCTCTTCTGCAACAGCTTCAGCACCTCCAGATTGTCGCCCTCGATGACGACGTTCCGAGTCGTCTCCCAATCGACGCTCTCCTGCGGGCAGGGACGCAAGGTGCCGGTGGACGGCATGAGCGCGTTCCAGAGCGCGCGGCGCTTGCCGTGCCAGTTGAGGCCGTAACGCTCCCCGGAATCGTCCACGGCGCCGCCGAGAAGCTGTTTCAGCACCTTGAAGTCGATCCTGCCGTCGGCGAAAGCTTCCGGGAACAGGGCCTTCAGGCGTTCGAGATTGTCGGCCACGACGTCCGCCGAGCGGCTCTCCGGGTCGCCGGCCTCGATCTTCCGCAACGGCTCCTCCCGCTCGGCAGCCCTGTGCTTCTCTACCGTCGGCAAACCGTCCGGGAGCGCTTCGGCGCCGATATCACCCATGACGGGAACCTACAGCAACGGGGAGGAACGCGCCGGAAGGGCTGGCAATGGGCTGTGGCGGAGGGGGTGGGATTCGAACCCACGGTACGCAGAGCGTACAACGGTTTTCGAGACCGCCCCGTTCGGCCACTCCGGCACCCCTCCGCGCGACGGCCGCCTCAATAGTGCAAAGCCCGAACCGCGACAAGTCCCGGCGCCTTCGCTCCGTGAACGGGGTCAGTCGGAACGGGCGATGGCCGACACCAGATCACCCCGGCTGACGATCCCCACGAGCTTGTCTCCATGCACCACCGGGGCCTGGTTGATCTTCCGCGTCAGAAACAGCCTCGCGATGTCCTCGATCGTCGCCTCCTGATCGATGGAGATGGCCGGCGTGGTCATGATGTTCTCGGCGGAATCGTTTTCCGTACTGTCGACGCTGCTGGTGAGCCGGTCCTTCGAATTGAAGAGCGCCAGCCACCAGGATCGTGGAAGCCTCCGCGTGCCGACTTCCCGACGTTGCAGGAGGTCGGTGTCGCTGACGATCCCGAGGAGACGCCGGTCGGGCGTGACGATCGGAACGGCGCTGATTCGATGCTCCATCATCAACCGCGCGATCTCCGTTACCGGCGTTTCGGGTTCCGCCGTGACCAGCTGTCTGGTCATGATTTCCTTGGCCTGCATGGCCGCCTCCCCTGTCCTTTCTCCGCCAAGGCATCGCGCGGGCGCATTATGGCAGAACCATCGCGGCCGCCAATTCGTTCCGCGTGGCCGTCCGCCGGCGCGTCCGGGAAACCGCGCCCGCCCCGCCGGAGCGGGAGTCTCGGGAAACGGGAACGAAGCCGTTGACTCGCCGGGCGTCGTGGCTATAGTCCCGGTCGCGCGCCGGGCCCGTCGCGGGGATCGCGCGCCTTGGACATACGATGTAGCCGGCAGATTCCCATGTACGCGGTCGTCAGGACGGGCGGCAAGCAATATCGCGTCGCCAAGGACGAGGTCATCGCCGTCGAGAAACTCGCGGCCGAGGCCGGATCGAGTGTCGATCTGGGCGAGGTGCTGATGATCGGTGACGACCGAAGCACCACGGTCGGCGACCCGCTGGTCAAGGGCGCGAGCGTCAGCGCCGAGGTCGTCGCGCAGACACGCGGCGACAAGATCATCGTGTTCAAGAAGAAGCGCCGGAAGAACCATCGCCGCAAGAAGGGACACCGGCAGCACGTCACCCTTCTGCGTGTCACCGACATCAACGTGTCGAGCGCCAAGCGCGCGACGGAGGAATCGGCGGGAGGCGCGCCGGCGCCCGAACGGCAGGTCCCGGCGACGCGCGAGGGCGCCGACGGCGATGACGACAAGGACGGCTCGTAGAGGAGCGGAACGATGGCTCACAAGAAAGCGGGCGGGAGTTCGCGCAACGGGCGCGATTCGGCGGGGCGGCGGCTCGGCGTCAAGAAGTATGGCGGCGAGCGCGTCATCCCCGGCAACATCATCATCCGCCAGCGCGGCACCAAATGGCGTCCGGGCCGGAACGTGGGTCTCGGCAAGGATCACACGATCTTCGCCCTGATCGAGGGCAAGGTCGCCTTTGAAAAGAAAGGACCGGGACACACCTACGTGTCCGTGGAGCCGCCCGCCTAGAGGGTTTCGCCCGCCGGCCTCGCGAGAAGGGAATGGCGGGCCATTCCCTTTTTTCGTGGCGCGCTCCGCATGGCTGCGACCCGCATGAAATTCCTCGATCAGGCCAGGATCCATGTGAAGGCCGGTGACGGCGGCGACGGCTGCGTCGGCTTCCGCCGGGAGAAGCATGTGGAGTTCGGAGGACCCGACGGCGGCGACGGCGGGCGGGGCGGCGACGTCGTGGCGCGTGCGGTCGCCGCCCTCGACACCCTGATCGACTATCGCTACCGCCAACACGTCAAGGCGCGGGCCGGCCGCCCCGGCTCGGGTCGCGACCGGACCGGCGCCGACGGCAAGACGGTGGAACTGCGAATGCCGGTCGGAACCCAGATCCTCGACGGGGATGGCGAAACCTTGATCGCCGACCTGATCGAGGTGGACGACAAGGTCGTGCTCGCGAAAGGCGGCGCGGGCGGCCGCGGGAACGCCTTCTACAAGAGCGCGATCAACCGGACGCCCCGACGAGCCGACCCCGGCGGACCCGGCGAGGAGCGGTGGCTGTGGCTGCGCCTCAAGCTCATCGCCGATGCGGGGCTTGTCGGCCTCCCCAACGCCGGCAAATCGACGCTCGTCGCTGCAGTCAGCGGCGCCCGGCCGAAGATTGCGGACTATCCCTTCACCACCCTCCATCCCCACCTTGGAGTCGTCCGCCGAGGGGACGAGGAATGTGTTCTCGCCGATATTCCCGGTCTGATCTCGGGTGCTCACGAGGGGGCCGGCATCGGCGACCGCTTTCTCGGACATGTCGAGCGCTGCGGACTGCTCGTCCACCTGGTCGACGGAACGCGAGAGGACGTCGCCGACGCCTACCGGACGGTGCGCGCCGAGCTGGCGGCCTACGGACATGGCCTCGACGGCAGACGGGAGCTCGCCGTCCTCGGCAAATGCGATGCCCTCGATCCCGACGCCATCGCGCGCAAGGGCGCGGCGCTCGCCGCGGCGAGCGGAACCGAGGTACACCCGATCTCGGCGGTATCGGGGTACGGTGTCGACGCCTTGCTGAACAACCTGCTGCGAGCCGTGCGTGCCTGGCGGCGGGAGCGGACGAACCGGACGCCGGCCACCACGGGATGGTCGCCGTGACCACCCGGCTCGGCACGGCGCGACGAGTCGTGATCAAGATCGGTTCGTCCCTTCTCGTCGATCCCCAGGGCGGCGCCCTTCGGCGGTCCTGGCTGGAGGCGCTCGCCGAGGATGTCGCGCGTCTTCGGGGCCGCGGCCAGGACGTGCTCATCGTGTCGTCGGGATCCATCGCGCTCGGCCGACGGCAACTTCGGCTCCGGGATCCCGTCCTCAAGCTCGAAGTGAGCCAGGCCGCCGCCGCCGTGGGCCAGATCCGGCTCGCTCACGCCTATCAGGAGGTCCTCGCCCGCCACGGCATCGACACGGCCCAGATCCTGCTGACCAGCGCGGACACGGAAGCGCGGCGACGCTACCTCAACGCCCGCAACACCCTCAACGCTCTGCTCGATCTGGGCACGGTGCCGGTCGTCAATGAAAACGACACCGTCGCGACCGAAGAGATCCGTTTCGGAGACAACGACCGGCTGGGCGCCCGGGTCGCGGAGATGATCAGCGCCGATTGCTACGTCCTTCTGTCCGATGTCGCCGGCCTGTTCACGGCGGATCCCCGGCGCGACCCCGATGCCGAGTTGATCGCCGAGGTCGGCGAGATCACGCCGACGATCGAGGCCCTGGCCGGAAAGGCCGCGAGCGCCGACGCGCGCGGCGGCATGGTCACCAAGATCGAAGCCGCTCGAATCGCGGTATCCGCGGGCTGTCACGTTCTCATCGCGGACGGCACGGCGCTGCGCCCCCTGGCCGCGGTCGAGAACGGCGGGGCCGGCACTTGGTTCGTCCCCCACGCCAATCCGCGCGCGGCGCGGAAGCTGTGGATCGCCGGAAGCTTGAGACCGGCCGGCCGACTCGTCGTGGACGACGGGGCGATGGCGGCGCTTCACGACGGCAAGAGCCTGTTGCCGGCCGGCGTCCGCGACGTAGACGGATCCTTCGAACGCGGGGACCCGGTCATCGTCTGTCGGCCGGACGGCCGCGAGATCGGGCGGGGCCTCGTCGCCTATTCCTCGCGCGACGCCGAGCGCATCATGGGTCACAAAAGCCGTGAAATCGAATGTCTGTTGGGATACCGTGGCCGCGACGAAATGATCCATCGCGACGACCTTGCGTTGACGCGCGACGTCGACGGCGGCGAAACGAGACGGGCATGAGCGCCATCGAGGCGGCGGACGTTGCCGAACCGGACGAAGAAGACGTCGACGCGCTGTTGACGCGCCTCGGCAAGGCCGCGCGCGCCGCCGGAACGGCCCTCGGTGGTGCGTCGACCGAGGCCAAGAACGCGGCCCTGCTGGCGGCGGCGGCCGAAATTCGCGCCCGCGCCGGAGACATCCTCGAAGCCAACGCCACCGACATGAAGACCGCCCGCGACTCCGGTCTCGGCGCCGCCCGGCTGGACCGGCTGGCGCTCGACGAAACGCGGATCGAGGGTATCGCCAGGGGCCTCGAGGAGGTCGCGGCTCTCGCGGATCCGGTGGGCGACGTGATCGCCGAATGGACGCGCCCGAACGGCTTGCGCATCTCGCGTGTGCGCGTCCCTCTCGGCGTGATCGGCATCATCTACGAGTCCCGGCCGAACGTGACGGCCGATGCCGGGGCGCTGTCCCTGAAGTCGGGCAACGCCGCCATCCTGCGCGGCGGATCGGAGAGCCACCGTTCCTCCCGCGCCATCCACGCATGCCTGCGCCGGGGGCTGGCCGCCGGCGACCTGCCCGAGACCGCCATCCAGCTCGTTCCGACAAGCGACCGCGCTGCCGTCGGCGCGCTCCTGCGTCTCCACGATTACGTCGACGTCATCGTGCCGCGCGGCGGGCGATCGCTGATCGAACGGGTGTTCGAGGAGAGCCGGATGCCGGTCATCGCCCATCTCGACGGTCTGTGCCACGTCTACGTGCATCGGGACGCCGACCCGGAGATGGCGCGGAACATCGTTCTCAACGCCAAGATGCGGCGCACCGGCGTTTGCGGCGCGGCGGAGACGCTGCTTGTCGACAAGGCGGTCGCGGAGACCCACCTGCCGCCCATCGTCGACGACCTGATCGGCGCAGGGTGCGAGGTCCGGGGGGACGATTCGGCGCGCGCCCTGGATCATCGCGTCACCGCGGCCGCCGCGGACGACTGGACCACCGAATACCTTGACGCCATCATCTCCGTGCGTGTGGTCGAGGACCTCGACGCCGCCATCCGACACATCGGGACTTACGGCTCCCATCACACCGAGAGTATCGTCACCGGGAACGACGCCGCGGCCGAACGCTTTCTGAAGGAGGTGGATAGTGCCATCCTGTTGCGCAACGCCTCGACGCAGTTCGCCGACGGCGGCGAGTTCGGCATGGGCGCGGAGATCGGAATCTCGACGGGACGTCTGCACGCGCGCGGACCGGTGGGCGTGGAGCAATTGACCACGTTCAAGTACGTCGTCCGCGGGTCGGGACAGACCCGGCCCTGACGATCCCGCGACGAATGCATTGCGAAATCGCGGCGCGCGGAGGCGCATGAACCGGCCGGCCGGCCCCTGGCGGCGAGCCGCCCGCGGCCCGCGGGTGGGGCTGCTGGGCGGGTCGTTCAATCCGGCCCACGCCGGCCATCTGCGTGTCAGCCTGCTCGCGCTCCGGCGCCTGAACCTCGATCAGGTCTGGTGGTTGATATCGCCACGGAATCCCCTCAAGCCGGCGGCCGGAATGGCGCCCTACGCGGAGCGTCTCTCCTCCGCCCGCGAGGTCGCCCGCGACCGGCGGATCCGGATCAGCGAGGCGGAGACGGTATTCGGAACCCGGTACACCGTCGACACGCTCCGCCGCCTGCGCCGCCGGCATCCCCGCCATCGCTTCGTGTGGATCATGGGGGCGGACAACCTGATTCAGATCACGGCCTGGCGACGGTGGAACGAGATTTTCGAGACGGTGCCCGTTGCGGTCGTCGACCGCCCGACGTATTCTTCTCGGGCGCTGGCGGGCGCTGCGGCGGCGCGGTACGCTCGCCGCCGATTGAACGGACGCGAGGGAGGGCTTCTGGCCGACCGTATGCCTCCGGCGTGGGTTTTCCTCTGGGGTTCCAGCGATTCCACTTCCGCGACGGCCTTGCGGCAGAGCGCCGCCGAGTCGTGAAGGAAGACGGGACGCAGGTGTATCACGGAGAAGCACCGTTCAGGCGCGCCGGATGGAGGACAGGAAGATAAACGCGACCGATCCCGCCGCCGATTCCTCGGCCGGGCTACTGGAACTGATCACGTCATCGCTGGAAGACGACAAGGCGATCGACATCGTCGCCATCGACCTTCGGAACAAGACCATCCTCGCCGATTATCTGGTAATCGCCACGGGCCGCTCCCAGCGCCACGTCGGCGCCGTCGCCGAACGCCTTATCGAGCGCCTCAAGGAGAGCGAGCGGCGCCCGGTCGGAGTCGAGGGCCTGCCCCGGTGCGACTGGGTGCTGATCGACGCGGGCGACATCATTGCCCACGTCTTCCGGCGGGAAGTGCGCGAATTCTACAACCTGGAGAAGATGTGGTCGGTCGAGATACCGCCCTCGAAGCAGGCCGTCGGCTGACTTCCCCCTCCCATGCGGATCAGGATCATCGCCGTGGGCCGCGGGAAGCGCGATCCCACCGCCCCTTTGTTCGAACGATACGTCGAACGTTTGCCTTGGCCGGTCGAGATCAAGGAAGTCGAGGCCCGCGGGCGGTCGACCGCCGGTGAGCGCCGGGATCGCGAACGCAGGCTCATCGACGCTGCCTGGCCCGACGCGGGGCTGGCGGTCGCCCTGGACCGGCGTGGCGAATCCCTCTCGAGCGAGGACTTCGCGGCCAGAGTCGAAGACTGGCGACACCGGGCCGTTCCCGAGATCGCGTTCCTCGTCGGCGGCGCCGACGGCCTCGACGACGCCGTCCTGAAGCGGGCCGACGCGGTCGTGTCCTTCGGCGCCATGACGTGGCCCCACATGCTGGCCCGGGTGATGCTGGTAGAACAGCTCTATCGCGCCTCCGCAATCCATTCCGGGCATCCCTATCACCGGTCGCGTTGACGGAACCGATCGCGAGACGCATACGATGCCGGAGTCGCGCGCCTTGCCCATCCGGACGCCGCCGACCGAACCTGTCCGGAACGGGGCGCCGGATGGCCCGGGTATGGTAACCGGATGGCCCGGGTATGGTAAAATGAGCCTCATGCGCGACATCGACAGGCCGCGTCCCGTCGTCCTCTGTGTCCTGGACGGCTGGGGTCATCGAGAGGCCGGGGAAGACAACGCGATCGCCCGGGCGTCGACACCGAACTACGACCGCCTGCTGGCAGGATGCCCCTGGAGTCTGCTGGACGCCTCGGAAGCCCATGTCGGGCTGCCCGCCGGACAAATGGGCAACTCGGAAGTGGGTCACATGAACATCGGCGCCGGCCGCGTCGTCCCGCAGGACTTGCCGCGCATCGACGACGCGCTGGGCCGCGGCGCCCTCGTCGGCGACGGCGCCCTCCGGGATTTCATCGATGCGCTGAAAGAGAGCGGCGGAACCTGTCACATGTTGGGCCTGATGTCACCGGGTGGCGTCCATTCGCACCAGGACCATATCGCGGCCCTCGCCAAGCTCGTCGCGTCGGCCGGCGTTCCGGTCGCGGTCCACGCGCTGCTGGACGGCAGGGACACCCCCCCGAAAAGCGCGGACGCGTATCTCGCCCGTTTCGCGAAGGCCGTCGACGGGATCGGGGATATACGCGTCGCGTCGCTCTGCGGGCGCTACTACGCCATGGATCGGGACGAGCGCTGGGACCGGATCGAAGTCGCCTACGGCGCGCTGGTCGACGGCGTCGGGGAACGCGCCGCCTGCGCCGCCTCGGCCATCGAGTCCGCATACGCCGCCGGCGAGACGGACGAATTCGTCGGGCCTCGGCTCGTCGCGGGCTACGCGGGCATGAGCGACGGCGATGGTGTCCTGATGGTCAACTTCCGCGCCGACCGGGCCCGCGAGATCATGACGGCGTTGCTCGACCCCGCGTTCGCGTCGTTCCGGCGGAGGCGGGTCGTCCGCTTCGCGGCGGCCGTCGGCATGGTCGGGTACGCCGAGGCACTGAATCCGTTCCTGCCGGCGCTGTTCCCACTCGTCCGGGTGCGGGACACCCTGGGAGAGATCGTGTCGCGGGCCGGCTTCAGGCAACTCCGTATCGCCGAGACGGAGAAGTACGCGCACGTCACGTTCTTCTTCAACGGGGGAGAGGAGCGGATATTCCCCGGCGAGGAGCGCATTCTGGTGCCGTCGCCGAAAGTGGCCACCTACGACCTAAGGCCCGAGATGTCGGCCCACGAGATCACGGACCGGCTGGTCGCGGCCGTCGATGGCGGGACGTTCGATTTCATCCTCGTGAACTACGCGAACGGAGACATGGTCGGCCATACGGGGAACTTCGACGCCGCGGTGAAGGCGGCGGAAGCCGTGGATGCCTGTCTCGGCAGGCTCGCCGACGCCGTGGAACGGGCCGACGGGTCCCTCCTGATCACGGCGGATCACGGCAACGCCGAGTGCATGGCCGACCCGGACACTGGACAGCCGCACACGGCGCACACCACGGGCAAGGTTCCGGCGATCCTGGTGAACGCGCCGGACGGCGTCGGCCGTCTGCGCGGCGGGCGGCTCGCCGACGTCGCCCCGACGCTTCTGGAGCTCATGGGCCTCCCCGCGCCCGACGGTGTCTCGGGAACCTCCCTCCTCGCGCGCCCCGGGGGCCCGGCATTCGATCGTGACCATGCGCAGAGTCGTGCTTTGGCCTGAGCGCCGGTCCCTCGCGCTTCTTTGCGGCTTGGCCGCGGGCGCCGCGCCATGCCTCGACGGCTCCGGTCCGGTCCACGCCCAGTCGGCGGAACAGAAACTTCAGCGGATCGAGCGGGAGATCGAATCGAGCCGCCAGCGGGAACGAACCCTCGAATCGCGGGCCGATCGCCTCGACCGGGGCCTCAAGTCCATGCGCGGAGAGCTGATCGACACGGCCGCGTCGGTGCAGACCCATGAGGAAAGGATCTCCGGCATTGAGGCCAGACTACGGGTGTTGAGTGCCGAGGAACGCGCGAAGGCACGCGACCTTCGGGAACGGCACGGAGCACTCTCTTCGATCATCGCGGCCTTGGCGCTGTTGGGACGCCGCCCGCCCGAAATCCTTGTCTCGGCTTCGGCGGATCCCGTCGACGCGGTTCGTGGCGCGATCCTGCTGGCCAGCGTGATTCCCGAGTTGCGATCTCGGGTGCACGAACTGCGGGCGGAGCTGACCGCGCTCCGGGATATCCGGCGCGGCATCGAGGACGAACGGGCGGAACTGGCCTCCGCGTCGGAGACGCTGCTGCGCGAACGCCAGGCTCTCGACCGGCTGCTGACGCAAACGTCCCGGCTTCACAAGCAGACCCTTGGCGAACGGGTCCGGTCCAAGGAGCGGATCTCCCGTCTGGCGAAGGAAGCCAGGGATCTGCGCGCGCTGCTGCGGGAACTGCGGAAGGAGGAGGAGCGCCTGGCCCGGGAGTCTCCCGACATGGCCCTCGTTCCGGGAGACGGCGGACCGTTCACCGGCGCGCGGGGCAGACTTCCCCTGCCGGTGCGTGGCCGGCTGGTGACGCGGTTCGGCGAACGGAACCGGTTCGGAACCCGCAACCAGGGCCTGACCGTCGCCACCCGGGCATCGGCGCAGGTCATCGCGCCCTACGACGGCCGCCTGATGTTCGCCGGTCCCTTCCGCGGGTATGGCCAACTCTTGATCATCTCTCACGGTGAGGGATATCATTCGTTGATAGCCGGAATGTCCCGCATCGACGGCGTCGTGGGCCAGTGGCTGCTGGCCGGAGAGCCCATAGGACGGATGGGTGGGAACGCTGGCGGCGCTCCTGTCCTGTACGTGGAACTGAGACGAAACGGCGCGCCGATCGACCCGCTTCCCTGGTTGGCGTCAAATGAGAGAAAGGTGAGCGGATGAAGCGTTCGGCATGGTATCTCGCCCTGATGGGGCTGGCGTGTTCCGCCATGCCGGCGGGCGCCCAGTCGGATAGCTCGGACACCTATCGCCAGTTGCAGCTCTTCGGCGACGTTTTCGAGCGTGTGCGCTCGGACTACGTCGAGGAGGTCACGGACGAGACCCTGATCGAGAAGGCGATCAACGGCATGTTGACGTCGCTGGATCCCCACTCGGCCTATCTCAACGCCAAGAGCTATCGGGACATGCAGGTGCAGACCAAGGGCGAGTTCGGCGGTCTGGGGATCGAGGTGACCATGGAGAATGGCGTGGTCAAGGTCGTTTCTCCGATCGACGATACGCCGGCCTACCGCGCCGGCGTCAAGGCCGGCGATTTCATCACGCGGATCGACGGCCAGCAGGTCCTCGGACTGACGCTCGCCGAAGCCGTCGAGAAGATGCGGGGCCCCGTCGACACGAATATCGCCCTCACGATCTCCAGGCTTGGAGAGGAGCGGCCGTTCGATATCTCGATCACCCGCGCCATCATCAGGATTCAGTCCGTGCGCTCCCGGACCGAAGGCAACGCTGCCTACATTCGCGTCACCTCCTTCAACGAGCAGACCGAAGCGGGATTGAAGAAAGCGATGACGTCGCTGAAGAGCGAACTCGGCAACGACATGCGCGGCATAGTCCTCGACTTGCGCAACAATCCCGGCGGCCTCCTCGAGCAGGCCGTCGCGGTGGCCGACGCCTTCCTCGACAAGGGCGAGATCGTATCCACCCGCGGGCGCGATTCCGACGACGTTCAACGCTTTTCGGCGCGCGACGGCGACGTGTCGAACGGCAAGCCCATCGTCGTGCTCATCAACGGGGGCTCCGCGTCCGCGTCGGAGATCGTGGCGGGCGCCCTGCAGGACCATCGGCGCGCGCTGGTGCTGGGAACCAAGTCCTTCGGCAAGGGGTCGGTCCAGACCATCATCCCCCTGTCCGGTCACGGGGCGATGCGCCTGACCACGTCACGCTACTACACGCCGTCGGGGCGCTCGATCCAGGCCACCGGCATCGAGCCCGACATCGAGATCGTGCAGTCTCGCGTGGAACCCATAGAAGCGGAACCGCGGCGCAGCGAGGCGTCGCTCCGCAACGCGCTGGAGTCCGAGGACGGCGGCGACGACGGGTCGGACACGGGGGCGAGCCCGCCCTCCGGGACGAGGCCGGCTACCTCGGCGGCCGACGACTATCAGCTCGCGCGCGCGCTCGACCTCCTGCGGGGCATCACACTTTACGGACGGTGGACCGAATAAGGATCCCGCTCTCGGCCCTCGCGAGGAAGACGTTGCGGGAATGACGGCCGACACGACCGACGATCTTCCCTACCGGGCCGGCGTCGGCATGATGCTGGTGAACCCGGAGGGACGGGTTCTGGTCGCCCGCCGGAACGACATGGACTCGCCCGCCTGGCAGATGCCGCAGGGCGGCATCGACGGGGAAGAGACGCCGGCGGCGGCGGCGCGACGCGAACTCGAGGAGGAAGTCGGCACGAACAGGGCGGAGATCGTCGCCGAGAGCGCCGGTTGGCTGGTCTACGACTTTCCCGCCGACATGCGGAAGAAGGCGTGGAAGGGCCGCTATAGAGGCCAGCGTCAGAAGTGGTTCCTGTTCCGGTTCACCGGCTCCGACGGCGACATCGGGCTCGGTGCGCGCGACGCCGAATTCAACGCGTGGAAATGGATCGAGCCCGACGAGCTCCCGGCCTTGATCGTGGCGTTCAAGCGGGGCGTTTACGAGGACGTCCTGGCGGAGTTCTCGGACGTCCTGGACCGACTCCGGCGGGAGGGGCCGCGCGGCGGTCTTTCCGGCGGTCCCGGACCGGACCGGACCGTCTAGGCCACGGCCTTCAGCATTTCCGTCAACAGCGCAATCGCAGCCTGCGCCTTGTGCGTCGCCTCGTCCGTCTCCGCGTCCTCGAGGTCCTCCCGGGCGTTCCTCAGGCGCTGCTCCAGATCCTTGCGGTCCATCTCGGTCACGGGAACGGCGTCCTCCGCCAGCACCGTAAGGCCCTCGGCCGTTACCTCGGCGAAACCGCCCGTGACGAAGATACGCTCCGTTTCGCCGCCTTCGTCGTGCACTTCGACGACGCCCGGCCGAACCGACGAGATCACCGGCGCGTGACCCGCCAGGACGCCGAAATCGCCCTCGCCGCCCGGAACGACGACCATGTCGGCCTCGGCCGAAACGAGAAGCCGCTCCGGCGAAACGAGTTCGAGGGCGAGCTTGTCGGCCATGTTCGCGACCCCGCCCCCTATGCGGCCTCGGCCGCCATCTCCTTGGCCTTTTCCACGGCGTCGTCGATGGCGCCGACCATGTAGAAGGCGGCCTCGGGGAGGTCGTCGTGCTTGCCGTCGACGATCTCCTGGAATCCCCGAATCGTTTCTTCTAGGGGCACGAACACGCCGGCGTGCCCGGTGAAGACCTCGGCCACGTGGAACGGCTGGCTCAGGAACCGCTGGAGCTTGCGCGCCCGCGCGACCGTCAGCTTGTCTTCCTCCGACAGTTCGTCCATGCCGAGGATCGCGATGATGTCCTGCAACGACTTGTAGGTCTGCAGGACGCGCTGGACCTCGCGCGCCACCGCGTAATGCTCCTCGCCGATGACCCGGGGGTCCAACATGCGCGACGTGGAGTCCAGCGGATCGACCGCCGGATAGATGCCGAGCTCGGCGATCTGCCGGTTGAGCACGGTCGTCGCGTCGAGATGCGAGAACGCCGTCGCCGGCGCCGGATCCGTGAGGTCGTCCGCCGGCACGTAGATCGCCTGGACGGATGTGATCGATCCCTTGTTGGTCGACGTGATGCGCTCCTGCAACGCGCCCATGTCCGTTCCCAGCGTCGGCTGATAACCCACGGCCGAAGGGATCCGGCCCAGAAGGGCGGATACCTCGGAGCCCGCCTGGGTGAAGCGGAAGATGTTGTCGATGAACAGGAGCACGTCCTGGCCTTCCTCGTCCCGGAAGTACTCCGCGAGGGTGAGGCCCGTGAGACCCACGCGCGCCCGGGCTCCGGGGGGCTCGTTCATCTGGCCGTACACGAGCGCAGCCTTGGACCCCTCGCCGTCCAGGTCGATCACGCCCGACTCGAGCATCTCGTGGTAGAGGTCGTTGCCTTCGCGCGTGCGCTCGCCGACGCCGGCGAAGACGGAGAAGCCGCCGTGCGCCTTGGCGATGTTGTTGATCAACTCCATGATGATGACGGTCTTGCCCACGCCGGCGCCGCCGAACAGTCCGACCTTGCCGCCCCTGGGATAAGGCTCGAGCAGGTCCACGACCTTGATGCCGGTCACCAGGATGTCGGCCTCCGTCGACTGATCGACGAATTCCGGGGAAGGCCGGTGAATGGGCAGCCGCATACCGGTCTCGACCGGACCGCGCTCGTCGATCGGCTCGCCGATGACGTTCAGGATCCGGCCCAGGGTCTCCGGCCCCACGGGAACGCTGATCGGGCCGCCCGTGTCCCGGACCTCCTGGCCGCGAACCAGACCTTCCGTGGAATCCATGGCGATGGCGCGCACCGTGGACTCGCCGAGATGCTGCGCCACCTCCAGCACCAGGGTCTGGTCCTGGTTCCGGGTGTGCAGGGAATTGAGAATGGGCGGCAGGTGGCCTTCGTCGAACCGCACGTCGACGACGGCTCCGATCACCTGGGAAATGCGTCCGACGACGTTGGTCTGTTCGATCATGGGTTCGCTCCCGATCTGCCGAGTGGGGACATGGCGGCCCGCCCCTAAAGGGCTTCCGCTCCCGAAATGATCTCGATGAGTTCCCTCGTGATCATCGCCTGGCGGGTACGGTTGTAGACGAGGGTGAGCTTGTCGATCATCTCGCCGGCGTTGCGCGTGGCGTTGTCCATGGCCGTCATCCGCGCGCCTTGCTCGCTCGCGGCGTTCTCCAGCAGGGCGTGATAGATCTGGACCGCCACGTTGCGCGGCAACAGCTCCTCGAGGATTTCGTCCTCCTCGGGCTCGTATTCGTACATCGCGTCCATGCCTTGCGCGTGGGCGTCTTCCTCCTCCGCCTCGGGCACGCCGACCGGAATCAGCTGGTGCTCCGTCACCTCCTGGGAAAGCACCGACCTGAAGTGGCTGTAGAACATCGCGCACACGTCGAACTCCCCGGCCTCGAACATCCCGGTGATGCGCCGCGCGATCGGCGCCACGTCCCCGAAGCCCAGCCGCCGCGCGCCCGACATGTCGATGGTGTCGACGATGTGGACGCCGTAATCGCGGCGCAGCATGTCGCGGCCCTTCTTGCCGATACAGAGGATCTTGACTTCGTGACCGGATTGGAGGAGCGCCGCGATACGCTGGCGGGCGCGCCGCGCGATGTTGGTGTTGAAGCTGCCGCACAGTCCGCGTTCGGACGACGCCACCACCAGAAGGTGCGTCTTCGCCTCGCCGCGGCCGACCATGAGAACGGGCGCGTCCTCGGGGTTCGTCAGCGCGGCGGCCAGCGAAACCATCATGCGCTGCAAGCGGATCGCGTACGGCCGGCCGGCCTCCGCCTGCTCCTGCGCCCGACGCAGCTTGGAAGCCGCGACCATCTGCATGGCGCGGGTGATCTTCTGGGTGGAACGGACGCTGTTGATCCGGACCCTGAGATCCTTGAGGCTCGCCATGAACCGTCGGCCCGTCGATCGTTCGGAATCGCCGCCCGGAAACCTAGGCGTAGTTCCGGGTGAAGTCGTCGAGGATGCCTCTCAACTTCTCCCCGGTGGCGCTGGAGATTTCCCGTTCCGAGCGGATGGCGTCCAGAACGTTGCCGTTCCGGGCCCGCATCGCGGCCAGGAACTTCTCCTCGAAATCCGTCACCGATTCGACGGGAACGCCGTCCAGGTAACCGTTGACGCCCGCGAAGATGGAGACGACCTGCTCCTCCACCGGCAAGGGCCGATACTGAGGCTGTTTCAGCAGCTCGGTGAGACGCGCGCCCCGGTTCAGCAACCGCTGGGTGGCGACGTCGAGGTCCGATCCGAACTGGGCGAACGCGGCCATCTCGCGATATTGAGCCAGCTCGAGCTTGATGCTGCCCGCGACCTGCTTCATGGCCTTGATCTGGGCCGCCGACCCCACCCGGCTTACGCTGATCCCGACGTTGATGGCCGGGCGGACGCCTTGGTAGAACAGGTCCGTCTCGAGGAATATCTGGCCGTCGGTGATGGAGATGACGTTGGTCGGGATGTAGGCTGACACGTCGCTCGCCTGTGTCTCGATCACGGGCAACGCCGTCAACGACCCCGCCCCCTCTTCGTCGTTCATCTTGGCGGCGCGCTCCAGGAGTCTGGAGTGCAGGTAGAACACGTCGCCGGGAAACGCCTCGCGTCCGGGCGGGCGGCGCAGCAGGAGCGACATCTGCCGGTAGGCCGTCGCCTGCTTGGAAAGATCGTCATAAACGATGAGCGCGTGCATCCCGTTGTCGCGGAAGTACTCGCCCATCGCGCAGCCGGTGTAGGGCGCCAGGAACTGCAATGGCGCCGGCTCGGACGCTGTCGCCGCGACCACGGTCGTGTAGCTCATGGCCCCCGCGTCCTCCAGGGCCTTGACCACCTGCGCGACGGTCGACCGTTTCTGGCCCACCGCGACGTAGATGCAGTAGAGCTTGCGCGCCTCGTCGTCGCCCTCGTTGATCGCCTTCTGATTGATGATGGTGTCGATGGCGACCGCCGTCTTTCCGGTCTGGCGGTCGCCGATGACGAGCTCGCGCTGCCCGCGCCCGATGGGGACCAGGCTGTCGAGGGCCTTCAAGCCGGTCTGCATCGGTTCGTGGACCGACTTGCGCGGAATGATGCCCGGCGCCTTCACCTCGACGCGGCGGCGTTCGATGGCCTCCGCCGGACCCTTGCCGTCGATCGGGTTGCCCAGCCCGTCGACCACGCGGCCGAGCAGGTTCTTCCCCACCGGGACGTCGACGATGGTCTCGGTACGCTTGACCGTATCGCCTTCGCGGATGGTGCGGTCCTCGCCGAAGATGACGACGCCCACGTTGTCGTCCTCGAGATTGAGGGCCATTCCCCGAATGCCTCCGGGAAATTCGACCATCTCGCCGGCCTGAACCCGGTCGAGACCGTGAACGCGCGCTATCCCGTCGCCAACGGAAAGGACCTGCCCCACCTCGGAAACTTCGGCCTCGGTACCGAAGTTCTCGATTTGCGACCTCAGGATCGACGAAATCTCGGCGGCGCGAATATCCATTGATCAACCTCTTTCCCGGCCGTCCGTCAGCCGGCTTCCTTCATGGCGGTCCGCATTCCCTGAAGCTTGGTCTTGAGGGAGCTGTCGATCATGCGGGAGCCGACGCGGACGACGAGACCGCCCAGCAGGCTCTCGTCGACGTCCGTGGTCAGCGATATCTCCTGGTCGACGATGCCCGCGAGCCGCGACTCGATCCGCGCGATCTGCTCGTCCGTCAGAGGGCGCGCCGACGTGACCCTGGCGGTGGTTTGGCCCCGATGGTCGGCGAGCAGGGTCCGATAGGCCGCCATCATGTCGCGGAGCGCGAACAAGCGCCGGTTCCGCGCCACGAGCCCGATGAACCGGCGCGCGAGATCCCCGATACCGGCCGCCTCCAGCACCGCATCGATGGCCTGTCCCTGATCCTCGCGAGGGATCACGGGGCTGCGCACGAGTCGGGCGAGGTCCGCGCTCCCGTCGATCATCGCGTCGACGGCCTCGAGGTCACTGGCGACGTCGTCCAGCGCGCCCCCTTCGCGAGCGATGTCGAAGAGCGCCGACGCGTAGCGCCCCGCCATACCGGACACGATGCTTGTTTGGCTGAGCAATTCGGAGACTACCCGTGAAGCCCGAGCGAACGGGTTGACTTGCTGTTCTGATTGAACGTTCCCGGTGGCGGTGTGTCGCTCCGGGCGTCCGCCGCCAAGGTCGCGTTTTCTACCACGCCGGCGTGGCCCTTGCAACCGCCTTTCCCGGGAGGCCCGCAGCAACTCGACCGCCGACCGCGGCTACGGCGACGGACGGGCGTTCCGGGCCGTCCGCTTCAGCGGGCCTCGAGTTCCTTCAGCAACCGCGCGTGTGCGGCGCTGAATCCGGTGAGCGAGCCTTCCAGCCGGAACGGGTCGCCGCCGCCCGCCGGGTCCGCTTCCACGTGCAGCGTCTTTCCCGTCTGGAAACTCCGGACGACGTTCGGGGAGAGGACGCCACGCGCGAGGCAACCGTCGGGGAGGCAGGTTTCGAACTCCAGCGTGACACCCTCCTGCGCGTCGGCGCGCAAACGCAGGCCGTTCCTGAACAGCAGACCGAACGGTGTGACCGCAGCCATCTCCATGCCCGCGTCGGATGGCGTCAGCGTGATCGTCAACAACCGCTGTGTCTGTCTCGACTCCTGGCGCTGCCAGACGAAAAGCTGCTCCATCGCGCATTGCCGGGTGCTTGCCCCGTCCACCGCCTCCGTGATCGCGCAACGCACCGTCCACGTGCCGTAGGTCTCGGAGAAGGAGCTCGGCGCCGCCTGCGCATGGAGAGGACCGGCCCACCCCAGCGCCGCGAACGCCACTCCGGCCAAGGCCGCGATCGACCGTCCACCGAAACGCGCCGCCGTGGCGGCTGGACGCCCCGCGACACCGGTCCCGGACGAAGGAAAGGACGGCGCCCGCTCAGAACCGCACCTTCAAGGGCAGCCCACTGCCGTATTCGTGTTCGTGCGCCCCGCAATGGCTCTGCACGCCGTTCCTCGGTGTGCCACCAAGGAACGCGCTCAAGTCGACCGCCCCGCGCCATATCGCCGCAACCCGGATGTTCACGCGAATACCCCACCGCGTCAGGCGCCGGACGACTCGATCCCGCCGCCACCCGTCACGTTCGCCGACCCTCGGCGATGACGTGGAGAGAAATCGAACGGAGCGTCACGCCCGAAAGCCACATTGCCGAAGATTACACGCCAGCCCCGCCGCCTTCGTCAAGGTATTTCCGCCTTCATGTGTCGATAACAGACGATATGACCGGCCTATGTACCAGATGATCTGTCCGGTTTTGGAACGTTTCCAGGTACCGGGCCCGGGATCCCGGATCCCCGGCGTGGTCGCGGCCTCCGGAGTCAAAGGAACGAGTACGGGTCGATGTCGACCCGCACGCGGACGTTCGACGGACGGGAAACCCCGCGCAGCCAACCGCGGACGTGTTCCTGTACCGGGACGTTGCGCGCCGCCTTGAGAAGCAGACGAAACCGGTACATGCCCCGCAGCACCGACAGCGGTGCGGGAGCCGGACCGAGGACGGAAATGCCCTCGCCTCGCGGGGCCGCGTCGCCGAGGCGGCGCGCGACGGCGAAAGCGGCGTTCTCGTCGCGACCGGACACGATCAGCGACGCCAAGCGACCGAAGGGCGGCATCCCGGCGCGCCGTCGCGCTTCCTTCTCGCGATCCAGGAACGAGTCCCGGTCGCCGGATACAAGCGCCGCCATCACCGGGTGATCGGGAAGATGGCTCTGCATGAGGACGCGGCCCGGGCGGTCGGCCCGGCCGGCGCGGCCGGCGACCTGAAAGTGCAACTGGTAGGTGCGTTCCGCTGCGCGCAGGTCCCCGCCGTCGAGGCCGAGATCGGCATCGACGACGCCCACCAGCGTCAGCAGGGGGAAATGATGACCCTTGGCGAGGACCTGGGTCCCGATCAGAATGTCGATCTCGCGACCCTCGATCCGCGTCAGCAACGCCCGCGTCGCTCTTGGTCCCGAGAGGGTGTCGCTGGCGACGATCTCGAGGCGCGCGTCGGGGAAGCGCCCCCGGACCTCCTCGGCCAGACGCTCGACGCCGGGTCCGCACGCGGCGAAACGGTCGCCGGCGCCGCAGTCGGGACAGGACTCCGGGAAGTCCTGCGACAGGCCGCAGTGGTGACACATCAGGCGTCCCGCGCGCCGATGCTCCACCAGCCAGGCCGAGCAGTTCGGACACTCGAAACGGAACCCGCACCCGCGGCAGAGCGTCAGCGGCGCGTAACCGCGCCGGTTCAGGAACAGCATGGCCTGTTCGCCCGCCGCCAGCGTCTCGCGCACTGCCGCGACGAGTGGCGGCGACAGCCACGAGCCGGCGGGCAGGCCCGTATCCCGCATGTCGATCGCCTCGATGCGCGGCGGCCCGGCCGCGCCGTGCCGTTCGGGAAGATGGACGCGCCCGTAACGCCCGTTGTCGACGTTGACGACCGTCTCCAGGGAGGGCGTCGCCGAAACCAGCGCCACGGGAAAGCCGGACAGGTGCCCGCGGGCCACCGCCATGTCCCGGGCGTTGTAGACGGCGCCGTCCTCCTGCTTGTAGGAGGGATCGTGCTCCTCGTCGACGACGACGAAGCCGAGCTCGGGATAGGGCAGGAACAATGCCGACCGCGCGCCGACGACGACCCGCGCCGCGCCGCTCGCCACGGCGCGCCACGCGCGACGGCGTTCCGACTGGTTCAGGTCGGAGTGCCAGAGCGCCGGCCGTGCGCCGAACCGCGCCTCGAACCTCTCCAGCCAGCGGGCGGTCAGCGCGATCTCCGGGAGCAGGACCAGCGCTTGCCGCCCCCGGCGCAGCGTCGACGCGATTCCCTCCAGATAGACTTCCGTCTTCCCGGAACCCGGAACGCCGTCGATCACCGTGACGTTGAACCCGTCCTCGGCGATACGCGCGTTCAGCACCGCGACCGCGTCCGCCTGGCCGCTCGTGAGCCGGACCCCCGGCCGCGCGACGTCCGGCGTTTCGAATCCCCCGTCCTCCGGCGGGACGATTCGCTCGAGCGTGGCGTGGTCCGCGAGGCCTCGGACCACCGAGGCGCCCACGGCGGCGGCTTCGCATATGTCCGAGAGCGTGCGTGGCGGGCCGTCCGCCAGCAGGTCGACAACACGCCGCCGGGCCTTGGTCATCCGCGCGGGCGGCGAGCCGGCAAGCCGATAGGCGACGCGGCCGGCGGCGGGGCGGCGGGCGGTGGGCTCGAAGAGGGACCGCGCGCTCATGACCATGCGGAGCACGGCGCCGGCGGGCGTCAGCGTGTAGGCCGCGACCCACTCGACGAACGCGCGGACGTCCGCGGACAACGGGGGCAGGTCGTGACGTCCCGTCACCTGGCGGAGCTTCCCGGCCTCCACGCGCCCGTCGCCCGGCCCCCACACCACGCCGTTCGCATTCCTGGAACCCAGGGGAACGGTCACGAAGTCCCCTTCGGCCAGCTCCAGGCCGGTGGGCACGACGTAGTCGTAGGCGCCGCCGAGCGGCAGGGGCGGCAGGACGCCGACCCGGTCGCCGCCGCGGAACGCGCCGGTACGCGGCGCCACGCCCGCGTCGTCGGCAGCGTCGTTTCTGGCGCGGGCCGCCTCCATGGTCTACACTATGTTCCCCGGCTCGGGGCCTCTCAACCGCCCCGGGCCTCTCCAGACCGGTCCTGGTCCCATGGCGACGGCATCGACGGAACGAGGCGCATGAAGCTCTTCGCGGATACCGCGGACACCGGCGAGATCCGCGATCTCGCAGCGACCGGGCTGCTGGACGGCGTGACCACCAACCCTTCCCTCGTCGCCCGGACCGGAAAAGATTTCCGCGACGTGCTGGACGCGATCTGCGCGCTCGTGCACGGGCCCGTGAGCGCCGAGGTGACGGCGACCGACGTCGAGGGCATGGTGGCCGAGGGACGCGAGCTCGCCAAGGTCGCCAAGAACGTCGTCGTCAAGACGCCGCTGACGTGGGACGGCCTCAAGGCCTGCAAGACGCTGTCGGGCGAGGGCATCGGGGTCAACGTGACGCTCTGCTTCGCGCCGGTTCAGGCTCTGCTGGCCGCCAAGGCGGGCGCCATGTTCGTCTCGCCGTTCGTCGGCCGGCTCGACGACATCGGTCACGAGGGTATGCGCCTGATCGACGACATCCGCGCCATCTACGACCACTATCCGGATCTCGCCACCGAAATCCTGGTCGCGTCCGTCCGTCATCCCGGACACGTGGCCGAGGCCGCACGCCTCGGAGCCGACGCCTGCACCTGCCCGCCGTCCATCATCAGGAAGCTCGTCGACCACCCGCTGACGGACAAGGGCCTCGCGGCGTTCCTGGACGACTGGCGGAAGACCGGCCGGGACGTCCGCGGCGCGCGTGCTCCGGCATGAGCCCCAGGCCCGGCAAGGTCGCCCCGCGCGACCCCGTACCGCGGTCCGACGAGGTTCATCGGTACCTGTCCGACAACCCGGACTTCCTGACGGCGCATCCCGATCTCCTCACCGTGTTGACGCCCCCGACCCATCGCCGGGGCGCGGGCGTGCTCGACATGCAGCGTTACATGATCGACCGGCTCCAGAAACAGGTCTCCGCGTTGCGGTCGGAGCGAGGGGAGCTGATCGCCACCTCGCGCGGCAACAAGACGAGCCAGGACCGCGTCCATTCCGCGGCGCTGGCGCTGCTGGAGGCCCGGACCCTCGAGCATCTGATCGAGGTCGTCACCACGGACCTCGCCAACCTGCTCGACATCGATGTCGTCACGTTCTGCGTGGAGTCGGACTCGGACTCGGTCGCGGCCCGCGGCACGGGCGCCGACGGGGTGTTCGCCGTTCCTGTGGGGCGCGTCGACGAGCTCCTCGGCGAGGGCCGCGATATCGCCTTCCAGGGGGACGAGGGCGCGGACCCCGGCGTGTTCGGCGCCGCCGCGTCCCTCGTGAGGTCGGCGGCCTTGGTGCGCCTGCGGATCAACGGTGCAAGCCCGCCGGCCGTTCTCGCGCTGGGGTCGCGCGACGACGAACGCTTCCACCCGGGCCAGGGGCCGGAGCCCCTGTGCTTCCTGGGTCGCGTCGTCGCGCGATGTCTGAGGGAATGGCTCGACCTGCCGCCGTCCTGAGCGACGTCCCCGCCGCCGCCGACCTGCGCGACGCCGTGCGCGACTGGCACCAGTGGCTCGAGTCGGAACGCCGGTCGGCGGACCACACGACCGATTCCTACGGCCGCGACGTTCGGGCGTTCGTGCGTTTCCTCGCGGAGCATCTGGGCGGGCCGGCCGGGCTGACCGACTTGGCGATCCTGGCGCCGGCCGACTTCCGCGGCTATCTGGCGCGGCGGCGGCGCGAAGGCCTGTCCAACGCGTCGCTCGCCCGCGCGATGTCCGCCGTCCGTAGCCTCTTCAAGTTCCTCGAGCGCACCGGCCGGGTCCACAACCCGGCGATCGGTGCCGTCCGTACCCCGAAGCGGCCCCGCGGCGTCCCGAAGCCGCTCTCGGTCGCGCAGGCGAGGGAGTCCGTGCGCGACGCGGCGCGGTTGCAGGATGAATCGTGGCTCGGGAAACGGGACGCCGCCGTTCTGACCCTGCTGTACGGCTGCGGCTTGCGCATCTCGGAGGCCCTGTCCCTCGACCGGCGCGACAGGCCGACCGGCGACACCCTCGTCATCGTCGGCAAGGGCGGCAAGGAACGGATGGTCCCCGTGCTGCGGGTCGTGCGCGACGCCATCGACGACTACGTCGACGCCTGCCCGTTTGAGCTGGGCGGCGGCGACCCCCTGTTCGTCGGCAAGCGCGGACGCCGCCTCGACCCCGGCGTCGTCCAGCGGCAGGTTCGCCGCTTGCGTGGCCTGCTCGGCCTGCCCGAGACCGCCACCCCACACGCCTTGCGCCACAGCTTCGCGACTCATCTGCTGTCCGGCGGCGGAGACCTGCGGACGATCCAGGAACTGCTCGGCCACGCCTCCCTCTCCACCACGCAGCGCTATACGGAGGTCGACGCGCGACGCCTTCTCGAGGTCTACGACCAGGCCCACCCCACCGCCCGGCGGCGCGGCGTCGGTCCAGGGGGAGCCTGACCGGAAGGCGGGCCGCTACGCGCGCCCGTCCCCTTTGCGCGACAGCAGCGCCACGGCCGCCGGGCCCGTCGCGACGCCGAGGCCCATCGTCGCAAACGCCAGCCCCCAGGCGAGAGTGTTCGACATGCCTCCCATGGCGTCGAGGACGATCCCGAACACGATGGGGCCGGCGCTCGCGCCGGCGAACCCGACGCACGAGTGCACGGCCATGGTCGCGCCGCGATGATCGGGATCGGCGGCCGCGACGGCGCCGGCGGTGATCGAGGCCGAATCGCCGGTGACCGCCATGCCGTAGACGAGCGACAGGGCGACGACCGCGACGAACGGAAGGGACGCCGTGAACCCGAACGCGCAGGCGCAGACGGCGGATACGGCCATGGCCAGGGTCACCACGCGCCGACGGCCGAAGCGGACGGCAAATTCGTTCCCCAGAACGCTGGCGGGCCAGCCCACGAGATTGACGGCGGCGGCGATCAGGGGCGGGCTCCACCACGACGCACCGTCCGCCTGGAACGATTGCGCGTGGACCAGGAACGCGACGATCCACGACCGCAGGCCGAAGAGCTCCCAGTTGTGGGCCGCGTAGGCCAGCACGTAGCCCATCGCCGGCCGGTTGCGGAGCACCGGCCGGAAGTCCGGCAGGCGGCTTTCCCGCTCCGTCCGCCTCGGCGGCGCCGGGGCGAGGACTGCGGCGACGATGACGAACGCCAGGGCCGCGCAACCACCGCCGGCGGCGAAGGCGCCGCGCCAGCCGAGCCATTGGGCGAGCTCTCCCGAAACGGCGAACGAGACGCTGGTGCCGATGCCGAAACTCGCCGTGTAGACGGCGATGGCGCGGCTCTGGGCGGTCCCTCTGAGCCGGTCGCTCAGCGCCTTGAGTCCGGGCATGTAGGTGCCGGCCAGCCCGACGCCGGCCAGCATCCGCAGGATCAGGGCCGACCAGAATCCGTCGGCGAGAAGGGCGAAACCGAGCGCCGCCACGGCCGTCGTTGCCGCGGACGCGAGGTAGATCCGGCGCGGGTCCACGCGGTCGGTCATGCCGACGAGGACCGGCACCGCCGCCATGTAGCCGGCGAAGTACATGCCGTTGATCCAGCCGGCGTCGGTGTTGGTGAGTCCCCATTCCGAGATGAAACCCGGCATCAGGGCGGGGAACGTGGCAAAGCTCGCCATGCCGACGACCTCGGCGAGGCACATGGCGACGATCAGGGGCGGGCCGCTCGGGTGGCGCATGGTCCTGGCAGTCTATCGCTCCGCCCGGGGCGCACCGAAGCCGGACGAAACCCGAACACCGTCATCCGTCTATCCGGTCGCTCACGGCACCCGCGTTGACTTGCACCCGGTCCGGGTCTTAAATCGGGGCCATCGGGAGGCGACGGGATGCCCCCACGAGTACGCGGAGACACGCGATCATGGCCCAGGTCGAACGGCCGCTTTCCCCGCATATACAAGTCTACAAGCCACAGCTCACGTCGGTTCTCTCCATCCTGCATCGCGTCACGGGCGTGGCGCTGGGGGCCGGGACGCTGTTGCTCGCTTGGTGGCTCCTGGCGGCCGCCCACGGACCCGGCCAGTTCGAGACGGTCCAGGCCTTCATCGGGTCGTGGTTCGGCCGTCTCTTTCTGTTCGGGTTCACGTTTTCCCTGTTCTACCACCTCTGCAACGGCATCCGGCATCTGTTCTGGGACGCGGGCTTGGGGTTCGGACTCAAGACCGCGTATGTCTCCGGCTGGCTGGTGGTGGCCGCGTCCTTGGGGCTGACGGCCGCCAGCTGGATCGCGGGCCACATGGGCGGGGGCGGACCGTGAGCCACCGCGCGCCGGCCGGCCGGGCGCGCGGCTTGGGAAGCGCGCGACGCGGCGTCGACCACTGGTGGGCCCAGCGCCTGACGGCCCTCGCCCTCGTTCCGTTGACCGTCTGGTTCTGCGTCTCGATCGTTGGCCTGATCGGGGCCGACCACGCGGCGTTCGCCTCCTGGCTGTCGGCGCCGGGACGGGCGATCGCGATGCTGCTGCTCGTCGTCGCGACCTTCGGCCACATGAAGCTGGGCCTCCAGGTGGTGATCGAGGATTACGTCCACGGGCGCGGCTGGAACGTCGCTCTGCTCGTGCTCAACACCTTCGCCTGCGTGTCGCTCGGCGCAGCCTGCGCGTTCGCCGTCGTCAAGGTGGCGCTCGGGGGATAGGGGCATGGCCGGGGCCTACGACGTCCAGGAACACCGTTACGACGCCGTGATCGTCGGCGCCGGGGGCGCGGGCCTGCGCTCGACGCTCGGCATGGCGCACGCGGGCCTGAAGACGGCCTGCGTCACCAAGGTGTTCCCCACCCGCAGCCATACCGTCGCCGCGCAGGGCGGCATGTCGGCGGCGCTCGGCAACATGGGGGAGGACGACTGGCGCTGGCACATGTTCGACACCGTCAAGGGGTCGGACTGGCTCGGCGATCAGGACGCGATCGAGTACATGTGCCGCGAGGGGCCGGCGGCGGTCGTCGAACTGGAACACTTCGGGGTGCCGTTTTCGCGCACGCCGGACGGCAGGATCTACCAGCGGGCCTTCGGCGGCATGACGACCGGCTACGGAGAGGGCATCGCGCAACGCACGTGCGCGGCGGCCGACCGGACCGGCCACGCCATCCTTCACACCCTGTATCAGCAGTCCCTGCGGCGCGACGCGGAGTTCTTCGTCGAGTACTTCGCCATCGACCTGATCATGGACGACGACGGCGCGTGTCGCGGCGTCGTGTGCTGGAACCTGGACGACGGCTCCATCCACGTCTTCCGCGCCCACGTCGTCGTGCTGGCGACGGGCGGCTATGGCCGCGCCTATTTCTCCTGCACGTCGGCGCATACCTGCACGGGGGATGGCAACGCCATGGTCTTGCGGGCCGGGCTGCCGTTGCAGGACATGGAGTTCGTCCAGTTCCACCCGACGGGCATTTACGGCGCCGGGTGTCTGATAACGGAAGGGGCCCGCGGCGAAGGCGCCTATCTCGTGAATTCGGAGAACGAGCGTTTCATGGAGCGCTATGCCCCGTCGGCGAAGGACCTGGCATCCCGCGATGTGGTCAGTCGCGCCATGACGATCGAGATCCGCGAGGGCCGGGGCGTCGGGCGCGACCGGGACCACATCTTCCTTCATCTCGATCATCTCGACCCGGACGTCCTGGAGGAACGCCTGCCCGGCATCTCCGAGAGCGCCCGCATATTCGCCGGCGTCGACGTCACCAGGGAGCCGATCCCCGTCCTGCCCACGGTCCACTACAACATGGGCGGGATTCCGACCAACTTCCACGGCGAGGTCGTGACCCTGAAGGACGGCGATCCCGACTCCGTCGTTCCCGGCCTGATGGCGATCGGAGAGGCGGCCTGCGTGTCGGTCCACGGCGCCAACCGCCTGGGTTCCAATTCGTTGCTCGACATCGTCGTGTTCGGCCGCGCCGCGGCGCTCAAGGCGGCGGAAAACATCAGGCCCGGATCGCCGCACAAGACGTTGGCCGACGGCGCGGCCGACCGCGCCCTCGAGCGGCTGGACAAGTACCGGCACGCGACGGGCGGCACGCCCACGGCGCGGATCCGTCTGAACATGCAGCGGGCGATGCAGAGCAACTGCGCCGTGTTCCGCGACGGCGAGATCCTCGACGAGGGTGTGAGGCTCATCGCCGATGTCGCCAATTCCATGGATGACGTCGGCGTCAGCGACCGTTCCATGGTCTGGAATTCGGACTTGGTCGAGACGCTGGAGCTGGAGAACCTGATGCGACAGGCCGTGATCACGCTTCATTCGGCGGCGAACCGCCGGGAAAGCCGCGGCGCTCACGCGCGGGAGGACCATCCCGACCGCAACGACGACGAATGGATGAAACACACCTTGAGCTGGCTGGACGACTCGTATGGCGTGACGCTCGACTACCGGCCCGTGCACACCCGCACCCTGAGCGGCGACGTACAATACTTCCCGCCCGAGGACCGGGTCTATTGAGCGGCCGTCGGGCGGACGCGCGAGACGTGTAACGGGGATCGGAGGACGACATGGCCGGGTTCACGCTACCCGCCGATTCCAGAATCGGCGCGGGCAAGACGACGGATTCCTCCGGGGGCACGGCTCGGCCGGGGACCTTCAGGATCTATCGCTGGAATCCGGACGACGGCGGCAACCCGGCGATCGACACGTTCGTCATCGACCTCGACCGCTGCGGCCCGATGGTCCTCGACGCCCTGATCATGATCAAGAACGAGATCGACCCGACGTTGACGTTCCGCCGCTCGTGCCGGGAAGGAGTTTGCGGCAGCTGCGCCATGAACATCGACGGCGTCAACACGCTCGCCTGCACCAGAGCGACAGCGGACGTGAAGGGAGATGTCCGCGTCTACCCGTTGCCGCACCTGCCCGTCGTCAAGGATCTGGTGGGCGACATGTCCATGTTCTACGCCCAGTACGCCTCCGTCACGCCGTGGCTCCGGGCCGACGACCCGCCGCCGGAAGGCCGGGAACGACTTCAGTCCAGGGAAGACCGCGCCAGACTGGACGGGTTGTGGGAATGCGTGCTCTGCGCCTGCTGCTCGACGAGCTGTCCAAGCTACTGGTGGAACGGCGAACGCTATCTCGGCCCGGCCGCGCTCCTGCAGGCGTACAGATGGATCGCCGACTCGCGCGACGAGGCCACCGGCGAACGTCTCGACGCCCTGGAGGACCCCTTCCGGCTCTACCGGTGCCACACGATCATGAACTGCACGAAGGCCTGTCCCAAGAACCTCAATCCGGCCAAGGCCATCGCCGAGATCAAGAAGACGATGCTGGAGCGCCGCTAGGGTGCCGGCGGCTCGACCGGGACCGCTCCGGCGTTCTCCTCGTGGCCCACGGCGGCGGACCCCCTCCCTCGCCGACGATGCGCGACCGATCCCGGCCCGGCGTCCTCCCGGCCTACCGGGCGCTCGTTCGCGACGGGACGTGGCGGCGCGACCCGGCGCAGGAACGGGCCGCCGGGAAGCTCCAGACGTTGAGCGACCGCCTGGCGCGCCACGCGCCCCCGAAGCTCGGGAGCTGGGCGGAACGGCTGAAATTCCGTCGCCGGGAGAACGTGCGACGGGGCTTCTACGTCTTCGGCGCCGTGGGGCGCGGAAAGTCCGCGCTCATGGACCTGTTCTTCGACGGCGCGCCGGTGGAGCGGAAGCGCCGGGTTCATTTTCACGCCTTCATGCTCGACGTGCACGCACGCGTCCACGTCCACCGCCAACGGATCAAGGAAGGCAAGGCCAAGGCGGACCCGATCCCGCCGGTCGCCGACGACATCGCGGCCGAGGCCATGCTCCTGTGTTTCGACGAATTCCAGGTTCACGACCCCGCCGACGCGATGATCCTGAGCCGGTTGTTCTCCGGCCTCTTCGACCGCGGCGTGACGATCGTGGCGACGTCCAATCGTGCGCCGGACGATCTCTATCCGGGGGGCCTGAACCGCGAGCTCTTCCTGCCCTTCATCGACCTGCTCAAGTCCCGGGTCGAGATACTGGCCCTGGACGGCGCCCGGGACCATCGCCTGGCGCGACTGAAGACCATGCCGGTCTACTTCTCGCCGCTCGACGGCGACACGGACGCCAGGCTCGACGAGGCGTTCGCCGGCCTCGTGAACGGCGCGCCGTCGCCGCCGCACGTCCTCGAGACGCGGGGCCGAACCATCACCGTTCCCGCGGCCGCGGCGGGCATCGCGCGCTTCGCTTTCGACGACCTGTGCCGCCGGCCCCTCGGAGCGGCGGACTACATCGAGATCGCCCGCCAGTTCCACACGGTGTTCCTGTCGGGCGTTCCCGTGATGGAGGCCCGGCACCGCAACGAGGCCAAGCGGTTCGTCAACCTGATCGACGTCCTCTACGACCACGGGGTCAATCTGATCTGTAGCGCCGAGGGACCGCCCGACCGGCTGTACGTCGAAGGCGACGGCGCCTTCGAGTTCAGGCGCGCCGCCTCCCGCCTCGTGGAGATGCAGTCCGAGGCGTATCTGGCCGCCGAACACCGGGCCTGATCCCCGTTCGCCGCCGCTCCGGCCTCGTCCTTCCCTGGCCCGCATTTCTCACAAGGGGCGGTGCATCGGGTCTCCCCCTATGAGGAGGGAGGGGTGCTTCTGTCCTTCTCCCCCCTTGCAGGGGAAGGACGGGAGGTGGCCTGTCCCGCGGTTTCCCTACCAGCTGAAACGGCGGACAGCGCCGATCGGACGGTGCCCCGATTCGTCCACCATCCTTCGCAGCGCCTCCGACGGGTCTCCCCGGCCGTCGCCCATGAGCTCGTCGGCGTGGAGGCCGCCCATGACGAATACGCCGTCGAGTCCGGCGGCGTTCGCTCCGGCGATATCGGTGCGCAGCGAATCGCCGGCGGCCAGGATCCGGTTTCTGGGAATCCCGTTCAACACCTCGAAGCAGAACTCGTAGGGCCGCGCGTGCGGCTTGCCGTGGTAGCGCACGTCCCCCCCCCGTTCGGCGTAGGCCTGGGCGAGGGAGCCGGCGCATGGCACCGTCCTGTCGCCTCGCATGACGGAGAGGTCCGGATTGGCGCATACCATGGGCAGGGATCGCGCCAACGCCGCGTCCAGCCGCCCGGCGTAGTCGGCCAACCCTTCGGTCTCGTCGTCGAAGAGCCCGGTGGCGAGCATGAAGTCCGCGTCCTCCATGTCGTCCACCAGCTCGAGCGCCAGTCCCTCGACCAAGCCCCAATCCCGTTCCGGACCGATCAGCCAGCAGCGTTCCCCGAGCGCGGCGTGCCAGTCGTCGTCGCGCCTCGTCAACGCGTCGCGGGTGATGTCGCCCGAGGTGATCACCCGTTCGTACCGGTCGTCCCCGATCCCCATTTCCCGGAGCCGCCCGACGACGTCGCCGCTGGGCCGGGGCGCGTTGGACAACAGGAGAACGCGCGTCCCGCCATCGCGAAGACGATCCAGGCAGTTCGGAACGCCGGGATAGGGCGCCACGCCGTCGTGGACGAGCCCCCACAGGTCGAGAATCATCGCTTCGTACCGCGACGCGAAGGACGACACGCCCTCGAAGATGGGAACCGTCATCGGCGCTCCGTGAATGTCGACACGCTCGAACTGCTCTCGTTCTAGCGATTTCCGGCGTCGACGCCAACCGCCCGCGAGACGTCGTCGTGGCCGTCGGCGGCCAGGAGCTCCGCCAGTTCACGCTTGATCCTGGCGATCAGTCCGGGACCCTCGAACACCAGTGCCGTATAGAGCTGCACCAGGCTCGCGCCGGCCCTGATCTTGTCGTAGGCGTCCCTCCCCGACGCGACGCCTCCCACGCCGATCAGCGCCAGCCGTCCCTCCGTCAGCCGGTACATCTCGGACAGGAGGCGCGTCGACGGCCCCAGCAGGGGCGCGCCGCTGAGACCGCCGGCCTCTTCCCGGCGGGTGCTCCGCAAGGGCGGTCGGTCGGTCGTCGTGTTGCCGACGATCAGGCCGTCGACCCCGCGGGAAAGGGCGACGTCGGCGACGTCACGGCGTTCCTCGTCCGACAGGTCCGGCGAGATCTTCACGAACAGCGGGGTCCGCCGGCGATCGTCGCCGCGGGCGCGTGAAACGCGCCCGAGCAAGGCGTCGAGGGCGTCGCGCGCCTGCAACGACCGCAGCCCCGGCGTGTTGGGAGACGACACGTTGACGACGAGGTAGGCGGCGAGTTCCGCCAGTTCCTCGATGCCCTCGACGTAATCGGCGGCCGGATCGTCGCTCTCCCGGTTCACGCCCAGGTTGACGCCGACGATGCCGGGCCGGCCGGCGCGCGCCCGCAGCCGCTTGGCAACGACCGCCAAGCCTTGGCTGTTGAATCCGTAGCGGTTGATGATCGCCCGGTCTTCCTCCAGACGGAACACGCGAGGGCGGGGGTTTCCGGGTTGGGGTCGCGGCGTCACGCCGCCGACCTCGACGAAGCCGAAACCCAGCGCCAGCATCGCGTCGGGCGCTTCCGCGTGCTTGTCGAACCCGGCCGCCAGACCCACGGGGTTGGGGAAGTCCAGGCCCAGGACACGTGTCCGGAGGGATGGCGGATCGACGGCCTTCGTCCGCCGCGCGGGCAGCGCGCGCAGGCCCGCGACCGCGAGACGATGCGCGGTCTCGGGATCGAGACGGCGCAGGAACGGCGCGGCGATGTCGAGGAGCGCGACCACGGGCCGGGTACTGTACCGCATGTATCGGACATCGGCGCGGTCGCTCTGCGCCGTCGTCCGGAGGCGACGTCCCTCCGTCGCGAGACGGTCGCCGCGAACCGGCCGCGGAGAGGCGGACAGCTTCTGGACAATCGCCGGTTCGGGGATATGCTGCGGCCGCGACCGGCCGTCGGCGACCGGTCCGACATCATCCCTGACGGGTGAAAGAGCATGACCGGCATCTTCTATGCGAATGGCGAGTGGACGGACGAGAATCCCAAGCTCACGGGCCCCATGGATCATGCCTTCTGGATGTCGACGGTCGCGTTCGACGGCGCCCGGGCGTTCCGGGGCCTCGCGCCCGACCTCGAACCCCACTGCGTCCGTCTCGTCAATTCGGCCGTCGCCATGGGGCTGAAGCCGACGTTGAACGCCGGCGAGGTCGCGGAATTGTGCCGGGAGGCGGTGCGCAAGCACCCGAGGGACGCCGAGCTGTACATCCGTCCCATGTTCTACGCGACGGAGGGGTTCGTTCTTCCGGAGCCCGACAGCACGGAGTTCGTGCTCGCCGTCTACGACAGCCCGTTGCCCGGCTTCACGGGCTTCAAGGCCTGCCTGTCGAGTTACAGGCGTCCCGCCACCGACATGGCGCCGACGGACGCCAAGGCGTCGTGCCTCTACCCCAACTCGCAGCGGGCGTTGCGCGAGGCGGAAGCGCGCGGGTTCGACAACGCCATCATCCGGGACCCGAACAACAACGTCGCCGAACTGGCCACGGCAAACATCTGGATCGCCAAGGACGGCGTGGCCTCGACGCCCGTCGACAACGGCACCTTCCTCGCCGGGGTGACGCGAAAGCGCGTGATGGACCTTCTCTCCGGCGACGGCGTGCAGGTCGAGGAACGCACGATGACCTGGGACGACGTGATGACCGCCGACGAGGTGTTCAGCACGGGCAACTACGGCAAGGTCATGCCGGTCACGCGGGTGGAGGACCGCGACCTGCAACCAGGCCCCGTCGCGACGAGGGCCCACGATCTCTATTTCGAGTTCGCGAAGTCCGCCAGCGTGTTCTGAACCTGCCCGGCCTCACCCGGCGGCCGGTCCGTCGCCGGATCCCGGGAGGCCCTCGCCCGCCAGGGCGCGGCGGATGAGAGCGATCGTCTCGTCGACGCCGTAGAGCGCGATGAACGATCCCATCCGCGGGCCTTGGGACTGGCCGAACAGAATCTCGTAGAGCGCCCGGAACCAGTCCCGCAGGTTCTCGAAGCCGTGGCGCTTGCCGACTTCGTACACCTCGTGCTGGATGGCTTCCGGTTCGGCGCCGTCCGCGAACGCCGTCAGCGACGCCGCGAGGTCTTCCAGGGCCGCCCGCTCCCGCTCGTCAGGCGGACGGTGGCGCTGGGTCGGCTTCACGAAATCCTCGTGGTAGGCGAGGGCGAACCCGACGAGCGAATCGAGGATCGGGTGCGTTTCCGGGCTCGCGTCCCCGGCATAGGCGCGGATGAACCCCCACAACACCGACTTGTCGGCGGCGTTGCACGCGCTTGCCAGGTTGAGAAGCATCGCGAAGGAGACGGGAACGTCCTCTTCCGGCGGCACGCCGTCGTGGACGTGCCAGACCGGATTGGCGTACCGCTCCTCCTCGGTCTGGTTCGGGAACTTTCGCAGCTGGTCGAGATAGTCGTCGACGGCCCTGGGGATCACGTCGAAGTACAGGCGCTTCGCCTTGCGAGGCGACCGGTGCATGTAGAGCGAGAGGCTCTCCGGCGTTGCGTAGCGGAGCCACTCCTCGATGGCGAGCCCGTTCCCTCGCGACTTCGAAATCTTCTCGCCGTTCTCGTCGAGAAAGAGCTCGTAGGTGAGGCCTTCCGGCGGCTCGCTCCCGAGGATCCGGCAGATCCGGCTCGACAGCTTCACCGAATCGATCAGGTCCTTGCCTGACATCTCGTAGTCGACGCCGAGCGCCACCCAGCGCATCGCCCAGTCCACCCGCCACTGGAGCTTGCAGTGGCCGCCGGTCACGGGGACCTCGACGAGGCGTCCCGCTTCGTCCCGATACGTCACCGTCTTCGCGTCGGTATCGCGGCTCTCGATCGGGACCTGCAGCACCCGGCCGGTAACCGGACACAGCGGCAGGAAGGGGCTGTACGTCGCGCGGCGCTCGGGCCCGAGCGCGGGCAGGACGACATCCGTGATTTCGTCGTAACGCTCAAGGACGCGGATCAGCGTCTCGTCGAAGCCGCCGGAGCGGTAGCGTTCGGTTGCCGAAACGAATTCGTGGTCGAACCCGAAGTCGTCGAGGAATGCCCGAAGGCGCGCGTTGTTGTGATGGCCGAAGCTCTCGTGCGTCCCGAACGGGTCCGGCACGCTGGTGAGCGGCTTCCCCAGGTGTTCGGCGACCATGTCCCGGTTCGGGACGTTGTCCGGCACTTTCCGCAGGCCGTCCATGTCGTCGGAGAACACGACCAGACGGGTCGGGACGTCGAAGTTGGAGCCGGAGCCGATCAGCGTGAACGCGTTTCGCACCATCGTCGTCCGCGCGACCTCGCCGAAGGTGCCGATGTGGGGCAGCCCCGACGGACCGTAGCCGGTCTCGAACAGGACAGGACTCTCGCGGTCGGGGCGCGATTCGAGTCGGTCGAGAAGCTTGCCCGCCTCCACGAACGGCCATGCCCTGCTGTCGAGCGCCGGGTGACGGTCGGTCATTCAGCCTCGGATGAGCTCGCCGCAACGACGGCCCCAGCGGCCCACGAATTTATCGAGCCGCCGTTCGATCTCGGAGTCGGGGTTTATGACGAAGAAGGTCCGGTTGCTGTACCGGCGCCAGTAATAGGCATGGACGGTGCTCGGTAGTCGATTCATCCACTTCAGTCGATTCACCCACTTCTGAATTTCCTTGCGATGCGGTTCACTGCGGCCGTTATGGTGATAGATGACGGCCGGCCGGCCTTCGGCCAGTGCCCGCGTCTCGAAGAGCGGGATCCGCTTCGCGTTCTCTTTTCGCGTGGGCTTGAAACGATCATCGGGATAGAGGCCGTTGTCGGGATCGGCGAAAACGAGGTCGCAATCGGAGAGCGTATCCTTGACCCGTTCGAACCACTCGCGCCGCCAGCACTTGCGATCGCGAACCGCGACCTTGTCGACGTTCAGACGTTCGTCGGCGAAGACCGCGTTTCCCAGAATGTTGGAGCACTGTATTTCGGCGACCGACCGCCTGTCTTCATCGACCAGATCCTTCAGGGTATCGAACAGCTCTGGATCGAGATGCCGCCAGTCGTCAGGCTTCTGGAGGTACTCGATATGGCGGCCGTCGCCGCTGCTGGTCGTGTCGTAGTCGGCGCGCAAGTACCACGCGACGCCCAGGCATTTTCCCTTGCCGAGTGCCCGTAGCAACCCGTACTTGACGAAATCTCCGATGTCGCCGACGTAGCGATCCTGCATCCCGGCGCCCCTCGCGAGTTACGCTCCCACGCCCACACCCTATCCGGGGGACGAGGCCGGAGTCCCGCCCCGACCGGTCCGTCGCGTCGCGGCGGCCGGTTCCTTCCCCCTGAAGGGGAAGAATATGGCGCCGCCGTCCGTCACGGCGGAGACCCGGCGGTGTGGACCACCGGATACAGGTCGCTGTCGAGCGGATCGCCGGGTTTCAGCGCCGGGTTGTACAGCCATTCGTTGGTGGCCGGCTCGTGGTAGCGGACGTCGTCGCCGGCGTAACGCACGGCATAGGCGCGCCGCCACCGTCCGGCCGTCGTGTTGCCGGCGGCGCCGTGCAGGGTCATGGCGTGGAAGGCGAGCGCGTCGCCGGGCCGCATGTCCCAGGCGGCGATGTCGTAGCGGCCGCGCTCCGCCTCGATGTCGGGAAGCGGGTCGTAGGTCTCGCCGGCCGCCGCCTTGGCTACCGCGGCGCCGCCGTCGAAGTCGGGCTCGAACGGCTGGTAGCGGCGATTCCAGGCGTGCGACCCCCGGATCACCTCCAGCGCGCCGTTGTCGACGGTGATCGGGTCGAGCGCGACCCAGATCGTCGCCACCTGCCAGCCCCGCAGCGGCCAGTAGGGCAGGTCGTTGTGCCAGCCGGTGCGGCTCGCCGTTCCGGGCGCCTTGGCGAACAACTGGTCCATGAACAGGTTGATCTTGCGCGCGCGCAGCAGCGCCGCCGCCATGCGCGGCGCCGGCGAGAAGCGGCAGAAGCGGGCGAAATCCGGGTCCGAGCGCCACAGCAGGCGCCGCCGGAAGAACGCCTCGGGGCGTTCGAGCTCGCGCGCCGCCGCCCGCCGCAGGAGCTCTTGCCACTCGTCGTCGATCACGCCGCGCAGGAGCACCGCGCCGTCACGCTCGAAATCGGCGATCTCCCGGTTTCCGACCGGCGCGCTCACGCGACCATGCCCTCGTCCCTCGGCGAACATCGTGGCCTGACTCCCGACCCGCCGCCCGGCGAGACCGGACCGCCAGCATCCCGTATGAATACCACAACGCGCGGCGGGAGCGCCGCGCCGCGTGGCGCCCCGCGGGGCCGGCGCGTATACTGGCGTCATGGCGCCAGAGGCCGACAACTCTCGCCCGTCCATCGCCAACGACCCCGATACCGCTCCCCGATCGCCCGTCGTCGTCGTGAGCCAGAGCCGCGCGGTCCGGCTGACCCCCGACGGCGAGATCGCGGAACTCGGCATCGAGGACGCGGCGCGGCGAATCACGGAAGAATCCGCCATCGTCTGTTACCGGCCGGGCGTCGCGCGCCGCCTCTCCGTCCGGCGCCTCGAGGCCCTGGACGTGCTGGAGCTGTTCGCGTTCGTTCGCCCCGCCCGGTTCTGCCTGCCCACACCGGCCGGGATCGCGCAAGCCTTGGGGCTCCCCCTGCCCGGCACGTTGGAGGACGCGGCCGTGGTGCTGCTGGAGGCGGTACGCGGCCTGCTGGCCGGGCTTGCCGACGAGGGAAGCGATGCCTGTCTGGTTTCGTCCGCCCGCGGTCTCGCGGCCGCCGGCTGGGGATGGGCGCCTTACGCGCTGCGGGCCCTGGGTGTCGACGAGTCCGAGTCCGACGCCGGCCCGAACGCCATACGTGAGGGTCTCGCGATCTGGAAACGGCTGCCCGAGTGGGACGAGCGCGCCCCGCCACCGCCGCCCGGCCACGATCCCGTCTCTGCCGACGAAGCGGAAAGCGAGCTCGAGCGCCTTCTGGGCGACGGCGCCGAGGCGCGTCCGCAACAGCGGATCTATACGCGATCGCTCGCGCCGGCCTTCGCGCCGCCCGAGGCGGCCGGCGAACCCAACGTCGTGCTCGCCGAGGCGGGGACCGGGGTCGGCAAGACCCTCGGGTACATATCGCCGGCGGGAGCGTGGGCGCGCCGCAACGGCGGCGTGGTCTGGCTTTCGACGTACACCAAGAACCTTCAACGCCAGATCGACCGGGAGCTGGACCGGCTGTTCCCGGACCGCGCCGAGAAGAGGGCGAAGGCGGTCGTCCGCAAGGGACGGGAGAACTACCTCTGCCTTCTCAATTTCGAGGAAGACGCAAGCCGCGCGATCCTCGGGGAGGGCGGCGTCGCCCTCGGCCTGATGGCGCGCTGGGCCCTGGCCACGCGCGACGGCGACATGGCGGGGGGCGATTTCCCCGCTTGGCTGGCTCATCTGTCGGGCGCCGGTCACACGACCGGACTGACCGACCGCCGGGGCGAGTGCATCTATTCCGCGTGCCCGCATTACCGCCGCTGCTTTATCGAGATCGCGCAGCGGAAGTCGCGGTACGCGGACCTCGTGATCGCCAACCACGCCCTGGTGATGGTCCAGGCGGCGATGGCGGGGGACGACCGCGACGGTCCCACCCGCTACGTGTTCGACGAGGGACACCACCTGTTCGACGCGGCCGACAACGCCTTCTCCGCCCATTTGAGCGGCTGGGAGACGGCGGAACTGCGGCGCTGGATCAGAGGCGCCGAAGGCCGCCGGCGCCGCGCCCGGGGTCTCGAGCACCGCGTGGTCGATCTGATCGCCGGGCACGAAACGGGCCGGGAGGCCCTGTCGACGGCCGTGCGCGCCGCGGCCGTGCTGCCGGACACCGGATGGCTCGAGCGGGTCGGGCGGGACCAGCCTCGCGGACCCCTGGAGGCGTTCCTCGCCGCCGTGTGCGGACACGTGACGGCGCGCCAGTCGACGGCCGACCTCGGATACAGCCTCGAGTCCGATACGTCCCATCCGGCGAAAGCGCTGACCGAGGCGGCGGGAAACGCGGGCGCGGCCCTGCGGGCGCTCATCGAGCCGCTGACCGCGCTCGGCCGTTTCCTGACCGAACGCCTCGACGCCGAGGCCGGCGAACTGGATCCGCCCCTGCGTGTCCGTATCGAGGCTGCCCGCAACGGTCTGAACAGAAGGGCCGACATGGCGCGCGCGTGGACAGCCATGCTGGACGACATCGGCGGGACCCCGCCCGAGGCCTTCGTCGACTGGTTCGAGGTCGACCGAACCGACGGCAGGGCGACCGACGTCGGTATGCGCCGCCACTGGCTGGATCCCACCGTGCCCTTCGCCGAGTCGGTGTTGAGCCGCGCCCACGGCGCCGTCATCACGTCGGCCAGCCTGCGGGACCGGAGCGTCGACGACGACGAGAACTGGATGGCGGCGGAGATCCGGACGGGCGCGCAGCATCTCGCCCTTCCGGCGCGCCGCGGCGGCGTGTCGTCGCCGTTCGATTATCGCCGGCAAACGCGGGTGCTGGTGGTCTCCGACGCGCGGCGGGAAGAACCGGATCAGGTCGCGGCCGCCTACCGCGAGCTGTTCCTGGCGGCCGGCGGCGGCGCGCTCGGCCTGTTCACGGCGGTCGCCCGGCTTCGCCGCGTCCACCAGAAGATCGCCGCGGCGCTCGAGACGGCGGGCCTGCCGTTGTACGCCCAACACGTCGACGCGATCGACACGTCGACGCTGGTCGACATCTTCCGGGCCGAGACCGATTCGTGCCTGCTCGGGACCGACGCCGTGCGCGACGGCGTGGACGTGCCGGGAGACAGCCTGCGGCTCATCGTCTTCGACCGCGTGCCCTGGCCGCGCCCGGACATCCTCCACAAGGCCCGCCGTTCGATCTTCGGCGGGGGTCGCTACGACGACATGATCGCGCGCCTGCGATTGAAACAGGCCTACGGGCGGCTGATCCGGCGCGCCACGGACCGCGGCGTGTTCGTCCTGCTCGACCGGTCGACGCCCTCTCGCCTCCTCGACGCGTTTCCGGGCGACGTCGGGGTGAAGCGCGTGGCGCTCGGGGAGGCGATCGAGGCCACGCGAACGTTTCTCCGAAGGGGCGAACAGGCCGCGTAGCGGCCCGGAAGTCCGGGTCGCACCCCGAGGGGTGCGGTTCGTGCCGTATTCCGGGGCAGGCTCTAATACCCGAGCGCGCAGCCGTCCTTGCGGGGCTCGGAGCCGCCGGCCAGCGTGCCGCGGTCCCAGTCGATCCAGATCGCCTGTCCCCCGCCGTGGGGCATGTCCGTCCGTTCGGTCTCGTGGCCGAGGGCCCGGAGGCCGCGCTCGACGTCCTCGCCGATGCCGCGCTCCAGCAGGTATCTGTCGCCGAAATGGAAGGCGCGGGGACAATCGATGGCCGCCTGCACGTCCATGCCGTAGTCAAGGATGTTGGAGAGAACGTGGACATGGCCGGTGGGCTGATACTGCCCGCCCATCACGCCATAGGGCATGAGCACGCGGTCTCCTTCCGCCAGCATTCCCGGCATGATCGTGTGGAGTGGCCGCTTGCGCGGCGCGATGCAGTTCGGGTGACCCGGCTCCACCCGGAAACCCGCGCCCCGGTTCTGGAGCATCACTCCGGTGTCGGGGCCGAGCAGTCCGGTCCCGAACGCATAGGACAGCGAATTGATGAACGAGATCGCGTTGCGGTCGGAGTCGACGACGCAGAGGCAGACCGTATCGGGGGCCGTGGGCGGCCGGATCGACTTCAGGTCCATGGCCCTGGCGGGATCGATCCTGGCGCGCAGCTCGTCCGCGAATTTCGCCGACAGAAGCTTGTCGAGGGGGACGTCCGCGAAGGCGGGGTCCCCGACGTCGGTCTCGCGTGCGTCGTAGGCGAGGCGCGCCGTCTCCGCCTCGAGATGGAGCCGCTCGACCCCCAGCGGATCGAGGCCCGCGAGATCGAAGCCTTCGATGACGTGGAGCATCAGGAGGGCGGTGACGCCCGGATTGTTGGGAGGCGCCTGATAGACGTCGAACCCGCGATATCCGCCCTTGATCGGTACGGCGTATTCCGATTCGTGCGCCGCGAAGTCGTCGAGGGTGTGCAACGCCCCGAGGGCGTTCAGGCGGGCCACGATGTCCTCGGCGACGGCGCCGGTATAGAAACCGTCCCTCCCGTTCCGGGCGATGGTCTTCAAGGTTTCCGCCAGCATCGCCTGGCGATGGACGTCGCCTTCCGCGGGTGACCGGCCTCCGGGCAGGAAAATGCCGGCCGACGCGGGGTCCCGCGCGAGCTTCTCCGCGTTCGCCGCCCAGGCCTGGGCGACGCGGCCGTGAACGACGTAGCCGTGTTCGGCGTACTCGATCGCCGGCCGCAGGACTTCGTCGAATCCCATCGTGCCGTGGTCCGCGAGCAGCCGCGCCCAGGCGTCCACCGCGCCCGGGATGGTGACCGCGTGAGGGCTGAACAGCGGAATGCCCGTGAAGCCGTTGTCCGTGTACCAGTCCACCGTCGCCGCCGCCGGCGCTCGGCCGGACCCGTTGATGCAAACGATGTCGGTCGTCCCGTGCGGTGCGTAGAGCGCGAAGCAGTCGCCGCCTATGCCGGTGGAGTGCGGTTCGACGACGCCGAGAACGGCCGCGGCCGCGACCGCCGCGTCGACGGCGTTCCCGCCCGCCCGGAGAACGTCGATGGCGGTCAGGGTCGCCGCCGGATGCGACGTCGCCGCCATGGCGTTGAGCGCACGCACGGTCGAACGGCCGGGTCGGTGAAAGTCGCGCATACGTGCGGGTTCCGTTTCCGCCTCGGGACGTGTCCAGTATGCGCATCGCCCGCCGGCGGGCAAACGATTGCCGGAACGCGCGCCGCCGTCGGGGCAAGGGCCCCGGTCGTCCTCGCCGTGGACCAGCCAGGACACGCAGGGCAATCGCACTTTGGAAATTCTGTGGGAATCATGTGACATCCAGAGCCAAACAAAATGCAAACATAAGGACGAAGACGCCAAAGCCTTGTTCATCTTGCCCGATTTGGCGGGGAATCGGCTCGCAAAGGGTGCCTCCGGTTCTCAAGTGCGATTGCCCTGCCAGGACACGGGATTGACGTTACGGCGTCGTTTGTGATAAAGTAGGAAAGTGAACTTCACGGGGCCTCTTCACGGGGCCTCTTCACGGGGCCTCTTCACGGGGCCTCTTCACGGGGCCTCTTCACGGGGCCTCTTCACGGGGCCTCTTCACGGGGCCTCTTCACGGGGCCTCTTCACGGGGCCTCTTCACGGGGCCTCTTCACGGGGCCTCTTCACGGGGCCTCTTCACGGGGCCTCTTCACGGGGCCTCTTCACGGGGCCTCTTCACGGGGCCTCTTCACGGGGCCTCTTCACGGGGCCTCTTCACGGGGCCTCTTCACGGGGCCTCTTCACGGGGCCTCTTCACGGGGCCTCTTCACGGGGCCTCTTCACGGGGCCTCTTCACGGGGCCTCTTCACGGGGCCTCTTCGATTTGACGAACGAGGGTCCCGATGACCGTATCGAAGCATATCCCGGTTCTCGCCGGGGGGCTGGCCTGCAAGGGGCCGGTAGCGAGCCGTGCCGGTCTTGCCGGTGGGCTGACGTTGCAGGCTTCCCTGCTTCCCCGTGCGGGGGGCATGAAAACCTCCATCCGGTCCGGTGCGCTGTTCGCCGCGCTGCTTGCGGCGTTTCCGCTTTTCTCCCCGGACGGGGCGCGGGCGCAGGCCGCCGCCTGCACGCCGACCCAGACGGTAAGCGCGACCGCGGACGCTGACGGCGTCTACACCACCACCCTGGTCTGCGCGGACACGAACGCCGCGGCGGGGGCGGCGGACTACCGGCAGCTCCACTACAACCACGGCGTCGCACTCGGCTCGCACGGCCAGACGAATCCGGCCGACCGCGACACGACCCTTGCCAACAACAACGCGAACAACCACCTGTCCCTCACGGTCGGCAGCGGGGTGGTGTTCACCGCCGACGGGTACGGCGACCTCAGATCCACGAGCCCGGACGGGGCCATCGTGCTCACGCAGGGCGGTGCCAAGACCGTGGTCGTGCAGGACGGCGCCGTCATCAACCTCGAGCGGACGCCGACCTTTTGGGCGGCGACGGATCCGGACCGCCCGGCGTCCGCCACGTCCGAATACGACCCGGCCTGGTATCCGGCCTGGACGCACGCCCTGGACAATCTCAACGCCATCACCGCCCATTCGTATACGCACGAGGGCGACGCCGACGTCACGATCGAGCTCGACGGCATAATCAACATCGACATCGGGATAGGCGGCACCTACGGCAAGCCGACGTCGACAAATCCCTACCACACCAGCGGCGGCCGCGCCATCGACGTGCAGGTAAAGGACGACGTCGACGATGGCGCGCGCGCCGACGTCGACGTTCTCATCGAGGTGGGCGCCACCGGCGCCATCCGGCACGTCGAGGGCACCGACGGCCTGGCCGGCATCTACGCGGAGAACTTCAGCGAGGATGGGGACATCACGGTCAATCTGGCCGAAGGCTCGGTTGTCGACGTCTCCGAGGGAGGCGGCTACGGCGTCCTCGCCTACCTTTCCGCCGACTCGAACAACAACGAAGGCCAGCGGATGGGCGACGTCACCGTCAACGTGGCCGGAACGATCAGGGCGGCTACGAGGAACAGGTCCATCAGCTTCCAACAGGGCATAGGCATTTTCGCCAACCAGGGCGCGCACAATGGCCGGGTCCGCATCACGTCCTCGGGAACCATCGAGACCGTGCAGGGCGCCGCCATCGAAGCGAGGGCATGGAGAGGCACCAACACGCATCACGACGATCCCGCGACCTCCGGGATCGAGGGACACCTCGTCGACGTGGCGGGCGGGACGATAGAGACCCGGGGCACCACCGCCATCTACGCCTCCACCGGCAGCGTGAACGCCGACATGACGGTCCGGGTGGCCGAGGGCGCCACGGTGCGCGCCCAGGCGCTCACGGACGAGGACTACGCCAACGGAGCCATCACCCAGAGGGACCTCGGGCCCAACGGGAACCGCTACGTCATCGATACCCCCTACCGCTATTACGGATGGCGGCAGGTGCGGAAGGTGGATGAGACCACCTCCGGGCGGCGCGTAAGGACGGAGGCGACCGTGCTGGAGCCGATCATCACCGCCATCGTGGTGCGTGATTTCTCGTCGGACCCCGCCGCCGAGGGCGTGAGGGACCAGGTGCTCGTCGCCGGGGCCGTCGAAACGGCCGGCGGCAAGGCGGACGTGGACCCCGCCATCTGGATGGAGGGCGGCGGGCTGGTCGTCGTCGGCGCGACGGGGCGCGTCAGTGCCCAGTCCGGCCTCGCGATCGAGGGCGGATGCGTGTCCGAATACCGGTCGTCGAGCACGGTTGCGACTACACCTTGCGACTCGAAGCCGGCGCGCGACCTCGACGTCACGGTGGCCGGAACGGTCGAGGGCGACATCCGCCTGCGCGGCGACGGCGACCTGACTGCGACGGTGATGGGCACGGTCGAGGGCGACATCCACACGATGGGCTCCGGCGACCTGGCCGCGACGGTGACGGGCACGGTCGAGGGCGACATCCGCACGATGGGTGAGAGCATTACGCTGACACTTGAGGAGATCCTGAATCAAGGCGGCCGGCCCATCCGCGCGACGGCCCCGGGCGCGCTGACGCTTTCGGTGCCGGAGGGCGGCGTCGTCACGGGCACGGCATACGACCCCGCCGGCCCGCTGACGGTGGCGGGCAGCATCGGGCGGCTGCTTTATGCCGGCGGCGCCACGGTGACGGTGGCCCGGACCGGAGCGCTCACCGGCGTCGAGGTCGATGGCGGGATGGAGGCGCTCCGCAGCGAGGCCGGCGACCTGTCGATGACCGTGGCGGGCATGGTGACGGGCGACGTCCTGGGCCTTGGCGACGGCGACCACACGGTGACGGTGGCGCGCGGCGGGACGGTGACGGGCGCCATCCGTCTGGCGGCGAGCACGGTGCGGGTGGACGGCACGGTCGCCGGCTACGTGCGGCTCGACCGCGGCGGCGCGGTGACGGTGGGTGCGGGCGGGCGGGTCGCCGCCGCCGAGGGCGCCGGCATCCGCAGCGGCGCCGGCGCCCTGGACGTGACGGTGGCAGGAACGGTGAACGGCATCGACGCCGGGGGCGACCTGAACGCGGTGGTGACGGACACGGGCCGGGCGGGCGACGTCGACGCCGAGGGCGATCTCGACCTGACGATCCGGGCCGCCGCGGGCGAGCGTCCGGATCAGGCGGCGGCTCGAGTGGAGCGGGTCACCAGTCGCGGCGACAGGAAGGTGACGATCATCGCGGACGGCAAGGCATTGCCGGTTGGCCTGCGCGGCACGAGCGGCGTCGCGCCGTTGGGGCCTTTCGATGTGGGAATCGGCCACGACGGGAGGCTGGTTCCGGAGTACGCGCCGCGTTCGCGGGTGTACGAGGCGCTGCCCTCGGTGTTGCTGGGCATGACCGGGACGTCGGGGTTTCATGACCGGATGGCGGCGCCGCGTTCGCCGAACGGGATATGGGCGCGGACCGAGGCGTCGGGCGTCTCGCGCGAGACGGAGCGGTCGACGTCGACGCCGGGGGCCGGGCTGTCGTGGGCCGAGCGCCGCTACGGGGTGGAGACGGGCGTCGACGTCCCGCTGGAGACGGGCGTGGTCGGCCTGTCGGCGCACCACCGCCGCGCCTCGGCGGAGGTGTCGGGGAACGACGGCAGGATCGACGTTGCGGGGGAGGGCCTGGGGGCGTCGGTGGCGTGGCGGCTGGCCGACGGCGTGTACGTGGCCGGCGGGGTATCGGCAACGCGGTACGACGTGGCCATGAAATCCGGGCGGCGCGGGTCGTTGAGGTCGGGTGTGAGAGGCTTCGGCCATGCGGTTGGCGTGGAGGCGGGCCGCCGGGTCGATCTGGGTTCGGGTCCGCTGGGGGCGTTGACGGCGACGCCGCGGGCGCGGCTCTCGTATTCGCGGGTGGATATGGACGACTTCACGGACGCGGTGGACGCTCGCGTGTCGCTGGACAAGGGCCGGGCCACGACGGGGGGTGCGGGGGTCGCGCTGGAGGCGTCGGAGGGCGGGAGCCGCGTGTTCGGCTCGGTGGACGTGGAGCACGGGTTCTCTCGGGAGACGGTGGTGCGGGTGTCGGAGGTGGCGCTGTCGTCGAAGGCGGAGGCGACGCGGGTGCTCGTCGAGGCCGGCGGCGCGGTCGAATGGGACGGCGGCCGCTACGCGCTGCAAGGGGCGGCGCGCTGGGCGACGGGCGCGCGCGACTACGGCGGCGGAATGGCCTTCAAGATGCGCTTCTGAACCGGCGGCAGGCGGCCTCCGGGCGCCGGCCGCGATCCGACGACGACGCGCGACGTCGAGGTCAAGCCTCCCGGCGGCGGCGTGTCGGACGATTTCCGCATGGCATGGTCCTGTTCCTGGGCGCGGACCCTGCGGCTCGCCGACGGTCCCGACGAGGTGCACACGGATCGGGTCGCCCGCCTCGAACTGCGGCAGTACAATTGATGCGCCGATACGGGGACCGGACGGGTTCCGGCTCCGATCCCCGCACGGCCTCGGCGACAAAGGCCCCCGCCGAGTACCTTCAGTCACTGACAGTCAAAGAGACCCTCCCGTCTCATATGTACTGAACCAGGACAATCGTTTGTCGCGAGTCGGGTGGGGAGGTAAGGTTCGCCGGGACGGATGGCGACATACCGGCGACGGTCCGGTCGCAGCCGGAACGCCGGCGGGAAACCCCGTGCTGCGCGAGGCGGCCTCCGGTGGAGAGGCCGTCCGCGCTCGCCCGAGAGAACCCCTGGATTCAACCGCCGTTTTCGAGAGGAGCAACGATGTCATCCGCGGACGTTCGCGCAAAACTGAACCATCCGGTGGTCGATGCCGACGGCCACATGCTGGAATTCACCCCGATCTTTCTGGACCATCTCGGGGAGGTCGGCGGTCCCGGCATGGTCGAGCGGTTCATCGCCCGGTCCAAGCGGAACAGGGAGGCGATGTGGTACGCGCTGACGCCCGAGGAGCGGGCGGAATACCGCCTCGCGCGTCCGCCGTGGTGGGCGGTCGCGGCGCGCAATACCCTGGACCGGGCGACGTCGATGCTGCCGAATCTGCTCCGGGACCGGCTCGACGAGTTCGGGTTCGACTATTGCATCTCGTACCCGACGCTCGGGTTCTTCCTGTTCGACGAACCGGACGACGAACTGCGCCAAGCGACCTGTCGGGCCCAGAACAACATGGTGGCCGACATCTTCTCGGACGTGAAGGATCGCATCACTCCGGCGGCGACGGTGCCCGCGTTCACCCCCGACGAGGCGATCTCCGAGCTCGAGCACGTGACGCGCGAACTGGGGCTCAAGGCGGTGATGCTCTCGAATCTCGTGCGCCGAGTCATTCCCAGGGCAGCCGGCGAGGACGGGGAAGGCGAACGGGCCGAATGGCTCGATCCGCTGGCGCTCGACTCGCTCCACGACTACGATCCCGTTTGGGCCAAGTGCGTGGAACTCGGCGTCGCGCCCACCGCACATTCCTTCATGCAGGGGCACGGCTGGCGGCGGTCGCACTCCTGCTACGCCTACAACCAGACAGGGCACTTCGCCGACGCCGGGGAAGCGTTTTCCAAGGCCCTGTTCTTCGGTGGCGTCACCCGGCGGTTTCCGAACCTCAATTTCGGCGTGCTCGAGGGCGGCGTCGGCTACGGAATCACGATCTTCTCGACGCTGCTTGAGGTATGGCACAAGCGCGGCACCCCGGGGATCGCCGATCTCGATCCGTCGTCCCTCGACTACGGCCTGATGCGCGATCTCTTCTCGCGCCACGGCGGGGAGCGATTCGCCAGCCGCCTCGGAGAGGATGAGCGGATCGGGTACTCCATCCTCCGGTCGGACCGCGTGGTCCGCGAGGCCGACAGGCGACTCCTGGACGAGTACGCGCCCGCCGGGATCGTCCGCGAGGAGGACATTCGCGCCCGTTTCGTCGATCGCATCTGGTTCGGGTGCGAGGCCGACGACGTCATGGCGCCGATGGCGTTGAGCGGACGGGGCGTGCCCCTGGGCGCGAAGGTGAAGGCGACCTTCGGATCGGACATCGGCCATTGGGACGTCAAGGCGATGAACCGCGTCCTCGAGGAGGCCTTCGAGATGGTCGAGGACAGCCTCGCGACCGAGGAGGAATTCCGCGATTTCACGTTCACCAACCCCGTGACCCTGCACGCCGGCATGAACCCCGACTTCTTCAAGGGGACCGTCGTCGAGGACGACGTCGACAGGCTGCTGGAGGAACTGGGGATGCCGACGTCGAGGGACGGGACCGTGGAGAGCGCGGCGGCGGAGTGATCCTTTCGGTCGCGGTCGCGGCGGCGACGGTCCGCGCCGCGCTTCGGTGCGGAGCACGCAGGAAGGCACTGGAGGACACGCGGCGCCAACTCGCGCGTCGCCGGTGGTGGGCGCACCTGGGATTGAACCAGGGACCTTCCGCATGTGAAACGGACGCTCTGCCGCTGAGCTATGCGCCCTCCGGGGCGATGGTGCCACCGTGCCCCATTATGCACGGCGCCGGGGTCCTGTCACGCGAGCCGGGCGAGCACCTCGGGGAGGTCGGACAGCGCGTGAACGACGGCATCCGCGCCGAGCTCCTCCGCCGGGACCATCGTGTAGCCGTAGCTCACCGCCACGACCGCGACGTCGGCCGCGCGGGCGGCGTCGACGTCGGCCTGGCTGTCGCCGATCATGACGGCCTCGCGCGGCCGCGCGTTCATTCGTCTCAGCGTCGTCAGCAAGTGTCCGGCGTCGGGTTTCTTCACGGTCAGGCTGTCGCCGCCGAGGATCGCGGTGAAGTATCTGGCGAGGTCGAGCTTCGACAGCAGCCTCTCGGAGAGGGCCTGCGGCTTGTTGGTGCAGACTCCCAGCGTAACACCGGCTTCCACCAGGCGGTCCAGCACGTCGGTCGCCGCCGGAAACGGGACGCTCCGGTCGGTCAGGTGCGCGGCGTAGTATTCGAAGGCGCCCTCGAACATCGCTTCGACGTCCACGCCGTCGGGGATTCCGCCCGTCGCGGTCAAGGCGCGCTCGATCAGCTTCCGCAGGCCTTGTCCGACCATGGCGCGGACGTCGGCCACGCCGACCGGGTCCCGGCCGGCGCGCGGCAGGACGTGATTCAGCGCCGCCGTCAGATCGGGCGCCGTATCGACGAGCGTCCCGTCGAGATCGAACACCACGGCGCGGGGCAACGAACTCATTGAAAGGACCGGTAGGAAATCGTGACTTGGGCCGGAAGGGGGTGTATGGCAAGGTCCGGTATCGAAGACCCGACTGGACAGCGTTGTAGACGCCTTGCCGATGCGACCCAAGCAAAAACGCGATTCCGCGCGCGTATGACCGATTCCAACGTGGCTGTCGTCGTCCTCGCGGCCGGCAGGGGCACGCGCATGGAGTCCGACATCCCGAAGGCGCTTCACGCCGTTGCCGGACAACCCATGCTCTCGCACGTGCTCCGGGCGGTGGCGGGCGTCGAACCTCGCCGGACGATCGTGGTCGTCGGCCATGGGATGGAGGCCGTGGCCCGGCTGGCCGTCGGCGCCGCGACCGTCGTCCAGGAACGGCGGTTGGGCACCGCCGACGCTGCGTCGCGGGCGCGACCGGAACTCGACGGATTCGAGGGCGACGTACTGGTGCTGTTCGCGGACAGCCCGCTGATCACGCCGGCCACGATGCGACGGCTGGTCGAGGCGCGGCGGAACGCCGCCGACCCGGCCGTCGTCGTTCTGGGGTTCCGGCCCAGGGACGCGGCGTCCTACGGCAGGCTGGTGACAGACGGAGCCGGCGCCCTGGAGGCTATCGTCGAGTTGCGCGACGCCGACGACGCGCAGCGGAAGATCGGTCTCTGCAACGGCGGAGTCATGGTGGTCGACGGCGCCGTTCTGTTCGAGTACCTGTCCGAGGTCAGGAACGACAACGCGAAGGGGGAGTACTACCTGACCGATCTGGTCGCGGTCGCGCGCGCCCATGGCCGCGAATGCGCGGTCGTCGAGTGCCCGGAGGAAGAGGCCCACGGCGTCAACTCGCGGGCCGACCTGGCAGCCGTGGAGGCTATCCTCCAGCGGCGCTTGCGTGCGGCCGCGATGACGGCCGGCGTCACGATGGTCGATCCCGCCACCGTGTATCTGAGCGCGGATACGACGTTCGGGCGCGACGTCGTGGTGGAGCCGCACGTGTTCTTCGGTCCGGGCGTCGCCGTCGGCGATGGGGTGCGAATCGGGGCGTTCAGCCATATCGAGGGCGCGGCGGTCGCGGCCGGCGCCAGCATCGGCCCCTATGCCCGGCTGCGGCCGGGCGCGGAAATCGGGGAATCGGCCCGCATCGGCAACTTCGTCGAGGTCAAGGCCGCCACGGTGGAGACGGGGGCCAAGGTCAACCATCTGGCTTATATCGGCGACGCCCGCGTCGGCGAAGGCGCGAACGTCGGCGCCGGCACGATCACCTGCAATTACGACGGGGTCGCCAAGCACCGGACGGATATCGGCGCCGGCGCGTTCATCGGCTCCAACAGCGCGCTGGTTGCGCCGGTGAAGATCGGCGATGGCGCCGTCGTCGGCGCCGGAAGCGCGGTGAGCCGCGACGTTCCCGCCGGCGCTCTCGCTCTCGCCCGAGCCGAGCAATCGGAAAAACCCGGCTGGGCGGCGAGATTCCTGGGCCGCGTCGAAGGGCGGTCGCCCGAGGTGAAGGCCGCGAAGCGATCGCGCGAGGGCTGAACGATGTGCGGGATCGTCGGCGTCGTCGGCCGGAAACCGGTGGCTCCCGTTCTCATGGACGGCCTGAAGCGGCTCGAATACCGGGGATACGATTCGGCCGGCATGGCCACCTTGGCGGACGGCGGCATCGACCGGCGGCGGGCCGAGGGAAAACTCGTGAACCTCCAGGCACTCCTCGATCGGGCGCCGCTTCCCGGAGACGTCGGCATCGGCCACACCCGCTGGGCGACCCACGGCGCGCCGAACGAGAGCAACGCCCATCCCCATGCCACGGGAAAGGTGGCCCTCGTCCATAACGGGATCATCGAAAACTATCGGGAGCTCCGCGAGGAATTGATCCCGCTCGGCTACGGTTTCGAGACGGAGACCGATACGGAAGCCGTCGCGCAGCTCATCACCCGCTACATGGACGGCGGCGACGCTCCGGCCGAGGCGACGGCCAGGGCGCTGTCGCGTCTCGAGGGCGCCTTCGCCCTGGCGATCATCTTCACCGGCGAACACGACCTGATGATCGGCGCCCGCCGGGGCAGCCCGCTCGTCGTCGGCTGGGGCGAGGACGCCATGTACCTCGGGTCGGATGCCCTGGCGCTGGCATCCATGACCGACAGGGTGAGCTACCTCGACGACGGGGATTGGGCGGTCCTGAGCCGCGACGGCGCCAGCGTCCGCGACGCGGACGGGAACACGATCGAGCCCGATATCCAGTCGATCGCCCTGACGGGCGCGCTGGTGGGCAAGGGAAACCACCGGCATTTCATGCTCAAGGAGATCTACGAGCAGCCGACGGTCATCGGAGACACGTTCAACACCTATTTCAATCCGGCGAGCGGGGCCATTCAACTGCCGGGACTGCCATTCGATCTCGCGGACATCGGCAAGGTCACCATCGTCGCGTGCGGGACGTCCTATCTCGCCGGCATGGTGGCCAAGTATTGGTTCGAACGTCTGGCCAGGCTCGACGTCGAGGTCGACATCGCCTCCGAGTTCCGCTACCGCGGCGCGACGATGCCGGAGAACGGGCTCGCCGTGTTCATCTCGCAGTCGGGCGAGACCGCGGACACGCTCGCCGCCCAGCGCTATGCCCGCGAGCAGGGCAGCCGCACGCTGGCCGTCGTCAACGTCGCCGAGAGCACGATGGGACGCGAGGCCGACGCGCTCCTGCCGACCCACGCGGGACCGGAGATCGGTGTCGCCGCCACCAAGACGTTCACCTGCCAGCTCGTCACCCTGGCGTGCCTCGCCATCGCCACGGCCCGGTCGCGCGGCACGATCGACCACGGGACCGAGGCGGGTCTCTCCGCGGCGATCGCCGAGGTGCCGGCGCGCGCGGCCGAAATCCTCAACCACGACGAGAGGCTGCGGGATATTGCCCACGAACTCGCCGAGGCGCGGGACGTCCTCTACCTCGGCCGGGCCTCGGCGTTCCCCATCGCGCTCGAGGGGGCGCTCAAGCTCAAGGAAATCTCCTATATCCACGCCGAAGGGTTCGCGGCGGGCGAACTCAAGCATGGCCCCATCGCCCTGATCGACGAGGACGTGCCGGTCGTCGTCGTCGCTCCCTCCGACGACGTGTTCGAGAAGACCGCCTCCAACGTGGAGGAAGTCATCGCCCGCGGCGCCCGTGTCGTCCTTCTCGGCGACAAGGCGGGCATCGGCCGGCTCGGCGACATGGCGGCGGCGACCGTTCGGATGCCCTCCGTCGATCCCGTCGTCGCGCCGATCCTCTATGCCATCCCGGTGCAGCTGCTGGCCTACCACGTCGCCGTCATCAAGGGGACCGACGTCGATCAGCCGCGGAACCTCGCCAAGGCGGTAACGGTGGAGTAGTGTCGCCCGTCCGCGTTCGACGGGAGGGCTTGGCGCGACCCGCGGAGGACGCCATGGCGGAGGCCGGAATGTCGCGCGAAATCGAATGGCGTCGCCCGGACGTCCCGTCATGACATCCGGATCGGAGGTGGCCGGCGCGTCCGGGCCGCAGCGAAGCCGGACGGTCGGCACGCCGGTCGTCGTCATCGTCTGCGCCGGTCTGGTCCTGTTCGTCTCGGTCGGAACCCGGCAGACCTTCGGGCTGTTCCTGACGCCCATGGAGGCGGATCTCGGCTGGGGCCGGGAGTCCTTCGGTTTTGCGATCGCCTTGCAGAACCTGGTGTGGGGAATCTCCCAGCCCTTCGTCGGCGCCGTCGCGGATCGTCTCGGCGCCGGCCGCGTCGTCATCGGCGGGGCCGTTCTCTACGCCCTGGGCCTCGTCGGGATGGCTTCCTCGGAGTCGCCCGCGGCATTCGCCCTGAGTGGCGGCCTCCTCCTCGGTCTCGCTCTCAGCGGTACGGGGTTCGCCGTCGTTCTCGGCGCCGTGGCGCGCGCCACGCGACCGGAACGGCGCGGCTTCATGATGAGCGTGGCCGGAACCATCGGCGGGTTCGGTCAACTTCTGATGATTCCCTATTCGCAGGGCTTCATCGGCGGGTACGACTGGGCCGTCGCGTTTCTGGTGCTGGCCGCCACGGCGGCGTTGATCGTTCCCCTTGCCGCGGGGCTCGGGGGTCGTGCGTCGGCCGGGGACCCCGACCGCGGCGCCGAGCAGTCTTTCCGGGAAGCGCTGGCGGAAGCCCGCCGGAGCGGCGGCTACTGGTTTCTGAACCTGGGCTTCTTCGTCTGTGGATTCCAGATCACGTTCGTTCTCACGCATCTGCCGGCCTACGTGGTCGACGCGGGCTTCCCCACGGAAACGGGCGCCGTGGTTCTCGTCATGATCGGGCTGTTCAACATTCCCGGCGCCCTCGTTCTGGGGCGGCTCGCGGACATCTACCGCAAGCGCTCCGTCCTCGGCATCCTGTATCTCGCCCGCGCCGGTATTCTGGCCGCGTTCGTCCTCGTGCCGATGACTCCCACGACCGTCGTCCTGTTCGGCGCGGGTTTGGGTCTGACGTGGCTGGCCACGATTCCCCTCACCAACGCCATGGTGGCGCAACTGTTCGGTGTCCGCTACGTCGCCACCTTGTTCGGCATCGCCTGGTTCGTGCATCAGGTCGGAGCGTTTTTCGGCGCCTGGGTCGGCGGCCTGGTCTTCGATCTCCTCGGCGGTTACGACATGATCTGGTGGTTCACGGCGTGGCTCGGCGTAACGGCCGCGTTGCTTCACTGGCCGATCGACGAGCCTCCAGCCGCCAGGATGGCCGCCGCCAGGCGAGCCGTCCGCCGTCGCGCGGGCGGTTAGCGCCCGACGGCTCGATCCCTATAATGCGGCGCGAAGCGCGGGCGGGCGTTCGGCGCAACTCCTACAGGAGAAGGCTTTCCATGAACCTCAAGGATCCTTCGCTGTTTCGTCAGCAGTGCTACATCGACGGCGCCTGGGCGGACGCCGACGACGGCGGCACCATCGACGTCGACAACCCGGCGGACAACTCCGTCATCGGCACCGTCCCCAGGATGGGAGCCGGGGAAACCCGGCGGGCCATCGAGGCCGCCAACGACGCCTATCCCGACTGGCGGGCGCGCACGGGCAAGGAGCGCGCGGTGATCCTTCGTCGCTGGTACGAGCTGGTCATCGAGAACCAGGAGGACCTCGCTGTCCTGATGACCACCGAGCAAGGCAAGCCCCTCGCCGAATCGATGGGCGAGATCGTCTACGGCGCCTCGTTCATCGAATGGTTCGCGGAAGAGGCCAAGCGCATCTACGGCGACACGATTCCCCAGCATCAGCACGACAAGCGTATCGTCGTCGTCAAGGAGCCGGTCGGGGTCGTGGCTTCCATCACGCCGTGGAACTTCCCCAATGCCATGATCACGCGCAAGTGCGCGCCGGCGCTGGCGGCGGGCTGCACGGTCGTGGCCAAGCCGGCGACGCAGACGCCCTACTCCGCCTTCGCGCTCGCCGAGCTCGCCGAACGGGCCGGTGTTCCGAAAGGCGTGCTGAATATCGTCAGCGGCATCAGTTCCGAAATCGGCGCCGAAATGACGTCGAATCCCGTTGTCCGCAAGCTCAGCTTCACCGGCTCGACGGAAATCGGGAAACTCCTGATGGAGCGGTGCGCCGGCACCGTCAAGAAGATGTCCATGGAGCTGGGCGGCAACGCGCCGTTCATCGTCTTCGACGACGCGGATATCGATTCGGCCGTTGTCGGCGCCATGCAGTCGAAGTATCGGAACGCGGGGCAGACGTGCGTCTGCGCCAACCGCATCTTCGCCCAGGACGGCATCCACGACCGGTTCACCGACAGGTTGGCCGAAGCCTCGGCGGCGCTGAAGGTCGGCGACGGCATGGAAGAGGGCGTCGGCACCGGTCCTCTCATCGACATCAAGGCCGTCGAAAAGGTCGAAAGCCACATCCAGGACGCCGTCGCCAAGGGCGCGCGGATCGTCGTCGGCGGTGGGCGGCACTCGAACGGCGGGAACTTCTTCGAGCCGACGGTGCTCACAGGCGTCACGCCGGAGATGATCGTCAGCAGGGAAGAGACCTTCGGGCCGCTCGCCCCGGTCTATCGTTTCGAGACCGACGAGGACGTGGTGAAGAAGGCGAACGACACCGAGTTCGGTCTGGCCGCCTATTTCTACACGCGCGACATCGGCCGCGTGTGGCGGGTCGCGGAGCAGTTGGAATACGGCATCGTCGGGATCAACTCCGGCATCATCTCCACGGAGATCGCCCCTTTCGGCGGCATGAAGGAGTCGGGCATCGGTCGCGAGGGCTCGAAGTACGGTATCGACGAGTTCGTCGAGGTCAAATACCTGTGCATGGGCGATATTGCGTGATCGCGATCCCGTTCCGCCCGGAACCGGGCCGGTCCGGTTCCGGCGGGATCGTCTTGGCGCGACATCCGGAAAGACGACGGCGGTGAGATGTCGAGGTACGACTACGACCTGTTCGTGATCGGGGCCGGCTCGGGAGGCGTCTCCGCGAGCCGCCGCGCGGCCGCGTTCGGCGCCAGGGCCGTCGTCTGCGAGGAGTATCGCGTCGGCGGCACCTGCGTCATCCGCGGGTGCGTCCCGAAGAAGCTGTTCACCTACGCCGCGCATTTCTCCGAGGACTTCGAGGACGCCGTTGGGTTCGGTTGGGAGCGCGCCCGCCCGAATTTCGATTGGCCGACCCTGATCGCCAACAAGGACGCGGAGATCGACCGGCTCAACGGCATCTACATCCGAATGCTCGTCGCCGCCGGCGTCGATCTCGTCGAGGACCGCGGAGTCCTCGTCGATCCCCATACCATCGAGATCGGCGGAAGGACCGTCACCGCGGAGACGATCCTGATCGCCACCGGCGCCAGGCCCGTCCTCCCCGACGTCCCCGGGATCGAGCACGCCGTCACCTCGAACGAGGCGTTCCATCTGAACGAGTTCCCGCACCGCGCCGTGGTCGTGGGCGGCGGTTACATCGCCGCCGAATTTGCCGGCATTTTCAACGGCCTGGGTTCCCGGGTAACGCAACTGTATCGAGGGGGACGGATTCTCCGGGGATTCGACGACGACGTGCGGGCGACGCTGGCGCGAGAGATCTCCGGGAAGGGTATCGACCTCCGGGTCGAGAGCCAGGTCGCGCGGATCGATGCGGCGGGGCGGCGCCTGGAGGTGACCTTGAAGGGCGGGGACGTCATCGCCGCCGACCTCGTGATGTACGCGACGGGCCGCGAGCCCAACACCTCCGGCCTGGGGCTGGCGGAGGCCGGTGTCGACCTCGACGACGCAGGAGCCGTCAAAGTCGATCGCTACTCCAGAACCAGCGTTCCCAACGTCTACGCCATCGGAGACGTGACCAACCGCATGAACCTGACCCCCGTGGCGATCAACGAAGGCCGGGCCTTCGCGGAGACTCTTTACGCCGGCCGGCCGCGCTTCCTCGATTACACGAACGTGCCTCACGCCGTGTTCTCGAACCCGTCGGTGGGCGTCGCGGGCCTCGACGAAGCACGGGCCCGCGAGCGGTACGAAGCGGTGGACGTGTACAAGTCCACGTTCCGGCCGATGAAGCATACCCTGACGGGCCGGGACGAGCGGACCCTGATGAAGCTCGTGGTCGACGCCGCCACGGACAGGGTGGTCGGGGTGCACATGGTGGGCCCCGACGCCGCCGAGATCGTGCAGGGCATGGGGATCGCCCTCACCTGCGGAGCGACCAAGGCCCAGTTCGACGCGACGGTGGGCATTCATCCCTCCGCGGCGGAGGAATTCGTGACGATGCGCGAGAGGTTCGTGGAGGCCGAGGTCCGGGCGGCGGAGTGACGGATTCGCCCGACGGCGGCGGTCTCGCCGTGGCGGCGGGCGAAAGGGCTGCGTTCGGCGCCGGTCGAGTCGCTCGAAGGAGTTGGCAATCGGGGACGAACCGGCGTATACGCATATCCCTTTTCGCGGGAGGAGTGGGGTCATGCCCGAGACATGGACGCCGTCCGGTTGGCGCGGCTTGCCGATCCGGCAGCAGCCGGACTATCCCGATGCCGCCGCGCTGGAGGCGGCCCTGGACCGGATACGGCGGCTCCCGCCGCTCGTCTTCGCCGGCGAGGCGAGGCGGTTGCGTGAGGCGCTGGCGGACGTGGCGGAAGGACGGGCTTTCCTGTTGCAGGGCGGCGATTGCGCCGAGAGCTTCGCCGAATTCAGCGCCGACAACATCCGCGACACGTTCCGGGTGCTGATGCAGATGGCGGTCGTCATGACGTTTGCGGCCGCTTGCCCGATCGTCAAGGTCGGTCGTCTCGCCGGCCAGTTCGCCAAGCCGCGCAGCGCGCCGACGGAGACGCGGGGGGACCTGGAACTCCCGAGCTATCGCGGGGACACCGTGAACGGCATGGAGTTCACTGCCGAGGCCCGGACGGCGGACCCCGACAGACTTCTCCGGGGTTACCACCAATCGTCCGCGACCCTCAATCTGCTGCGGGCGTTCGCGCACGGGGGGTACGCCGACCTCCGTCGCGTTCACGGCTGGAATCAGGGATTCGTGTCTCGTACCGCCCAGGGCGAGCGTTACGCCGGTTTCGCCGACCGTATTACCGAGGCGCTGGACTTCATGGAAGCTTGCGGAGTCACGGGGGACTCCGTCCCGCTCGTGCGCGAGGTCGATTTCTATACTTCGCACGAAGCCCTGCTGCTCGGGTTCGAGGAGGCGATGACCCGTGTCGATTCGACCACGGGCGAATGGTACGACACCTCGGCGCACATGCTCTGGATCGGGGACCGCACCCGTCAGGAAGACGGCGCGCACGTCGAATTCATGCGGGGCATCCGCAACCCCGTCGGCGTCAAGGCGGGACCCACGACCGAACCCGACGTTCTGAGGCGCCTGATCGACGCGCTCGACCCGGACGGCGACCCCGGCCGCCTCACGGTCATCGTGCGCATGGGCGCGGACAAGATCGGCGAGCATCTGCCGCCGCTCGTCCGGGCGGTCCGGCGGGATGGCCGGAAGGTCGTATGGTCGTGCGATCCGATGCATGGCAATACGGTGAAGTCCGCGAACGGATACAAGACCAGGGTTTTCGACCGGATCCTGTCGGAGGTTCGGCAGTTCTTCGATGTCCACATCGCCGAGGGAACCTACGCCGGCGGCGTGCATTTCGAGATGACCGGGCAGGACGTCACGGAATGTCTGGGTGGCGCCCAGGACATTACGGAACGCTCGCTCGCGGATCGTTACCACACGCATTGCGACCCTCGGCTCAATGCGTCGCAAGCGCTGGAGTTGGCGTTTCTGATCGCCGATTCGTTGAAGAAGCAGCGCGCCAGCGGCCGGCCCCGGATCGTCGCCGAGGCGTCCTGAGAGTCATCCGTCGTGCGGAACGACCGGCCGTCGCCAACCCTGAGCGACGCGGACATCGGCCGGCATACCGACCGATATTTCCGCAGATCGCGCCGCGCCGTCGCGAAGTTCGGGGACGCGCGGGTCACCTATGCCGTCTTCATGCGGCGCCCGGTCGTGTTCACGCCCAGGTTCATGGTCGAATGGCTGGAGGACGTGGCGGTCGCGCGCGGCACGAAGTTCGATCTCGATCTGCGCTTCGAGGAGGGAGAGCGCGTGGGCGCCGGCGAGCCGCTGGCCTACGTGTCCGGCTCGATGCACGATCTCGTGGATCTCGAGACGCTCTACCTGCAGAAGCTCGGGGCGCCGTGCGTGGCGGCCTACAACGCCTACGTCATGTGCCGCGATCTTCCCGAGGTCGCCTTCATGGCCTTCGACGCCCGCCATTGCGCGGGGACCGAAATGGCCGAGATGATGGCTTACGCGGCGAGCGTGGGATCCCGTGCCGCCCGGCGGGACGTCGGCGCCGTCGGATTCGTCGGCTGCGCCACCGACTCCACGGCGCACTATTTCGGCCGCGAGCGGGGTCTGGGCACGATGCCACACGCCCTGATCGGCTACGCGGGGTCGACGCTGCGGGCGGCGCGGATGTTTCACGAGACCTACCCCGACGAACCGCTCTACGTGCTGGTCGACTATTTCGGCCGGGAGGTCACCGATGCGTTGGAGATATGCCGACACTTCCCCGAGCTGGCGGCCGGAGGAAGGCTCGGCGTTCGTCTTGATACGCACGGGGGCCGTTTCGTGGAGGGGCTGGACCCGCAGCGTTCCTACGAAGTCCTGCAACGTCATGACCCCAATGCCGTGAAGCAGTACCGGAACGAACGGGAACTGCGATGGCTTCTCGGCACGGGTGTCTCGGCCGCCGCCATCTGCCATATGCGGCAGACCCTGGACGGCGCGGGATATGACGGGGTGAAGATCATCGCGAGCTCCGGCTTCGGTCCGGCCAAGTGCCGGGTCATGGCGAGTGTCGGGGCGCCGATCGACATGATCGGCACCGGCTCGTATCTGCCCGAGAACTGGCCGGAGACCTACGCCACCGCGGACATCGTGGAGTACGACGGCGAGGCCAGGGTCAAGGTCGGTCGCGAGTTCCTCTTGAAGAACGCCAAGGATGGGGCGGACGACGCCGAGGGCTGACGGCGCGCCGGGGACGTAACGTCTCTCCGCTCAATTCACCTTTCGACTTGCCGTCGACGAGTGACGACAGGCGGTCTCATCCACCCTCGTGCAACCGGATGAGTTTCTTGCCGAAGTTGTGGCCGCGCATCAGCTCGATGAACTGCTCGGGCGCGTTCTCGATGCCGTCGGTGACGTCTTCCCGGTATTTCAGCTTGCCGTCCCGGATCCATTGGGCGAGCCGCGCGCGGCCTTCCTCGAACCTGGCCTGGAACGAGGTGACGATGAAGCCTTCCATGCGCGCCTGGTTGATCAACAGGTGCCGCAGCACGCTGGGGGCCGTCGGCGGCCGTTCGAGGTTGTACTGCGAGATCTGTCCGCAGATCACCACGCGCGCCCTGAGCGCGAGTCGGGGAAGCACGGCATCGGCGATGGGGCCGCCCACGTTGTCGAAATAGACGTCGATCCCGTCCGGGCAGGCGTCGTCGAGCGCCGCGCCGACGTCCTCCGTCGCGCGGTGGTCGATGCCCTCGTCGAAGCCGAGTTCGTTCTTGACGTAGGCGATCTTTTCGTCCGACCCGGCGATACCGATCACGCGGCAGCCGGCGAGCTTGGCGATCTGTCCCACGACGGCGCCCACGGCCCCCGAAGCGGCCGACACCACGACCGTGTCTCCGGGGACGGGGCCGCCGATCTCGAGAAAGCCGAAATACGCCGTCAGACCGGGCATACCCAGGATGCCGAGGGCCGTCGACTCGGGGATGTCGGGGAAAGGCACCTTTCGCACCGTATCGGGCCGCGCCAGTCCGTACTCCTGCCAGCCCAACCGTCCCTCGACCACGTCCCCGACGGCGAAGGCGTCGGTATTGGTGCGGACTACCTCGCCCACGATGCCTCCGACGATGACCTCGCCGATCGCCAGCGGAGGCACGTAGGATCGTGCGTCGTTCATCCGTCCCCGCATGTACGGGTCGAGAGACAGGTAATGTGCTCGCACCAAGGCCTCGCCGGGACCGGGATCCTCGATGGGGGACTCGACGAGTTCGAAGTCGGACGGCTCGGGATATCCCTTGGGACGGCTCTTGAGCACGATCCGCCGATTGACGTTCCGCACGTTGATTTCTCCCCGTTTCGTGACTGGCTTCGTGTTCCCTTTATGACGGCTGCCATGGTCCCGTTCAAGCGATGGGCCGTGTGTTGTTCGCCGCGCCCGCCCGCGCTACACATCCGCCATGACCGAGCGCCTGCGGATCGCCGTCGCCCAGCTGAACCCGACCATGGGGGATCTCGCCGGAAACCTGGCGCTGGTCAGGAAGGCGCGCGCCAAGGCCGCCGCCCGAGACGCCGACCTCGTCGTGGCGACGGAACTGGTGATGACCGGATATCCACCGGAGGACCTGGTCCTCAAACGGGCGTTTCAGGACGACGTGGCCGAAGCGGTGAGGGATCTGGCGTCGGACACCGGGGACGGAGGACCCGCGATCATCGTCGGCGCTCCGTGGCGGGTCGCCGGAAGGCTCCACAATGCCGCGCTGCTTCTGGCGGACGGGGATATCGCAGCGGAAGCCGACAAGTTCGATTTGCCGAATTACGGCGTATTCGACGAAAAGCGCGTGTTCGCGCCCGGCTCCACCCCCGCTCCGGTCGAATGGCGGGGACACAGGCTCGGCGTCATGGTCTGCGAGGACATGTGGACGCCGACGCCCGCGGAAGCCTTGGCGTCGGCCGGAGCTCGACAGCTCATCGTCATCAACGGGTCGCCGTATGAGCACGACAAGTCCGGTGAGCGGCTGGCCTTGGCGCGGGCGCGGGCGCGGGAGACCGGCCTGCCGCTGATATACGCCAACCAGGTCGGCGGTCAGGACGAGGTCGTCTTCGATGGCGCGTCGTTCGTCGTCGACGCCGATGGCGCCGTCGCCGCCCGCCTGTCGTCGTGGCGCGAGGAGGTGGCCGTCACCGAATGGCGAATCGAGGCATCCGGCGGATGGACCTGTATCGCGGAAGACGTTGACGACCCGGCCGACGGGCTCGAGGGCATATACCAGGCGATGGTCACGGGTCTCCGGGATTACGTGCGGAAGAACCGGTTCCCCGGCGTGGTCCTGGGCCTCTCCGGTGGAATCGACTCGGCGCTGTCGGCGGCGGTGGCCGTCGATGCGCTGGGCGTGGAACAGGTGCGCTGCGTGATGATGCCGTCCGCCTACACCTCGCGCGAGAGTCTCGATGACGCCGCCGCGTGCGCGTCGCTTCTCGGAACGCGCCTCGACGAGGCGCCGATCGTTCCCGCCGTGGGGGCATACGGCGGTATGCTCGCCGAATTGTTCGAAGGGCGGGAGCCCGGCGTCACCATGGAGAACATCCAGGCGCGTCTCCGGGGCGTGCTGCTGATGGCGATCTCCAACGAGTTCGGGCACATGGTGCTGACCACGGGCAACAAGTCGGAAATGTCCGTGGGCTACGCCACGCTCTACGGCGACATGTGCGGTGGCTATTCGGTGCTCAAGGACGTCTACAAGACCACCGTCTTCGCCCTCTCGCGGTGGCGCAACGGGCACGCGCCCGCGGGCGCGCTCGGGCCTTCGGGCCGCGTCATTCCCGAAAACGTCATCGTAAAGCCGCCGACGGCGGAGCTGCGCCCCGGCCAGAGGGACGACGATTCGCTTCCGCCCTACGACGTGCTGGACGACATCCTGCGCTGCCTCGTGGAAGAGGAAATGGCCGTCGACGAGATCGTGGCCCGAGGTCATCCCGCCGACGTCGTGACCCGCGTCGAGAACCTCCTCTACGTCGCGGAATACAAGCGCCGGCAGGCGCCGCCAGGCGTCAAGATCACGCGCAGGAACTTCGGGCGCGACCGCCGCTACCCGGTCACGAACCGTTACCGGAACGCCCGGTGAAGGGCGGGGGATCGTGGACCATCGAAGGTCGATCTGATACCCCTTGCCCCCGTGGACCGCTAGCCTTCCGGCCTGCATGACGGAACCGGCTGCACTTTCGACGTATTGGGTTCGATCTTGGCACTCGCGCTCTACGACACGGCGACGCGACGCAAGAAGCCGTTCCGGCCGCTCGATTCACGCCATGTGCGCATGTACGTGTGCGGGCCGACGGTCTACGACTACGCCCACGTCGGCAACGCCCGGACGTTCGTCGCCTTCGATCTGCTGAATCGCGTGTTGCGACGCCGGTTCGAACGGGTCACGTGCGCCCGCAACATCACCGACGTCGAGGACAAGATCATCACCGCCGCCAACGAGACCGGGGAGACCATCGAGCAGGTGACGGAGCGGACGGAGCGCGCCTTCCACGAGGATATGGAGGCCCTGGGCCTGCTGCCCCCCGACATCGAGCCGCGGGCGACCGATCACATCGCGGAGATGACCGCGATGATCGAGACGCTGATCGACAAGGACCATGCCTACGAGGCGGAAGGCCACGTCCTGTTCGCGGTGGTGTCCCACGAGGCCTATGGCTCCCTGTCACGGCGCAACCGCGAGGACATGATCGCGGGGGCCCGCGTCGAGGTCGCGCCCTACAAGCGGGACCCGTGCGACTTCGTGCTGTGGAAGCCGTCGACGTCCGAACAGCCGGGTTGGGACAGCCCTTGGGGGCGGGGGCGTCCGGGCTGGCACATCGAATGTTCGGCCATGAGCGAGAAGTACCTGGACGTGCCCTTCGACATTCACGGCGGCGGCCTCGATCTCGCCTTCCCTCACCACGAGAACGAGCTCGCCCAGAGCACCTGCGCGCACGATGGCGGCGAGTTCGTGCAGACCTGGGTGCACAGCGGCTTCGTCACCGTCGGGGGCGAGAAGATGTCGAAGTCGCTGGGCAACTTCAAGACCGTGCGCGACCTGCTGGCGGACCATCCCGGGGAAGCGATCCGTCTCGCCCTGCTGTCCACGCACTACCGCCAGCCGTTCGACTGGACCGACGACGGAGTGCGCCGGGCCAGGACGGCGCTCGACCGCTGGTATCGGGCGGTCGGCGACACGCCGCCCGCCGGCGCCGCGCCGGCCGGGGTGATGGCGGCACTCGACGACGACCTCAATACGGCGCTGGCGATCTCCGGGATGCACGGGCTGGCCGATCGGGCATTGGCTGGAGACGGGGGCGCGGCCGCGGATCTCCGCGCCGCGGCGAATCTCATGGGTCTGCTCGAGAACGATGCCGAGTCCTGGTTCAGGGGAGGGGCGAGCGAAGGTGACGCCGCTCGGGTCGTGGCCCGTATCGCCGCGCGGGTGGCGGCGCGCAAGAGGCGGGATTACGCGGAAGCCGACCGGATCAGGGATGAGCTCAGGGAGCAGGGCATCGAGCTGGAGGATCGGCCCGACGGGACGACGGACTGGCGGGAGGCGGGCTGACGCCCGCCGCTCCGGCGTCCTTCCAGCACCCCCCGTATCCGTCATGGCGGGAACCGACCGGACCAGGGAAACCGTCCTGGGCGGTCCCGCCATCGTGCTCGTCGAACCCCAGATGGGCGAGAACATCGGTACCGCCGCCCGCGCCATGCTGAATTTCGGGCTGATGGACATGCGTCTGGTGAAGCCCCGGGATTCCTGGCCCAACGAGAAGGCCCGGGCGCCGGCTTCCCGCGCCGACGTCGTCATCGACGGCGCGCGCGTCTACCGGCGGACGGCGGACGCCGTGGCCGGGCTCCACCACGTCTACGCCACCACGGCCCGTCCCCGTGACATGCTGAAGCCGGTGCTGACGCCGCGCGCCGCCATGGAAGCCGCGCGCCGGCACGTCGCGGTCGGGGAAAGCTGCGGAATCCTCTTCGGGCGCGAGAAGTCGGGCCTGCACAACGAGGACGTCGCCGTTTCCGAAGCCATCGTCGCGGTCCCGGTGAATCCGGCCTTCGCCTCGCTCAATCTCGCCCAGGCCGTGCTGATCCTGGGCTACGAATGGTTTCTCGCCGGCGACGACACGCCGGACCGCGATTTTCCCCATGGCGCCACGCGCCGGGCGAACCACGGCGAGCTGATGGGCCTGTTCGATCATCTGGAACGGGAGCTCGAGGCGAGCGGGTTCCTGCATCCGCCGGAAAAGCGTCCGGCGATGGTGCGCAACATCCGCAACGTCTTTTCCCGCGCCGGTCTCATGGAGCAGGAGGTGCGCACCCTGCGGGGCATCGTCAGTACGTTGGCCAAGCCCCGGAACCGGGGGAACCCCTGAGCCGCGGCCACGGCGTCGCCGGCGGCGGGGTGTTGCCCGCGCGCGGGGCGATACGGAATACTTCGGCGAAATCGAGCCACGGGGAGGGGATCGATGGGCCGGAACATTCTGTTCGTCACCACGGATCAGCAGCGGTACGACGCGCTCGGCTGCAACGGCGGGAAGATCGCGAGAACGCCCGTCATCGACGCACTGGCGAGGAAGGGCATCGTCTATCGGCGGGCCCACAACCAGAGCACGGTATGCATGCCGGCGAGAACCACGATGCTCACCGGCATGTATCCCTGCACGCACGGCGTGATCACCAACGGCCGGCGCTACTCGCACAGAAACCCCACGGTCGCCGGCCACCTCAGGAAGAAGGCCGGCTATCGCACGGCGCTGCTCGGCAAGGCCCATTTCGATCCCATCCTGACCACCGGGTACTGGGAGAACACCGCGGCGACGGAGGGGACCACCGGCCCGCACCGGGGTTTCGAGCGCATCGAGTGCCTGTTCCATTCCGGACGCGCCGGACGGAACCTCATGCACTACCCCAAGTGGCTCCGGGACAACCACCCCAGGGAGGTCGACGGCTATTTCCTGTTCGGCAACTACGCGACGAAAAACGTCACGGTGTCGACCTACCGGGGCGGCGAGACCGGCGCGGTGCAGGTGAAGCACAATCCCATACCGCGCGAGCTGTACCATACCGATTGGGTCGCCGACCGCACGATCGACTATCTCGATACGGTCAAGAAACGGGAGAACTGGTTCGTCTGGATGAGCTTCCCCGATCCGCACCACCCGTGGGATCCGCCGGATTCGGAACTCCACCGGTGCGACTGGCGCGCCCTGAAGCTGCCCGCCGCACATGGCGGCGGCGTCGAGAAAAACCGCGAGATACTGGCGCGCAAGCCGCGCCACTGGCTGGAGTGGTTCGAAGGGAAGAAGCAGTTCAATTTCGAGCTGCCCAAGACTTTCGTCCCGGCCGCCATGACCCATGACCAGGTGCGCGAGATCGACGCCATGTGCCACATCGAGAACGAGATCGTCGACGAGGCCATGGGGCGGGTGCTCGACTATATCGAGGGGCGCGGCTGGGGCGCGGACACCGACGTCATCTTCACCACCGACCACGGCGAGCTCCAGGGTGATTACGGAATGCTGTTCAAGGGGCCGGCCCACGTCGATTCGCTGATGCGCGTGCCCCTGGTCTGGCGCCCCGCGCCCAGCGCCAACGTCCGCGCCAAGGAGCTGGAAACGCCGGTCGGCCACGTCAACCTCGCGCCGACCTTCTGCCGGATCGCGGGCGTCCCGGTACCCGAGTGGATGCAGGAGAAGCCCTTGCCGACCACCAAATCCGACCGCCGCGAGCGCGTGATTACCGAATGGGAAGACGATTACAAGGGCAATCATCTCAAGTTCAGCACGATCTACCGCGACGGATACATCTGCACGGCCTACGAGAAAACGAGCTACTACGAAGGCACGGAAGGGGAGCTTTACGACGTCGACGAGGACCCCCGGCAGTGGCGGAACCTCTGGGACGTGAAGAAGTACAGGTCGTTGAAATCGGATCTCGTCGCCGACCTCTACGACAACCTGCCGCCGGCGCGGAAGACCGCGCTCCCGCGTCTGGAGATGGTGTAGCGGGTTTCGTCCGCCCTCCCCCCTGGACAGGGGGGTGCGTCAGGGGGGAGAAGCGCGAACGGACTCCGCGGCGCCCCCGTCGCCGGACGAGATTTGCGGACGGGTGGATTTGACCTTTACATGTCGTTCGTGATAGTGTAGGGTTGCGATTATCACGGGGCCTCATCACGGGGCCTCATCACGGGGCCTCTTCACGGGGCCTCATCACGGGGCCTCATCACGGGGCCTCTTCACGGGGCCTCTTCACGGGGCCTCTTCACGGGGCCTCTTCACGGGGCCTCTTCACGGGGCCTCTTCACGGGGCCTCTTCACGGGGCCTCTTCACGGGGCCTCTTCACGGGGCCTCTTCACGGGGCCTCATGATGAATACCGGAACCAAGTTTTCCCTGTTTGCCGCGCTGGCGCTGTTCGCAACCGGGCCGGCGCTCGCAGCCGTGACGTGCGACCCGCTCCAGCGGGGCTCCCTGAGCGGCGACGCCTTCATCCCGGGGACGGCGGCCACCGATACCGACTACCGCATGGCCTGCCGCCGCACCACGGGGCCGCGGCCGCGCAGGCCCTTCGAGGACGACTTGATACGCTACGACACGAACACGGTCACGCTGGACCTCTTCCATGCCGCGCGCCTCGCGGACGGCGCGGACGCGATCGTCGTGACCCCCGACCTGCGGTACGTCTTCGATCTCGACAACCTCAGCGCCGAGCTGTCCCTCAGGCGGTTCCGCGATGCGGACTCGCACCGGGGGCTCACGAACCCCCTCGTCTTTCGGGGCAATGTGCGGAGCGATGTGCAGGTCGACCCCCCATCACTGGGGGGCACCGTCCGCACCATCGTTTCGGACGGCATCAGCTTCACCGTTTCGGAGGACCTGCGCGACGACCTGTTCGTGGACTCCTGGGCCAACATCCACACGACCGGAGGCGCGAGGGGAATCAGGGTCGTCTCGACGGATACGGATACCGACAAGGTCGTCCGCGCGCGCAATTTCGGCGCCATCGTCACCGAGGGCGAGGGGCCGGAGCCGGGGCCGAGGCAGGTGCCGGTGTTATCGACGTGGAGGTTGACGGGACACGGCGTGTACACGCGGTCGGACGGCGGCGACGCGGAGAGTTCGAACGAGGCCGACGCCACCGTCACGACCCGGGGAGATGGAGCCCAAGGCGTCCGAGCCCGCGTGGGCGGGAGGGCGACGGCGACGGCGATCAACCGCGGCGCGATCGCCACGACCGGCAACGTACTCTACTTCCGGGGAGACGAGTACCGCCCCGACGGCCTCGTCGCCGTCGCCGAGGGCGGTGCGGCGCGGGCGGTCAACGAGGCCGGCGCCGAGATCAGCACCAGCGGCGTACTGGCCTATGGCATGAGGGCGCGGGACCAGGGCAGCGACGCGGGACGCGCGGAAGCATCGAACTCGGGCGCAATATCGACGACCGGCGCCGGATCCATCGGCATGAGGGTCCGGTCGAACTCCGGCGCCGTGGCGGCGACGAACGCCGGTACGATCGTCACCCGGGGGGAACCCCGGGTCGACCCCAACGGCTTCACGCGCTACGCGCACGGCGTGTGGGTGTACGCGCCCTCCGGCGCCGCCGCGGCGACCAACGCGGCCCGCGGCGTGATCGACGCCCACGGCGCCGGCGCCCACGGCATGGGGGTCCTGTCGGACTCCGGCGCCGCGTCGGGAACGAACGCCGGTTCGATCGTCACCCGGGGGCATTTCCACCAGGAGAGGCCGGACGGCGACAAGTCCAGACCGGACGCCATGTCGATATCATCGGGCTCCGGAGCCGGAGACGCCACGGCGACCAACGCGGCCGGCGGCGTGATCGAAACCCACGGCGCGCTCGCCCGAGGCATGTTGGCGTTTTCCGGTTCCGGCGCGGCCGCGGCCGTCAACGCGGGCGCGATCGTCACCCACTCCTCGTTTTCGATCGCCCGCCGCGAACTCTTCCCGGACATCCGTTTCGACTGGGCGCGCGACAGGATGGGCGCGACGGGAATCAACGTCTGGTCCAGGTCCGGCGCCGCGTCGGTCACCCATACCGGCTCGGTGACGGTGCATGGCCTCGGCGGCGCCGGCATCTACGCGGGAACCTACGGAACCGGAACGACGGCGGGCGTGACGATGGCCGGCGGCCGCGTCGAGGCGGGCGGCATCGGCGTCTGGATCGAGGCCCCGAAGGGCACGGCCGAGGCCACGTTCTCCGACGGCGCCCGCGTCGTCGCCGCCGACGTCGCCCTCCTGATCCGCGCCGGATCCTCGAACGTCACCGTCGAGGACAGCGTGATCCGGGGTCCGGTGATGTTCAGCGGCGGCGAGGAGGACCATACGCTGACGCTCCGCGACGGCGCTGTCGTCGACGGTCCCATCACCTACGGGCCGGGAAGACCAATTATATGTCGACTGTCTTTACCGCCGCAGTGTTTTGACCGGGATGGGCGCATGGTGCCCATATATCCCGATGGTTTTGATGGACCTGGAAGAAGAAAATTCTTGCTCGATATTGGTATTGGTGACGAACCCATGGCCGTGCCCGCGGTGTTTGGGGTCAACGAGTTCAACAAGCGTGGAGCGGGGACCGCGCGGCTCAGCCACATGCTCTTCTCGGGTAGCCGCATGGTCCTGGAGGAAGGCAGGCTCGAGCTCCGGGGATTGGTGAACCTCGGCTCCGAGGGCACGGTCACCGTCCACGATGGCGCGCGGCTGACGGTCCTCGTCGGCGACGTGACCGAGAACGCGGACGACCACGGCAGGATCGTGGCCGGCGGAGGCGTCACGTTCCGGCAGCAGGAGGAGGCCGGGGAGCCGACGATCGGCATACTGGTGGCGCCCGAGGCGGCCGGCAAGGCCGCGGCGATCCAGACGGCCCTCGAGGAGGGAGCCGTCCAGCCCATACGCGCCCGGATCATGAAACGGGTGGGCGACGGCGAGCCGACGCCGACCGCGGCCACGGCGAGCACGGAGACGACGGAGGGCGGAGAGAAACGGACGACCGAGATCGGCAGCTTCACGGCCGCGGGGACCGTGGCCGTCAGCGTCCCGGAGAACGGGCGAATCGGCGTCGCCGACAGGATCGAGGAACCCGAGGCCGGCGGCGGCGGTGGCGGCGGTAGCGATTCCGGCCCTGCGATCGCCATCGGCGGCGGGGCCCTGCTCGCCTTCATCTTCGGTTCCGGTCTCTTCGACGACGCCGGAGCGGAGGAGGCGGCGCTCGACGACTGCGCCGACGCCCCCCGGACGGGCGGATGGTGCACGTCGCTCTCGCTCGCCGGTCCGGGCGCGCCGGCGACGGTCGAGGAGCGTGCCCGGCTGGGCGGGCTGGAAACCTGGACCCGCCTCGTCGGAACCGACACCGCGGTTCCGGCGGCCGCCATCGCCGGCGCGACGGCGGAGAGCCTGTCCATCGGCATGGACGCGCGGCTTCCCGGCGGCTTCCGCCTCGGCGTCGCGGCGACGCCCGAGATGACGGCGTCGAAACCGTGGAGGCCGGGCGTGGCCTCCGGCGCCGCCCTCGGCGGCGAGCGCTTCGCCCTGCGCGCGGGCTGGCGCGACGGCCCGCTGTTTGCCGACGCCGAGCTGTCGCGCGGGCGGTACGAATCCAGCGCGACGCTCGACAATCCGGCCGTCGGCGGCGCCTTGTCCGGGACCTTCGATCTGGTCCAGCAGCAGGCGCGGGCCACGGCGGGGGCGCGGATCGACCTCGGGCGCGCGCGCCTGACGCCGGCGCTGACGCCCTTCGCCGGCACGCTGCGTCAGGACGCCTGGACGGCGGCGAGCGCGGCGCTGACGACCGACGTGCCCGGAGTGTCGCGGCGCTACTCGGGGGTCAAGGCCGGCCTCGGGGTGACGAGCACGGGGTGGCTGCCCGGCCCCGGGGGCCTGCGCTGGCGGCCGAGCCTGCGCTTCTCGACCGTGAGCGTCGAGACGGACGGGCCGTCGTCGCTGGCGATGCGCCAGTCGGACAGGGCGGGCGTGCTGAGCTTCGCCAGCCGGGGCGTGATGGCCGGTCTGCCCCGCCGGATCCACGGCCTCGCCGCGGCGGCGACCGCCGCGGGCTCCGGCGCCTGGCGCCTGCGTCTCGGCTACGCCGGGATGGAGGTCGACGGCGAGGTGGAGCACGGCGCGGGACTGCGCCTGCAAGCCCGCTTCTGATCGCGACCGGGGTCGGGAAAATGTCGGACGAGACCGGCGGAGCGGGGCGTCCTTCCCCGGACGGCGGGGGGAACGGCGGTCCCTCCGCCGGGGCGGTCGCGGAGGCGATTCTCCCGACGGGCGGGAAGAGCGCGCATCGGCGACGAAGGCCGCTCCGTCGCGTATATTCGAGCAAATGAAGAATAACCACGAGGACGACCGGACCCGCTGGCCTTGGGGAGCACAGCTTGTCCTCGCCATCGTCGCCTTGGTGATTGCCTGTGGTCTGCTGATCGGCATCCCGATGCATGTCGCGTCGATGCATGGAGGAGTCGGGCCCATGGACCGCTCCCTCATGGCGATGATCGTTGTGTTCGTCGGGCTCACCACGATGACCATATCGGGAATGTTCATCTTCATGACGTTCCGGATCGACCGCGGCGCCAAGGCGGAGGCGCGGGAAGAGGCGCAAAAGGTCGTGAAAACGGAGTTAGTGGCAGAGATCACCAAGGCCAAGAACGAAGCCAAGGGGAAAGTGAAAAAGGCCGGTGACGATGCCGTGGAGAAAGTGGGAGAGATTCGTGATCACGAAGTGATACCCAAGGTAATAGCGGCCGGCAAAAAGGTCGAGGGCGAGACGGACCAGATGATCGAGGAGGCGCGCCGGAGGATCGGCGAGGCGGACATCAAAAAGTTGGTGAACGAGCGGCTCGACGCCTTCCTGGAACAGGCGGACGGCTGGCCCCGCAGACTCTTCCTCCGGTTCCTGCGCCCCCGCGAACCACGCTCTTGAACGTGCGCGACCCGGGGCGTTGAAGGGCCGCTGGCGCGATGAACGAACGCCGGGAAGGCGGTTGGTGGCGATGCGGTTGGTGGCGATACCCGGGCGCCCCGGTCCGTGTCGTGCTGGCGTTCACCGCGGCAGGCCTCGTGGTCATCGCGCTGCTTCCGGCGCTGACATGCTTTCTCCCGAACGGCGGCGATCCCCCGAAATGCGAAGATCAGACCGGCGGAGATGAGATCCCGAACGGCGACGATCCCTTGAAAGACATGGCGGAAGCACTGCAAGGCATCAAGGAGTCCCTCTCCGCCGCCCGGGACCTTTCGATTACCGTCAAGCTGGACGAAGACCAGTGGAAGGAGATCAAAACGGAGCTCTGGGAGGCGGCGGGGCTGCGAGGCTGCGGCGATGGTTTGACCTGCAAGGTCAACGCCATCGCGGACAGCGTGAAGGAAGTCGCCGGCAACACCTGTCGAATCGCGACCAAGGTCGAAAAAATCTCGAACGAGACCGGCGCCATCGCGGACAGCGTGAAGAACATCGCGGCCAGGACGAAGGGTATGGCCCGGCCGTGGGCGTGCGAAGCCTCCGAATGCTTGGGCGCGGTGCATTTCCCGCACGACTGGCCAGAGGGAGAATCGATCGACGCGGATGGCAAATGCGGAAAGCGGGAATGGAAAGAGTCGGGCAGCAAGGAACCGATGCGCAAGGAATTAAACAGTATTATCACCAAATTGAAAAATAAAAATCCATCTCAGCCGGTCTGGATCGTGGGACACGCCAACACCCTCGGGACCGAACCCCACAACGACGGCCTCTCGATGCGGCGCGCGAAATTCGTGGCGTGTCATCTGGAAAAGACGTTGGAGTGGGGCAACAACGTTCATTTCGAGACGTGCGCCGTCGGCGAGAGGGGAAGCGCGGACAGCCTCCGCCATCCCGACGCCTGGTACAGGGTCGTCCAGGTCTTCGCCAAGGAGCCCCAAGCCCTCACCGAGAACCCGTCGTGGGAGTGCAGCGAGTAACGGACCGCGCCGCCGGCCTCGCATGAGGCGAGGGGCGGCAACCACGAGTCGATCGCGCTGAATTTGCCGACGATCTCCCACACGACGCCTGCCGACGCGGACAACCGTCCTGAACGGATCGCAACCTACACGTTCAACTTCAGCGAACCGCGCCGCGACCTCCGGGCGAGCGCTCAGGCGTCCATGTGATCGCGCCACCTGTACCTGGGCTCGTAGCCGAGCACGCGGCGCGCCTTGTCGATGCACAGCAACGTCTGGAAATCGCCCGTGCCCGCCTTGAGCTCGACGTCGGGGAAGGCCGCCTTCATCAGTTCGCTGTTGGGCGTCGTCATGACGGTCTCGGCGGCGGCGATGATGAAAACGTCGGCCCCGGTCACGTCGGCCTCGATACCGAGACGACAGGCTTGCGCGACGTCGCGGCTGTCGACGTAACCCCACAGGTTCCATTTCCGCGCCAGGGGGTCCTTGTGCCACTCCCTGAACTCCTCGTATTCCCCCGCCTCCGCGTCGCGGACGTTGGCGATTCGCAGGCCGATAAACGTCATGTCGGGATGCCACTCCGCGAACTGGCGGGCCATGGCTTCTCCGAGGAGCTTGGAAAGCGCGTAGCCGACGAAGAACGCCTCGGTGCGCGCCGGCGGAATCTCGTCGAGCGGCGCGTAAGGGGGCGGTGCTTGGTCGAACGGCTGCCCGAGGACGGTTTCGCTCGACGCCCAGACGATGCGCTCGATGCCGGCGCGGGCGCACGCCTCGAAGACGTTGTACTTGGCGAGGATGTTCGTGTGGAACGTATGGGCGTTGGTCTGCTTGCCCGGCAGGCCCGCCGCCATGTGGACCACCGCATCGGGTCCGCTCTCCATTCGGCGCAGCACGCCGTTCATCAAATCCCAGGTGGCGCCGAAGTCGTCCAGATCGACGGTGGTCGACGGAACCTTCGGGTCGGGGAACGGGGTCCTGTCGACCGCCAGCACGTCGTGGCCGTGGTCCAGCAGCTCGTACACCGTGGGGCGTCCGACCTTTCCGCTCGCTCCGGTGACGACGACTCGCTTCGCCATCTCGACCCTCCTTCGGGATTCCCGCATGGACGCGGATGGAGACCACCGACCGTCCGGACGAGGCCGCCGCGAAAGCCCGTGGCCGCCGTTCCGCCCGCGCCGACGGGGTATGATATACCCACGCCGCGAGAGCGTCGAACGACGAGGGTCCGGTGGAGCCGAAGAATCTTCTCATCCTGTTTTCGGACGAGCACCAGAGGGCGCTCGCCGGGTGCTACGGGCACCGTGTGGTCCGGACCCCTCATATCGACGCGCTGGCGTCCCGAGGGACCACGTTCACCAACGCCTATACCTGTTCGCCGATCTGCATTCCGGCGAGGGCCTCCTTCGCCGTGGGCAAATACATCCATCAGATCGGCTATTGGGACAACGCGGATCCTTACGAGGGTTCGATTCCGAGTTGGCATCACCGCCTCCGCGAGCGGGGACACCGGGTCGATTCGATCGGCAAGCTGCACTTCCGATCGACGGAAGACGACAACGGCTTCAGCCAGGAGATCATCCCCATGCACGTCATCGAGGGCAAAGGGGACACCATGGGCCTGATCCGGGAGGACCTGCCCAGGCGCAAGGGGGCCTACAAGGTGGCCCGCATGGCGGGGCCGGGAGAGTCCAGCTACACCCGCTACGACCGGGACACCGCGGCGCGCGCGCAGATATGGCTCCACGAAGAGGCGTCCCGGCACGCGGACAGGCCGTGGGTGCTGTTCGTCTCCATCGCCAGCCCGCACTTTCCTCTCACCGCCCCGTCGGAGTACTTCTACGAGTACTACCGAAACCCCGATCTGCCGTGGCCGAAGCTCTACGCCGAGGGCGAGCGGCCGGATCATCCCTATGTCCGGGACTATGCCGAATCCTCGTGCTACGACGATCACTTCACGGACGATGACCTGGTGCGCAAGGCCCGTGCCGGCTATTTCGGGCTCTGCACCTTCGTCGACGAGCAGATCGGCAAGATCATGCGGACCCTGGAAGTCTGCGGCCTCGCCGACAAGACGCGCGTCATGTACACGTCCGACCATGGCGACAACCTCGGCGCGCGGGGGCTGTGGGGCAAGTCGACGATGTACGAGGAGTCGGCGGCCGTGCCGCTGATCGTCGCGGGCGGCGACATTCCCTCGGGCGTGGTCCGGGAGACGCCGACGACGCACGTCGACGTCTACCCCTTCATCATGGACTGTGTCGGCGCGACCGGCGAGGAGATGTACGATGAGGATCATCCCGGCGTCTCGCTGTTCGATCTGGCGAACGGGGCGACGCCGGAGCGCGTGATCCTGTCGGAGTATCACGCCATGGGTTCGACGACCGGCGCGTTCATGATCCGCGACGGGAAGTACAAATTCGTCTACTACGTGAAGTACGAGCCGCAGCTCTTCGATCTCGAGGCGGATCCGGAGGAGTTGATCGACCTCGCCGGCGATCCGGCCTACGCCGGGGTGATCGCCGGGTGCGAGGCCGGACTCCGATCCATCTGCGATCCGGAGGAGGTGGATGCCCGGGCGAAGAAGCGGCAGGCGGAGCAACTGGAGGCGAATGGCGGCCGGGAGGCGGTCATTGCCCGTGGCGATCTCGGGTTCTCCGTGCCGCCGGGCGTGGCGCCGCATTTCGATTGAGGGTCGGGGCTGGCTGGGGCGGCAGGATTCGAACCTGCGCGTGCCGGTACCAAAAACCGGTGCCTTACCGCTTGGCTACGCCCCAGCGATCGAACCCGAAGATAGGCGCATCGGGAGTCGCGGGCAATCCGTTCGATATGCCCCGCGACGGCGCGGCCACGGCGGAAGCCGGCAGCGTGGACTTCTTTGGGTGCGAGACGTCTCGACCGGTGTCCGGTCAAAGGGCGCGAAGGCGGCGGTGCGCCATGCCTCGCGCACCGACGAACACGAGAACGCAATAACAGGCAACCGTGAACAGAGCCCACAGGAGCGTCATTTCCGGGAACGCATAGGCCAGCGCGGCGGGGACGGCCACGAGGAGGAAGTAGAACGTCAACGCCCGGTTCCGGGGCATCAGGTCGTTCAGGATGTGGTGAAGGTGATTACGGTCCGAACCGAAGGGCGATCGACCCGCCAGCGCGCGGGTCACCATGAGGCGGAGGCAATCCGTCACCGGCACCAGAAACCAGAGGGCCACGACGTCGGCGGGCAAGATCGTGAAGCCGACGTTGTAGACGTAGACGGCCATCGCGCCGATCGTGATGCCGAGGCCATAGGCGCCGGCGTCTCCCAGGAACAGGCGTCCCGTCCAGTTGAAGGGGGCGGCGATCAGCAGGCACAGCGCGAAAACGGCCAGAATCGGCGTCAAGTGACCCGGGGCGTAGGCCAGCAGGCACGCGATCCAGATCAGCGCCAGCCCCGGCACCAGGCCGTTCTCGCCGTCCGCCATGTTGACGGCGTTCTGAAGCCCGACAAGGCAGATCACGGTGAACAGCGTCGCCCAACCGTTCAGGAACACCGGAACGCTCAGGAAACTGAAGACGAAGGCGTCGATCCGAAGGGCGGGCACCGCGTAGAGGGCAGCGACGCACAGGGACGCCAGCAGCAGCAGCCGCCACGAGGGTCGGACGTGACCGCGATCGTCCACGTAACCCAACGCCAGCGAGCCTCCGGTGACCACCGCCAGAACGAAGTACAGCGGCGCGTACCCGCTCGACGCGCCGGCATATGCGAGCAGACCGATGACTGGAACGACCGTCGCGATTCCGCCGACCAGCGGCGTATCCTTCTTGTGGACCTTGCGGACGCCATCGGGTGAGTCCATCACCCTCAGCAAGAGGCCGATACGGTCGGCCGCCAGACAGACGACCAGGGTGAACGCCGCCGCGAATACGTGAAACACCGACATACGAAAGGCCTCGGCCCCCGGCCCATGCGCCCGATTGCACATCGTCGACGCGGAGAATATCAAACTTCGATCGGAAGGACTCCCGGAATGGAGCCTTGGCGCCGTGTCCGGCCCGGTGCTTGTCTTTCCGTCCGCGTTGGGAGTATGACGCCTTGATGGAAGACGGGCACGGGTCGAACAGGCTTGCGCATCCGCGGCGCGCTCCCGCGGACGTCGAGGCCTTGCTGATTGCCGGTTTCGAGGAGCACGGACGGCTTCTGGAGGCCACGCGGCGCGCGGTGGCGGAACCGTTCGTCCGGCTGGTCGAGACGTGCGTGAGGGCCGTCGCCGGCGGACACAAGCTCATCCTGTTCGGCAACGGCGGAAGCGCGGCGGATGCACAGCACATCGCGGCCGAACTGGTGGGGCGCCTCGATTCCGACCGGGAGCCGGTGCCGGCCATGGCGCTCACCACGGATACGTCGGCGCTCACCGCCATCGCCAACGACTACGGCTACGACCGCGTATTCGAGCGCCAGTTGCTCGGTCTGGGCAAGGCGGGCGACGTCGCCGTCGGCATCAGCACGTCCGGCGACAGCCCGAACGTCGTCCGCGCCCTGACAGCGGCGCGAACCATGGGCATCGCGGCGACCGGGCTCACGGGCGGGAACGGCGGTGCGCTGAAGGGCGTGGCGGATCCGGTGCTGATCGTTCCGAGCTCGGCAACCCCCCGTATCCAGGAAATGCATATCGTGGTCGGTCACTTGATGTGCGCGGCCATCGAGCGGAGCCTGGGCCTGGGGGCTTGATCGAACGCCGGTCGTCGGCTATTTCTTGCGAATCGCGGCGTCCCCTTCGTCTAGTGGCCCAGGACATCGGCCTCTCACGCCGAAAACAGGGGTTCGAGTCCCCTAGGGGACGCCAACCGGTTTCCTTCCGTATCCGTGATCGTCCGTGGCGGCGCCGTCCGTCGGGGGAGACGTCCGCCGGACCGGCGTCCAGGGGGCCGCCCGGCCTCCACCGCCGACGCCTACGGCCATTTCACTTCGGGCGGCAGCGACATCAGGACCGCGTCGACGTTGCCCCCCGTCTTCAGCCCGAACTGGGTGCCGCGGTCGTACAGCAGGTTGAATTCGACATAGCGGCCGCGACGGACGAGTTGGCGTTCGCGTTCCTCGTCGGTCCAGGTCTTGTTCATGTGACGACGCACGATCCGCGGAAAGACCTCGCTGAAGGCGAGACCGACGTCCCGGGTGAAGGCGAAATCCGCCATCCAGTCGCCGGTGTCGTGGTAGTCGAAGAAAATGCCGCCCACGCCGCGGGGCTCGTCACGATGGACCAGATGGAAGTATTCGTCGCAGGCCTGCTTGAACCTCGGATAGTACGCCGGATCATGGAAATCGCAGGCTTTCTTCAGTTCGGCGTGAAACTCCCGCGTATCGGTGTCGTTGGCGATCGTCGGCGTGAGGTCGGCGCCGCCACCGAACCACGCCTTCGTGGTCACGATGTGCCGAGTATTCATATGCACCGTCGGCACGTGGGGGGACCACATGTGCGCCACCAACGAGATGCCGGTCGCCCAGAATCCGGGATTCTCCTCGGCCCCCGGGACGTTGCCCCGGAATTCCTTCGAGAACTCGCCGTGCACGGTCGAGACGTTGACTCCGACTTTCTCGAAGACACGCCCGCGCATGATCGACGTCACACCACCGCCGCCGTCCTCGCCACGTGACCACTCCCGCCGCTCGAACCGGCCGGGCGGCCGGTCGGACAGCGGCCCGCGGCAGGCGTCCTCCAATCTCTCGAAGTCGGCGCAGATGTCGTCCCGCAACTGCCGGAACCAGTTGGCGGCGTGGTTCCGTCGATCCTCGGTCGGGAGCGTCATGGCGTTGTCCTTGTCGAATCCCGGGGATTCCGCCTGTCGCGCGAACCCGTTCGCCCGACGCGTGGCCCGGTACGTCACCATACCTCGCACGCTCTGGACAAGGCGGGGGATTTTTGAGACAAAGAGCGCGCCTTGCTTATGAATTGACGGGTTTGGTCACATGTCGACGACAACCTCCGATGGCGGACACGGAGATGACGCGAGCCGCCGCGATTTCCTTTACATCGCGACGGGAGCCTTTGGCGGCGTCGGAACCGCGCTGGCGGCGTGGCCCCTCGTCGACCAGATGAACCCGTCTTCCGACGTATTGGCTCTCGCCTCCACCGAAGTGGACCTGTCCACCATCGGGGAGGGGCAGGCCGTCACGGTCGTATGGCGGGGCAAACCCGTTTTCATTCGGCATCGAACGGCCGCCGAGATCAAGGCGGCGCGCGACGTGGACGTCGAAGGTCTGCGAGACCCGCAAGCCGACGAGGATCGGGTCCAGCAGGACAAGTGGCTGATCATGGTCGGCGTCTGCACCCATCTCGGGTGCGTGCCGCTGGGCCAGAAGGCCACCGATCCTCAAGGCGAGTTCGGTGGCTGGTTCTGCCCATGTCACGGCTCGCACTACGATACTTCGGGCCGGATCAGGAAAGGACCGGCTCCCGAAAACCTTGCGGTCCCGCCATACGAATTCCTTTCCGGCACCACCATCAAAATCGGCTAGGGAGCCCCCCACATGAGTTCTCCCGGTTCCGGCAACCGGATCGTGCAGTGGATCGAGTATCGGCTGCCGGTTTTCAGTTGGCTCGATCACTCCGTCGGTTCGGGCTACCCCGCTCCGAAGAATCTGAATTACCTGTGGAACATGGGTTCCCTGGCGGGAGCCGCGCTCGTCATTCAGATCGTGACCGGCATCGTGCTCGCCATGCACTACGTGCCGCACGGGGACATGGCGTTCGATTCCGTCGAGCACATCATGCGCAACGTCAACTACGGCTGGCTGATCCGCTACGTCCACGCCAACGGCGCCTCGATGTTCTTCCTCGTGGTCTACATCCACGTCTTCCGCGGCCTGTACTACGGTTCCTACAAGTACCCGCGCGAGCTTCTGTGGTGGATCGGACTCGCGATCATGCTGCTCATGATGGCGACCGCCTTCATGGGCTACGTCCTGCCCTGGGGTCAGATGAGCTTCTGGGCCGCCACCGTGATCACCAACCTGTTCTCGGCCATCCCTCTGATCGGCGACCCCATCGTGACCTGGCTGTGGGGCGGTTTCGCGGTGGACAGCCCGACGTTGCAGCGCTTCTTCAGCCTGCATTACCTCCTGCCCTTCGTCATCGCCGGCGTGGTTGTCATCCACATCTGGGCGCTGCATACGCACGGCTCCAACAACCCCACCGGCATCGACGTGAAAGGTCCGCAGGACACCCTTCCCTTTCATCCGTATTACACGGTGAAGGACATGCTGGGTCTGGGTGTGTTCCTGATCGTTTTCGCCTACTGGGTGTTCTACAACCCGAACTACCTGGGGCATCCCGACAACTACATCCCCGCCAATCCGCTGCAGACCCCGCCGCACATCGTGCCCGAGTGGTACCTGCTCCCGTACTACGCGATCCTGCGGGCCATTCCGGACAAGCTGGGCGGCGTCGTCGCGATGGGGGCGGCCATCGGCGTGCTGTTCCTGATCCCGTGGCTCGATACGTCGCGGGTGCGGTCGGCGACGTTCCGCCCCATCTACAAGCAGTTCTACTGGATTCTGGTCGCCGACATCCTGGTTCTCGGGTGGGTCGGCGCCAATCCGCCCGAGGGTCATTTCATCCTGATCGGTCAGCTGGCGACGGCCTACTACTTCCTGCACTTCATCGTCGTCATGCCGTTCGTCGGCTGGTTCGAGACGCCGCGGCAGCTGCCCGACTCCATCGCCACGTCGGTCCTCGACAAGGGAGGCGGAGCGGAGCCGGCGAGGGAGGGCGCGCGATGACCGGTCGATGCCCGACGACGTTCGCGCGGCCGGTGCTCGCCATGGTCGCCGTCTGTCTGGCGCTTCTGGCGACCGGACCTGCGGTCGCGGCCGGCGACGGCAGGGCGCCGAAATCGCCCGGCTTCTCGTTCCAGGGGCCGTTCGGCGTCTATGACCGGGCCGAGCTCCAGCGCGGCTTCCAGGTCTACCAGGAAGTCTGTGCGGCGTGTCACGCGCTCAAATACTTCGCCTTCCGCAATCTGCGGTCCATCGGCTTCGACGAGGCGCAGGCCAAGGCCATTGCCGCCCAGTACGAAGTCACGGACGGTCCCGACGAGGAAGGCGAGATGTTCGAGCGTCCCGCCGTCCTTGCCGATTACATGCCGGCGCCTTTCGCCAACGACAACGCGGCGCGGGCGGCCAACAACGGCTCCCTGCCGCCGGACCTGTCGTTGATCGTCAAGGCCCGCGCCGGTGGCGAGAATTACCTGTTTTCATTGCTGACGGGCTACGAGGACCCGCCCGCCGACGTCGAGTTGGGCGAGGGAATGGACTACAACCCCTATTACGGCGGGAGCCAGATCGCCATGCCGCCGCCCCTGGTCGAGGATGGCGTCGAATACGCGGACGGCACGAAGGCGTCGGTCGAGCGGATGGCGCGGGACGTCACGGCGTTCCTGGCCTGGGTGGCCGAGCCCGACATGGAGGCGCGCAAGCGGATGGGCATCAAGGTGATGACCTTCCTGGTCTTGCTGACCGTGCTCCTCTACATGGTCAAGCGCAAGGTCTGGCGCGACGTGCGTTAGCCGGCGTGCAGACTCGGGAACCATCGGCCCGGAACGTCGGGAGAAACTCGACGGTCCATTTCCCCTGCCGGTTTCCGTTGATCCGTCCGCTCGCCGCGGCATGACGTTCAGCGGCCTGAAGGGTGGACGGACTGCTGGTCCCGGTTACCCGAATCGGACCACGGAGGCTTCATCGGCATGGCCGGAGCGGACGGCAGGGCGATGATTGGCGTCATCGGCGGAAGCGGCGTCTACGATATCGATGGACTGGAGAACGTCCGCTGGGAGACGGTCGAGTCGCCCTTCGGGAAGCCGTCCGATCAACTGATGTTCGGCCGACTCGCCGGAGTCGATCTGGTCTTCCTGCCACGGCACGGCCGCGGTCATCCGTTGTCGCCGACCGACATCAACTTTCGCGCCAACATCGACGCGCTGAAGCGGGCCGGGGTGACCGACGTCGTGTCCGTCAGTGCCGTGGGCTCTTTCAGGGAGGAGTTGGCGCCGGGCACGTTCGTGATCGTCGATCAGTTCATCGACCGTACCTTCGAACGGCGCCAGACGTTCTTCGGCGAGGGCATGGTGGCGCACGTATCCATGGCTCACCCCGTGTGCGCCCGTCTCGGCGATCGTCTGGAGACCGCGGCCAGGTCCCTGAACATCCCGATGGCGCGTGGCGGCACCTATCTCGCCATGGAGGGCCCTCAGTTCTCGAGCCTGGCCGAATCGGAGCTCTATCGTAGCTGGGGCTGCTCCGTGATCGGCATGACCAACATGCCCGAGGCCAGGCTCTCGAGGGAGGCGGAGATGTGCTACGCCACCGTCGCGATGGTCACCGATTACGACTGCTGGCATCCGGATCACGACAACGTCGAGGTCGGCGACATCATCCGCGTGCTCGTGAGCAATGCGGGCAAGGCGCGCGATCTCGTGCGTACCGTGGTCCCCATGTTCGGTGACCGACCGGCGACCTGCCCGCACGGGTGCGACCGGGCGCTCGAAACGGCCTTGATCACGGCTCCCGAAGCGCGCGATCCCGCCATGCTCGCGAAGCTGGACGCCGTCGCCGGCCGAGTGCTCGCCGCGTCCGTCCACGACGCGCCCTAGCCGCGCTCGATGCCGCGGGAGCAACGGATGCCCTACAAGTCGCTCATTCGCACCATCCCGAACTATCCGAGGGAGGGCGTGATGTTTCGGGACATCACGACTCTGCTGCGGGATCCGTTCGGTTTCCGCAAGGCCGTCGACGAACTGATCCACCCTTACACGGGCGTTCGCGTCGACGCCGTCGTCGGCATCGAGGCGCGCGGGTTCGTCCTCGGCGGCGCGGTGGCCCATCAGCTCTCGGCCGGTTTCGTTCCCGTGCGCAAGAAGGGCAAGCTCCCTTGGGAGACGATCGGCGAGGATTACGAACTGGAATACGGCACGGACCGGGTGGAGATCCACCGGGACGCGATCGAGCCGAATTCCCGCGTGCTGCTTGTCGACGACCTCATCGCGACCGGCGGAACGGCGATGGCGGCGATCAAGCTCCTGCGGCAGGCCGGCGCCGAGGTCGTCGGCTGCTCGTTCGTCGTCGATCTGCCGGACCTGGGCGGCCGCAAGCGGGTCGAAGACATGGGACTCGAGGTCCTTGCGCTCTGCGAGTTCAAAGGGGAATGAGGCACAGTCGGGAATCGTCCCATGAACGTCCACGGCGCGCCATATCGCACGATCTGGGTCGGAGACGACGGGCGTAGCGTTCATATAATCGACCAGACCCGTCTGCCGCACGAATTCGTCACGCGCACGCTGAACACCGTCGCGGACGCCGCCGAGGCCATAAGGAACATGCGCGTGCGCGGAGCGCCCCTGATCGGCGCGACGGCCGCCTACGGCGTCTGTCTGGCGCTGGCCGAGGATCCTTCCGATACGTCCCTGACCCGGGCCCGCGAGATGCTGCTGGCGACGCGCCCCACCGCCGTCAATCTGCGCTGGGCGCTTGACGAGATGAAGGCGGCGGTGAGCGCGCTCCCCGTCGGAGACAGGCTGGATGCGGCATACGCCAAGGGCGCCGCCATCTGCGATGACGACGTGGCCACCTGCGAGGCCATCGGCGACCACGGGCTCTCTCTCGTTCGCGAGGCCTGGGAGGCCACCGGCCGGTCGAGGCCCGTCGAGATACTGACGCATTGCAACGCGGGCTGGCTCGCGACCGTCGATTGGGGCACCGCCACGGCGCCTGTCTACAAGGCGCACGATGCCGGGATTCCGGTCCACGTCTGGGTCGGAGAGACGCGGCCACGCAACCAGGGCGCCAGCATCACGGCGTGGGAGCTGGTTCATCATGGCGTGCCGCATACGGTCGTCGTCGACAACGCCGGCGGCCACCTCATGCAACGCGGCCGCGTCGACCTGTGCATCACCGGGACGGATCGCACGACCGCCGCCGGCGATGTCTGCAACAAGATCGGGACCTACCCGAAGGCTCTGGCGGCGTATGACAATGGTGTGCCGTTCTACGTCGGTCTGCCGCATTCCACCATCGACTGGACCATGGAGGACGGCATCCGCGACATACCCATCGAAGAGCGTGACGGCATCGAGGTCACGGAGATTTCGGGTCGGACCCGATCGGGCGAGGTCGCGACCGTCCGACTGACGCCCGACGGCAGCGCCGCCGCGAATTTCGCCTTCGACGTCACGCCCGCGCGCCTCGTGACCGCGTTGATCACCGAGCGGGGAATCTGCGAAGCGTCGGTCAAGGGCTTGGCGTCCCTGTATCCGGAGTGGGCGCGGCCCGCCGCCTGAGGAGCGGGCACATATGAAGAGCCGGTGGCGTTCTCGAGAAGCCGAGTGCCTGGTGCGGGCCTACGCGCGCCGGGGGGTGAATCGCGATCTGGCGCTGCGCGTCTACACCACGCGCCTGCTCGGACGGGATCCCAGGCTCGTGCTGCACGGCGGGGGCAATACCTCGGTCAAGACGGCCATGCGGGATTCCCTCGGCCGGCGCGTCGACGTGTTGTGCGTCAAGGGCAGCGGCTGGGATATGGGGGACATCGAGCCCCGCGGTCTTCCGGCGCTGCGGATCGCCGCGCTGCTCGAGCTGCGGCGTCTCGACTCGCTTGCCGACGAGAAGATGGTCAATTTGCAGCGTGGGTGCCTGCTCGACTCGACGTCTCCCAACCCGTCGGTGGAGACGCTGCTGCATGCGTTCCTGCCGCACAAGTACGTCGATCACACCCACTCCACCGCCGTGCTCGCGGTGACCGACCAGCCCGACGGCGACGCGCTCTGCCGCGAGGTCTTCGGCGGCCGCGTCGCGCTCGTGCCCTACGTCATGCCCGGTTTCGCCTTGGCCAGGAAGGCGGCCGAGATTCACGACGCGAACCCCGGCGTCGAAGGCCTGATCCTGCTCAAGCACGGAATCTTCACGTTCGGAGACACCGCGCGCGACGCATATGAACGGATGATCGCCCTGGTGTCTCTGGCGGAGGCTCGTCTTCGGCGGGGTCGATACAAGCGGTTCAGGCCATCTCGCCTGCCGCCCCGGATCGCTCGGGTTTCCGAGGTCGGTCCCATAGTCCGCGGCCTCCTCGCCGAGCCTCTGGACGACGCGGGCGGGGAGTGGCGCCGCGTCATCCTCGACTTCCGCGCGGACAAGCGCATCCGGACCTACGTCGATGGAGAGGACCTCGGTCGCTACAGCCAAGTCGGCGTGGCGACGCCCGATCACACGATCCGCACCAAGAACTGGCCCCTGGTCCTGCCGGCGCCCCTTCCGGGCGACCTCCCGGCGTTCAAGCGGGAGGCGGGGAAACGGGTGGCGCGGTACGTGCGGCGTTACCACACCTACTTCGCGCGTCACGACGGCAAGCGGGAGCCGGCCAAGGTCGAGCTCGACCCTTATCCGCGCGTGATCCTCGTCCCCGGGCTCGGTTTGTTCGGCGCCGGTGGATCGGCGGGCGATGCGCGCATCGTGGCCGACATCGCGGAGAACACCATCGAGGTCGTCACGGATGCCGAAGCGATTGGCCGTTACCGGCCGATCCGCGAGGCCGACATGTTCGACGTCGAGTACTGGTCGCTGGAGCAGGCGAAGCTCGGGAAGGGGGCGGAGCCGCCGCTGGCGCGGCAGATCGTGGTGGTCACCGGGGGTGGTTCGGGGATCGGAGCGGCGACCGCTCGCGCGTTCGCGGCGCGAGGCGCCACCGTCGCGGTTCTCGACCGGGACGGACCGGCCGCGGTGGCTGTTGCCGACATCGTCGGTGGAGGCGCCATCGGGATCGTATGCGACGTCACCGAACGCCGCTCGGTGCGCCGGGCCTTCGATCGGATCTGTCGGACGTTCGGCGGCCTCGACGTCGTGGTATCCAACGCGGGAGCGGCGTGGCGGGGGCGGATCGGGAGCGTGCCCGACCGCGTTTTGCGGCGGAGCTTCGAGCTCAACTTCTTCGCTCATCAGACGGTGGCCCAGAACGCCGTTCGCGTGATGACCGCCCAGGGCACGGGTGGCGTGCTGTTGTTCAACGCCTCCAAACAGGCGGTCAATCCAGGGAAGGACTTCGGTCCCTATGGTCTTCCCAAGGCGGCGACGCTCTCTCTCGCCCGCCAATACGCCCTGGAATATGGCGAACAGGGAATCCGCTCCAACGCCGTGAACGCGGACCGCGTCCACACCCGAATCTACAAAGGCGGCCTTCTCGAGGAACGGGCCGCGGCGCGCGATCTGACGGTGGAGCAGTACCTCGGGAGCGGGAATCTGCTGAAACGCGAGGTCAAGGCGGAGGACGTCGCCAAGGCCTTCGTCGACCTCGCCCTCTCTCCCAAGACGACGGCAGCGGTGCTGACGGTGGACGGCGGCAATATCGAGGCGGCGTTGCGTTGATCGCGCGCGGGAACCACTCGAACAGCCAAGCGGCCTCGCGTCTATGCAAACATCCGTCTCCCGTCTGCAGATCCGCCAGGCGCGCCGCCCGCGCGCCACCGGTCCCAAGTTGGCGCTTCGAAGGACTCGCCGGTCGGTCCCATCCGGTCCGAGGCGCGGGACTCGGCGGGACCTATTCGGAAAGGTGGCGTTCGAAGAACGCCATCGTGCGAGTCCAAGCGAGCCTGGCACTCTCCTCATGGTAGTGGGCACGCCGGTCGCAATGAAAACCATGCCCGGCGTTCGGATAGACATGCACCGTGACGCCGGAGTGATGGGCGATGATTTCGTTGACGTCGTCCATGGGGATCGTCGGATCCAGCTCGCCGAAATGGCACATCGTGGGACAGGCGGGTTCTTCCGCGACAAAGTCGATGATCCGGCCCCCGTAGTAGGGAACGGCGCAGGCGAAATTCAAACGGCACGCGGCGAGCCAGGTTACCGATCCACCCCAACAGAAACCCGTTATCCCGACGGAGCCCTTTTGCGCCAGGAGATCGTACGTGGCCCGCACGTCGAGCATGGCGGCGTCCCAGGGGATGCGCGCCATGATTGCTCGGGCCGTCTGAACCTCTTCTTCGGAGTAACCCAGCTCGATCCCGCGCGCCTCGCGGTCGTACAGCGCCGGTGCGACCACGGAATAACCTTCGTCCGCCAGTCGGTCGCATACGTCGCGGATGTGGTCGTTGAGCCCGAACGCCTCCTGGACGACGACGAGGCATCCCTTGACCGGACCGTCCGCCGCCGCCTCGTAGGCGGCGAATTCATGACCGTCCTCCGCGATGAGCGTCGTCGTCGACCCCATGGATGTTTTTCTCCCCACCGGCGCGATCGGACAAATCCGGCGTCGGCGCGAATCTATAGCACGGCCGGGGTCGGGACCGTCAATTTCCGGCCGGGGCGGATGCCTTCGGCCGTTTCAGAAAATACTGCAGCGGCACCATGACGGCCACTTCTTCGTCGTTCTGGTTGAGGGCCGCGAAACGCACGCGCCAGAATCCGCGGTCCGGTTTGCTCTTGGACGGGATCTTCTCGAGTATCTCCGCGCGCAGCCTGAGCGTGTCGCCCGGGCGCACGGGTTTCGGCCAGCTCACCTCGCTCAGGCCGGGGGAGCCGATGCTGCCCGAGTCGGGGCCCATCATGTTGTCCACGATGAGGCGCATGCAGACGGACACCGTGTGCCAGCCGCTTGCGATAATGCCGCCGTACATGCTGGCGGTGGCGGCCTCCTCGTCGACGTGGAAGGGTTGCGGGTCGTATTTGCGAGCGAAGTCGATGATCTCTTCCCTGGTCATGGTGACTTTGCCGAACTCGAACACATGGCCGACTTCGCAGTCGTCGTACCAGACACCTGGCGTATCGTCTCTGGGCATGTCGCCTCTCGGGGCCTGATCTTCCGTTCGACGAGGTTCGTCACGAGACGTCGGGCTTCGGCGGCGGCGCGAGCATCGCCACCTTGTTCTGAAATCCGGCTTCTTCGTTGCCGGTCGCCAGCATCGGCGCGGCTTCCACGACGGCCTCCAGCAACGAATCGCGCCACGCGAGATCCGATTTCGCGAAATCTCCCAACACGTGGCGAATGAGGCGGCTCTTGTCCCCGGGATGTCCGATGCCGAGGCGGACCCGATGGTAGTCCTTTCCGATATGGGCGTCGATGCTGATCAGTCCCCGGTGACCCGCGTTGCCGCCACCCCGTTTGACTCGGACCTTGCCGGGGATCAGGTCGATCTCGTCGTGGAACACGATCACATCTCCCGGCGCCAGGCGGTAATAGCGCATGGCGGCGGCGACCGCCTGTCCCGACATGTTCATGGAGGTCGTCGGCTTGAGGGTCGTGGTCCGGCGTCCCGCCAGTCGGCCTTCCGACGCCAAGCCATGGAAGCGTCGGCGTTCCGGTCCGAATCCATGGCCCGCGATGATCGCGTCCACGGCCATCCAGCCGATGTTGTGTCGATTCTTCTTGAAGCGCTCTCCTGGATTGCCCAAGCCGACGACGAGCAACATGGCGGGGGACTAGCCCGCCTCGGCCTTCCCCGAGGCTTCCGCCTCGGCGGGGGCTTCGCCCTCCGTCGTCTCGACATCCTGGCCATCGGGGCGCCTTTCGCCTTCCTCGCCTTCCAGCGGGGTCAGCTCGGCCGCCTCGGCCTCGGCGGCGGCTTCCTCGATGGCCGCGCTCGACGCGGCGATGGTCGCGATCGTGAAGTCACGATCCGTGATCACGGGTTCGACGCCTTCGGGCAACCGGATATCGCTGATACGCACGGCGTCGCCGATACCGAGGCCCGTGAGGTCCGCGGTAAAGCTCTCCGGGATCGCGTCCGCCCGGCAGTTGACCTCGACCTCGTGGCGCACCACGTTCAGCACCCCACCGCGCTTGATGCCCGGCGATTCCTCCTCGTTCTCGAAAATCACCGGAATCTGCAACCGTATCGTGGAGTCTCCGGACAGGCGCAGGAAATCCACGTGTATCGGCACGTCCGTGACCGGATGGAACTGAACCTCGCGCGCCAGCACTTGTTCGGACTGGCCGTCGAGACGGAGGCTGTACAGGCGCGTATGGAAGCCGCCGCGCGCCATCTCGCGATCCAGTTCACGGCGGTCGACCGATATGGAGACCGTGTCCTTCGTGGCGCCGTAGACCACGCCGGGAACGCGCCCGGATCTGCGCGCCGCCCGTGAAGCGCCACGCCCCAGGTCGGCGCGACTTCGCGCCGAAATCACGTCAGCGTCGGACATGTCGTACTCCTTGTCGAGGTGTTCTGTTCGCGACCGCGAGAGAGCGGTTTCCACGTATCCATCAATCGAACAACGACGAGACGGAACGCTCTTCGCTGATTCTCAGCATGGCTTCCGCCATCAGCGGCGCGATCGAGATGCGCCGGATGTTCCGCGCCACGCGCACCGCTTCCGTCGCCAATATGCTGTCCGTCGTGACCAGCGCCTCCAGGGAGGAGCCCGTGACTCGCGCCACGGCGCCGCCGGACAGCACGCCATGGGTGACGTAGGCGGTTACCGACTTGGCGCCCGCTTCCATCAACGCGTCGGCGGCGTTGCACAGGGTGCCGGCCGAATCCACGATGTCGTCGACGATCACGCACTGACGGCCGGACACGTCGCCGATGAGGTTCATCACCTCGGAAACGCCCGCTCGTTCGCGCCGCTTATCTATGATGGCAAGTCCCGCGTCAAGTCGTCTGGCCAGCGCGCGCGCGCGCAGCACGCCGCCGACGTCGGGCGACACGAACATCAACTCCTCGCCGTCGTAACGTTCCCTGATGTCCCTCGAGAACACCGGAGCGGCGAACAGGTTGTCCACCAGAATATCGAAGAATCCCTGAATCTGACCGGCGTGAAGGTCGAGCGTGACGACCCGGTTGGCGCCGGCGGTCGTGATCAGGTTGGCCACGAGCTTGGCGGAAATAGGTGTGCGGGGGCCTGATTTGCGGTCCTGTCGGGCATAGCCGTAGTACGGCACGACGGCCGTGATCCGTTGCGCCGACGCCCGTTTGAGCGCGTCGAGGCAGACCAGCAGCTCCATCAGGTTGTCGTTCGCCGGATAGGAGGTCGGTTGGATCAGGAAAACGTCCTCGCCGCGGATGTTCTCCTCGATCTCGACGAACACCTCCATATCGGAGAACCGGCGGATGGTGGCCCTGGTCAACGGCTGATTCAGGTACGCCGCCATCGCCTCGGCGAGCGGACGGTTGGCGTTACCGGCGACGATCTTCATGGTGACGTGCCCATCGGCTCCAATGCGGGGAGGGTCCGTTGTCCTGCCGGGCGAAATCGTTTGATGGGCGTGAACACGTGGGAACTTATCAAGGAGGCCGCGGGGAGTAAACGTGCCGTCCCCGGTTCGGGATATCCGGGACGTCGGGATCTCTCGGACCGTTCGTCGGGCCGGGCGGACTTTTGAGACGGTACGGCGCTTCAGAACCGCACCTTGAGGGTCATGTCGCCGCCGTAGTCGCGCGTCTCCGTCGTGTAGCCCACCGCACCGCGCAGCTACAACTGGGTCTGGCTGACGTTGTAGGCCCACGGGCGGGTGCGCGCGGCGCCGCGCCGCGGCGCCCACCGGCGCAAGCGCCCGCGCCGGGCGCTGCCAGGCATGATGCTGCACCAGGACGGCTCACGCCATGAGTGGACGCCCGGTCGGCAGTGGGACCTGATCGTCACCCTCGACGATGCCACCTCCGAGGTCTACTCGGCCTTCTTCGTCGCCGAGGAGAGCGCCATGTCGAGCTTCCGGGCCCTCCACGAGGTGACCGGCGCGCGCAGGCTGTTCTGTTCACTCTACACCGATCATGACACGTCGGATAATGAAACCGGCGGTTATCGCCTGAGCCAGCCGTACCTCGCGCCTCTCGCGTGGTATCTGTCCTCCGAGAAACGTACCTGTTTCAACGCTTCCTCCAAGCCGACCTTCAGAATGGGGTCACTGTACAGTTTCGTATTCCAGCCCTCTCGATTCTGCGGCGCGTGCCAGTAGAAGCGGCCCTCGGGGTCGATCATGAGATAGGAGTCGGCCATATGCGTGTTGTCCTCGGGGACGATCTCCACCCCCATGTCGCTCAGCAGGGATTGGTGGCGCCCGACGAACTCCTTGAACTCTTCCTCGGAGATCTCGTGATCGGCGATGGTCCCGTCATTCTCGCCGATCACTGGCAGTACCTGAAACAGCTTCCAGCGCTCGGGGTTCAGCTGCCGGATGACCTCGCTCATGTCTTCAGTGACGTTGAAGCGGCTGACGACCGTATTGCATTTGATCCCGATGTCGCGGTTTCGGAGCATGTCTCCAAGCTTCAGCATCTTGTCCACGTAGGGGATTTTGTCCCGGGTTCGCCCGATAGCGACGTTCACGCGGTCGTCCCCGGAGTCGAGGGATAGCGCCACCCAGTCGATCCATTGCGCCGCGCCTTCGATCAGCCGCTGAAGGCGATGGCCGTTGGACACGATGGAGACGGCGCAACCGCCTCGGCTGCGTACCTTGATGCGCTTGCAGAGATCGCCCAGGTTTTTCACCAGAGTGGGCTCGCCGCCAGCGAAGTTGATTTTCCCGACCCCGCGGTCGACCAGCAGATCGATCAACTCGCCTCGCTCGACTTCCATCAGACGATTTTCCCGTGTCACGTTCGGAAATCCCGCGAAGCAATACTTGCACCTGGCGTTACACTCCTTGTTCAGATGAAAGTTGACGGACAGGCCCTTCAGGTCGATGCATTTCATGTTGTTTCTCCTCTTGCCGATACGGCACAATGGCGCCGGATAACATTTGTTGCCTGAGACGCATGCGCCATCACAAGAGAATATGTATATGATGCACATATTTGTCAAGAGGGTATCTGCATGAAAAGCGAGACCACCTATCAGGCGGTGCTGGGCCGCTTGATCGCCCAAAAACGTCAACAAAAACAGATAGATCAAGGGGAGATGGCCAAAGCCGTGGGGGTCAGCCGCTCCACGTGGTCTCGTATCGAGGCGGGCGAGTCGGCGCTGAGCATGGATCAACTGGCTAAGGCTGCCAGCAAGCTGGGCCTGTCTCTCGGGACGTTGATGATCGAGGCGGACGAGATTGCCGACGAGCTCCGTAAGCAGAACGTGGAGGTGCTCGACGGACGCGATCAGACCAGTGCCGCCAAGTTCGGCAAGACGGCGGCGGCGACCGTGGCGTTTCTCGGCGGCGCGGTCCTCGGCGGAATCGTCACCGCCATCATGGCCAACAAGGACTCGAAGACACGTGAGGCACGCCCGCCCGGATCGCGCCCGTCGCGGAGGGGGCGTTGATCTCCTCATAGAGTTCCTTGAAGTAGTCGGCGGCTTCTCCGGTTCCACGTAGTCGGCGCGGCGTCGGAATCGTTCGACCGTCACGGCGTCGCGGTCGAGACCGAGCCTTCGTCCGGTGCCCCCGAGAGATGGCGCGTCGGCGGGCGATCGGGCCTTCCAACTCTCCATCCACGGGAGGGACTGGCATCCGCAGTTGATCGTCTCACCGGGCGGGCCGGCGGGACCGACGGGGAAGCGGAGTTCGATGCCGCCACCGAAGGGTTCGTCGACGGGGCGCGGATGTCGCACGCCGTTTCGCGTTTCGATCAGCGTCCGTCCAGTGTATCCCGATCAATCCGAACCGCTTCCAACAGTGACGCTATGCCGTCCGCGCCGCCATCCGCGACGGCCACCGCGATCGTTCCCCAGGCGCCGGCGAGGCGTCCGGTCGCCACGGAATTCCGTTGACGCACCGAACCGACGCGCCGGCCGTCGGGACGGATGACGGTCCAGTCGATTTCCACCGTTTCCCGTCCTGGCGTCGGTCCATCGTCGATGTGAACGGCGCCGAGCACGACGTACGTGTCGTCGGCGATGTTCCCGACGACGGGGACGCCCCGCGTGCGCAGGGCTCTCCGCATCCCGCGCCGCAATGCGACCGCGCCGTCGCCGGGGGCGCCGTCGACGCGATAGACCACGACGGCATCGACAGGCCGTGGCGGGATCAGCGTTTCGTCATGGAGGTCGGGCATCCTCTCGACTCGTGGCGCCGCGAGCCCGGTCCGCGCGCCGGGTTCCATATACCCCTTGAGAGACACGGCCTTGTTTTCGGGTTGGAACGGGTGCGGCAAGGGCTGACACCCGCCGATGATCGCGGCGCAGACGAGCGGAACGCATGGAAAGGCGAGGCCGCCCCGAACGATGTTCTTCCCCGACGATCGGCGTGGCAAGGTGCTGGACCTCAATGCCGGAGTACGATCGCCGAAAGCTGTCGGCCGTAGTCGGGTTCTCCCCGATGGCGGGCGCGTCGATAGCTGAAGAAACGGTCCTCTTCACGCAAGGTGTCGCCGTCGATACGTTCGATGGTTCCGATGCCCGCGACGCCGAGCGCCGACTCGACGAATCCGGGGAGGTCGAAAAGAAAACGGTCCGGGCGCGCCGCCGCCTGGAAGTGACGCTGGTGCTCGGGATTCCGGTCGACGAACGACTCCCGGAATCCGCGATCCACCTCGTAAGTTCGTGGGCCGATGCAGGGTCCGATACCAGCGACGGTCGCCGATGGGTGTGCTCCCAGGCCGATCATCGCGGCGATCGTGGATTCGACGATGCCGTCGAGCGCGCCCCGCCAGCCGGCGTGGGCGGCGGCGATCACGCGGGCGGTGGGATCCGCCAGGAGGACAGGCGCGCAGTCCGCCGTCAGAATTCCGAGGGCGATCCCCGACAGGTTGGTCGCCAGCGCGTCCGCCCGGATCGACGTTCGCGCGTCATCCCGGTCGTCGATGGTGCGCACGTTGGTACCGTGGACTTGGTGGACGGTTCTCAGATTCGCCGGATCCACGCCGAGAACCCGCGTCACCCGGGCTCTGTTGGCCGCGACGTTGTGGCGGTCGTCAGAAGAACCGAAACCGCAGTTCAACGAAGCGTATATGCCGTCCGAGACGCCGCCCCGGCGCGTATAGAAGCCGTGGGAAACTCCGGCGGCATCGGCCAGATTCCCGGATTGAAGCGCCGCGGGAGTGTCTCGTGACATGCCGGTCTACCGGTCGTCGGCGTCGAACCCGCCGGGAGCCGGTGTCCCGGGCGAGGTGATCGCCAACACCTTGAACAAGGTGCCCATCTCGCCGGGGCCGGTCAACCGCTCCAGAGCGCCGTCGATCTCGTCACGCTGTTCCGGCGTCGCCGTTTCCCCGATCCGCGCCGCCCGGATCCGTATGCCCAGCGACTCGAGGAACTCACCCTGTGAGACCGGTCCCCATGCTTCCGCTCCGCATTCGCTCGCCGTCCGCCGGAGAACGGCGAAGTCGACATGGGCGCAGAGGTCGGCTCCGCCGGGCGACTCGAGCACCTCGTGGCCGCGGTGGGCGGCGACGGCTTGCAGGGTGTCCCGGGGCCGGGTGTCGAGATGGCCGTAATCGATGACGAGGGCCGCTCCCGGGCCGCGGATCGCGCGTTCGGCGATGTCCCGCATCAGGTCGACGCGAGCGGGGCTTGCCTCGATCACGCTGCCGAGCGGCGCGTGCCGGAGTTCCTCGGGCACGGCGGAAAAGGCCGCCGTGACCGGTCCGAGCACGAAACGGAACCCTCCACCGTCTCCGTCGGTGTCCACGAGGCGTTCGCGCCAGCCTCGGAGGGTCCGCTCGAACTGGTGGATGGGGAGCGCGTCGAAGAGCTCGTTGGCCACCACGATGACCGGCCCCTCGGGAACGTGGAGGAAGCGGTCGTGCCACGTCGCGTCGGCATCCGGGAGCATTTCTCTCTGGCGCGTGCGGAGGACGGGGCTGGTCTCTACGAGGTATATGTCCGCGCTGTCGCGAAACGCCGGCAGGGTCCGGACCGCCCGGAGGGCGTCGCACATCAAGGTGCCGCGGCCGGGTCCGATCTCCACCAGGCGCACCGGTCTCGGGGCGCCCAGCTTCCGCCAGATGTCGGCGCACCACAATCCGATCAGTTCGCCGAACATCTGGCTGACCTCGGGAGCGGTGATGAAATCGCCCGTGGCGCCGATCGGGTTCCGGGTCCTGTAGTAGCCGTACTTCGGATTCCCGAGCGCCTCGGCCATGTACTCCGCCACGGAGAGGGGTCCGAAGGCCCGGATCCGGCGGCGCAGATGCGCCGCGAGACCACCGCCGAGGTCAGTCCGATTTCGCGGCACGGGCGAGCAGGCAGATGCCGAGAAGAAATACGGGCAGGGACAGCAACTGGCCCATCGTCACGCCCGATACCAGGAACCCGATATGCGCGTCGGGTTCGCGATAGAGCTCGGCGATGGCGCGCGCGATGCCGTACCCCACGAGGAAGATACCGAGCAAGGCGCCGCGCTTGAGCCGGATCGAGTCCTTGCGAACCAGTACGGCCAGGACGACGAACAGCAGGAGACCTTCGAGCAGGGCTTCGTAAAGCTGGCTGGGATGTCTTGGAACCGTGCCGCCGCCGGGAAACACCATCGCCCAGGCCACGTCGCTCGGCCGTCCGATCAGTTCCGCGTTGATGAAGTTCGCGATCCGGCCGAAGAACAATCCGATCGGTGCCGCGCAGGCGACATGGTCGCCGACGCCCAGGACATCGAGCGCGCGGCGTCGGGAAAACCACCACACCGCCACGATCACGCCGACCAGGCCGCCGTGAAACGACATGCCGCCCTCCCATATGAACAGTATGTCGAGGGGGTTCGCCAGATAGTGATCGGGGCGGTAGATCAAGGCGTAGCCGAGCCGGCCGCCGAGAATCACGCCGAACGTCGCCCAGACGATGAAGTCGCCGACATCCCGCTTCTCGAGCGGCGGGTCCGGCAGGCGGGTCAGGGCGACGATGTAGCGCCAACCCAGCAGCAGGCCGGCGACATAGGCCAGCGCGTACCAACGTATCGCGAATGGTCCGATCTGTACGAGAACCGGATCGATGGCGGGATAAGAGAGGACGGCCGGAAGCAGCGCTCGTGACTCCGGGGATTCGGGCCGGTCGACGCCGGCGGACGCCGGTACGGGTCTCTTGGCGTCGCCGGCCGTTCGAGTCCGGGCCCTTATAGGAAGCGGCCGCGCGGGCCGCAAGAGCACCGAGGCTTGTCGTCACCTCCCGTCTGCGTCATAGTCACGGAATCGCCGGAGACGCTCCCCATGCAGACCGACAACAAGCTCCTCGACGATCTGGCCCGCGTGGCCGCGAGTGCCCTCGGGACGCTGCAAGGCGTGAGGGGAGAGGTCGAGGCGCGTCTACGAGATCAATTCGAGCGCATATTGAATGGCATGGATCTGGTGACCCGCGAGGAGTTCGACGCCGTCAAGGCGATGGCCGCGGCGGCGCGTCGCGAGAACGACGCCCTCGCGAAACGGATCGAGGCGCTCGAGAAATCGAACGCGCCGGCAAGGCGCCGGGCGGCGGGTGGTCGCAAGGCCAAGGGCGCCGCGGCCGCGAGCGGCAGGCGCACGACGCGGGGTGACGGCGAAACCTCGCCCTGAACGGTTTCCGGTTCCGAACATCGGCCGATAAGACGCGCCGGTGGCGCGTTCTTCACGAAATTCCGACGACCGGCCCGATTCGGCGCTTGCATTCGACTCCGCGATTTGGCAATCTACATTCTGTTATGGGGTTGGCATTGCCTACAAGATATTGAAACATTGGTGATGAGGTATCGACCGAACCGTCGCCTCTTCTCCGCTTGTCCATCGTGGAGCTCCAACCGTGACCGGTCTGGTTGACGCGGCCGGACCCGCGCTGGCGAACCCGCTCGATATCGTCGAGCGGTTCGTGGCGGCCAACGAGTGGCCCGCCGATCGTTCGGGAGACGACGAGCTCGCGACATATGTCGAGGGACACTGGAACCGTTACCACCTGTGGTTTACGTGGCTGGAAGACCGGGGCGCGATGCAGTTTTCCTGCGCCTTCGACCTGCGGGTTCCCGATCATCGCCTGTCGGACGCCTGCGCGCTGCTCACTCTGGTCAACGAACGCCTGTGGCTCGGGCATTTCGACTATTCGGCCGAAGGCGGATTTGTGATGTTCCGGTACGCGCTTCTGCTGGGAACCGGCGCCGGAACCACGCCCCGGCAGGTCGAGGACCTGATCGAGGTGGCGTTGCACGAGAGCGAGCGCTATTTTCCCGCCTTCATGCTCATGCTGTGGGGCGGCAAGACGGCGGACGACGCCTTGGCCTCGGCCATGCTGGAAACGGTCGGCGAGGCGTGAGCCGGCCTGTCGGATTTCGCTCATGAACGGGACCATCCTTCTTGTCGGCTGTGGAAAGATGGGTGGTGCCCTGCTGCACGGATGGTTGCGACGCGGGATCGGCGCGGGCGACGTTCATGTCGTCGACCCGGTGGAGGACTCCCGCTCCCTGGCGCGCGAACTCGGCGTTTCCTGTGACGAAGCGGTGGGGGCGTTGCCGCGCGACGTCGCGCCGGGGGTCGTCGTCTTCGCCGTCAAACCGCAGATCACCGACGGCGTGGTGCCCGCTTACGCGAAGTTCGCCGGCCCCGACACGGTGTTCCTGTCGATCGCCGCGGGGAGATCCATCGCCTATTTCGAGGAGCGGCTGGGCAAGGACGCCTCGATCGTCCGTACCATGCCGAACACGCCGGCAGCCATCGGCCACGGGATCAGCGTTGCCTGCGCCAACGGGCGCGTCGACGGTGATGGCCGATCGGCCTGCGACGAGCTGCTGGCGGCTGTGGGAGAGGTCGCGTGGGTGGAGGACGAGGGCCTGCTAGACGCCGTGACGGCGACGTCGGGGAGTGGTCCCGCCTACGTATTCCTTCTCGTCGAGTGTCTGGCCGAGGCAGGCGTGAAGGCCGGGCTGCCCCCCGACCTCGCCATGCGACTTGCCCGGGCGACGGTGGCGGGCGCGGGCGAGCTCGCGCGCGTTTCCGAGGAGGCGCCTTCCGAACTGCGACGAAACGTCACCAGTCCCGGCGGAACGACGGCGGCGGCTCTCGACGTGCTGATGGCGGAGGACGGAATGGGTCGGTTGCTGACTCGCGCGGTGGTGGCGGCGACACGCCGCTCTCGGGAACTCGCCGGCTGACGTTCTCGCGACGCTGGCGCGGAATCGGCGCGTCGCGACATGGCGGATATTGTGCCATCATTGGGTCGGGTGCCGACTTGGAGGAGGGCGAGACATGGCGAAACGGGCGCGCGCGAAGCCCGCCGACCCGCTCGACCGGATCGTCCGGGCGGCGCTGGAGATCGCCGGACGACGGGGCTGGCGGCATACCCGCATGTTCGACATAGCCGAGGCGGCGGGCCTGTCTCTCCGGGAGGTCTACGAGGTCGCCCCGTCGAAACTTCATGTCGTGGCGGCGTTCCTGCGCGGGATCGACGATCGGATGATCGCCGGGGACGATCCCGCGTTGGCCGACGAGCCGGCGCGCGACCGCCTCTTCGACGTGATCATGAGGCGGTTCGACCTGCTCAATCCCCACAAGGACGGCGTCGTCGCCATCTTCGAGGACATGCGGCGCCGGCCGTTCGCCTGCGCCTGCCTGTGGCCGATCCATACGCGTTCCCTGGCCTGGATGCTGGAGACGGCCCGGATCGATCACAATGGTCTTTCCGGGATGTTCCGTATCGAGGGCCTTGGGCTGATCATGTTGGGGGCCGTTCGGGTCTGGCGCTCGGACGACAGCGACGACATGGCCAGGACGATGACGTTCGTCGACCGCCAGTTGAGGAGAGTGGACGGCATGGTGGCCAGATTCGGCGGGATCGCGAGGTCGGGAAGAGCGAACGGCCCCGGCCCCGCTACCGAGGCGTCCGCGCGGGCCGGATGAGCGAGATCTCCTTCGACGATTTCCTGCGCGTCGACGTGCGAGTGGGTACGGTCGTCGCGGTCGAGGATTTTCCCGAGGCCCGAAAGCCGGCGTACAGGTTGCACATCGATTTTGGACCAGGGATCGGCGAACGGAAGTCGTCCGCTCAATTGACGGCGAACTACGACAAGGAGGCGCTGAGAGGCCGTCAGGTCGCGGCGGTCGTCAACCTCCCGCCGCGGCGGATCGGGCCGTTCATGTCCGAGGTCCTCGTTCTCGGCTTTCCCGACGACGATGGCGAGGTGGTCCTCGTCATGCCGGACAAGACCGTGCCTGACGGCGGCCGGCTCTACTGAATGGGAACCGTCCCGGCCGCACGGGAGCCCCTCTACGCGGGAAGCCGGACGGATGCCCGCAGCCCTCCCATCGGGGAGGTCGACAACTCGATGTTGCCGCCGTGGTCGTGGGCAACGTCGCGGGCAATGGCCAGACCGAGTCCCATGCCGTCGGTCTCCGGATCACGAGAGTCCCGAAGCCTGTAGAAGGGGCGAAAGACCTCTTCGCGCCGGTCCTCCGGGATGCCGGGACCGTCGTCGTCGACGGAGATCTCGACCTGGCCTTCCCTCGCGTCCATGGAGATCTCCACGTGTCGCCCGTGGCGGGCCGCGTTGTCGACGAGATTGGTCACGCAGCGTCGGATGGCGTTGGGACGCAGCGGAACGACACGGCCGTCCGCGGGTCCGCCACCATCGCCGCGGGGTGCCTCCCCCGGCATCGAGACCGTGACCTCGACACCATGGCGGCCCGCGTCGGCGGCCACGGTTCTGAGCAAGTCCGCGATGTCGGTATCCACGACGGCTTCCGCGTCCTGTCCGCGCATGAAGGCCAGATAGCCTTCGACCATGTGTTCCATCTCCGACACGTCTGCCTTCAGATGTTCGACGCCGTCTCCTTCGTTCAACATGGCGAGCTGGAGTTTCATGCGCGTCAGCGGCGTTCTCAGGTCATGGCTGACGGCCGCCAACATCTCGGTTCTCTGTGCGATATGGCGCCGGATGCGGTCGCGCATGTTGATGAAGGCCACGGCCGCCTGACGCACCTCCGTGGCACCCGACGGATGGAAATCGCGGACGTCCCGGCCCTTGCCGAATTCCTCCGCCGCCTGGGCCAGACGGCGGACCGGCCGGATTTGATTGTGGAGGAACAGGATGGCGACGGTCAGCAGGATCAGGGATGTGCCGACCATCCACATGATGAAGATATAGGTGGTCGAGCTCGTGACGCGCTTGCGCGTCGTGAGAACCCTGAGCACGCCGTCCGGCAACTGTACCCGGATTTCGATATCGTCTTCGAAACCGGTCGTATCGACGCGGAACGGCCGGGGGAGATACGCGGTGAACGCCTTGTGCAGCATCCGGTCCACGATGCGATTGGCAATGCTGATCCTTGGCGGCCGGTTGGGAAGAATCTCGCCGGGCAGGTACGTCAACCGCAGCGACAGATGGCGTGCCGCGGACTCGAATATCGACTCCAGTTCCTCGGACGTCGTCGCGTCGTGCATCATCTCGACGACGAGAGCCGTGTCACCGGCGAGTCCGAGCGCCAGGCGCCGCGTGACGGTGTCCCAGTGTCGCTCGTAGAAGACGAGGGTGGCGATGAGTTGCAGCGCCACGACGGGCGTCACGATGATCACCAGGGCCCGGCCGAAGAGGCCCCCGGGCAGGTATCGCTTGATCAACCGCGTCGCGGACCGACGCACTCTCCGCGCGGTCGCGCTGGCTCGCGTCATGTCAGTCGGGCCAAAGAACGTAGCCTTTCCCCCACACGGTTCGCAGGTGCCGAGGGTTCCGGGGGTCGGGCTCGATCTTACGGCGCAGTCGGGTAATTTGCACGTCGACGGCGCGTTCGCTGTTCGCGCCCGCCCGGCGCGCCAGTTCGGATCTCGACAGGGTCGTTCCGGTGTTGGCCGCGAAGACCGACAGCAGCGTCGCCTCGCTCGCCGTCAGGCGAATGACGTGGTCGTCGGAGTACAGTTCTCCGCGGTCGCCGTCGAAGGCGTGGCCGTTGATCGAGAACGGTTCGGGTTCCGCGCGGTCGAGCCCGCCGCGCCGCAGGATGCTCTGGATACGCAGGATGAGTTCGCGGGGCTCGAACGGCTTTTGCAGGTAGTCGTCGGCGCCGCGTTCCAGACCGACGATCCGGTCGTCGGCGTCGCCGCGAGCCGTCAACAGGAGAACGGGAATCCGGGAGGTCGCCCGCAGGTGTTCGGTGAGATCGAACCCGGACTCCCCGGGCATCATCACGTCCAGGACGATCAGGTCGAAGTCGATGCCGGCGAGCTTTCTCCTGGCCTCGGCGGCGTGCTCCGCCGTGGTGACGTTGAATCCGTTGACGCCGAGATAATCCCGGAGCAGTTCACGTAGTCTGGCGTCGTCGTCGACGACCAGGATGTGGGGCGGGAACTCACGCATCGGGCTCGCCGTCGCACCGTCAACGGCGTCGGACCGGGCCGGACGCGGCCCCGTGGCGGCCGTCGTCGATCAGGCCCGTCAGGACCTTCCGGTAGCCCTCGACGGCGTCGGCGCCGGCCCCGCGGTAGGCGCGCGCCACCCGGCGTTTCTGAGGCTCCGTGAGGCGCTCCGCCAGATCCCGTCCCGTTTCCGTGAGATAGAGCAGCCGCTGCCGCCGGTCGCGTGTCCCCTTCCGTTGCACGACGAATCCGCGCTCGACCAGTTGGCCGAGGACGCGCGAAAGCGACTGCTTGGTGATGCGCAGGATCTCGAGGAGCTCGGCGACGGACATCCCCGGATTGCGCGCCACGAAATGAACCACCCTGTGGTGGGCCCGCCCGAAGCCATACTCCTCGAGAACTGCGTCCGGGTCTCCGGTGAAATCGCGATAGGCGTAGAACAGGAGCTCGATCCCCTGGACGAGCTCCTCGTCACGCAGGAAAAGGGGGTTGGAGCCGCTCTTTACGTCAGTCACATTGACATATATCGCCTCTGGTGCTACCCAGCGCAACAGTTAACGTGCCGTTCGGGCGTCGTGGAATCGCGACCTGTCGGGACGCTTTCGAATCCGGTCACCCCCTGCGACGGGACCGTAACGGGGACTATCGCATGTCTGCGCCTTCGTTCGACGATCGCGACGGTTTCATCTGGTACGATGGCGAGATGAAGCCGTGGCGTGACGTCACGCTGCACGTGTTGAACCACGGGCTGCACTACGCGTCGGCGGTGTTCGAGGGCGAGCGTTCCTACGAAGGAAAGATCTTCAAGCTCCGCGAGCATACGGAGCGGCTGTTCTATTCCGCCGAGGAGATGGGCTTCCGGATTCCCTACACCTTGGAAGAGATCGGTCGGGCGTGCCGCGAGGTACTGGCCGCCAACCGTATCCAGGACGGATACGTTCGTCCCGTGGCGTGGCGCGGCGCCGAGATGATGGGTGTGTCGGCGCAGAACACCAGGATTCACGTGGCCATTGCAGCTTGGCCGTGGCCGGCTTATTTCTCGCCCGAGGCGCGCATGAAGGGTATCCGGCTGCGGACCGCGAGGTGGCGGCGCCCTCCTCCCGAGTGCGCGCCGGTCCAGGCCAAGGCGGCCGGTCTCTACATGATCTGCACGCTGGCGAAGCACGAGGCGGAGGCCGAGGGATACGACGATGCGTTGATGCTGGACTGGCGGGGACAGGTGTCCGAGTCCACCGGATCCAACATCTTCCTCAATTTCGGTGGCGCCCTGCACACGCCGACCGCCGACTGTTTTCTTCCCGGCATCACGCGCCGGACGGTCATGGACCTCGCGCGCCGGCGCGGGGTCGAGGTGGTCGAGCGCGCCGTCATGCCCGCCGAGCTCGACAAGGCGAGCGAGGTTTTCGTGACGGGAACGGCCGCCGAGGTCACCCCCGTCGGCGAGATCGACGGCCACGAATACACGGTCGGTGAAATCACCAGGCGACTGATGGAAGATTACGACGCGATCGTTCGGCGCGAGGCCGCCGCGTGACCGTCGCCCGTCATGGGACCTGAAACGGGGCGACTCGCTCCGCCGCCGGTCCGATCATCCGGGAGGACGAACGTCATACGGGCGAACGACCGGCCATGGACGACAGATGTCAGAACGGGCTCGTCCCGTCCTTGCCGGGCTGATAGTACGGGTTCGTGCCGTCGGCATGATCGGTCGTGTCGAGAACCCGGGTGATCGACGGAGCGGCCTGCATGATCGCCCCTTCGACCCCTTGCTTGAGGGTGAGCGACGCCATCCCGCAGCCCTGACAGCCGCCTTCGAGCCTGACGTATGCAGTGTCGTCGACCACGTCGACCAGCGAGATGCGTCCGCCGTGCATGGCGATCTGCGGATTGACCTCTTCATCGAGCATCCGCTTGATGGCCCGGCCTTCGTCCGTGTCCAGTCCGGGTTTGGGGATCGCGTCCAGATGGTTGACGACTTCCTCCACCTCGGGGATGTAGTGCCGCAACATCGTCTGGATACCGCCTTGCAGCGTGTGGGCGGCGCCGTGGAACTCGAGGATGACGCGGCCCTCCTCGAACCCGCGAAAGACGATGTCGCCGCCCTGATCCCGGGCGACGGGCCGGATCCTCGTCTCCAGCAGTTCCTCGATCTGTCCGACCACTTCTTCGTCGCCATCGGTGGTGGTGGGGGACGAGGATCCCGGATCCGACGTTTCGTCGAGAAGGACCGGACGCTCGGACATGAAGTGGTCCATGATGACGCCCAGGATCGCCGGTTTGAGCAGTGTCCAGTCCTTGCCGTCGTGTTTGGACAACGTGATCGAATCCGCGCGGAGATCCGCCCGGCACAGTTCGCCGATCTCGAATAGCCGATCGACGAGAGGGCTGCGTCCCACGTCGTCGCCGCGCTCGAACGACACGGTTCCCGATTTGAGAACCGGAACTCCCGGGATGAAGCGAAGTTCCGATGCGTTCTGGGTTTCCTCGGTCTGTATGAACATGCTGAAGGCCTCGCGTCCTTGATATCCGACGGGAAAACGTATCCGCGGAAAATGGAATCAGGAATCCCCGAAGGATAACCCCGAATTCGACACGATCATACCACTATCGGCCGGAGGCTCGCCGGTCCAGCGGGCCGCCGCGTCGTCGTCGTTGTCGCGGGCCGCGACCCATCTGGCCCCTTCGGGCGTCGTTTCCCGCTTCCAGAACGGCGCCTTGGTCTTGAGCCAGTCGACGAGAAACTCGCTCGCCTCGAAGGCCGCCCGGCGATGCGCGGAAGCGGCGGCGACCAGGACGATCCTGTCTCCCGGTCGGAGATGGCCGTACCGATGGACGATGAGGCTCGCCGAAAGGGGCCACCGGGACATCGCCTCGGCCTCGATTCGCGCCAGCATCTTCTCCGTCATGCCCGGGTAGTGCTCGAGCGTCATGTCCGAGACCGACGCGCCGCCGTTGATGTCGCGGACGAGTCCGATGAAGATCGCCACGGCGCCGACGCTTCGGTCGGTCCCGACGACCGAGTCGATCTCGGAGGCGACGTCGAAGTCCTCCTTCTGAATCCGGATCATCCCGCCCGACCCCGGCGTCACCCGCCGGTTACCGGCGGGAACAGCGCCACTTCGTCGCCCGGCGCCACCGGCGCATCAAGCGAAGCGTATTCCTCGTTCACGGCGATACGCACCACGGAGGTGTCCCGCAACGCGTCCGCGTACTCCGGACCGCGTCCCCGCAACCAGTCGATCAGCTCGCCGGCCTTGGAAACGCCGTCGGGAAGATCGACGGTCTCCTCGGAAAGACCGATTCTCGAGCGGATCCAGGCGAAGTAGAGGATCTTCAAGACGTCACCTCGGAGAAGGGAAGAAACTCCACCATAGTGCCCGGTGCCACCTCTGTCATCTCCTCGGGCAGCTCGACGAGGCCGTCCGCCTCGACCAGGGAACGCAGGATCCCGGCCCCTTCGCGGGCGAATTTCTCGGCCTCCAGGGTCCCGTCCGCGCCCGGCTTGAGGCGCGCCCGCACCCATTCCCGGCGATTGGGCTTCTTGCGATGGGAGAAGTCCGCGCGGACACGATAGAGTCGCGGATCGACGCGTGTGCCCCCCGCCAGACGCAGCAGCAGCGGCCGCACGAAGCGAACGAAGGTCACCATCGCGGCCACCGGATTGCCGGGCAGCCCGACGAACGGCACGCCAGCCACCTGTCCCAACGCCAGCGGCCGGCCCGGCTTTATGGCCAGGCGCCAGAAGTGGAGGGTGCCGTTCTCCTCGACCGCGTTTCTGACGTGGTCCTCCTCTCCCACCGACACGCCGCCCGAGGTGATCAGCAGGTCGTGTGCGCGTGCGGCGTCCCGCAGCGCCACCGCCACCAACTTCCGGTCGTCGGCCAGTATCCCCAGGTCGGAGACGTCGACGGGAAGGCCGTCGAGCAACGACATCAGGACGTAGCGGTTCGAGTCGTAGATGGTGCCGTGGACCAGGGCGGCACCCAGTTCGCGGACCTCGTCGCCCGTGGAGAAGACGGCCACACGGATCGGCCGGTAGACGGAAATCTCGCCCCGGCCGACGGAGGCGGCGATACCGATGTCCTGGGGTCGCAACGAATGGCCCTCGACGAGGATGGCGTCTCCCCTCCGGACGTCCTCGCCGGCGCGGCGGCTGTTGGCGCCCCGCGACAGCCCGTGGGGGATGACGACCTCGCCGGCGTCGGCGGCGCAGTCTTCCTGCATGGCGACGGTGTCACACCCCTCCGGCATCGGGGCGCCCGTGAATATCCGTATTGCTCCGCCCCGGCCGGGTCCGCGCGGGGCCGGGTGCCCCGCCGCGGCGCGACCGGAAAGCCGGAGGCGTGTTTCCCGGCCGGGTGTCAGGTCGTCGAACGCGAACGCGTAGCCGTCGACCGCCGAGTTTCCCGCCGGGGGGACGTCGCGCTCCGACACGATGTCCTCGGCGAGGATCCGCCCGACGGCGGCGCGCAGGGGAAGGCGTTCGGTGGCGCCCACCGGCGCGATGCGTTCCGCCAGAAGGGCGAGCGCTTCCGCCGTCGTCAGCGGACGATTCCCGGTCGCGAAGCAGTCGTCGGAGAGCTGCACGGCTACCGCCCCCGGACCGCCATGCGTCGGATGTCGGCTGCGAAACCACAATGGACGACGATGAAGGTCGCGATGTCCTCGACCGCATCGAGCCTCAGTACCGGAACGGGCATGTCCGCGAGCGGCGCGTCGCTGGCCACGGCCACGACGCGCGGATCCTCGGGTTGGAGCATGGGCTTCCCGAGGTTCCGGCGATGGACCTCCAACTTGTCGATCGCCTCTCGCTTGAATCCCTCGACCAGAACGAGGTCCGCGGGCGACAGCCGGGAGACGAGATCGGTCAGCGACGGTTCCGGCTCGCCGCGATTCTCGTGCATGAGCACCCATCGCCGACTCGACGACACCAGCACCTCGCAGGCGCCCGCCTTTCGATGCTCGTAGGAGTCCTTCCCCGGCTGGTCGACGTCGAATCCGTGGTGCGCGTGCTTGATGGTCGACACGCGGAGTCCCCGTTCCGCGAGTCGGGGCAGCAGGCTCGTGACGAGCGTCGTCTTGCCGCTGCCGCTCCATCCGACGATCCCGAACAGCTTCATCGTCCAAACAGCTTCATCGCATGGTCCCTCGCCTCACCGCGGGCAATGGGGATCATCGGACGGAGCGCCGACCGGCGGGTCCGGTCAACCGCGGGCGCGGGTTCCGGCACTCCCGACGGCACCGCGCTCCCCGTCCGGCTTCGTGGCCGCCTTCCCTTCGCCATCCGCCGCGATGTGTGTCAGTCCGGCTCTCAGGTAATCGTAGCCCGTATAGAGCGTAAGCGCGGCGGCGACCCAGAGGCAAACGGTTCCGATCTCCTTCGCCGGCAACAGCAGGTCTCCGGCGTCGCCCGACAACAGGAAGGCGATCGCGACGATCTGGAGCGTCGTCTTCCACTTGGCCAGACGGCTTACGGGAACCGGGACCTGTACGTCCGCCAGGAATTCGCGCAGTCCGGACACGAGGATCTCGCGGCAGACGATGATCACCGCGGCGAGGACGGTCCATCCGTCGATCCGGTCGACGGCGATCGACATCACGATGGCGGCGACGATCAGGAGCTTGTCGGCCACGGGGTCCAGGAACCGGCCCAACGCCGACATCTGTCCGCGCAGGCGCGCCACGTAGCCGTCCAGGAAATCGGTGACGCCGGCGGTGCAGAACAGTCCCAGCGCGATCCAGTCCGCCAGGAGCCCCGGGAAGTAGAACGTCGCCACCAGCGCCGGGATGGCCAGGATCCGCGAGATGGTCAGGAGGTTGGGCAGGCTGGTGATCATCGGTGGGCGGGCGGCTTTCGACGGTTACGCCCCGTGACCGGTACCCCGGTCCTCCGCGCCGAAGGGCCTTCAGTCGTCGGAATGGAAATGATCATAGATCGATTTCGCCACCTGTCGCGAGATTCCCTCGACCGCCTCGAGGTCGGCGAGGCCGGCGCGCCCCACCGACCGCGCCGAGCCGAAATGATGCAGCAGGGCGCGCTTCCGTTTCGCCCCGATGCCGGGAACCTCGTCCAGCACCGAACGACCCAGCCCGCGCGAGCGCTTGGCGCGATGGCCGCCGATGGCGTAGCGATGGGCCTCGTCGCGCAGACGCTGAAGGAAGTACAGGACGGGATCGTTCGGTTCCAGCGAGAACGCCGGCTTCCCCTGGACGTGGAATGTTTCGCGTCCGGCGTTGCGTTCCGGACCCTTGGCGATGGCGGCCAGCGCCACGTCCGCGACGCCGAGGTCGTCGAACACCCGCTGGGCGGTTCTGAGGTGGCCGGCGCCGCCGTCGATCAGGACGAGGTCGGGCCATTGCCGCCCCTCGCGGTCTCCGTCTTCCCTGAGCAGGCGCGAGAAGCGGCGGGTCAGGACTTCGGTCATCATGCCGTAGTCGTCGCCGGGGGCGAGACCGGCCTGCTTGATGTTGAACTTCCGGTACCGGTTCTTGAGGAGCCCTTCGGCTCCCGCGGCGATCATGGCGCCCAGTGCCTCGCTGCCGCGAATATGGCTGTTGTCGTAGACCTCGATACGTTCGGGGGGCGCCTCGAGTCCGAACGTTCGGGCCACGCCCTCCAGCAGCCGCCGCCGCGAGGCGCTCTCCGCGAGACGGCGGGCGAGCGCGTCCCGGGCGTTGGCGACGGCGTGCTCGACGAGCTGCCGCTTGGCGCCCCGGCGCGGCGCGCGAACGTCCACTCGCCTGTCCGCGCGGACGCCGAGCGCCCGCTCGACGAGGTCCCGGCCTTCGATGTCGTGACTGGTCAGCACCAGTCGCGGCGGCGGTTTGTCGGCGTAGAACTGGCCGATGAAGGCGGACAGGACGTCTTCGACGGCGTCGCTTCTGGCATGTGCCGGGAAATAGGCCCGGTTGCCGTAGTTCTGTCCGGAGCGGAAGAAGAAGACCTGGATGCAGGTCTGGCCCGCGTCTCGACAGGCCCCGATGACGTCCGCCTCCCCCAGCGTCGGAATGTTGATCCCTTGGCGCGCCTGGATCTGGGTGAGGGCCCGGATACGGTCCCGATAGACCGCCGCGGTCTCGAATTCCAGGTTGGCGCTGGCGTCCTGCATCCGTTCGGAGAGCTTCGCCTGGGTTCGCCGGCTTCGGCCCGAGAGGAAATCCCGCGCCTCGCACACGATCCGGCCGTAGTCCTCCCGACCGATGCGGCCGACGCAGGGCGCCGTGCAGCGGCGGATCTGATACTGGAGGCAAGGCCGCGTGCGGCTCGCGAACACGCTGTCGGAACAGGAACGGAGCGGGAATGCCCGCTGGAGCGCGTTGATCGTCTCGTTGACGGCGCCCGCCGACGCGAAGGGTCCGAAATACTCCCCCGGCCGGTTCCGCGCGCCGCGGTGTTTCGTGATCTGGGCCCAGTCGTGATCGCCCGTGATCAGGATGTAGGGAAAGGACTTGTCGTCCCTCAGCAGTATGTTGTAGCGGGGCCGGAGTTCCTTGATGAGGTTCGACTCGAGAAGCAGGGCCTCGACCTCGGTGTGCGTGGTGATGAACTCCATGTCCACCGTCGCCGCGACCATGCCCAGTATGCGGGTCGTCAGACCCGTCGAGTTGGCGTAGGAGGCGACTCGTTTCTTCAGGCTCCTCGCCTTGCCGACGTACAGGACCCGCCCCTTCGTATCGATCATCCGATAGACGCCGGGACCGTTGGGCAGCGTCTTCAGATGGGCGCGGATCACGTCGCGGCCGCGCGTGACCGACGGGACGGCGGGCTCGGCGCCCGCGCTCCCGGTGCCGGAGGCGGCGCGGTGCCGCGTCCGCCGGGCTTCGGGTTGGATGGCCATCATGGTCCTTCCCGGCAAGCATACCACCGGCGAAGCCACGCGACTCCCGGAGTCCGGGCGGGCGCCGCCGGCGGCGACTTCACGCGGATGTCATACTATCCACGATTCGTGTGGGTAAGTTTGTGGGAAATCGCGTCGCCAGGCGGTAAAAGCGCGGCGTTCCCTTGCCTCCGGCCTGATTGCCTAATTTTCAGGCATAAATTGCATCTTGTTGATTTCAAATATAATTATAATGTCAAGCGCTTTCTTGGACCCGGGGGCGAAGACTTCGGGCAATACGTGACGGGCCGGTGTCCGGCGAATGCCTGCATGTGCACAACTTTCCGGCGAGCGGCAACGGGCCGCCCGGAAAATTCGTTGAACCGTCAAGGGTTAGACCGGAATCGCTCGATCTCGACACCGACGCCCTCGGCCTCGGGGATGGCGTGAAGCTTCTCTATACTCACGCGAACGTCCGTGACGCGAGGATCGGAGAGGCATGTTTCGGCGATCTTTTCGGCCAATGTTTCGACCAGGTTCGTGTGACCTTCCGCCAACACTTCCTTTACGTCCGATACCACCTTCTCGTAATCGACGACGTCGGCGATCTTGTCGCCCGGGGACTGGCGAAGGTCCCCGGTGATCAGTTCGAGGTTGATGCGAACCCGTTGCGGCCCGGACTTCTCGTGACGGTACACGCCGACGCGGGCCGGCAGCACCAGGTTGCGGACGACGATCCGCCGGGTTTCGTGGCGGTCCCGTTCCCGGTTCATGCGAGCACCCTCCGGCGGCGCGTCGGCGCCCACCCGTTTCCTCGCGCCGCGGTTGGCGACGGCGTCGTCATTCCACGAGATCCGTATCGTCCGGGTGCCGGCGCCATTTGAGGTGCCGGCCGCCGTCGAGCGCGATCATCTGTCCGGTCAGCGCGGGCGCCGAGAGGATGAACCGGACCGCGGACGCGATCTCGTCCGGCGTGGCGCCTCGCCCGAGCGGCGTCGAGGCGCCCTGCGCCTCGAAGTGTTCGAGGCTCTGCCGGGGACTGGGCAGGGTCGGTCCCGGCCCGATGCCGTTCACCCTGATCCGGGGCGCGAGCGCCAGCGCGCACGTTCGGGTCAAGGTCCACAGGCCGCTCTTGCTCACCGTGTAGGACGCGAAGTGAGGCGTCGGGTTCCACACGCGTTCGTCGATGATGTTGACGATGTGCCCGGATACGCCCGTCGCCGTCTCCTGGGCGAAGGCCGTCTGTCTGGCGAAGGCCTGCGTCAGGAGGAACGGCGCCCGCAGATTGACGTCGATGTGGCGGCGCCAGGACTCGTCTGTCGCCGAGAGGACGTCGTCGGGCTCGAACACCGACGCGTTGTTGACGAGGCAGGTCACCGGCCCCAGTTTCGCGGCGGCGCGGGGGATCAGGCCGGTGGCGGCGGTCGTGTCCGCGAGGTCGGCGGCGACCGCGACGGCGCGCCCGCCGCCCGCCACGATGTCGGCGGCGACCTCCGTGGCCTCCCGCGCCGACCGCAGGTGATGGACGGCGACCGCCCACCCGTCCTCCGCCAGCGTCCGGCAGATCGACCGTCCGATTCGTCGTGCGCCGCCCGTGACCAGCGCGACGCCCGGCGCGGCCGGCCGCGGGGCCGATGGGGACGCCGCGCCGCTCATGGGCTCGCGTAGGCGGTCACGAGGGGGAGACGGGGCGTGCCGAGGTGCTGGACCAGGACGAATCCGAGATAGGCGGCCGCGAACGCGACGCCGGCGGCGCGGCGGATCGGCCGCCGGCGCAGCGCGAACGGCAGCGGAATCAGCGCCGCGCCGAGCATCACCCAGAGATCGAAGTGCAGCGTCCGTTCCGGTATCGGCACCGGAACGAGGAGCGCGGTGACGCCCATGACGCCCAGGATGTTGAACATGTTGCTGCCGACCACGTTGCCGACCGCGATCCCGCCCTGTCTGCGGATGGCGGCGGCGACGGTCGTCGCGAGTTCTGGAAGGGACGTCCCCAGCGCGACGAGGGTGAGGCCGATGACCGTTTCCGTCACGCCCCACGCCCGCGCGACCCCCACCGCGCCGTCGATCAGGAGGTGGGACCCGAACAGCAGTCCCGCCAGTCCGGCGGCGATGAATCCCAGGAACACGGGCGTCGACCGGGGAAACGCGCCGACGCCGTCGAACTCCTCGCCGTATTCCTCGCGGCCGGGGCCGTCGTCGCGCTCCGATACGTAGGAATGGACGAGGAAGGCGAGGAGGAGGGTCACCAGGATCGCGCCGTGCCAGGCCACCAGGGTCCCGCTCCAGCAGAACGCGATGAAGAGCAGGCTCGCGCCGATCATCACGATGAGGTCCCGGTTCAGCGACGGCGCCTGGCAGACGATGGGGAACACGATCGCGGGCGCTCCGAGGACGAGGAGCACGTTGGCCACGTTGCTGCCGACGACGTTGCCGATCGCGAGGCCGGGCACGCCGTTCCATGCCGCGTCGACGCTGACGATCAGCTCCGGCGCCGAGGTGCCGAAGGCGACCACCGTCAGGCCGATGACGAGCGGCGACACGCCGAGTGTCCGCGCCAGTGCCACGGCGCCGCGGACGAGAAGGTCTCCGCCCAGGAGCAGGACGACGAGACCACCGGCCAGCTGCAAGTAGATCAACAACCACGCCTCCATCCGGGGCCTCGCCCCGGCGCGGGCGGACAGGCGGAGGGGACGGCGGTCACGGTCTCGTCGCGCGTTTGCTCTTGCCCCGATATTGTCGGGTTCCGGGTTGGCCCGCGGTCGAGCGCGGGCCCCGTCCGCGCGTTCCCGGGTCGCTCCTGGCCTCGCGCCGGCTCCGGGCGCGGCGATGGCGCGGCGCGCCGATTCCGAGATCGGTGTTCTCGAGACGGCGGATCTCGTCGCGCAGCCGGGCGGCCTCCTCGAATTCGAGTTCCGCGGCCGCCTCCAGCATACGCTTGTCCAGCTCCTTGAGGTGGGCGTCGAGGTTGTGGCCGATGAGATGCCGGGTTCCCTCGTCGCCGGTGGAGACGGTGACGTAATCGCCTTCGTACACGCCCTCGAGGATGTCGCCGATGTTCTTCTTGATCGACTCGGCGGTGATGCCGTTGGTCTCGTTGAACAGTCGCTGTTTCTCGCGTCGGCGGTCCGTTTCGCCGATGGCTCCCTTCAGACTCTCCGTCATGCCGTCGGCGTAGAGGATCACGCGGCCGTCCACGTTCCTCGCCGCCCGGCCGATGGTCTGGATGAGGGACGTCCGCGAGCGCAGGAATCCTTCCTTGTCGGCGTCGAGAATGGTGACCAGGGCGCATTCGGGAATGTCGAGGCCCTCGCGCAGCAGGTTGATGCCGACGAGGACGTCGAAGGCGCCGAGACGCAGGTCGCGGATGATCTCGATACGCTCGAGGGTGTCGATGTCCGAATGCAGGTAGCGGACGCGGATGCCGGCCTCGTGCAGGTATTCGGTCAGGTCCTCGGCCATCCGTTTGGTCAGCGTCGTCACCAGGACGCGCTGGCCGCCGGCGGCCGCGTCGCGGCACTCCGCCATCAGGTCGTCCACCTGGCTGTCGACCGGACGCACGATGCATCGCGGGTCCATCAGCCCCGTCGGGCGGATGACCTGTTCGACGAAGACGCCGCCGGTCCGCTCGAGTTCCCAAGGCCCCGGCGTCGCCGAGACGTAGACGGTCTGGGGGCGCATGGCGTCCCATTCCTCGAACTTGAGGGGACGGTTGTCGACGCAGCTCGGCAGGCGGAACCCGTACTCCGCCAGCGTCGACTTGCGGCGGAAGTCGCCGCGGAACATCCCGCCGAGTTGCGGCACCGTGACGTGACTCTCGTCGACGATGACCAGCGCGTCGTCGGGGAGGTATTCGAAGAGGGTCGGCGGCGGCTGGCCGGGCAGGCGCCCGGTCAGGTAACGGGAATAGTTTTCGATCCCGGCGCAAGCGCCCGTCGCCTCGATCATCTCGAGATCGAACACGGTGCGCTGTTCCAGGCGTTCCGCCTCCAGCGGTTTTTCCGCGCGCCGGAACTCGTCGAGACGGATTTCCAGGTCCTTGCGGATCTCCCGCGCGGCCTGCTTCAGCGTCGGCTTCGGGGTCACGTAGTGCGAGTTCGCGTAGAGCTTGATCCGCGAGAGCCTGTCCGTTCTCTCGCCTGTGAGCGGGTCGAACTCCGTGATGCCTTCCACTTCGTCGCCGAACACCGAGACGCGCCAGGCGCGGTCCTCCAGGTGGGCAGGGAACATCTCGATCGAGTCGCCCCGGACACGGAACGTCCCGCGCGTGAAATTGGCGTCGTTCCGCCGGTACTGGAGCTCGACGAGCCGCCGCAACAGCCCGTTGCGGTCGATCGTGTCCCCGGCCTTCAGGTCGACCGTCATCTCCTGGTAGGTCTCGATGTCGCCGATGCCGTAGATGCACGAGACGCTGGCCACGATGATGACGTCGTCCCGTTCCATCAGCGCCCGCGTGGCGGCGTGGCGCATCCGGTCGATCTGCTCGTTGATCGAGGCGTCCTTCTCGATGTAGGTGTCCGACCTCGGGACGTAGGCCTCGGGCTGGTAGTAGTCGTAGTAGGAGACGAAGTACTCCACCGCGTTGCCGGGGAAGAACTCCTTCATCTCGCCGTAGAGCTGGGCTGCGAGCGTCTTGTTGGGCGCCAGGACCAGGGCCGGACGGCCGGTATTGCGGATGACGTTGGCCATGGTGAACGTCTTGCCGGAGCCGGTGACGCCGAGCAGGACCTGATCGCGCTCCCCCCGGTCGACGCCCGCCGAGATCTCGTCGATCGCCTGGGGCTGATCGCCCGCCGGGGTGTAGGCGGAAACCAGCTCGTAGGCGATGCCGCCCTCGCCCTTCTCGTATTCGATGCGGGGGGGCGCGGGCTCGTGGAGGGTCTCGGCGGTGCTCATGCCCCCCTAATATGCCCGAGCGCCGGGCGAATTGCAGCAGTGGGGCGTCGGATCGGGATACCCTGCCGCGCACCTTCGGAGAGGGGATGGAGGTGGTGAATGTCGATGGTGCGGGTCGTGCCGTCCTCGGGCGGCCTCGCGGTGCCGTTCTCTCCCGGGCGCCCGGTCCCCCGACACGACCGCCGGGGGGACCGGCCGCGTCCCGCGCTCACGCCGCGTACAGGCGGCGCCCTTCGGCGATCAACGCGCGCAGGCAGCCGGGCGGCTCGAACTTCGGGCCGTGAACCGCAGCCAGCGCCTCGCAGTCGGCCACGAACGCCTCGATGCCAACGGTGTGAATCATCGACAACACGCCGCCGAGGTACGACGGGAACCCCCACCCGAGGATCGACGCGACGTCGGCGTCCGCCGGCCCCGACACGACGCCTTCCTCGAGACAGCGCGCGGCTTCCACCCCTTGCGCGTAGAGGAGGCGTTTCCTGACGGTCTCGACGTCCGGCTGGTCGGCGGCCCGCGCATGGACATCGCCCAGCCCTGGCCACAGGCGCTTGTCGCCGTCCTCGGGGTAGTCGTAGAAACCCTTTCCCGCCTTCCTCCCCGGCCGACCCAGCCGCCGGACGAAGGTCTCGACGACGGCATCGCCGCGCCGCTCGACGAAATCGTCGCCCAGCACCGCCCTCGTCTGATCGATGATGCGTTGCTCCAGCTCCAGCGAGACCTCGTCCGAGAGCGCCAGGGGGCCGACCGGGAACCCCGCCAGCCTGGCGACGTTCTCGACGAGCGCCGGGTTCACGCCCTCCGCCAGAAGCGCGCGCCCCTCGTCAAGGTAGGCGCCGATGACCCGGCTCGTGAAGAAGCCGCGCGAGTCGTTCACCAGGATCGGAGTCTTGCCGAGCTGTCCGGACAGGTCCATCGCGGCGGCGATCGTGTCGTCGGACGTGCGCTCGGCGCGGATCACCTCGACGAGCTTCATGCGCTCGGCCGGGGAGAAGAAATGCATACCGACGAACCGCCGGGGGCGAACGCTCGCCTCCGCGAGTCCGGTGATGGGAAGCGTCGACGTATTGGACGCGAGGAACGCCTTCTCGCCGATGGCGGCCTCGGCCCTGGCGATCACGTCGGCCTTGACGGCCCGGTCCTCGAACACGGCCTCGACGACGAGCTCGCAGCCGGCGAGCGCGGCGAAGTCGGTCGTCGGCGAGATCCGCCGAAGCGCCCGGTCCCGCTCGGTCCCGGTCATCCGGCCATGGGCGACGCGCCTGTCGAAGACGCTCTCGCCATACGCCTTTCCGGCGTTCGCCAGATCCGGCGTGGTGTCCAGCAACACCACGTCGAGGCCGGCGCCGGCCGCCGCGCAGGCGATCCCCGACCCCATCATGCCGGCGCCCAGGACGCCGATCCGGGCGAAGGTCCGCGGCGCGATACCGCCGGGCCGGCGCCTGAGCCGTCGGGCGTCGCCCATGCCGAGGAACAGCGACCGGATCATGTTCTGGGCCGCGTCTCCCGCGGCGACGCGCGCGAACCGGCGCGCCTCGATCTTCAGCCCCGTGTCGATCTCGACCTGACACCCCTCGTAGACGCACGACATGACGGCCAGCGGCGCCGGATAGTTGCCTCGCGTCTTTTCGCGCAGTCTGGCGATGGCCGGGACCAGCAGCATGTAGCCCTCCGGGCTCTGCACCTGGGGGCCCGGTATCGCGAATCCGCGCTCGTCCCACGGCTTGACGGGGTTGCCATCCTCCCGCAGCCACGTCCTCGCCGCGTCCAGCAGCGAATCGGGCGGAACCACCGCGTCGACGAGCCCCGCCGCCAGCGCCTCCGCCGGACCGTGGAGCGTCCCTTTCAGCAACAGGGGCAACGCCCGGGCGATCCCCAGCATCCGCGGCAGGCGCTGGGTCCCGCCGGAGCATGGCGGCAACCCGATCGAGACTTCCGGCAGGCCGATCAGCGAACGCGGGTCGTCGGCCGCCACGCGGTGGTGGCAGGCGAGGCACAGCTCGAACCCGACGCCGAGCGCCGCGCCGTTGATGGCGGCGACGAACGGCTTGCCGCCGGTCTCGATGTCACGCCAGATCCGTTGCAGCCGGCGGCACCGGCGCATGTGCGCCTGGGGGTCGCGCTCTCCCAGAAGCATCGTCGGGGCGGCGCCGGTCACGAAGTCGTTCTTCCGCGACATCACGATGACGCCGGTCACGGCGTCGTCGGCGATCGCCCGCCGGACGGCCTCGCCGATGGCCGCCGCCGAGTCGTCGTCGAGCACGTTCACCGACCGGCCGGCCACGTCGATGGCGATGGTCGCGACGCCGTCGCCGTCGACCGCATGGTCGATCATGGTGTCCATTCCGGTCGCGGGCGGCGGGTTCAGACGCGCTCGATCATCGTCGCGACCCCCATGCCGGCCCCGATGCAGAGCGTGCACAGGCCCGTCTCGAGGTCGCGGCGCTCGAGTTCGTCGAGCAGCGTCCCCAGTATCATGGCGCCGGTCGCCCCGAGCGGGTGGCCCATCGCGATCGCGCCTCCGTTGACGTTGATCCTGTCGTGGGGCACCCCGAGGTCCCGCATGTAGAGGAGCACGACCGCCGCGAACGCCTCGTTGAGCTCGTAGAGGTCGATGTCGCCGGTTTCCATCCCCCCGCGCGCCAGCACCTTTCGCGTCACGGGCGCGGGACCGGTGAGCATGATGCCCGGCTCGCTCCCGATGGAGCCGAAGCCGCGGACGCGCGCCCGCGGCTTCAGCCCGAGCGCCGCGCCGATCTCCCCGGAGCCGACGAGCACGGCGGCCGCGCCGTCGACGATGCCGCTGGAATTACCCGCGTGATGCACGTGCTCGATACGCTCGACCTCCGGGTAGCGTTGCAGGATGACCGAATCGAAGCCCATGTCGCGGCCCATCCTGTCGAACGCCGGGTTCAGCGCCGCCAGCGCCTGCATGTCGGTGTCCGGGCGCACGTGCTCGTCGCGGTCAAGGACGATCGCGCCATTCTCGTCCGTGACGGGCGCCACGGAGCCCGCGAAGCGCCCGTCGTCCCAGGCTTCGGCGGCCCGCCTCTGCGATTCGACGGCGTATGCGTCCACGTCGTCGCGGGAGAATCCGTCCCTGGTGGCGATCAGGTCGGCGGAGATCCCCTGCTGTACGTAGTGCGTTCTGAATGCGACCTCGGGGTCCGCGAACCAGGCGCCGCCGCTCGACCCCATCGCCACGCGCGACATCGATTCCACGCCGCCGCCGATGACGAGATCGGCCTGCCCAGACATGACCTGGGCCGCCGCCATGTTCACCGCTTCGAGCCCCGAGGCGCAGAACCGGTTGATCTGCACGCCCGGGACCGACTGGTCGTAGTCCGCCATCAACGCAGCGGACCGGGCGATGACGGCCCCCTGCTCGCCGGCCGGTTCGGAGCACCCGAGCACCACGTCGTCGACGAGGGACGTATCGAGGCCGTTGCGGTCGCGCACGGCGGCCAGGGCCGTCGCCGCCAGCCGGACGGGCGACACTTCGTTCAGGGCGCCCGTCGGCTTGCCCTCCCCGCGCGGCGTGCGAACGGCGTCGTAGATGAAGGCGTCGGTCATGGCGCGCTCTCCGTCCCGGCCGCGAGTCGGCCGACGCGGCGCGGTCTCGGGTCCCGACGCCCATCCTGGCGACCGCCGCCGGCCCGCGCAATCCGGGCAACCGGATACATGGGTGACACTATGGACCGGATGGATGGGTAACGGTGTTCGGGTCCCGTGCCGCTTCCGTGCGGCGCGGCCGGGCCGCACGGAAGCGATACGGCCGTCGCGCGCCGTCACCGCCCGCCCGGAATCATCCCTTCCATGGGCCTCCAGTCCGGTTGCTTCTCGGGCGCCGAATCGGCGAAGGCGGGCAGCTCGCCGCAGCGCGCGACGATGGCCACGATCGTCGGGTAGGGCGACAGGTCGCAGCCGAACCGCCGGGCGTTGTAGGTCTGCGGAACCAGGCACAGGTCCGCCAGCGTCGGCGAATCGCCGTGACAGAACGCGCCCGGCGACTCCCGCGCCGCGAGCATGTCTTCCAGCCCGCCCAGGCCGGCGGCGATCCAGTTCCCGTACCAGTCGCCGATGTCCGCCGCGGAAGCGCCGATCCGCTCGGCCAGATAGCGGCGCACCCGCCGGCCCATCAGGGGGTGCATGTCGCTGACGATGGACTGGGCGAAACCCCGGACCCAGGCCCGCCCGGCCGTATCGGCCGGGAGCAGGGGCGGCTCGGGGCAGACCTCTTCCAGGTACTCGATGATGGGCAGGGACTGCACGACCGTGACGCCGCCGTCCTCCAGGACCGGCAGCATACGCTGGGGGTTGAGGGATTCGAACCACTCGGACCGGTGCTCGCCGGCCACCAGGTCGACGACGACCCGCTCGGCCTCGAGTCCCTTGAGCTTCAGCGCGATCCGCACCCGATAGGCGGCGTTCGACATGTGGAAATCGTGGAACTTCACGGGTCCGCTCCCGGTCGGTATGCTTGGCGCCGCTTCGTGCGGACCGGCCCCGTCATCGCGGTGCCCGGGCGGTCCGCAATCCTCCTCGGGAATCGGAGGCGCGTCCATGGAGTCCGGAATCTTCAACCTGTTGAGCCGCCGGCGGGAGCCGCAGACGACCGACCGCATCGTCGAGGAGGCGACGGAGACCGTCAAGCCGGCGGACCGGGCGGGCTTCACGGCGGCGTGGTTCCCCGGGCACCGCCACTCGAACTACCCGATCGCGTGCTGCGCCTCCGAGGTCATGCCCCTGGCCGGGAAGGAGCCGGGCGGGCCGACCGCCGCCGCCGGGTGACGGGAGCCGGCGGAGTCTCTCCTCCCGGGACGGGGGCGCGCGTGACCGGAACGCTCGATCCCGCCGAACGGCGCGGCGTCACCCTGGTGACCGGCGTCATCGGTTCCGACACGCACATCGTCGGCAACCGCATCCTGTCGATGGCGCTGGAGGAGGCGGGATACGGCGTCGTCGCCCTCGGCGCGCTGACGCCGGCGGACGAGTTCGTCAAGGCGGCCATCGAGACGGCGGCCGACGGCATCATGGTCTCGTCGCTCTACGGCCAGGGCGAGCTCGACTGCCGCGGTTTTCGCGATCTCTGCGTGGAGGCGGGCCTCGACGACATCCTGCTCTACGTCGGCGGCAACCTCGTGGTGGGCAAGACTCCGTGGGACGTGGTGGAGAAACGTTTCCTGGACATGGGCTTCGACCGCGCCTTCCCGCCGGGCACGCGGACCCGCGCGGTCGTCGAGGCCCTGGACCGGGACTTCGCCGCCCGCGTCCGGGGCGGACGGACCGCGAACCCGTGAGGCGGGACGCCCGCGCCGCGCTGCTCATCGACTTCGGCAGCACCTACACCAAGCTCCGCGCCGTCGACCTGGAGCGGGCCGGGATCGTCGGCGCGGGCCAAGGGCCGTCGACGGTCGCGACCGACATCGCGGTCGGCATGAAGGCGGCGCTCGCGGACCTGGAGAGCCGTATCGGCGGCCTTCCCGATTTCACGTACCGCCTGGCGACGTCCAGCGCCGCCGGCGGGCTGCGCATGGTCACCGTGGGGCTGGTCAGGGAGTTGACGGCGGAAGCGGCACGAATCGCCGCGCTGGGCGCCGGCGCCCGGCTGACCGGCGCCTACGCCTATCGGCTCACCGCCGCCGACGTCGCCGAGATAGAGGCGCTCGATCCCGACATCCTCCTGCTCGCCGGCGGCACCGACGGCGGCAACGACGAGGTGATCCGGCACAACGCCGGGAGGCTCGCGGCGTGCGGCATCGCCTGTCCCGTCGTCGTCGCGGGGAACCGCGAGGCGACGGACGACGTCTCGGCGCGGTTCGCCTCGGCGGGCAAGACGGCGGTCCCCGCCGGCAACGTCATGCCGGAATTCAACGTGCTCGACATCGAGCCCGCGCGCGCCGCCATCCGCCGGATCTTCATCGACCGCATCGTCCACGCCAAGGGGATCGACCGGGCGGCGGAGGCGTTCGACGCAGTTCTCATGCCGACGCCGGAGGCGGTCATGGAAGGCGCGCGTCTGCTCGCCGACGGCGCCGGCGGGCGGGACGGCCTGGGGCCGCTGCTCGTGGTCGATGTCGGGGGCGCGACGACGGACGTGCACTCGGTGGCGACCGGCGAGCCGACCGTCGAGGGTGCGATCCAGCGCGGACTGCCCGAACCCTACGTCAAGCGCACCGTCGAGGGCGACCTCGGGATGCGTCACAACGCCCTCTCCATCGTCGAGGCAGCGGGGGCGGATGCCCTCGCCCGCGACGCCGGGCTGTCCGGGGATCGGTTCGGCGAAATCGTGGCGGCGGTCTCCGGCGACGTCGAGCGGCTGCCGCGGACGGACGAGGAACGGGCGGTCGACCGGGCGCTCGCGCGCGCCGCGGTCCGTATCGCCGTCGGCCGCCACGCGGGCAGGACCGAGACCGTCCACACCGCCCTGGGGCCGGCGATCGCCCAGCACGGCAAGGACCTCACGGAGCTGGCGGCCGTCGTCGGCACCGGCGGTGCGCTGGTCCACGGCGGCGACCCGGCGGGGATCCTCGGCGAGGCGCGCGCCGGTCCGAACGATCCGGAGTCGCTCCGTCCGCGCGCCCCCCGGCTCTATCTGGACCGGGACTACCTGCTGTACGCCTGCGGCCTGCTTGCGACCGTGGAGCCGGAAGCCGCCTTGACCTTGGGCCTCGCCCATATGCATCCTGTCGCCGGGGAGGAACGGGGGAATGACCGAAGTTCCGTCGCTGGATAGAGCCGCGCCGCCGCTGTCGGAGGCCCGGATCCCGGACGACGAGTTCGCGCGGATGCGCGCCGGGAACCTGGCGCGCTGGCCGACGGGCGCGGGTGTCGATTTCGACGCCGCCGTCGACTATCACCGGAACCTGCCCCCGCATAAGCGTCTCGCCTGGGTCATGCGGCGGGCGGACGCGGAGGGCCGCACGCTGACCCAGCCGCGCGGCGGCTTCGGCACCCTGGAGATGCAGAAGGAACTGATGACGACCCTCGACCGGGAGGGCCTGGCCGACATCGTTCCGACCACCACCGACAGCTACACGCGGAACGAGCGCTGGGAGCAGGCCCGGCACGGCATCGAGGAATCGACGCGTCTCGGCCGCTCGATGCTGAACGGGTTCCCGATGGTGAACTACGGGGTCCCGGACACCCGCTGGCTGATCGAGGCGATCGACAAGCCCGCCGTCATGCTGACGGGCACGGCGATGCCCAGGCTCACCGGCGAGGTCGGCTACGCGGCCGGGTATTCGGGATATCTGGGGTCGGCCATCGCCTACACTCTGTCCTACACCAAGGAGATCCCGATCGAGACCGGCATCCGCAACTACCAGTACCTCGACCGGCTGGCGTCGATGTACCTGGAGCACGGGGTCGAGCTGCACCGCCGCCAGCCGGGGTTCCTCACCGGGACCAACATCCCGCCGTGCATCGCCATCGTCACCGCCGTGCTGGACGCGCTGCTGGCGGCGGCGCAGGGGGTCCGCGACTACGGCCTCGAGCTCGGCCAGACGCTGCATCTGGTCCAGGACGCGGCCGCCATCCAGGTCTGCCGCGAGATGTGCCAGGAGTATCTGGCCAGGAAGGGATACGAGGGGGTGTTCACGCCGGTGACGTCGCTGCACTGGATGGGCGCGTGGCCGCACGACGACGCCCAGTCGGCGGCGATCGTGGCCTACGGCGGCACGCTCGCGGCCGTGGGCGGCGCCGTCAGCGTCACCACGAAGAGCCTCCACGAGGCCTTCGGCATCCCGACGCCGGAGGCCAACGCCGAGGGTCTGCGCGTCACCCGCATGGCCATCTACATGGCGCGCGGCGTCAAGCTCGACGGCCTGCCCGCCTACGAACGGGAGAAGGAGGTCATCCGCCGGGAAGTCCGGGCCATCGTCGACAAGGTGCTGGAGATGGGCGATGGCGACGCGGCCGTCGGCACGGTGCGGGCCTGCGAGGCCGGCGTGCTCGACATCCCCTGGTCGCCGAGCCGTTCGGTCCGCAGCCGCGTCCTGCCGGCCCGCGACGTCGACGGATACCTGCGCATCCTGAACCCGGGCGACATGCCGTTTCCCCGCGACGTCCTCGACTATCACGAGGAGCGCCTGCGCAGGCGCGCCGAGAAGGAGGGCGTGCCCTACGACCACGAGCTCGCGGTCTCCAGCGTCTACGAGATATCCGAGCCCCTTCAGGCGCTGGCGCCGTTTCCCTACGTCCAGGAAGCGGCGGAGTAGCCTCGGACACTTTCGCTTTCCATCTGTTATCTCCTCCCCTCTGAAGGGGGAGGTCGGGAGGGGTGCGGCGAAGCGCTCAGTCGCCGTCCGCGAGTCCCGCGGGATCGCCGACGACGACGGTCATGAGGCCGCCGCCTCCCAGCAGACGCCTGGCGACGCGCCGGACGTCGTCCAGGGTCACGGCGTCGATCAGTCCGGGGCGCCGCCGGATGTAGTCCTTGCCCAGGTCGTTCAGCTGGATTCCCACCAGCACGCGGGCGATCTTGGCGTTGGAATCGAGCCGCAGCGGGAACGACCCGTTGAGAAACGTCTTGGCGTCTTCGAGCTCGTCCGCGGTGATCCCGCTCCCGGCGACGTCGGCGATCTGCGCCTCGATGACGTCGAGGGACTCGCCGATCCGCTCGTTCACGGTGGCGACGCCGCCGATATGGACGGCGGCGTGGTCGTAAGGGTCCAGATACGTGTACACCGAGTACGCGAGGCCGCGCTTCTCGCGAACCTCCCGGTGGAGACGCGAGGTGAATCCGCCGCCGCCGAGCACGTGGTTCATGATGTAGGCGGCGTAATAGTCGGGGTCGTCGCGCTTGATTCCGGGGAGCCCGAACCTCGCCACGCTTTGCGGGATCGGCTTGCGGATCACCGTGATCGACGCCCCGGCCGACGGCGTCGCCTCCGTCACCCCGACCGGCGCCGCCGTCTCCGCGAGATCGCCGAAGGCGACGTCCAGCAGCCGCGACAACTCCTCCGGCCCGACGTCGCCGACGACCCCGACGACGACGTTGTCGCGGGCGAACCGCCGGCGGCCGAAGGCCACGAGATCGTTGCGGGTGATCGCGGCGATGCTCTCGAGCGTTCCGCGGACCGGCCTTCCGTACTCGTGATCGGGGAACGCCGTGGCGAACCAGACGTCGCTGGCGACGCGATCCGGGTCCTCCGCGTCGCGGGTCAGGACGACCTCGAGCTGCCCGCGGATGCGCTCCACCGGCTGCGGGTCGTAACGCGGCGTCGAAAGCGCCAGCCCGAGCATGTGAAAGGCCTCGTCGCGGTGCTCGGCCAGGGTCCGCATACCCAGGCGGAACGTGTCCTTGTTGGCGCGGGCCGAGAACCCGATGGCGAGTTCCTGCAACCGCTCCTGAAAGGCGGCCGAGTCGAGATCGCCCGCCCCCTCGTCGAGGAGGCCGGCGACCATGTTGGCCAGACCCTCCTTCCCGGCCGGATCGGCGATGGAGCCGCCGCGGAACGCGACCTGAACGGAAACGATGGGAATGTCGGGTTCGTTCACGAGCCACGCCGTCACGCCGCTGGCGCTCTCGACCTCGAGGATCTCGGGAGCGGCGAGCGCCGGTGCGGAAGGCGAGGCGAGGACCGCAACGAGCGCCGCGGCGGCGGCCGGCGACCGGACCATCAGTCGGCCGCCCCCGTCGTCGCGCGGCACCCCGCCGGTGAGGCCGCTTCCGGCGCCGCCCGGAGCGCGCGGTAGATTTCCAGGGTCTGGTCGACCACGCGGTCGACGCCGAACTCGGCCTCCGCCAGACGCCGGCCTTCCTCTCCCATTCGCCGGCAAAGCGCCCGATCCCGGATCAGGCGCCTCAGCGATTCCGCCAGCGCATCGAGGTCTCCCTCGGCGACCAGGATGCCGCTCGATCCGTCGACGATCGTTTCCCGGCATCCCGGCACGTCGTAGGCGACGATCGGGCGCCCGCACGCCGCGGCCTCCATCAACGCCTTGGGGACGCCTTCGCCGTAGGTGGACGGCAGGCACACCACGCTCGCCCCGGCGAAGACCTCGGGCATGTCTTCCCGGCGCCCCCAGTACTCCACGACTCCTTCCGCGTGCCAGGCCCGCAGCGTCTCCTCCGGCACCGCGCGCGGATTGCCGGGATGCGCGTTTCCGACGAGAGCGAAGCGCGCCTGGACGCCGGACGACCTCAGCCTTCGCGCCACCTCGACGAACGCGCCGACCCCCTTCTCCCGGATCATCCGCGCCGGCAGGACGACGAGCGGCGGCCCGTCCGGCCAGGGCGCCGGCCTGAAGTCCCGCAACGAGACGCCGGACCCTCGCGTGACGGTCGTCCGTCCGGGGTTGGAGACGCCCAGGCGCCGCAAGGTCTCGGCGTCGTGCCGGTTCTGCACGATCGTCCACGAGTTCGGGTGGCCGGTCGCGAATCCGTAGCCCCGGATCAGCGCCAGCCTGACGAGGCGCGCGCCGGAAGTCGACGCCGTGAAGTAATGACCGAGCCCCGGAAACGCCGAAACGACCGCCGGAACCCCGGCGGTCCGGGCGGCCACGCCGCCGTAGAGAACGGCCTTGGCGGTGACGTGGTGCACCACCGCCGGCCTGACGCTCCGATACAGCGCGTACAGGGACCTGATCGTCGCCAGTTCCTCGAACGGACTCATGCCCCACCGGGAAAGCGGGATGTCGTGGTGCGTGATCCCGCGGTCGGCCAGGAAGGGCCGGGCCCGGAACGTCTCGGGCGCCCAGACGTTGTCGTCGGGCGCCGCCAGATGGACGTCGTAGCCTTCCGTCATGGCGCCGGCGGCCAGCGGCAGCCGATGCGACACGAAGAAATAGGGTTCGTTGACGACGAACAGGAGGATCGGGCGCTCGTTCTGCATGTCTTCAGTCCCCGAGCAGAACGCGCTCGAATTCGGGCATCGCCGCTTCGAGGGTGAATTCGTGGGGGAGCAGGGAATCGCGCAGGTTCCGGGGTGGCGCGGGTTGGAGCGATTGCACCGCGGACAGGAACTCCCGCCCCGCGGCGGCGATGGTGACGGCGCGCGGCGCCAATGCCGCGACTTCGGGCAGACCGCCCGATTCGGGCGTGCCGATGACGGGGGCGCCGCAGGCGAGCGCCTCGAGCGCCGCGTTCGGCATACCTTCCCAGCGCGACGTGAGGAGGAACGCATCGGCGCCCCCATAGTACGGCCACGGTCTGTCGACGAAACCGGCGAAGCGGATCCGGTCGGCGATGTCGAGGGATTCGGCCTTGCGTTTCAGGTCTTCCCCGAGCTCGCCATCGCCCAGAATCGTCACGTGAAGATCGGCGCCCGCTCGCGCGACGAGGTCCAGTACGCGATCGAACGCCTTCTGCCGCGTCAGTCGCCCGGCCGCGACGCACCGTATGCCCGGTCCCGGTTCGCGTATCGGCGGCCACGCCTGCCGCCGCAGGGCGGTGCCATCGACCGGATTCCTCAGGCACGACAGAAGCTCCCGGGGAACGCCGCAGGAGCGGGAAAGATCGTCGGCCATCAGACGCGACTGACAGACGATGGCGTCGGCGCGTGGATACAGCCGCCTGTACCCGATGCGAAGAAGGGACGAATGGGCCAGATGCGGCAGATTCCGGGAAGGCGTGTTCGGTTCCCGGATGACGATACGGGGCCGCGACGGCAGAAAGCGTTTCATGGCCAGCAACGCGAGGTTCACGTGTCCCATCGTGGAGAACACGACGTCGGGCCTCAGACGGGCCAGTGTCCGGTACAGGGCGAGCACGGCCGAGCGCAACCGGCGTCGATGGAGCACGACCGGCGCGGCGTCGGGCGGAACGAGACCCGCCAGAGGGCCGTCCCCCGACAGCGCCAGCAGCCTCTTCTCCACGCGGTTCGGGTCCAGGTGGGCGAAATACGTCAGCAGGACGCGCTCGGCGCCGCCCCCGCGGAAGGACGGGAGCACGAATACGGCGCTCCTCGCCCCGGACCTGCCCCGTTCCCGCGTCATGGAGAAACCGCGAAACGTCCGGCGCGAAACGGATTTCCGTGGGTCATCTGCCCCGAGACTCCCCGACTCCCGACGGATCGACGCCGATCGCGCCGGCGCCCTAACTTTCGGTCCGCAGCAGCGTGCGCATGACGACGAGAACGATGCCGACCGTGACGAGGAGCGCGATCGGCAGGACCGCTTCGATCAGGACGCTCGGCGTCAGCGGAAACCGGGATACGTAGGCGGGTTCGATGACGCGGGCGGCGTAGGGGAGATCGGCGGTCAGCATCATCGACGTCTGCTCTTCCTGGAGGAGCAGCGTCGCCAGTGCTTGGCGCATTTCCACGACGGTCGATTCGGCCAGTTTCTCGCCCAGATAGCTCTTGCGTTCGCTGTTCGCGACGTGGTCCTGCCGGCGAAGCATGTCGTCCGCTTCCTCGTACACCGTCCTGAGCAGCCAGAGGGCAAAGTTGCGGTCCGGGTGGGCGTAGCCGATCTCCACGAAACCACTGTCCTGGGAAAGTTCGAATTCGATGCCGGACCGGAGGGACCGGGCGAGCGATTCGACCGACGGCGCCTGCCAGGTGTCGAGATTCAGGAACGACAGGACGCCTTGTTTCCACTCGAACAGCGTTCCGTCCGGGCCCGCCCAGCTTCGCGAGTCCTCCCGCCAGATGTCCTCGTGGATGCGTTGCAGCAACCCGAACTTGTCCTGAAGGTGGCGGGCCAGCGTGACCGAACCCATGACGAGTTTCAGCCGATCGAAGTTCGATGCTTCCTGCGACCCCCCGAGCGACAACCCCAGTTGCTGGAAGGTGGGCAGGATCGACGAAATCCGGCCGGAAAGTCCCTCACCCCCCGCCGACGTCGGGGCCACGACCATGGAGGCCCGATACATCGGCGTATGATCGTGCATCCGGTACAGCCCATACAGGCCGCCCGCCACGACGAGTGCGAGAAAGATCCATCGGTGGCGCCAGAGCACCACGAACAGGAAGCGCAGATCGACGACGGCCGGCGTGTCGCCCGGACGCTGGTCGAGCGGCGGGACGTCCGCGGGTCTTGCCGGTGTCTGCGTCACCTGATCCATGCGGTGCCGGACAGGGGGAGGAACGCCCGCACCATATCCCGCCGGTCCGAATGATCAAGACCGATCTTCCGCCGCCCCGGGCCGCGCGGTCGTCGGGCGGCCCCTCCGGGCGCGCCGTGTCTCAGTCCATGAAACGAACCCAGTCCCTGGCGACGGTGTGCAGGTTGGCGGCGCCGGTGCGGTCGTACAGGCGGGTCGAGACGTGAACCATCTGGCCGCCGTCCCTGGTAAGTGGACGATAGGCGAAGTGTCCCGAACTCGTCGTCGAGAACGGGAGGAGCAGCTCGAGCGGAATGTTGATGAAGAAGCCCTTGTCGAAGCTGCCCTCGCCGAACTCCTCGGCCGGCACGTCCGTCAACGTGAACCACGCCCCCATGCGCGCGCCGCTGCCGAACTCCCGCGAGACGTTGAAGGTCGCGCCGCGGTCTCGCGCGAGATACCTGCCGACGTTCACGATCGACAGGACGTCGTACCAGGGCCATTGATAGTAGATGCTGACGTGCCCGGTGCCGGTGTCGTAGTTGCGGAACTTCAGGGACGCGTCGAAATCGCGTTGCCGGACCCAGTTCCACTCCGCGCCCAGCGCCAGGCGGGAGGCGAAGGGCCGGTACAGGACCTCTCCGCTCACCCCCCCGAACATCTCCTCGAACAGGCCCGCGGACAGCCGCGCGTACACCTCCTTCACGGGGGAAAACAAGTAGTCGGCCTGCAGGCGGACGAGGCCGCTCTCGCCTTGCTGGAGGTACTCCTTGATGTCGCTCCGGACGTGGGGCAGGACACTGTCGGACCGCTGTCGAATCGCGCCGAACTGGCTGTAGACGTTCTGGCCGTAGGCGCCGCCTATGGTGAGGCCCGGGAAAACGTCCAGATCGGCGTTCGCGCGCGCATAGAGCTGATAGAGGACGAACCTCTCGGGTCCTCCGATGTGCTGTCGAAATCCCGGACCGATGCCCCAGGAAAGGCGGGGGTATCGGTCGGGGTTGACGATGACGTCCCGCGGACGGCCGGGCCGCCCGGGAAGGACCTCCGCGCGGGCCCACAGTTCCTCGGGGCTGCCGAGACCGATGGCGGCGTTCTCCAGATCCTCGCGCCAGACCGTGACCCGGTTCGTCTCGACCCCCTTGTGCAGGCTCGCGACGGTCAGCTCCTCGATGGAGTCGGGGAGGACGTTGGCCGCCACCCGCAGCGTCCGGCCGACGTTCCTCGCGAACTGCCGGAACCTGACGGACGCGGTGTAGATGACGGCGGAGCGTCCGGTGATCTGGAGCGCTTCTCCGAGTATCTCCTCCTTCGCCAGTTCCTCGAACAGGGCCGCGGCGATCTTCTCCCGGTCGTTCCCGGCCTTGGCGGGCGCATCCGGTTCCGGGCCGGTCGTCGAGACGACGCGGACGGTGATCCGGTCGCGGCCCGCGTCGGCGCCGGTCCCGCCCCCGGCGCTCGAGAACGTCACCCGGTCGACGGGCATGGGCAGGCGCGCGGCGACCTCCCTGGCGGCGCGTTCCGCGACTCCTTCCATGTTCCCGCCAAGGTCGTTCCCGACGGCGATGCGGGCTTCTTCGTGCGTCAGATCGATCTCTCGAACGTCGAACCCGGCCCGCTCGAGCGCGACGAACAGTCCCTCGACCGACTCGGCGATCGGTGAACCGGGCTTCGCGCGAAGACCCGCGGCCGGATCCGGCCGTTCCTCGGAACGCGGTCCGGTCGCGATTTTCCTGGGGGTTCCGGGGGATTCCGCCGGGGGTGTTCGCGCGATGCCGCGCGGGCGGATTCTGACCGCCGGCGGCGGTGGGTCGAACTTCGGCAGCCCCGGATCGTGGAGCACGTGCCGCAGCGCCAGGCGCGACGTGACGGCGTTCCCGCGCTGATAGGCGAGAGATACGTCGACCCACGGAAACGGCCGATAGTTGAATCCGAAATTCAGGGGCGTCGAGGCCTTGAACGCGTTTCCCAGGGGTTCGTCGCGATAGTCGTTTCCTTCGTATTCGAGCTTCAGGGTGAGGCCGTCCACGGGAGTCCGGTACTCGACGCCGAAGAACGGAGCGATCGTCGCCCCGGAAAAATAGGACTTGAGCGACGGGCGGCCTCCGCCCGCGCGGTTGTCCGTCCGGTCCGCGAATCCGCTCCAGGCGTCGATGAGAGGATTGCGCCAGCTTCCGCCGTTCGCCAGGTATCCCCAGGCGATCCCGAAGGACAGGTCGAAATCGAGGAAGCGCTTGCTGGCGACCAGATATTCCGACTGGAACTGGCCGGTTCCCAATCCGTCCTGAAGGCCGACGGCGACCTGCGGGATCAGCCGCCGCTCCTCGACCAGGCGAATCTTGATGTCCGCCCCCTTGTCCTTGTACGACTGATCGCCGCTGTAGGCGGGTATGCCCGAGTACAGCCGGTTGCGGATGTCCGTGTAACGGAACGTGCCTTCCAGCCACGGCAGCGCGTGCAGGGTGACGTAGTAGCGAAAGTAGCTGTCGACGAAGCTGCCTCCGACCTCCAGCAGTCCGTCCGGACCGAACCGCGCCGTCCGCGTTTGCAGGAGCCCGACCCCGCCGAAATCGTTCATCGAGACGTAGCGCTCGTCCCTCGGCTCGGGCTCCGCGGCCGGGCGGGCGCATGGCGCCGCCACCATCGCCGCGGCGCACGACGCGAACAGAAGGCCCCGTATCGGATGGAGCATTGGGCGGCGATGCGGTGCCAACGGCAACGGCGACCCGGACGGCCGGCGAACGAATGTCGGGTCAGTCGTCGCCGATGACCGCGATCGAGGCCGCGGTGATGGCGAACTGGCTGAGCACCTGCGCCAGACTCGTGCTGAACGACAGGACGTCGAACGGCGCCGGGTTCTTGGGAACGACGACGGTGCTGCCGGGCGGGATCTGGACCGGCCTGTGGTTCCATATGCCGAGGGACAGCGGTTGGGCGGCGCCATCGGGGTAGACGACGAACACCCCGTCCCGGTCCGCCGAGCGCTGAAGACCCCCGGCCTGCCGGACGTAGGTGTCCGCGCCGTTGCCCGAGACGAACTGCAACGCGCCCGGATTGAGCACGTCTCCGATCACGAGCACGGAGTTCGGACGCTTCGGCATGAACAGCCGGTCGCCCGGCTCCAGCACGACGTCCAGTTCCGGCCGGGCCTGGAGCACCGTGGAATCCGCCTCGATCACCATGCGCCCGACGGCTTCGGTCGACGTCAGATCCCGGATCAGTTCCTGCACGGCCGCCAGGGCCGCGGCGTTGCCCCCCTTCTTGGCCGCGGCGTAGGCCGCGGCGGCCCGCAGTTCCCGCGCGACGCGCCGCAATCCCGCCTGCTGCGCCCGTTTGATGCGCTCCCGCGTGAACACGGCGCCATAGGGATAGGCCAGCGGCGTCACGCCCCCCGCGCGGGCGATGACCTCCGACAGACGTTCGCCGCGGCGGATGTCGTACAACCCCGGCCGCACGAATTCGCCCGAGAGCAGAACGGGGCCGTCGTCTCGGTCCGCGAACGCGGACACCCGATTGAACCGGATGACGTCGCCGGGACCCGTCGTGACGTTCGCGGTTCCCGCTCGGTCGAGGTCGAGCATACGCCGTTCGACGGCGGTCGAGCCGTCGGGCGGGTCGGAAGCGAACCGCGTGACCTCGACCTGGGTGAGATCCGCCTTGCGGGTCAGTCCGCCGGTAACGCCGATCAACGACCGCAACGACGTCCGGGGCGCGATCGGATAGATGCCGGGCGCCCTGATTTCGCCGTCGACCGAGACCACGTGCTCGAGCACGAACGGCAGCAGCTCCGGATAGCGGTCGTAGACCTCGGGACACGGCAGGGGGTTCACCAGCAGCGACGCCCGCGCCGCACCCGTGCCGCGCACCGCGTGAACGAACCGGCCGGACCTCGTCGTGGCGATGACCGTCGCCAGCGCCTGAAGGCCGCGGCAGGGGAAGGACGTCGCCCGGGCGGTTTCGTTCCGGCCCTTCTCCTCCTCCTCGGCCTCCTGCGTTTCCCTTCCGGAGGGTCCGATTCCGATGTTGAACCGGGACAGGAGGGTCTGGACCTGCGACGACGGTTTCGGCGTCGGCGCCTGGCCTTCCCGGTCCGGTTCCGGAGCGCGCTCCGCGGGAGAGAGGCCGGACGCTTCGTCGGCCTGGAGGGCCCGGGCCAGCTGGATGGTCTTCTGAACGTCGTCGGACATCAGGTATCGGATGTCGTCCGCCCCCAGGACGATCAGCCGGTCGCCGTCGCGCAAGGCATGGTTCCGGCGTCCGTCCACGACCTCCCGCAGATTGACGGGGAAGAACCCGCGCGCCAAGGTGTCCGGGTCCGTCGTTTGCAGCACGCCGAACAGCAGGTAGGGGTCGTCCTCCAGGTTCCGGGCGCCGCCCAGCAACGCCCGCAGCGTCGGCGCGGACGCGAGCGACCTGCGGCCGGGGACGCGAACGTGACCGACCAGCGTGACGCTCCCCACCTGAACGTCCTCCGCCCTGTTGACGACGACGATGTCGCCGTCCGAGGCGATTCCATCCCCGACGTCGCCTTCCAGGATACGTTGGCGTCCATCGGCGTCGAAGGTGATCCTGAAGATGCGGTTCCCCCTGGGTCTGAGCGGTCCTCCCGCCAACGCCAGGGCCTCCGGAACGGATACGGAATCCCGGCCTTCCGGAAGCTCGTAGATGCCGGGACGCTTGGCCTGCCCCCCGATCGCGACCGTCGCGCCGATGGTGGGGACGACGATGCGGTCGCCGGCGAAAACGGTGAGGTCGTAAGCGGTGCCGCCGGTGTAGAGGAGGTCGTAGAGATCGACCCAGAAAATCTCGTCGCCCCGGACGACGTGGACGCGCCGGAGGCTTCCGGTCTTCTTGACGCCTCCCGCCATCGCCAGGGCGTCGAGAATGGTCGACAGGCCCGTGAGCTGATGAATGCCCGCGCGGCGCACCTCGCCGACGACGGCGACCGACGTCCGGCGCACGTTGCCCACCGAGACGTACACGTCGGTGCCGACGAACGCCCTCGCGACGAAGGCCTCGATTTCGCGCCTCGTTTCCCCGAACGTGCGTCCGGCGGCCGATATCGGCTTGAGGCCCTGAAGGATGAGGCGGCCTTCCCGATCGACCCGTGTCCGCATCGTCCGGGCCGTCCGGCCGTGGAGCGTCACGAGAAGGTCGTCGCCGATGCCCAGCACGTAACTGTCCTGGACCGCGCCGAACACGAGCTCCGGGAGAATGTCGGCCGCGTTCAGCGCGTCGTAGCCGAACTGGAACAGCGGCATCCGGACACGGAGGCAATAGTCCCTTTCGAGCAGGGAAAACTCCTCGATCAGCACGAAGAGGCGCCTTTCCCTCTCGCCGAGGGTCTGGCGGCAGAAATGCTCGATCAGCAGCCGCTCGTCCGGACGGAGCTTGGGCACGATGGGAAACCCCGCGGACGTCCCGAGCCGGGTACGCGCGCCCAACCCGCTCCGCGGGTCGAGGCGCCCACCCTGCCGCGCGGCGTCGAGAGGAGAGGGAACGCTCTCCGCGCCCAGCTCCTGCTGCGTGTCCAGTCCCGGAACCTGTTGCTGTAGCGTCCGAAGTTGGTCAATGATGTTCGTCAGCCCGCCCGGAGTTTCCAGTTGGGCATGAGCTGCCGGCCCCTGGAGCGCGAGCACCGCGAGCGCCGCCGCGGCGACCCGGCCGATCACGAACCTCGGGGCCCCGGACGCCTGGCGGCGTGACGCTTCGCGAAACGACGACAACGGAGACCTCCTCATGAAATCCGACCGGCCGACGGGGCGCCGCCGGTTCATCGCATTCGGGGCCGCCGCGCTGGCGACCGGTTGCCAGGCCAGCCCCCTCCTTCGGAATTTCCGCGAGACGGCCCGTTTTCTCGCCTTCGGCCATCCCGACGTGGAGATCACCCGCCAGCTGATCGACAGGATACCCTACGCCTCCATCAGCGCCAAAGTCGGGCGGGGGCCGAGGTCGTTGCTGGTTCTGGGGCGCGTGGAGCGCCGGGACCTGCACTGGCTGTCGGCGGACCGTGCGACCGTCGTGACGAGGCATGGCCGCGTCGTCGCGACGGCCGGGTTTCCGGAGAACATCCGGGCGACGCATTCGTCAGGCGAGGACCCGCTGGGCGGGTCTCCGCACCGGCTGGCGCGGGCCGTCGGATTCAGCCGGACCGTCGATATCGACAAGGGCAACCGCTACGGTCTGCCCATCGAGTCGACGCTCGCGCCCCTGGGGGCGGCCAGGATAGAGATCGTCGATCTGGAACTGGAAACGGTTCTCGTCGAGGAGGCCAATTCCGCGCGCGGCGTGAACTGGTCTTTTCGCAACTACTACTGGATCGACAGGCTCGACGGGTTCGTGTGGAAGAGCGTCCAGCACGTCGCGCGGAGTTTTCCCCCGATCGAAATCGAGGTGCTCAAGCCCGCCGCCGTGTAGCCTGAAGCTCCCGGAGACCGGGAAGGATCGTCGACGGCCGAAGGCGCCGGCGCCGAACGCGATCCCGCGGCATGAAAAGGGCGGCCGTCACGGCCGCCCTTGAACCCGATTCGGGAACGCCCGATCCGCCGTCAACCCTCGCGGGAAGTCACTGGTTGACGGTCTTGGTCGCGGTGGAAGTTGAGGTAGAAGTTGTGGTCGTCGCATCGCCGTCGTCGCTGGCCGCGGCGATGGCCACCGCGATGGCCGCCGCGACGGCGACGCCCGCCGCGACCGTACCGGCCGTCAGGCCGCCCATCGCCGCGGCGCCAGCCTCCTGTCCCGACGCGGAAGCCGTTCCCGGCGCCCCTCCCTTCTCGAGATATTGCGCCTGTCCGAAGGCAAGCGTGGGTGCCGTCGCGAACGCACCCGCCAGAACAACCGCCATCATCATCTTCCGCAAGGACATTTGAGGCCTCCCAACTCTGAAATGCGGTGAAACCGTAGTCACGCCGTTGATGGTAGTCAAGCCTTGATTCCAAGAAAAATTTCATGGCCCGCAGCACCCGTTCGGCGGCACGGGCCGGCACGGGGATGGCGCGCCCGGGAGGACTCGAACCCCCGGCCTCCAGATTCGTAGTCTGGCGCTCTGATCCAACTGAGCTACGGGCGCCACCCCGGTCCACGGGAAGACGGATCGTCTCCGCAGAGGCATCGGACACTAGTCGAAGCGCGCGCCCCCCGCAAGCGTGCGTCTTCGTTCTCATGGCCATCCCCGAAAAAGCAAGGGCCACTCCGGAGGAACGGCCCTTGAGCCGACAGCACGCTGCCAGCGGGTATCTGCCCGCAATCTGGCACCGGCCGGGTGGAGGATGCAAGCTGCTGTCGATACGGCGCGCGTCCTCGTTCGCCGACCCCAGGTCCGACTCCGACAAATTTCCTCGCCTCCCTTGGCGGACGCGCCCCCGCCGCGCATAGTGGCGTCATGTCCAGGTTCATCGTCGCGCCGGACCCGCTGAACCCGCGCCTCGTCGAGACCGTCCGCGCCACCGATCACACGGGCGCCGACACGGAGACGGCCGTGCCCGTGGAGAGGCCGCTCACGCTCTTCCTCAACTCCCGCGAAGTGGTCACCATGATGACCATCGGCGACTATCCCGAGTGCCTCGCGGTCGGCTACCTGCTCAACCAGAACATGCTTCGGCCGAAGGAGGAGATCGTGGGGATCGACGTCGACGAGGAAATCGACGTCGTCGTGGTGCGGACGGAGCACGAAACCGACTTCGAGGAGAAGCTGAAGCGCCGGACGCTGACGTCCGGGTGCGCCCAGGGCACGGCGTTCGGCGACGTGATGGAGAAGTTCGACGAGACCGTTCTGCCGCCCGACGCCACCGTCAGGACCTCGTGGATCTACGGGCTGTCGCGCGCGATCAACACGCGGCCGAGCATCTATCTGCGCGCCGGCGCCATCCACGGGTGCGTGCTGTGCGAAGCGGACCGGCCGCTGATCTACATGGAGGACGTGGGGCGCCACAACGCGATCGACAAGATCGCCGGCTACATGCGCCTCGACGGCATCGGGCCGGAGAACAAGATCTTCTACACCACCGGCCGCCTGACCAGCGAGATGGTCATCAAGTGCGTGCGGATGGAGATACCGATCCTCATCTCCCGGTCGGGGTTCACGGCCTGGGGGGTCGAGCTCGCGCGCCGGGCGAACCTGACGCTGATCGGGCGCGCGAAGGGCAGACGGTTCCTCTGCGTCTCGGGCGGCGACCGCCTCGTCTTCGACGCCGATCCCGACCGGGTGCCGGAAGAGAGCCCCCGCGTCCGGCGCAAGGCGGGCCCGCGGGAAGATGCCGCCTGACGTCGTCGGCGTCCTCCTCGCCGGCGGGCGGTCGCGCCGCATGGGCGGTGGTGACAAATGCCTCGCGGCCCTCGGCGGGGAAACGCTGCTCTCCCGCGCGATCGCGCGGGCGCGGCCGCAGGTCGGGCCGCTCCTGCTCAACGCCAACGGCGACCCCGCCCGGTTCTCCGGCTACGGCCTCCCGGTGGCGGCCGACGTGGTGGAAGGCTTCCACGGCCCGCTCGCCGGCGTTCTCACCGGCATGGACTGGGCGGCCGAGCACGCGCCCGCGGCCCGCTGGATCGCGACCTTCGCGACCGACGCCCCCTTCTTTCCGCTCGATCTCGTCGAGCGGTTCCTGGCGGCCGTCGAAGGGGCGGCGGCCGATCTCGCCTGCGCCAGGTCGGCGGGGCGGACCCATCCGGTCTTCGGGCTCTGGCCGGCGGCCCTCGCCGGAGACCTGCGTTCGGCGCTGGTCGGGGAAGGGCTGCGCAAGATCGACGCCTGGACGGCGCGCCACCGTCTCGCGGAGGTGTCGTTCCCGGCCGGGCCGTCCGATCCGTTCTTCAACCTCAACCGCCCCGAGGATCTGGCGGCGGCGGCGCGTCTGGTCGAGGCGCGACCGTGACCGGGCGCCCCGGCCGGGCGGAGCGACCGTGACCGCTACTCGGCCGCGAGGCGCGCCTCGGCCTTCTCCACCTTCGCGGCGCAGTACTTGAACTCGGGGATCTTGCCGAACGGGTCGAGCGCCGGGTTGGTCAACAGGTTCGCCGCGGCCTCCACGAAGGCGAAGGGGACGAAGACGGTCCCGGGCGGCACGTCGGAGTCGGCGCGGGCCGCGAGCTCGATCGTCCCGCGCCGGGTCGAGACGCGCACGCGGTCGCCCCCTTCGGCGCCGAGGTCCCGCAGGTCCCGCGGAGCCATGTGGCAGACGGCCTCGGGCTCGATCGCGTCGAGAACGCTGGCCCTCCTGGTGATGGCGCCGGTATGCCAGTGCTCGAGGACGCGCCCCGTGGTCAGGATCATCGGATAGTCGTCGTCGGGCCGCTCGTCCGGGGGAACGATTCCCGCCGGTACGAACTTGCCGCGGCCGGACGGCGTCGGGTAGCCGTCGCCGAAGATGATCGGCCTGCCCGGATCGTCCCCCGAGGCGCACGGGTAGGTGACGGCGCTCTCCCGCGACAGGCGTTCCCACGAGATGCCCCGGATGCTGTCCATGCAGTCCCGCATCTCTTCGTAGACGTCCGCGGGGCCGGTGTAGTTCCAGTCGAGGCCGAGGCGGCGGGCGATTTCCTGGATGATCCACCAGTCCTGGCGCGAATCGCCGGGCGCGGGCAGCGCCCGGCGCCCCATCTGGACCTGTCGGTTCGTGTTCGTGACCGTTCCGTCCTTCTCCGGCCACGCCGAGGCGGGCAGCACGACGTCGGCGAACATCGCGGTCTCGGTCATGAAGATGTCCTGAACGACGAGATGCTCGAGCCGGGCCAGCGCCGCGCGGGCGTGACTCGCGTCCGGGTCCGACATGGCCGGGTTTTCGCCCATGACGTAGAGGGCCTTGACGTCGCCGTCGTAGGCGGCGTTGGCGATCTCGACCACCGTGAGGCCGCGGTCGGGATCGAGTTCCGCGCCCCAGAACTCCTCGAACTTCTTCCTGGCTTCCGGGCTCTCGACGGACTGGTAGTCGGGATAGACGATCGGGATGAGGCCGGCGTCCGAGGCGCCCTGGACGTTGTTCTGGCCGCGCAGCGGGTGAAGGCCGGTTCCCGGCCGGCCGACCTGCCCCGTCATCAGGGCGAGAGATATCAGGCACCGCGCGTTGTCCGTCCCGTGGACGTGCTGGGAGATTCCCATGCCCCAGAAGATCATCGCCGCGCGGGCGTTGCCGATGATCTCCGCGACCGCCCGGATCGTGCCCGCGTCGATGCTGCAGACCGGCGCCATCGCCTCCGGCGTGAACGTCTTCAGATGCTCCCTGAACGCGTCGAACCCGTCGGTGAAGCCCGCGATGTAGTTCTCGTCGCAGAGGCCCCGCTCCACGATCGTGTGCATGATGGCGTTGAGCAGCGCCACGTCCGAGCCGGCCTTGAACCGCAGCATGTGGGTCGCGTACCGCGACAGGGCCTGGCCGCGGGGGTCCATGACGATCAGCTTCACGCCGTTCCTGGCCGCGTTCTTGAAGAACGTGGCCGCGACGGGATGGTTGACGGTCGGGTTGGCGCCGGTGACGACGATCACGTCCGCGTTGCCCGCTTCGGTAAAGGGGGCGGTGACCGCGCCCGACCCCACGCACTCCAGCAGCGCCGCCACCGACGAGGCATGGCAGAGGCGCGTGCAGTGATCGACGTTGTTGGTGCCGAAACCCACGCGGACGAGCTTCTGGACGAGGTAGGCTTCCTCGTTCGACCCCTTGGCCGAGCCGAAGCCCGCCATCGCCCGGCCGCCGTGCGCGTCGCGGACGCGCTCGAGGCCCGAGGCGGCGACGTCGAGCGCCTCCTCCCAGGTCGCCTCCCGGAAGTGCGTCGACGGATCCATCGGGTCGACGTCCAGGGACGAGTCCTTGCCGACGCCGTCCTTGCGGATGAGCGGCCTGGTCAGACGGCCGGGATGGGCCACGTAGTCGAACCCGTAGCGGCCCTTGACGCAGAGCCGTCCGCGATTGGCGGGGCCGTCGCGGCCGTCCACGGACAGGATCCGGTCGTCCTTGACGTTGTAGGTGATCTGGCAGCCGACGCCGCAGTAGGGGCAGACGCTGTCCACCCGGCGGTCGACCTCCTCCTTGCCGACCCCGGCGGCGGGCATCAGGGCGCCGGTGGGGCAGGCCTGCACGCATTCGCCGCAGCCGACGCAGGTGCTCTGCCCCATGGGGTCGTCGAAGTCGAAGACGATCTTGGCGTGGCGCCCCCGGTAGGCCATGCCGATCACGTCGTTGACCTGTATCTCCCGGCAGGCGCGAACGCACAGGTTGCAGTGGATGCAGGCGTCGAGATTGACGGCCATCGCCGGGTGGCTGGCGTCGGGCGCCGGGCGCGTCCGGGCCGGGAAGCGGCTTTCCCGCACGCCCATTTCCTCCGCCCACCGCCACAGCCGCGACGCCGGATCGTGGGCCGACTCCCGCGGCGGCTGGTCCGCCAGCAGCAGCTCCATGACCATGTTGCGGGCCGTCGTCGCCCGCTCGCTCGTGGTGCTCACGGTCATGCCGGCGGTCGGCTCGCGGATGCACGACGCCGCGAGCACGCGCTCGCCCTCGATTTCGACCATGCAGGCGCGGCAGTTGCCGTCCGCCCGATAGAGCGGCGCCGTCGACCAGCAAAGGTGGGGGATGTCGGCGCCGTGCCGCGCCGCGGCCTGCCAGATGCTCTCCCCCGGTCGGGCCGTGACGTCGCGGCCGTCGAGGGTGAAGGCGACCGTATCGGTCATGCGACTTCCTCCGGGAAGAACTCGAGGACGTGCCGGAGCGGATTGGGGGCCGCCTGGCCCAGCCCGCAGATCGAAGCGTCCACCATGCAGCGCCCGAGCTCCCGGAGCAACGGGACGTCCCACGTCGGTTGCCGCATGAGCTCGACGGCCTTTTCCGTCCCCGCCCGGCAGGGCGTGCATTGACCGCAGCTCTCGTCCTCGAAGAACCGCATGAGATTGAGGGCGCTGGCCCTCACGCTGTCGGCCTCGGACAGGACGACGACGGCCGCCGAGCCGATCAGGCCTCCGTGCTCCTCGAGGGCGCCGAAATCGAGCGGCGCGTCGGCGAGCGACGCCGGCAGTATCCCCCCGGACGCCCCGCCCGGCAGGTAGGCCTTGAACGTGTGGCCGTCCGCCATCCCGCCGCAGTGCTCGTCGATCAGCTCGCGCACCGTGACGCCGGCCGGCGCGAACTTGACGCCGGGGTCCCTGACCCGGCCCGACACGGAGAACGACCGCGGTCCTTCGCGGCCGTTGCGCCCCTGGCCGGCGTACCAGTCCGCTCCGCGCTCGAGGATGTCGCGCACCCAGTAGAGCGTCTCGACGTTGTTGATCAGCGTCGGACGCCCGAACAGCCCGACCTGGGAGGGGAACGGCGGCTTGTGGCGGGGCAGGCCCCGCTTGCCCTCGATGCTCTCCAGCATCGCCGATTCCTCGCCGCAGATATAGGCGCCGGCGCCCCGGCGAACGTGGATCGTCACGCCGTCCGCCAGCCCTTCCGCGCGAATGCGGTCGAGCTCCGCGGTCAGCAGCCGGCGGATGGCGGGATACTCGTCGCGCAGATAGACGTAGACGTCCGCGGCCCCGACGACCCAGGCGGCGATCAACATGCCTTCGAGGAACCGGTGAGGGTCCGTCTCGAGGTAATGCCGGTCCTTGAACGTTCCCGGCTCCCCTTCGTCGGCGTTGACGGCCATGAGCCGCGGCCGGGGTTCCCGCCGGACGAACCGCCATTTGCGGGCCGTGGGAAACCCGGCGCCGCCCAGGCCCCGAAGGCCGCTTCGCTCGACGCGGTCGAGGACGTCCTCGACCGGCTCGTCCCCGCCGACGCACGCCCGGAGCGCCGAGTAGCCGCCGCGCGCGACGTACTCGTCGAATCCGATATACGCGGCCACGGCCTCCTCCGTCTCGCCGTCGGCGACCGCGCGACCGACCGTCTCCACGGTCGCCCGCTTCAGGTAGTTGCGCCCCACGCAGGCGACGGGCGCGCCCTCGCACCGCCCCATGCACGGGCCGGGCGCGACCCGGACGCTCCCGCCCAGCCGCTGCCCGAGCTCCTCGATGAGCCGCGGCGCCCCGAACATCTCGCAGGTCAGGCTGTCGCAGACCCGGACGGTGAGTCCGGGCGGGACGGCGTCGTCGTCGACCACGTCCCAATGGGCGTAGAAGGTGGCGGTCTCGAACACTTCCGCCATCGGCAGCCGCAGGTCGTCGGCGAGCGCCGCCAGATGACGATGGGAGAGCCGGCGGTAGCGGTCGTGGACGAGATGCAGGTACTCGATCAGGAGGTCGCGCCGCCGCGGCGCGTCGCCCAGCAGCGCCCGGATCTCCCGCAGGGCCTCGGGGTCGACCCGCCGGCCCTTCGGAAAGGGGCGGGCCCTGCCGCGCCGGGCGCCCGGGCTTCGCGCCCCGTTGCTGAACTTCTGCGGTTCCGGCATCTTTCCCCCGGAGCGTCGGCGGTATCGGGAACGTCGGTCCCCGGCGGCCGCGCGCGCTCGTTCCCCTACCCTTTCAAATCAAACGGCCGGGAAAGTCAACGGCGGCCGGCCGGGACAACCGACCGGTCGCCGGCCCCCGAAATTCCCCGGACCGGCCGCACGCCCCCCGACCTTGTTCCGGAACCCTGCCCGAAGTGTGCAGCGTGTGCAAGAGAAAAATTTCCAATTCAGTAAATTTTTTGTGATGCCGTCGATGGCGGGCCGTGCCGGGGCCGCGCGTCTCCGCGGCGGGAGGGGTCTCCGCTATCCCGCGAAGAACGCCTCGCGGATGCCGGTCGCGCCCGTCCCCCGGATGGCGAACAGGGCGCCGGCCAGCGGCGAGGCCGCGTTGTCGCCGGGCTCGATCTCCCACGACAGGGACGTGACGTAGAGGACGTCGAGGCCGCTGCCGCCGAACGTGCACATGGTCGGGTAGCGGACCGGCACCGGTATCGTCCGCATCAGCCGTCCGTCCGGATCGTACCGGGCGACCTCCCACCCGTCGATGTGCGCCGCCCAGTAGCAGCCTTCGGTGTCGACGGTGGCGCCGTCGACGCGGCCTTCCTCGCCCTCCCGGGAGATGAACTCGCGCCGGTTGGCGACGTCGCCGGTGGCGATGTCGAAGTCGTAGGCGTAGACCACGCGCCCCCGGGAATCGGAGTAGTACATGGTCCTGTCGTCGGGGCTCCAGGCGATCCCGTTGGTGACGAAGAACCCTTCGTCCATCACCGTGCACGTGAGGTCGGTGTCGAGCCGCGCCAGCTTTCCCAGCCTGTCGTTGAACGTCGTGTCCATGGTCCCGCTCCAGTAACGCCCGGCGCGGTCGCACTTGCCGTCGTTGAGACGGGTGATCGGATTGTCGGGGTCGGGATCGGCGATCGGCGTGACGGCGCCGGTATCCAGATCGATGAAGCTGAAGCCTCTCTTCCACAGTCCCGCGACGATGCCGCCCTTGTCGCGGAACACCATGGAGCCGATGGTCTCCGGCACGTCCCAGGTCGTCACGTCGCCGGTCGCCGGATCGAGGCGGCGCACGGCCGGCCGGTCGCTGTCGACCCAGTAGAGCGCGTTCTCCTTCCAGTTCCAGATCGGTCCCTCGCCCAGGATGTCGGGACCTCTCCAGACACATTCGACTTCGGGTTCGGCCATGACGTCCTCCCGTCGCGGCGGCTGTCCGCCGGTGCTGCCCGCCGGCATGGTAGGGCGGTTGCGGCCGGACTGGAACCGCCGTCGAAACGGCCGCCCAACCCGGCGTTCGCGGTCGTTGCGCGCCGCCCGCCGAGGCCTATAGTGCCGGCCATGGCGATCATCGACCCGATACCCGCGCCCGCGCCCGGAGCGGCGGCCGCCCTCCCGCCGGAGATCGACGTCGCTCCGGGCGCGCGCGTGGTGGTGGCGATGTCGGGAGGGGTCGACTCCTCGGTGACGGCCGCCGTCTGCAAGGCCCGAGGTTGCGAGGTCGTCGGGGTCACCCTGCAGCTCTACGACCACGGCGCGGCCGCGGGCCGCAAGGGCGCCTGTTGCGCCGGGCAAGACATCCACGACGCCCGCCGCGTGGCCGCGGCCCTCGACGTCCCGCACTACGTGCTCGACTACGAGGACCGCTTCCGCGAGAGCGTCATCGACGACTTCGCCGATACCTACCTCGCGGGGGAGACGCCGGTCCCCTGCGTCCGCTGCAACCAGACGGTGAAGTTCCGCGATCTGCTCGCCGTGGCGCGGGACCTCGGCGCCGCGGCCCTGGCGACCGGGCACTATGCGCGGCGCGTTTCCGGACCCGCCGGTCCCGAAATGCACCGGCCGGCCGATCTCGCGCGCGACCAGAGCTACTTCCTGTTCGCCACCACGCGCGAACAGCTCGCGTACCTGCGCTTTCCGCTCGGTGATCTCGACAAGGAGCGGACCCGCGGCCTCGCCGCCCGTTTCGACCTGCCCGTCGCCGCCAAGCCCGACAGCCAGGATATCTGTTTCGTGCCCCGCGGCTCCTACGCGGACGCCATCGCCCGGCTCCGCCCGGGAGCGATCGAGCCGGGGGACGTCGTCCACGTGGACGGACGTGCGGTGGGCCGGCACGACGGCGTCATCGGGTTCACCGTCGGTCAGCGTCGCGGCCTCGGGGTGGGCGGCCGGGCCGAGCCGCTCTACGTGGTCCGCCTCGAACCGGAGTCGCGCCGGGTCGTCGTCGGACCCCGCGCGGCGCTGCTGGAGTCGGCGTTCCGGGTCCGGGACGTCAACTGGCTCCGCAACCCGCCGGCGGCGGGCGAGAGCATCCGCGTCGCGGTCAAGGTGCGGTCCACGCACGCGCCGGCGCCGGCGACGGTCGTCGCCGACGCGGCCGGCGGGGCCCGCATCGCCCTGGACCGCCCGGAGGCCGGGATCGCGCCCGGGCAGGCCGCCGTCTTCTACGACGGAGATCGCGTCCTGGGAGGCGGCTGGATCTCCCGTTCCTCCGGCCACTGACTCCGGCCGCCCCCGGCCTTCCCGCCGATGCGCACCGAGACGCCGGAGGCGCCGCCGCCGCCGCGCCTGCCGCCGATCGCCGTCCTCGTCGCCGTCGCCGGCCTCGGACCGACGTCGCTGAACATCTTCCTGCCGTCCATGCCGGGACTGATGCGCGTGTACGACACCGGGTACGACACGGCGCAGCTCACGTTGTCGCTCTACCTCGCGGGTCTCGGCGTGGCGCAACTCGGCTACGGGCCGCTCTCGGACCGCTTCGGCCGTCGCCCCGCGCTGCTCGCGGGCCTCGTCCTGTACCTCGCGGGAAGCGTCGCCTGCGTCGCCGCGCCGACCATCGAGGCGCTGATCGCCGGCCGCGTCCTTCAGGCCGTGGGCGGATGCTCCGGCATCGTGATCAGCCGGGCCATCATCCGCGACGTCTACGACCGCGCCCGCGCCGCCAGCGTTCTGGCCTACGTCACCATGGCCATGGTGGTCGCCCCGTTGATGGCGCCGACGGTCGGCGGCTTTCTCGACGACTGGTTCGGATGGCGCGCCGGCTTCGTGCTCATGGTCGCCATCGGCGTGGTCATGCTCGGGGCCTGCTTCCTGCTGCTGAACGAAACGCATGTGCCGCGGAAGGGGTCCGCGCTCCCGCGCGGCGCCTGGGGGGGCGTGACGACCCTCCTGGGCCGTCGGCGCTTTCACGGCTATGCCTTTCAGGTCGCGTTCAACTCGGGCGTGTTCTATGCGTTCATCGCGGGCGCGCCCTACGTCATGATCGAGCTGCTGCACCGGTCCGCCGGCGAGTACGGCCTGTGGTTCGCCATCGCCTCCGCGGTCTACATGCTGGGGAACCTCGTCGCCGGCCGCATGTCGGAACGGGTCGGCCCCGACCGCATGATCGCCATCGGCACCGCGGTCTCGCTGGCCGGCGTGGCCGCGCTGGGCGCCTTCTACCTCGGCGACGCGGTGTCGCCGGCGACCCTGTTCGGCGGCATGTCGATCGTCGCCTTCGGAAACGGCATGAGCATTCCCAACGGCATCTCGGGCGCCGTCAGCGTCGATCCCGCCCGGGCGGGGACCGCGTCCGGCCTCTCGGGATTCTCGCAGATGGCGATCGGCGCGGGGATATCCTGGGCGGTCGGATTCCTGCTCACGGAAACCGCGGGCCCGCTCGTCGCCGTCATGGTCCTCAGTTCGGTCGTGGCGTGGTGCTTCTTCGAATGGGGCGTGCGCCGGGGATAGGCGCGTCCGGCCCCGGGCCGTTGTGGCGCGCGCCTCCCGCTTGACAGGCGGCGGGCCCCCGATTATAGGCCGTGGCCCTCGAACGGCGGAGTAGCTCAGCCGGTCAGAGCAGCGGAATCATAATCCGCGTGTCGGGGGTTCGAGTCCCTCCTCCGCTACCATTCCGCTCCCTGTCGCGCGGTCCGGGTCGTCGGTGACGGCGACCCGGACCCGGTCACCGATCGAACCGCGGGAACCACACGCCTGACGTCGCCGACATGCTGACACGGACCCAGGTGGAGGAGTACGAGGAACGGGGGTTCACGCTCGTCGAGGGCGCGGTTCCTCCCGACCTGCTTGCCGAATTGCGCGCCGCCACCGACGGGATCGTCGCGGCCGCCCGCGGCCTGACCGAAAGCGACGAACGCTACGACCTCGATGCGTCGCACACGCCGGAAGCGCCGAAGGTTCGCCGGATCAAGTCGCCCTATCTGTTCTGGCCGCCGTTCGCGAGGCTGGTTCGGGAAGCATGTGTCCTGGATGCGGTGGAAGACCTGCTCGGACGCGATCTCCGGCTTTACAACCACAAGGTGAACATCAAGGCGCCGGAGTACGGGGCCGCCGTCGAATGGCATCAGGATTGGGCATTCTATCCTCACACCAACGACGACGGTCTCGCGGTCGGGATCTATCTGGACGACGTGACGGAGGAGAACGCCCCGATGGCGGTCGTGCCCGGCTCGCACAGGGGAGAGGTCTACGACCATCACGCCGACGGCTGCTTCTGCGGCGCCATCGACCCGACCGCGTGCGATCTCGATTTCGGGCGCGCGGTAGCGCTCACGGGCCCGGCCGGCGCCATGACCCTCCACCACGTCAGGGCCGTGCACGGGTCCGACCTCAACCGGTCCTCGCGCCCGCGCCGGTTCGTGATCCAGGGCTATTTCGCGGCCGACGCCTGGCCGCTGCAGGGGTATATCCGGAACTTCGACCTCGCGGCCTTCGACGCCAGGATCGTGCGGGGCCGACCGACGAACGCGCCGCGCATGGCCGACGTGCCGGTGCGTATGCCGCTGCCGGAGGCGCTCAACCAGGGCTCCATCTACGAGAACCAGAACGCGCTGGAGCACCGCTACTTCGCGACCTGCGAAGAGGTCGCGTAATCCGTCCCTGCGGCGCGGCCGGCGCTCCGGGGGCCCGGCGTCCGGGACCGCCGGCGTCGAACGCCGCGCGCGCCGCCTCCCGCGGGTCGAAGGCCGCGTCGTCGTCGCCGAAGAGGTCGGGCGGGTCCGCCCGGTCCGCGCCGACCAGACCGCCGGCGCCGATTCCGATGAGACGGAACCTCCGGCCGCCGGCGAGACGCGCCAGCGGCCGCAGGGCGGTCTCGTACAGGACTCGCGCGCGCTGCGTCGGCTCGGGCATGGTGTGGCTTCGCGTGAGGTTCCTGAAGTCCGAGGCCTTCAGCTTCAGGATCACGGTCTCGGCCGCGAAACCGGAAGCCCGGAGCCGGCCGGCCACGCCTTCCGCCAGCGGCCACAGGGCCGAGGCGAGCGCTCGCGGATCGGACGTATCGCGATCGAACGTGGTCTCGGACGAGATGCTTCTGGTTCGGCGGACCGGCGATACCTGGCGTCCGTCCTCGCCGCGGGCGAACCGCGCCAGCCGGCGGCCCACGGCCCCGTACCTGTCGGACAGGACGGGCTCGTCGACGGCCCGCAGGTCGGAGATCGTCCGGATGCCGTCGCCCGCGAGGCGCTTCTCGAAGGCCGGACCGATCCCCGGCAGCAGCCGGACCGGCTTGTCGGCCAGGAATCCCCATGCCTCCCGCCGGCCGATCGCTGTGAAACCGCGGGGCTTGTCGAGATCGGAGGCGATCTTGGCGAGGAACTTGTTGTAGCTCAGGCCGACCGACGCGGTGATCCGGATGTCCCGTTCGATCGCCCCGACCAGCCGCGCGACGCGCCGGGCGGGCGACGCCGCGTCCGCCGGATCGCCGGCGCCGAGATCCAGGAACGCCTCGTCGATCGAGAGAGGCTCGACCAGGGGCGTCACGCCGCGCATGAGCTCCCGGACCTCGCGCCCGACGGCGGCATACCTGGCCCGGTCGGGCGGCAGCACGACGGCCTCCGGGCACAGCTCCAGGGCCTGGAACATCGGCATCGCGGAGCGGACGCCGAAACGCCGCGCGACGTAGCACGCCGCCATGACGACGCCCCGGCGCCGGCCGCCGACGATGACGGGCCGGTCGATCAGACGGGGATCGTCGCGCTTCTCGATCGTGGCGTAGAAGGCGTCGCAGTCGACGTGGACGATGGAAAGTTCGTCCAGTTCGGGGTGGACGAGCGTGCGTCCGGATCCGCAGCACGGGCATCGGTCCGCGCGGCCGGCCTCGAAGACCTCGGTGCAGTCGCGACACAGCCCAGGCATGTCCCCAACCGTCGGCGGCTCTCGGCGGAAACCGCCGCCGCCGATTCCCGGAACCCATCGTACCCCGGAAATCCGGGGCGCGGCCGGCGGTGTCCCGGCGCGCGCCTCGTCACTGAGGCGCGTGCCAGCCGGGCCGCGACGGGCGCGGCAGACCGCGCGTTTCCAGAACCGCGCGGGGGACGAGGAAGTGCTCCGCCACCGACCTGAGGCCGGCATGGGTCCCTCCGAGGAGCCGCCGGCGCAAGATCAGGAGGGACCGGCCCAGGGCGGTCTCGTCCCACAACCACCGCCCGACGTCCGGGGCCGCCGCTCCCGGCCGCGCCGCCGCCGCCTCGCAGTAGAGAGCCTTGAGGTCCTCCACGCACTGCTTGAAGACCTCTTCGATCGGCAGTTCCGGGGCGGGGTTGTCGGGACGGCCGTCCAGGAAGCCCCCGACGAACGCGGCCGCGGACTCCGGGTCGAGGGCGCCGGCGCCCACCGTGGTCCGGCCGCGCCGTTCGCGGGAGAGCTCGTACCAGGGCAGCAGGGACCGGAGTTCGCGCCCCAGGGCCGCGGCGAGGTCGTCCTCGGACGCCGGCGGCGGGGCGAGGCTCACCGGACAGGCCCAGCCGGTCCCGTCGGCACCGGCCTGGGCCTGGTCCGGCGGGTCGCGGTCGTAGTCCTCCAGCAGCGGTCCGTCCGCCCGGTCGAACAGGGCGAGTGCCGCCCGCAGCACGCGCCGCTGGAACGGCGCGTCGCCGGGGAGGCCGAACGGGCGTCCCAGCGGGAAGCCGACCCAGAGGGCCCGCGGCGGCGAGATGGCCTCCGTGTGCTCCCGGACCAGGCTGATCTGCGTCGTCGCAATTCCCGAACCTTCCAGCGCGTGGGCGAGCGCGCCGACGGCGCGCGTGCAGCTCGGTCACACGGGAACGAGGAGCACGGCGTTCACGCGGTCCGCGCGGAGGAGCTCCGCCACGGCCGCGGCGCTCTCCCGCATCCACGCCGGATGGGTGCCGCCGCCCATGAACGAGTAGTGGTAATCGGCGACCGAGCCGATCAGGCGGTCGCAGGCCAGCTCCCGCAGCCGGTCGAGGGGAAAGACGACGTTGAGATCTTCCTGAAACCCCGTTCGATCGAAGTTGACCGATACGTGGCTCATGACGAGGTCGCCGCCCGTGCTCGCGCCCGGAACGATCCGATAGTCGCCGGCGCCCGGCGAGAACGGCCGGTCGCCGCGCCGATGCAGTCCGGCCGTCGTGACGATGGCGACGCGCCGTCGCGCGGGCGGCGGCGCGACCGCCCACGGCCGGTCCCCGAAGGAGGGCACGTCGGCGTTCAGGATGTGCCGACGGTCCCACTCCGAGAGGGCGCCGAGTCGCACCATCGGATCAGTCCGGGGCGGACAGGTGCTGCTGCAAGCGCGGGATCAGGTACTGCCTGCCGATGATCTGGAACGTCTCGTCCTCGTGTTCCAGCAGGATCTTCTGCAAGTCGAAGAACACGGAACCCGCCGTGGTCTCGCCGAAGAACCAGGCGTCGAGGTCGCCGCTGGTGGGCGAACCCGGTTGGGCGAGCATCGCCTCGTAGTAATAGGCCCGGATGTCGTCGCAGGCCCATTTCAGGACGCGGTCGGCGCGGGCGCCGTCGATCGGGCTTGCCGGAACCTCGCCCGACAGGAAGGAAAGCACGAAGGCGGCCGCGTCCGGCATGTCGAGACCGCTCGACCCGACGGTCGACCGTTCCGTCTCGCGGACGGCCAGATCGTGCCACGGCGCGAGCCCGGAAATCTCCTTCGACAGCCTGGCGTCCGTCGATTCGTCGCCGGGGGCGTCCGGCGAAGCGGCGAGGCCGACCGGGCAGACCCAGGGCTCCTCGCCGGCCCCGCGGTCGCGGCCGCGGGGCGCATCCTCGGGATAGTCCACCAGCACGGGACCGTCCGTGGACTCCAGCAATCGCAGCGCCGCCTCGACGACGCGGCGCTGAAAGCCGGGGTCGTTGGGAACGCCGAGCGGCCGCCCGAGCTCGAACGTCACCCAGAGCGTCCGGGGCGTGCGGTTCTTCTCGCTGTGTTCCCGAATCAGGCTGACGTGCACCGTCGGGATGCCTTCGCGTTCGAGATACTTCGCCAGCGCGCCCCCGGCGCGCGTACAGGCCGGTCACACGGGGGTCAGGAGGACGGCATCCACGGCATCCTTCTTGAGAAGGCCCGCGAGCCGCACCGCGGCGGGCTCCAGGGAGACCGGGTCGATGGCGCCCATGAACGAGTAGTGGAACGCCGCGACCGATCCGACGACCCCGTCGGCGGCGAGCTCCCGCAACCGGTCGATGGGGAAGACCACGTTGACATCCTGCTGGAAGCCGCTTCGGTCGTAATTGATGGACGCATGGCTCATGACCAGCCGGTCGGCCTCCACCTCGGCCGGGATCACGCGATAGTCGCTCGATCCCATGGCGAAGCGCGAGTCCTCGCGCGTGGTCAGGCCGGCGGTCGTCACGATCGCCACCCGGCGCTCCCGCAAGGGCGGGCCGGCGACGCAGGGCGCGTCCTCGATGTCGGGAATGGGTATCCTCTCGAGGAAGCCGCGGTCCGGCATGGGAACGTCGGCCAGTCGCACCATGATCGCGCCTTTCGGGATTGCGGCGCCGCGCGGACGCCGCGCGCCGGTCCAAGCCGCGTAGTTACGTTCCGGGACCGAAGCGTGTCAACCCGGTCACCCGGTCACCCGGCCGCAGCGGGGTCGCGATGACCGCGTGATTACCGCAGCAATCCGCGCTAGTCTTGTCGGGCGACGCGCGGCCGCGCGCCCGGACCGGTTCCGGCCGGGCCATGTGGCGGCGCCGGCGCGCGCCGCACCGTTACGTGGACGGGCCATGGGTGAAGGAGAGGACTCATGAAATACCGCAAGCCGACGGAGTTGAAGTCGTACCAGGCGTCGCCCCGGGAGCGTCTTTCGCGACTGGCGGAATTCCTGGCCACGCTGCCGGAAGGACGCCTCACGTTTTCCCGGTGGTTCGGGCAGCGTGGCGGATGCGCCGTCGGCCTGGCGGCCGCGCTCAGTCCGTGGTTCCAGGCACAGGGGTTGCGGCTCGAGAACACCGACAGCCTGAAGGACTGTCGTCCCGTGTTCGGCGGACGCGCGGAATGGGACGCCGTCGCGAGTTTCTTCGCGCTGACCCCCGAGGAGATGAAGTCCCTGTTCGATCAGAGCGGGTACGGCGGCGACGCCCGGCCCCACCCGGCCGAGGTGGTGCGGAAGATCCGCGGCCACCTCGCGTCCTCCGCCGGGCGCGCGGTCGGCGTCTGATGGAACCGCGCATCGAGCCGGCCGTCGCGGCGGGAGGCTGAAGACATGATTACCGGATTGCTCGGGCTCTTCTCTTCCGACATGGCGATCGACCTCGGCACCACCAATACGCTCGTCCACGTCCACGGCCGGGGCGTCGTCCTGAACGAGCCGGCGGTGGCCGCCGTCGCCGACGAGAAAGGCAGGACGCGGATCCTCGACTTCGGCGAGCGGGCGAAACGCATGATGGGACGCACGGTCGGGAACGTCCGCACCGTCCGGCCCATGCGCGGCGGCGTCATCGCGGATTTCCCGATCGCCGAGGAACTGATCAAGTACCTGATCCGCAAGGTCCACAACCGGGGCCGGTTCACCAACCCCCGGGTCGTCGTCACGATACCCTCCGGCTCGACGGCCGTGGAGCGCCGCTCGGTGCGCGAAGCCGCGGAGGCGGCGGGCGCCCGGCGCGTCTACCTGATCGAGGAAGCCATGGCCGCGGCGATCGGCGGCGGCCTGCCGGTCACGGAAGCGCGCGGCTCGATGGTCGTGGACATCGGGGGCGGCACCACGGAAGTCGCCGTCCTGTCGTTCGGCGGCATCGTCCACGCGCGGTCGGTGGGCGTCGGCGGGCGGGTCATGGACGAGGCGATCGTGGCCTATGTCCGCCGGGTGCACAACATGCTGATCGGCGACGCCAGCGCCGAGGAGATCAAGCATGAAATCGGCGTGGCGAAGGCGCCGGACCAGGGCGATGGGCGTTCGCACGAGGTGCGCGGGCGCGACCTGATGAGCGGCGTTCCGCGCGCCCTGGAGCTCAACGAGCGGCAGATGGCGTCGAGCCTGGCGGAACTCGTCGGAACCATCGTCGAAACCGTGAGGACCGTCCTCGAATCCACGTCGCCCGAACTCGCCGCCGACATCGTGGATAGGGGCATCGTGCTCACCGGAGGCGGCGCGCTCCTCGGAAGGATGGCCGACGTCCTCCAGGAGGAGACCGGTCTCCCGGTCACGGTCGCCGAGGACCCCCTTCTGTGCGGGGTCAAGGGCGCCGGACGGATCCTCGAGGAGATCAAGCGATGGCAGTCGGTGGTGGTGGATACCTGACGGCGGGAGGAGGGCGTCCGGGCGCGACCGGGTGCGGGGATCCGGAGCCTTCCTTTCCGACGGCGCGTCCGCGCCGCGGCGCGCCGGGTGCGGGAAGACGGGGATGAACCTGTCCGGGATGCTGGAGGATCGCGCGAAGGCGGGGCGTCCCGTTCGCGTGGGTCTCATCGGTGCCGGAAAATTCGGGACGATGTTTCTCGCCCAGTTGCGGCGCATGACCGGCATCCGCCTCGTCGGCATCGCGGATCTCGCCGTGGACCGCGCGCGCGGCGCGCTGCGGCGGGCCGGATGGGCCAAGTCCCGGTACACCGCGACCGACGCGCCCGACGCCTGCCGGAACGGCGCGACCTGGCTGACCGGGGACGCGGAGGACCTGATCGCGTCGGACGGGGTCGACGTCGTCGTCGAGGCGACCGGCGACCCCGTGGCGGGCGTGAGCCACGCGCGCGCCTGTTTCCGCCACGGTCGCCACGTCGTGATGGCCAACGTGGAGGCGGACGCGCTCGTCGGCGCCATGCTGGCGGCGGAGGCGGAGCGATCGGGAGTCGTGTATTCGCTCGCCTACGGCGATCAACCCGCGCTGATATGCGAAATGGTCGATTGGGCGCGCGCCTGCGGCTTCGAGGTCGTCGCCGCCGGCAAGGGAACCAGGTATCTGCCCGCCTATCACGACTCCACGCCGCAAACCGTCTGGGAGCACTACGGGTTGTCGCCGGAGCAGGTCCGCACCGGCGACTTCAACCCGCGAATGTTCAATTCGTTCCTGGACGGCACCAAGTCGGCCGTCGAGATGGCGGCCGTGGCCAACGCGACGGGTCTCGCCCCGCCGCGGGACGGACTCGGCTTTCCGCCGGCCGGCGTCGACGATCTCGCCAACGTCTGCCGTCCGGCGCGGGACGGCGGCGCGCTGCGCGACCGCGGCGTCGTCGAGGTCGTTTCCTCCCTGAACCGCGACGGCAGCCCGGTGGTGCGGGACGTCAGGATGGGGGTCTACGTGACGATCGAGGCGGCATCGGATTACGTCCGGTCCTGCTTCGCCGAATACGGCGTGGCGGTGGACGATTCGGGCGCTTTCGCGGCGATGTATCGACCGTTTCACTTCATCGGCCTCGAGGCGGGAATCTCGGTGGCCTCCGTCGCCTTGCGCCGCGAGCCCACCGGTCGGCCGTCGGCGTGGCGCGGGGACGTCGTGGCGGTGGCCAAGCGCGACCTCGCGGCGGGCGAGGTTCTCGACGGCGAGGGCGGATACACCGTATGGGGCCGGCTCGTGCCGGCCGCGGCGTCCGTGGAGGCCGGAGCGCTGCCCATCGGGCTCGCCCAGGGCGCCCGTCTCGTGTCGTCGATTCCGCGCGGCGGCATCGTCCGCCGGCGGGACGTCTCGTTGAAGTCCGAGTCCGAGGCGTCGACGCTGCGGCGCGAGATGGAGGCGGCGTTCCGGCGGGATGCGGCCCCCGCCGGGGCGGCCCCGGCCCGGCCGGAATCCGCCACGGCCTTCACGTCGCGCGGGTGAGCCCCATCTCCCAGAAGTCCGCCTCGAGCCGGGTGGCCAGCCGGAAGGTCGCGGCCAGCTTCGGAAACCGCGCCTCGGTCAACCGCTCCCGTCCCAGCTTGTCGAGGTGGTCGCGGGCGTCCCGCGCGACGCCCTGGTAGGGTTCCCCGGCGTACTCCTCGATCCACGGCCGGTACGGGTTTCCCTCCAGGACCGTCCCGGGGTCGGCGGCGATCCATCGGCCGATTTCGGCGTATCCGACGACGCACGGCGACAGCGCCGCGTGCAGGTCGAGGGCGTCGCCCGCCGTTCCCGCCTCGAGGACGAATCGGGTGTAGGCCAGGTTGGCCGGGGCTTCCGGCGTGCTCTCCAGATCCCGCGGCGAGAGGCCCCAGCCCTCGCAGAGCTTCACGTGCAGTCCCATTTCCGTGTCGAGGATGGCCGAAACCGCCGCCGCGGCGCGCCGCATGTCCTCCAGCGTGTCCGCCTTGTACACGCCGAGGGCGTAGGCGCGCGCGAAGTGGATCAGGAACAGATAGTCCTGCGCGAGATAGTGACGAAACGACGCCTCGGGCAGCGAACCGGCGGCCAGCTGCCGGACGAACCGGTGCCGCGTATAGGCCTCCCATTCGTCCCGGGCGGACTGCTTCAGCCGCTCGAACAGCGGTATCGACGATTCGGACATCTCGCGCTCCGTCGGCCAGTGTTCCATGATACGCGGGGATTCGCCAACCCGCCGCCGTTTTGGTGTAGGCTTCCGGCACCGGGGCGAGAAGCTGGAGAGGGACGATGCGGTATCGAGTCGGAGTCCTGCTGGTCGCCGGGCTCTTTCTGTTCTTCGGGAACGCCGGCGGCGCGGCGGCGGAGCCGGGAGGTCTCGCCATCGAGCTGAACAAGGTCGAAACCACGCCCTCCGGGTGCCGTCTTCATTTCCACGCGCACAACGCCACGGCCGTGAAGATCAGCGTGCTGAGCGCCGATCTCGTGTTCTTCGGTCCGGACGGGGTCATGACGTCGCGGTCGCTGGTCAGCTTCGGCCTGCTGCACCCGGACAAGCGCCGCTTCTACAGCTGGGAATTTCCCGGCGCCGATTGCGGCGAGGTGAGCCGGATCCTCGTGAACGGCCTCGAGCAGTGCCGGCACGACGGGGGAGAGTCGTTCGACTGCCTCGCGGCCCTTTCCACGTCGCACAAGGGCCCCATCGAGCTCGTGAAATAGGATCGCGGCGCCGGCTCTCAATGCGCGCCGGCGAGAAGGCGGCTCAGGGCGGTCTTTTCCGGCGCCGCCATCAACGCGCTTCCAAGCGCCCGGCGCGGGTCCTCGAACGCCAGTTCCAGCGGCTCGTGGGCGGGCACCTCGACGTCGCCCGAACCGGAGACCTGGAAATAGACCGGGGTGTAGTTTCCGCCCGTCCAGGGACTGAGCAGGGTGCCCGGCGAGTGCAGGAGGCGCTCGATCCGCACGTCGAGCGTCGCCTCCTCCCGGAACTCCCGGATCACGGCCTCCTCGGCCGACTCGCCGTCCTCGACGCGCCCTCCCGGAAACTTCCAGCAGAAGACGCGCCCCACGTGTTCGGCGGCGACGAGCACGCGGCCTTCCCGCACCAGGATTCCGTATGCACGCAGGTTCTCGGGCCGCCGCCCGCCGCCCGCTTCGAGGCCGAAGCGCCGGGAGGAAGCCGGACCGCGCCGGGACGTCGGCCCTACTCCAGACCCTCGACGATGCAGAGGTTGCGGACCGAGGACCTCGCCGAATGTTCGAGGGCCTTCCGGTATTCCGGCGAGTGGTAGCAGGCGACCGCCCGCTCCATGCTGTCGAACCGGATGATGACGTTGCGCGCGTACTCCTCCCCCTCCAGGGATACCGTCTTGCCTCCTCGAGCGAGGAACCTGCCCCCGTGTTTCTCGATCGCCGGTCCCGCCAGTTCGGCGTACCTGCCGTATTCGTCCGCGTCGGTGACGTTGACGCGCGTCATCCAGTAGGCCGTCATGTGAATGTCCTTTCCGTGTCAGGCCGCCGCGTCAGGCGCCGACGAGATGCAGCAGCACCTCGCGGTCCCGGGGCGCCCGGCGGTGCTCGAACAGGAACACGCCCTGATACCGGCCGAGCGCCAAGCGTCCGTCGAGAATAGGCACGTTGAGATGGGTCTGTGTCAACGCGCCCTTGATGTGGGCGGGCATGTCGTCCGGTCCCTCCTCGACGTGGCGGTAGAGGGCCTCGTCTTCGGGGACCAGTCGCATCAGGAACCGCTCCAGGTCGTGGAGCACGTCCGGGCTCACGTTCTCCTGGATGAGGAGGGACGCCGACGTGTGGCGGATGAAGAGCGTGAGCAGGCCCGCTTCGACGGACCGGCCGCTCGTCCACCCCTCGACCTCGTTCGTGATCTCGAGCAGGCCCCGCCTGGCGGCCCGCACGGTCAACCGGTGCTGGTGCTGTCTCATGCCCTACCGTGTGGCTGGATGCGGCCGGCCGGAACGCCCGCGGGCCGCGGCTCTCCGCGGGGACGGGCCGGTGCGCCACGCCCAAGCCATCATAGCGGCGAGGCCGGCGTTTGACGACGGCGCGAAAAAAATTCTCCGGCGGGGTCTTGAACGCCGGCGGGAGAACGCATATCTCTCTGGCACTCCAAGGGCGAGAGTGCCAACAGTCGGCGATCGCGCTTGCAGAATTCCGCTAAGCAAGGAGAGAACACATGAGCTTCAGGCCATTGCACGACCGGGTGCTCGTGCGGCGGATCGAGGAGGAGGAGAAGACCGCCGGCGGCATCATCATCCCGGACACCGCCAAGGAGAAGCCGATGGAGGGGGAGATCCTCGCCGTCGGTCCGGGCGTCCGCAACGAGCAGGGCGCGTTGACCCCGCTCGACGTCAAGAAAGGCGACCGCATCCTCTTCGGGAAGTGGTCGGGCACCGAGGTGACCATGAACGGCGAGGAACTCATCATCATGAAGGAGTCCGACGTCATGGGCATCATCGAAGACAAGTCCAAATCCAAGAAGAAGGCCGCCTAGGTCGGAGGAGGGAAGAAAGATGGCTGCCAAGGAAGTCAAACATTCGTCGGAGGCCCGTGAGCGCCTGATGCACGGCGTCAACATCCTGGCCGACGCCGTCAGGGTCACGCTCGGTCCCAAGGGCCGCAACGTCGTGCTCGACAAGTCCTTCGGGGCGCCGCGGATCACCAAGGACGGCGTGACCGTGGCCAAGGAGATCGAGCTCAAGGACAAGTTCGAGAACATGGGCGCCCAGATGGTGCGGGAAGTCGCCAGCCGCACGAGCGACGAGGCGGGCGACGGAACGACGACGGCCACGGTTCTCGCGCAGTCCATCGCGCGCGAGGGCATGAAGGCGGTCGCCGCCGGCATGAACCCGATGGATCTCAAGCGCGGGATCGACGCGGCGGTGGAAGGCGTCGTCGGCGACGTCGAAAAGCGCTCGCGCAAGATCAAGGGTCGCGACGAGATCGCCCAGGTCGGCACGATCTCGGCCAACGGCGATACCGAAGTCGGCGACATCCTCGCCGAGGCCATGGAGAAGGTCGGCAACGAGGGCGTGATCACGGTCGAGGAGGCCAAGGGCCTCGCCACCGAGCTCGACGTCGTCGAGGGGATGCAGTTCGACCGCGGCTACCTCTCGCCCTACTTCGTGACCAACGCCGAGAAGATGCAGGCGGAGCTGGAGGATCCCTACATCCTCCTGCACGAGAAGAAGCTCTCCAACCTGCAGGCCATGCTGCCGCTGCTGGAAGCCGTGGTGCAGACCGGCAAGCCGCTCCTGGTGATCGCCGAGGACGTCGAAGGGGAGGCGCTGGCCACCCTCGTCGTCAACAAGCTGCGCGGCGGCCTGAAGGTCGCCGCCGTCAAGGCTCCGGGCTTCGGCGACCGCCGCAAGGCCATGCTCGAGGACATCGCCATCCTGACCGGCGGTCAGGTGATCAGCGAGGATCTCGGCATCAAGCTCGAGAACGTCACCCTCGACATGCTCGGGCAGGCCAAGCGGGTGCTCATGGGCAAGGACGACACCACCGTGGTCGAAGGCGCCGGCAAGAAGGCCGAGATCAACGGCCGTTGCGGCCAGATCCGCACCCAGATCGAGGAGACCACCTCCGACTACGACCGCGAGAAGCTGCAGGAGCGTCTGGCGAAACTCGCCGGCGGCGTCGCGGTGATCAAGGTCGGCGGATCGACCGAGGTCGAGGTGAAGGAGCGCAAGGACCGCGTCGAGGACGCCCTTCATTCGACCCGCGCGGCGGTGGAGGAAGGCGTCGTGCCGGGTGGCGGCGTCACCCTGCTCTACGCGACCCGGGCCCTGGAGAAGCTCAAGAGCGCGAACGCCGACCAGCAGGTCGGCATCGACATCGTGCGCCGCGCCCTGGAGACGCCGGTCCGTCAGATCGCCGAGAACGCGGGACGCGACGGCGCGGTCGTCTCCGGCAAGCTCCTCGAGCAGAAGGACACCAACTACGGGTTCGACGCCCAGTCGGAGTCCTACGGGAATCTGATCAAGGCGGGCATCATCGACCCCGCCAAGGTCGTGAGGATCGCGCTGGAGGACGCGGCGTCGATCGCCGGCCTGCTCGTGACCACGGAGGCCATGGTCGCCGAGAAGCCCGAGAAGAAGGACATGCCGGCGATGCCTCCGGGCGGCGGCATGGGCGACATGGACTTCTAGTCCCGTCCGCGGCGCGACTCCGCGATTTCGTTCGGGGCGCCTTCGGGCGCCCCGAATTTTATGGGGATTGCATATCAGGGTTGACGGGCCGGCCCGGCCAGCATGGGGCGCTTGCCTCCCTCTAAGCCGAGTTCTATCCTTCCGGGGTAGCGTCCGCGCGCCCAGCCCGCCGCCCGTAACGCGGGCTTGACGCGATATAGAGGCCCTCTATACGCTTTACGTTATAGGAGGGTGCACAAATGGAACCTCTCCACGGGATACTTTCGGCAACTGGCGTGGGCGGCATCCTTACCGCGTTCGTAGTCAATGCATCCCGCAAGAAGGACGCGGCCGAGGACCGGGACCAGCGCGGCCAGATTGCGGAAGATCAACTCGCTGTCGCAAACCGGCAAGCCGACATTGCGGCGCAAGCGGTAGCGGAAGCCGCCGCCGACCGGAAGCAGCAAGCCGCAATCGAAGAGCGCCGGGCGAAGGAAGCGGATGGGACGCTGAAAGCGCTTACCGAGCTTCTTCGCCGGACCGCGCCGCCTTCCCCGCCCGGCAAGGAAGCCGACGAGAATACCGGCACGGGCGCGGCGGACGCGGACAAGGACGTCCGCGCGGACACGCTGGCGCCGAATGGCACCTACTTGTCTCCCGACACGCTCAACGCCCTGTTTGAGACGGACGACGCGGATACGTGGATGGCCCTGCTCGGCCCGGACATGTGGGTGCGGGAAGCGTCGGTTTCGGCCGACGACGCGATGAAGCAGATACAGACGCGGATTGACGCGGCGGCGCCGGATCATCCCGACCGGGATCTGGGGCCGAAAATCATCGCCTTCATTCAGGATGCCGAGGCGCGGTAGTCGGCGGCATCGCCCGCGCCGGCCATCATCCCCTTGCCCTCCATTCGGCCATAGTACGGTCGCCCTTGCTCCGGTTGCAGCCGGAACAGAGCATTTGAAGGTTGTCCGCGTGGTCCGTCCCTCCCCGAGACCGAGGCAGGATATGATCGACCTCCATGACCCGAAACGGAAAATGCGTTTCGCATCCCGCGCAATTGCCCTCTTGCAGACCATAGAGCCGATGCCGGTGCGTCCGGTAGTTCGGAACCTCGCCCAGGTCCGTCCGCATGGGAGGATTGTCAAGCGCCATCGCGCCGCGGACGCGGGTTCGCCCGCCTATCGCAGCGTTCGCGCGAACGCCCGGACGTCCTCGATCATCAGTTCCGGCTCTTCCATGGCCCCGAAATGCCCGCCCCGCGGCATCTCGGTCCAGTGCGTGACGTTGTACAGCCGCTCCACGTAGCTGCGGGGCGGCCAGGCGAGGAGCTCCCTGGGAAACAGCGCGCATCCCGTCGGCACTTCGACCCGCCCGCCATCCGGGGAGAGGATGCGCCCCCCTTCCTCGCGCCGGCCGTAGTAGATCCAGCTGGCCGTGTTGAAGGTGCCGGTGACCAGATAGATCATGATGTTGGTCAGAAGCTCGTCCTTGGTGTGGGCGCTTTCGACGTCGTCGCCGTCGGTATCCGACCAGGAATTGAACTTCTCGACGATCCAGGCGGCGACGCCGACGGGACTGTCGTTCATGGCGTAGCTCAGCGTCTGCGGTTTGGTCGCCTGAATCGTGCGATAGCCGTTCTCCATCTCCTGTTCCCGCTCGAAGCGGGCGGCCCAGGCCTCCTCCTCCGGGCCTTGCGGACCGCCGGGATGGCGCATGGTCAGGATGTTGACGTGGATGGCCCGGCACGCCGGCGCGTGCTCGAACCCGAGCCAGCTCGAGATGGCGCCGCCCCAGTCGCCGCCCTGGGCCACGTAGCTCCCGTATCCGAGGCCCCCGGTCATCAGCCCGGCGAACACGCGGGCCATGCCGCGCGGCCCCATCGGCCTCGACGGCCGGCCCGAAAAGCCGAAGCCCGGCAACGACGGGGCGATCACGTCGAACGCATCCTCCTCGCGGCCGCCGAAGCGCTCGGGATGGGCCAGCGGTTCGATGATCCCGTCGAATTCCGAGATCGAGCCGGGCCAGCCGTGGCTGACGAGCAGGGGCAGGGGGGCCGGCCCGCTGCCCTTCTCGTGAATGAAGTGGACGTCGATCCCGTCGACCGGCGCGATGAAGTGAGGGAACCGGTTGAGCCGCTCCTCCTGCGCCCGCCAGTCGAATCCGTCCAGCCAGTAGGCGCAGAACTCCTTCATGTAGTCGAGATTGGCGCCGTACCCCCAGCCGCCGTCGTCCGGCATCTCGTGCCATCGGTAATCGGCGACCCTGGTCCGTATGCGCTGGAGGGTCTCGTCGGAGATCGAAATCCGAAACGGTCGGGGCGCGGTCATGGGCGTGTCCGTCCGATGCGAAGGCCGGAAGGCCGTCCTGTCTCGGCTTCGATCATGCCGGGCCGGTCGCCGCCGGCGCAAGGCGGGACGCGGGAGAAACGGCGAGGGAGGCCGCCCGGGAATCGCTGCCGGGAAAATCCCGGCGGGCTTCCGCATCGCGACCCCCGCCGTGGTAGGGTAGGCGCGGGCCATCCTCGATTCGCATGACCATCCGCCGCCTTCCCGATTCGCTCGTCAGCCGCATCGCGGCCGGCGAGGTGCTCGAGCGGCCCGGCGCCGCCGTCAAGGAACTCGTCGAAAACGCCATCGACGCGCGCGCCCGGCGCATCGACGTGACGGTGACCGGCGGCGGGCGCACGGGAATCGTGGTCGTCGACGACGGCATCGGCATGACGCCCGAGGAACTGCGCCTCGCCGTCGAGCGCCACGCGACGTCGAAGCTCGCCTCCGACGACCTCCTCGACATCGCGACCCTGGGCTTCCGGGGCGAGGCCCTGCCCTCCATCGGGGCGGTCGGCCGCCTGTCGCTGACGAGCCGCCCGCGCGACGCGGAGGCGGCCTGGACCCTGAACGTCGAGGGCGGCGCGGCCGGCCCCGTGGAGCCGGCCGCGCATCCGCCGGGAACCCGGATCGAGGTGCGGGACCTCTTCTACGCGACGCCCGCGCGGCTCAAGTTCCTCAAGACCGAGCGGACCGAGTTCGGCCATGCCGTGGACGCCGTGAAGCGCTTGGCGCTGGCCCATCCCGAAATCGCGTTCTCGATCGGCGACGGCGCCCGCGAGGCCGTTCGCACGGCGGCGCATCAGAAGGATCTGTTCGCCGCCCGCCTCGACAGGCTGGGCGAAATCGTCGGCCGCGACTTCGTGGAGAACGCCGTCCCCGTCCGGGCCGAGCGCGACGGCGCCGCCCTCTCCGGTTACGCCGGCCTGCCCACGCTCAACCGGGGCAACGCGCTGATGAACTTCCTGTTCGTGAACGGCCGCCCGGTCCGCGACAAGCTGTTCGGCGGCGCCGTCCGGGCCGCCTACCAGGACTTTCTCGCCCGCGACCGTCACCCCGTCGTCGCGCTGTTCCTCGAGTTGTCGGCGCGCGACGTCGACGTGAACGTGCATCCCACGAAGGCCGAGGTCCGGTTCCGGGATTCGGGGCTGGTCCGGGGCCTGATCGTCTCCGCCCTCAAGCACGCCCTGGCCGAGGCGGGACATCGCGCCTCGACCACGGTGGGACAGGCGGCCCTGGGCGCCGCCGAGGCCCGGTTCGGGACGCCGCGGGACGGGCCGTTCACGGCGCCCGACGCCCGCCACCACGCTCCGCGTTACGGAACGGGCTTCGAACAGTCCGCCGCGGCGGCGTTCCAGGGTCCGCTGGAAACCGGCGCCGGCGCCGCGTTCGCGCCGTCGGCGCCCCCCGGCGCCACCGGACCGGCCGCGGAGGTGGATCTCCGGCGCGACTACCCCCTGGGCGCGGCGCGCGGGCAGGTTCACGCGACGTACATACTTTCGCAGACCGGGGACGGCATCGTCATCGTGGACCAGCACGCCGCCCACGAACGGCTCGTCTACGAGCGCATCAAGAAGGAGCTCTCGAACACCGGCGTGGCCCGCCAGATGCTGCTCCTGCCCGAGGTGGTCGAGCTGCCCGACGACGACGTCGCGTTGCTGGGGTCGCGCGCCGGGGAGATTTCCGAGCTCGGGCTGTCGGTCGAGCCGTTCGGTTCCGACGCGGTGGTGGTCCGCGAAACGCCAGCGGTTCTCGGGGAGGTGGACGCGGCGTCCCTGGTGAGGGACCTGGTCGACGGCCTTCGCGACATCGACGACACGCTGGCCCTTCGCGAACGCCTCGCGGACGTGTGCGGGACCATGGCCTGCCACGGCAGCGTGCGGGCCGGCCGGCGGCTTTCGGTGGAGGAGATGAACGCCCTGCTGCGCGAGATGGAGGCGACGCCGCACTCCGGCCAATGCAATCACGGCCGCCCCACCTACATCGAACTCAAGCTCTCCGACATCGAACGTCTTTTCGGCCGTCGCTAGGCGAAGCCTCCGCGGCCGGCCCTTCGCACGTCAGGAACAGGAGGGCGGTGTCGCCGTGGCGGCGCTCGTCGACGAGCGCGAAACCGCGCGGCGGCCGGAGCGGATCGTCCGCCGCCGCCTCGACGACGCAGACGCCGCCCCTCGCGATCCATCCGCGGGCGCGCAGGGCCTTCAGGGCGGGCGCCGCCAGGCCCGAGCGGTACGGAGGGTCCATGAGCAGGAGGTCGGCGGCGGCGGCGCCCGACAGCGGCGCCGCCGGGCGCAGCGCGTTGCGCCGGAGGAGGGCCGTCCGCTCCATGACCCGCAGCGTCCGGACGTTGCGTTCGATCACGCGGCAGGCCGCCGGATCGTTCTCGATGAACGTGACGCGGCCGGCGCCGCGCGACAGGGCCTCCAGTCCGAGCGCGCCCGTTCCGGCGAAGGCGTCGAGCACCCGGGCGCCGTCCGGCAGCGGTCCCGGCCGGACCGACCGCAGGCCATGCCGGAGAACGTCGAACAACGCCTCGCGGACCCGGTCCGACGTCGGCCGGACCGACCGCCCCCGCGGCGTCGCCAGCCGCCGCCCCCGGAACGCGCCGCCGCCGACGCGCATTCACGGCCTCCGCTGTCGGCGGGTTTCGACCGGGCCGCCCAGCTGCTCCCCGATCACCTTGCCGGGAACCTCGCGGACGTCGCCGGGCGGGAGGCGGCCGAGCTGGAAAGGGCCGAAGGCGGTCCGGATCAGGCGGTTGACGCCAAGGCCAAGGTGCTCCATCAGGCGGCGCACCTCGCGATTCCGGCCCTCCTTCAGGGCGACCGTGAGCCACGCGTTGGCCCCCCGGACAAGGTCGAGCCGCGCGGCGACGGGACCGTAGCGCACGCCGTCCACGGTCACGCCGTCGGCGAGCGCGGACAGCGCCCGGGCGTCGGGGCGCCCGAACGCGCGCACGCGATAGCGGCGGGTCCAGCCGGTCGAAGGCAGTTCCATCAGCCGGGCGAGGCGGCCGTGCGTCGTGAGCAGCAGGAGCCCTTCGCTGTTGATGTCGAGACGCCCGACCGACACCACCCGCGGGAGGTTGCCGGGCAGGGAGTCGAACACCGTCGGCCGGCCTTGCGGGTCGCGGTGCGTCGTGATCAGCCCCCGGCGCTTGTGAAGGCGCCAGACGCGCGGAGGCGAATCGCCGGGAAGCGGCTTGCCGTCGACGGTGATCGCGCTCCCGCGCGCGACGAGCGTGGCCGGCGATTCGAGAACCGCGCCGTCGACCGCGACCCGGCCGTCGGCGATCCATCGTTCGGCTTCACGCCGGGAGCACACCCCGGCCGTCGACAGCCGCTTGGCGATGCGTTCCCCGGCCGGCGCGTCCATGTTCAGCCGTTTCGGCCGTCGCCGGCCGCGGCGACGAAGGCCTCGAAGATCCTGCCGTCTCCGGGGTTGACGCCGTACTCCGGGTGCCACTGCACGCCCAGGCAGAACCGGTGGCCGGGCGCCTCGATCCCCTCGATCACGCCATCGGGCGCGACCGCGTTGACCACGACGCCGGCGGGCGCGTCCCCGGCCGCCTGGTGGTGCGCGCTGTTCACGTCCAGCGCGTCCGACTCGACGATGCCGCGCAGCAGCGTTCCCGGCTCGACGCGGACCGGGTGGCCGGGTTCGGTCCGTGGATTGGGCTGTTCGTGGGCCAGGGCGCCCGGGACTTCGTCGGGAATGTGCTGGATCAGCGTCCCGCCGAGGATCACGTGCAGGAGTTGCTGGCCGCCGCAGATGCCGAGCACCGGCATGTCGCGCTCGAGCGCGCCGCGGGTCACGGCGAGTTCGAAATCGGTGCGCGACGCCTTGAGCCTGACGGTCTCGTGCCGCTCCCCGGCTCCGAACAGGGCCGGGTCGACGTCGAAGTGGCCGCCGGTGACGATCAGGCCGTCGATGGCGTCGAGGTACGCGGACGCCCGCGCGGTCGCGTGCGGCAGGAGCACGGGCAGCCCGCCGGCGCGGTCGACGCTGGCGCAATAGTTCCGGCGGAGGGCGTACCACGGTTGACTCGAATAGCCGCCCGCCTCTTCCGAATCGAGCGTGAGGCCGATCATCGGCGCGGTCATCCGGCGACTCTACGTGGGGCGGCGTCCGGCGGCAATGCGACGTTCCGGGCGAGTAGTGTCTCAGTTTGAAATCTTGAGGTCGCACGCCGCGGTGCTCCGTATCGAGGGATGCCCTCCGGAAGCGCCATATTTCAAACTGAGACATTACCGGAAATTGGCGCCGGTCGGTCATCCGACGATATCGTGGCGCGATGCGGATTCTACAGGCCATGGCGGGCGGCGAGGCGGCGGATTCGAGAATGCCTCACTGCCGTCACGTTCGGTTTATCACAGCCTCCGCGTGGCGAAGCCGGTCCATGATCCATTCGAACGCTGGCGCATCGCCGAGGATCATGTCCTGCATGGCCCGGTAGTCGCGCTCGATTACCGCACGCAGTCCCGGCTGCGGGACCAGCCGCACCGATCCGGGAACGGCTTCCTCGAACCGTTTCCAAGCCTGCCGGAAGGCGACGAGATTGTGGCTCCGAACCGCATCCAGCAGGCCTTCGTCCGACAGGGTGAAGACGCCGACTTCGCTCGCCGTCATCGTCGCGGCGTCGTAGTAGTGGCGCGAGATCCGATCCTTGTCGACCGGCAGCCGCTTCGCGTCCCGGTATCCGCAATGCCTGCCGTGCAGGATCAGCAGCTTCTCCCAATACGTCCGCTCCGCCGCGATCGTCGCGACGTTCCCCACGTCGAACGGCCAATCGGGCAGGTCGTCGGCGACATAGGGGCGGACAGCGCAGGTCACGTTGGGTTCCAGCGCCGACCGTGCGCCGGCTTCGATCTTCACGCGCGGAGACACGTAGGCGGTATCGCCGCCCGGATACAGGGTGGGATAGGAGACGAGGAGCGTCTGCCCGTCGCCGCCGTCCTCGTCCGGGAGAACTTCGCACTCGTCCGTCATCTCGCCAATCAGCGTCGACAAGGCGGCGTTCAGCTCCCCGAGAACGTAGCCGCCGCACGCGTGGGCGAGTTCCTCGAACAGCGCGTTCCGCTTCCTGTTCGAGAGGCCGCCCGCGATGATCGGATCCCGGTCGCCTGCGAAGCCCAGGTCGCCGCGATGGACGACGAGATCGATGTCTTCGGAGAACCGCCGGATAAGCCCGAAGGCCTTGGAGAGCGAGGTCCCGCCCTTGAAGAACAGTCTCGGATGCCCGTCGGGCAGCCTGCCGTAAAGCGTATCGAGGACGAGACAGACCCAGAAGTCCTTCTCCACATGGCCCGGCAACGTGTCCAAACGGCGCGCCGTGGATTCAAACACGTCCCGCCTGTCTCGTTCCGAATGGGCGAGGAAGGACTTGAAAGCATCTTCCTTCATGCCGCGACGGCCCGGTCGGATGCGACGTCGCGCGCGAGCGGCAGCGCCCAGCCGGGCAGGTCACGGCCGTTGACGTACAGATCCCGCTTCACCGCGTCGGGAAGGCGGCGCTTCAGGACCGAGACCACCCGCGCGTCCGCGGCGGCGTCGGGACCGAGCCATCGCAGCGCCTGGGCCACCGGAGCCGCCGGCCGGCCCGCCCACCGCATGACGCGGGGGGCCGCGTGCCGGAACCGGATCGTCCGTCCATCGATCGTGACCGTTCTCGATGCGCCGTCCGTCGTGTAGCTGACCTTGGCGGGCACCGCGTTGGTGAGGCCGAGACCATGCGCGGCGGCCGCGCCATCGGGCATGATGCGGATGCCGTCCCGCCTCGCGAGGGCCGCGACGGCGGCGTCGAGATCGACCGGCGCGGGCCGCTTCAACACGCCGCTCGTTCTCGGCAGGTCGTAGAGGCCGCGCCCGGCCCGGCGCAGCCGGCCGGCCTTGACGAGGCGCGAAAGGGCCTGATCAATGGCTTGGCGGCTACCGAGGTCGAGAAAGTCCTTCGGCGTGCACACCCACCGTCCCCGGCTATGTGCGCTCACTCTCTTCATGATCCTGTCGGCCACGCGGGTCATCGGACCATCCTCGCCGAAGTTTGTTTTGTCAGAAAACATATAGATTTTTACTGCCTGGACAACCGGCGAGTAGTGTCTCAGTTTGAAATCTTGAGGTCGCACGCCGCGGTGCTCCGTATCGAGGGACGCCCTCCGGAAGCGCCATATTTCAAACTGAGACATTACCTCCGGGCGACGTTCCGGGCGATGTTCCCGTCCATGTGGTATTCCGGCTCCCGTCCCTCGCCGCGCCCGCCGGCGCCGCACGAACGGAACCGCGTCCGGACCCGAACCATGCCGGAAGACAACGCCGGATTCATGCGTCTCGCCCTGGGCGAAGCGGAACGCGCCGCCGCGCGCCGGGAGGTTCCGGTCGGCGCCGTCGTCGTCGACCCGGTCGAGCGGCGCGTGGTCGCGGCCGACGGCAACAGGGTCGTCGAACGCCGGGACCCCACGGCGCACGCCGAGTTGCTGGTCATTCGGGAGGCCTGTCGCGTCGTCGGCAACGAACGTCTCGAGGGGCTGGACATGTACGTCACGCTGGAGCCGTGCCCCATGTGCGCCCAGGCCGTCTCCTTCGCCCGGATCCGCCGGCTCTACTTCGGCGCGCCGGACGAAAAGGGCGGCGGCGTCGAGCACGGTCCGCGGATCCTGGCCCGGCCGACCTGCCATCACGCTCCGGCGGTCTACGGCGGCATCGACGAATCGCGCGCCGCAGCGCTGCTGCGGGACTTTTTTCGGAACAGGCGCTAGATTCGACGGACGCGCCGGAGCAGCCGTCCGGCCGCTCATCCCCTGCACTTGAAGACGGGCGGGACACATGGATTTCGAACTCTCTTCGCGGACCCGGGAGCTCAGGGAGCGCCTCCTCGCCTTCATGGAGGCGCACGTCTACCCCAACGAAGGCGTTTTCCACGAGCAGGTGGCGAAGGGCGACCGCTGGCGTCCGGTTCCGATCGTCGAGGAGCTCAAGGACAAGGCCCGCGCGGAAGGACTCTGGAACCTCTGGCTGCCCGGGGACATCGCCCACGAGGGCCACGGCGCCGGACTGAAGATCCTCGAATACGCGCCGCTGTGCGAGATCATGGGCCGCTCCCACATCGCGCCCGAGGCGTTCAACTGTTCGGCGCCCGACACCGGGAACATGGAAACCCTGCTGCGCTTCGGCACGGAGGAGCAGAAGCGGGAGTGGGCGCTCCCCCTGCTGAACGGCGAGATCCGCTCGGCCATCGCCATGACCGAGCCGGCGGTGGCGTCGTCCGATCCGACGAATCTGCGGACCACGATCCTCCGCGACGGAGGCGACTACGTGATCAACGGCCACAAGTGGTGGATCAGCGGAGTCGGCGACCCGCGCTGCAAGCTGCTGCTGGTCATGGGCAAGTCGAACCCGGACGCGGAACGCCACAGGCAGCACGCCATCGTCATCGTGCCCATGGACACGCCGGGCGTCGAGGTCGTCCGTCCGTTGAGCGTGTTCGGCTACGACGACGCGCCGCACGGCCATTGCGAGGTCCGGCTTGACGACGTCCGGGTTCCGGCGTCGAACATGCTGCTCGGAGAGGGCCGCGGGTTCGAGATAGCGCAGGGGCGCCTGGGCCCGGGCCGCATCCATCACTGCATGAGGACCATCGGCCAGGCCGAGCGGGCGCTGGAAGCCGCCTGCCGCCGCGCCCGCGAGCGGGTCGCGTTCGGCAAGCCGATCGCCGAGCAGGGCGTCGTCAAGCAGCAGATCGCGGAATCCCGCATGGAAATCGACCAGGCCCGCCTGCTCACCCTTCACGCGGCGTGGCGGATGGATACCGTCGGCTCCAGGGAGGCCCGCAAGGACATCGGCATGATAAAGGTGGTGGCGCCGCGGATGGCCTGCCGGGTGATCGACCGCGCCATCCAGATCCACGGCGGCGGCGGCGTGTCGGACGATTTCCACATGGCCTGGTCCTGGTCCTGGGCGCGGACCCTGCGGCTCGCCGACGGTCCCGACGAGGTGCACACGGATCAGGTCGCCCGCCTCGAACTGCGGCGGTACAATTGATGCGCCGACGCGGCGCGAAATCAGGGTTGTCGTCCCTGGTTTTCCGCTATTATCGTCTTGCAGATTCATTCGGGAGCGCCCGCCGCCGCGACGGGCGCCTTCATTCGGGAGCAGAAGCCGTGAAACGTCCGACCAGTCCCATGACCCGTCACCCTTCTATCCGGCCTGTACCCCCCCCCCCCCCGCCGCGCACATGGCCGGCCTCGAGGGGCGTGCCGTGAGTACCCGGGCTCCGGCCGCCGCGCTCGCGCCGGGGCTGCTGCTCGCGCTCGCCTTGTATGCCGGGGAGGCGGCGGCGCAGAACGCGTGCCGGGGCGGCGCGCACACCGGCAGCACGAGCATCTCCTGTACCGAAGTCGCCGGCAGCTCGGCCGACATCCGCGTCGATCCGGGAAGCGTCAACATCCCGCGCATCCATGTCGACCACCGCGGCTCCGGCGACATTACCGTCCGCATGAAGGCCGGCACCCTCACCGGGTCGGGCGGCAACAGCATTTTAGCCGAAAGACGCGGGTCGGGCGCCGCCTCCATCGAGGTGTCGGGCGGCTCCCTCACCAATGATGTCTTCATCACCACCGGCAACACGGCGACGGGCGACCTCTCCATCGGCATGAGCGGAGGCTCCCTCTCCGGCCGTCTCAACATCAACAGAAACGGCGGGATGGGCAATGGCCGCATCACCGTCTCCGGCGACGCCACGATCAGGCAGACGCAGACTGCACAATTCGGCGTCGGCGTCGTCAGCAACGGGCTTGGCGACGAGCTCTCCGTCCACATGAAGGGCGGCTCGGTCGAGGCGACGGGGGCAGACAGCGCCGGCTTCTTTCTCCGATCCACCAACAACAACGCGGCGGCGGCGGCCGCCATGACCGCCGTCATCGAAGGCGGCTCGGTTCGCACGCGGGGGAGCGGCTCGTCCGGGGTTTGGTTCTCGGGCATCAGCGGGAGCCGCGACGCCTCCTTCCGCATGACGGGCGGCTCCATCGTGACGGAGGCCGACAATAGCCGCGGCGTCTACTTCGCGTTGGGCAGATTCGGGACCGGGCAGACGGCTTCCGTCCGCATGACGGGCGGCAGCATCGTGGCGGAGGGGCTGGGCTCCCACGGCCTTTCCGCGCTCGCAGTGGACCTCGGCTCCGTTGACGCGATGACGGACGCGGAAGCGACGATCGCGACGCCGTTCGCCGTCGGCATGGAGGGGCGCCTGACGCAGGACGCGAGCGCGACGGGGCGCCTCGTCTTCGAGCATGGGGGCGCGGTGGAGGCGCGGGACGTCGGCGTTCTCGCATGGGCCCGCCGGTCCAGCGGCCACACGATGGGCGCCGGCGCGACGACGGCGGACGACGCGGCCCGCACCATGCCGATGATCCACGTGACGTCGAGCGGAGACGTCACGGTCGGCGCGCCGGTGACCGACGCCTTCATCCGGGCCAGGATTACGGGCGAAGACGAGACGCTGTCGGCCGCCGAACAGGCCGTCCTCTCGGCGATCACGGCGGGGGATTCGGACGCCCTGACGACGGCGCTTGCGGCGCTCCCCGACGCCGACTACGACGCCGACTGGAAGGCGGAGGCGGAGGATCTTCGGAGGAAGCGCGCGGCGTCGTCCGCCGCGCCGACCGGCAACGGCCCGCTGGCGCACCGGGCGGCCGAGGAGATCCTGGGTCTTTCGCGCGCCGGCGTCCGCGCCTACGCGCTCTCCCACACCGCGATCGTCGATCACGTCCGCGCCGGCAACGCGCTCTCGACGGAGGAGCGCGCGGCGCTGGACGCCGTCCTGACGAAGGGCGTCGGCAGCGAGCTGGAAACGGCACTGACCGCTCTGACCGGCGCGACCTACACGACCGCCTGGAAGGACACGGTCCGGCAGTTCGCGGCGACCTACAACGCCGGCGACATCCAGGTGGACGTGACGGGCGGCGCCATCGACGCCGAGGGCAACGGCGTGGAGGCGCTCTACGCCGTCCGGCACGACAGCAACGGCGCCATCGCGGTGAGCGTGGCCGAGGGCGCGCGCGTCACGGGCGGCGCGCACGGGCTCCACGTCCGCGGCGCGGGCGCCGGGACGGGAGGCCTCCGCGCCCAGAGCGTGACGGTGAACGGCGCTGTGACGGGCGGGACCGGCGCGGGCGTGCATATGGCCGACGGCGGACGGCTGGAGGTCGGCAAGACCGGGCGCGTGGGCGCGACATCGGGCATCGGCGTGCTCTCCGACGGCGCAAGCGATCTCCATGCGACGGTGGCCGGGACGGTGGAGGGCGATGTCCGGATCCAGGGCGGCGGCGCCCTGACGTTGAACGTGATGGAAGGCGGCGCGGTCACCGGCACGGTGCGCGACCCGGTCGGCCCGCTGACGGTGGCGGGCAGCATCGGGCGGCTGCTCTACAGCGGCGGCGGCACGGTGACGGTGGCCGCGACGGGCGCGCTCACCGGCGTCGAGGGTGCGGCCGAAGCGTTGCACAGCGAAGCGGGCGACCTGGACGTGACCGTGGCCGGACGGGTGGCGGGCGACCTGCGCGCACCGGGCGGCGGCACGCTGAAGCTGTCGGTTCCGGAAGGCGGCGTCGTCACGGGCACGGCATATGACCCGGTCGGCCCGCTGACGGTGGCGGGCCGCATCGGGCGGCTGCTCTACAGCGGCGGGGCCACGGTGACGGTGACCGCGACCGGCAGGCTCACGGGCGTCGAGGGCGCGGCCGAAGCGCTGCGCAGCGCGGGCGGCGACCTGTCGATGACCGTGGCCGGCATGGTGACGGGCGACGTCCTGGGCCTTGGCGACGGCGATCACACGGTGACGGTGGTGCGCGGCGGCAGCGTGACGGGGACCATCCATCTGGCGGCGAGCACGGTGCGGGTGGCGGGCACCGTCGGCCGGGTGCGCTTCGACAACGGCGGCCAGGTGACGGTCGGCAGGACCGGCCGGCTCACCGGGATCGAAGGGATTGCCATCCGCAACGCGGGCGGCGTTCTGCGCGTGACGTCGGCCGGCAGGATCGAGGGGGATATCGTCGACGTCGGCGAACGCCCCGCTGTAGTCACGGTGGAAGCCGGCGGCACGGTGACGGGAAGCATCGACTTGCCCGCCGAGGGCAGCGCGGTGACGGTGGACGGAACGGCCGATCGCGTGCGGCTCGATGGCGGCGGCACGGTGACGGTCGGCGGGACCGGACGGCTTGCGAGCGAGGGCCGGGCCATCACGAGTGGGCGAGGCGATCTGGAGGTCGAGATCCGGCAAGCCCCGGGGGAGACGGCGGAGCAGGTCCGCGACCGGATCCAAGGCACGATGCGGGCCGCCAACGGCGCGCCGGAAGTGCGGTACGTCTTTGCGGACGGGCGCAGGATCGACGACCTCGGGGCGCCCGGTTCGGTGCGCTCGGCGCCGATTGGCGCCTACGACCTGGGCATCGTTGCCGATGGCGACGGCGTGCGGGTGAAGCACGCCTTTGCGCCCCGCGCGCGGGTGTACGAGGCGCTGCCGTCGGTGCTGCTGGGCCTGAACGGGACGTTGGGGTTCCATGACCGGATGGCGGCGCCGCGCTCGCCGAACGGGGTGTGGGCACGTACCGAGGCGTCGGGCGTCTCGCGCGAGACGGAGCGGTCGACGTCGACGTCGGGGGCCGGGCTGTCGTGGGCCGAGCGCCGCTACGGGGCGGAGACGGGCGTGGACTTTCCGCTGGAGGGGGGCGTGGCCGGCCTGTCGGCGCACCATCGCCGCGCCTCGGCGGAGGTGTCAGGGAACGACGGCAGGATCGACGTTGCGGGGGAGGGCCTGGGGGCGTCGATGGCGTGGCGGCTGTCCGACGACATGTACGTGGCCGGCGAGGTATCGGCGACGCGGTACGACGTGGCCCTGAAGTCCGGGCGGCGCGGGTCGTTGAGGTCGGGTGTGAGAGGCTTCGGCCATGCGGTTGGCGTGGAGGTGGGCCGCCGGGTCGATCTGGGTTCGGGTCCGCTGGGGGCGTTGACGGCGACGCCGCGGGCGCGGCTGTCGTATTCGCGTGTGGGCATGGACGCCTTCACGGACGCGGTGGACGCGCGCGTGTCGCTGGACAAGGGCCGGGCCGCGACGGGGGTTGCGGGTGTCGCGCTGGAGGCGTCGGAGGGGAGGGGCCGGTTGTTCGGCTCGGTGGACGTGGAGCACGGGTTCTCTCGGGAGACGGTGGTGCGGGTGTCGGAGGTGGCGCTGTCGTCGCAGTCGGCGGCGACGCGGGCGCGGTTCGAGGTCGGCGGTTCGGTCGAGTGGAGCGGCGGCCGGTACGCGCTGCAAGGGGCGGCGCGCTGGGCGACGGGCGCGCGCGACTACGGCGGCGGGATGGCCTTCAAGGTGCGCTTCTGAACCGGCGGCAGGCGGCCTCCGGGCGCCGGCCGCGACCCGGCGAGGTGCACACGGATCGGGTCGCCCGCCTCGAACTGCGGCGGTACAATCGATGCGCCGATACGGGGACCGGACGGGTTCCGGCTCCGATCCCCGCACGGCCTCGGCGACAAAGGCCCCCGCCGAGTGGAGTGCCTTCAGTCACTGACAGCCAAAGAGACCCTCCCGTCTCGTATGTCTGAACCGGGACAGGTGCTTGACGGGCGCACCGCGTCCCCCGATTCTCGTCGGCATGTCCCCAGCCGAGACAGCCGGCCTTTCCGTCGCCGACGTCATCGCCCACGTATCCGCTCTTGGCTCGACCATTGCGGCCTTGGGTATCTGGTTCTTCGGCTTCGTCATGTGGGGCCAGAACCGGAGTCGGGCGGCGCAAGCGGCCAGGGACGCGAAAGCGACGCAGGCGATCCTGGACGCCCTCAGGGACGCCCTCAAGGACGCGGCCGAAGACCGCAAGGCGATGCGAGAGCAAGCGGCCGAAGACCGCAAGGTGATGCGAGAGCAAGCGGCCGAAGACCGCAAGGCGATGCAGGAGCGAGCAGCCGAAGAGCGCAAGGCGATGCAGGAGCAAGCGGCCGAAGACCGCAAGGCGATGCAGGAGCAGGCGGCCGAAGACCGCAAGGCGATGCAGGAACAAGCAACCGAAGACCGCAAGGCGATGCAGGAGCAGGCGGCCGAAGAGCGCAAGGCGATGCAGGAGCAGGCGGCCGAAGAGCGCAAGGCGATGCAAGAGCAGGCGGCCGAAGAGCGGGAAAAGACGTTCGGACTCCAAATCCAAGCCCTCGAAACTCTCGTCACCCTTGCCAAAAGCCCGGACGACTCACGCGGCCCCGCGAAGTGGGGCGGCCCGAGCCAGACCGACCCCGCCGAATAGCGCCCGGTCCGGCGTGAAATCAGGGTTGTCGTCCCTGTTTTCCGCTATTATCACCTCGCAGCTTCATTCGGGAGCGCCCGCCGCCGCGACGGGCGCCTTCATTCGGGAGCAGAAGTCATGAAACGTCCGACCAGTCCCGTGACCCGTCACCCCTCTATCCGGTCTGTCCCCCCCCCCCCCCCCGCCGCGCACATGGCCGGCCTCGAGGGGCGCGTCATGAGCACTCGGACGCTGGCCGCCACGCTCGCGCCGGGGTTGCTTCTCGCGCTCGCCTTGTGGGCCGGGGAGGCGGCGGCGCAAACCAACGTGTGCCGCGGCGATGCGTACACGGGCGCGGACGGCGGACAAATCGAGTGCGTGGACACGAGCGGCTCGACCGACATCGTCATCGACCCGGGAAGCGTCAACGTCGCGCGCATCCACGGCGATCATCGCGCCGCCGGCGACATCATCATCCGCATCAAGCCCGGCATCACAATCACCGGGTCGGGCGGCAACAGCGTTCTGGCCTCGCGACGCGGGACGGGCGACGTCTCCATCGTCATCACGGGCGGCACCCTCACCGGTATCGCCAGCAGCACCTCCTACGGGGCGCCGGGTACCGTCTCCGTCAGCATGAGCGGAGGCACCCTCTCCGGCCGTCTCGGCGCCGCCAGAAACGGCGGGACGGGCAACGCCTACGTCACCGTCTCCGGCGACGCCACGATCAGAAACACGGGGATTAACGCTTACGGCGTCTTCGCCACCAACAACGGGCTGGGCAACGAACTCTCCGTCCGCATGACGGGCGGCTCGGTCGAGACGACGGGCTCGGGCAGCCACGGCATCTTCGTCAATGCCTCCAACGACAACGGGGCGACGGCGGGGCCGGCCATGAGCGTCGACCTCGAAGGCGGCTCGGTCCGCACGCGGGGCAGCGCGCACGGGGTTTTTTTCGCGAGCTATCGTGGCAGCCGCGACGCCTCCTTCCGCATGACGGGCGGCTCCGTCGTGACGGAGGCCGACAATGTCCACAGCGTTGACTTCTGGTTGCGCAGATTCGCGACCGGGCAGACGGCTTCCGCCCGCATGACGGGCGGCTCCATCGTGGCGGAGGGGCTGGGCGGGCGCGGCCTTGCCTCGCTCGAACTGTACTACGGCTCCCTCGACGTGATGACGGGCGCGGGGGCGGAGATCGCGGCGCCGTTCGCGGTCGGCATGGAGGGGCTCCTGGAGGTGGACGCGAGCGCGACGGGGCGCCTCGTCTTCGCGCATGGGGGCGCGGTGGAGGCGCGGGACGCAGGCGTTCTCGCCCGGGCCGCGCGGTCGAGCGGCCACACGATGGGCGCCGGCGCACAATGGGCGGACGACGCGGCCCGCACCATGCCGATGATCCACGTGACGTCGAGCGGAGACGTCACGGTCGGCGCGTCGGTGACCGATGCCTTCATCCGGAACCGGATCGCGGGCGCCGACGAGACGCTGTCGGCGGCGGAGCAGGCCGTGCTCTCGGCGATCACGGCGGGGGATTCGAGCGCGCTGACCACGGCGCTCGCGGCGCTCCCCGACGACTACGACGCCGCGTGGAAGGCGGAGGCGCAGAACCTTCTGAGGAAGCGCACGGCATCGTCCGCCGCGCCGACCGGCGACGGCCCGCTGGCGCACCGGGCGGCCGAGGAGATCCTGGGTCTTTCGCGCGCGGGCGTCCGCGCCTACGCGCTCTCCCACACAGGGATCGTCGATCACGTCCGCGCCGGCGACGCGCTCTCGGACGCGGAGCGCGCGGTGCTGGACGCCGTCCTGACGAAGGGCGTGGGCAGCGAGCTGGAAACGGCGCTGACCGCCCTGACCGGCGCCGCCTACACGACCGCCTGGAAGAACACGGTCCGGCGGCTCGCGGCGACCTACAACGCCGGCGACATCCGGGTGGACGTGACCGGAGGCGCCATCGACGCCGAGGGCAACGGCGTGGAGGCGCTCTACGCCGTTCTGCACGACAGCAACGGCGCCATCACGGTGACGGTTGCCGAGGGCGCACGCGTCACCGGCGGCGCGAACGGCCTCCTCGTCCGCGGCGCGGGCGCCGGGGCGGGGAGCCTCCGCGCCCAGAGCGTGACCGTGAACGGCGCTGTGACGGGCGGGACCGGCGCGGGCGTGCACATGGCCGGCGGCGGGCGGCTCACCGTCGGCGCGACGGGCGAGATCGGCGCGACGTCGGGCGTCGGCGTGCTCTCCGACGGTGCGGGCGACCTCCATGCGACGGTGGCCGGGCGGATCGAGGGCGACATCCGCATGGCGGGCACGGGCGCGCTGACGCTGGCGGTTCCGGAAGGCGGCGCGGTCACCGGCACGGTGCGCGACCCGGTCGGCCTGTCGACGGTGGTGGGCAGCATCGGGCGGCTGCTCTACACCAGCGGCGCCACGGTGACGGTGGCCGCGACGGGCCGGCTCACGGGCGTCGAGGTCGACGGCGGGACCGAGGCGCTGGGCAGCGAGTCGGGCGATCTGAGCCTGACGGTGGCCGACGGGGGCATGGTGACGGGCGACGTCCAGGCGCGCGGCGGCGGCGCCCTGACCCTGGATTTGAAGGCAGGCGGGACGATCGCGGGAACGGTGCATGACCCCGTCGGCCCGCTGACGGTGGTGGGCCGCATCGGGCGGCTGCTCTACAGCGGCGGGGCCACGGTGACGGTGGCCGCGACGGGTGCGCTCACGGGCGCCGAGGTCGACGGCGGGACCGAGGCGCTGGGCAGCGAGTCGGGCGATCTGAGCCTGACGGTGGCCGACGGGGGCATGGTGACGGGCGACGTCCAGGCGCGCGGCGGCGGCGCCCTGACCCTGGATTTGAAGGAAGGCGGGGCGATCGCGGGAACGGTGCATGACCCCGTCGGCCCGCTGACGGTGGTGGGCAGCATCGGGCGGCTGCTCTACAGCGGCGGGGCCACGGTGACGGTGACCGCGACGGGCAGGCTCACGGGCGCCGAGGTCGACGGCGGGACCGAGGCGCTGGGCAGCGAGTCGGGCGATCTGAGCCTGACGGTGGCCGACAAGGGCATGGTGACGGGCGACGTCCAGGCGCGCGGCGGCGGCGCCCTGACCCTGGATTTGAAGGAAGGCGGGACGATCGCGGGGACGGTGCACGACCCTGTCGGCCCGTTGACGGTGGTGGGCAGCATCGGGCGGCTGCTCTACACCGATGGCGGCGCGGTGACGGTGGCTGCGACCGGCAGGCTCACGGGCGTCGAGGTCGACGGCAGGACCGAGGCGCTGCGCAGCGCAGGCGGCGACCTGTCGATGACCGTGGCCGGCATGGTGACGGGTGACGTCCTGGGCCTTGGCGACGGCGACGATCACACGGTGACGGTGGTGCGCGGCGGCAGCGTGACGGGGACCATCCGCCTTGCGGCGAGCACGGTGCAGGTGGACGGCTCGGTCGGCTGCGTGCGGCTCGACCGCGGCGGCACGGTGGCGGTGGGCGCGGGCGGACGGATCGCCTGTACCGAAGGCGCCGGCGTCCGCAGCGACACCGGCACCCTGGACGTGACGGTGGCGGGAACGGTGAACGGCATCGACGCCGGGGGCGACCTGGAGGCGGAGGTGACGGACACGGGCCAAGCGGGCGACATCGACGCCGGGGGCGATCTCGACCTGACGATCCGGCAAGCCCCGGACGAGCATCCGGAGAAGATGAGGGCTCGGGTACCGGGGCAGATTACCAGCAACGGCGACAGGAAGGTGACGATCGTCACGGCGGACGGCAGGATGCTGGACGTTGGTGCGCGCGGCACGAGCGGCGCCGCGCCGATGGGCGCCTATGACGTGGGTCTCGAGAGGGACCAGCTGGTTCCGGACTACGCGCCGCGTTCGCGGGTGTACGAGGCGCTGCCGTCGGTGCTTCTGGGCATGACCGGGACGTCGGGGTTCCATGACCGGATGGCGGCGCCGCGCTCGCCGAACGGGGTGTGGGCGCGGGTGGCGGCGTCGGGCGGTTCGCGCGAGACGGAGCGGTCGACGTCGACGTCGGGGGCCGGGCTGTCGTGGACCGAGCGCCGCTACGGGGCGGAGACGGGCATCGACTTTCCGCTGGAGGCGGGCGTGGCCGGCCTGTCGGCGCACCACCGCCGCGCCTCGGCGGAGGTGTCGGGGAACGACGGCGGGATCGACGTTGCGGGGAACGGCCTGGGGGCGTCGATGGCGTGGCGGTTGTCCGACGGCGCGTACATGGCCGGCGAGGTATCGGCGACGTGGTACGACGTGGCCCTGGAGTCCGGGCGGCGCGGGTCGCTGAAGTCGAGCGTCGGGGCCTTCGGCCATGCGGTTGGCGTGGAGGTGGGCCGCCGTGTCGATCTGGGTTCGGGTCCGCTGGGGGCGTTGACGGCGACGCCGCGTGCGCGGCTGTCGTATTCGCGTGTGGGCATGGACGCCTTCACGGACGCGGTGGACGCGAGCGTGTCGCTGGACAAGGGCCGGGCCGCGACGGGGGTTGCGGGTGTCGCGCTGGAGGCGTCGGAGGGGAGGGGCCGCATGTTCGGTTCGGTGGACGTGGAGCACGGGTTCTCTCGGGAGACGGTGATGCGGGTGTCGGACGTGGGTCTGTCGTCGCAGTCGGAGGCGACGCGGGCGCGGTTCGAGGTCGGCGGTTCGGTCGAATGGGGTGGCGGCCGGTACGCGCTGCAAGGGGCGGCGCGCTGGGCGACGGGCGCGCGCGACTACGGCGGCGGGATGGTCTTCAAGGTGCGCTTCTGAACCGGCAGCCTCCGGGCGCCGGCCGCGACCCGACGACGACGCGCGACGTCGAGGTCAAGCCTCCCGGCGGCGGGCCTCGATCGTCTCGACCTGCTCCCAGGCGAGGCGGGCGACGGGACGGGCGAGAGCGCCCATCCCGGCGGCGTGCGCGCTGGCGGCCGTGCCTCGGCGTTCGCGCACCAGGATGCCGTGCAGGATCGCCGCCAGACGGAACATGCAGTAGGCCATGTAGTAGTCCCAGTGCGGGATCCCGTCGCGTCCCGTCCGTTCGCAATACGCGGCGACGTAACGCTCTTCCGCGGGTATCCCGAGCGCGTCGAGGTCGGCGCCCTTCAATCCGCGGAACACGCTCGGCGGCAGGCGCCACTGCATGACGTGGTAGGCGAAGTCGCCGACCGGATCGCCGAGTGTCGAGAGCTCCCAGTCGAGCACCGCCGCCACCCGGGGTTCCGCGGCGTCGAAGATCATGTTGTCGAGGCGGTAGTCGCCGTGCACGACGACCGTCTCGTCGCGACCGGGAAGGCGTTCGGGCAACCACGCGCAAAGGCGGTCCAGTTCCTCGATCGGTTCTTCCCCGCTCTCCAGATACTGCCGCGACCAGCGGCGGATCTGACGCGCGACGAAACCGCCCGGGCGGCCGAACCCGGACAGTCCGACGGCCGCGAAGTCCACGGCGTGAAGCCGCGCGATCACCGCGTTCATGGCGTCGTAGACGGCCGCGCGCTCGCCGGGCTCCATGCCCGGCAGCTGGGGCTCCCACAGGACCCGGCCGTCGACGAACTCCATGACGTAGAACGGCGTGCCGATCACGGCCTCGTCCTCGCACAGCGCGCGGGTCTCGGGCACGGGCACGCCCGTTCCCCGCAAGGCGGACATCACCGCGTATTCGCGGTCCACCGCGTGGGCGGAGGGCAGGAGCCTTCCCGGCGGCTTGCGCCGCAGGACGTAGGCGCCGGAGGCCGCGTCGACGCGGTAGGTCGGGTTGGACTGCCCGCCCCTGAACTGGCGGACCGACACCGGCCCCGCGAACCCGGCGACGTTCTCCGCCATGAAGCGCTCGAGGCCGGCGACGTCGAATTCGTGGCCTTGGCGCACGCTCCCGACGCCCGAGAAGAGCTCCGTTCGCGACGGCACGGCGCGGTCCTCTCGGGCGCCTAGGCCGCGCGGCCGCCCGCGCGCAAGCCGACGTCGCGCCGACAGAAGCCTTGCGGCCAGTCGATCGTGTCGACCGCCTCGTATGCGCGCGCCCGGGCCTCGGCGACGTCCGCGCCCACCGCCGTGACGTTCAGGACGCGGCCGCCGGCCGCGACCAGGGCGCCGTTCCGCCTTTCGGTGGCGGCGTGGAAGACCGTGACGCCGGGCAGCTCTCCGGCGGCCTCCACGTTCCGGATCTCGCTTCCCGTCCCGTACCCGCCCGGATACCCCCGCGCCGCCAGGACGACGGTGACGGCGGTTCGGGGCCGCCATCGCAATTCGGCCTGGGCGAGGCCCCCGTCCGTCGCCGCCGTCAGCGCCGGCAGCAGGTCGGATTCGGGGTCGAGGCGCGCCAGCAGCGCCTGACATTCGGGGTCGCCGAAGCGGGCGTTGTATTCGAGGAGAAGGGGCTCGCCGTCGACGATCATGACGCCCGCGTAGAGCACCCCGGTGTAGGGACGGCCTTCGGCGGCCATGGCGGACACGGTGGGCTCGACGATGCGCTTCATGATCCTGTCGCGGATTTCCGGCGTCACGGCGGGGGCGGGGGAAACGGCGCCCATGCCCCCGGTGTTGGGGCCGGTATCGCCCTCGCCCGCTGTCTTGTAGTCCCGCGCCGAGGCCAGGGGCAGGACGGTCTCGCCGTCGGCGAGGGCGAAGAAGCTCGCTTCCTCGCCGTCGAGGAACTCCTCGACGACGATCTCGCGCCCCGCGGCGCCGAAGCGCCCGCCGAGGGCCTCGTCCACGGCCGCCTCCGCCTCCGCCTCGGACCGCGCCACGGTGACCCCCTTGCCCGCGGCCAGGCCGTCGGCCTTGACCACGACCGGGGCGCCGTTCGCCGCGATCCACGCCTTGGCGGCGGCGGCCTCGGAAAAGCGCCCGTAGGCGGCGGTCGGGATGCCGTGCCTGGCGCACAGGTCCTTGGCGAAGCCCTTGGATCCCTCGATGGCGGCGGCTTTCGCGTCCGGTCCGAACGCCTTGACGCCGGCCTCGGCCAGCCGGTCGACCAGCCCGTCGACGAGGGGCTGCTCGGGGCCGACGATCACATAATCGATGGCCTCGCTCCGGCAGAACGCCACCAGGCCGTCGACGTCGGTGGCCGGGACATCGGCCCGGCGCGCGATCTCGCCGATGCCGGCGTTGCCGGGAGCGCAATGGAGCGTATCGACCAGGGGCGACGCGCCGATGCACCGGCACAGCGCGTGCTCGCGACCGCCCGAACCGACGACGAGTACGTTCAACGCATGGCTCTCCGCGCCTGAATCGCCGGGAGGACGCCGGCCAAGGCGCCCCGGGACGCCCCGGCGCGCCGTTCCGCACCGCCGACGTTCCTTGTATCATAGGAGCCATGCGAGGCAACGGGGACCGGCGGCGCCACGCGCCGGACCCGTCGCGGCACGAAGTCCCGCCGATGAGCGAACAGACGAGTCTCCCCAACGTCCCCGAATACACGGTCGGCGAGGTGTCGGCCGCGCTGAGGCGAACGGTGGAGGGCGCCTTCGACCGGGTGCGCGTGCGGGGGGAGGTGTCGGGCTTCAAGCGCGCCGCGTCGGGCCATCTCTACATGAGCCTCAAGGACGAGAACGCGGTCATCGACGCGGTGTGCTGGCGGGGCACGGCGCGATACCTCTCCGTCGAGCCGGAGGACGGGCTCGAGATCGTCGCCACCGGCCGGATCACGACCTACGCGGCGCGGTCCAGGTATCAGATCGTCATCGACGGCATCGAGGTCGCCGGCGAAGGCGCGCTTCTCAAGCTGCTCGAGGAACGCCGCCGAAAGCTCGCGGCGGAAGGGCTGTTCGACGGCGACCGCAAGCGCTCCCGGCCGTTCCTGCCCGACACCGTCGGCGTCGTCACGTCGCCTTCGGGCGCCGTCATCCGCGACATCCTCCACCGTCTTCGCGACCGTTTTCCGCGGCGCGTGCTGCTGTGGCCCGTCCCGGTCCAGGGAGAGGGCGCGGCGGAACAGGTCGCGGCGGCGATCCGCGGCTTCAACGACGCGCCGGAGGGCGGCCCCGTCCCCCGTCCCGACGTTCTGATCGTGGCGCGCGGCGGCGGCAGTATCGAGGATCTGTGGGCCTTCAACGAGGAGGTCGTGGTCCGGGCGGTGGCGGACGGCGGTATCCCCCTGATTTCGGCCATCGGCCACGAAACCGACACCACGCTGATCGATTTCGCCGCCGATGCCCGCGCGCCGACGCCGACGGCGGCGGCCGAGATGGTGGTTCCCGTGCGCGCGGACCTGCTGGATTCCGTCGAGGACCTGCAGGCGCGCCTCCGCCGCTCCGCCCACCGGACGTTCCGGGAGCGCCGGATGCGTCTGGAAGGGCTGCACCGGGGTCTGCGGAGTCCGGGCGACGTCCTTCAGGTTGCCGTCCAGCGCCTCGACGATTCCGTGGAGCGCCTGATGCGGGGCTGGCGCCGGCACCGCGAGGACGCGCGCCGGTCGCTGACGGACGCCGGTCGCCGCCTCCATGCGCGCCACGTCGAGCGCCTGGCCGCGGAAGCCCGCCTCGACCTCAGCCGGCTGACCAGGGCGCTGGCGCGCGAGGCGTCGCGCCGCGTCGCCGAGCGGCGGACCCGCTGGGACTCCCTCGGCCGGCTGCTGGAGAGCCTCGGCTACCAGAACGTCCTCGACCGGGGGTATGCCGTCGTCCGCAGCGCCGACGGGGTTCTGCCCCGCGCGGCGGCGGTGACGCCGGGCATGGCGCTTGACATCGAGTTCGTGGACGGCCATGTGGGGGCCAGGGCGGACGGTTCCGGCGAGGCCTCCGGGCGCGGCGAGTCGGCGGCGGCGTCCGGCCGGGACGGCGGACGCGGCCACGGCCAGGGCCGTCTCCTGTAGGGAAGGGGCCGATCGTGCTGAGACCGGATTCGCGGGCGATGCTGCGCTATCGTTCGGGCGACTTCGAGGTCGTCATACCCGGCACGTATGTATGCTGTGCCGTGACCGGCGAACGGATTCCGCTCGACGAACTGCGCTACTGGAGCTTCGAGCGTCAGGAAGCGTACCTGAACGCCGAGGCGGCGACCCGGCGGGCGATGGACGCCGGCGCCCTGGAGCCGTCGGCCGGGGAGGCCGCGTCATAGCCCGACTCGCGCTGGCGCTGGCGCTGGTCCTGTCGTTCCGCGCCGGCGCCGTCGGCGCCGACGGCGTCGCGCTCGACGGAGACTCGATCCAGGGCGGCCTCGTCCTCGGGTCGGCGCCCCCCGGAACCGGGATAAGCCTGAACGACCGTCCGCTGCGGGTATCCGGTGACGGCGGTTTCGTCTTCGGATTCGGCCGCGACGCGCCCGGACGGGCGACGCTCCACGTCCGCTATCCGGACGGATCGCGGGAGGCGCTGCCGCTGCGGGTGCGGGCCCGGCGCTACGAGACCCAGCGGATCGACGGCCTGCCCGACCGCATGGTGACCCCGGGCGCCGAGGCCCTGAAGCGTATCCGCCGGGAAAATTCCCGGATCGCTGCCGTCAGACGCCTGGACACCGGCCGGCCCCATTACCGGACGGGCTTCGTCTGGCCCGTCGTCGGAACCGTCACGGGGGTGTACGGCAGCCGCCGGATCCTCAACGGCGAGCCGCGGCGCCCCCATTACGGGATCGACATCGCGGCCGACGCCGGGACGCCCGTCCGCAGCCCGGCCGACGGCGTCGTCGCCCTGGCGGCGGACGACCTCTACTTCACCGGGGGCACGGTGATGATAGATCACGGCTTCGGCGTGACCACCGTCCTGTCGCACCTCGGTTCCGTCGACGTCGGCGCGGGCCGGACGGTTCGGCAGGGCGACGTCGTCGGCGCCGTGGGCGCCACCGGGCGGGTGACCGGGCCGCACCTGGACTGGCGCGTCAACTGGTTCGACGCGCGGCTGGACCCGGCGCTCCTCGTTCCCCCGATGCCGGAACGATGACGCACCCCCTCCCGCGCGCGTGACGCGGGCGAGCGGCGCGCGCGCCCGGTGCCTCCGGCCCTGCGGAACGCTCGTTTCATTCGGGGACGGACGTCCGGTCGCCCCACCGGTCGTGCACCCAGAACCACTGGCCGGGGCTCTGGCGGATCCAGGCCTCGAGAATCCCGTTGACCCGGACCATCACGTTGAACACGTCGGCCTCCCGGTCGCCGGTCCTCGGCACGTCCAGCGGCGGATGGACGGTGATCCGAAACGTCGCCCCCCGCAGGCGCTCGACCCGCAAGGGCACGATCGGCCGGTCCGATTTCAGGGCGAGCCGGGCGAGGGCCGGCGCCGTCATGGCGTCTCGCCCGAAGAAGGGAACGGGGATGCCGTCGTTCATCTTCTGATCGACGAACAGCCCCACGTGGCGGCCCGCCTCGATGGCCGAGAGCAGTTCCCGCGCCCCCGCCTTGCCCTTGGAGATGAATTCGGCGCCGACTCCATGCCTTCTGACCGCCAGCAGCAGGTAGTCGACGAACGGGTTGTTCGCCGCCCGATAGACGACCGTGAGCGGCATCCCGCGTCCGGTGATGGCGGTTCCTCCGAGCTCGAGATTGGCGAAATGCCCGGAGAAGAAGACGTGCGGCTCGCCCGAGTCCCGCGCCCGGTCGAGGATATCGGCGCCCTGGACCGCGACCCGCGGCGGATCGTCGCGGCGCCGGAGCCTGCGAAGGTGCGGATACTCGGCGGCGGCGCGACCGAAGTTTTCCCACATGTCCAGGACGATGGCCGCGATCTCCTCCGGCGACCTGTCGGGAAACGCTTTCGCCACGTTCCGGCGCGCGCGTCTCGAGACCGGGAGCAGCGGCCCGATGCCCCGTCCGATCCTGCCGCCCAGGGCGGAGGCCGTATCGACCGGCAGCACGCGGAAGACCGCGAGCGCCAGCAGCACCGCCAGGAACTCCGTCAGGTTGCGCAGCAGGCGAAGGGTGCGCGACCAGCGCCGCATTTCCTCCGCGGTCAGGAAGGACATGGTTCGGATTCCCCGGCGTGGCCGGTCGCCGCCCGTGCGAAGGGCTGCAAGAGCTCGTCGATGGCGGCCTCGTCCTGGAATTCGACCACGACGTCGACGACGTCGACCATCTTCCGCGTGTCCTCCGGCAACCGAACGGCGTCCTTCGCCGTGGTGACCGGCCGCGCGCCCGTGCCGATCGTCATCTCGACGATCCTCATGACCTCCTTGAAGGTGTACCGATGGTGGTCCGGGAACGCGAGCGCGCCGACGAGGTCGCATCCCATGCCGCGAAGCATGGAGAAGAACTTCGCCGGATACCCGATGCCGGCGAAGGCGAAGACGGGGCGCTCCAGCACCGGCAGAGCGGTCTCGGCGGGAACGAGCCGCGCGCGGTGGACGGGCAGCGAGGCGCGAAATCGATCGATCACCTCCGGCCAGACGCCGGTTTCCCCCGTACCGGCGCCGTCGAGGACGATGGCCGCGTGAACCCGGTCGAGGGCCCGCGAAAACAGCTCGCGCAGCGGGCCCGCCGGAAAGATGCGGCCGTTCCCGATACCGATGGACGAATCGATCACGAGCACGGAGAGGTCCTTCTTCAAGGTCGGGTTTTGCAGTCCGTCGTCGAGCACGACCATCCGCGCGCCGTCGTCGACCGCGGCCCGGACGGCCGCGATCTTGTCGCGGGCCACCCAGGTCGGCGCGACCCGCGCCAGCAGGAGAGGCTCGTCCCCCACCGCGTCGACCGATCGGGATTCGGCGTCGACCCGGCATGGTCCCGTGGCGCGCCCGCCGTAGCCGCGACTGACCGCGTGCGCGTCGATGCCGGCGGCCCGCAGGCGCGAGAGCAGCGCGATCGCGCAGGGCGTCTTGCCGGCGCCGCCGACCAGGACGCTTCCGACGCAGACGACGGGGACCGGCGCGGTCTGCGGCGACGTCAAGGCGGCCCGGGCCTGCGCGCAGGCGTCGTAGATGCCGCCGAGGGGCGCCAGAACGGCCGACAGGATCGAATCCTCGTGCGTCCAGAACTCGGGCGACTTCACCGTCCGATCCCTCCCGGCGGGTCACCGCCCGCCGGCCTCGTCCGGTCCCGCGGCGGGATGCCCGCTACCGCCTCCAGGATTTCCGCCAGGGCGCGCTCCCCGGCGGCGGCGTCTTCCTGGGCGACGCGCCTCGCGGCCGCGGCGCGCTTCTCGGTCATTTCGTGGTCCCGCAGCAGCATCCCGATCTCGGCCGCCAGACTTTCGGGATCGTTCACCGTCGTCAAGGCCGAGGCCTCGGCGAGGCGCCGGGAAACACCCGCGAAGTTGTGGAGATGCGGCCCGCAGACGAGGGCGCAGTGGAGGCGGGCGGCTTCCGCCAGGTTGTGGCCTCCGTGGGGAACGAGGGAGCCGCCGACGAACGCCACCGGCGCCAGACGGTACACGAGCCCCAGCTCGCCGAGCGTGTCGACGACGTAGACTTCGGTATCGTCGGAAACGGCCTCGCCCAGGGACCTGCGCGCGCAGGCGAGCCCGCGGGCGTCGAGTTTCCGGGCGATTTCCGCCCCCCGTTCCGGATGGCGCGGCGCGACGATCGTCAACAGGCCGGGGATTTTCCCGCCGAGCTCCTCGTGCGCGCGGGCCACGGCCTCTTCCTCTCCCGGATGGGTGCTGGCGGCCAGCCACGCCGCGCGGCCGGCGATCAAGGCGCTCAACGCCCGTCGTTCCCGCTCGTCGACGGGCAGCGGCGGCGACGCGGCCTTCAGATCGCCGATCACGCGCACCCTCGGCGCGCCGAGCAGCCCGAGGCGGCGCGCCTGTTCCTCGTCGGGCGCGAGGCAGAGGTCGAAGGCGGCCATCGTCGATCGACTCAGGCCCGGAAACAACCGCCATCTTCGCAGGCTGCGTTCGGTGACGCGGGCGTTCAGCAACATCGCCCCGATTCCGCGGCGACGCGCCTCCGACAGGAGGTTCGGCCACAGCTCGCTTTCCAGCCACAGCGCGAGATCCGGACGCCAGTGATCGTAGAAACGGCGCACCCAGCCCGGGTGATCCAGGGGGACGAACTGATGGATGGCCGAGGACGGCAGGCGCTCCCGCGCGAGGCGGGCGGAGGTCACGGTGCCCGTCGTGACGAGCACCGTGTCGGCGAGGCGCCGGTCCGTCAGCGCCCGGACGAGGGGCAGCGCGGCCACGAGCTCCCCGACGCTTGCGCCGTGGACCCACGAGAGGGAGCCGCCGGGGCGCGCCACGCTCGCGATGCCGGTGCGTTCGAGCACGCGATCCGGGTCCTCCTTGCCGTTCGCCAGCCGCCGTTCGAGAAGCAGCCGCAGGGCCGGCGCGGCCATCCAGGTCAGACCCCGATAGACCGCCTTCATCAGGCATCGGGCGACGGCGCTAGGACGCCCACGCCGCAGTACCGGTCCGCCGCCGCCGAGATCTCGTTGAGGGACCGTTCCAGGGACTGCCGCGAGGCCTCGACGGTTTCCCGGTCGGCGTTGCGGGGGACGGAGAGCGGCTCTCCCCATATGCATATGCCCCGCGAGAAGGGAAAGGGGATCACGAACCGGTCCCAGGAGGAGAGCACCTTGCGGCGGGACACCGCGCAGGCGGCGGGGACGATCGGCGCCCCCGCCAGCCGTGCGGCGGAAATGACGCCGTCGCTCGCCCGCATGGGCGGGCCGCGGGGTCCGTCCGGCGTAAATCCGATGGACTTCCCGGACTTCAAGGCCCGCAGAACCTCGCGCAGCGCGCCGCCGCCGCCCCGGGACGTGGAGCCGCGGATGGCGTCGACCCCGAAATGGCGCAGGGTCCGGGCGATCAGCTCGCCGTCCCGATGGCGCGAAATCAGCATGCCCACCGGCACGCCCTTGCGCCACATGGTCGACATCATGAACATCCGCCCGTGCCAGAACGCCAGGATGAACGGCGAGTTTGCATCCCACAGCGCGTTCACGGCCCCGGCGTTCCGCATTTCCCACCGGCTGGTCGCGTAGACCAGCCTGATGTAGGCGGCGACGAGCCGGCACAGGACGGCCCGGACCGGCGGCATATGCGGAACGCGCCTGTACACTTCAGGGGATCGGGCGGCGCGGCCCGGTGGACCGTCGCCGGCTCACGCCCGCGCCCGCAAGGCGGCCGGCGCTTCGTCCGGGACCGTCGATTGCGACCGGTAGAGCCGCGCGTAGACGCCCGACCGGGCCATCAGTTCGGCGTGGGACCCCGACTCGACGATCCGGCCCCTGTCGATGACGTGGATGACGTCGGCGTCGATGACCGTCGACAGCCGGTGAGCGACGATCAGGGTGGTACGGCCCTCCATGAGCGTCGCGAGCGCGTCCTGCACCTGCCGCTCCGACTCCAGGTCGAGCGCCGACGTGGCTTCGTCCAGCAGCAGGATCGGCGCGTCCTTGAGCATGGCGCGGGCGATGGCGATGCGCTGGCGCTGGCCTCCCGAGAGCCGGGTTCCCGATTCGCCGACCACCGCGTCGTATCCGCGCTCGATGGCGCGGATGAACGAATCGGCCGCCGCGGCGCGGCCCGCCGCCTCGATCTCCGCCGTATCGGCTCCGGGACGCCCGTAGGCGATGTTGGCGCGGACCGTGTCGTCGAAGAGGATCGCCTCCTGACTGACCAACCCGATGCTCGCGCGGACCGATGCCAGGCCGACCTCCCGGACGTCCTGGCCGTCGATCAGCACCTGCCCCGACGTGGGATCGTGGAAGCGCGGGATGAGATTGAGCAGCGTCGACTTGCCGGCGCCGGACGGGCCGACGAGGGCCACGCGGCGCCCGGGCGGTATCACGAGGTCGATGTCGGCGAGAGCCGGTTGCCCGTCGGGGTAGACGAAGCCGACGCTCTCGAAACGGATTTCGCCGGCGTCGAGCCGCAGCGGCGGGGCGCCGGGCCTGTCCCTGATGTCCGGCTCGACGTCGAGCATCGCGAATATCCGCTGCGCCGCGGCGAGCCCTTCCTGAAGCGCCGCGTTCAGGTTGGCGAGGCTCTTCATCGGCTGATACGCCAGCACCAGCGCGGCGACGAAGGAAAAGATGGTTCCCGGCGTCGTCTCGCCGGCGATGACCCGGCTTCCGCCGTAGTAGATGATCGCGGCGACCGCGATCCCGCCCAGCGTCTCCATGAGGGGCGTGGCCGCCGCCCGCGCCTTCACGATCTTGTAGATCGCCCACAGCCTGGCCTCGATGGCGTCCCGCGCCCGCCTCGATTCGTGCGCCTCCATGCCGTAGGCCTTGACGTGCCGCGCCGCCTGCAGCGTCTCGGTCAGGATCGCCGAGAACCGGCCGGTCCGCTCCTGGGTCTGGGTCGAGGCCTTGCGCGTCCGCCGGCCGATGTTGCGGACCGGCAGTATGGCGACGGGAAAGACGACGCAGGCGACGGTGGCGAGACGCCAGTCCTGGTGAAACATCAGGGCGATCAGGAAGGCGAGCATCAGCGAATCCCTGGCGATCCCGGCAAGGGCCCGGGACACCGCGTCGCACAGGAGATTGGCGTCGTTGAGGAAACTCGAGACCAGCCGCCCCGACGTCGTCTTCTGGAAGTAGTCGAGATCGGCGCGCATCAGATGGCCGAAGAGCTCGATCTGAACGTCGGCGATGATCCGCTGGCCCACGGCCGCCATGACGTAGCCTTGCAGATACCCGGCGACACCCTTGATCAGGGTGATGGCGAGAACGGCGAGCGGCACCAGCACGAGCATGGTTTCGTTCCGCTCGAGGAAGACCTTGTCCAGGAAGGGTTCCATCAGCCACGCGTTGGCCGCGGTCGCCGCAGCGACGACGGCCATGCACAGCGCCGAGAAACCCAGCTTGCCGAGGTGGCGGCGGATGTGGTCGCGATACAGCCGGGCGACGAGCGCGTGGCTGGATGCCGGTCGCGACTCGCCGGCCGGGCCTTCGGCGCGCGCGCTGGTCAAATGCCTGTTCCCTCGTTTCCGGGTCCGATGTAGCACGGTCCGCGGCCGGAACCAAGGAGACGGCGGGGTCCGGCCGCCGCCCGGCCGGGCCCGTCATCGGCGCGACGCCACCATCCACATGTTGTCGCCGACGGGCCAGCGGGCGGCCGCGGCGATGTCCAGCCCCGACGCCTCGACCATTGCCCGCAGGCTCCCGGCGGTGAAGTAGTTGAGATGATCCGGGAACCGGAAGCCGCACCACCGGCGGCCCATCACCCACCGGTTCGGGGTGCCGTAGTTCGGAACCTTGACGACCGCCACGCCGCCCGGACGCAGCGCCCGCGCCGTCAGGCGCAACAGTTCCGCCGGCTCGTGCTCGTGTTCCAGGAACGATCGCATCAGCACGCCGTCGGCTGCGCCGGGATCGAACCCCCGGAGCGCCTCCGTCGCCGGCGCGTGGATCACGCGCCCGCCGCGCCCGCGCAGCGCCGCCTCGGCCGCCCGCGCCAGCGCCTCGGATATCTCGATCCCGACGACCTCGTACCGGGACGGCAGCGCCGCGAGCCAGCCGCCGGAACCGCAGCCGAGCTCGACGACCGTTCCGGACGGAATCCATCTCTCGACCCGCCGCGACAGCTTGTTCGGCTTGCGGACGACGGCTCGCCGAACCTTGCGGTGCCAGCCCGAAATCGCGAACGCGATCGGGTGTTCGTCGCGCATCCGCCGCTCGCGCGCGTCGTAGTTGCGCTCCCAGGCGTACTCCACGTCATACGCCGCTTGCGCGGGCGGGTTGGCGAGGTAGACGAAGCGGCAGCCGCGACAGCGCCTGATCCGCCATTCGCGCCACGAGTGCAGCGCCGGCGCCGAGGCGTTGTCGGCGCCGCAGCGGGGGCAGGACCGCTCGGGCATCGGGTATTCATACGCGGCCCGCCGTCCGGGGCGCAACCGGGCGGGATGTCGGGTAGTGTCTCAGTTTTGAAACATGGCACGCTGGGTGAGCTATCTGGCATGTCCCTGGGAGCGCCGACGGCCAGTGACCAGTGACCAGTGGCCAGTTGCCAGCACCGATCACCGGCCACCGGCCACTGAAAACCACGAACAAGCAGGAATTTCAAACTGAGACACCACCGGGTGTCGCCGGGGCGGCGGCCCGTCGCCTACAGGCGGCCCAGGATTTCTCCCAGAAGCCGCGGGCCGGCGGCGACGACGCCCGCGTGCTCCGTGGACTCGCCGTTGTAGCGGAGGAGCGAGCCGTCCGGCGCGGCCGTCCGCCCGCCGGACTCGGCGACGATCAGTTCGGCGGCGGCGAGGTCCCAGTCGCTCTTTCGGGTGAGCGAGATCGTGGCGTCGAACCGGCCCTGCGTCACCAGCGCCATCCGGTAGGCGATCGAGTTGACGAAGTCGAACCGGGCGCGGGGCAGGGAGCCGAAGCCCGGCCGGCGCTCCAGCGCGCGCCGGCTCGCCAGCAGCCGGGCGTCCTCCAGAGCCACGCCGTCGGGAACCGCGAGCGGTTCGCCGTTGCATCGGGCGCCCGCGTCCCTCGCCGCCTCGAACAACTCCTTCGTGATCGGGTTGAGGACGGCGGCGAGGATCGGCCGCCCGTCCTCGACCAGCCCCGCGCAGATCGTGAACTCCGCCCGCCCGGCCATGAAGGCGCGGGTGCCGTCGATCGGGTCGACGATCCAGACACGGCGGCGTTCGAGGCGGGACAGGTCGTCCTCGGTCTCCTCGGACAACCAGCCGTAGCCGGGACGGTCGGCGCACAGGCGTTCGCGGAGCAGCGAGTCGACCGCGACGTCGGCCTCGGTCACGGGATCGTCCGGCTTCTTGTGCCAGGACTTCGCGCCAGCCTCGAAATACCGCCGCGCGACGTCGCCGGCCTGGCGCACGGCGCGGACGAGGAGCGCGTGGTCTCCCTCCAGATCCCCCGGAACCGGGGCGCCGCGGGCCGTCATGCACCGGCCACGGTCATGCCGTCGATACGGAGCGTCGGCGCGTTCGCGACGTAGCGGAATTCGAGGTCGTCGGCGGGCGTCAGGTTCATGAACATGTCCTTGAGGTTGCCGGCGATGGTCACCTCGCTGACGGGATGGGAGATCTCGCCGTCCCGGATCCAGAACCCGGAGGCTCCCCGGCTGTAGTCGCCGGTGACCGGATTGACGCCGAAGCCGATCAGTTCGGTCACGTAGAACCCGCTGGCGACGTCCGCCATCAGGTCCTGCGGCGCCGGTTCGCCGGCGTCCATGTACAGGTTGGTCGTGGACGGCGACGGGGGTGAGGAGGTCCCTCTTCCGGCGTGCCCCGTCGTCGGGAGGCCCAGTTGCCGCGCCGACGCCGAGTCGAGGATCCAGCTCTCGAGGACGCCCGCCTTCGCCAGGACCGTCCTGCGGTTGGCGACGCCCTCGCCGTCGAACGGTTTCGACGCCAGGCCGCGGGTGCGGCGCGGATCGTCGGCGACGGTGACGTTCGCGGGGAAGACCTGCCGTCCCATGCCGTCCTTCAGGAAGCTCGTGCCGCGCGCCACGGCGGGGCCCGAGAGGGCGCTCGCGAAGTGCCTCAGGATGCTCGCGCCGACCCGGGGATCGAAGACCACCGGCGCCTGCACGGTCTCCGCCTTTCTCGGGCCGAGCCGTTTGGCGGCGCGCGCGCCGGCGCGCCGGCCGACGTCGCCCGCGTCCTCGAGGTCGTCGAGGTGCCGGGCCACGGCGTAGTCGTAATCCCGCTCCATCGCGGCGCCGTCGCCGGCCACCACGGCGACGCTCACGCCGTGAATCGAGGTTTCGTAGCGGCCCGCGAAGCCGTGGCTGGTGGCCAGATCGACCGTGGTCACGCCCCAGCTCGCGTCCGCGCCCTCCGAATTGGTGATGCCGGGATGGGCGCGCGCGGCGTCCTCGGCCGCGGCCGCGCGCGCGTACAGCTCGCCGGCGTCGCATTCGCGGGCGTCGAACAGGTCGAGGTCGTCCACCCGCGGCACGAGGAGGCCGCGGTCGGCCAGCCCGCAGTACGGGTCCTCGGGCGCGGCTTTCGCCATCGCCACGGCCCGTTCGACGAGTTCGTCGAGGGCTGCGGGCGAGGTGTCCGTGGACGAGACGATGGCCTGCCGCCGGCCGATGAAGACGCGGAGCCCCAGATCGTCGGTCTCGGACCTTTCCAGATCCTCCCGCTTTCCCAGCCGTTGCGACACGCTCAGGGAAACGCCGCCCACCCGCAGGGCGTCGGCGGCGTCGGCGCCCGACTTCAACGCCTTTCCGATCAGGCCGTCCAGCAGTTCGGCCGTGGCTCCTCCGGATGGCGCGGACGTGGTGGCGGGCGCTGTCATGCACGGAAGACTATACAGGCTCCGGCGCGCGCCGCGCCACCCTCGGGCTGGTCACTTCCAGATCGGTTCGCCGGAACCGGGCAACCCCAGTTTCGGCCATTTCTCCGTCACCAGGGTGATGACGTCGTCCGACATGCGGATCCTGCGGCCCCACTCCCGCCGGGTCTCGGGCGGGATCTTGGCGGTGGCGTCGATCCCCATCTTGCCGCCCAGCCCCGACTCGGGCGAGGCGAAGTCGAGGTAGTCGATGGGCGTGTTCTCCACCGTCGTCACGTCGCGGGCCGGGTCGACGTTCGTCGAGATCGCCCAGATCACGTCGGTCCAGTTCCGGGCGTCGAGATCGTCGTCGATGACGATGACGAACTTGGTGTACATGAACTGCCTCAGATAGGACCACACGGCCATCATCACCCGCCGGGCGTGCCCCGCGTAGGCCTTCCTCATCGACACCACCGCCACGCGGTAGGAGCAGGCTTCCGGCGGCAGCCAGAAATCCACGATCTCCGGGAACTGCTGGCGGAGCAGGGGGACGAAGAGCTCGTTCAGCGCCTCGCCGAGGATGCTCGGTTCGTCGGGCGGACGGCCGGTGAAGGTCGAGAGATAGATCGGGTCGCGGCGCATGGTGACGGCCGAGATCCGGAACACGGGGAACGGCTCGACCGCGTTGTAGTAGCCGGTATGGTCCCCGTAGGGACCCTCGTCGCCGTATTCGTCGAGCGAAACGTGGCCCTCGAGGACGATCTCCGCGGTCGCCGGCACCTTGAGGGGCACGGTCTCGCAGTCGACGAGCTCGACGGGGGCGTTCCGCAACAGCCCCGCGAACCGGTATTCCGACATGGTGTCGGGGATCGGCGCCACGGCCGCGACGATGGTGCCGGGGTCGGCGCCGATCACCGCCGCCGCCGGGAGCGGTTCGGGCCGTTCGCGCTTCCAGCGCGCGTGATGCCCGGCGCCGCCCCGATGCCGGAGCCAGCGCATGTAGGTGCTGTCCCGCCCCGTCACCTGCATCCGGTATATGCCGAGGTTGAAGTCGTCCTCCCTGCCGCCGCCCGGTCCCTTCGTCACCACCAGCGGCCACGTGATGAGCGGGGCCGGCTCCCCCGGCCAGCACGTCTGCACCGGGAGGCGCGAGAGGTCGACGTCGCCGCCGGTCAGGACCACCTCCTGCGCCGGCCCCCCGGACACCGTCCTGGGCCGCATCGACAGCGCCGCCTTGAGCATCGGCGCCATCGTCAGCGCCTCCCGCCATCCGCCCGGCGGTTCGGGCTGCCGGAGAAAGGCCAGGGTCTCGCCGAGTTCCCGGAGCGTGCCGGGCTCGCGGCCGATCCCGCGCGCCACCCGGGCGACGGTGCCGAACAGGTTGACGAGAACGGGCATTCCGCGGGGCCGCCCGGCCTCGTCCACGGGATTCTCGAACAGCGCCGCAGGCCCGCCCTCGGCGAGCAGGCGCGTCTGGATCTCGGTCATCTCGAGGACCGGCGAGACGGGCTCGGACACCCGGACGAGCTGCCCGTCGCGCTCCAGCGCGTCGATGAAGTCTCTCAGGGACTCGAATGCCATCTCGGACTCGCGGCGTCGGGCGGGCGCGGAAGTATACCGGCGGCGCGATCCCGGAACGACGGTCGACGTCGGCGGGCAGCAATTCTCATTATGCGTTTCTGGGGGTTTTCAGGGGTTGGTATATGTGATTCAAGCGGTGGTATGGGGCCTCTTGATCGATACATAGGATTGGTGGGTGATCGGTGCGCGGCGCTGCCGGACAAGCGGTCTGGGCGTAACGGTCGTTACACGATGCGCGAGATCGGTCTTGCGGCGTATTCGGTGTTTTTCATGCAGTGCCCGTCCTTTCTGTCGCATCAGCGGCTCTTGTCGATGGGTCGGGGCATCTCGAACGCGCGGACGCTGTTCGGCATGGAGCGGATACCGTGCGACAGTCACATTCGCCAGATGCTGGACGGTGCGCCTCCAGAGCATTTCGATGGCGTGTTTTCGGCAGTGGTTGCGGACCTGGACAAGTCGGGGGCGCTGTCGGAGATGCGGTGTCTGGACGGGCGGGTGTTGATAGCGTTGGACGGTTCGGAGCATTTCCGGTCTCGCAAGCTGCGCTGTGGGCAGTGTTCGACGCGCCGTGCCGGTGACGAGGTGGAGTTCTTCCACAGCTTTGTCGGCGCGGCGCTGGTCGCGCCGGGCCAGCGGCGGGCACTGCCGTTGGCGCCGGAGTTCGTGCGCCCCCAGGACGGGACGGACAAACAGGACTGCGAGAGCCGCGCGGCGCGGCGCTGGCTGGCGCGGCTCGGGCCGTCCACAGCCGGGCTGCGACCGGTCTATCTGGGCGACGACCTCTATGCCCGCCAGCCGCTCTGCGAAGCGGTACAAGCCGCAGGCGGCAACTTCATCTTCGTGTGCAAGCCGTCGAGCCACAAGACGCTGGGCGAATACATGCACGGCGTGGCGCCGCAAGAGACCCACCAGACCACAGGCAGGGGGCCAGGCAAACGCCACCACCGATACCGATGGATGGCCGGCCTGCCCCTGCGCGATGGCGCCGGCGCGCTCCACGTCACCTGGCTGGAGATCGAGATCGCCAAGCCCGGCGGCAAGGTGACCTACCGCAACAGCTTCGTCACCGATCTCGACGTCACACCCCAGAACGTCGCCGAGGTCGCCGCATGTGGACGCGCGCGGTGGAAAATCGAGAACGAGACCTTCAACGTGCTCAAAACCAACGGCTACAACCTGGAGCACAATTTCGGACACGGACGTGAGAGCCTGGCCAGCGTGCTGGTGACATTCAACCTGCTGGCCTTCGCCGCGCATACCGCCTGCGACTTGATCGATGCCGCATGGCGGCGCGCACGCCAGACCCTCGGCGCACGCAAACGCCTGTTCGAGCACATGCGCACTCTCACCGCCTACATGGTCTTCCCCTCATGGACCAGCCTCATGAACACTCTGGTCACCGGCGTCCCCCCGCCCAATGCCTCCTGAACACACTCCACACACACATCACCAACCACTACAAACAACACGCTCAAAACAACCCTCAACTCATAATGAGAATTGCTGGTCGGCGGGCCGCCGGCCGGGTTTCACGGACAGGCGGGAAGACTATGACGGATCGTCGGCAGGTGGCTCCGGGCGGGCGTCGCCGAGCAGTTTCCAGACCCCGGCGCCGGTCGCGACCGTCGCGCCGTCGGCCGTGATCGCGCCCCGGGCGAAGACCATGCTGCGCGTCACGCGGGTCACTTCGCCCGCGCCTTCGATCCGCTGGCCGGGCCGGGCCGGCGCGACGAAATCGCAGGAGAGGCTCATCGTCGCCTTTCGCGCGTCGCCGACGGCGCGGGTGACGGCGTGGGCCAGCAGGTTGTCCATGAACGTCATGAGCATCCCCCCGTGAACGACGCCTCGCGGATTCCGGTGCTTCTCCTGCGCGTCGAACAGGAACCGCGCCCGGTCTCCGTCCGTCTTCCGGAAAACGGGTCCCACCAGCGCGACGAAGGCGTTGTCCTCGGGCTCCGGCTCGTACCCGTCGGGGACGTCCGCACTCATCGCTCGCCGTCCTTTTCCGTCCTCGCCGTCGTCGGCTCCCGCGACCGTTGCGCCATGCCCTCCCGGTGCATGAGATAGAGGCCGCTGGCGACGATGATTCCGCATCCCGCCCAGGTCCAGAAGTCGGGGAACTCGTCGAAGATGACGACGCTCAAGGCGACCGAGCCGACGAGTTGCGTGTAGTTGTAGGGCGAGATCGCCGAGGCCGGCCCGTTCTCGTAGGCCTTGACGAGGCAGAAATGGCCGAGGCTGCCGAAGAGCCCCGGGGCGCAGAATGCGAGAAGGTCCACCCAGTCGCGCGGCGGCGCGAAGTCGAAGGGAACGATGATGCTGGTGAGAATGAACCCGAGCAGCGCCGTGTAGATGGTGCTGGTCTCCGACGAATCGTAGGGCGCGACCTTCCGCGTGAGCACCTGATAGAGCCCGTAGCAGAACGCCGTCCCGAGCACCAGCAACGCCGCCGGGTGCATGGCGCCGAAGCCCGGCCGGACGATGACGAGGGCGCCGGCGAACCCCGTCGATATGGCGAGCCACCGGCGCGGTCCCACGCGCTCGCCCAGGAACGGGATCGCGAGGAGGGCCACCATCAGGGGCGACGTGAAGTTGATGGACGCGGCCGTCGGCAACGCGACGTGCCGGAGCGCGGTGTAGTAGCAGACCGTGGCGCCGATCATGAGCGCGGACCGCGAAAGCTGGAGGGCGGGCCGGTTCGACCGCACCGCTCCCAGGGCGCGGCGGGGCGCCAGCAGCAGGAAGACGTAGATGATGTGGCCCGTGTACCGCAGCCACAGGATCTGCGTGGTGGAATAGTTCTCGGTCAGGAACTTCACCGACGCGTTGAGGCACGAGAACAGCGTGACCGCGATCAGCATGAACGCGATGCCGCGCAGCACGCGGTCGCCGCCCGGAGCCGGCGCCGGGGAGTCGGGGACGCTTCGGTTCACGAGGGGCGTTCGCGCCGGTCGGTGCGGCCGTCAGCCGCGCGCGAAAGACGCCAGCGCCTCGCGGGCCACGACATCCCCCCACTCTTGCAGAAAATGGCCGCCGTCGCTCATCTCGCGGGGCGGCGGGCAGTTCCGGATATGGCGATGCAGTCCGCGCATGACCGGGCCGCCCAGGACCGGGTCCGCCATGCCGATGGCCATGAACGACTGGCCCCGCCACTCGGCGCGCCACCAGTCGCGGGCGCGGCGCGAGACTTCGGCGCCCTCGGCGTCGGGGCCGTCGGGAACCAGCTCCGGGAACCGCCGGACCCCGGCCTTGTACCGCGAGTCGGGGAACGGCGCGTCGTAGGCGGCCGCTTCGTCATCGGTCAGATGCGGGCAGGCGCGCTTGAGCAGGCGCCCGGCGGCGAGGTCCGGGTTGTCCCGGACCCACCGTCGCCACCCGAGGAACCCTTCGCTCAGGGGTTCGTCGCCGGTTCCCAGCATCGTGTTCATGACGATGAGGCGCTCGAACCGGTCCGGCAGGTCCACGGGCAGCGTCAGCCCCAGCAACCCGCCCCAGTCCTGGCAGACCAGCGTGAGGCCGCGCAGGTCCAGGCGTTCGATGAACGCGATCAGGAAGCGGCGGTGGAAGTCGAACGTGTAGACGCCCTCGTCGCCCGGCTTGTCCGAGCGTCCGAACCCGAAACAGTCGGGCGCGACCACCCGCCCCCCGGAGGCGAGAAACCCGGGGATCATCCGGCGGTGGAGGTAGGCCCAGGTCGGCTCGCCGTGCAGGCACAGGAAGACGTGCCCGGCATCCGGCGGCCCCTCGTCGACGTAGTGCGCGCGCAGGCCCTCGTATCCCGGCAGGCCGTCGACGTAGTTGGGCGCCCAGGGGTGGCCCGGCAGGCGCGCGAACCTCTCTTCCGGCGTGCGGTGCACCGTGTCCATGGAGCTCTCTCCGTACAGCGTCCGCCCCCCGTTGTCGAGGGTGCGGCGTCCGGTCGCGCCTTCCGGCCGCGGAATGCCGGGAGACGATCGGGACGATCCGCGATATTCCCTCCCCCGGCGGGCGAATCGCTATACAATCGGCGCGTTCGTCGACTACGCTGACCGCGCCGCGCCGGCGATGGGAGGGACGAAGTGCGAATCGGCGTTCCCAGGGAGACGATGACGCACGAGTACCGCGTCGGGATGACCCCGACGTCGGCGCGGGAACTGGTGGCCCGCGGGCACGAGGTCGTCGTCGAGAGGGGCTGCGGACGAGAGATCGGTCTCGACGACGGCGCCTACGAGGTCGCCGGCGCCGCGGTCGTGGACGGCGCCGAGGAGGTCTTCGCCCTCGCCGACGTCGTCGTGAAGGTCAAGGAGCCGCTGGCGCCGGAAGTGTCCATGCTGCGGGAGAACCAGGTTCTGTTCACCTTCCTTCATCTGGCCCCCGATCCCGGGCTGACGCGCCGGCTCAAGGATACGGGCTGCATCGCCATCGCCTACGAAACGGTCACCGACGACCGCGGCGGCCTGCCGCTGCTGGCGCCGATGAGCGAGGTCGCCGGGCGCATGGCGATCCAGGCCGGCGCCCATTGTCTCGAGCTGGAGCAGGGCGGGCGGGGCACCCTGTTGAGCGGCGTTCCGGGCGTTCCCGTGGGCCGGGTCGTCGTGCTGGGCGGCGGAGTCGCCGGGACCAACGCGGCCCGCATGGCCATGGGGTTCGAGGCCGGCGTCACCGTCATCGACATCTCGCTCCCCCGGCTGCACGACCTCGATCTGCGGTTCGGGCCGACCCTGAACACGATCTATTCCACCCGTGACGCCATCGAGGAGCACGTCGTCGCCGCCGACCTCGTCGTCGGCGCGGTCCTGGTTCCCGGCGCCGCCGCGCCGCGGCTGGTGACCGAGGACACCGTCCGCGGGATGAAGCGCGGTTCCGTGATCGTCGACGTGGCCATCGATCAAGGGGGGTGCATCGAGACCAGCCGCCCGACCACGCACGCCGACCCCGTCTATGTCGAGCACGGCGTCGTCCACTACTGCGTCGCCAACATGCCCGGCGCCGTGGCCCGGACCTCGACGTTCGCCCTCAACAACGCCACGTTGCCCTTCATCGTGTCGCTGGCGGACAAGGGCGTCCGGGCCGCCATGGAGGACGACGCCCATTTCCTCGGCGGGCTCAACGTCTTCCGGGGGCAGGTGACCTGCGAGGCGGTGGCGCGCGATACCGGCGAGGAGTACGTTCCGGCGCTCGATGCGCTGGCGGCCTGACCGGCGGGGAAGGGGTTCGGGGAGGAAATCCGGGAATGGAGACGTTGCGTCACTGCATGGGCGGCGAATTGGTGGAAGGGACGAGCGGCCGCTTCGCCGAGGTCGACAACCCGGCGACCGGCGAGCCCGTCGCCCGCGTGCCCCTGGCCACGGCGGCCGAGGTCGACGCGGCGGTCGCCGCCGCGTCGGCGGCCTTTCCGGAATGGGCGGCCACCTCTCCGCTCCGGCGGGCCCGCGTCATGTTCCGGTTCAAGGCCCTTCTGGACGACAACATCGACGCCCTGGCGGAGATCATCACCGCCGAGCACGGCAAGGTGCATTCCGACGCCGTGGGCTCGATCGCCCGCGGGCTGGAGGTCGTCGAGTTCGCCTGCGGCATCCCCCATCTGCTGAAGGGCGCGTTCTCCGACAACGTGGCGACCGGTGTCGACATGTACTCGATGCGCCAGCCCCTGGGCGTCTGCGCCGGCGTCACGCCGTTCAACTTCCCCGCGATGGTGCCGATGTGGATGTTCCCCATCGCCGTCGCCTGCGGCAACACGTTCGTCCTCAAGCCTTCGGAGCGCGACCCGTCGGCCGCGAACTTCATGGCCGGGCTGCTCGCCGAGGCGGGGCTGCCGCCGGGGGTGTTCAACGTCGTCCACGGGGACAAGGAGGCCGTCGACGCCATTCTCGCCCATCCCGGAGTCTCGGCGGTGAGCTTCGTCGGCTCCACGCCCGTCGCCGAACACGTCTACCGGGCCGGCGCGGCCGCCGGGAAAAGGGTGCAGGCCCTGGGCGGGGCGAAGAACCACATGGTCGTCATGCCCGACGCCGACATGGATCAGGCCACGGACGCGCTCATGGGCGCCGCGTTCGGCTCGGCGGGAGAACGGTGCATGGCCGTTTCGGTCGCCGTGGCGGTGGGCGACGCCGGCGATTCCCTGATGGAGCGCCTCGCGCCGCGCGCCCGGTCCCTGAAGGTGGGACCGGGAACCGACGACGAATCGGAGATGGGCCCCCTGGTCACGGCCCGGCATCTGGAGCGCGTGCGGGGATACATCGACCTGGGCGTCGAGGAAGGCGCCGATCTCGTGGTCGACGGGCGCGGCTTCACGCTGCAGGGATACGAGAACGGCCACTTCATCGGGCCGAGCGTCTTCGACAACGTGACGCCGGACATGCGTATCTACCGGGAGGAGATCTTCGGCCCCGTGCTGTCGGTGGTCCGGATGCCGGACTTCGATTCAGCGCTCGGGATCGTCAACGGGCACGAGTATGGAAACGGCGCCGCCATCTTCACCCGCGACGGGGACGCGGCGAGGACGTTCGGCGCCGAGTGCCGGATCGGCATGGTCGGCGTCAACGTGCCGATCCCCGTGCCGCTCGCCTTCCACAGCTTCGGGGGCTGGAAGCGTTCCCTGTTCGGCGATCTGCACATGCACGGAACGGAGGGCGTGTCGTTCTACACCAGACTGAAGACCGTCACGTCGCGCTGGCCCACCGGCATCCGCAGGGGCGCCGAGTACGTGATGCCGGTGATGAATTGAGAGGAGGGAGAAGCGAAATGCCGAGATACATCATCGAACGCGACATACCGGAGATCGGAAGCGCCGAGCGCGAGCAGTTGCGGGAGGCGGCGAAGAAGTCCAACGAGGTCCTGCGCCAGCTCGGTCCCGGGATCCAGTGGGTGGAGTCCTACGTGGCCGGTGACAAGACCTTCTGCGTCTATCTGGCCGACGACGAGGACCTGATCCACAGGCACGCCGAAATCAGCGGCTTCCCGGCCACGAAGGTGACCGAGATCCGCAAGATGATCGACCCGACGACGGAACGCGCCGCCTGATCCCGATGCGGAGGCGCCCGCCCTCGATCCGGGTCGCCCTCTCCGTCCCGCCCGTCCGCAAGACCCGTCCGGCGCCGGGAAGCCCGTAGCCGGCATTGGTCATGCGGTTCGACCGGGACGTCGCGCCGCTCCGGGGCCGGGACCATGAACGACTGGCGAAACGGCATGTCGACACGGGATCGGTACATCCCGGCCTTCGAGGCCATAAGGCCCGACATTGACGGCCTTCGCTACTTCCCCGGATTTCTGGATGGTTCCGCTCAGTGCGACGCGATGGAGCACATCGACGCGAGTCCCTGGCGCAGGGATCTGAAGCGTCGCGTGCAGCATTACGGGTGGCGCTACGACTACCAAGCCCGTGGTATCTCGTCCGATATGCGTCTGGGACCGTTACCGGGGTGGATCGCGAAGATCGCCGAACGCCTGTATCACGAGACCGGGCTGTTCGACCGGGTTCCGGATCAGGCGATCGTCAACGAATACGAACCCGGTCAGGGAATCGCGCTACATGCGGACAAGGACTGCTTCGGCCCCGTCGTGGCGACCGTCTCGCTGGGCGACGACTGGGAGATGAGATTGCGGCCGGTCGGGGGAACCCGGGACGACGACAGGCGGGTCATGCTGGTGCGGGGATCGGCGCTCGTCATGGCCGGCGAGGCGCGATTCCGCTGGATGCACGGCATAGACGAGCGCAAGACGGAACGGGACCGGGACGGGAAACGCGACCGCCGCCGGCGCCTTTCGCTGACCTTTCGGACGGTCGAGACGGTGCTCGGCCATCGACCGAACGATGCGGACAACGGGCCCCGGAACGGACGCCGAGGCCCGGGTGCCGAAAGCCGGGAGCCACGCGCCGTCGCGTAGGCCGTCGCCGGACGCCATGCGGGCCGGAGCGAACGTCGTCGCCCGGTCGCCCGCGGCTTCGGCGGGCCGTCCCCTCGCCGTGGTTTGCCCGGGCCGGATTTCCGGTGCATCATCGGGTCTCGTCCGCAGGCAGCCATCGAGGTTCGCGCGATGAAGGTTCTCTGGTTCCACCTCATGCCCTACACGGAGTTGCCCGACGATTTCCGGGACAACCATCACTCCGTGTGGGTCGATATCGACTCCAGGCTGTTCGATCCGCGGCGCGCACACCGGATGTACAACGACTTCCTCGACGAGCTGGAGTTCGCCGCCGAGGCCGGTTTCGACGGCGTCTGCGTCAACGAGCACCACAACAACGGCTACGGCCTCATGCCGTCGCCCAACCTGATCGGCTCGGCCCTCGCGCGGGCCACCGAGGACGCCGCGATCCTGATCCTCGGGAACTCTCTCGGCCTCTACAACCCGCCGCTTCGCGTCGCCGAGGAAATGGCGATGATCGACTGCATTTCCGGCGGACGGATGATCGCCGGCTTTCCCATCGGCACGCCGATGGACACCTGTTTCGCCTATGGCCAGAACCCGAGCACGCTGCGCCAGCGCTATCTCGAGGCCCACGACGTCATCATGCGCGCGTGGCGGGACGAGGACGTCTTCTCGTTCAACGGCCGTTTCAACCAGTTGCGCTACGTGAACATCTGGCCCCGCCCCGTGCAGAAGCCGCATCCACCGGTCTGGATCCCGGGCGGCGGCGCCAACGAGACGCTGCGCTGGTGCGTCGACAACGACTACGTGTTCTGCGCGCTGTCCTACTTCGGCTACGACGCGGCCCAAGGCGTCCTGGGCGCCTACAAGCGCGAGATCGACGCCGGCGGAAAGGAACAGAACCCGTTCCGCTCCGGGTATCTCCAGTTCGTCGGGGTCGGGGAGACGCGCGCCGAGGCGGAGCGGATCTACCGCGAGCCGGCCGAGTATTTCTACGCCCGCTGCCTCCATCTCTTTTCCGGGTTCACCGACGCCCCGGGATATCGCACCGAGTCGACCATCCGGCGCCAACTCCAGGCCCCGCGTCCCGGCGGCGGCGTCGCCGCCCTCGGCGCCACGGGCACGCCGACGCTGGAGGACATCGTGGAGCGCGGCTATCTCGTGCTGGGCGAGCCGGACGAGGTGGCCGAGCGTCTGCGGGAGATCGCCCGCGGCCTCAACGTCGGGAACCTGATGACGCTCTTGCAGTTCGGCAACATGGACCGCGACACGGCCAACCACAACACGCGCCTCTTCGCCGAGCGCGTCCTGCCCCAGATCGCCGACCTGTTCGAGGACGAGTGGGAACACCACTGGTGGCCGAGCCCCATGCCGCGGCCGCAGCGGACGGCGCCCCAGGCGGTCCGGGTGGTCGCGGTATGAGCGGGCCCGAGGAACGGTCGGTCGAAGTCAACGGCCACGCCTGTCGCGTTTGGGAGAAGGGTGACGGCGATCCGCTGGGCGTCCTGCCGGGCATCGGCGGGGCGCCGCGGTGGACGCCCTTCCTGGAGGCGTTGAGCACGACGCGCCGGGTCGTCGCGCCTTCGTTGCCGGGGTTCCCCGGCGCCCTGGGACACGACGTGCTCGATTCGCACCTCGACTGGATGGTCGCGGCCCACGAGCTGCTGACGGGGGCCGGGCTCGAAGGCGCCGACCTCGTGGGCATCTCGGTCGGCGGTGCCGTGGCGGCGGACGCCGCGGCGATCTGGCCGACGCTGGCGCGGCGTCTCGTCCTGATCTCGCCCTACGGCCTGTTCGACGAGGACGATCCCGGCATCGACCCGTTCGCGGTGCGGCCGCCGGACATCGGGCGGTGCCTCAGCGCGGACGCCGAGGCATACGACGGCGTGTTCGGTATCCCGGAGGACGAGGACCGGGTCGAATGGCTCGTGATGCTGGCGCGGGCGCAGGAGGCGGCGGCGCGGATTCTCTGGCCTCTCGGCGACACCCGCCTCGCCAGGCGCCTCCACCGGATCCGTATCCCCACGCTCCTCCTGTGGGGGGACCGAGACGAGGTCGTGCCGCGATCCCGCGCAGACCGGTTCGTCGCCGGTCTGGGCGGCAAGGCCCGGATCGAAACCATCCCCGACGCCGGTCATCTGGCGGACATCGACCGGCCGGCCGCGACCGCCGGGGCGATCCGGGAATTTCTCGAACGAACCGACGAGTCGCCATGAGTGGCCTCCATCCCCAGGCCAGGGCGTTGATCGAGGCTGCCGCCGCCGCCGGACTCCGGCCTTGGCATACGATGCCGGTCGATGAGGCGCGCGTCGCGTTCGCGAGTCGGCAGGCGGCGGCGCAAGGGGAGCCGCCGCCGGTGGGGCGGGCGATCGACCGGACGCTCGCGGCGCCGGACCGGCGCATACCGGCGCGCGTCTACCGTCCACCGGGTGGAGAAGACGCGGTGCTCCCCGTCTACGTCCATTTCCACGGCGGCGGCTGGGTGTTCGGCGACCTCGACAGCCACGACGTCTTCTGCCGCTCCCTGTGCCGCCGGTCCGGTGTCCTCGTGATCTCGGTGGACTACCGGTTGGCGCCCGAGCATCCGTACCCGGCCGCGCTCGACGACGCGTGGGAGTCCGTTCTCCGGGTCGCGGCCAACGGGGACGAGCTGGGCGCGGACGCGGGTCGTCTCGCCGTGGGCGGCGATTCGGCGGGCGGCACCCTCGCCGCGACCGTGTGCCGGCGGGCCCGTGACGAAGGCGGGCCGGACATCCGGTTCCAGGTGCTGATCTACCCGGTGACCGACATGACCTTGTCGCTGCCGTCCATGACCGAACTGGCGGAGGGCTACAACTTCACCCGCGACGCCATGGCGTGGTTCCGCGATCTGTATCTGCCTGACGAGGCGTCATGGCGGGATCCGGACGCTTCCCCGTTGTTCGCCGAGGACCTGGGCGGGCTGCCGCCGGCCCTGATCGTCTCGGCCGGCTTCGACCCCTTGCGGGATGACGCCAGGGCCTACGCCGACGCTCTGACGGCTGCCGGAGTCGCGGCCGAGCACGTCTGTTACGGCGGGATGATCCACGGCTTCCTGAACATGCCGGATGTCCTGGACGACGGCCGCGAGGCCACCGCGCGGGTGGCGCGCGCAATCTCGGGCGCCCTGAACTGATCCGCAGTCAGTCGGACGAGCTCGCCAGCATGGGCTCGCCCTCCGGCATCCGGCTGCCGGCCGCGGCGCCCAAGGGCGCCGCCGCGTCGATCCGCGCGAGATCGTCGTCCGAGAGCGCGATGTCGCAGGCGGTGACGTTCTGCTCGAGGTAGTCTCGTTTCTCGGCGCCTGGAATCGGGAAGATGTCGTCTCCCTGATGCAACAGCCAGGCGAGCGCCAGTTGAGCCGTCGTGCAATCCCTCTCGGCGGCGATGTCCTCCAGCCTCTCGACCAGCGCCGCGTTGCGGCGGATGTTCTCGGCGTTGAACCGCGGGAACGCCTTGCGCCGGTCCTCGTCGTCGAGGTCGGCGACGCTCTTGACCCGGCCCGTCAGTTGCCCGCGTCCCAGCGGTGCGAACGCCACCAGGGCGACGCCGAGCTCCCGAATCGCCCCCAGCATGGCGGCCTCCGGGTCACGGCTGAACAGCGAGTACTCGTTCTGAAGCGCCGTGATGGGATGCACCGCGTGGGCGCGGCGGAGCTGGTCACCGCTCGCCTCCGACAGGGCCAGGAAGCGGACCTTCCCGGCCCTCACCAGATCCGCCATGCCGCCCACCGTTTCCTCGATCGGCACCTTGGGGTCGACGCGGTGGAGGGTATAGAGGTCGATCGTGTCGATCCCGAGACGCCGGAGGCTCTCGTCGCAGGCCGCTCCGACGTATTCGGGCCTGCCGTTCAGCTCGCCGAAGAACACCGGGGTGTTCAGCACCGCCCCCACCTTGGTGTTGACGAAGGCCGTGTCGCGCCGTCCCTCGAGGGCCTTGCCGACCATGGCTTCGTTGCGTCCGTCGTCATAGACGTCCGCCGTGTCGATGAGAGCGAACCCCAGGTCCAGCGCGCGCTGGATCGTGGCGATGGCCTCGCCTTCGTCCGCCTGGCCGTAGACGCCCTTGATCATGGCCCAGCAGCCGAGGCCGAGGGGCGCGAGCTGCGGCCCGTCCCGGCCCATGACGCGCTTTTCCATGTCTCCTCCCCGAACCGTCTCGCCGACCCGCGCTTGCGCCCGCACGGCCCGCCGCCATTGTCGGCGAGGGCCGCCGGGGTGGCAACGGGCCGTCCCGTTGCGCCTTTCCCCCGGACGGCGGGGGGTGGTCGGGAGAGGATGGGCAGCGGTTCTCGCCGACCGGCGTTGACCTCGCGGCGTCCGTGTGCTTCCTGTCGCGCACATGAATGTGCGCCGGGCCGCATTGGCTGATTTGCCGCGCCGGACCGAAAGGAGGCGCGCCGCCCCCAGGAGGAGATACCCATGTCCGCGAACGGATACGAGAAACTCGAGTTGTTCATAGACGGCGAGTTCCGTCAGGGAAGCGAGGGGAAGACGGAAGACGTCATCAACCCCGCCGACGAGAGCGTGCTCGGCGAGCTGCCGCACGCCTCGAAGGCCGATCTCGACGAAGCGCTCGCCGCCGCCGGCCGCATGTTCCCCGCGTGGCGGGATACGCCGGCGGTCCAACGCGCGCAGGTGCTGAACGAGGCCGGGCGCCTGATGCGCGAGCGGATGGACTCCATCGCCCGCGTCATGACGATGGAACAGGGCAAGGTCCTGAACGAGGCCAGGCTCGAAGTGGGCGTCTCGGCGGAAATCTGCGAGTGGTACGCAGGCGAGTGTATGCGCGCCTATGGCCGGATCATCCCCGGCCGGACGGCGAATTCGCGCGGCATGGTGCTCAAGGAGCCGGTCGGGCCGGTGGCGGCGTTCACGCCCTGGAACTTCCCGGCCTATACGCCGATGCGCAAGATAGCGGCGGCGCTGGCGGCGGGATGCTCGGTGGTCATCAAGGCGTCGGAGGAGACTCCGGGCACCTGCGTGGCCATCGCCCGCGTGTTCCAGGACGCCGGGCTTCCCGACGGCGTGCTGAACGTCGTGTTCGGCGTGCCCGCCGAGGTCTCCGAATACCTCATTCCCCATCCGACGATCCGCAAGATCTCGTTCACCGGATCGGTTCCCGTGGGCAAGCTCCTGTCCGGCATGGCGGGCGAGCACATGAAGCGCGCCACCATGGAGCTGGGCGGCCATTCGCCGGTGATCGTCTTCGACGACGTCGACACCGACAAGGTGGTGAGGATGGTGGTCGGCGGCAAGTTCCGCAACGCCGGACAGGTCTGCATCTCGCCGACGCGCTTCTACGTCCAGGAGAACAAATACGGCGAGTTCGTGAGCAAGTTCACCGAGATGGCGGAAGCGATGAACGTGACCAACGGCCTCGACGAGGGGGCGGACATGGGTCCGCTGGCCAACCCGCGGCGTCTCGACGCGATGTCGGGGTTCGTGGCCGACGCCCGCGAGCACGGCGCGGACGTGCGCGCCGGCGGCGAGCGAATCGGCAACCAGGGCTTCTTCTTCCAGCCGACGGTGATGGCCGACGTGCCCGAGGACGCCCGGGTCATGAACGAGGAGCCGTTCGGGCCGGTGGTGCCGATCACCACCTTCAGGGAGTTCGACGAGGTGGTCGAGCGCGCCAACAAACTCGAATTCGGGCTCGCTTCCTACGCCTTCACGAACGACGACAACAAGGCGACGGCGCTGGCCGACAAGCTCGAGAGCGGCATGGTCGGCGTCAACAGCCTCGCCATCTCGTTGCCGGAGGCGCCGTTCGGCGGGGTCAAGGAAAGCGGCCACGGTTCCGAGGGCGGCATGGAGGGCCTCGAGGCCTACCAGAGCGTCAAGTTCGTGCAGCACTGGGCCGCGTAGGCCGAACCGACCGTGTTGCCCGCGTCCGCGTCCCGGATCGGGGCGGCTCCGGCGGCCGCCCCGATGGCGAGCCGGAGATGCCCCTTGCCGTGACGACGGGCGCGCCCTTCCAGGGAGGTCTTTTCTCCGAGGACTTTCTCCGCGGATCGATCGCCGGGCTCGCCGATTGGCGGGCTCTGGACGAGGCGGCGCTCGATGGTCTCGAGTCCGCGCTGCGCGACCTGCTCGACGATTTCCCGGTCGCGGGATCGCCCAACGAGAGCCAGACCGAGGAAGACCTGATCTGGCCGGTTCTCGAACGACTCGGGTGGACCGCGAGCCTGCGTCAGCAGAACCTTTCGGCGCGCGGTCGCGAGGACGTTCCCGATGGGCTGCTGTTCGCCGACGACTCGGCAAAGCGCCGCGCCAACGGCGTCGTCCGCGAATGGCGGCGCTACGGGTTCGGTCTCGCCATCGTCGAATCGAAGCGCTGGCTTCGCCCGCTCGACCGCCGGTCGGGACGGAGTGGCGAGGAGACGGAGATGGCGCCGTCCACCCAGATGCTCCGCTACCTTCGTCGCGTGGACGACCTGACGACGGGCCGGGTCCGCTGGGGAATCCTCACCAACGGCGCGAGGTGGCGTCTCTACTGGCAGGGCGCGCTTTCCGTCTCCGAGCAGTTCTTCGAAATCGACCTCGCGGCGGTCCTCGGCCTTCCCGGCCACGACGAAGGCCTGTTCGCGCTCGACGAGGCGGCGCGCCGCCATTGGCTGAAGGTGTTCTCGCTCATGTTCGGGCGGGCGAGCTTCCTGCCCGGCGCCGACGACGATCGCACGTTTCATCGGCGCGCGATGGACGAAGGCCGTTTTTACCGGGAGCGGGTCGCCGCGAGCCTGTCCGGCCTCGTCTTCGGACAGGTGTTCCCGGACCTCGCCCGCGCCATCGCCGATGCCGCCCCGGACGCGCCGTTGCCGGACGCGCGGGAGGCCGCATTGGTCCTGCTCTACCGGCTTCTGTTCATCCTCTATGCCGAGGATCGCGATCTGCTGCCGGTCCGGGATTCGCGCTACGACGATTACGCGCTGCGCGACGGCGTGCGGGGCGACGTCGGCCGCCGCAAGGACGTCGGCGACACGTTTTCGGTGACCGCGGCGCGCTATTGGTCGGCGATCGACGATCTGTGCCGCGCCATCGACCAGGGCGACGCCTCCATCGGCCTGCCGCCCTACGACGGCGCGCTGTTCGACCGTCGCCGCGCCCCGCTGCTGTCCGCCATTCGGCTCGGCGACGCGGCGATGGCCGACGTCATCGACGCGCTTTCGTTCGAGCGGACGCCCGAAGGCCGGCGTTACATCAACTACCGCGATCTCGGCGTGCGGCAGCTCGGCTCCATCTACGAACGGCTGCTCGAACAGGAACTCGTCCGCGAGGACGGCGAGGTTGCCGTTCGGTGGAACAGCTTCGCCCGCAAGGACTCGGGCAGTTACTACACGCCCGACGAACTCGTCGGGCTGATCGTCGAGGAAACGGTCGGGCCGTTGGCGCGGTCGCGTATCGACGCCTTTGAGGCGAAGGCCCGGCGTCTGCCGGGCTCCGGCCCCGAACGGGAGCGGGCGCTCGCGCGCCTGGAGCAGGACGACCCGGCGGAAAGGCTCCTGGAGCTCAGGATCTGCGACCCGGCGATGGGATCGGGTCATTTCCTCGTCAATCTCGTCGATTATCTGTCGGATCGGGTGATCGCAGCCATGGCCGAGGCGGAAGCGGCGGCGGCGGGCTACGTCTCGCCGCTCGTCGGGCGGATCGAGGCGATTCGCGCCACCATTCTCGCCAATGCCGAGGCGAGCGGCTGGACCGTCGATCCGGCCCGGCTCGACGATCGCCACATCGTCCGCCGCATGGTCCTCAAGCGGTGCGTCTACGGCGTCGACAAGAACCCGATGGCGGTCGAGCTGGCCAAGGTCTCGCTCTGGTTGCACACCTTCACGGTCGGCGCGCCGCTCTCCTTCCTCGACCACCACCTGCGTTGCGGCGACAGCCTGTTCGGCTCATGGGTGCGCGCCGGCGTCGACAAGGCGGCCGAGCACGGCAGCCCGTTGCTCCTGCACGATTCGGTCACCAGGGCGGAGCGCGCCGCGAGCTCCATGCGGACGATCGAGGAACTGACCGACGCCGAGATCGCCGAGGCCCACCGCTCCGCCGAGACGTTCGTCGAGGTCGGCGCGATGACGGCGCCGCTCGACGCCGTCCTTTCGCTGGTGCACGCCTTCGACTGGCTGGCCGTCCGCGACCAGGAGGGCAGGACCGCGGTGCAGGCCTTCTTCGCCGGTCAACTCGGCGATCCCGTCGACATCGCCCTGGGAAAGGCCGAGGCATCGACGGAATGTCGCGAGAACGGGCGCTTCGCCGAGTTGCTGGCCCAAGCCCGGCGGCTTGTCGCCGAGGAGCGTTTTCTCAACTGGCAGGTCGCCTTTCCCGGCGTCTGGACGCGGTGGGAGAGTGCCGAACCGCGTGGCGGCTTCGACGCCGTGATCGGCAACCCGCCTTGGGATCGGGTAAAGCTGCAACAGGTCGAGTGGTTCGCTACACGGCGGCGCGAGATCGCCCTGACCCGGCGCCCCTCCGACCGCAAGCGCATGATTGCGGCGCTGCGGCGGCAAGGCGACCCGCTGGCCGCCGGGTTCGACGAGGCCGCGGGCCACGCCGAGGACGCCGCCCGGATCGCGCGAACGTGCGGCGATTATCCGCTGCTGTCCGGCGGTGACGTGAACCTCTACTCCCTGTTCGTCGAGCGCGCGATGGCTCTGGTCAAGTCCGGCGGCGTGGTCGGGCTTCTCACGCCCTCCGGCATCGCCTCGGACAAGACGGCGGCGCGGTTTTTCAAGAGCGTGGCGACGGAAGGGCGGCTGCGGGCCCTCTACGATTTCGAGAACGGCCGCCGCGGAGCCGGCGCCGAACACTTCTTCCCCGACGTGGACAGCCGCTTCAAGTTCTGCGTTTTCGTCGCCAGCCCGTCCCCGATATCGGAGCCCGCGCGCTGCGCCTTTTTTCTTCACCACGTGTCCGAGCTCGACGATCCGGACCGTCGCTTCCCGCTGGCGGCGGCCGACTTCGCCCGCGTCAACCCCAATACCGGCACCGCGCCGGTCTTCCGGTCCCGCCGCGCCGCCGAACTGACCACGGCGATCTACGGCCGCCTGCCGGTGCTGGTCGACCGCTCGGCGGGCGACGCCGTGAAGACCTGGCCGGTGCGATACACGCGCATGTTCGACATGGCCAACGACTCCGGCCTGTTCCGCACCCGCGCGGAACTGGAGGAGAAGGAAGGCGCTTGGCATGTCGGCGGCAACCGTTTCGAGAGCCCGGCCGGAGAGTGGGTGCCGCTCTACGAAGGCAAGATGGTGCAGGCGTTCGACCACCGCGCGGCGGACGTCGTCGTGAACGAGCGAAACCTGTTCCGGCCCGGCCAGCGGGAGGCCGTTGACGTCTCGAACAAACGGAATCCCGATTACCTCCCGAGCCCTCGCTACTACGTCGTGGACGATTCCCGGAGATGGAACTGGAGCGACCCGTGGGTCGTCGCCTTCAAGGACGTCACCGCCGCCACCAACATGCGCACCATGATCGCGGCGATCGCGCCGCGAGCCGGGGTCGGGAACACGCTTCCCCTGCTCCCGTTGGAGGACGACGCGACGGACCGGGCCGCCCTGGCGTGTCTGATCGTCGCCAACCTGAACGCCGCGGCGTTCGATTTCGTCGCCAGGCAGAAGGTTCCAACGACGCACCTCGCCTGGTACGTCCTGGAGCAGCTGCCCGTGATCCCGCCGGAGCGCTACGAAGCCGTCCGCTTCGGGCCGAGGACGGCCGGCGAGATCGTCCGCGAATCGGTGCTGGAGCTCACCTACACGGCGCATGACATGGCGCCGTTCGCCCGCGACATGGGCCATGTGGACGAAACGGGCGCCGTGAAGCCGCCGTTCGTCTGGGACGAGGACCGCCGCCTGCGTCTGCGCGCCCGGCTCGACGCCCTGTTCTTCCACCTCTACGGCGTCACCGACCGCGACGACGCGCGCTACGTCTACTCGACCTTTCCCATCGTCGAACGCCAGGAACGGGAGGCGTATGGCGGCTACCGCTCCCGCGACCTCTGCCTCGCCTGGATGAACGCCCTCGCCGCCGGCCATCCGGACGCGGACGCCGTCCCGTGAGGACGTCCCCGCCGCGCGCCGGTGGCCTCCGGTGGGTGGTGCCCTCAGAAAGATTCGAACTTTCGACCTCTCCCTTACCAAGGGAGTGCTCTACCCCTGAGCTATGAGGGCGTCCGCGGGGAGCGGGGCGGACCTTGCCACGAGCGCTCGCACCTCGGCAAGCCGGCTTGCACGACCTGCACACCGTGGGGCGCGTCCCGCGGAAGTCGGGGCACGACCCCGCATCGCAGCGTCCCGTCTATCGCTTCCGCGCGCGATTCTCGACCAGCTCGTCGTAGCCGCCCAGCTCGTCGAGCGCCCGCCGGGCGGCCTCCTCGGCCACGTCCCAGCGGAAGTAGTGGCTCGCCCGCGTGCGCCCGACGTGCCGCGGGCCGTTGTAGAACATCTCGTACTGGATGTGCCGGCTGGCGAACTCCGATCCCACGAGGTCCCACGCGAGGCGCATGAGCTTGTAGCGCTCGACCGCGTCCTCGGGCGCCGCCATGACGAACTTGCCGTACATCTCGCGGGTCTCGGGGTTGTCGAAGACCGAGACGTCGGCCGGCTGCTGGAACGGGTGCGAACCCAGAAGCTCCCGGACCGTCTGCACGAAGTCCGGATAGTCGCGCATGGTCCAGTCCATGGTCGCGTACATGGTCTGGCGGTCGGGCGCGACGTATCCGTTGGGCCATTCCTCGATGATGTCGGTCTCGGCGGCGAGCAGCCCCTCGAGCATCGCGACGCGGATGCAGAGATCGGCCAGCACGTCGCGCACGGCGGGCACCTCGGCGATGCCGTTCATCCGCGCGACCATGCGCGTCACGCCGAGAATGAAGCGCAGCTTCGACAGGAGCCGGACATGGGCCTGGTAGTTGCCGAGGACATGCGCGGGGGTTTCGTGGAACAGGCCCCGCGAGCTCTCGAGGTTCTCGTAGGCGAGCACGTTTTCCCACGGGATGTGGACGTTGTCGAAGAAGACCACGCAGTCCGTCTCGTCGAACCGCCAGGCCAGCGGCCCGTCGAGCTCGCTGGGCGCGTCGCGCTCGAACGAGCGGCGCGAGATCAGCTTGACCCCGGGCGCGTCCGTCGGAACGGTGAACGTCGCCGCGAAGCGCTCCATGCCGGGCGCCAGCACCTGAAAGTTGCCGACCAGGATCTCGTCGGCGAGGACGGCGGCGGTGGCCAGGATCTTGAAGCCCCACACCGTCATGCCGGCGTCGTCCTCGCCGACCGTATGGAGGCCGGATTCGCCGCTCAACCTGGGGTCGAGCGCGGCGTTCTTCTCCGTCGTGAAGACCGAATCGACGCTCCGCGTCACGGCCGGAGGGACGATCGCGTAGGTCACGAACAGGTCGCCGTCGCGCGCCCGCCGATAGTAGTCGACGACGTGGGACTCGAAGTCGTGGCCGCCCGCCCTGGCGACCTCCGGTGCACAGGCCATGCCGGTGATCCAGCCGGCGACGTGATCCGGGGAGCGCCCGAAGAGGCCCCACGAGACGTCGGACCAAGCCTGATGGGCGCGTCCCCGGGCCAGCAGGTCCTCGCGCGTGCGCGGCCTCAGGTAGTTGTTGCTGCAACGCTCGCCCGTCTCCTCCTCGAAATAGCCGAGTTCGTCGGCCCGCGACGGGTCCGACGTCACGTCGTAGAGCCGCGCCGTCGTCCGAACGATGTTGCGAAAGGCCGGATGCGCGGCGACGTCGACGACGCGCTCGCCGCCGATATAGACCTCGGGCTTGCGCCCCTTGAGGTCGTCGAGATACTGCTGGCCGGTCCTCGGCATGACGGTGCCACTCTAGGCGCCCGGCGAACGTCGCGGCAACCGCGCGCGCCCGGCGGCCGCGACGCCGTCTTGGCGCTCCGGCCGTTGCCTTCGCGGCCGATCCGGGGTAAGCGCCGGCATCGGCCGGATCGAGAACATGGCGGAAGACGGGAAGAGCGGGAAGGACCCCGGGCGCGACGCCCGCCTGTCGGAGGCGTTGCGCCGCAACCTCCGGCGCCGGAAGCGGCAGGCCCGCGAACGCGAACGCGACCGGGAGTCCGGCGCGGAACGGCGGGACCGCCCCGCCGGCCGGCCGCGCAAGGAGGGTGAGTAGTCGGAGACCGCGCGACGCCTCGGAGGAGCGTTCCTGCTTGTCCGCGAAAATCATCACCGGGCGATAAGGGCTCCGTTCGCCTGGGAGCGCCGGCGTCCCGCCGCCCCGCGGTTTGCACGGGCATCGGATTGGGCTACAACGGCGCCAGCCCGGACCGGCCCGGGGGAGGCGCGAACGGCCTGCGGGGCCGTGGCGCCGGATCAAGGTCCATGGACAGGATTCGCATTACCGGCGGCGTGCCGCTCAAGGGCGACATTCCCATCAGCGGGGCGAAGAACGCGGCCCTGCCGCTGATGGTGGCGAGTCTGCTGACGGACGAGCCCCTGCGCCTGTCCAACCTGCCGCACCTCGTGGACATCAGCACGCTGGCGAACCTGCTGACGTCGCTCGGCGTCGACATCGTCATGGAAGGCGACGCCGATGACGACGGACACATCGGCCGTGTCCTGACGCTGACCTGCGGCGCCCTTTCGGGAACCGTCGCGCCATACGATCTCGTGCGCAGGATGCGGGCGTCCATTCTCGTGCTGGGGCCGCTGCTCGCGCGCGCCGGACGGGCGAAGGTGTCGCTTCCGGGCGGTTGCGCCATCGGAACGCGCCCGGTGGACCTCCATCTGGCGGGGTTGACGGCGCTCGGCGCGGAGATCGACCTGACGGACGGCTACATCGAGGCGCGGGCGCCGCAGGGCCTCAAGGGAAGCACCGTCCGCTTCCCCAGGGGCTCGGTCGGGGCGACCGAGAACGTGTTGATGGCGGCGACGCTGGCGGAGGGAGAGACGGTTCTCGAGAACGCGGCCCGAGAACCCGAGATCGGCGATCTCGCGAACTGCCTCGTCGCCATGGGTGCGCGGATCGACGGCATCGGCACGGACCGGCTGGTCGTCGCCGGCGTCTCCCGGCTGTCGGGGGCCCGCTATCGCGTGATGCCCGACCGGGTGGAGACGGGCACGTTCGCCGTCGCCGCCGCGATCACGGGCGGGGACCTGACGCTGCGCCACGCGGACGCCGATCCGGTCGGCGCCGTGACCGAGGTGATGAGGCGCGCCGGCGTCGAGGTGACGGCGGAGACCGGAGGACTCCGCGTCCGCCGCGACGGCGCGCGGATCGCCGCCGTCGACGTCACCACGCAGCCCTATCCCGGATTCCCCACCGACATGCAGGCGCAGGTCATGGCGCTGATGGCGTTCGGCGACGGGGCGGCGGTGATCACCGAGACGATCTTCGAGAACCGCTTCATGCACGTGCCGGAGCTCGCGCGCATGGGCGCCGACATCACCGTGACCGGATCCGCGGCGACGGTGCGCGGCGTCCCCGAACTAAAGGGTGCGCCCGTCATGGCCACCGACCTGCGGGCCTCCGTTTCGCTCGTCCTCGCCGGGCTCGCGGCGACCGGCGACACGCTGGTGAACCGCGTCTACCACCTCGACCGCGGCTATGAACGGCTGGTGCCGAAGCTCGTCGCTTGCGGCGCGCGGATCGAGCGCCTCCCGGCGGGCGGGGAGGACGGCGCGTGACCGATCGGCCCCTCAAGTTGAGCGCGCGGGATGCCGGCGACCTCTCGGTGATCTCGACCATGGTCCAGGACGCCTTGGTCCGTCCGGGCGACATGGTCTTCCGCGGGCGGGAGCGACGGTTCCTCGTGCTCCTCGACCGTTTCATGTGGGAGCGGGACGACGGCGAGCCCGTCGCCGGCAAGCTCTATCGGCGCGTTCGCTCGGTGCTCCACTTCGACGACGTTGTCGGCGCGCGGAGCCGCGATCTCGACCTGGACGCGCGGGAGGAGGTTCTGGCGTTGCTGGCGGTGGCCGCATCCCAGGCCGTCGATTCCGCGCCGCGGGTGGATCTGGTGTTCGCCGGCGGCAGCGTCGTCCGCCTGGACGTCGAGTGCATCGAATGTCGGCTGACCGACCGGGGGCGGCCGTGGGTCACGCGGCGCCGGCCCCGGCACCCCGTCGCCGCGGCGAACTGAGGCGCACGGTGGCGGCGACGGAACCCATCGTCATCGCGCTTCCGCGCGGGCGCATCCTGCGCGAGGTCGTCGACGTCGCGCGCCGGGCCGGCGTGGAACCGGAGCCGGCGTTCGACGATCCGGCGTCGCGCCGGCTGCGGTTCGACACCAATTTCCCGCGCGTCTCCATCGTCCGGGTGCGGAGCTTCGACGTCGCGACCTTCGTCGCCTTCGGCGGCGCGCAGCTCGGAATCGCCGGAAACGACGTGCTGACCGAGTTCCAGTATCCCGAGGTCTACGCGCCGCTCGACCTGGGCGTGGGAAAATGCCGCCTCGTCGTCGCCGAACCGGCGGAGCTCGGCGCCCGTGACGATCCGTCGCGCTGGAGTCACGTCCGCGTGGCGACGAAGTACCCCTCGATCACCCGTCGTCACTTCGCGGCCCGTGGCGTGCAGGCGGAATGCATCCATCTGCACGGGGCGATGGAGCTGGCGCCGGCGCTCGGACTCTGTCGGCGCATCGTCGATCTCGTGTCCACGGGCGCGACGCTGCGGGCGAACGGGCTGGTGGAGGTCGAGCACATCGCCGACGTGACCTCCCGCCTGGCCGTCAATCGCGCCGCGCTGAAGACGCGATCCCGCGAGATCGGCGAATGGATCAAGCGGTTCGGGGAGGCGTCCCGTGCCGGTTAGACTCGCGGCGTCGGACGCGGCGTTCGAGACCGCGTTCGCGGCCTTTCTCCGCGCCGGGCGCGAGGCGGCGGCCGACGTCTCGCGGGACGTCGCGCACATCGTCGACGACGTCCGCGTTCGCGGCGACGCGGCGGTCGTCGCCTGCGCGGAGAAGTTCGACGGCCAGATGCTCACCCCGGAGACGCTGCGTGTTCCGGAGGAGGAGATGGAGCGGGCCGCCGCCGCCGCGCCGCCCGCGGTCCGGGAGGCGCTCGCCGTCGCTGCCCGGCGGATCGAGGCGTATCACCGGCGGCAGGTCCCCGAAGACCTCGAATTCGAGGACCGGGACGGCGTCACGCTGGGGCACCGCTGGACCCCGATTGCCGCCGTGGGGCTGTACGTGCCGGGCGGATCGGCGGCCTATCCGTCGACCGTGTTGATGACTGCGATTCCCGCCAGGGTCGCGGGCGTCGGCAGGATCGTCATGACGGTTCCCGCGGCCGCCGGCGGATTCCATCCCGCGGTCGCGGCGGCCGCGGCCCTCGCCGGCGTCACCGAGGTCTACCGGATCGGGGGCGCGCACGCGATCGCCGCGCTGGCGTCGGGGACGAACGCCATCCCCGCGGTCGACAAGATCGTCGGTCCGGGAAACGCCTACGTGACCGAGGCGAAACGGCGCCTGTTCGGCGACGTCGGCATAGACATGATCGCCGGACCTTCAGAGATCCTCGTCGTGGCGGACTCCCTGAACGATCCGGCCTGGATCGCCGCCGACCTGTTGTCCCAGGCGGAGCACGACGAGAGCGCGCAGGCGATCCTGATGACGGACGACGCCGGCTTCGCCGACGCGGTGGAGCGCGCGGTCTCCGGCCACCTTTCGCGCCTCGAACGCGCCGCCGTCGCCGCCGCCGCGTGGCGGGACCACGGCGCCGTCATTCTGGTCGAGTCCCTGGACGCCGCGCCGCCGATCATCGACCGGATCGCGCCGGAGCACCTTGAACTCGCGGTGTCGGATCCCGACCCGCTGGCGCGCGCCGTGCGCAACGCCGGCGCCATCTTCCTCGGTCGCTACACGCCGGAGGCGGTGGGCGACTACGTGGCGGGTCCGAGCCACGTGCTTCCCACCGCGCGGAGCGCCCGGTACTCGTCGGGCCTCTCGGTGCTCGACTTCATGAAGCGGACGTCGCTGGTGCGGTGCGGCGTCCGGGGTCTCCGGGCCGTCGGGCCGGCGGCGGCGGCCCTCGCGGAATCCGAAGGGTTCGGCGCTCACGCGCTGTCTCTGAGCGTCCGCCTGAACGACGAGGGACCTTCCGGGTCCTGAAGGCCGTGTCCGATCGTCATCGGATCATCGACGTCACGCTCGACGAGCACAGCTTCGTCCGGCGCAATCCCGACGTCGACCACGAACGCCGGGTCGCCATCTTCGACCTGTTGCAGGAGAACCGGTTCGCTCCGACGTGCGGGGCCGAAGGGCCGTTCCGGGTGCACATCGGCGCCCGCGAGGGCCGGCTCGTTCTGGAGGTGCGTTCGGAGGACGACAGCGAGACCGACACCATCGTCCTGGCGCTGACGCCGTTCCGTCGCGTCATTCGCGAATACTTCCAGATCTGCGAGAGCTACTACGACGCCATCAAGACGGCATCGCCGTCCCGCATCGAAGCCATCGACATGGGACGGAGGGGGTTGCACGACGAAGGCGCCGAGCTCCTGCGGCGCCATCTCGCGCCCAGGGTGGACGTGAACGAAGCCACCTCCCGGCGGCTCTTCACGCTGCTTTGCGTGCTGCATTTCCGGGGCTGAATCCGGGAGTCGGGGGTGGAAACGATGGACGGCCTCCCCCACGCGGTCCTGTACTCGTGCACCATGAACGCGGTGCGCTCGCCGATGGCCGAAGGCATCATGAAGCACTACTACGGTCATCGGGTCTACGTCGACTCGGTGGGCGTGAGGCAGGGTGAGTCCGACGCCTTCGTCGTGGCCGTCATGGAGGAGATCGGGATCGATCTCTCGCGTCACAGGCCCAAGACGTTCGATCAGCTCGAGGACACGTCCTACGACCTCGTGATCTCGCTCTCCCCGGACGCCCAACACCGCGCCGTCGAGCTGACGCGCACCATGGCCTGCGAGCTCGAATACTGGCGGACCTTCGACGCCACGGTGGCGCTGGGCAACCGCAAGACGATACTCGACGCCTATCGCGGCGTCCGGGATTCGCTCCACGAGCGCATCCTGCGGCGCTTCTCGGACGGCGCCCCGCCCGCTGCCGGCCCCTTTGGACCGTAGCCCGGCGCCTCGCCGATCACTCGGCCGACGGAAGCCCGGCGTCCCGCGAGCGGCGAACCGGGACGCGGGCTTGATTTTTTTGCGGTTCCGCGCCTTCATTGCGGCCCACGCGGGCGCCGCACGGGGCCCGGTCGGTTCCGTCGATGCTGGAGGATGAATGGCCAAGGAAGAACTTCTGGAGTTTCCCGGCGTCGTGAACGAGCTCCTCCCGAACGCCATGTTCCGGGTAGAGTTGGAGAACGGTCACGAGGTATTGGCCCACACCGCGGGAAAGATGCGCAAGCATCGCATTCGCGTGCTAGCCGGCGACAGGGTCCTGGTCGAGATGACCCCCTATGACCTGACCAAGGGCCGCATCATGTTCCGCTACAAGTAACCGGCTCCTCGTTGGGCGCGGCGACCGGCCCGGCTCTGGTTCTCGCCTCGGCTTCGCCCCGGCGCCGGTGCCTGCTCCTTCAGGCCGGTCTGGCGCCCGACGAAATCCGTGCCGCGGAGGTCGACGAAACCCCGCTCCGGGGCGAGTTGCCCGGGCGCCTGGCGTCGCGGCTGGCGCAGGAAAAGGCCCGCCGGGTCGCCGAATCGCGCGCCGGCGCATTCATCGTCGCCGCCGACACGGTCGTGGCCTGCGGGCGGCGCATCCTTCCGAAGGCGAACGACGAGGACGAGGCCCGGTACTGTCTCGATCTGTTGTCGGGTCGGCGTCACCGCGTGTTTTCGGGCGTGGCGGTGGTCGATACGCGGCGGCGCGTGAGATCCCGTCTCGTCACGTCGACCGTCGCCTTCAAGAGGCTAGAGAGGGCGGAGATCGACTCCTACGTCGCCTGCGGGGAATGGCGGGGCAAGGCGGGCGGTTACGCGATCCAGGGCCGCGCCGCGCTTTTCGTGCGCTGGCTGCGGGGCTCCTTTTCCGGGGTCGTCGGCCTGCCGCTCCACGAAACCGCGGCGATGCTGTCCGGGCTCGGATACCCCGTCGCGGAAGCGCGGCGCCGGTCGGGCGTCGAGACGTGAGATGGCCGAGGAGATACTGATCAACATCGGCCCCATCCTGACGCGGGTGGCCCGGGTGTTCGACGGCGAGCTCGTCGATCTCGCCGTGGAGCCGACGGGGCGGCGCGGCGCGGTCGGAAACGTCTGCCTCGGGCGGGTGCTCGGCGTCGTCCCCGCCCTGCGCGCGGCGTTCGTGGACGTGGGGCTGGAGCGCGACGGGTTCCTGTCGGTCGACGACGCGCGCGAGCTGGCCGGGGACCGGCGCGACGACCGGGCGCCGTCGATCGACAGGCTCGTCCGCGAGGGAGACGCCATACTCGTTCAGGTCGCCCGCGACGCCTTGCGCGACAAGGGCGCCCGCTTGACGACGTCGATCTCGCTGCCCGGACGGACGCTGATCTACGTCCCTTACGGGACCGGCGTCGCGCTGTCGCGCCGCCTCCGCGACGAAATGGAGCGCGAGCGTCTTGCCGCCGTCCTGGAAGAGTTACTGGGCGGCGAGGAGGGCGTGATCGTCCGGACCAACGCGGAAGGAGCCGGTTCCGGGGAGCTGTCCCGGGAACTGGACGCGCTTCGCCAAGTGTGGCGGACGATACTCCGGGACGCCGACAGGGCCGCCCCTCCGGCCGTCGTCCATGCCGACCCGGGCGCCGTCGGGCGCGCCGTCCGCGACCTCCCGTCGTCACCCGAGGCGACGGTGCTCGTCGACGACGCGGCGGCTCTGGCCGACGCCCGGGCATACGCGAGCGCGGTGGCGCCGGCGCTGGCCGACCGCGTGTCGCTTCATGCCGGGGGCGGCAGCCTCTTCGACCGTCACGAGCTCGAGGACCAGGTGGGGGAGGTCCTCGAGCCGAGCGTGCCTCTGCCCGGCGGCGGCCGGATCGTCATCGAGACGACGACGGCGCTGACGGCGATCGACGTCGATTCGAGGGAACGGAACCGGGGACACCCGGAGGAGGCCGCGTTGCGGACCAATCTGGAGGCCGCAGAGGAGGTCGGACGCCAGCTTCGCCTGCGGGGGATCGGGGGCGCCATCGTCATCGACTTCATCCGTATGCGCCGCCGGGAGAACGCCGACCGCGTGGTGGAGGCCCTGCGGGACACTCTCCGCGACGATCCCGTGCCGTCCGACGTGGGCGCGCTGTCCCGGTTCGGTCTGCTGGAGATGACCCGGCGCCGGGCTGGACCGGCGCTGTCGGAGATCCTCGGCCGGACCTGCCCGGTCTGCGACGGGCTGGGCCTCGTCGATACGGCGGAAACGGCCGCGGATCACGTCCTGGCGACGGCGGAGCGCGAGGCCGAGGAGAATCCCGGCGGTTCCCTGACCATCTTCGCGGCGCCGGACGTGATCGCGGTCCTCGAGCGCACCGTCGGCGCCGACGCCCTCCGCCGACGTCTGGGCTGCGCGGTCGTGTTCCGCCGCGACGAGTCGTTCGCACCCGATCGTTTCGACGTCGTGCGCGGTCGTCCAAAAAAGACCGCCCCGCCTCGCTCAGAACCAACGCCGCCATCGGCCGACCGACACCGCCCGCTGTCTCAATGACCTCCACAACCATGATACGATGGCTATTCTAATACGATGCCTATTTCAGTTCCGAGTGACTGGACCGCGCCCGCGTGTCGGTGTCCAGGTTCTCCGGCCGGCTCGGCGCGGTCGGGAACGGCAGTCGTCGTGAGGGGCACGGGAGGAGACCTCCGCCGACGCCCGTGGCCACGGAGCAAGACTCCGCGTCTCGGCGCGCGTGGGAGGCGGCCGTGACGGTCGAGCGTCTTCCGGTGCGGCCGAGGCGGGCCAAGGCGGCGGCTTGTCCTATCTGCGGGTCGCCTGCCGACCGGGATCATCGGCCGTTCTGTTCCAGACGCTGCCGGGAGGTCGATCTGGGGAGATGGTTTTCCGGCTCCTACGCCATCCCGGCGGTGGAGCCGCCCGACGGCGCCGACCTGGAAGAGCTGATCGAAGCGACCGAAACGGCGCCGGAGGCGGACGATCCCGGTTGATCGTGCGGACTGCGTGGGCGACAGCGCGACCGGACCATGAACCGGGCCGTGATTTGCGCCGTGGTGCGAATGCGTTATGTTTCGGCCGCCGCGCGCGGCGGAGCTGGCGGAAGGGAAACAGGAGAACCGGGAAGATGAGGGTCACGGCACATCCGTTGTCCGACGCGCTCGGCGCCGAGATCAGGGGCGTCGATCTCGCCGGGCATCTGGACGATGGGACGATTCGCGAGATTCACGACGCCTGGATGGAACACCTCGTCCTGTTGATCCGGGGGCAGACGATCGACGATCCGCGCCTCGTCGCGTTCAGCGGCCGGTTCGGCGAACTCGATGGCGCTCCCATCGGGGCGACGCCCGGCGGCAAGGTGTCCACGAGGGAGTACGACGAGATCACGGTGATCTCGAACGTCGTCGAGGACGGCCGTCCCATCGGCGGTCTGGGAAACGCCGAGTCCGACTGGCACACGGACATGAGCTCCTACGAGGAGCCGCCGGCCGCATCGATGCTCTATTCCCTGGAAATCCCGTCCGCGGGGGGCGATACGAGCTTCTGCAACATGTACCGCGCCTACGAGACCCTGCCGGAGGACGTGAAGGTTCGCGTGCGGGGCCTGGAGGCCATCCACGACGCGACGCTCACCTCTGCGGGTGGCCTCCGCCACGGATTCGAGCCGGTCGTCGACGTGACGAAGACTCCCGGCGCGCGGCATCCGATCCTGCGCACGCATCCCGTGACCGGGCGGACGGCGCTGTTCCTGGGCCGGCGCGTCAACGCCTACGTCCCCGGACTCTCCGTGGAGGAGAGCGAGGCGCTCCTGAACGTGCTGTGGGCCCACGCCACGGCGCCGGAGAACACCTGGACCCACACCTGGAGGATCGGAGACCTGGTGATGTGGGACAACCGGTGCGCCATGCACCGCCGCGACGGGTTCGACGACTCGACCCGCCGGATCATGCACCGCACGCAACTCAAGGGGGATCGCCCGTACTACGCGCCTCCCGAGGCCGCTCCGACGGCGGCGTGACGGCGCCTTCCGCGGCCGCGCGGTCCCCGGTGGACAATCCGGGGTGGATTCCTTATAACCGAGCGTCGCTCGCCGCCCTGCCCGGCGGCGGGCGAGCCGTGCCCAGGTAGCTCAGTCGGTAGAGCAGTGGACTGAAAATCCTCGTGCCGGTGGTTCAACTCCGCCCCTGGGCACCACCCCGTCTCCCCGGTCCCGCCCCGAGACTCCGGGAAGTTCGCGACTTTCCGAGTGACGTGGACAGACGACGCGGCGCTGGCCGCCGTGGCGAACCCGAAGGGCCGAAGCACAGCGAAGGAGCCGCGAAGCGGCTTGGCGCACCGTTCCCAATGGCCCACCCGGTGTCTCATATGTACTGAACCAGGACAGCTTGTGGCGATTCCGGCCATTCGCTAAGATCATCGCCGACGGACGGCTGGCCTCGCGGTCCTCGGCCCATCGGCGTTCGCCTTTTCAATCGAACGGCTCCCCGCCGCGGTCGAGCCGGAACGAGGTCCAAAGCAAGGGGTATGCGCAGGTATGGCACTGAACAGATCCCATGTCGCGGTGGTTGGCGCGGCACTGCTCCTTCCGGGTTGTTCCTTCGTGGGCGACGCGCTGTGGCCGTCGCTTGCGGGCGAAGAGCCTTCCAGACCGCCGCAGGCCCAGGCTTCCCGGTCCGCCGAAAAGCCGATGTCCGGAACGGGGGAAGCGGCGTCGGCACCGCCTCCCGCGCTCGGAACGACAAGCTTCGCTCCATCGCCCGTGACGGCCGCCCAGCCCACGGGCACGCTCGTGGGCCGGAAGGTCGCGCAGTTGCGAAGCGAGCTCGCGACCTTGCGGGAAAACGTCCGGCAGCATGACGACGGCCTCCAGAAAGTCCGCCGGACGACCACCGAGAACGCCGAGCGCTATCACGGCACGGTCGCCGCCATCAACGCGCGGCTGCAACTCGGCACCACGCCGGGCAATCCGGTGCTGGTCGGCCAGTGGAACGCCGCTCAATCGGAATTGGACCGGATCGGTCTCGACATCGTCGAGATGAACGGTCTGGCCAACGCGGTCGCGGCCGATTCGGCCATGGTGTCCTATGTGCTCGAGACGACCCGCGCGACGTATGGTCTGCAAGGGGCCATCGACGAAGATCATCGGCAACTGGCCGTCCTGGAGGACGAGACCAACCGGACGCGGGTCATGATCGACCGGCTGCTCAACGAGCTGAGCGAGGACGTCGGCCGCCAGACCGCCTATGTCGGCAACGAACGCCGGAACCTGACGGCGCTTTCGCTGGCCATCAAGAATGGCGAGTATTATGGACGGAGCCTGTCGAGTCGCGCGTATCTTCCCGCGGCGTCCCCGGCCGGCGCCGTGCCGTCGGGCAGTGGCGGCAACCTCGCCGCGGGCGACCGTCGTCCTCTCGTCGTGGTCCGGTTCGACCGCGCGGACGTTCCCTACCAGCAGGCGCTGTACAACGCGGTTTCACGCGCACTCGAGCGTCACCCGCAGGCGACCTTCGAGCTCGTCGCCGTAACGCCGTCGCAGGGCACGCCGGCGGAGAACGCCCTCAATGCATCCCGGGCCAAGCGACATGCCGATGACGTCCTGAGAACGTTGGCGGAGATGGGGCTCTCGGCGAACCGGGTCAACCTGTCGTCGACGACCAGCGCCGACGCGGTGACCAGCGAAGTGCACGTCTACGTGCAGTAGACCTCCCGCCCGAGACCTCCAGCCTGTCCCTGAAGGCCCGCCCCGGAGCGCGGGGGAAGCCGCCTGCATGACGCGGGGCCGCACCCTTCGGGGCACGGTCCGGACCTTGGCGAGATACGACCGACGGCCGGCGCTTGCCGCGGCCGTCAGTCTTCCCAGCGGACCGCGGCCATGTCGTTCACGAACAACGGCCAGTTCCGCCACAGCCCCTTCAGTTCGCGGCGCGCGACTCCGGCCTTCGCCAGCTGGAACAGAAAGCCGTTCACGCAATCCGTCGCCAGCTTGCGCTGCGCTTCCCGGAGATGCGCGTGACGCTCCTTCGCGTCGAGAGCCGTGTCCGCCCTCGCGATGATGTCGCGGAACTTCGGGTCGTCGTACTGGAAGTAATAGTCCGGGTCGGCATAGATGTTGATGTCGTTCGGCTCGACGTGGCTCACGATGCTCAGGTCGTAGTTCTTCTGTTTGTAGACCACGTCCAGCCAGCGCGGCCACTGCATGTTCTCGATGTTCACCTCGATACCCGCCCTGGCGAGTTGAGCGGCGATGATCTCTCCGCTGCGCCGGGCGTATTGGGGCGGCGGCAACCGGAGCGTCAGTTCGAGGCCGTCTTCGTGCCCGGCTTCCTTCAGCAGGGCGCGCGCCCTGTCCAGATCATGGCCCCGGAGATCGACGAGGTCGACGTAGGCCGGATGGTGCGGCGGGAAATGGCTTCCGATCGGCGTCGCGTAGCCGAATTCTGACCCGTCGATGATTTCCTCGCGGTCGATGGCATGGGCGATGGCGCAACGGACCCGGACGTCGTCGAGCGGCGGCCGCTTGTTGTTCGTCGAGAGGACGGTCTCGCCCTCTGTGGTTCCCTGGAGGATCCGGAATCTCGGATCGTTTTCGAATTGGGTCAGCGTCTCCAAGGCGCTGATGCGCGGAAACACGTCGACGTCCCCGGCCATCATCGCCGCCACCTGGGCATTCGCGTCCTCGACGAACTTGAACGTGACCTTGCTCAGCGCGACGTCGTCCGGGCTTCGGTAAAGGGGGTTCCTCTCGAGGACCACCGAATCGCCCTTGATCCATTTCACCAACCTGAACGGCCCCGTTCCCACGGGATGGGTGGCGTTCGTCTCCGCGGTTTCCGGCGCCACGATGACGGCCGTGCTTTCTCCCAGATTGAACAGCAGGAGCGGGTTGGGCTCCTTCAGACGAATGACGAGGGTCCGCGGATCGGGAGTCTCCAGGCTCTCCATGTTCTGGAACCGGCTCTTTCGCTTGTTCGAACTCCGCTCCGACGCGTTGCGCTCGAACGTGAACCTGGCGTCGGCGGAATCGAAGGCGCTGCCGTCCGAAAACCTGACGTCCTCCCGAAGTCTGAACGTAAAGGTCCTCAAGTCGTCCGAAACGGTCCAGCCGGTCGCCAATCCGGGTCCGACCTCGCCGCGTTCGTCGATGCGCGTCAGTCCCTCGAAGACGTTGTAGAGCGTGATCTGGCTGATCGCCGCGGCCGCGCCCATCGTCGGGTCCAGGCCCGGCGGCTCGAGGCGCATACCCACGACGAGACTGTCCCTGGCCGCCAGGGCCGAATGGGAAATCGTCAGGGCGACGGCGATGATCAGACCGCCCGCAATTCTGTTCATGGGACTCTCCCCTCACGTATCCGCGGTCGTCGCGCGGTGCCGCGACCTGTAGCCCGGGACGCCGCCCAGGGTCTCCGCCGCGTAGACGCCCCGGGCGATGGCGCGGGACAGGCAATCGGCGGCCTTCATGCCGATCTCCGCCACCCGCGCGGCACCTTCGTGCGGTCCGGCGCCGGTGGCAAGCGTGAAGACCGTATCGCCGTCGAAGGGCGTGTGTGCAGGCCGGACCGCGCGCGCGATCCCGTCATGCGCCATGATGGCGACGCGCAGCGCCTGCGCGACGTCCAGGCTCGCGTTCGTCGCCACGACGGCGATGGTCGTGTTCGCCCCCGCCCCCGCCCCCGCTCCCGGCCCGCCGGAGACCTCGAAGTCCTTGCCCGTAGGCGATCCGTCCGGACGCCCGCCCCCGAACTCGCCGCCCTGTTCGAACGGCCACGCCCAGAAGGCGTCGCTCCCCGGCATCACCGCCGATCCGTATGGATTGGCCGCCGCGAGAGCGCCGACCCGCAGGCCGTCCGGCGTCACGGACGACGCGCTTCCCAGACCGCCCTTGAGATCGCCGGCCACGGCGCCGACGCCGGCGCCGACGTTGCCCAGCGGAAACCCGGCGGCGGCGGCGTCGCACGCCGCGCGGGCGAGTCGTCGATAGGGAGGCGTGGCCCCCCACTCCTTGTCGCCGCCGTTCAGCAGGTCGAACAGGATGGCGGTGGGCACGACCGGCACGCGCGCGTCGCCGACGGCGAAGCCCCGTCCGCGTTCGCGCAACCACGCCATCGCGCCGGAAGCGGCTTCCAGCCCGAATGCGGATCCTCCGGACAGCACGACGGCGTCGACCCGTTCGACGAGGCACGTCGGGTCCAGCGCGTCGGTCTCGCGCGTACCGGGGGCGCCGCCCCGGACGTCCACGGCGGCCGTCGCCGGCCGGTCGGGGAGAACCACGGTGACGCCGGTTCCGACCCGATGGTCCTCGGCGTTGCCGACGCGGATTCCGTCCACGTCCGAGATCAGATTGCCGGGGCCTGGGCGATGCACTTGCCGACCACGTGATGGTTCAACCGTCAAGGGAGCGTCTCTCGGGCGCGCCGGTCCCGCCCGGTCCTATGTCTCCGCGAGCTCGATGCGGAACCGCGTCCCCTCGGGACCCGACTCCACGAGCCGCACGTCCCCGCCGTGGGCCCGCGCCGCGTCGCGGGCGATGACGAGTCCGAGCCCCGTGCTGCCTTCGCGCTCCGATTTGACGAAGGCCCGGAAGAGGCTTTCGCGCGGCTCGTCGGCCAGCCCCGGACCGTCATCGGCCACCTCGACCGCGATCATCCCGTTCTCCCGGCGCGCCGTGATCTCGACCCGTCCCCCGGCGTCCGGGTCTTCGCCCTGAATCGCCTCCACGGCATTGCGTCCGATGTTCAGAAGCGCGCGGAATACATGCCCGCGGTCCGCCGACAGCGGGAAGGGCGAGTCGATCTCGTTGAGCCACTTGACGGCGCTTTCCTCCGACAGGCCCATGGACAGTCCGACGTCTTCCACGAGGTCGCGCAGATCGAACTCGCGTCGATGAATCCTGCCGTCGGCGCGACCGACGAAACTCAGGATGTTGCTGAACAGGTCGACGGCGCGGTCGATCGCCCGAACCAGGGTCGGCGCCGTCCGGCGGACCTCCGGATCCGTGCTGTCGGTGAGCCGATCGGAGATCAGCCGCGCCGTGGCCAGAATGTTCCTGAGATCGTGGCTGATCTTGGTCGCCGCGGTTCCGAGCGTGGCGAGACGGTCCTTTTGCCGCAGCAAGGCCCCGAGATCGGTCTGCATGAGCGCCAGCTCGCGTTGCGCCAGACCGATTTCGTCCTTCCGCGTCGACGGCGCGATCATGGCGTCGACGTCTTCGGGGCGCTCGCGGAACTCCACCATGCTCCTGGTGATCCGCCTCATGGGCCGGACCATGAGCCATTGCAGGGCGACGTAGACCAGACCCGCGGTGATGAGGGAGATCGCCACCGACAGGTTCACGATGCGCCAGGAGTAGTCGTACATGGCGGCCACGAGCGGGGCCTCGTCGAGCACGATCTCGATGACGAACTCCGGATTCTCGCGCGAACGCCCCATCACGTGGATGGTGCGGTCGGGCCGCGGGCGCAGCGCGTCGAACGCGTCGCGGATCAGATCGTGCGGCGCCGCGTCGCCGAGATCGTACATGGCGTCGACGCTCCTGGGCAGGTCGTCGGCCAGCACCAGCCGCCGCGTGGCGGGTCCCTTTATGATCACCGCCCTCGCCTGGGCGTGCGACAGCAGTTCCCGCGCCAGCTCTTCGCTGACCAGCCTGTCGGGCGTCGCCTCGAGCGCCAGCGACGCGAGTTCGGCCGCCGCGAGCCGTCCTTCCAGGTACATGGCGCGGAAACGGGAGATCGAGGGCACGAAGATCAGCACCTCGGCGAGCATGACGAAGGCGATGGTGAGCAGCAGCAATCGCGCCGAAAGGCTGCTCGTCATCGGCGGGCGTGTCGACGGCGCATTCGTCATGTCTGCCATCACTGTCTGCCGTCACACGGAAGTGGCCGGCTCCGGGCGCCCCGCGATTCCGTCAGGCCGGGAGCCGCATCAGGAAACGCACCAGCCGCCGGGTCCGTCCGCCGAACAGCGTGGGGACGTAATAGCTTCCCGCCGCCCGCTTGCTCATTTCGGACAACGTGGGATAAGCCGCCACCATTCCCGCGAGCGCCCCGATCCTGAGATTCCGCGAGATCGCCAGCACCCAGGGCTGGATGAGGTCGCCGGCGCGCTCCGCGACGATGGCGGCGCCGAGCACGCGCCCGCGTCCGGTGGTGATCGCCTTGACCAGCCCGTCATGCCGCCGCTCGGTGTGGGCGCGGTCGTTCTCGGCCACCGGCCAGCGCAGAATCCGTATGCTCCCGTGTCGCCGCCGGGCTTCCTCCTCGTCGAGGCCGACGTGCGCCAGTTCGGGATCGGTATAGACGGCTCGCGGAATACTCGTGTAGTCGACCTTTGCGGGCAGGCGGAACAGGGCGTTTCTGATCACGATCCCGGCGTGATGGTTGGCCACGTGCGTGAACTGCGGTCCGCCCGCCACGTCGCCGATGGCGTAGATCCGGCGATTCGCCGTTCGCAGACCGGCGTCGACCTCTATGCCGCGCGGCGAATACCGGACGCCCGCCTCGTCCAGTCCGAGTTCGGAGACGTTCGGCTTGCGGCCCGCCGCCACGAGGAGGTGCGTGCCGCCGACGGTGCGGCTCCGCCCGTCCCGTTCGACGTCGATCGCGATTCCCTCGTCGCTCCGGGCGGCCGAGATCACCTTGCTCCGGCCGTGGATGGCGATGCCGGACCGCCGCAGCGCCGACACGACGACGTCCACGAGTTCGGGGTCTTCCCTGGCCAGGGGATCGAACATCTCCACCACGCTCACCTCGCACCCCAGATTGCGGAACGCCTGCGCCAGCTCCAGGCCGATCGGCCCGCCGCCGATCACGACCAGATGTCCCGGTTTGTCGCCGTTGTCGAATACGGTCTCGTTCGTCCAGTACGGCACCGCGTCCAGGCCGGGAACCGGCGGCACCAACGGGCTGGAGCCGGTGGCGATCACGAACCGTCTGGCGACGATGCGCGTGCCGTCGGCGTCGACTTCGCGCGGCGACACGAACCGGCCGGCGGCGCGGATGACGTTCACGCCGAGGGCGCGGAATCGCTCGACGGAATCGACCGGCGCGATCGAATCGATCACGTTCCGGACGTGATCGCGCACGCGCGCGAAGTCCGCGACCGGGTCCCGGGCCTCGATCCCGAACCGTTCGGCGTGGCGGATCCCGTCCGCGGCGCGTCCCGCCGCGATCAGGGACTTCGACGGCACGCACCCGTAGTTCAGGCAGTCGCCGCCCATCTTCCCCTTTTCGACGAGCACCGTGTTCGCGCCCATCTGGCTGGCGGCGGCGGCGACCGAAAGTCCGCCGGATCCGCCGCCGATGATGCAGAGGTCTGTTTCGAGGGTCTTGGCCATGACATACTCCGGGGCGGGTCTCGCGTCGGCGTCGAGGCGCGACGCTCGGGACGGTAGGCTACGGAACGGAAGGGCCGTCCGCCATACCGAATCGTCGAGGCCGGGACGTCGCGACCGACGGCGTCGGGCGCCGCCGCGGCCTTGGCGGCGGCCGTGTCCGCCGATTGACTTGACCAGGGCGAAACCTTATACAGCGTCCACGTTCGGGCTCGCCCCCGAGGGACTTCGCGTCACGGAGCGGATCGAGTGAAGCGCACCTTTCAACCGAGCAATCTCGTGCGCAAGCGGCGGCACGGATTTCGCAAGCGCATGTCGTCGGTCGGCGGGCGCGCCATCCTCGCGCGCCGACGGTCGAAAAGACGCAAACGTCTGTCCGCGTAGGATCCATGACGGCCGGCCTCACACGGCTGAAACGACGGGCGGATTTCCTCAGAATTTCGGGACGCGGGCGCAAGAGGGTGACGCCCGGGTTCATGGTGCAGGCCGACCGGACGCCGGCGGGCGCCTTCGCGAGAGGAGAGGGCCCGGCGATGCGCGTCGGATTTACCGTGAGTCGGAAAGTGGGGAAGGCCGTGGTCAGAAACAGAGCCAAGCGACGCCTCCGGGCCCTCGCCCGGGACGTGCTCACGCGGCAGGGCCGGCCCGGTTACGACTATGTGCTGGTCGGCCGCCGGAACATGGCGTCCCTGCCCTATGGCGATCTCGTGACCGATCTGGAGGCCGCGCTGTCCCGGCTGCACGCGGGCGGTTCCGCGGCGAGGGGCTCGGACTAGTTGGCGCGCGCGCGGGATCCGGCGTTCGATCCGCTGGCGGCGGTCCTGGGGGGGCTGGTTCGCGCCTACCGATGGGGAGTCTCGCCCTTTCTGCTTCCGAGTTGCCGGTTCGCGCCCAGTTGTTCCGAGTACGCCCTGGAGTCGCTGCGCCGGTTCGGGACCCTGCGCGGCGGATACATGGCGGCGCGGCGGATCCTGCGGTGTCACCCGTGGGGGGGCGCCGGATACGATCCGGTTCCCGGGACGTCCCTCCCCGATGCCCCCGCGCCGGACGGGAGCGGCCGGCCCTGAATGTCGGAGCATAGGAACCTGATACTGGCGGCCGTGCTGTCGGTCGTCATCCTGATGTTGTGGGACATGACGTACCGCCGTCCCGCGGTCGACGACCTCTCGCCGCCGCCGGTGGCGGAGCAGGCGGCGCCGGACGCGGGATCGGCGGCGCCCCAGGCGCCGTCGGCCGTCGCGCCCGGACCGGCGCCGGCCGCGCCCGGTGCGTCCGCCGCCGCGCCGATGGCGGGCCAGACGGCCGCGGCGACCGACGAGTCTCCGCGCGTGAACATAGAAGCGAACCGCGTCAGGGGCTCCATCCGGCTGCGCGGCGCGCGTATCGACAATCTCCTGCTCTCCGATTACCGCGAGACGATCGACGCGGACAGCGAGTACATCGTGCTGCTGTCGCCCGCCGGCACGCCCAACTCGTACTACGTGGAGTTCGGCTGGGCCGTCGGCGCGGGAGCGAACGTGCCCGTGCCCGATACGACCACGCCGTGGCAGGCCAATGGCGACGTTCTGGTTCCGGGGGCGCCGATCACGCTCGAATGGGACAACGGTCAGGGCCTGCTGTTCCGGCGCACCATATCGGTGGACGAGAACTATCTGATCTCGGTTTCGCAGCGCGTCTCGAACAGCGGCGCCGCACCCGTCACGCTGCACCCCTATGGTCTCGTATCGCGCGTGAACCCACCGGATACCCTCGGGTTCTTCATCCTGCACGAAGGTCCCATCGGCGTTCTCGACGACGAACTGCAGGAGATCGACTACGACGACCTGCAGGACGACGGCCGGCAGACGGCCCGAAGCACGGGCGGCTGGCTCGGAATCACCGACAAGTATTGGCTCACCGCACTCGTCCCCGATCAGTCCGAGCCGATCGACGCCAGCTTCCATCATGCGGCGGTGGACGGGACCGACCGGTATCAGGTCGATTTCCTCGGCGGCCCCCGGGTGATTCCCGCCGGTGGCGCGATCGAAGTCTCCAGCCAGCTCTTCGCGGGCGCCAAGGAGGTGCACCTGCTGGATACGTATGCCGAGACCCGGGGCATTCCCCGGTTCGATCTCGCGGTGGACTTCGGCTGGTTCTACTTCCTGACCAAGCCGATCTTCTTCGTCCTCGACTATCTCAATCGGGGGCTGGGGAACTTCGGCCTGGCCATTCTGGTCTTCACCGTGATCATCCGCATCCTGTTCTTCCCGTTGGCGAACAAGTCGTTCCGGGCGATGCACGCCATGCGCAAGCTGCAGCCCGAGATGACCAAAATGCGGGAACAGCACGGTGAAGACCGTCAGAGGCTCCATCGGGAGATGATGGATCTGTACCGCCGGGAGAAGGTCAATCCGATGGCGGGATGCCTGCCGATCGCCATGCAGATTCCCGTGTTCTTCGCCCTGTACAAGGTTCTGTTCGTCACCATCGAGATGCGTCACGCGCCCTTCTACGGCTGGATCCGGGATCTGTCGGCGGCCGACCCCACGACCTTGTTCAATCTGTTCGGCCTCGTTCCCTGGGATCCGCCGGTGTTCCTTCAGATCGGGATCTGGCCGCTCCTCATGGGCGTCTCCATGTTTCTGCAGCAGAAGATCAATCCGCAGCCGGTCGATCCCCTGCAGGCGAAGATCTTTCTGGCGCTTCCCGTCGTGTTCACGTTCGTCCTGGCCCAGTTCCCCGCCGGCCTCGTGATCTACTGGACGTGGAACAACGTGTTGTCGATGGCGCAGCAATGGGTGATCTACAAGCGTGCCGGGATCGCCAGGCAGCCGGCGCAACCCGCGCAACCCACCTGACGGCCATGACGGCGGCGGGGGAGTGTCCGGCGGAGGACGCCTGGCGCGACCCGGACGCGCTGGAGCGCGGCCGTCTGCTGTTCGCGGGACCTTGCGAGTTCGTCGCGGGCGTCGCCGAACCCGGCCAGTTGCCCGAATCGGGGCCGCCCGAAATCGCCTTCGCCGGACGGTCCAACGTCGGCAAGTCGAGAATCATCAACGCCCTGACCAACCGCAAGGCCCTCGCCCGCACGTCCTCGGCGCCCGGGCGAACGCGCCAGATCAACTTCTTCGCGCTCGACGACCGGGTCACGCTCGTCGACCTCCCGGGATACGGGTACGCCAGGGCGCCGAGGAGAGAAGTCCGGACATGGACCCGGCTCGTCGATTCGTATCTCGCCGGCCGGCCGACGCTTCTCCGCGCCATCCTGCTGATCGACGCCCGCCACGGCCTGAAATCCGCCGACGGCCCGGTGATAGAACTGCTCGACTCCGTCGCCGTGTCCTATCAGATCGTGATGACCAAGGCGGACAAGCTCGAACCGTCGGCGCGATCCCGGATCCGGACCTCCACCCTGTTCCGGCTGTCCGGCCACGCGGCGGCCCATCCGGGCCTCCTGTTCACCAGCGCCGTCGGCGGCGAGGGCCTGCCGGAGCTCCGGTCGGCGATCGCGGCGCTGGTGGATGGCCCCTGATTGCTCTATAACCCGCCGCCCATGAGTCGAAAGCGCGAAGCCGGACCGGCGCACGATGCGGATACCGCCCGGACGTTGACCGAGGCGCTTCCCTACATGCACCGGTTTGCCCGTCAGACCTTCGTCATCAAGTATGGCGGCGCGGCCATGGGCGACGACGCGCTGCGGAGCGCGTTCGCGTCGGATGTCGTGCTGCTCAAGCAGGTCGGCATCAATCCCGTCGTGGTTCATGGGGGCGGGCCTCAGATCGGCGCGATGCTCGATCGCCTCAAGATCAAGAGCTCGTTCGTCGACGGCCTGCGCGTCACCGACGGTGCGACCGTCGAGATCGTCGAGATGGTCCTGTCGGGATCGATCAACAAGCAGATCGTGGCATCCATCAACGCGGCCGGCGGCACCGCGGTGGGACTGTCCGGAAAGGACGGCCGGCTCATCACCGCCAAGCGGCTGCGCCGACGGAAACGGGACCCCGATTCGAACATCGAGCGCGTTCTCGATCTGGGATTCGTGGGCGAACCCAGCGAGATCGACGGCACCGTGCTCGAATCCCTCGCGGCCAGCTCCGTCATCCCCGTCATCGCCCCCATCGGGGCGGGGCGGAACGGCGAGACCTTCAACATCAATGCCGATACGGCGGCCGGCGCCATCGCCGGCGCGCTCGGCGCGAGCAAGCTGATCGTGTTGACGGACGTTCCCGGCGTTCTGGACGAACGGGGCGACCTGATCAGCGAAATGACGCCCGCCCAGGCCAGACGCCTCGTCTCGGGGAAGGCGGTGTCCGGCGGCATGATCCCCAAGGTCGAGACCTGTCTCGCCGCGATAAAGGCGGGGTGCGGCGCCGCTCACGTGCTCGATGGGCGGATCCCGCATACGCTCCTGCTCGAGATCTTCACGGAGCAGGGGATCGGCACCAAGATCGATGGCGAATAGCCCGTTCGCGGCGGGGCGCGCCCGGGGACGGTCCAGGTTCGCCCGCCCGTCGGATCTGCGACATGTCGATACCTGGATCTTCGACCTCGACGACACGCTCTATCCCGCGCGCTGCCGGCTCTTCGATCAGATCGACCGCAGGATCCGCGAGTACGTGGCCCGGTTCTTGCGCGTCGATCTCGAAACCGCGGGCCGACTCCAGAAGGAGTTCTATCACGAGTACGGCAGCACCCTGCGGGGCATGATGTCCCTTCACGGCATGGAGCCGGACGGCTACCTGGAAGACGTGCACGACATCGACCTCTCGCCCGTCGAACCGGATCCCCTGCTGGGGGAGGTTCTGGCGCGACTTCCGGGCCGCAGGCTGATCTTCACCAGCGCCTCGTCGGCCCACGCGGAGCGGGTGATCCGGCGGCTCGGCGTCGACCGCCATTTCGACGGGATCTTCGACGTCGCCGCCGCCGCCTACGCCCCCAAACCGTGCGTCGAGACCTACGACCGGTTGCTGGAACGGCACGCGGTCGACCCGACGAAATCGGCGTTCTTCGACGACATCCCGCGCAACCTCAGGCCGGCGGCGGACATCGGCATGACGACGGTGTGGATTCCGGGGCGCCGGGAATGGGAGCGGTCCGACGAAGGGAGCGCCCACTACGTGGCCGAGCATCTCGCCCGATGGCTCGATGCCGCCGTGCCTGCGTAGGCCGCGCTCCCGCGCCCGGTTGACAGAGGGCGCTCCCCTACTATGTTCGGGCCTCCTCGGGGCGCGGGCGGAAGGAATGGCGATGGAGACGTTCGATCTCCGGCGGACGATCGAGGTGGCCTACGAGGACCGGGAGTCGATCTCGCCCGAGACCTCGGGACCCGTCCGGGAGGCCGTCGAGGCGGCCCTGGACGGCCTCGATTCCGGCGCCCTGCGCGTCGCTCGCAAGTCGGACGGAGAGTGGACCGTCGACCAGTGGCTGAAGATGGCGGTCCTGCTGTCCTTCCGCCTCCACGACATGACGCCGGTCGCCGGCGGACCGGGCCGCGACACGCCGTGGTTCGACAAGGTGCCCTCGAAGTTCGCCGGTTGGGACGAGGCCCGGTTCCGCGAAGCCGGGTTTCGCGCCGTTCCGAATTGCGTGGTCCGCAGGTCGGCCTACATCGCCCCCGGCGTGATCCTCATGCCCTCCTTCGTGAATCTCGGCGCCCATGTCGATTCGGGGACGATGGTGGACACTTGGGCGACCGTCGGCAGCTGCGCCCAGATCGGCAGGAACTGCCATATCTCGGGGGGCGCCGGCATCGGCGGCGTGCTGGAGCCGTTGCAGGCCGACCCCGTGATCGTCGAGGACAATTGCTTCATCGGCGCCCGCTCCGAGGTCGCCGAGGGGGTGATCGTCGAGGAAGGGGCGGTCCTGTCCATGGGCGTCTATATCGGCGCCTCGACCCGGATCGTCGATCGGGACAGCGGCGAGGTCTTCCGCGGCAGGGTGCCGGCGTATTCCGTCGTCGTGCCGGGCTCGATGCCCGGCCGCAGCCTCGCCGACGGGTCGCCGGGTCCGTCGCTGTATTGCGCCGTGATCGTCAAGCGCGTGGACGCCCGGACGCGCGAGAAGACGTCGATCAACGAACTCCTGCGCGACTGACCGCGGCGCGCCGGCCGCAGACGGCGGACTCGTGTCCTTCCCCCTCGACATCGACGCGACCGGGCTCGCCGCCCGCATGATCCGGTGTCCGAGCGTGACGCCCGCCGACGCAGGGGCCCTGGACGTCCTGCGGGGGGAATTGGAGCGCCTGGGATTCAGGTGCTGGCGCCTGTCGTTTTCCGAGCCCGGCGCGGCCGACGTGGACAACCTCTACGCCCGGCTCGGCGCCGACGCTCCCGCCTTCTGCTTCGCCGGACACACGGACGTCGTGCCGGTCGGCGATGCCGGCCGGTGGCGGTCCGATCCGTTCTCCGGCGAAGTCCGCGACGGCGCCCTGCATGGCCGCGGGGCCGTCGACATGAAGGGTGCGATCGCCTGTTTCGTCTCCGCGGCGGCGCGGTTCCTGAAGGGCGGGAAGCGCGAGTGGCGGGGGTCGATCTGCATGTTGATAACCGGGGACGAGGAGGGGCCGGCGATCAACGGCACGAGGAAGGTGCTCCGATGGATGGCCGAGAACGGCGAGTCCATCGACGTCTGTCTCGTCGGCGAACCCACCAATCCGGAGAACGTCGGCGACATGATCAAGATCGGGCGGCGGGGCTCGATGGTCGGCCGGCTGAGCGTCGAGGGGACGCAGGGACACGCCGCCTATCCCCACCTCGCGGACAACCCCGTGCCGCGACTGGTCGCCATGCTGCGGGTACTCACCGAGACGACCCTCGACGACGGCAACGAGCATTTCGAGCCGTCGACGATCGCCGTCACGTCCGTGGACGTCGGGAACCCCGCGGCGAACGTCATTCCGGCCAGCGCCCGCGCGGTCTTCAACATACGGTTCAACGACGCGCATACCGGCGCGTCGCTCGAGGCATGGCTGCGGCGACGGTTCGACGAGGCGGCCGGGGGTGCCTACACGCTGGAGGTTTCGGTCGGCGGCGAGGCGTTCCTCGCCGGGCCGGGCGCGTTCTCGGCGACCGTCGCGGCCGCCGTCGAACGCGTGCTCGGCGTCACGCCCGCGCTCGGCACGAGCGGCGGGACTTCCGATGCCCGGTTCATCAAGGACCACGCGGAAGTCGCGGAATTCGGTCTCGTCGGACGCACGATGCACAAGGTGAACGAGTGCGTCGCGGTCTCCGATCTCGCGAAGTTGACGGAGGTCTACCACGCGGTCCTCGAAGACTTCTTCGCCTCCTGAGAAGCCGCCCCATGCCGACAGGCCAGGAAATTCTCGATTCGGTCTTCGGCGCCTGCCGCCTCGCGCTGCTCGATGCCTCCGGCGTGCGATGGTTCTCGGTATCCGTGCCCGGATTCTGGCGCTCGTTCACGGCGGCCCTCCTGGTCGCCCCGCCGTTCGCGCTCATCGTGGCGCTGCGGTTCGATCCGCAGGCCAGGACCATCGAAAGCTTCTGTCTCGTCGAGTCGGTCACCTACGTTCTCGGATGGACCGTGTTCCCCCTCGTCATGATCCCGGTATCCTGGGCGTTGTCCCTGGGCGGCCGCTACATCACCTACATCATCGCCTACAACTGGTCGGGGGTCGTGCAGGTGGTCGTGGCCCTGCCGCTGGTCCTCCTCAACGCATCCGGGTTGCTGCCGGCGGTGGTGATCGGCGTGCTGGGCCTGCTGGTCACCGGCGCCCTGATCTTCTATCAGTGGTTCATCGCCCGCGCCGCCCTGGAAGCGGCCCCGCTGGCGGCGCTGATCGTGGTGGCGGTCGATCTCCTGACGGGAATGGTCATCAAGTTCGGAGTCGATCGGATTCTCTGACTGCGCCTCCGGGTCCGGCCGTCAATCGTAGTCGACGCCGACAAGGTAGAGTCCCGGCGCCGGCGCCGTGGGTCCGGCGCGGGAACGGTCTCGCGCCGCCAGGGCGTCGGCGACGTCGGCGATACGCCACCTGCCCTCTCCCACCAGCTTCAGGGCGCCCGTCATCGCCCGGACCTGCCGGTACAGGAACGACCGCGCGGATGCGCGCACCTCGATCTCCTCCCCGCGCCGGTCGACCCGCAGGCGGTCAAGGGTCTTGACGGGCGACGTCGACTGGCACCGCGCCGCCCGGAAGGTCGTGAAGTCGTGCCGGCCGACCAACGCCTGGGCGGCCTCGTGCATGGCGGCCGCGTCCAGCGCCGCGCGGACGTGCCAGACCCGGTTCCGCGCGATCGTCGGCGGCGCCGCGCGATTCGATATGCGATAGCGGTAGTGGCGGGCCGTCGCCGAAAAACGCGCGTGAAACCGCTCGTCGACCCGGTCGACGTCGAGCACCGCGACGGGAGCGGGCCGGAGGTGAAAATTGACGGCGTTCCGCACCGTGTCGACCGGATGGGCGCGCGACAGGTCCACGTGGACCGCCTGCCCCAGGGCGTGCACGCCGGCATCGGTTCGGCCGGCGGCGTGCGACGTGACGTCGTCGCCGCAGAATCGTCTGATCGCGCCTTCCAGGTGCTCCTGCACGGAAGGACCGTTGGCCTGGCGTTGCCAGCCGCGAAAGGGCGTCCCGTCGTATTCGACGATCAGTCTGTACCGGGGCACGGTCTCAGCCCAGCCGGGTGCCCGTCGGCAGCGGCCGGCCGCGCAGGAACGCGCGGGCGTCCATCGCCCGGCGGCCTTGGCGCTGGAGCCGGTCGAGGCGGAGCGCGCCGTCGCCGCAGGCGACGGCGAGTGAGTCGTCCAGGACTTCGCCCGGCGCGCCCGAGAGCTCGTCCGCTTTCGCGCACGCGAACACCTTGACGCGCTCTCCGGCGTGGCGGAACCAGGCGCCGGGCGCCGGGGCCAGCGCCCTGATCCGGCGGTCGATCTCGGTCGCGGAGCGCCGCCAGTCGATCTCCTCTTCGGAGCGTTCGATCCTCGGCGCGCAGGTCGCGCCCTCCTCGGACTGGGCCGTCGGTTCGAGGGTTCCGTCCCGCAACCTGGTCAGGGTCTCGACCATCAGTTCGGCGCCTGACCGGGCCAGACGATCGTGCAGGGAGCCCGCGGTTTCCCTCGCCGAAACGGGAATCCGGCGCTGGAGATACACCGGGCCGGTATCCACTCCCTCGTCCATCGACATGATGCTGACTCCGGATTCGGCGTCGCCGGCCATCAACGCGCGCTGGATGGGCGCCGCCCCGCGCCAGCGCGGCAGGAGGGACGCATGGACGTTGAGGCAACCGAGCCGCGGGACGTCGAGTGCCGGCTTCGGCAGGATGAGTCCGTAGGCCGCGACGACGATGGCGTCGGGGCCGAGCGCCGCGAGGCGGGCGAGCTCCTCGTCGGCGCGCAAGGTCTCCGGAGTCCGGACGGCGATGCCGAGCCGGGCCGCGCACTCGTGCACCGGCGTGGGCCGGGCCCGTCCGCCGCGGCCCGCCGGCCGCGGCGGCCGGGTGTAGACCCGCGCCACGTCATGACCGGCATCGACCAGCGCCGACAGGGACGGCGCCGCGAAATCGGACGTACCCATGAAAACCAGCCGCAGCGCCATGTCGGGATCAGGCCGTGGCGTACCGCGCCTGTTTGCGCGCCTTGGCGAGCTTGCGGACGATGATGTTCCGCTTTACGGCGGAGAGGAGGTCGACGAACAGAATGCCGTCGAGATGGTCCATCTCGTGCTGAATGCACGTCGAGAGTATCTCGCCGGCATGGATTTCGCGCCGCGCGTTGTCGTAGTCGAGATAGCCGACCTTCACTTCCGACGGGCGGACGACGCCCGTGTATTGATCCGGCAGGGAGAGGCAGCCTTCCTCTCTTTCCAGGAGCTCTTCGGAAGACCACGCGATCTCCGGATTGACGAGGAAGAGAGGCCCCGCCGGCTGCGCCTCCCGGCCCAGGTCGATGACGATCGCGCGCCTGGGAACGCCCACCTGGATGGCGGCCAGTCCGACGCCCGGAGCCGCGTACATGGTTTCCAGCATGTCGTCGAGCAGGCGGCGCACGTCGTCGTCGACGCGCTCGACCTCCCCGGAGATCACCCTCAACCTCGGGCTCGGGGCCGTGATGATGGGCAGTATCGCCATGGACGTTCGTATCCTTCGATCGGCGGCGCCTTCCTTACCCCAGGTCGCGCCTCGGGCAAAGGGGCGACCGCCGGGGCGGCGATGGCCTCTCCCGCGGCCGCGGCGGGTTCGGCGGATGTGCTACGGTGGCGGAGATGCACAGCCGGACCAGACGTTGATGGACGCGGCGGGTCTCGCCGTCGCCGCCGTGGCCGTGGCCGTCGTGCTGCTGGCCTGCGTCGTTTTCCTCGCCGCGTTCCTGATCGGCGCGCAACGGGAAACGCGCGGTCGCATCGCGCAGATCGCGGAGAGCGCGAAGACGGACCGGGCGGAGTTGCGGCGCGCGCTCGACGAGCGCCTCGACGGCGTTACCCACCGGCTGGGCGAGGGACTGGAGCGGTCGGCGGCGCGCACCGCCGAAACGCTGGGAGACCTCAAGAAGCACCTCGACGTTCTCGACAAGGCGCAGAGGAACATCGCGGAGTTGAGCGGGCACGTCGTCGGACTTCAGGACATCCTCGCCAACAAGCAGGCGCGCGGCGCCTTCGGGGAGCTCCAGCTTCACGACCTCGTCCGCTCCGCGTTGCCGCCGTCGGCCTACGAATTCCAGGCCACGTTGTCGAACAACCGGCGGGCCGACTGCCTGATCAGGCTTCCCAATCCGCCGGGACCGATCGTCGTGGACGCCAAGTTTCCGCTCGAGAGCTATCGCGCCCTGCGGTCGGCGGAGGACGAGGCGGCGCGGACGGCCGCCGCCCAGTCGTTCGCGCGGGACATCCTGAAGCACGTCGGCGACATCGCGGACCGCTACATCGTTCCCGGCGAGACGGCGGAATCGGCGCTGATGTTCCTTCCCGCCGAGGCCGTCTACGCCGAGCTCCACGCCAACTTTCCCGGCGCCCTCGAGCAGTCGTTCCGCCGTCGCGTGTGGATCGTTTCGCCGACCACGCTGATGGCCACCCTCAACACGGTCCGCGCGGTCCTTCAGGACGCGCGGATGCGGGAACAGGCCGGCGTCGTCCAGCGGGAGGTACAGGCCCTGCTGAAGGACGTTCTGCGACTCGACGATCGCGTCTCCAAGCTGCACCGGCACTTCGACCAGGCGGGGGAGGATATGCGCCAGATCCGCATCTCCACGGACAAGGTGATCAAGCGGGGCGAGATCATCGAGAACGTCCGGGTCGGCGAAATGGAGGCCGGCGACGAAGGCCCGGACGCCGGGGTTCGCCCGCTGCCGTCTGCGGGGCGAGACGCGGGGTGACCTACATCGGCCGCCGGGATTTCAACGCCGCCCCGATGGTCCCGTCGTCGAGATAGTCGAGCTCGCCGCCCACCGGGACGCCGTGGGCGAGTTGGGAGACGTCGACGTCGCACGCCGCGAGACAGTCGTGGATGTAATGGGCCGTCGTCTGGCCGTCGACGGTCGCGTTGAGGGCGAGGATGATTTCCCTGACCTCCGGCGTTCTCGCGCGGGCGATCAGGCCGGCGATGTTGAGATCCTCCGGCCCGACGCCGTCCAGCGCCGACAGCGTGCCGCCCAGAACCTGATACCGTCCGCCGAAGACACCGGCGCGTTCGAGCGCCCACAGGTCCGCGACTTCCTCGACCACGCAGATCCGGGACGGATCCCGGCGGCCGTCCGCGCAGACCCGGCAGGGGTCCGCGGTATCCAGGTTTCCGCACGTCGAACAGGGACGAACGGCGACGGCGACGGCGTTCAGGGCCTGGGCCAGCGGTTCGAGGAGCGTATCCCTGCGCTTGACGAGATGGAGGGCGGCGCGGCGCGCCGAGCGCGGACCCAGGCCGGGAAGCCGGGCCAGCAGCTGGATCAGGCGCTCGATGTGGCCGTCGCGCATACCTGGAGGACGGGCGCGGTCAGAACGGCAACGTCAGGCCCGGCGGCAGTTTGAGCCCGCCCGTCACCTTCGTCATTTCTTCCTGCACGAGCTCCTCGGCCTTGGCCTTCGCGTCGTTGTGCGCGGCGACGACGAGGTCCTCGAGCATTTCCTTGTCGTCGCTCCCGAGCAGGGACGGGTCGATCCGGATCCCCCGCATATCGCCCTTGCCGGACAGCGTCACTTCGACCATGCCGCCGCCCGAGACGCCGGTGACCTGCATGGCCTCGATCCGCTCCTGGGCTTCGCCCATCCTGGCCTGTATCTCCTGCGCCTGCTTCATCATCTCGCCCAGATTGCGCATGACGATCCCTTTCGGTTCCTATGGGTCCTGTTCTTCCTCGGGAGCCGCGGGCATCTCCCCCGCATCGGCGGACGGCGGCGCCTCCGCTTCCCGGACGTCCCGGATCTCGGCGCCTGGGAAGGTATCCAGCGCCTTTCTCACCAACGGGTGCCGCTCGATCCGGATCCGGCGCTCCCGTTCGGCCGATTCCGCCTGCTGGTTCAGCGTCGGCGCGCCCTCGGCCCGCGAGACCGAGATCACCCAACGGCGTCCCGTGGCTTCGCTCAGCAGGCCGCCGAGATGGCCGGGCAGGTCGGGTCTCGCCTTGTCGAGCAGTCGGAGTTCGATCCGTCCAGGCTCGAAACCGACGAGACGGACGTTGTTCCGCAACTCCGCCGCGAGGACCGGCTCCTTCATCTCGAGAACGAAATCGACGACGGCCTCGAAGTCGGGCAGCGCCCGCTCGCCGGCCGGCTCCGCAGCCCTCCGCGCGGCCGGGGCGGTTTCGGAGTCCCGGGAGAGGGCGGGCGCCGCTGCGGCCGCGCCACCGGCCGGGGCGGCGGACACGTTGCCCCCCGAGGCCGCGGAGGCCGCCGCCGTCCGGCCTCCGGCGCCGGACGCAGCGCCCGCCGCGGCGGCCGTCGCGCCGCCGTCCGCCGCCGTCAGGCGGCGAACGATCTCTGCCGGCGGGGGCAGGTTCGCCGCGTACCCGAGGCGCACGATGACCATCTCGGCGGCGGCGCCCGGAGAGGGCGCCGATCTCACCTCGTTCAGCCCCTTGAGCAATATCTGCCAGGCTCGCGTCAGGGCCGGCATGGAGAGGTCGGCCACCATGCGCTCGCCGTGCGCGCGGTCCGTCTCGGCGACGGTCGGGTCGCCGAGCGAGTCCGGAACCACTTTCAGCCGGGTCAGCCAGTGGGTCAGCGCGAGAAGGTCTTCCACGACGAGATCGGGCTCGGCCCCCGCGCTGACGAGCTCGCCGAACGCCCCCAGCGCCCCGGCGACGTCCCCGCGCAGCACCCGTTCCAGAAGTTCGTACATCTGGGCGCGATCGGCCAGACCGAGCATGTCCCGGACGCGCGCGACCGAGACCTCTCCGTCCGCCAGCGTCGCGGCCTGGTCGAGAAGCGACAGGGCGTCGCGCACCGATCCCTCCGCCGCGCGGGCGATGACGTCCAGCGCGCCCTTCTCGATCGGGACCGCTTCCCGCTCGCAGATCCGCGCCAGATGATCGACGAGCGACACGGCCTCGATGCGTCGGAGATCGAAACGCATGCAGCGCGAGAGCACGGTGACGGGTATGCGGCGGACTTCCGTCGTCGCGAACACGAACATCGCGTGGGGCGGCGGCTCCTCCAGCGTCTTCAGCAACGCGTTGAAGGCGTTGCGCGACAGCATGTGGACCTCGTCGACGATGTAGACCTTGTACCGGCCCGTGACCGGGGCGTACCGCGCGCCGTCGATGAGCTCGCGGACGTCGTCGACGCCGGTGTGGCTGGCGGCGTCCATCTCGAGCACGTCGACGTGCCGGTCCTCCGAGATCGCCACGCAGTGCTCGCACGCGCCGCAGGGGTCCTCCGTCGGACCGCCGCCGCGGCCCGTGCAATTCATCGCCTTGGCGATGATGCGCGCGGTCGAGGTCTTGCCCACGCCGCGAACGCCCGTCAGCACGAATGCGTGCGGCAGCCGCTCGGCCCGTATCGCGTTGGTCAGCGTGCACACCATGACCTCCTGGCCGACGAGGTCGCCGAAGGTCCGGGGCCGGTACTTGCGCGCGAGAACGCGATAGGGGGACGGCGTCGAGGTATCGGTCATGGCATCCCGGTGGCGGGTACGGCCGGCGTCCCTCGCGCGGCGGTCTCGCGGGTCGGGATCGGCCGGGCGGCGGGGCCGGGGCGGGAGATTGGACGGACGACCCGGACCGACATCGTTACGGCTGCTTCCTTCCGGACCTGACCGGGTTGGCGAAGAGGCCCGTCCGTCGGCCAACCTCCCGCCCGCACTATCGGCGTTTCGCGACCGGAAGACAAGCGCGCCGGCTTGTCGCGGACAATCCCCTGTGCCATCTTGGCCCCTGTGCCACCTTGGCTTCCGCGCCGATACGGCTCCCCTGTTCGGCCCATCCGACGTCCCCGGCGGCCTCCGATGACGCGTACCCTGCCGCACACGTTCGCGGGAAACCCTCTGGATCGCGCCGCGGCCGCCCGGCGCCGGCCCGACGAACTCCGTCGTCTGATCTCGGTGCCGGAGAGCCGCTTCCTTCCGCTCTGGAACCTCCGGGTGCTGGTGACCGCGGAGCCCGAGCCGCGTCTCGCGTGGCGGCCGATGGCGGATCTGCCCGCGTTCGCGGGAGACGACGCGGACCTCGTCTTTCTCGGTCTCGACGGCGGCGCTCCGCGCTTCGCCGCCGGCGCCAGGGGCGGGGAGGACCCGACGACGGACGGGGTGCTCGCGGGTCGGGGCAGCTTCGTGGAGGCGCGGCCCCTGGCGTCCGACATTCCCGCTGGCGAGGCGGCCATCCTCGCCCAGTCGCGGGCGCTCGTCGACTGGCACGACCGCCACGGTTTCTGCGCCGTCTGCGGGTCGCCCACGAGGCTCGGCGAGGCCGGGTACGTGCGGGTCTGCCGGAACGGGACGTGCGAGGCCCAGCATTTCCCGCGCACGGACCCCGTCGTCATCATGCTTATCGCGCGGGACGACCGTTGTCTGTTGGGGCGCAACAAGCGGTTTCCGACGCGCCGGCGGTATTCCGCGCTGGCCGGTTTCGTGGAGCCCGGCGAATCGATCGAGGAGGCGGTCCGGCGCGAGGTGCTGGAGGAGGCCGGAATCGTCGTCGGCGCCGTGACCTACCACTCCTCCCAGCCCTGGCCCTTCCCGTCGTCGCTGATGATCGGGTGCCTGGGCGTGGCCGAGAGCGAGGAGATCATCATCGATCCCGAAGAGCTCCAGGACGCCCGGTGGCTGACCCGCGACGAGGTTCGCTCCTGCTTCGACGGCCCCGACCATGCGGCGGCCGACGGCGGCCTGGAAATTCCGCCTCCCGACGCCATCGCCCACCATCTGATCAAGGCCTGGGTGGAAGCGGGCGTGTCCCCGTGATCCGGACGGAGCCTCACGTCTTCGCGGGCAGTCCGCTGAACCGCGCGGCCCATCTCCGGCGGGACGCGGCCGCCTTGCGCGAGCTCCTGACGAGGCCCGACAGCAGGATGCTGCCGCTCTGGCGGCTCAAGGCCCTGGTCACGGTCGCGCCGGCGCCCAGCCTCGCCTGGCAGCCCGTCGATGCCCTGGCGGACGATCCCCTCGCCGACGAGGTGGTGTTTCTCGGTCTCGACGGAGAGGCCGGCCGGTTCGCGACGGGGCTCGATGGCGAGGCCGATCCCACCGGGACGGGTACGGGTCCGCCTCTGGAAGGCGCCGGCGCGTTCGAGGAAGTGCGCGGGCTGGCGTCCCGATTGCCCGCGAACGAGACCTCGATCGCGGCCCAGGCGCGCACGCTCGTCGGCTGGCACGACCGGCATCGGCATTGCGCGCGGTGCGGGACTCCGACGGCGCTCGCGGACGGCGGATACCGGCGCGACTGCCCCGACTCGGCCTGCGGCGCGCGGCACTTCCCGCGTACCGATCCGGTGGTCATCATGATGGTGGTCAAGGGCGACAAGGCTCTCCTGGGCCGCCAGTCGTTCTGGGCGCCCGGCATGTTCTCGACCCTGGCGGGGTTCGTGGATCCCGGAGAGACGATCGAGGAAGCCGTGCGGCGCGAGGTCTTCGAGGAAACGGGCGTGCGCGTGGAAGACGTGATGTACCACTCGTCCCAACCGTGGCCGTTCCCGTCCTCCCTGATGATCGGCTGCATCGGCCAGGCCGTCAGCGAGGACCTGAACGTGGACACGCGAGAGGTCGAGGATGCTGCATGGTTCACGCGTGCCCAGGTGCGCGAGGGGATCCGCCTCGCCAGGTCGGGACCGCCGGAAGACGGCGTCTTCCACCTGCCGTTCCCCGCCTCGATCGCCCATCAGTTGGCGGCGTGGTGGATCGATGACGGGTGACGGCCTGTCCGGGGTTCCCGGTTCCCGGCTGCGGGCGTGACCTCCGCCGGCAGGCTCGACGGCAAGGTCGCCTTGGTGACGGGTGCGGCCGCCGGCCTCGGCCGCGCCGCCGCGCTCCGCATGGCGGAGCAGGGCGCGCGCATCGTGGTCGCCGACGTCCTGGACGAGGCAGGCGCCGCCGCCGCCTCGGAGATCGGCGCGTCCGCGCGCTTCCAGCGGCTCGACGTCACGCGGCCGGAGGACTGGAGCCGCGCCATGAAGGCGACGCAGGAGGCCTTTGGCCGCCTCGACGTGCTCGTCAACAACGCCGGCGTCGTGATCTTGGGGGACGTCGAGTCGCTGTCGCTCGAGGACTGGCGGCGGGTCCACGCGGTGAACCTCGACGGGGTTTTCCTCGGGTGCCGGCACGGCGTCGAGGCGATGAAATGGGGCGGCGGCGGGTCGATCATCAACCTGTCGTCGGTGTCCGGGCTGGTCGGCGGCCACAACCTCGCGGCCTACAACTCCTCGAAGGGTGGCGTCCGCCTGCTGACCAAGTCCGTCGCGCTCCACTGCGCGCGGGCTGGCTACGGCATTCGCTGCAACTCGGTCCATCCGGCGTTCATCGAGACGGCGATGGTGCGGTCGATGGTCGAGGCGTCGGACGACCCCGAGCGGACGCGCCGGACGCTCGCGCGGCAGATTCCCCTCGGCGGGATCGGCGAACCCGACGACGTGGCGCACATGATCGTCTATCTCGCCTCCGACGAATCGAAGTTCGTCACCGGCGCGGAGTTCGTGGTCGACGGCGGAGTCACGGCGCGATGAGCGGCATCGGCCGCGGACCGTCCACGTCGTCCCGTCCCGTCCATCCGTCCGCGCCGGCGTACTGCGGTCCATCCGCACCAGCGTATTGCGGTCCATCCGCACCAGTGTATTGCGGTCCGTCCGCGTCGCCCTGTATGGTCCCGGCGCCATGACCGATCCCGTGTTGCTCGTCGTTCACCAGGAGAGATCCGATCCCGGCCGGGTGGCGCGCGATCTGCGCGCCATGGGCCACGCGCTCGACATCCGGCGCCCCAGCGGGGGCGACCCGCTTCCCGAGACGATGGACGGGCACGCGGGCGCCGTGATCTTCGGCGGACCGATGAGCGCCAACGACGACACCGACTTCATCCGCGCGGAGATCGACTGGATCCCGACGATCCTGGAGTCGGACAAGCCGTTTCTCGGCATCTGCCTCGGCGGCCAGCTCCTCACCCGCGCACTCGGGGCCGCCGTGCGGCCTCATCCCGAGGGGCTGGCCGAGGTCGGCTACTATCGCGTGCGGCCGACGCAAGCGGGCGCGTCTCTTTTCGGCGGCGTCACCCACATGTACCAGTGGCACCGCGAGGGCATGGAGCTGCCCCGCGGCGCGGACCATCTCGCCAGCAGCGAGCGGTTCGAGAATCAGGCGTACCGGTTCGGCAACGCCTACGCGCTTCAGTTCCACCCCGAGGTGACCTACAGGATCATGCGGCGCTGGACGTCCGGCGACACCTGGAAGAAGCGGCTCGGCGCCCAGTCTCCGGAAGAGCAGATGCGGGGCCGGCGGCGCCACGAGCGGAGCGTCGTGCGCTGGACGCGCGGGTTCCTCGCCACCTGGCTTCGCGGCCGACCGGCAGCCGCCGCCGTGGCGGCCGCGGGCGCGCCCGTCTCGACCGTCCGCCCGGACGCGGGAGCGCCCTGATCCGGTCCTCGCCGGGGCGTTTGCCGCCCGCTCAGCGCTCGATCGCCCCGCCCGCCGAGGCCCACGCGTCGATGCCGCCGACGATGTGGCGTGCGTCGTCGATCCCGGCCTCGCGGGCGATCCCGACGGCGAGTGCCGAACGCTCGCCGTGGGCGCAGTAGAAGACGATTCGCCTGCCGCCCCGGGCGGCTTCGTAACGCAACATGCCGCCGGGCCCGGCGAGGCGGTCGAGATCCCCGTAGGGCGCGTGGACGGAGCCGGGGATCGCGCCGTCCCGCACGCGCTCGGCGTCTTCCCGTAGATCGACCAGCAGCGTATCGGGCCCGTCGATCACGGGCATGGCGTCCCCGGGGTTCAATGCCCACGACGGGTCCTCGTCGTCCCGTTGCGGGGCGCCGATCCGCCGGTTGGCCGGGACCGCGACGTCGATCATCCTGGGGTCGGCGAGGTTCAGCCCGTTCATGACGTCGACGTACTCGTCGACGGACGACACCCGCAGGCGGGGGTTGCAGTCCCTCTCCTCGCCGATGGTGCTGACCGTCTCCCCCTTGTAGTCGTGCGCCGGGTACACCAGCGTTTCCGCCGGTAGCTTCAGCAGCTTGTTGAAGATGGAATCGTACTGGGCGCGGGGATCTCCGTTCTGGAAATCGGTGCGGCCCGTGCCGCGGATGAGCAGCGTATCCCCGGTGAAGACGCGGTCGCCCAGAACGAAGCTGTAGGAATCGTCCGTGTGGCCGGGGGTGTAGAGGACGTCCAGCGACAGCCCGTCCACGTCGACGGTCTCGCCCTCCCGGACGCGCATGGCCACGACGTCGGCCGAGCTCCGCTCCCCCATGACCGTGACGCACCGCGTCCTGTCGCGCAGCGCGCCGAGGCCGGTGATGTGGTCTGCGTGCACGTGGGTGTCCAGTGCCTTGGCGAGCCGGCAGCCGAGCTCGTCGAGGACGCGGAGGTACTGGTCCACCCGCTCCAGCACGGGGTCGACGATCAGGGCTTCACCGCCCCGCCGGCTCGCCAGGATGTAGGTGTAGGTGCTCGACGTGGCGTCGAAGAGCTGCCGGAAGATCATCGAACGTCGACCGTTCGCAGGAACGCGCGTCCCGGCGTCGTGGCGTGTCGCCGGGACCGGGCGTTCACCGGTTGGCTCCGGGGCGCCAGAGGACGTCCTTCCGGCCCTTGTCGTTCAGATGCCGCGCGAGGACGAACAGGTGGTCGGACAGGCGGTTGACGAACTCGATCGCCCGCGGATTCACGGGCTCGGTCTCCATGAGCGCGATCATCAGGCGTTCGGCCCGGCGGGTCACCGTGCGGGCGAGGTGGAGATGGGCCGCCGCCGCCGAGCCGCCGGGCAGGACGAACGAGGAGAGCGGCGCGAGGTCGCCGTTCATCTCGTCGATCTCGCGCTCCAGCCGGGCGACCTGGACCCCGGTGACGCGAAGCGCCGTCCCACCCGTGTCGCCGCTCTCCGCGAACCCGTCGCCCGGCGTGCAGAGGTCGGCGCCGAGGTCGAACAGGTCGTCCTGGATGCGGGCCAGCATCTCGTCGGCCGCGCCCCCGGTGTGCAGCCGCGCCAGGCCCACGGTCGCGTTGGCTTCGTCGACGGCGCCGTAGGCGGCGACCCGGACGGCGTTCTTCGGCACCCGTGTCCCGTCGCCCAGCGACGTCTTCCCGCCGTCGCCGCCCCGCGTGTAGATTCTGGTGAGCTTGACCACCGTCGCGCGCCTCACGTGAAGAGGTCGTCGTAGAAGAACCACAGCGCGAGAAGAACCACCGTCGTCGCCTGCGCGGCGATGCGGCAACGCATCAGGACGTTGCCGTACTTCCGGTTGAACTCCCCGCCCCGGAACATGCCGACCATGCCCGCCCCCATGATCGTCAGGGTGGCGCCGAGGCTGACGGCGACGAGGACGCCGACGACGGTCTTCATGTGCCTTGCCCCATCGCGTAACCCTTCCGGGGTCGAACGCCGGTCGACACCATGCAACGAAACCGGCGTCGATTCCAGGCGGCGGGGCCGTCTCCTCCCGTTCCTCCGCGCGCGGTCACAACCGCAGCGACATCTGCGCCTCGTCCCGTTCCGGCGGGCGGAACAGCGTGGTGTCGAGGCTGGCCCGCCGCTTGTCGAGGCCGAGCCGCCGGGTCGCCAGCTCGAAGCGCCTCGCGATCGCCTCCGCGTAAGGCCCGACGCCCTTCATGCGCGATCCGAACCGCGGGTCGTTGTCGCGCCCGCCGCGCACGTCGTGGATCAGCGACATGATCCGCGCGGTGCGCGTGGGTGCGGCTTCGCTCAGCCATTCCCGGAACAGGTCCTTCACCTCGTGCGGGAGGCGCACGAGCAGGTAGCCGGCACTGGTGGCGCCGGCGTCCCGCGCCGCGGCGAGGATGCGTTCGGGTTCCGAATCGGTCAGGCCCGGAATTATCGGCGAGACGAGGACGCCCACGGGAATGCCGGCCGCCGTGAGCCGCCGGATGGCGTCGAGGCGTCGCGACGGGGTCGCGGCCCTGGGTTCCATGCGGCGGGCGAGCCTGCGGTCGAGCGTGGTGACCGAGACCAGCACCCGCGCCAGGCCCTTCCCGGCCATCGGCGCCAGTAGGTCGATGTCGCGGGTGACGAGATGGGACTTGGTGACGATGCCCACGGGATGGTCGCACGCCGACAGCAGCTCGAGGATGCCGCGTGTGATGCGCCGTTCCCGCTCCAGCGGCTGGTAGCAGTCGGTGTTGGTGCCGAGCGCGATGACCTCGCACCGGTAGCCGGGGCGCGCGAGCTCGCGCCGCAGGACGGCGACGGCGTCCGGCTTGACGAACAGGCGGCTCTCGAAGTCGAGCCCCGGCGACATTCCGTGATAGGCGTGGGTCGGCCGGGCATAGCAATAGATGCAGCCGTGTTCGCAGCCCCGGTACGGGTTGATGGACGCGCGAAAGGGCACGTCGGGCGAATCGTTGCGGGCGATGATCGTGCGGCAGGCCTCTTCGGTGACTGTCGTCCGCAACGGCGGCGGCGCCTCGTCCGCGCTGCCCCAGCCGTCGTCGTCGAACGCCCAGTGCGAATCGCGCGGGACCCGGCGTTCGGCCTCGAACCGTCCCGTGGGGTTGGTGACGGCGCCCCGGCCGCGCCGTCCGTCCCCGTGCACGGCCCCGTTCCTGAGCGTTGGCGCGATATCCCGTTCCATCGTGCCAGGAGCATATCCGAAATCAGGAACGAATCAAGAACTATTTTCAACTGTCGGACATGACGTCCATGTCCCCGAGAGATACGACCGACGGCGCGCGGATCGTACAGGTCGCCCGCCGGGCGGGCCGGGCTTCGCCGCCCTGTGGACCGGCAACCGGCTCTACCCGGCGTCGTCCAGCCCGGCCAGCGCCGCCGGGAATTCGTCCTTGTCGAACACCAGCCGGAAGAAGCCCTTGGCCGGGCCGTCCTCCACGGTCATCGCGCCGCAATCGAACGCGCCTTCCAGCGTATCCAGGACGCGCCGCTTGTAATCGCTGTCCAGATGGCGGCCCTTGGTCTCGAAGAGGAACAGGCAGGGCCGGTCGGCACTCCCGCCGCCCAGGGCGATGAAGTCGGGCCAGATGCGGTTCGGCTTCCAGCCTTTCAGGTAGTAGTCGTTCCCCTGCCGCATGGCGACCCGGTGCCACCAGTGCAGCGCCTTCTGCTCGTCGAGATAGCGGGCGAAGCTGTACTCCAGGCCGGAGTCGAACTGCGATGCGTAGACCGGCTCGAACAGGCTGATCTGCGCCGGCCGCCCGTCGTCGCGGGCGAAGAGGCCGGCGTCCTCGGGCACGGTTAGGTCGTACCGCTCGACCATGCGGAAGGCGGGCCGGCCCGCTTTCAGGTCGAAGCGGATCTCCTTGCGATCGAGCTTTTCGAGAAAGGCGTGCTTCGCCCGGACGTTGATCTCGTTGGCAATGTGCTCGCGCAGTTCGTAGATCAGGTAGGCACGCCGGTCGTGGATGTCCTCGTCGCCAAGGCCGCCCGCCCGCAGATCGTCGAGCAGAAGCTGCGCGATGCGCGCCGCCTGCCATGCGTTCGGAACCAGGTCGGAGAGCTGGCGAGTGAACCAAGTCAGGCGCAAGTTCCGGTCGATTTCCAGCTCTCGGCGCGGGTGGAATACCGGCGGTGCGCCGCCCACGTCCACGGCCGCGGATTGGAGTACGGCCTCCTTGATCTGGCTGCCGCGCGGGGTCGGCGCGCCGATCGACTCCCAATCGAGTGCCGGCTGGATGTGGCGGGAATAGTCGAGCTCGCGCCAGCCTTCGTCTTCCTGCCAATGCAGGACCAGCGGCAGGAAGATGTCCTTGTCGCGGAAGGGCTCGCGCCGCCGCGCCTCGACGCGCTTCGCCTCGGCCGAATCGGAGACGACCTCGCCGGCCAGCCCGGTCAGCCCTTCGGCCTCCAGCCCCCGCTTGATCTGCTCCACGGCCTCGCCGACGTTGGTGTTCCAGCAATAGACGTAGCACTGATCGAGGGCCTGCCGCCCGGTGCGCCGCGCATGGGGTTGGCGCATGACCCGGCCGACGAGCTGGGTAAGGGCGCGCTGCGCGGTGGTGTTGTCGAGCATCGCCAGCACGTAGGCGAAGGGGCAGTCCCACCCTTCGGCCAGAGCCGCCTTGGTGACGATCCAGCGCACGGGCGAATACCCGGACAGCAGGTCGATTCCGGCCAGCTCGTCGCGCTCGGCTGACTTGACCGCGACGGCTTCGGCACGGACGCGCAGCGTGCGCACCAGATAGTCGCGCACGTCTTCGGCATGGATGCGCTCGCCATCGCGCTGGTCCTTGCCGGTGCGCTCCACCCGCACCACCGCCAGCGGGCGGACGTAGCGGCCGTTGTCCTTCTGCAACGCCTGCGCTTCGGCGTCGAGCCGCTCCAGCTCGTCATGGACCCGGGCGAGCACGAACCGCCAGTCTACCTCCTTGAAGGATGTGACCTGCACCGGCAGCTTGATCATCTCCTCGGCCTTCAACTCGACGCCGGTCACGTCGACCAGCAGGTTGCTGATGCCGGGAGTGGGCGTGGCCGACAGTTCGATCACCATGCGGGGGTCGAGGCGGCTGACCGAGCGCGCAAATTCTTCACCCGCCTCGCGCTTGCGCCCATAGGCCTTGTGCGCCTCGTCCAGGACCACGATCGGGCGCAGCATCTTGAAGACGTTGAACAGGCTGTGCTTGACCGGGCCGTCGCGGGAGACGCGCTCGAGATCGGGATAGTCGTTCAACAGCCTGGCGTCGGCCAACACGTCGTCATCGTCGGGGAACAGGGTCGGATAGCGCCCGGAATCACGAAACATGCGCAGGAAGTTCCGCCCCTTCTGCCGGTTGGCGGCGGGCAGCATCAGCAGCATCACGCACAGATAGTTGCGCACGTCGAGCGCCCCGAACCGGTCGTCCTTTTCCAGCAGCTTGACCCGCATCCCGCTGGCGCGCTCCAGCATCTGGCGGTAGACGTGCTCCCGGCTGCGCAGCGTCGCCCTGGTCTGGTCGTAGATGGCGCGGGTGGGGACGATCCACAGCACCAGCCCGGTCATGGGCCCCAGCCGCTCCAGCGCCGCGGCGGCGAGCAGCGTCTTGCCGCCGCCGGTCGGTACCTTGAGGCAGACGTGCGGAATCGGCCGTCCGGCGGCGTCGAAGCGGTCTACGTAGGTGTGGTCGCCGCGCGCGACGCCGCCGGACCGGGCCAGACCGTCCCAGGCGGCCCGCGGGTAGTTGCGAATCCCGTCGGGAACGCCCGCCCCGGCCTTCTCCAGCGCGGCGATCTGCTCCTGCGAGACCCGCGCCGCTTCTTCCAGCGCGTCGCGCCAGCGGACGAAGGCTTCCAGAGCGCCGCGCTGGTAGTCCTTCAGGTCGTCCATGCCGGCGCGCCCCTCACCCGCCCCGGTACATCTCTTCGGGGAGCTGGCAGAACACGATCCCCATGTCCGTCAGTTCGTACTGGCCGATATATTTGCCCGGCCCGAAGACGACGGCCTTCCTGCCCTCCTTCCCGCTGGCGGCTTCGATGCGCTGCGCCCACGCCCCATTGAACATCGCCGCTTCGCTGCGCAGATACGCCAGGTCCGGCTCGTAGATCAGGTAGTAGTCGATGGCCGCGCCGCGGTGGAACAGGCCGTCGTCGTTCAGGGGCTCCAGCTCGCCGGCGCCGACCGAGACGCCGGAGGCGGTGTAGAGCAGATACGCCGCGAGCGTGGACCAGGGCGGCAGCGCGGCGCCGGACAGCATCGCGTCGCGCTCGATCGCCGGGCCCAGCGTGCAGAAGGTGAAGGAGCCGCCCAACCCTTCCCGCAAGGCGGTGTCGCGGGCGTCCGGCACGCCCCGGACGACGCGCCGCACCCGCTCGGCGGTGACGGAATCGGCGTAGTCCTCGCACTCGACGAGGATGAATTTGCGGTTGCCGCCGTCCTCCTTGTTCAGGGCGAGCACGGCTTGGGCGGTGGTACCGCTGCCGGCGAAAGAGTCCAAAATGATCGAGTCTTTCTCCGATGCTAACTGCATGATCCTATGCAACAACCCAACTGGTTTTGGATTCTCAAATACCCTTTGTCCCAGGATTGTTTTCAATAAATCTGTCCCATTCGCAGTTGTACCTACGTCATCCCACCACGTGTTTGGAGTCGTTCCTCTACCTTCGGCTTCTGACAAAAACCTTTTCCTTTGAGGCCTCCCATTACCGTATTTTCCAAACACAATTCTTCCATCATCCATTAATTCAAGAAATCTCGTCAAATCATTCTTCCAGCAATTTCCCTGTCTAGGGTAAAAAGTCTCTCCAGTCTTTGGATTGGTTATTGGATACATTTGATTCGGTCTTTCTCCGCCTGCTTCAAAAGGATCAGCTTTCCATGGACCTCTTGGGTCGTCATCCGGGTTTTCAAATCCATTCAACAAGGGAGGTAACTTAAAATTTTTCCTATTTTCTTTAAGGACATTTATTTGATTGGCATATGCAATAGTATGAGTATGGGAAGTAGAAACCAAGGCAGGATTGGTTATTGACTTTGTACTATTCCAGACGAAATTTGCAACGAAATTTTCCTCCCCAAAAATTTCGTCCATCATCACTCTCAAGTGATGTTGCTCATTGTCGTCAATAGATACAAAAATTATGCCGTCCTCGGTGAGCAGTTCTTTGAGCAGTTGCAGACGTGGCCACATCATGCACAGCCACTTTTCGTGGCGCTCCAGGTCCTCGCCGTCGACCGCGCCGTTGCGTTCCAGCCAGTCCCGCATCAGCGGGCTGTTGACGTTGTCGTTGTAGCTCCACCCCTCGTTGCCGGTGTTGTAGGGCGGGTCGATATAGACGCATTTCACCCGCTCGGCGTAGCGCGGCAGCAGTGCCTTGAGTGCCTCGAGGTTGTCGCCGTGGACGATCAGGTTGTCGTCCGCCCCGGCCGGGTCGAGCGAACGGTCGTCGTCGGGGACCAGCGGGCGGTAGGGCACCGTCAGGTGATGCGCGTAGATATGCTGCTTGCCCTTGAATTCCAGCGACGGCATGGCGTCCATCCTAATCCATCGGGGGCGAATCGCAACCGCCTCGCGCGAGGCCGGCGACTTCCTCGCACACGCGCCGGCCGTCGTCGAACGCCCAGTGCGAATCGCGCGGGACCCGGCGTTCGGTCTCGAACCGTCCCGTGGGGTTGGTGACGGCTCCCCGGCCGCGCCGTCCGTCCCCGTGCACGGCCCCGTTCCTGAGCGTTGGCGCGATATCCCGTTCCATCGTGCCAGGAGCATATCCCGGAATCAGGAACGAATCAAGAACTATTTTCGACTATCCGGACATGACGTTCACGCCCCCGATCTCCATCCGAACCTCCGGCGGAGGAGGGAGTTGTCACCCGCCGCCGGTGCCCGTTCACGGCCCCGCCGCCCCGGATGTCCCGGACGGGGCGGCCGGTCGCGCCCGTCCGCCGCCGGTGCTACGTTCGGCCCATGCGCGTCTGCGTCTTTCAGCACATCCCCGTGGAGCATCCCGGCGTGTTCCGGGAGTTCCTCGCCGCCGACGGGCACGACTGGCGTGCCGTCGAGCTCGACGCGGGCGAGCCGATCCCGGACCTCGCCGGGTTCGACGTGCTCTGGGTCATGGGCGGTCCCATGGATACTTGGCAGGAGGACGACCATCCCTGGCTCGTCGCCGAGAAGCGGGCCATCCGGCGCGCCGTGCTCGAACTCGACATGCCGTTCCTCGGCGTCTGTCTGGGCGCCCAGCTGCTGGCCGACGCGCTCGGCGGCGCCGTCGCGCCCATGACGGCCCCGGAGGTCGGGGTCATGGAGGTCGGCCTGACGGCTGCCGGACGGGACGATCCCCTGTTCGACGGCTTCGCGCCGACCCTCCGTTGCCTCCAGTGGCATTCCTACGAGGTCTCCGACCCTCCGGCGGGGGCCAGGGTGCTCTGCGAATCGCCGCTCTGCAGCGTGCAGGCCTTCGCCGTGGGCGACACCGCCTACGGCATCCAGTACCACGTCGAGCAGACGTCCCGGACCGTTCCCGAATGGGGCGAGGTTCCCGCCTACCGCGAGGCGCTCGAGCGCGCCCTGGGGCCGGGCGCCCTGCGCGGCCTCGGCGACGAGGTCGCGGCGCGGCTTCCGGCGTTCAACGCCGACGCGGAACGGCTCTATCGCAACTTCCTCGGTCTGTGCGCGACGGCCCCGAAATCGACGTCGTGATCCCGACGTTGAACGCCGCGGCGACGCTCGGGGCGACGCTCGCCAGCCTGTCCGCCGCCCGCGCCGATGGTCTCGTCCGCGCCGTCGTCGTCAGCGACGGCGGCTCCACGGACCGCACCGTCGACATCGCCGCGGCGTCCGGCGCGCGGATCGAGCGCGGAGCGCCGGGCCGGGGCCGGCAGCTCGCGGCCGGCGCCACGGCCGCCCGCGCACCGTGGCTCCTGTTCCTTCACGCCGACACCCGTCTGGCGGCGGGCTGGGAGCGCGCGGCCCGCGCGCTGATGGCCGGGGATGGGGCGCGGGGCCGCGCGGCCGCCTTTTCGTTCGCCCTCGACGATTCGTCCGTATCGGCCCGCGTCCTGGAGCGCCTGGTGGCGTGGCGCGCCCGTGTCGCCGCCTTGCCCTACGGGGACCAGGGCCTGCTGATCTCGCGGACGCTCTACGACGAGGTCGGCGGATATCGCCCGATGCCGCTGATGGAGGACGTCGACATGGCGCGGCGTGTCGGCGCGCGCCGGCTCGTCGTCCTTCCGGCGCGGGCGGTGACGTCGGCGGCGCGCTATCGCCGGGACGGCTACGTCCGCCGGGGCGCGCGCAACCTGTTCTGTCTCGCGCTCTACTTCCTGGGCGTGGCGCCGGGCACGATCGCCCGCTTCTACGGGTAGCGTCCGGGAATGAGGCTCGCCCGCCACGTGGCGATATTCGCGCGGGCGCCCCGGATCGGCGCCGTCAAGCGGCGGCTCGCCCGCGACGTGGGCGACTATGCCGCGTGGCGCTACTACCGGAGCGAGACCGCCCGGCTGATCGCCGAGCTGCGCTCCCTTCGCGGCGTCGCCCCGCGCCTCGTCGTCACGCCCGACGGCTTCGCCCGCCGTGGCCGGTTCTGGCCGCGAGGAGTCCCGCGCGCACCGCAGGGTCCCGGAGATCTGGGCGCGCGCATGGCGCGAATCGTGTGCGCCGCGTCCCGCGGCCCCATAGTCATCGTCGGCAGCGACGTCCCCGGGCTCACGGCGCGGCGCGTCCGTTCCGCCTTCGAGGCGCTGGAGACGCACGACGCCGTCGTCGGTCCCGCCCACGATGGCGGATACTGGCTCGTCGGGTTCTCCCGGCGGCCGGCCGCTCCGGGACGCTGGCGGCCGCGCCTGTTCCGGGGCGTCCGCTGGTCCGGCCCCCACGCCCTGCGGGATACCCTGGCGACGTTTCCGGCCGTCTGGCGCGTGGCCATGCTCGAGACGCTGCGCGACGTGGACACCGGCGCGGATCTGGATGCCCTGGGCGGTCCCCGGCTGCTCGGCGGGTAGGGCGCGCGTCAGGCGCCGCCGACGGATTCCTTCTCCAGGAGGCGGTCCATCAGTTCGACGAAGTTGCACGGCCGGTGCCGGTAGTCCAGCTGCGCGGCGAGGATGCCGTCCCAGGCGTCCCGGCACGCGCCGGGCGATCCGGGGACGGCGAACAGGTAGGTGCCCCCGGCGACGCCCGCGGTCGCCCGCGACTGGATCGTGGACGTGCCGATCTTGTCGTAGGACAGCATCCGGAAGACCTCGCCGAAGCCGGCGATCTCCTTCTCGAAGACCGACTGGAAGGCTTCCGGGGTCACGTCCCGTCCGGTGATGCCCGTGCCGCCGGTGGCGATGACGACGTCGACGTCCGGGTCCGTGATCCAGGCGCGAAGCCGCGCCGCGATGGCGTCGAAATCGTCCTTCACGATGTCCCGGTCGGCCAGGCGGTGTCCGGTGGCCTGGAGACGCTCCACCAGGACGCTTCCCGACCTGTCGTCTTCCGGGGTCCGCGTGTCCGATACGGTCATCACGGCGATCCCCACGGGGACGAACGGCCGAGCCTCGTCAATCCCAGCGGACATCGTTCGTTTCCCGGTCGCCGGCCGCCGTCTCGATCCGCGAATCGAGACTCCGGTAGACCGGCCAGCGTCCCGCCGCGAGCGCGTCCAGCGAGGGGGCGGGCTGTTCGAGCAGGGCGCGGTAGATCCAGATGTTCGTGAACACGCGCCGCACGAACTCCCGGGTTTCGCGCGAGGGCAGGCTTTCGATGAACATCAGCGGATCGTCCGATTTCCCGATCCGGCGCTGCCACTTCCTGAGGTTGCCCGGCCCGCCGTTGTAGGCCGCGACCACGAGCACGAGGTTGTCCAGGAACTCGTGCTCGGTCATGAGGTGCAGAAGGTATTTCTGGCCGAGATGGATGTTGTACTCCGGCGCGAACAACTTCCGCTTGTTGCGTCCGCGGAGGCTCCGGTCGCGGGCGATGAAACCGGCCGTCCGCGGCATCAGCTGCATCAGCCCGCGGGCGCCGGCGCCGCTCTGCGCCCGGCTGTTGAATCCGGACTCCTGCCGCATCAGGGCGAACAGCACGGCGCGGTCGACCTTGAAGCCGCTCTCCGGCTTCCACGGCGGCACGGGAAACAGCGCGCGGTCGTAGGCGTCGCCGTCGGACGTGAGGATGGTCCGCGCCAGGTGCAGCGCCGCGCCGGGCAGCCCCAGCCGGACCGCGAGCGCCAGCATGGCCTTGCGGGTATCGTCCGGCGCCTCGACGAACGCGGCGCGCAGTTCGCGCTCGGCCCAGTAGAGCCGGCCGGTCTGCCGCAAGGCCACGGCCCGCCGCACGTAGGCGCTGTCCTTCAGCCTGTCGTAATCCGAGGGGAACAGCACCGGGGCGTCCCAGGGCAGGGGCCCGCGTTCGCCCACGAGGCGGCGCGCGAGCTGTCCGTAGAAGGTGCGGGGGTGCCCGGCGGCGATGCGCAGGTAGCGCGCCGCGCGCGCCGGATCGCCGGTCGCGAGGTGCGCCCGCGCGGCCCAGAAGGCGCCGAACGCGATCTCCCTTTCGGACGCCGTCCGGGATTCGGCGAGGGCGCCGAAGTGGACGGCCGCGTCGGTTCGCCGCCCCAGGCGCCAGGCCGCCAGGCCCGCGTGCTTGTCGACCATCGGCTCATGGGTCCGCGCCCGCCCGGCGCTCTCCGCGGCCAGGGCGACCGCGCTCTCGTCCCGGCCGCGGCGGAAGTATCCCCCGACGACGCCGGCCTGGAGGATGGCGATCTCCGTTTCGTCGAGGAGGTCGCGGTACGCGCGGCTCTTGAGGTGCTTGACCGCCGACGCCAGGCGGCCGCCGCGGATATGGCTCCGGATGTGCGCCTGGAGACGCCGCGCCTCGCGGCGCGCCGCGGCGCTCCTCCTGCGGGGCGAGAGGTATTCCCCGGTATCGGCGGTCCCGTTTTCCGCCGCCGCGTGGCCGTTCGGCCGCACGGGTCGTTCCGGCGCCCGGGCGCGCGCGGGTTGCCGCTTGCGCGCCAGTCGATAGACGCGGCGGGCGCCCGGGTGATCGGCGTATCGCTCCATCCAGGCCGAGAGCTCCTTGAACCCGGAGCGGTATTTCGTGGGATGCATGTACCGTTGATAGAGCACATGGCCCATCAGGAGGCGGTCGTCGAGCCTGGCGATTTCCCTGTCCGCCGCCTTCCAGTCGCCGTCTTCCTGCAGCTCGAAGATGCGTCGATAGCGGGCGACGTCTTCCGCGCCGAGGATCCCGGTATCGAGCGTGTCCGCCGCCGCCCCCAAGGCGAACGGGTCCGCGTCCTCGACGGTCGCCGAGGCGCCCGGCGCGACGATGATCTGGGCCGCGATGAGCAGGAACGCGCAAAGGACCACTCTCGACATGCCGGCTTCATAGCGGACGCGGCGAGTCGCGGCAAGCCGGCCGATACGGCGGTGGGCGCGGCGCGCGGGCGCGCGAACCGTCTCCGGCGTCGCCGTCATTCCAGGGACCGGAGGCGTTCCTGTATTGCCAGGAGGTCGCGCCAGGCGTCCCGCTTGAGCGCCGCCTGCCGCAGCAGATAGGCGGGGTGGTAGATGGCCATGCACGGGACCTCGACTCCGCCGCCCGAGTCGTCGCCGCGGTAGACGAGCCATCGGCCTCGCAGCCTCGTGATCCCTTCCGTCCGGCCCAGGAGGGCGCTGGTGGACGTGCCTCCGACCAGGACCAGGACCCGCGGCGCCGCCAGCGCGATATGGCGCCGGATGAACGGCAGGCAGACGGTGACTTCGTTCGTCGTCGGCTTCCTGTTTCCCGGCGGGCGCCACGGCAGGATGTTCGTGATGTAGGCCGACGTCCGGTCCAGTCCGATCGCCGCGATCATCCTGTCGAGGAGTCGCCCGCTGACCCCGACGAACGGCAGGCCCTCGCGGTCCTCGTCGGCCCCCGGCGCCTCGCCGACGAACATCACGCCGGCGTCGGGATTGCCGTCGCCGAACACCAGGTTCATGGCCGTGTGCTTGAGCGAGCAGCCCTCGAACCGGGCCATGGCGTCCCTGAGTTCGGCGAGCGTCGAGGCCTCGTTGGCGAGCAGGCTCGCGCTTCCCTCCGCCGCCACCGGGCTTTCCAGGGAAAGCGGAACGTTGGCCCCGCGCTTCGGCGGTTCGGGAGGCGGCGCGGCGGGCGCCGGGCCGGACGGCGCGCGGGCGCGGTCGGCGGCGGCTTCCCGTCGCGCCGGCGCCGGGTCGGGCTCGGCCTTGAAGTGGTCCGTCGGGACGTCTCCGACGGCCTCGTCGACGCCGGCATCGACGTGCCAGCGCAGGAGGTCGAGGAGCTCGGCTCGGGTCGGCGACGTGTCGTGATTCACTTGTGAACCGCGCGGTGTCGATCGGGGGAACCCGCTTTCCCGCGAGCCTAACGAAACCCGCCTGTCGATGAAACCCGTCCGCCGCCGGGTCATCATGCCGCGCGCGATTGACCCGTCTTGCCGCGCGTCGTGGCACTTCATGTCAGCCGCCATTCGATACGCCCACCTTCGGCGGGCGCCTCAGAGTGAGGGAAGGATTGGACGAAGGGAACAAGCTTCCCCTCATCCCGAGTAGGCACAAAGCGCCGTGTCGAGAGACGCCCTCCGGGAGTGCCATATTTCGAACTGAGACACTACCGGTTGCGGGAGCAACTTGAAGCCGTGACGGGCGAGGGGGTATTAGCATTGGAGGGAATCGGTCCGGCGTCGGAACGCAAATCGGTGAGGCTTGCCGGGAAACGTGACACGGCTATGGGAAAAGGCCCGAGGAGGCCACCCGGGAGGGCGACCGGACGGAGGTGCCCATGGAACGGCATGTCGAGATTGAAGTGGAATTGTAGTGGCTACCACCAGTCAGCTATGCTGCTTGCCGGCTCCGCCGGATGTGGAGGCTCCATCGAAAGGCACTCGTGTCGCCCGGCTTCCCCATCCGGCCCGGGGGCGGCAACGCGGCTTGCTTCATAGGTTCTCCAGATACTCCGCTACCTTTTTGAGGAAACCGGAACCGGCCTCGACCTCACACTCCCAGATCACGAGCGCCTCCCACCCCAGGTCGCGGAGCTGTTCCCGGTGCTTGACATCCCGTGCTACATTTCGTTCCAGCTTTGGCAACCAATACTCCCGATTGGATTTAGGCAAACGGACAATTCCACAGCCGGGGTCGGCATGCTGATGCCAGAAGCAGCCATGCACGAAGATCACCTTCCGCCGCGCCGGGAATACGAGGTCCGGCTTGCCAGGCAGATCCCTGCAGTGCAGGCGGTACCGGTAACCCATAGAATGCAGCAGGCGCCGTACGGTCATTTCGGGCCTCATGCCCTTGGACCGGATGCCGGACATGATTTCACTTCGGCGTTTCGGGGTTACGGTATCGGCCATCCTGCGCTTGATTATAGGGCTTCCCACCGGCTGGGCGCAGGCTTCTTCCCGAGGGCGAAGCGTTCACCCTTTGATTTGGCCGGGTGGGCACCCCGTCCAGTGATCCACTTTATCCGCGTATTCGTTTGTGCAAATATACCAAGGTTCCTTTGGAGGGAGGGCAACGCATTGTGTTGCTGAGCTTGTTCTCAGGATGTGGCGGGCTGGATCTAGGCTTTGAACGGGTGGGTTTTGATATCGGCTTGGCCTACGATATCCGTGCTCATTCGATTGCCTCGTGGAACCGCAACCGGCCTTGGAACCGCTGCGGCCACGTCGCAGACCTCTCGACAATTCGGTTGATGGATATGGACTGCGACCATGGTGGCAGGTTCGCACCGTCTGGCGTGATCGGTGGTCCACCGTGCCAGAGTTTTTCACGCGCGAACAGTTCGCGCTCGGCCGACGATCCACGTAGCAAACTCGTGCGGCGGTTTTTTTCCATCGCTCTGCAATTTCACCGCCATCGCCATTCACTTGATTTCATCCTGATGGAAAATGTCCCCGCTATGGCGAAGGCGGAGAACGGCCACCTTCTCGCTCGGGAAATGCAACGGCTGAATGAGAACGGTTTTGATGCCCACCATTTTCTTGTCAATGCCGCCTGTCATTCCGTCCCGCAATACCGTAACCGCCTGTTTGTTCTTGCATTTCCAAAAAGTACATTTGCGATGAAACGATGGTCTTCACCCGTAGGGTCTGATGAAAGAAAGACGGTAGCAGACGCAATCCAAGGCTTGGCCCCACCGGTTCATTTCAGCCGTAGCATTGGGGAGGATGAAGTCCCCGTTCACCCCAATCACTGGTGTATGGTGCCTAAATCTCGCAGATTCTTCGACGGTTCGCTCGTCGAGGGGTATTCGTCTGCTCGCAGCTTCAAGACACTAGCTTGGGATAAGCCGAGTATCACGGTGTCATACGGCCATCGAGAAGTGCATGTGCATCCGAATTGCAAACGGCGGCTCAGTGTGTTTGAGGCTATGAGACTCCAAGGGTTTCCTGATGATTATGTTCTAAAAGGAAGCCTTTCAGAACAAATTGATCAAGTGAGTGAGGCGGTACCTCCACCACTAGCTGAAGCCATCGCTATAGCTATCAGTTCGTCAATCAGGAGGGCAACAAAAGATGATGCATCATCTTACAGATCGAGTTGACTTAGGACTGCTGAATCATAACCCACTTCTTCAAGCAATTTGCGAAGAGTATCAGTCATATATGTACGAAGCATTTTGTTCGATTTGATTTCGGAATCTGCATTTATCATATCTCTGATTTTATCGACAGCGCGGATCGATGTGTTCTCTCGTTCCGTGGTAGGAATAGGTTGCAGTCGTGCAACTTCGAAGCAATCTTGAAGACCAGGAGGAGGTGGCACGAATTCGAATGCAAGGCACACCATTGACGGGGTTTCGTCGTTCCAAGGCTTTGTAGAATAACAATAAGGGGCGTGCGTACACATGTCCCAATTCTTGTTACGCGCCAGATAGAGGAGCCATTTAGCAAAGCCCAGAGAAAAGAGGCGAAGAAATACTTCACCCGTACTTCTGGATGCCTTTGTCACTGCATTTCCTATGTCTACTTCTCCGGGAAAGACAAGAGGCGCTGCTTGAATTCGAAAGTCCTCGTTCGTGTCAGCATTCATAAATATCGCCTTGCAAAGCCTGTCCAAAGTTTCCTTGGCGAGTGCATCGGGGCGAGCATCGACGGTGATAAAAAACAACCACTGGCCGGTCATGATTTCCAATTGAAGTTCTACAGTTCTATAAACAGCATCGATCAATCGGCGTGCATGACTCGCCGTCGGTGCAGCAATCGATCCACATGCGTCGATATTGACAATGTGGAATGGTCCCCTACGCTTCAAATCTCTATAGGCTTGACTGGTTGTCTCAGTGATGTCCTCAAAACGCCTAGCAAAAGTACAAGAATATCGGGTAATATAGCCTGCGTCGATCAAAGCCTTTTCGCGAAATTGTGCTCGAGCGACACATCTATTCCTTTCTCCACCAGACTGAAATCCTGTACTCGTGAGACGACAGTCGAATTCGTAGCATACGTCGGCGAGCTGGCGAACATCCAGGTAATCGATGCCTGGGAGTGTTAGATAGCGAACCTCCGGATTGCCGCCCTGTGAGTCAAGCAACCCTGAACGTTCCTTTTCCCTTTTGATCAGGCATCTCGAGAAATGAAGCCATTGGCGCTCGCGCACTAATTGTTTGCGCGGCTTATGCCATGGAGGAAGAGTATTCAGTTCAGCTGGCACCGCCAAGTCATGAATTTGTGCCGGGAGGACATCGGCCGCAATCTGCCGATCTGTTTCGTCACGAGAGGCCATCATGCGCCTGTTTCAGGGATACCCAAAATATCATTGATAAGTCGAGCCCGATCCTCAATGGGTAAGCTAGACAACACACCGTATGCTTCCAAGACGACGGCAAGAGCATTTATTCTACCCGCGTTAGAGATTTTGTCCTCGTCAGTACGAATTTCCTTGGTAGGCCAGTCAATGTCTGTACCACCGATGTCTTCGGGAAGAAATTCCATAGAAAGACTGGAAATAGGTGGATCAGCGTTGTCCCCCAATCTCCGGTTCCAGACATCAACAGCATAGCTCAGAGCCTTATCATGACGCTCCTCACGAAGCTTTGATTTGGCACGCGCCAGATCTGCAGCCGCCAAGCTTTTCAACCGGTTAGTTAACAGGCGAAGTGCCCTGTGGAGCCATCTCTGAATATAAAGAAAATGGGGATGGCTATAGTTGAAAGACTCGCGATCAATGTTGACAGCACTATCCAGTCCATCATGAACGAATATCTCGGCAGTGATTTGGCGGAGCCTGGTTTGTTCCGAGATCTGATAATTCAAAAAGGTAGGGTCGAAAAGTGTCCCACTTGCCTCTCGGATTCGAATGAGTACTCCTGTGGTTTCTTTCGGAATGATCTTGCTGTTCCAATAAAGGTAACCTTCAAAAGATAAAGAGCCACCTGCCCGCTCAAGATCTTGATCCAAAAATGGTTTCTCTTGCTTCGCCGCAATCATGACAGGCACTCCGACCCGGGACGGCTTCTTGAGTTCACGAGGAAGGCGAATGGGCCGCTGTAAAGCGACTCCGTCGAGCATGACAGAAAATGGGATGATAACTTTTTCCTTGCCCGTCCGAAGGCTCAGCCGCTCTCGAAGCGATTCGGCTGCTGCAAGATCGATTGTTTCCGCTTGGCCTGTCCTATTTGGAAATCCTAAAAAAAGAAGACCACTTGACCCATCCAAGTCAAACGGATGACCTCCTATATAATTCAAAGGAAGGGAAAGACTTAGTTTCCACATAAGTTTAAGATATTCATCGAAATGCTCCAAATTAGCAGATTTGATTTCTTTGCCAGAAACGCTACCAGTTACTTCAAAAAGTTTATGGAATTTCTGCTTTGGAGTATCTCCTTCCTCCCACGGCAAACGAGGTTTTCTATTTTCTCGACCAGACGAACTCCCGATATGAAATTCCGGTGCCTTCAGAATAGATTCTCCACTATCGGTCTCGACGTTAATGGCCTCCCAACGCCTGATACTCTGAAGTGTTCGGCACACTTCGTCACGCATCTGATAGAGAACCACGGATGTACCATGTGATCCCCTCTCTCTATCCGGCACTCTCTCGGATATAATTGTGACGTCACCAGCCACGTACTCGGTATGATCTTTCTGCAATTTTTCCTCATCATGAGTTCGAAGCTTGACCGTGGCAGATATTCTATCTCTTTCACCAGCTGCCTTAGTGATGATTTGGAAATGTTGGGTCAGTTGTGCGACAGCGAACAGTCCGATGCCGATTTTGCCAATAAGCTGACGACCGCCAGGACTCAGGCTATACTCGTCTCTACGCACAGTGTTCAAATCAGCTCCAGCAGCCGTCCGTTTCGAACTCCCGCCTATATTCTTCAGGACATAGACAAGGGTCTTGGGGGACATGCCTATACCATCGTCTCGTACGGTCATGCGGGAGAACTCGGGTTGACCGGTTTCGATTACGACATGGGACGCGTCGGCATCGTAGGCGTTCGCAATCAGCTCCCGGAAAGCTGCCCAAGGTTCCCGGTAAATTCCATCGGTAACCCGCGCGATGATTCGCTCGCTGGTCGCAAGTGTGGTTTCGACAGGCCGGTGGCTGTCGGTGCTTTCTCTGATTTTCGCTGCAAGCGCGTCAAGGATGGGCGCGTTTCCCGTTGCCACTGTCATTATCAGCGATGATTGCTCCCTAGGCTCAGAGTTTGTTTGAGAAAGCAGATGCTGCCTAGTCCGGGACTGTGAACGGTGTCTCGACGTCTTCCGGGGCCATGACCCATGTCGCCATGGGAGGCACCCTGCCGCGCGGGATCATCCATCGAGCCTATTCTCAAAGCGGCATCTCAGAACCATAAACCGGATTATATAGCGTTGTGGGACATGATTCAAGCCCCTGTCCTGATTGGGTTTGAAATCCCGAGGCCACGCACCACGGCGCTTCGTGCCGGGCACCCCTTCGATACGCCCTCGTTCGGAGGGCTAACCGGTCTGAGGGAGAGGTTGGAGAGCAAGGGAACAAGCTCTCCCTCATCCCGAACAGGCCCGAAGCGTCGTATCAAGAGACGCCCTTGCGGGAGGCGTTGGATTCCAAACTGTGACCCTACCCGCGATTGACCCGTCTTGCCGCGCGCGCGTATACCGGGGTTCGCGGCGGAAACGGAGGCCGGCATGGCCGCAGAGGCGCGGGAACGGGACTCGATGGAGTTCGACGTGGTGATCGTCGGCGCGGGACCCTCGGGTCTGAGCGCCGCGATCCGGCTGAAGCAGCTGAGCGCCGCGCAGGGCGTCGATCTCGGTGTCTGCGTCCTGGAGAAGGGCTCGGAGGTCGGGGCCCACATCCTGTCGGGCGCCGTTCTCGATCCCCGGGCCCTCGACGAGCTCCTGCCCGACTGGAAGGACCGGGGCGCGCCGCTGAACACGCCCGTGACGGCGGAGAAGTTCCTGTTTCTCACCGCGGGAAGCGCCTTCCGGCTGCCGAATTTCCTCCTGCCGCCGCAACTCGACAACCGCGGCAACTACATCGTCAGCCTGGGGAATCTGTGCCGGTGGCTGGCCGGGCAGGCGGAGGAGATGGGAGTCGAGATATTCCCCGGATTCGCGGCGGCCGAGGTGCTCCACGACGATCGGGGCGGGGTCAAGGGCGTCGCCACCGGCGACATGGGAGTCGCCAGGGACGGAACCCGGAAGCCCGAGTTCCAGCCCGGCATGGAGCTTCACGCCAGGTACACCCTGTTCGCCGAAGGCTGCCGCGGCTCGCTGACCAAGGTCCTGTCGGAGCGGTTCCGGCTGCGCGAGGGCGTGGACCCGCAGACCTACGGCATCGGCATCAAGGAACTGTGGGAGGTGGATCCCGACCGGCACGAGCGGGGACTCGTCGTGCATTCCGCCGGCTGGCCCATGGACTCGCGGACCTACGGCGGCAGCTTCCTCTACCATCTGGAGGACGGCATGGTGTCCGTGGGATTCGTGGTCGGCCTCGACTACGAAAACCCGTACCTCTCCCCGTTCGAGGAGTTCCAGCGGTTCAAGACCCACCCTGCCATCCGTCCCGTGCTGGAAGGGGGGCGACGCATCGCCTACGGCGCCCGCGCCATCAACGAAGGCGGGTTCCAGTCCGTCCCCGGGCTGGCGTTTCCGGGCGGCGCGCTGCTGGGCTGCGCCGCGGGCTTCGTCAACGTGCCCAGGATCAAGGGCAGCCACACGGCGATGAAAAGCGGGATGATGGCGGCGGAATCCGTCTTCGAGGCGATCCGGGAGGGACGCCGCGGAGATGTGCTGGAGGCCTATCCCCGGCGCTACCGGGAGTCCTGGGTCCACGACGAACTGCGCCGCGCCCGCAATTTCCGGCCCGCGTTCCGCCGGGGGCTCCTGTTGGGGATGCTGTACGGCGGCTTCGACCTCAAGGTGCTGCGGGGCCGCGCGCCGTGGACGCTCCGTCACCACCCCGATCACACGCGCCTCCGCAAGGCCGCGGACTGCCCGCGGATCGCGTATCCGAAACCGGACGGCAAGGTCACGTTCGACCGGCTCTCGTCCGTCTTCCTGTCGAACGCCAACCACGAGGAAGACCAGCCGGTGCACCTGACCCTCGCGGACGAGCGCGTTCCCGTCGAGGTCAATCTGGCCGAATACGACGCGCCCGAGGAGCGCTATTGCCCGGCGGGCGTCTACGAGATCGTGGGCCGGGACGAAGGCGCGCCGCGCCTCCAGATAAACGCGCAGAACTGCGTGCACTGCAAGACGTGCGACATCAAGGACCCGAGCCAGAACATCCACTGGGTGACGCCCGAGGGCGGCGGCGGTCCCAACTATCCCAACATGTGAAGGTGCGGGTGAAGGCGCGGAACCGGGGCGCGGGCGTCCGGGCCGACGGACGCGGGGCGAGACCGATACGACGATGACGAAGGTGTCGCGGTGACGACGACGGTTCATGGGAGGCTGGGCGCGGCCGTCGTCGCCGCCGCGGTCCTAGCGACTCCGGCGACTCCGGCGCGAGCGGCAACCGGCGACCCGGCCCCGGCCGGAGAAGGGTCCGCCTTCGGCCAGTATCTGGCGGGCCGGTACGCCCGTTCCGTCGGCGATACCGCGTCGGCGTCCCGATACTACGAACGCGTCCTCCGGCGGGACCCGGACAATCCCGACATCCTGAACCGCGCCTTTCTCCTGACGCTGGCCGACGGCCGCTTCGAGAGCGCGGCGGCCCTGGCCCACAGGATCGAGGAGGCCGGCGGACGATCCAGCCTGGCGAAGCAGGTCATCGCCGTCGAGCACGTCGCCGGGGGAGAGACCGGCCGGGCGCTTGCCGTCCTGCGGGAGGCGTCCCGGGCGCGCGTGAACGCGCTCGTCGTGCCGCTCGTCGAGGCCTGGTCCCTGGCCGGCGCCGGGCGCGGCGATGAAGCCCTCGCGACGCTGGCGGCGCTGACGGAGACCAAGGAGTACGCGCTATTCCGGACCTATCACGAGGCCCTCGTCAACGACGTCCTCGGCCGGACGGCGGCGGCGGAGGACGCCTACCGCCGGACGATCGAGGCCCAGGGGGGCGGATCGCTTCGCGTGGTGGAGACCTTCGGCGAGTTTCTCGAGCGCACCGGACGGCGGCGGGAGGCGATCGGGCTGTATCGCGGCTTCCTGTCGCGGGAACCGGAGAACCTGCCGATCCTCGCGGCCCTGGAGAGGGCGGAGAGCCGCCGGCCGCCGGCGCCGGCGATCACCGATGCCAAGGACGGGATCGCGGAGGTCTTCCACGGAATCGCCGCCGGCCTGTCGGAGCGCAACGCCCGCGACTCGGCGCTCGTCTACGCTTGGCTGGCCCTGGCGCTGAGGCCGGACCTGCCGGCGGCGCTGTTCCTCGTCGGCCGCATCATGGAGCGCGACGAGCGCCACGCGGCGGCCAACGCGCTCTACGCGCGCATCGACGCCAGGTCTCCCCGCGGCTGGACCGCGCGCCTGCGCATGGCCTCCAACCTGGACGACATGGACGATCTGCCCGCCGCCGTGGACCTGCTCCGCCGCCTCGAAGGAGAGCGCCCGGAGCGCATCGACGCCCTGGTCGCGCTCGGCGACATCCTGCGCGCGCGCGAGGAGTACGAGGCCGCTGCCGATGTCTACAGCCGCGCGATCCGGCGGCTCGACGAACCGCGGGAGCGGCACTGGACCCTGCTCTATTCGCGGGCGATCGCCTACGAGCGGTCGAACCGGTGGAGCAAGGCGGAGCCGGACTTCCTGCGGGCGCTCGATCTCGAGCCGGATCAGCCGCTGGTGCTGAACTACCTCGGTTATTCGTGGATCGACCGGGGAGAGCGCCTCGACCGGGCCCGCGAGATGGTCGAGAAGGCGGTCGAGGCGCGGCCGAACGACGGATACATCGTCGACAGCCTGGGGTGGGCCTTCTATCGGCTCGGAAGGTTCGACGACGCCGTCGAACACCTGGAGCGCGCCGTCGGCCTGCGACCCGAGGACCCCGTCATCAACGACCATCTGGGCGATGCGTTGTGGCACGTCGGCCGGGAACTGGAGGCGACCTTCCAGTGGCGGCGCGCGCTCACCCTGGAGCCGGAGCCGGAGATGGCGCCGAAGATACGGGAGAAGCTGGAAAAGGGCCTGCCGCCGGTTGCCGAGCCGGACGTCCCGGACTTCCCGGACGGGGGCCACGGCGATTGACGCGCGGCGAGGGCATCCCGATCCGGCGCCGGGCGCCCGCCAAGGTCAACCTCTATCTGCACGTGCTGACTCTCCGCCCGGACGGATATCACGACATCGACAGCCTGATCGTGTTCGCCGGCGTCTTCGACGAGATCGAGGCGTCGCCGGCGCCCCGTCCGCGATTGACGCTGACCGGGCCGTTCGCCCGGCAACTCGATGCCGTCGACCGGGACGCGAATCTCGTCGTCCTGGCGGCCCGCGTGCTGGCGGCGGCGTCGGGCGGCGGCGCGGGCGCGGCGCTCGTCCTGCGCAAGAACCTGCCCGTCGCGGCCGGACTCGGCGGCGGTTCGTCGGACGCCGCCGCCACGCTGCGGGCACTCCGCGAGCTGTGGGACCTGGACGTTTCCGAAAGCGACCTGCGGGTCGTCGCCGGGGGATTGGGGGCCGACGTCCCCGCGTGCTTGGACCGTTCGCCGGTCTACGCCGGCGGAATCGGGGACGTCCTCGATCCGGCGCCGGCGTTGCCGGACGCCTGGTTCGTGCTCGTCAACCCCGGCGTTCCCCTGGCGACGGCGGAGGTGTTCCGGCGCCACGGCCCGGCGCGGTCCGTCGCGGCGCGGTTTCGCGACCCGCCCGCCGACGCCGCCGCCCTGGCCGATCTTCTTTCCCGGCGTTCCAACGATCTGGAGGCGGCGGCGATCCGGCTGGCGCCCGCGGTCGCGGACGTGATCGACGCCCTGCGCGGGCTCGACGGCTGTCTTTTGGCGCGCATGTCGGGGAGCGGCGCCACCTGCTTCGGCCTGTTCGCCGACGCGGACGCGGCGACGTCGGCCGCCGCCGAGATGGCGGCCGCCCGTCCGGCGTGGTGGGTGAGGGAGGGGCGGATGCTGGCGCCCGACGCCGTCCGATGAGAACGCCGGCGCCGACCGCGCCCGCGCGCGTCCTCGCCGCTGCCGCGGCGCTGGGCCTGCTCGCCGGATGCGCGGGCGCGGCGTTCCTCGACGGGCGTTCCGACATCGAGCGCACGTGGGGCGAGGCCGTGGTCGCCCTGCCGCCGGCGGGCGCGGCGGGGCCGGCCCTCGGCAGGATGGGCGCGCCCGAAACGCGCGAGTGGATCGCGCGCCACGGACGCGGCGTCCGCCTCCCCACCGTGCTCTACATGCACGGCTGCACCGGGATCGGGAACTTCGCGTTCTTCGAGCGCCTGGCCGAGGCGGGGTTCGCGGTCATCGTCCCCGACAGCATGGCGCGCCGCTTCCGGCCGCTGCAATGCGACCCGGAAACGCGGACCGGCGGCTTCAACAGGTTCGTCTACGACTTCCGGCAGACCGAGATCGCCTTCGCGCTGGACCGGATGGCGGCGCTGGACTGGATCGACCGCAACAACCTGTTTCTCGTCGGGACGTCGGAAGGCGGCGTCGCCGCCGCGCTCTACCGGGGCGGCGAGTTCCGCGCCCGGGTCATCGCCCAGTGGACGTGCCACGGGGCCGCCATCGTCGAAGGCATCGCCGCGCCGCCGCGCGTCCCCGTGCTGGCCATCGTCAGGTCCGGGGACCCGTGGTACGGCGCCGACCGCGCGCGCGGGCAGCAGGGGCACTGCGGGGCGTTCATGGACGGCCGCCCGGACTCGCGGTCCATCGTGATCGAGGGGGGAGGGGAGGCCGCGCACGACGTGTACGACTCCACCGAGAACGTCGAGACGATCGTGCGGTTCCTGACGGCGCGGAGGGACGGCTGAACGTTCGGCGGCCGCCCGCCCGTGGTGCGCCCATCTACCTCGATCACAAAAAATTTACCGAAAAGGAAATTTTTCTCTTGCACACGTTGCACAATCGGGGTACGGTTTCGGAACAGGATGCGGAGGGTGCGTCGCCGTCCCCGCGCCGCGCCGCCGGACCCCTTGCGGGACGTTTCTTGAACGCGAGGGGGTTTTGGGTCAGGCTCCGGGTCTCCGCGCCGCCACGCCTTCGATTCCGGGAGTAGCGCCATGTCCATGCTCGCCGCGTATCTCGACGCGATCAAGCCCTCGCCGACCGTCGCGGTCACGACCAAGGCCAACGAGCTCAAGGCCGCGGGCCGCGACGTCATCGGGCTGGGCGCGGGCGAGCCCGACTTCGATACGCCCGACTTCGTCAAGGAGGCGGCGATCGAGGCCATCCGCCGGGGGAAGACCAAGTACACGGCGCCGGCCGGCACCACCGAGCTGCGCGAGGCGATCTCGCGGAAGTTCAAGCGGGAGAACGGCCTCGACTACTCCGTGGACCAGATCACGGTGGGCTGCGGCGGCAAGCAGATCCTGTACAACGCCCTGGCCGCGACGCTCGATCCCGGCGACGAGGTGATCATTCCGACGCCCTACTGGGTCTCCTACCCGGACATGGTGCTGCTGGGGCGCGGGACGCCGGTTCTCGTGGCGACGAGCCTGGAATCGGGCTTCAAGATGAAGCCCGAGGATCTGGAGGCGGCGATCACGCCGCGGACCAAGTGGCTGCTGCTGAACTCGCCCTCGAATCCGTCGGGCGCGGCCTACACGGAAGCCGAACTCGCGGCCCTGGCGGAGGTCCTGGCGCGCCATTCCCACGTCTGGACGATGACGGACGACATGTACGAGCACATCGTCTACGACGATTTCGACTTCACGACCATCGCCCGGGTCGAACCCGCGCTGTACGACCGGACCCTGACCGTCAACGGCGTGTCGAAGGCCTACTCCATGACGGGATGGCGCGTCGGCTACGCCGGCGGCCCCGCCGGGTTGATCAAGGCCATGAACATGATCCAGTCCCAGAGCACCACGCACACCAGCTCGATCAGCCAGGCGGCCGCCGCCGCGGCCCTCGACGGACCGCAGGACTTCCTCGACGGCTGGGTGAGGGTGTTCCGGGAACGGCGCGACCTGATCGTCGCCATGCTCAATCAATCGTCGGGCCTTTCCTGCCCGACGCCCGAGGCGCGTTCTACGTCTATCCCTCCTGTTCCGGGTTGATCGGCAGGCGAACGCCCGCGGGGACGCCGCTCGGGAACGACACCGACGTCGTGACCTACCTGCTGGAAGCCGAGGGCGTGGCCGTCGTCCAGGGAGCGGCATTCGGCCTCGAACCCCACTTCCGGATTTCCTACGCCACGGCGACGGAGTCCCTGGAGGAGGCCGGACGGCGCATCCAGCGGGCGTGCGCGGCGCTCCGTTGAGCCGGTCCCGGGGCGCCCGCCACGGTCCGGCGGCGGCGCGGGCGCCGGCGGTGGGCGGGGGAGCGATTCCGGGGCGGTTTTCCCCTTGCACGGCCGGCGCGCGCTTGAAAACATGGCGGACCAGGGAAGGACATCATGCCGCCCCGGTCTCCGGGTCCACGACGGGCTTCGGGCCGGCCCGGCGCGGCGCATCGAGGCATGATCCATGAGCGGGAGCACCGATACCGGGCCGCGGTCCGTAGCGATCGTCGGTCCATACACCTCCGGGAAGACGACGCTTCTCGAGGCGATTCTGTTCGCCACCGGCGCGGTCCACCGGAAGGGGAGCGCGAAGGAGGGCAACACAGTCGGCGACGCCAGCCCCGAGGCGCGCGACCGGCAGATGAGCACGGAGCTCAACGTCGCGACGACGACCTATCTCGGCGACGTCCTGACGTTTCTCGATTGTCCGGGCTCCATCGAATTCTGGCAGGACGGCGCCAACGCCCTCATGGGCGCCGACGCGGCCGTCGTCGTGTGCGAGCCGGAAGCGGACAAGGCGGTCATGATGATGCCCGTGCTGCGCCGGCTCGGCGAAATGGGCCTGCCTCATTTCATCTTCGTCAACAAGATGGACCGGGCCTCGGGTCCGGTCGGCGACCTCGTGGCGGCCTTGCAGGAGGCCGCGGAAAAGCCCCTCGTGCTGCGGCAGCTGCCCATCGTCGACGGCGAGGCGGTGACCGGCTACGTCGACCTGCCGAGCCTCCGGGCCTTCTTCTACAGGCCCGGCGCGGCGTCGGAACCGGGCGACGTTCCCGGCGACATGGCCGACGCCGTGGCCCAGGCCCGGTACGAGATGCTGGAGAAGCTGGCCGACTTCGACGACACGTTGATGGAGCAGCTTCTCGAGGACGTCGATCCCGAACGGGACGCCGCCTACGATCACCTGTCCGCCATCACCCGCGACGGCCACGTGGCGCCCATCCTGCTCGGGACGGCCGAGCAGGGGGCCGGCGTCGCCCGGCTGCTGAAGGCGTTGCGGCACGAGGCGCCGGGCGCGAACGCCGCCGCCGGACGGGTGGGGGTCGATGCCGGCGGCGAGCCCCTGGTGCAGATCCTCAAGTCCGTCAACACCCAGCACGGCGGGAAGCTGTCGGTCGCCCGGGTGTGGCGGGGCCCGGTGACGGACGGGATGACGCTCGGCGAGGAGCGGGTTTCGGGCCTGTTCCGTCTCCTGGGCCGGCAGACGGACAAGCTGACGGAGGCCGTCGCCGGCGACGTCGTCGGCTTGGGCCGTCTCGAACGGGCCGCCACCGGCGCGACGCTGTCGACGTCGAAGGACGTGGCGCAGCTCCCCCGGGCGCCGGCGCCGCAGCCCGTCTACGCGCTGGCCATGACGGCCGCGGACCGCAACGACGAGGTCAAGGTCTCGGGCGCCGTGACCAGGCTGATGGACGAGGATCCATCGCTGCGGTTCGAGCACGAGGACGACACCAATCAGTGGCTGCTGTGGGGGCAGGGAGAAATGCACCTGCGCGTGGCCGCGGATCGGCTGAAGAACCGGTCGGGCCTTGCGGTCAAGGTGGAGCGCCCGAAGGTTCCGTACAAGGAGGCGATCCGCAAGGGGATCTCGCAGCACGCGCGCTACAAGAAGCAGACCGGCGGCCACGGCCAGTTCGGCGACGTGCACGTCGACATCGAGCCGCTGCCGCGCGGCACCGGCTTCCGGTTCGACGAGAAGGTGGTGGGCGGGTCCGTGCCGCGCCAGTTCATCCCCGCCGTCGAGGCCGGCGTCCGGGATTTCCTGGGCAAGGGACCGCTCGGCTTTCCCGTGGTCGACCTGTCGGTGACCCTGACGGACGGGCAGCATCACTCGGTCGACAGCTCCGAACTGGCGTTCAAGACGGCGGGTCGCATGGCCATGTCGGAAGGATTGCCCAAGTGCGACCCGGTGCTTCTGGAGCCGATCCTGCACGTCGACATCTCGGCGCCTTCCGAGCTCACGTCGCGGGTCAACGGCGTGGTGAGCAGCCGGCGCGGGCAGATCCTGGGTTTCGACACCCGTCCGGACTGGCCGGGCTGGGACGTCCTGTCGGCGCGGCTGCCGCAATCCGAGATGCACGACCTGATCATCGAGATACGCTCGCTCACGTCCGGGGTCGGCACCTTCACCTGGAAGTTCGACCACCTTCAGGAGCTGCACGGGCGTCTCGCGAACGAGGTCGTGGAAGCCTACGCGGCGGAGTGACGCCGGAAGACCGGGGACGGCGAGCGTTGGCAAGCGTCATGGACGGAGCGGCGGCGCACGCCGCGAGCGTGCTGGCGACGGCGTATCGCCGCCGCGAACGGCTGGAGGCGCTGCCGCCGGACCTGAGACCGGGGACGCTCGCCGAGGCCTACGCGATCCAGGACCGCCTGGTCGAAGCCTGGGGCGGGGAGTCCGTCGGCTGGAAGCTGAGTTGCACGAGCGACGTCGCCCGGCGGACGCTGAAGGCCGACGAGCCCTGTCGCGGGCGGGTCATGGCCGGCACGGTCGCCCGCAGCCCGGCCGTGCTCGACGGCGGCAGGTACTTCATGCGCATCGTCGAGCCCGAGTTCGGGTTCCGTCTCGGCAAGGACCTGCCTCCGTCGGGGGCGCCGTTCGACGCCGATGCCGTGGCCGACGCTGTCGACGCGATGATCCCGCTCATCGAGATCGTGGATACGGCGTATCGGGACTGGACGGCCGTGGGAGTCCCGAGCCTCGTCGCCGACAACATGCTGTCCGGGGGCCTGGTCCTGGGCGAGCCGTCCGCCGACTGGCGCCGCGCGGACCTGGCGTCGCGCGAGGTGACCCTGGCGCTCAACGGGGAGGTCGTCACGCGCGGAAGCGGCGGCAACGTCCTCGGACACCCGGTGAACGCGCTCCTCTGGCTCGCCAACCATCTTCCCGGCGCGGGGATGGGTCTCCGCGCCGGAGAGGTCGTCGCGACCGGGCTCGCCACCGGGCTGGCCCATGCCGACGTCGGGGACACGGCGGTCGCCGATTTCGGGGAGTTCGGGCGGGTGACGGTCGCCTTCGACGACGCGCGCGGCGGCGGCGCGCGGTCGGCCGGCATCACGCACGACATCACGCAGGTGTGACTTGTGGCCGCGACCGGCGGCCCGTATGTCGGGGGCGTCATCGGCGCGGGTGAAATCAGGAGGCAGGGAATGTTGATCAAGATTCGCAAGGGCTGGGAGCTCCCGGAAGCGGCGGCGACGCCCGAGGACGTCTTTCTCGACCGGCGCCGGCTCATGAAGGGGCTCGCGGCGGGCGGCATCCTGGCGGGGGCGGGCTTCCTGGCCCGGCCGGCGTCGGCCGAAACGCCGTGGGCGGACGCGCAGCGGGACGATCCGTCGTTCGGGCTCTATCCGGTGGCGCGGAACCCGAAGTACCGCGTCGAACGCGACGTCACGGACGAGAAGATCAACGGCACGTACAACAATTTCTACGAATACGGATCCCACAAGGAGATCTGGCGCTCGGCGCAACGGCTGGAGATCAGGCCGTGGGAGATCCGCATCGAGGGCATGGTCGAGAAGGAGTTCACGATCGGGATCGACGACCTGCTGGCGAAGGTGGCGCTGGAGGAGCGGATCTACCGTCACCGCTGTGTCGAGGCGTGGTCGATGATCGCGCCGTGGGCGGGCTTCCCGCTGCGGGCGCTGGTGGAGCTCGCCAGGCCCCTGAGCGGCGCGCGGTACGTCGAGATGGCGACGTTCAACAAGCCGGAGATGGCCCCGGGCCAGCGGCAGCACTGGTATCCTGGCCCTACGTCGAGGGTCTGACCATGGCCGAGGCGACCAACGATCTCGCGTTCATGGTGACGGGCGCCTACGGCAAGCCGCTGGCGAAGCAGCACGGCGCGCCGCTCCGGCTCGCCGTCCCGTGGAAGTACGGCTTCAAGTCGCTCAAGTCGATCGATCGGCTCACGTTCACGGACAAGCGCCCGAAAACGTTCTGGGAGGAGGTCCAGGGCCGGGAGTACGGCTTCTGGGCGAACGTCAATCCCGAGGTCTCCCATCCCCGGTGGAGCCAGGCGACGGAACGGGTGCTCGGCGCGGACGGCAGGATTCCGACGGTGATCTACAACGGGTACGGCGAGTTCGTCGCCCACCTTTACGACGGCATGGAAGGCGAGCGGCTGTTCATGTAGCGCCGGTCGCCCTCCCGCCCTGCCCGTTCCCGGCGCTAGATCCCGCTCGGCAGGTTCGCCGCCCGGGACATCTCGTCGTCCTCGAACAGGTCAGGGTTCTCGAGGTAGGCGAACAGCATCGGCGTCGAGTCCTGGCCCCAGAAGAGCTCGCCGTCGACGACGGCCGTCGGCACGCCGAAAAGGCCGAGTTCGACGGCCGACTCGGTGTTCCGCCGGAGCTGGTCCTTGACCTCCTGATCGGCGATCAGCGCCCCGGCGTCGGCGACGCCCAGCTTGTCCGTCAGTCGCGCCCAGCCCCCGGGGTCGCCCACGTCTTCGCCGTCCCGCCAGATGTGATCGAATATCGTCTCGATCGCCGCGCCGTCGTTCCCGAGGGCGATGGCGAGGCGCAGCGGCGGCAGGGGCGGGAACGGGTGGGTGGGCGGCATCCGGAAGGGAACGTTCGCCTGTCTCGCCTGCCACACCCAATGACGGTAGGTGTACACGCGCTTCCGGGGAATCTGGGCCGGGCCCTTGGTCTCGTGGTGCTGCAGCAGCCCCGCGAACAGCATGGGCCGGTAGGAGACCGAGACGTCGCCGGGCAGGTCCTTCAACTGCTTCAGTTGCAGGTAGGCGAAAGCGGACAGAAAGTCGAAATACCAGTCGAGAGTCCTCATCGATACCTCCAGTCGGCGCGTGGCGCGAAGCGGAACGAGGCCGGGGTGAAAAAACGCCGGGCCACATGGGCCCGGCGAGTGTAACAGGGAGGCATTGCGTCTGGGAGACGCGGATCGGTCGAATGTTGGGGGACCAACTCGACCCGTCCCGGGCGAAGCGCCCGAAACGTCCCGCCATATATGGCCCCGAAGGGCGCGCGTTGGTAGATTGGAATACTCAAACCAGCCATGCGTTTTCTGCATGGCTCGCGGGATGGCCGTAGACGACCCGTGGGCCGGCAGGGACGCGGCCCCGACCGTGGCCGAAAGTGTCGTCGCGGGAGGGTTCGCGCGAAATCACCCGCCGCCGGCCTGAACGCCCGTCATGACGGGAGTCACGCGACGGCAGGAGAGAGGAGGACGTGGTGCACGATCTGGAAGCGATGGCGCGGTCCGTGGCCGCCAGGCTCAGGGAACGGGGAGAGACGGTCTCGGTCACCGAATCGTCCGGCGGCGGCCTGATCTCGGCCGCGCTCCTCGCCGTTCCGGGGGCGTCCGCCTACTTCATCGGCGGCGGCGTCATCTACACGCACGAGGCGCGGCGGAACCTGCTCGGGGTTCCGGAAGAGGCGATGGAGGGGCTGCGCTCGAGCACCGAACCTTACGCGCGCCTGCTGGCGACCCGCATGAACGGGATTCTCGGCACGACGTGGACGGTGAGCGAGACGGGCGCGGCGGGACCCGCCGGCAATTCCCACGGCGACAGGCCGGGACACTCGTGCATCGCGGTGGTCGGGTCGGTGACACGGACGATGACGCTGGAGACCGGCGACGACGACCGGGTGGCCAACATGTGGGTCTTCGCGCGGACGGCGCTTGATTTCCTCCAGGGGTGCATCGACGACGCGGGTTAGGGGCCGGCGACCGGCGGCGGACGGTCGAAGGCGCCTCCCGTTTCCTTCAGCGCCGGGCGGCCCCGGCGATCCGTTTCATTGTTTGATTCCTTCCGGCTCGCGCTAAGCCGGTTCTCCTTCGTCATCGGGTCCGAATTGATGCTGCGAGTTGCAGCTTCACCCTAAGATACTCCATGCCACGATCCCCTTTGACACGATTGCAGTAGCTACAGAGTAGTTGGAGATTCGACAGATGATCCGTTCCACCTTTCGCACGGGGAACTATGTGATCGACTTCGAGATGCTGTGACATAAAGTGTTCACCACAACCTGTGCAGCGTCCATCTTGCTCGCCGTACAGATAGCGTTTGTTCTTGATGTCGTTGTACCGGAGGACGTTTCCAATATCCGTCCGGCCTGGAATATCCGTCCGATGAGCTCCCCGAAAGAATAAGTTCAGCTCCTTGTGCATCCGCTCAACAACCAAGTCCGCGGCCTTCGGGGATATGTCAATGCCTGCCCACTGGCGATTCAGCTTCTCCGCCGCGATGCAGGCTGTTGCGCATCCGCAAAACGGATCCAATACGATCCCTCCCTCGTCTGAAGATGCGCGGATGATCCGGTCCAAGAGCTCAAGAGGTTTCTGTGTTGGATAACCAGTTCGTTCTGGTGAGTTCGCGTTCAGTTGATGAATCATCCACCAATCTTCCGGAATCTTCCCCAACGGATGGGGTTTGTAGACCTTCTCCGATCCTTTGTGCCTGCCCCACATGGAATCGTCTGTGCGGCCCAATCCTTCGGCACGATATGGAATTCTTATGAGGTTTCCATTGAACACAAAATTTCCCATAGCGTAACGCAGCAGGATGTCGTGTTTGCGGGCGAAGTTACGTGTAGATCGGCCTCCACCGAAGTAACACCAGATAATTTCATTACGGAAGGACCGCTGTCCAAAGATCGCATCCATGATGAGCCTTAGATATGCGCCCATCGTCGGATCACAGTGCAGGTAAATCGACCCACTCGGCTTCAGGATGCGGCGCATTTCCAGCAAGCGCGCCGCCATGTACGCGAGATAGGATTTGTCGCTGTCCGTCATTGCCGCGAGGATCACGCGATACAACGCCGGATGCTTCGCCTCGATGAGGTTGATCCATTCCACGTCCACGTCGCGGAGCGTCCATGTGTCCTTGAACGCGGCTCCCGCTGCTTGGGAGCCGATGGGCGCGGCGTAGTTGGCCTTCGAGTTGAACGGCGGATCGAGGTAGATGAGATCGACGCTGGCGGAATTCATGCCCCGCATGATGTCGATGTTGTCGCCGGTCCAGATCGTCTGATTGGCCCAGTTTGGAGCACCAGCATCACCGGACGGTGGGCTTGTCCTCCTTCTCGTGGCCCGCTCGCTGCTGCCAGTCACTTCTTCTTGCCCAACTTGGCGGACGCTGCCGTCATGGCGATGTTGCTCCGTTCCTCCGGCATGAGTGCGGCAGCCCGAGCCTTCCCGATCCTGACCTTGGCGGGTTGCTTGCTCCTTGGTTTCTCGCGTGTATCCTCTATCTCGCCTGTGGCGATCCTGGCGACATGGACGGCGCAGCCGACGACATCGGCAGGCTGCCTCTGGCCTTGCGGCCCTCTTGGCATAGGGATTCTTCCCACCCTGATAATTTCTTTATCTAGCGGCTTACCGTATCGGAAGCAAGAGATTGTTTGAATCACAGATCAGATTTCAAACTGAACACACTATCCGACGCCGATATCGACATCGCCATTCGAGGATCGAACCAATCCCGTGGACCCGTTCGCCGCCCTGTCCCTCGACCCCGTGGCCTTCGCGTTCGCGGCGGTCATGGCCGGTGCCGCCGGTCTGATACGCGGTTTCTCGGGATTCGGGGCGACGATGACCCTGGCGCCGGCGCTCAGCCTGGTGATGCCGCCGCCGGAGGCCGTCGCGGTCGCGCTGATGATGGAGACCGCGGGCGCCCGGCAGGGCTTCCGCGAGGCGCAACCGCGCGCGAGAAGGCCATGACCTGTCTGGAGACCGAACGCGACCTCGCGGCTCTCGCGGCCGGCTGGACCGCGGCCGGAAGTGTCGTCGCGGGAGGGTTCGCGTGTTTTCCGGAATTAGACGGACACCGCCGAGATCACCCATCGCCGGCTTGAACGCCCGTCATGATGGCTTTCCCCTGTGGCCGGCCTGTCCTCATGGCGCGAAGCTGGATGGGAATCAGTAGGGGGTTATACCGAACGCCACGGGAAATACTCATTCTCTATCCCATTCCATGAATCGATGAACGAATAACGGACGATCAAAGACGTAGAAGTGCTCTCCATTTTCCGGCTTGTCGGGATCGTAGTTTAAATTCCAGCAAAATCCGTATTCCGAACATATCCCGTTGATATATTCATCCATCTTCCTGTATCGCTCTTCGGTAGATATGGTTACTAGAAGCATTGGTGTCATGTGCCTCCATCTCTCCTTCTGGGCTTCCATCCATACATGCTCTGCGAACTTGTAAAACATATTATCTTCAGGTATCGATTCCATCATTCCCCCTCCCATTCCATGAATTTCTGCATGAACAACTCTCGATCGACGATCCACGCGCTGCCCGACGACCATTCGCGGGGAGTAAGCGCGATGTCATGATGGGAGTCACGCGACGGCAAGGGAGAGGAGGACGTGATGCACGATCTGGAAGCGATGGCGCGGTCCGTGGCCGCCAGGCTCAGGGAGCGGGGAGAGACGGTCTCGGTCACCGAGTCGTCCGGCGGCGGTCTGGTCTCGGCCGCGCTCCTCGCCGTTCCGGGGGCGTCCGCCTACTTCATCGGTGGCGGCGTCATCTACACGCACGAGGCGCGGCGGAACCTGCTCGGGGTTCCGGAAGAGGCGATGGAGGGGCTGCGCTCGAGCACCGAGCCTTACGCGCGCCTGCTGGCGACCCGCATGAACGGGATTCTCGGCACGACGTGGACGGTGAGCGAGACGGGCGCGGCGGGACCCGCCGGCAATTCCCACGGCGACAGGCCGGGACACTCGTGCATCGCGGTGGTCGGGCCGGTGACACGGACGATGACGCTGGAGACCGGCGACGACGACCGGGTGGCCAACATGTGGGTCTTCGCGCGGACGGCGCTCGATTTCCTCCAGGGGTGCATCGACGACGCGGGTCAGGGGCCGGCGACCGGCGGGTGGCCGAAGGCGCCTCCCGTTTCCTTCAGTGCCGGGCGGCCCCGGCGACCTGTTCCATGCTCGATCCCTTTCGGCTCGCGCTAAGCCGGTTCTTCTCCGTCATCGGGTTCGCTTTGAAAAAATTGCACCACGTTGTTTCCCCAATTGCCTCGTCGAAGGTTCAATCGAGGTTCCGCTATGGCGATCGCCACCGCTTCCAGGACGTTCAGAGCTTCAACCGTTTTGAGAGTCGGGGCATCGGCATCGGCCGACAACTCATTTGCCTTCTTCACCCATTGGGTTCCGAACCAGGAGAATCTGTTCCAGCGTTCGGACAAATGGTCGGACAAATGAGATCTGAGACGTGCAAGCAATCGGATATTGCCGGTTCCAACTTGGCCGACATAAACCAAGTCGAAGTCGTAATACAGAGCATAAATCCCTCTCTGATTCCGAAAGTCGACAGGATTTTCTCTATCGCCTGGTCTGGCGTATCCGAGTAACTGTCCAGCACCGCCAGGTCCCCGTGTCCCCCAATCTACCTTGTCGGACGACCAGTGCAAACCATATGTCTTGATCATTTACTTTCCTCCCTCAAGAGTTGCGTCGCAGGAATTCCCTTTTCGCCGGGCCGCTCCCGCCGATCGTCCGGCTTGTTCCCTGCCTTGGGAATTACATCGATAGTCACGTTGCCCCTTGAAGCCGGCCCCGTCAAGTCCCTGTCCTGAGCCAAGACACACGGTTGACACCCGAATCCGCGGGCGTCAGACTTCCCCCTGCAACGATCCAGGTTGCCCGATCGGTCGGGCCGCCTGCTGAATACAACAGTCACCAACCCGGTGTGGGGTCGCTCCCCGCACTTGGCGAATAGGCAGGGCTTTCACTCACGACCTGTGATCGTTGCAACGGCCCGACACCCGTCGGCACCGTATGCCAACCGCACGACGGAGGATGCAATGCACACCGGAAAACACCTTGCGGCCTTCATGGCCACGCTCGGACTCTTCACGCTCGCCGCGTGCGGCGGGGGTGGCGGCGGCGGGCCGAAGACGATGGCGCAGGCGCCGACGGAAGTTCGCACAGAAGCGGATCGTAATCGTGTCCGCACCGCCGACCCCGAGAAGACGCTACGGAGCGCCAGGGACGCCGCAGGCTCCCTTCCCCGCTTCGGTTCCGTTACGCAATCGACGAACCAGGATGCAAACGGCGTCACCACGGACCGCACCCGCGCGGCGTTCGACGGCGCCGGCTTGACCGTCACAGTCACACGCGCGGACTCGAGCACGCTCACGCTTGATACGGCCGATGCCGTCATAGAGTCTGGCGCGATCCGTGATGCGACGTCCAACATTCCCGGCGGGGCGCGGACCTTGCGTTCTTGGGGCACCTTGAACGTCGCCGACCGCGCAGCCACTGTCGCCGGGCTCATAGTTACTTCCGCGAACGGCGATTCGAGCGACTGGCTGGCTGGCGGCGTATGGCTCCACATTGCCGGCCAGAACCTGCTTTCCACGGTGCCGACCGTCACCAGCGGCGATATGGGCGCGTTCGTCGATGGACCGGAATTGCGGCTGCCACCGGCGAATCTGCCCGGAACGGGAACCGCACGTTACGAAGGATACGCCGGAGGAAGCTATGCCGTCCAATACGGAACCGGGCTCGCCGGCGTCGCTCCGGGAAGCACGGAGTTTGGCGGGTTCGATGCGGTCGCCACGTTGACCGCCGACTTCGCCGACAACACCATCTCGGGCTGCATCGGGTGCAAGGGCGACGTCCTGGCTACCGGCATCTTCACGGATGGCGCGACCGGAGCGCAGCGCACCTTCACGAACACGCCTTCCGACACCCAACTTCGTCTCGGCGCGGCGGCGATCAATTCGGACGGCACGTTCCGCGCCAGCGACGTGACGCTTTTGGACGCCGGCGCACGACAGGCGGGGTTGGGGGTCACGGAGCAAGGCGGATCATGGGGCGGGCGGTTCTCGAACATCCCCGTCGCCACGGGCGAACCACGCCTTGCCGCCGGCACCTTCGGGGGCACGGCCTCCTACACCGGCGACAACCAACTCCACTACATCGGCGCCTTCGGGGCCGGAAAGCAGTAGCCGCCTCATTGTGTCTGACGCGCTGCCCCTCCCCCCTGTCCAAGGGGGAGGGGTGCGGATCTCCTCTCGGCCTACCCTCCGCCGGGGGAGGGAGGAAAAGTCCGGGATCGATTGGCGATCCTGGATGTAATTCCCTTGTTTTTCGCGTAATCGACAGGAGTCTTGCCGTCTTCATTATGCACGCCGGGGTCCGCGTCGGCAGACAGCGCGGCCCTCGCTTCGGAATCGACGCCGACACCGATATCGCCATTCGAGGATCGAACCGTCACGTGGACCCGTTCGCTGCCCTGTCCCTCGACCCCGTGGCCTTTGCGTTCGCGGCGGTCATGGCTGGCGCCGCCGGTCTGATACGCGGCTTCTCGGGATTTGGGGCGACGATGACCCTGGCGCCGGCGCTCAGCCTGGTGATGCCGCCGCCGGAGGCCGTTGCGGTCGCGCTGATGATGGAGACCGCGGGCGCCTCGCAGTCGTTCCCCCGCGCGGCGCGCGAGGCCGACTGGCGGGAATTCGCGCCGCTGACGATCGCCGCCTGCGCCGCCGCCCCGTTCGGAAGCTACCTGCTCGTCACCCTGGACCCGGACGTCACCAGACGGATGATCGGGGCGACGGTGACCGTCTTCGTCCTCGTCATGCTCGCCGGGTATCGCTTCAAGGGCCGGCCGCGCCCCGCCGCCGCGGTTTCCGTCGGCGGCTTCGGCGGCCTGCTGCTCGGCGGCACGGGGGTCGGCGGCCCGCCGGTGATCCTCTACCTGTTGTCCACGCGGGCGCCGGTCGAGGTCCAGCGGGCCAACATCGTCATCCACATCGGAGTCACGTCCGCCGCCCTGCTCGTCATCCTGTGGCTGCATCAGGCGCTGGGCGTCGTCTCCCTGTGGCGAAGCCTGGCGCTGTTCCCCGTCCTGCTCGCCGCCAACTGGGCGGGCGGACGCCTGTTCGGGCGCGCCGACGAGACCCTGTTCCGGCGCCTGGCGCTGGTCTTCCTCGCCGGCGTGGGGCTCGTCGCGCTGACCGTATGAGAGGCGGTCAGTAGATGCCGTCGCGCACGCCCGTGGCGATGAAGCCGCCGTCGACGTTGAGGACGTGTCCGGTGATGAACGAGGCGTCGTCGCTCGCGAGCATGAAGGCGGCGTTGGCGATGTCTTCCGGCTGGCCCAGGCGCCCCATGGGAATGTTGCCGAGATAGCCGGACTCGGCGGCCGCCACGTCGGGATTGGCCGCCAGCCAGAGCTCGGTCTTCACCGGCCCCGGCGCGATCGAGTTGATGGTGACGCCGTGCGGCGCGATCTCCCCGGACATGTGCTTGGTCAGCGCGATGACGGCGCCTTTGGTCGTGCCGTAGGACATGCGCCGGTCGCCGGAGCGCTGCCCCATGACGGACGACACGGTGATGATGCGGCCGGACTTCTGCTCGATCATCCGGCGCGCCGCGACCTGGACGCAGAGGAACGTGCCCGTCACGTTGACGTCGAGCTGGCGTTGCCAGACCTCGTCGGTGCAGTCCATCGCGGGGCCGAACATGGCGACGCCGGCGAAGACCGCCATGACGTCGATGCGGCCGTGGTCGGCGACCGTCGACGACACCAGGGCCTCGACGTCCGGGCGTCTGGTGACGTCCATGGCGACGGCCGACGCCCGCCCTCCGGCGTCTTCGATCTTGCGCACGACGCCTTCGGCGAGGCCCTTGTCGAGGTCCGCCACGACGACGATGGCGCCCTCCCTGGCGTAGCGGCGGCACGTGGCTTCGCCCAGCCCGCGGCCGCCCCCGGCCACGACGGTCACCCTGTCCAGAAGTCGTTGATCGCTCATCTTGAGCCTCCCTGTCGATCGCGTCGATCACGTAGTCGACGCATGGCGCACCGAGGCCTGTAGTTAGCAGCACGAAGGCTTGGCATAAACCCCGGAATCCGGCTACACACCCCAAGTTTCGACGAAGGCCGCGCACTCGGGCCGCGGCCCGAGGCCGAACCCCGGAGGCCGAACCCATGGGCGTCGCGGAAACCGATCTCGACGAGAGGCCGCGCGACTTCATCCGGGACGTCGTGCGGGGCGATCTGGCCGCGGGGCGCGTCGGGACCGTCGTCACCCGCTTCCCGCCGGAGCCCAACGGACACCTCCATATCGGCCATGCCAAGTCCATCTGCCTGAATTTCGGCGTCGGCCGGGACTTCGGCGGCCGCTGCCACATGCGGTTCGACGACACCAATCCGGCCAGGGAAGAGCACGAGTACATCGACGCGATCCAGCGGGACGTCCGCTGGCTGGGGTTCGACTGGGGCGAGCACCTGTATTTCGCGTCGGACCACTTCGAGCGCCTGTACGAGTGGGCCCGGCACCTGATCCGCGGCGGCGACGCCTACGTCGACGACCTCTCGGCCGACGAGATCCGCGAGCGCCGCGGGACGCTGACGGAGCCGGGCGCCGACAGCCCCTGGCGCGAGCGCCCCGCCGACGAGAGCCTCGACCTGTTCGCCCGGATGCGCGCCGGCGAGTTTCCCGACGGCGCGCGCGTGCTCCGCGCCCGGATCGACATGGCGTCGGGCAACGTCAACATGCGGGATCCCGTGCTCTATCGCATACGTCACGCCGAGCACCCGCGCACCGGCGCGGACTGGTGCATCTACCCGACCTACGACTTCGCCCACGGGCAGTCGGACGCGATCGAGGGGGTGACCCACTCCCTGTGCACTCTCGAGTTCGAGGACCATCGCCCCCTCTACGACTGGCTGATCGAGCGCCTGCCGGCGCCGTGCGTCCCCAGGCAGTACGAGTTCGCCCGCCTCAACCTGACCTATACGATCCTGTCGAAACGCGCGCTGACCCGGCTGGTCGAGGAGGGCCACGTCGCGGGATGGGACGACCCGCGGATGCCGACGCTGAGCGGCCTGCGGCGGCGCGGCGTGCCCTCCGAGGCGATCCGGGACTTCATCCGGCGCATCGGCGTGGCCAGGGCCGAAAACCTGGTCGACGTGGCCATGCTCGAACACTGCGTCCGCGACCGGCTCAACAAGCGCGCGCCGCGGCGCATGGGCGTGCTCGATCCCCTCAAGGTCGTCATCGAGAACTATCCGGCGGGGGAGGAGGAAACCCTGGAGGCGATCAACAACCCGGAAGACCCCGGGGCCGGCGTCCGCGCCGTGCCCTTCGGCCGGGAGATCTTCATCGAACGCGGGGATTTCATGGAGCAGCCGCCCCGGAAATTCTTCCGGCTGGCGCCCGGCCGGGAGGTACGGCTCCGCTACGCCTATTTCGTCACCTGCACGGACGCGATCAAGGACGCCTCCGGCGAGGTCGTCGAGCTCCGCTGCCGCTACGACCCCGAGACCCGGGGCGGGAGCGCGCCGGACGGCCGCAAGGTCAAGGGAACCCTGCACTGGGTCTCGGCCGCCCGCGCCGCGCCCGCCGAGGTCCGCCTCTACGACCGCCTGTTCCGCGAACCCGACGCGGGCGCGCGCGGCGACTTCACCGCCGGCCTGAACCCGGCCTCGGTCACCGTCCTGCGGGGCTGCCGCGTCGAGCCGGAGGCCCGCAACACGGCGGAGGGCGCCGTCGTCCAGTTCGAACGCCAGGGCTACTTCTGCGTCGATCCCGATACGACGGAGGACAACCTGGTCTTCAATCGCACGATCGGGTTGCGGGATACCTGGGCGAAGATCCAGGGCGCGGAAAGCCGGCGCGCACGCGGCGGGAACGGCCCGTAGACGCCGCCGGGCGCGGTCGGCCTGCGATCGATCGCGCCGGGCAAGGTCTTCGGGCACTCCGGGCGGGCCGGCCGCGGGATGCGAGGGAGGATCCTTTGAGCCTGAACCACGACGCGCTGATGAACCACGAGTTCGAGGAACCGGCGCGGACCTATACGACCGCCGACACGGCGCTCTACGCGCTCGGCGTCGGCCTGGGCCGCGATCCCCTGGACGAGGCCCAGCTCCGGTTCGTGTACGAGAAGGACATGCTGGCGCTGCCGACCATGGCCACGGTCCTGGCCGGCTTCGGGCTCTGGTTCAAGGCGCCGTGGACCGGGGTGGACTGGGTCCGGGTGCTGCATGGAGAACAGGGGCTGCGCCTGCACCGCGTCCTGCCGCCGGCGGCGACCGTCAAGGCGCGCATGAAGATCACCGGGATCGTCGACAAGGGCCCTGGCAGGGGCGCGTTCATCCACGACGAGCGCGAGCTCAGGGACACGGCGACGGGAGAGCTCCTGTGCACGTTGACGGGGACGATCATCGCCCGCGGCGACGGTGGCTTCGGCGGGCCGTCCGGCGGCGGCAGGCCCGTCCACGCCCTGCCCGACCGCGTCCCCGACGCGACGTGCGATCTGCCGACGCTCCCCCAGGCCGCGCTCCTCTATCGGCTGTCGGGCGACTTCAACCCCCTTCACGCGGAGCCGTCGGTGGCGCGGGAGGCGGGGTTCGAGGCGCCGATCCTGCACGGCCTGTGCACGCTGGGCGTCGCCGGCCACGCCATCCTCAGGACCTGGTGCGATTACGATCCGGCCCGTTTCCGGAGCCTCGATCTGCGGTTCTCGGCGCCGGTGTACCCGGGCGAGACCATCCGCACGGAGATGTGGCGCGACGGCGTCGTCGTGTCCTTCCGCGCCCGGGCCGTGGAGCGCGACGCCGTGGTCCTCGACCACGGCAGGGCGGAGGTGGCGGAGTCGTGAGCGGGAACGGGAATCCGCGGCGATGAGCGGCGGCGCGGCCGGCGACGGGCGCTGGCATTTCTGGATCGACCGCGGCGGCACGTTCACCGACGTCGTCGCCCGCTCGCCGCAAGGGCGAATCACGACCCGCAAGCTCCTGTCGGAGGATCCGGAACGCTACGAGGACGCCGTCCTCCAGGGGATCCGGGACATCCTCGGGATCGAGGCGGGCGCCGGCCTCCCCCGCGACCGGATCGCCGGCATCAAGATGGGCACCACCGTGGCGACCAACGCGCTGCTCGAGCGCCGCGGCGAGCCCACCGTCTGGGTCACGACGCGCGGATTCGGGGACATGCTTCGAATCGGCTACCAGCAACGTCCCGATCTCTTCGCCCTGAACATCGTGCTGCCTGAACCCGTCCACGGCCGGGTGATCGAGGTCGCCGAACGGATGACGTCGGACGGCGGGGTCGACGCGCCCCTCGACGAGGCCGGCGCCGAGCGCGCGCTCGCGGACGCCTTCGAGGCGGGGTACAGGTCCGTCGCCATCACGTTCATGCACGGCTACCGCTACCCCGATCACGAGCGACGGGTCGTCCGGATCGCCCGGCGCCTCGGCTATTCGCAGGTCTCCGCGAGCCACGAGGTCAGTCCGCTGATCAAGTTCGTCTCGCGCGGCGACACCACGGTGGTGGACGCCTATCTCTCGCCCATCCTGCGGCGCTACGTCGACACGGTCGCCGCCGACGTCCTGGCCGGGGGCGGCGACACGCGGTTGATGTTCATGCAGTCGAACGGCGGACTCACGGACGCCGGCCTGTTCCAGGGCAAGGACTCGATCCTGTCGGGGCCGGCCGGGGGCGTCGTGGGCGCCGCGCGCGCGTCGCGCATGGCCGGCTTCGACAAGGTCATCGCCTTCGACATGGGCGGCACGTCGACCGACGTGTCGCACTTCGCCGGAGAGCTGGAGCGCAGCTTCGAGACGGAGGTCGCGGGCGTGCGGATACGCGCGCCCATGCTCCATATCCACACGGTCGCCGCCGGCGGCGGCTCGATCCTCCATTTCGACGGCGCACGCTACCGGGTCGGTCCCGATTCCGCCGGCGCCGATCCGGGCCCGGCCTGCTACCGGCGGGGCGGCCCGCTGACGATCACCGACTGCAACGTCATGCTCGGGCGCATCGTGCCGCGGTTCTTCCCGGACGCGTTCGGGCCGGACCGCGACCGGCCCCTGGACGACCGGACGGTGGCCCGGAAGTTCGCCGCCCTCGCCGCAGAGATCGCGGCCGCGACCGGCGACCGGCGATCCCCCGAAGGGGTGGCGGAGGGCTTCCTCACCGTCGCCGTCGAGAACATGGCGAACGCGATCAAGAAGATCTCCCTGCAACGGGGATACGACGTGTCCGAATACGCGCTCTGCTGCTTCGGCGGCGCCGGCGGGCAGCACGCCTGCCGCCTCGCCGATTCCCTCGGGATGCGGACCGTGTTCGTCCACCCGCACGCCGGCGTCCTGTCCGCCTATGGCATGGGCCTCGCCGACATCGTGGCGATGCGCGAGCGATCCATCGAGGCGCGTCTCGACCAGGCGGCGATCGAGAACCTGACGGGCGTCGTCGCGGCGTTGGAGGCGGCGGCCGTCGGCGAGCTGCGGGAGCAGATCGGAACGGAGGCGGCCGTGACCGTCGAGCGCCGGGTCCTGATCCGCTACGACGGAACGGATTCGGCGCTGCCCGTGAGCCTCGGAACCGCGGCCGGGATGACGGATGGGTTCGAGGCGCTCCACCGCCGGCGTTACGGGTTCGTCATGCCCGACAAGCCGCTGGTCCTCGAAGCCGCCGTCGTCGAGGCGCTCGGCGGCGCCGCCGACGTCGAGGACCGACGGATCGGCGACAAACGGGAAGGCCGGACCGGCGCGTCCGTGCCGAGGGTCGCCGAAACGCCGGTGTTCATGGACGGCGAGCGCCGGACCGTGCCCGTCGTCGACCGCGCCGACATGATTCCGGGCGACGTCGTGGAGGGTCCGGCCATCGTCGTCGAACCGCACGGCACCAACGTGGTCGAGGACGGCTGGCGGGCCCGCCTGACGGATCGGGGTCATCTCGTCCTCGACCGGGCGATGCCGGCCGGGGAGCCGGACCGCCCGCGCACGGCGGTGGATCCGGTCATGCTCGAGGTGTTCAACAACATGTTCATGTCGATCGCGGAGCAGATGGGCGTGGCGCTGATCAACACCGCCTACTCGGTCAACATCAAGGAGCGCCGCGACTTCTCGTGCGCCCTGTTCGATTCCGGGGGCCGGCTGGTGGCCAACGCCCCGCATCAGCCGGTGCACCTGGGATCGATGAGCGAGAGCATCGCCGCCGTGATCCGTGGCCGCCGCGACACCATGCGGCCCGGCGAGGTCTACATGCTGAACACGCCCTACAACGGCGGAACCCATCTGCCCGACGTCACGGTGGTGCGGCCGGTCTTCGACGACGAGGGGCGGCGGGCGATCTTCCACGTCGGCGCCCGCGCCCATCACGCCGACATCGGCGGCCTGACGCCCGGCTCCGTGCCGCCTCATTCGCGCGTCGTCGAGGAGGAGGGCGTCCTGATCGACGACTTCCTGGTGGTGGAGAACGGCGTGCTGCGCGAGCGGGAGACCCGGGACCTGTTCGCGTCGGGGCCTTACCCGTCGCGGAACGTCGACCAGAACATGGCCGATCTCACGGCGCAGATCGCCGCCTGCGAGACGGGCGCGCGGGCGCTCGCGCGGATGGTCGATCACTACGGCCTCGACGTCGTGCAGGCCTACATGGGGCACGTGCAGGACAACGCCGCGGAGCTGGTGCGCCAGGTTCTGGACACGCTCGCCGGCGGCGAGTTCGCGTACCCGATGGACAACGGCGCCGAGATCCGCGTGCGCGTCGACGTCGACCGCGAGGCCCGGCGCGCGACCATCGACTTCACCGGCACCTCGCCGCTGCAGCCCGACAACTTCAACGCGCCCACGGCCGTCTGCAAGGCCGCCGTGCTGTACGTGTTCCGCTCGCTGATCGACGACGACATCCCGCTCAACGCCGGGTGTCTGGAGCCGCTCGACGTCGTCGTGCCGGAAGGCTCGATGCTGGCGCCGGAGTATCCGGCCGCGGTGGTCGCCGGCAACGTCGAGACCTCGCAGTACGTCACCGACGCGCTGTTCGGCGCGCTCGGCACCCTGGCGGCGTCGCAAGGGACCATGAACAACGTCACCTTCGGGGACGACGCCTGGCAGTACTACGAGACCAACGCCGGCGGCGCCGGGGCGGGCCCCGGTTTCGACGGCGCCTCGGTGGTTCAGACCCACATGACCAACGGCCGGCTGGCGGACCCGGAAGTGCACGAATGGCGGTTCCCGGTCCTCGTCGAATGCCTGCGCGTCCGCCGGGGGTCGGGCGGCCGCGGCCGCCACGTCGGCGGGGACGGATCCCACCGGAGATTGCGGTTCCTGCGCGACATGACGGCGGCCGTCGTGTCGTGCCACCGGAAGGTCCCGCCCTACGGCATGGCGGGGGGCGAGCCCGGCGAGGTCGGCAGGACCTGGGTCGAGCGCGCCGACGGGACGACCGTCGAGTTGGCGGCCTGCGACCGGATCGAGATGAGCGCGGGCGACGTCCTGGTGCTGGACACGCCATCGGGCGGGGGCTACGGGCCGCCGGAGGAACGCTCGCCGTCGCCGCAGCCGCGGCGGGCCGACGCGTCGAACCGGCTCACGGGAGCCGCCGGCCGGAGCTACTGATCGATGTAGCGGACCTGGAACTCGGGAACGCGGTGGCCGGCGGCGGCGCCCGCCGGGAACGCCCGGTCGAGCTTCGCGAGGTCGTCGGCGTCCAGCGTCACGTCGAGCGCGGCGACGTTCTGCTCCAGGTGCGCGGCCCGTCCGGTGCCGGGTATGGGCACGATGTCGTCGCCCTGGGCGAGCACCCAGGCCAGCGCCACCTGCGCGGTGGCGCATCCCTTCTCGGCGGCGATCTCGTCGATCCCGGCGAGCAATCGCCGGTTGTTCGCCAGGTTGGCGTCGGAGAAGCGCGGGAAGACCGTCCGGCGATCCTCCGCGAGCAGGTCGGAGCGGCTCCTGATCGCGCCGGCGAGGAAGCCGCGGCCGAGCGGACTGTACGGGACGAAGCCGATGCCGAGCTCGCGGCAGGTCGCGAGCGACCCGCCTTCCGGGTCGCGGACCCAGAGCGAGTATTCGCTTTGCAGCGCCGCGACGGGATGGGCCGCGTGAGCCCGGCGGAGGGTCGCCGGCTTGACCTCGCAGAGGCCGATCGCCCGGACCTTGCCGGCCTCGACGCACCGGCCCATCGCTCCGACGGTGTCCTCCACGGGTATGTCGGGGTCGACGCGATGGAGATACCAGAGATCGATGACGTCGGTCTTCAGGCGGTACAGGCTGGCGTCGCAGCACTGGCGGACGTACTCCGGGTCGCCGCTGTATCCGGAACCGCCCTCGTGCTTCGGATAGACGCCGCACTTCGTGGCCAGGACGATCCCGGCGCGGACGTCCCGGAAGGTCTCTCCGACGATCTCCTCGTTGCGGCCGTCGCCGTAGAAACGCGCCGAATCGAAGAACGTGACGCCGAGCTCCAGCGCCCGTCTCAACGTCGCCACCGACTCGGCGCGGTCGGGCACGCCGTAGAACGGCGTCAGGCTCATGCAGCCGAGCCCGACGGCGGACACCTCCAGATCGCTGTGGCCCAGGCGGCGGGTCTGCATCCGGAACTCCGATTGGCCGGACGACGGGGCGGGATGCCGCGGAGAGTGTCACGGAGCCGGGCGCCGCTCAAGCCGCGCGCCATCGCCGCAAGGCGCCCCGAGCCGCGCGTCGACGCCACGATCCCCATACGGCATGACGAACGCGATGGCGGAGCCGCCGGTCCCAGGAGGCCGGAGTGGTTCGACATGCCCCAGTATCGCCTCCGCCCCAATATCGCCCCTGGCTCATCCGCCGAACGAGCTTGCGGTTTGCATACAGCTCGACCTGATACCACCGGACGTTCTTGATCGCCGGGGCGGGATCTTCGACCAGTTTATCGACGGGACCGTTGGTCGGTTCGTCGAGCATGTCGGACTCCCTTGGCGCGGCGTGCCGGTGGGGCAAGGGTAGGACACCGCGTCGCACGGGTCGACTCCCGGTCTCCGACGCATCTCCGTTCGGCGTGGGCAAGGCAGGCGCTGACCAAGTTCAGACACATGTGAGACGCGGGACCCCGCTATACTGACGCCCGGGCGCCGGTGACCGGACCTGCGGTCACGAGCGGGCGGGGAGAGGGCGATGACGATCACGGTGTACGAGCTCGACGGCATCGACGACGTGCGGTTCAGCCCGTTTTGCTGGCGCACGCTGCTGGCCCTCAGACACAAGGGATTCGACGACTTCGAGCGGGTTCCCGTGTCCTTCCGCGATCGCTCCCCCATCGCCTTCAGCAAGCAGGAGCGGATTCCGGTGCTGGTCGACGGCGCCCGCTGGGTGAACGACTCGTGGGACATCGCGTGTTACCTCGAGGACGCCTATCCGGATCGTCCGGCCCTGTTCGGCGGCGACACGGCGCGCGCCGAGGCCCTGTTCGTCAACGCCTGGGCCCAGCAGATCCAGAACCCGGGGCTGATCAACGTCATTCTGTGGGACGCCTTTCAGGCCGTGGACCCGGCCGACCGGGACTGGTGGCGGCAAGACCGCGAGAAGCGGTTCGGCGAGATCGAGGCGTACCGGCGGGGCAGGGAGGAGAAACTCGGACCGTGGCGCGCGAGCCTCGAACCCCTGCGGGCGACCCTGCGTGCCCAGCCCTACCTCTGCGGGGAGGCGCCGGCGTATGCCGACTACATCGTGTTCGGCACGTTCCTGTTCGCGCGCTTCGTCGGCCGGTACGACGTGATCGAGCAGGCGGACCCGATCCGCGATTGGTGCGAGCGGCTTCTCGATCTGTTCGACGGTTACGCCCGCTCGGCGCCCGTTCCGGGGCCCGAGGCCTGATCTTCCGACGCGGCGGGCGCGGACGTCCGGTCCCGGCTCCGGCGGCCCGTCACGCCGTCCCGCCCAGCGTGCGTCCGGCCAACTCGGCGAGCGGGGTCTCGGGGCGCGCGCCCATGTGGCCGATCACCTCTCCGGCGGCGATCGAACCGAGCCGGCCGCAGACGGGTAGTTCCCGGCCCTGCGAGAGTCCGAACAGGAAGCCGGCCGCGTAGAGGTCTCCGGCCCCGGTCGTGTCGACGACGGACGCGACGGGCTCCGGGTCGATGACGTGGACCTCGTCGCCGGACACCACGATCGATCCTTTTTCCGAGCGCGTCAGCGCCGCGATCCCGCGACGCTCCCGGACACGGCGCACGGCGTCGTCGAAGGAATCCGTCCGATAGAGGGATTTGACCTCCTCCTCGTTGGCGAACAGCACGTCGATTTCGTGCTCCGCCAGATGAACGAACTCCTCTCGCCAGCGATCGACGCAAAGCGTGTCGGACAGGGAAAACGCGATCTTCCGCCCATGCGCGCGCGCGACCGTCGCCGCCTTGCGGAACGCCTCCTTCGCGGCGGGCGGGTCCCAGAGATATCCCTCCAGGAACGTGATCCGCGCCCGCGCGATCCGGGCCTCGTCGACGTCGTCGGGACCGAGATCGGCCCCCGCGCCCAGGCAGGCGTTCAGCGTTCTCTGGGCGTCGGGAGTGACCAGGATCAGGCAGCGTCCGGTAGGCGGCCCTTCCGGCGCCGGGACGACGTCGAACTCGACGCCGAGCGCCCGCAGATCGCGGGCGAACACGGCGCCCAGCCGGTCGTCGCGAACCCGTCCCACGAAGCTGGGCCGTCCGCCGAGGCTCGCCAGCCCGGCGATGGTGTTCGCGGCCGAACCCCCCGACATCTCGACGGTCGGCCCCATGGATTCGTACAGGGCTTCCGCGCGGGCGGCATCGACAAGGGTCATGCCGCCCTTGACGAGCCCTTCGCGCACCAGGAATTCGTCATCGGCGTGCGCCAGCACGTCGACGATCGCGCTTCCTATGCCCAAGACGTCGAGGGGTTCGTCGCTCATCGTCCATCTGTCTTTGTCCAGCCTGTCCGCAACCTATCACCGCGCGACCCGCGGGGACAGGGCGCGCGACCTTGCCGCGTCCGGCGCGAGGCGGTACACGGGGGCGACCGACGGAACGACGGTGCGTCGTGATCGGATATTTCGCGCTCGCCATACGCCAGCTCCCGGATCCCGCCTTCCGTCGGGTCCTGCTGCGTTCGCTGGCGTCGGCGACGGCGGTGTTCGTTGGCCTCACGACGGCGGTCTGGTTCTTTCTCGCGGGGACGGACCTCTTCACGTTTTGGCTCGTCGAGTGGATCGTCGGCGTTCTGGGCGGCATTGCCGTGGTCGCGGTGATCTGGCTGTTGTTTCCGGCCGTGGCCTCCTTCTTCGTCGGTCTGTTTCTTGACGAGATCGTGGTGGCGGTGGAAAAGCGTCACTACCCCGACGACCTTCCGGCGCGACCGGTGCCCTTGTCGACGGCGGTCGCGGTGTCGCTGCGTTTCGCCGGCGCGGCCGCGATCCTCAACCTGCTGGCGCTCCCCTTCTACGTGGCCGCTTTCTGGTTCCCGCCACTGGCCGTCGCGATCTTCTATTGCCTCAACGGTTATCTGCCGAGCCGCGAATACCACGAGCTCGTCGCGTTGGGGCGGTTGGACGCCGGCGAGGTCGCGACGCGTCGCAAGGCCGACAGGCGGCGCCTGTTTCTGGCCGGAATCGTCATCGCCTTTCTGTTCACCGTGCCGGTCGTGAACCTGTTTGCGCCCGTCATCGGCGTCGCCGCCATGGTGCACATGTTCCGGTCGCCGCGCGCGGGCGCGGCGGCTTGAGTGCTGGGTCGGCACGGCGCGCGGGCCGGGCGAACCCGGTGCGTCAGGCGGCGGTCTTGGCCTCGTAGGCGCACAGATCGGCGATGGCGCAGGCCGGGCAATCGGGTTTCCGCGCCTTGCAGACGTAACGCCCGTGCAGGATGAGCCAGTGGTGGGCATGCAGCTTCCAAGTCTCGGGAATGGCGTCCTCGAGGCCCCTCTCGACGGCGAGCGGTGTCTTCCCGGGCGCGAGGCCGGTCCGGTTCGCGACCCGGAACACGTGGGTGTCGACCGCGATCGTCGGCCGATCGTAGACGTTGTTGAGAACCACGTTCGCCGTCTTGCGTCCGACGCCGGGAAGCCTTTCCAGAGCCTCCCGGTCGTCGGGGACCTCGCCGCCGTGTTCCTCGACCAGCATCCTGCTGAGGGCGACGATGTTCCTGGCCTTCGCCTGGTACAGGCCGATGGAGCGAATGTGACTCCTGATCCCGGCCTCCCCCAGCTCGATCATCTTCTCCGGCGTGTCGGCGGCGGCGAACAGTGCCGGGGTGGCCTTGTTGACGCCCACGTCCGTGGCCTGGGCCGAAAGCACCACGGCGACCAGCATCGTGTAGGGAGAGGTGGAGTCGAGCTCGGTCCGGGGCGCCGGGTTCTCCGCCGACAACCGTCCGAACATCTCGTCGATATGGGCGCGTTCCATGACGCCATCGTATATCGGGCCGGACCGGCGCCGGCAAAGGGTCGCGCCCGTTCGACGGAGCGCGGGAGAGGGGGATCGAGGGGTTTGCCGGCCGCACCGCGCCCATCTAACATCCGGACATGCACCTGCCCCCGCGCGCGACCCGCCGTCCGGATCGTCGGAGACCGGCGTTCGACGCAGAGTTGCGGCCTCATCGGTCGCTGAGTCCCTTGGGGTTCCGGCTGCTGATGGCCGCGGTCGCCGCCCCTTGCCTCGTGGCCGGACTGATCTTCCTGTCGGTCGGGGCGTGGCCCGTGTTCGGGTTCCTCGGGCTCGACGTGGCGCTTCTCTATCTGGCGTTCCGCCTCAACTACCGTTCGGGGCGTCTGGTGGAAACCGTGTCGTTGAGCGGCGACGAACTGATCGTGACCCGGCGGTTCCCCGACGGGCGGCTCCGCGAATGGCGTTTCGCGCCTTATTGGGTGCGGGTGACCCTGGAGTCGCCCCATCGCCACGACAGCCGACTCGCTCTCTCGAGCCACGGGCGGCACGTCGTCCTGGGAGCGTTCCTCACGGCCGAGGAGCGTCTGGAGTTCGCGAACGCTCTCCGGGACGCCCTGGCGCGCTGGCGGGAATTGCTGCGAACGCAGCCGTCGTGACGAGGCCGGACCGACGGGCCGGGCCGGCAAGTCGGCAAGAATCGGGTGGTCGCGCGCGTCGCCGACCGCCACGTTCTTCCGTATGAGGCACGACGACGTGGAGAACGAGATGACCGGATCGAAACGACGGACCCCCGAACAGGCGGCGCGGGATTACGAACGGGTCCACGCCGCCATCCGATACGTCGAGGACCATGTTCGCGATCAACCGGAGCTGTCCGACATCGCCGCCGCTGTGAACATGAGCGAGTTCCACTTCCAGCGGCTGTTCCGGCGCTGGGCGGGGATCACGCCCAAGCGGTTCCTGCAATACCTCACCGTCGGTTACGCCAGGGAAGCGCTGGACGAATCGCGCAGCGTTCTGGACGCCGCCTTCGAGGCCGGGCTGTCGGGTCCCGGGCGTTTGCACGACCTGTTCGTGTCCTGCGAGGCCATGACGCCCGGCGAGTACAAGAAGCGCGGGTCCGGCCTGGTCATCCGTTACGGGTTCCATCCGTCGCCGTTCGGCGAATGTCTGATCTTTCTCACCGAGCGCGGGATCTGCGGCCTGGCCTTCGTCGAGAGCGACCGCGAGGCCACGCTCCGGAACCTCGGCGCCCAATGGTCCCTGGCCACGCTCCGGCGCGAGCCGCGAGCGACCGCTCCGGTGGCGGCGGAGATCTTCGGCGCCGGCGCCGGCGAGGGCCGCCCCTTCCGTCTCGTCCTCAAGGGCACCAACTTCCAGATTCGGGTCTGGGAGGCGTTGATGCGGATACCGCCGGGCCGCGTGACCACCTACGAGGCGTTGGGAGCCCATCTCGGGAAACCGACCGCGTCGCGCGCGGTGGGATCGGCCGTCGGCCGAAATTCGATTTCCTATCTCGTGCCCTGCCACCGCGTGATTCACAAGTCGGGCTTGGCGACCGGCTACCGCTGGGGCCACGTTCGCAAGCGCGCTCTCCTGGGATGGGAGGCCGCCCGGCGCGGGGAGGGGCTGCGGACGGCGGCCTGACGCGCCGCTCCCGACGGCCCGTCCGGTGTCTCATATGTACTGAACCAGGTCACGGCCTTGTCAGTGTTCGGAGCGCCTTCTACTATGACCGTGGAATGCGCGGTGATCGGTGAGTTTCAATCGAGTCTCGCCGGACGGATTCCGGGAGGACCGGACGGAGCGGCCATGGCGTCACCGCCATGGTCCCGCGGGACCTTCCGGTCGGGCGCGCGTCGGTCCGAAGGGATCGCCCGCGTAACGGATCGCCGGCGAGCCGCGTGGCCGGGCATGGTTCCGGTCGCGCCACGCGCGCGCGAAGCACGGGGAGAACGACAATGAACGTTGAACAGGAACTGAAGGCACTCGCCTCTCGAAAAGGCATCACCCGTCGCGGGTTCATGGAACGCGCGCTGGCGCTCGGCGCCACGACGGCTCTGGCGACGACACTCGCCGACCGGGCCTTCGCGATGCCGAAGAAGGGAGGCCGCTTCCGTTGCGGACTCGGACATGGATCGACCACGGACTCGCTCGATCCCGCCACGTTCGAGAACCTCTACATGCAGGTCGTGGGCAGCGCCGCCCGCAGCAACCTGATGGAGGTCGGCCAGAACGGCGACCTGATTCCCGAGCTCGCGGAGGGGTTCGACGTTTCGGAGGATGCCAGGACGTGGAAATTCAACCTGCGCCAGGGCGTCGAATTCCACAACGGCAAGACCCTCGACTCCAACGACGTCGTGGCGTCGATCAACCATCACCGCGGCGAGGATTCGAAATCGGCCGCCAAGTCGTTGCTTGACGCCATCGTGGACATGAAGGCCGACGGCAAGAACGCGGTGACCATCACGCTGAGGGAGGGCAATGCCGACTTCCCCTTCCTCGTGAGCGACTACCACCTGGCCATCATGCCGGCGAACGGCGACACCGTGGACTGGAAGTCCGGCATCGGCACCGGGGCCTACGCGCTCCAGGGTTACGAACCCGGCGTGCGCACCACGTTCGAGCGCAACCCCAACTACTTCAAGTCGGGGTTCGGGCATTTCGACGAGGTGGAGATCATCACCATCGCCGACGTGGCGGCGCGCACCAACGCGCTGACGACGGGCGAGATCGACGCCATGGACCGGGTCGACCTCAAGACCGCGCACCTGCTGAAACGCCGCGAGGGCGTCAAGATCGCCGAGACCAGCGGCACCCAGCACTACACGTTCACGATGCGGGCCGACACCCCGCCCTTCGACAACAACGACGTGCGGCTGGCGCTGAAATACGCCATCGACCGCGAAGCGATCCTCAAGACGATCCTCCGCGGTCACGGCGTGCTCGGCAACGACCATCCGATCGGCCAGTCCAACCGCTATCACGCGGGCAACCTGCCGCAACGCGCCTACGATCCGGACAAGGCCAGGCACCACCTCAAGAAGGCGGGCATGGAGGGTCTCTCGGTCGACCTGAGCGCGGCCGACGCGGCCTTCGCCGGCGCGGTCGACGCCGCCGTTCTCTACAAGGAACACGCGGCCAAGGCCGGCATCGGCATCAACGTGGTCCGCGAACCCGACGACGGCTACTGGGCCAACGTCTGGATGAAGAAGCCCTACTGCGCGGTGTACTGGGGCGGACGGCCGACCGAGGACTGGATGTTCTCGACCGCCTACGCGGCGGACGCGAACTGGAACGACAGTTTCTGGCAGCACGACAGGTTCAACGAACTGCTGCTCGCCGCCAGGGCGGAGCTGGACGAGAAGAAGCGCCGCGGCATGTACGAGGAGATGCAGGCGATCGTCAGGGACGACGGCGGCGTGCTCATCCCCATGTTCGCCAACTACGTCATGGGCCTTTCGGACAAGATCGGCCACGGCCAGATGGCGGCGAACTGGTCGATGGACGGCTTCAAGTGCACGGAGCGGTGGTGGTTCGCCTAGGGGCGTTCCCGCCCGGCGCGGGTCGCGCCGGACCGGCGGTTACGTAGCGGCGTGACCCAAATCCTGACGATGGTGGCCCAGCGCCTGGCGCTGGGCCTCCTCACCCTCTTCGTCGTCTCGCTGATCATCTTTCTCGGCGTCGAGCTGCTGCCGGGGGACCTGACCCAGGCGATCCTTGGCCAGGCGGCGACCGAGGAGACGGTCGCGGCGTTCCGAAGGGAACTCAAGCTCGACCTGCCGCCGCACGAGCGTTACGTCGCCTGGCTCGCCGGCATCCTTCAGGGAGACCTGGGTCATTCCCTGGCCAACAAGCGGGCGATCACCGAACTCATGGGCGTGCGGCTGGGGAACACCTTGTTCCTCGCCTTCATCTCGGCGGCGGTCTCGGTTCCGCTGGCGCTCGGGCTGGGGATACTGGCGGCACTCTACCGCAACACGCTGTACGATCGCACGGTCAACATCGTCACGCTGTCATCGATCTCCTTCCCCGAGTTCTTCGTCGCCTACATCCTGATCCTGGTCCTGGCCGTGCAGCTCGGCTGGTTTCCCAGCATCTCCAACATCGGCGAGGAGCTCGGATTCTGGGAACGGGTCTACCGCTCCATCCTGCCGGCGCTGACCCTGACCCTGGTGGTCGTCGCACACATGATGCGCATGACGCGCGCGGCGATCATCAACCTAATGGCCAGCCCCTATATCGAGATGGCCAACCTCAAGGGCCTGCCGCGCGCCCGCGTCATCGTGAGGCACGCCCTGCCGAACGCCTTGGCGCCGATCATCAACGTCGTGGTGATCAATCTCGCCTACCTCGTGGTGGGCGTGGTCATCGTCGAGGTGGTGTTCGTCTATCCGGGACTGGGACAGCTCCTCATCGACGCGGTGCGCACGCGCGACATCCCGGTGGTGCAGGCCACGGGATTGCTCTTCGCCACCGCCTACATCCTCCTGAACCTGACCGCCGACGTGTTGTCGATCCTGACCAACCCGCGGCTGCTGCATCCGAGATAGGAGCGCCGACGCCGTGCGGGACGCCCTCCGCCTTCTCGGAAATTCGCCCTGGAGCGCCCGTTTCGGGATGTTCGTGGTCCTCTTCTACGTGTTCGTGGCGATCTTCGCGCCGGTGCTGACGCCCTACGGCGAGTCCGAGATCGTCGCCACGGAGTACGAGCCCTGGAGCCCGGAATTCCTGCTCGGCACGGACAATCTCGGCCGCGACATGCTGACGCGCCTCATCTACGGAGCCCGGAACACCATCGGCATCGCCTTGGCCACGACGGTTCTGGCCTTCCTCATCGGCTGCGTCGCCGGATTCCTGGCCGCGACTCTCGGCGGCTGGACCGATCAGATGATCGGCCGCATCGTCGACATCCTGATGGCGATTCCCCAGCTCATCTTCGCGCTGCTCATCCTGACCATCGTCGGCACCGCCATCCCGGTGCTGGTCGTCGTCATCGCCGTGCTCGACTCCACGCGCGTGTTCCGGCTCGCGCGCGCGGTCGCGATGAACATCGTCGTCATGGACTACGTCGAGGTCGCACGCCTGCGGGGCGAGGGCCTGTGGTGGATCATGCGCCGCGAGGTGCTGCCCAACGCCCTGCCGCCCCTGGTCGCCGAGTTCGGCCTGCGCTTCTGCTTCGTGTTCCTGCTGTTGAGCGCCTTGAGCTTCCTCGGCCTGGGCATCCAGCCGCCGACGGCGGATTGGGGCAGCATGGTGCGCGACAACGCGACCCTGATCACGTTCGGCGACTTCACGCCGATCCTGCCGGCGGCCTCCATCGCCTTGCTGACGGTCGGCGTGAACTTCATCGTCGACTGGTTCCTCCATCAAACGGCCGGGTTGAAGGATGAGTAGCGGCGACTCCACCGCCGACGCCCGCGAACCCCTGTTGAAGATGACGGGGCTCCGCATCGAGGGACAGGCGGGCGAGCAATGGAGCGAGATCGTCCGCGGCGTGGACGTCGTGCTTCACCGGGGGGAAGTGCTCGGATTGATCGGCGAATCGGGCGCCGGCAAGTCGACCATCGGCCTCGCGGCGATGGGATACGCACGTCCCGGTTGCCGCCTGTCGGGCGGCGACATCGTGTTCGACGGGATGGAGCTGCGCGGTGCGCCGGAGGAGCGGAAGCGCGGCCTGCGGGGCGTGCGGATCGCCTACGTCGCGCAGAGCGCGGCGGCGGCCTTCAACCCGGCGCACCGGCTGATCGATCAGTTCGCCGAGGCGCCGGTCCATCACGGCGTGAGATCCCGCGCCGAGGCCGAGGCCGACGCCAAGGATCTCTATCGCCGGCTTCAGCTTCCGTATCCCGAGCAGATCGGCTACCGCTATCCTCATCAGGTCTCGGGCGGTCAACTCCAGCGCGCCATGACCGCCATGGCCATGTCGTGCCGGCCCGACCTCATCGTCTTCGACGAGCCGACCACGGCCCTCGACGTGACGACCCAGATCGAGGTTCTGGCCGCGGTCAAGGACGTGGTGAGGCAGTTCGATACCGCCGCTATCTACATCACCCATGATCTCGCGGTCGTGGCGCAGATGGCGGATCGCATCATGGTGCTGCGCCACGGCGACCTCGTGGAGGAAGGAACGGCCGACCAGATCATCAACGGCCCCAGGGAGAAGTACACCCGGGAGCTCCTCGCGGTGCGCACCTACCGCAAGCCCGACGCGGGCCCGCCGCCGGAGGAGCCGCTGCTGCGCATCGAGGGTGTCTCCGCGCGCTACGGCCGGTCGGCTCGGGTGCTGGAGGACATCGATCTCGAGATCGGTCGCCAGCGCACGGTCGCCGTCGTGGGTGAATCGGGCAGCGGCAAGAGCACGTTGGCGCGCGTCATCACCGGCCTGCTGCCGCCGGAGGAAGGCCGGATCCTCTTCGACGGCGAGGCGCTGACGCCGGCGCTGTCGGGGCGAAACCGCGAGATGCTGCGCCGTCTCCAGATGATCTATCAGATGCCCGATACGGCCCTGAACCCGCGCCAGCGCCTGCGCGACATCATCGGGCGGCCGCTCGCGTTCTATCTCGGGCTGACGGGGGGGGCGCGCGAGGACCGGGTGCGCGAGTTGCTGGAGATGATCGAACTCGACCCGGACGACTTCATCGACCGCTATCCGACCGAACTGTCCGGCGGCCAGAAGCAGCGCGTCTGCATCGCCCGCGCGCTCGCCGCCCAGCCCGACCTGATCATCTGCGACGAGGTGACCTCGGCGCTGGACCAGTTGGTGGCCGAGGAGATCCTCAAGCTCCTCCAGCGCCTCCAGGACGAACTTCACCTGTCCTACATGTTCATCACCCACGACCTCGCCACGGTGCGGGCGATCTCGGACGAGGTCGTGGTCATGTTGCAGGGGCGTATCGTCGAACAGGGCGCCAGGAACGACATGCTGACCCCACCGCATCACGAATATACGGACCTGCTGCTGTCCTCCGTCCCGGAAATGGAGATCGGCTGGCTCGACCGAACGCTGGCCGAGCGCGAACAGCGCCAGGCGCGTGGCGAAAAGGTCATGGGGTCCGCGGACCGGTAGTCAGGCGGCGTTGGTGACGGCCGAGGCGGACATGCGCAGGCGGCTCAACACCTCGTCCCGGTCCACGTAGCATCCCTGCAGGTGCCGTTTGCCGGTCGACGGCTGGTACGCCAGACGTCCGTGCAGCACCCGCCAGTTGTCGAAGGTGAGCAGATCCCCCGGCCGGAGCCTGAAGCGGATCTGGTAGCGGTCGTCGCGAACGAGCCGGGCGAATTTGCGGTAGGCCGCGTAGAGCGCCATGGTCTCGTCGGGCGGCAGAACCTGAACGCCGAAGAGCCCGAAGTTGAAGCGGATCCGTTCGAAGCGCCCGGAGTCGTCCAGTCCGATGATCGGGGCGTGGAACCGCAGGTCGCATTCGGTGTCGTGGAAACGGAACAGCACCGGCGTGGTCGACAGCACGCGAAAGGCCTCGGCATCCGCGTGACGCAGTGCCTCGGCGACGCGGAATCCGTCGACCAGGGTGGAGTCTCCGCCGGTCGCGGTGTTCTCCAGACAATGGAGGAATTGGTAACCCGGAGAACGCTCCCAATTGCAGAGATCCGTGTGGTTGGGGAGCTTGAGCGCCGTGTAGGCGTTGTTGACCGGGTTGGGTTCGGCCCGGACCTCGAAATGTTCTCCGAAGTTGGAGCGTCGCGCGTAGGCGACTCGCTCGGCCACCCGGACGACCTCCCGGTCGCGACGCGGCGTGTCGGCGATGACCGCGATGCCGTGTTCCAGCAGTGCGGAGAGCCAGGCCTCGAGGCCTTGCCCGCTTTCCATGACGTCGCCGTAGTCGAACCGGGGCACGCGGCCGGACAGGCTGGCGTCCCAGAGCACGACGTCGGGCCGAGCGGGCTCGTCGCCGGACGGTTCGAAGGCGTACCGGCGCAACCAGTCCTGCTCGTACTTGCTGGTGTGGCCGTCGTCGCCCCACAACACCATTACCGCGCCCCGGCCTGTGAGTCCGGCGCTGGCCACACGCGGCGTCTCCGGAACGGTCAGGAGATCGAACGTCCGCTCTCGCGTATCCGGGTGCAGGCAGCGCGGACAACCGCAGTTGTCCCGCAACCAGATCAGGGGGAAGGCGTAGGACCGCCCGTCGTTCCAGGTCACTTCGAGGGATCGACCGACGACGCGGACCGATCCGACCTCCTTCGCGGACGGTCCAGGGGAAAGGCCGGCGGGCGCGGCCGGCGGCGGAACGGAGTGCGCCCGAGCGGGACCGCCGCGGGGGATACGCACCGCTCCGCCAAGTATTCGCTCGGCCAATACTACCGGCGACCGCATGTCACGACCTCGCGTTGCATCCGTATCAAGTCTTCGTCGGCTTTCGACCTGTCCCGGCGCGGAATGTTCGACTTTCCGGTTGATTTGAAAAGCGAATTTAATAAATTGAACCAATCGAAACTTTCGATCCGTCATCGGATCCGGCGCCATGGCGAACATCGAGCAGTTGCGGACCTTTCTCGAAATCGCCGCGACGGGAAACTTCAACCAGGCTGCCGACAATCTGAACGTCAGCCAGTCGACGGTCAGCGCGCGGATCAGGGGGCTGGAGGACCGACTCGATCGCCAGCTGTTCCGGCGCGGCCGGTCAGGGGTCGAGTTGACCGGCGCCGGCCGGCGCTTCGAACGATACGCCGCGTCCGTGGTCCAGGGCTGGGAGCGGGGCCGGCAACAGGTCGCTCTGCCCGAGGGTTACCGGGCTCTGTTCGGCCTCGGCACCCAGGTGAGCCTGTGGGAACGGCTGGTGGCGCGATGGCTGCCGTGGATGCGGGCCCAGGCGCCGGACGTCGCGCTTCACGTGGAGACGGATTATTCGCCCAGCCTGATGCGGCAGCTGTCCGACGGTCTGCTCGACCTCGTCGTCCTCTATTATCCGCGCACGATGTCGGGGTTCGTCGTCGAGACCCTCCTGGAGGAGCGGCTCGTGATGGTGTCGACCCGCAAGCGCAAGATCCGTTCCGGTTGGATGGATGACTACATCTACGTGGACTGGGGCGCCGACTACCGCGCGGAACTCGTCAAGGCGTTCCCCGAGATCGAGGTTTCGGCGGTCTCCGTCGGTCTCGGCGCCATCGGGTTGCAATACATCCTCGACAACGGCGGGGCGGGGTACTTCCCCCTGCGGGTCGTGCGGCCCTATCTGGCGGAGAGGCGGCTATACCGCGTGACCGGCGCCCCGACCTTCAAGCGGCCGGCCTACATGATGCATTCCTCGGATCCCGCCGACCCGGACACGGTCGCGCTCGCCCGGGAGGGCCTGTTGCGCATCGCTTCGCTGGAGAGCGAGCGGTAGGGGCGTTCACATACGGGTCGCCGGGGCATGGCGGTCTCTCCGGACCGTCCGCGCCCGTCGATTCCGGCCGCTTCACGCGACTTGGTGCGGGAGCGGCGTCAACGAAACGTCCAGCCTCACCCGGTCGTACCGGACCCGCGGGACCAACATGCCACGTCGTCCTTCCGTCAATTCCACGAGGCCATACCGCGACATCGTCTTCAGGGTGCGCGACAGGTTCGACTTGTTCCGCCCCGCGAGTTCCGCCAGCTCGGTGAGCGACCGCGGCTTCTCGCGGGCGATCAACGCCAGAAGTTCCTGATTGCGCCGGGAGAGCACCTTCGCGAAGCTCTCGACCGACGTGAACCATACCATCGGCTCGCCCTTGGCCGGCTTGCGTTCGCCGTGCGCGATCTCCATGGTGCGCGCCTTCATCCGATCATAGTCGGCAATACCGATCTTCAACGTCCTCATGGAATCGACTCTCCTTCCTTCAGAATCCGATCTACCTCGGTCCAGAAATCCTCAAGAAGCGTGGCGGCGTCTTCGTAATCATAGGGCCGGACTGTCCGAATCCGGTGCTTGTGGTCGCTCTTCATGCGTTTCCGCATTCCCGGACCTCGCCGCTCCCTCACCGGGTGCGCGTTGTCGAACCCGACCAACCTGGTGCCGTCCGGTGCGTGCAGTGTCAGCGAATAGCTGAGTCCGTGCGGACGTTCCGGAGTCACATCGGTTCGCAGCACGACAAACTTCACCCAATGTCCGACCTCATCCACGAACAGGGTCTGGCCGTGAAGGTCCAGCAGGGTGTCCAGCCCGGGATCGCGGTCGGGTGTGGTTACCGCCACAAGGTTATCAGCATCTGACAACAGAAGGAAGAGCTGATTTCATACGATAGGGGTGTTCGGCCGCGGAAGACACCGGGCTGGTCATCAGCGGCGGGGTCCTCGCGAGACCGGAGGTCCGGCGCGCGGCGATGTTCCCGGCATCTGTAAGGCAGTGTTTGACAAATGCGCCGCGGCCCGCCACTCTGCAACCATGACAGGGAGCATTCGGCACAAGGTGCTTCAAGGTTACTGGACCAAGAGTCGAACGAGGGGCCTGAACACCGGATCGGTACGGAAGCCGCACTGAAACCAACTGCCGACATCGTATCCCCAGGTCTTGTAAGGTGAATTCCTGATGCCGCCAACCACAGACGAGTTTCGAGAAGAACTTCGAGCACAGATCAAACGCGCCCAACAGCAGGGTCGCCCACATGCTGAGATAAATGCTGGTGAGCTTTACCGGAAACTTGGTGGTTACCCACCCAAACGTGGAGAGCGCGCTGCGAACATGCCCTCATGTGCGAATGTCATGTGGCAGGAGTACAAAGAGGATAGAGATGACATCATTCACCAACCGAAAGGGAAAAGAGGAGCATCTCTGACAATTCGTTACAAATTCCACGTATGAGCGGTAGAAGGGACCGGGAGTGGATGCTATTGATGTTGAAGCTGTTCAAGCTCTGGCCACAACGAATAAGTCAACGTCCTCATCCCACTGATTGTTTGACCGGAGCAAGTCCAGTTTCCGGAATCACCGTCCTCGATTCCGATTACCTGCCCGCCAAGCCGGATATAGTAGGCGGTGCGGGATAGTCCAGTGTAACCACCCATCCTGTTCTTGGCGTTTACCTCAAGGCAAACAAGCCACCCTTTAGGTTCGACTATGCGGGACCGTATAGGCGCAGATATCGAAGCATCTCGAATCGAATAAGGATCAAAGAAGCCACGCAAGACCTCTTTCTTGATGGTTGTTTTGTAATCAGTCGGAAATGGACCGAGTGACAAATTTAGTTTATCTAGTGATGCACAGCCGGTCAATATGGCTGTGGTGACGCATGCGATAAAGATTTTTCTCGGGTTCATGGGTGGTTCCTTCGGTACGGGTCAGTGTAGTGTAGCGTTGAGCAAGAGAGGGATCAACGGCTCGTTTCTTCTCATCGAACGTGGGGACATCGAGAAAAAGCCTACATCAGGGAAATCGGCAAGGAAACCACGGTTAGGTGTGTAGCCTTGGGCAACCGGAAGCACGAATTACCCCCTATGCGTGTTCTCGACCCTCATGTGAATCCGAATGCGTCACAAGTAGACACGAATTGGCTTTGCTATTCAAGGCCAAATTTGGTGTAGGCCATGACAGCCTTGATGAAGAAATCCTCCTTGGCGCCGAAGATGACCCGAAGGGTCACCACAGAGACCCGGCCGAGATCGTCAGGTCCTGCATGGTGACGCCGGCGGCTTCCTCGCGGCAGAGATAGAGCGCGAGCGCACCGACCTCCGAGGGCTGGACGAGGCGCCCCTGCGGGTTGGTGGCCTTGACGTCGGCGATGTACGCCTCACCCGGGCGGTCCTCCTGGGTTTCGGCGATGTCGCTCATCCAGTCCTTGCCGAAGCCGGTCTCGACCCAGGTGGGGCTGATGGTGTTGCAGGTCACGCCGTGGGCCGCGCCTTCGAGGGCGACGCAGCGGCTCAGGCCCACGACACCGGCCTTGGAGGCGCAGTAGGCCCCCGACGTGGGCGCGCCGACGGAGGCCGCCGTCGAGGCGATGTTGACGATGCGGCCCCACCCCCGCTCGATCATTCCGGGCAGGGAGAGCTTGATGGCGCGGTAGGCGCCGTTGAGGTTGACGTCGAGCACCTTCTCCCACAGGGCGTCGGCGTGGCCGACGATGGTCTGCTCGGCCGTGATGCCGGCGGCGTTGGCCAGGACGTCGACCTTGCCGAAGGCCTCGACGGTCGCGTCGAAGAACGCCTCGACGGACTCCATCGACGTCACGTCGAGTCCCATCGCCAGCGCCCGCGCGCCGCAGGACTCGATCTCCTTGGCCGCGGCGTCGAGCTCGCCTCGTCCCGGGAGATGGGCGATCTCCCCCTCGGCCACGGTCCCGGAGCGATCCGACAGCAGCGAGCCGATGGCGACGTCGGCGCCGGCTCCCGCGAAGGCGAGCGCCATGGCCCGGCCCATTCCCGAGGCGCCGCCCGTGACCATCGCCGCGCGCCCCTCCAGAAAGCGATCGCCGTTTCCGCTCATGCATCGTCTCCTCGGGTTCGGCCGGTGACGGTCCGGGTGGGGTCCAAACCGTGCCCGGCCCACGAAATTCAGAACGGGGCTTCGACGCCGCCCAGCTCCACGTAGACGCTCTTCCTCTGGGTGTAGTGCTCGATGGCCGCGAGGCTGTTCTCGCGTCCGAGGCCGGAATGCTTGTAGCCGCCGAAGGGCATCTCGATGGGGGTGACGTTGTAGTTGTTGATCCAGCAGGTCCCCGCCTGGAGACGGGCGACGACGCGATGCCCGCGGGCGAGATCCCGCGTGAACACGCCGGCGGCGAGCCCGAAATCGGTCGCGTTGGCGCGCGCCACCACCTCGTCCTCGCCATCGAACGTGAGCACGCCCATGACCGGACCGAAGATTTCGTCCTTCATGATGGTCATGTCGTCCTCGCAGTGGTCGAAGACGGTCGGCGTCACGAAGTTCCCCGATTCCAGAGTTCCATCGACCGCCCGTTCGCCGCCGATGACGAGTTCGGCGCCCTCGCGCTTCCCCGTCTCGATGTAGTTCATCACCTTGTCGAGATGCTCGCGGCTGATCAGCGAGCCGACGGTCGTTTCGGGGTCGAGCGGATCCCCCACCTTCATCGCCTCCACGCGCGGCAGCAACCGCTCGACGAACGCTTCGTGGATCGGCCTCTCGACGAACACCCGCGTGCCGTTGGAGCAGATCTCGCCCTGCGTGTAGAAGTTGGCCATCAGGGCCGCCGAGACCGCGTCGTCGAGATCGGCATCGGCGAAGACGATCAGCGGTGACTTGCCGCCCAGCTCGAGCGTGACGTGCTTCACCGTCGCCGCCGCGTCGGCCATCACGGCCTTGCCGGTATCGACGCCGCCGGTGAGCGACACCTTGGCGATGTCCGGATGGCGCGTGAGCGCCCGGCCCGTCTCCGTCCCGCCCTGCACGACGTTGAAGACGCCGTGCGGCAGGCCCGCCTCGGTGTAGATCTCGGCGAGCCGCGCGGCCGTCAGCGGCGTCTCTTCCGAGGGCTTGAACACCATCGCGTTGCCGCAGGCCAAGGCCGGCCCCGATTTCCAGCAGGCGATCTGAAGGGGGTAGTTCCACGCGCCGATTCCGGCGCAGACGCCGAGGGGCTCGCGCCGTGTGTAGGCGAAGGCCGAGCCGAAGTCGAAGTGCTCGCCGTGGAGCGACGGCGCCAGCCCCGCGTAATACTCGATGCAGTCCGCACCCGAGGCGACGTCGACGGCCCTGGCCTCGGAGATCGGCTTGCCGGTATCCAGCACCTCGATCTCGGCGAGCTCGTCGTTGCGGGCCCGCAAGAGGCGCGCCGCCTCCATCAGGACGCGACCCCGCTCCGCGCCCGCCATCCGCGACCACCTCTCGAACCCACGCGCGGCGACGGCGACCGCCCGGTCGACATCGCCGGCGTCCGCGACATGGACGGCGCAGAGCGCCTCGCCGGTCGCGGGATTCACGTTCTCGAAGGTCCGGCCGCTCGTCGCGGCGGCATACGCGCCGTCGATGTAGAGCTTCTGCTCCGGGAAACGCTTCATGGTCCGCTTCTCTCGGGTGAATCCACGACGACGACCGTATCGTCGCATACCAGACCCGGCGCCTCGCCAACAAGAACCGCGCGAAGGCCGGTCGTCGCGCTCCGGGGCGCCGCCGCCGCTCCAGGCGTCGGAAATAGCCGGTAATTCGTCGATTCCGAATGTCTTCCGAGCCTCGAATCCGGTACGCTACGGGCGTCCATGCTCCTGTCCGGGGAGGTCTCCGAGATGAACTGGGAGGCGTTCATCACCTGCGCCGTCACGGGTGCGGGTGACACCACGGGCAAGCATCCGGCGATTCCGGTCACCCCCGAGGAAATCGCCGCCGCGGCGATCGAGTCCGCGGAAGCCGGCGCGGCCATCGCACACATTCACGTTCGGGACCCCGAAACGGGCCGTGGCGCCCGGGACCCCGCGCTCTATCGCGAGGTGATCGAGCGTGTCCGCGCGTCCGATACGGATGTCGTGCTCAATCTCACGGCCGGCATGGGCGGCGACCTCGTGTTCGGCAAGGGGGAACATCCGTTGCCTCTCGATGAGGAATTGACCGATCTGGCCGGGCCATTGGAGCGGCTGGCCCATGTCGAGGAATTGCTGCCCGAAATCTGCACCCTCGACTGCGGCACCATGAACTTCGCCGAGGGCGACTACGTGATGACGAACACGCCCTCGATGCTGCGGGCGGGGGCGAGGCGCGTGCGCGAACTGGGCGTGCGTCCCGAGCTCGAGATCTTCGACACGGGTCATCTGGTCTTCGTCAAGACGATGATCGACGAAGGTCTGATCGACACGCCGGCGATGATCCAGTTGTGCTGCGGGATTCCCTACGGCGCGCCGGACGATCCCGGCACCTTGTTGGCCATGGTCAACCAGCTTCCGCCGGGCACGCACTGGTCGACCTTCTCTATCGGCCGTATGCAGCTGCCCTTCGTCGCCATGGCGGTTCTCGCCGGAGGCAACGTGCGCGTCGGGCTCGAGGACAACATCTACCTGGAACGCGGCGTCTTCGCTTCCAACGCCCAGCTCGTCGAGCGGGCCGTTACCATCCTGGAGGCCATGAACGTGCGTATCCTCGGACCCGGCGAGGTCCGGGAAAAACTCTCGCTGAACCGATACGGCTGACGCGGACCTCGGAAGCCGTGGCCGCCGTGATCGAGATCAAGCGTGTCGCCCTGATCGGCGCCGGCGTCATCGGAGCGGGCTGGGCGGCGCGGTTTGCCGTGAACGGCATCGACGTCTCCGCCTCCGATCCCGACCCGCGCGCCGCCACCCGTATCGAGGAGACGCTGGAGAACGCGCGACGCGCTTACGCCAGGCTGACTTTGGCGCCGCCGGCGCCGCCGGGACGTATCGCCGTCGTCGGCGAGATCGCCGAAGCCGTCGATGGCGCCGATTTCGTTCAGGAGAGCGCGCCCGAGCGCGTGGAGACTAAACGCGCCCTGCTCGCCGAGGCGAGCCGAGCCACGGATCCGGGCATCGTCATCGCTTCCTCGACCTCGGGCCTGCTGCCGAGCGAACTGCAGGCCGACTGCGTGGCGCCCGACCGCATCTGCGTCGGACATCCATTCAATCCGGTCTACCTGCTGCCACTGGTCGAAGTGGTCGGCGGCAAGGCTACCGCGGAGAACGCCAAGGCGCGCGCCGCCGCGGTCTATCGCTCGGTCGGTATGCATCCCCTGCTGCTGGACACCGAGATCGACGCCTTCATCGCCGACCGGCTGCTCGAAGCCCTCTGGCGCGAGGCTCTGCACCTGATCGACGACGGCGTCGCCACGGCCGACCAGATCGACCAGGCCATCGTCTACGGTCCGGGACTGCGGTGGAGCGTCATGGGAACCTTCCTGGCCTATCGTCTCGCCGGAGGCGACGGCGGAATGCGCCACTTCCTCGAGCAGTTCGGCGGGGCGCTCGACCTGCCGTGGGCGCGTGTCGAGGGTCCCGCGCTCACCAACGATCTGATCGAGCGGATCGTCGCGCAGTCCGACGCCCAGGCGGGAGGGCGCACCGTCCGGGATCTCGAACGTCTGCGGGACGACTGTCTGGTATCCGTGATGCAGGGGCTGCGTACCCACGACCACGGCGCCGGCGCCGTGTTGCGCGACTACGAGGCCCAATTGTTCTCGCGCGCCCATCGCGCGTCGCGGACGGGGGAGCACGATCTGTCCCGGCCCTTGCGGCTCCACGCGGTCCGGGTCGCGCCCGAGTGGACGGACTTCAACAACCACATGACGGAAAGCCGTTATCTTCAGGTGTTCGGCGACGCGACGGACGCCTTGTTGCGGTTCGTCGGTGTGGACGGCGGCTATCTGGCGGCGGGCCACAGCTATTACACGGTGGAAACGCACGTCCGGCATCTGCGCGAGGTCGCGGGGGAGGAACCCCTCGCCGTCTCGACCCGGGTGCTGGGTTGCGACGAGAAACGGCTCCATCTCTTCCATCGCATGAGTCACGAGGAGACGGATACGGAGCTCGCCACGGCGGAACACATGCTCCTTCACGTCGATGCGCGGGCCGGTCGCGCCGCCCCGGCGGCGCCCGAAGTGCTGGCGCGTCTCCGCGAGATCGAAGACGCGCAAGCCGGTCTCGGCGTGCCCGAAGCGGCCGGCCGCGCCATCGCCATGCCGACGGGGTCGGCCCCCAAGGCCGGCTCCGGGTGAAACGAACGAGGCGGCCATGGAGTTCGGGTTGAGCCAGGAACAGCGGATGGTGGTCGATACCGTGCGGAGCTTCGTCGAGCGCGAGCTCTATCCCCTCGAGGACGAAGTCGAGCGGACGGCCCTGGTGCCGCGGGAACTCGGCCGGGAGATCCAGGACAAGGTCCGCGCCCTCGGTTTCTATGCCCCCAACATCCCACCGGAGTTCGGCGGCGGCGGCCTGGATCATCTGACCTTCACCCTTCTCGAGCGCGAGTTGGGCCGGGCCTCGATGGCGCTTTCCGTGTTCTGGGGCCGGCCCTCGAACATTCTCTGCGCCGGTGACGAGGATCAGCGCGCGCGCTACCTGTTGCCCAGCGTGCGCGGCGAGAAGATCGACGCCCTCGCGATGTCCGAACCCGACGCCGGCTCCGACGTGCGCGGCATGAAGACCTTCGCCCGCCGCGAGGGCGACGGCTACGTCATCACGGGCACCAAACACTTCATCAGTCACGCCGACATCGCCGACTTCGTCATCGTCTTCGTCGCCACGGGGGAGGAGGAGACGCCCGCCGGACCGAAGAAGCGCATCACGTGCTTCCTGATCGACCGGGACACGCCCGGCTTCGAGATCCGCCCGGGCTATCGCGCCGTTTCGCACCGCGGTTATCACAACGGCATCCTCGCTTTCGACGAGTGCCGCGTCTCCGCCGACCAGGTTCTCGGCGAGGAAGGCGGCGGGTTCGACATGGCCAATACCTGGCTCTATGCCACGCGCCTGACGGTTGCCGCCATGTGCGTGGGCCGGGCGCGACGCTGCTTCGATCTCTGTGTCGACTGGGCCGCTCGTCGCCGGCAGTTCGGTCGACCGATCGGCAGGTTCCAGGGCGTTTCCTTCAAGCTCGCCGACATGGTGACCGAGATCGACGCGGCGGACTGGCTCACTCTGGCCGCGGCTTGGCGGCTCGACCAGGGGCTCGACGCCAACCGTCAGATCGCCCAGGCCAAGCTCTATGCGTCGGAGATGCTGGCCCGTGTCACCGACGCGGCGGTGCAGATTTTCGGAGGTATGGGTCTCATGGACGACCTGCCGATCGAGCGGTTTTGGCGAGACGCCCGCGTCGAGCGAATCTGGGACGGCACCAGCGAGATCCAGCGGCACATCATCGCCCGCGATCTGCTGCGGCCGTTGGGCGTGTAGGCCAGTTGATCCGGGAGTCGCGCACGTTTCATCCGGCCTCCTCCCGGCGGGACGGGGGGAGGACATGGAACCTCGCCCGTCTCCTGAAGCCCCGTTCGATCTGCGTCGTCGGCGGCCGCGAAGCGGCGCGGGTCGTCGAGCAGTGCCGACGTATGGAGTTCCAGGGCGCCATCTACCCGGTCCATCCCGCGCGCGCCGAGGTCGAGGGGCTGCCCTGTTTCGGGAGCGTCGACGACCTGCCGGAAGCGCCGGATGCCGCCTTCGTCGGCGTCCGCCGGGATCTGACCGTCTCCGTCGTCCGGTCATTGGCCGCGAGGGGCGCCGGCGGCGCCGTGTGTTACGCCTCCGGCTTCGGCGAGTCGGGCGAGGAGGGCATGGACCTTCAGGCCGCGTTGCTCGGCGCCGCCGGCGACATGCCGATCGTCGGGCCGAACTGTTACGGGCTGATCAACTACCTGGACGGCGTGCCGCTGTGGCCCGATCAGCACGGTGGAAAGCGGGTCGAACGCGGGGTCGCCATCCTCTCCCAGAGCAGCAACATCGCCATCACGCTGACGATGAACCGCCGCGGCCTGCCCATCGCCGCCGTGATCACGCTCGGAAACCGGGCCCAGCTCGGCGCCCCGGCGGTGATGGAGGCCCTGATCGAGGATGGGCGCGTCACCGCGGTCGGGCTTCTCCTGGAATCCCTGGACGACGCGGCGGATCTGGCCCGGGCGGCGGAGAAGGCGCGCGAGAAGCGTATCCCGGTCGTGGCGCTCAAGCTCGGGAGCAGCGCCGGAGGCGCCGGGCTCACGCTCTCGCACACGGCCTCCCTGGCCGGGTCGGACGCCGTGGCGACCGCGTTTCTGAAGCGGGTCGGGATCGTGCGCGCCCCCTCCCTGCCGGTGTTCCTCGATACCCTGCGGCTGTTGCACGCGTCGGGGCCGCTGCCGGGACGCGACGTGGCGTCCATGAGCTGTTCGGGAGGCGAGGCGGCGCTGATCGCCGATGCCCTCGAGCGCCGCAATCTCGCCGCCCGGACGTTGACGACGGCCGAGAGCGCGAGGGTCCGGGCGACGCTGGGCGATCTCGTGACCGTCTCGAACCCGCTCGACTACCACACGTTCATCTGGGGCGATGGGGAGCGTCTGGCCGCGACGTTCTCGGCGATGCTCGGCTGCGGCTTCGATATCTGTCTCCTGGCGATCGATCTGCCGCGCGACGACCGCTGCGACGACCGTGACTGGCGGATCGCCCTGGACGCGTTCGAGCGGGCCTGCGATCGGACCGGCGCCTTGGGCGGCGTACTGGCGACTCTTCCGGAATCGCTCACGGAGTCGCTCGCCGACGAGATCATGGTTCGCGGCATGGTTCCCTTTTCCGGCGTCGAGGAAGGCCTCGCGGCGATCGAACTGGCCGCCGACATCGGCGAGACGTGGGCGACGCCTCCTTCGCCGCCGTATGGATCGCGCGCCCTTCGCGCGGGTTCCGACACGGTTCTGAACGAGTGGGAGGCGAAGAAGCGGCTGGCTGACGCCGGCATCCGCGTCCCCAGGGGCGAAGTCGTGCGTCGCCTCCCGGAGGCCATGGGCGCGGCCGAGCGCATCGGCCGTCCCGCCGTGGTCAAGGCCGTGGATCCGGGCCTTGTCCACAAGTCGGACGCGAACGCGGTGCGTCTCGGTCTCGGGAGCACTCCCGATGTGGTCGCCGCGGCCGGCGAATTGCTGCCCGTCGGCGGCGCGGTGCTCATCGAGGAGATGATCGGGGACACGGTCGCCGAAGTGATCGTCGGCGCGCGTCGTGATCCGCAAGTCGGTCTCGTTTTGTTGCTCGGGTCGGGCGGCGAGTTGACCGAGCTGGTCGGGGACCGCGTCCTGCTGATACCGCCCTCCACGCGAGACGAGATCGCCTCCGCCGTGAAGGGGCTGAAGGTAAGCGCGCTGATCGACGGCTTCCGCGGGCGGAGTTCCGGCGATCGCGACGCGCTGGTCGAGATGGTGCTCGCCATACAGCGGTTCGCCCTCGATCACGCCGACAGTCTGGTCGAACTCGACGTGAACCCGGTCATCGTGCGACCGCGAGGCGGCGGCGCGGTGGCGGTGGATGCCCTGATGCGACTCGTTGAAGGAGAACCGACATGACCGACGATTCCCTCCATGTCACGCGGCGCGGCCGCGTGCTGGAGGTCACCCTCGATCGCCCGAAGGCGAACGCCATCGACGGCGCCACCAGCCGCCGCATGGGCGACCTGTTCGCGGAGTTCCGGGACGATCCCGACTTGCGGGTGGCCGTCGTCACCGCGACCGGCGAGAGATTCTTTTCGGCGGGCTGGGACCTGAAGGGCGCCGCGGAAGGCGAGCCGCCCGACACCGACTACGGCGTGGGCGGATTCGGGGGCTTGCAGGAGCTCCCCGATCTCAACAAGCCGGTGATCGCGGCGGTGAACGGGATGGCGGTCGGCGGGGGTCTCGAACTCGCCATCTCCTGCGATCTCGTCCTGGCGGCGGAGCACGCGCGCTTCGCCTTGCCGGAGATCAACGTGGGCGTGCTCGCCGACGCCGCCAGCATCAAGCTGCACCGGCGCATCCCGTTCCATGTCTGCATGGATCTGCTGCTGACGGGACGCTGGATGGAGGCCGGGGAAGCGGCGCGCTGGGGTCTCGTGAACGAGGTTCTGCCGACCGCCCGGCTGTTGGACAGGGCCCGGGAGCTGGCCGATCTCCTGGCGGACGGGCCACCGCTGGTGTTCGCGGCGATCAAGGAAACCATCCGCATGACCGAGGACCTCAAGGTGCAGGAAGCGTTCGACCTGATGCACGGCAAGGGGATCCCCGCCGTCAACACGCTCTACGGGAGCGAGGACCTGCAGGAGGGCGCGCGCGCCTTCGCGGAGAAGCGCAAACCGGTCTGGAAGGGCCGTTAGCCCGCCTTTCGCAGCTTGTCGCGTAGAACGTGGTGCAGGATGCCTCCGTTCAGGAAGCACTTGACCTCGAAGGACGTGTCGAGCCGACAGATCAGCGGCACGCTCTCGCCGCGGCCGTCGGCGCCGGCGATCCGGCATTCGAGCGCCATCCGGGGCGCGACCGCGCCACCGAGCCCGGTCACGTCGATCGCTTCCGTTCCGTCGATGCCGAGGGTGTAGCGGTCAATGCCGTCGGGGAACTGAAGCGGCAGGATGCCCATGCCCACGAGGTTGGAGCGGTGGATGCGCTCGAACCCGCTGGCGAGAATGGCCCGGACCCCGAGGTAGCTGGGACCGCGGGCCGCCCAGTCGCGCGACGATCCGGCGCCGTACTGGTATCCAGCCACCACCACCAGCGGCACGCCTTCCGACCGGTAGCGCATGGCCGCGTCGTGGATCGTCATCTCCTCGCCGTCGGGCATGTGGCGCGTGAAACCGCCCGTCTTGCCGGGAACCATGTCGTTGCGGAAGCGGACGTTGGCGAAGGTGCCCCGGATGCCGACGTCGGCGTTGGTGCGCCGCGAGGCATAGTTGTTGAAGTCCGCCGGCTCGACGCCTTGGGCCATGAGATAGCGGCCGGCGGGCGAGGCCTCGGGAATGTTGCCGACCGGCGAGATGTGATCGGTCGTGACGGAATCCCCCGCGAGGACCAGCACGCGGCCCCCCAGGATGTCGCCGGTTTCGGGCGGCTCGCGCCGTATGCCCTGGAACATGGGCGGACGGCGGAAGTAGCCGCTGTCCTCGTTCCAGGCGAAGGTCGTGCCGCCCGCAGCCGGCAGTTCCCGCCAGGCGGGCGGCCCTTCCTCGACCGCGGCGTAGCGGGATTCGTGGATATCCGGAGTCAGCACGTCGTCCATCACCGCCCGGATCTCGTCCTCGCCCGGCCATATGTCCGCGAGCGTGACGGGCTTGCCGCCGGCGTCTGTGCCGAGGGGGTCGTTGGCGAGATCGATGTTCGTCGTGCCGGCGATGGCGAAGGCGACGACCAAGGGCGGCGAGGCCAGGAAGTTGGCCTTGACGAGGCCGTGCACGCGGCCTTCGAAGTTGCGGTTCCCCGAAAGGACGGCGCAGGCGATGACGTCGCCGGCGACGATGGCGTTGGCGGTCTCCGCCGCCAGTGGTCCCGAGTTTCCCATGCAGGTCGTGCAGCCGAACCCCACGACGTTGAAGCCGAGCCGGTCGAGAAAGGCTTGGAGGCCCGACGTCTCGAGATAGTCCGCGACCACCCGCGACCCGGGCGCCAGCGACGTCTTGACCCAGGGCTTCGCGGTCAGCCCCTTCGCGACTGCGTTCCGCGCCAGCAGGCCGGCGGCCACCATGACCGACGGGTTGGAGGTGTTGGTGCAGCTCGTGATCGCGGCGAGCACCACGTCGCCGTGATGGAGACGCCAGTCCCGGCCCGCGACCTCGAACGTGGTCTCTGGATTCGCGGTCCGACCGGGAAATTCCCCGGACAGCGCCGCGCGTGTTTCGGAAAGGGGCAGACGCGCGTGCGGCAGCTTCGGGCCGGCCACGCTGGGTCCGATGGCGCCGAGGTCGATCTCCACGACATCCGAGAAGCGGATCCCGTCTCCGCCCGTGCCCCACAGGCCCTGGGCCCTGGCATGGGCTTCCACGAGCGCGATGTGCGGGTCCGCGCGCCCGGTAAGGCGGAGGTAGCGCAGCGTCTCCTCGTCGACGGCGAAGAAGCCGCAGGTCGATCCGTATTCCGGCGCCATGTTCGACAGCGTCGCCCGTTCCGTCGCCGGAAGCGCCGCCGCGCCCTCGCCGAAGAACTCCACGAACGTGCCCACGAGGTCCCTGGTTCTGAGTATCTGCGTGACCGTCAGCACGACGTCCGTCGTCGTGACGCCGGGGCGCGGCCGGCCGGTGAGGCGACAGCCGACCACCTCCGGCAGGCGCATCGCGACGGGCTGGCCCAGCATGGCTGACGCCGCCTCGATGCCGCCGACGCCCCAGCCGAGGACGCCGAGGGCATTGATCATGGGCGTGTGACTGTCCATGCCGAGCAGTGTGTCCGGATAGACCAGCGGCGGCTCGCTGCCGTCGTCCCGCCATGCCACCCGCGCCAGGTATTCCAGGTTCACCTGGTGGCAGATACCCACTCCCGGCGGGATGACGCGGAAGTTCTCGAAGGCCCGCTGTCCCCACTTGATGAACTCGTAGCGCTCGCCGTTGCGGGCGAACTCGATCTCCATGTTTCGCTCCGCGGCGTCCGCCGTGCCGGCCACGTCCACCATCACCGAGTGGTCGATGATCACGTCGACCGGGATGACCGGGTTGATGTCGTTCGGGTCGCCGCCGAGCTCGACCATCGCGTCCCGCATCGCCGCCAGATCGGCGATGAGCTGGATACCGGAGGAGTCCGGCATCATCAGCCGCGCCGGCCGGAAGGAGATCTCCCTGTCCACGGGTTCCGCGCCCGCCCGGGCCACGGCGCGGATGTCGTCCTCCGTGACGGTCTCGCCGTCCTCGTGGCGCAGCAGGTTCTCGAGCAACACCTTCAGTGAACGCGGGAGTCTCGAGACCGGGCCGATTCCCGCCCGCTCCGCCGCGTCGAGACTGAAGTAACGGTAGCGGCGCCCGCCCGCCTCCAGGGTCCGGATCACGTCGAAGCCGTCACGGCCGGTGGCGGACATTCATGCCTCTTCCGGCGGCGCCGGCGAACGGTCCGGGTGCACGAATCGGCGGCGAGCGGAAACGTTTCCGGTCATCAATGGCTGGTCCAGCCGCCGTCGACGACAAGGTCGTGCCCTTGGATGAAGTCGGTCTCGCACGTCGCCAGGAAACAGACCGCCTCGGCTATCTCGTGGGGTTCGCCGAGACGGCCGACCGTCGTGCCGCGTTCGAGCTTGTCCCACATGGCCCGGTCGTTGGCGAGGCGGTCGATGTTGTATTGGGTGGCGATGGGTCCCGGGCTGACGCAATTCGCCCGGATGCCGTCGCGGGCCCAGTCGAAGGAGATCGCGCGCGTCATGTAGATGAGCGCCGCCTTGCTCATGCCGTAGAGGGCGAGGTCGTCGAAGGCCACCGATCCCATCTGGCTGGTGATGTTGATGATGCGCCCGCCGCCCTGTTCGCGCATGGCCGGCAGCGCCGCCTGGCTGGCGAAGAAGGGTGTCCGGACGTTGACCGCCTGGACGAACTCGTAGTCGTCCCGGGTGAACTCGCCGAAACGTCCGCGTCGGCGCACGCCGGCGTTGTTGACGAGCACGTCGAGGCGCCCGAACGTCTCGAGGCAGGCCGCTACCATGCGCTCGCCGGCGTCCGCCTCGGAGAGCTCCATGATCCCGTAGCGCGCGTCGACGGCGTCGTGCCGTTCGCTGCACTCGGAGCAGGCCGCCCGCAACTCGGCTTCCGTCCCGTCCGCCGCCAGATAGAGCGACGCGCCCTCTCCCGCCAGTTCGAGCGCGATGGCCTTGCCGATGCCGCGCGAGGCCCCGCTGACGAGGGCCACCTGGCCTTTCAGTTTCGCCATATCGGTATTCTCCCCCCTGTTGCCGAGCGATCCGTCACCGGCCGAAGGATGGCACGAACCGGCCGGGGATGGGTATAAGGATGGAGGACGGGCTCGGTTTGGCGCGCCCGAGCCGCGTCCGCGCGACCGATGGAGCGATCATGATGACGAAGACCCTGCGTGGAGCCGACGTCGTGGCCCGGACACTCGACACGGCAGGGATGCGCACCATCTTCTCGCTGTCGGGGAACCATATCATGTCGATCTACGATGCCGCGGTCGACACGATGCTGGAGCTGTTGCACGTCCGCCAGGAGGCGGCGGCGGTGTTCATGGCAAGCGCCTGGGCCCGCCTGACCGACAATGTCGGGGTCGCCCTCGTCACGGGCGGTCCGGGTCACACCAACGCGGTCGCGGCGCTCTGTACGCCCCTGGCCTCGGAGACCCCCGTGCTCTTGCTGTCGGGACACGCTCGCACCCACGAGATCGGCCGGGGCGGATTCCAGGAGTTGCCGCAGGCGGCGATGGCCGCGACCGTGGCCAAGGAGTCATGGACGGCCGAGCGCGCGGCGGACCTTGGTCACGATCTCGCGCGCGCCGCCCGTATCGCCGCGTCGGGACGCCCAGGCCCCGTCCACCTCGGCCTGCCGTCCGATCTCCTGGAGGCGGAGCTCGCGGACGATCCGGCTCTGTGGCCGGAGGCGTCCGCCTTCGATCCCGTGGTCTCTCCGTTGAGCAAGGCGACGGCGTCCGCCGCGCGCTCCGCCATCGCCGCGGCGAAGCGCCCCCTGATCGTCGGCGGTCCGACGCTTTGCTCCGCGCCGGGCCGGGCCGCGGCGCGGAAGCTGGAGGATGCCCTGAACGTTCCCGTGATCGGCATGGAGAGCCCCCGCGGACTCGACGACCCGGCGCTCGGTGCGGTCGCGGAGGCGTTCCGGCGGACCGATCTCCTGGTGTTGCTCGGGAAGCCCCTCGATTTCACCCTCCGGTTCGGGGAGGCGCCCGCCGTCGATCCGGCCTGCGGGTTCATCGTGCTCGCCCCCGACGTCGAGACGATCCGCCGCGTGGCGCGGGACAAGGGCGACCGCCTGATGCTGAGCGGTGTGGCGTCCCCCCTGGCGTCGGCCGCGGCGCTCTCGGCGCCCGGTTCGGCGCGCGGCGACGGCGCATGGCTCGCCGAGGTGCGCGCCGCCGTGGGCTATCGTCCGCCCGAATGGGAAACCACGACCGCCGCCGGCGACGGGGCGCTTCACGCGCTCGATCTCTGTCGCGGCGTTCGGGAGTTTCTGGCGGAACGTCCCGATGCCGTGCTCGTTTGCGATGGCGGCGAGATCGGTCAGTGGGCGCAGGGCGTGCTCGATTCGGAACGGCGTGTCATCAACGGCGTCGCCGGTTCGATCGGCTCCGCCATCCCCTTCGGTCTCGCGGCCTGCGCGGTCGAGAGGGAGGCGCCGGTCGTCGCCATCTCGGGGGACGGCGCTTTCGGGTACCACCTTGCCGAGCTCGACACTGCGGTCCGCCACGATCTCCGCTGATCGTCGTCGTCGGCAACGACGCGCGCTGGAACGCCGAGCATCAAATCCAGATCCGCGACTACGGCGAGAACCGGGCGCACGGCTGCGAGCTGCTGCCGACGCGGTACGACCTCGTCGCGGAAGCGCTCGGCGCGCACGGGGAGTTCGTGACCCGACCGGAAGAGCTGTCGGCGGCGTTGGCCCGCGCCCGCGCCAGCGGCGGGCCCGCTTGCGTCAACGTGATGATCGAAGGGAACCCGGCGCCGGTCGTCCGGCGCTGAGCGGGAGATTCCGCGCCGCTTCGGCCGGGATCCGCGTCGCCACGGCGGCACCGAAGGCCGCGGTCCCCAACGAGCCGCCCAGATCGGCGGTCCGGCCTTTCGGGTCGGCGAGTTGCGCGTCGACCGCGCGTTCCATGGCCGCCGCCGCCCGCCGCGGACCGTCCCGGTCGTGCTTCAGCCCCAACCAGTCCAGCAGCATGGCGACCGAGAGGATCATGGCCGTCGGGTTGGCGGCGTCCCGCCCGGCGATGTCCGGCGCCGCGCCGTGGGCCGCCTGGGCAACGGCGTGATCGCGGCCGGCGTTGATCGACGGCCCCAGCCCCAGCCCGCCCGACAGTTCGGCGGCCAGATCGGAGAGGATGTCCCCGAACATGTTGGTCGTCACGATCACGTCGAACGCCTCGGATTCGCGGACCAGACGGGCCGCCGCGGCGTCGACGAGATGCTCCTCGACCTCCAGCCCGCCGTGTCGTTCGGCGACGGAGAACGCCGTATCCCGGAACAGCCCGTCGGTCAGGCCCAGGACGTTCGCCTTGTGCACGACCGCGAGCCTGCCGCCGCGGGAGGCCGCGACGCGGCAGGCCTCCTCGGCGATCCGGCGGGAACCCTCGCGGGTGATCTTGCGGACCGCCAGCGCCACGTCCTCCGTGGGCATGAACTCTCCCGAGCCCCGGGCCATCGAGCGGTCCGCGTAGAAGCCCTCGGTGTTCTCCCGCACGACGACCACGTCGATGCCGGGAGACGGCGCCGGGACGCCGGGACGGCCGCGACTCGGGCGGATGTTGGCGAACAGGTCGAGACTCTTGCGGATCGTCGCCGAAACGTTCGTTCCGCCCTCGCCGGGCGGGGGATAGATCATGTTGTGCTGTGGCCCCAGGACGACGCCGTCGCTGGCCAGAACGCGGGCGAAGGTCTCGTCGGGCAGCGTCGTGCCCAGCCGCTCCAGGGCGTCGAGGCCGACCGGGGCTTCCTCGACTTCGAGGCCGAGGCCGAACGCGCCATCGGCCGCCTTCAGGACCTCGATCGCCGCGCCGACGATTTCGGGTCCGATGGCGTCGCCGCGAAGAGCGAGGAGCTTCATGCGCCCAATCTAGAGCGGTTCCCGTTCGGCCGGAACCGCTTCGCCGTCCTTTGCCGACCGGCTGGTCACACGCGCGGAGCCATCCGCTATAAATGCGGGTGCGAACGATCCGGAATGCCTGCGGTTCGAGGGACGACGACATGGAATTCGGCTTCTACCTTCCGACACGAGGCCCCCTCGGCACGCCCGAGCACATGACGGCGCTGGCTGCCAGGGGCGAGGAGCTGGGGTACGGCTACATCGCGGTGACCGATCACGTCGTCGTGCCGCGCGGCGTGGACTCCAGATACCCCTATACCGACGAGGGCGACTGGCCCGCGGGGCGATTCGGGGATTTCTGCGACCAGTTGACGGTTCTCGCCTATCTCGCCGGGCGGACCGGTTCGGCCCGCCTCCTGACTTCGGTCATGGTCGCGCCGCATCGGCCGCCGGTGCTCGCGGCGAAGATGCTGTCGACGATCGACGTCCTGTCCCGCGGTCGTCTCACCGTCGGCGTCGGCGCCGGCTGGTGCAAGGAGGAGTTCGAGGCGATCGGCGCGCCTCCCCACGGGGAGCGCGGCAAGGTCACCGACGAGTACATCCGCGTCTTCAGGGAGCTGTGGAGCGCCGAGGACCCGGAATTCCACGGCGATTACGCGGACTTCGCCGACATCGCATTCCTCCCGCGTCCCGTGCAGCGGCCGGGCCCGCCGGTCTGGATCGGGGGCGAGAGCAGGCCCGCCCTGCGCCGCGTCGTCCGGCTCGGCGATGGCTGGCTTCCCATCGCGCACAACCCGAACTACCCTCTCGACACCCGTGACAGGTACGAGGCGGCCCTGGACGGTCTGGCGCGTCTCGCCGGGGAGACGGGGCGGAGCATCGACGACGTCGACCGCGCCTTCTTCATCATGCGGTGGGGATCGGAACCCGGCGATCCCTTGCCGCCGCTGGGAACGGACGGTCCGGCGACCGATGGCAACCGTCGTCTGATGACGGGCTCGGCGGAGCAGATGGCGGCCGACGTCGCGGCGCTGGAAGGGCTCGGCGTGAAGGCGCTCGTGCTGAACTTCGAGCGTCCCGGCCTTTCCGAGACCATGGACGGGATGGAGGCGTTCGCCCGCGACGTCGGCCCGCTCTCGGCCCCGGCGGCGGACGGTCGAGCGGGTCGCGGCGCGTGACGGCGCCACGACGGGGAAGCCTTCATGGAGATCGGGTTCTACGTCCCCACGCGGGGACCGCTGAGCGCGCCGGAGAACATGTCGGCCCTGGCCCGGAAGGGCGAGGCGCTCGGCTTCGATTTCCTGTCCATGACGGACCATCTGGTGGTGCCGCGAAGCCGGGTCTCGGACTATCCCTATACCAGGGACGGCGACTGGCTGCCCGGACGTTTCGGGGATTTCGTCGATCAGCTGACGGCGCTGGCGTTCGTCGCCGCCCGGACGCGGTCCGTCGGCCTGCTCACGTCCGTGCTGGTGCTGCCGCACCGTTCGCCGGTCCCGACGGCCAAGGCGCTGGCGAGCCTTGACTACCTTTCCGGCGGCCGTCTTTCCGTGGGGTGCGGGGCGGGATGGATGAAGGAGGAGTTCGAGGCCCTGGGCGCGCCGCCCCATGCCGAGCGCGGCAGGGTCGCCAACGAATACATCGAGGCGTTCAAGGAGCTGTGGACGAACGACGACCCGGAGTTCCACGGCGATTACGTCGATTTCGCCGACATCATCTTCGAGCCGAAGCCGGTTCGGAAACCGCGCCCGCCCATCCTGGTGGGCGGCGAGAGCCCCCCGGCCATGCGCCGCGCCGCGACGCTGGGTGACGGCTGGATCCCCATGGCCCACAACGCCAGGGTCCCCCTCGACACGCTGGAGCGGTTGCGGACGTATGTGGACAGGCTCCACGGGCTGGCGGAGGACGCCGGCCGGGATCCCGCCTCGCTCCGGGTCACGTGGTTCACGCTGTGGTGGGGGACGGAACCGGGCGAGCCGCTGCGGCCGGCGGAAGTCGACGCCCCGTTTCCCGGTGGAGACCGGCGCCTCCTGAGCGGCAGCGCCCGGCACATGAAGGACGACATGGCGGCCATGGAGGAGATCGGCGTCGACTCCGTCATCGTCAACTTCGAGCGGGAAACCATCGGGGAGACGCTCGAAGGGATGGAGGCATACGCGGCGGAGTTCATCGGTTCCGGGACCGGCCCGTGACCCGCGATCTCCGACCGTGGAAGTTGCTGGGATCGCGGGAGATATTCGTCGTCCCCCGGCGGCTCTCGGTGTCCGCCCACGCGGTCGAGCTTCCCGGCGGCCGGCGATACGAGCCCTACTACCGGGTCGATCTCCCCGATCAGGCGTGGGTGGCCGCGACGGCGGAGGACGGCCGGTTCATCTGTCAGCGGCAGTACAAGCATGGACCGGAGCGGATCTCGCTCACCCTTCCCGGCGGGATCGTCGATCCGGGCGAAGAGCCGCTCGCCGCCGCCCGGCGGGAGCTGCTCGAGGAGACGGGGTACGAGTGCCGGGACTGGCGGCCTCTCGGCGCCTTCTGCCGCAACAACAACCAGCGCTGCGGCGAGGAGCACTTCTTCCTGGCGTCGGGCGGCGTCTGGAAGCGGGAACCCGACCCGGCGACGAACCTTGAAGAGATCGAGACCGTGCTCATGACCCGCGACGAGCTGGCGCGGGCCGCGGCCAACGGCGAGGTCCCTGTGATCGGCCATCTCGCCGGCATCCTGATGGCCCTGCGGCGCCCGGCGCCGGAAACCGGAAAGCCGTAACGCCGCTGCCGGCCATGCCGCCCGCGCCCCGAACCGGCGCGGCGACGGGGGCGATTCGGCGGGCGCTGCCGCGGCTCGGCGAGATCAGTCCGTATCGGCGGATTACGCCGCCCGTGATCCGGCCTCTTGCTCGGTCTTGTTCCATGCCGTGGAGACGTCCTTGGCGAGCTCGAACAGTCTTTCCTTGTGCTCATCCCATCCCGACCGATCCAGGACGCAGTACCACTGCTCCGGGACGTCGTTCGTGCGAGGGGCATTGGGTGGAGGCTCGCATTTGAACAGGGATGGATTGGATTGTGTCGCCTCCCGGAATTTCTGCTTGCAGAGATGTACCGAGACCGGGAAGAAGGTCACGCGCATCTCTCCGTTCCGGGTAATCCTCAACGACAGTGGGCTGTTGAATTTTGTATCGTGTCCGGAGAGCGTCAACGACCGCGCCGCGTAGAAAGCATACCCGTCCCTACGAGTGTGCGGCGTATAACGACTATCCAAGTCCAAGAATCTTCTGACCGCCTCGTTGAATATATCGCTTACACCATGATTTTCGGCCAATTCCTCAACGGCGCGACGGCGCTTTCGACGGCGCTCTTCGCGGCTCTCCTTCCCGCCGCGGAACTCTTCGGTCAGGTCCGGCTCCGCCTGTACTTGCCTGGCGAGAAAGGTTTTGCCTTCATGTTCGTAGCCGTGGAACGTCAGAAGCGATATGTCCACGCCCCGCGCCAGGAAGTCCACCATCCGGGTAGCTCGGGCATCGGCGCCGAGACCGACAAGCATCATCTTCACGGGCCGTAACTGAGGCGCCTCGTCGGGTTCCTCGATATGTTGGGCGCGCCAGTCTTCGTACCAGTCGTCGAAATTCTCGATCTTCTCTATGCCGTCGCGGCCCGACCGTTGGGTGATGTGCTCCGCCAGTTGTTTGTCGTTCATGGCATTGAGGTCCGAGGCGTAGTCGATGATCTGGGTGACCGCCTCCCGCGTGAGCTTGCCGCGTTTCAATTCGAATACGACGAGCCGGCCATCCCGGTCCACGCCCAGCAGGTCGAGCCAGCCTCCGTCGGTCGGCGTCTGTCGCCCCACGAGTTTCAACCCCGGTATCAGCATGTCCGGGTTCTTGACGAGCGTCTTTTCTAGCAGGTTTTCGGTTTCGATGTGCCTCACTTGCTTCACCGGAGCGGCCTCGCCACCGTTCCCGACCGTCCACATTTTCAGTTCTTCCGTCATGTCCATCCTATCATGCCTGCCGTTCTCCGCGGGTTCCGGCGTGGTCAGTCGAGATTCCCCCAGCTCGTCACGCGCTCGGCGCGGATGGCGATGACGGGAAGGTCCTCCAGGGCCATTCGCCGATACTGGGGGTAGCGGTCCCGCAGCAGCGCCTGCGCCCGGTCGTGCTCGTCGCCGTTCTCCAGAATTTCCGCCGAACCCCTCACCATCACCCAGCCGAGGCGGCTCCAGTCCTCGTCGTAGCGATCGACGACCAGCGCCACCGAAGGGTTTTCGAGGATGTTGCGGATACGCTTCAGGGGCTGCCCCGCCCTCCTTTTCGGCTTCTCGTCGATCGTAATGTAGACGCCGCGCGCGCCGAGCGCAAAGCACGCCGGCACCACGTGGGGCCGCCCGGCCGCGTCCGCCGTCGCCAGCCGCCCGACGCGCCGGCCGTTCAGAAACGCCCGCTGCCGCTCCTCGAACATCCGCGGAGGCTACCACGGCCCGCCGAGCGGAGACCGCCGCCTGCCTGCACTCTCAGGGTGCCGTCGGACGTCGGTTCAAATCCATTCGCGGGGTTCTTCCGCCAGAATCTCCTCGCCCAACAGCCCGAAATACGAACGGCTGACGGTAAAGAACTTCGGCAGGGTGCCGTTCTTCGGCAAAAGCCGACTACGCGCCCACTCTTCCATTGCATTCGGGTTGCCGTGATAGGCGGGCATCTTGCTCGAGAGATTGTCCCAATAATCCCTCCGAGTCGTTTGTAGTCGTTGGACGTTCAAACCCAGGATCCGGATGGTCTTCTCCACGCTGTCGGCGGACCATCCGGCGTCCGCGCAGGCACCCGTATCGGCCTCGATCTGGCCGTCCGGACGGACACGCGTCAACGACGGCAGGTCGGGCACCGTCCTCGGATCGACGAATTCCGGGTCGTCGGTATTGCCCATCGCGTGGCCACAACTCGCATCCGGCGGCGAAAACCGCTCCCGGTCGCCTCGAACGTCGGAGTCGTCCGATGCGCCGCCTCTGCAACAAGCGATCATGTTCTCGGCATCGAGATCGCGGTCCGGCGCCTTGTTTCTCGAGATGACGTGCTCGACCTGACGGTCGCCCTCGACAAGATCGATCTCGCAGTAACCGCAGAGTCCGTGCTGAAGGCCGACAAGGCTTTCGATGAGGCTCTGATACCGCTTCTTGCCTGCGCGGTGCTTGCGATATCCCTTCCAATTCGCCTGCGCGCTGGCTTGTTTCCTGTAGTCGGCAAGGCCGGGTACGGGGCCTTGGAGTGACCGTATCCGTTTCAAGACCCCTTCCCCAACCGCGTGAAAATTTCCTGCCGATCCATTTCCATGTCCGCCGCATCAAGTGCCGGATCCCTGGGGGAGAGGCTTTCGAGCTCACCCCTGAGCGACACGGCTTCTTCGGACCGCCCGCGGCCGTCATCGACGAGACGCCTGTATTCCTCGAGCTTCTTCACGAATTCGTTGTGTTCGGCAGCCGGCCGTTCCTGCACGCCCATGATCGCTTCGAGCACGCTTCCCGCCTCGGCGCCGTAGGTCGGCGCGTTCGGTTGTCCGGCGACGATGCGCCCGTCGTCGTGGTAAAGCCGGACGATGTGCTTTGGACGAACTGTCGTCAGCACCGGCGGGCTGTGGGTGGAGACGATGAACTGCGTGTTCGGGAAGGCCGTCGTCAAATCGGTCAGCACCCGATGTTGCCAGTGAGGATGCAGATGCAGGTCGACTTCGTCGATCAGCACGATCGCTTCCGACTGGAGCGGGTCGTCGAGATGCGGGTTCCCTTGCGCCATGCGCCGGGCGAGATCGGCGGCGAGCGCCAGCATGATGCGGTAGCCGCCGCTCAGCTGGTCGAGCGCGAGTTTTTCCGTCTTGCCCGCTTCCGACTTCACGGACACGGCGAACCGCACGGGCCGGAATTTGATCTGCGGGTCGGAGACTCCGGGGACCATGCGTTCGATCGCCTTGCGGACGGCTTTCAGTTCCTTCAACTCCCAGTCCCCCCCCCGTTCCTTTTGTTCCCGGACCTCCTCGTTCTCCAAGGCGTAGAACCACTTGAAGAACTCACTGAAGTTGGTTCGGGGGGTGAGCGCCTCCTCCAGCGCCGCGTAACGCGGAAACTCCGTCTTGAAGCTCCGGCGCCGATGCGACGCGTCGAACACCGCGCGATCCGTGTCGTAGAAAGCGACGATGGGAAGGTCGCGTGGCGCGGCTCCCTCGCTGTCCGCGGCGACGATAGCGTCCAGCGCCTCCTGCAACGGACGACGACGGGTCAATTTCCGCTGCCCGGCCATGCGCCGCTCCCATTCGATCCCGTCCAGCGTGTGCAGCGCCACCCGCAAGGGCTGCTGCCCGCGCCGGTCGGTCTTGCGGAAGCCGATACCGGAGACTTCCGGCAACAACGTGGGAATGCTGCCGAGGCCCACGGCGATGGCGCTGAGCACGCTGGTCTTGCCGTGCCCGTTGGCGCCGTGGAACACCGTCAAGTCGGGGTCGAGCGGCAGGTCGAGCTTCTCGATGGCCCGGTAGTTCTCGATCTCCACGCATTTCAGCTTCATGGCCGCCGCCCCGCCGCGTCGGGTTCGGTCGAGAGGAAACGCGATGCCTTCCGACATCCACGCCGTGACCCGGCTTGATACCCGATTGCGGAAGCCGCATCAACGCGGCGCCCGCCCCGATTTGCCCCGCTCCCGGACCCGGTGGCAGAGTGGCGCCGGACCGCTTGAAGGAGGATTGCGATGCAGTTCGGATTCGGTTTGCCGACGCGCGGCCCGCTTGCCAACCCGGAAGGCGTCCGGGCGATGGCCGAGTGCGGCGAACGGCTCGGATACGACTATCTGACCGTCCCCGACCACCTCGTCATCCCGCGCGCCTACGCCTTCGAGTATCCGTACTCGGAGACCGGCGAGATGCCCGGCGGCGGGGCCGGCGACTGTCTCGACCAGCTCACGGTCGTGACCTGGGCGGCCGCGGTCACGACGAAGCCGCGGCTCATGACCTCCGTGCTCGTCGTCCCCCATCGCCCGGCCGTGCTGACGGCGAAGATGCTCTCGACCATCGACGTGCTGTCCGGCGGCCGCCTCTCGATCGGCGTCGGCGCGGGCTGGATGAAGGAGGAGTTCGAGGCTCTCGGCGCGCCGCCGCACGCCGAGCGTGGCCGGGTCACGAACGAATACGTCCGCGCCTTCAAGGAGCTGTGGACGCGGGAGAGTCCCTCCATGCGGGGCGATTACGTGAGCTTCTCGGACGTCGTCTTCGCGCCCAGGCCGGTCCAGAAGCCCCACCCTCCGATATTCGTCGGCGGCGAGAGCGACCCCGCGCTGCGCCGGGTCGTCGAGCTCGGCGACGGCTGGTATCCCCTCGGCGCCAACCCCGGGAACCGGATGGACACGCGCGAGCGGTACAAGGCCAACGTCGACCGGCTCCACGCGATGGCCGCGGAGAAAGGGCGCGACCCGGCGACCATCACGCTGGCGTTCTGGGCCAACTGGGCCGGTGTCGCGGGGACGGTCGCCGACGGCGGCGGACGGCGGCTGTTCATGGGCGCGCCGGAGGAGATCGCCGGCGACGTCGAGCACTTTCGCGAGTTGGGCGTCGGCCTGCTGAACTTCAACTTCCTGAGCCCGACGCTGAGCGAAGCGCTCGAGAAGATGGAGATGTACGCGAAGGACGTGCTCTTCCTGTAACGCCGGCCGCCGGGCCGCCGCGCGCCCGGCTACCCGTTCGCCGGGACGTAGCCGTCGAGGTAGTCGACGACCTCGGCGACCGGGACGACGTCGGCGTACTTCCTGGCCATGTCGTAGAGGTTCTGGAAGTGCGGGCTTTCGTGCACGTCGGCGACGCACTCCTCGGGCACGATGGTGCGGTAGCCGTGCTGCACGCTGTCGAGCACCGTCGAGCGGATGCACCCCGAGGTCGAGCCGCCGGTGACGATCACCGTGTCGACGCCGTACCAGACGCAGAGCGACGGCAGATGCGTCTGGAAGAAGGCCGACGCGCCGACCTTTCGGTAGATCACGTCGCGGCCCTCGTCGACGGTCAGCCGGGGGTCGAGGTCGGCCATCCTCGATCCGATCTTTATGTTCTGGAGGGCGGTCGGGCCGTCGCTGCGGGTGCCGCGCACGCCGCAATCGTGTCCGTTCTCCATGTAGGCGACGTAGCACCACGCGACCGGCAGTCCCTTCGACCGCGCGATTCCGCAGATCTGGTTGATGTACGCCATCTGTCCGGGATCGGTGGAATAGGCGGAGTCGTACTCCTCCTCGAGCGTGAAGGCGCTCTGCACGTCGACATTGACGATGATGGGCTTGCGGCCGAAGCCGAACCTGCGCCTGGGCGGCGCCGACTTCAGGTCCTCGTACATCTGCCGGGCCGTCTTGTTCGAGAGTTCCATGGGTTCGCCCTTTCCGCCGCTCCGGCCTCGTTCGTAGCGTGGACCGCCGCCTACGCCTGCGCCTTGCAGGCGTCGAGGATCTCCGCCCCCGTCGCGGGCCAGACGCCGTCGTGTCCGAGGACGTATTCCAGGGCCTCCCGGAGATAACGGATCCGGTAGGGGTGTCCCATGACCCACGGATGCAGGGCGATCGACAGGATCCGCCCGCCGTACCGCTCGGCCTCGGCGTGGAGCACGTCGAACTGGTCCTTGATCTGCTGCACGAACTCCGCCTCGCGGTGATGGAAGCGCAGCAGCACCTCCCGGTCGTCGAGCTCGACCGTGTGGGGCATGGCGAAGAGATCGCCGTTCCCGGTCGCGAAGCGGTACGGCATGTCGTCGTTGCACCAGTCGCACTGATACTCGATCCCGTTCGCGGCCAGAAGGTCGGGGGTGTTGTCCGATTCGGACTTGCCGATGGACAGCCAGCCCCGGACCGGCTGGCCCGTGGTCTCGCGCAGCGACCGGATGCAGCTTTCGACGCGCCCGGCCTCCAGTTTCTCGTCCATGCCCCCGTGGCTCACGTGGCCCATGTGCACGCCGTGGGCGATGACCTCCCAGCCGCGCCGGTTGATCTCGTCGACGACGACCGGGTAGCGCTCGCCGACGGCGGAGTTCAGCGCCGCCGACGCCTTGATCCCGAGCGCGTCGAAGAGCCTGAAGAAGCGGAAGACGCCGACGCGCAGGCCGTAGTCGCGGTGGGAGTAGTTCCGGTAGTCGGGATAGGGCCGGTTGAATCCGCCGGGCGGCGCCACCGGCCCGGTCTCCATGTCCATCGGGAACCATTGCAGCAGCGGCGTGATCCACAACGCCACGCGCGCGCCGCCCGGCCATTCGACGGGCGTCCTGCGGAACAGGATCTCCCAGCCGTAGCGGTCGTGGTCCATCCCGTAGCCGCGGATCGGGTACTCGAGGTAATCGTCGGGCAGGCTCATGGCGTCACTCCCCGGCGGTGGCGGCGGACTGGGCCGCGACGACGTCGTCGTAGTGGTGTTCGAGGTAGTACTCGGCGATCTCGCGTCCCGTCGTCACCCAGACGCCGTCGTGGCCGGTGATGTATTCGAGCGCCTCGGCGAACGGACCGACCCGGTGCGGCTGGCCGACGAGGAACGGATGCAGCGGGATGCACATGACGGTGCCGTTCTCCGCCCCTTCCTCGTAGAGCTGGTCGAACTGCCGCTTGATCACCTCGGTGTACTGGCGCGGCGGGCTCGAGTTGATCTGGTGGTAGACCACGATGTCGTTCATCTCCAGCGAGTAGGGGATGCTGATCAGCCGGCCCTGCCTGACCTTGACGGGTTGCGGCTGGTCGTCGTGGAAGAGATCGCAGGTGTACAGCACCCCGTACTCCGCCAGCAGGTCGAGCGTCCGTTCCGTGTTGCTCAGCGCCGGCGACAGCCAGCCGGCCAGCTTCTGGCCGGACGCCCTGTCGATGGTCTCGATCGCGTCCTCGATGAGCGCGCGGTGCTGCGCCTCGCTCATGCCGTACTGGTAGCGGGTGTTGTAGACGCCGTGGGAGAACAGCTCCCAGCCGCGCTCGACGCACGCCTCGATGATCTCGGGATGATGGTCGCAGACGGCCACGTTGAGGGACACGCTGCCGCGCACGCCGTAACGGTCCATCGCCTCCATCATGCGCCAGACGCCGACCCGGTTGCCGTAGTCGCGGTGCGCGTAGAAGACGACGTCGGGCGCCGGCCTCGACATGTCTTGGCGAACCGGGTTGGCGGGCGGACGGGCCTCGTAGAACTCGATGTTGGGCGCCACCCAGAAGGCGACGCGGGCGCCGTCCGGCCACGTGATCCGGGGCCGGTCGTTGTACGGCGAGTACGCGTAGATGCCGGGGTCGCTGACCGTCATGACCGTCCTCCCGGGTCGTTCGCCGGGACGTATTCGTTGAGATGGTCGATCACCTCCCGGGCCGGTATCACGTCGGCGTACTTCGCGGCCATGTCGTAGAGGTTGGCGAAGTGCGGACTCTCGTGCCGGTCCGAGGTGCACTCCTCGGGGACGACGGTGCGGTAGCCGCTCTGAAGGCTGTCCACCACCGTCGCGCGCACGCAGCCGGAGGTCGACCCGCCCGTCACGATGACGGTGTCGGTCCGGTACCACACGCAGAGCGAGGGCAGGTGCGTCTGGAAGAACGCCGAGGCGCCCCGCTTGTTGATGACGACATCGTTGCCGCGGTCGACGTCGCAGCGGTCGTCGAGCTCCGCCTTGCGCGAGCCGACCTTGACGTTCTGGAGGGCGTCCTCGTGGTCGTTCCGGGTTCCCCAGACGCCGCAGTCGTCGGCGTTCTCCATGTAGGCGACGTAGGTCCACACGACGGGCAGGTTCTTCGACCGGGCGATGCCGGAGATCTCGTTGATGTAGTCGATCTGCCTGGGGTGCGTCGAATAGGCGGACGTGTATTCATCCTCCAGCGTGAACGACTTCTGGACGTCGACGTTCACGACCATCGGCCGCCTGCCGAAACCGAAACGCGGCTTCGGATTGGCCTTGAGCTCCTCCCACATCCGGCGGGCGGTCTTGTCCGAGAGTTCCATGAGCCGTCCCTTCCCCCTTCGCGCCGCGCGGCAACGCAACGTTACCGGGCGGAGCGGGGGTGGTAAAGTCGCTCCATGTCGCCGGAACGCCTTTCCGGGAGGTCGGGACCGTGACGAACGCCGCCGCCTTTCGCCGGTTGCTGGCCGGCCCGGACGTCGTCATGGCGCCGGGGGCGCCGGATCCCTTCCATGCCCGGCTCGTCGCCCACAAGGGGTTCCCGGCCGTCTACATGACCGGCGCCGGGACGACGGCCGTGCGTCTCGGGATGCCCGACGTCGGCCTGCTGACCATGACGGAGATGGTCGACAACGCGGCGCGCATCGTGGATGCCTCGGGGCTGCCCGTCGTCGCCGATGGCGACAACGGCTACGGCGGGCCGTTGAACGTCCGCCGCGCGATCCGCAGCTACGAACGGGCCGGAGTCGCCGCCGTCCACATCGAGGACCAGGTCATCCCGAAGCGCTGCGGCCACTTCGCCGGCAAGCAGCTCGTTCCGGCGGAGGAGATGGTGGCCAAGGTCAAGGCGGCGGTGGACGCGAGGACGGACCCCGATTTCGTCGTCATCGCCCGCACCGACGCCATTGCCGTGGAAGGGTTCGACGCGGCGCTCGCCCGCGCCGCCCTGTACGAGGAGGCCGGCGCCGACATGCTGTTCGTCGAGGCGCCGACGGACAGGCGGCAGATGGCGAGGATCGGGCGCGCCTTCGGCGTCCCCCAGGTCGCCAACCTGGCGTCCAGCCGCAAGACGCCGCTGTTGCCCGCCGGGGAGTTGGGGACGCTCGGGTTCAAGCTCGCGATCTATCCCGGCCTGCTCCTGCTGTCGGCCATCCGTGCGGCGCTGGGCTGCCTCGACCGTCTCAGGGAGGAGGGAACCTGGGCCGGCATGGAGGCGGACCTGCCCGCCTTCGACGAGATGCTGAGCCTCATGGGGATGAACGAGGTGGCCGCGCTCGAGGAACGGTACGCGCCGCCGGAGCGGGAGCGCGCCCGGTAGGGGCTCGTCCCGGCCTTCCGGGCAGGACGCTGACGGGGGTCTCCGGCCCTACCGTCGCCCGTCGCTCCGGGCCGGCCGCGCCTCACTCCCCGTCGGGCGGCGGTGCGTCATCGTCCGCGCGGCTCTCCGGCAGGATTTTCTCCTCGATGGAGTTCACCTTCATGATGAGAGCCGCCGTCGCCCGAGCGAACTCCTTGATCCTCTCTCGATTGGACGCGGACTCCTCCCGCAGGTTCGACCGCAGCGAATTGATCTCGCCGGTCACTTCCTCCCGAAGCGCGCCGATTTCCCCGTTCACCTCCGAACGCAAGGTGCGGATTTCCTCGCTCACGTCCGAACGCAGGACGCGGATTTCCTCGCTCACCTCCGAACGCAGGGCGACGATTTCCCCGCTCACCTCCGAACGCAGGGTGCGGATTCCCTCGCCCACCTCCGAACGCAGGGCACCGATTCCCCCGTTCACGTCCGAACGCAAGGTGCGGATTTCCCCGTTCACGTCCGAACGCAGGGTGTCGATCCGGGCGTTCGTGCTCTCCGTCAGCAAAAACTGAAGAGCGCCGAGGGCGACGACGACGCTGAGGCCCGTAAGAACGGTGGCGACGGCGGTCCAGTTGATCTCCAGGTGCTTCATTGCAACTCCCTCTTCGGGAAGCATCGACGGCGGAACGGGCGGTTCCCATCTCGCAAGATACGTTCTCGCGCCGCGCCGGTCAACGCGCTCTCGCCCAGGGCAATCGCACTTGGAAATTCCGTGGGAATCTTGTGACATTCGGAGCAAGACAAAGTGCGAACATAAGGGTGAAAACGCCAAAGCCTCGCTCATCTTGCCCGATTTGGCGGGGAATCGGCTCGCAAACGGCGTCCCCGGTTTTCAAGTGCGATTGCCCTGGCTCTCGCCCGAGCCGGTCAGAAGGCGAGTCGCCATCCCGCCATGACGGCGAGGTCCGGCTTCGCACCGGCCGCGTGACCGGGGGCGTGCGTCCACGCGACTCCGAGCGCGACGTCGCCGCCCGCCGCGAACGGCCGCCGCCATTGCGCCGTGACGTCGATCTGGCGGCCCGACGGCTCGAGGCCGGCCACGACCGACCGGCGCTGGACGGCGCCGCCTCGCGTGCGGCCGACGGGAACGGAGAACGTCGCGCGGCCGTTCTCGACCCGCAACGGCTGCGCCAGCGTCAGGCGCACGGAGCTTCCGTCCGCGAGGCGGCGCGTCGCGTCGAGCGCGAAGGCGCTCGTCGTCAGGGGCGAGAGGCCGGCGACGAGGCCGCCGCGCCGGTTGCGCGCCGCCGCCGCCCCGATCTCGCCGGTGGCGGAGACCGCCCAGGGGCCGACGGCCAGGTTCGCGTCGACTCCGAGGAACGTCGTGTCGGCCGCCAGCCTGCCGAAGGCGCCGGTCGCGCCGGTCCCGAGCAGCTCCGCGCTCTCCGTCAGCCAGCCGGCCGTGAGCCCCGCCGGCGCGCCGGCCGCACGCCACGACAGCGCGCCGCCCGAGACCGGCGGCTGGTTGCCCGCGCCGCGGTTGGTGAAGGCGGTCGCGGCGAGCCCCGCGCCGGGATCGAAGGCGGCGGCGAGGGCGCCGTCGGCGAGCGCGAGGTGGCCGGCCGGCGGCGCGTCCGTTCCGGCCCCGAGAAGGCCCATCCGCGGGCCTCCGGCGCCGGCGGTCCCGGCGCCGCCGGCATCGAAGGTCAGCGCCGTCCAGCCCGGCGCCGAAGCGGAGCGGCGCGCGGCCGGCGCCGTCAGCGCGCGGAGTCGGCGAGCCAGGAGGAGAGGGGGGGAGGGGTCCGTGACGGCGACGAGGCCGCCGAGGTCGAACCAGAACGGCGCGCCCAGCGAATCGAAGGCGGCGATCTCCCGCCCCGTCAGCGCCGCCGCGAGCCCGTCGCCGAACGCCGGCCCGAGCGCGAGGCCGGTCTCCCGCAGGTTGGCGCCGCCGCCCGCGACCGAGGCGCCGCCGGCGACCGTCATCGCGCCCACCGGCGCCGTCGCCGCGCCGAGGTCCATCAGCCCCTGGCCGTAGACGCTCCGGTCGGCGTAGCGGCCGTCCCTGTTGGCGGTCGTGAACAGCCGCGCGACCAGCGCCTCGCTGGACAGCTGGCCGCGGAAGAGCTGCTTCATGAGCGCGAGGCCGCCCGCCACCGTAGGCGCGGCGAACGACGTTCCGCTGCCCCTGCCCTCGCCGATGACGACGCCGCCGCTGGGATCGTGATACCCGTAATAGGCGGTCGGGACGCCCACTCCGGGAGCTGCGATGCAGAATCCGGCGGCGCTCCCGCAGCGGTTGGAGAAGCTGGCGATGACGCCGGCGTCGTCCACCGCCGCCACGGCGATCCAGTGGCCGCGCAACTCCTCCGGAAAACGCAGCGGGAGCCCGGCGGATACGGTCACCGACCGGGCATCGACTTTTCTGGTCCCGGTATCGCAAGCCTGCCCGCTCATACAAGGGTCGCCGTGCAGGTTGCCGGCGGACCAGACGAGGATCGTCTTGTTCTCGGCTTTTGCCTCCTGCGCCGCCGCGCTGACGAGCGCCGTCATGCGGCCTTGCAGGTCCGCCTCCGAATAATGATCGATGATTCCGGAGACGCTGAGGCTCATGTTCAGGACATCGACGTCTTGGGAGAGGGCGTGGCTCAGAAAGCCTCCGAATCTCCGTGAAAAGCGCTCCAGGCCGGCCAAGGTCACTTCCTGGTAGTCCCCCCCCCCCGAACCCAGCGTGATCGCGAACATCCTGACGTTCGCGCCGGGGGCCACGCCTTGCCGCGACTCGGTACGCGACTCGATAATCACGTTGCGGGCCGCACCGGCGGCGACGCTGGCGACCGCCGTCCCGTGGGAGGACCCTCCGGGCGGGGATCTTTCGGGGGGCGTGAAACTGCTGGCCGGATCGCCCGCTCCTGTTTCCAGTGGCTCCTCGGTCACGGTCCGGGCGCCGGGGGCGAACGCGGGGTGCGTCGGCTCGATGCCGGTGTCGATGAAGCCGATGGTGATGTCGGCGCCGAAGGGCACGGGGCCGCCGCTCGCGCGGACGACGTTCTTGTGAGCCTCGCGGACGCCGACCGCCGACAGGTTCACGGTCAGGTCCAGTCTGTCTATGCGTTCCAGCTCCTGCTGGAGTGCCGCCTCGCGCGCCCTTCGCTGGTCCTCCTCCATTTGCCGCCGCTGCATCTCTTCTTCCTGGGCCGCGCGCTCCGCCTCCGCCTGCCGGGCGGCCTCTTCCCGCGCGGCCCGTTCCGCTTCGGTCTCCGTGGTCTCCGGTTCCGGTGCCGGTTGACGCGACGCCTGCTGCGGGCCGGCCCCGCCGCCGCCTCCTCCGCACCCGGCGGCGATGGAGCACGCCAGCACCGCCGCGAAGATCCCCGCAACTCGGACGGTTCGTTTCATCCGGCCGTTCCGATGGTTCTCAAGACCGTCCCGGGAGACCCGGACTACCCGTCCGGCGACGCCTTCCCGGCCGCGAGCATGGCGTGGATCATGCCGGGCCGCGGGTCGAGGGGCCTGGGATAGGCCTTGCGGCTGTGCGTGAGCGCGAGATCGAGGACGGACTCGACGAGCTTGTAGGTCAGCGGACCCGGATTGACGACGGGGACGGGCAGGTTCGCGGCCAGGTACTCGGCCGCCTGGTGCATGGTCGTCGATCCCAGGCAGATCACGTCCGCCCCCGCCGCCATCGCCTCGTCGCACGCCGCCTTCATCCTGGGGAAGACCGTGTCCTCCTTGCCGTCGAGCAGGCCGGCGTAGTCCGGCGGCGCGTCGTAGTTCACGACGGCGGCGCAGAAGTCCTCGAGCCCCAGCGCGCGGATCATCTTGGTGGTCCGCGCGACGGCGTAGTCCCATTGACAGAGGATGGAGAACTTCTCGCCGAGCGTCAGGCAGAACAGCATCGCCGCCTTCCCCGGCGCGATCACCGGAATGTCGAGCACCGACCGGAGCGCGTCGAGGCCCGAATCGCTCATGGTGTCGATGCAGACGGCGTCGTAGCCCTCGTCCTGCGCCCGCATCCCGGCCTCGAAGATCGCCATGTCCATCAGCACGAAGTCGTGCGGGCTCACGTAGCTCTTCGGGCCGGCCGTGACGCCGCGGAAGTCGAACGCGATGTCCGGGCCCAGGCGGACGTGGTCGAGCTGGGCGCGCCGGTTGGCGATGCCGCTCTCGTCGAGCGCGAAGGGCACCAGAACCAGAGCCTTGGCCATGGCTTCTCTCCTCTGCCGCCGGCCCGTCCCGCCGGGGCCGGCCTACCCGTTCTTCCGCGCCTCGACCGCGCCGTCGAGCATGGCGCGGAGCGTCTCGTCGGCCCGCACGATGGGCGGCTTGTAGTACTGGCGGCTGTGCGTGAGGCCGAGTCCGAGGACGGCCTCGGCGAGCTTGTAGGACACCGGACCGGGATTGACGATGGGCACGGGTATCCGCTCGGAAAGGTGGACGTGGGCCTGATGCATCGACGTCGACCCGAGGCAGATGACGTCGGCGCCGTAGTCGTCGATCAAGGCCCGGCAGCCCTCCTCGAGCCGCCCGAAGGTCTCCTCCTCCTTGCCGCTGAGCAGGTTCCGGTTGTCGACCGTGGCGTCGATGCTGTGCACGCCCACGAACTTGTGGCCGATGCCGAGCTCTTCCAGCGTCTTCTTGTAGAGCCCGGACCAGCGTTCCCACATCGCCAGCACGCCGAACTTGTCGCCGAGCAGCATGGCGAGCAGGAACGACGCCCGCCCCGGACCGATCACGGGGATGTCGAGAACGGTCCTCAGCGCGGCGACGCCGGAATCGCTCACGGTGTCGACGCACACCGCGTCGTAGCCCTCCTCCTGGGCGGAGAGGCCCGCCTCGAGAACCACGAGGTCGCCGATGCACCAGTCGTAGGGGCTCACGAGGTTGCCGCCCGCCGCGCGGACCGGCCGGTAGTCGAACTCGATGTCGGGGCCGAAATCGAGCGAGGCGTGCTGCTGCTGCCGGAACCCGAGCTGTTCCTCCGTCATCGGGAACGGAACGATGACCAGGACCTTCTTTTTCTTCTCCACGTGGCTCTCCCTGTATCCAGACCCGCATTTCCCGCGAGGGGCGACGCACCGAGGCTCCGAATTATGGGATAATTCCTTTGCCGCCAAGGAGTTGTCCCGTCCCGGAGGAATTCCCCGATGCCGACGGAGTGTACACCATCTTCGTTCGGCTGTTCCAGTGTGGAAGGCCGTGAACCGGGACGGGCGCTGGACGCGCGGCGCGCGACCGGCTAATCGTCGTCCATTATCCGCAACCGGCAACGGAGAGGAAACCCCATGGCTCAAGTCGCGGTTCTCGCCCAGGTCGACATCGACCCCGCCTGCAAGGAGGCGTTCGACGCCCGCGCCCGCCGTCACTCGGCCGACTCCCAAGCCAACGAGGAGGGCTGCCTGATGTTCCAGGTGAACACCGTGGACGACGACCCCAACCGTTACGTCATGTACGAGGTCTACGTCGACAAGGACGCGATCGAGACGCACATGAACTCCGCCCACATGAAGGCCTTCCGTTCGGACACGGCCGACATGGTGAAGGACCGCGTGATCACCGTCCTGAACGTGGTCACGGAACTCCAGCGGACGTGACCGCGCGCTGAGGGCCGCACGTCCCCGGGAGCGTCGGCGCTCCCACCCGTCGAGGTCGAGGATAATTGCCGTGGACGTGTTCGCCGTGCGGGACGGTTCAGTTGACGGATACCCGAACGCGAGAGAGGCCGGGACCCGTTCTGATTTGAAACGATTTCCGTTTCCGGAATCGCACGCCCCGGCCCCTCGAAAGTCCGGGTTCTGCTCCGGGTTGCCGCGCGTCCGGGGCGCCAGGCAGACGTTCTTGTGCTGCCCGGACGGCGTACGGGGACGGCTCCCCGGCCATTGACGCCCCCCCGGCCGCGGCGTAGCGTTTCCCGCATGGCCTATACGGACACAGCCCCCGGCTTCGATACGCTGTCCTATGCGCGGCACCTCAGGGACGTCGGCGTCGACGACGCCCAGGCCGAAGCGCACGCCGAAGCCGCCCGCGATCATGTCGTCAAAGTCGTCGCCACGAAGGCGGATATAGCCCGCCTCGAAGACAAGATGGCCACCAAGGCCGATCTCTACCGCGCCTTGTGGGTTCAAACCGGCATCATCGCCGGCATTATCCTTGGCTCCTTCGGCGGCATCGTTGTAGCTCTCATCAATCTGTTTCCTTCGTAGCCCGCGTCAAGAGAAAGGGCGGCTCCTCGAAGCCGTCCCTCGTGTCGTCCCGGCACCGGCCGGGTCCTGCTCCGCGTCGGCGTCTTCGTCCTTCGTGATCTCCGCACGGACGGCCCGGAGCGCCATCTCGGCCCTCCGCGCCTCCTTGATCCCGGCGTCGGCCAGGATGGCCTTCGACCCGCCATGCCGGCGGGACGCCGGCGCTCCCAGGGAAACGAAGCCTTTGCCGGCCGGGGAAACGAGGACACCGTCTGGCGCGCCCCCGATCCGGTTCCGGAATCGCACGCCCCGGCCCCTCGAAAGTCCGGGTTCTGCTCCGGGTTGCCGCGCGTCCGGGGCGCCAGGCAGACGTTCTCATGCTGCCCGGACGGCGTACGGGGACGGCTCCCCGGCCATTGACGCCCCCCCGGCCGCGGCGTAGCGTTTCCCGCATGGCCTATACGGATACAGCCCCCGGCTTCGATACGCTGTCCTATGCGCGGCGCCTCAAGGACGCCGGCGTCGACGACGCCCAGGCCGAAGCGCACGCCGAAGCCGCCCGCGATCATGTCGTCAAAGTCATCGCCACGAAGGCGGATATAGCCCGCCTCAAGGTGGATATAGCCCGCCTCGAAGACAAGATGGCCACCAAGGCCGATCTCTACCGCGCCTTGTGGGTTCAAACCGGCATCATCGCCGGCATCATCCTTGGCTCCTTCGGCGGCATCGTTGTAGCTCTCATCAATCTGTTTCCTTCGTAGCCCGCGCCAAGAGAAAGGGCGGCTCCTCGAAGCCGTCCCTCGTGTCGTCCCAGCACCGGCCGGGTCCTGCTCCGCGTCGGCGTCTTCGTCCTTCGTGATCTCCGCACGGACGGCCCGGAGCGCCATCTCGGCCCTCCGCGCCTCCTTGATCCCGGCGTCGGCCAGGACGGCCTTCGACCCGCCATGCCGGCGGGACGCCGGCGCTCCCGGGGAAACGGAGCCTTTGCCGGCCGGGGAAACGAGGACACCGTCTGGCGCGTCCGCGATCCGGCCTCTACAATCCGGTTCCGGGATCGGCGCACGGCCGGATCGCCGGACCCGGCGAAAGGGAGGCGTGGACGATGAAGAAGAAGTCGGTCGGCGATATCGAGATCTCGCGCGTCGTCGAACTGGAGGGCACCGAGTTCCGCTACCAGGGGCTGTTCCCCGATCTCTCCCAGGAGGACTTCGACGCCCATCGCGACTGGCTCGACCCGTACTTTTTCGACTACGGCATCGGGCAGGTCAGGTTCAGTTTCCACGCCTTCGTCCTTCGGACCGAACGCCACACCATCGTGGTCGACACCTGCATCGGCAATCACAAGAGCCGGGAAGCCCGGCCCATCTTCAACATGCGCGACGACGACCGCTTCCTCCGGGAGCTGGCGGCGGCGGCGGTCGTTCCGGAAGAGGTCGACTACGTCATGTGCACGCATCTTCACGGGGATCACGTGGGCTGGAACACCAGGCTCGAGAACGGCGAATGGACGCCGACCTTTCCCAACGCCAAGTACCTGTTCTCGGAAAAGGACCTGGAATGGTTCTCCGCCATCCCGGAGGACGACGGCAATCACTGGCAAGGGTACCGCGACTCGGTGTTGCCGGTGATCGAGGCCGGCAACGCCGTGAAGGTGGCGAGCGACTACGCCCTGGACGACTCCATATGGCTCGAACCCTCGGAGGGGCATACGCCGGGCCATTGCTCGGTGCGCCTCGAATCGCGCGGCGCCGAGGCGGTGCTGACGGGCGACCTGATACACCACCCCATCCAGTGCGCGATGCCCCACGTCAACAGCGCCGCCTGCATCGATCCGCCCAGGTCGGCGGCGACGCGGCAGGCGTTCGTGGAACGCCACGCGGACACCGGCGTCAAGGTGTTCCCGGCGCACTTCGCCGCCCCGACGGCGGGCTTCGTGACCGGGACCGCGGACGGCTGCCGCTGGACGCCCGACCCGTGAGGGCCTGTCCCGGAGCAGGTGCGGGCCGGATGGACGGGTGACGGCGTTCGGGTCTCGTACCGCTTCAGTTCAGGCCGACCGCGGCCGAGAGGATCGGGCCGATCTCGTCGTTGATGACGAGGTCGGCGAAGGCGTCGAGATCGGTCGGTTCGCGGTTGAGAATGACCAGGGTCGATCCGTTGTCCCTGGCCATGACGGGGAAACCGGCGGCCGGATAGACCACGAGCGAGGACCCGACGGCGAGGAAGAGATCGCAGTTCAAGGTCGCCTCCTGCGCCCGCTCCATGGCGTCCGCCGGCATCGCCTGCCCGAACGAGATCGTGGCCTGCTTGACGATCCCGCCGCAGAACATGCACGTCGGCAGCGTCTCGTCGATCTCGAACGCCGCCTTGATGGCGTCCAGCTCGTACCGCGTGCCGCAGTCCAGGCACGTGGCGTAGGTGCCGTTGCCGTGCAGCTCGATGACCCGTTCGTCGGGCACGCCGGACTTCTGGTGCAGGCCGTCGACGTTCTGGGTGACGACGGCGGTCGCCAGTCCGCGGCGGACGAGCGCGGCCACGGCGAGATGGCCGCGGTTGGGCTCCGCCGGCCGTATCGTCCTGTCGACCTCGATCTTGCGCCGCCAGTTTTCGCGGCGCATCTCCTCCGAGGCGAGGAAGTCCCCGAACTCGATCGGCTTGTTCCGGGTCCACAGCCCTCCGGGGCTGCGGAAGTCGGGTATCCCGGATTCGGTGCTGATGCCCGCCCCGGTGAAGACGACCACCCGGCGCGCCGCGCGCAGGAGATCGCGCAGCCGGTCGGCGGCCTGCCGGTCCGGGGCCGCCCGGTTCCTCTCCCGTGATGCCATCGAGACGTCCCCCTGTCCGGTCTCAGCGGTACGGATCGTTGCCGGCGAGGTAGTCCCGCACGTATGACGCGACCGCGTCCTCGAGCGCGCGGAACCGGTACGCGCACCCGGCGACGCGGAGCTTCTCCATGCGGGCCTCGGTGAAATACTGATACCTGTCGCGGAGGCGCTCCGGCGTGTCGACGAACTCAATCCGGGGCTCCGCGTCCATCGCGGCACACACGGCCCGCGCCAGGTCGGAGAAGGATCTCGCCGTCCCCGTGCCGAGATTGAAAAGGCCGGAAACGCCGGGGCGGTCGTGGAGCCACATCATCACCTCGACGCACTCGTCGACCGGGATGAAGTCGCGCATCTGGCCGCCGTCCTCGTAGTCCGGATGGTGCGAGCGGAACAGGCGGACGGAGTCTCCGGCGGCGACCTGTTCGTACATCTGATGGGCGACGCTGCGCATGGGTCCCTTGTGGTACTCGTTGGGGCCGAACACGTTGAAGAACTTGAGTCCGACCCATTGCGGCGGCGCCGGGCCTCCCTCGGCGGCCAGGCGGGCGACGCGGCGGTCGAACAGGTGCTTGCTCCAGCCGTAGAGGTTGAGCGGACGCAGCCCGCGCAAGGCATCGACCGAGCCGTCGTCGTCGAAACCGGCGGCGCCGTCCCCGTAGGTCGCCGCCGACGAGGCGTAGACGAGGCGTGCGCCGGCGCGCGCGCACCATTCCCAGAGACCGAGGGAAAAGCCGAAGTTGTTGGCGACGACGAGGTCGGCGTCCATCGCGGTGGTCGACGAGACGGCTCCCATGTGGAAGATCGCATCGACGTCGCCGCGCCGCTCCTCCAGGAATTCGAACAGGGAGTCCGGCGCCACGACGCCCGCCAGCTCGCGCTTGGCGACGTTCCGCCACTTGTCCCCCGCGCCGAGGGTGTCGCAGACCACGATCCCGGTCTCTCCCCGCGCCTCCAGCGCGGCGACGACGTTCGAGCCGATGAAGCCGGCCCCGCCGGTGACGACGATCACGCGCCGCCCCCGGCGCGCCGCTCGATCCGGCCGATGGTGCCGCTGGTGCTGTGGCCCTCGGCGAGCCCGGCCAGCACGACGCGCCCGCCGTAGGACTTCACGAGGTCGCCGCCGACGACGTCTTCCTCGGCGTAGTCGGCGCCCTTGACGAGGACGTCCGGCCTGATGGCCTCGATCAGCGACAGCGGCGTGTCCTCGCCGAACTCGACGACCAGATCGACGGCGGAGAGGCCCGCGAGGACGGAGGCGCGGGCCGCCGCCGTCTGGACGGGCCGGCCGGCGCCCTTGAGACGGCGCGCGGAGGCGTCCGAGTTCAGGCCCACGATCAGGGCGTCGCCGGCCGCGCGGGCCTGCTCGAGGAGGGAAACGTGTCCCGGATGTATGAGGTCGAAGCAGCCGTTGGTGAACACCACGCGCCTGTCGCGCCGGCGCCACCCGGCGATTCGGTCGCGCGCCGCGCGCCGCGACACGATCTTGCCTCCCGGCCCCTCCGGGTCCGGCGGCGCGTCGGCCCGGAGAGCGGCGGCGAGCTCGCCGGCGTCCACCGTCGCCGTTCCGACCTTTCCGACCACGATCCCGGCGCACACGTTGGCGAGGGCCGCGGCCTCCTCGAGTCCATGTCCGGCGGCGAGGGCCGCGGCGACGGTCGCGACCGCCGTGTCGCCGGCACCGGAGACGTCGAAGACCTGCCGCGATCGGGTGCGCAGGTGCAGTGGCTCCTCGCCGGCGACGACCAGCGTCATGCCCTGGGCGCCGCGCGTCACCAGGACGGCGCCGACGCCGGCTTCCGTCACCGCCTTGCCCGCCGCGGCCGCCGCGCTCCGGTCGTCCTCGATCGCCGTTCCGGTGGCCCGGGACAGCTCGTCCCGGTTGGGGCTCACCAGGAACGCCCCCCGGTAGCGCGCGAGGTCCGGGCTCTTCGGATCGACGACCACCGGCACGCCGGCGGACGCTGCCGCGGCGACGATCTCCGCGACGACCCCGGCGCTCAGCGCGCCCTTGGCGTAATCGGACAGCACCGCGACATCCGCTCCCGGCAGTTCGGCGAGGGCTTGATCCACGACGCGCGACAGGACGTCCGGCGGCGGCGCGGCGGCGCCCTCGACGTCGGCGCGAAGGAGTTGCTGGCCGGACGCCAGATACCGGGTCTTCACCGTCGTCGGCGCGTCCGGGCAGACCACGGGATGGAGCGTCAGTCCCTCCTCGACCGCCAGCAGTGCCGTCAGGCGCGCGCCGGCCGCGTCGTCGCCGATCAGCCCCACCAGGGCCGCCCGCCCGCCCAGGCTCGCGACGTTGCGCGCCACGTTGCCGGCGCCGCCCGGCATTTCCGTCTCGCGGTCGACGCGCATGACGGGGACCGGCGCTTCCGGCGAGACGCGGTCGACCGTGCCCGCGACGTAGCGGTCCAGCATCAGGTCGCCGACGACGAGAACCCGGCCCTCGCCGAGCGTCGGCGAAATTTCGAGAAGGCGGGAAGGGTCGGGCACGCTGGCGACGGGTCCGGCGCTCAGGTCTGGATGAACGCGCGTTCGCCGTCGTGGAGGACGACGCAGGTAAGGGTATCCGACATCCACGCGCCGGTGTCGATGCCGATGCGGTTCGGGCGGACCTGGATCTCCTTGACGGGCGTATGTCCGTGCACGACCACCGCGCCGAGGTCGTCCTCGCAATCGAGGAAGCCTTCCCGGATCCACAGCAGGTCGCGCCGTTGCTGCTCCTCCAGGGGGACGCCGGGCCGGATTCCGGCGTGAACGAAGACGTAGTCGCCCTCGACGTGAGTCAGGGGAAGGCCGCGCAGGAAGTCGAGGTGACGTCGGGGCAGGGCTTCGAGGAGCCGGTCCCGCAACCCCTTCCATCCACCGGCGCGGACCTCCGGTTCCGCCGGGTCGATGCCGTAGTCGCGCAGCGTCGCGTCACCGCCGTTGTAGACCCAGATGTCGCCGCGCGCCGGATCATCCAGGAACTCCTGCAGGAACGCCTCGTGGTTGCCGAGGAGGCCGACGGTCTCGAACCCGGGGATGGGCTCCTCGATCAGGCAGTCGAGGACGTCGCGGCTGTGCGCGCCGCGGTCCACGTAGTCGCCGAGATAGACGACGACGCGGGAATCGGCGCGGGCGGCGTCGGCGTCGGCGCGAATCCGGGCGTTGAGGCGCCGGAGAAGGTCGACGCGCCCGTGGACGTCTCCGACCGCGTAGACACGCCGGCCGGGCGGCACGCGCGCCGGGGATCGGGCCGGGCGTTCCGTCATGCAGTCCTGGAGATCGTCACGCACCGCATCATCGCCGCGAGACATTAGCACCCGGGGAGAGGGCGAGAAACCGTGTCCGCGGACCCGGGCGACCGCGCAAATCGCCTCCCGCCCCGATACGGCCCGCCGGACGACGATCGTCCCCCTCGATTGTGGACCCTCCCGGTATCGGCTACAACGACGCGAACCGGGCGTTCGGGAGCGCGTGAGATGAATCCGGCCGTGTCCATTCCCACCGACCGGCTCGCCGCGTTCTGCTGGGCGAACGGCATCAGGAAACTCGCGATCTTCGGTTCGGTGCTGCGCGAGGACTTCGGGCCGGACGGCGACATCGACCTGCTCGTCGAGTTCGCGCCCGGCCGGACGCCGGGTTTCCGTTTCATCGGCATGGCGGACGAGTTGTCGGAGCTGTTCGGCAGGCATGTGGATGTTTTGACGCGCTCGTCGGTGGAACGGAGTCCGAACTACATCCGCCGGAAGGAGATCCTCGACTCCGCCGAGGTCATCTATGCGGCGGGATGACTCGTATCTGCTCGCCATGAAGATCGTGGGTTGATGAGATGACCGGCGTGTCCTTTGTCGTGCCCGTATTCAACAAGGCTCCCTGGCTGCCTGACGTTCTGGACCGGATTGCCGCGCAGCGCGGCGCCTTCGAGCGCGAGTACGTCTTCGTCGACGACGGCTCGACGGACGACTCGCTGGCCGTCCTCAAGGCGCACACCGCGGGCTGGCCCGACGTCACGATCATCGAACAGGAGAATCGTGGTGTCGCACACGCGACCAACCGCGCCATCGCGAAGGCGCGGCACCCCTTCATCAAGCTCTGCGACGCCGACGACCTGCTCGCCGACGGCGCGACGGAGGCCCTGCGGAACGCGCTGCTCTCCCATCCCCAGGCAATGCTGGCTTACGGGAAGTGGGAATTCTACGACCCCCCCCCCCCGCCACGGGACCTCGGTGCCGATCTTTCCGATGCCGCCGTCCTGGAGCTCGCCGACCCGCTTCGGTTCACCATACGGGGACCTTCGTGGCGGCCCGTGGCGATGATGGCGGTGACCCACGCGGTACGGACCCTCGGCGGTTGCAACGAGTCATGGGAGCACGCCCAGGACTGGACGTTGGCGCTGCGGCTGGCGATGTTGCCGGGACGGCCGCTCGTGCACGTCGACGCGACGGTCGGATACGCGCCGCGCCATGTGCCTGGACAGATGAGCACGGACACGGATGGGATAATGCGGGACATGAACAAAGGTCTCGGCTGGCTCGTGTCCGAACATCGGGACCTGTCGTGGCGGCTCAGGCAGTTGGCCTGCCGGCGCGCGGCGAGCCGGGTCTGGCGCCTCGCTCGCCGCCGTCGCGCGCCCGGTCGAGCGCGCTGGCTCGCCCTCTACCTGCGCAGCCTGTTGCCGATTCCGCGCCGGCACGCCGAGTTCATCGCGCGGTGCGGTGAGTTTTACAGGCTGCATTCGCGCACCGGCGGTGCCGGTTAGTTCGGGCGTCGTAGTCGGTTGCCGAGACGTGTATCCGGCAGGGATCCGTCGATCGACGTCGCCGGTCCCATTGTCCACGAGCGTCGCGTGGTCCGGTCGGGAATCGCCCCTGCGCCACTGGCGACGGAGGCGCGCAGACCCCATAGTGGGCCGCATGTCCGAGCCGGTCATCGAAGTCGGGAATCTGGGGAAGCGTTTCGGCTCCGTCGTCGCCGTCGACGACGTCAATTTCAGCGTGCCGGCGGGCGGCGCGACGGCGCTGCTCGGGGGCAACGGCGCGGGCAAGACGACCACGATCTCCATTCTTCTGGGCCTCTTGCTGCCCACGGCGGGGTCCGTCGCCGTGTTCGGCGAGGACATGCTGCGGCATCGCTATCGGGTGCTGCCCCGAATGAATTTCTCCTCGCCCTACGTCGACCTGCCGAAGCGCCTGACCGCGGCCGAGAACCTGCAGGTCTATGCCCGGCTCTATGGCCTCTCCGATGTCCGGCGACGCTTGCGCGAGGTCGCCGACGCCTTCGATCTCGGCGATTTCATGGATCGGCGGATCGCCGGCCTCTCCGCGGGACAGAAGACCCGCGTGGCCCTGGCCAAGGCCTTGATCAACGCGCCCGAACTGTTGCTGCTCGACGAGCCCACGGCGTCACTCGACCCCGACACGGCGGACTGGGTGCGCGGCTATCTCCAGGATTACCGGACGGAGAGGGGCGCGACGATCCTGCTGGCCTCTCAGAACATGGGCGAGGTGGAGCGCATGTGCGACGACGCGATCGTGATGCGCGCCGGGCGGATCGTGGATCGCGGCGCGCCGGCGGAGCTCGTCGACCGCTACGGCCGCGCCAACCTCGAGGAAGTCTTCCTGGACATCGCCCGCGGACGCGACCGGGACGGCGCCGAACGGAGGGCGGCGCGATGAGCGGCGCGTCGGCCCCGGCCGGTGGCGGTGCGGACCCCGCGCCGCCGCGCCGCCGCGATCCGCCGTTCTCCTCCCGGCGCGTCGGCGCCATGATCCTCCGTCACGCCTTTCTGGTCCGCGGCTCCTGGCCGCGAATCATCGAAATGGCCTACTGGCCCACGGTGCAGATGGTTCTCTGGGGGTTCATCACGCTGTTCCTGATCGGACATTCGAGTTTCATCGCGCAGGCCTTCGGCGTCCTCATCTCCGGCGTGCTGCTTTGGGACGTGCTGTTCCGGGGTCAGCTGGGCGTTTCCATGTCGTTCTTCGAGGAAATGTGGTCGCGCAACCTCGGGCATCTGTTCGTCAGCCCCCTGCGACCCTACGAAATGCTGGTCAGCCTCATGGCGGTCAGCCTGATCCGCACGCTGATCGGCCTGATTCCGGCGTCGCTGCTGGCGCAGACGTTCTTCGGATTCTCCATGTACTCCCTCGGGATTCCCTTGATCGGGTTCTTCTTCAACCTGATCGTCATGGGCTGGGCGATCGGGTTCGCGGTTTCGGGTCTGGTGCTGCGGGTCGGTCTCGGGGCCGAAAGCATGGCCTGGGCGGCGATCTTCGCCATCGCGCCGATCTGCGGAATCTACTATCCCATCGCGGTGCTGCCCGGCTGGCTTCAGTCCGTCGCGTTCTTCCTGCCCGCCAGTCACGTATTCGAGGGGATGCGGGCGATCCTCGTCGACGGCGCCTTCCGGTCCGACCTGATGATGACCGCGGTCCTGCTGAACGTCGCCTACCTCGGGGTCGGCATGGCGGCGTTCCTGGCCTTCTTCGGATTGGCCCGCAACAGCGGCGTGATTCTGCAAGTCGGGGAGTGACGGCGCTCCGCGGCGGGCGAAAGGCGGGCGGACACGGCCGGCCATCGGGCGTATATTCGAGGGTGACGGTATTCACCGGAAGCCGGACGAGGAGGCGCCGTTGCCCGATTCCGCGGCCAAGCGAACGTTCGTGCTCGTTTGCGCCGGCGCCGCCGTCGTCCTGGCGGCGCTGGCCGGTTGGCACTGGGTGGGGAACGGCGGCGCGGGCCTCCCCGGAAACCCGAAGACGACGGGCCGGGCGTTGATCGGCGGCGCCTTCACGCTCACGGACCACGAGGGGAATACGGTGACCGAAGCGGACTTCCTCGGGCGTCACGCGCTCGTCTACTTCGGCTATACGTTCTGCCCCGACATCTGCCCCATGGAGCTGCAGTCCATCACCGAGGCGTTGGAGCGGCTGGGGCCGAAGGCGGACGGCGTCACGCCGCTGTTCATCACCGTGGACCCGGAGCGCGACACGGTGGCGGCGATGGCGGAGTACGCCCGGCATTTCCATCCGAGCCTGCGGGCCCTCACGGGAACGCCGGAGGAGGTCCGCGCCGCGACGCGCGCCTACCGGGTCTATTTCAAGAAGACCGATGGTCCGGAGGAAGGCGACGACTATCTCGTCGACCATACGTCGCTGATCTACGTCATGGGGCCGGACGGCGCCTACGTCGCCCATTTCACGTTCGGCACGCCGCCGGACGAGATGGCCGCGCGCCTCTCGGAACTCCTCGGTTGACGGGACCGTGACGGCCGGAACCCGAAACCCGGCGGCGGGGGCGGACGCGGAGCGCCCGTTCTGGCGACGGAAATCACTCGGCGAGATGTCCCGCGAGGAGTGGGAGTCGCTGTGCGACGGTTGTGGCAAATGCTGTCTCAACAAGGTCGAGTGGGTGGACACCGGAGAGATCGAACACACGGACGTGGCCTGCCGTCTGCTCGACCTCCGGACCTGTCGTTGCCGGCGCTACGCCGAACGGACGAGACACGTGCCCGACTGCCTGGTGCTGTCGCCGGAGACGGTCGGCGCGCTCACGTGGCTGCCGTCCACCTGCGCGTATCGGCTGATCTCGGAGGGACGCGATCTCCACTGGTGGCACCCGCTGGTCTCGGGCGATCCGGAAACGGTTCATCTCGCCGGCGTTTCGGTTCGGGACAGGGCGATCTCCGAAGACGAACCCCACGATCTCGGCGCCCGGGTCGTGAACTGGCCCGCGTAGAGGGCGCGCGCGGCGGCGCCGCGGCGAGTCCGGGCAAGCAGGGAGGCGCGACGACGATGACCGGTTCCGGAGTCACGCGCGGCGTTCTCGCCGCCGCGTTGACGCCCATGACGGCGGATCTCGCGCCCGACCTGCCGGCCATGCTGGCGCATTTCCGATGGTTGCTCGACCGCGGGTGCGACGGCCTCGGCATCTTGGGGACGACGGGCGAGGCCAATTCGTTCAGCGTCGCCGAGCGCCTGTCGATCATCGACGCGGTGGGGGAGAGCGGCTTGCCGAAGGACCGGTTGATGGTGGGAACCGGGACGTGCGCCGAGCCGGACACGCTGGAGCTCACGCGCGCCGTCCGCGCCGCGGGCATCGGGTCGGTGCTGATGCTGCCGCCGTTCTACTACAAGGGCGTCACCGACCGGGGGCTGGCCGAGTCCTTCGCGCGGATCATCGACCGCGTGGCGGACGGCGACCTGCGCGTGATCCTGTACCATTTTCCCGCGATGACCGGCATGCCGATCACCGTGGGCGCCATCGAGCTCCTGCGCCGGGACTATCCCGACGTCGTCGTCGGCCTCAAGGACAGTTCCGGCGACCTCGGCAACATGACGTCCCTGCTGGAGGCCTTCCCCGGTTTCGGCGTCTACGCGGGAACGGAGCGATATCTGCTGCCGGTCCTGCGGGCCGGCGGGCCCGGCTGCATCTCGGCAACCGCCAACGTGACCAGTCCGATGGCGTCCGGCGTATTCCGCGCCCATGAGCGATCCGGCGACGACGCGGACGCCCGGCAGGAGCGGCTCGTGGCGGTGCGGCGGGTGCTCGACCGCTTTCCTCTCGTCGCCGCCCTCAAGGAAGCGATGGCGACGATCACGGGCGAACCCGGCTGGCAAGCGATGCGCCCGCCGCTGACGCCGCTGGAGCCCACCCGAAGGCGCGAGCTCCGGGAGTCCCTGGCCGCCGAGGGGTTCGATCTCGAAGCAGTGGGTCCGGAATCGAGACCCCGGAGCGCGCGCGCCGAACCATGAGCCGTCGCGTCCGACTCGACGTCGACGGCGTCGTCGTCGATCTCGACGTCCGGCGGAGTCCGCGGGCGCGCCGGATCCTGTTGAAGGTCGATCCGAGGCTGGGGGCGCAGCTCGTCATCCCGCGGGGCGTCTCCCGCCGGGAAGCCCTGTCGTTCGCCGCCGGGAAGGCGACGTGGCTCCGGGACCGGCTGGCTCGCTTGCCGCCCCGGGTCCCGTTCCGCGATGGCGCGGTCGTCCCGGTCCTCGGACGGCCATGCCGCATCCGGCGAACCGCCGAAACCGATCTCTTCCGCGCCGGGGTCCGGCGGGAAGCCGGTGAATTGCTCGTCGCCTGTCATCCGGACGACGTGCCGGCCCGCGTGGGCGAGTGGTTCCGCGACCGCGCCCATGACACCCTCGCGCGTCGGGCCGTGGCGGCGGCCGACCGCATCGGCGCCGAGGTCGCCCGCGTCGGCGTCCGCGACCCGCGGACCCGATGGGGAAGCTGCTCGGCGGCGGGCGCGCTGTCGTTCTCCTGGCGCCTCTTCATGGCGCCCGAATGGGTCATGAACTACGTGGTCGCCCACGAGGTCGCCCATCTGCTCGAGATGAACCACGGCAAGGCGTTCTGGCGCCGCGTCGAAAGCCTCGTCGACCGGGTCGACGAGGCCAGATCCTGGCTCCGCCGATCCGGCCCCGACCTCCACCGTTACGGTTGAGGGCGTTTCCCCGACGTTCGGTTCGCCGCTCCCCCTCCGGCGCGCCCCCACCCCACGCACGCGACATGGGGCCGCACTCCGGGACCGCGACCCTGTGGAATCGCTCAACCCATTTCGGGACGGACGCTCAGATGTCGAGGTTGGCGACCTTGAGCGCGTTGCGCTCGATGAAATCCCGGCGCGGTCCCACCGCGTCGCCCATGAGGTCTCCGAACAGATCGTTGGCCTCGTCGGCGTGCTCGACCTTGACCTGCAACAAGGTGCGGCTGTCGGAATCGAGCGTCGTTTCCCAAAGCTGATCGGGGTTCATCTCGCCCAGACCCTTGTAGCGCTGGATGGACAGCCCCTTGCGGCCCAGCGTCACGACCGTTTCCAGCAGCCCGGTCGGCGACGCGATCTCCTGGGTCTCGTCGTTCCGCCGCAGCTCTCCGTGGTTGGCATAGACGTCCCACAGCTCGTCCCGCATCTCGTGCATCTGGCGCGCCTCCGACGACTCGATCAGCCGCCCGTCGATGTCGTGAACCTCCCGCACGCCTCGCACTTCACGCGAGAACCGCAGTCCGCCGTCGTCGGTCGGCTCGCCTGTCCACTCCCGCTCGTACTCGGCGGAATACGCGTTGAGCCGCTTCGCGACGTATCCGGCCGCTTGCGTGGCCTGTCCGGGCTCCGACAGCGCCTGGGGGTTCAGGGCCTGCCCGATGGCCACCTGCTCGACGATCCAGCTCGGGTAGCGGCGGCCCACCGAATCGAGCAGCCGGCGGCACACCCGCGCGCGCTCGACGAGGCGCCGGAGGTCCTCGCCGGCGCGCTCCACCCCCCGGTAGTCCGTGAACACCATGCCTTCCAGGCCGCTGTCGATGAGAAAGTCCTCGAACGCCCTCTCGTCCTTCAGGTAGCGCTCCGAGCGTCCCCGGCTCACCTTGTAGAGGGGCGGTTGAGCGATATAGAGGTGGCCGGCCTCGATGACCGGAGCCATGTGACGATAGAAGAAGGTGAGCAGCAGCGTGCGGATGTGGGCTCCGTCGACGTCCGCGTCGGTCATGATGACGATGCGGTGGTAGCGGAGCTTGGACAGGTCGAACTCGTCGTGGATGCCCGTCCCCAGGGCCGTGATCAGGGTGCCGATCTCGGCCGAGGACAGCATCTTGTCGATGCGGGCCCGCTCCACGTTGAGTATCTTGCCCCGCAGGGGCAGGACGGCCTGGGTCGCCCGGTCGCGCCCCTGCTTGGCGGAGCCGCCCGCCGAATCGCCCTCGACGAGGAACAGCTCCGCCTTCGACGGGTCGCGCTCCTGGCAGTCGGCGAGCTTGCCGGGCAGGCTGGAGATGTCGAGGGCGCCCTTGCGCCGCGTCAGCTCCCGCGCCTTGCGGGCCGCCTCGCGCGCCGTGGCCGCCTCGACCACCTTCGAGACGACGATGCGCGCCTCGTTCGGATGCTCCTCGAACCACTGGTTCAGCCGCTCGCCGAGAAAGCTCTCGACGGCGGGGCGGACCTCGGAAGACACGAGCTTGTCCTTGGTCTGCGAGGAGAACTTGGGGTCCGGCACCTTCACCGACAACACGCAGGTCAGGCCCTCGCGCACGTCGTCGCCGGTCAGCGTCACCTTTTCCTTCTTCAGTATCCCGCTCGCCGAGGCATGGGCGTTGACCGCCCGGGTCAAGGCCGCCCGGAACCCGGCGAGATGGGTTCCGCCGTCGCGTTGCGGGATGTTGTTGGTGAAGCACAGGACGTTCTCGTGATAGCTGTCGTTCCATTGCAACGACGCTTCGATGACGATGTTGTCGCGCTCGCCGGAAATGGTTATGGGATCGCCGTGCCGTCCAGCCTTGTTCCGGTCGAGGTACTTGACGAACGCCTCGACGCCGCCCTCGTAGGAGAGCTCCGCGCGCTGCGGCTCCACGCCCCGCGCATCCTCGAGAACGATCCGGACGCCGGCGTTCAGGAACGCGAGTTCCCGCAGCCGGTGTTCGAGACGCGCGTAGTCGAACTCGACGTTCGTGAACGTCCCGTTCGAGGGGACGAAGGTGATCTCCGTTCCCGTGCGGTCCCCGGCGTCGCCGACGACGGCCAGCCTGGCCTCCGGCTCCCCGTCGGCGAATCGAATGAAGTGTTCCTTGCCGTCTCGCCAGACGCGCATCTCCAGCGTCGCGGACAACGCGTTCACCACCGAGACGCCGACGCCGTGCAACCCGCCCGATACCTTGTAGGAGTTCTGGTCGAACTTTCCGCCGGCGTGGAGGTGGGTCATGATGACCTCCGCCGCGGAAACGCCTTCTTCCTCGTGGATGGCCGTGGGCACCCCGCGGCCGTTGTCGACGACCGTCACCGACCCGTCGGGGTTCAGGCGGACCTCGATCCTGTCGCAGAACCCGGCCAGCGCCTCGTCGATGGCGTTGTCGACGACCTCGTACACCATGTGATGCAGGCCCGAGCCGTCGTCGGTATCGCCGATGTACATGCCGGGCCGCTTGCGCACGGCGTCGAGGCCCCGCAACACCTTGATCGACTCGGCGCCGTATCCGTCGCCGCCGTTCGCCGTCGCTGGTTCCACCGGTTCGTCCATGTCGTTCGGTTCCGTCGGGGCCTATTCGGGACTCGCCGAAATCCGGCCGTCGTCGACGCCGAATCTCCGCGCGGCCGGGCCCAGCCCGTCGAACAGCGAGCGGTCCGTTCCCGTGATCCAGGTCTGGGCGGATCGGTCGATCAGCAACTCGAACAGCGCCTCCCGTCGCGTCGCGTCCAGATGAGCGGCGACCTCGTCGAATAGCAGAAGCGGCGCCCGTCCCAGCCGGGCTTCCCGCAGCCGCGCGTCGGCGAGCACGATCGACACCAGAAGCGCCTTCTGCTCGCCGGTCGAGCAGCTTCCGGCGGGCAGGTCCTTTCCGGCGTGACGCACGGCGAGGTCGGTGCGATGAGGACCCACGGCCGCGCCGCCGGATCGCGCGTCGCAATCCCGCGCCGCCTCGAGGGCGGCCCGGAACCGGCCCTCGGCGTCGACCGCGGGCATGACGTCGAGCCAGCGCTCCACGTCCCCGTCGGCGGCGACCGCGGCGGCGGGGAACGGCGAAACGCCGGCCTTCATGCCGCTCCGCAACCGGGAGATGGTCTCCCGGCGCGCCGCCGCCACGGCGATGCCGTGACCGGCCAGGGTCTCCTCCAGCGCGCCGAGCCAGGCCGCGTCCCTCCGGCCGTCGCGCAGAAGCCGGGAACGTTCCCGCAGCGTGCGGTCGTAGGCCGATACGCGCGCGGCGTGGTCGGCGTCGAACCCGTAGACGAGCCGGTCGAGAAACCGTCGGCGGGGGCTTGGCCCGTCGACGAACAACCGGTCCATCGGCGGCGTCAGCCAGTTCATCGTCAACGCGCGGCCGAGGGCCGCCGTTCCCCGCGCCGCCTGGCCGTCGATCTTGACGAGGCGGCGTTCCCCGATCTGCTGGTCCGGGACCACCCCGGTTCCGACCTCGACCATCCCCCGCGGATGCCGGACCCGCGCGGCCACGGCCCAGACTCCCGCGCCGCCGCGACGCGGCACGTCGGCCAATCGCGCGCGGCGCAGTCCTCGCCCCGGAGACAGGAAGGACAGCGCCTCGAGGACGTTCGTCTTGCCGGCCCCGTTGGGCCCCGTCAGAACCACCACCTTCGCCTCGGTTTCCAGCCGAAGATCGCGGATGTTGCGATAGTCCGTCAGGTCGAGTCGCGTCACCGCGACGTCCGGCGACTCTTCGGCGAGCCGCTCCGTCCGCCCGAAACCGGGGTCGCGGAGCGCCGGTCCCTGCAACGGCCGGTCGGGCGCCGCGACAGCGATCCCCACCGCCAAGCGCGCCTCACACCCTCATGGGCATCAGGACGTAGAGGGCATCGGTATTCCCGCCGTCCCGGATCAGGGTGGGGGACACCGCGTCGGCGAGGAAGAACCGCGCCGTATCACCGTCGATCTGGGAGGCGATATCCAGCAGGTATCGGGAATTGAATCCGATCTCCAGGTTGTCCGAACCGTACTCGACGGCGATCTCCTCGGACGCGCTGGCGTTGTCGGGGCTGTGGGCGGCGATCGTCGCCTTTCCTCCTTCCAGCGATATCTTCACGGCCCGGGACTTCTCGGTGGACACCGTGGACACGCGATCTATCGATTCGGCGAACACCTTGGTGTCGACCTCCATGACCTTGTCGTTCCCTTCGGGGATGACCCGCTGGTAGTCGGGGAAGGTGCCGTCGATCAACTTGGAGGTCAGAACGGACTCGCCGACGGAGAAGCGGATTTTCGACTCGGAAAGGGAAATCTCGATGTCCTGCCCGCCTTCGTCGATGAGTTTCCTGATCTCCGCGACCGCCTTTCGCGGCACGATGACCCCGGGCATTCCGTCCGCGCCGTCGGGCAGCGGCGCATTGACCTGGGCCAGCCTGTGGCCGTCGGTAGCCACGGCCCGCAGCACCGGCCTGCCGTCCACTTCGGCCGCGTGCAGATAGATCCCGTTGAGGTAGTATCTGGTCTCTTCCGTCGAGATGGCGAAGCGTGTCTTGTCGATGACGTTGCCGAGAAGCTCCGCCGACACGGTGAAGCCGTGGGGGAGTTCCCCTTCGGCCATGACCGGAAAATCCTCTTTCGGCAGACACGGCAACAGGAAGGACGACCGTCCCGCCGTGAGCGATACCCGCGGCCCGTCCGTCTCCTCGGCGAACGTCAGCTCTATCTGGGCGCCCTCCGGCAGCTTGCGGACGATGTCGTACAGGGTGTGAGCGGTCGTCGTCGTCGACCCTGGAACCGCGATGTCCGCCGCCGCGAGATCGACGATCGCGAGATCGAGGTCCGTCGCCGTCAGCCGCAGTTGCCCGCCGTCGGCGTCCACCAGAACGTTGGACAGGATGGGAATGGTGTTGCGTCGCTCGACGACGCTCTGCGTGTGAGTCAACGCGGTCAGCAAGGCGGCGCGTTCGATGGTCAGTTTCATGTCGTGTGCAGGTCCAGATGGCGATTGAATCGAGAACTGTTTCCCGGTCCCGACGCGCGTCGCCGCGGATCGTCATCGACGATCATGGACCGGTTCGGAACTATAACAGAATCCACTCGATCCTGCACGGTCTCCCGGTGGATTTTTCGATGGCCTCTCGGCCCCGCCTTCTTCACGCCGCCCGATGGCGGCGCTACCCTCGGTCCGGGATCACGGGAACCCTGCGCCGGGAGGGCGCCATGCGCGAGCGGCTGGAGATATTTCGGGGCGACATCACCACGCTGCCGGTCGATGCCATCGTCAATGCGGCGAACGGCACGCTGTCGGGCGGCGGCGGTGTGGATGGCGCGATCCACAGGGCGGCGGGACCCCGGCTTCTGGAGGCCTGCCGCGCTCTCGGCGGTTGCGAGACGGGAGACGCCAAGGTCACCGACGGCTACGACCTGCCGGCCAAGTTCGTGATCCACGCCGTCGGGCCGGTGTGGCGGGGCGGCGGACACGGCGAGGCGGACCTGCTGGCAAGCTGCTATCGCCGCTGCCTGGAGATCGCCGACGGCAAGAGGCTCGCGTCGATCGCGTTTCCCGCCGTCGGCACGGGCGTGTACGGCTACCCGCTGGACCCGGCCACCCGCATCGCCGTCACCGAAACTAGGGACCATCTCGCGCGGGGAAGTTCCCTCGCCAGGGTCACGTTCGCATGTTTCGGCGCCGAGGCGGCGGACGTGTACACGGCCGCGATCGGCGACATCGTGGCGGATTGACGGTCAGGGCCGCCGTTCTCAGGTCTCCAGGCCCAGAACGTCGGCCATCGAATACAATCCTGGCGGCCTGCCATGCAGCCAGACCGCGGCGGCGAGGGCGCCGCGCGCGAAGATGGCCCGGTCCGTCGCCCTGTGAACGAGCTCCACGCGCTCGTCATCGGCGGCGAAGATCACGGCATGTTCGCCCGCGACGTTGCCGCCGCGCAGCGCGGCATACCCGATGGCGCCGCGCCGACGCTCGCCGGTAACGCCGTCGCGTCCCCGGTCGGCCACGTCGTCGTGGTCGACGCCACGGCCCGATGCCGCCGCGCGGCCGAGCGCCAGCGCGGTGCCCGACGGCGCGTCCACCTTGTGCCGGTGGTGCATCTCGAGGACTTCGACGTCGAAGTCGGGTCCGAGCGTGGCGGCGACGCGCCGGGTCAGGGCAAGCAGGAGGTTGACGCCGACGCTCATGTTCGCGGCGCGCACGACGGCCGTCCTGACGGCCGCGTCGCCGATGGCCTTCTCCTGTCCGCCGTCCAGTCCCGTGGTCCCGGCCACCAGCGCGGCGCCGGTCGCCGCCGCCAACCCGGCATGACGGGCGGTCGCCGCCGGCGACGAGAAATCGAGGACCACGTCCGCCGCCTCGAACACGGGGCCAGGATCCCGCCCGACGGCGAGTCCCAGAGGTCCGATGCCGGCGAGCTCGCCCAGATCGCGGCCGATGGCGTCGCTGTCCTCGCGCTCGCTGCCGCCGGCGACGACGCATCGCCCGTGTCCGGCGATCTGCCGCAGCAGCGCCTGTCCCATGCGTCCCGCGCAGCCGGCGACCCCGACCTTGATCTCGTTCGTCGCCCCGGCGGTCATCATTCGGTCAGGTCCTCCCACATGTCCTTCACCTTGGACAGAAAGCTCTCCGAATCGGGACTGGTCTTCTCGCTGCCCCCTTTCTCGAACTGACGCAGCAGTTCCTTCTGACGCGAGGTCAGGTTGCGGGGCGTCTCGACGGTGGCCTGGATATAGAGGTCACCCACGCCGCGCCCGCGCAAGGCCGGCATACCCTTGCCCCTGAGTCGGAACTGTGTGCCCGTCTGCGTACCGGCGGGGATGGATACCCGCGAGCGCTTGCCGTCGAGGGTCGGCACCTCGACGTCGCCGCCGAGGGTGGCGGTGGTCATCGGGATCGGCACCCGACAATGAAGGTTCATGTCGTCGCGCTGGAACAGACCGTGCGGCCGGACGGATACGAAGACGTAGAGATCGCCCGGCGTCGCGCCGCGCACGCCCGCCTCGCCCTCGCCGGAAAGCCGGATCCGTGTCCCGTCCTCGACGCCTCGCGGGATGTCGATGTTGAGGGTCCTCGTCCTGGCCGTCCGGCCGCTGCCGCGGCAGGCCGGGCAGGGGTTCTCGATGACGTACCCCGCGCCCTGACAGGCCGGACAGGTGCGTTCGATGGTGAAAAAACCCTGCTGGGCGCGGACCTTGCCGACGCCCTGACAGGTGCCGCAGGACGTCGGTTCCGCGGCATCGCGCGATCCGGTGCCGCGGCAGTCGTCGCAGGACACGGTGGAGGGCACGTTGACTTCGGCCTTGCGGCCCCTGAAGGCGTCGTCGAGGGAGATCTCCAGGTTGTAACGGAGGTCGGCCCCGCGCGTGCCGGCGCTCCGGGATCGCTGCTGACCGCCCATGAACTCGCCGAACAGGTCGTCGAAGACGTCGGCGAACGACCCGCCGCCGAAGGAGAACTCGAAGCCGCCGGGCCGCCCCCCTCCGGTCTGGTCGAAGGCGGTATGGCCGAACTGGTCGTAGGCGGCGCGTTTCCGCTCGTCGGACAGAACGTCGTAGGCCTCGTTGATTTCCTTGAACTTCCGCTCGGCATCGGCGTCACCCGGATTCTGGTCCGGGTGATACTTCATCGCCAGCTTGCGATAGGCCTTCTTGAGGTCGTCCGGCGTCGCGCCGCGCTGGGCGCCGAGCAGGTCGTAGTAATCCGGCTTGGCCATGCGTCAGGTTCCGACGGGCGGCGGCTCGCCATCCGAACCCGGTTCGGGCGGGTGCGTTCCCGGCACGGTCCACGGGATGCCGCTAGGCCGCCCCGCCCCGCTTCTTGTCGTCGTCGACTTCTTCGAAATCGGCGTCCACGACGTTGTCGTCGCCGGCCGTCGCGCCCGTGGCGCCATCGCCCGCGTCCGCCGATGGCCCGTCGCCCATCCCGCCCATGTCGGGTCCGGTTCCGGCCCCTTCCGCCTGCGCCTTGTACATGGCCTCGCCGAGCTTCATGGACGACTGGGCCAGAGCCTGCGACTTGCTCTGGATGTCTCCGGTGTCCTCGCCCGCCATCGCCGCCCTCAGCGCCTCGAGGTCGCTCTCGACGGCCGACTTCTCCTCGGCGCCGATCCGGTCGCCGAACTCCGCGAGGTTCTTCTCGGTGGCATGGATCAACGCCTCGGCCTGATTGCGGGTCTCCGCGAGCTCGCGGCGTTTCTGGTCCTCGGACGCATGATCTTCCGCGTCCTTCACCATCTGCTCGATTTCCGAATCGGAGAGCCCGCCCGACGCCTGGATGCGGATCTGCTGCTCCTTGCCCGTGCCCTTGTCCCTGGCCGAGACGTTCACGATGCCGTTGGCGTCGATGTCGAACGTCACCTCGATCTGGGGAACGCCGCGAGGCGCCGGCGGAATGCCGACAAGGTCGAACTGGCCCAGCAGCTTGTTGTCGGACGCCATCTCGCGCTCGCCCTGGAACACCCGGATGGTGACGGCGTTCTGGCCGTCTTCCGCCGTGGAGAAGACCTGGCTCTTCTTCGTGGGAATGGTCGTGTTGCGCTCGATCAGGCGCGTGAACACCCCGCCGAGCGTCTCGATGCCCAGCGACAGCGGCGTCACGTCCAGAAGCAGCACGTCCTTGATGTCGCCCTGGAGGACGCCGGCCTGAATGGCCGCGCCGAGCGCGACCACCTCGTCGGGATTGACGCCCTTGTGCGGCTCGCGGCCGAAGAAGTTCTTCACCGTCTCGATCACCTTGGGCATCCGGGTCATGCCCCCGACGAGCACGACCTCGTGGATGTCGCCGGCGGAGAGGGACGCGTCCTTGAGCGCGTGCTTGCAGGGCTCCACGGTCCGCTCGACCAGATCCTCGACCAGGGCCTCCAGCTTGGCCCGCGTCATTTTCATGGTCAGGTGCTTCGGCCCCGACTGATCGGCGGTTATGAACGGCAGGTTCACTTCCGTCTGCGTCGCGCTGGACAGCTCGATCTTGGCCTTCTCGGCGGCCTCCTTGAGCCGTTGCAGGGCGAGCTTGTCCTGGCGGAGGTCGATCCCCTGTTCCTTCTTGAACTCGTCGGCGAGGTAGTCGATGACGCGCTTGTCGAAGTCCTCGCCGCCGAGGAAGGTATCTCCGTTCGTCGACTTGACCTCGAACACCCCGTCGCCGAGCTCGAGGACGGAGATGTCGAAGGTGCCGCCGCCCAGGTCGTAGACGGCGATGGTCCGGTTGTCGCCCTTGTCGAGACCGTATGCCAGCGCCGCGGCGGTCGGCTCGTTGATGATGCGCTTCACGTCGAGGCCGGCGATGCGTCCGGCGTCCTTGGTGGCCTGCCGTTGCGCGTCGTTGAAATAGGCGGGCACCGTGATGACCGCCTCGTTCACCGTCTCGCCGAGATAGGATTCGGCGGTCTCCCTCATCTTCTGCAGGATGAAGGCGCTGATCTGGCTCGGCGCGTAGGTCTCGCCGCGCGCCGCGACCCAGGCGTCGCCGCTGTCCGCCCTGGCGATCCTGTAGGGCACCATGTCGACGTCCTTCCGGGTCATCGGGTCGTCGAAGGTGCGCCCGATGAGGCGCTTGATCGCGAACAGGGTGTTCTCGGGGTTCGTCACCGCCTGGCGCTTGGCGGCCTGGCCGACGAGGCGCTCGCCGTCCTCGGCGAAGGCGACCATGGACGGCGTCGTGCGCGCGCCCTCGGCGTTCTCGACCACCTTCGTGTCGCCGCCCTCCATGACGGCGACGCAGGAATTGGTGGTACCGAGATCGATCCCGATGATTCTACCCATGACGAAACTCCTTTCGCGGCGAGCCCGAGCGGCCCCGACAGGCCCCGCCCGAGGCGCCCGAGCCGTTCGGCATCCCGTGGCCCGTGCCGAGGCGCCGTTGGCCCATGGCGTATAGCGTATATAAGCACGGGGTCATGGCCTCGCAAGGACCGGGACGCCGATCTTCGCCCGGTTGTCCGCCGTTCGGGCATCGCGGGCGCCCGGACCCGAATGAACGGACACGCACCCCGGGCACGGACCGACGGCGATGATCGTCTCCGCCAGCTACCGCACGGACATACCGGCGTTCTACGGCGATTGGTTCATGAGGCGCCTCGCCGCCGGCGCGTGCATGGTGACGAACCCTTACGGCGGACCTCGATACAGGGTGCCGCTGGCGGTCGGGGACGTCGACGGGTTCGTGTTCTGGACACGCAACCCGGCCCCGTTTCTGCCCCGTCTGGAGCACGTCCGCGACCTCGGCTATCCGTTCGTCGTCCAGTTCACCGTGGTGGGCTACCCGGCGGCCATCGACCGTTCCGTGCCTCCCGCCGGGTTCCAGGTCGAGACCTTCCGGCGGCTCGCCCGCGCATACGGACCCGACGCCGTGGTCTGGCGCTACGACCCGGTGCTCCTGAGCTCGCTGACGCCTCCCGCGTTCCATCGCGACAACTTCGCGGCCCTCTGTCGGCGACTGGCCGGCGCGACCGACGAGGCGGTGATCTCCTTCGTCACGCCCTACCGCAAATCCCGGCGGAACCTGGACGCGGCGTCGCGGAAACACGGCTTCCGCTGGCGGGAGGCCAGGACGTCCGAGGCGACGGACCTCGCCGGGGAGTTCGCCCGCGCCGCCGCCGCCAGCGGGATGAAAGTCACCGTCTGCTCCCAGCCCGGATTCCGGGTCCCGTCCGTCGGCGCCGCCCGCTGCATAGACGCCGAACGGCTGTCCCGCGTCGCCGGTTCCCGTATCGCCGCCCGGCGCAAGGGCAACAGGCCGGGGTGCCTTTGTCACGAAGCGCGCGACATCGGGGCCTACGACACGTGTCCCCACGGCTGCGCGTACTGCTACGCCGTGAGCGACAGGGACGAGGCGGCGGGGCGGTTCAAGCGGCACGACGCCGGCGCCGACGTTCTGGGAGCGTCCGAATCCCGCTGAATCCCGCCTTATCCCGCCGAATCCGGCAAATCCCGGTCAGTCCCGGAAACGACCGCCTTCAGGAGGACTCGTCGCCCGCCTCCTCCGGCTTCTTCGCCACCCCGACCATCGCGGGACGCAGCAGCCGTTCGCCGATGACGTAGCCGAGCTGCATGACCTCGACCACCACGCCCGGCTCGGCATCCGGGCGCTCCACTTCGAACATCGCCTGATGGAAGTTGTGGTCGAACTTCTCGCCGAGAGGGTCCACGGGCCGTATCCCGTGGCGGTCCATCGCGGTCCGCAGCTCCCGTTGCGTCAACTCGACACCCTGATACAGGGTTTCCACGACGTCGTTGCCCGTGCGCGCATCTTCCGGCACGGCCTCGAGCGCCCTGGCGAGATTGTCGCTCACGGCGAGGACGTCGCGGGCGAAATTGGCGATCGCGTACTTGGCGGTGTCCTCCCTCTCCCGCCTTGCGCGGCGGCGCGTGTTCTCGGCCTCGGCAAGCGCCCGCAGCAGCTGATCCTTGAGATCGCGAATGCGGTCCTCGGGCGATGCCTCCGCTTCGGTCTCCTCCATCTCGGTTTCCGACCCGGATTCCATGTCTCCGTCCCCGGCGTCCGCGCTCCCGTGTCGGGAAGCGGCGTCTTCCACGGATTCCTCCTCTTCGGGCTCCACGGTATCCTCTCCGTTCGCTCCGGCGTCCGGTTTCTCGTCCGTCAAACGTTCGACCTCCCTGTTGTCGTTCGCGCCGTTCCCACGGCCTCGCGCATTTTCAGACCCCGCCACACCAGGCCGACCCGGAAGGGTCAGCCCACGAGGTCCCCCACGACCTTCGCGGTATAATCCACCATCGGGACGATGCGGGCGTAATTGAGGCGTTTCGGGCCGATGACCCCGATCGCGCCGATCACCGTGTTCCGGGAGTTGCGATAGGGGGCGACGACCAGCGCGCAGCCCGCCATGTTGAAGAGCTTGTTCTCTGCTCCTATGTAAATCTGGACGCCCTCGCCGCCTTCCGTCAGCTCGAGCAGCCGGATGACCTCCTTCTTGGTTTCCAGAGCATCGTAAAGCTCGCGCACGCGTTCGAGGTCCTCGATCGCATTGACGTCCTCGAGCAGGCGAGCCTGTCCCCGGACGATGAGCGTCTCGCGGATCGAGTCCCCGCTCCACGTGGCGAGCCCCGCCTCCACGATCCGCGCCGTGAGCTCGTTGAGCTCGGTGCGATCGGCCTCCAGCTCCTCGGAGATGTTGGCGCGGACCTCGTCGAGGGTCCGGCCCAGCAGACGCGCGTTCAGGTAGTTCGACGCCTCGACCAGCGCCAACGGCGGCAGGTCGAGCGGCGTCTCGATGACGCGGTTCTCCACGAGTCCGTCGTTGCTCACGAGGACGACCAGCGCGCGTCCCGGCGAGAGGCTGACGAACTCGGCGTGCTTGAGGGCGGGATCCTTGCGCTTGGGCGCCACGACGAGGCCCGTGTAATGGGAAAGGCCGGACAGGAGCTGGGTCGCCTCGGTCAGGACGTCGTCCGTCCCCCGTCCGGATGCCGCGCACCGCGCCTCGATGTCCGAACGTTCCCGTTCGGTGAGGTTGCCGACCTCCAGGAGGCCGTCGACGAAAAATCGCAAACCCGCCTCGGTGGGCAGGCGGCCCGACGAGGTATGCGGGGAAAACAGCAGGCCGAAGCGCTCCAGATCGGCCATCACATGCCGGATCGACGCCGGAGACAGCGTGATGGGCAGACGGTTGGCGATCGTCTTCGACCCCACCGGCTCGCCGGTCTCGACGTAGACTTCGACGATCTGGCGCAGAATCTCGCGGGAGCGTTCGCTGAGCTCCGTGATCATCTTCGTCGCGAACCCCGGATGAAAGGCGGCATACGTCTTCGCCTCGCGAGAAAACGAATGTAGTAATGGGGTTCCGGTCCGTCAACGCGGGGCGCGATCGATGACATCGGCACCACGCGCTGTTCGTCCGGATGACGCGGGTACGCGTTCACGGAGAGGAATCCTGTCCCGATCGCACGATCCATGCGCGCTGTCGATCGCCGAGATGAGCCGGGCGCTCGCGTCGGGCGACCTGACCGCGCAGACCCTGACCGAGGCGCATCTCGAGCGTATCGAGCGTCTTCAGCCGGCAATCAATTGCTTCATCGCCTGCGACGCGGCAGGGGCCCGCGCCGCCGCCGCGCGATCGGACCGCGACAGGTCCGACGGGCGCCGCCGGGGAGGGTTGCAGGGTATTCCGCTCGCGCACAAGGACGTCTTTCATCGCGAAGGCGTTCCCGTGACCTCGGGTATGCGCGTGCTCGACGCACCGACGACCTTCACGGCGACGGCGATCGGCCGCCTGGAACGGTCGGGGGCCGTCAATCTCGGCCGCCTGAACCTCGACGAATTCGCCGGGCTCGGAAACAACGAGCATTTCGGCCGTTGCGTCAATCCCTGGAACCCGAAGCACATCTGCGGCGGCTCCTCCAGCGGGCCGGGGGCCGCGGTCGCCGCGCGGCTGGCGGCCGGCGCGCTCGGCTCCGATGCCGGCGGCTCCATACGCATACCGGCGGCGATGTGCGGGGTTGTCGGCCTGAAGCCTACGTTCGGCCTGGTCAGTCGCCACGGGAACGTGCATACCACCTGGTCCGTCGACTGTCTGGGTCCGCTGACCCGTTCGGTCGAGGATTGCGCGTTGGTGCTTCAGGCGATCGCGGGCCCGGATCCGGAAGATCCGACGACGTCGGGGATCGAGGTCCCGGAGTACGGCCGCGCGCTCGTCGGCGACCTGCGGGGCATCACCTTCGCGCGCGCGACGGGTTCTCTCCTCGCCGCCGTCGACGACGAAGTCGTCGAGGCCATGGAGGCGGCGCTCGAACGGTTGAGGGATCTCGGGGCCAGGGTCATCGACGTCGCCGTCCCCAACGTGGAGCGACTCAACGACCTCCAGCAGGTGCTGACCAAGGCCGAGCGCGCGACGATCTACAGCCGCGCGCTCAGGACCAGGCCCGACCAGGTCTCCTTCGTCGCGCGCAGCGTTCTCTACGAAGGGTTCCTGATACCGGCCACGCGCTATCTGGAGGCCCTGTCCCTTCGTGAAGCCCTGCTGCGCGACCATCTTGCCGCCGTTCACGCCGAAGCCGACGTGCTGTTCGCTCCCGTCATCGCCACCCCGGTGCCCGAGATCGCCCAGATCGAGACCACCGACGCGGACGAGTTGGAGCGGACCTTCACCAGGTCGGCCGGATGCGTTCGCTTCGCCAGCTATTTGGGAATCCCGGGAATGTCGATACCCTGCGGGTTCACGAAAAACGGCCTGCCGACGGCCTTCCAGCTTCTCGGGCCGCCGTTCTCCGAAGCCTTGTTGTTCCGCGCGGGCCATGCGTACCAGCAGGCGACGGACTGGCATCGTTCGGCGCCGCCGTTGTGACGCCGCACCGCTTCCGGTCTGGATCGGCCGCCGTCCGATCCCTGGCATCCCGGGCTCCGGACGCCGGGCGCCGGGGGGTGTTCCTGGTCCGTGGTCCCAAGGGTTTCAGCATGACCTATGACGAGTTCAACGCCTTCTGCGGATCGCTCCCCGCCACCACGTACGTGATGCAGTGGGGCGGCTCGCACGTCTGGAAGGTCGGCGGCAAGGTGTTCGCCATCGGCGGCTGGGCCGACGACCGGGAGGCGTACACGTTCAAGGTGAGCGAGATCGCGTATGAAATACTCAGGGATCGGCCGGGTCTGCGTCCGGCGCCCTACCTCGCGTCGCGCGGGATGAAGTGGATCCAGCACTATTCCGAGCCGGGACTGTCGGACGCGGACCTGGAGGACTATCTGAAGCAGTCTCACCGGATCGTCGCACGAGGTCTCAGCAAGAAAAGGCAACGGGAACTGGGTCTCGCGTAAGGCCGGTGCGGTCCGGTTCCTGCTTCGTGCCCCAGGCGACCATATCGGCCGACTCGAGCTCGTAACGGTCCCCGACGAGGTGCGCGGCGAACGCCTCTTCGATGGCCGCGTCCAGACGGGACCTGTCCTGGGCGTCGAGCGTTGCCAGCCACGACCCGTATCGCCGCTCCAGCAGGCTCCTCCAGAACCGGGAGCCGGCGTCGCGAGTCACGATCCGCAGGATTTCCCGCTCCCCGACCTCGTCGAACCCGGCGGCGTCGAACACGGCCCTCAGCGAACCCCGTTCGCGGAACCGGAGCCGCCCCGGCTTCGCCGCATCCGCCCTTTCCGGGAACACGTCGCGGATCACGTTCGCCAGCACGGCCGAGAGGGTGTTCCGTTCCTCGACTCCGTGGGTCATGAAACCCGCCCGGCCTCCCGGTTTCAGGACCCGCCGCGCTTCGCGGAGGGTTTGCGCCGCGTCCTCCGAGGACTGAAGCCCGAAGCGGCACGTCACCGCGTCGAACGTCTCGTCGGCAAACGGCAGATCCTCCATCCGCGCGATGCGGAACGTCATGTTGTTCAACTCGAGCGCCGCCGCCCGACGCAGCGCGCCCGTGAGCATTTCGCCGTGCGCGTCCAGTGCCGTCACCGAGCCGCCGGCCCCTACCTTCAGGGCGATGCTGATGGCGGGTTCGCCGCCGCCGGAGGCGAGGTCGAGGACGTCGTCCCCCGGCCCGATGCTGGCGAGCTCGATCAGAATCCGGTTGAGCTCGTCGGTGACCGACTCGCCCTCGGGCGCGTGCCTGTCCCAGAAGGGAGCGCGCGCCGCCCACTCGTCCCGTGACGAGGACGCGCTCACCGGGCGCCTGCTGGCGTGGTCGCGGCGGTGATCATCGGCTGCCTCGCCCTGCGTGAGCGGGACGGCGGTTTCCTCCCGCCTCGCGACGTTCCGGCCCAGCGAGCCGAAGCCCGCGAAGGCTGGTGGAGCCGAGGTCCACCGACCGAATCCAGCAAGCCATTGTTTCAGCGTCACATTCTCGAACGCTGTCCGGGCCATACCATCACTTTTCCCCTCGTCGTGAACGGGAATGGACAAGAATATACGGGAACGGATGGGAACGTGTCGCGCTTGCGGACGGGACCACGATGGCCTATCGTGACGCCATGACCGCGACCGGATTCGACACGCTGGCCTACGCGCGCCGCCTCAAGGAAGCCGGCGTTGATGAAGCCCAGGCCGAAGCGCACGCCGAAGCCGTCCGCGACGCCATGACGGAAGGCGTCGCTACCAAGGCGGACCTCGGGACCGCCGTGGCCGGTCTCGAAACCCGATTGACCCGCTTCGTCCTCGCCGTCGCCGCCGGACAGGCCGCGCTCATCGTCGCCTTGCTCAGGCTGCTTCCGCAGGGAACGCCATGACCGCAACCGCCTTCGACACCTACGCCGCCGCCAAGGCGCTCCGGGAAGCCGGGTTCGACGAAGCCCAAGCCGAAGCCGCCGTGACGATGGTCCGCGACGCTGTGACGGAAGGCGTCGCCACCAAGGCCGACCTCAAGACCGCCATCGCCGAACTCAAGGCCGACATGCTCAAGGTCGCCGTCGGGATCGTGCTCGCCAACGCCGGCGCCATCGTCGCGGCCGTCGTCGCACTCGTGAACCTGCTTCCGTAGGGACGCGCCCGCGCCGGCACCCCCCGGTCCCCTCGCCCCCGCGCGCGGATTCGTGCTCTCGCATAGGGTCCCCCCCGTGCCCCTCGCTGACCAAATTTGGCGACGTCCGGTTATCCCCCCGCGACGATCCCGGACCTCGACAGCGCCGACGCTGGGGACGATCCCGCCGGCGGCGACGTCGGATTGATCGAGGCTGGCGACGTGGACGCTCCGCGCCGCGCCCGGTTGCAGCCATCGGCCCGCGCCACCACCTTGAGAGGATGGAAGGCAACGCCTCTTCACCGAAGCCGGGCCGATGGTGGCGGGAGACCATCACCTACGATCCCTCCCCCGCTTCACTGATCGAGGACCCGCCGTATCAGAGCGCGGACGGGACGCTGACCTTCCACGGCCGCGCCGAAATACGGACCTGCGGCGGCTTCGATCACGCCACCCGCGTTGAGATACGGACCGTCCGCGTCGTGCGCCCGCCGATATGGGATCGCCGCTACATGCGGGTTCACCTCGCCCGCGTCATCAGGTCGTGGCAAGCGAAGTGGTGGTGCTGGTGGACGTCCGTTCGGAGAACGCGCCCGACGTAGCCCGCGCCTGGTGACACCGCCCGCCGGCGTCGGGATCGAGACCACCCGCCATCCGTCCGGGTCACCGTGACAGCGCCGGAACCGTGGCATGATGGCCGCAGCCGAGACCGTCCGGGCCGGGTCCGGGGTCCGTGCCGCCGCCGCCTCGAACACGCCGACCACGCCGACGTCGTCACAGGAAGCCGTACAGCGCCGCCGACGTCGATGTGTCCGGCTCCGAGTCCGCGCCGGGGCCATTGTCGCGCGATCCCGCGACTATCCACGCCGTTCCGATGGGGAAAACCGCCGCGTGTCGGGTAACGGTTTTCGGTCATGCGCGGCTGTATCCCTTGTTTTTCAATGCTTTCGGGAAGTCTCAAGAACGTCCGGGAAGCGGCGGTGGTGGAGCCGAGGGGAGTCGAACCCCTGACCTCGACATTGCGAACGTCGCGCTCTCCCGACTGAGCTACGGCCCCGAACGTCACGCGTTCACCCGCCGGGTGACGGGAAGGCGCGGATGATGGGTGCGCCCCCGACCGGTGTCAAGGCGTGCGACAGCCGCGCGGCGAGGTGCTATAGATGGTGTCCATCGCCGGGATGCGGAGACTCGGAGCGGGGCCATGTATTCGCTTCTCCAACTCATCAGCACCGTCATTACGCTTTACATCTGGGCGCTCATCGTTTCCGCGGTGCTGAGCTGGCTGGTGGCGTTCAACGTGGTCAACACCCGGAACCGCCTGATCTACATGGTGGGTGATTTCCTGTATCGCGTCACCGAGCCGGCCCTGAGACCCATCCGCCGTTTCATCCCCCTCCTGGGCGGTATCGACATCTCGCCCGTCGTGCTCATCCTCGCCCTGATCTTCGCGCGCAATCTCCTGTTCGAGATGTTCCTGGGACAGGGCGGCTTCTGACGTGAACAGGGCCCGGATCATCGACGGCAAGGCGTTCGCCGCGGGGATTCGCGAGAAGGTGGCACGCCGCGTCGCGCTCCTGAAGGCCAGGCACGGCGTGACCCCGGGCCTCGCGGTCGTGCAGGTGGGCGACGATGCCGCCAGCCGGGTCTATACGCGCAACAAGGCCAGACAGACCGCCGAGGCGGAAATGGCGTCGTTCAAATTCGACCTGGCGGCGGAAACGACGCAGGAGAACCTGCTCCGCAGGATCTCCGAACTCAACGAGGATTCGAGGGTCAACGGCATCCTCGTCCAGCTCCCGCTTCCCGACCGGATCGAGGAACATGCCGTCATCAACGCCATCGATCCCGCCAAGGACGTGGACGGCTTCCATACGATCAACACCGGGCTGCTGGCGACTGGCCAGGATGCGCTCGTGCCTTGCACCCCGCTCGGCTGCCTGATGATGCTCAGGGATGCCCTCGGGGATCTGGAGGGGCGGAAGGCCCTGGTCCTGGGCCGCTCCAACATCGTCGGCAAACCGATGGCCATGCTGCTCGTCAGGGAGAGCTGCACCGTCACCGTGGCGCACTCCCGGACGCGGGACCTTCCGGCGGAGGTTCGGCAGGCGGACGTTCTCGTCGCCGCGGCCGGCCGTCCGCGGATGGTCAAGGGAGACTGGATCAAACCCGGCGCCGCGGTGATCGACGTCGGCATCAACCGGGTGCCGGCCGGGGAGGACGGGAAGACCCGGCTCGTCGGCGACGTCGATTTCGACGAAGCGGTGACGGTCGCGGGCGCCATCACGCCGGTTCCCGGCGGGGTCGGCCCCATGACCATCGCCTGTCTGCTGCACAATACCGTGACGGCCTGTTGCCGCCAGAGCGGGATCGACCTCCCCGAGGATTAGAGTTCGCGGCCCTTGACCTTCCGGGTAAGGAATTCGATGGCGGACCTGGCGCCGGGCAGGTGCGGGTTCGCCGCCAGCGCGCGGCGGTAGGCTTCGACGGCCTCCTCCTCGCGCTCGGTGTCCTGGTAGATCATGCCCATGCCCGCCAACGCCCCCCAATGGCGCGGCTCCAGCGCCAGCGTGCGATCGATGTCGCGAAGCGAATGTTCGTAGTTTCCCATCATGTAGTGGAGCGTGGCCCGCGCGTTCCACCCCTCCGAGAATTCGGGATCGATCTCGATCACGGCGTTGAGCATGGCCAGCGCCGTGTCGAACTCCCGCCGGTTCATGGCCCGGATACCGCGCGAGAACAGAAGGTCGACCGTGTGGCTCCCCGATTCCGCCCAGATCTTCCAGATCATGGTCATCAGGAGTTTCGCCTCGTCTCCCTCTTCGATGCTGTGAAGACGGTCGAAGAGCGCGTCGAGGCGGGGGTCTTCCTGCCGCGCTTCGGAAGGCGCCATGCCCAATCCCCAGAGACCGACCGCGACGACGAATGTCGTGAGCCATTTTCTCATGCGCGCCAGCATACTTTCCCGCCCGCCCGCCGCCAATTCACGTTCTTGCGAGCGGCGGTCCGGTCCCCGCGCGAGCCGGCGAGGGAGCGTCGATGAGCGCAGCCGACGTCCATATCGAGCACACGGTCCTTTTCGGCTTCGTCCGCGAGATCTTCACGAGGACCGGATCCGACGACACCGAGGCCGAGGCGATCGCGGCCTCGCTCGTCGAGACCTCGCTGATGGGCCACGACTCGCACGGCGTCGGCCTCGTGCCGAGCTATGTGGAGCGGGTGCTCGACGGACGCATCGCGCCCAACCGGAACATCGCGGTCGTCAGGAACGACGGGCCGGTGCTCGTCATCGACGGCCGGAGAGGGTACGGGCAGGCGATCGGCCGGCAGGCGATGGCCATGGCCATCGACAAGGCGAAAACCGCCCGTTTCGTCCTGATGGGCATCCGCAACACCCATCATCTCGGGCGCATCGGGGAGTGGGCGGAGATGTGCGCCGCCGCCGGCTTCGTTTCCATGCACTTCTCCAACGGAACGAACCGCCCGCCGGTCGTGGCGCCTTTCGGCGGTGCCGTGGCCCGGATGGGAACCGCGCCCTACACGGCCGCCTTCCCGCGCCGGAACGCGCCGCCGATCCTCGTCGACATGGCCTCCAGCGTCGTCGCCATGAACAAGGTGCGCGTGGCGTTCAACCGGGGCGTCGAGATGCCGGAAGGCGCGATCATCGACAGCGAGGGCAATCCGACGCAGGACCCCGCCGCCCTTTACCGCCCGCCCACCGGCGCCCTGCTTCCCGCCGGGGGCCACAAGGGCTACGCCCTCGGCGTCGCGGCGGAGATGTTCGCCGGCGCACTCACCGGCGGCGGCGTGATGCTCGCCGGGCGCCACGGCGACGGCGCCACCCTCAACGGACTCTTCTCGGTGATCTTCGAGCCGGAACTCATGATCGACCGCGCCCGCTACGACGCCGAGATCGAGGCGTTCTACGAATACCTGAGGTCGACTCCCCCGGCGCCCGGCGTGGAGGCGGTCCTGGCGCCGGGCGATCCCGAGCGGATGTCGCTCGAGGCCCGGACGGAGTCGGGCGTGCCCATCGACGCGACGACCTGGGCCGAAGTGTGCCGGGCGGCGCGCGATGCGGGCCTCGACGACGCCGAGATCCCGGCGGTGGCGTAACGGTCGGGATCGCTGCCCTTTCGCGGCGCCTTTCAGCGCCGCCGCGCGGTTCGATAGTCGGCTCATCGCCCGCGCCGGACGGCGTGATCACTTAGGCCGATAGGCGAAGGTTTCCTTCAACGCTGGCTTGTCTTTCGCATAATCGAAGGGGGATTATATACTTGACTGTGCCGCCACTGGTCCCCTATCGTCAACCAGCTTGTCGCCATTGCTTTCCTCATCGGCCTCTCCAACCTGCCTCATGAGAGCCTTCACAGCCATGCCGGAGGTTGCACCAGTGTAGTGGAGATTAAGGATTTCAGAGTCCTCCGGCTTGCATTTCTCGGTCATCGTCTTCCTTTCCTTCTCTCCCGAACGATCTCATCCAGCAAAGGGAATGGGTCATTGGTTATTGGCGGTTCCAACGGCCATGTCACTTGGACGCTCGTCGCTAACAGATTCTGTCTCTGATAGTCGGTATAGGCACGATGCCTTGACCGTGGCAGATCTTCATTCCGCACGAAACCGAAGCGCCATTCGTGGCCGAACTCGAACAGGTTGATCGCTAGAATATCGAACTTTCCAGGCAGCAAGCACGTCGTTGCCAATTCACTCCCATCCGGAAGTGTCACTGCCCGTTTGTCGCTCGCGTCAACTTGGCATCTCCCGAAATAGTCGCCGTTGTTGCGACGTACCGATTTGGTCTGTAGTGACTTCACTTCGATGGTGATTTCCTGCCCTTGATACTCGAAGCTGAAGTCGGCGGGCCGAGAGCGATCATGGTCATCGTATCGGCGCAGCTTATGGATTCGAGAGTCCGAAAACACCGTCCGTTGCAGCTTATACTCGGCAATGAAGCCGATGAGCGGCCCACGGGCGCTAGGGCGTTCCGAGAGAATGGCGTTTAGGTCCTCAATCGTGAGGCCCCAGTCCTCGATTATTCCCACGGCTGGCGCTTCTCGAAAACGAGAAAATAGGAATGATTCTTGCGGGCGTGCCTCTGTTTGAGGATTCGGCTGACGGCTGGTCTGTTCGGGCGCACTACGACGAACAAGTCTCGGGTATAGAATCCGTTGGCGCTATAGGCGTTGATGATCTCGACGTGCGTGAGCCATTGTCGATTAGCGCTAACCTCGTCTTGACACTTGATGATCGCCACGCCGCGATCGCATAGGACTCGGGATGCTTCTTTACCAGCCGCCAGATACATATCCAGAACGGCGGCATGATATTTGGCTGCCCCTATAGGGGCAGCACCACCGTCTGAATAGTAATTGCGGAATGCTTCATAGTTCCCTCCGCCTGCTAGGGACACTTCTTGGTCACGGTAAAAGCCTTCCATATATGGTGGATCAAGCACCACGCAGTCCATCGTGCCGTCATCGTATGGGAGGTGCCGACAATCCACATTCATTGCTATATCTGATGTGATGACGTGGTAATCGCCGTCATCAACATCACGCCAGAATACGCCCTTGCCGTAGGTCACGTCCGCGATGGTAGACCCGACTGGCACATGCAATTTCAGAATATCGGGGAACACGTCAGCGTTACCGGCGACGTGCGCACTCAAGATCAGATCGCTCGTTGCGATCCCACCTTGTGTGCGACGACCTGTTTCGCTCATGCGATCAGGTCACGGTACATCAATCCTTTTCCGATCAGTCCGATGACGACCGACTCCATCTGTACGATGGTGTCCAGTTCCCTTGCGTCATGGCGACCGGAAAATTCATTGACGTATCGTTGCAGGTGTTTATGGGAGAGTTTGTGGAGGGTGCTCTTGTGGGCACGCTTCAACATGCTCCAGATGGACTCAATCCCGTTGGCGTGAACTTGGCCCCGGACGTACTCACCGACGCTGTGAGCGACGCTCTCGTGGTCGTGAGGTATGCCCTTGTAGGCGCTGGCGTCGTCTGTGTAGACTGTGGCCTCGGGTGCGACGTGCTGGCTGATGAAGTCTTGCAGGGTTTTAGCGTCTGTAACTTCGACCACGGACGCGCGAACCTTGTTCGTTCCCCTGTCCTTCACGCCCACGACCGCCGCCTTTCCTACCGCGCTGCGCCCCTCCAAGTTCTTCCGCTTGGCCTTGGGCATGTTCTTGCAGCATCCGCCGATGTAGGTCTTGTCGACCTCCACTGGCCCGGAGAATAGCGCATCTTGTTCGGCCCGCCAAGCCTCAGCCCCCTAATCGAAGGGGGTCTTACCGCTTGCGTCGTGCGCGTCCGGGTCCGCGCCGGCTTCCACCGACGCCACAATCGCCTTCGCATTGCCCTCGATCGCCGCCGAATGAAGCGGCGTCCGGCTCACCGCGGTTCTCCTTCGCATCCAGTCACCAACACCATCCTCCGCGCCACTCGCCGTCGTATGGGCGGCCGTGGCCTTCGGCAATCAGGTCCGCGGCCAGCGAGCGCCTGTCGATGAACACGTCAGCAATTACGCGACCGCCGTACTTGCCCCACTTCGGGCTGCGGATTACGACCGCTCGGCGCCGGGCGGCGGCAGGGGGATGCCCGCCTTCTCGCAGGCGGCGGCGAAAGCGGCGGAGAAGTCCTTGCCGCCGTACCCGCGCTCGATCATCGACGCGAAGGACTTCCGCACCGCCTCGCCGAAGTCGAGAGGCGCGTCGATGCTCTCGGCGAGTTGCAGCGCCAGGTTCATGTCCTTGTCCTGGAGCGCGATGGAGAAGCCGGGCGTGTCGTCGCCCTTGAGGACCTTGTTGGGCCAGGTGATGGAGAGATGGCCGGTCCGGGCGGCGGTGCCGGTCAGGACCTCCATGACCTTGTCGAAGGGCAGGCCGAGCTTGAGAGCGAAGGCGACGACGTCGGCGCTCGCTTGGTTGGTGAAGCCGGCGAGCAGGTTGTTGATCAACTTCATGCGGATGCCCTGGCCGGGCGGGCCGACGTGGACGATGGTGTCGCCCATGATCTCGAGCAGCGGCCGGACGCGCGCCATGCCTTCGTCCGTGGCGCCGACCATGAACATCAGTTCGCCCGTTTCCGCGTGCGCCTGCTGGCGGCCGACGCCCGCGTCGACGAACTCCATTCCCCTGTCGGCGAGGCCCGCGGCGACCCTGTCGGTCACTTCCGGATAGATGGTGCTCGTGTCGACGACCATGACTCCTTCCCGGCCGTTCTCGGCGATGCCGCCGGGGCCGAGGACCACCGCCTCGACGTCGGGCGAGTTGGGCACCATCGTGAAGACGACGTCGCTGGCCTCGGTCAGTTCCGCGATCGACCCCGCCGCGCGGGCGCCGAGCTCGACGAGCGGGGCGGTCGCGCCAGCGGCGACATCGTAGACGGTCACGGGATGGCCCGCCCTGACGAGGTTGGCGGACATCGGACGCCCCATGACCCCGATGCCGATGAATCCGATGCGTTCCACGGCTTCCTCCCCGTGATGGTCGCGGTGATGATGTGTCAATTCCTCATCGCCGCCGGCCGTTTGTTGACGTCCCATATCCACACGACATTCTTGCCGAAGCGGCGTAGCTCCATCACGCCGGCTTCAGTCCCGCAAGCGATCCAGTTCAGAACCGTGCGCACCCCGGCGCCGGCCTGGCTGGCGCCTTTGCGCGTCTCAGCCGTCGGCCCGCACCAGGCCCACGGTCAGCCGCGTGCCGGTCGCTTCGGCGTAGCGGCGCAGGGTGGCGAAGGACGGCGACACCCGGCCGCCCTCCAGCCGCGCGACCGCGGACTGGGTCGTGCCGAGCCGCCGGGCGACCTCCGCCTGCGTCAGCTTCGCCGCCGTGCGGGCGCGAACCAGCTCCTCGACCAGCGCGTACTCTTCGTCGACCCGCGCGTATGCCTCCCGGAATTCCGGGTCCTCCATGAAACGCTTCTTCAGCTCCTTCAGCTTCGTCATGACGTCACCTGCTTCATCCGTTCCCTGGCGGTTGCGAGCGCCCGGCGCGGTGTCTTGCGTAGCGATCAGGGCGCTGGCGGCCCTGCGGCGAGAGCCAGCTCCTTCGAGCGGGTCAGCAGCTCGCGGGCGCGGGCGGCCGCCTTGTCGCCGCCCGCCACGTCGCCGCGCACGTACATCGGCCTCGTCTTCTCGATCTCGTCGAGCGCCCGCAGCGCCTCCTCGGCCACGATGCCGTACTTCTGCCAGTCGTTGCCGCTCAGGAAGTAGGTGTGCTGGACGTCGTCGCCGGCTTCCGTGATCCCGGATTCGTGCAGGGCGTAGTTCAGCCAATGGGTGGCGGCGAGCATGGCGCCCTCGATGACCATCTCGTAGTCCTCGGGTCCGAGCTTTTCCATGGTGCCCATGATGCGCTCGGCGGATTTCCGGTGTCCGGCGCTGTCCATGTCAGTCTCCCGCCGCCTCGGCGGCCGCCTCGCGGGCCAGGGCGACGGCCTCGCGGTAGGCGGCGTCCACCTTGTCGACGATCTCCCGCGTGACGGTCTCGCCGTCCCGCACGCAGGGGTCGCGCCACTCCTCGATGACGTCCATGAGGTCGGCGATGCGTTGGACCTTCTCCGGGACCGGCTTCTCGATCTTCGGCCGGCCCACGTGCAGCACGTCACCCAACGGCTTGAAGGCAGGGACGAAGGCGCCGGGCTCCTCGCCCGCCACCATGTAGACGCCGGGCTGCTGGGGATACCAGGAGGAGCCGTCCTCCGTGACTCCCGTGGCGTGCAGAGCCGCGTTCACCGCGTTGGTGCCCGCGTTCATGGTGGCCCAGAACCAGATCTCGAAGTCCTCGAAACGGTCGAGACGGCTCCTGAGCGTCTCGAGCCGCCCAATCTTCTCGAAGTGGGATTCGATCTTCACGGCGCCGCCTCTCCCCGGTCCGCCTTCGTCGCCCGGACTGTAGGAATCGCGGCCACCACGGTCAACACGGGCCTCGGTCATGGATCGTCACGACGCCCTTTTCGGGATCGACCGTGACCCGTTCGCCGGTCCGGATCGCGGTCGTGACGTCGACCTCGAAGCGGTCGATCAGGGCGACGTTCCCGAACGCGGCGCCCTGGGCCATGATCGGATTGGCGAAGTTCAGAAGCAGGGCCAGGGGGCACATCCCGCGCGCCGCCATTTCCCGCAGCATCCACGCCGTCGCCACGCCGCCCTTGGCGACGTTGAGCACCAGTATCTTGCCCACGTAGCTCCGCCCGGCGAGCTTGTGCGTCGGTCGGGAGAAGACGCCCTTCAGACGATCGAGATCGTAGCGGGCGCTGAAGTTGTCGTCGGCCGCCAGCGCCTCGCCCGTCACCCTGGGGCCGATCCCGACGTGGCCTCTGAGGATACGGTCCGCCATCACACGATCCTTCCCGCCACGGCCGAATCGATGCACTGCTCCATGGTGCCGAGCACCGGTTCGTAGCCGTAGCCGCCGAGGATGTTGACGATCTTGGCCGAGTTGCTCATCAGGCGCCGCCAGCCGTTGGCCTCGCCGATCTCGCGGGCGTGCATCTGGTAGAAGCACACGCCTTCGAGCACGACGGCCCCGGAGGCCTCGATCGTCTCGGTGATGCCCATGCGGTCGCATGCCGCCTTGATCTCGGGCGACGTCGCGGCCAGCACCGCGACGTCGGGATGAACCGAACGATCGCGGAGCAGCAGCCCCACCTGCTGCATCTCGATCAGGGACAGTTGCGGCGCCGCAAAGACGACCACGTCCAGCCTGTCGTCGGCCGGCCGATAGGCGTCGTAGACCCCGTCGACGTCGGCGCGGGCGATCGTCGTCGCGGCGGGCGGCGCGCCGTCGAATACCGACGCCAGATCCGGCGCCTCGGGCGTGACGCCGACCATGTGGAACAGGGGCGTCGAGCCGAAGCTCGCCAACGCCGCGCCGAACTGCTTGAGCTGATCGGACGTGGGCGCGCCGTCGACACCGACGATCACCGGGACCTCCCAGTACGAGCTTTGCGCGCGACCGACGATGGCCCCGGCGGCGCCCCAGTCCGACAGGGACTCGGGCCGGCACCGGAGCTCCCAGAGATTGGTGCCGCGCCGGTGCTCGTCGAGGTGGAACCCGTACCGCGGCACGCGGCCGGTAAGCGCCGCGGCCAGGGCCGAAGGGCCGCCCTGGAAGTTCGTGCGCGCGCCCATCACGCTGTTGGCGTAGATCGACGAGCCCGTGTCGCCGTAGGCCAGGTGCTCGCCCAGGACCGGCGGCAGGATGGTCTGGTAGTTGATGCAGGTCTGGGTGACGAGGATGCCGAGGCTCCGAAGGGCGGCGTCGAGGCGCCGTTCCTGGGCGACGAATTCCCGCGGATGGTTGATGCGATCCGCCTTGGCGAAGTCGCATCCGAGCGGATCGGTCACGGTCGGCACCCGCACCCGGCGCTCGTCTTCGGGATACGCGCCGAGCATTTCGAGGTACTCGAGCCCGGCCGCGCCGGTGGACTCGGTATCCGCCATGAGATGGACCTGACTGACCTCCACCAGATCCTCGGCATCGAAGAATCCGCCGACCGCGAGGATGTGCTCCATGGAGAGCTTGCGCGGCTCGCCCAGTTCGCCGGCGAGCATCGCCCGTTCCTCGTCGTCGAGCCTGATCATGTCTCCCCCCGCGAGAGGGCGGCCCGGGCGCCGCCCCGCCGTTCCGCCGGCGCGCCCCTCTCCGCCGCCGCCATACTATAATCGAGCGGCGCCCGGCAACGCACGTCCGGGGCCGATTCGGAGGACGGGGAAAACACGTCCTGCTCGTTCTTGACAGTCCACCATAGATAGATATGGCATGTCGTTGAGGTATTTGCGATCATGGAGGTTACGACGATGAGGTTCAAGAGTGGAGCCACCGACCAAACGTTGGGAGGAAAGCGTTTCCGTCCGGCTGGCTGCATTGATACGGAACCCGGGCCCGACGGTCTGCCGAAGGAACACACGCCACCAAACCCTAAACGGCTGCCCCTTAATTCGCACGGTCATGGGCCTTTCTGTCGCCTCGTGCCACCTCCGCTGCCGGCGACTTCCGGCGTTTATGCAGTCACCGTCAACCGGTGCTTGGTGTATGTAGGTTGCACGGTTGATTTGCGACGACAGTGGGGACAAGGTTTCGCCAAGATATCACTAGCAAACCGCTGCAAAGGTCGCCAATCCACGAACTGCAAGGTGAATAATCTTATCCTGTTGGCTGCGAAAGAAGACTGCGAGGTTGAACTGTGGATTCACGAAACACGGGAGCCCCGGCGTCTGAAGAAACGACTGATCAGCGAACTTGACTCGCTCCCGCCTTGGAACGTACGGCGTTGAGCAATGCGTGACCGGGTTCGGACGAACATGAGATGCGGTCGTTGAAGCGCGCGCGGGCGCCATGTAGGTTCGCGCGTCCCGGCAACGCACGTCCGGGTCGAGATCGAAGAACAACCGCCGGGAGGAAGGATACATGAGCAAGATCGAACAAGTGGGCTTCATCGGCCTCGGCCTCATGGGCGCGTCGATGTCCGGCAACCTGCTCAAGGCGGGCTTCCGGGTGAAGGGATACGATCCCCTTCCCGGCGCCGGCGATCGCGTGAAGGCCGATGGCGGCGAGATCGTCGATACGCCCGGCGCCACCGGCGAGGGGTCGCAGCTCGTCATCGTCATGGTGCCCGACGTGCCCGAGGTCGACGCCGTGCTGAACGGCGACCACGGACTGCTGAAGAACCCCGGCGACGGACGCGTCGTCATGGTCATGTGCACGATCGATCCGGGCGCCGTCCTCGAATTCGCCGGGCAGGCGAAGGCCGCGGGCTGGGGCTTCGTCGATTCGCCGGTCGGCCGAACGGCGGACGACGCCCGCGACGGCACCTCGATGTTCATGGTCGCCGGTTCGACGGAGGACAAGGCCGCGGTCATGCCGGCGCTCGAGGCCATGGGCACGACGATCATCGACTGCGGCGACGTGGGCCACGGCATGACCTGCAAGATCGTCAACAACTTCATGTCGACGGTCGGCGCCGTGACGGTCGCCGAGGCGTTGAGGCTCGCCGAGGCGGGTGGCGTGGGTCCCGACAAGGTGCTCGAGGTCATCAACGGCACCATCGCGGGCAACGGGCACTCGCGGCAGCATTTCCCGAACAAGGCGCTCGCGGGGAACCTCGATCCCGGCTTCGCGGTCAAGCACGCGCGGAAGGACGTCAACATCGCGCGCATGGTGATGGAGCGGGAAGGCCTGCCCGACTACACCGCGACGGCCACGCTCGCGGCCTACGACGCCGCCCTGGAGCGGGGCCACGGGGACAACGACTGGAGCGACCTCTACAACGTGGTCGCCGAGGTCTGGCGGGAGAACAGGAAGGGTTAGGCGCCCGAACGCGCGCTCCTACCCCGCGACGATGATCTCGTGGGGCAGGGTCGTGAAGCGCTCCAGTCCGGTTTCGGTCACCCGGGTCGTGTCCTCCATGTGCATCCCGCCGTGCTCGGGGTGCCGGTAGAAGACCTCGAAGTTGACCATGGTGTCGGTCTCCATGACCCAGCCGTTGGCCGCCTCCTCCGGCGTTCCGAAATCGAAGACGTTGAGCCCGATCGGGTGGTAGATCACCGTGGCGCCTTCGACGGGCAGGTCGCTTTTCTCGAATACCTCCATGCCCCGGCGCTCCAGGTCGGCGGAGTGCGCGCCGGCCCTGAGGTTGTCCTCGCCCGCCGCGACCGCCTCCTTCACGACGTCGTGCATCATCTGCTGGTAGGCGCTTGCCTCTCCCACCGAGGCGGTTCGCGCGCTGTCCGCGTGATACATCCGGTAAAGACAGATGCAGTCGAGGATCACCGTCTGGCCGCGCTCGAAGGTCATGCGTTCGGTGTAGTCGTGATCGAGGACGAACGACCCGTCCGGGCCGGCGCCGAAGAGCATCCCGCGCTCTCCCAGCCACTTGCCGCCGCCGCGCTGGACCGCGTCGCGATAGGCGTTCACCATCTCCATGCAGGAACGGCCCTCCCTGACGGCGGCGCCGGCGGCGCGGACGGCGTTCTCGTTGACGACGATCCCCCGCTTGAGGATCTCGATCTCGGGCCCGGTCTTGACCAGGCGTATACGCCTGAAGGAGCGCTTGCCGTCGACGACCTGAAGACGCGGACCGATCCTTTCCCGGACTTCCCCGCCCATGCGCAGGTCGTCGAAACCGATGCGCACGTCGCCCTTGGGCATCTCCGTTTCGATGAAGTCGACCACGGAATCGAAGTACGTCGCCTTGCGCCTGGGCAGCGTGGCCTCGTAGAGCTCCCGGAGGGGGCCGTGCAGCTCGGTCCCGAGTCCCATTCCTCCGTGAACCTTCTTGAGCATGGTGGAGATCGCCGTCCACTCCGTCCCGTAGAAGCGCGTCTCCATCCACGTCGGGTGGGTCAGGCAGTACGTCATGTCGTACTCGCCGGTGATCAGCGTCGGCGGAATGCCGTCGTGGCGCGGGTAGATGGCGCACGCCCACGGTTCGTAGAAGTGGGCCAGCACGGAATCGGGCGCGTGCCCGGACAGGTAGTAGAGATTCTCGTCCTCGGACGCGAACAGGGCGTCGAGGTCGTGCTCCGCCATGATTCCCCTGGCTCGCTCGTGGTTGACGAAACAGACGGGCTCCGGCGGCGTGAACGGCCGGACGCCGTCATAGGTTTCGGCCTGGGTCATGGTCTTGCCCTCCCCCGTGATGGTTTCGGAATTACGATGACGCCCGATGCTCGCCGCGTCCGGAGGCGTTACCGGATGCGCCGTCGCACCGACGTCATGGCGCCGAACGGATCCGGGTTCCGCAGCCGCTCCCGACTTCCCTCGTCGCCCTTCAGGCGCCAGTCGAACCACGCTTTCGCGTACCAGTCGCGGATCGCGTGCGGCAGATACACTTCGCCCGCTTCACCGACCTCGGCCCAGCCGAGCTGGGTGTAGCGTTCGCCGGGCTCCGTCGGTGGCGGGCCGAAGGCGTCGGCGCCGGTCGGCTTGCGGGTGCGTTCCGGCGAGAGGCCGAACGGCAGCTCGCCGCGGCGGAACGCCGGCCACGGGAACAGCCGCGCGAAGTCCTCGGCAATGGTGGAGTGGTCGGTGTCGCGCACGATCACCAGCACGCGATCGGAAGTCGCGCGCCGCCACGCGCTCAGCGCCACCGGCTGCGGGTTCTCCGCGCGGTCCGGGGCGGCGCGCTCGGGCGCCAGCGGGAAGGCTTCCGCCGGGTCGCCTCCGGCGGCCGCCACGGCCGACTGGAACAGCCCGATGAAAACCCCCTGCACGAAGTCGTCCTCGTCGCCGATCATGGTCAGCAGCGGCTTGCGGCTGCCCGCCGGCAGCGTCTCGCCGCCATCGCGCGTTTCGCCGGCGCCGAACATTTCCTCCGGCGTCCAGGTGAAGGGCAGGGCGTTGTTGAGTCCCATCGCCGTGGCCACGCCTGGCAGGTGGTTCGCCGCCAGCTGCGCGGTCATGGCGCCGAGAGAATGTCCGGCAATTCCCACCCGTTCGGTGTCGATGCGACCCGCCAGCAGGCCGCACAGGTCGCGGGCGGCGCTGGTGGCGCCCATCGCCGAGAGGGCGGCGCGGCAGGTCGCCGCATCGGCGTCGAGCAGGCGCACGGTATGCAGCAGCAGTCCCAGGTCGGCGATGCGCTGGCGGAACAGGTTGCGCATCATGGTGGTGGCGCGCGTGACGCCGCCGGGGACGATCTTCTCCGCCGGTGGGTCGAAGCCGGGCGGCGGCGCGAATCCCTGGCCCTCGCGCCCGAACAGCAGGCGGTAGAAGTAGGGCAGGACCTTGACCTCGTCGAGCAGCAGGGCGTAGGTCCGCTCCAGTTCCTCGGCCGACGCCCGTTTCGCGAACGGCGAATCGGGATCGTGAAACACCAGCGGCAGGCCGCCGTCGGAGACGAAGGTGGGCGCGGCCACCACATACCCGTGGGAGGCGAGAAACTCGCCCAGCGAGCTCCACATGCCGTGGTTGCCGCCGAGCCCGTGGGCGAGCAGGATCAGCGGGAATCTGCCTTCGGCCGGCCGGGCGTCCTGCCAGGCGCCGCGCGGCATGTCGAGAAACCGCTCGCCGATCTCGGTATGGACCGCGCTCCGGGTCGCGTCGTCGGCCGCGGACAGAACGCCGCCGGCCGGCAGGTGGACGGACTGGGGCTGGACCACGGCGCCGATCCGCCGGGAGAGCAGAACGCCCTCGCGGAAGAAGAGGTCGTAGTGGTTGGCGCGCCGGCCGCTGGCCGCGGGGAACGGGGAGCGCGGTCCGTCGAGTCGCCCGCGGGCGGCGTCGGGCGCCGCCGGATACCAGATGTGGAACGTCACCGTCCGGTTCTGCCCCGCCGCCTCCACCCGCCGCAGCATGGCGCGGTATTCGGCGTTTCCGTAGGCGTCGTTCCACGGGTCGAAACGCTGGTGGTCGTCCACTGCGAATCCAGTGGCCGCGCCGACGGCGTGATCGCCGTAGACGGCGCCCGTCGGCAGGACGTCCAGCGATTGCCCCGCCGCGCCCGGAACGCCGGCGGCCAGGGCGGCCAGCAACGGCGCGGCCGCGATTCCGCGCTTCGGATGGATCATGCGTCGCATTTCCGTCGTCTCCCGTGTTCTTGCCCGATGGCGGCATCCGGCGAGCCGGTCGGCGGCGGCGCGGCAGGCGCCCAGCGTGCGATTTTCTACCGCAATGTCTGGTCTACCGCAATGTCTGGTGGCCCGCGTCGACGTGGATGGACTGCCCCGTGATCGACCGGCCCATGGGGGAGCCCAGAAACAGGATCATCGCCGCGACCTCCTCGGGCCGTTGCATCGTGCCGAGGAGGTTCCCGCTGACGTACCGTTCGGTCATCCGGTTCTCGCCGACGCCGGCAGCTGCGGCATGACGCCCGATCGTGCGCCGTATGCGAGGTCCGTCGACCGATCCCGGCAGGATCGCATTGACGCAAATGCCCTTGGGGCCGAGCTCCACGGCCAAGGCCCGCGAGAAGCCGACGACGCCGGACTTCGCGGCGGCGTAGGGCGATCGGTCCGCCGCGCCGAGATGGCCGACGACGGACGATATGTTGACGATCGCGCCGTTCCCGGCCCGCTCGATATGGGGAATGGCGTGCCGGCAGGTGTAGAACATGCTGTTGAGATCGACCTCGATGCAGCGCCGCCAGTCGTCGGGGTCTATGTCGACGACGGGCGCGACCGGTCCCGCGATGCCGGCGTTGTTGACCAGCATGTCGAGACCTCCCATGGCGTCGGCGGCCGTCGCCACCATCTCGCCGACGGCGGGTTCGTCCGCGACGTCGCAGGTCATGGCGCCGGCTTCGGGATGCTCGGACCGGAATCGCGTCACGGCCTCGTCCGAAACGTCGCACACGTACACGCGCGCTCCCTGGTCGAGGAAATCGCGGGCGGTGACGGCGCCGATTCCGTCGGCGCCCGCCGTGATCAGGACCTTTCGGTCGGCGACGTCGTACCGCATGTCGACGCTCCCCCGTGGCGACGGCGCGCAGACGATGCCGTTTCGGGCCGGGACGCGCAAGTTCCCGCCTTCGCCCCGTCTTTGCGCGGGCGGCGTCGTTCGGCCAGAATCGCCCGTGCGTCCGCGAGCCGGCGCGGCAAGGATGTCGGGGGTCACGCGATGGAGCCGTTTCCTGAGTACGAGGAGTACGACGCGCTCGGTCTGGCGGAACTCGTCCGCAATCGGGAGATCACGGCGGCGGAGCTGCTGGACGCGGCGATCGCCCGGGCGGAGGCGCGAAATCCGGCGCTCAACGCCATCGTCGACAGGCTCCACGACCACGGCCGCGACGCCATCGCCGCCGGATTGCCCGACGGGCCGTTCACCGGCGTCCCGTATCTGCTCAAGGACATCGGCGGAGCGTTGGGCGGTCATGCGCAGACGCGCGGCAGCCGCTTCTTCGACGACGTGGCGCCGCCCCGGGACAGCGTCATCGTCGAACGCGGCAAGCGGGCCGGACTGGTGATCTTCGGCAAGACCAACACGCCCGAACTCGGCCTCAGCCTGACGTGCGAGCCGCGACTGTTCGGTCCCTCGCGCAATCCCTGGGATCGCGAACGGACGCCGGGCGGATCCTCGGGCGGGTCGGCGGCGGCGGTCGCCGCCCGTATCGTGCCGATGGCGAGCGGCGGCGACGGTTTCGGATCGATCCGGGTGCCGGCGGCATGTTGCGGTCTGGTCGGTCTCAAGCCCACACGGGCGCGGAATACGCAGGATCCGTATTCGGGCGAGGGCAACGCGGGGCAGACCACCGAACACGCCCTGACCCGCTCCGTGCGCGACTCCGCGGCGCTCCTCGACGCCACGGCGGGGGCCGGGTCGGGCGATCCCTACGTCGCCCCGCCCCCGGAGCGCCCCTTCTTCGACGAAGTCGGCGCCGATCCGGGCCGGCTTCGCGTCGCCATGACCTCGCGGGCGCCCAACGGCGCGCCCATCGAGCGCGAGCTCCTCGACGTCCTCGAGGACACCGCCGCGCTGCTCCGCGACCTCGGCCACGACGTCGAGGAGACCGATCCCGACATCGACCGCGGGAGCGTGATCCCCACGTTCCGCGCCATCAGCGCCGCCAACGTCGCGGCGACCTTGCGTGGCCATCCCGCCGGCCGGGAGGCCGGACCCGACGACGTCGAGCGCGTCACCGCCGCCGCCGCCAGGCTGGGAGAGGAGATGTCGGGCGCCGACTACGTGCGGGCGACGCAGGCGGCGCACCGGCTGGGACGCCGGATGGCGGCCTTTCACGAATCCTGGGACGTGCTTCTGACGCCCGCCCTGGGGACGTTGCCGCCCAGGCTCGGCTGGCTCGACATGATGCTGGAGGACGCAGACGAATACTGGGACCGGGTGTTCCGCTTCAGCCCGTTCACGGTGTGGTTCAACATCACCGGACAGCCCGCCGTCACGCTGCCCATGGGGACGAGCGAGACCGGCTTGCCGACGAGCGTGCAACTGGTCGCCCCCTACGGCGACGAAGCCACGCTCATCCGGCTGGCGGCCCGGCTTGAGATCGCGCGTCCGTGGGCCGATCGACGTCCCAAGATCGCCGGCGACTGAAAGCCCGCGCGCCGTCCCGTTCTCGGCGTGGCCGAGCTCGTTCTCGAAATGGAACCGGTAGAACGCCTCGTCGAAGATGCGCCAGGCGAGCGCGCCCGCGACCGGCGCCAACGGCAGCCCCGGCCACGCTCAGGCGGGAACCCGTGCCGGTTCGTGGTTGTCCGGGAGCGACGTCGTTCGTCCATCGGGACGGTAACCGAACCCGGAACGGGGGTCGATGATGCGTTCGCGTCCCGCTCTCGGGTCACGATTTGGGCGCGTCCGGCTGGTTTTCCGGCATGGCGGCCCGGAACTCGGGCAGCGCGAGGCAGGCCTCCTCGATCCGGAGCAGCGTCGGGTAAGGCGAGACGTCGGTCTTCACGACCCGCGCGACGAAGAGTTGCGGCACGAGGCAGACATCGGCCAGGGTCGGGGCGTCACCGTGACAGAACCTGCCGGTGTGGGGGCTGTCGGCGAGCAGCGCCTCCAGGGCGCCGAATCCCAGTCCGTTCCAGTGGCCGCCCCAGGCGGCGGCCGTCTCCCCGTCGAGGCCGAGATCGTCGGCGAGGTAGCGCCGGACGCGAGGCGTGTTGATGGGGTGCATGTCGCAGGCGGGTGCCAGCGCCAGTGCCCGCGCGCGGGCCCTCTCCACGGGATCCGCCGGCAGCAGCGGTGGGTCGGGATGGGTCTCCTCGAGGTATTCGATGATCGCCAGGCTTTGGGTCAGGGTGTGCCGGCCGTCGATCAGGGTCGGCACCACGCCTTGCGGATTCACCGCCAGATATTCGGGCTTGAGGTTGTCGCCCTTGAACGGGTTCACGCTGATGAACTCGTACTCCAGACCCTTGAGGGCGAGGGCGATGCGAACCCGGTAGCTCGCCGACGAGATGTAGGTGTTGTAGAGCTTCACGGCCCTCGCTCGCGGGTCGGAAGGGGGCGACCGTCCGTCTATTCCGCGGCCTGGGCCCGGGCCTCCGCCGCCAGGAGCGCGTTCACCGCGTCCTCGACGGCGGTGCCCTCGAAGAAGTCGGGCCGGTTCAGGGTCTGAAGGCGGACCGCGTTGGCGAACGCGAAGTCGCGGAAATCGGTCTCGTCGATCAACCCGTCGTCGACCAGCTCGTGGGCCTCGGCCAGCACGCCGGCGATGTCGGGCACGTCCCAATGGCCGATGTCCGAACTGAACAGCGCGTTGAGGCGGGCGCCGAACGGGTTGACCCTGGTGTCGAAGGCGCCGGCGACGGCGCGGTCGTCGGCCTCGCAGCCGAAGTAGAAATGACGGGAGAATATCCTGGCGAAGTCCTCGTCCCCGCGGATACCGCTCCCGGCCCATTCGTCCTCGACTCCGGGCGCCTGATCGAGGTCGGCCGCGAAGAACCAGTGGCGGTTCTCGGCGAAGGACTCCAGCGCCGCGCGGTGGCCCGGGGCGGCGTATTTCTCGCAGAGCTCGCGGAAACGCGCGGAATCCATGGTCTTCGGGTTCAGCGACCGGATGGCGTCGCCGTTGCGCTTTTCCCAATGGGCGATGAGGTCGCCGTAGAGCGTCGTCGCCCAGCCAACGCCGCCTTCCAGGAACCCGAAGGCGAGGTCGGGAAAGCGCCGGGTCACGCCGCCGAGCAACAGCGCCTTGCAACAGGCCTCGTGCGCCGAGGCGAAATGACCGATGTGGTTGTAGACGTAGTTGCTCGGCGAGGCGCGCATTCCGACGCTCATGGCGCCCGTGTGCATGTTCGCCGGGATGCCCCGGTCGACCAGCGCCTGCCACAACGGATCGTAGTCGTGGAGGCTGTCGATGCCGAGGGGATCGACCCACACCGGGTTGCCGGGCACGGGCTTGCCGTCCTGGCCGAGGAACGGCCGGCGAACGATGCCCTGGAGCATGACCACCTTGTAGCCGAGCTCGTCGCAGGCGTACCCGATCTCGTCGAGCGCCTCGTCGGGTGTCTGCATCGGAATCGTCGCGGCCGGGATCAGACGGTCGGCATGACCGGCGAACAGCTCGTGATGCATGAGATTGAGCGCCCGGCACATGGCGCGGCGGATCTCGTCGTCCGCGACGCGAGGCACCTGCAACCCGAAGGTCGGATAGACGATGCCGAGGTCGATGCCGATCTCGTCCATGCGCGCGCGCATGAGGCCCGGCAGCACGGCGGTGGCCAGATCGTAGCTGTTGGATGCCGGGTGGACCCAGAACGGCGGACGGGCGAGATGGCGGGCGAACCGCTCCTCTTCGCTCAGGTCGTACCAGAGGCGGAGGGGGCCTTTCATGCCGGCCACCGCGCGGTCGCGAACCTCGGGCCCGGCCACCTTGGCGATGTACTCCTCATAGACCGGGGCGACCTCGACGATGTGTCCGTCCGCGTCGATGACCGGATGATCCAGCTTCGCGCGGATTTCCGTGGCGCTCAAACCCGATGTCATGGTCCCGTCTCCTCCCTGATGGCGCGCGTCGAGGGTGCCGGAGCATCCGTCAACATGGCGCAAACATAGCGCGGCTCGTGGTCCGTCGACAATCGAGTGGCGAACCCGCGAGTGGCGAACCCGCCGGCTATGCGTCCATCGCTGCGAGGCCGATCAGGGCCAGCTCCTCGTCTTCCTTGCCGGACAGATAGCCGCCGACGCCGATCCCGCCCATGACGTTGGTGTGGAAGTCGTCCTGGTCGTGGATGCTCGAGCGCACCACCACGCCGCCGAAGCCGGGGGTGAGCCGGAGGTCGCCGCCGAGCTCCCGCACGCCGAGGCCGCGCGAGGCCAGCCATTCGCCGTGCGCGCCGCTGTTCATGCCGGTGATCGCCGCCGTGTAGGCCTTGCGGATGGCGTGGGTGCGGGTGAACATGCGCAGCCGGTCCATCTGCTGGTAGGCGAGCAGGACGCCACCGTCGTCGACGATGGCCATGGCCACGGGGTGTTCGGGTTTCTTCCGCGCGGCGTCGAGCATGGCGGCCATGGCGGCCTGGCACTGTTCGAGGGTGATGTAGGGTGCTTGCTCCATGTCGATCTCGCCTCCTGAAGGACCGGGAATTTGATGCGTGTCCTTGTCGACTCTACAATTCCTCGCAACCTGATGCGACGCATCGTGGCGGGGGCGGCGGGCGAACGGGGGGAGTTGGAATGGCGGCTTTCGAACCCGGTCAGGTGATCGGGATTCCCTGCGACGTGTTCCCGGGAGCGTTTTCTCACGAGGCTCTTGTCGTACTGGACACGAAGCGCGGCGAGGTCTCGGGATTCGTGAACCGGGACGAGCTCCTTGAACTCGACAACGATCATGAGCTCCTTCGCGCGAAGGTCGTGGACGTAACCGAGGACACCCTCACGGTCCGGCTCCGCGGATCGTTCTTCACGACCACGGGCCTCGCCTTCCTTTCATCCGATTGGGCGCGATCGAATGCACGGCCGGTCGCCGCGTGACCATGCCCGACGATCCTTTCCCGCGACAACGAACATCCCGCTTATCCATGAGAGTCCGCCGATGGAGGGCTGCATTTCCCGTATGTCCCTGGGAGCGCCGGCGTCCCGCCGGCATCGTGCGAAGCGCGAACGGGTGCCATCGGAAGGTCGGAAGCCTGGGAAGGATGCGGGCCTTCGGCCCGCCATGCCGGCGGGACGCCGGCGCTTCCAGGCGAACGGAGCCTTTATCGCCTGGATGATTTTCACGGATAAGCAGGACGAACATTGATTGTCCTGGGTTCGACGATGTGGCCCGCCTCGACTGCTTGATCCGAAAAATGGTGCTGCGGAGAGGACTCGAACCTCCGACCTGCTGATTACGAATCAGCTGCTCTGCCAGCTGAGCTACCGCAGCATGGGGGGCGGGGAAACCACGGCGTCGCGCCCCGTCCGATGGCCGCGCAAGCTACGCCCTGAGAGGAGAGGGGTCAACGACGTGACCGCTTCCGTCCCGCCCCCGGAGCGCGGGCGTCGGGTCCGCGGCGTCCGGCAGCGCCTCGGAAAGGCGCGCCAGGGCCGCCGGCGAGCCGCCGTTTCCATCCTCCCCGGTGGCGACCGCGGCGGCTTCCGGCAGCGGTTCCGGCACCGCGCCCCAGACGAGGGAGTCGAAGCGGCCGCACCGCTCGCAGTGGGGAGACCAGTCGGCCGCCGGCCCGCCACACCCTCGGCACACCCAGGTGTCGTCGGGCGGCGCGGACGACGCTCTCTGGAGCCACGCGCCCGTGGCCGCGGAGCCGTGCTCGCCTTCCTCGATCCGGGCCATGAGCCGGAGCAGGCGCCGTTCCTCGCGCTCGGCGAGAACCTTGTCGAGATGACCGCGCGCTTCGCGCCAGCGGCGCGCGACGATCAGCGCTCCCGCGAGCGCCACGCGCCCCTCGCGATGCCCGGCATGGAGGCGATCGAGCCGCGCCATCCGCCGCACCCGCTGGGCCGGATCGTCCTCGGGACGCAGAGCGAGATAGAGGGCCGCCAGCTCGGGATGCGGCGACTTGCGCCAGCTCGCCTCGATGACGCGCGCGGCCTTGCCGGTCTCGCCGTCGGCCTGACGGTGGCGCGCGGCGAGCACCGCCGCCGGAACGAATTCCGGCGACAGGGCGTGCGCGTCCCGGACCAGGGCGGCGGCTGTCTCCATGTCGCCCGCCGCATCGGCGTCGCGCGCCCGCGCGAACAGGATCAGCGCCTTGCGCCGACGACCCGTCGGCTTGTCGAACACCTTGCGGCGGGAAGCGTCTTCGAGGGTGGCCAGCGCCTCGCCCCACAGGCCCGCCGCCGACTGGAGGTCGAAGAGCAGGTTCTGGACCCAGGGAGAGGCCGGCCGCAGCGCGTGGGCCCGCCGGGCAAGGCGGAGCGCGGTCTGGGTGTCGCCCGAGCGCAGCGCCTGCGTCAACAGCCCCCGCGCGCCGAGGAACTCGGTGTCGGGTGCGTCGAGCATACGCTTGTAGAGGCGCGCCGCCTCCGCGGCGTCTCCCGTCTGCTGGGCGGCCTGCGCCGACAGCATCAGGGAGAGCGGCGATTCGTCGAGCAAGGCCGCCGCCCGGCGTCCGAGTCTCAAGGCTTCGTCGCCCTCGCCGGCCGCCAGGGCCGTCATGCCGCCGGACAGCGCGGCCTCGCCGCGGCGGCGGCGGCGGTCCCGGCGCGCCTGGCCGATGGCGCGCGGGCCGCGCCGGAGCCAGACCCAGCCCCGATAGGCGAGGGCGCCCGCCGCGAGCAGCGCGGCGAAGGCGACGGCGCCTGCGGCGACCGAGGTCTCGACGCGCCAGCCCTGCCAGTCGACGACGACGTTGCCCGGCCGGTCCGCCAGCCACGCCGCGGCCGAGGCGACCAGCAGGAGGCCGACGAACCACCGGAGAGCCCGGATCATCGCGGGGAGCCGCCTTCGCCGGCCGCGTCTTCGATCGTGGCGACGCGCGCCGCCGCCTCGGCATGGAGGCTGGCCAGCCCGGACTCCACCGTGAGTCGCGCGCGGGCGAGCGTCAGCCACCCGGCGGCGGCATCCGCCGCCTCGTCGGTCAATGCGGCGAGCTCCGCCGCGGCCGCCGCCAGGTCGCCGGACAGCAGCCCTGCCTCGGCGCGGGCGAGGCGGGCACCGACGCCCGCGCCGGGAACGTCGCCCGTGCGGCGCACGGTGACGACCGCGGCGAGGCGCCGCAGGGTCTCGTCCACCCAGCCGTCGGCTCCGGGCGCGTCGGCGTGCAAAATGGCGGAAGCCTCCGCGTTCAACTTCCGGCGCAGGGCGTTCGGCGTCGCGACGCCGTCGGCGGCGTGGTCCTCGAGCTCGCGGAGCGCGCGCGCCAGGGCGGGCGAAATGCCGCCTTCCGCCGCCAGCAGGGCCTTGACGGTGGAAAGCGGTTCCGAAAACGGGCGGCCGTCGAGCGCGGCGTCACGCAACTGGCCGATGGCCAGCGCCAGCGCGGCGGCGCCCGCAACGTGCCGGGGCTGCACGACTTCCAGGAGGCGGGTGCGGCCGGCCAGCGCGTCGATTCGCGACTCCAGTTCCGCCAGCGACGCGGCGCGACGAGCCTCCGCCGTCCGAACGGCGGCGTCCGTGTCGGCAAGCGCCGTCTCCAGCGCTGCGACCCGGTTCGCCAGCGCCTCCACCCGTTCGCTCGCGTCGGCGGCGCGGGCTTCCCGGGCCACGGTTTCGATACGGCGTCGCGCGTCGTCGAGATGGTCCGCCATGGCGTCCATCCGGTCCGCCATCGTCGCCAGGGATGCCCGCTCGAGCGTCATGCCGTCGAGGGAGCGCGCGGTTTCGGCAAGCCGGCTCTCCACGGCGTCCACGCGGCCCGACAGCGCGGCGAGGGCTTCGATGTGAGGCTGTGGATCGTGGACCCGAGCGCCATGCCCGCCGAGCAGCCGCGGCTCGACGTGGGCGGCGACGGCGAAGGCGCCGACGATCAGCGCCATCCCGCCCATCGTCATGGCCGCCCGGATCGGCCATCGGTCCGGCGCGGGCGCCGCGGCGGCGGTCCGGTCCGACGCCGGATCGGATTCGGGGGCGTCCTCGGGTTTCGTCGAAGCGGTCATGGATCGGTCGTCCCCGACAGGAGGTTCAGGAGGGAGTCCCGTTCCGGTCGTTCGGCGACGTGAACGCCGCGCCATTCGAGGGCGGGCAGTTCCTCCGCGACCGCTCGGCTGAGGCAGTACGCGTTCAACATTCGGCAGGCCTGGGCCAATCCCGCATCGCGTGCCAGCCTAACAAAGGTCTTCGCGGTGCGGGGAGAGAAAAAGACCGCCGCGTCGGCGCTTCTGGAGCGAAGCGCCGCGCCGGCGGCGGCGGGGAGGGCGACGGCGGGCCGGGCTTTGTAGAGGGTGACGCGGCGGACCGTGAACCCGGCGGCCGCCAGCACGCCGGAGAGATCTCCCGCGACTTCGGCGCCCGCCACGTGCACCAACGCGCCGGCGCCCGGGTCCAGCGCCGACGTGACGGCATCCGCCAGGGCGGCGGCGTCGCCGCCCGCCCGGGTCACCCGGGCGAAGCCCAGTTCGGCGGCCGTCCGCGCCGTCGCCTCGCCGACGGCGAAGAGAGCTGCGTCGCGGGTCTCCGTCGCCGCCGCCAGCGCCCGGACGCCGTTCGCGCTCGTCGCCATCACGGCCTGCGCGCCGCGGAGATCGAGCGGCTCCGGCGGTTGCTCGAACCTGATCTCCAGAAGCGGCGCCTCGATCACCTCGTGGCCCAGCCCGACGAGCGCATCCGTCAGCGCCGCCGCGTCGAGGCGGGGCCGGGTGTTGATGACGCGCACGGCTCAAGGTCCGGCGAGGAACCCGGGACCCGCGCGCGACCGCAGCTCCGCGCCCGCGTCGCGCCCGAGCGCCTCGGCGTCCGCGGGACTCCCGTCGCGGCGTGTTTCGAGCATCTCGCTTCCGTCCATCGTGAACACGCGCGCCGTGAGTCGCAGGCGATCCTCGACGAGTCGCGCATACGCGGCGATGGGCGTGCGGCAGCTTCCGCCGAGCGCCGCCAGGACGCCCCGCTCGCAGACGACGCAGGTGCGGGTGTCGGGATCGTCGAGGGGCGCCAGCAGTTCGCGGGCGCGCGTATCGTCGCTTCGGCACTCCACCCCGACGGCGCCCTGGCCCGCGGCCGGCAGCATTTCTTCGGGCTTCAGAACGGCCGTGGCCCGTCCGGCGAGCCCGAGGCGGTTGAGACCCGCCAGCGCCAACAGCGTCGCGGCGACGTCGCCACGCTCGATCTTGGCGAGGCGCGTATCGACGTTGCCCCGGAACATGACGATCTCGAGGTCCTCGCGGACGTGCCTGAGGTGTGCCCGCCGGCGCTGCGAGGCGGTGCCGACGACGGCGCCCGTCGGCAGGGCGTCGATGCTGTCCGCGACCGTGCTGACGAATGCGTCGCGGGGATCTTCCCGCGGCGGTATGCAGGGCACCGAGATGCCGTCGGGAAGCGCGGTTTCGAGGTCCTTCATGGAATGCACCGCGATGTCGACGTCGCCGGCGAGCAGCGCCTCCTCTATCTCCTTGGCGAACAGGCCCTTGCCGCCGACTTCGGCGAGCGGCCGGTCGGTCACGCGGTCGCCCGCGGTTCGGATGGCCACGAGCTCGATGTCGTCGGCCGTGAAGGCGTCGTGCGCGGCCGCCAATCCGGCCCGAACCTGCTCCGCCTGGGCGAGAGCCAGTTTGCTGCCGCGGGTGCCGATGCGCACCGCGGCGCGCGCGCCTGCGTCCGTGCGTTGCGCCGCCATGGCCAGGGTGCTAGTGCGTGACGCGGAAGAGGGCAAGCAGAATCGGGGCGCCCACACGGCCTTGCCGCGAGGGGCACGCGCCACGAGGAGCACGCGATGGTCGTGCTGGGTATCGAGACGAGTTGCGACGAGACGGCGGCCGCGGTGGTGGATGGCGAGCGGCGGATCCTGTCGAACGTCGTCCTGTCGCAGCTCGACGAGCATCGCGTGTACGGCGGCGTGGTGCCGGAGATCGCCTCGCGCGCCCATATCCGCCATCTGGACGGCATCGTCGACCGGGCCATGCGCGAGTCCGACATCCGCTATGCGGACCTCTCGGGCGTCGCCGCCACGGCGGGACCGGGCCTGATCGGGGGCGTCATGGTGGGGCTGGTGACCGGCAAGGCCATCGCCGCGTCGACCGGGCGGCCCCTGGTCGCGGTCAACCATCTCGAGGGGCACGCGCTCTCCGCCCGGCTCACCGACGGCGTCGCGTTCCCCTATCTTCTGCTGCTCGTGTCGGGCGGCCATTGCCAACTCGTCGAGGTCGCCGGCGTCGGCGCCTACCGGCGGCTCGGGGCCACGATCGACGATGCCGTCGGCGAGGCGTTCGACAAGACCGCGAAGATGCTCGGTCTTGGATATCCGGGCGGACCCGCGGTCGAACGCGCGGCTCGCGAGGGAGATCCCGCGCGCTTCGACCTTCCGCGGCCGCTGCGCGGCCGGCCCGGCTGCGACTTCTCGTTTTCGGGACTGAAGACCGCCGTGCGCCACGCCGTCGCCGGCCTGACCGACGGCGTTCCCGAGGCCGGAGACGCGGCCGATCTGGCGGCATCGTTTCAGGCCGCGGTGGGCGACGTGCTCGTCGACCGGGTCGCGAACGCCCTGAAGACCTATGCGGAGCGGCGCCCGCGCGGGCGCCGCCTCGTGGTCGCCGGTGGCGTCGCGGCGAACGGCTACCTGCGCGGGCGCCTGGAGGCCGTGTGTGCGGCGGCGGACTTCTCCATGTGGGCGCCGCCGCCGGAGCTCTGCACCGACAACGCCGCGATGATCGCCTGGGCGGGCGTCGAGCGCCTGCGGCGCGGCCTGACGGACCCGCTCGATGCGCCGGCGCGCGCGCGCTGGCCCCTCGACGAGGCGTGCCCGCCCCATCCCGCGAACCAGGACGGAAAGGACACCCCATGATCGCCGTAATCTTCGAGGTGACGCCGGACGAGGGCCGGACCGACGATTATTTCGACCTGGCGGCGGCGCTCCGGGACGAGGTCGAGGCCATCGACGGATTCGTCTCCGTGGAGCGGTTCGAGAGCCTGACGACGCCGGGCAAGTACCTGTCGCTGTCGCTGTGGCGCGACAGGGAGGCCGTGCGAGCCTGGCGCGAGAACGCGAGCCATCAGGCGGCCCAGGCGAAGGGCAAGGGCGGAATCCTCGCCAGCTACCGCGTTCGCGTCGCCGACGTCGTGCGGGAACATTCGTTCGGCGCCTGACCGCGGGTCGCCGGCGACGCGAAGGACGGCATGACGACACGCTACGAGCGCATCGGCATCGTCGGCGCCGGCGCGTGGGGAACGGCGCTGGCGACGGTCGCCCGGAGGCGAGGCCGCGAGGTCCTCGTCTGGGCCCGCGAGTCCGGCGTCGTGGAGGCCATCAACGACGGGCATCGCAATCCGGCGTTCCTGCCCGACGTCCCCCTGGACCCGCGGATCCGGGCGACGAACGACCTCGCCGGGATCGGTGCCGCCGACGCCGTGCTGCTGGTGGTGCCCGGCCAGTTTCTTCGCGGCGTCTGCGAATCGATGGCTCCGGGCTGGCCGGACGGCGCGCCGGCGGTCGTCTGCGCCAAGGGCATCGAGGAGGACACCCGCGCCCTGATGACCGAGGTGGTCGCGGACGCTCTGCCGGGCGTGCCCCGGGCGGTCCTGTCCGGTCCGACGTTCGCCGCCGAGGTGGCGAAGGGCCTGCCCGCGGCCGTCACCGTCGCCTGCGAGGACGATTCCATCGCCGACGCCCTGATCGACGCCCTCGGCTCGACGACCTTCCGGGCCTACCGCTCGAACGATCTGGTCGGCGCCGGGATCGGCGGCGCCGTGAAGAACGTCCTGGCGATCGCCTGCGGCATCGCGACGGGGCTCGAATTGGGGTCGAACGCCCGTGCCGCCCTGATCGCCCGGGGTCTCGCGGAGATGCTGCGGCTGGGCGAGGCCAAGGGCGCCCGGCGCGCCACCCTCTTCGGTCTCGCCGGTCTCGGCGACCTGGTGCTGACGTGCTCGTCGGAGCAGTCGCGCAACATGAGCCTGGGGGCGGCGCTCGGCCGGGGCGAGCGCTTCGAGGACGTCGTGGCGAGCCGGCGTTCGGTCGCGGAGGGCGTGTTCAACGCGCGCGCGGTGGCCGGGCTGGCGCGCGACCTGTCCATCGACATGCCGATCTGCGAGGCCGTCGACGCCGTTCTCCACGAGGGCGCGTCGGTCGAGGACGAAATCCGCAAGCTGCTCTCCCGGCCCCTGGGCGACGACATCGCCTGAGCGTCCGTTCGGGCACGTGGCGGCGCTTTGGTCGGCCTGGTGATCGACGCCGGCCACGCGGACCGGACCGGGACAGGGAATGGACCGGCATCGCGCCGCCGTCTACAGTCGCGCCGGACAGGCCCGCGGAAGACCGGAGGGAGGCCCCGAGGATGGCGTACTGGCTGATGAAGTCCGAACCCGGGACGTGGTCCTGGGACGACCAGGTCAGGGAGAGCCCCGCGGAATGGGACGGCGTGCGCAACCATCAGGCGTCCAACAACATGAAGGCCATGAAGATCGGCGACAGGGCCTTCTTCTACCATTCGGGCAAGGACCGGGAGATCGTCGGCGTCGTCCGCGTCGTCAGGGAGTACTACCCGGACCACACCGATCCGACCGGGCGGTTCGGCATGGTGGACGTGGAGGCGGTCGAGCCCCTGAAGACGCCCGTGAGCCTCGCCGACGTCAAGGCCCGTCCCGAACTCGGCGAACTCTCGCTGGTGCGCCAGTCCCGGCTCTCGGTCATGCCGGTCGAGCCCGATCACTGGAGGCGCATCTGCGGGATGGGCGGTATCGACCCCTGAGCCGGGACGACGCGGCCAACGCCCCTCCGCCGGGGCACGTGCTCTGCCGCCTGGACGACCTCGCGGACCGGAGCGGCAAGGGGTTCGGCTTCGGCGCGGGCGGCGAGCGTTTTGAAATGTTCGTCGTGCGCCGCGGCGACCGGGTGTTCGGGTACGTCAACGTCTGTCCGCACGCGCGGACCCCGCTCGACTGGACGCCCGACCGGTTCCTGACCCGCGACCGGGAGGATCTCCTCTGCGCCACGCATGGCGCCCGGTTCCGGATCGAAGACGGGTTCTGCGTCGCCGGCCCCTGTCCGGGGGCGTCGCTGACGCCCGTGCCCGTCGCCGTTGAGGACGGCAACGTCGTCGTCGCGGGGCCGGTCGGGGGCTGAAGCCGCCGCCGCCCGACGGGGCCGCAGGGGCGTCAGTCTCTCAGGAACTCCCGGTAATCCGCCGCGAGGTCCTCGGCGGCGAGTTCGAGAAGCTCCTTGCCGTGTTCGGGAGTGGCGAGGGAGGGGTCGGAGGCCATGCGCCCGTCCGGGAACCGGCGCCGATAGTCCTCCGCGTCGGTGAAGGAGAAGCCCCCGGCGGGCGGCGCCAACCGGGGGAGATCCGCCGCCTTGACGGCGTCGGGATGGACGTACTGCGTGACGGCGATCTCGGACGGCGTGGCGTGGTATCCTTCCTTGTCGCCGTAGAAGTTCCTGGCGAGTGCCTGCACGCGGGGCTGCTGATACCAGTTGCGGAGCACGCAGCGCACGCGCGGCCGGTCGCCGCCGTCGATGCTGGTCCGGGCGTAGACCTCCTGGAAGGCCGTCCGCACCGTCGAGACGTTCCCGCCGTGGCCGTTGATGAAGTAGAAGCGCCCGAAGCCGTGCCGCGCGAGCGAGTCGACGTAGTCGGAGATGACCGACGCCAGGGTGGAGGGGCGAAGCGTCATCGAGCCGGTGAACGCCATGTGATGCTGCGCCATGCCGACGCCGATCGTGGGGCCGACCACGGCCCCGGCGATCTCCCCCGCCGCCGTGGCGATGGCCTCCGCGCAGATGGCGTCGGTTCCGATCAGTCCGGTGGGGCCGTGCTGCTCGGTCGACCCGATGGGCATCATGACCCCGGTCGACGCCTTCAGGTAGGTCTCGACTTCCCGCCACGTCATGAGGTGCAGGAGCATGGTTGCCGCCTCCCCGGCCGGACCTTCCCATAGCGGTCGCGCGCCCCGCTGTCCAACCCCGTCTTGTGGCGGCGCCCGAAACGAATCAATAATCCGGTCGGAACGTCGAAACGAACGCCCGCGCCGCGCCGGGATTCCCCGGGCGTGGCGCCCGTCCCCAGGGAGACGCCCGAGTCATGTCGGAACGAGCCCTCTATCCGGTCGCCGAGGAATGGAAGCGCGGAACGCTGTGCGACGGCGAGACCTATCGGAGCATGTACGAGCGATCGATCGCCGATCCCGAGGCCTTCTGGGCCGAGCACGGCAGGCGGATCGACTGGATCAGGCCTTACGCCAGGGTCAAGGACGTCTCCTACGCGGCCGACGATCTGCACATCAGGTGGTTCCACGACGGAACCCTGAACGTCAGCGCCAACTGCATCGACCGGCATCTCGCGTCCCGCGGCGACAGGCCCGCCATCGTCTGGGAAGGCGACGACCCCGAGGACGACAGGACCATCACGTACCGGGAGCTGCACGACGAGGTGTGCCGGCTCGCCAACGGGCTCAGGTCCATCGGCGTGAAGAAGGGCGACCGCGTCACGATCTATCTGTCGATGGTCCCCGAGCTGGCCTATTCGATGCTCGCCTGCGCGCGTATCGGCGCCATCCATTCGGTGGTCTTCGGCGGCTTCTCGCCCGACTCGCTTGCCGGACGCATCCAGGACTGCGATTCCAGCGTCATCGTCACCGCCGACGAGGGCGTTCGCGGCAACCGTCCCATTCCCCTCAAGGCCAACGTCGACGGCGCCCTGGAGAGCTGCCCGACGATCGGAAAGTGCGTCGTGGTCAGGCGCACGGGCGGCGACGTCGACTGGGTGGAGGGACGCGACGTCTGGTACGAGGACCTGGTCGCCGGCCAGCCCGCCGCCTGCGAACCCGAGGAGATGGGCGCCGAGGATCCGCTGTTCATCCTCTACACCTCGGGCAGCACGGGAAAGCCCAAGGGCGTGCTGCACACCAGCGGCGGTTACCTCGTGTACGCCTCGATGACCCACGAGTACATCTTCGACTACCACGACGGCGACGTGTACTGGTGCACCGCCGACGCCGGCTGGATCACCGGGCACAGCTACATCGTCTACGGGCCGCTCGCCAACGGCGCCGTCACGGTGATGTTCGAGGGCGTGCCCAACTACCCCGACTCGTCGCGCTTCTGGCGGGTCTGCGACAAGCACGGCGTCAACATCTTCTACACGGCGCCGACGGCCATCCGCGCGCTGATGCGGGAAGGCGACGAGCCGGTGAAGAAGACGAGCCGCGGCTCCGTGCGGCTTCTCGGCACCGTGGGCGAGCCGATCAACCCGGAGGCCTGGAACTGGTATTACGACGTCGTCGGCGACGGCCGCTGCCCCATCGTCGACACGTGGTGGCAGACGGAGACCGGCGGGGTCTGCATCACGCCGTTGCCCGGCGCCACGGACCTCAAGCCGGGCTCCGCCACCCGGCCGTTCTTCGGCGTCCGGCCGGTGATCGTCGACGCCGCCGGCAACGAGCTCGAGGGCGCCTGCGAGGGCAATCTGTGCATCGCCGATTCCTGGCCGGGACAGATGCGGACGGTGTTCCGCGATCACGAGCGCTTCGTCCAGACCTACTTCAGCCAGTATCCGGGCCGGTATTTCACCGGCGACGGGTGCCGCCGGGACGAGGACGGCTACTACTGGATCACCGGCCGCGTCGACGACGTGATCAACGTGTCCGGCCACCGCATGGGCACGGCCGAGGTCGAGAGCGCGCTGGTGGCGCACCCGAAGGTATCGGAGTCGGCGGTGGTGGGGTATCCCCACGACGTCAAGGGACAGGGCATCTACGCCTACGTCACCCTGATGGCCGGCGAGGCGCCCTCCGAGGACCTGCGCGGGGAACTGGTGCGCTGGGTGCGCAAGGAGATCGGACCCATCGCGTCGCCCGACCTGATCCAGTGGGCGCCGGGTCTGCCCAAGACCCGCTCGGGCAAGATCATGCGCCGCATCCTGCGCAAGATCGCCGCCGACGAGTCCGACGATCTCGGCGACACCTCGACCCTCGCGGACCCGGCGGTCGTGTCGGACCTCGTGGAAAACCGCATGAACCGCTGAGCGCCGACGGCTCCTGCATGGCATTGCGCGGCCGCGCCGAGGCCGCTACCGTTCCCGCATGGCCATGCCCGCAGACGCTCTTGGTTTCGATACGCTGTCCTACGCGCGGCGCCTCAAGGATGCCGGCGTTGACGAAAAGCAAGCCGAAGCGCACGCCGAAGCCGTCCGCGACGCCATGACCCAAGGCGTCGCCACCAAGGCCGATATAGCCCGCCTCGAAACCCGCATAGCCGAAATGAAGTTCACGATCTTGATGGCGATCATCGCCGTTGGCGGACTCGTCGCCGCCGTTGGCGGACTCATCTTCGCCGCCATCAAGTCGCTTCCGTAGCCGCCGCCCGCCGCCGCGGGATCCCCGCCGTCCGGTCCGGGCGCCGCCATGGCGTTGACCAGGTTCGGACGGATATGAGACACGGCCGGCGTTCCGTCGCTATACTCCCCCCGGCGACGATCGAGGAGGATACGGATGAGCGGCCTCACCCACCACACCAAGCGGGTCGACGGCGTGAAATGGCACTGGGTGGAGGCCGGCGACGGCGAGCCGGTGGTCCTGCTGCACGGCATCCCCGAGAGCTGGCAATGCTGGAAGCACCAGATCCCGACCCTCGCCACGCAGTTCCGCGTGCTCGCCTTCGATCTGAAGGGGTACGGCCAGTCGGACAAGCGGGACGGCGACTACACCGGCGCCAACGTCGCCCGCGAGCTCGTCGCGGTTCTCGACTCGCTCGGCGTCGACGGGTTCCGCCTCGCCGGCCACGACTGGGGCTCGATCGTCGGCGATCACGTCTGCGGCCACGTCCCCGAGCGCATCCAGCGTTACATGCGCTGCTCCATCTCGTTGCACGAATACGACGTCCGCAATTCCCTGCATCATCAGTGGAACGCCACCAACCCGGAGGACTGCGCCCGGCTCATGACCAAGCCCGGCGCCTACGTGCGCGTCTGGTTCGAGAGTTCGTGCGCCCCCGGGACGCGGCCCGGCGACGACGAAATCGAGGAGATCGTGACCGAGTTCTCCCATCCGGGAACGGCGCAGGCGGTGCCGCGCTACTTCCGGGACCTGCGGAAGAACGAGCCGGTGGACTACGCCAGGTTCACGTTTCCCGTGGTCCAGGTTTTCGGCGCCCGCGACCCGCGCCAGCCCATCGAGTACTTCCGGGGCCTCGAGGAGCACCTCCCCGGCCTCGAAGCGGTGATGATGCTGGACGCGGGACACTTCGTGACCCGCGAGCGCCCGAAGGAGATGACCCAGGCGCTGATGTTCTTCTTCAATTCCATGCTCGCTCCCGGCCTCCCTCTGTTCGACCTGTCGCGCGAACACGGCCTGCCGGTCCGCCCGGTCGCGCCGCGCGAGGCCTGGGGCGTCAACAGCTTCGACCTGGGAAAGACGAAGGGCGGCGCGGCCCGGCGCGGCCGGCGCCCGAAATCGAGGTAGCCCCGGCGCCGCGTGCGCGCCCCGGCCCGTCCACGGGAAGCAGGGAGTGACCACATGATCTACGAAATCCGGACCTACGACTGCGTCCCCGGCGGCGTCGAGGAACTCATCGACGCGGTCGGCGAGAAGTACGAACATCGGGCGAAATACTCGGAGATGGCGGGTTTCTGGCACACCGACATCGGCCCCCTGCACCAGGTCGTGCACATCTGGCCCTACGAGAGCTTCGCCGACCGGATGCGGGTGCGGGGAGAGGCGGCGAAGGACGAAAACTGGCCGCCGGACGTCTCCCACGTCATCGTCGACATGCGGTCCGACATCTGCCTGCCGGCGCCGTTCTGCCCCGAGATGCCCAAGGGCGATCTCGGCCCGGTCTACGAGATGCGCACCTATACCCTGAAGCCGGGGTCGTTCCCGGAGGTCGCCAAGCGCTGGGAATCGGCGCTGGAGGAGCGTCTCGAGCTGTCGCCCCTGGCGTTCGCCGGCGTCACGGAGCACGGCGGCCTCAACAGGTTCATCCACATCTGGCCGTACAGGAGCCTCGACCATCGCGCGGAGGTCCGCGCCAGGGCGCAGGCGACGGGCGTCTGGCCGCCGAAGGGCGGTCGCCAGTTCTCCCTCAGGCAGGAGAGCAAGATACTGACACCCGCTCCCTTCTCCGCCCTGCGATAGGCCGGGGCGGGCGGATGCGATCCCGGACGGGACCGCGCCGGGACGGGCCGGGGGAGAGGCGATGAGCGCGATAGGCTTTATCGGCATCGGCAACATGGGGCTGCCGATGTCGGCGAACCTCGTGAAGGCGGGATACGCCGTCCGCGCCTACGACGTGGTCCCGGAGAACGTGAAACGGGGCGAGAAGGCGGGCTGCGCGGCCGCCGGTTCGATCGCCGAGGCCTGCGAAGGCGCCGAGGCGGTGATCTCCATCGTTCCCGAGGGCGATCACGTCCGCTCGGTCTATCTGGACGAGGGCGGCGTGCTCGACTCGGCGGCGCCGGGCACCCTGCTCGTCGACATGTCGACCATCGACCTCGCCACCGTCCACGCGGTCCAGGGCGCGGCGCGAGAGCGCGGCTTCGAGATGCTGGACGCGCCGGTGTCCCGCGGGACCAAGGGCGCGCGGGAGGGAACGCTGGTGATCATCGCCGGCGCCACGGACGACGGCTTCGCGCGGGCCCGGCCGTATTTCGACGTGCTCGGCGCCGACGTCTTCCACACCGGCCCGCCCGGTGCCGGATGCGCCACGAAGATCTGCAACAACATGATGATGGGGATCAATTTCCTCTGCGCCTCGGAGGGTCTCATGCTGGCGCGGCGCATCGGTCTCGACGTCGACAGGTTCTTCGAGATCGTCTCGAAATCGTCGGGCGCGAACTGGCCTCTGACGGGCTACGGAATGTTGCCGGGCATGGTCGAGGGCTGTCCGGCGGAAGACGGCTACCGGCCCGGCTTCAGCGCCGCGATGATGCGCAAGGACCTCCGCCTCTCCCAGCAGGCGGCGCAGGCCAACGGCGCGGCGACGCCGCTCGGCGCGCAGGCGCACGCCCTGTTCGCGCTTTATTGCGAGGCCGGGTACGGCGAGCTCGACGTCTCGTCCATCGTCCGTTTCATCGGCGGTGAGCCGCCGGAGTGACGGCCGGCGGGGCGGGATCAGAACCGCTCCCCCTGGACCTTGCGAACGAGGAAGTCGCGGAAGATGGCGACGCGCTTCGAATGTCTGAGTTCCTCGGGGTAGACGAAGAAGGTGTCGAATTCCGGTCCCTCGACCTCGGGGATGATCCGCGTCACCCGCGAGTACCCCTGGACCATGTAGTCGGGCAGTCCCGCGATGCCGACGCCGGACTCGACCGCGAGCAGCGTGCTGTAGATGTTGTTGACCTTCAGCGTCGGGCGCAGCCGCCGCCCGCGTCCCCGTTCCCTGTCGCCGAGCGTGAGAAGCCAGTTCACGTCGGCCAGGACCGTCGGGGCCTTCTCGCCGTACACGATGAGCTTGTGATCCGCCAGATCCGCGATCGTCGTCGGCGTTCCGTTGCGGGAGAGGTATTCCGGCGATGCGTAGATGTGGCGGTGCACCTTGACCAGCTTGCGCTTGACGAGGTCGCCCTGGACCGGTTCGTGCATCCGGATCGCGATGTCCGCCTCCCGCATCCCGAGGTCGAGCTCGCGATCGTCGAGGATGAGGTGCAGCGTGACCTCCGGGTAGTATTCCGTGAACTCGCGAATCCGGGGCGTCAGCCAGGTCGAGCCGAACCCCACCGTCGTCGTCACCTTGAGCTCGCCCCGCGGCTTCTCGGCGGCGTCCGCGATCATGGCCTCCGTCATCGTCAGACGCGCGGACACGTCGTGCGCGGCGCGATAGAGCGTCTCGCCCTGCTCGGTCAGGAGAAGGCCCCGCGCGTGGCGGTGGAACAGCATGACGCCGAGGTTCTCCTCCAGCGCGCCGATATGCCGGCTGACGGCGGACTGGCTGAGGTTCAGCGTCTCGCCGGCGTGGGTGAAGCTGCCCGCCTCGGCGACGCTGTGGAATATCCTGAGCTTATCCCAATCCATGCCGGTCCGGCGGCCGCCGCTACGCCGCCGCCTCCCGCTCCCCGGCGTCGCGTTCGGCGAGGAACTGCCCGGCCTCCAGCGCGGCCATGCATCCGGTGCCCGCCGCCGTCACGGCCTGACGGTAAATCCTGTCCTGAACGTCTCCGGCCGCGAAGACGCCGGGGACGTCGGTCGCCGTCGAGTCCGCGGCCGTCACGATGTACCCCTCGTCGTCCATCCCGACCTGTCCCCGGAACAGCTCCGTGGACGGCGTATGGCCGATGGCGATGAACACGCCGTCGACGGCCATCTCCCGGAGCTCGCCGGTCCGCGCGTGCCGGAGCCTGACCCCGGTCACGCCCGGGGGGTCGTCGGCGCCCACGACCTCGTCGAGGACGTGGCTCCACAGGACTTCGACCTTCTCGTTGTCGAACAGGCGCTTCTGGAGGATCTTCTCCGCCCGGAGCTCGTCCCGGCGATGGATCAGCGTCACCTTGGCGGCGTGATGGGTGAGATAGATCGCCTCCTCCACCGCCGTGTTCCCGCCGCCCACGACGACGACCTCCTTGCCGCGGAAGAAAAACCCGTCGCACGTCGCGCAGGCCGACACGCCGAAGCCCTTGAACCTGTCCTCGCTGGGAAGGCCGAGCCAGCGGGCCTGCGCGCCCGTGGCGATGATCACCGAATCGCCGCCGTAGGCGGCGCCGGAATCGCCCCTGGCGGCGAAGGGACGGGACGAGAGGTCGATGTCCACGATCATGTCGTCGATCAGTTCGGCGTCGACGCCGCGGGCCTGCTCCGCCATCCGCTCCATGAGCCAGGGCCCTTGGATGATCTCGGAGAATCCGGGGTAGTTCTCGACGTCGGTGGTGATGGTCATCTGCCCGCCGGGTTCGAGACCGCGAACCACCATCGGCGCCAGGCCGGCGCGGGCCGCGTAGATCGCGGCGGTGTACCCGGCGGGGCCGGACCCGACGATCAGGACCCGGCTGTGTCTGCGCTCGCTCATGCGTTGCTCCTCTCGCGGCAAGTTCGGCCGCCGGTGGCCGGTGGGCGGCTGCCGGCGTATCTGCGCTTGCTCTTGCGGCACCGGCCACTGGCCACTGCCCACCGGCCACTGGCCACCGGCATCACGCGAACTCCTGCGCGGCCGGTCCCAGTCTCCGGCGGACGGCCGCGGCGGCCGCCGCGGTGTCGTCGAGGGGCGCGTAGCTCCAGTGCTCCAGGCGTCCGTCGAAGGGCCGGGTGACGCCCTCGGCGCGCAGGGAATCGTGAAACGCGCGAATGCGCCGTGAACCGCCGTCGAGATCGATCGTGTAGACCGGCTTTCCGGTGGCGGCCGCCTCGGACGCCATGGTGACGGAATCGCACGTCACGGCGATGGCGTCCGCCAGCCCGAGAAGCCCGAAATAGGGGTTCGGACCCGTGCCGTCCCACAGGAACACGCCGTCGCCCGAGAGTTTCCGGCGAAGCGCCGCGATGTTCTCCGCGCCCGTCCGCCGCGATGGCGTGACGGCGAGGCCGGCGCCGGCGGACCGCCTCAGCTCGAGCAGCCGGTCGGCGAGCCGGCCGGTCCGCGCGGGGGTCAGCCGGAAGCGCTTGCCGGCACCGCCCAGCAGCACCGCGACCAAGGGGCGGGGCAACCCGGCGATCCGCGGCGCGAGGTGCCGCGCCCCTTCGGCGAGCCTCTGCGGGGTGATCCGGTTGGGCGCCCCGCGGGACACGATGACGTTGGGGCCGGACAGCCCGTCGTGCCGGGGCGCCACGACGAGGTCGAAGTCGTTCAGGCGCGCCTTGGGGTTCTGGACGTGGACCGCGAAACAGCCGCCGCCGGCGGCGCGCCGGATCGCCGCGCCGAAGGGCGCGCTGCGCCGTCCGCAGGTGATCACGAGGCGGGGCCAGGGCGGCGCCAGCGGATCGCCGCTCCTGGCGGCCAAGTCCAAGGGGCGCGGCCAGAGGCGGGTCGGGAGGCGGGTCCACGGCGCGCCGACCGTCACCCGCTTGACGACGGTGGGCAGGCCGACGGCTTCCGCCAGCCCGAGCGCCTGGTTCTCCATGCCGGCGGCGCCCCCGGTCACGACCCAGCACACCGGCGCGGGCGGCTCCTCGGTCGTGTGGAACGTCGAACCGGGCATGGGAGGATTCACGGGCGCGCGTCGGTGACGGCGGGAAACGGTCCGGCCGCTTCGCGGCGGCGGGCCGCGCCGGCGCTTATTTGTAGTTGACGTTGACGATCTCGTAGTACTTCAGGCCGCCGGGGGTGTCGACCTCGGCCGTGTCGCCCTTGCTCTTGCCGATGATCGCGCGCGCCAGGGGCGACGTCACGGACAGCAGGCCCTCCTTGATGTCGGCCTCGTCGGCGCCGACGATCCTGTAGGTCGCCCTCTCCTCCGTGTCCTCGTCCTCCAGGCGGACGGTCGCTCCGAACTGGACGCGATTTCCCGACAGGGCGCTCACGTCGATGACGTCGGCGCGCCGCAGCTTGTCCTCGAGCTCCATGACGCGCGTTTCGACGAAGCTTTGACGCTCCTTGGCGGCGTGAAACTCCGCGTTTTCGGAGAGGTCGCCGTGTTCCCGCGCCGCCTCGAGCGCCTTCACGATCGAGGGCCGCTCGACCGTCTTGAGGCGCTTGAGCTCGTCCTGCAGGCGGCTGTAGCCCGCCGAGGTCATCGGGACCTTTTCCATAACTCCTCGCTCTGCCCGTTCGGGGCCGGAACCGATGCCGTCTCCCGACGCTCGCGCGCCGGCGCCCCGGCGGCGAGAACGCAAGAATAGGTTCGCGGGGAGCCGACATCAAGGCCGCCGGCGAAATCGGGAATCCTGCCTATCCGTGGAAAAGGCTCCGTTCGCCCGGGAGCGTCGGCGTCCTTGTTTTCAGTGGCCGGTGGCCGGTGGCCGGTGATCGGTGCCGGCAACCGGCCACCGGCGCTCCCGGAGACGTGCCGGAAAATACGGCTCCATCGGCGCACTCTCATGGACAGGCAGGGCGAAAATTGGCATTGCAGCGTCGTTTGTGATATGGTAGGAGCAAATCTTCACGGGGCCTCTTCACGGGGCCTCTTCACAGGGCCTCTTCACGGGGCCTCTTCACGGGGCCTCTTCACGGGGCCTCTTCACGGGGCCTCTTCACGGGGCCTCTTCACGGGGCCTCTTCACGGGGCCTCTTCACGGGGCCTCTTCACGGGGCCTCTTCACGGGGCCTCTTCACGGGGCCTCTTCACGGGGCCTCTTCACGGGGCCTCTTCACGGGGCCTCTTCACGGGGCCTCTTCACGGGGCCTCTTCACGGGGCCTCTTCACGGGGCCTCTTCACGGGGCCTCTTCACGGGGCCTCTTCGATTTGACGAACGAGGGGTTCCGATGACCGTATCGAAGCATATCCCGGCTCTTGCCGGCGGGCTGGCCTTGGCCATCGCACTGCTTCTCGCGCCGGAGGCGGCGCGGGCGCAGTCGTCGTCATACGGCTCCTGCGGCACGGTGACCGGCGGGCATCATCACGGGACGCACGAGTGCGACGCCATGGAGGCGGCGGGTGGCGTCGCCTACTGGACAGGAGGTTCCGGCGGCACCACGACCGCGCTCACGCTCACGGTTCCGGGCGCCGCGACCACGGTCTCGATCACGACCATCGACCCGACCCTCGAAAGCGGCCACGCCTACCGTGAAAGCGGTATCGTTCTGGTGGGCCCCGGCACCGCCTCCCGGTCGCTCACGGTCGGCGCCACGGGTCCCGTGGTGATCACTCAACGCTCCGGCGTCTCCTACACGGGAGCCGTCCCGAACGACTCGGGCAGCGGCATCGTCGTCTATCCGAACACGGGCAGCCTCACCGGCAGCCTCACGATCGACCTCCGGTCGGGGGTGACGATCGGAACGGAGGCCACGCCGATGCTGAACGACGGCATCTGGCTCAACAGCAACTCGGGGACGAACATGGCCGCCCACTCCGTCACCAGCGGGGCGCGTATCTGGGCGACGAACGACGGCATCAAGGCCTCGACCCTCGGCACTGGCAAGGTGACGATCGAGAACACAGGCGCGATCGACGCGAACCGCGGCATCGCCCTTTATACCGACGCGGCGAACACGGGCGGGGCGGAGATCACCAACCTCGGCGCCATCACGGCGAAGGTCTCCACCCGGACCATCGTCGGCAACGGTGGCGGCATCCACCTCCAGCAGGCGGGCACGGGCGCCTCGACGATCACCAACCGCGGCACCATCGCGGCGGACAGCAGCGGCATCCGGCTGCTTCATACCGGGGCGTCGGGCGACGTCTCCGTCACCAATCGCGGCGCCGTCACGGCGGGGAGCCGCGGCATCTGGATCCACCATCAAGGGACAGGGGCGGGCGCCGTCTCCCTCATCAACAGCGGCGACATCAAGACGACCGGGCGCCGGGAGGACGGCGGCGAATATCCTGGTACCGGTATCCTCATCCGGAAGGCGAGCACGGGCGACTTGACGTTCGAGAACACGGGCGACATCGAGTCGGACGCCCGCTCCATCATTCTGGCCCACGACGGGACGTCGGGCGACATCACCGTCACCAACAGCGGCAGCCTCACGGGGCGCATCGCCCATATGTGGATCCTCAACAGGAGCGGGGGGACGTCGGGCGCGGTCTCCGTCACCAACAGCGGCGACATCACGGGGTCGTCCCACGCCATCCACGCCGAAACGGCAAAAGCGGCGGGCGCCGTCTCCGTCACCCATTCGGCCGGCGACATCGCCGTGACGGGGAGAGGCATCCACGCCCAGAACACCGCCGGCAATGCCGATGACGTGACGGTCAAGGTGACGGGCGGGTCGGTCGCGTCGAGCGGCCGGAACACCGCGGTCGTCCGCACGCCGGCGGTGGAGGTGATCCAGCTGGGGACGGGTTCAGCCATCTTCGATCTCGCCTCGGGCGCGGCGCTGACCTCGAAGCACAATGCCGGCGTCATCGCCGCCCTCGGCAATGACGCGGACAACGCCGCCGGGCAGGTCAGGATCACCCAGGCGGGGACGATCACGGCGCGCACGGGCGTCGATGCCCGCGTCCTGCGCACCAGCGCGGTGGGCGAGACGCGCACGGCGAACAGGCAGCCGCTGATCGACATCACCTGGACGGGAACCTTCTCGCACGGGACGACGGCCACCGTCGCCCCGAACGACGACGACAGGTTCGGTATCCGGGGCGACGACCCGACCAACGTGAGGTGGGTGTTCACCAACCCCGACCTCCGGGAGCCGGTCGGCTATCCCTATACCGCGGCGGACAGCAGCTATCTCGAGGCGCAGGTCAGGGGGGTCACCCGCTACGGCGCGCCGGCGGGCATCGACGCCTTGGTCATGTCCTGGCGCGAGGTGGCGGAGGAAGTGTCGAAGGGTGACGACCCGGGCGCGTTCGCGGACGCGGCGGCGGTGACGGCGCTGTTCGACGACGGCGCCGACGCGGCGACCAAGGCGCGGGCGGCGGCCATCGTCTCCATTTTCCGGGCGGCGCTGACCCACCCCGAATTCGAGGCATCTCGGGCGTTGCCGGCCATCGACACGGATGGAATGACAGGCCTGAGCGACGCGGAGATCGTGGCGTATCTGAGCAAGGACAGCGATGTCCACAGGGGCCTGCTGCGCGATGTCCTGGCGCAGAGTCTCTCGGAGAAGGAGGAGGCCGTGCTGGAGGCGGTGGCGACGGGCGGCGACGTGGATGCCGCCCTCGACGACGCGAGCTTTTCCGATGACTACAAGACGGCGGTGAAGGCGCTGCTGAAGCGCCACAACGTCGGCAACGTCCGCGTCGCCATGAACTCGGGTTCCATCGCCTCGCGCGGCGACGGCATCCGCGCCTGGTTCGCGCGCCAGCACGACGACAACGGTGGCATCGAGGTCACCGTGGCCGAGGGCGCGACCGTCACCGGCGGCGCGGCGGGCATCTACGTGAGCGGCGCGGGAACCGGCTTGAGCGTCAAGAAGCAGTACACGTCCAAGGAGGTCCAGGAAGCGGAAGCGAACAGAGAACTGGGCGCCGACGCCCCCATCTCCTTCCCGGACTATCTCAACCAGGTGGTCAGGGTGCAGGGCACGGTGACGGGCGGGACGGACGCGGCCGTTCACCTCGACGGCGGCGGGGCGTTGATCGTCACCGGCGCCGGCAAGCTGGTGGCCGGCTCCTCGGGCCGGGCGGTGCTGGTGAACGATCCGGGTCCGGCGGTCATCTACATCGACGGCGCGGTGACGGGCGGCGCCGGCCCGGAAGGCGCGCCCGCGCCGGCGGCGGTGCACCTGACCGGCGGCGGCAGCGTCACCATCGGCCTCAAGGGAAGCGTGGATGCGAACGGCGCCGTGAGCGCCATCCGCGGCGACGCGCCGACGGCGGTGATCGTCCACACCGAGAGCACGGTCGACACCCTGACGCAGGGGCAGGCCCGCGCGGACCTGACGCGGGTGAAGGGCGGCTCTCAAAGGCTGTTCTCCGGCGAAGGCATCACAGAGGTCACCTTTGCCGAGATCAAGGGCGGCGTTCCCACCGGCTTCACGAGGGATGGCCTTCTGCCTGTCGACCCGGTCGACGCCAAGATCGGTGAGAATGAGAGGGTCGATGTGGAGTTCGGCGAGCTTCGCTTCAGCTGCAACGCGCAGGACGGCCGGTGCCGTCTGTACGAGGCGCTGCCGTCGATCCTGCTGGCGATGAACGGCCTTCCGACCTGGGCGGAGCGCGCGTCGGCGGCGCGCGACGGCAGCGGCGGCTGGGCGCGCATCGAGGGCGGGGGCGGCAAGTGGACGGCGGAGCGCTCGGTCTCGCCCGGGCCGAAACTGTCCTTCGACCACAGCCGGTACGGCGTGCGCGCGGGCGCGGATGCGGCGGTGGGCGAGAACGGCCGTCTCGGGGCGTCGGTACACGGGTTCCGGGGCGATGCGAAGGTGCCGTCGTCGGGCACGGCGAAGCTGTCGGGTGTGGGTGTGGGGGTTCACGCCACGGCCATGCTCGGCGGGTTCCACGTGGACGCCCAGACGGCGACGACGTGGTACGATGTGGACCTGAAGTCGTCGACGCGCCCCATGACGCCGTTGTTGAAGGCCGACGTGAAGGGCCGGGGCCACGCGGCGGGCATCGAGGTGGGCCGGCGGACGCCGGTGACGGACGAGGTGTCGGTGACGCCGCGCGCGGGCGTCGTGTGGTCGGAGGTGTCGCTGAAGGACTTCACGGACGAGGACGAGATAGGCAGCGGGGCGGAGGTCTCGGTCGAGGAGGGGGAGAGCCTGACGGGCCGCGCCGGTGTGAGCGTGGAGTCGGAGGCTTCGGAGGGCGTGCGCCTGTTCGGCACGGTGGACGTGACGCACGAGTTCTCGGAGGAGACGGAGGTGGTGGTGTCGGGAACGCCGTTGCGGACGTCGGCGGAGAAGACGGGCGTGCGCTTCGGCGTCGGTGGCACGTTCGCTCTGGGGGACGGGGCGTCGTTGCAGGGCACGGCGGGCTACGCGCTGACCGGCGGCAGCGGTAACCGCGCGTATGGCGGCGGGCTGAGCGTGACGATGAGCTTCTAGATCCCCCGAGGAAGCGCAACCTGGGAGCGCCGACGTCCCCCGCCGACGCTCCCGTCGTCCGCCCCGCGACCGCATCCCCGCCCGCGCGGGGAGTCGACGCGTCGGCGGAAGGGGGCCAAGGTCCGCGCATGACCATGACCGTGCCCGTTCCCGGCTTCGATACGCTGTCCTACGCGCGCTGCCTCAAGGCCGTCGGCGTCGACGAAGCCCAAGCCGAAACACATGCCGAGGCCGTCCGCGACGCCATCACCCAGGGCGTCGCCACCAAGGCCGACCTCGACGGCCTCGAAACGCGAATCGACAAGAGATTCGCCAACCTCGAAACGCGGATCGAAAGGAGATTCTCCGACCTCGAAGTCCGGCTCGTCCGCCTCGTCTTCGCCGTCGCCGCCGGACAGGCCGCACTCATCGTCGCCTTGCTCAAACTGCTTCCGTAGACCGCCGCCGACTCCCCGCAGCCATGCGCGCGGCGCGTTCCGATCTCCGGCGGCAGCGGGCTGCCGCGTGGCCGTTGGCCATGTCGAGAGGCGCGGCGGTCCCGCGGCCAGGTTTCCTACGACAGCAGCCTCACGAGCGCGATGACGGCGGCGGTGATGGCCCCGGCCTGTATCCACAAGGCGCGGTAGAGGTCGGCCTTGGTGGCCAGTTCGTCGCGGTCGGCGCCGGTGGCCTAGCGCATGGCGGCGGCGATGGCTTCGGCCTGGGCGCGTTCGAGACCCGCAGCCTCGATGTCACGGGCGGCGGCAAGTGCGTCGAAGCCGGTGGCGGTCATGCAGCGAGGATAGGCGCCGCGGGTGCGGGCGCAACCCGTCGATCGCGTTCACCGCATCGATTGCAGGGCGCCGACGTCGAGGCCGCCGGCGAGAAGGGTCTCCATCGCCTGGACCGCGGCGCGCGCCCCGGCCACCGTGGTGTAGTAGGGCACGCGCCCGGTCAGGGCGGCCCGGCGGAGGGAAAAACTGTCGGAGACCGCTCGCGCGCCCTGGGTGGTGTTGATGACCAGGGCGATCTCTCCGTTCCCGATGGCGTCGACGATGTGGGGGCTGCCTTCCAGGACCTTCCGCATGTTGCCGCAGGCCACGCCGGCGGCGCGCAGAAACCGCGCCGTGCCGCCGGTCGCCGTGATCTCGTAGCCCAATTCGAGCAGCTTGTGCGCCGGCGCGATCATGGCCGCCTTGTCGTCGTCGCGCACCGAGATGAACACCGTTCCCGATTCGGGCAGCCGCGCGCCGGCGGCCAGCTGGGACTTGGCGAAGGCGCGGGCGAAGTCGGCGTCGATTCCCATGACCTCGCCCGTGGACCGCATCTCCGGCCCCAGCACGACGTCGACGGCGGGGAACCGGGCGAACGGAAAGACCGCCTCCTTGACCGCGACCCGTCCGCGATGCCCCCCGTGCTCCTCGTCGATCAGGTCCTTCAGTTTCGCGCCCGCCATGACGCGCGCGGCGACGCTCGCGATGGGCCGTCCCGTCGCCTTGGCGACGAAGGGAACCGTGCGGCTGGCGCGGGGATTGACCTCGAGGACGTAGACGTCCTCGTCCTTCACGGCGTACTGGACGTTCATCGCGCCGACGACGTTCAACTCCCTGGCGAGGGCGGCGGTCTGCCGATGGATGTCGTCCAGCGTCGCCGGCGAGAGCGTGTGCGGCGGGAGGACGCACGCCGAATCGCCCGAATGGACGCCGGCCTCCTCGATGTGCTCCATGACGCCCGCGACGAACACGTCCTCGCCGTCGCACAGCGCGTCGACATCGACCTCGATGGCGTCGCGCAGATAGGCGTCGATGAGAACCGGGCCGGCACCGGACGCCTCCACCGCCGCGTGCATGTACCGCTCCAGGGCCGCGCCGTCGCGCACGATTTCCATGGCCCGCCCGCCCAGGACGTAGGAGGGCCGGATGAGGACGGGATAGCCTATGGACGCCGCGATCTCCTTCGCCTCTCCGATGCCGGTCGCGGTCCCGTTCGCCGGCTGGCGCAGGCCGAGCCGCGTCAGCAGCCGCTGAAACCGCTCGCGGTCCTCGGCGAGGTCGATCGCGTCCGGCGAGGTGCCGAGGATCGGCACGCCCGCCTCTCCGAGCCCCTGGGCGAGCTTGAGGGGGGTTTGCCCGCCGAACTGCACGATGACGCCGAGCAGGGCGCCCCTGGACCGCTCGGCGCGGACGATCTCCAGCACGTCCTCGACGGTGAGCGGCTCGAAATACAGGCGGTCGGACGTATCGTAGTCGGTCGACACCGTTTCCGGATTGCAGTTGACCATGATGGTCTCGTGCCCGGCGTCGGCCAGTGCGTAGGCGGCGTGGCAGCAGCAGTAGTCGAACTCGATCCCCTGGCCGATGCGGTTGGGACCGCCGCCGAGGACGATGACCTTGGTGCGCTCGCTCGGCCGCGCCTCGGACTCCGCGCCGGCGTCCCGGCCGGGAACGAGCCAGGCGTCCGATTCGTAGGTCGAGTACATGTACGGGGTCCGGGATTCGTACTCGGCCGCGCAGGTATCGACGCGCTTGAACACCGGATGCACGCGGAGGCGGGATCGCGCGGCGGCAATGCCGGATTCCGCCAGCCCCGCAAGGCGGGCCAGGCGCGCGTCGGAGAACCCCAGCTGCTTGAGCCGCAGCAGTCCTTCGCGGGTTCCGGGCAGGCCCTCCTCGCGCACGACGGCCTCGGCGTCCACGATGGCGCGGATCTGCTCGATGAACCAGGGGTCGTAGCCGGTGAGCGCGTGGATCTCGCCGGTGGCGAAGCCCGCGCGCAACGCCTGGGCGATCGTCAGCAGGCGCTCGGGCGTCGGCTCCGCGAGCGCCGCGGCCACCGCCTCGCGATACGCGGGCGTGTCCGCGGCGGCCGGGTCCTCCGCGCCCGGGATCGCGACCTCGTCGAGGCCCGTCAGCCCCGTTTCCATCGAACGGAGCGCCTTCTGCAGCGACTCCGCGAAACAGCGCCCGATGGACATGGCCTCGCCGACCGACTTCATCGACGTCGTCAGCCGCGGCTCCGCGCCCGGAAACTTCTCGAAGGCGAAGCGCGGCATCTTCGTGACCACGTAGTCGATGGCCGGTTCAAAGGAGGCCGGCGTCACGCCCGTGATGTCGTTGTCGAGCTCGTCGAGCGTGTATCCGACGGCGAGCCGCGCCGCCACCTTGGCGATGGGAAAGCCGGTGGCCTTGGAGGCCAGCGCCGAGGAGCGGGACACGCGCGGATTCATCTCGATGACCACGAGCCGCCCGCCGGACGGATCGACGGCGAACTGCACGTTCGAGCCGCCGGTCTCCACCCCGATCTCGCGCAGCACCGCGACCGAGGCGTTGCGCATGACCTGGTACTCCTTGTCGGTGAGGGTCAGCGCCGGCGCGACCGTGATCGAGTCGCCGGTGTGCACGCCCATCGGATCGACATTCTCGATCGAGCAGACGATGATGCAGTTGTCGTTGCGGTCGCGAACGACCTCCATCTCGTATTCCTTCCACCCCAGCACCGATCGCTCGATCAGGACCTCGGAGATCGGGGAGGCGTCGAGGCCGTTGGCGACGACGCGCTCGAATTCCCCGCGGTCGCGGGCGACGCCGGAGCCGGTGCCGCCCAGGGTGAACGACGGCCGGACGATCAGCGGCGGCCCGATGTCGTCGAGCGCCGGGCGGGCTTCGTCGAGGGAGCGCGCCGTAAGGCTGGGCGGACATTCGAGGCCGATGTTCTCCATCGCCGCGCGGAACAGCTCGCGGTCCTCCGCCTTGCGGATGGCGTCACGGTCAGCCCCGATCATCTCCACGCCGTGGGCGTCGAGGACGCCCGCGTCGGCGACCGCCATGGCCGTGTTCAGCCCGGTCTGGCCGCCCATCGTCGGCAGCAGGGCGTCGGGCCGCTCCTTCTCGACGATGCGGGCGACGAACTCCGGCGTGATCGGCTCCACGTAGGTCGCGTCGGCCATGCCCGGATCGGTCATGATGGTGGCGGGGTTCGAGTTGACGAGCACGACCCGGTAGCCCTCGGCTCTCAGGGCCCGGCACGCCTGGGTGCCGGAATAGTCGAATTCGCAGGCCTGTCCGATGACGATGGGACCGGCGCCGACGATCAGGATCGACTCGATGTCCTCCCGCCTAGGCATGACGCTCCATCAGCGCCACGAAGCGATCGAACAGATAATGGCTGTCCTGGGGACCCGGCGAGGCCTCGGGGTGGTACTGGACCGAGAACACGGGCGCGCCGTCGACGGAAAGACCCTCCAGCGAGCCGTCGAACAGGGAGATGTGGGTTGCCGACACCCCCGGCGGCAACGACTCCGAATCGACGACGAAACCGTGGTTCTGGCTGGTGATCTCGACCTTGCCCGTGGCGAGGTCCTTGACCGGATGGTTGGCGCCGCGGTGGCCCATGTGCATCTTGCCGGTCCTCGCGCCGAGCGCCAGCGCCAGCATCTGGTGCCCGAGACAGATGCCGAAGAGGGGCAGCCCCGCGTCCAGCACGCCCCTGATGGCGGGCGCCGCGTATTCGCCCGTCGCGGCCGGGTCGCCCGGACCGTTCGACAGGAACACGCCATCGGGCTTCCGCCGCAGGACGTCGTCCGCCGTCGCCGTCGCCGGCACGACGGTGACCGCGCAGCCGAGCGAGGCGAGGCAACGCAGGATGTTCCGCTTGACGCCGTAGTCGACGGCGACCACGCGGAAGCGGGGATCCGTCAGTTTCCCGTAGCCCGCCGTCCCGGCGCTCCCTCCCGGAGTCCACCGGGTTTCGTCCCACTCGTAGGCCCGGGCGCAGGAAACCTCCCCGGCCAGGTCCATGCCTTCCAGCCCGGGCCACGCCCGCGCCCGCTCGCGCAGCGCCGCGAGATCGAAATTCCCGTCGGGCGCGTGACGAAGAAGCCCGGTGGGCGCCCCGGCGTCCCGGATGCGGCGGGTGAGGCGGCGGGTGTCCACCCCTGCGATGCCGACGAGGCCCCGGTCCTTCAGCCAGCGGTCGAGATGGGACAGGGCCCGGAAGTTCGACGGATCGGTTATCGGCGCCTTCAGGACGACCCCGCGGGCGGCGGGATCCGACGTCTCCGCATCTTCGTCGTTGGCGCCGACGTTGCCGACGTGGGGGAAGGTGAAGGCGACGATCTGGCCGGCGTAGGACGGATCGGACAGGATCTCCTGATACCCGGTCATCGCGGTGTTGAAGCAGACCTCCCCCTCGACGACGCCTTCGCGCCCGATCCCCCGGCCCCAGAGAACCGAGCCGTCGTCCAGCACCAGGACCGCCGATGCCCCCGAGATACGGGACGCGGCGTCAGTCGAATGGGGCCAGGCCATCAACGAAGGTCGATCGCGAACGCCGTGTCGCCGCGCCGCGGGTGCGCGGCCTTGAACATCGTGGCGGAAAGTCCAGCGGACCCTACGCAACAAACATGCCGGCGTCAACCTCGCCGCCGACGCGAAGTCGTGTTGTCTTTCAATGGGTTATGAGATGACGGCGGGTTTTGCCATTGCCGGCCGCGTCGACTAGAATCGACATTCCCGACGGGCCGTACCGGGCAGGACATGTTACGCGAACGGCTTTCCGAATCCCTCAAGAGCGCGATGAAGGCCAGGGACGCCCGGCGCTCCGCGACCGTGCGGCTGATCCTGGCCGCCCTGAAGGACCGCGACATCGCCGCGCGCGGGTCGGGGGCGGTGGAGGGCCTGAGCGACGACGACATCCTCAACATGATGCAGACGATGATCCGCCAGAGGCGGGACTCCATCGAGCTGTACCGGAAGGGGCGCCGCGACGACCTCGTGGCGCAGGAGGAGGGCGAAATCCGGGTCATCGAGGAGTTCCTGCCCCGGCGGATGTCGGAGGAGGAGATCTCGGCCGCCAGCCGGGAGGCGATCGAGGCCCTCGGAGCCGGTGGCCTCAAGGACATGGGACAGGTGATGGGAGAGCTCAAGTCCCGGTACGCCGGACGGATGGATTTCCGCAAGGCCAGCCAGGTCGTCAAGGACCTGTTGTCGTAGGGCCGGTTGACCGGGCGCGACGTTCCCCCCTTCCGGACCGGGCTTCCGTCCGCGGGACGCGCGATGCGCCGTTCCCGACGGCCCACCCGGTGTCTCATACGTCGTGGAACGAGGACATTTGTGTCAAGGACATCTGGTTGTCCCTGATCCCTCGATGCCGTACCGTCGCCGGGCCGCCCCGTCTTTCGCATCGATCCCCTGACGGACGGAAAAGAGAGCAGAACGATGACCAGCGTGTTCGACGTCGCCGCCTACGTCCTTCGGAAGCAGGGCGCCATGACGACCTGGAAGCTCCAGAAGCTGATCTACTACAGCCAGGCGTGGTCGCTCGTGTGGGACGACGATGTCCTGTTTCCCGAAGAGATCGAAGCCTGGGCGAACGGGCCGGTGGTTCGCGAGCTCTATGACGCCCATCGCCGGGAATATCGGGTGTCCCGCCTGGCGAATGGAGACGCGGATGCGCTCACCCCCGACCAGCGCGAGACCGTGGACGCCGTGCTCGAGTTCTACGGCGACAAGTCGCCGCAATGGCTCAGCGATCTCACACACATGGAAGACCCCTGGCAGATGGCTCGCAAGGACGTCCCGGAGGGTGAGCGCGGCAACACCACCATTCCGAAGCAGGATCTGGCCGAATACTACGGCAGCCTGTAGCTGCCGTGGCCCGGCGATCCGAGAAGCGGACCAAGGCGCGCGTGCTTCCGCCCGGTCGCAAGGAGTCTCGCACGAGCTTGGGCCGCGACCCTTCGTCGCACGACCGCGAAACGATCGTGTGGAGGTTCAGCATCGTGGATCAGAGGGGAGCGTGGGGGTGCCGCGACGTTCCCTATCGAGTCTGGTGGGACGAAATCCTGCCCAAGCTGCAACACTTCGAGTCCATGACCTGGGCCGAGATCATGCGCGCGGCCGGCGGCAGGGCGAGAGGCGCCAACCACCACTTCGTGGAAGTCGGGAACATGACCAGGCGAGCGAAGGCAAGGCTCGCGGAGATCGGGCAGGACGACGTGTCGGAGCTGTTCTCCTTGCGCCTGGATGCGACGAAACGCATATACGGAATCCGCGACAGGCGGGCACTGAAGCTGCTCTGGTACGACCCCCATCACGGCACGAACGCGCGAGCCGTATATCCCGTTCAGGACCGTTAGCCACTCCCGCGACCCGTCAACGCCTCGCCGTGTCCGGCTGATGGCCGATCTCTCGCGACGACGCCGGTATGGAGAAGAGGCTGGCCGGCCGGGCGTCGCGCGTGGTATGGTCCGGTCGACATCTCGGAGCGGCGTCCCGTGAACGCGGGCATGGGGCCGGACACGAACACGGTGGACTGAACCCGCGTCGATGGCGTTTCCCGACCACTTCCTCGACGACCTGCGGGCGCGGATTCCGCTTGCGGACGTTATCGGCCGGCACGTGAAGCTCGTGCGCCGCGGGCGCGGATGGGTGGGCCTGTGTCCGTTCCACAACGAAAGGACTCCGTCGTTCACGGTGAACGAGGAGAAGGGCTCCTATCACTGCTTCGGCTGTCAGGCCCACGGCAGCGTGTTCGATTTCGTCATGCAGCGCGAGGGGCTCGGTTTTCCCGAGGCCGTCGAACGGCTGGCGGCCGAGGCCGGGATGGAGGTGCCGAAGCCTTCGCCCGAGGCCCGGGCGCGGGACGAAGCGCAAGCCTCGTTGCTCGCCGCGATGGCGTGCGCCGCCGAATGGTTCCAGGGGCGGCTCGCGACCGGTTCGGGCCGGAAGGCGAGGGAGTACCTCGAGGGCCGGGGGCTCGCGGACGGGACGATCGGCGAATTCCGTCTGGGATACGCGCCGGCGGGCCGCACGACGCTCAAGGAAGCCCTGCTCGCCCGGGGGTTCGCCGAGGACCGGCTCGTCGACTGCGGGCTCCTGACCGCGCCCGAAGACGGCGGCGAGACGTATGACCGGTTCCGCGACCGGATCGTGTTTCCCATCGCCGATTCGCGCGGCCGCGTCGTGGCCTTCGGCGGAAGGGCGCTGGGCGAGACGGGGCCCAAGTACCTGAACTCTCCCGAAACGCCGCTCTTCCGGAAAGGCCGTCTGCTCTACAACCTCGCCCACGCGCGCCCGGCGATCAGGGACCAGGGATCGGCCGTCGTCGTGGAAGGCTACATGGACGTCATCGCGCTGCATCAGGCGGGTTTCGCGAACGTCGTGGCGCCGTTGGGAACGGCGGTGACGGAGGATCAGATCGGCCTGCTGTGGCGCCTGGCGCCCGAACCCGTGCTGTGTTTCGACGGCGACGCGGCCGGATGGAACGCGGCGGCGCGCGCCGCCGACCGCGCGCTGCCGCTGCTGCGCTCCGGACATTCGCTCCGCTTCGCCCTGCTTCCGGCCGGCGAGGACCCGGACAGCCTGGTGACGGCGAGAGGCGCGGACGAGTTCCGGCACCTGCTCTCGGACGCCACGCCGCTCTCGGATCTGTTGTGGCGGATCGCCATGCGCGACCGGGACCTCGACACGCCCGAACGGCGCGCCGGGTTCGCCCGCGACGTCCGCGCCACGGTCGGGCGGATCGGGGACCAGCAGGTCAGGGTGTTCTACGAACGTCACTATCGCGCGCGGCTGGACGAGCTGTTCGGCACGGACGGATGGACGCCGGAAGCGCGGACGGCGTTCGGGGGGCGCGGCGGACGGGATGCTTCCCGCGGGCGCCGTCTGTCGCGGCATCACGGCCTGGGCCTGGGGACGGCCGGCGTCACGGACCGCCGCGAGCGCGTCCTGGTCGCCACGATCGTCGGCCATCCCGATCTTCTGGAACAGAAGCTGGAGGAATTCGCGGACATCGAGCTCGGCGACCCCGCGCTTGACAGATTGCGCGGCGGGATCATAGAGATAGCGACGGGTAGCCCGGACCTTGACAGCGCGACGTTGAAACGACGTCTCCGCGAGAAGGGGTTCACGGCGACGCTGGAGGCCATCGCCGAGGCGAAGGTTGCGCCGCTGGCGCCGTTCGTGCGCCCCGACGCGCCGCCGGAGGACGCCCGGAAGGGGTGGGAGAGCGTGCTTTCGGTGCATCGCTCCGCCGTGACGCTGCCGGCGGAGAAGACCGCGTACATCGAGGGGTTCGACTTCACCGACGAGGGGTTTGACCGCCTGAAGGCGTTTCTCGGCGAAGCGGAGCGGAACGGCGCCGCCGAAGCCGCGGCCGCCGACCCGACGGGCGCCGGGCCGCCCTGAAGGACGGAGCCGCCCGTCCGGGACGCTCCCCGGACGCGGCGGGCGTGCAACGACGACGACCATCACGACAACAACCATCACGGCGAAGAACATGGCCAACGCGGCGGAGACCGAGGAAGCAACGGAAGAGTCGACGGACAGCCCGCTCATCGACTCCTCGAACCAGGCGATCAAGAAGATGGTCGCCCGCGCCAAGGAGCGCGGCTACGTCACCTATGACGAGCTGAACGAGGTTCTGCCCCAGGACCAGGTGTCCTCGGAGCAGATCGAGGACACCATGGCGATGCTGTCCGAGATGGGCGTCAACGTCATCGAGGGCGACGAGACCGAGGACCCGCCGCCGGACGAGGCCAAGCCGGACAAGCCGCCGGCTCCGGTCGCCGCCGCGAAGGCCGAGGAGCCCGAGTACGAGCGGACCGACGATCCCGTCCGCATGTACCTGCGGGAAATGGGGTCGATCGAGCTTCTCTCGCGTCAGGGCGAGATCGAGATCGCCAAGCGCATCGAAAAGGGGCGCGAGACCATGATCAGCGGCATCTGCGAAAGCCCGTTGACCATGCGCGCCATCGTCCAGTGGCGCGACGACCTGGCCTCCGGGAGCGTGCTTCTGCGCGAGATCGTCGACCTCGACGCCACGTTCAAGGGACGGGACGAGGACGAGGGGAAGGAAGAGGGCGCCGGGACGCAGGGGGCGTCGTCCGAAAAGGCCGGCGCCGGGGACGGGGCCGACCCGGAGGCGGGAGGAAAGGACGGCGACGACGACGAGGTCGTGCTGTCGCTGTCGGCGATGGAGGCCGTCCTGAGACCCCAGGTGCTGGGGACGTTCGACGACATCGCCGCCATCAACAAGAAGGTCGATCGCCTCCAGAATCTGCGCTTCCAGGCGGCGTTGAAGAACGGCTCCCTGAGCCCGTCGCAGCAGAAGCGGTACGCGAGCCTGCGGCGGGACCTGATCCGGCAGGCGAACTCGATTCGCCTGAACAACGTCCGCATTGAGGAGCTCGTCGATCAGCTTTACGGCATCAACCGCCGCCTCCATACCCTCGAAAGCCGTCTTCTGCGGCTCGCCGGGAAGCACGGGATTTCGCGCGACAGCTTCGTCAAGCGTTATCGGGGCCGGGAACTCGACTCGCTCTGGCTGTCGCGCGCCCGGCGCTGGAAGGAAAAGGGCTGGGCCCAATTCGCCAGGGACGAAGGGGACGAAATCAAGGCGATCCGCAAGGAGTTCGCCGACATCTGCGCCGACATCGGACTGGACGTCCAGGAGTTCCGCCGCGTCGTCCACACGGTCCAGAAGGGCGAGCGGGAGGCCGGCCGGGCCAAGAAGGAAATGGTCGAGGCCAACCTGCGGCTCGTCATCTCCATCGCCAAGAAATACACGAACCGCGGCCTGCAGTTCCTGGACCTCATCCAAGAAGGGAACATCGGTCTGATGAAGGCCGTCGACAAGTTCGAGTACCGGCGCGGCTACAAGTTCTCGACCTACGCCACGTGGTGGATCCGCCAGGCGATCACGCGCTCGATCGCCGATCAGGCCCGGACGATCCGTATTCCCGTGCACATGATCGAGACCATCAACAAGCTCGTCCGCACCTCGCGCCAGATGCTCCACGAGATCGGCCGCGAGCCGACGCCCGAGGAGCTGGCCGAGAAGCTCAACATGCCGCTGGAGAAGGTGCGCAAGGTCCTCAAGATCGCCAAGGAGCCGATCAGCCTGGAGACGCCCGTCGGCGACGAGGAGGACAGCCACCTCGGCGACTTCATCGAGGACCGCAACGCGGTGCTGCCGGTCGACGCGGCGATCCATTCGAACCTGCGCGAGACGGCGACGCGCGTGCTCGCCAGCCTGACGCCCCGCGAGGAGCGGGTGCTGCGTATGCGTTTCGGCATCGGCATGAACACCGATCACACGCTGGAGGAGGTCGGGCAGCAGTTCTCGGTCACGCGCGAGCGCATACGCCAGATCGAGGCCAAGGCGTTGCGCAAGCTCAAGCACCCGAGCCGCTCGCGCAAGCTCAGGAGCTTTCTGGACACCTGATCCCCGCCGCCTCGGGGCCCGTAGCTCAACTGGTCAGAGCCGGCCGCTCATAACGGTCTGGTTGCAGGTTCGAGTCCTGCCGGGCCCACCAGTTCCCGCCACTCCGTTCATTCCGGGCGCGTCGGAGGATCAGCGGAGTGGCCGCTTCCGTTGACCACATCCTTGATCTTTCTTATTTGAGAAACGACGTCATCCAGAACGGCTTGGTGTTCCTCGCCGGTCTTCAAATCGATCGGAACCTCATATGCCTCATATCTGTACTGCTGCGTTCGAGGAAATTCTCTCCGCAATTTTTCAACATCGACTCGAACGGATTTACCTATCCAGAGCCATAGAGGGGTACTGCTTCTGGCTGCCCAAAGGTCAAAGTTGACCCCAATAAAGAAATTTCCCTCGACATCCATGAACCTGAAATACCGTCCGTAGCCCTCCCGTTGCGGCGCTGATCTAAGGCCATCGGTTGTGATTCCCAGTTCCTCGCGTCCGCTGTCGATCACGTCATCAATCAGCTGGTTTATCGAACGTATCCTGCGGGCCAGAGACGGGGCAAGTTCTTCCGCATGGATTGGTTGAAAAGCCTCGTCGTCCTGCCGTCGAGCCAGGCCTCGAAGTTGCCGAATGTCCGAGGCTGCCGGGGAATCTCCGGAAACGGCGTCGGCCATGCGCCGCAGCAGCCGATCCCAACTCACCAGCAACAACCTTTTGTCCGAGCCGGCGATTTGAGCTCTCCGGCCGCCTTCAAAGGTTTCAATGTGCTCGAGTTCCTTTCCGGCCTTGTCCATTTGACCCTTGATCTCTTGCCACAGGGTTTCACGCCTGCTTTCCGGGACGATCAAGAGCAGCACCCCAGGGCCTTTTTCATCGAGATGGTCGAAATAGCCGCTGGCCTGCTCCTGCCCCAGGGCGGCCCAGAATTTCGCCTCGACAAGCAGACGTTTGCCGCCGGTCCGGTCGTAGCCGGTCATATCGGGCCGGGAACCGTCTTTTTCGGCTACCTGCGTTTCGACCCTCTCTATCGGTTCCAGGTCGAATCCCCCGTCCCGCAGCAGGTCGTTCAACGCGCCGAGACATGCCTCGTCCTCGCTCAGGATGAACGCGAGAGCCTCCGTCGCCGTATCCTCCACACGGCCGGTCAATGTCGGCACCAAGTAAGCCAGCAAGGTGGTCTTGTCGGTCATCGTGGGTCTCCGTCGTCCGTTTCACGTCGGGCGGGCGGGTTGCCGGGGTAGATCTCGGGCTTGCCGCTGTCGCCCGGCTGGATGATGAAATCCCGGCGGTCCCGGTAGAGACGGGCGCGATTGAGCACGTAGTCGCTCTCGTGGTCGTAGGGATCGACGTCGTCGTAGTGGGTCATCAGCCAGTACTTGTATTCGCCGACGAACAGATACGTGTTGTTCGTGCGGAAGAATCTGCAGGCGACGCCCTCGCCGGCGCGAAAACGGTCGCGGACGGCCGCCAGCAATTCCCGTTGGCCGTCCTTTCCGGTGAGAACGTATTCGTGGGGCCACGTATCGCGGTAGGTGACCGCCTCCCGCCAGGGGGCGCGGGCGATGAGTTCCGTCAAGGTCGGCATGGCGCCATCGTACTCCTCGTCTCCTGGCATGGGAACCGCGGCCCTGTTATATCCGTCCCAGCCGTCGCGGTGGACGACCAGGGCGCTCCGCGCCGTGAACGCGGCGGCGGGAAAACGAACGCGACCGGACCGAGATGGAAGGCCGACCTCCGGGATCGAGCGAACGCATCGCCATCCGACCCACGGGCGAGATCACGCTGAAGGCGGCGCGCGCGCGGCGGCGTTTCCAGGGAACGTTGCGGGCGAACATCGCCGACGCCCTGCGCGCCCGCGGAATCGCCTGCGAACTGGAAATGAGCGGTGCGCGCGTCGTGCTGTCGACCGATTCGGGAGAGGCGGCGTGCGCCGTATTGTCCAGGGTTTTCGGCATCAGCTCGTACTCCGTCGTCGAGGCGACCGCCGATTGCGATCTCGACGCCATCGCCGCGCGGGGAGAGGCCGTTTTCGCCGACGCCGTCCGGGGCCGGAGTTTCGCCGTCCGGGCCAAGCGCCTCGGACCCGGCAAGGACGGGATCGGCTTCACCAGCGTCGACGTGGCCAGGCGCCTGGGGGCGGCTCTCGACGGGCACGGCACGGTCGATCTCGACGCGCCGGAGGTCACCGTCGAGGTGGAGGTCGATGCGGCGCGGGCCGTCATGTACTCGGCGCGGATGCCGGGTCCCGGGGGCCTGCCCCTCGGCATTCAGGGCCGCGCCCTGACCCTGCTTTCGGGCGGGTTCGATTCGGCCGTGGCGGCCTGGCGGCTGATGAAGCGGGGCGTGGCCACGGATTTCGCGTTCTGCAATCTCGGCGGCGGCGCCTACGAGCGCCTGGTGCTCCAGGTCGCCAAGGTGCTGGCCGAGTTGTGGGCACACGGCCAGCGCCCCCGCCTGTTCGTCGTCGATTTCGGTCCGGTCGTGGAGGAGCTCCGGGAAAGGGTGCGCGAGGCTTATCTGCAGGTTGTGCTGAAGCGGCAGATGTACGGGGCCGCCGAACGCATCGCCGTCGCGGAGGGGCTCGAGGTCATCGCCACCGGCGAGTCGATCGGCCAGGTGTCGTCGCAGACGCTGAAGAACCTGGCCAGTATCGACGCCAGCGTCGCGCTGCCCGTCATCCGCCCCCTCGTCGCCTGCGACAAGCGGGAAATCGTCGCCGAGGCGGAGCGTATCGGAACGGCGCCCCTCTCCGCGCGCGTGCGGGAATACTGCGCGTTGACCGACGCGCGCCCCGTCACGGCGACGTCGTCCGGGCGGGTCGCCGAAGAGGCGGCGAAGCTCGACCCGGCGGTCCTGGACGCCGCGGTCGCGGGCCGCCGGACGTTCGATCTCAAGAAGCTGGACGCCTCGGACCTGCGGATGCCCTACCTGTTCACCGAGGAGATTCCGGACGGCGCGGTCGTGGTGGATTGCCAGCCGCGCCGCATGTTCGAGGCCCGGCACGTCCCGGACGCGGTGCATCTCGATCCGGCGTCGTTCGCCGACGGCCTGCGGAATCTGGACAAATCGAGGTCGTATGTCGTCTATTGCGCATACGGGACCCAGGCGCCCCGTTTCGTCGAGATCATGCAGCAGGCGGGATACGAGGCCTACGCCTTTCGCGGCGGGCTGGGCGCCGTGAGGAAGGCGTACGAAGCCGGGCGGAGCGGTTCGGGAGATTCGGGATGAGCGAGATGGATATCCGCCGGGTGGACTGTTACGCCTTTCGCGCGCCCGTCGACGTGCCCGTGGTGTCCGCCTTCGGGACGTTTCGCGACCGGCCCGTCGTTCTCGTCCGCGTCGAGGATCGGGAGGGCGCGTTCGGCTGGGGCGAGGTCTGGTGCAACTTCCCCTACTTCGGCGCCGAGCACCGCGTCCGCTGGCTGGAGACGCTTCTGGCGCCCCGGCTCATCGGCCGCTCCTTCGCAGACCCCGAGGGCGCGTTCGCGGCGCTGACGGCGGAATCGCACGTCTGGGCGATCCAGTCCGGCGAGCCGGGCGCCGTCGCGCAGTGCGTGGCAGGGGTCGACATCGCGTTGTGGGACATGGTTGCCCGGCGCCGGGGCGTGCCTCTTCGCCGCCTGTTGTCGCCCTCGGCTCTGGAGGCGGTGCCCGCCTACGCGAGCGGGGTCAATCCGGACGGCGCGCCGGACATGGTGGGACGCGCCCGCGAGGCGGGATTCCGCAACTTCAAGCTCAAGATCGGTTTCGGCAGGGACAGGGACCTCGGCAACATGAGGGAGATCGCCGCCGGACTCGGCGACGGCGAGTGTTTCATGGTCGACGCCAACCAGGCCTGGGACCTGCCGACGGCGACCGACATGGCGGGCCGGATGGCGGGGCTGCCGCTGACGTGGCTGGAGGAGCCGTTGCCGGCCGACCGGCCGGCGGAGGAATGGCGGGCGCTGCGCGACGTCTCGGAGGTGGCGCTGGCCGGTGGCGAGAATCTGCGCGGCGAGGAGGCCTACCAAGCCCTCGTCGAGGGGGGCTGGTGCCGTTTCGTGCAACCGGATGCCTGCAAATGGGGCGGAATCACCGGTTGCCGGCGTGTCGCGCGGATGATCTCCGACGCCGGCCTGACCTATTGTCCCCATTTCCTGGCGGGCGGCATCGGCCTCCTGGCGTCGGCGCACCTGCTCGCCGCCGCCGACGGCGACGGGCTGCTCGAAATGGACTTCAACGCCAATCCGCTGCGGGAGGGGCTGGCCACGCCGTATCCGGACCTCGTCGACGGCGGGTTGACGCTCGGCGAGGCGCCGGGGCTCGGCGTCGCGCCCGACCTGGCCGCGGTTCGCGACATGCAGGTGATGCACGTCGAGATCTCATAGGCCGTGACGCCGGTCCGGCAGGGGCGGCGGCGCGCCGTCGGGGACCGGAACCTCGAAACCGTTCAGGGTCAGCGCCACCAGAACGTAGTAGCCGACGATGCCCACCAGATCGACGACGCCCCGCTCGCCGAGCGGCGCCAGGGCGTCGGCGTAGGCCTCGTCCGACAGGCGGTGCGTTTCCAGCAGCTCCGTGACCGCCGCGTGGACCGCGCGTTCGTCCTCGCGGGTGAACTCGGGCGGACGGCCGCTCCCGATGGCCTCGATCGCGTCGTCCGGGAGGCCGGCGTCGCGGGCGATCGGTTCGTGCAGATACCATTCCACCTGGCACGTCGTGTGGCGGGCGACGGTCAGGATCGCGAGCTCGGAGAGACGCGGCGGCAGCGACGAGCCGAAGCGGCAGAAGGCGCCCAGCTCCTGTGCCCGTCGGCACAGCTCGGGGCTTCTCAGCCAGGCGTGGAACGGTCCCCGGACGTTGCCGCGCGGGCCTTCGGCGATGGCGTCGTGGACCTGGCGCTGCTCCGGCGACATGGCATCGGGATCGAGTTCCGGAAGGCGGGTCATGGCGGGCTCCGTCACGCGGGCCGGGGGTTCAGAACACGGATCGGGGCGCCGGCCAGCCACGCCTCGACGTTCTCCACGGTCTCGCCGTAGAACAGCCGGTAGCTTTCCTCGGTGACGTAGCCGATGTGCGGCGTGAGCACCACGTTGGGCAGAGTCCGGTACGGATGGTCCGCCGGCAGCGGCTCGACGTCGTACACGTCGAGGCCGGCGCCGGCGATGGCGCCCCGCCGGACGGCGTCGATCAGGGCCGATTCCCGGACGATCGGTCCGCGCGAGGTGTTGATCAGGAAGGCGCTCGCCTTCATGAGGGCAAGCTCCCCGGCGCCGATCAGGCCGCGGGTGCGCTCGCTCGACACCAGGTGGATGGTGACGAAATCGGACCGGGCCAGGAGCTCGTCCTTGCCGACCCGCGTGGCGCCACATTCGGCGGCGCGTTCGCCGGTCAGGTTCCGGCTCCAGGCGATGACGGACATTCCGAACGCAACCGCCACGCGCGCGACCCGGGAACCGAGCCTGCCGAGACCCAGAATGCCGAGGGTCTTCCCCGCGAGGTCCGCGCCCACGGTGGTCTGCCACCGTCCGTCGCGCACGTTCGCGAACTCGAGCGGAACGCGTCGGGCCAGCGCCAGTATCAGGGCCCAGGTCAGCTCGGGGGTGCCGGTCGCCAGGGAAGCCGTGTGACAGACCGTGATCCCCCGTTCGCCGGCCGCGGCGACGTCGATGGAGGCGTTGCGCGGTCCGGTCGTGATCAGCAGCTTCAGATCCGGCAGTTCCGCGAGGAGGTCCCGCGGAAAGGGGGTGCGCTCGCGCATGGCGCAGACGACGTCGAACCCCTTCAGGCGTTCGGCCACGGCGGCGGTTTCCGGGAGGTGGTCGTCGAAGACCACGACTTCCGCCCGCGCCGACACCCGGCTCCAGTCGGCCATGTCGAGGGCGACGCCCTGATAGTCGTCGAGAACCGCTATGCGCGTCATCCGTCTTCCTTCCGGCATGGTGGGGCGTCCGGCGCCTCCAGGCACCGTATCCGGGCCGCGCCGCGCGTCACAAGCCGCGCCGGCCGAACAGCCGGGATTCCGTGATGGCCGGCAGAAGCACCCCGAAGACGACGACCGCGATGGCGATCCAGTCCAGCGGCGTCACCTCCGTCCCGAGATAGGACCAGGACATCAGCGCGCCGAGCGGACCGACCAGCGTCAGAAACAGGCTGACCCTGCCCACCGTCAGGAAGCGCAGCGCGTAGTTGTAGAGGAAGAACGGCCCCGTGCTGCCGATGATCCCGAGATAGAGGAGCGTCAGAACGACCTCCGTGTCGAGTTTCGCGACGGAGGACGCCGGTCGCTCGATGGCGAACATCACGAACAGCCCGACCAGCGCCGCCATCGTGAGCTGAATGCTCGTGACGGTCATGGCGTGGCCGTGAACCAGGGCGATCCGTCGCGCGATCAACTGCGCGCCGCAGATGATCAGGACGCCGGTCGCCAGCAACACGTCGCCGAGCACCGTGCCGCCGCCGTGATCCTCCTGTCCCTGGACGAGCAGGACCGCGCCGGCGAAGGCGACCGCGGCGCCCACGAGGACACTGCCGCGGATCGGTTCCCGAAGCGCCAGCCAGCCCAGCAACGGCATCAGGATGGGCTGCGTGCCGAGGAGGACCGCGCCGCTCACGGCGCTGCTCAGCGTCAAGCCCCAGACGAGAAAGAGCGCCACGATACCGGGGTCCAGGATGCCCAACAGCACGGGCCCCCACCCGATCTTCCTCGATCCGCGGCCCTGGCCGGCCAGCAGGGCGATCGACCACATCGTCAGGGCCCCGACGACGAAACGCCCCACCGAGATCTCCGATACCGCGAGATCGTCGACGATGGACTTGTTGGCGATCATCGTCGACGCCCAGAAGGCCGACGCCAGGAACAGGGCTGGGACGGGCATGGAGGGTGATCCGAAGGGGAGCCGGGGTCATCGCCGCCGGGACGGTTCCGGGACACTACATCGGATTTCCCGCCCCCGCCCAGGCGCCGCTCCCGCGGCGCCGTCCGTTGCGGGCGCGGGGACGAGTGCCTAAAACGTGGTCCGGCGGCGTCCCGACCGGCCGACCGCTCCGGGAAAGCACATGGCCTCCTACCGATACGTCTTCACGATGGTCGGCCTCACGAAGTCCTATCCGGGCGGTCGCGAGGTCCTCAAGGACATCCATCTGTCGTTTCTCCCCGGCGCCAAGATCGGCGTCCTGGGATACAACGGCGCCGGGAAATCCACCCTGCTGCGCATCATGGCCGGGATCGAGACCGAATTCGCCGGCGAAGCCTGGGCCGCGGACGGGGTGAAGGTCGGATACCTGCCCCAGGAGCCGGAACTCGACGCGACGAAGGACGTGCTCGGCAACGTCATGGACGGCGTGGCGGAGATCAAGGCGTTGCTCGACCGGTTCGAGGACGTCAGCGCGCGCTTCGCCGAACCTCTCGACGAGGACGAGATGCAGGCCCTGATCGACGAACAGGGCGCGTTGCAGGAGCGGATCGAGGCGCGGGACGCCTGGGAGCTCGACCGCCACATCGATATCGCGATGGACGCGCTGCGCTGCCCGCCCGGCGATGCCCGGGTGACGACGCTCTCCGGCGGCGAGCGGCGGCGGGTCGCGCTGTGCCGCCTCCTGTTGTCGCACCCCGACCTGCTGCTTCTCGACGAGCCGACCAACCATCTGGACGCCGAGTCGGTCGCCTGGCTCGAACGCTTTCTCCACGACTATCCGGGGACCGTCGTCGCCGTCACGCACGACCGCTATTTCCTCGACAACGTCGCCGGCTGGATCCTGGAACTGGATCGAGGCCGCGGCCTCCCCTTCGAGGGCAACTACTCGTCATGGCTCGAACGCAAGCAGGCGCGCCTCGAGCGGGAGGGCAAGCAGGAGGAGGCGCGCCGACGCACGCTCGCGCGCGAGCTCGAGTGGGTTCGCCAGGCGCCCCGGGCGCGTCAGGCGAAGAGCAAGGCGCGAGTCGACGCTTACGAAGCCCTGCTCTCCGAAGAGTTCGAACGGTCCCGGGAAAAGGCCCAGATCATGATTCCCGCCGGCCTCCGTCTCGGTGACCTCGTCCTGGATGCCGAACACGTCTGCAAGGGTTTCGGCGACCGCCTCCTGATCGACGACCTTTCCTTTCGCGTTCCCCCGGGGGCCATCGCGGGAATCGTCGGGTCGAACGCGGCCGGCAAGACCACCCTGTTCCGCATGATCGTCGGCGAGGAAACCGCGGACTCCGGCAACCTGCGTCTGGGCGACTCGGTGGTGCTGGGTTACGTCGACCAGTCCCGCGACGCGCTCGACCCCGACCGCACGGTCTGGGAGGAGATATCCGGCGGCCTCGACGAGATCGAGTTGGGAAAGCGGACGATGGCGAGTCGCGCCTATGTCGGCGCCTTCAATTTCCGCGGAGCCGACCAGCAGAAGAGGGTCGGCCAGCTCTCGGGCGGCGAACGCAACCGCGTCCATCTCGCGAGAATCCTCAAGTCGGGGGCGAACCTCATTCTGTTGGACGAACCGACCAACGATCTCGACGTCGATACGTTGCGGGCACTGGAGGACGCTCTCCTGGAATTTGCGGGCTGCGCGATGGTGATCAGCCACGACCGCTGGTTCCTGGATCGGACGGCCACCCATATCCTGGCGTTCGAGGGCGACAGCCGCGTCGAGTGGTTCGAGGGAAACTACGCGGCATATGAGGAAGACCGCCGCCGCCGGCTCGGCGACGAGACCGACCGTCCGCGCCGCATCGGGTACAAGCCCTTGCGCCGGACGTAGGGCGCTTCGCAGGGGGCCGTTCTACTCGGCTGGCCGGGCCCGCTCCCGGAGCTCGGCGATCAGGCTCTCGATGTCGCCGCCGCCGCGCCGGATCATCGACGCGAATTCCTCGCGCTGGGCGAGCACGGTGCTCACGCCTTCGACGACGATGTCGACGATCCTGTGATCGCCGCCCTTCGTCCGCACGCGCCAGTCTACCCGGATCGATGATCCATCCCGCGTGTTTATCCGGCTCGACACGATCGTGTCGCGCTCGTTGACCTCGCGCTCTCCGTCCACGGTCAGCGTTTCACCGGAATACTGCCGGAATCGACCGGCATAGGTATGGACGATGAAATCCGCGAACAGCGACCGGTATTCCTTTCTCTGCTCCGCGGTCGCCCGCCGCCAATGGCGGCCCAGCACGAAGCGGCTGATGGCGCCGATGTCGAAGCTCTCGCGGAAGAGCCGCCCGAACTCCTCGAACCGGACCTCGTCGGAGACGTTTTCCCTGGTGATCGCCGCGATCGTCTTCTCGGCCAGGGTTTCGATGAAGCGCGTGGGGCCAGGCGCCTCGGCGGACGCCGGCGGCGCGCAAAACAGCGCCAACAGCGCGAAGGTCGCTACGACGAGGCGGGGACGGTGCATGGACATGACCTGGCGAAGGGCTACTTGACGGCGGACGAGGCGCGGCCGGTCTGCGACTCTTCGTCCTCGTCCCACGGAATTTCCGGGATGGGCACGGATTGCGGGGGCCTGCCGTTGCGGATCTCGTCGTCGCGGCGCTGCCTGTAGAGGCTGCGCACGGTGGCGTAGAAGTCGATGGCGCCGCGCTCGATCTCGTCGAGGGTCTCGATATTGCGGGAGCGGGCGTCGATGCCTTCCATGCCGGAGCGGACCCAGGGAACGGCGGCGTGTCCCGCGTCGCGCGCGTACCGGGACACGGGCTCCGCGAGCGTCTGGCCGGCGAGGCCGACGGCGTCCCGGACCGACGATGGCCCCAGCAACGGCAGCACGAGATAGGGCCCCTCGTCGATGCCCCATACGGCCAGCGTCTGGCCCAGGTCCTCGTCGTGGAATTCGATTCCGGTAACCTCGAACAGACCGCCGAGGCCGATGATGGTGTTGGCCAGGAAGCGGCCGCCGGTTTCGCCGGCGCGGTCTCCTTCCCCCTGCAGCAGGTCGTTCGCCAGTATCACCGGCGACTTCAGGTTGTCGAGGAAGTTCGTCACCATCATCCGGCCGAAGTCGGGAACGACGCCGCGATAGGCCCGGGCCACCGGTTCGAGCAACACCCGGTCGACCGCGCGGTTGAATTCGAACACGGCCCGATTCAACGGCTCCAAGGGATCGTTGATCGCCGCGAATTCGGCCCGCGCCTCGGCGTCGTCGGCCGGTGGAATCGCGCAGGCGGACATGGCGACGCCCGCGGCGAGCGCGGCGCCCGCGGTCCGAATCGCCAATGTCCCGGTCGAAGTCACGAAACCGTCCCGCCAATTCCCGCCGTTCGGCCCCGGAACTCGTTCGCCCGACATCACGGCCGCGCCCGGCTCCGGGGCGATGTCGATATCATATCCCGGGTCTGGATGCCAGCGCGGCGCGGCGGCGACATGCCGTGAATTTCCATTGAGAATCATATAGAGATATGTTTATGTAATTCTCTATTTGAAGCTCGATCGCGTGACGCCTCGTTCCCGGCGGGAGTCCATGAATACGCTCTTGAATGCCCTGCGCGCAGCTGCCGAACCGACCCGGCTGCGTCTTCTCGCGCTCTGCGGGGAATCCGAACTCACGGTAACCGAGCTGACCTGGATCCTGGGGCAGAGTCAGCCCCGCGTGTCCCGGCATCTCAAGGTGTTGTGCGAAGCCGGATTGCTGGACCGGTTCCGGGAAGGAACTTGGGCCTTCTACCGGCTGGCCGACGCCGAAGAGCCGGGCGGACTGGCGCGGACGCTCGCGGCGCTCATCCCCCGGCATGACGCGGGGTTGGCCCGGGACCTCCAGCGACTCGAGGCGGTCAAGAAATCACGGGCCGACGCAGCGGCCGCCTATTTCCGCGCGAACGCCACGCGCTGGGATGAAATCCGCTCCCTCTACGTGCCGGAATCGGACGTCGAGACGGCGCTCCTCTCGGTCTTCGCCGACCGGCGCATCGGTGAATTCCTGGATATCGGCACCGGAACCGGCCGGATACTGGAACTGTTCGCCGACCGGTTCCATCGCGGCATCGGCATCGACCTTTCCCATGACATGCTGGCGGTCGCGCGCGCGAACCTCGAACGCGCGGGGCATGGTCATTGCCAGGTCCGGCACGGCGACATGTATCACCTGCCCCTGTCCGGCGGGAGCGTGGACGCGGTGACGTTCCACCAGGTTCTCCACTTTGCCTCCGATCCCGCCGCGGCCATAGCCGAGGCGGCCCGGGTTCTGCGTCCCGGCGCCGGCGCCGCCCTGGCCATCGTCGACTTCGCCCCGCACGAGCTCGAGTTCCTCCGCGAGGAGCACACGCATCGACGCCTCGGCTTTTCCGACGTGGAAGTCGTGGAGTGGCTGGAAGCCGCGCGACTCGTTCCCGGCGACCGCGTCCGGCTGGAAGGCGACCCGCTCACCGTCGTCGTCTGGGCGGCGACGAAGGAGGACGCCGGGGAACGGCGGGCGGCGGCATGACGGCCGATGCCGCGGTCCGACCCGTGGTCGAGCGGCTGGGCGCGCTTGCGCTCAGGTTCTCGGGGATGGCGGATCTCGGCGTTTCGTTCGAGTTCTTTCCGCCGCGGACGGAGGAGATGGAGCGGACGCTGTGGAAGTCGATCCTCCGCCTCGCTCCGGTCGCGCCGGACTTCGTGTCCGTCACCTATGGCGCCGGCGGCGGCGCACGCGACCGCACGCACGCCACGGTCCGCCGCATTCTCGAGGAGACGACCCTGACGCCCGCGGCGCACCTGACCTGCGTCGCCGCGACGCGGGACGAGGTGGACGACGTCGCCCGCGCCTACCGGGAGGCGGGCGTGCGGCGCATCGTCGCCCTCCGGGGAGACCCGCCGGAGCCCGGCACGGCTTACGCGCCCCATCCGGGGGGATATCGCTACGCCGCCGACCTGGTCGAAGGCCTCAACCGGATCGCCGACTTCGACATTTCGGTCGCCGCGTATCCCGAAACCCATCCCGAGGCGCCGAGCGCGGACTTCGATCTCGACAACCTCAAGCGCAAGATCGACGCGGGCGCCCGGCGCGCGATCACCCAGTTCTTCTTCGACACCGAGGCGTTCCTGCGTTTTCGCGATCGTATCCGGCGGGCGGGGGTGGACGCGCCGTTGATTCCGGGAATCCTTCCGGTGACGAACTTCGAACGGGTGGTCCGCTTCGCCGGTGCGTGCGGGACCGGCATTCCCGGCTGGCTTTCGCGCCTGTTCGAACCCCTGGGCCGGGATCCGGAAACCCGCAGGCTCGTCGCCGCCATGGTGGCGGGGGAGCAATGCCGCATCCTGGCGGACGAAGGCGTTTCGCGCTTCCATTTCTACACGCTCAACCGGGCCGACCTGACCTTCGCCACGTGCCATGCGCTGGGGCTGTGCGCGCCCGCGGACGACCGTTAGGCGCGAGACCGGCCGTGCGCGACACCGTTCCGCGCTCCGATCCCTCGGAGACCCTCGAGCGCCTGCTCGACGAGCGGATCCTCCTGCTCGACGGCGCCATGGGGACGATGATCCAGGAGCACGGTCTCGGCGAGGCCGACTTCCGCGGCGAACGGTTCGCCGACCACCCCCGGGATCTCGCGGGCGACAACGATCTCCTGACCCTCACGCGGCCGGACGTGATACGGGAAATCCACCGCGCCTTTCTGGGCGCCGGAGCCGACATCGTCGAGACGAACACCTTCAACGCGACGTCGATCTCGCAGGCCGACTACGGGCTGCAGGACCTCGCCTACGAGCTCAATCGCGAGGGTGCGCGTCTCGCGCGCGACGTCGCGGACGAGGTCGCGGCGGCGACTCCGGGCAAGCCCCGGTTCGTCGCCGGCGTTGTCGGCCCGACCAACCGAACGGCGTCGATCTCGCCCGACGTGAACGATCCCGGTTTCCGGAACGTGTCGTTCGACGCCCTGGCGGCCGCCTATGCCGAGGCGGTCCGCGGCCTGATCGACGGCGGCGCCGACATCGTTCTGATCGAGACGATATTCGATACCCTGAACGCCAAGGCGGCCATCTACGCGGTGAGGAAGCACTTCGACACCCACGGAGTCCGGCGGCCGGTGATGATCTCCGGCACGATCACGGATGCTTCCGGGCGCACGCTCTCCGGGCAGACGGCGGAGGCGTTCTGGAATTCCGTCGCGCACGCGCAGCCGATGTCGGTCGGGTTCAACTGCGCCCTCGGCGCCGAGGCGCTGCGGCCCCATATCCGGGAGCTCGCGCGCGTCGCCGGCATTCCCGTCAGCGTGTATCCCAACGCGGGTCTGCCGAACGAATTCGGCGGCTACGACGACACGCCGGCGTTCTTGGCCGAACAGCTCGGGGAATTCGCCGAGAGCGGATTCGTCAACGTCGTCGGCGGGTGCTGCGGCACCACGCCTCGCCACATCCGCGCCATCGCCGAGGCCGTCGCCGACCTGCCGCCGCGCGTGCGCCCGGACATCGAGCCTCGTTGCCGGCTCAGCGGCCTCGAGCCCCTGACGATCGGGCCGCTGACCGGTTTCGTGAACGTCGGCGAACGGACCAACGTCGCCGGGTCGGCGAAGTTCGCCGGACTCGTCCGCGAGGGCGACTACGCCGCCGGGCTGGAGATCGCGCGCCAGCAGGTGGAGAACGGCGCCCAGATCATCGACGTCAACATGGACGAGGCGATGCTCGACTCCGAAGCCGCCATGGAGACGTTCCTGCGCCTCGTCGCCGCTGAGCCGGACATCTCGCGCGTGCCGGTCATGATCGACTCCTCGAGGTGGTCGGTCATCGAAGCGGGCCTCAAGAACATCCAGGGGAAGGGGATCGTCAACTCGATCAGCCTCAAGGAGGGGGAGGCGGCGTTCGTCGAACAGGCCGGGGAAATCCTGCACCACGGCGCCGCCGTCGTCGTGATGGCGTTCGACGAAAGGGGACAGGCGGACTCGCGCGAGCGCATGGTCGAGATCCTGACGCGCTCCTACCGGATACTGACCGAAAGGGTGGGCTTCCCGCCCGGGGACGTCGTTCTCGATCCCAACGTCTTTCCCGTCGCCACCGGAATGCGGGAGCACGACGACTTCTCCGTCGATTTCATCGAGGCCACGCGCATCGTCAAGGAAACCCTGCCGCGCGCCCTGGTTTCGGGCGGGGTCAGCAACATGTCCTTTTCGTTCCGGGGCAACAACGCCGTCCGCGAGGCCATGCATTCGGTGTTCCTGTACCACGCGATCGAGGCCGGCATGGACATGGGGATCGTCAACGCGGGTCAGCTCGCGGTCTACGCCGACATTCCGGAAAGCCTGCGCGAGCGTGTCGAGGACGTCGTTCTGAACCGGCGGCCGGACGCCACGGAACGGCTGCTGGCGGTCGCCGACAACGTTCGGCGCCAGCGCAAGGACCAGGGTCCCGATCTCTCGTGGCGGGAGGGTCCGGTCGAGGAGCGGCTGTCCCACGCCCTCGTCGAGGGGATCGGCGATTTCGTCGTCGACGACACCGAGGAAGCGCGCCTCGCCATGGACCGTCCCCTCGACGTCATCGAGGGGCCGTTGATGAACGGCATGAACATCGTAGGCGACCTGTTCGGTTCGGGACAGATGTTCCTGCCGCAGGTCGTGAAGAGCGCCCGCGTGATGAAGCGGGCCGTGGCCCACCTGATCCCGTTCCTCGAGGCGGAAAAGGGGAGCGGCGGCGGGATTTCGGCCAAGGGCAAGATCGTGACCGCGACCGTGAAGGGCGACGTCCACGATATCGGCAAGAACATCGTCGGCGTGGTGCTTCAGTGCAACAACTTCGAGGTCGTCGATCTCGGAGTCATGGTTCCCTACGCCAGGATACTGGAGACGGCGAAGGCGGAGGGCGCCGACATGATCGGGCTTTCCGGACTCATCACGCCTTCGCTCGGAGAGATGGAGATCGTGGCCGCGGAGATGAAGCGGGCGGGCTTCACGGTGCCGCTGCTCATCGGCGGCGCGACGACCTCCAGGGTCCACACCGCCGTCAAGATCGCTCCCAACTACGACCACCCGGTCGTTCACGTGGTCGATGCCTCGCGGGCGGTGGGAGTCGCCGGCGCGCTGGCGAGCGATACCCGGCGCGATCCGTTCGTGGCCGGGATCGAACGGGAATACGCCGGCATCCGGGACGCCCACCGGGGCCGGGGCCGGGGCGGCCGCCGGCACGCGCTGCGGGACGCGCGCGAGGCCCGGTTGTCCATCGACTGGGCGTCCGAGGAACCCGCGAAACCGTCCTTCCTGGGGCTGAAGGCGTTCGACTCCTACGATCTGGGCGATCTCGTGGACCGGATCGACTGGACGCCGTTCTTCCGCGCCTGGGAGCTCGCCGGCGCATTTCCGAGGATACTCGACGATCCGAAGGTCGGACGGGCGGCCCGCGACCTCCACGACGACGCGCGGGCGATGCTGGAACGGATCGTCGCGGAGCGATGGTTGACGGCGCGTGGGGTCATCGGATTCTTCCCGGCGAACGCCGTGGGCGACGACATCGAGGTCTACGCCGACGAATCGCGCGGCGCGGCGCGCGCGCGCTTCCACTTCCTGCGCCAGCAGATGATCAGGAACACCGGGCGGGCGAACCTTTCCCTCGCCGATTTCGTCGCGCCTAGGGAGACGGGCGTCGCCGACTATCTGGGCGGGTTCGCCGTCACCGCGGGAATCGGGATCGAGGCGAAGCTCGCGGAATTCGAGGCCGCGCGCGACGACTACGACGGCATTCTCCTGAAGGCGCTGGCCGACCGGCTCGCCGAGGCGTTCGCCGAGCGTATGCACGAGCGCGTGCGCAAGGAGTTCTGGGGCTACGCGCCCGGCGAGGACCTGGGCAACGAGGCGCTGATCCGCGAGGAGTACCGGGGGATTCGACCGGCGCCGGGGTATCCGGCCTGCCCCGACCACAGCGAGAAGTCCGTCCTGTTCGACCTTCTCGGCGCGCCGGAAAACGCCGGCGTCACGCTGACCGAAGGGTTCGCGATGCTGCCGGCCGCGGCGGTCGCCGGGTTCTACTTCGCACATCCCCGGTCGCGGTATTTCGGCGTGGGCAAGATCGGCCGCGATCAGGTCGAGGACTACGCCGCCCGCAAGGGCGTCCCGCTTTCGCGGGCGGAACGCTGGCTGGCCCCGAACCTGGGGTACGAGCCGTAGGCCGGGCATCCCGCCGGGAGGCCGGCGACGGTCTCCTGCCCCCTCGCGGGGAAGAGGAGCCGGCGCGCGGCGGGTCCAGGGCAATCGCACTTGAAAACCGGAGGTGTCCTTTGCGAGCCGATTCCCCGCCAAATCGGGCAAGATGAGCGAGACTTTGGCATCTTCGCCTTCGCGTTCGATCTTTGTTCGAGGCTGGATGTCACAAGATTCCCATAGAATTTCCAAGTGCGATTGCCCTGGCGGCGGGTCGTTGGATCATCGCCGATCCGTTGTGTAGAGTCGGATCGGGAACCCGCCCGGATAGTGTGGAGGATCGGATCGATGTCGCTGACGGCGAAGACGTGCGTGCCGTGCCAGGGAGGCATTCCCCCGTTGACCCGCGTCGAGTCCGAACGGTTTCTCGAGGAGGTTCCCGAGTGGGCCTTGTCCGCCGACGGGACGCGGGTCGAACGGCGGTTCTCGTTCGACGATTTCGCCAAGGCCCAGGCCTTCGTCAACAAGGTCGGCGATCTGGCGGAGGAGGAGGGGCACCACCCCGACATCACGTTCGGATGGGGCTACGCCAACGTGGTCTTCTACACGCACAAGATCAAGGGATTGCACGAGAACGACTTCATCATGGCGGCCAAGGTCGACCAGTTCGCCTGATCCGGCCTCCGGATCGATCCCGAAGCGCGGACGTCGGCCCGCTCGTCGGCGGGGTTACGGCGCCGGTTCCCGGCCGGTCTCCGGGGTTCCGTAGCCGCCGCCCGCCGGGGTCCGGATCACGAAGACGTCGCCCGGCGCCATCTCGATCTCGTCGCACGAGTCGAGGTCCACGATGGCGCCGTCGGCGCGCTCCACCCAGGCGCGGCCACATTCTCCCGGCTCGCCTCCGGCCATGCCGTAGGGCGGGACCTTGCGGTGGCCGGACACGATGGCGGCGGTCATCGGCCGGAGAAACCGGATGCGGCGCAGGGCGCCGTCGCCGCCCCGCCGCCGGCCCGCGCCGCCGGATCCCCGGCGCGCCTCGAACCGCTCCAGGATGACCGGGTAGCGCCATTCGAGGATCTCGGGATCGGTCAACCGGGTGTTCGTCATATGGGTGTGGACGCAGGACGCGCCGTCGAAATCCGGTCCCGCGCCCGCCCCTCCGCAGATGGTCTCGTAGTATTGCCAGCGCCCGTCCCCGAAGGTGAAGTTGTTCATCGTTCCCTGGGCGGCGGCCATGGTTCCCAGCGCCCCGTAGAGCGCATCGGTGACCACCTGGCCCGTCTCCACGTTCCCGGCGACCACCGCGGCGGGATACCGCGGGGCCAGCATCGACCCTTCGGGGACGTGGATGCCGAGAGGCTTCAGGCACCCCCCGTTCAGCGGGATCTCGTCGTCGATCAGGGTCCGGAACACGTACAGCACGGCCGCCTTCACCACGGCCGTCGGCGCGTTGAAGTTGTTGGGCAGCTGCGGCGACGTGCCGGTGAAGTCGATCCGCGCCGTGCGCGATTCGCGGTCGATGGAAATGGCGACGGATACCTGGCTCCCGTCGTCGAGCGGGTAGGTGAACCTGCCGTCGGGAAGCGTGTCGAGGACCCGGCGCACCATTTCCTCGGCGTTGTCCTGAACGTAGCCCATGTAGGCCTGGACGACGTCGAGGCCGAACTCGCCGACGATTCGGCGGAGCTCCCGGACGCCCTTCTCGTTGGCGGCGATCTGCGCCCGGAGGTCGGCGAGGTTCCGCTCCACGTTCCGCGTCGGCCAGGGTCCGGCGGAGAAGAGCGCGCGCGTCTCCGCCTCCCGGAACGCGCCGCCGTCGACGAGGAGGAAGTTGTCGATCAGCACGCCTTCCTCGTCGATGCTCGTCGAGTGCGGCGGGACCGAGCCCGGCGAGATCCCTCCGATCTCGGCGTGATGGGCGCGCGAACCGACGAAGAACAGCGGCGCCTCGCCCTCGCGGTCGAACACCGGCGTCATGACCGTGACGTCCGGGAGGTGCGTGCCGCCGTTGTAGGGCGTGTTCAAGGCGTATACGTCGCCGGGCTTCATCGCGCCCCGGCGTTCGCGGACGACCGTGGCGACGCTCTCTCCCATGGCGCCCAGGTGGACCGGAATGTGGGGCGCGTTCGCCACGAGGTTGCCCGCGGGGTCGAATACCGCGCACGAGAAGTCCAGGCGTTCCTTGATGTTGACGGAGTGCGAGGTGTTCTGGAGGACGACGCCCATCTGTTCGGCGATGGACATGAACAGGTTGTTGAATATCTCCAGCATGACCGGATCCACGTCCGTGCCGACGGCGGCGCGGGTCTCCCGTGGCGCCGTCCGCTCGAGGACGAGACCGCCGCGCGCGGTCAGCGAGGCCCGCCAGCCGGGCTCGACGACGGTGGCGCCGTGGGGCTCGATGACGATCGCGGGGCCGGTGAGCCGGTCCCCCGGGCGCATCTCCCCGCGGTCGACGACGGGCGCCTCGCGCCGCCGGCCCTCGGTGAACGTCGTCGCCGTTTCCAGTCGTGGAATCCCGTCGTCCAGCCGGCCGGAGAGGGCGTCGGGACTCACGGGATCGGCGACGTCGGCCCCGCCGCCGGTCGCCTCGACGATCGCCGCCTCGACGACGAGTTGCCGGTCGGGCGTGACGAAGCCGTAACGCCGCCGGTGGGCTTCCTCGAAGCGGGAGGCGATCTCCTCGAGGGCGCCCGAATCGACCTGCAGCGGCGAATCCGTTCCCTCGTAACGGACGAGCAGGCGGCGGCGGAGGCGGATTTCCGCGTCCGGTTCCAGCTGGCGCCGCAGTTCGTCCCGTCCGCTTTCCTCCAGTTCCGCGAACACCCTTGCGAGGTCGGGGATGGCCGCGTCGTCGAGCACCCGTTCGATCGTCCGTTCGCGCATCGCCGCGACGTCGGCGAGGCCCATCCCGTAGGCCGACAGGACCCCGGCATGGGGATGGACGAATATCCTGGTCATGGCGAGCGAATCCGCCACGCGACAGGCGTGCTGGCCGCCGGCGCCGCCAAAGCAGCACAGCGTGTATCGGGAGACGTCGTAGCCGCGCTGGACCGATATTTTCTTGATGGCGTTCGCCATGTTGTCGACGGCGATGGTCAGATACCCCTCGGCGACCTCTTCCGGGGTCCGGGTGTCGCCCGTCGCGCGCCGGATCTCGTCGGCGAGGGACAGGAATTTCCGGCGCACGATTTCCTTGTCGATCGTGGCGTCGCCATCCGGCCCGAACACCTTGGGAAAGAATCGCGGGTCGAGCTTGCCGACCATGACGTTGCAGTCGGTGACGGTCAGCGGCCCGTCGTTCCGGTAGCAGGCGGGGCCCGGGTCGGCTCCCGCCGAGTCGGGTCCGACCCGATACCGGGCGCCGTCGAAATGGAGGATGGAGCCGCCGCCGGCGGCGACGGTGTGGATGTACAGCATCGGGGCCCGCATCCGGACGCCGGCGATCTCCGTCTCGAAGGTGCGCTCGAAGGCGCCGTCGTGGCGCGAGACGTCCGTCGACGTGCCTCCCATGTCGAAGCCGATGACGCGCTCGAATCCCGCCAGGAGCGACGTCCGTGCGCCCGCCACGACGCCGCCGGCCGGTCCCGAGAGAACCGCGTCCTTGCCCCGGAACGTCCTGGCGTCGGTGAGGCCGCCGTTGGATTGCATGAACATGAGGCGGGTCCGGCCGTCCGCGTCCCGGAGAACGTCCGCCGCCACGCTGTCGACGTAGCGCCGGAGGATGGGCGAGAGGTACGCGTCGACCACGGTGGTGTCGCCCCGCGGCACCAGCTTCATCAGGGGGCTGACCTCGTGGCTGAGCGAAATCTGGGTGAAGCCGACGTCGCGCGCGATGTCGCCGATGGCGCGCTCGTGGCCGGGATGGCGGTAGCCGTGGATCAGCGCCACCGCGACGGAACGGAGGCCGGCGGCGAACGCGCGTTCGAGGTCCCGCCGCGCCGCGTCGCGGTCCAGCGGGACGAGGACGTCGCCGCGCGGACCGACTCGTTCGCGCGCCTCGACGACCCGGTCGAACAGCATGTCCGGCAGGTCGATGCGCAGCGCGAACAGCCTGGGGCGGCTCTGGTATCCGATGCGCAGCGCGTCGGCGAACCCCTCGGTGGCGACGAGGAGCGTCGGCTCGCCCTTGCGCTCCAGGAGGGCGTTGGTGGCGACCGTCGTGCCCATCTTGACCGCGGCGACGTCGGCGACCGGAAGCGGCGCGCCGGGCTCCAGCCGCAGCACGTCGCGGATGCCCTGAAGGGCGGCGTCCGCGTACCGGGCGGGATTTTCGGAGAGCAGCTTGTGGGTGACGATGCCGCCGTCCGGGCGCCGGGCGACGATATCGGTGAAGGTGCCGCCCCGGTCGATCCAGAACTGCCAGCGCCCGGATCCGTCGGTCGCGCGGGTCATGGCGCGGCGCCGGAGGACGAGGACCGGCGGCTACAGAAACACCGTGCCGCCGTCGACCATGACGGTCTGGCCGGTGACGAATCTGGAATCGTCGCTCGCCAGCCAGACGACGGTGCCCGTGAGGTCGTCGGGCTCGAGGTTCCGTTGCAGCGTCTGGGATTTCGCGATGACGTCCTTGGCCCGTTCGGCCTTGTCGCCGAAGAAGCTCTCGGTCGCCTCGGTGAGCACGGCGGACGGCGCCACCGCGTTGACGCGGATCCAGTCGCGACCCAGCTCGCGGGCGATGACCCGCGTCATGCCGACCACGGCGCCCTTGGACGCCGCGTAGTCGACGGCGTAGGGCGTGCCGTAGACGAAGGCGAGCGTCGAAATGTTGACGATGCTGCCCCCTCCCGCCTCGCGCATCGGGCCGACCGCGGCCTTGCAGCACTGCCAGACGCCCTTGACGTTGACGTTCATCACGCGATCCCACTGATCCTCTTCGAGGTTCTCGAACCTGCCGGTGACGATGTCGCCGTAGAGGGCGGCGTTGTTGACGAGGACGTCGAGCTTCCCGAACTCCTTGACGGCGAGCCCGGCGATCGCATCGCAGCTCGCCATGTCCGTCACGTCGTGCCGGGCGCCGACGATCCTGCCTCCGGCTTCCCTGACGAGATCCACGGTTTCCGCGGTGTCGCGGACGTCGCCCACGACCACGGAAGCGCCTTCCGCGGCGAATCGTCGCGCGTAGGCCTGGCCGATGCCGCGCGCGGCGCCCGTGATGATCGCGACCTTGCCGTCGAGTTGCATGTCGTCGTCTCCCGTGACCGAAGCCAGTCGATGGCCGGCGCCGATCCTATGAACGGCCCTCCGGCCGGTCAACGCGGAGCCGTTTGACGAGCGGGTGGTGTCTCAGTTTGAAATTCCTGCTTGTTCGTGGTTTTCAGTGGCCGGTGGCCGGTGATCGGTGCCGGCAACTGGCCACTGGTCACTGGTCACTGGTCACTGGTCACTGGTCACTGGCCACTGGCCACTGGCCGACGGCACTCCCAAGGGTATGTCAGATGGCTCACCCAGCGTGCCATATTTCAAACTGAGACACTACTGACGGGCGGGAAGGCTTGACTTGGCGCGGCGTATGGCAAGCGGGTATTCCTGGGGGTAATATAGGGCGGGAATCGGCCCAGGCGGTGGCACCTTGATGGGAGGAAACCGATGAGAATTGTAATGGCCTTGCTGACCGTGGCGGTGTTGGGCGCTTGCCAGCAACCCGACAGGGAAGCCCGGTTGGCGAACACTTGGCTGTTCGGTCCGATGTGCGCGCCCGACGGCTCGGTCGTGTGGGTCGAGTTCGCGAATTCGACGGGGAGCTACGACGGCATCGAGACCAGCGCCGAGAATTGTCCCTGGCACGAGAAGTAGCGGGAGAGAGACGGCCGTCCTCCGCGGGCGGCCGTCGGCGGCGGTTCCCGGGCGATCCCCGGCCGTGCCCGGGTCCGGGCAGGCGGGACGGGTTCGAGGGGCGTCGTCCCCGTCTCTCCGCGCGCGGACGTTCCTGAATGAGCGTTTGGGGCAAGATCATCGGCGGCGCCGCGGGTTTCGCCATGGGCGGCCCGCTGGGCGCGTTGCTCGGCGGGCTCGCCGGCCACGCGTTCGACAGGATGCGCGACACCCAGGCCGAAGCCGGAGGCGGCGACGGCGAGAGGCAGGTCGCCTTCACGATCGGCGTGATCGTCCTCGGCGCCAAGATGGCGAAGGCGGACGGGGTCGTCACCCGCGACGAGGTCCAGGCGTTCCGGGAGGTGTTCCACATTCCCGCCGACGAGGTGGGGAACGTGGCCCGGGTCTTCGACCTGGCGAAGAAGGATTCCCGTGGGTTCGAGCCTTACGCGAGGCAGTTGGCGGGAATGTTCAGGAACAATCCCGCGGTGCTCGAGGACCTGCTGGACGGCCTGTTCCATATCGCCAAGGCGGACGATGTCTACCACCCCGCGGAAAACGAGTTTCTGGGGCGTGTCGCGGCCATATTCGGTTTCAGCGCGGCGGAGTTCGACCGTATCCGGGCGGGTCACGTCGGTTCGGACGACTCCGATCCCTACGCCATTCTCGGCCTCGACCGGGAGGCTTCCGACGACGAGCTCAAGCGCCGCTATCGGACGCTCATCCGCGAGCACCATCCCGACACCCTGATCGCGCAGGGCGTGCCGCAGGAGTTCGTGGACGTGGCGAACGAGAAGCTGGCGGTCATCAACGACGCCTACGACCGGATCGCGAAGAAGCGCGGGCTGGCCTGATACGGCGGCCGGCCCCGCTTCCGGCGCCGACGACGCAGGCCGACGGACGGAACATCGACGTGGCGCGGACCCTCGCCTCGCCCAACCACGACGCGCGCCCCCGGGGCGCCGCCGTCGATACCCTCGTGCTGCACTACACGGGGATGAGGGACCTCGAGTCGGCGCTCGCGCGGCTGACCGATCCCGCGGCGAAGGTGAGCGCTCACTACGTCGTCGACGAGGGCGGCGAGGTCCTGCGGCTGGTGCCGGAGGAAAGGCGCGCCTGGCACGCGGGCGTGTCTTCCTGGCGCGGCCGCGCCGGCGTCAACGGCCGGTCGATCGGGATCGAGCTCGTCAATCCGGGCCACGAATTCGGATACCGGCCGTTTCCCGCGCCGCAGATGGCGGCGTTCTTCGGGTTGGCCGCCGGGATACTCGCGCGCCATCCCATACCGCCGGAGCGGGTTCTCGGACACTCCGACGTGGCGCCGTCGCGCCGCCGCGACCCCGGGGAACTGTTCGACTGGTGCGGCGCGGCCGCCGAGGGAATCGGGATCTGGCCCGATTCGTTCTCGCCGCTCTCGTCGCTTCCGGAGAGCGGCGTCCGCCTGGCGCGGGGCGGCGCCGGGGAGCGGGTTCGCTCCGTCCAGTCCCGTCTGGCGCGAATCGGATACGGGATCGTGCCGACCGGACGGTTCGACGCCGCGACGCGGGACGTCGTCGCCGCGTTTCAGCGGCACTTTCGCCCGGAGCGCGTCGACGGCGTCGTCGACGCGGAGACGAACCGCCGCCTGGACGTTCTGGCGAACCGGTGACGCAACAAGGATTTTCGCTCGGCGGGAAAGGGCGCCGGCTCACGCGACCCACGCGGCGGAGAGCGCCTCCGCCTGTTCGAGCACGGTCAGCGTCGCCTTCTCCTGCTTGTCGGGCGGATATCCGTGCTTGCGCAGGACGCGCCTGACCAGCCGCCGCAGGTTGGCGCGGACGTTCTCGCGCAGCGTCCAGTCGATGGTGACGTTGCCGTGTACGGTCTCGACCAGCTCGCGGGCGATGTCGCGCAAGGTGTCGTCGCCGAGCACCTTGACGGCGCTGTCGTTGGTCTCGAGCGCGTCGTAGAAGGCGAGTTCGTCTTCCGACAGCCCGAGTTCCTCGTCCCGGGCGTTCGCCTCCCGCAGGTCGCGGGCGAGCTGGATCAGCGCCTCGATCACCTGCGCGGCCTCGACGGCGCGGTTCCGGTAGCGCAGCAGCGTCCGCTCCAGCATCTCGGCGAAGGAGCGCGCCTGGACGACGTTCTTCCGCCGGCGGACGGCGAGCTCGCCCGTCAGCAGCTTGCGCAGCAGTTCGACCGCGAGGTTGCGCCGGGGCATGTCCCGCACCTCGGCGAGGAATTCCTCGGACAGGATCGAGATGTCGGGCTTCTCCAGACCGGCGGCGGCGAAGATGTCGACGACGCCGTCCGACGCCACCGCGCGCGACACCAGCTGGCGGACGGCGTGATCGAGATCCTCCTCGGGGCGCGCCTCCCCTTCGGCGCGCTTGGCCAGCACCGACCGGACGGCCTGGAAGAACGCCACGTCGTCGCGGATGCGGATCGCCTCCTCGTGCGGCGCGGCGAGGGCGAAGGCTTGGGACAGTTCCAGCACCGCCTGCAGGCAGCGTTCCCTGCCATCCTTTTGCGCCAGAACGTGTTCCTGCGCCGCCGGCAGCAGCGCCAGCCGCTCCGCCGCCGCGCCGGCGGCCCACCCGGACCGGTCGAAACCGTGAAACAGGGCGCGGCAGACCTCGTGCTTCTCCCGCATTACCGCCACCGCGTCCGCCTGATCGAGCACGGCCCGCCCGCCGCCGCCGCTCTCGGTGTAGGTCGCGAGCGCGCGCTTGAGCTCGTGGGCGAGCCCGAGATAGTCGACGACGAGGCCGCCCGGCTTGTCCCCGAAGACGCGGTTGACGCGCGCGACCGCCTGCATCAGCCCGTGGCCGCGCATCGGCTTGTCGACGTACATGGTGTGCAGGCTCGGCGCGTCGAAGCCGGTCAGCCACATGTCGCGCACGAGCGCGATGCGAAACGGATCGCCGGTGTCGCGGAACCGCTTGGCCAGCGCCTCGCGCCGCCGCTTGTCGCGGATGTGGGGTTGCCAGTCGGGCGGGTCGGCGGCGGCGCCGGTCATCACGACCTTGACCTGTCCCTTGTCGTCGTCCTCGTGATGCCAGTCCGGGCGCAGGCGAACCAGTTCGCGGTGGAGGTCGACGCAGATGCGCCGGCTCATGCAGACGATCATCGCCTTGCCGTTCAGGGCCTCGGTGCGGCGCTCGAAGTGCGCGACGACGTCCGCGGCGACGAGCGCCACGCGCTTCTCCGCGCCGACGACCGCTTCGAGTTGCGCCCATCTGGTCTTGAGCCGCTCCTTGCGTTCGATCTCCTCTCCCTCGGTCGCCTCCTCGAAATCCGGGTCGATGTTGGGTTTCTCGTCCTCGTCGAGCGTCAGCCCGGCGAGGCGGCTCTCGTAGTAGATCGGCACCGTCGCCCGGTCCTCGACCGCGCGCTGGATGTCGTAGACGCTGATGTAGTCGCCGAACACGGCGCGCGTGTTGGCGTCGCGGAGCTCGATCGGCGTGCCGGTGAAGCCGACGAACGAGGCGTTGGGCAGGGCGTCGCGCATGTGGCGGGCGAAGCCGTCGATGAAGTCGTACTGGCCGCGGTGCGCCTCGTCGGCGATGACCACGACGTTGCGCCGGTCGGACAGCATCGGATGCCGGTCCCCCTTTTCCTCCGGGAAGAACTTCTGGATGGTGGCGAACACCACGCCGCCCGATTCGACGGTGAGCCTGCGGCGCAGGTCGGCCCGGCTTGCCGCCTGGGCCGGCGGTTGCCGCAGCAGGTCCCGGCAGCGGAAGAAGGTGCCGAAGAGCTGATCGTCGAGGTCGTTGCGGTCGGTCAGCACGACGATCGTCGGGTTGGCCATCGCCGGCTCGCGGATGACGCGCCCGGCGTAGAAGGCCATGGTCAGGCTCTTGCCCGAGCCCTGGGTGTGCCAGACGACGCCGACGCGCCGGTCTCCGGGATCGCCGCCCGGCCGGCGGCCCGACTCGTAGCGGCCCGCCCCTCTCCCCTCCCCGAATCCCGGGTCTGACCGGGCCGCGCGCAGCGTCTCCGCGACCGCCGCCTCGACGGCGTGGAACTGGTGATAGCCCGCCATCATCTTGGCCGGCGCGCCGCCGCCGTCGTCCTCGAAGACGATGAAGTCGCGGACCAGCGCCAGGAAGCGCCGGGGGGAACAGACGCCTGCGAGCATCACCTGCAACTGGGGCAGGCGCGCATCGGCCAGGGTCTCGCCGGAGATCGTCCGCCAGGGCTTGAACCACTCCCGCCCGGCGGTGAGCGTGCCGATCCGCGCCGCCGTCCCGTCCGAGACGATGAGCGCCGCGTTCAGGGCGAACAGCGACGGCAGCTCGGCCTTGTAGGTCTGGAGCTGCCGCCACGCGGTCCAGACGGTGGCGTCCTCGTCCGCCGGGTTCTTGAGCTCGATCAGCCCGAGCGGCAGGCCGTTGACGAACAGCGTCACGTCGGGGCGGCGCTCGCGCCGGTTGTCGACGACGGTGAACTGGTTGACGGCGAGCCAGTCGTTGCCGGCGGCGTCGTCGAAGTCGACGGCGCGGACCGGCGCGCCGCGGATCGCCCCGCCGTCGTCGCGGTACTCCACCGTCACGCCGTCCGTCAGCAGCCGGTGGAAGGCGCGGTTGCGGACCTCCGTCGTCGCGCCCTGCGGGCGGACCAGCTTGCGGAAGGCGTCGTCGAGGGCCGCTGCGGGCAGGCCGGGGTTGAGCCGGGCCAGCGCGCCGCGCAGCCGGCGCTCCAGGACGACCTCGCCGTACCCCGCGCGCTCCGCGGCCGGTGTGCCGGGGGCGATGTCGGGGCCGTGGGCGATGGCCCAGCCGAGATCGGCGAGCCATTCGAGGGCGGCGGCCTCGACCTCGGATTCGGTGAAGCGGGTCACGGCGTTCTCCGAAGACGGCGGCGGCGGGCCGTCGCGGAAGCTTTCGGCATGGCGGCTACCCGTCGCCCGCCGGCGCGGCGCTCTCCGCGACGTGCGCGATCGCGTCCAGCTTCTCGCCGATATCGGGGTCGATCTCGTCCTCGGGAACATGGTCGGCGAGCTCGTGGAAGTTCTTCTTGTTCATCAGGTTGGGGATGCCGATCTTCTTGAAGTAGGCCTTGAAGAGCGGGGTCAGAAATTCGTCGCTCGCCTTCACGTCGTCGCTCCACGGCGATCCCCTGCCCAGGGTCTCCAGGGCCTTGCCGACTTCCGCGATGGCCTCGCCCATGGCCGCCGAGCGCCTGTCGGCCTCGGCGCCGGTGAAAAGGGGCTTCGGATCCGCCGCCGCGGCCGCTGCGCGCGCGTAGGCCTCGAGGGTCGACTCGGTGCAAAGGTAGTTCTCGATCTCCCGCCTGTTCCAGACCAGATGCTCGAGTGACGGATGGCTCGGGGCTTCACCGTCCAGACGGTCGAAGAGGGCCACGCCCTTGAGGCCGGGGAGCGCCTCCCGAAGGCCGTGGAAGTGGCGCGCGGCGGCCGGCGGCCGGTTCCCGACGTAACGGACGAAGGGCCGTTCCAGCGCCCGAACGGCGTCGTCCATGCCGAGTCTGCCGGCGAAGGCCTGCAATATCGCCAGGTCCGTCGAGCCTTCGAGATAGAGCACCCATCCGGTTTGTTCGGCCTGGTAGTACTGGTCGAATCCGATCTCCGCGAGCGCCTTGTGCACTTGGCTCCCCCCGCCGCCGATCCGGTGCGGTCCGCCGACGAAGGCGATGACCAGATCCCTTTCGGCGGCTTCGTTCAGGAGCACCTCCGAGTGGCTGGCCGCGATGATCTGGTTGCCGCTGTCCGCGGCGACCTCGGTTATCAGGCCGTATATTTGGCGCTGACGGAGGATTTCGAGATGCGCGTCGGGTTCGTCCAGCAGGATGACCGCGCCGGGGTTGGCGTACATGTAGGCGAGGATCAGGAGGGTCTGCTGCAATCCCCGCCCGCTCGACGAGAGATCGAGGGCCACGCCGCGCTCGCGATACCCCATGGCGATCTCTCCCCGCTCCTCCACGTAGCGGGGCTTGTCGAGCGTCACCCCGAAGAGCGCCTCGATCCGCATCACCAGGGAGTCCCACCGCTCGGGCCTCTCGTCGAGGACGCGGAAGCACAGGTTGCGGAGGACTCCGGCCGTCCGGCCTTCGCCTATCCGCACGTTCACGGCGCCCTGGTCGAGCCGCGTCTCCGTTGTGGCGAGGCCGGACATGGGCGGGAGGAAGGCGATACGGACGGAACCCGCCTGGTTCGGGATCGGCATCCGCTCGGGGTGTTTGCCCTCGTCGAGCCGCAGGGGGCGGCAGTAGAACGACTCCTCGTTGGCGTAGTCGAACTCGAGGCCGCACGTCCAGGGCTTGTCCTCGTCGATCCCCTCGACGACGAGGTCGATCCGCACGTTGTTCGTCCGCGTGCGGCCGTCGACGCGCCGGACGTCCCGGACGTGCAGGTCGCGCCACAGGTGGGCGGCGCTCGGATGGGGAATGGCGAACAGGTCCCTGCGGTTGACCGTCACGCCGGGGCGCTTTTCCGGCGCGCCCTTGCCCGCGCGCTTCTCGTTCCACCGTTTGACGCCGACGTCCCACAGGGCCAGGGCCTGCATGGCCGAGGTCTTCCCCGAATTGTTCGGGCCGATGAACACGACGGGGTTCCCCAGCTCGACCTCGACCTCGCCGAAGCGCTTGAAGTTGCGGACGGTGAGCCTGGTGAGCATCGGGTGCCTCCCGTGGAGCCGGCGCCGGAATTATCGCCCGAAACCCGCCGCCCGCGCGTCCGCCCGGCACCGCCCCGGCGGAACTACCGGGCTTCGCGGCCGGTGGAGAGGCGCAGGGTCGATGAAGACGCGGCATGGGGCGATCTCCGACGTCTTCCCGGCGTTGCGGTCGACGGCGGATTCCTCCACGTCCGCCATGAAGGTCACGCAGCCAACTCCTCCCGCGCTCCGTCGCGGGCCGACCACGGAACGGGGCGCACGTCGTAACCGCGCATCGCGTCCAGCACGTTTTCGGAAATCGCCCGTTCCGAGTCGTTCAGAATCGCATAGGCTCGAGCCTCCGAAGAACGCGTGTCTCTGGTGTCTATCCAGGAAAACGCCATCGTCTGCGCGGTTTCGCGGCTTGGACGATTGATCGCTCGAAGCATACGTTCCGGCTGAGTTTTCGATTTCGGTATGACAAAGTCGAAACGGTGATCGTAACCGCTTTTCCCCGTGAATTTGACGTTGGGGGTATAGCGGATATCGGAAAGATCGAGCCAGGATGTCACGTCTTCGTGGAACAAGTTCGCTACGGTGGACGAAGCCAGATGGAAAAGATCGTTGACCGCGAGCATGGCTTGCACGAGATTGTGTTTCCGCAAGGAAAAATTTTCCGCGGACGCCTTGACTTCCAGAGCATTTTTGTTCGACTGGATACCGAACCCGTTCAAGACTTCCGCGAATATGGCTTGGCGTTTGGGACTATCGATTTTGCATCCGGACAATTCCAGATCGTCAAGAGTGTACCCATCGTCCGTCAATACGAAACCGCCATTGGCGCGCTTGGCGTAAATCTGAAGATAATCGTTGTGTCGGTCCAGATAGGGCGTGGTGATCTCGATATGGTCTTCGACTTCCCGGAGGTGTGTCCTGTTCCGAAGCCAGATCGAATATCGCTCCAGCAATTCCTGTATGTCCTGGATCATGTGAACAATCCCCAATGAATGATGGGAGGCGTCACGATATTGCAGAACCGCATGAAATCTTCAAGCGTCAGCCGTGGATCGCCGAGGTTCGGGAAGCTATCCGGCTGGATCGGAAACGCCCACTTAGCGCCGGACCCTTCCCGGTAGAGGTGGAGGTGTGGCGAACCGATTTCCTCGCCATCGGGGTTCCGATGCGGGGCGCCGAAATCGAGCCGTGCCAGAATCACAACCTGCCGTCCGCGGTTCTGGAAGGTCCTCTTGCGGAGGTCGATCCTGGCTCGATACAGATCGAGGAAGAATTGCTCCCGTCCGTCCACCGAGATCAGGGGCGCTGCGACCTTCCCTCCGACATCCGGGTATTCCCGCTCGGTTGTGTCCGCGCGGTGTTTCTCCATCGCCAGAAGCGCGTCGGCCTCCGCTTGGGTGAGACTTGTGTTCATCGTCGCATGGTATCGCGATTCGGCCGGTCGGTCACGTCCATTTCCACCATCTTCTCGACCTCTCGAAGATGGACTTCTCCCGAGACGGGCCTGGGAAGCAGTGCATCGCGCAGAGTGGCGAGGGTCCGGGCTTCGTTGACCGCCTCTCTGGCTTGCGCGATGAGCGGTTGGATCGGTTGCCTGAATACCGGGCAGACCGTGTCCGGCGGCGATGGCAGAACGAACCGTGCAAGCACCTTCGCGGACACTCGCTGGCGGCCGCTTGTCCCGGTCGTGTTCCGTATCGCGAACTCCCGAAAACGATTGCTGCGCGCCAGGCAGTACGCGAACTCGCACGGCAATGGGGGTTCCGGGCGCAAGACGATGTATTCGGTCGAACCCCAGCCGATCTGTCCCTGCTCCAGGAAATCGACGTAGGCGGTGCGGCTCGGGGCCGCTCCGTACCGGAGCGGAATCGCCGGCCCGGCGTCGGCGAAGCCTGCCCCGGAGGCACAGGGTCGCCCTCAAGGGTCTCCACCGCCGAATAGTCGTTTGATGTCGCGGCTCACCTCGTCGGCCATGGTTTCGTCACCCGCAGCGCGAGCCAGTTCGAGCACCGTTTCGAGATCCCGCCGCGCCTCGTCCTTGTGTCCCAAGGTGAAACGCACGTTGGCACGGTTGTAATAGGCTTCGGTATTATCCGGTTTCAACCGGATTGCTTGGCCGAAGTCTGCGATGGCCTCCTCGTGCCGGCCGAGTCGGCCCTTCGCGGTGCCTCGGTTGTTGTAGGCGTCGGCGTTATCCGGTTTCAGGCGGATCGCCTCGTCGTAGTCCGCGATGGCGTCTTCATGCCGACCGAGGTCGTTCTTCGCGTTGCCCCGGTTGTCGTAGGCTTTGGCATAGTCCGGTTTCAGGCGGATCGCCTCGTCGAAGTCCGCGATGGCCTCCTCGTACCGGCCGAGTCGGTTCTTCGCGATGCCTCGATTGTTGTAGGCGTCGGGATTATCCGGTTTCAGGCGGATCGCCTCGTCGCAGTCTGCGATGGCCTCTTCGTGCCGGCCGAGTTGGCTCTTCGCGACGCCCCGGTTGTCGTAGGCTTCGGCCATGTCCGGTTTCAGGCGGATCGCCTCGTCGCAGTCTGCGATGGCGTCTTCGTGCCGGCCGAGTTGGTTCTTCGCGTTGCCCCGGTTGTTGTAGGCTTCGGCTATGCCCGGCTTCAGGCGGATCGCCTTGTCGTAGGCATCAATGGCTTCTTGGAGGCGGGATTCTTTCCCGTGCAGGTAACCGACGGAAAACCACGCCCGGGCTCCGAGCTCGTCATCGGTTCCGTCCACGACGTTGGCGACAGCGCACCACTTCTCGATAGCCTCTTTGTTGTTTCCCTGTTGTTGAAACAGGATGGCGGCGGAGATCGCTCGGTCGATGGGGGACGCCGCGGGATCGGCTTGGGCGCTTCGCGCGGCCTCGTCGGCTTTGTCCGGTTCCGCCGCAGCGGTCTCGGCGGTTATTCCCTTCACCAGCGAGTCGGCCTCGTCACGCCTTGTCTTGATCTCGTCGACCAGTTTCCGCGCCTCTTCGGCATGTTCTCTGGCCGTATCGACGTTCCCACGGGCTTCCGCTTCGATTTCGCGGAATCGTCTGAAACCAAGATAGCCGCCGACGGTCAGGATGATGGCCGTCACTATGAGCCACCAGTCGACGAGCTTCATGCGGTGGTCCAGGAGCTCGCGCCGCAGGTCGTTGAAATCGCGCCGCAGGTCATTTTCGACGTCGCTCGCGTCGTCCCGGCCGGTTTCGCCCGGTGCTTCCGTCGTCCGCCGTTGCGTGGGCGCGGCGGCGGGCGGTTGGGTCTCGGTAGCGGCGGCCGGGACGGCCGGTTCAGCCGCGGTCGGCGGCGCCGGTACGTCCGCAAGGAGCGGGAAACCCGCGGCCATGACCGCCGCGAAGGCCAGACCGGCGGCGACCGCCGCGCGCGGGCTTCGGGAAGGGGATTTCGTCATGCGCTTCCCCGCGGCCATGTTCGTCGATTACGGGCCTCGGTCCTGAAGGTCGTCGTCCTCGTCGTCTTCGTCCGAAATGACGTCCGTGACGTACGGGTCGCGCAAGCGCCATCGACTGCCGAATCGTTCGAGATCGCCCGTCATGACGACCACGGCGCCGCTCCCGTGGGCCTGGATGGCGCGGTCGTAGTTCGGCTGATCCAGGACGGCCGTGACCGACACGACGCGTCCCTCGACATAGGTTCGCAAGGTTACCGTTTCGTCCGTTTCCCGATCGTCACGCTTCGGGCGCTGGATACGGCCGATCAGGGATACGTTCGACCTCGGCTCCCGTTCCTGGAAATGCCGCACCGCTTCGCGACGGCCTATCAAGGATACTTCCGGCCTCAGCTCCCTTTCCCGAAAACGCTGCGCCGCTTCGCGCAGGATGGGGGCGTCCGACGCCCCGAAGCGGACGGTTTCCCTCGCCGTTTCGGCAGGGTAGGTGCGCGCCCACGTCACACCGACGTCGATCCCGCCGAACGGTTCGATCAACGTGGCGGCGGCGTCGCACAGATTGGCGCTCGCGCCGCGCTCCACGGCGTTCGGGAAAGCGTCGGCGTCTCCGGCGGAAGTCCTTTCGGTCGCTTCGCGGGCGGCCGTCAACGCCTCGATCAGGCGTTTCGTCACCCGCCGTTCGACGGGCGGATCGTCCGCTGCGGAGTCGAACGGCGCCGCTTGCTGCGTCGGGGGCGGAACGACGGGAGCGAGCAGCGTGACGACGTAGCTGCCTTGCTCGGTCTGTCCGAGGCGGACTTGACGCATGTAATCACGGGCCTCCCGGTTCGGCCTCGCGCGGTAGAGCGGCCTCGGTTCCCACAAGGAGCGGGCCGCGGCCAGCACCATGTCGCGCGCACCGGTTATCAGGCTCACCCCGTCGTTCAGGGTCACGGAGCCGTCGGCGCCCTCCGGGGCGGCCCTCACCCGGACGACGTCGCGGTCGGCGGTGACCAGATCGCGATAGAGGGAAAGCGTGTCCGTTTCGGCGGCTTCGGCGAAAATCTCGATCAACCGCGACACGACGTCGGCGTAATCGCCGAGGTGGGCGGTCCGGGGAATGACGATCTCGGGCGCTCTCCTGCGAACGTAGACGTCCGAATGGTCGCCATAGGGTTCCTGCTTCTTCCAGCCCGCGGCGCGCGCGTAGGCGGACAGCGCCGAGGGCGAGACGCCCCTCAAGGCGCCTGCGTCCTGGATGCTGACTCTCATCGGATGCTCCCTCCCCTCGATTGTTCCATCACGCGGCGCTCTCCAGTCGTTCGACGGCTTCGCCGAGCCGGACCTCGCCGGAGACGAGCTTGGGCAATAGTATGTCACGCGTCTCTGCAAGTGGCGCGGATTCCCTGACATTTGCAACGATACGGTTGTACAGCGGACGAACGGCATCTTCGTAGAGCGCAAGGACTCTCTTCGGGGGGATTAGGACGGGAATAGGCCGGAATGATTTCTTGTTGATCTCGGCAAAAGTGGAGCCTCCGGAGATAGCCTTGATGTAATCAAGGTTTTCATGGCACCAAAACAGAACATATATGTTTGGGAGTCGTTTCTGGCAGATCATGGCTATAAAACCTTGGTTTATGGCAGTTGGCACCTCGGTAATGGCTAGGTAGCCAATAGGAGCGCGTGATGACAACAGCACAGTACCGACGGGAAGGAGACCAGTACTGATTTTCTCAATTCCTGCATCGGTGATCTTACTATTCGTCTCCAGCAATACCGGCGACCGTAATTTCGCAAGGTCCTTTGGCGTGGCCCAGTGTAACTTACCCTCGATCCAATAGGCGGGCTCCTTCGTACTAGGGGTTGCGCCCCCCACGGCATCGACCTCCACGCCGATTTCTGAAATTTCCCACCCCTCCGGTATCTCGCCCAATTCGGAGTCGACGAGCCTGTCGGGGAACAGGTCGGAGATGTGGTCGGGCAAGCCGGTATCGCGGCCTTCCGCCTTGGCGCGGACGGGGTCGAAATCGACGAACCAGGACTTGAACAGGGCGCGGGCCATCGCCTCCAGCGTCTCGTTCATGCGCCGGTTCAAGTCGATCTTGTCGTCCAGCGCGCCCAGCACGCCTGCGATGGCGCGTTGTTCGGGGAGGGGTGGAAGGGGAATCTCGACGCGCAGGATATCGTCCTTCCGCAGCCCGAATCTCGTGACGCCGTTTGCGTAGGCGTGAAACTGATGTTGAACGTTCTCGATTTGCAGCGCATAGAGCAAGTAGTGACCATGGATCGATTCCTGCAACGGGCGCAGAATCGCCAAGTGGTATCCACAAACAAGATTGCCTACGTCATCGCGCACGAGCGCCGGTACGCCTATATCGTCGTACTGTTCGGAATCCTTCGTTATGACGACGTCTCCGGGTCGTAGCGCGCATCTCCGAATCTCGCGCTCGGTCGCGGTTGCCGTCATGAAATCCAGATCGGAGCGAATGAATTTGTTTGAATACACGTCCATGTAATTGCAGAGCAGCACCGCCTGCTCGTGAGGCTTGGTCTTCTTGTCCACGCTGCTCAGCGTGAGTTCCGTAACTTGACCGAGGGGGGCCGTCGGCCAGCTTCCGCCCGTACCCCGTCCGGGTTTCCCCACCAACGTCACATACTCGCTCTCGATCACTTTCCGAAAACCATCGGACACACCCGCCCAATCCACGACGTCCACGCGAAAGGGCAGGCGCGAGTCGGTGAAAGCCGCCCTCAGCACGGCCATGCGCGCGACGTCCAAGGGTTCGTCCGTCATCAAGGCGAGGTCGAGATCGGACGTTTCCCGCGCGGTCCAGGACACGCGCGAACCGAAAGCGCGCACCTCCAGCTCGGGCGCATGTTCCCGCAGAATACGCCGGACCGTCTCCAGATCGGGGGGTGCGGCGTCAACCGGTCTCACGATTGCGTTCCTCGAGTTTCGCGAGAAGATGCCGCATGTCGTGCAGGAATTCGTCCATCGCCGCGACCACTTCCTCCGCCCGGCTCGCGTCGTAGGCGTGGGACGTCGTGTTCCGCATCTCCCGGTAGCGCATGTAGGCCGGAGCGTCGCGGACGATTCCCGCATCGGCCGCGTCGCGCATCAGATCGGCGAAATCGGTCTCGCGCAACGCGCCGGGATTGGCGACGATCAGGGCGAGTTGCCTGCGGATCATCCTGATCGCCAGCTCGTAGCTGAACTCGAATCCCTGAATGGCGGCGGCGCGGAACTGCTCGCGCAGACCGGCATCCCGTCGCGCCAGATCGGAGTGAAGGTAGTCGAAGCTCCTTTGCAGCTGCGCGACCGCGCCTTCCAGGGAGGCGTAGTCGAGCCTCATCGCCGCTCCCCGGCGGTCATTGCCTGTCCCCTTCCGGATACGGGCGGTGTTCCACCGGCGCCGGGAGGCTCGGCGGCTCCGTTCCCTCGCTTCCCTGCCGCCGATACCACTCGACCCCCTGCCTCTCGATATGCTCGCGCAAGGCGTCGTTGTCGATCGTCGCGTGCAGGAGCAGATCGACCCGCTGGGGAACCGTAAGCGCCTCGATGACGGCGTCGAGGCGCGCCTGGTCGGTCAACGTCAGGCGGTCTCCGAACAGCGCGACGTCCACGTCGGAGGCAGGGGTATGGGTCTCCGTGGCCCGCGAGCCGAACAGCACCGCCCGCTCCACCCGGTCGTTGGCGGCGAGGGCGTCGATGATCGCCGCGCGGTGCTTCGCCTTCAGGCCGTCGGTCATGCGGCGCCTTTTCGCTCCAGCGTTCGCCGCAACCGGCGCAGCATCGGATGGTATCGGCCCTTGATCAGCGCTTCCGCTTCCCGCGCCACCTCGTCCCGGTAGGCATGACTCAGCGTGTTGCGCTTGCCGACGGCATCGAGAAACGTCTCGCAGTCGTCCTCGCCGATGTAGCCCGATTCGAAACCCTGGCGGATCACCTCGCGCGGGCTGTTCAGGTCGTGCCCGTCATGGAACAGCAGGTCCTTCAGGACCTTCCAGCCGAGCTCGTAGGAGAACGCGAAGGTCTGCACCAGCCCGGCCCGTTCGAGGTTCGTATAGGAATCCTGTTCGCAGGCCTCGTCCAGCCGCGCCAGCGCCGCGCCGAAACTCTCCAGACGTTGCCGCCACCGCCTTTCGTCGGTGTTGGTCATGCCCCCCGCTCCCCGAACCCGAGCCTCTTGAGGTTGGCGGCGATCGCGGCGTCGAGCCGCGCGCCCTCGCCCCGCTGTTCGTGCAGCCGGGCGGCGAGGCGCTTCATCTTGTCCTCGAACGGCTCGCCGTCGTCTTCCGGCGCCGCCGCGCCGACGTAGCGGCCGGGGGTCAGCACGTGGCCGTGCTGGCGGACCTCGTCCAGCGTCGCGCTCTTGCAGAAGCCCGGAACGTCGGCGTAGGCGCTCCCGGCCTCGGCGCTGCGCCAGGCGTGATAGGTCCCGGCGATGCGGGCGACGTCCTCGTCCGTCAGCTCGCGGTGGGTGCGGTCCGCCATGCGGCCAAGCTTGCGGGCGTCGATGAACAGCACCTCGCCGCTCCGGTCGCGGAACTCGCCCCCCCTCCGGTCACGGGCGAGGAACCACAGGCAGGCCGGAATCTGGGTCGAATAGAAGAGCTGGCCGGGCAGGGCGACCATGCAGTCGACCAGGCCCGCCTCGACCAGGTTCCTGCGGATCTCGCCCTCGCCCGACTGGTTCGACGACATGGAGCCGTTGGCGAGCACGAAGCCGGCCGCGCCGGCGGGCGCCAGATGGTGGACGATGTGCTGCACCCAGGCGAAGTTGGCGTTGCCCCTGGGCGGAGCGCCGTAGCGCCAGCGCTTGTCGTCGGCGAGGCTCTCGCCGCCCCAGTCGGAGACGTTGAACGGCGGATTGGCGAGGATGAAGTCGGCCTTGAGGTCGGGGTGGCGGTCGTCGTGGAAGCTGTCGCCGTGGGCGATCTGCCCGTCGATGCCGCGGATGGCGAGGTTCATCCGCGCGATCCGCCACGTCGTATAGTTCGATTCCTGGCCGTAGATCGAAACGTCGCCCCGCGCCCGGCCGCCGTTGCCGTTGCCGGTGGCGTGGGCGTCGATGAACTCCACCGACTGCACGAACATGCCGGAAGACCCGCAGCACGGGTCGTAGACCCGGCCGCGCCACGGCTCCAGCATCTCGACCAGCAGCCCGACGACGCAGCGCGGGGTGTAGAACTCGCCGCCCTTCTTGCCCTCGGCGCTGGCGAACCGCGACAGGAAGTATTCGTAGACGCGGCCCAGCACGTCCCGCGAGCGGGCGTCCTCGTCGCCCATGCCGACGTTGGAGATCATGTCGACGAGCCGGCCGAGCCGCCGCGCATCGAGGGCCGGGCGGGCGTAGTCCTTCGGCAGCACGTCCCCGAGCGCGGGGTTGTCGCGCTCGACCGCCGCCATCGCGTCGTCGACGGCCCGGCCGACGGCGGGTTGGCGCGCCAGGGCCGCCAGGCGTTCCCAGCGCGCCTCGGGCGGCACCCAGAAGACGTTCTCCGCGCGGTACTCGTCCGGGTCCTCCGGGTCGGCGCCCTCGGCCCGCTCCGCCTCGAGGCGGGCGCGGGTCTCCCCGAAGGCGTCGGAGACGTACTTGAGGAAGATCAGCCCGAGGACGACGTGCTTGTACTCCGCCGCGTCCATCGCGCCGCGCAGCGCGTCGGCCATGCGCCAGAGCTCGGCCTCGTGGCCGGTCGTGGCGCCGTCGCCGCCCCGTCCGGCGTCGCGCCCGGGCGCCGCCGCCTGCCTTCTCCCTCGCGCCATCCGCCGTCCTTCCGTCGTCGCCGGGAATTATACACCGGGGAGAAGGGGCGCCGTTCGCCTGGGAGCGCCGGCGTCCCGCCGGCACCGCGCGAAGCGCGCACGGGTTGTCATGCCGGCGGGACGCCGGCGCTCCCAGGGACAGGCCGGAAATGCAGCGACGCGAGGCGCCATGCGCGCATGGCCGATGCAAGCTCACCCGGCGCGCCATATTTCAAACCGGGACACTACACGCGGTTGACGCGGGCCGCCCCGGGCGCTACACCCGGCGTCGGTCAGAAGGCCGGATGGCCGCCGCCGCGGGGCCTCGCTTCGCGGGGGAGGAAAGTCCGGGCTCCATGGGGATACGGTGCCGGGTAACGCCCGGCGAGGGCGACCTCAGGGAAAGTGCCGCAGAAAGCAGACCGCCCGCACGCTTCGGCCTGCGGGCAAGGGTGAAAGGGTGCGGTAAGAGCGCACCGCGCCGCCGGCAACGGCGGCGGCAGGGCAAACCCCACCGGGAGCAAGACCGAATAGGGGCGGCAGACCGGTTTTCCGGCAGGTTTCATCCCCGGACCCCGCTGCCCGGGTAGGTCGCGCGAGGTGTCCGGTGACGGGCGCCCTAGATGAATGGCCATCCCCCGCCGGTGTCCGGCGGGGACAGAACCCGGCTTACAGGCCCTCTGACCGCTTTTTACCAGGTTTCCAAGACTTCGATCGTCGGTGGCGCGATCGCTGCGCGAATTTCCGGCCCGGATAGCGACGGAATCCAGGTATTTGTCCGGCGTTCGGTCGGAAAACCGGGTGCGAATACTTTCGATTTACATGGCGGATAGTGACCGGCCGGAGCGTGCGCGGGCGGGCGCCGGCGCCGGTCCCGCGCGGCGTTCGCCGCCTCCGGGAGCCCGATTCGGACGAAATTCGCATTGGGAACATATAAAGAACAAAGTTTCGTCCCATTTTCGGGCCACGTCTCGACCCGCCGCGGTCCGGACGGCCCACCCGGGCGCCTCCGCCGGATACATGGCGGCTCCAAGAGTAGGAATGACGGAGACTTCGACCCTCCGAGAAATTACTTGATTTCCCATTGACACCCATTTTTTCCCATGCTATCCCATACTGTCCCAGGAGCCGCCGGAGTGCGGACATGGGTTCGCAGGTGGTCTTGGGACGGAGGCAGTCGGCGAATTGGGGAGGGTGTCTTGGCGCTCTTTCTGTCAACGTTTGTCAATCGAATCGACCGCAAGGGGCGGGTGTCCGTGCCGGCGCCGTTCCGGACGGTCCTGGCGACCCAGACGTTCCCCGGCGTGGTCGCCTTTCCGTCGTTCGTGGTCGCGGCGGTCGAGGCGTCGGGCATCGACCGGGTCGAGCGCCTGAGCGCCAGCATCGACCGGTTCGACCCGTTCGGCGACGAGCACGACGCCTTCGCCATCTCCATTCTCGCCGAGTCCCACCAGCTGTCCTTCGATTCGGAGGGCCGGATCGCGCTTCCCGACGCGCTGAGGGAGCACGCCAACATTTCCGACCGGGCCGCGTTCGCGGGGCGCGGCGCCACGTTCCAGATCTGGGAGCCGGAGGCGTTCCGGGCGTACCAGGAAGAAGCCCGGAAGCGGGCGCGGGACGAACGGACCTCTCTCCGCCTCGGCGAGCCGGCGGGAGGAGCGCCGACCGGATGACCGGCGAACGCGGAACCGCGGCGACGGAAGAGCGGACGCACGCGCCCGTCATGGTGGACGCCGTCCTCGCCGCCCTGGCCCCGCGCGACGGCGAGGCGTTCGTCGACGGGACCTTCGGCGGCGGCGGTTACGCCGCGGCGCTGCTGAAGGCGGCGGAGTGCCGCGTCTGGGGCATGGACCGCGACCCGGACGCCGTGTCCCGCGGCGCCGGACTGGCGCGCCGCTACCCGGATCGCGTGCGCGTCCTGGAGGGCCGGTTCTCGGAAATGGAATCGCTGTTGACCGGCCGCGGGGTCGACGGGATCGACGGCGTCGCGCTCGACCTCGGCGTGTCGTCGTTTCAGCTGGACGACCCGGCCCGGGGGTTCTCCTTCCAGGCCGACGGCCCGCTCGACATGCGGATGGGACGGGAGGGACGCGACGCCGCGGCGGTGGTCAACGAGGAAGACGAGGCCACGCTGCGGCGGCTGATCTCGACCTACGGCGAGGAGCGCCATGCGGGGCGGATCGCCCGCGGCATCGTCGCCGGTCGCGCGGCGGCGCCCATCCGCACCACGCGCGAACTGGCCGACATCGTCGTCCGCGCCATGCCGAACGGGCCGCGGCGGCGCGGCGGCATCCATCCGGCCACGCGCACGTTCCAGGCCCTGCGCATCCACGTCAACGACGAGATCGGCGAGCTCAGGAAGGGGCTCGCCGCCGCCGAGCGCCTCCTCAACCCGCAGGGCCGCTTGGCGGTGGTGTCGTTCCATTCCCTCGAGGATCGGGAGGTCAAGCGCTTTCTCCGGGCCCGCGCCGGCTTCCGTCCGGGGCCGTCCCGCCACCGTCCGCGATCGTCCGAACGGCCCGCGCCGGCGACGTTCGCACTCCTGTTCCGGGGGGCGCGGCGCGCCGCCGCCGCCGAGGTCGCCGCCAATCCCCGCGCCCGTTCCGCCCGCCTGCGGGCCGCCAGGCGGACGCGCGCGCCGATCGGGCCGATCGGTCGGCCGGGGGGTTCGACATGATGAGGGCATTGTATTTCTGGGCGTTCGTCGTCGCGGTCATGCTGATCTACGGCTTGTACACCATGAAGTACGAGGTGCAGCGGCTGGAGGCGAAGCTTCAGTCCCTGAACGAGCAACTCGCGTTCGAACGCGAGGCGACGCGGGTGCTGAGCGCGGAGTGGAGCTTTCTGAACGATCCCGAACGGATCGAGAGGCTGGCCGCGCGCCACCTCGATCTGGCGCCGGTGTCGGTCCATCGGATCTCGGCGATGGCGCGGCTGCCGTTCAAGGAGCTCGTGGCCCGGGACGGCGCGTCCGGCCGCGCGGTACGGATCCCGGTCGCCAAACCGTCCACGAACCTGGCGCGCGCCCCCGGGGAGGCTTCCCGATGAGCGATCCATACGAACGTCTGTTCACCGGCGGCCTGCCGGCGCGGCTGGCCGACTCGGCACGCCTGGAGGGCGCTCGCAAGCGGGCCGTGGAGACGGGCCGGAACCGGCTCGTGATTGTCGCGGCCGTGTTCGCCTGCGCCTTCGTCGTGCTGGCGGGCCGTCTCGTGCATCTCTCGTCCACGGGCGCCGCGGCGGGCGTCGGTCCGGTCGCCGAAGGCGGCGCCGACATCGGCCTCGCGCGGGCCGAGATCGTGGACCGCAACGGCGTCCTCCTCGCCAGCGACCTGACCACGGCGTCCCTGTACGCGAACCCCCTCCAGGTGCTCGACGCCGCGGAAGCCGCGGACGAGATCTCGCGGGTGCTGCCGGAACTCGACCGCGGCGAACTCTTTTCCAGACTGTCCGCGTCGAACCGCTTCGTGTGGGTCAAGCGTCACCTCACCCCTCGTCAGCAACACGCCGTCAACGCGCTGGGGCTGCCCGGATTCGCGTTTCTGGAGGAGCAGAAGCGCGTCTATCCCCAGGGCAACCTCGTCGCCCACATCGTCGGGTACACGGGCGTCGACAACCGGGGTCTCGCGGGAATCGAGAAGCGTCTCGACGACAGGCTGGGCGCCGCCGCCCGCGATGGCGGCGCCCGGCCGCCCCTGCGTCTCAGCGTCGACGTCCGCGTCCAGCACGTCCTGCGCCGCCAACTCGCCCTGGCCGTCGAGAAGTATCAGGCGATCGGCGCGACGGGCGTCGTGCTCGACGCCGAAGACGGCCAGATCCTGGCGTCCGTCTCCCTGCCCGACTTCGACCCCCATCGGGTCGACAGGACCTCCGCCGACAGCCGGTTCAACCGCGCCAGCCTGGGCGTCTACGAGATGGGGTCGACCTTCAAGATCTTCACGGTGGCGATGGCCCTGGAGCTGGGAACGGCCGACCTCGCCGACCGGGTCGACGCGCGCAAGCCGCTCCGCATCGCGCGATTCATGATCCGGGACGATCACGCGCAGGAGCGCTGGCTGTCCGTCCCGGAAGTGTTCACCTACTCCTCCAACATCGGCGCCGCCCGCATGGCGCTGGAGGTGGGGGCGGAGCGCCAGCGGGAGTTCCTCGAACGGATCGGGTTGCTGCGGCGGGCGTCGCTCGAGATCTCCGAGATCGGACGGCCGATCGCGCCCGACCCGTGGCGCAAGATCAGCACCATGACGGTCGCGTTCGGCCACGGCATCGCCGTGACCCCGATCCAGATGGCGTCCGCGGTCGCGTCGCTGGTCAACGGCGGCACGCGGGTCGCGCCGACGTTCATCGCCGACCGGCCGGGCGTCCGGGCGGCGGGCGAGCGCGTGGTGTCGGACGAGACCTCCCGGGCGGTACGCCGCCTGATGCGGCTCAACGTGGTGGAGGGAACGGGCAAGAAGGCCGACGCGCCCGGCTACTTCGTCGGCGGCAAGACCGGCACGGCGGAGAAGGTGGGCGCGCGCGGCTATCGCCGCAAGGCGCTCCGGTCCTCCTTCATCGGCGTGTTCCCGGCTTCGGAGCCCCGTTACGTCGTGTTCGCGATGCTCGACGAGCCGCGGGGCATCGAGGAGACCTTCGGCTTCGCGACCGCCGGCTGGACCGCGGCGCCCGTGGTCGGCCGGGTGATCGAGCGCGCCGCGCCCCTGCTCGGGATCGAGATCGGCGGCGAGGAAGGGAAGGAGCCGTCGCGGCGCGTGGATCCGGACCGGGAGGGACGTCGGCTTGCTTCTTTCTGAGCTCATCGACGGCGACGCGCCGCCTTCGGCCGGACGGACCGAGATTCTCGGTATCGCGTCCGACAGCCGCGAGGTCCGGCCGGGATACCTGTTCGCCGCCCTGCCCGGTTCCAACGTCGACGGCCGGGATTACATCGACGACGCCGTGGAGCACGGGGCGGTCGCGGTTCTCGGCTCTCCGGACACGAAGATGCGGCGCGCGGACGTCCATCTGGTCGCCGCCGAGAACCCGCGCCGCGGGCTCGCCCTGGCGGCGGCGAGGTTCCACGGCGCGCAACCGGAGACCGTGGCGGCGATCACGGGAACCAACGGCAAGACGTCGGTCGCCAACTTCACGGCGCGGCTGTGGTCGCGCTTGGGCGAGGCCGCCGGCTGCATCGGCACGCTGGGCCTGTCGGCGCCCGGCATCTCCGATGCGCTGTCGCACACCACGCCGGATCCGGTGGCCCTGCACGAGGCGCTGGCGAGGTTGGCGGCGAGCGGCGTCGACCATCTCGCCATCGAGGCGTCCAGCCACGGCCTCGACCAGTGCCGGCTCGACGGCGTGAGGGTGGGCGTCGCGGCGTTCACCAACCTGACGCGGGACCATCTCGATTATCACGGCGGACCGGACGGGTATCTGCGGGCGAAGCTGCGCCTGTTCTCCGACGTCCTTTCCGCCGACGGCGTCGCCGTTCTCCACGCCGACCTGCCGGATTTCGAGGCCGTTTCGTCCGCGTGCCGGCGCCGCGGACAGCGCGTCGTGTCCTACGGCCGCGCCGGCGCCGATTTCGGTCTCTCGGGAAGGCGTCCGACGAACGGCGGACAGGTTCTCGACGTCGACGCCCGGGGCCGGCGCCGCGAGGTGACGTTGCCGGTCGTGGGCGGATTCCAGGCGGAAAACGCCCTCTGCGCCCTCGCCATCGTCACCGTGTGCGGCGCCGACCCGGACGCCGCCATCGACGCGATGAGCGGCCTGGAGGCCATTCCCGGCCGGCTGCAACGGGTGGCCGCCCATCCGCGCGGGGCGGACGTGTACGTCGATTACGCGCATACGCCCGACGCCCTGGCCAGCGTCCTGAAGGCGATCCGGCCCCACGTCTCCAACCGGCTCGTCGTGGTGTTCGGCTGCGGCGGCGACCGGGACGCCGGCAAGCGTCCGCTCATGGGCGAGATCGCCTGCCGTCACGCGGACCGCGTCATCGTCACGGACGACAATCCCCGCGGCGAGGACGCCGCCGCGATCCGGCGGCAGATAATAAAGGGGTGCGACGGCGCCGTCGAGGTCCGGGACCGCGCCGAGGCGATCCGGGCGGCGGCGGCGGGGCTCGACGAGGGCGACGTCCTCGTCATCGCAGGGAAGGGTCACGAGCGGGGCCAGGTCGTCGGCGGCGACGTCCGCCCGTTCGACGACACGGAGGTCGCGCGCGCCGCCGTCGCGGAACTGGACGGGGGGCGGGGATGAGCGATCGGCCCCTGTGGACTTCCGGGGAGGCGGCGGACGCGACGAAGGGCGAGTGCGCCGGCGCTTGGACGGCGAGCGGGGTCTCCATCGACAGCCGCACGGTCTCTCCGGGCGATCTCTTCGTCGCCCTTCGCGGTCCCGACCGCGACGGCCACGACTACGTGGGCGAGGCCCTGGAGGGCGGCGCCGTCGCCGCCGTGGTGTCCCGCATCCCCGCCGGGCCGGCGGACGGGAAGGACCTGCTGATCGTCGACGACACGAAGGCCGCGCTCGAGGCCTTGGGGGGTCGCGCCCGCGACCGCTGCTCCGCGAAGATCGTCGCGGTCACCGGAAGCGTGGGCAAGACCGGCACCAAGGATGCGTTGAAGGCGGCGCTGGCCGCGACCGCCCCCTGTTACGCGAGCGCGAGCAGCCTGAACAATCACTGGGGCGTGCCGCTGAGCCTGTCCCGGCTGCCGCGGCGGGCCGCGTTCGGCGTCTTCGAGATCGGCATGAACCACGCCGGCGAGATCCGGCCGTTGACGAAGCTCGCGCGCCCGCACGTCGCCGTCGTGACGACGGTCGAGGCGGTCCACCTCGAATACCTGGGAACCGTGGAGGCGGTGGCGGACGCCAAGGCCGAGATATTCGAGGGTCTGGAGGCCGGCGGGACCGCCATCCTCAACCGGGACAACGACTACTTCCGGCGGCTCGCCGACGCCGCCCGCGCCCGCGGCGCCGACGTCGTCTCCTTCGGGTTCGCGGATGGCTCGGACGCCCGCGCCGAGAAGGTCGCGCTTCACGCCGAGTGCGTCTGCGTCACGGCCGACGTCCGGGGCAGGCGCGTCGCCTACAAGATGCGCGTCCCCGGACGCCATTGGGCGCGCAACGGCCTCGCGGTGCTGGCGGCGGTGGACGTCCTCGGCGCCGATCTGGGGCTGGGCGCGCTGGCCCTCGGCGAGCTCGCGCCTCGCGCCGGTCGCGGACGCCGGCACCACGTGCGCGGCGACGACGGCCGTTTCACGGTGATCGACGACAGCTACAACGCCAGCCCGCCGTCGGTTCGCGCGGCCCTGGAGACCCTGGGCGCGGCGGACGTCGCGGAGGGAGGCCGGCGGATCGCGGTGCTGGGCGACATGCTCGAGCTGGGATCCGAAACGGACCGTCTTCACGCCGCGCTGGCCACGGACATCGCCGGCAACGGCGTGGCGAGCGTTTTCACCTGCGGCGCGCACATGCGGAATCTGCGCGACGCGCTGCCGGCCTCGCGCCGCGGGGGCCATACCGAAACGTCGAGCGAACTGGCGCCGCTGGTCGGCGAATTCGTCCGGCCCGGGGACGTCGTGCTCGTGAAGGGGTCCTTCGCCGTCGGCATGGGCCACGTCGTGGAGCGGCTGCTGGCGGCCGAGACCCAGCGGCGCGTGGTCCACGGGTAGCGGGAACGGACGGGCCGATGCTCTATCTCCTCGCCGAGTACGCGGACCGGTTCGGGCCGCTCAACCTGTTCCAGTATCTGACGTTCCGGACCGGCGCCGCCGTTCTGACGGCGCTGCTCGTCAGCTTCATCCTCGGACCCTTCGTCATCGACTGGCTCAAGTCGACGCAGACGAACGGCCAGCCCATCCGCGACGACGGACCGCGGCAACACCTCATCGCCAAGCAGGGAACGCCGACGATGGGCGGCTTCCTGATCCTGCTGGGGCTGGTGTTCGGAACCCTGCTCTGGGCCGATCTGGGAAACCCCTACGTCTGGGCGACGCTCGTCGTCACCATCGGCTTCGGCGCGATCGGGTTCGCCGACGACTACCTGAAGGTGAGCCGGTACAGCCATCAGGGTCTCCCCGGAAAGCTGAAGTTTCCGCTGGAGATCGTGGTCGCGTCGGTGGCGACCATCTGGATCGCGTCGGTGACGCGGGAGCCGCTCGGAACGGCCCTTGCCGTGCCCTTCTTCAAGGACGTTCTGATCGACCTGAGCTGGTTCTTCGTGCCCTTCGCGGTGCTGGTCATGGTCGGCGCCTCCAACGCGGTGAACCTGACCGACGGGCTCGACGGGCTCGCGATCGTCCCGGTCATCGTCGCGGCGAGCACGTTCGCCTTCATCGCCTACATCGTCGGCAACGCCATCTTCTCCGACTACCTCCAGCTCCACGCCGTGCCCGGCGCCGGCGAACTCGCCGTGTTCTGCGGGGCGCTGGTCGGCGCGGGGCTGGGCTTCCTGTGGTTCAACGCGCCTCCGGCGATGGTGTTCATGGGGGACACGGGAAGCCTGGCCATGGGCGGCGCGCTGGGAACCATCAGCGTCGTCACCAAGCACGAGCTGGTGCTGGCCATCGTCGGCGGATTGTTCGTTCTCGAAACGGTGTCCGTGATCGTTCAGGTCGCCTCGTTCCGGCTGACCGGGCGCCGGGTCTTCCGCATGGCCCCTCTCCACCACCATTTCGAGCAGAAGGGATGGGCGGAGCCGACCATCGTCATCCGGTTCTGGATCATCGCCTTCGTTCTCGCCCTGGCCGGGCTGGCGACGCTGAAGCTGAGGTGACCGGGTGCTGGAAGCGACCTCATACGCCGGCGAACGTGTCGCGGTGCTCGGTCTGGGGCGAAGCGGCCGATCGGCCGCGCGCGCCCTCGACGCCGGCGGCGCGCGGGTCCATGCCTGGGACGACGACGAATCCCGCCGGTCCGAGGCCGCGGACGCCGGGCTGCCCGTGGCCGATCTCTATGCCGCCCGGTGGCGCGATTTCGCCGCGCTCGTCCTCAGTCCGGGCATAGCGCTGCATCACCCCGAGCCGCATCCGCTGGTGGCCGCGGCCCGCGACGCCGACCGCGAGGTCATCGGGGACGTCGAGTTGTTCGCCCGCGAGAACCCGCCCGGAAGGATCGCGGCGATCACCGGGACCAACGGCAAGTCCACCACGACGGTGTTGACGGGACACCTGCTCCAGGCCGGTGGCATGGCGGTCGCCGTGGGCGGCAACGTCGGAGTCCCGGTTCTCGATCTCCCCGAGGTGTCGGCGGACGGGGCCTACGTGATCGAGATGTCGTCCTATCAGATCGACCTCGCGCCGTCGCTGGCCGCCGACGTCGCCGTGCTTCTCAATCTGAGCCCCGATCACCTGGACCGCCACGGCAGCATGGAGGGCTACGTCGCGTCCAAGCGCCGGCTTCTGGAGCGTCAGCGCGACAGGCAGGTGGCGATCGTCGGCATGGACGACGCGGAGAGCCGGGCCATCCACGACGGGCTCAAGCGGGCCGGACGGGACGACACCATCGCCGTCTCCGCGCGCGGCGCGCCGGACGCGGACGTCGTCGTGGTGGACGGGCGCCTTCACGACCGGCGCTGCGGGTCGGCGGACGCGGCGCCGGTCGCCGACCTCGGCCGGGCGCTCGATCTGAAGGGCGCGCACAACTGGCAGAACGCCGCCGCGGCCTACGCCGTCGCGCGATGCTTCGGGTGTTCGCCGACGGATGCCGCCAACGCGCTGCTGAGCTTTACCGGCCTCGAGCATCGCCTGGAGGACGTGGGCGCCGTCGCGGGGGTGCACTTCGTCAACGATTCCAAGGCCACGAACGTCGACGCCGCCGGCCGCGCGCTGTCGTGCTACGAGAACGTCCTCTGGATCGCGGGCGGGCGGGCCAAGGACGCGCGCCTCGAGCCGCTTTATCCGCGTCTCGCCAACGTCGCCCACGCGTTCCTGATCGGCGAGGCCGCGGAAGGCTTCGCGGCCCGTCTCGGCGGCCGGGTTCCGGTGACGGTTTCCGGGGACTTGGAGTCCGCCGTTCCCGACGCCCACGCGCGCGCCCTCGCGCTGGACGCGCCGAACGCGGTGGTCCTGCTCTCTCCCGCCTGCTCTTCCTTCGATCAGTTCGACGATTTCGAGGAGCGCGGCGATCGCTTCAAGGAACTGGTGAGGGCGCTTGCGGCCTCCCACGAAAGCGCGGGCGCGGGTTCGTCCCGGGGAGGCGCGCCGTGATTCTCCCCACGCGCGCCGACCCGTCGGTCATCGGCAAGTGGTGGTGGACCGTCGACCGCTGGATGCTGCTGGCGCTTTTCGTTCTTTCCGCCCTCGGCATCGTCATGGTGATGGCGGCGAGCCCGGCCGTCGCCGAGCGTCTGGGCCTCGAGTCGTTCCATTTCGTCCGTCGGCAGTTCGTCTTCCTGATGTCCGCGCTCGCCGTCATGATCGGCGTTTCGCTGCTCTCCCCGTTGGCCATTCGCCGGCTCTCCGTGGTGGGACTGCTGCTCACCCTGCTGGCGCTCCTGGCGACGGTCGTGGTCGGGCACGAAGTCAACGGGGCCACCCGCTGGATCAGGCTGAATTCCCTGGTCGTGCAGCCGTCGGAGTTCGTGAAGCCGATGCTGGCCGTCGTCACGGCCTGGATGCTCGCCGAACGGCACAAGAACGAGAATTTTCCCGGCTACGGCATCGCCAGCGCCCTGGTGATGGTGGTGCTGGCGTTCCTCGTCATGCAGCCGGATTTCGGCATGGCCGTCGTCGTCGGAACGGTCCTTTTCGCGCAGCTGTTCATGGCCGGAATGCCGACGACCTGGGTCGCCGTGCTGGTCGTCGCCGGTCTGGGCGCCGTCTCCCTGGCCTACACGCTGCTGCCGCACGTCACCAGCCGCATCGACCGCTTTCTGGACCCGGCGAGCGGCGATTCCTACCAGATCGACAAGTCGATCGAGGCCTTCGCCAACGGCGGCGTGCTGGGAAGGGGGCCGGGCGAGGGAATCGTCAAGCTGGTCCTGCCGGACGCCCACAGCGATTTCATCTTCGCGGTCGTGGGAGAGGAGTTCGGCCTGTTCGCCGGGCTGACCATCGTCGCGGTGTTCGCCTTCATCGTCCTCCGCGGCTTCTACCGGATGCTTCAGGAGCGGAACATCTTCGTGCTGCTGGCGACGGGCGGCCTGCTCGTGCAATTCGGCGCCCAGGCCGTCGTCAACATGGGCGTCAACATGAGGCTCCTTCCGGCGAAGGGAATGACCCTGCCCTTCATTTCATACGGAGGGTCCTCGTTGCTGGCGCTGGCCCTGGCCATGGGCATGGTGCTCGGTCTGACCCGCCGCCGCGGCGGGCGGGGGCTGGCGATATGAGCGGCCGGCCCATCGTGTTGGCGACCGGGGGCACCGGCGGCCACATGTTCCCGGCGCTGGCGGTCGCGGACGAGCTGCTGCTTCGGGACCGGCATCCCGTCGTCGTGACCGACGAGCGCGGCGCCGGGCGGACCGCCTTCGATCCCCGCGTCGACGTCCGCGTCGTCCGAACCGGAACGTTCACCGGCCGCACCGCGCTCGGCAAGGCGAGAGGGTTCGCCGACATCGCGGCCGGGTGCTGGCAGGCCCGGCGCGTTCTCAGGGAGATCGCCCCCGCCGTCGCGGTCGGTTTCGGCGGGTATCCGTCCCTGCCCACGATGCTGGCCGCGGCGTATGGCGGCACGCGGACGATGATCCACGAACAGAACGCCGTTCTCGGCCGCGTCAACCGGCTGCTCGCCTCGCGGGTCGACTCGATCGCCGTGGCCTACCCGGGTACCCGGCGGCCGTCTCCGGGCGCCCTCGCGCGGGCCGCGGCGGTCGGCAATCCCGTCCGGGACGCCGTCGCGGCGGTGCGGGAGGTTCCGTACACGATCCCGGACGAGACCGCGCCGCTGGAGCTGCTGGTCTTCGGCGGCAGTCAGGGCGCCGCCGTGTTCTCCGACGTTGTGCCCCGGGCCCTGATCGAGCTGCCCGAGCGGTACCGGGTGCGCCTGCGGGTGACGCAGCAGTGCCGTCCGGAGGATCTGGAGCGTGTCGAAAGGGCCTACGCCGCCGCCGGCATCGACGCGGATCTGTCCGCGTTCTTCGCCGACCTGCCCGCGCGGCTGGCCGTCGCCCATGCCGTGATCGCGCGGGCCGGCGCCTCGACGATCAGCGAATTGACTGTCGCCGGGCGGCCGGGCGTCCTCGTCCCCTATCCCCACGCCACCGACGATCATCAGACGGCCAACGCCCGCGCGTTGGCCGACGAAGGCGCGGCCTGGTTGATGCCGGAGAGGCGGTTGTCCCCGCGCGCGCTCGCCGAAACCCTCGAAAGGCTGTTCGGGAATCCGCGCCTTCTCGCCGACGCCGCCGGGAAGGCGCATGGTCTGGGCCGCCCCGGCGCGGCGCGGGAACTGGCGAACGCCGTCTGCCGGATGGCGTCGCCCGACGGCCGCCCCGATCGCTGCGTCGTCGACGGCCGTCCGCGGGAGGAAGCGGCATGAAGTCCCTTCCTCTCGACATCGGCCTGATCCATTTCGTGGGGATCGGCGGCATCGGCATGAGCGGCATCGCCGAGGTGATGCACAATCTCAATTACCGGGTCCAGGGCAGCGACATCGCCGACAACGCCAGCGTCCGGCGGCTCCGCGACAAGGGGATCGGCGTCATGCTGGGCCACGACGCGTCGAACGTCGATGGCGTCGCGGTGGTCGTCGTGTCCTCCGCGATCAGGCCGGACAACCCCGAGATCGTGGCGGCCCGCGAAAGACTGGTGCCCGTCGTCCGCCGCGCCGAGATGCTGGCCGAACTCATGAGGCTGAAGTGGTCGATCTCGATCGGCGGCACCCACGGCAAGACCACCACGACCTCCCTCGTCGCGGCACTTCTGGACACCGCCGATTACGACCCGACCGTGATCAACGGCGGGATCATAAACGCCTACGGCACCAACGCCCGCCTCGGCGAGGGGGAGTGGATGGTCGTCGAGGCCGACGAGTCCGACGGCACGTTCGTCAAGCTCCCGGCGACGATCGCCGTCGTGACCAACATCGACCGCGAGCACATGGATTTCTACGGGACGTTCGACGCGGAGCGCGCGGCGTTCCAGGCGTTCGTGGAGAACGTCCCGTTCTACGGACTTCTGGTCCTGTGCATCGACCATCCGGAAGTCCAGGCCATGGTCGGGCGGATTTCCGACCGCCGGATCGTCACCTACGGACTCAACCCCCAGGCCGATTTCAGGGGGTCGAACCTGACGTTCTCGCCGGAGGGCGCCCGCTTCGACGCGATCATAGAGGATCGCCACGGAACGACGGCGACGACCCTCGAACGGCTCGAGCTGCCGATGTTCGGGGTGCACAACGTGCAGAACGCCCTCGCCGCGGTCGCCGTGGCGTGGGAGATGGGTCTCGCGCCCGAAACGATCCGGCGCGGCCTGTCGGAGTTCACGGGGGTGAAGCGCCGCTTCACCAAGACGGGGGAGGCCGGCGGCGTCACCGTGATCGATGACTACGGCCACCACCCGACCGAGATCGGCGCCGTTCTCGCGGCCGCCCGCAAGACCTGCGACCGCCGAATCGTGGCGATCGTCCAGCCTCACCGGTACACCCGGCTGCACGACCTGTTCGATGCCTTCTGCCGTTGTTTCCACGATGCGGACACGATCATCGTGGCGGACGTCTACGCGGCGGGCGAACAGCCGATTCCGGGCGTCGACCGCGATGCCCTCGTGTCCGGGCTGCGCGAACACGGCCATCGCCATGTGGTCGCCCTCCAGGATCCCGATCGGCTGGCGGCGCTGGTCGCCGAACACACCGGGCCCGGCGACCTCGCGGTCTGTCTGGGGGCCGGGAGCATCACGGCGTGGGCGAACGAACTGCCGCGGCGACTGGCCGAGATTCTGGCGCAACGGGACCGGGACCGGGTCCATCGGAGGGTCGGATGATGGCCGCTTCCGCACGCCGGCCTCGGGGCCTTCTCGATCGGTTGCCGACGCCGCGCGGGGAACTCCGGGCGGACGCCCCGCTCGCCAAGGGGACCTGGTTCCGGGTGGGCGGTTCCGCCGAGGCTCTGTTTCGTCCGCGGGACGTCGACGATCTGATCGAATTCCTGAAGGCGAAGCCCGCCGACGTCCCCGTCACGATCCTCGGTGTGGGGACGAACCTCCTGATTCGCGACGGCGGCGTCGCCGGCGTCGTCGTCCGTCTCGGCAGGACGTTCGCCGGGATTCGCGTCGAGGACGACCGGGTCGTCGCCGGCGGCGCGGCGATGGACGTCAACGTCGCTCGCGCGGCGGCGGCCGCGAACCTCGCGGGCCTGGAGTTCTTGAGCGGCATCCCGGGAACGATCGGCGGCGCCGTCAGGATGAACGCCGGCGCCTACGGACGCGAGCTGCGGGACGTCGTCGTCTCCGTCGAGGCCGTCGATCCCCGGGGCGGCCGTCATGTGCTGAAGGGGCCGGAACTGGGCCTCGCCTATCGGACGTGCGCGATCCCGGAATCCTGGACGTTCGTCTCCGCCGTGCTCCGGGGGCGCGGAGGCTCGTCCGCGGCCATCCGCGCGGGCATGGCCTCGGTTCAGGCCGCGCGGGCGGAGAGTCAGCCCATCCGTTCGAAGACCGGCGGCAGCACGTTCGCCAATCCGGTCGGACCGGAAGCGGGCGGCGCCAGGGCGTGGGAGCTTATCGACCGCGCCGGATGCCGGGGCCTCCGGCGCGGCGGCGCCGTGGTTTCCGACCTGCATTGCAACTTCCTCGTCAACGACGGGTCCGCCACCGCCGCCGATCTGGAGGCCCTGGGGGAGGAGGTTCGGCGGCGGGTGGCCGAGACTTCCGGCGTCGTCCTGCGCTGGGAGATCCGGCGGATCGGCGAACACGACCGCGCGGTTCTCGCGCCGACCCCGCCGGCGCGGGACGAGGCGTGGTGAACATGCACGTCGCGGTACTCATGGGCGGCTGGTCGACCGAGCGCCAAGTGTCGCTCGTCACCGGAGCGGAGGTCGCCGCCACGCTGAAGGACGACGGCTGTCGCGTCACCCCCGTCGACGTCGGACCCGACGTCTTCGACGTCCTCTCGGAGCTCAAGCCGGACGTCGTGTTCAACGCGCTCCACGGACGTTTCGGCGAGGACGGCTGCATTCAGGGGATGCTCGAGGTTCTCGACATCCCCTACACGCACTCCGGCGTTCTCGCCTCCGCCCTCGCCATGGACAAGCCGCGCGCCCGCCACATGTTCGAGTCCGTCTCCATTCCCTGCCCGGAGGGAAGGGTCGTGCGCCGGGACGAGGTGCTGGAAGGCGCGATCTTCGATCCGCCTTACGTCCTGAAACCGACCAACGAAGGCTCCAGCGTCGGCGTGCGTCTCGTCTTCGAGGGCGACAACATGCCGCCGCTCGACGAGTCCAATTGGGCCTATGGCGAGTACGTGCTGATCGAGAAGTACGTCCCGGGACGCGAGATACAGGTGGCCGTCATGGACGACGAGGCTCTCGGCGCCATCGAGATCCGTCCCAAGAAGAGGTTTTACGACTACGAGGCCAAGTACACGGACGGATGGGCCGAGCACGTCATGCCCGCCGACATTCCCGAAGCCGACTATCGGGAGAGCCTGCGGCTCGCCGAGCTCGCGCACCGGACCCTGGGGTGCCGTGGCGTCACGCGATCGGACCTGCGCTACGACGACACGATGGGCGGCCGGGCCCGCTTCTACATGCTCGAGTTGAACACCCAGCCCGGGATGACCCCGCTGTCCCTGGTTCCGGAGATCGCGGCTCACGCCGGAATTTCCTTCTCCGAACTGGTGCGGCATCTGGTCCGGGACGCGGGGTGCCGGCGATGACGTTCGACCGTCCGGGCGCGCTCCTTCGGGGCCTGGCGAAGACGTTCCGGGCGGCGTGGCCGTCGCCGGACCGTCGCGCCGAACGCCGCGGCCGTGTCCCGTGGCTCCCCGCGCTCGGGAGGCTGAACGGCGTCGCGGTCCTTCTCCTCGTCGTGGCCGTCGTCTCCGCCGTCGGCCTTCACTGGTTGCGCCGGGGCGGCGGTCCGGAAGGTCTCGCCGCCGGCGTCGAGGCCGGAATCCACCGCCTGCTGCCGTGGAGCGGCCTCGCGGTCGGCGAGATCGTCGTCACCGGGCGCCATCACGCGGCCGAAGCCGACATCGCCGCCGCGCTGGGCGTGCGGCGAGGGGATCCGCTGTTCGGCGTGGACCCCCGAGAGGTTCGCGCGCGCGTCGAGGCCCTGGGTTGGGTGCGGTCGGCTTCCGTGCGGCGGAAGTTTCCCGACACGATTCTGGTCAACGTCGTCGAACGCCGTCCCTTCGCCCTGTGGCAGCGCCAGGGCCGCGTCTCCCTCATCGATCGCGACGGGGAGCCGATCGGTTCCCGGGATCTCGACCGGTTCGACCGGTTGCCGGTGGTGGTGGGCGACGACGCGCCCCGGCACGTCGGCGCCCTGGTCGCCGTGCTGGCGCGGCGGCCCGTGCTGCTGGGCCGGATCGAGTCCGCGACGCGCGTTTCCGGCCGGCGTTGGGACATGCGGTTGCGCGGGGGCCTGACCGTTCGCTTGCCGGAAGAGGGTCTGGCCGGGGCCTGGGACCTGCTCGCCATGCTGGCGGCGGATCATCGGCTTCTCGAACGGGACGTGATCGCCGTCGATCTGCGCATGAAGGACCGTTTCGCCGTGACGCTGGGGCCGGCCGGCGCGGTCACGCATCGCGGCGAAGGGCGGAGTACGTGAGGATGAACGTGCTGCTGCCCATTCAGGACTCCCGCGCCACGCGCACGGCGCGGAGCGGATCGATCGCCGCGCTCGACATCGGGACCACGAAGGTCTGCTGTTTCGTCGCCCGCGTCGACCCGCAGGCGGGCATACGCGTCGTCGGCATCGGCCATCAGTCGTCCCGGGGCCTGCGGGGCGGAACGGTGATCGACCCCGAGGCCACCGAGGCCGCCATCCGGGGCGCGGTGGACGTGGCGGAGCGCATGGCGGGAGAGACCGTCAAGCAGGTCTTCGTCAATCTGTCCTGCGGCGATCCGGTGTCGCACACGGTCGGGGTCGAGGTATCCATCTCCGGCCGCGAGATCGAGGACGCCGACCTTCAGCACGTCCTGCGCCAGGGGATGGCGCGGATCGAGTCCGGGGAGCGCGAGGTCGTGCACGCGATTCCCGGGGCCTTCACGATCGACGGTACGGGCGGCGTTCGGGAGCCGCGGGGCATGGCGGGCTCCCGGCTCGGGGTCGACATGCACGTCGTGACGGCGGCCATCGGTCCGCTGCGCAACGTCCAGATATGCGTCGAGCGCGCCATGCTGGAGCTCGAGGGGCTGGTGTTGTCCGGGTACGCCGCCGGCCTCTCGAGTCTGGTCGATGACGAACGGAATCTCGGCGTGACCCTGCTGGACATGGGTGGCGGCACCACGTCCATCGTGGTGTTCGTCGAGGGGAACCTGGTGTTCGCGGACGTCGTGCCGCTCGGTGGCCAGCACGTCACCAACGACATCGCCCGGGGATTGGCGACTCCCACGGCGCAGGCCGAACGAATGAAGACGCTTTTCGGGAACGCCGTGCCGAGCCCGGCCGATGAACGCGACATGATCGACGTGCCGCGGGTCGGCGAGTCGGATCTGGCCGTGGCCAACCACATCCCCCGTTCGGTCTTGACGGGAATCATCCAGCCCCGTCTGGAGGAGACGCTGGAAATGGTTCGCGATCGTCTGGAGTTCTCCGGAACGGCGCGCGTTTCCGGCCGGCGGCTGGTGCTGACCGGCGGCGCCAGCCAGCTCCAGGGCGTGGGGGAACTGGCCTCCCGTGTGCTGGACAAGCAGGTGCGCATCGGCCGGCCGGTGGCGATCCACGGGCTGGCCGAGTCGACCGGCGGGGCCGCTTTCGCCGCGTGTGCCGGTCTTCTCGTGTACGGCGCCCATGGATACGCCGAACCGTTTCAGTCGCTCGACGAGCCGACATACGACTCGCGCCACGGCTTGGCGCGAATCGGTCGATGGCTGAAGCGGAATTTCTGAATCGGAAGGACGCAACCGCTCAGTGGGAGATGACCAATGACCATCAAGCTCAGTATGCCCGAAGTCACCGAACTGAAGCCGCGCATCACGGTAGTCGGGGTCGGCGGCGCCGGCGGCAACGCCGTGAACAACATGATCGGCGCCCAGCTCGAAGGCGTCGACTTTGTCGCCGCCAACACCGACGCGCAGGCGTTGGGCCATTCGTCGACGGAACGGCGGATTCAGTTGGGAATCAACGCCACCCAGGGTCTCGGCGCGGGGTCGACGCCGGAAGTCGGCCGCGAAGCCGCGATCGAAAGCCTCGACGAGATCATGGACCACATCCAGAACAGCCACATGGTGTTCATCACCGCCGGCATGGGGGGCGGGACCGGCACGGGCGCGGCCCCCGTGATCGCCAAGTCGACCCGCGAGCGGGGCATCCTGACCGTCGGCGTCGTCACCAAGCCCTTCCATTTCGAGGGGGGGCGCCGGATGGAAATCGCCGACGCGGGAATCGAGGAGCTCCAGAGCTACGTCGACACGCTGATCATCATTCCCAATCAGAACCTGTTCCGGGTCGCCAACGAAGGAACCACCTTCGCCGATGCCTTCAGGATGGCGGACGACGTGCTGTCCCAGGGCGTTCGCGGGGTCACCGATCTGATGGTCATGCCCGGCCTCATCAATCTCGATTTCGCCGACGTCAGGGCGGTGATGCGGGAGATGGGCAAGGCGATGATGGGTACGGGCGAGGCCGAGGGCGAGAACAGGTCCATCAAGGCCGCCGAGGCGGCGATCTCCAACCCGTTGCTCGAGGACGTATCCATGAAGGGTGCGACCGGGTTGTTGATCAACATCACGGGCGGCCCGGACATGACGCTGATGGAAGTCGACGACGCGGCGGGCAGGGTCCGGGAAGAGGTCGATGCGAACGCCAGCATCATTTTCGGCACCAGCCTCGATCCCGAGCTCGAGGGACGGATTCGCGTGTCGATCATCGCGACCGGGATCGAGTCGGAGGCGGTCACGGCGCCGCCCCCGCTCCCGATGCCACGCCTTCAGGTCGTCGGCGGCGTTCAGGCGAAAGCTCCGGCCGCCCAGCCCGCGCGACCCGAAGCCGCACGCGCGGAGATGCCGCCGCCCACGATCCCGGAGGAATCCATGCCGGGGACGGCCGCGGTCCGGCGGACCATGCCGCGCCAGACGGGCGGGTCCGCCGCCGCGGGTGAAGTCTCCGCGCCGCCCGCGCCGCCGGACACGGCGGCGCGGGCGGCCGAAGCGGAAGTGGTCATGGAAGCCGGCGGCGGCGCGGCGGCGAGCGCGCCCCCGGAACGGCGGGAGGAGGCCGGTTCCGGCGCGGAGCGGGCCGTTGCCGCGACGATGCCGGATATGGCGCCGCGGACGCCACAGGCCGGGGCTTCCCCGTCCGCCGACGCGTTCATTCCGCCCAAGCCGGTGGAAGCGCAATCCCCGGCGCCGCGCGTGGAGAGGCCGGAACCGTTCGCCGAGGCGGCGATGACGAACGGGGGGCCCGTGCCTTCCAGTCGCTCCGGCTCTCCCAGTCTGCTCGAGCGCATGACCGGAACGGGACGGGCGCGCAAGGCGAAGGAGGCAGCCGAGGCGCCGGCGGCGGCCGCCGGGGCGTCGAATACCCGGCGCCCGGAAACCGCGAGGACGGACTCCTCCCCTGCGCCCGCCGCCGAGGGGCCGGTGTTGACGCGGGTGTCGGCGAGAGATCACCTCGCGCCGCCCCGTCCCGACGAGGATTTGCTCGACATCCCGACGTTCCTCCGGCGTCCCGCGAACTGACGGCGCGGCGGGTCCGCCGTCCCGGTCCCGGTCTCGTCACGTTCCGCGTCGAAGCGGGCGTGGCGAGACCGTGTAACACTCTGAAACAGAAAGTGATTTGCCGGTATTCACCGGAAACGGTAACAAGACCGCCAGGAAATTCCCGATCGTCGTCCGGTCACTCGATTCGCGTGCCCTGCAAGCGCGTTCGGACCGTCGCGCGGCGAGACGCGGAACGGGGGTTGGCGGGAAGCGAGGCCCAACTTGTATTCCATCGGACCGGTATTCGCCGGCGAAGCGCGTCAACATACGCTGGAGTGCCGAATCAGCTGCGCCGGGGTCGGGCTTCATTCCGGCGAGCGGGTCGCCATGACCCTGCATCCGGCGCCGCCGGGGACCGGGATCGTGTTCCGGCGCTCGGACGTCTCCGGGGACGCGGGTCGAATCCCCGCGTTGTGGGACCGCGTTTGCGACACGACGCTGTGCAGCACCATTTCGAACGGCGCGGGGACGCGCGCCGCGACCGTCGAGCATCTCATGGCGGCCCTCGCGGGTTGTGAGATCGACAACGCCGTCATCGAGCTCGATGGACCGGAAGTGCCGATCATGGACGGGAGCGCCGCGCCCTTCGTGTTTCTGATCGAGTGCGCCGGCATCGTTCCCCAGGATGCCGCCAGACGATTCGTTCGGGTCGTCAAGGACGTCTCGGTGGAGGACGGGGAGCGCCACGTGCGGCTGTCTCCGGGCCAGGGGCTGTCGGTGGGTATCGAGATCGATTTCGACAATCCCCACGTCGCCCGGCAGACCCACCGCTTCGAGATCGACGGTCTGACGTTCAAGGACGAGCTCTGTCGCGCCCGGACGTTCGGTTTCGCGACGGACATCGAGGAGATGCGGAACCGCGGCCTCGCCCAGGGCGGTTCCTTGCAGAACGCCGTCGTGGTCGGCCGGGACGGGGTCATCAACGAGGACGGGCTGCGGTACGACGACGAGTTCGTTCGCCACAAGGCCCTCGACGTGGTCGGGGACCTCTATCTGGCGGGGGCGCCGATCGTCGGCGCCTACCAGGGCGTTCGCGCCAGTCATCGATTGAACAACCTCCTGCTGCGGGCCTTGTTCGCTGACGAGGAAGCCTGGGAGATGGTGGAGCTGTCCCGTGGCGGCGGCGTCCCGGCGCCGGACCGGACGGCGCTGAATCCCGTTCCGTTGGCCGCGACCGCGTAGCCCTCCCGCTCCCGAGGGTTTCCCGTTCAAGGGTCGTCGCGACCGACGCGCCCGCCGATTTCCCGGCGCGGCGAATTGCACACCTTGCACACTATGGCCGGTGGCCGGTCGCCAGTCGCCAGTCGCGGCCCAGCGCGCCGCATTGCACACCTTGCACACCGTCGGGCGCATCCCGCGGCAGTCCGGGCCACACCCGGAATGGCACACCTTGCACACCGTATGGGGGGCGGGTCCGGCGCGCCGCATTGCACACCTTGCACACCGTCGGTCGCATCTCGTGGAAGTCCGGGCCGCGCCCGGAATGGCACAGGTTGCACACCGTATGGGGGGCGGGCGCGGCGCGCCGCATTGCACACCTTGCACACCGTCGAGCGCATCCCGCGGCAGTCCCGGCCGCACCCGGAATGGCACAGGTTGCACACCGTATGGGAGGCGGGTCCGGCGTGCCGGATTGCACACCTTGCACACCGTCGGGCGCATCCCGCAGCAGTCCCGGCCGCACCCGGAATGGCACAGGTTGCACACCGTATGGGGGGCGGGCTCGGCGCGTCGAATGGCACACTTTGCACACCGTCGGGCGCATCCTGTGGAGGTCCGGGCCGCGCCCGGAATGGCACAGGTTGCACACCGTAGGGGGATGGGTCCGGTGCGCCGAATGGCACACCTTGCACACCGTGGCGCGTATCCTGCGGCCGGGACGGGGTCGAGGTCGGCCGCGGCGACCGGCGCCTCCCGTAACCCCATCCTCACCGGAGCGTCGTACCGGCGCTTCGCACCGATCGACTTCGTTGCTATAATCCCCGTCCCCGGTCGACTCCGGCGCCGGGGGGCCGCGCACCCATCGGGCGTTCAACTGAATCCTTCGTCGAGCCCAGAATGACCCTCTCCCGCGGCGATATGCGTGTGTCGATGAAGCCGTGGCCGCCGCGCGCGGTTCGCGCACGCGCCTTGCCGGCGCTGGCGGTCGTTCTGGCTCTGGCGTTGCCCGGCTGTGCTTCCGACGCCGAATCCGAATACGCCGACCGCCCGGTCGATGAGATCTACAACAGCGCCCTGGATTCGCTGCTGAGCGGCAGCTACACCGAGGCGGCCGAGGAATTCGACGAAGTGGAGCGTCAGCACCCGTATTCGGTCTGGGCGACCAGGGCCCAGCTCATGGCCGCTTTCTCCCATTACCAGATCAATCGGTACGACCAGGCCATACTCGCCGCCGACCGCTTCATTCAGCTGCATCCCAACAGCGCGGACGCGCCCTATGCCTTCTATCTCATCGCCATCAGCTATTACGAACAGATAACCGACATCGGACGGGACCAGCGCGTGACCGAGCAGGCGCTCGCGGCGCTGAACGAATTGGTTCGCAGATACCCCGACACCGAGTATGCGCGCGACGCGCGGTTGAAGATCGCGCTGGCGCGGGATCACTTGGCGGGCAAGGAGATGGAGATCGGGCGGTTCTATCTCGGGGAGGGGAATTACGTCTCCGCGATCAACAGGTTCCGCGTCGTCGTCGAGGAATACGAGACGACGACCCATGCGCCGGAGGCGCTGTATCGTCTCGTCGAGGCGTACCTGGCGCTTGGCGTGACGGACGAGGCCCGGACCGCGGCGGCCGTTCTCGGATACAACCATCCCGGAAGCGTCTGGTACCGGGATTCGTATGACATGCTGACCGGCGGCGATCCGGGGCCGCGGAAAACCGAAGGATCCTGGATCGGTCGCTTGTGGAGATCGGTGTTCTAGCGGGCCGCGCGATGCTCGCAGGGCTGTCCATCCGGGACTTCGTCCTCATCGAACGTCTCGACCTGGAATTCGAATCGGGCCTGTGCGTGCTCACGGGCGAAACCGGGACCGGCAAGTCGATCCTGCTCGACGCGCTGGGGCTCTGCCTCGGGCGCCGGGCGTCGGCGGGTCTGGTTCGCGCCGGGGCCCGGCAGGCCGACGTCACCGCCGTTTTCGAGGTTCCGTCGGAGCACGCCGCGTGGGGCCTGCTCGAAAGACAGGGCCTGAGAGGACTGGACGACGTGATCCTTCGGCGCGTGGTCACGCCCGACGGTCGAAGCCGGGCCTTCGCCAACGATCGGCCGGTCTCCGCCACGTTCCTGCGCGAGCTCGGCATGACCATCGTCGAGGTGCAGGGACAGCACGATCTCGCCTTGCTGCTCGATCCCTCCAATCATCGCCGGCTTCTCGATCAGTACGCCGGCCTGGAGTCGGAGATCGAGGAGGTCGCATCGGCGTTCGACGCGATGCGGGACGCGGCGCGCGTCCTGGAAGACGCGAGGGCGGCACTGGAGCGCGCGCGCGCCGACGAGGAGTACGTGCGCCACGTCGTCGAGGAGTTGAGTGCCCTCGACCCCCGGCCGGCGGAGGAGGACTCCCTTGCCGCCGAGCGAACCGTTCTGATGCACGCGGAACGCCTCTCCCGGTCGCTTTCGGAGGCGCTGACGGCGTTGACGTCGGAAGACGGCGCACAGATCGGGCTGCGTCGCGCCGAACGGGCGCTGGAGCGGTCTCGGGAGCACGCGGCGGGCCGGTTCGACGAAACCATGACCGTTCTCGAGCGGGCGCGCGTCGAGACCGTGGAGGCGGTTGCGTTGCTCGAACGTCTCGATCGGGAGCTGACGGGAGACCCGGCACGGCTGTCGGTCGTCGAGGACCGGTTGTTCGACCTTCGCGCGATGGCGCGCAAGCACCGGACGACGGTGGCGGAACTGCCGGCCGTCCTGGACGCCTTCGCCGGGCGGCTCGCGGCGCTCGACTCCGGGGCCGGCGAGATCGATCGTCTGGCCGCAGAGGCCGAGGCCAGGCGGGCGGCCTACGAGAAGGCGGCGCAGTTGCTGAGCGACAAGCGGCGCGCCGGCGCCCGGAGGTTCGACGAGTCCGTCAACGCGGAGCTGCCGTCGTTGAAGCTGGGAGACGCCGTGGTCGGGACCGCGGTCGAGACGGTCGCCGAGGACTGGTGGGGACACGAGGGATTCGATCGCGTCGCCTTCCGGATCGCCACGAACGCCGGCCACGAGGCGGGTCCGCTCTCCGAGGTGGCGTCGGGCGGCGAGCTCGGCCGGATCATGCTGGCCCTGAAGGTCGTCCTCGCGCGCACGCGGGGTTCGCGGACGCTGATTTTCGACGAGGTCGACCGGGGCATCGGCGGAGCCACCGCGGACGCCGTCGGCGCCCGCCTCGAACGGCTGGCGCGGGAGTCCCAGGTCCTGGTGGTCACGCACTCGCCGCAGGTCGCCGCGCGAGGAAATCACCATTGGCTGATCGGCAAGGCGGCCGGCGGCGAACGCGCGAGGACGACCGTCGATCGGCTCGATACGGGGATGCGGCGCGAGGAACTGGCCCGTATGCTCGCCGGCGCCAGGATCACCGACGAGGCGCGGGCGGCCGCCGACAGCCTGATTGCGGAACAGGCGTCGTGAGCGGCGAAGACGCCGTCGATCCGTTGGCCGGCGCCGACGTCGAGGCGCTGACGGAAGAGCAGGCGGCGGCGGAGCTCGAACGCTTGGCGCGCGCGATCGCCGAGCACGATCGCCATTACCACCAGCTCGACGCCCCCGTGATCAGCGACGCGAAGTACGATGCCCTCGGGCGGCGCAACCGGGCGCTCGAGGCTCGATTTCCCGGACTCGTTCGCAACGACAGTCCTTCCCGCCGGGTCGGCGCCGCGCCGGCCCAGGGCTTTCGCAAGGTGCGCCATGCGCAACCCATGCTGTCCCTCGACAACGCCTTCGACGACGAAGACGTCGCCGGCTTTCATGGACGGATTCGCCGCTTCCTGGGACTGGCCGGGGACGCCGCGATCGACGTCGTCGCCGAGCCCAAGATCGACGGCCTGTCCGCCGCGCTCCTCTATGAAGGCGGCGTGCTCGTTCGGGGAGCGACGCGCGGCGACGGAGAGACGGGCGAGGACGTCACGAACAACTTGCGCGTCACCGGGGACGTTCCGCACAGGTTGAGCGGACGGGGGGTTCCGGAGCGGCTGGAAGTCCGCGGCGAGGTCTATATGCGGCGCGAGGACTTCCTGGCCCTCAACCGGGCGCAGGAGAGCGCGGAAAGACAGGTGTTCGCCAATCCCCGGAACGCGGCCGCGGGAAGTCTCCGGCAGCTGGATCCCGGGATAACCGAGACCCGTCCGATCCGTTTCTTCGGATACGCCTGGGGCGAGGTGTCCGCTCCCATCGCCGACACGCTCTGGGAGGCGCGCCAGCGGCTCGCCGAGTGGGGCTTCACACTCAACGAGCCCGCCCGGCGATGCGAGGCGCCGGAAGCCGCCCTCGATCACTATCGGGACCTGGAGGAAGCGCGGGCGACGCTGCCTTTCGACATCGACGGCGTCGTCTACAAGGTCGATCGGCTCGACTGGCAGAACCGGCTGGGCATGGTCAGCCGGTCGCCACGGTGGGCCGTGGCTCACAAGTTTCCCGCCGAAAAGGCGCGGACCGTCCTCAAGTCGATCGGCATACAGGTGGGGCGGACGGGCGCGCTGACGCCGGTCGCGAGACTCGAGCCGGTGACCGTGGGCGGCGTCGTCGTCAGCAACGCCACGCTCCACAACGAAGACGAGATCGAACGCAAGGACGTGCGGCCGGGCGATACGGTCGTCGTGCAGCGCGCGGGCGACGTCATTCCCCAGATCGTGACGGTGGTGCGGGAGCGCCGGCCGCAGGGCGCGAAGCCGTTCGCGTTTCCCGACGTCTGTCCCGAATGCGGGAGCGCGGCGGTCCGGGAGGAGGACGGGGTGGCGCGGCGCTGCACGGGCGGGCTGATCTGTCCGGCGCAGGCCGTGGAGCGCTTGCGTCATTTCGTGAGCCGGAACGCCTTCGATATCGAGGGCATGGGGGAGAAGCAGATACTGGCCTTCTGGGAAAGGAGCGTCGTCAGGGAGCCCGCCGACCTGTTCACGCTCGAAAGCCGCGACGGCGCGGGCGCGATCGATCCTCCGCTGCGCGAGTGGGAGGGATGGGGCGAGACTTCGGTTCGCAACCTGTTCGCCGCGATCGACCGTCGCCGGAACGTCGGGATCGAGCGGTTCCTGTATGCCCTCGGCATCCGGCACGTCGGCCAGGCGACGGCGCGTCTGCTTTCGCGTCACTACGAAACGCTGGATCGGCTCCTGGAGGCCATGACCGAGGCGCGGGACCGCGATGGCGAGGCCTATCGCGATCTCGTCGATATCGACGGCATCGGCCGGAAGGTCGCCGAGGTCGTCGTCGGGTTCTTCTCCGAACCCCACAACGGGCGGGCAATCGGCGACCTGCGCGACCGGGTTCGGGTGCGGGACGCCGAGCCGGTGGAAAGCGGGTCGGAAATCGCCGGGAAAACGGTCGTCTTCACGGGGACGCTGGAAACCGTGACGCGCGCCGAGGCCAAGGCGAGGGCGGAAGCGCTCGGCGCCAAGGTCTCGGGATCGGTCGGCGCCAGGACCGACTATGTGGTCGCCGGTCCGGGCGCGGGGTCGAAACTGAAGAAGGCGCGGGAGCTCGACGTGACCGTCCTGAACGAGGCCGAGTGGTTCGCCCTGATCGGAGCGCCCTGACCGACGGGACCGGTCAGGATCCGATGGGTGCCGCGGCCCTTCGCAGCCAGTCGGAAGTCTCGGAGTCGAGCAGGCCATCGAGATCCTCGACGACCGTCCGGTGGTACGCATTGAGCCAGTCGCGCTCGTCCGCGTCGAGGAGCGCGGCGTCCACGAGATTTCTGTCGATGGGCGCCCGCGTCAGGGTCTCGAAACCGAGCATCGCCTTCTCGCCGCCCGCGGGCCGCCCGCGCTCGGTCACGGCGACGAGGTTCTCCACGCGGATGCCGTATTCGCCCGGTTTGTAGTAGCCAGGCTCGTTCGAAACGATCATGCCGGGCTCCAGCGCGATGGCGCTGGCAATCTTCGAGATCCGTTGCGGGCCTTCGTGAACCCCGAGATAGCTGCCGACGCCGTGACCGGTCCCGTGATCGTAGTCGAGGCCCGCCCGCCACAACGGTTGCCGGGCCAGGATGTCGAGCTGCGAGCCGGTGGTGCCCTCGGGAAAGCACGCCCGCGCCACCGCGACGTGGCCCTTGAGCACGCGCGTGAAGCGATCGCGCATCTCGGCCGTGGGCCGTCCGACGGCGACGGTGCGGGTGACGTCGGTCGTCCCGTCGAGGTACTGGGCGCCGGAGTCCACGAGGTAGAGGAGTCCGGGTTCGATCCTGCGGTTGGTCTTCCCGGTTACCCGGTAGTGCATGATGGCGCCGTTCGGTCCGGCGCCCGAGATGGTCTCGAAGGACAGTCCCCTGAAATGCTCGTTGCCCTCCCTGAAGGCGCGGAGCCTCGAGGCGGCCGTCAGCTCGTCGATCCCCCCGCCCGGCGCGTGGCGCGCGAACCAGCACAGGAAACGCGTGAGCGCGGCGCCGTCCCGTCGATGGGCGGCGCGCGCGCCGTCGAGTTCCACGGTGTTCTTGCGGGCCTTGGGAAGCTGGCACGGGTCGAGGCCTCGAACGACCGCGGCGCCGGCGTCTTTCAGCAGCCGGAACACCCAGACGGACGCGGCGTCGGGGTCGGCGAGGACCTTCCGGCCACGCAGGTCTCCGAGCGTCGCCGGCAGTTCGTCGACGGTCCGCAAGGTCACCCCGCCGCCAAGGTGCGTCCTCACGGTGTCGTCGATCTTTCGGGGATCGATGAACAGGTCGACGGTGGCGTCGGCGCGCAGCAACGCATAGCTCAACGAGATGGGCGTGTTGGGTACGTCCGAACCGCGGACGTTGAGGAGCCAGGCGATCGAATCCGGCGCCGTCAGCACCGCCGCCGACACGCCGTCGGCCTCGAGACCGGCGGCGAGGCGCGCGCGTTTTTCCGCGCTCTCCTCGCCCGCGAACGCGACGTCGTGAGCCGCCAGCGGTCCGAAGGGCGGGTCCGGCTGATCTCTCCATACCGAATCGACGGGGTTGGGAACGGTGGTTTCCAGAACGGCCTTCGCCTTTCGGCACGCCGTCTCGATGTGATCGAGGGACCAGTCCGGATGCAGGCGTGGATCGAAACCCAGGCGCATACCTTCCGACAGGTTGTCGCGGAGCCAGTCGCCGGCCGGCTCCTCGGTGACGTGCCTGATCTCGTAGCGTGACGTGTCGGCCTGGGCGGCGGCCTGCAGCGTGTATCGCCCGTCGACGAAGATGGCCGCCTTCTTCCGGAGCACGATGGCCATGCCGGCGGAGCCGTCGAACCCGGTGAGCCAGGACAGGCGTTCCGCATAGGGCGCGACGTACTCCCCGTTGTGCTCGTCGGATCGGGGCACCAGGAATCCGTCGAGCCGCCGGCGCGTCAGTTCGCCGCGCACGGCTTCCAGACGCGCGGCCATCGTGTCTCGTCCTGCCTCGACCGGTGGATTCACGGGATGTCCTCTGCCTGGAGCGTTACGGGGTTTCCGTCGCGGGACGTCCGCGACGGCGAAGCGCACTCCGAACGCGTCCGGCCCGCGCCGTCACCGCGACGCCGATCCGGGCGCAGCGACCTGGAGACTGCGGTCTCGGCACCCGCTACCCTTTCGTGACCATGGCCTGGAAGTGGTCGCGGCCCTCGCGCTCCCAGCCGGTCGTCAGGGTGCGGTCGAGGGCATCCATCTGCGCGCGCGCTTTCGGGGAGATGACGATCCCGTCCAGGTTGGCGATGAAACGGTAGAAGCACACGTTCAGCGTGTGGTTGAGGCTGTACCTCGTCTTCACGGTCGCGTCCCAGAAGCGGCCGTCCTGCTTGCGCGCCGCACACTCGATGGAGATGTCGTTGTTGTAGACCGTGGAGCGTTCGCCGCGCGGGTCCACGGCCTCGCCCCCGAACAGCGCCGCCAGGTTCTTCTCCAGCCGGGCCTTGCTCCATTGGGTCAGCCTGCCCCGATACCGGTAGCCGGTGCTGACCATGTGGGGCGTATCGGTCAGGACCGGCTCGCGCTTGCCGTGGAGAATCCCGTCGAACAGGCGGTCGAACATCCGCGTATGGGTCTGCACGAGGCCGCGCATGGCGTCCTTCACGTCCTCGTCGGTTTCCGAACCGTCGGGCCGCAGCTGGAAGTCGTTGTCCATCGACGCCAAGCCGCCGCGGCCGCCGGTCACGGAGAAGTAGTAGCTGAAGCCCGCCAGCGAGACGATCATCGCCAGACCCGTGCATGGACGCGGAGGCCGCGCCGAAGCCTCATTATGCGGGTCCGCCGGCGGGGTCGTCGAGGGGCCGTGGCGGGCGCCATGCGGTTTCCGCAACGCCGGGTCGCGAAATCGGCGCATGTGGAAAATCGTTCCGGCGCTTATATCGCGGGGCGTGCAACCCGACGTATCTGCCGGTCCCCGTGGGCCGGCCGGGCTTGTGAGGAAAGGTGGTGTTCGTCATGACGACGTTGCCCGAGTTCTCCGAAGGATCGTTCCGGCCCGGACTCGACGGCGACGGCAGGCGCGGGCTCGCCGGCGTCTTCCGGGTGGTCCGCGAGGGGCTCGGCGAGATCGCCGCCTGCGCTCTCGAGCCGTTGCTGCCGACCGGCGTTTCGATCGACCGCAAGTGAGCCGCCGGCGGTCGCGCGCCGCCGGGAGGACGACGGAGGACCAGGGTGGTCCAGCCGCCGAGTTCGATCCGCCTCTCCAGGCGAACGCGGTTTCGTCGATACGCGGCGAATACGCGGCGTTCCTGATGCGTCAGTATTCCGGACAGGATCACCCGGCCGCCGGGAGAGACGCGCGGCCCGACGTCCCTCGCCATCGCGATCAGCGGCGCGGCGAGGATGTTGGCGACGATCAGGTCGTAGGGTCCGCCCGCGGATACCCTGCGGTGGCGGCACCCGTCTCCCACCACGAATTCGACCCGGTGACGCAGGCGGTTGACGCCGGCGACGCGCCGCGCGAAGTCGACGGCGCGCGGATCGACGTCCACTCCCAGAACCCGGCGGTTCCAGACCCGGCACATGGCCATGGCGAGGATGCCCGTGCCGGTTCCCAGATCCAGCGGACGTTCGACGCCGCGTTCGCGCTTCGCCAGATCGTCTATGGCGATCAGGCAGCCGCGCGTGCTTTCGTGCGTTCCGGTGCCGAAGGCGGGGCCGCCGTTCACGATCAGTTCGACGGCGCCGCCCGGCCGGGGACCGTCGTGGGCGCTGGCGCGGACGAAGAACCTGCCCGCCCTGACCGGTTCGCTCGAAGACCGGGAGGGGATCGACCAATCCCGGTCGGGGACGCGCCGCACGCGAGGTTTCATCCCGATGCCGGCTGCGGCGAGTTCGCGTGCGGCGCGCGCGAGCGCGGCGGCGTCGGGTTCCGTCGCGCAGAGGACGTCCACGCGCCATAGCCGATGCGGCCCGTCCGTCGTGTCGTCGCCAAGCGCGTTCGCCATCACGGCCAGTATGCGGTCGCCCGGCCCCTCGAGAACGCCTTCCGGCCCACACAACGCGCGGGTCAGGGACTCCTCGACGCGGGCGACCGCGCCTTGCGGGACCGTCGCCCGAACGCTCCACAGATTCGCGCCACTCGCCATCGGGGGCGTCAGGTCGCTTCCACGAAGTCGCCGATGATCTTCTTGGTTCCCGCCTTGTCGAAGGCGACCTGAAGGCGGTTTCCGTCCACGGACAGGACGTGGCCGTAGCCGAATTTCTGATGAAAGACCCGGACGCCCACGTGAAAGACTCCGGCGGACTCCCTGGCGTCGACGACCTCGGCCCGTCCCTCGAGGACCAGGCCGCCCGACGTCACCGTGTGGCCGCGGCGGCTTCCGCGCCGTCCCGTCGAGAGCCCCTCCGACGCGTCCAATCGCCCGGCGTGACCGGTCCGCGTTCCTCTGCCTTCGTACAGGCCCGGTTCGCTCGTGTACTCGATGGAGTCCTTGGGCAGTTCGTCGATGAAACGCGAGGGAATGCTGCTCTGCCATTGATTGTAGATGCGCCGGTTGGCGGCGAAGCTGAGGCGGACGTGCCTGCGGGCGCGCGTCAGACCGACGTGTCCGAGTCTGCGCTCTTCTTCCAGGGCGGTCGCACCGCCTTCGTCGAGGGAGCGCTGGTTGGGAAAGACGCCTTCCTCCCAGCCCGGCAGGAACACGGTGTCGAACTCCAGGCCCTTGGCGCCGTGCAGGGTCATGAGGTTGACCTTGTCGCCGGCGCCGGAGTCCTCGTTCTCCATGACCAGACCGACGTGTTCGAGGAATCCCTCGAGATTCTCGAACTCGTCCATCGCCGCGACCAGCTCCTTCAGGTTCTCCAGTTTTCCGGGCGCGTCGGGTGACTTGTCGTTCCGCCACATCGCGGTGTAGCCGGAATCGTCCAGGACGAATTCGGCGAATTCGACGTGGGGAAGCCGGGCCTTCTCCACCCGCCAGCGGTCGAGGCGCGTCAGGAAGTCCGACAGCGCGCGCCGGGCCTGCGGCCGGAGTTCCTCCGTCTCGACGAGCTCTGCGGCCGCCCGCATCAGGCCGAAACCGCGGGCGCGGGCGAGCCGATGCATGGCCTGCACGGTCGCCGCGCCGATTCCGCGCCGGGGGACGTTGACGATTCTCTCGATGGCCAGATCGTCGGCGGGCTGGACGACGGCCCGGAAATACGCCACGGCATCGCGGATCTCGCGCCGTTCGTAGAAGCGCAGGCCGCCGACGACGCGGTAGGGCAGGCCGAGGGTGAGGAACCGCTCCTCGAACGCGCGCATCTGAAAGACGGCCCGGACCAGGATGGCCATCCCGTTCAGGCCGTGCCCTCGCGAACGCAACGCCTCGATCTCCTCGCCCACGAAGCGCGCCTCGTCCTCGCCGTCCCACACGCCGCGGACCTGGATGCGTTCGCCGCCGGGGGCCTCGGTCCACAGCGTCTTGCCGAGCCGCCCGGCGTTGTTCGCGATCAGGCCCGCGGCCGCCGCGAGAATGTGCGGCGTCGAGCGGTAGTTCTGCTCCAGACGGATGACCCGGGCGCCCTCGAAGTCCTTTTCGAAGCGCAGGATGTTGCCGACCTCGGCGCCCCGCCAGCCGTAGATCGACTGGTCGTCGTCGCCTACGCAGCAGACGTTGTGGTGCGCGCGCGCCAGGAGCCGAAGCCACAGGTACTGAGCCACGTTGGCGTCCTGATACTCGTCCACCAGGACGTATCGGAATCGCCGCTGATACGCCGCCAGCACGTCGGCGTGGTTTCCGAAGATCGTCAGGCAGTGCAGCAGCAGATCGCCGAAGTCGACGGCGTTCAGCGACTTCAGCCGCTCCTGGTAGGCGGCATACAGGCTCGCGCCCTTGCCGAAGGCGAAGTCGCCGGCATTGTCGGATCCGGCCTGTCGCGGTCCGACGCCCCGGTCCTTCCAGCGGCCGACGAGCGCCGCGAGGTTCCGGGCCGGCCACTTCTTCTCGTCGATGCCTGCGGCTTCGATGACCTGCTTCAGGAGGCGGATCTGATCGTCGGTGTCGAGGATGGTGAAGTTCGCCGTCAGGCCCGCGAGTTCCGCGTGACGCCGCAGGATCCTGGCGCCCATCGCGTGGAACGTGCCGAGCCACAGGCTCTCGACCGGGCGCTGGAGCAGGGCTTCCACCCGGCCCTTCATCTCGCGCGAGGCCTTGTTGGTGAACGTGACGGCGAGGACTTCGCCGGGGCGCGCGAGTCCGCGATGGAGGATGTGGGCGAGCCGGGTCGTCAGCACGCGGGTCTTTCCCGTGCCGGCCCCGGCGAGGACCAGGACCGGCCCCTCCGTCGCCTCGACGGCCTCGCGCTGCACGCCGTTGAGCTCCGCCAGGTAAGGGGGCTCCGGCGGGCCGGCCTCGGCACGCGGCGGCGCGCCGGGCGACCCGTCGAAAGTGGAGAGATCGAACGACTCCGACATCTCCGCGCCTTATAGCACGGTCGCCGCGTCGCGACTCCCTGCGCCCGGTCCCCGGGCCGAACGGTCACGGACGCGGATCTCAGCGCTCGTCGTGTTCCTCGGCGTGTGTAGAGGGATGAAAGTCGTGGGCCACCGGGGTGGATAGTAAAAAGAGCCGGAATCTGGCGGGATACTGCGGGAATGGGCGGCGGGCGCCGCAGGGCGGCGTCACTTGCACTGGCCGATGGAGTCGTCGGAGCAAATCGTTTCCCCGTCGATCCAGGTCGCGCTGGACAGGTCGGCGTTGAGGAGGTCGGCGCCCGTCATGCGGGCGCCCGTCAGGTCCGCCCCCCTGAGGTCCGAACGGAACAGCCGCGCGCGCCGCAGGTCGGCGTGGGCGAAGGACGCGTTGCGAAGATTCGCCTTCGTGAAGTCCGATTCGATCAGGCGGGCGCCGTCGAAAACGCTCTCCGAGAGCGTCGCCGAGATGAACTTGGCGCGATGGGCGTCGACGTTGGAGAGGTCGCTGCCCTCCAGGCGCGCCCGGTTGAATCGCGCGTCGCGCAATCGCGCGCCGCGCAGGTCGGATCCGGCCAGATTCCGCTCCTCCAGGTAACAGCGTTCCCAGTTCACGTTCCTTCTCGGCGGATCGGTGCAGGCCGCGAGCGCCGGCCATCCGGCGAGCGCGATGAACGCGCAGACGGTCGTGGCCGAGAGAAGGCGGGACATCCGCCACGGCGCGGACGACGACGTATCGGTCATTGCCCGGACAAGGCTATGGCCAAAAGACACGCCGTCAAGGTTCGGTCCGCGGAGGGCGTTCGCCGATGCCGATGACGCGGCCGGCCTGGGGCGGCCTCGGCAGTTCCACGTGGTCCGCCTTCAACCGCGCGAGTCGCTCCCGCGCTCCCGCGGGCAATTCGGCCGAGCGGCGCGTCTTCAGGTCCACGTGGATACCCAGCCATTCCGCCGTCGCCGAAAGGAACCCGTCGTCGCGATGATACATGCTGGCGAAAAAATGGATGCGCTTCAGGTCGTGGTCGAGCAGCTGAATCGTGAACTTCAGCGGATCGCCGGCGCCCACCTCCCGCAGGTAGCCGACGTGGCATTCGACCTGGAACACCGACTTCCGCTCGCGTTCGACGTACTCCACGCCAAGATCCAGCAGGTCGAGGAGACGGTCGGTCGCGTGGTCGAAGGCGAGCACGTAGTAGGCCACGTTCATGTGACCGTTGTAGTCGATCCATTCGGGACGGACGGTCTCCTCGTGGATGGCGAGGGCGCCGGCGGAGGGCATGATCCCCGTGGCTCCCGAGGGTATCCTCGAGCGCGTCGTTCCCGCGGATTTCCGCGGCGACCGGTCGTCAGGGTCCGGGAACATAGAACTGCATCCCGAACCAGCGCCACCTTCCCTCCCGCGTCGGCAGCGTGCAGTTGAATCGCGCCCGGCCGGGCGGGAAGGGGCGATCGACCCGCACTTCGATCCGCCGTTCTCCAAGACGTTGAACGCGCGCCGGGCCGCCGTCGTCGGGTGAGGTGTAGCAGCTCAGCCGTTCCAGGGACTCGACCCCGGAGGACACGGTAAAGCCGAAGTGGGGCGGATTCCGGGTCAGGAAGAAATCGAGCGGCGTCACGTCGGTGACGGGCAGGGGCAGGGCCGTCGCGGCCAGCCTCAGCCGCTCCAGGGAACCGAAGTTCTCGTTGAGCGGGAATCTCGGCAGATAGAACCGGTCGGCGCCCTGGTGCGCCACGCCGGAGTGCTGGCCGAAGGCGGCCGTGAAGCCGGCCTTTACGATCTTGTCGCGCACGTCGCGGCTGGCTTCGCCGAACGGGTAGGCGAAGAGGCGGGGAATCTCTCCGAGCTCCTGCCTGTATCGTTCGCTCGCCTTGCGGATTTCCCCCCAGATCCGTTCGTCCGACGCGCCCACCATGTGCAGGTGCGAAGCGGTGTGGTGGCCGATGGCGCCGCCGCCATCCCGGATCTCCCGCAGCTGGTCCCAGGTCAGGAAGTTCGCCAGGCCGTCGTCGACGGGATCCGTCGCGACGAATATCGTGAACGGCAGTCCGGCGTCCCTGAACCGTGGCCACGCCTCGGTGTACGTGGATAGATAGGCGTCGTCGATGGTTATGGCGACGGCGTTGGCGGGAAGGTCGTGGCCGGCCCGGAAGGCGTCGACGATCCGCTCCAGCGGCAGCACGTTGTACGTCCCCGACGCGAGCTCGCGGACGTGGGCCTCGAGTTGTTCGATACGCACGTTCGTCGACGGATAATCCTGCTCGCCGAACCGGTGGTACATGATGACGGTCGCCGCCGAGCGATCGGCCGTCACCGTCTCGGTCGAGGAAACGGGCGCCGGGAGAAGGAGCAGTGCGAACGCGAACGCGAGGCTCGCGCCACTCTGAAACGGCCGCCCCGAAAGGACCGGCGCCGGTCGGGCTTCCCGGGGGCGGACCGTCGCGCCCGTGGCGCAGGCGAGAGGCGACCGCGCCACGGCGTCACATCAGCCGGGTTCCGGCCGCCTTGTCGCCGAGCAGCGGCAGGCGGCGGGAATCGGGCAATTGATAGTGCCACCATTCGCGGCGATAGTGGTCGAAGCCGGCCATCGTCATGAGCCCCAGCAGGATCAGGCGATTCCGCCGCGCGGTCGGCGGGACGTCCAGACACTCATGATGGGCGCGGGGAGAGAAATCGTCGAATCCGGTTCCCATGTCCAGTTCCCTGCCCGCGGCGTCGAGCAGCGTCACGTCGACGGCCGCGCCCCTCGAATGGGGAGAGCCGACGCGGGGATCGGTCACGAAGTGGGGGTCGGGCGTATGACGCCAGAGCGTCCACTGCGCCTCGGTCGGTCGATAGGCATCGAGGATTCGCAACCGCATGTCCAGGGAGCCCGCGAACTTCGCGGCGCGTCGAAGCAGCGTGGCCGCTTCGTGATGCAGATAGCAGGCGGCCCGATGATAGATCGGCGCGCCGGTAAAGTTGCGTTCCGTCGCGTAGGCGAGCTCCACGTCGACGTCGAACACGGGTGGCGTGATTTCCACGAGCGTCATGTGTCGCATTGCATGTATCACGGGGCGGGCGCCGGAGGCTACCGGAATTCGGCGACGGGAACCGGGATCGACCGATGAGGGTCCTCGCGTTCGACACGACGCTCGCCGCGTGTTCGGTGGCGGTGTGCGATGGCGCGGACCTGCTCGCCCACGAGCGCGAACGTCTCTCGAAGGGCCACGCGGAGGTGCTGGTGCCGATGATCCGGTCGGCGCTGTCCGCCGCGTCGACGGGGTTCGACGACCTCGATCTCATCGCGGTCACCGTGGGACCGGGGACGTTCGCGGGGATTCGCATCGGGCTGTCGGCGGCCCGCGGGATCGCCCTGACGACCGGCGCGCGCATCGCCGGAATGACCACCCTGGCCGCGGTCGCGGAGGGCGCGCGGCGGTGGCGCGAAGCGGACGAAGAGCGGACGATCGCCGTCCTGCAGGACGCCCGGCGGGCCGAGCTGTTCCATCAGGCGTTCCCGCCGGACGGCGGGGCCGCCGTTCCGGAGCCGGCGGTCATCGCCGTGGCCGACGCGCTCTCCGTGTTGCCCCCCGGACCCGTCACGGTGGCCGGAAGCGGCGCGGACCTGGTTCGGGACCGGATCGCCGGGCGGCGTCCCGACGTTCGGTTCTCGGACGCTCCATCGATCCCGGACGCCGTTCACGTCGCCCGCATGGGATCGAGGCTGGCGGAGTCGGGCGGTGTCGGAGACGACGCGCCCCGCCCCCTGTACCTGCGGGCGCCGGACGCCCGGTTGCCGGACGCGCGGACGCGTTGAGACCGCCACGCCGGCGGCCCGGACCCTCGTGGCTCCCGTGGACGTGCGGTCGCGCGGCCCGGCGACCGCGACCCCGCGGCCCGCTCGATTCATTCCGGGACGGACGCTCAGGCCTTCCGGATCAGCAGCACGTGGGCGCCGGCGCCGGTGTCCGGCTCCAGGCTCAGGACGGTGTGTCCTTCTTCCCGCACGGACCGCGGCACGTTTTCGAGAGGCTCGCCCGACGGCAGACGAACCTCCGCCACTTCGCCCGGTCGCATTCGTTCCATCAGCAACCTGGTCTTGACGAAGGTGAACGGGCAGACGTCGCCCGTTATGTCGAGAAAGTGATCGGGTGTTTGCTTCAGGACGGTCATGATTCAACAACAAGGACTTTCATTTTCTTGGAGAAGGAAGTAACAAGACATCGGCTATACGTCCGGATACGACGCTCCGGAGGACGAGGACTTGAATGATGGAACAATCGGGTAACAGCGAACTGCTCGCCCTGACGACGGATATAGTCGCCTCGCACGTCTCGAACAACCCGGTGACGGTGTCCGAGGTGCCGCAGCTGATCCGGCAGGTGTACAGCGCCCTGGCGGACGTGGACGGCGCCGCCCCGCCGGCGCCCGAGCTTCCGAAGCCCGCGGTGCCGATCCGGAAATCGGTCACGCCCGACTACATCGTCTGTCTGGAAGATGGTAAGAAGCTGAAGATGCTCAAGCGTCACATCAGGACGCGGTACGGCCTGACCCCGGACGAGTACCGCGAGCGGTGGGGGCTGGCGCCGGACTATCCCATGGTCGCGCCCAACTACGCCTCCCGGAGAAGCGCCCTGGCGAAGAAGATCGGCCTGGGCAAGAAGCGCAGTCGCCGCCGGAAGTAGGATGCATGTCGTTCGCCGGGCATGATTTCAGGTCGCCGTGATGGTTTCGAGGCTCGAACGCCTGTGCGTCGAAAAAGGCATGAAGATGACCGGCCAGCGCCGGCTCATCGCGCGCGTGCTGTCGGAATCGGAGGATCACCCGGACGTGGAGGCGGTCTACGGGCGGGCAAGCGAGCTCGACCCGAATATCTCGATCGCCACCGTGTACCGGACCGTCCGCCTGTTCGAGGAGGCGAACATCCTGGACCGCCACGATTTCGGCGATGGCCGGGCGCGGTACGAGGAGGCGCCCGTGGAGCATCACGACCATCTCATCGACGTCCGAAGTGGCCGGGTTCTGGAGTTCCAGGACGAGGAGATCGAGCGTCTCCAGGAGAAAATCGCCCGCGAGCTGGGCTTCGAGCTGATCGGTCACCGCCTCGAGCTCTATGGAGTGCCCCTCGGGTCCGATAGTGACGAGAGCACGGAGTCCTGACCGGCGGACACCCGGATCGCTCCGGGCGCTGGGCCGCGCGCTCGCCGTGCTCTCCTGGACGTTTCTCCTGCTTCCCCTTCAGTCGGCGTCGGTGGCCGTCGGCGGTTCCCTCCGGGAGCGCGTGCCCCGGCTCTACCATGCGGGCCTCTGCCGGATACTCGGGATCGACGTTCGGGTCGTCGGCTCCCCGCTCCCGCACCGTCCCGCCCTGCTGGTCGCGAACCACAGCTCCTGGCTGGACGTCCCGATACTGGGAAGCCTGACGGCGTGTTCGTTCGTGGCCAAGGCGGAAGTCTCCGGGTGGCCCGGCGTCGGGACGCTGGCGCGTCTTCAACGGACGGTGTTCGTGGAGCGGCGCTCTCGCGACGCGGGCGCGCACGTCCGGCGGCTCGGCGAACGGCTGAAGGAAGGCGGGCGGCTGGTGCTGTTTCCCGAAGGGACCAGCACCGACGGGAGCCACGTGCTGCCGTTCAAGAGCGCCCTTTTCTCCGTGGCCGGGAGCGCCGCGGACGAAGCCGTACCCGTCCAGCCGGTGACCGTGGCATACGTGCGGATCGAGGGTCGTCCCGCCGGTCCGCTCACGCGGCCGAAGGTGGCGTGGTTCGGCGACATGGCGTTCGTTCCCCACCTGTGGGGCGTTCTGCGGCTGGATGGCCTGGGCGTCGCGGTCACCTTTCACGACCCCGTGCCGGGGGCGCGTTTCGAATCGCGGAAGCGGCTCGCCGCCCGCTGCGGGGAGATCGTCGCGACGGAACATGCCCGCCTGCTCTCCCGACCCGGTTCAGACGGACGTGAGACGCGCGCGTGCGGAAAGGCGAGCGGCTTGCACGATCCGCTCGCCGCCGGTCGTATCTCTCGAAGGTCCGGGCCGCGCCCCGCGGGATACGGCCCCGCGTCACGCGCACCGTGAACGCGGTCGTCTCCTTGACAGGGCAGGGCCAGGTGCTAGTGTTTCCGGAGGCAGTCGAGGAATTCGTGGAATCGACGCAAACGACGGCACGTCGGATTGGCCCTCCGCGAGGGGCCTAGAGACCGCCCTTGCCCAAGAAACTCTTCATCAAGACCTACGGTTGTCAGATGAACGTCTACGACTCCGCCCGCATGGCGGATGTCCTGGCGCCGCTGGGCTATGCGCCCGTGGATCGTCCCGCGGGCGCCGACATGGTCGTTCTGAACACGTGCCATATCCGCGAGAAGGCGGCGGAGAAGGTGTACTCCGAGCTGGGCCGTCTGCGCGCCCTCAAGCGCGCGCGGGAGAAGGACGGCGGCGCCATGGTGCTCGCCGTGGCCGGATGCGTCGCGCAGGCCGAAGGGGAGGAGGTCCGTCGTCGAGCGCCCTGGGTCGATATCGTGTTCGGTCCCCAGGCGTACCACCGGCTTCCCGACATGATCTCCGAGGCCGAACGGCGCCCCGTCGTCGATACCGCATTTCCCGTCGAACCCAGGTTCGATTCGCTGCCCGGGGAGGCGGCGCCGCGGGGTCCGGCCGCGTTTCTCACCGTTCAGGAGGGATGCGACAAGTTCTGCACCTTCTGCGTGGTGCCCTACACGCGCGGGCTGGAGTATTCGCGCCCCGTCGCCGACGTCCTCGAGGAAGCGCGCCGGCTCGTCGAATCGGGCACGCGCGAGCTCACGCTCCTGGGCCAGAACGTGAACGCGTATCATGGCGAGGACCGCGGCGGACGGCCCCGGTCGCTGGCGGATCTGATTCGCGAGCTGGCGGAGATCGCCGGGCTTCGAAGGCTCCGCTACACCACGTCCCATCCGCGTGACATGAGCGACGATCTCGTCTCGGCCCACGGGGACGTCGACGTTCTGATGCCCTTTCTTCACCTCCCGGCGCAATCGGGCTCCGACCGTGTTCTGGGGGAAATGAATCGCGGGCATACGTCGGGGGACTACCTGCGGCTCGTCGACCGGATTCGCGCCGCGCGGCCGGATATCGCCCTTTCCAGCGACTTCATCGTGGGATTTCCGGGCGAGACCGACGCCGATTTCGAGGCGACGCTCGATCTGGTCCGCCGGGTCGGGTACGCGAACGCCTATTCGTTCCGCTACAGTCCGCGCCCCGGCACGCCGGCCGCCGGCCGCGAGGACCAGGTCGCGGACGAGGTGAAGTCGGAAAGGCTGGCCGAGTTGCAGGGGTCGATCGGACGGCAGGCGCGCGCCTTCAACGCGGCGACCGTCGGTCGAACGCTCGACGTCCTGCTGGAGCGGCGGGGCCGGCACGAGGGGCAGCTCGTCGGGCGCAGCCCGTACATGCAGGCCGTTCACGTCGAGGCGGACCCTTCCCGTCTCGGGCGGGTCGCCGCGGTTCGCATCGACGACGCCCTTCCCAACAGCCTGTCCGGGCGCCTGGCGGGCGGGTCGGGTGCGGAAGACGGGCCGGCGCGCGCGGCATGAGGATTCGACGGAATTGACGGCAGTGAACGAGGCGGCGCCGCCGCTTTACATGGTCTTCGACGACAACAGCCTCCTGACCGCCTTGTTCGGAGAGCATGACCGGAATCTGGCCCGCATCGAGCAGAAGCTGAACGTCTCGGTGACGGCTCGAGGCAACCGCGTGTCGGTCGAGGGGGGCGTCTGGCGTCAGAAGGCGACGCGCGCGGTTCTGAACGAGCTCTACGCGAGACTCGAGAGAGGTCTCGACGTCGGCGCGGGCGAAGTGGATGGCGCCATACGCATGGCCGAGGCCACGGTGACCGAGGATGACGGCCCAGGCCCGATCATCGACGAAGAGACACGGATTCGGACCCGGCGGCGCGTGATAACGCCGCGCTCCCCCGCGCAGGCCGCCTACGTCCGCGCGCTCCGTTCCCGCGAGATGGTCTTCGGGCTGGGTCCCGCCGGGACCGGCAAGACGTTCCTGGCGGTCGCCGTGGGCGTGTCGATGCTCCTCGAGGGTCTCGTGGAGCGTATCGTCCTGTCGCGGCCGGCCGTGGAGGCGGGCGAGCGGCTCGGCTATCTGCCCGGAGACCTGCGGGACAAGATCGACCCCTATCTGCGTCCTCTCTACGACGCCCTGCATCATATGCTGCCCGCGGATCAGGTCGTCCGGCGGCTCGGCTCGGGAGAGATCGAGGTCGCGCCCGTCGCCTTCATGCGCGGCCGCACCCTCGCCGATGCGTTCGTCATCGTCGACGAAGCCCAGAATACGTCCCCGGTCCAGATGAAGATGCTGCTCACGCGTCTTGGCGAGAATTCGCGAATGACGGTCACCGGCGATCTCTCGCAGGTCGATCTGCCGCGCGGCGAGGTGTCGGGGCTGGCGGACGCCGTGGAGATGCTCGACGGCGTTTCCGACGTCGAGATCGTGCACTTCTCGCCCGAGGACGTGGCGAGACATGCGCTCGTGACGCGAATCGTGCAGGCCTACGACCATCGCGAACGAAGGCGTCGTTCGGAAGGCGCGGCATGACGGTCGAGGACCCGGGCCCGTCCGGCGGTTCGGCCGGTCCACGTCCGAATCGCGCCGCGGAAGCGGAGGTCGAGATTTCCATCGAGACCCCGAAATGGCGGTCGCAGGCGCCGGACGCGGAGGCGCTGTGCCGTCAGGCGGTCGGCCGCGCCCTGGCGGCCGCCGGTCCGCGGGAGCCGCGCCTGGAAGTGTCCGTCGTCCTCGCCGACGATCGGTTGCTGCGGCGTCTCAACCGGGAGAGCCGGGGGGTGGACCGGCCGACCGACGTGCTCGCGTTCCCGTGCGACCCGCCCGGCGAGGCGGTGCCGGACGGCGCGCCCCGGATGCTCGGCGACATCGTGATATCGTGCGACCGGGTCTCCCGGGACGCGAGGCGGAGCGGCGCGCCGTTCGCGGACCGCCTGCGGCATCTGGTGGTTCACGGGATGCTGCACCTGCTCGACTACGACCACGATTCCGAACCCCGGGCCGAGGTCATGGAGGGGCTGGAGGCGTCGATCCTCTCGGAGATGGGAATCCCGGACCCTTACACGGACGGGGCCGCCCTGGCGGGTGAACCGGCATGACGAAACCCACCGGCGCCGCCGCCCGGAACGCGGCCGATCCGGCCGGCGGTCGCGAGGGCGACGACTCCTCTCTCGCGCACCACCTGCTGACCTGGCTGCGCGGAGCGTCCCGCGGGCGCAACGGCGACGGGACCCTGCGCGAGAACCTTTCCGAACTCATAGAGGAATCCGAGGACGAGCGGGGATCGTTCAATCGCGAAGAGCGGTCGATGCTGACGAACATCCTCAAGCTGCATCGGCTGCGGGTCGACGGCGTCATGGTTCCGCGTCCGGACATCGTGGCCATCGGGGCCGACGCGCCGCTCGACAAGGTGGTCGAAACGATGCGCGAGGCGTTCCATTCGCGACTGCCGGTCTACCGGGACACGCTGGATCACGTTCTGGGGTTCGTGCACATCAAGGACATCCTCGCGTACTGGCGGGGGCGGGCGGACTTCGATCTCGTCGGCATCGCGCACGAGGTGATGTTCGTGCCGCCGACCATGTCGGTGCTCGACCTGCTGCTGCGGATGCGCGAACGGCGGATTCACATGGCGCTCGTCGTCGACGAGTTCGGAGGCACCGACGGCCTCGTCACCATCGAGGATCTGGTCGAGGAGATCGTCGGCGAGATCGAAGACGAGCACGACCGGACCGAGGAGCCCGCCATCGAGGAGCGGCCCGACGGGACCCTGGTTGCCGACGCGCGCGCCGACATCGACGAATTCGAGGCGCGGGTGGGGGTCGATCTGCTCCCGGAGGACCGCGACGAAGACGTCGAGACCCTTGGCGGGTTCGTATTTTCCCTCTTCGGCCGCGTCCCGCAGCGGGGGGAGCTGATCGTGCATCCCTCCGGCCTCGAGTTCGAGGTCCTGGACGCGGATCCCCGGCGCGTGAAGCGTCTTCGTATCCGCGGCCTCGGGCGGGGTCGCGCCGCGCCGGATACGTCGCCGGCCACGGCGAAATGACCGATCCTCGCGCGGTGGCGGGCGTCGCGACATGGCCTGGCTTCGCCGGCGACTGATCGGCATCGAAGGATGGCGGCGGTATCTCCTGGCGTTCGCGCTGGGGGCCGTGGTGACCGTCTCGCTCCCTCCCTTTTACGCATGGCCGGCCCTGGTCGTCGGCTTTACCGGCCTGGTCTGGATACTCGACGGGTGCGCCGGCCCGCGCCCGGCGTGCCTCGCGGGGTGGTGGTTCGGATTCGGGTACTTCGGGTCCGGGCTCTACTGGATCGCGTTCGCGTTGACGATCGAGCCGGAGCGGGTCGGCTGGATGGTCCCGTTCGCCGTGCTCGGTCTGCCGGCGGCGTTCGCGGTGTCGGTGGCCCTGGCGACGCTGACGGTCCGCGTCTCGGGCGCCCGCGGGGTCGGCCGGGTGGTCGTGCTCGCCGGCGCCTGGAGTGCGGGCGAATGGCTCCGGGGCCATGCCTTTACGGGATTTCCGTGGAACCTGGTCGGATACGGCGCTGCCGCCTCCGACGCGCTCCTGCAGGTCACGGCGGTGGTCGGCGTCTACGGCCTGGGATTCCTGGTCGTTCTCGCCTCGGCCATGCCGGCGACCCTCGCCGGAGAGGAGGCCCCCGCCTCCCGGCTTCGCCGGTACGGTCCGGTGGCGGCCGCTGCGGCTTCGATCGCCATCCTGTGGGTCGGCGGCGCGCTTCGTCTGGCGGGCGCCGATCCCGGAAACGCGCCGGGCGTCACCCTGCGTCTGGTTCAGGCCAACATCGCCCAGCACCGCAAGTGGCGGGAGGAACACCTGCGCGCCAATCTCGCGCGGCACTTCCGGCTGAGCTCCCTGTCCGGCTCGGACGCCGTGACCCACGTCGTCTGGCCGGAAACGGCCGTGCCCTATCTTCTGGCCGGCAATCCCCGCCTGTCCCGGGAGGTCGGGGGGCTCGTGAACCCGGGGGGCCTCGTCATCACGGGGGCGCCGCGCGCGGCGACCGGAAAGGGAGACGGGGAAGCGCCGCCCCGGATATGGAACTCCGTTCACGCCGTCGACCACGCCGGACGGATCGTCGGCACCTACGACAAGTCGCACCTCGTTCCGTTCGGGGAATACGTGCCGTTCCGGCCGCTGCTGCGCCGCCTCGGCATCGAGGGGGTCGCCTCCGGGCAGGGTGACTTCCAGGCCGGGCGGGGAAACGCGACGTTGAACCTTCCGGGGCTGCCGCCGGTCGGAATCCTGATCTGTTACGAAGCCATATTCCCGGGCGACGTCACGTCCGGCGCGGCGCGGCCCCGGTGGCTCCTGAACGTGACGAACGACGCCTGGTTCGGCCGCACGGCGGGGCCTCATCAGCATTTCGCCATGGCCCGGGTTCGGGCCGCCGAGGAAGGGTTGCCGCTGGTCCGGGTCGCCAACACCGGAATCTCGGGCATCGTCGACGCCCGCGGCCGGATCGTGCGGAAGACCGCGCTCGGAGAGACGGCGGTCGTCGACGCGCCGCTCCCGATGCCCCTGGACCGGCCTACCCTCTACGTGCGGTGGGGCGATGCCGGGTTGCTGGCGATGCTCCTCGCGGCGTTGATCCATGCGGTGGCCGCCGGGGTCCGCCGCCTCGCGCGGAGGGCGCGGTGAGGCGGTTTCGGCCCGGTGGACGGCGCGAAGGCTCGTGGTCGCCGCCCGTCGCCGGGCGGGACGCGCCATCCGCCAGGGCGTGAACGCGTTCGCCCGTGGACCGGCGCGAGCACGTCCACCACGGCCGGCGGCGCGGCCGCCGGCTGCGTCCCGGACGGCGGCGGCTCCTCGAGGACCTGCTGCCCCGGCTTCGGGCGCCGGTGGCGGATCTCGCCGCGCTTCCGCGGCGGCCGCCCAGGGGGGCCTTTCGTGGTTATTCGGACATCTGGCTCGAAATCGGCTTCGGACAGGGAGAGCATCTCGCGGCGCAGGCGCGCGCGAAACCCGACACGCTCTTCATCGGCTGCGAACCATACGTCAACGGCGTGTCGAGCCTGCTGCGGACCATCGCCTCCGAGGGGATCGGGAACGTCCTGATTCACGACGACGATGCCCGGGATTTGCTGGACTCCCTGCCCGATGCCAGCATCGGCCGCCTGTTTCTGCTGTTTCCCGATCCCTGGCCGAAGCGCCGCCATCGCAAGCGGCGGTTCGTCTCGCCGGCGAACCTGGACCGTATCGCGCGCGTTCTCGTCGATGGCGCGGAATTTCGCTTCGCCACGGATCACGCCGGATACGTGCGCTGGACCCTCCGGCACGTGCTGGACCATGCCGCCCTGGAATGGCCGGCGACCCGGCCCGGCGATTGGCGGCGCAAGGCCGGGGACTGGCCCGAGACCCGGTACGAACGGAAGGCCGTCGCCCAGGGCCGGGATTGCGTCTACCTGACGTTTCGGCGCCGCGCCCGCGCCGTCGAAACGGACGGCGGGGTCGCAGGGGGATAGGGGCGGTGGCGTGGGGGGTCGAAACGGGACCAATCGCCCGGAGCTGAAATTCGCAACGTGATGCTTGCTTCAGTTCCGGGTGACTACCCGGCGCCCAGGCAACGTTCCCGCACCGCGTCGGCCAGGGCCGCCACGCCGCGCCTCGTGACCTTCAGAACCTTCGGGCCGCGGAGGATGACCGTCGCCTTGTGCGATATCTCGGTGGAGGCCCAGACGACGGCGATGTCCGACCAGCCGAGAAGCGACCCGACGGTCTTCCTGTTGGGCGTGGTGTCCTCGGTGACGAAGCGCAACCCGATGCGGCCTCCGCAAAGCCGTTCGAGATCCCCGCGCGTGCCCGGCGACCCGCCGGCCACCAGCAGCTTCGCGCATCCCGCGCGCCGCATCGCGTCCAGCATTCCCTCCACCGCCCGGCGGTTGTCGCTCCCGCCGCAGATTTCGCAATGTTCGGCGGAGACGAGAACCTCCATGCGGGAGTCGCAAGCGTCGCGCCGGCAAGCGGTCTCGGAGCAGCGGCGCAGGAAGGCCGCGCGGAGCGCCTCGTCGACCGCTCCGATCTTCACCGAGGCGATGCGTTTCTTGCCGCGTCGGGTCAGGCCGCGCCGGCAGAGTTCGGCCAGCGCCAGTTCCACCCCGGCGCCCTCGAAACCGCGCGAGGACAGGAGTTCGGACAAGTCCGTGTCGTTCATTCGCCGTCCCCCGTTACGCTGTCCCGGACCGGTCCGGCGCTTGTTTCAGCCAATAATCGACATGGTATTCGGCGAAGAAGAGCTTGACGGGTTCTCCCGTGCCGGAGATCCCGATTTCGAGAAGTCGACGATACGCCCCCGCCGATGGGACGTCGATACCGGAAGCGGCGGCCATCAGGGCAATCGCACCTGGAAATTCTGTGGGAATCTTGTGATATCCAGAGCCGGACAAAGTGCGAACATAAGGGCGAAGACGCCAAAGTCTCGCTCATCTTGCCCGATTTGGCAGGGAATTGGCCCGCAAAGGGGCGTCTCCGGTTGATTGCCCTGCGGTCAACTTCCAATGATCTTGACAGGCCGAATCCTGATGTGAACGATCCGGCATCGGATTTCCTGGAGGAGTGGGAGGACGAGGCTCCCATGGCACCGCGACCCCCCCCCGCGCGGCCGGTCGATGGGGCGCGGCGAGGATGATCCGCCGAGCCTGCGGACTGCTGGTGCTGGCCGTCCTCGCTGTCGCGGCTCTCGCCGCCTTCCCGCGCACGGCGGAGGCGGTGTGTATCGTTAACGCCGCCACGTCGACCGAGGTGAATTTCAGAGCCACGACGATAACCGCCAGTTCGATCACGTTCGAGTGGAATCGGCCGTCCTGCGCCTCCGGCAACGTCTCATGGCGTATTACCGCGGCCACCTTGACCGGTGGCGGCAACTGTTGCAGTCATGTGTATGCAGATGGCGGGACCACTTCCTCGAGTTCGTCTTCCACGCTTTCATGGACGAAGACCGGGCTGAACGCCAATACGACCTACCATTGGCGGGTACGTATCGACCAGCCGACGACCGAGCGAACCTTGTTCTTCCCCCATGAGACCCGACTGAGCGTCACGACCAGACAGTCGTCGCCGGGGGCACCGGGCGGCGTGACGGTGACGCCGGGGGTGGGCCGGCTCGCCGTCTCCTGGACCGCCGCGACCAATGCCGACGGCTACAAGGTGCAGTGGAAGTCGGGTATGCAGGCTTACGCCGCCCGCGTCAGGCGACGGTCGGCAGCGGGACCACCCACACCATCACCGGTCTGACCGCGGGAACCGAATACACCGTGCGGGTCATCGCAACGCGAACGAACGCCGCCGACGGCCCCGCCTCCACAGAGGAGACCGGAACGCCCCAACGGCCGCCGACGGCGACGCTGGTGCTGAACCCGGCCTCGATCTCGGAGAGCGGCGGCATCTCGACGGTGACGGCGCGTCTGTCGCGCCCGACGACCGAGGCGACAACCTTGACGGTGGCGACGACGGCGGTCTCGCCGGCGGTGGCGGGCGACTTCACGCGGACGGGAAACACGCTGACGATCGCGGCGGGATCGACGACGAGCGCGGGTTTGGTGACGGTGACGGGGGTCGACAACTCGGCGGCGGAGGGGGACAAGCGCGTGAGTGTGTCGGCGACGGCGTCGGGGGGCCACGGGGTGTCGGACCCGGCGGTCGCGACGCTGACGATCCGCGACGACGAGTTCGGGCTCGACCTGGGGGTGTCGGTGGCGACCGGGCTGACGGTGACGGAGGCGGGGGGTACGGCGGCGTTTACGTTGGCGTTGCTGACGCGGCCGTCGGCGGCGGTGACGGTGGCGGTTTCGAGCCGGGATACGGGTGAGGGGACGGTCTCGCCGTCGTCGCTGGTGTTCACGACGGGGAACTGGAACGCGGCGCGGACGGTGACGGTGACCGGGGTGGACGACGACGTCGACGACGGGACGGTGACGTGGCAGGTGCGGCTCAACCCGATGAGCGGCGGCGACGGCAACTACGACGGCATCGACGAGGACGTTGACGTGACGACGACGGACGACGACGACGCGCCGGGGGTGACGCTGGCGCTGACCCCGGCGAGCATCGCGGAGAGCGGGGCGGGCAACGTGGCGACGGTGACGGCGCGGCTGTCGCACCCGTCGAGCGCGGACACCACGGTGACGGTGACGGCTTCGCCGGTGTCGCCGGCGGTGGAAGGCAACTACACGCTGAGCATGGCCACGATTCTGACGATCGCGGCGAGCGCGACCGAGAGCACCGGCGTGGTGACGATCGCGGCGGTCGACAACAAGGTGGATGCGGACGACAAGACGGTGAGGGTCTCGGGGACGGCGGCAAACTCCCGCGCCGCGGCGGATTCGACGACCATGACCGTGACGGACGCGACGCTGACCATCACCGACGACGACGAGAAGGGTCTGACGTTCGATCCGGCGGCTGTGGTCGAGGTGGGGGAGGGTGCGCGGCAGGCGAGCTACACGGTGCGTCTGAACTCGGAGCCCACGGGGCCGGTGACGGTGGCGCTCACGACGGACGGCGCGGTGGAGGCGTCGCCGGAGACGCTGACCTTCACGATGGCGGACTGGGACGATGTGCAGACGGTGACGGTGACGACGTCGGTGGGCGCGGGCGGCTATGCCGCGGCGCTGTCGGTGGCGCACGCGGCGTCGGGCGGCGATTACGGCGGCGGCGACGGCGTGACGGGGACGATGAGCGTGTCGGTGGCGGGGGCGACCCGGATTCGGATTGCGGGTGCGGGCACGACGACCTACGGCATCGCGGGCCGCCGGGTGACGGTGACGGTGGAGTCCGGAACGCCGGCGGGGATCGAGGTCGACCTGGAGGGCGTGGGCGCGGGTCCGCCATTGGTGCTGATGTTCTCGCCGGAGGTCGCTGCGGCGACGGTGGCGGAGGCGGCGGGCGACGGCTTCGGCGGTCTGGCGGAGACGCTGGCGGCGGCGCGGACGGTGGTGGACATCAGCGTGACGACGGGTTCGGTTCCATCGTCAGGCGTGGAGATCTGCCTGCCGGTGAGCGCCGGCCTGCGGGCGGCGGCGGCCGGTGTGCGGGACGGGTCGGCTGATCGTGCCCTGCTGTTGCTGCGCCATGACGGCAGCGCCTGGGCGGAGGCGGTGGAGGAGGGCGCTTCTTCCTACGATGCGGAGCGGATGCATGTCTGCGCGTCCGGCGTGACGTCGTTCTCGCCGTTCGCGGTGGGCTACAAGGACGCGGCGCCGTCCTTTGAGGAGGACTTCCCGGAGGCGTTTGTCTGGGACGTGGACGAGGAGATCGAGCCGGTGACGCTGCCGGCGGCGACCGGCGACGGGACCATAGGGTACGCGCTGTCGCCGGCGTTGCCGGAGGGCGTCGAGCGCGACGGGTTCCGGCTGTCGGGGATGCCGATGGCGGAGATGGGGGTCACGGACTACGTCTGGACGGCGACGGACGCCGACGGGCAGGTTGCACGGCTGGAGTTCACCATCGAGGTGGCCCCGGCGCTCGACAAGGCGCGGGCGCGTCTCGCGGCGCTCAACCGGTCGGTTCTGCCGGAGCTGTCGCGGGCGACGTGGGGGAGCGTGGTGGAGGCGGTGACGGGCCGTCTGGAGTCCTCGGGCGCGGGTTCGGGGATGGCGGACACGCTGGCCTCGGCGCTGAAGGCGCGGGAGGGCGCGCAGGACGAGTCCGGGGTGACGTGGCGCGAGATCGTGGAGGGACGGACGTTCGCGGTGGCGCTGGGCGGCGGCAGCGGCGGTCCTGGCGGCGGGTCCGGCAGCGGCGCCGATGGCGGCGTCGGCGGCGGCGACGGTTCCGGCGCGGCGGGCGCGGTGATGTGGGGTAGCGGGAGCCGGCGTTCGCTGGCGCTGGACAAGGGGTCGCTGGACTGGTCGGGCGATCTGTTCGCGGCGCACGTGGGCATGGACGCGCTGCTGGGCGAGGGCCTGCGGGGCGGCTTGGCGGCGTCGTGGATCGAGGGCGAGATCGAGTACACGGACCGCAGCGGTGACGAGGCGGTGACGGGCGTTCACGTGAGCCGTCTCGCGGCGGTGCATCCGTATCTGGGCTGGTCCGGCGCCGACGGCTCGCGGCTGTGGGGCGCGCTGGGCTACGGCGAGGGCGAGATCGAGATCGCGGACACGGAGTTCGTGGAGCGTTTCGGGGTTCAGAAGGGCGACAGCGCGTTCGTGGGCGTCGCGGCGGGCGGCTCGGTTCCGGTGGCGTCGGCGAACGGGCTGGCGCTGGCGCTGAAGGGCTCGGGGGAGGCGACGCGGTATTCGGTGAAGGACAACGGCTCGGCGCTCGCGGCGGTGTCGGTGAAGACGCAACGGCTGCGGCTGGCGGCGGAAGGGAGCCGGACCTGGGCGCTGACGGGCGGGGGCACGCTCACGCCGGCGCTGGAGGTGGGCGCGCGCTGGGACGGCGGCGACGGGGAGACCGGCGCGGGCATGGAGCTGGGCGGTGGTCTGGAGTGGACGCTGCCGTCGCATGGTCTGGCCGTGGAGGCGCGCGGCCGGACGCTGGCGGCGCATGAGGGCGACGTGGAGGAATAGGGCGTGTCGGGATCGGCGCGTCTGTCGCCGGGGTCCGGGGGCCGGGGCCTGTCGCTGGCGCTGTCGCCGCGCTGGGGGGCGTCGGAGAGCGGCCTCGCGCGCCTGTGGGACGAAGGGATGACGGGCCGCGCGTCGTCGGGCGCCGCCGCCGATGCTGACGCCGACGCCGACACGGTGCGCCTGGAGGCGGAGGTGGGGTACGGGATCGGGTTCTGGGAAGGGTCCGGCCTGGCGACGCCCCATGCCGGGGTCGGCTACGGAAACGACGGCGCGCGCCGCTACCGCCTGGGGACGCGCTTCGCCTTCGGGCCGGACGTGGCGGTGGGCCTCGAGGCCGAACGCAGGGAAGGCGCCGCCGACCCCGAGCACGGCGCCGGCCTCGAACTGCGGCTGAGGTGGTAGCAACCCTGCCGCCCGCGGCCGTGCGGGCGGCGATGCGGCGTTCCCAACGTATCGGGAGGGGATGGCTGCGGGACCGTGAACGTCCGCCGTTCGGTCCCGGAACGCAACCTGCTACACTACCGCCGGTCGGGCGCCTCCGGTTTTCAAGTGCGATTGTCCTTCATGGACGGAAAAATCCTTGAAGTCGCGCGTGGCTTGGCCGATTATGCCGCGTTCGGTACGGTTGGCATGGCTCGACAACACAGGTGAGTTTTCGCGGTGGGCCGGCGGCCCACTTTTTCTTGGGAGATACCGGGACGATGGAGTCCGAGGCCCGCATCGAGGAGTTGATCGCCCCGTCGTTGGAGCGCGCCGGGTTTCGCGTGGTTCGCGTGAAGTTGACGGGCGGCGGGCGGCGCACCCTTCAGATCATGGCCACGCCGTGCGACGGGCGCGCGATGACGGTCGATCATTGCGCGGAACTGAGTCGGACGGTCTCCGCGATCCTCGACGCCGAGGATCCGATACCCGGCCCCTACACGCTGGAGGTGAGCTCGCCGGGTCTCGACCGCCCGCTCACGCGCCGCGAGGACTTCGAGCGGTTTCGCGGACTCGATGTCAGGCTGGAGACCCGCCGGGCGGACGCGGGGCGCCGCCGTTATCGGGGCCGGTTGCTGGGCCTGGTCGAGGACCGCGTGAGGGTTTCCTCGCCCGACGGCGCCGGCGAGAAGGTGTTCGAGATCCCGTTCGACGACATCGCTTCGGCCAGGCTCGTGCCGGCCGGCGGCCTCGGCGAAGCGGGCTCGACGCGAGGGATGGACGACGACGGAAATAGCGAACAGGCGGCGTGACTCATGGAATCGGAAACCGCGACGAGCTGGAACCGCATGGAGCTCTTGCAGATCGCCGACTCGGTGGCGATGGAGAAGAGCATCGAGAAGGGCACCGTCATCGAAGCGATGGAGGAGGCCATCCAGAAGGCGGCCCGCTCGAAGTACGGACACGAGAACGACATCCGGGCGGAGATCGACGAGAGCACGGGAGAAATCCGGTTGTTCCGCTGCCTCGAGGTCGTCGATCTCGTCGACAACGACAGTACGGAGATCGGCATGGAGATGGCGCGCGAGCGCAATCCCGACGCGCAGTTGGGCGATATCCTGGCGGAACCGCTTCCCCCCATCGCGTTCGGCCGGATCGCGGCGCAGACGGCCAAGCAGGTCATCGTCCAGAAGGTTCGCGACGCCGAGCGCGAGCGTCAGTACGAGGAGTACAAGGACCGTATCGGGGACGTCGTCAACGGCCTCGTCAAACGGGTCGAGTACGGCAACGTGACCGTCGATCTCGGACGGGCCGAGGCCGTCGTCCGGCGCGACGAGGTCCTCCCCCGCGAGTCCTTTCATCAGGGCGACCGGATTCGCGCCTACGTCTACGACGTGCGCCGCGAGCTGCGGGGGCCGCAGATCTTTCTCTCGCGCACCCATCCCCAGTTCATGACGCGCCTGTTCGGGCAGGAGGTGCCGGAGATCTACGACGGCATCATCGAGGTCAAGGCGGTGGCGCGGGATCCGGGAAGCCGGGCCAAGATCGCGGTCCTCTCGAACGACACCAGCATCGACCCGGTGGGGGCCTGCGTCGGAATGCGCGGCAGCCGTGTCCAGGCGGTGGTGAACGAGCTTCAGGGGGAAAAGATCGACATCATTCCGTGGTCGCCGGATCCCGCCACGTTCATCGTCAACGGCCTGGCCCCGGCGGAGGTGGCGAAGGTCGTGCTCGACGAGGACTCCCGCCGTATCGAAGTCGCCGTGCCCGACGATCAGCTCAGTCTGGCGATCGGCCGGCGCGGCCAGAACGTGCGTCTCGCCTCGCAGCTGACCGGGTGGGACATCGACATCCTGACGGAGGCCGAGGAGTCCGAACGACGGCAGGAGGAATTCCGCAACCGCAGCCAGATGTTCATCGATCTGCTCGACGTCGACGAGATGGTCGCCCAGCTGCTGGTCATCGAAGGGTTCACCTCCGTGGAGGAGATCGCCTACATCCCGGTCGAGGAATTGACCGAGATCGAAGGCTTCGACGAGGAGGTCGCCGGGGAACTCCATCGGCGCGCCGAGGTCCACGTGGAGGAGGAAAACGCGCGGCTGGAGGCCCGTCGGCGCGAGCTCGGGGTGACCGACGATCTCGCGGCCCTGGAGGCGCTGACTCCCGCCATGCTGGTCGTTCTCGGCGAGAACGACGTCAAGACCCTCGACGATCTCGGCGATCTGGCGAGCGACGAGTTGATGGAAATCCTGCGGGACGCCGAGTTCACGCCCGACGAGGCCGACGCCATCGTCATGGCCGCCCGCGCCCACTGGTTCGACGACGAGGAGACGCCCGCGCAACCGGCGGACGCGCCCGGCGAACCGGCGGCATCGGGAGAAACCGCCCTGGAGGGCGCGACGGGCTGAGGTGTTCCGGCCCGCCGCCGGGCGCCCCGCGCCGGACCGGGACCCGGCGCGAGTCGGAGGTCCGCATCCGATGAGCCCGGCGAGCCGCGAGCGCTGCTGCATCGTCACCAACGAGGTGGCGGACGAGGCGCGTCTGATCCGGTTTGTCGTGGGTCCCGAAAGCCGGGTCGTTCCCGACGTCGCGGCGCGGCTGCCCGGACGCGGCGCCTGGGTGCGCGCGGAGCGTTCCGTCGTCGAGGCGGCCGCCGGCGGGAACGCCTTCGCGCGGGCGTTCGGACGGCGGGTCGTCGTTCCCGGCGATCTGCCGTCGTCGGTCGAGGCGCGGCTGGCGCGCCACTGCCTGGACCTGCTGGGTTTGGCGCGGAAGGCGGGACACGTCGCCGCCGGCTTTCAGGAGGTCCGCGCCTGGCTGCGCTCGGGCCGGGCGGCGGTCGTGCTCCACGCCCGCGACGGCTCGGAACGCGAGCGCGAGCGCTTGGCGCCCGCGAGAGGGGGCGTTCCCGTGGTGACGCCGTTCGGCGCGGCGGAATTGGGCTTGGCCCTTGGGCGCGAAAGTGTGGTACATGCTGCCGTGGCCGTCGGCGGATTCGCCGGCCGTATCCTTCGCGAAGCGTCGCGCCTGGAAGGGGTCCGCGGGTCCGGTGGCCGAACGACGGGTTGAAACGACGGATCGAACGGCGGCGCGTCCGACGGGATTTGGTGGACCGGGTTGCGGACATGAGCGACACGAAGGAAATCGACGAGAAGAAATCGCTTAGCCTGTCCAGACCCGGGCGGTTGGGGCACAAGAAGTCGGTCGAGCACGATCAGGTTCGCCAGAGTTTCTCCCGTGGCCGAACCAAGACGGTGGCCGTCGAGCGCGTCAAGAAGCGCTCCATCGGTCGGAGCCGCCAGGCGCCGAAGAGCGGGACGGTTCCCGAACGCGAGGAAGCCGCCGCGCCGGCGGAAGTCGAGGCGCCGGCGCCGCCTCCCCCCGGGCCGGAGGTCGCCGACGCGGCGGCCGGCGAGGGTTCCGATACGCGGGGCCGGGTCGTTCTCAAGTCCCTGACGGAAGACGAGAAGGCGGCGCGGGCCAAGGCCCTGGAGGGCGCGCGCAAGGCCGACGAGGAGGCGCGCCGCCGGGCCGAGGAGGAAGGGCGGCGTCAGGCCCTGGAGGAGGCGCGTCGGGCCCGGGAACAGGCCGAGGCGGAACGCCGCCAGGCCGAGGAGGAGCGCCGGAAGGAGGCCGAGGAACAGGTCCGGCGCAAGGCCGAGGAGCAGGCGCGCCATTCGCTGGGCGAGGAAGGGCAGTCGGCGGAAACCGGCGCGCGTGCTCCGGCAGACCGGGACGACGACCGGCCACGCGCGCGGCGCGGACAGCCCGACCCCCGCCGTGCGCCGGCGGGGCGTCGCGACCCGAGTCGGCGTCGTTCCGGGAAGATGACGGTGACCCAGGCGCTTTCGGGACGCGAGGAGCGTCAGCGCTCGCTGGCTTCCGTTCGACGCGCCCGCGAACGCGAGAAGCGCGCCATCCGCGACGGGGAGGATCCGGGTCCGCCCAGGAAGGTCGTTCGCGACGTCGTGGTGCCCGAAACCATCACGGTCCAGGAACTCGCCAACAGGATGGCCGAGCGCGCCGTCGACGTCATCAAGGAACTCATGAAGATGGGCGTGATGGCGACGGTCAATCAGTCGATCGACGCCGATACGGCGGAACTGGTGGTGACGGAGTTCGGCCACCGCATACGGCGCGTCGCCGACGACGACGTGGAAATCGGATTGAAGGGCGAGGCCGATCCCGAGGGAACCCTGAGACCGCGTCCGCCCGTCGTTACCGTCATGGGCCACGTCGACCACGGCAAGACGTCGCTGCTCGACGCGCTCCGCAAGACCGATGTTGCCGCCGGCGAGGCCGGCGGGATCACCCAGCACATCGGGGCCTACCAGGTCGAGCTCGAGTCCGGCGCCCGGATCACGTTTCTCGACACGCCGGGGCACGAGGCGTTCACGGCGATGCGCGCGCGGGGGGCGAGCGTGACCGACATCGTCGTCCTGGTGGTCGCCGCCGACGACGGGGTCATGCCGCAGACCGTCGAGGCGATCCACCACGCCAAGGCGGCGGCGGCGCCCATCGTGGTCGCCATCAACAAGATCGATATTCCGGACGCCGATCCCGGCCGCGTGCGCCAGGAGCTTCTCAACCACGACCTCGTTCTGGAGGATCATGGCGGCGAAGTCCTGTCGGTCGAGCTGTCGGCCAAGGAGAGGCGGCGCCTCGACAAGCTGGAAGAGGCCATCCTCCTCCAGGCGGAGGTCATGGAGCTTCGCGCCAACCCCGACCGCGTGGCGGAGGGAATCGTCGTCGAGGCGAAGATCGACCGGGGGCGCGGTCCGGTCGCCACGGTGTTGGTCGGCCGCGGCACCTTGCGGGTGGGCGACACGTTCGTCGTCGGCAATGCCTGGGGACGTGTCCGCGCCCTGGTGGACGATCACGGACGGAACGTGGAGCAGGCGGTCCCGTCGCAGCCGGTCGAGATTCTCGGCCTCAATGGGCCGCCCGAGGCCGGGGACGAGTTCGTGGTCGTCGAGAACGAGGCCCGGGCACGGGAGATCGCGGAGTTTCGGGAGCGCCGCCATCGCACCGAGCGCACCGCGGTCGTGGCGCGGACGACCCTCGACCAGATGCTGGAGGACGCGCGCAAGGGGGTGGCGAGCGAGCTGCCGGTGGTCGTCAAGGCCGACGTGCAAGGGTCTCTCGAGGCCATAGAAGGCGCGTTGGCGGGCCTCGCCACGGACGAGGTGAAGGTCAACGTGCTGCACGCGGCCGTGGGCGGCGTCAGCGAGTCCGACGTGACGCTCGCCGACGCGTCGGGCGCCATCGTCATCGCCTTCAACGTGCGCGCCGACCCGCTGGCGCGAGAGTTCGCGCGCCGGGAAGGCGTGGAGATCGTGCACTACTCGGTCATCTACGAGATCACCGACGCGATCAAGCGGATCCTTTCGGGCATGTTGGCGCCGGGACGTCGGGTGAGCCTCCTCGGCAACGCGGAGATCCGGGAGGTGTTCGGAGTCTCGAAAGTCGGCAAGGTCGCCGGTTGTCTCGTCATGGACGGAACCATACGCCGGGGTGCGGGAGTCCGGCTGCTGCGCGACGATGTGGTCGTCCATGAGGGCAAGCTCGCGTCGTTGAAGCACTTCCAGGACGACGTCCGGGAAGTCCGCTCCGGGCAGGAATGCGGCATGTCCATCGAGAACTACCAGGACATCGAGGTGGGCGACGTCATCGAAGCGTTCGAGGTGGAGGAGGTCGTGCGGACCCTGTAGCCGCGTCGAACCGCCTCCCGTGGCGGGTCGACGCCGTTGCGGCACCCGTGAAACCCGATGACGCGCCGTTCGAGGGAAACGAGCCAGCGCCAGCTCCGCGTGGGAGAGGAGCTGCGCCATGCGCTTTCGGACGTCTTCGGCCGGGGGGTCCCGAGGGATCCCGCGATCGTCGGCCGATCCATCACGGTGACCGAGGTTCGGCCCAGCCCGGACTTGAGGAACGCCACGGCCTACGTCATGCCGCTCGGCGGCGGCGCTTCACGTGATCTGATCGAGGCGCTGCGCCGCTGCGCGCCCTTCCTGACCGCCGAAGTGTCCAGGCGCGTGCGCCTGAAGTTCGCTCCGCGTCTGCGTTTCGAGCTGGACGACGCCTTCGATCGCGTCGACAGGATCGAAACCATCCTGCGATCTTCCGAGGTCGCCCGAGATTTGGGAGCGGAGGAGGATCCGCCTCTCTCGGGCGAGCATCGGGAACCCGGGGCGGTCTGACGCGTGGCGCATCGCGGTTCCGCTCGAAAGCGGAAGGGCAGACCCGTGAACGGCTGGCTCGTCGTCGACAAGTCCGCCGGCATGAGGTCCGCCGCCGCGGTCGCCGTGGTCAAGCGGCGAACGCAGGCGGCCAAGGCGGGGCACGGCGGCACCCTCGATCCCCTGGCCACGGGCCTGCTGCCGATCGCCCTGGGGGAGGCCACGAAGACGGTGTCTCACCTGATGGAGCGATCGAAGACCTATCGATTCACCGTGAAGTGGGGCGAGGCGCGCACCACGGACGACGAAGAGGGGGACGTGACGGAAACGAGTCCGGTGCGGCCCACGGTCCCCGACATCGAGGCGGCGCTCCCGAGATTCCGCGGCGATATCCAGCAGATGCCCCCGGCCTATTCCGCGATCCGGGTCCAGGGGCGGCGGGCCTACGATCTCGCCCGCGAAGGCCGGTCCGTCGAGCTCGCGCCGAGGTCCGTCCGGGTCGCGCGGTTCGTGCTGGTGTCGCGCCTTGACGCCGACCGTTCGGAGTTCGAGGTCGATTGCGGCAAGGGCACATACGTGCGCGCCCTCGCCCGCGATCTGGCGGTCGCGCTCGGAACCCGCGGGCACGTGGCGCGGATGAGGCGGACGCGCGTCGGGCCGTTCGACGAGGATGCCGCGATTTCGCTGGATAATGTCGCCGAACCGGGTCATAGTGTGGCGCTTCTCGAAGCGATTCATCCGGTGGAGACCGTGCTGGACGACATCCCGGCACTGGCCTTGACCGGTCCGCAGGCCGAGCGCCTGAGAGGCGGACAGATGGTCCGCCTGCCGCACGTCGAGGATGGCGTCTGTCGCGCCCGGTCGGCCGAAAGCCTCGTGGCCCTGGCCGAGGCGAGGGACGGCGAGATTCGGCCGCTGCGGGTGTTTCACCTCGGATAACGGAGATACGATGTCGATTACACAGGAACGAAAGCAGGAACTCATCGGCAAGTTCTCGACCGGCAAGGACGATACCGGCTCTCCCGAAGTGCAGGTCGCCATCCTGACGGAACGGATCGTCAACCTCACCGAGCACTTCCGGACCCACAAGAAGGACCTTCATTCGCGGCGCGGCCTGATCAAGATGGTCAACCGGCGTCGGGGTTTGCTCGACTACCTCAAGAGCACGGATCAGGCGCGATACCGCTCGCTGATCCAGGAGCTCGGATTGCGCCGGTAGTCGTCGGGCATCCCGCGTGCCCGCGAATGTTCCCGTCGATGGCGGACACACGTAACTCGCCGGACGTCCGCAGGGACTCCGGCCCAGGGCGCGTTGCATGGGGCATCGCGTCTCGCAAGCAAGGAAATGGAGATGTTTGAAATTCAAAGAAAGGAAATCGACTGGGGCGGGCGCACGCTCGTGCTCGAAACGGGCAAGGTCGCCCGGCAGGCGAACGGCGCCGTCGTGGCGACCTACGGCGGCACCACCGTGCTTTGCACCGCCGTCGCCGAATCGACCCCGCGGTCCGGCATCGATTTCTTCCCCCTCACCGTCAACTACCAGGAAAAGACGTTCGCCGCCGGAAAGATCCCCGGCGGCTTTTTCAAGCGCGAGGGACGCCCGTCCGAAAAGGAGACGTTGACCTCGCGCCTCATCGACCGGCCGATCCGTCCCCTCTTCCACAAGTCGTTTCGCCACGAAACGCAGGTGATCTGCACGGTCCTGTCCCACGATATCGAGAACGATCCGGACATCGTGTCCCTGATCGGGGCGTCGGCGGCGTTGACGATCTCGGGGCTTCCCTTCCTCGGTCCGATCGGCGCCGCACGCGTCGGCTACATCGACGGCCGATACGTGCTGAATCCGCAACTCGATGAAATGCCGAGCTCGCAGCTCGATCTGGTCGTCGCCGGCACCCGCGACCATGTCCTGATGGTGGAATCGGAGGCGCGCGAACTGTCCGAGGAAGTCATGCTGGGCGCCGTGACGTTCGGCCTCGAGGCATGGGGTCCCGTCATCGACGCGATCGTGGAGCTCGCCGAGGCTGCCGCCAAGGAGCCCTGGGCACTGCCTGCGGAAGAGGACGACGCCGAACTGCGGTCGCGTCTCGCCGAACTGGCGGAAGCCGACCTGCGCGCCGCCTACGCGGAGCGGGTCAAGCAGGCGCGTGTCGAAAAGGTCGAGGCCGTGAAGCTGCGCGCGATGGAGGGGTTGGGCCCCCAGGGGGACGACGCCCAGGCCGTCGCGGGTTGCCTGAAGGATCTCGAGAAGAACATCGTCCGCAAGGCGATTCTCGATACCGGTTCCCGGATCGACGGCCGGTCGACGACCGACATACGCCCCATATCGTGCGAGGTCGGCCTGCTTCCGCGCGCCCATGGTTCGGCGCTGTTCACGCGGGGCGAGACCCAGGCGCTGGTGGTCACCACGCTGGGGACCGGACAGGACGAACAGATCGTCGATGCCCTGGAGGGCGAATACCGCGAAGCGTTCATGCTGCACTACAATTTTCCGCCCTATTCCGTCGGCGAGACGTCGTTCCGGCTCGGCCCGGGCCGCCGCGAAATCGGCCACGGCAAGCTCGCGTGGCGGGCCCTCCATCCGCTCATGCCATCCAACGAGGCCTTTCCCTACACCGTCCGGGTCGTCTCGGAGATCACCGAGTCGAACGGTTCTTCCTCGATGGCGACGGTCTGCGGTTCGTCCCTGTCGCTGATGGACGCGGGCGTGCCCCTGTCGAAGCCCGTGGCCGGCATCGCCATGGGACTCATTCTCGAGGGCGACGACCACGCGGTTCTTTCGGACATCCTCGGAGACGAGGACCACCTCGGCGACATGGACTTCAAGGTCGCCGGGACGGAAGACGGCGTGACCTCGCTTCAGATGGACATCAAGGTGGCCGGCATCACCGCCGGGATCATGGAGACGGCGCTCTCCCAGGCCAGGGAGGGGCGCGCGTATATCCTGGAGCAGATGGCGCGCGCCATCGGCGAGGCCCGGTCCGACGTCGGCGAGCACGCGCCCCGCATCACGACGATGACGATCCCCAAGGAGAAGATCCGGGAGGTCATCGGTACGGGTGGTTCGGTGATCCGCGAGATCTGCGAGGTTTCGGGGGCCAGGATCGATATCGAGGACGACGGGACGATCAAGGTCGCCGCGACCTCGACGCCGTCCGCCGACAAGGCGCTCGAGATGATCCGCAACATCGTCGCCGAGCCCGAGGTTGGCGAGATCTATCATGGCAAGGTCGTGAAGACGGTCGACTTCGGCGCCTTCGTGAACTTCATCGGCAGTCGCGACGGCCTCGTTCACATCAGCGAACTCGTGAAGCGGCGCGTGGGCCGCGTCACCGACGTCGTGCAGGAGGGCGACGAGGTTTACGTCAAGGTGCTCGGCATCGACGACCGCGGCAAGGTCCGTCTGTCGATGCGGGTCGTGGACCAGGAAACCGGCGAGGAATTGCCCCAGGACCGGTCGGCGGAGGCGGGTTGAACCGTCGCGCCGTCGGCCCGCGCGCCGGGCTTGGTTTTCGACGCATGTGCGTTGTATGCTCGACGGCGTGGCGGCGGATCGCCGTCGTGCAGGACCTCGACACCGCCTCGGGCGGCGCTCGTGTCGCTCCGACCGGAGGGGAGGACAGAGAGAGGGTCCGGTGAAGGCTCTCAACGCGATATCGATGTCGGGCGCCGAAGTCCTTCCGCTCGTGGAGGGCGGAAAGGGCATCTCGGCGACGAACGGCCAGAGCTCCGGGGCCTGGGCCGCGTGTGGCGGGATCGGCACGTTTTCCGGGGTCAACGCCGATTTCTACGATGCGCAGGGGGACGTCGTTCCCCAGGTCTACCGGGGCCGGACTCGCAAGGACCGGCACGAGGAACTGGTCGATTACGCGATCCGCGGGGGCGTGACCCAGGCCCGGATCGCGCACGAGACGGCCAACGGTCTGGGTCGGATCCACATGAACATCCTCTGGGAGATGGGCGCGGCGCAGCGGGTGCTTCAGGGGGTGCTCGAGGGCGCCAGGGGACTCGTTCACGGCGTCACGTGCGGGGCCGGAATGCCCTATCGTCTCGCGGAGATCGCGGCGAGCTATGGCGTCTACTACTATCCCATCGTCTCCTCGGGACGGGCGTTTCGCGCCCTGTGGAAGCGGGCCTATCACAAGTTCTCCGAGTTTCTGGGCGCCGTGGTGTACGAGGATCCCTGGCGCGCCGGGGGGCATAACGGCCTCAGCAACTCCGAGGACCCCCTCAAGCCGGAACCGCCGTACCCGCGGGTGGTGGCGTTGCGCCGGCAGATGCACGAGTTCGGGCTCGACCGGGTGCCGATCGTCATGGCGGGCGGCATCTGGTTCCTGAGGGAATGGGAGGATTGGATCGACAATCCCGAGCTCGGGCCGGTTTCGTTCCAGTTCGGAACCCGGGCGTTGCTCACCAAGGAAAGTCCCATCCCGGACGCCTGGAAAAGGCGGCTCCTGTCGCTCAAGGAAGGCGACGTTCTGCTCAACCGGTTCAGTCCGACCGGTTTCTGGTCCTCCGCCGTTCGCAACGAGTTCATCGACGAGCTGGAGCAGCGTAACGCGCGGCAGATCGCCTTTACCGAAGAGCCGGTGGGCGAACACGACGTGCCCTTCCCGACCGGCGCGCGAAAGCGCGAGGTCTACGTCACCGAGGCGGATCGCAAGGCCGCCGAGGGCTGGATCGCGGAGGGATACGTGGAGGCCCTTCGCACGCCCTCGTCCACGTTGATCTTCGTGACGGCCGACAAGATGAACCGGATTCGCAGGGATCAGAGCGAGTGCATGGGGTGCCTCAGTCAATGCCTCTTCTCGAACTGGGCGGAGAACGAAAACCATTCCACCGGCCGCAAGGCGGACCCCCGCAGCTACTGCATCCAGAAGACGTTGCAGGACGTCGTGCATTCCGAGCGTACCGACACGAACCTGATGTTCGCGGGTCACGGGGCCCATCGATTCGCCAAGGATCCGTTCTACGCCGGCGGTTTCGTGCCCACCGTGCGCCAGCTTTTCGAGCGGATCGTCACCGGCGATTGAGCGCCGGACGCCGCCGCCGCCGTTCCGCAGTCCGGAGGGATTCCGGGAAACGGGCGCTCCGTCGGACGACGGTCTTCGTTTTCGTACCGTCGTTCCGTATAATGGACAGCGATCCAGTCGGCTGTGTGGCTTGCTCCGGGTGAAGGTTCATGAAGCGGCGACGGCGGTTTTCCGACATTCCGTCCCGCCTGAAGGCGGCCGGTCTGAGGTCGACGCGTCAGCGTCTGGCCCTGGCGAAGCTGCTCTTCTCCGGCGGGGACCGTCACGTCACGGCCGAGGCGCTCTACGCCGAGGCGCAGGCCGCCGAGGTGCGGGTATCGCTCGCGACCGTCTACAACACCCTGCATCAATTCACGTCGGCCGGCCTCATGCGCGAGGTCGTGGTCGAGCCTGGACGGTCCTATTTCGACACCAACTCCTCCGATCATCATCATTTCTTCTTCGAGGAGAGTGGGATGCTGCGGGACATCCCGGGCGAATCCGTCTCGCTGCGTGGCGTTCCGGCGCCGCCACCGGGGACGGTGATCAGCCGGGTGGACGTGATCGTCCGTGTCCGGGACACGGAACGGTCCGGCTGATGCGCGACGGCGTCACGAAAAATTTATCTGGAATCGTTCTAAACTATTGACTCCCGTCGCGCGCCGGGCCATATAGGGCGGCGTATCGAAGTCATCGTTGAACGGGAGGATCCCATGGCATCGCTGTCAGGTTCCAGGACGGAACAGAATCTCAAGGATGCGTTCGCGGGCGAATCGCAAGCGAACCGCCGCTACCTGTATTTCGCCCAGAAGGCCGACGTCGAGGGGTACAACGACGTTTCCGCGGTTTTCCGCTCCACCGCCGAGGGGGAGACGGGACACGCTCACGGCCACCTGGAGTATCTCGAGGAGACGGGCGACCCGGCTACCGGCAAGCCGATCGGCACGACGCGCGACAATCTGGGCGCCGCGATCGCCGGCGAGACCCACGAGTACACCGACATGTATCCGGGCATGGCCCGCACCGCGCGCGACGAGGGTTTCGACGAGATCGCCGACTGGTTCGAGACGCTGGCGAAAGCCGAGAAGAGCCACGCCGGGCGTTTCCAGAAGGCCCTCGACACCATGGAAGGCTGATCCGGGCGCCCGCCCGGATCGCGCGTTCGGAAGGGACGCCACCGGGGGAGATGGTGGAACGGCTCGCGTTCCCCCTTTTTCCCGGCTCCGGCCCATCCGGACGTCGAATTGCGCGAGGCAGGAGATGAAGGAAGGAAGCACCGAGGCTCCCGTTCGCCACGCCATCCCGTGGCGGGAACCGGCTTATGCCGACATGGACGAGGTCCTGACCGAAATGACCCGGGTCTTCGATATCTGTCATGGCTGTCGCCGGTGCTTCAATCTCTGCGATTCGTTTCCGCGGCTGTTCGACCTGATCGACGACTCGGAGACCGGCGAGCTCGATTCGGTCTCGACCGGCGATTACAAGTCGGTGGTCGATGCGTGCACGCTCTGCGACATGTGCTTCATGACGAAGTGCCCGTACGTCCCGCCTCACGAGTTCGATCTCGATTTTCCCCACCTGATGCTTCGCTATCGGGCCGCCGAACGCCGCGCCGACGGCGCGTCCTTCGCCGTCGACCAGCTCACGCGAACCGATCGCAACGGCAGGATGGCGCGGCACGTCGCACCGCTCGCCAACTGGGCCTCCAGGCGAGGCAATGCGATGACCCGCCCCGCGATGGAGGTCGTCGCCGGTGTCCATCGGGACGCGGCCCTGCCCAAGTTCCATCGGCGGACGTTCGAGCGGCTCGCCGCGCGACGAGCGCCGGAGGTCAACGAGGAGGCGCCCGCGCATGGCCGCAAGGCCGTCCTCTACGCGACCTGCTTCGTGAACTACAACAATCCCGGCATCGGCATGGCGGCCCGCGAGGTCCTGGCGCGCAACGGGGTCGAGACGGAGGTTCTGTATCCGGAATGCTGCGGTATGCCGCAGCTGGAGCAGGGCGCCGTCGGCGACGTGGCGACCAAGGCGAAGGCCGTCGCCGCGGCCCTCGGCCCCTGGATCGAGAGGGGTTACGACGTCATCGCCCCGACGTCGAGTTGCGCCCTCATGCTGAAGTTCGAATGGCCGCTTCTGGCGCCGGACGATCCCGCGGTGAAGCGGCTGTCGGAGGCGACGGCCGACGTCGCCGAGTACATCGTGGGTATCGCCGGCGAGGAAGGGCTCGCCGAGGGTCTGTCGCCTCTCCGGGGCGGCGTCGCGCTTCATCTGGCCTGTCACGCGCGCGCCCAGAACATGGGTCCCAAGGCGGCCGACATGTTGCGCTGTATTCCCGACACCGAAGTGACGGTCATCGAGCGTTGCTCCGGTCACGGCGGGTCATGGGGGATCATGAAGGAGAACTTCGAGACCGGCCTGAAGGTGGGCCGTCCGGTGGCCCGGCGGGTGGCGGAGAGCGGCCGTTCGTATGTCGCCTCGGAGTGTCCGCTCGCCGCCGAGCACATCCTTCAGGGCATGGAGCGGATCGACGGCGCCCGGGAGCACGAACGGGCGTTCCATCCGGTCGAGCTGTTCGCGCAGGCCTACGGCATCGATGCCGGAGAATCGGGAGAGCAGGCCGATGACCGCCCTTCGCCGTGAGATCACGCCGGACGACGTCCTCTCGATGGAGGCATACGGTCCGGTCCGCGAGGAAAGGCGCGCCGCCGTCGCCGGGGTCAAGCGGAACCGGCGCGTCGAGGTCGGCCCCTTCGTCGGCTTCTACTTCGAGAACTTCGACACCATGCTCCACCAGGTGCAGGAGATGCTTCACGCCGAGCGGGGCGGCGACGCGCAGTTGACCGACGAACTCGCCGCCTACAATCCGCTCATCCCCCAGGGGCGCGAGCTGGTGGCCACCATGATGATCGAGATCGACGATCCGCGACGCCGTGACCGCGAGCTCCGGCGTCTCGGACACGTCGACTCGACGGTGACGCTGAAGGTCGCGGACGAGACGATCGAGGCCCGGCCCGAACGGGATCAGGAGCGCACCGATGCCGACGGACGAGTCTCGACCGTGCACTTCCTGAGATTCCCGTTCTCCGATGCCCAGGTCGCGAAATTCCGCGAACGCGGCGCCGAGGTCGTCCTCGGCGTCGGACACGTCCATTACGCGCACATGGCGCGCCTGCCGGAGCCGGTCCGGTCGGCCCTGGCCGAGGACTTCGCCTGATCCGGCCCGGAACCGGCGAACGGCCCGCATCCCCGCCGCGTGTCGTGGTCTCCAGGGATGAACACCCGGACGAGTTGACGGACACGCGACGTGGGCGGAAGGCGCACACGCCCGGCGACCGCGACCTGTGGAATCGCTCAATTCATCCCGGGACGGATCATTCCGGGACGGACACTCAGGCGCGGAACCGCGGGTCTTCGTGCAGCCTGGCGAAACGTTCCTTGATCCGGGCGGTCCGCTCGTCCGCCGTCGGCAGGCCGTCGGCCTCCAGCATGATCTCCATGGCCACGTCGGATATCCGGCCCCGGAGTTCTTCGTCTTCCTTCTCGTCTGCCCCGCGCGGCAGAATCGGGAACACGGTGTCCTGGACGTAGCCGTAGAACAGGTCGCCGCGCCGGACGGGTCGCGCCGGTTCCCGCGTGCCGTCGGCGAGGCCGCGAACCTGCTCGCGCAGACGCCGCCTCAGCGTCGCGACGCCGACGTCGGTCGTCCCCAGATTCTCCGCGGCATGGACGTTGGTGAGGCCTTGCGAGACCTGGGCCTCGTAGTCGCCCGGCTCGATCTGCCGCTCCCTGTAGTCCCGGAACATCGTCTGGCCGATGAAGTCGACCTTCTCCTTCCCCACCTCGTCGGGATTGCCGAGGTTCTCCGGGTCGATGTCGGGGCCGTAGTGGCGCCACGAAACGATCATGCATTCCGTATCGTCGCGGGGCACGGTCCACTTGGTGAGGGCCGAGCGCCAGAAGTACCGGGGTTCGTCCGCTTCGTAGAGGAAAGCGCCGATGCGCGCGTGATTCGGCATGCAGACGTCCTGGGTCCGCAGCCACACGTAGTCGCCCCACCGGTAGGTCGAGGTCGTGACGATGTGGTTGTCCGGCGTGTACCATTTCACGACCGGCAGCGCGCCCCACGACTCCGAAAACTGCACCTCCGTGATCCGGGTGTGCAGGAACACCGTATGGATGGGGTCGACGGTGTTCTCCATCACCTGTAGCCAGTTGCAGGGATAGGTGATGGAGTACGGCGCCATGGTGTCCCTGGGCTGCTCGTGGACGTCGTAGATCGGGAACTCGGGCCGCTCGTCCGCCGGTCCCATGTAGGCGAAGACGATCCCCTTGTACTCGATGACCGGGTAGGCGCCGTGCTTCACGCGCTCGAGGATCCTGGTTCCCTCGGGCTCCCCCGGCGCCTCGAGAATCGCGCCGTCGACGTCGTAGCGCCAGCCGTGATAGCAGCAGCGGATGCCTTCCTTCTCGACGATGCCGAATTCGAGCGAGGTGTTGCGGTGGCTGCAATTCGCGGCGAGGAGGCCGTGGCGGCCCGACCCGTCGCGGAACGCGACGAGGTCCTCGCCCATGATCCGCAGCCGCAGGGGGCGGTCGTCGGGGATCTCCGAGGTCATGCACACGGGCTGCCAGTAGCGGCGCAGGTATTCGCCGCAGGGCGTGCCCGGCCCCGTCGAGGTCAGTTCCGGGTCGGGGTCCGGCCGCCGGTTCTTCGCGTAACCCTGGTACTTCCCCGTCGGGACGACGATCCCGTGCGCGCTCAAATCCTCGGCGACGCTCATGTTCTCTCCTCCATTCGTTCGTACCCGACGTGGCGGGCCGGACGTCGAGAGTAGCGCCAGGGACCGCTTCGCGCCAAGGGGTGTTCCGAGGAGAGGGTGGGGACGACGGTCGTCAGACGATCGCGCCGTAAAGAAACCCGCCGGCCATGGCGCCCGCGAAGGCGAAAACGATGTAGGACAGGAACACCGGCGCCCGCGCCAGGGCGAAGACCGCGACGGCGGCGGGAATGCTGGTCACGCCGCCGGCCACGAGGAAGGCCATGGCCGCGCCGGGCGCCATCCCCTGCGAGATCAGACCGCCGACCAGGGGAAGCGCCGCGTACCCGTTGAGGTACGCCGGGACTCCGACGGCGGTGGCCGTGAGGACGGGCAGCCAGCCTCCCTCGCCGACCAGGGCCGCGACCAGATCGGCCGGGACATACGCCAGCATGAGGCTTTCGAGCGCGAACGCCAGCGTCAGCCACTTGCCGAGAAACAGCAGGTTGTCGCGGGCGTCGCCGACGAAGATCCGGCGTCGGGAGCTCTCCTTCCAGAACCTCCACACGATCTTCTTCGGGTTCCGTGCCGCGGCTCCGCCGCAGCCGCCGTCGCCGACACCATCGCGCAGGGGGTTCCGGAACAGGTCGCCCTTCCGTAGCGCGTGGATGCCGAATCCGCCGAGCAATCCGATGCCGAACGCGACCGTCGTCTTTCCGATGGCGAAGGGAAGCCCGAGGATTCCCGCGGTGAGGACGAACATCGACGGATCCATGACGGGGGAGGCCAGCCAGAACGCCATCACCGGGGCCAGCGGCACCCCCATGGCGAGCAGGGCGGCGATCAGCGGGATCACGCCGCAGGAGCAGAACGGCGACACGGCGCCGAACAACGCGGCGAGCACGATCATTCCGGCCGTCCGGCCCTGGAAGGCCCGAGCGATCAGGGAATCGGCCCCGGCGGCCCGCGCGCCGGCGGCGACGCCGACCGACGCCAGCAGAAACGGCAGGATGCTCCACAGGCTGTCGCCGACGAAAACCAGGGTCTCCAGGCCTCGCGCGACGCCGAGCGCGAAGGTTCCGGCGAGTATGCCGACGACCGTCAGCCATACGCGGTCCACTTGGGCGACCCGTCCGGACGGTCGCGCGCGCTCCAGGATGCCGATGCTCATGCGACCGATTATATCGACTCCCGTTCCCGGTGGCCGGCTTCCGTTCCATGCCGCTTTCCCGGCCCGGCGTTCGTTGTCGCGCCGTCGCGCCGTATTGCGGCCGGGCCGTCCACGCGGCACCATGAACGGACTCCGGGAGGAACCATGAACCGCGCCGACACCCCGTTCGATCCCGTAAGTCTCAAGATCATGTGGGATCGGTTGGTCTCTCTCACCGACGAGTGCCTGGAGGCGATGGTCCGCGCGTCGTTCTCGACCACGGTGCGGGAGTGCTACGACCTATCGGTCACGGTCATGGACCGGCACGGGCATTTCATCGCCCAGGGCTCGCAGAGCATTCCGTCGTTCACCGGCTCCACGCCGGCTTCGCTCCGGCACATGCTGGACCGCTTCCCGCCGGAGACGCTGGCGCCGGGGGACGTGCTCTGCACCAACGACCCCTGGATGGGCACGGGGCACGTCTTCGACCTCACGGTCATGCGTCCCGTGTTCCGCGGCGACGAGATCGTCGCCTACACCATGAGCATCTCCCATCTGCCCGACATCGGCGGCGTCGGCTACGGCACGGCCGGTTCGGAGATTTACCAGGAGGGGCTGCGCCTGCCGGTCTGCAAGCTCGTCGAGGCCGGCGTGGTCAACGAAACCGTCCTGGAGCTGCTGCGCTACAACACGCGGGTGCCGGAGCAGGTGATCGGCGACTTCATGGCCAACGTCAACTGCAACCGGATCGCCGGGCGCGAGCTGCTGGCGTTCATGGACGGGTACGGCCTCGAGCGGCTGGACGATCTGTCGGCGGCGATCCGCGAGCAGTCGGAGCGGGCGATGCGCGCCCGGATCCACGCGCTGCGCGACGGCGTCTACGAGCACGGCATCAGGGTCGAGGGCTTCCCCGATCCCATCACGCTGGCCTGCCGGATCGAGATCGCCGGGGATGCCATGCATATCGACTATGCCGGCACGGACGACAGCGTGCCGCGCGGCATCAACGCCCCCTACTGCTTCACCAACTCCTATTCGCTGTACGCGGTGAAGTGCCTCGTCGGGCTGACGATCCCCAACAACCAGGGCGTGATGGCGCCGATAAGCGTCGCGGCGCCGGAAGGGTCCTGCCTGAACACCCTGCCGCCGTCGCCGACCGGGGCGCGGCACCTGACGGGGTACTTCTGTATGCCGCTCATCTTCGGCGCCCTCGCCGGCGCCGGTCCCCAGCAGTTGCAGGCGGATTCCGGAATGCTCAACGTCTTCAACGTGCAGGGCCGGCACAGGGACGGGCGGCCGGTGACGGCGCTCTACTTCTCGTCCGGCGGCTTCGGCGCCCTCGACGGCCACGACGGCTGGCCCAACACCGCGTTGCCGGCCAACGTCGCCATCGTGCCGGCCGAGGTATGGGAGCACGCAACCGGCATGGAGGTTGTGCGCAAGCGGTTGCGGCCCGACACCGGCGGACCCGGCGCGGCGCGCGGCGGCCTCGGCGGCGAGACCGTGCTGCGCAACGCCACGGGCCATCCCATGACGGTGTTCGGCATGGAATGCCGCACCGTCTTTCCGGCGGTCGGCATGTTGGAGGGCCGACCCGGCGCGTTCCGCGAGACCCGCATCGACGGCGAGCCGGTCGTCCATCGCGGCAGCTACCGGCTCGAGCCCGGAGATTCCATCGAGCTTCTGGAATGCGGCGGCGGCGGTTACGGCGACCCCCGCGACCGGGATCCGGCGAAGGTCGTCGAGGACGTACGCCACGGTTTCGTGACCCCGGAAGGCGCCTTGCGGGACTACGGCGTCGTCGTCGATCTCGACGCCATGACCGCCGAGCGCATCCGCCCCGCGGCCGAATAGACGGGAGGCGCCGGAGCGCCCCGGCCCCGCCCGGACCGGGACCGCGCTACTCCGCCGCCCGGCGCGGCCCGGCGGCGCAGGCCTCGACGAGCTCGGCGAGCTTCTCCGGCCGGTCGAATTCGATGTGTTCGCCGTCGAGACAGGTCTCCGCCATCTTCAGGCGCATCGCGCGCAGGAGATCATCGTCGCCGAAGACCTCGGGCGGATAGCCGAGTTCTTCCAGGCGCTTGCCGATGACCCAGGTCGGCGCCCAGCTCGGCGTGACGCGATAGCCCGCCGTCCGCCCGATCCATTCCGGCGGCAGGTCGCACGGGCGTCCGGCCACCTGCGCGAAACCCGGATCGAGATAGCGGTAGGCCCGCTCGCCGATCACCGGGTAGTCGGGCGTGACGCTCTCGCCCATGTGGATGTTCACCATCCGGTCGGCGATGTCGGCGAGGCGTTCGAACCGGTAGGTCTCGCGCACGCGCGCGTTGCCGGCCCGGAGCAGGTTGGTGAGCAGCATCATCGACGACCCGTGGTAGCCTTGGGCCGCGTGGGGCGTGAACCCCGACCAGACCCCGTCGGCGCCCGCCAGGATGCCCTCGATCACCGCCGCGTCCTCGGTACCGTTGCCGGAATGGGGGTGAAGGAGGATGACGCGCGGCGGCGGGTTGTACCGGCGCATGAGCCGGACCAGTTCCGCCGTCTGGAACGGGAAATGGGTGCCGCGGACGTCCTCGAACATGATGCCGCCGATGGGCAGCGCGGTGAACAGCTTCAGCATGAGGACGAAGAACTCCGGGTCCTCGTCCCAGGCGTCGAAGACGTCGGCGAGGCGCAGGTAGATGCGCCCCCGGCGATTCGCCGTGTCCTCCGCCGGCAGGCGCCGGCGCAGGAACGTCACGGTGTCCTCGATGACGCGGAGCAGTCCGTCCGGGGTCCGCCCCTCGTCCTTCAGCAGGCTCGGGCGGGTCTCCAGGTACACCACCACGTTCGGAACCTTGCCCCACAGCGTCCGCTCGATGCCGTAGTTCACGCGGAACGATGCGCCGGGCGCGCCGCCGTCCGTCATGCCCATGGTGGAGACGGTCGCGAACACGCCGTCCATGTCCCGTTCCCGTTCCACGAACCACTCGAGGAACTGCGTGTCGACGTTGCGGAAATCGAAGAAACTGAACAACGCCAACTCGTCGAAGCCGAATTCCCGGGCGAGCCGGTAGAGCTCGATGCGGTCCTCGAGCGTGTGCCCGCGGGGCGCGGGCAGGCGTCCTTCCAGGGCCGACAGGTCGAGGATACGGGGCACGACGCTCCGCAGGCGCGACATCCTGGCGTCGACCCGCCGGTTCATGCCGGCGATGGCGTCCCGGTCTCGCTTGCCGAGTCGGACCTTCCCTGACGCGCGGGACATCGCTTTCTCCCCATCGTGGGTCCCGTCGGACGTCCGCATGTTAGCCGAATTCGCGCGCCGCGCGGGGAACGGCGGACCGGCGCGCGGGTTCAGTAGCCCGCATTCGGGTTCACCGGGCGGTCGAGTGCTTCGCCCCGCTGGACGCGGCGCACCTGGGCGGCCAGCATGGGCGCGGCCGTCTCGGGCGCCGTCAGGCTGGACACGTGGGGCGTGATCCGCACCTTCGGGTGCATCCACAGGGGATTGTCCGGCGGCAACGGCTCCTCGTCGAAAACGTCGAGGGCGGCGCCCGACAGCCGCCCCGAGTCCAGGGCCGCCAGCAGGTCGGCCTCGACGACCAGGGGTCCCCGCGCGCAGTTGATCAGATAGGCTCCCCTGGGCAACCGGCCGAGCGCCTCCTCGTCGAGGAGGCCTCGCGTCTCGGGGGTCAGCGGCAGCAGGCAGACGAGGATCTCGCTTTCGCTCAGGAAATCCGCGAGCGCGTCGTTCCCGTGACGGGTGGCCACGCCCGGCTCCTCCTTCGGCGTCCGGCTCCAGCCGCCGAGGGCGAAGCCGAACGGCCGCAGCCGGCGCGCCGTCGCCCTCCCCAGGGCGCCCAGCCCGAGGATGCCGACCCTCCGGTCGCGGGCGTCCTTCTGCGGCACCGGCCGCCAGGACCTGCGGCTCTGGAGGTCGGCGTAGGCGTCGAACCTTCGGTGCGACCACAGGGTCAGCGCCGCCGTGTACTCGGCCATGCGGTCGGCCATGAGCGGATCGATCAGACGCGCGATGGGGACGCCTTCCGGCAACGCCGGGTCCTCGAACAGATGGTCCACGCCGGCGCCCGGAGAGAGGATGGCCTTGAGGTTCGGGAGTCCGGCGAGCTGGCCGCGGGGCAGCTTCCAGACGACCGCGAACTCGATGTCGGCCGGATCGCCGATCTCGGGCCAGACGCGGAATTCGACGTCCGGAAGGAGCCTCGCCAGCTCCTCGCGGATCGCCTCGCCCTCTTCCCATTCGCAATGGAACAGCAGTGCCATGACCGGGCGCCCTTCGGTGACCGGGGAAGTGCTACCATCCCCGCGAGCCGGGGCCAAGGAGCGCCGGAGGCCGACGCGGCCGTCCCGCGCGGAATGGAGGCAGGGCCGATGCGCGACGCGCGCGTTCCCGTCATCGACGTGGCGCCGTTTATGGCCGGCGACGCGGCCGGGAGCCGCGCGGTGGCGCGCGCGGTCGACGCCGCATGTCGCGAGATCGGCTTCCTCCTCGTCGTCGGTCACGGCGTTTCGGAGACGCTGGTCGAGGAGGCGCGGGCGGCGGCGCTCGCCTTCTTCCGCCTGCCCCTCGAGGAGAAGCTGCGAACGCCGCGTCCGTCCCACGAGTCGGGACGCGGCTACACCGTGTTCGAGGATCAGGCGCTCGCCTACTCCCTGGGCGTCGAAACGCCCCCCGACCTTCAGGAGAGTTTCGGCATCGGGCCGTTCGACGAGCCACCGGACGATCCCTACCACGCCGCGCCGGAGGCCTGGACGTTCTTCGCCCCCAACGTCTGGCCCGAGACTCCGGTCGAGTTCCGGCCCGCGCTCGGCCGATACTTCGCGCGGATCGACGCCTTGTCGCGCCGGCTGATGGGGCTGTTCGCCCTCGCCCTCGGCCTCGACGAGCGGGCGTTCGACGACAAGATCGACCGCCCCGTCAGCAGCATGAGGGTCGTCCACTACCCGCCGCTGACCGCGGCGCCCCGGCCGGGCCAGCTGCGCGCCGGCGCGCACTCCGATTACGGCTCGCTCACGATCTTGCAGACCGACGACGATTCGGGCTGTCTTCAGGCGAGGACGCGGCGCGGCGACTGGATCGACGTGATCCCGCCGCCGGGGGCCTTCGTCGTCAATCTCGGCGACCTCATGAGCCGCTGGACCAACGACCGGTGGGTCTCGACCATGCACCGCGTCGCGGTTCCGCCCGACGCCCGCGGCGGCTCGCGGCTGTCGCTCGTGTTCTTCGGCCAGCCCAATTACGATGCCGTGATCGAATGTCTGCCGACGTGCCGGGGGCCCGGCGATCCGCCCCGCTACCCCCCGATCACGACCGTCGGGCTGTCGCGGTCCAAGCACATGAAGGTGCGCCACATGGACGTGGGTTACGAACCGGCCCGGGCCTGATCGGCGAGATGCGCGATCGCCTGGACTTCCAGCAGATAGTCCGGGTCCGCGAGGCGGGAGACTTCCACGACGGTCGAGACGGGCCGCGAGCGGCCGAAGAACTCGGCGGCGACCGGGGCGCCGAATTCGCGGTAGGCGTCGAGATCGGTGGCGAAGACCGTACAGGACACGACGTCGGCGGGCGTTGCCCCGGCCGCCGCCAGCGCCCGCCCGACGTTCGCGTAGGCCGTCGCCGCCTGGGCCGCCATGTCGCCTCTGCCGATCACCGCGCCGCCGGCGTCGAGGGCCACCATCCCGGAAAGATGGACCTGCGTCCCTCCCGTGGTCCGGATGGCCTGTGGATAGACTCTTCCGCCGGCGTCCCGGAGCTCGTACACGTCGGCCGGGTTGATCCGCTCGATCATGACGGCCGGCGGCGGCGCGGCGTGGCCGGGATCATCGGTTCGTCCCGCCGTCGATACGCGCCTTGAGCTTCCCGTAAATCGCCGCCCCCGCCGTCGCGGGCGGATAGCGGGGCGGTCGGTCGGGCAGCGCGCAGGTGTCGAGACACCGCACCTCCGCGTCGTGGTTGGGATGCAGGAAGTAGCCGATCGACTGTCGCCGGACGCGCGCGTATCGCGGTGGCGGCAGAGCGACCCGGTGCGGGGTGGAGGTCCACCGGTCGTTGGTCCAGCGCGCCATCATGTCGCCGATGTTGACCACCAGTTGGCCGGGGTCCGCCGCGACGTCCAGCCAATCGCCGCCGGACTGGCGTATTTGCAGCCCGCCGTTCCCGTCGGCGCCGTCCGTGGCCAGCAGCGTCGCGACGCCGAAATCCGTATGGGCGCCGCAGCGGAGCTGTCCCGGCTCGGGCGGCCCGATCAGTCCCGGATAGTGGAAGGAGCCGAGCGCGCCGAAATGCCGGTCGATCTTGTCGGCGAAATACGTTTCCGGGAGGCCCAGCGCGAGGGCGAATATCCGCGTCATGCGTTCGGCCGCGGACTCCATCCGTTCGTAGAGGCGGAGATGGACGGCCCTGAAGCCCTCCGGGCGGTCGGGCCAGACGTTCGGGGCGTAGAGATCCTCGACGCCGGGAAGGCCGGCGAAGTCGGCGGCGAAGCGCGCGCCCGGCCCGACCGTGAAGATCTCCCGCAAGTCGGGCGGCCGTTCCTCGCCTACGGTCGCCGCGAGGTTCCGGGTGCGGGGCGCCGTGTAACCGAGGAACGACAGCCCGCCCGGCGACATGAAGCGTCTCTTCTCCGCTTCCGGCAGGTCGAAGAACGCCCGTCCCGCCGCGAGGGCCGCGTCGATATCCGCCCGCGGGACGCCGTGCCCGGAGACGACGAGGAACCCGACGGTGCGGCACGCCGCGTCCACCGCTTCCGCGATCGAGCGTTTCCCGGCGGCGGGCCCGCGATCGAACGATCCGATATCGACGACGGGAACCGGCCGTTCCGGCGCGGCCGGCGCCGGTCGCGCCCGGACGTCCGTGGCGGCCGGCGTCATTTCCGTGCCCGATGTCTTCCCACGCCCGGCATCTTTCCACGCCGCGGTCGATGTGGCCAGCGACGGACCGGACCCGGAACCGGAAACCGGTGGTGTCGGTTGTGTCAGGCGCCGTCGCTCGCGGATAATGGACGGAGACCGCCGCGCCGGGACGGGGAGGGGCCTCATGAGCGACATCGACGGCGAAGCCATCTCCGCCTGGCTGAAGCGTCACCAGGACCTCGACGTCGCGCCCGAGCGGGCGCGGGAGATCGCGGAAATCGCCTTCCGGCTCAACCGCGTGACGCTGGACGAGGCCATGGCGCGGGTGGATCTCGACGATCCCGCGCGCTATTTCCGGGCGCTGGTGGAGCTCGCCGACTTCAAGCGCGACGCATGAGCCTCCCGCTGGCGGATCTCACCCTCGCGCGGGCGGGCGATTCGATCCGGCGCCGCGACGTCACCGCCGTCGCCGTCACCGAGGCGGTTCTGGCGCGCGCCGCCGCGGTTCAGCCCGAGATCAACTGCTTCCTGCGTGTCCACCGGGAGGAGGCCCTCGCGGCCGCCGAACGGGCGGACGCCGAGATCGCCGGCGGCCGCTGGCGCGGTCCGCTGCACGGGGTGCCGCTCGCCCACAAGGACGTGTTCGACCGCGAGGGCCACGTCACGACGGCGGGCGGCATCCTGTTCGACGCGCCGGCGACCGGCCGGGCCACCGTGATGTCGCGGCTCGACGCCGCCGGGGCCATGTACTTGGGGGCCTTGAACCTGGACGAGTTCGCGGCCGGAGGCACCGGCGCCAACGACCATTACGGGCGCACGCGCAACCCCTGGAACACGGATCGCGTCAGCGGCGGTTCGTCCGGCGGCTCAGGGGCGTGCGTCGCCGCGCGCGCGGCCTTCGGGGCGCTCGGCGGCGACGCCGGCGGGTCGGTGCGCATCCCCGCGGCCATGTGCGGCGTCGTCGGCCTCAAGCCGACGTTCGGTCGCGTCAGCCGCGCCGGCACCGCGCCGCGGACGTTCTCGGTGGACTGTACCGGCCCGATGACCCGCACGGCCGAGGATTGCGCCCTGATGCTCCAGGCCATCGCCGGTCCCGACCCGGCGGACCCGACCACCCCCGACGTTCCGGCGCCCGACTATCGCGCGGCGCTGCGCGCGGACCTCGCGGGTGTCCGCGTCGGGGTCGCCGCCGGCGACCCCTTCGACCGGGTCGAGCCGGAGCTGGCGGCCCTGCTGGCATCCGCGGTCGACGCGCTCCGCGATCTCGGCGCGGAGGTCGTGGACGTCGCCGTGCCCGACGTCACGCTCCTCAACGACCTGCAACAGATCCTGACCAAGAGCGAGGCCGCCGTCGTCTGCGGCAAGTGGATGCGCGAACGCCCGGAGGACATGACGTTCGACGCCATCAGCGTCGTCCAGGAGGGCCTGCTGATGCCGGCCACCCGCTATCTGGAGGCGAAGTCCCTGCGCGCGCCGCTGCTGGAGGCGCACGTGCGCGCCGTCTACGTCGAGGTCGACGTGTTGTTCACGCCGGTTCTGGCGGGGCCGACGCCGACCGTGGCCGAGACCGATTTCGAGGACTGTGACCGGGTCGAGGAGCTCTTCACCCGCTCGGCCCGGTTCACGCGCTTCGCCAACTATCTCGGTACGCCGGCTCTGTCGGTTCCGTGCGGGTTTTCCGCCGACGGGCTGCCCGCGGCATTCCAGCTTCACGGCCCGCCCTTCGGCGAGGCGCGGCTGCTGGCCGTCGCCCACGCCTACCAGGGCATCACCGACCATCACGCCAAGGCGCCCGGGTTCCCCCTGAAGGACCGGGTGGAGGGCGATCGGGGACTCGAACCCCGGACCCGCTGATTAAGAGTCAGCTGCTCTGCCAACTGAGCTAATCGCCCCGCGGGGATTCAGTAGTCGAGCGACGGCGCGAAGGCAAGGGCTTGCCCGATCCGGGGAACCACGTCCGTCACGGCTCCTCCGTCCCGGCGCGCCGGGGCAGGCTCGCGTCGCGGTGGATGTGGACGCTCATGACCAGTCCGAAACCCACCAGGATGGTCACCATGGCGGTCCCGCCGTAGGACACGAGCGGAAGCGGCACGCCGACGACGGGCATCAGGCCCGTCACCATGGCGATGTTGACGCAGAAATAGACGAAGAAGGTCGCCGCGATCCCCATCGCCAGCAGACGCCCGAACTGGCTTCGCGAGCGCAGCGCGATGGCGATCGCGTAGGTCAGAATGAAGACGTAGAGCGCGAGAAGGCCGAGCGCGCCCACCAGGCCGAACTCCTCCGCGAGCATCGTGAAGATGAAGTCGGTCTGCATTTCGGGCAGGAAGTGGAGATGGCTCTGGGTTCCCTGGCGGAAGCCCTTGCCGAACACGCCGCCCGAGCCCAGCGCGATCTTCGATTGCAGGATGTGATAGCCCGTTCCCAGGGGGTCGCGCTCGGGGTCGAAGAAGGTGAGGATGCGCTCGCGCTGGTAGTCGCGCAGGTAATGCCAGACGACGGGAATGGCGGCCAGGGCGGCCGCGGCCACCGCCCCCAGGACTCTGAGTCGCACGCCGGCGAGAAAGAACATCGCGCCCGCGCCGATCAACAGCAGCAGCGCCGTTCCGAGATCCGGCTGGCGCAACACCAGGGCCACGGGAACGATCGCCATCGCCGTCGGCGCGACGAGGTGCCGCGACCGGGCGATCTCGTCGTGGGCGAGGCCGTGGAAGTAACGGGCGAGCGCCAGGACGAGGGCGATCTTCATGATCTCCGACGGTTGCAGCTGGAAGGGGCCGAGATCGACCCACCGCCGCGCGCCCATGCCGACCGTACCGACGGCCTCCACGGCGACCAGCAGTGCCAGGGAGACGGCGTAGAGGGGGAACGCCGCGCGCATCCAGAACCGGATATCCACGACGGCGATGATCAGCATCACGAGGAAACCGACGCCGAAACGGACCAGTTGCCGCGATACCCACGTTTCGGTGGTGCCTCCGGAGATCGAGTACAACATCATCAACCCGACGCAGGCCGTAATGGCGATGAGCAGCACCAGACCCCAGTTCAGCTGCAGGATCCGCTGGACGACGGTGAGGCGCCTCTCGCTCAGGCCGGTCGAGGTCTGGACCGCCATGTCAGGTCTCGCTGGGCGTCGCGTTCGCGACCGGCCGGCCGGCCGTCGGCGCCCGGTCCCGGTCCGGATCGCGCTTCAGCGCCTCCGCCAGCACGTCGCGGGCCACGGGGGCCGCCGTCGAGGAGCCGCCGCCGCCGTGCTCGACGACCACCGCCACCGCGTAACGGGGGGCGTCGACGGGAGCGAACCCCACGAACAGCGCGTGGTCCCGCTCCTTCCAGGGAAGCTCCTCGTTCTTCAGGACCCCCGTCCGGCGCTCGGCCTCGGTGATGCGCCGGACCTGAACGGTTCCCGTCTTCCCCGCGACCGCCATGCCCGGTTCGTGGATCCGCGCCCGGTAGGCCGTACCGCGGGGACTGTTGCTGACCATGTCCATCGCCCGCTGAACGAACGACAGGGACGTTGCCGACAGTCCGAGCGATTCCGGCGCCGGACGTTCCGCCGACGGTTGTCGCGCGATCAGGGTCGGCCTCACGCGGAACCCGCCGTTCGCGATCTGGGCCGTCATGACCGCGAGTTGCAGCGGCGTGGTCAGCAGGTAGCCCTGGCCGATCCCCGACAACAGCGTCTCGCCCTGGTGCCAGGGCCGGCCGTGGCGGCGGCGCATCCATTCGCGGCTCGGCACGAGGCCGTCCTCCTCGCCCTCGATGTCGATGCCGGTGGGAGTCCCGAAGCCGAACCGCCTGGCCATCTTGCCGATACGGTCGATGCCGACGCGGCGCGCGACGTCGTAGAAATGGATGTCGCAGGACTGCTCGATGGCGTGGGGCAACGACAACGTACCGTGGCCGCCCTTCTTCCAGCAGTGGAAGAAGCGGTCGCCGAATTCCATCTTGCCGGAGCAGAATACCCGGTGATCGGCCGAGACCGTCCCGGCCTCCAGGCCGGCCAGCGCGACGATCATCTTGAAGGTCGATCCCGGCGCGTACTGGCCGCCGATCGCGCGGTGCACCAGCGGCGTCCGGGGATGCCGCATCAGCGCGCGCCACTGTCGCGAATCGAGGCCCAGATTGAAGGCGTTGGGATCGAAGCTCGGCGTCGAGACGAGAGCCAGCAGTTCTCCCGAATGCACGCCCATGATCACGACCGATCCGGCTTCGTCGCCGAGACGTTCGTAGGCCAGACGCTGGAGTTCGGCGTCGATGGACAGGCGCACGTCGCGTCCGGGTTCGCCGCCCTTCCTCTCGAGCTCGCGGATGGTCCGGCCATAGGCGTTGACCTCGACCTGGATGTTCCCGGCCTTGCCTCTCAGGGCCATCTCGCGGGCCTTCTCGACGCCTCTCTTGCCCGTGCGGAATCCCGGCAGCTTGAGCAGCGGATCGCCGGTCTGCTCCTCCGGCGACACGGGGCCGACGTAGCCGACGAGATGGGCCAGCGGCTGGCCGTAGGGATAGAAACGCGACTCTCCGACGTCGGGTTGCACGCCGGGCAGGTCGGGCATGTGCGCGTTGATTCGTGCGAACTGCCCCCAGGACAGATTCTCGAGGACCGTGACGGGCACGAAACTGGCGTTGCGTTCGGCCTCGCGCAGCACCCGGCGCAGGTCGTGGTCGTCGATCCGCACCAGACCGCGCAGCACGGACAGGGTCCGCGTCACGCTGGACGTCTGCTCGGGGATCACGAGTATCCGATAGTTCCGCCGGTTGTTGGCCACCTCGGTCCCGAAGCGGTCGAGAATGCGGCCTCGGGGCCGCGGCAGTAGACGCCACGAGATCCGGTTCTCCTCGGCGAGCACCCGGTAGCGGCCGGCGCTGATCACCTGGAGGTAGTAGAGGCGGCCCACGAGCACCGCGGTGAGCGCCGCCGCACCCCCCGAGAGCACCAGCGCCCGCCGGGTGAACGCCTTCCGCCGGACCAGGTCCCGTTGCATGTCAGGCCGTTTGCGGCACCGACCGGGCGGCGCGGGCGAAAATCCAGATGACGCAGGGATAGACGACGAACGTCAGAATCCCCTGCACCGCCACCGGGCGCGGGTCCACCAAGGCGGCGAAATAGACGCAGGCGATCAGCCAGCAGGCCAGGGTCGCGCCGACCACGATGAAGGCGAAGCCGAACCATTCGACGAGAAAGGTCCCCTCCAGAAATACCCGACGCTGCGTCGAGACGAGGCCGTGGACGACCACCAGGACCAGCGCGAACAGGCCGAGCGGCCCGCCGGCAAGACCGTCCTGCGCGAGGCCGAGGGCGAACACGACCGGCGCCGGCAACAGTTCCGGCCGGTAGATGCTCCAGTGATGGACCGCCATCAGCGCGAAGAAGGGCGTCGCCTCGGGCGACGTGGAGAGGCCCCCGGGGACCACCGAAACGAGCACGGCGGCGAGCGTCAGCGCGGCCGGCGTCAGCAGACGCGGCCGAATGCCGAAGCGGCGCCACGCCAGGTCCTTCATCGCGGCGCCCGCTCCCGCCCGGCGGCCGTCTCGCGAGACGGCGGCCGATCGAAGGGATGCTTGACGACGCGGACGTAATCGAGCCGGTGGAACTGGACGAAGGGCTGGACGTGGATCGCGTCGTCCGTCACCGACGTCACCACGCCGATGGGCAGTTCCGCCGGGAATACGCCGCCGTGACCCGACGTGACGACGCGGTCGCCGGGGCTCGTCCGCGCGCCGGCGGGGAGGTAGCTGATCGTCAGGACGTTCGAGTTGTCCCCCTCCAGCACGCCGCGGTCGCGCGACGGTTCGACGACGATGGGAATCCGCGAGTTGAGGTCCGTGATCAGGAGGATTCGGGAGGATCTCAGGCCGACCTCGGTCACCCTTCCCACGAGGCCGTCCCCGTTGATCGTCGCCTGTCCTCCGGCGACACCGTCCCGCCCGCCCGCGTTGAGCAGAGCGGTGCGGACGAAAGGTCCGCCGGAATCGCCGATCACCCGGGCCGAGACGAACGTCGAGGACGGATCCGGCCGAGCGTCGAGCAGGGCCGTCAGCCCCGCGTGCTGCTGCCGCAGCCGGAGGGCGGCGGCGCGCCAGTGCATGAGCCGGGCGTTCTCCTCCCGAAGCCGGGCGTTTTCCTCGTGCAGGTACGCGAGGAACTCGACCTCCTTCACGACCCGGCTGACGACGATCGCGGGTTGCGACAGGACTTCGAGCACGGGGGAGGCGACGTCGAGCACGGCCACGCGGAAACGCTCGATCGCCCGCATGTCCGACTTGTCGAGCAGCATCAGCGTCACCGCCGCTCCCGCCAGCAGGAGAACCGCGAAGCGCTGCACCACGACCCTGATGGATATGACGCCCCGCCGCGTATCGCCGCCCGGATGTCTCACGCGATTGCTCTCCGCCGACCGTCCGCGCCGGGCCAATGGCGCGCGTGCGCCCGACGGGCGGAGGAACCGGCAGCCCACCGCCGCGGGCGACGAGAAAGCCGGGGCGATTCCAGCACGACCGGAACCGCCCTTAGTACTCCTGTTTCAGCACGTGCTTGAGGGTTCGCATTTCCTCGAGCGTCCGTCCGGTTCCCAGGGCCACGCAGGTGAGCGGCTCGTCGGCGACGGAAACCGGCAGGCCCGTGGCCTCCCGCAGGACCCGGTCCAGTTCGGTGAGCAGCGCGCCGCCGCCGGTGAGCACGATCCCCTTGTCGACGATGTCGGCGGCCAGTTCCGGAGCGGTGTTCTCGAGAGCGACCTTCACCGTCTCGATGATCGCGCCGACCGGCTCGGCCAGACTCTCGGCGATCTGCATCTGGTTGATCATGAGCTCCTTGGGGACGCCGTTCATCAGGTCGCGGCCCCGGACCTCGATCGCCTGGCCGACGCCGTCTTCCGGCGGCTTGGCGGTGCCGATCTCCTTCTTGATGCGTTCCGAGCTCGACTCGCCGACCAGCAGGTTGTGGTTGCGCCGGATGTAGCTGATGATCGCTTCGTCCATCTTGTCGCCGCCGACCCGGACGGACCGGGAGTAGACGATCCCGCCGAGGGACAGGACGGCCACCTCGGTCGTGCCGCCGCCGACGTCGACGATCAGGGAGCCCGTGGCCTCGGTGACGGGCAGGCCGGCGCCGATGGCCGCCGCCATCGGCTCTTCGATCAGGAAGACCCGGCGGGCGCCCGCGCTCTCCGCCGACTCCTGGATGGCGCGGCGTTCGACGGCCGTGGAGCCCGAGGGCACGCAGACGATGACCTGGGGGCTGGCGAAGCTGCGGCGGTTGTGCACCTTGCGGATGAAATGCTTGATCATCTCTTCCGCGATCTCGAAGTCGGCGATGACGCCGTCCCGCAGGGGCCTGATGGCTTCGATGTTGCCGGGCGTGCGGCCGAGCATCATCTTGGCCTCGTTGCCGACAGCGAGGACCTGCTTGCGGCCGCGCTGATTGACGATGGCGACCACCGACGGTTCGTTCAGAACGATGCCGCGCGCCTTGACGTAGACCAGGGTATTGGCGGTTCCGAGGTCGATCGCCATATCCGACGACATCGCGCCGAGAAGATTCGAGAACACCGTTCAGACTCCAGATCCGGCGGACGGACCGCGCCTCCGCGCCGCCATGTTGACCGAATGGCGATGACCCTCCGTCATGCGCTCAGCGCCGCCGGTGCCGTCTTCTCCCTCTTGACCATCAGCTTGTTGAGCGCGTTCACGTATGCCCGGGCCGACGCCACGAGCGTGTCGGTATCCGCGCCCTGTCCGTTCACGGTCTTGCCCGACTCCTCGAGCCGAACCGTCACTTCGGCCTGGGCGTCGGTGCCCTCGGTTACCGCGTGCACCTGATAGAACTGCAATTTCGCGTCGTGCGGCACCAATTCCTTGATCGCGTTGAACGTCGCGTCGACGGGCCCGTCTCCCGTCGCCGTGGTCGACCTGACGTCGCCCTCGACGCCGAGCTCGAGCTCCGCCGTCTGCGGGCCCCGTGAACCCGCGATGACGTAGAGGGAGACGAACTTGATCCGGTCGTCCGCCCGCAGCTCGTCATCGACCAGCGCGACGATGTCCTCGTCGAAGACGTTCTTCTTCTTGTCGGCGAGATCCTTGAAGCGGCGGAAGGCGTCGTTGAGCGCGTTGTCTCCCAGCTCGAATCCGAGCTCGCGGAGTTTCTCGCGAAAGGCGTGGCGCCCCGAGTGCTTGCCCATCACGAGGCTGGACTTGTTCAGCCCCACGGATTCCGGGGTCATGATCTCGTAGGTTCCGGCGTGCTTGAGCACGCCGTCCTGATGGATGCCGGCCTCGTGGGCGAAGGCGTTGGCGCCGACGATCGCCTTGTTCGGCTGCACGGTGAAGCCGGTGACCGCGGCCACGAGGCGGGACGCCCTGGTGATGTGCTCGGTCTCGACCCCGGTGACGAAGGGTATGAGGTCGTTGCGCGTCCGCAACGCCATCACGATCTCCTCGAGCGCCGCGTTCCCGGCTCTCTCGCCTAGGCCGTTGATCGTGCATTCGACCTGACGCGCGCCGTTGGCGACGCCGGCCAGGGAATTGGCGACCGCCAGTCCCAGGTCGTTGTGGCAGTGGGTGGAGATCCGCGCCCTGTCGATGTTGGGCACCCGGTCGAAGAGCATCCGGATCAAGGCGCCGAACTCCTCCGGGATGGCGTAGCCGACGGTGTCCGGGATGTTGATCGTCGTCGCGCCGGCCTTGATGGCGGATTCGACGCAGCGGCACAGGAAGTCGTGTTCCGTGCGCGTTCCGTCCTCGGGGCTCCACTCGACGTCGTCGGTGAAGGAGCGTGCGTAGGCCACCGAATCGACGACCGCATCGTGCACGGCCTCCGGCTCCATCTGGAGCTTGTACTTCATGTGCAGGGGGCTGGTGGACAGGAACGTATGGATCCGCATCCGCCGCGCCGGCTTCAGCGCCTCGGCCGCCCGGTCGATGTCCCTCCGTCCGGCCCGCGCGAGACCGCAGACCGTGGACCTTTCGACGACCTTGGCGACCTCGTGGACCGCCTCGAAGTCGCCGTTGGAGGCGATGGGAAAGCCTGCCTCGATCACGTCGACGCCCATGTCCTCGAGGACCTCCGCCAGACGCAGCTTCTCCTCGAGGTTCATGGACGCGCCCGGCGATTGCTCGCCGTCGCGCATGGTCGTGTCGAAAATCAGTACCCGGTTTGAATCCGTTTCGGTCATGGCGTCGGTCCTTCGAACTGTATTCGGGTTTGACTGAAGAAAACCACCTTCCCCCTGATCATCCGCGATCTTGGCGGCGCGGCTGCTCAGGGGCCGATAAGTCGAAGGACCTCCGCCGGAAGACGGTTGCCGTCCGGCGGCAGGAGGCCGTCCCGGCGCCGGGGCGCCGCGGGGTGGACGGGAACTCGTTGCGTCGAACTGGCCATCTTCACGGACACATGTCGTCGTGTATCGGCGACTCGCGGCGAACCGCCTTCACTCGCCGATCCGGGTCGGCAATCGGCGAAGGAACGGTTTCCCGAGCATTCCATCCCGTGAAGGCCAGCAATCCCTGTCCTCCACGGAAGCCCCCTTTTACGCCGGATGGGAGGCGGGGCGCAACCGGTTTTCGGCTCCGGGCCGGGCGGAACGCCTGTTTTTCGGGATTATCTGCGATGATGCCCGGTCCCCCTTACTTGAACCGGGCTTCGTTCAGCCGCCAGTAGACCTCAGTTCCCCGCAACGCCTCGTTGTCTTTCGCATGATCGAATGGCGTCTTGCCGACCCTGTCGCGGGCGCTCGGGTCCGCGCTGGCGTCCATCAGCGCCGCGACAACCGAAGGCTCAGAGTTCTTCCTCGCTGCCCAATGAAGCGGCGTCATGCCGCTTTCGCTGCGGGCGTTCGGGTCCGCGCCGGCTTCGATCAGTGCCGCGACAACCGAAGGCTTGGGGTTGAACGCCGCCGCCGCATGAAGCGGCGTTACTCCGCCTTCGTTGCGGGCGTTCGGGTCCGCGCCGGCTTCGATCAGCGCCGCGACAACCGAAGGCTTGGGGTTGAACGCCGCCGCCGTATGAAGCGGCGTTGCTCCGCCTTCGTTGCGGGCGTTCGGGTCCGCGCCGGCTTCGATCAGTGCCGCGACAACCGAAGGCTCGGGGTTGATCTCCGCCGCCATATGAAGCGGCGTTGCTCCACCTTCGCTGCGGGCGTTCGGGTCCGCGCCACCCTCTATCAGCGCCGCGACAACCGAAGGCTCGGGGTTGCCCAACGCCGCCATATGAAGCGGCGTTGCTCCGCCTTCGTTGCGGGCGTTCGGGTCCGCGCCGGCTTCGGTAAGCGCCGCGACAACCGAAGGCTCGGGATTGAACGCCGCCGCCCCATGAAGCGGCGTCGAGATGTCTTCGGTGCGGGCATTCGGGTCCGCACTGCCCTCTATCAGCGCCGCGACAACCGAAGGCTCAGGGTTCTTCCCCGCCGCCATATGAAGCGGCGTGAAGCCGCCTTCGCCGCGGGCGTTCGGGTCCGCGCCGGCTTCGGTAAGCGCCGCGACAACCGAAGGCTCGGGATTGAGCATCGCCGCCAAATGAAGCGGCGTTGCTCCGTCTTCGCTGCGAGCGTTCGGGTCCGCGCCACCCTCTATCAGCGCCGCGACAACCGAAGGCTTGGGGTTCTCCGCCGCCCAATGAAGCGGCGTCATGCCAACTTCGTTGCGGGCGTTCGGGTCCGCGCCGGCTTCGATCAGTGCCGCGACAACCGAAGGCTCGGGGTTCTCCGCCGCCGCATGAAGCGGCGTCATGCCGCCTTCGTTGCGGGCGTTTGGGTCCGCGCCGGCTTCGATCAGTGCCGTGACAACCGAAGGCTCGGGGTTGAACATCGTCGCCGCATGAAGCGGCGTTACTCCGCCTTCGCTGCGGGCGTTCGGGTCTGCGCCGGCTTCGATCAGCGCCGCGACAACCGAAGGCTCGGGGTTGAACGCCGCCGCCCCATGAAGCAGCGTCACGCCGGCTTCGTTACGGGCGTTCGGGTCTGCGCCGGCGGCTATCGCGGCGCTCACTTCGGAAGCGCTTCCGTCTTTCGCCGCCGCAAGCAGATCATCCATCGCATCGGCGAAGACGGGCGCGGCCGCCGCCAGCGCCAAGGCGAACGCCAAGGCAGCGCGGACGGCAAGCCTGTAGCCCGCGCCGCCGGTCACCGCTTCCCCCGCCGCCGCGTTGCCCGGAGTTTCCGGGTCCCGTCCCGCCATGTGCCTTTCCCCCTCCAATCCCCCCTATCTTTCGATCTTGCGCATCTCCTCGACGAGATGGGGCAGGATTTCGCGGCAGTCGCCGACGACGCCGAAACGCGCCGAGGCGAAGATGTCGGCGTCCTCGTCCGTGTTGATGGCGACGATGGTCCTGGCGTTGCCGCAGCCCGCCATGTGCTGCCCCGCCCCCGAGATGCCCAGGGCGATGTAGAGGTCGGGCGCCACGGTCCTCCCGGAAAGGCCGATCTGATAGCTCGGTGGGCACCAGCCGAGATCGCAGGCCACGCGGCTCGCCCCGACCGCGCCGTCCAGCGCGTCGGCGAGCTCTTTCGCCGCGGCGAAGCCGTCGGGGCCGCCGATGCCGCGTCCGCCGGCGACGACGACGCGGGCGTTCTCCAGACGCGCCCCTGCCGCGCCTTCCGTGTCCCGCGCCACCACCCGCGTTCGCACCCGGTCGGGCGTCACGACGGCGTCCCGGACCGCGATGGCGCCGCTCCGGGAGTCGTCGCGCGGCAGCGCATCGAACGACTTGGCCCTGATCGTGGCGACCGCGGGAGAGCTCTCGAAGGAGATGCGCTCCCGCGCGATGCCGCCGTAGCAGGGGCGGGTGAAGCGGAGGTCCGCGGCGTCGGCGTCCACGTCCACGCAGCCCGTCGCCGCGGTGCTTCCCAGGCGGAACGCGAGGCGCGGGGCGAGGTCGGCGCCGAGGCTCGTATGCGGCATGAGGACGGCCGCCGGGTCGATCTCGCCGCTCAGGGCCTCCAGATCGGGCAGCCAGGCGTCCGCCTGGTAGGGTTCGAACAGCGCGTCGGCGACGACGTGAACCTCGTCGGCGCCCCTCGCGACGAGATCCCTTGCGACGGTTTCGTCGATGCCGGCGCCGAGACACGCGGCGATGGCCCTGCCGCCCCTGGCCGCGGCGATGGCGCGGGCCACCGCGATCGACTCCAGGGTCGATCCGGTCGGCCCGCCGGCCTCCAGCTCCGCCACCGCCAGAACGTCACCCGTGCTCATGCCGCCTCGTGCTCACAGGATCTTTTCCTCGACGAGCCGCCGGGCGAGGGCCGCGGCGGCCGCCTGCGCGCCATCGCCTTCGATGAACTCGCACGCGGCGTCGGAGACGGGCACGTACAGCCGCTCCAGCCTCCGGCGCGCGCCCGCCGCGCCGACCTCTCCGGCGGCCGCGCCGATGTCGGCCGGCGTCCAGGTCTCGACCGGCTTCCGCGCCGCGCGCATGGTCTCCCGCAGGCTCGCGTTGCGGACGTTGCCCATCTCGTGCGAGACGGTGACCAGGGCGGGGAGGGGCGCCTCGACGGTCTCGGAGCCGTCCTCCAGAACCCGGACCGCCCGGACCACGCCGTCGGCCACGTCGATCCTGCGGGCGAACGTGATCGCGGGGATGCCAAGCAGCTCGGCGAGGCCGGGGCCGACCACGCCGGCGTCGCCGTCCGCGGCCTGTCGTCCGGCGAGGACGAGGTCGACGGTCCCGAGCTTCGCGATCGCCTTCGCCAGCGCATGAGCGGTCGCGTAGCCGTCGGAATCGGCGAAGGCGGGATCGCTCATCGTCACGGCGTCGTCCACGCCGAGCGCCAGCACGTGCTTGACGATTCCGCGCGCGCTCTCGTCGCCGACGGTGAGCGCCGTGATCCGGACCTCGGCGCCGGCGCCCAGCGCGTCCCGAATACGCAGCGCCGCCTCGACCGCCTGCTCGTCGAACGGACTGATGACCGGCGACATGCCGGGGATCGTGACGACCCGTTTGGCGTCCTCGTCGACGCGGAACAGGCTCGGCGCGATCTCCGGGTCGGGGATCTGCTTGATGCAGACCGCGATGCGCACGAACCGGCCTCCCTCTTCCTACTCGATCTCGATGTCGACGGGGACGATCCCGTCGAAATGCTTGCGCTGGAAGTTCCACTCGGTGACCGGCTGCCGGCGGCCCTTTTCGTCGGTGCCGCGGGCCATCAGCGTGTGATGCCCCGGTCTGGCGTCCCACGAGCAGGACCAGCGGCGCCACAGATACCGGTCGGCGTGCTCCTCGATGTGGGCGTCGCTCCACGTCTCGCCGTTGTCGGTGGACACCTCGACCCGGACCATCGCGCCCTCTCCGCTCCAGGCGAGGCCCCGGATGGCGTAGGTGTCGGCCGGCAGCGGCGATTCCTCCTCGAGCGGCTCGGTGATCACCGTCTTCACGCCGAGAGCCGTCATCATCTCCTTGTCGGGATCGTCGGGTCCCTTGCCCGACACGAAGTAGTGGGTCTGGTGATAGCAGTCCGGCATGTGGTCCATCACCTCGATCTTCTGTATCCATTTGACCCACCAGTTTCCGGCCCAGCCCGGAACCACCATGCGGACGGGTGCGCCGTGTACGTGGGTCAGGTATTCGCCGTTGTGGGCCCAGGCGAGGAGGGTCTCGGAATCCATCGCCTTTTCGATCGGCAGCCCCTTGTCGTAGTTGATGATGCCGGGATCGTGGACCTCGAAGTCCGTCCGCCCCACCGAGCGGTACTGGATGGTGGGGTCCGGGCGCCCGCGGTCGAATCCCTCGACGCGGATGGCGACGGCGGAGTCCTTGACGCCCGCGCGTTCCAGCACTTCCCGGAGACGGGTGCCGGTCCACTCGCCTCCCGACACGATGCAGGTCGCCGGCATCAGCGAGCTCAGTTCCTTCAGGTCGAGCTCCCCGCCGTCGGCCATGCCGTGCCAGTCGACGCCTTCGACCTCCTCGCGCACGGTGCGCGAGGGCTTGGGCAGGTTGCCGCCCTTGGCGCGGGATTCGAGGTAGTCCCAGAATTCCGTATCGTCGCCGGCGCACTCCGTCACCGCGCGGACGGTGTGGCCGGGCAGCTTGCGCAGATCCTCGAGCGTATAGGCCGCGGGGTTCTCGACCTCGCCGAAGATCTCGAAGGAATAGTCGTCCGGATGGACCGGTTCGGGCATCTGAAGCTGGGCGACGATGTAGTAGGCGTCCGTCGGCGTGATCAGGCCTTCCAGCTCGAGGAACGGCGTGCGCGCGTGGATCGTGCGGCCCTCCTGATCCTTGCTCGGCGACAGCCGGTAGCGCTTGCGGTCGGGCCAGCCCATGACCCAATCGCCTTCGATCTCCCTGCGCGGCATCATCGACCTCTTCTCGTTCGTGGGGGTGCCCCGAAGGGCGTTGGCATCTTCGCCGCAGAATAGCAGGTGCCGCGCCCGATGGGGAGACGGGCGGGAAGGCCGCCCGACCGTCGTCGCCCAATCGTCGTCGCCCGCTCGATGCGGGCGCCGGGGAAACGCGATCAGAACGACGAGTGAGGCTCCTTCAGGAACGCCAGCTCCTCCGCCGTCGACCGGCGTCCCAATGCCTCGTTGCGGTGGGGAAAGCGTCCGAAGCGCTCGATGATCTCGCAGTGGCGGTGTGCGGAGAAACGCGCTCTCTCCCGGAACTCTTCGTCGAAATCCGGCAGCAGCCGCGAGAACAGCGCCACGCAGAGCCGTTGATCGGCCAGGTTCTCGCTGTGCTCGAAGGGCAGGTAGACGAACAGGCGTTGCGCGGCGCTCAGCCGGCGGTCGAATCCCAGGTCCACCGCCCGCCGCGCGACCGAGCGCGCCCTGGCATCCTGGGCGTAGGCCTTGGGAAGCCCGCGGAACATGTTCCGGGGGAACTGGTCGAGCATGACGATCAGGGCCAGGGCGCCTTCCGCGGTTTCCTGCCAGGAATCGTATTTGCCCGCCGAGGCTCTCGCGACGTCCTGCCCGAAGCGGTCGCGGATCTCGGAATCGAAGGCCTCGTCCTTCCCGAACCAGACCGCCCGGCGCGTGCCGAAGTCCGCTCCGGCGGGGTCGCCGAACCAGAACTCCAGAACGTCGGAATAGTCCGTCATGGCCGGCGCCCCCGGAGGCGCGGCCCCGGGGATACGCGGCCGTGGCGTGCCCGGCACACGATCAGTTCCTCGTCTTGTCGACCAGCTTGTTCTCGGCGATCCAGGGCATCATGGCGCGCAGCCGCTCGCCCACCTCCTCGATCGGGTGTCCGGCGGCCAGCGAGCGCTTGGTCTTGAAGCTCGTCTGTCCGACCCGGTTCTCCAGCATCCATTCGCGGGCGAACCGGCCCGACTGGATCTCGTCCAGTATCCGCCGCATCTCCACCCGGACGTCGTCCGTGACGACCCGCGGGCCGCGCGTGTAGTCGCCGTACTCCGCCGTGTTGGAAATGGAGTATCGCATGTTGGCGATGCCGCCTTCGTACATCAGGTCGACGATCAGCTTCACCTCGTGGAGACACTCGAAGTAGGCCATCTCGGGCGCGTACCCGGCTTCGACGAGGGTTTCGAAACCGGCCACGATCAGACTCGTGAGACCGCCGCAGAGCACGACCTGTTCGCCGAACAGATCCGTTTCGCATTCTTCCTTGAAGGTGGTCTCGATGATTCCGGCGCGCCCGCCGCCGATGGCGCATCCGTAGGACAGCGCGATCTCCTGGGCGTTGCCCGAGGAATCCCGATGAACCGCCAGGAGGCAGGGCACGCCGCCGCCGCGCCGGAATTCGGACCGCACCGTATGGCCGGGACCCTTGGGCGCGATCATGAAGACGTCGAGGTCGTCGCGCGGCTCGATCAGACGGAAATGGACGTTGAGGCCGTGGGCGAAGGCGAGGGCCGATCCCGTCCGCATGTTGCCCGCCAGATGGTCTTCGTAGAGCGCGGCCTGAAGCTCGTCGGGCGCTAGGACCATGACGACGTCCGCCCAGGCCGCCGCGTCGGCGGGCGTCATGACCTCGAATCCGGCGTCTTTCGCCTTGACCGCGCTCGCCGAGTCCGGCCGCAGCGCGACGCAGACCTCGCCGACGCCGGATTCCTTGAGATTGTTGGCGTGGGCGTGGCCCTGGCTCCCGTAGCCGACGATGGCGACCTTCCTGCTCTTGATCAGGTTCACGTCGGCGTCGCGGTCGTAGTACACCCGCATGTCGGCTTCCTCCCTTCGTTGCGTGCCGCCCCCCGGCGCCGCCCGCCGGCGGGCCGGAAGCGCCCGGCGCGAGCTACATCGGCCCGGCGCCCCTCGATATCGCGACGACGCCCGTTCGGGAGACGTCGACGAGTCCCAGGGGTTTCATCAGGTCGATGAACGCGTCCAGTTTCTCGGTCGAACCCGTCATCTCGAAGACGAACGAGTCGGCGGTGCTGTCGACCGCGCGCGCCCGGAAGATGTCGGCGATGCGCAGGCTCTCGACCCGTTTCTCGCCGGACCCCCCGACCTTGATCAGGGCGAGCTCGCGTTCCACGGACGGCCCGTCGACGGTCAGGTCGCTCACCTTGTGGACGGGGACGAGCCGTTCGAGCTGGGCCTTGATCTGGGCGATCACCATCGGCGTCCCCGAGGTCACCAGGGTGATGCGGGAGAGCTTCTCTTCCGTATCGATTTCCGCCACGGTCAGGCTTTCGATGTTGTAGCCGCGGCCCGAGAACAGGCCGATGACCCGCGCGAGGACGCCCGCCTCGTTGTCCACGAGGACGGCGATGGTGTGATAGCGCTGTTCGGTATCCACGACGATCGTTCCTGGACGGGCCGGGCGGCGGACGATGCGCGCCCGGGCGCCGGCCCGGACGCGGCGGCGTTCCCGCTCACACCATCGCCAGCCCGTCCTTGTTGAGTCTGTCCTTGTTGACCTCGGCGTCCCCGTTGGGCCCGAGCAGCATGTCGTAGTGGGCCGAGCCCGCGGGGATCATGGGGAAGCAGTTCTCGTCGGGATCGACCTGGATGTCGGCGATCACCGGTCCCGGATCCGCCATCATCTCCTCGATGACCTTGTCCAGTTCGCCCGGTTCGGTGGCGCGCAGGCCGGTGACGCCGAACGATTCGGCCAGACGCACGAAATCGGGCAGCGAATCCATGTAGCTTTCGGCATAGCGGCCGCCGTGGAGGATCTCCTGCCACTGGCGCACCATGCCCATGTAGCGGTTGTTGAGCAGGAACACCTTGACCGGCGCGCGATGCTGCACCGCGGTGGACAGCTCCTGGATGCACATCATCAGCGACGCCTCGCCGGAAACGCAGACGACGGGGGCGCCGGGGTGGGCGATCTGGACGCCGATGGCCGCCGGGAGGCCGTAGCCCATCGTCCCCAGGCCGCCGGAGGTCATCCAGCGATTGGGCTTCTCGAACGGCAGGAACTGCGCCGCCCACATCTGATGCTGGCCGACGTCCGTGGTGACGTAGACGTCGCGGCCCGCGCACCGTTCGCGCAGCCGCTCCAGCGCGTATTGCGGCTTGATCGGGCCGTCGCCCTGCTCGTAGCGGAGACAGTCCCGGCCGCGCCACGTGTCGATCCGGGCCCACCAGTCGTCGACGGCCGATGCGTCGGGGCGGCCCCCGGACGACTTCCAGCCCTCGATCATGTCTTTCAGGACGTGGGCGCAGTCGCCGACGATGGCGACGTCCACCGGGACGTTCTTGTTGATCGACGACGGGTCGATGTCGATATGGATCTTCCTCGATCCCTTGCTGAACTCGTCGAGTCGCCCGGTGATGCGATCGTCGAAGCGGGCGCCGACCGCGACCATGACGTCGCAGCCGGCCATCGCCAGGTTGGCCTCGTAGGTGCCGTGCATCCCGAGCATCCCCAGCCACTGGCGATCCGAGGCCGGGAAACATCCGAGCCCCATGACCGTGCTCGTGATGGGAAAGCCCGTCAGGCGGACGAACTCGGTCAGCAGCCGCGATGCCTCCGGCCCCGAGTTCACGACCCCGCCGCCGGAGTAGACGATCGGCCGCCGGGCGGAGATCAGCATCTTCACCGCCTGCTCGATGGCGCCGGGGTCGCCGTTCAGCCGCGGACGATAGGTCTTGTGGCGAACCGTTCCCGGCGGGACGTACTCGCTCTCGGCGATGGAGACGTCCTTCGGAATGTCGACGACCACCGGTCCGGGACGCCCGGAGGTCGCGACGTAGAACGCCTCGTGGATGACGCGCGCGAGGTCGTCGACGTCCTTCACGAGATAGTTGTGCTTGGTGCACGGGCGGGTGATGCCGACGGTGTCCGCTTCCTGAAAGGCGTCGTTGCCGATGAGGTGCGTGGCCACCTGGCCCGTCAGGCACACGACGGGGATGCTGTCCATCATCGCGTCGGTCAGTCCGGTCACCGCGTTGGTCGCCCCCGGACCCGAGGTCACGAGGACGACGCCGGGCCTGCCGGTCGAGCGGGCGTATCCCTCCGCCATGTGCGTCGCGCCCTGCTCGTGCCGCACGAGCACGTGCCGGATGCGGTTCTGCTGGAACATGGCGTCGTAGAGCGGGAGCACGGCGCCGCCGGGATACCCGAAGATGACGTCGACCCCCTGGTCCTCGAGCGCCTTGAGGACGATCTGCGATCCCGACATGCGCGCGTCTGGCATTGGTTCGATCCTGCCGTTACGACGAAACCGCCCAATGCCGTTCGGCACCGGGCGGCCGGAAGCCCAAGCCGTCGCGTCCCCGCGACCCGAGGCCCAGGCCCGAAAATGCGGGCGACAACCTATGTCCCGCCGGTCAGGGGGTCAATATACACCGCGCATCGGGAACCGCCACCGGAATCGCGGCGGAGGCCGGCGCGATCGCGTTTCCGGGGTTCAGGACACCGCGTTGCGCAACGAGACACAACGTCTTATCGTGACGCTTGCCGTCCCGCGCGTGGGCGGCCGCTCGGAGGAGAGCCGGCATGAATGCGGACCTCGCCGGCTTCATCGGTCTCGCGGCGTTGATCGTCACATCGGTCGCGTGGCTGCGCGCCGACACGCATCGCTGCATGGACCGGCTCGAATCGCGGCTGAACGAGCGCATGGATCGGTTCGATGCGCGTATGGATCGGCTCGAGGCGCGCATGGACCGCCTCGAAGCCGGGCAAGGCGAGTTGCGCGAGCGCATGGCGCGGCTGGAAGGCATGGTGGACGGCCTGCGCGAGGCGGTCGTCGCCGCCGTGCGCCGCGACGCGGCCTGACGCCCGCAACATCCGGGTTCCGTGCCGCTTCCGTGCGGCCCGGCCGTCATTCCCGCTTTCGCGGAGCCTGCCCCCGGCTCGACCGGGGGAATGACGGATCCTGACTTGGTTCAGGACACCGCGTTGCGCGACGAGACACGACATCGTATCGTGACGCTTGCCGCCCCGCGCGTGGGCGGCCGCTCGGAGGAGAGCCGACATGAATGCGGACATCGCCGGCTTCGTCGGTCTCGCGGCGTTGCTCGTCACGTTGATCGCGTGGCTGCGCGCCGACACGCATCGCTACATGGACCGGCTCGAATCGCGGTTGAACGAGCGCATGGATCGGTTCGAGGCGCGCATGGACCGTCTCGAAGCCGGGCAAGGCGAGCTGCGCGAGCGCATGGCGCGGCTGGAAGGCATGGTGGACGGCCTGCGGGAAGCGGTCGTCGCCGCCGTGCGCCGCGACGCGGCCTGACGCCCGCAACATCCGAGTTCCGTGTCGCTTGCCGCCCCGCGCGTGGGCGGCCGCTCGGAGGAGGGCCGACATGGATATGGACCTCGCCGGCTTCGTCGGTCTCGTGGCGTTGCTCGTCACGTCGGTCGCGTGGCTGCGCGCCGACACGCATCGCTACATGGACCGGTTCGAATCGCGGCTGAACGGGCGCATGGACCGTCTCGAAGCCGGGCAAGGCGAGTTGCGCGAGCGCATGGCGCGGCTGGAAGGCATGGTGGACGGCCTGCGCGAGGCGGTCGTCGTCGCCGTGCGCCGCGACGCGGCCTGACGCCCGCAACATCCGGGTTCCGTGTCGCTTGCCGCCTCGCGCGTGGGCGATCGCTCGGAGGAGAGCCGACATGAATATAGACATCGCCGGCTTCGTCGGTCTCGCGGCGTTGCTCGTCACGTCGGTCGCGTGGCTGCGCGCCGACACGCATCGCTACATGGACCGGCTCGAATCGCGGCTGAACGAGCGCATGGATGAGCGCATGGATCGGTTCGAGGCGTGCATGGACCGTCTCGAAGCCGGGCAAGACGGGCTGCGCGAGCGCATGGCGCGGCTTGAAGGCATGGTGGACGGCCTGCGCGAAGCGGTTGTCGCCGCCGTGCGCTGCGACGCGGCCTGACGCCCGCAACATCCGGGTTCCGTGCCGCTTCCGTGCGGCCCGGCCGCGCCGCGCGAGCATGTGCCGGATGTGGTTCTGCCGGGACATGGCGTCGCTATCGGATCGTGCCCGTGCGCATCAACCGGCGAACGAACGACACGGCTTCCGGAAGGAGGCTTTCCGGATCGCGCGCCTCGAGTCGCCGCCAGCCGGCCATGCGGTTGCGGAACCACGTCATCTGGCGCTTGGCGTAGCGGCGCGTCGCGCGCTGTCCCGCCGCGACCGCTTCGTCGAGGGTGGCCTCGCCGCGCAGGTGCCGCGCGAGCTCGCGGACGCCGACCGCCTTCATGACGGGATGCGAGGGCGAGACCGCCCGGGCGAGGAGGCGCCGCGCCTCGTCGACGGCTCCGTCGGCCACCATCTTCTCGAAGCGGTCGTTGCAACGGGCGTACAGGGTCTCCCGCGGCGCCGACACCACGATCTTGATGAAACGGCCCGGCGGGCGCGCGTCGGCGTGGCGGCGGCGCCACTCCGCCAGCGATATGCCCGTCGCCTCGACCACCTCCCACGCCCGCGCCATCCGTTGCCGGTCGGAGGGCGGGACGCGCGCCGCCATGAGCGGGTCCCTGCGGGACAGTTCCTCGTGGAACGCGACGTTGCCGAGCTCGTCGAGCAGCCTTTCGCCTCGTTCCCGGACGGCGGCGGGAATGTCGGGAACGGGGGCAAGGCCCTCGACGAGCGCCTGGAAATACAGGCCGGTTCCGCCGACGACGAGGGGCGCGCGGCCGTCCGACCGCGCCCGCGATATCGCCTCTCCGGCCAGCGCGCGCCAGCGGCCGGCGGAACACCGCCGGTCGCTCGGGAATATCCCGTACAGGCGGTGGGGCGCCCGTGCCTCGTCATCCGGCGACGGACGGGCGGTCAGTATCCTCAGGTCGCGGTAGACCTGCATACTGTCCGAATTTATGATCGCCGCGCCGCCGCAAGGCTCCAGGGCCTCGGCGAGCGCGAGCGCGAGGCGGGACTTTCCCGCGGCCGTGGGGCCTGCGATCAGCAGGCCCGCAGGCGTCGATTCATCCGGCATGGACATTCAGGGACGGGCATTCCGAGACCGTGATCCGCGACGTCGTCGTTCCCCGGCCGCGTCTCCGCGTCGCGAGGCGCGGCCCGTGACCCATATAATCACGCTCGTCGGCGACCCGCGCCGGGCGTCGGTGTCTCCCGGCGTGGCCGAGGCCGCGCATTCGGCCCTCTCCCGCCTCGGCGGGCGGGTCGGGGATGCCGATTGGCTGTCGCCCGGAACGGCGTGCGACATGCCCGTCGAGGGGGTCGATCCGGTTGCCGCCGTCGAGGCCGTTCGCGCCGCCCTGCCGGCGCGGCCGGTCGACGTCGTGGCGCAGCGCCGGGAACGCCGCCGCAAGCGCCTTCTCGTCGCCGACATGGATTCGACGATCATCGAGCAGGAATGTGTGGACGAGATCGCCGGGTTCGTCGGCCGCCAGGCGGAAGTCGCGGCCATCACCGAACGCGCGATGCGCGGCGACCTGGACTTCGCCGAGGCCGTTCGCGAGCGCGCGGCCATGTTCGCCGGGCTCGGCGTGGAGATCCTCGATCGCGTCTGTGACGAGCGCGTTTCGCTCACGCCGGGCGCCCGGACCCTCGTCCGGGTCATGCGCCGGAACGGCGCGCTCACGGTCCTGGCGTCGGGTGGTTTCACGCGGTTCACGAGCCGCGTCGCCGAATGGGCCGGGTTCGACCTTCATCATGGCAACGAGCTCGAGGTCGTGGCGGGCAGGCTCACCGGAAGGGCGGTCGAGCCCATCGGGGGCGGCGCGGAGAAGGTCGGGCTGCTCGACTTCCATCGCCACCGGCTCGGCGTCCCGGCCGAGCGGACACTCGCCGTCGGCGACGGCGCCAACGACATCCCGATGATCGAGGCCGCGGGTCTCGGCGTGGCCTTCCGCGGCAAGCCTCGCGTCGTCGAGGCGGCAGACGCGGCGATCGACCACGGCGATCTGACGGCCCTGCTGTACATTCAGGGGTTCCGCGAGGCGGAGATCGCCGCCTGAGCGGCGGCGCGGGCGGGAGGCGCCCGCGTCCGGCGCCCGCGAACCCCGTGGATCGCTCAAGTCGTTTCGGGACGGACGCTCAGGTCTTCTCCAGGCGCAGGGCGACGAACCGCAGGTCGTCGGAACGCTGCACCAGCAGCAGCACCGATTTGCGGTTCGAGTCCCTGGCTTCCTTGACCTTCTCGAGGATCTGGTCGGGGGAGGAGACTTCCTCCTGGGCGACCTCCACGATGATGTCTCCGGCCTGGATTCCTTTCTCGGCCGCGGCGGAGTCGTCGTTGACCTCGGTGATGACGACTCCCTTCACGTCGTCGCCGATCTCGAATCTGTCGCGCAGGCTGTCGTCGATGGAGGACAGGGTCATGCCGAACGCCTCGACCGACTCCGCCCCGCCGCCCGAGCCGCCGGACGCCAGGGCCGCGACCTCGTCGTCCTTCAGCTCGCCGATCTCGACGCTCAGGGAGATTTTCCCGCCCCGCCGCCAGACCTCGACCTCGACGGCCTTGCCGATCTCGGTCTCGGCGACGATCCGCGGCAGGGCGCGGACGCGCGGCACGTCCTTGCCGTCGAACTTGAGGATGACGTCGCCGGCCTCGAACCCCGCGGTGGCGGCGGGTCCGGGGTCGAAGACGCTGGCGACCAGGGCGCCGCGGGGTTCGTCGAGAGCGAGGCTTTCGGCGATCTCGTCGGTCACCGGCTGGATACGGACGCCGAGCCAGCCGCGGCGGATCTCGCCGAACTCGCGGAGCTGGTGGATGACCGGCCTGGCGAGATTGGCCGCGATGGCGAACCCGATGCCCACGCTGCCGCCGGAAGGTGAGAAGATGGCCGTGTTCACCCCGATCACCCGGCCGTCCATGTCGAACAGGGGGCCGCCCGAATTGCCGCGGTTGATCGACGCGTCCGTCTGGATGAAGTCGTCGTAGGGTCCCGCGTTGATGTTGCGCGAGCGGGCCGAAACGATGCCGGCGGTCACCGAGCCGCCCAGTCCGAACGGGTTGCCGATGGCCATCACCCAGTCGCCGACCCTCGCCTCGTCCGAATCGCCGAACTCGACGAAGGGAAGATCGCCGTCTCCGTCCTCCTTCTTCACCCGCAGGACGGCGAGGTCGGTCTTGGCGTCCCGTCCCAGCACCTCGGCCGTGCGGCGCTCCTCGTCGCTGAAGATGACGGTGATCTCGTCGGCCTCGGTGATGACGTGGTTGTTGGTCACGATGATGCCGCTCGGGTCGATCACGAACCCGGAGCCGAGCGACGACACCCGCCGCCGCGGCGGACGGTCCTCGTCCCGGTCCCGGCCGTCGTCCCCGGGGCGCTGGCGCTCGAAGAATTCCTTGAAGAACTCCTCGAACGGGGAGCCGGGCGGAAACCGCGGCACCGGAACCTCGCCGCGCCGCCCGCCCGCTTTCTGGGTCGTCGAGATGTTGACCACGGCGGGAGTCAGCTTCTCCGCCAGATCGGCGAACGTCTCCGGCGCGGAGCGGGCGAGGGCTGCGGTCGAGCAGACCAGCGAGGCCGCGAGGATGGCGATGCCCGTGCGCCGCCCGAACGCGCCGGGCCGCGGCGGGCGCCGCCGGGATTCGTGGATTTGGGGTGTCGAGATCGAGTCCCTGTTCAATGTTCCAGTCCTTCTCGTCGCGCCGCCCGTGTCACGGCGGCGCCGGATTGTCGACCGGACGCTCCGGACGACCGGGCCGCGGGTCCCGGACCGATCGTCCCGGCGACCCGGGACGGAGCGTCCACCGACCCGGAATATAGGGCCGAATGTGGAGCCAACCCGGCGGAAATAGGGCTCCTGGTCGCTCAATTCAAGGCCATTTCGTGGCGCGCCGCGCCGGCTCTTCAGTTCTTGAGCAACCAGACGATCCCGAACCCGGCGATGGCCAGACAGAGCCCCCCGCCGCGAACGAGGCTGGTCGACTGCTTGAGGATCATGACCATCGCCCGCCTCATGCCGTCCGGAAACAGCGCGTAGAGCGCTCCCTCGATCACCATGACCAGCCCCAGGGCGATGCCGAGCTCGTACATGGCTACGCGGCCCGTCGCTCGTTTCTTCCCGCCGGGCGCGGGCTTCCCGAATCCGCGAACACGCCGGGCTACTGCGGTCCGGACTGGTTGCCTTCGCCCACCATGCTGCCGAAGTACCGGAAGAAGTCCGAGTCAGGCGAGAGCACCATGGTCGTGTCCTCGCCGCCCAGGGACTCCCGGTAGGCCTGCATGGACCGGTAGAAGGTGAAGAAGTCGATGTCGGTGCCGAAGGCCTCGGCGAATATCCGGATGGCGTTGCCGTCGCCCTCGCCCCGCAGGATTTGCGCCTGCTTCTGCGCCTCGGCCAGCAGGACCGTCTTCTCGCGGTCCGCCCGCGAGCGGATGCGCTGGGAGATCTCGGCGCCCTGGGCGCGGAACTCGCGCGCCTCGCGCTCCCGTTCCGTCTTCATCCGCGCGTAGATCGCCTGGTTGTTCGCCTCGGGCAGGTCGGCGCGCTTGATGCGCACGTCGGCGATGCTGATTCCCAGATCCTTCGCCTCGGCGTTCACGCGCTGGGCGATCTGCGACATCAGTTGCGCGCGCTCTCCCGTCAGGACCGATTGCAGCGGCACCGTGCCGATCACCTGGCGCAGGCTCGACGTCAGCAGCGCGTTCAGGCGCTGCCGGGCGACGGCCTCGTTGCCCACCGTCTGGTAGAACCGCAACGGATCGTCGATGCGATAGCGGAGGAAGGAGTCGACCACCAGGCGCTTGCGGTCCGAGGCGATGACCTCCTCGCCGCTGCCGTCGTAGCTGAGCATCCGCTTGTCGAGGAACACGACGTTCTGGATGAACGGCAGTTTGGCGTGCAGACCGGAGTCCCTGACCACGCGCTTGGGCTCGCCGAACTGAAGGACCAGGGCCTGTTGCGTCTGATGGACGGTGAACAGCGCGCTGAACGCGATGATTCCCGCGAGCAGAACGATGATGCCCAGAAGGGCGAGTGTCCGGCGGTTCATGGGGTGTCTCCCGTTCCCGTGCGCTTCTGAAGTTCGGGCAGGGGCAGGTAGGGGACCACCCCGCTGCCCGAGCTCTTGTCGATGACGATCTTGTTGATGCCGCGCAGCACCTCTTCCATGGTCTCCAGGTAGATCCGCCGCGTCGTCACGTCCCTGGCCTGGGAGAATTCCTCGTGCACGGCCAGGAACCGGTTGGCGTCGCCTTCCGCGCGCGCCACGACCTCCTGCCGGTAGGCCTCCGCCTGCTGAAGCAGCTGCTCGGCTTCGCCGCGCGCGCGGGGCAGGATGTCGTTGGCGTAGGCCTCGGCCTCGTTCCTCTGCCGCTCGAGATCGGCCCGCGCCCGCTGGACGTCGCGGAAGGCGTCGATCACGGCCGCCGGCGGATCGACCTTCTGCAGCCGCGCCTGCTGGATCAGGATGCCGGCCTCGTAGGAATCGAGGATTTCCTGGGTGAGCTCGCGGACGGAATTCTCGATCGCTTCCTTGTTCTGGGCCAGGGCGTCGCCGATGGGCTTGTTGCCGATGACCTCGCGCATGGCGCTTTCCGCCGCCGCCTTCGCCGTCTCCTCGGGGTTCTGCACGTTGAACAGGAACTGTCCGGCGTCCTTGATGACCCAGAACATCGCGAAGTCGATGTCGACGATGTTCTCGTCGCCGGTCAGCATCAGGCTTTCCTCCGGCAGGTCGCGCGTGGTCTGGGCCCGTCCGAATTCCGCGGCGCTGCGGTATCCCACCTGGATCTGATTGACCCTCGTGACCTTCGGCGTGTCCACCGACTCGATCGGCGTCGGAAGATGATAGTTGAGGCCCGGCTGCGTGGTCGCGACCCATTGCCCGAACCGCAGGACGACGCCCTGCTCGTCCGGCTGCACGCGATAGAATCCGCTGGCCGCCCAGACCGCGACCGCGATCAGCACGATCAGCGCCAGCCCGCGCCCGCCGCCGCGCCCGCCCGGCATCAGGCTCCGGAACCGGTCCTGGACCTTGCGCAGAAGCTCCTCGAGATTCGGGGGCTGAGGCCCGCTGGGGCCCTGCCCCCACGGTCCGCCGCCGCCGCCGCTACCGCCGCCGCCACCTTGCCAGCCGCCGCCTTGGTTCTTCCATGACATGACGTCAACTCCAGTTCCGGTTTCGCGCGAAACCCCGGGGCGGGAGGTTTTGCATCGGTCGCCCCGCGTGGTTATATGACAGCTTGCCCGGACGCGCAACGAACCCCGGCGCCTCGCAGTCGCATGAAGGCCGGCGTATCGACTCCGCGCGCGGCGCCGGGCCCCGGAAGGCGAGGTTTCCGCCATGGCGACGGTCAGCGAACGGGAGGTCCTGGAGGCGCTCGCCGGGGTCATCGACCCGGACCGGCGGCGGGACGTCGTCGGCCTCGGGATGATCGAGGGCGTCGAGGTCAAGGACGGCCACGTCGCCTTCGCCATCCAGGTTCCGGCCGACGAGGCCGTGGCCAGGGAACCCATGCGCGCGGCCTGCGAGAAGGCCGTCTACGGCGTGCCGGGCGTGCTCTCGGTAACCGCTGTCCTGACCGCGCACCGCCCCGCCGGGCGGCCGGCCCCGGCCGCCGCTCCGGCCGGAGGCGCTCCGGACGCCGCCGCCGGGGCCGGGCTGCCGGGGGTCGGCTCCATCGTCGCCGTGGCGTCGGGAAAGGGCGGCGTGGGCAAGTCGACGGTGGCGGTCAATCTGGCCCTTGGCCTCGCCACCGAGGGCAAGCGCGTGGGCATCCTCGACTGCGACGTCTACGGTCCCTCGATCCCCCGCATGATGGGAATCGACGGCCGGCCGACGGCGCCCGAGGGCGGTCGGCTGCTGCCCATGGAGAATCACGGGCTCGTCTGCATGTCGATGGGGTTCCTGGTCGCGGAGGACACCCCCATGATCTGGCGCGGCCCCATGGTCATGAGCGCTCTCGAGCAGCTCATGCGCGACGTGGAATGGGGCGAGCTCGACGTCATGGTCTGCGACCTGCCGCCGGGCACGGGAGACGCGCAGCTGACGATGGCGCAGCGCGTGCCGCTGACCGGCGCGGTGGTCGTGTCGACGCCCCAGGACGTGGCGTTGGCCGACGTCCGGAGAGCCTGCGCCATGTTCGAGAAGGTGGAGGTCCCGGTCTTCGGGTTCGTCGAGAACATGAGCTGGTTCCGCTGCGCCCACTGCGGCGAGAGGACGGAGGTCTTCGGCCACGGCGGCGCCCGCCGCGAGGCCGAGCGGCTCGGCGTCGATTTCCTCGGCGAGATCCCGCTGGCGCCCCGGATCAGGGAGACGTCCGATTCGGGCACGCCGCTGATCGCCGTCGACCCCTCGGGGACGGAGGCGGCCGTGTTCGAGGACATCGCCGCGCGCGTCGCCGTCAAGATCGAGGAGGCCCTCGCCGCGGCCGAGGCGTCCGCTCCGAGGATCGTGGTCCAGTGAGCCGGCGGCGGCCTTTCAGGCCTCGCGGCCCAGCGTCTGCATGAGCTCGCGCCACTCGCGGCCCGACAGCCCGCTCGTTTCCCGGACGTCCGCTTCGTCTTCGCCGGCCATCAGGCGTCGAGCCGCGGCGCGGGCGCCCGCCGAGAGCGAAACCGCGTCGCGCACGTAATCCCGGAACGCCTGGTGCGTCTCCGGGACCCAGCGCTTGACGACGTCCTCGAGGATCTTCCCGGCATAGGCGCGGATTTCGTACTGGGCGTGCGCGTCGGCCCGGAGCGAGAGGAAGTGCAGGAGGTTGTGCAGGTCGCTCTTCCAGTAGAACTGCGTGTAGTAGTTGACCGGAAGCACCGTCCGCGCGAGCTCGCGGGCGAGGCCGGCGCGGTCCGGGTCCTTGCGCGCGCCGTCCCTGTCCTCGTTGAGGAGGTTCTCGTAGACGCGGTAGGCGCTTTTCGAGTTCCGGTCGATGCTCTTCAGCGCCTCCTCGAATTCCTCTTCGGCGACCGGCTTGCCGCGACCCTGTCTGTTGGAGGGGGATTGGGCGGCCGTCGCCTTGGCCTCGCTGTCGCTCCTCATCTCGAACAGGGTGGGCGTGTCGCTCCGCCTGCCTCGTTTCTTCAGCACCGATCGAAGATGGTCCGCGTCCGGCACGTAGAATTCGCGGTCCAGCCGGGAATAGCGGGCGGAATACTCGTTGACGTTGGCGGTGCGGTGCCGGAGCCACTGCCGCGCGACGAAGATCGGCAGCTTGACGTGCAGCTTGATCTCGCACATCTCGAACGGCGTCGTGTGCCGATGGCGCATGAGGTAGCGGATCAGGTCACGGTCTTCCCGTGACTTTCGCGTGCCCCGGCCGTAGGAGACCCGCGCCGCCTGGACGATCGCCGAATCGTCGCCCATGTAGTCGATCACCCGGACGAAGCCGTGGTCGAGCACCTTCAGGGGCCGGTAGAGGATTTCCTCCAGCGCCGGCACCGTGGCGCGTCGCGTTTCGCGCGCCTCGGCCCGCAGCGCCTCGATCTCCGCCTGTTGCTGGGGGTTGAGCGGCATGGCCTCGCCTGTTCCCGGCTTGCTCCCGACTCGCCGGACGCCGCACTCTAGTGTCCGCCCGCGTTCATGACCATACGCGCCCGGCGCGGTCGCGGGGGAGGATATTTCACGCGGGCCCGTCGATTTGTCTTGCAACGGCGCCGCGAAGCGCCTATATGTCGCCCGTCGGGCAACCGACTATGGCGATAAACGCCGTTCGGAATAGACGTTGCGGACCCGGGGGCAGTACCCGGCGCCTCCACCATGAACGCATCCAGCCCAGCGTCCGCCGTGGCGAGGGCATCGGGAGAGATGGCGGATGCGGTCTTGCTGGGGGCGAACCAGGATCGACGCGCGTAATAAAGGCACGGTTTTCGCCCGGTATGATACCGCCGTTATCGGGTCACACTCACAAATGCCAACGACAACGAGGCATTTGCCGTCGCTGCGTAGACCACGCAGGTGACGGCGGGGTTTCGGGGGGTACCTGGCAACAGAAACCCCCCACTTCGACGACCCGCCCGTCGCGGAGTGGTTTCGGTGTCGGAAGACTTGATCGGCTACGACCGGATCGTCGAGGACGCTCTCAGGGGCGTCGTCCGCGAAGCGTTGAAACGCGCCGCTGCCGGCGGACTGCCCGGGGAACACCACTTCTACGTCACCTGCCGGACCGGCGCACCCGGCGTGGTCGTCCCCCCGGCGCTCCGCAAGCGGTATCCGGAGGAGCTCACGATCGTCCTCCAGCACCAGTTCTGGGATCTCGCCGTCGACCGGGAGTCCTTCTCGGTGACGCTCTCCTTCGGCGGCCGGAAGGAGCATCTCGAGATCCCCTTCGACGCGATCACCGGGTTCGCCGACCCCGGCGTCCGGTTCGCCTTGCGGTTCGGACCGGCCCCGGCGGCCGACGCCGACGAGGGCCGGGTGGAGGCCCCCGTTTCCGTGGCGGACGACACGGCCGCCGCGGACGTCGTCATGCTGGACCGGTTCCGCAGGAAGTAGGCCCGTGGTTCGCTTTACGCGCGCCGCCCAATCCCGCTAGTGTTTCCCGTGGCCCGCGGCAGGCCCGCCGGGCCCGGCGCTCCCGCGCGATCCGGCGCGTGAGGCGGTCCAGCGCGCAAGGACGGTGTGGACATGAGTGACACGATCCGCGTGTCGGAAGAAGAGGCGTTGCGGTTTCACTCGGCCGGCAAGCCCGGAAAGATCGAGATCACGCCGACGAAGCCGCTGACCACCCAACGGGATCTGACGCTCGCCTACTCGCCGGGGGTGGCCGTGCCCTGCGTCGAGATCTCGAAGAACCCCGACCACGCCTACGACTATACGGCGCGGGCCAACATCGTCGCCGTGATCAGCAACGGCACGGCGGTGCTGGGGCTCGGCGATCTCGGGGCGCTCGCGTCCAAGCCCGTGATGGAGGGCAAGGCCGTCCTCTTCAAGCGCTTCGCCGACATCGACGGGATCGACATCGAGGTCGATACCCGCGACGTCGATGAATTCGTCGACTGCGTGCGCTATCTCGGTCCGACGTTCGGCGGCATCAACCTCGAGGACATCAAGGCGCCGGAGTGTTTCATCATCGAGCAGCGGTTGCGCGAGTTGATGGACATCCCGATCTTCCACGACGACCAGCACGGCACCGCGATCATCGCTGTCGCCGGCCTGATCAACGCCCTCGAGCTCACCGGACGGAAGATCGAGGACGCCCGGATCGTGATCAACGGCGCCGGCGCCGGGGGCGTGGCGTGCGCCGAGCTGATCAAGACGCTGGGACTGCCGCACGATCAGGCCGTCCTCTGCGACTCCCGGGGCGTCATCCACAACGGCCGCGAGCAGGGGATGAACCAGTGGAAGTCGGCCCACGCGGTCGACACGGACGCGCGCTCCCTGGCCGACGCGCTCAAGGGGGCGGACGTGTTCTTCGGACTCTCCGTGGCCGACTCGATGACCCCGGAGATGGTCGCCGGCATGGCCGACAACCCCATCATCTTCGCGATGGCCAATCCGGATCCGGAGATCACGCCGGAGCAGGTCAGGGAGATCCGGGACGACGCGATCATGGCGACGGGGCGCTCCGACTATCCCAACCAGGTCAACAACGTGCTCGGCTTTCCCTACATCTTCCGCGGCGCCCTCGACGCGCGCGCGTCGACCATCAACGACGAGATGAAGATCGCCGCCGCCTGGGCGCTCGCCGAACTCGCGCGCGAGGACGTGCCGGACGAGGTGCTCGCCGCCTATCCGGGCGAGCGCCTGCACTACGGCCGCGACTACATCATCCCCGTGCCGTTCGATCCGCGGCTGATCTCGCGCGTTCCGCCGGCCGTGGCCACGGCCGCCATGGAGTCGGGAGTGGCGCGCCGCCCGATCGTCGACATGGAGGGCTACCGCCACCAGCTTCGCGCGCGCCTCGACCCGATGATGGGCACGTTGCAGCGCATCTTCGAACGGGTGATGGCCGAGCCCAGGCGCGTCGCCTACGCCGAGGGAGAGGACGAACGGGTCATCCGCGCCGCGCTGGCGTACCGCAACTCGGGCTTCGGAACGCCCGTGCTCATCGGCCGGGAGCCGCGCATCCGCCGGGCGCTGGAGACCATGGGGATCGACGACACCCTGTCGGGCGTCGAGATCGTCAACGCGGCGATCAATCCCCGCAACCAGGAGTACTACGACTATCTGTACGGGCGGCTGCAACGGCGCGGAGCCCTGTTCCGCGACTGCCGGCGCATGGTGAACGTGTACGGCACCGTGTTCGGCGCCTGCATGGTCGCCCTGGGCGACGCCGACGCCCTCGTCGCCGGACTGGCGCGGAGCCATGCCGAGGTCTACGAGGACATCCTGAAGGCGCTGGGGCCGAAGGAAGGTTCGCGGGTCATCGGGGTGAGCATCGTCGTGGCGCGGGGCGGCCGGACCGTCCTGATCGCCGACACGACGGTGCATACGTCGCCGCGCGCGGACGAGCTGGCCGACATCGCCCAGCAGGCCGCCGCGGTGGCGCGCGACATGGGCCACGACCCGCGCGTCGCGCTGCTGTCGTTCTCGAACTTCGGGAATCCCCCGCACGAGCGCTCCAACCGGGTGCGCGAGGCCGTGGAAGTGCTGGCCGCCCGCAAGCCCGACTTCGAGTTCGACGGCGAGATGTCCGCCGACGTGGCGCTCAACAGCCAACTGCTCGCCCATTACCCGTTCTGCCGCCTGTCGGCGCCGGCCAACGTGCTGATCATGCCGGGGCTGCACTCGGCGGATATCGCGTCGAACCTGCTGCACGAGCTCGGCGGCGGAACGGTGATCGGCCCGCTGCTCGTGGGGCTGGCGAAACCGGCGCAGATCGTTCCGATGGGCGCCACGGTGACCGACATCGTCAACCTGTCGGCGATCGCCGCCCACGAAAGCGTGCGCTGACGGGGCGGCGGGCTTCGCGGCGCATGGCCGGACCCGCTCGGGCCGCGCCGATCACGGCCGCCGGATGGAGTGATCGCCCGGCGCGAGAGCCGCTACGTAATCCGTTGCGCCTGGTATTGGTGCGCCTCGGTTCCCACGGCGAGCCGGGGTTGTGAATTCGCGTCAGGCCGGGCCCTGGTCCGCGAGGACGTTGGTGGCGACGAGCCACAGGCCCGAGGCCAGCAGCAGGATCAGGACCACCCGGTGGAATCCGCCCTCGTCCACCCGCCTGTAGGCCGTGAGGCCGAGCTGCACCCCGGCCAGCAGCGCCGGAACGCTGATCAGCGTCAGGACGCCGACCTCGCGGGTCAGCAGCCCCTGGGAGGCGTGGGCCGCGACGACCAGCGTCAGGATGACGAGGTTGCAGGATTGCCACGTCGCCCGCTGCGCGTCCCTGGTCCACCCCCGCAGTCCGCACCAGACGGTGATCGGGGGGCCCGAAAGCCCGGCGATGCCGCCGAGGACCCCGCCGCCGAATCCCGCGGCGCCGTCGCCGAGCGGGCCGGCGTTCGGGAATACCGCGCCGAGCCTCGCGACGAGGCCGAACAGGCTGTAGGCGATCAGGAACGCGCCGAGGCCGATCTTGAGATCCGGCGCGTCGATGAAGTGCAGAAGGAACACGCCCGGGGGAATCCCCATCGCGCCGCCGACGACGAAGGGCAGCACGCGGCGGACGGAGATGGCGCGACGGACGTGGGCGATGGATCGGACCTGGCCGACGACGGAGCAGACGACGACCAGCGGTCCGGCGACGACGGGTTCCATGACGTGCAGCCAGAAGCCGAGCGCCACGATTCCGACCCCGAAACCCGCGAGGCCGGTGACGAAACCGGCTGCGAGGGCTCCCGCCGCCACCCAGAGAAATGCCGCGTCCATGTGACCACCGCGCCGCCGGGGACCGCGCCGATCATGGGCCGCGCGCGGCGCCGCCACAACCGGCCTTCCGTTCGATCACAAAAAATTTACTGAAATGGATATTTTTCTCTTGCACACATTGCACAATCCGCATACCGTTTCGGGATAGGACAGGGGCGCGTGCGGCCGATGCGCCGTGATGACATGATGATTTGGCGGTCGGGGCGGTTCGCCGAGGGAGGGAGCCATGGACGCGGCGCGGGCGGAGGTCGATACGGCGGTCGGGGTGCTCAGGCAGCGGCTGGGGGAGCGCATTTCCACGTCCGCCGCCGTTCGCGAGCAGCACGGGCGGGACGAGTCCCATCACGCCGCGCACGCGCCGGACGCGGTCGCGTTCCCGAGGAGCACCGAGGAGGTGGCCGAGATCGTGCGGGTCTGCGCCGGATACGGGACGCCGGTGATTCCCTTCGGTATCGGGACGTCCCTGGAGGGCCACGTGGCGGCCCTGCGCGGCGGCGTATGCATCGACCTCGGCGGGATGAACGAGATCGTGCGCGTGAGCGCCGGGGACATGGACGCGACCGTGCAGGCCGGCGTGCGGCGCAAGCAACTGAACGAGCATCTGCGGGATACGGGGCTGTTCTTCCCGATCGATCCGGGCGCCGATGCGACGATCGGGGGGATGACCGCGACCCGCGCGTCGGGCACCAACGCCGTGCGCTACGGCACGATGCGCGACAACGTTCTCGCCCTCACCGTGGTGACGGCCGACGGCCGCGTCGTCAGGACGGCGCGGCGGGCCCGCAAGTCGGCGGCCGGCTACGACCTCACGCGCGTGTTCGTGGGCTCGGAAGGCACCCTCGGGGTCATCACCGAGATCACGTTGCGCCTTTACGGCATACCGGAAGCGGTCTCCGCGGCCGTCTGCTCGTTTCCGGGGATCGAGGGCGCCGTGGATACGGTCATCGAGACCATCCAGATGGGCATTCCCGTGGCCCGCATCGAGCTGCTGGACGAATTGCAGATGGAGGCGTGCAACAGGTATTCGGACCTCGAGTATCCCGTCGCCCCGACGTTGTTCCTCGAATTCCACGGCTCCGAGGCGGGCGTGGCCGAGCAGGCCGAAACCGTCCAGACGCTGGCGACGGGAAACGGCGCCGGCGACTTCCAGTGGGCGACGCGGACGGAGGATCGAAACCGCCTCTGGCAGGCCCGGCACGACGCGGCCTACGCGGCGCTCGCGCTCCGGCCCGGCGCCGGGATGTGGGCCACGGACGTGTGCGTGCCCCTGTCGAGGCTCGCCGAGTGTATCCGGGAAACCAGGGAGGACCTGGCGGAATCGTTCCTGATGGCGCCTCTCGTCGGGCATGTCGGGGACGGCAACTTCCATCTCGTCTTCCTGTTCGACCCGGACGATGAGCGCGAGCGGGCGGAAGTCGAACGCCTGAACGAGCGTCTGGTCTCGCGGTCCCTCGCGCTCGACGGAACCTGCACCGGCGAGCACGGCGTGGGCTACGGCAAGCTGGACTTCCTGACCGCGGAGCACGGCGAGGCGGTGAGCCTCATGCGGGACATCAAGAAGGCGCTGGATCCCGGCAACATCATGAACCCCGGCAAGATCGTCCGGGTCTGACCGGGGCGCCCGTCGGCTGCCGGTTGCCAGTGGTCGGTGGCCGCAAGCGGAAGCCCCGGACCCTGCCGTCAGGAGCCGGCGCCGTTGCGGTCGAGGTCGGACATCGGCCGGCCTCCTTCCTCGCGGTACTCGTGGGCGGGATAGATCCCGAGCAGCTTCACTTCGGAGGAGAACAGGCTGAGCTCGTCGAAGGCGCCGCGGACGACGGGGTCGTGGCGGTGCGCCTCGATCTCGGCGTAGAAGCGCGCGACCTCGAAGCGGCTGCCGATGACGTAGCTCTCGAGCTTGGTGAGGTTGATCCCGCGCGTGGCGAACCCGCCCAGCGCCTTGTAGAGCGCCGCCGGCACGTTGCCGACGCGGAACATGAACGACGTGACCACCCGTCCGGCGCCCTGTCCGGGCACGGTGGCCTCCCGCGACAGCACGATGAACCGCGTGATGTTGTGTTCGGCGTCCTCGATGTTCGTGCGCAGGCGGTCGAGGCCGTGGATCTCGCCCGCCAGCGACGAGGCGATGGCGGCCGCGCGCTTGTCGTTCCGCTCCGCGACCTGGCGCGCGGCGCCCGCCGTGTCGACGGTGCCGACGGGCTTCAGCCCCAGCTCGGCGATCGTGCGGCGGCATTGCGCCAGGGCCTGCGAGTGGCTTCCGACGGTCTCGAGGTCGGACAGGCTGGCGCCCTTCGGGGCCAGGAGGCAGTGGTTCACGCGCAGGAACGTCTCGTCGACGATGTGGAGGTGCGTGTCCGGCAGCATGTAGTAGATGTCGGCGACACGGCTGGCGACCGAGTTCTCGATCGGGATCATCGCCAGCGTCGCCTCCCTGTTCTCCACCGCGGCGAACACGTCCTCGAAGGACGGACAGGGATGGGACTCCATGTCGGGGAATTTCAGGCGGCAGGCGAGGTCGGAATACGCGCCCAGCTCGCCCTGGAAGGCCACGCTTCCCCCGGAGTAGAGGTGCCGAGACATGTCGTTATGAAGCTTGTGAAGCGTTCCCGGACCCGGCGTCGCGCCGCCAAGGCGCGAGAAGCGCGCGGGCCCGCTCAAGATCGCGCGGAGTATCGACACCGGGGGCCGGGGTGTCAACGACGGCCACGTCGATGCGCATCCCGGCCTCGAGGGCCCGCAACTGCTCCAGGTTCTCGCGGAGTTCCAGGGGCGCCGGAGGCAGGCCGACGAACCGTTCGAGGGCCGGGCGGCGGAAGGCGTAGATGCCGACGTGGCGGAGCAGCGGGCCGTCTCCGGACGGCGCCGCCGCGCGCGTGAAGTAGAGCGCCCGCCCCACGGACGCCGACGGGCCGAGCGAGACCACGGCCTTGACGACGTTGGGATCGCCGCGTTCGGCGTCTTCCGCGATCGGGCAGGCCACGGTCCCGATGTCGACCTCGGGTTCCCGGAGAGGGGCGAGTGCTGCGCGCACCACCGGGGCGGCGACCGTCGGCAGGTCCCCTTGCAGGTCGATCACCGCGTCGTGGGCGCCGTCCGGGTCCACGGACTGCGCGGCCTCGAACACGCGGTCGGAACCGGACGGGTGCTCGCGCTGCGTCATCGTCGCCTCGCCGCCGGCGGCGGCGACCGCCGTCGCGATCTCGGCGTCGGCGCAGGCGACCGTCACGCGGCCGACGCCGCTCTCCACGGCGCGCCGCCAGACGTGGACGATCATCGGCTCGCCGTGGATGTCGGCCAGCGGCTTGCCCGGCAACCGCCGCGAGGCCATGCGCGCCGGGATGACGATGATCGGATTGGCCGGAAGCGCCATCGGGGACCGTCCGGGGACCGTCGAGCGGGGGAGCGGCGGTGAAGTCCGCGCGAGCCCGCGCCGACGGGGCCGCGACGCCGACTTATACGGCTTGCGCCCGTCCGCGGGAAGTTTGTAATCTTCGCCCGCCTCGCGGTTCGGGTACGGGTTCTCCATGGATACCTTCGAGTGGAACAAGATCGCCGGCGGCATTCTCGCCACCATGCTGGTGCTCTACGTGATCAACGGTCTCGGGAACGTCGCGGTCAGCCCGCGCGCCCCCGAGTCGGTCGCCTATCCGGTTCCCGAGGTGGAGGGTGCCGCCGCGGAGGCGACCGCCGCGGTGGAGGAGGAGCTTCCCTCGCTGGCCGCGTTGCTGGCCGCCGCGGACGTGGAGAGGGGCATGAAGGTGTCCAGGAAGTGCGTGGCCTGCCATACGTTCAAGCAGGGCGGGAGGAACAAGGTCGGGCCGAATCTCTGGAACGTCGTCGGCCGCGACATGGCGACGATGGGGGGGTTCTCGTACTCGTCCGCCATGAAGGAGGCCGAGGGCGCGTGGAGCTTCGCGAGCCTCGACGAATTCCTGACCAGGCCCAAGAAATTCATGCCCGGCAACAAGATGACGTTCCCCGGGCTCAAGAAGGCCGTGGACCGCGCCAACGTGATCGCCTACCTGCGCACCTTGAGCGATTCGCCGCGGCCCCTGCCCGCCGAATAGGCCGTTCCGGGCGACGGTCCATGTGCATGGCGCCATATGCGCCGGGTGCCTGGATACGCGGATTCGGGCGCGCCGGTCCGGGGCGGCGGTGACCGGCCGCTGTCCCGACGCGTATGTGGAGTTGGCCCACGGGCTGGCGGACGCCGCCGGCGAAATCGTGCGCGGGTACTACCGCCGTCCCTGCGCCGTCTCCACCAAGCCGGACTCGACGCCGGTCACGGAGGCGGACCGCGCCGCCGAGCGGGCCATGCGGGCCATTCTCGAGGCGGCGGCGCCCGACCACGGCATTGCCGGGGAGGAGTTCGGCGTCGTCCGCGGCGACGCCGAATACGTCTGGTATCTCGACCCGATCGACGGCACCAAGGCGTTCATCGCCGGCGTTCCCGTCTTCGGCACCCTGATCGGGCTCGCCCGCGAGAATCGGCCCGTGTTCGGCGTGATCGACCAGGCGGTGAGCGGAGAGCGCTGGGCCGGCGGCACCGGCCGTCCGTGCGCGCTGAACGGCGAACGCGCGACCTGCCGCCGCGGGACCGGCCTCGCCGACGCCGTGCTCTTCACCACGTCGCCGGACGCCTACGAAGACGGCGACCTGGAGGCGCTGGACCGGCTGCGCGGCGCCGTCGGCCTCACCCGCTACGGCGCGGATTGCTACGCTTTCGGACTGGTCGCCGCCGGCCATGCCGACGTCGCCATCGAGTGCGGCGTGAACGATTACGACTATTGCGCCCTGGTGCCCGTCGTCGAGAGCGCCGGCGGCGCGATGACGAACTGGGAGGGCGCTCCGGTGACGCTCGGAACGGATACGCGCGTCATCGCCGCCGGCGACGCGGAGCTGCATCGGGCGGCGGTCGCCCGGCTTGGCGGATGATGCGGTGACGTCGATGAAGGTGACGTCGATGAATTGGCTGGCCACGATCCTGCTGGCGGCGGCGATGCTGCCGGCGGGGGCGGCCGTGGACGCCCAGACCAGGGTCGTGCACGGCATGTCGCTGCTCGGGGAGCCGGGATACCCGCCCGGCTTCGCGCACTTCGACTACGTCGACCCGGAGGCGCCCAGGGGCGGCGGGATACGGCTGGCCGCCATCGGCTCGTTCGACAGCCTCAACCCCTTCATCCTCAAGGGCCAGGCCGCCGCCGGTCTGGGGCTGACCTTCGAGTCCCTCATGACGTCGTCCCTGGACGAGGCGGATGCCCAATACGGCCTGATCGCGGAGAGCGTCGAGGTGCCCGACGATCCGGGTTGGGTCGCCTACACCCTGCGGCCCGAGGCCCGCTGGCATGACGGCTCGCCGATCACGGTGGACGACGTCATCTTCTCGTTCGAGACACTGAAGTCGAAGGGACATCCGTTCTACCGGGCGTATTACGCGAACGTCGCGACGGCCGAGGCGACCGGGCCGCGGACCGTGAAGTTCACCTTCACCGGCGGGCTCAACCGGGAGCTGCCGCAGATCGTGGGTCAACTCACGGTGCTGCCCAGGGCGGCGTTCGAGGACCGGAACTTCGAGGAGACGACCCTCGCCGCCATCATGGGCAGCGGACCCTACCGCGTCGCCGACGTCGATCCGGGACGGTCGATCGCCTACGAGCGCGTCGCCGACTATTGGGGCGCCGCCCTCGCGGTGAACCGCGGGCAGTACAATTTCGACCGCGTCCGCTACGACTATTACCGCGATCAGACCGTTTCCCTCGAAGCGTTCAAGTCGCGCGAGTACGACTTCCGCCAGGAGAACACGGCCAAGGTCTGGGCGACCGGATACGACGTCCCGCCGGTGCGCGAGGGACTGATCGTCAAGGAGGAGATCGGGCACGAGAATCCGACGGGGATGCAGGCCTTCGTCTTCAACATCCGGCGGGAGCCGTTCCGGGACCGGCGGGTGCGGGAGGCGTTGTCCCACGCCTTCGATTTCGAGTGGGCCAACCGCAACCTCTTCCACGGGCAGTACACGCGCACGAGGAGCTTCTTCTCCAACTCGGAACTCGCCTCGTCGGGCCTGCCGGGCGCGGCCGAGCTCCGCTATCTCGAACCCTTTCGCGGCCAGGTTCCCGAGGAAGTGTTCACGACGGCTTACGAGCCGCCGACGACCGACGGCTCGGGCAACGCGCGCGCCAACCTGCGGAAGGCGCGACGGCTTCTCGAGAAGGCGGGCTGGACGGTCCGCGACGGCAGGTTGACGAACGCCGCGACCGGGAAAGCGATGGCGTTCGAGATCCTGCTCGTCAGTCCGGCGTTCGAGCGTGTGGTGCTGCCGTTCGCCCGGAACCTCGAACGGCTCGGCATCGAGGCGCGCGTGAGGACGGTCGACACGGCCCAGTACCAGAACAGGATCGACGGATTCGATTTCGACATGTCGGTGCAGTCGTTTCCCCAGTCGCTGTCGCCGGGCAACGAGCAGCGGGACTGGTGGTCCTCGGCGACCGCCGACGTCCCGGGCAGCCGCAACGTCATCGGCATCGAGAACTCGGTGATCGACGCCCTCATCGACGACGTCATCGAGGCGCCCGACCGCGAGGCCCTGGTCGCGGCGACGCGCGCGATGGACCGGGTGCTGTTGTGGAATCACTACGTGATCCCCCAATGGCATACGCGGGTGTTCCGCGTCGCCTACTGGAACCGGTTCTCGCGTCCGAAGGTCACGCCCAGGTACGGCCTCGGCCTGTTCACGTGGTGGATCGACGCCGAAAAGGACGCCGACCTGAAACGTCGGACGGCCGCCGAATCGCGGTGATGGCGCTCGTCGCCGGCCGGAGCCTCCGGCCCGCCGGGGACTCTGGTATCATCCACGGGTGATCGGATTGGGGTCGATATCGAGGGTTGGCGGGGCCGTCGCCGCCGTCCATCTGGTCATGGCGGCCGGCGCGGCTGGCGTCGAGCCGCGCCACGGACTGTCGTCGTTCGGCGACCTGAAGTACCTGCCGGATTTCCCGCATTTCGACTACGTGAACCCCGACGCTCCGAAGGGGGGCGAGGTCCGGCTTCGCGATATCGGGTCCTTCGACAACCTGAACCCGTTCATTCTCAAGGGCATCAAGCTCCGGGGGGTGGGCGCCACGGCGCTCGCGGGCCTGCCCTTCGACACGCTGATGACGCCGGCGGGCGACGAGTCCGACGCCGTGTACGGCCTCGTCGCCGAGAGCGCCGAGGTGGCGCCCGACCGCTCCTGGGTGTCGTTCCGTCTGCGGCCCGAAGCGCGATTCAACGACGGATCGCCGTTGACGGCGGAGGACGTCGTCTTCTCCTTCGAGACCCTGAAGGCCCGGGGGGAGCCGAGCTTCCGGATCGTGCTGCGCGACGTGGAATCGGCGACCGCCGAGGGCCTGCACCGGGTCCGTTTCGCGTTTCGCCAAGGCGCCGTGACCCGCGACCTGCCGCTCACGGTCGCCGGCCTCCCGATCCTGTCCAGGGCTTGGTACGAAACGCGCGCGTTCGACAGGACCACCCTCGACCCGCCGCTGGGCAGCGGGCCCTACCGCATCGTCCGCGCGGACCAGGGCCGGACCATCGTCTACGAGCGGGTGGCCGACTACTGGGCCAGGGACCTGCCGGTGAACCGGGGCCGTTTCAACTACGGCGTGGTCCGGTTCGACTTCTACCGCGACCGCAACATCGCGCTCGAGGCCTTCAAGGCCGGCGAGTACGACTTCCGCGAGGAATTCACCTCGAAGATGTGGGCCACAGCCTACGATTTTCCGGCGGTCGAGGAGGGGCTGGTGAAGCGCGAGTCGATCCCCGACGAATCGCCGGCCAACCGGCAGTTCTTCGTCCTCAACCAGCGCCGCGGGATCTTCGGGGACCGTCGCGTCCGCGCGGCCTTCGACCTGGCCTTCGACTTCGAATGGACGAACAGGAACATCTTCTACGGGCTCTACGCCCGGACCAGGAGCCTTTACCAGAACACGCCGATGGCGGCGCGTGATCTTCCGACTCCCGGAGAAGTCGCGCTGCTCGGGCCGTATCGCGACAGGCTGCCGGCCGAGGTCTTCACCCGGGTCTTCGAGCCCCCGGCGACCGACGGCTCGGGCAAGGCCCGGCGCAATCTCCGCGCGGCGCGGAAGCTGCTTCGCGAGGCGGGATACGCAGTGAGGGACGGGAAATTGCGGGACCCGTCGGGACGGCCGGTGTCGATGGAATTCCTGACGTTCTCGCCCACGTTCGAACGGGTGTACGCGCCCCTCGTCCGCAACCTCGGGCGTCTCGGCATCGCCGCCACGATCCGCATCGTCGACTCCGCGCAGTACGCCAACCGGATGCAGGAATTCGACTTCGACGTCACCACGGCGGCGTTCGGCACCGCTCCGACGCCCGGCGTGGGGGAGCGGAACTTCTGGGGGTCCGAGGCGGCCCGAAGCCCCGGCGGCCTCAACTACGCGGGGATCGCCGACCCGGTGGTCGACGCGTTGATCGAGAAGATCGCCGACGCACCGGACCGCGGGTCTCTGGAAACGGCGGCCCGGGCGCTCGACCGCGTGCTGCTGTGGAACCGCCACGTCGTTCCCCAGTGGTTCAACGCCAACCACAACATCGCCTACTGGGACAAGTTCGCACGTCCCGGAATCGCGCCCAGGTACGACGGCGGGTTCGGTTTCCTCGACACCTGGTGGATCGACCCCGACAAGGCCGCCGCTCTCGAGGCCCGGCGCGCCACGCGCGAATAGGGCGCGCCCGCGGTGGCCGCCTACATCGTCCGGCGCCTCCTGCTCATGATCCCGACGCTGTTCGGGATCATGGTCATCAATTTCATCATCGTGCAGGCGGCGCCCGGCGGACCGGTGGAGCAACTGATCGCCCGGATCAGCGGCACGGCGGTCGACGCGACGGCGCGCATCGGCGGCGCCGACCTCGGGGAAACCCGGCAGGCGCAGGCGGCACAGGCGGGCGATGCCTCCGTCGCCGGCAAGTACCGGGGCGCCCGCGGCCTCGACCCGGAGTTCATCGCCGAGATCGAGAGGCTCTACGGCTTCGACAAGCCGGCGCACGCGCGGTTCCTTCAGATGATCGGCAACTATCTGCGTTTCGACTTCGGCGATTCGTTCTTCCGCGACCGTTCCGTCGTCGACCTCGTCGTCGACAAGATGCCGGTGTCCATCTCGCTCGGCATCTGGACCACGCTGCTCGTCTACGTCATCTCCATCCCGCTCGGCGTCGCCAAGGCGGTGCGCGACGGCGCCCGCTTCGACGTCTGGACCAGCGCGACCATCATCGTCGGCTATGCCATCCCGAACTTCCTGTTCGCGGTCCTGCTCGTGGTGCTGTTCGCGGGGGGCAGCTTCTGGGACGTCTTCCCCCTGCGCGGCCTGGTCTCGGAGAACTGGCCGGACCTGAGCTGGCCCGAGCGCATCGCGGACTACTTCTGGCACATCACGCTGCCGGTCGTGTCCATGGTGATCGGCGGCTTCGCCACGCTCACCATGCTGACCAAGAACTCCTTCATAGAGGAGGTCAACAAGCAGTACGTGCTCACGGCCCGCGCCAAGGGCCTGACCGAACGGCGCGTGCTCTACGGCCACGTGTTCCGCAACGCCATGCTGATCGTGGTGGCGGGTTTTCCGGCCGCCTTCGTCGGCATCCTGTTCACCGGGAACCTGCTCATCGAGATCATCTTCTCGCTCGACGGGCTGGGCCTGCTGGGCTTCGAGGCGGTCATCAACCGCGACTATCCGGTGATGTTCGGCACGCTCTACGTCTTCACCCTGCTCGGCCTCGTTCTCAACCTGCTGGGGGATCTCGCCTACGTCGTCATCGATCCGCGCATCGATTTCGAACGGCGGGACGTGGCCTGATGCGGCCCCGGATTCCAGGCGGGAGCCGGTTTCCGGGGCTTCGCGTCGCGCCGTTGACCCGGCGGCGCCTGCGGAACTTCCACGCCAACAGGCGCGGCTACTGGTCCTTCTGGATCTTCACCGTGCTCTTCGTCCTGAGCCTCTTCGCCGAGTTCATCGCCAACGACAAGCCGATCCTCGTCTCCTACAGGGGCGAGCTCCTGATGCCGGTCTTCGCGGCCTATCCGGAAACGAAGTTCGGCGGCGACTTCGAGACCGAAGCCGACTACCGCGATCCCTTCGTGGCGGAACTCATCGAGGCGGAGGGGTGGATCGCGTGGCCGCCGATCCGCTACAGCTTCGACACCATCAACTACGACCTGCCCGTTCCGGCGCCGGCGCCGCCCTCGGCGGACAACTGGCTCGGCACCGACGACCAGGGCCGCGACGTCGCCGCCCGCGCGATCTACGGGTTCCGCATCTCCGTCCTGTTCGGGCTGGCCCTGACCGCCTTCAGCTCGGTCATCGGCGTCGTGGCGGGGGCCGCGCAGGGATATTTCGGCGGCTGGCTCGACCTCCTGTTCCAGCGCTTCATGGAAATCTGGGGCGGGATGCCGGTGTTGTTCCTCCTGATCATCCTGGCGTCGATCATCGAGCCGGGATTCTGGACCTTGCTCGTCCTGATGCTGCTGTTCAGCTGGATGGCGCTCGTCGGCGTGGTGCGCGCCGAGTTCCTGCGCGCGCGCAACTTCGAGTACGTGCAGGCGGCGCGGGCGCTCGGCGTCGGCAACGTCACCATCATGTTCAAGCATCTGCTGCCCAACGCCATGGTCGCCACGGTCACGTTCCTGCCGTTCATCCTCAACGGTTCGATCACCACGTTGACGTCGCTGGACTTCCTGGGGTTCGGGCTGCCGCCGGGGTCGCCGTCCCTCGGCGAGCTCTTGGCCCAAGGCAAGGCCAACCTCCAGGCCCCGTGGCTCGGCATCTCCGGCTTCGTCGTCATCGCCTGCACCCTGACCCTGCTGGTGTTCGTGGGCGAGGCGATCCGCGACGCCTTCGATCCGAGGAAGACCGTGGGATGACGGATCGCGGGACGACCGGGGGCGCAGCGCCCTTCCTCGAGGTCGCGGACCTGTCCGTCGTCTTCCGCGTGGAGGACCGGGAGATCGCCGCGGTGCGCAACGTCTCGTTCGGCGTCGACCGGGGCGAGACGGTGGCGCTGGTCGGCGAGTCCGGTTCCGGCAAGTCGGTCACCGCGCTCTCGGTGCTTCAGCTCCTGCCCTATCCGAAGGCGCGGCACCCGACGGGCTCCGTCAGGGTCGACGGCGAGGAGGTCGTCGGCGCGGCGGAGCCCGTCCTGCGGGGGATCCGCGGCGACCGTATCTCGATGATCTTCCAGGAACCGATGACGTCGCTCAATCCGCTGCAGACGATCGAGCGCCAGATCAGGGAGACCCTGTTCGTCCACCGGGGCATGGAGGCCCGGGCGGCGCGCGAACGCACGCTGGAGCTGCTGCGCCTCGTCGGCCTGCGCGACGCGGAGCGGCGGCTCGACGCCTATCCCCACCAGCTTTCCGGGGGCCAGCGCCAGCGCGTCATGATCGCCATGGCCCTGGCCAACGAGCCGGAGTTGCTGATCGCCGACGAGCCGACCACGGCCCTCGACGTGACCGTGCAGGCGCAGGTCCTGGCCCTGCTCCGCCGTCTCCAGGACCGGCTCGGCATGGCGATCCTGCTGATCACCCATGATCTCGGCATCGTCGAGCACATGGCCGACCGCGTGTGCGTCATGTCGGACGGGGAGCTGGTGGAGACGGGCGATACGGAATCGGTGTTCGCGGACCCGCGACACCCGTACACGCGGATGCTGATCTCGGCCGAGCCGGGCGGCCGCAAGCGCGCGCCGCCGCCCGACGCGCCGGAAGTCGTGGCCGGGGAGGGCGTCAAGGTCTGGTTCCCGGTGAAGGCCGGCCTCCTGCGGCGCACGGTCGACCACGTCCGGGCGGTCGACGGCGTCTCTCTCGCCGTGCGGGCGCGGCACACGGTGGGCGTCGTCGGCGAGTCGGGCTCCGGCAAGACCACCCTGGGTCTCGCGCTGTTGCGTCTGATCGAGAGCGCCGGCGCCATCCGTTTCGACGGCCGTCCGATCCAGGGCCGGGGGTTCAGGGAGCTGCGGCCGCTGCGCCGCGACATGCAGATCGTGTTCCAGGACCCCTTCGCCAGCCTCAGCCCGCGGCTGTCGGCCGGGCAGATCGTCGGGGAGGGCCTGTCGGTACACGGCCTCGGCGGCTCTTACGAGGAGCGCCGCGGCATCGTCGGCGACGCCCTGCGGGAGGTCGGGCTCGACCCGGACGTGCAGGATCGCTATCCGCACGAGTTCTCGGGCGGCCAGCGCCAGAGGATCGCCATCGCCCGCGCCATGGTGCTGAAGCCGCGTTTCGTGGTGCTGGACGAGCCGACGTCGGCGCTCGACCGCTCGGTGCAGGCCCAGATCGTGGACCTGCTGCGCGACCTTCAGGAGCGCCACGACCTGGCCTACCTGTTCATCAGCCACGACCTGAAGGTGGTCCGCGCGCTCGCCGACGAGATCGTCGTGATGCGCGACGGCAAGGTCGTCGAGCGGGGACCGGCGGACCGGGTGTTCGACGACCCGAAGGACGCCTACACCAGGGCGCTGATGGCCGCCGCCTTCGACCTCGCGGCGGACGAATCGGGCGCGGTGAGCGTGTAGTCGGCCTGACTTGGGGTCCGATGCGGCTTCGTCCGGGAGCGACGGGCCACGACCGAAGCAGCGCGGCGTCTACACGCGGAAAGCGAGCGTCAATTGGTGTCCGGGACCACGCCCCATATGTTGTTCGTGGCTCACGAGGCGGCCGGGTAGTGTCTCAGTTTGAACTATCGAGGCCGCGCGCCGCGGCGTTGAGACTGTAGGAGCCGTCCGCGTGCCGCTCAAAGTACGCGGTATAGCCGCTAGGGTTCCCGACGCGGTGCTTGGACAGGAAATTCGTGTAGGTCCGTTCAGCCCATCCCGGACATGCTTTTCTCACGTCGGCGGCGCGGAAGCGCTCCGGCAGCCTACCGCGACTCCGGGCCCGGCAGATGTCGACGATGGTAGGATCCATTACCGTCCTCCTTTGGCGATTTAGCCTGCATTTCTCACAAGGGCAGTGGATCGGGGTTCTGGATGTGGGATAATTCTTTGTTGTCAAGGAGTTACCTCGCTCCAGAGGAGTTCTCCGATGCTGGCGGAGCGTACTCCATCTTCGTTTGACTTTCCAGAGTGGAAAGCTGTCGTCAGCCTCAAGATTTCAAACTGAGACACTACCGGCGGCCGGCACCACCCGGAAGGGTTGACTCTTCCGTCCACAACTTCAATTATCCCTCTTGCATACACCGACAGGTTACCCGCTCGGTCGGGTCGCCTGCTGAATATGATAGCCTGCTACCCGGCGTGGATTTGGCCATCCTCGCCTGGGCGAATAGGCGCGATCTCCACACAACCTGTGTGGTGTATGCAACGGCCCGGTACCCGCCGGTGTCGTTCACTCATGCAGGACGGTGAACCGATGAAACGATTTCCGGCGATGTTGGCGGCGGTGGCCTTGGTACTTCTCGCGGCCGGTTGCGCGACGAGCGATCGGGTCACGCTCAAGAGTAAGAATCCGAGCGGCGGCACCTCCTATTATGACGAATGGAAGGCCAAGGAGCCGCGCGATATCCTGATCAACTTGGTGGACCTCGAGAGGCACCCGCCGTTCGTTCAAGTGACGGTCAAGGAGCGAATGAGGAACAATCGGATAAAGCGACAGCGCGTGCGTTTCGATGGAGGGCAATCCAGAATCATCGTGGACCACCAAATCTCTGGCTATTTCAACCCTAACGAGAATGACAAGTATCTATTCACGTTAGAATCCGCCAGAGCCTTCCTCTCAAAGCATTGGCTCAAATCTTCCGAGCGTGATCGTATCGTCTGGGAGGAATCGAAGAAGATTTATCGCTACGGGAGGCGGGGCGGATGGATTCACCGTGCCCGAATCGGTCCGAAGACCTGCATCCTTGGGTTCGTCGCCCTTCTCAGTCGGGCGAAAGGCGCCCCCTCGACATACAGCGGAGACATATACGACACCGGGATCTTCCCGCGAGACTGCTCGGGGAAACGCCTGCTCAAGGACTACGAGAAGTTCTTCAATGGCGTGAAGCTGGTTCCGCAGGGCTACAACAGGGATTGAAGTAATGTATGGAACCGGAAGACCCTTTGCGGCTCTCGTGGTCGTGCCCATGTGATCTCCGAAGTTTCCCGGCGTATCCGAGGGAGGAGGAGATCACATGGGATGGGCCGATAATCACGCCGCCGGGTAGCGGCTTGCGAGCAGGGCGTACACGGTGCGCATGGCGTGCGCCTCGCCGCCCTCCGGGCGCCCGGGGCGGGAGCGGCCGTTCCAGCCGTAGATGTCGAAGTGCGCCCAGGCGGCCGCGCGTTCGACGAAGCGGTCGAGGAACAGCGCCGCGGTGATCGATCCGGCCATCCGGTCCTCGCCGGCGTTGGCGATGTCGGCGACCTTTCCCCGGATCATGCACGCATAGGGCTGCCAGAGCGGCATACGCCACACGGGATCGCAAACCGATTCGCCGAAGCGGCGGAGATCCCCGGCGAGCCCGTCGTCGTGCGTGTAGAGCGCGGCGAGATCGGGTCCGAGAGCGATCCGGGCGGCGCCGGTCAACGTCGCGAAATCGAACAGCAGCTCGGGTTTCTCGCGGTCGGCCTCGGCGAGGGCGTCCGCCAGGATCAGGCGCCCCTCGGCGTCGGTGTTGCCGATCTCCACGGTCAGGCCCTTGCGGCTCGTGAGCACATCGCCGGGACGGAAGCTGGCGCCCGAGACGCTGTTCTCGACGGCGGGGATCAGGACGCGCAGACGGACCCGGAGGCCGGCGTCCATGACCATGTGCGCGAGGCCCAGGGCTGCGGCGGCGCCCCCCATGTCCTTCTTCATCAAGGCCATGCCGGACGCCGGCTTCAGATCGAGGCCGCCCGAATCGAAACAGACGCCCTTGCCCACGACCGTGACCTTCGGATGTCTCGCCGACCCCCAGCGCAGGTCGATCAGCCGGGGCGCCCGGTCGCTGGCCCGACCGACGGCGTGGATCATGGGGTAGTTCCGCCGGAGCAGCGCATCGCCGACGACGACCCGGCGCGTCGCGCCGCCCGCCCGCGCGATCCGTCCGGCCTCCGCGGCCAGTTCGGCGGGGCCGAGATCGGCGGCCGGGGTGTTGATCAGGTCGCGCGCGAGCGCGACCGCGCCATACGTTCTCGAGATTTCGGAGCGGTTCACGCCCGGCGGCCACGCGAGGCGGGCGCGGCTTTCATCCTTCCCCTTGTCGTAGCGGGCGAAGGCGTAGCCGCCCAAGGCCCAGCCGAGGGCCACCCTGGCCGCGAGGTCCGGGTCGGAGGCATCTTCCAGCCGCCAGGTCCGGGACGGCAGCGACGACGGCAGGCCCGCGAAGTCCCGGAAGTCCGGCGAGGGCGACATGCCGCACAGGGCCAGCGCCAGCGCCCCGTCGTCGCCGGGAATCAGCAGATGTTGCCCGGACTTGCCTTGGAAGCCGTTCGCCTCCACCCAGGACCGGACCGCCGCGGGCCGCGATTCGAGCCACGACGGCAGGGCGTCCTCGCCCAGCGGACGAAGGGGGAGCGCGCGGCGTGCCCCCGATACGAGCGTCGACGGTGCGGTCACGGGTATTTTCGGGGCGCCGGTCAGAGGGTGACGACGACGTTGCCCATCACCTTGCCGCTTTCCACGGCCTCGTGCGCCTTGACGATATCCTCCAGCGGGTACGTCTCGGCCACCGTATGCCGGAGCAGTCCGGCCTTCAGCATCCCGCAGATCGCCGCTGCGCCGGCGTCGCGCACCTCGTCCGTCAACTCGTACATGATGAAGAAGCGGAAGGTGACGTAGTTGGGCACGCACCACATGGCGGGGATGCCGGCGATCGGCGCGCCCGCGCCGTAGACGACGACCGTCCCGCCGGGCCGCAGGACGTCCGGAATGAGGCTCGCGTTGCCGCCGAGATCGACCTCGATGATGCGGTCGACGCCGCGCCCCCCGGTGATCTCGCGAACCCGTTCGCCCACGTTTTCGGTCTTGTAGTCGATCGTGTGGTCGGCGCCGCCGGCCCTGGCGTGGGCCGCCTTCTCCGCCGAACTCACCGTGGCGATCACGGTCGCGCCCCGCAGCTTGGCGATCTGCACGACGTAGTGTCCCACGGCGCCGGCGCCGCCGGGCACGAGAAGCGTCTGTCCCGAGACGTCGCCGTCGAGGGTCAGCGCCCGCCAGGCGGTGAGCACGGGGATGCCGAGACAGGCGCCGACGGCCTCGTCCGTGCCGTCGGGCAGGGGGACGGCGTACTTCGACCCGATGGCGATGTACTCGGCCGCGGTGCCGTGCGGCCGGCGCCACTGACCGTTGATCGTCCAGACGCGCTCGCCGATGCGGGATTCGGGCACCCCGTCGCCCACGGCGTCGATCTCTCCGGCGCCATCGCTGTGGGGAACGATGGCGGGAAACTCCAGGTCCATCCCCTGACGCTTCTTCACGTCGGACGGGTTGACGCCCGACGCGGCGAGACGGATCCGCACCTCGCCGGGCCCCGGCGTCGGCGTGTCCAGCTCCCCGACCTCCAGCACGTCGGCGGCGGGACCCTTGCGGCGATAGCAGGCGGCTCTCATGTCGTTTCTCCCGTTCGGATGGATGGAATGACGGCTAATCGTAGCCCGGCGGCGGCGCGAAGCCCCCGATCTCGTCGGCGAGCAGGCGGGCGAACGCGATCGTCGTGCGGTCTTCCAGGTGGGGGCCGACGATCTGCACGCCGACCGGCAGGCCGTCCGGCGTCAGGCCGGCGGGTGCCGACGTCCCGGGCAGGTAGACGTTGCAGCTGATCCCCGCCCAGAAGAGCTGGTCGTTGTAGTTCTCCGTCGCGCCGTTGACCGTGACGGTGCGGAAGAACCGTGCCACGTCCTGTTGATGGGGCATGGCGGCCGTCGCCGCCACGGGGCACAGAAGCACGTCCCAGTCCCGGAAGAAGGCTTCCCACGCGGCCCGGTCCCGCGTGCGCTGCTGATCGGCGAGGAACCAGTCGCGGTGGGACTGGATGGCGGCGCGCAGCGCGCGGGCGCGAAAGCTCTCGTCGTCGGCCGACAGGGTCGCGGCCTGTTCCGCCGCGTCGTCGATGAAGGATCGCGGCAGTACGCCCGCCGTGGCGCCGCGAAGGAGCTGAACGTAGTTGGCGTGCGCGGCCGCCACGTCGACCTCCGGGCGGGCCGAGTCCGAGACCGTGGCGCCGGCCCTGGCGCAGGCGTCGGCGACCGCCTGGATGCGGTCGGTGACGGCGCCGTCGACGGCGCAGACCGGAGACTCCCGCATGACCGCGACGCGGTAGTCCGCCATCGCGGCGTGGCGCGGGCCGGGCAGTTCGAGTTTCCAGGCCTTGGCGTCGAGGCCGTCGGCCCCGGCCATCACGTCGAGCGCGGCCGCCAGATCCTCGGCGCTGCGCGCCATGGGTCCGACCACGAGGATGTCGAGAGGCCTGGGATAGCCCGGAAGGTCGTGGCCCGCCGTGGGCAGGATGCCGAAGGTCGGCTTGTGCCCGTAGACGCCGCAGTAGTGCGCCGGATTGCGGATCGATGCGCCGATGTCGCTGCCCGCCTCGAGGGCGGAGAGGCCGGTCGCGAGGGCGGCGGCCGAGCCGCCGGAGGATCCTCCGGGCGCGCGCGAGACGTCCCAGGGGTTGTTCGTCGTGCCGTACATGACGTTGTAGGTCTGCCAGTCCATCAACCGGAGCGGCACGTTCGTGGTGCCGAACAGGACGACGCCCGAATCGAGGAGACGGTCGACCACGACGGCGTTCTTCTCCGGGACGTGCGACGCGAGGTCGGGGTCGCCCCACGTCATGCGCAGGCCGGCGACGCCGAAGGCCTCCTTGATCGTCATCGGCACGCCGTGAAACGGCCCCCAGACCTCGCCTTTCGCCAGTGCGTCGTCGGCCCGGCGCGCGCGTTCGCGGGCGCGTTCCGCGTCGAGCTCGACGATGGCGTTGAGGCCGGGGTTGTAGCGGTCTACCCGGTCCAGGCAGCGGTCGAGGAGCTCGAGACAGCCCACGTCCCGGGCCCGTATGCGGCGCGCGAGCTCGAGCGCGGAAAGATAGGCGATGTCGGTCATGCGCGGTTTCCGGTCGTCGTCGCCGACAGTATCGCTTGAGACGGTCGCGACTCCAAGGGTATGGTCGGGCAGGGCAATCGCACTTGGGAATTCTGTGGGAATCTTGTGACATCCAGAGCCGGACAAAGTGCGAACATAAGGGGGGAGACGCCAAAGTCTCGCTCATCTTGCCCGATTTGGCAGGGAATTGGCTCGCAAAGGGTGCCTCCGGTTTTCAAGTGCGATTGCCCTGTATGGTCGGGGCCTCTCGCCGACCGGATCCGGCGAACCGCGGGCGGACCATGAGCGATACGGAACCCGACGCTTCCCGAAACCGCTGGCCGACGCCGGCGGCGGAGACCTACGAGAAGGCGGGAGTCGAGGTGATCCCCCTCACGGACGCCATCGGCGCCGAGATTCGCGGACTCGACCTGAGAAACCAACTCGCCCCGGCGGCCCGCGCTGCGGTGCATCGCGCGTGGCTCGAGCACTGCGTCGTTCTCATGCGGGACCAGCGGCTGAGCGACGCGGACCTGATCCGGTTCAGCCGCGGCTTCGGGGAGCTCGATCGAGGCCCGCCCATGGCGCGCCCGGCGGACCGCGCCGTCCACCCGGAGATTTTCGTCGTCTCGAACGTGCTGGAAAACGGCAGGCCGATCGGCTTCCTCGACGATCGCCCGCTGCCGTGGCACACCGACATGTCCCACACCGAGGCGCCGCCGAAGGCCAGCACGCTCCACGCCCTGGAGGTGCCGGAAGACGGCAGCGGCGACACCGGTTTCATGAACATGTACGAGGTGCTGGACTCGTTGCCCGCGGACCTGAGGGGCCGCATCGGGTCGCTGCGGCTGAAGCACGACCCGGCCCATGCCTTGCAGGGCGAGGTCCGCCACGGTTTCGACGCCGCCGGACACGAGCGCATCGAGTCGGCGCCCGGGCCGGTGCATCCTCTCGTTCGCACGCATCCGGAGACCGGCCGCCGGGCCCTGTACCTCGGGCGCCACTGGAACGGCGACAAGCGTGCGACATACGTCGTCGGCATGTCGCGCGCCGAGTCGGACGCGCTCCTCGACGCGCTGTGGCGATTCGTCGCCGAGGAGCGGCCGGTCTGGCGCCACCAGTGGCGGGCGGGCGACTACGTCATGTGGGACAACCGTTGCGTCATGCACCGGCGCGGTTCTCTGGACCCGGCCCGGCGCCGCGTCATGCACCGCACGCAGATCAAGGACACCGCGCGGCCGACCTGACCCTCCGCGCAGCTCCCGCGCTCATCTCCGGGCCGCCGTGAATCCGAAGACGATGGCGTGAGACGTCGCCGGGTCGAGGAAGAAGGCCGGGTCCCGGTCGTCCGTGCGGGCCGGGTTGTCGACGATGACGGCGCCGCGTTCCTTCAGGCCCTCGCGCGTCTCGAGAAGGTCCTTGCAGCGCAGAACGACGTCGTGGACGCCCCTGCCGCGGGTGGGACGGAACCGCGCCAGCGGGTGGCCGTCCCCGAAGTCATGGGCGATCTCGCGGAACTGGAGGTCGGCGTCGCCGACCCCGACGCGCGACCAGCGCAGATCCGATCCGTTCTCCGTGCCGCGCTCGCGGACGGTCATGCCGATGACCCGCTCGCAGACGTCGGTGGCCGCGTCGACGCCGTCGACGAGGATGCCCACGTGGTCGATGCCGTCGAAATGAGGCGACACGGGTGTTTCCCCGCTGTCGAGCGTGTCGCGCCATCCGCCTTCCGCGTCGTTCCACGCCAGTCCGTCGGCCTCGCCTCGTTCGGTGAATTGCAGGAGCACGCCGAAGGTGCGCCGGGGATCGGGAAAGAAGAGCTGGCTGCCCCGGATGCCGGGCCGCTCGCCGCCGGCCAGATCGTCGAACAGGGGTATGCCCTGGTCCTTCAGCGTCCGCCAGGCGGCCTTGAGGTCCGGCACCCTCACGCCGATGTGATGGACTCCCTCGCCCCACCGCTCCAGGTAGCGGATGAACACCGCCGTATCCAGGTGCAGGTTTCCGTCCGTTCCCACCTGACGCAGCTCCGACGGGTCGCGGGGAGGGACGTAGCCGGGCTCCGCCTCGGGATCGACGCCGGGCCGCGGCGGTTGCTGGATGACGAAATCCCCCTCGCCCAGGCGGACGAGGCCGTTCTTCAGGCCGCTGGTCGGATCCGTCGCGACGCCGTAGACCGGCGCGCCGAGAACGTTCTCGAAGAACTCGATGGCCTGCCGCCGGTCGCGGATGGCGAGGCCGAGATGGTCGATGCCGGTGATCATGGTCCGTGCTCCCTGGCGACCGGGACGTTATGCCGGCGCCCGCGGCGCCGGTGTCCGGTACGTCTCCGCCAGACGGCGGCGGAGCAGCTTGCCCGTCGGGCCCCTGGGCATCGTCTCGATGAACTGGACCGTCTTCGGGCACTTGTACGCCGCCAGGCGGCGACGGCAGAAGTCCATGATCTCGCCAGCGGTCGGCTCCGCGCCCTCGACCGGCACCACGAACGCCTTGACCTCCTCGCCGTACTTGGCGTCGCCGATGCCGACGACCGCCGCCTCTCCGACCTGCGGGTGCCGCAGCAGGACCTCGTCCACCTCTCGCGGATAGACGTTCTGGCCGCCGCGGATGATCAGGTCCTTCTTTCGATCGACGACGTACAGGTAGCCGTCGGCGTCCATGTAGCCGATGTCGCCGGTCAGGAACCATCCGTCCCGGAACGCGGCCTTCGTCGCCTCCGGGTCGTTGAAGTATCCCCGCGTGACGACGTTGCCCTTGAGGACGATCTCGCCCCGCGTTCCGGGCGCGACGGGCCGGCCGTCGTCATCCACGACGGCGATGCGCGAATCGCCGATCGCCCGGCCGACCGAGCCGAAGCGGCGATAGCCTTCCTCCCGGCCGGGGCGGAACGCCTCCGGCGGCGGCACGGGGTTGAACGTGACGCGGCAGACCGTCTCGGTCAGGCCGTACCCTTCGATGATCATGGCGCCGAACGTGCGCTCGAACGCCTCCAGCAACGGCACCGGCAGCGAACTGGAGCCGCAGATGAACAACCGCAGGCCGTGGTCCGGAGGCGCCGTCGCGCCCGACGCCCGGTGCGCCTCGAGCAGGATGTAGAGGACGGTGGGCGCGGCGCTGCAATAGGTCGCTCCGGTCTCCGCGGCGAGGGTCCAGAAGGCGGACGCGCTGAACCGCCGCGGCACGACGACGCTGGCCCCCGCGACGAGGGCCGCGATCACGGAGTGCATCTCGGCGTTGGTGTGGTAGAGCGGCAGGATGCAGAGCGAGCGGTCCTCGGGGCCGAAGTCCATCCAGTCGACGATGTAGCGGCAGTCCGCCAGGATGTTCCGGTGGCTCAGCATGACCCCCTTGGGGCGGCCGGTGGAGCCCGAGGTGTGGACGATCTGGGCGACGGAGTCGGCCTCCACGCGCGGCGGCGGCACGTCGTTCCCGTCGGTGGCCGGGCGGGAGCGCCACAGGGACCCCGGGTCGTCGCAGACGCGGCCGGCCGGACATTCGTCGCGACGCGCGAGGCGGGCGGAGACCGGGTCGGCGCAGACGACGTCGATCGCCGCGTTGGCGAGGATATGGTCGATCTCGTCTTCCCGCAGGGCCGTGTTGATCGGGCAGGCGGCGGCGCCCAGCGCCATGATGCCGAAATAGACGACGACGAAGTCGAGGCCGTTGGCCATCAGCAGGCCGACGTTGTCGCCGGGACCGACGCCCCATTCGTCGTGCAGGCGCAGGGCGACGGTGCGGGTCGCCTCGTGCAACCCGGCGCAGGTGAGCTCGGCGTCGTCGTCGGGGGCGATCAGGACGGTGCGATCCGGCGTCGCTCCGGCCCGCGTCTCGATCAGCGCCGGCAGACTCTCGAATATCCCGGGTTCGACCTCCGCCATGAACGCGCCTCACGGATCGGTCCCGGGATCCGCACGGCGCGCGGGGCCGCTCAGATGCCCTGGAGGGCGGGTTCCTCGGCCACGGTGAAGCGGGCGTGGCAGTCGCCGCGGGTTTCCTCGGCGACCCGGCGCCACGCGATCAACGCCGCGTCGCGATCCAGATAGGGGCCCATCAGGCGCTCGCTGCCGCTCACGAGCTGGTTGAAGGTCGTGTCCGTGTACTCGCCGCCGACGACCCAGAATCTCGCATTCATCATCGCTGAATCCTCCGTCGATCGATGCGCGACGCGCTACTCGGCCGCGAGGGCCGGCGGTTCCGCCGGCGTCTTGAACTGGGCGGTCTCCGTCGAGTCGGCGAGGGCCGTGGTCGAGGACCGTCCGCCGCCGATGGCCTCGGCGACCGCGTCGAAGTACCCGGTGCCCACCTCGTGCTGGTGGCGCGTCGCGGAGTACCCCTTGGCCCGTGCCGCGAACTCGGCGTCCTGAAGCTCGGCATACCCGGCCATGCCGCGTTCACGGTAGGCCCCGGCGAGCTCGAACATGCCGTAGTTGAGGGCATGGAACCCGGCGAGGGTCACGAACTGGTACTTGTAGCCCATGGCGCCGAGCTCGCGGTGGAACCGTTCCATCGTGGGAACGTCGAGATGAGCCGACCAGTTGAACGAGGGCGAGCAGTTGTAGGCGAGCATCTTGCCCGGAAACTCCGCCCGTATGGCCTCGGCGAAGCGGCGCGCCTGTTCCAGGTCGGGCGTCGACGTCTCCATCCAGAGGAGGTCGGCGTACTCGGCATAGGCCAGGCCGCGGGCGACGCAACGCTCGAAGCTCGTGCCTTCCTTGAGCCGGTAGAAGCCCTCCGGCGTGCGCTCGCCGGTGAGGAACTCCCGATCCCGCTCGTCGACGTCGCTGGTGATCAACTTGGCGCTTTCCGCGTCGGTCCGCGCGAGCAGGACCGTGGGCACGCCCATGACGTCGGCCGCGAGCCGCGCGGCGAGGAGGTTGCGGACGTGTTGCGCGGTGGGAACGAGAACCTTGCCCCCCATATGACCGCACTTCTTCTCGGAGGCGAGCTGGTCCTCGATGTGGACGCCCGCGGCGCCGGCCTCGATGTAGGCCTTGGTGACCTCGAATGCGTTCAGGACGCCGCCGAACCCGGCCTCGGCGTCGGCGACGATGGGGACGAACCAGTCCACGCCGCCCTCGCCGTCCAGCGTCTGGATCTGATCGGCCCGGCGCAGGGTGTTGTTGATGCGGCGAACGAGCTCGGGCCCGCTGTCGCTGGGGTAGAGGCTCTGGTCGGGATACATCGATCCCGCCTTGTTGTTGTCGGCAGCGACCTGCCAGCCGGAAAGGTAGACGGACTGGAGGCCGACCCGCACCATCTGCATGGCTTGGTTGCCGGTGACGGCGCCGAGCGATCGCACCGGCTCGTCCCGCCGCAGCAACTCCCAAAGCCGCTCGGCGCCCTGGCGGGCGAGGGTGTGCTCGATGCGAATGCTGCCGGAGAGCCGCTCGACGTCGGCGACGGTGTAGTCCCGCTGGATGCCGTCGAAACGGCCGGACGGCGCCCGGGTGTGTCGCTCCATCTCCTGCTGCATCGGTCTCCCCTCCCCGTTTCAGGCTCGCGCCGGATGCGTATGCCGGACGAAACCTAATTGACAAAAATCCGAATCGTCTATACTTCGCTGAATGTAAAAGGGTCACCGAGACAACTTTGCAAATTTCTAATTTGTGAATATGTAAATCTTGAAAATAACATGGGTCGTGGACGATGGCGACGACGGACCGGTCGGTGGGGCGGAAAGTCCTGTTGGGGCACAAGATCCGCCGCTTTCGCGAGGACCTCGGTCTCAAGCAGAGCGAGATGGCGGAGCAGCTCGAGATTTCGGCGAGCTACCTGAACCTCATCGAGCACAATCAGCGGCCGGTGACGGTCCAGCTCCTGTTCCGCCTCGGACAGGCGTTCGACATCGATCTCAAGGAATTCGCCGAGGACGGCAACGCCCAGCTCTACGCGGGCCTCCGGGAGGTGTTCGGCGACCCGCTGTTCGGCGACCGTCCGGTGCGGGACGCGGACATCCGGGCCGTCGCCGAGGCCGGTCCGACGGCGGCCGAGGCTGTGCTCGCGCTCTACAAGTCCTACCGCGAGTTGCGCGAGGATTCCCAGGTCCTGGCCGAGCAGGTGGCGAACCGGGACACGGCGCACGGGATCGGCGGGCAGGTCTTTCCCGTGGAGGAAGTCCGGGAGTACCTGCAATCGGAGTCGAACCACTTCCCCGAGATCGAGGCGAGCGCGGAAGAGCTGTGGATCGAGGCCGATCTGGATCCGACGGACGTGTTCCGCGGTCTCGGCGACTACCTGCGCGACGTTCACGGGATCGAGACGCGGGTGCTCCCCGTCGACGTGATGCCCGAGACCACGCGCCGCTACGATTTCCATCGCCGGCGCCTGCTTCTCTCCGAAATGCTGTCGCCGGCGGCGCGCGGTTTCCAGCTCGCCGTCCAGATCGCCCTCAAGGCGCACGACGGCCTGCTCGACCGCCACGTGGAGCGGGCGGAGCTCTCGAGTCCGGAGGCCGAGCGTCTCTGCCGCCTGTCGCTCGCCAACTACCTCGCGGCCTGCGTCATCATGCCCTACGGACGGTTCCTCGACGCGGCCCGGACCCTGCGCTACGACATCGAGATCCTGCAACGCCGCTTCGGCGCCAGCTTCGAACAGATCTGCCACCGCCTGACCACCCTCGACCGCCACGGCGCGCGCGGCGTCCCCTTCTTCTTCATCCGGGTCGACAACGCCGGGAACGTCTCCAAGCGCCTGAGCGGAGGCGGGTTTCACTTCGCCCGGTTCGGTGGCACCTGCCCGCGCTGGATCGTGCACGACGCCTTTCGGATGCCCGGGCAGATCCGGATCCAGATCGCCGCCATACCCGACGGCTCGCGGTTCTTCACGATCGCCCGAACCGTCGACCCGGTCGAATCCCGGACGTGGGAACAGCCGCCTCAATACGCCATCGGCCTGGGGTGTGACATCCGGGACGCGGGACAGCTCGTCTACGCGGACGGCCTCGATCTCGGGAACGAGCGGGCGGCGACGCCCATCGGCGTCGCGTGCCGCATCTGCGAGCGCCTCGATTGCCGGCAGCGGGCGCACCCGCCGCTCAACCACCGCCTGAAGATCGACGAGAACGTGCGGCGGACCACGCCGTTCACCTTCGCGCCGGCGTGAGTCGCCTACAGCTCCATCTCGCCGGCGCGGACAAGGCCCGTCGCTTCCCCGCCATCGACCCGGTACTCCGACCCGGTCACGTAGTCGGCGTCGTCGGACGCCAGAAACACGGCGACCCTGGCCACGTCCTCGGGCCGGCCCCAGCGCCGCGCCAGGTTGTCCCGCGCCCACCGGGGGCCGATTTCCCCGTCCTCGGCGAGCGAGGCGTTCAGCGGCGAGGCGATCATGCTGGGACAGAGCGCGTTGACGCAGATGTTGTCCGCCGAAAGGTCCATGGCGAGCGCCCGGGTCAGGCCGACGATCCCGAACTTCGCGGCGACGTAGGCCACGCGGTTGGGCCGGCCGCCGATTCCGGCGATCGAGGCGACGTTGACGATCTTGCCCTTTCCGCGCGCGATCAGGTGAGGGACCACGGCCTTGGCCGCCAGAAACTGCCCGGTCAGATTGACGTCGAGGATGCGCCGCCAGTCTTCCTCCGTGTGGTCGAGGAAGGATTTGACGATGCGGATGCCGGCGTTGTTGACGAGCGCGTCGATGCCGCCGAACCGTTCGCTCGCGGCGGCGGCCACGGCCTCGAGCCGGTCGAGCCTGGTGACGTCGGCTTCGAACGCCGCGGCGGCTTCGCCCAACCCCGCGGCGAGTTCCTCGGCGGCGGACAGGTTCACGTCGAGCAGGGCGACCCGCCCGCCTTCGGCGACGACCGCCTTGGCGATCGCGGCGCCGATACCGCCGCCGGCGCCGGTGACGACCGCCACCTTGTTTTCCAACCTCATGCCGCTCTCCCCCGTCGTTCGTTCCCCGACGGCCGATCAGACCACGTCCGCCGAATCGCCGCCAGCGCCGTTCGTGGTACAAGGAGCGCCCATGGGCCGTGGCGAACGTGTGCGGCGGAAGACGGGGATCGGGACATGGCGAAAGAGCATACCTATACGGCGACCGTGACGTGGACGGGCAACGGGGGCGCGGGGACGGCCGACGTCAAGGCCTATACCCGGCATTACGACATCGCCTGCGACGGCAAGCCGACGATCAGGGGATCCGCCGATCCCGCGTACATGGGCGACGCCGGTTGCCACAACCCGGAGGATATGCTGCTGGCTTCCCTGTCCGCCTGTCACATGCTCTGGTATCTGCACCTGTGCGCGGTCCGCAAGGTCGTGGTGAGGACTTACGAGGACACCGCGCGCGGGACGATGCAGGTCAACCCGGACGGATCCGGCGAGTTCACCGGCGTGACCCTGAAACCCCGGGTGACGATCGCCCCCGACGGCGATCTGGCGCTGGCCGAAAGCCTGCATGAGAAGGCGAACGCCATGTGTTTCATCGCCCGGTCCGTCACCTTCCCCGTCGAGCACGACGCGGCGGTCACGCGAGGATGATCCGCCGCGACGCGCCGACGCGACAGGGGAGGCCTCGAACGCCATGAAGTACGCCGCGCTCATGCCCATGATGGAGGAGCACGCGACGGCGGAGAACCTCGTCGGCTTCGGAAGGAAGGCCGAGACGTTGGGGTTCCACGCATTGTTCGCCAGCGACCACGTGGTCGTCCCCTACGAGATCGAGCCCGTCTACAAGGGTTCCGCCGACGGTCGTTTCCCGTTCCCGAAGGAGGGCGTCATCGTCGACCCGCTCATCGCCATGTCCGTCGTCGGCATGGCGACGGAGCGCGTCAAGGTGGCGACGGCGATCCTCGTCCTTCCCCATCGGCATCCCCTGCTCGTCGCCAAGCAACTGGCGTCGATCGACCATCTCACGGGTGGGCGCGTGATCCTGGGCGCCGGCGTCGGCTGGATGGAAGAGGAGATCACCATGCTGGGCCAGCCCTTCGCGGAGCGGGGCGCCTGGTGCACCGAGGCCATCGATCTCATGCGCGTCATGTGGGCCGAGGAGAAGGCGAGCTTCCAGGGACGGTATTTCCGGATCCCCGATGTGGGTTTTCAGCCCAAGCCCGTGAACAGACACATCCCGATCCTGATTGGCGGCACGTCGAAACCGGCGCTGCGCCGGGTGGTCGGGCAGGGCGACGGCTGGCTGCCGTCGAACGCGACCTTCGAGATGCTGGAGGACGGCATCGCGACGCTGAAGGAGGGGTGCGAGCGACGGGGCCGCGACTACGGCGAGTTGACGATCTGCCTGCGGGCGCGCATGGCCTTCGAGGCCCTGGACACGAGGTACAAGGTGATGTTCGTGGGTTCCGAGGACCAGATCGTCGACAACCTGGGCCGCCTCGACGAGATGGGCGTCGGCATGGTGCTCTTCGAGCCGGTCTACAAGGACTATGGTCGTTGGGTCGAAGCCCACGAACGGATCGCCGGGGACGTCATGCCGAAGGTTTGATCCCGGCGGCCGGGATGCCGGCGAGGCGCCGGTTCTGCTTCAGGAACATCCGATAGACCGGATTTCCGGTCTCCTCGACGTACTGGAAGTTCGCGTTCTCGAGGAAATCCTGGAACTCGCGCTCGCCGTCCGCCGGCACCTGGAAGCCCATCAGGACACGCCCGCAGGCCGATCCGTGGTTGCGATAGTGGAACAGGCTGATGTTTCAGCGCTGACCCATCTCGTTCAGAAAGCCGAGCAGGGCGCCGGGCCGTTCGGGAAAGAAGAAGCGGTAGAGCTTTTCGTCCAGTCCCGGATCGCCGTGACCGCCGACCATGTACCGGACGTGAATCTTGGCGAGCTCGTTGTCGGTCATGTCGACGACGGGAAAGCCCTCGCTTTCCAGGGTCGAGAGCAGGCCGTCCCGTTCCCGCCGGCCCTGGCGCAGCTCGAGGCCGACGAATATCCGCGCGACGTCGCTGTCCGCGAAGCGGTAGTTGAACTCGGTGATGGCGCGCTTGCCGATGACCTCGCAGAACTGCCGCAGACTGCCGGGCCAGCCCTTCGCGGGGCGGGGCGCCTGGCGCACCGAGGCCATCGATCTCATGCGCGCCATGAGCAGGATGTTTTGTTCTTTCTGACGTTGACGCCTATTATGGCGTTTGAAGTCCCGGACTGCCCAAGCTGGAAATGGAAGGAGATGACATGCCTGACAACATGAAGACCATGAGTGAGTTGCGCGAGCAGTTGGTGGCAAGAGCGACGGAGGATGAGGAATTCCGTGTCCGGATGCTTGACGATCCGAAGGGTGCCATCAAAGAGGAACTGGGCCTCGTGATACCCGATGGATTCACCGTCGAGGTGCATGAGGACACGACGGACACCGGTCATCTGGTGCTTCCGCCTTCATCCGCCCTCAGCGAGGCCGATCTGGAAATGATGGCCGGCGGCGGGGGCTGGGATGATATTTTCGATGTCCGTAATCTGGAGGGGACCATGTGGGTCACATGAAGGACAATCGGGGGCCGGGTGGGGGAACCGGATGATGAGCTGAAATGAGCATCATTCGTGAAGGATGGCAGGGCGAAAAGATCGATCCGGAGTCTCTCGCATACAAGTTCTCCTGGGCCGAGGAGAAGGCGAGCTTCCAGGGACGGTACTTCCGGATTCCCGGCGTGGGTTTTCAGCTCAAGCCCGTGAACAGACGCATCTCGATCCTGACTGGCGGCACGTCGAAACCGGCGTCGCGCCGGGTGGTCGGGCAGGGCGACGGCTGGCTGCCGTCGAACGCGACCTTCGAAGCCCACGAACGGATCGCCGGGGACGTCATGCCGAAGGTTTGATCCCGGCGGCCGGGATGCCGGCGGGGCGCCGGTTCTACTTCAGGAACATCCGATAGACCGGATTTCCGGTCTCCTCGACGTACTGGAAGTTCGCGTTCTCGAGGAAATCCTGGAACTCGCGCTCGCCGTCCGCCGGCACTTGGAAACCCATCAGGACGCGCCCGTAGGCCGATCCGTGGTTGCGATAGTGGAACAGGCTGATGTTCCAGCGCTGACCCATCTCGTTCAGAAAGCCGAGCAGGGCGCCGGGCCGTTCGGGAAAGAAGAAGCGGTAGAGCTTCTCGTCCAGTCCCGGGTCGCCGCGACCGCCGACCATGTACCGGACGTGAATCTTGGCGAGCTCGTTGTCGGTCATGTCGACGACGGGAAAGCCCTCGCTTTCCAGGGTCGAGAGCAGGCCGTCCCGTTCCCGCCGGCCCTGGCGCAGCTCGAGGCCGACGAATATCCGCGCGTCGTCGCTGTCCGCGAAGCGGTAGTTGAACTCGGTGATGGCGCGCTTGCCGACGACCTCGCAGAACTGCCGCAGGCTGCCGGGCCGCTCGGGAATGGTGACGGCGAACAGGGCCTCGCGCTCGCGCCCGATGTCGGCGCGCTCGGAGATGTGCCGCAGGCGGTCGAAATTGACGTTGGCGCCGGACAGGATCGCGATCAGCGTCTCGTCCCGGGACCGCCGCGCGGCGGCGTAGGTCTTCAATCCGGCGACGGCGAGGGCGCCGGCGGGTTCGGCGATCGAGCGGGTGTCCTCGTAGATGTCCAGAATGGCGGCGCAGATCTCGTCGGTGTTGACGAGCACGATGTCGTCGACGCATTCGGCCGCGATGCGATGGGTTTCCTCGCCGACGGTGCGCACGGCGACGCCGTCGGCGAACAGACCCACCTCGTTCAACTCCATCGGACGCCCCGCCTTCAGCGCCGCGTGCATGGTGGCCGCGTCTTCCGGCTCCACGCCGATGATCTTGACGCCAGGCCAGAGCGACTTGACGTAGGCCGCGATGCCGGCAATCAGGCCGCCGCCACCGACGGGCACGAAGACGGCGTCCATCCCGTTGCCGTTCTGGCGCAGGATCTCGAGCCCGATCGTGCCCTGGCCGGCGATCACGTCGGCGTCCTCGAAGGGATGGACGAAGACCAGACCGTCGCTCTCCGCCATGGCATGGGCCCGCGCGAACGACTCGTCGACGGAAATCCCGTGCAGGACGACGTTCCCACCGAGCCGCGTGACGGCGTCGGATTTGATTCGCGGCGTCGTGGTGGGCATGACGACGACGGCTCTCAGACCCAGCGCGGCCGCCGCGAGCGCCACGCCTTGGGCGTGATTGCCCGCCGACGCGCAGATCACGCCGTTGCCGCGCGCGTCCTCGTCGAGGTTGGCGATCTTGTTGTACGCGCCCCGGATCTTGAACGAGAAGACCGGCTGCAGGTCCTCGCGCTTCAACAGCACGTTGTGGCCGATCTCCTCGGACAGCAAATCCATCCGCTCGAGGGGAGTCTCCCGGGCCACGTCGTAGACGTTCGCCCGAAGAACCCGCTCCAGATAGGACTTCGTCATGGCCGTGACCCGTTTCGCTGTCGGCGGATGGAGGATCGGGGCGTTCACATGGCAGCGTCGTGGCGACATTACAAGATATCCCGCCGGGAACCCGTGTCCCCGCGCGGGGGATGGCGGGCCACCGTCCAGCCGCCGTCGACGGCGATGACCTGGCCGGTAACGAAGGACGCGTCGTCCGAAGCGAGAAAACACAGAACCGACGCGACCTCCTCGGGCGCGCCGGAACGGCGCAGCGGTGCGGCTTCGATGAGCGCCATTCGGTAATAGTCGTCGCCGGCGATCCGGTCTCGGGTCATCGGGGTGTCGATGACGCCGGGCGCGACGGCATTGACCAGGATTCCTTCGGGCCCCAGTTCCGCCGCGAGCTGGCGCGTGGCGTGGGCGACGCCCGCTTTCGCGGCGGCGTATACCGTGCCGTTCGGATGCGCGCCGACGCCGAAGGCCGACGAGACGCTCAGGACGCGCCCGCCGGGGCGGACGATATGCGGCATCACGTCCCGGGTTACGCGCAATACGGCGACCAGATCGACGTCGACGATCCGGGCGAGATCGTCGTCGCCGGTGTTCGCGAGCCCGCGCGGAAATCCGATGCCGGCGTTGTTGACAAGAATGTCGATACGCCCGAAGGCGTCGAGCGCCGCCGACGCCAGCTGCCTGCCCGCGTCGGTCCCGGAAACGTCCAGTTCGAGCGGTACGCCGCCGAGCCCGGCGGCGACCGCAGCGACTTCCGGGGACCGGTCGACCAGGAGAACCCGCGCCCCTTCATCGACGAATCGTCGGGCGGTGGCGGCGCCGATTCCGCTTGCCGCGCCGGTGATGATGGCGCGGCGGCCAGCGAGTCGTCGAGGGTGGGTAATGGCGATCACCGATTTGTTGAAAGCCCGTCTTGGCCGTCGAGCGGCTTTCGCGGAACTCCTGTGTCTCGCGCACGGTCCGGGGTTTGAGTTGACGGGCGCGGCCTACGGAAGCAGCCTGATGAGGGTAACGATGAGGCCGGTATTGGCGGCGACCGCTGCGAGCAATCCGCCGCAGAGCCGGGCGGTCAAGCGCGCTTTGCAGGTGCGGGCGCGATCATGCCGCGACGATAGGCCGGCGCGGGGCCGTCCGCAAGCGCAATGCGTTCCATGCCGGTCCGGTCCAATCCATCCCTTTCCGTGTTCGATTGTGGGATTTCAAAGTGGGATCATCATCCGAAGCGATCCAAAAAAGTACCGTATATCAATGTATTATACGGAAAGTTTGGCGGAGGGGGTGGGATTCGAACCCACGGTACGCAGAGCGTACACGCGCTCTCCAAGCGCGCGCCTTCGACCACTCGGCCACCCCTCCCCGGAAGCGCGCGGCACGTTATGTCTGCTCCCGCCGTTTTGCAATGCCGGCCGGGCCGGACGGGACGCGGGAAACAATGGTGGATTCCGGGGTAGGGCGCCGATTCCAGCCGGACGGGATATGCTCTAATGTTTCCCGGGGAGAATGGGAGAGCCTTCATTGTCGGTCCTGGTAACGGGCGGTACGGGCTTCATCGGCGGTCGTGTCGCGCGGATTCTGCTGTCGAAAGGCGAATCAGTCATCTGTCTGGACCACGCGCCCGACGCGCGGCGGTTCGCGGATCTCGGGGACGGATCGCGTCCGGCCGTCGTCCAGGGCGATGTCTCGCGGATGGACGACCTCGTCGCCGTAATCCGGGAGCACGAAGTCCGCCGCGTCGTCCATCTCGCGGCGCTGCTGGCCCCGATAACGGAGGACGAGCCGCGGCTCGCCATGCGCGTCAATGTGATGGGGGCGACGAATGTCTTCGAGGCGGCCGCGAGACTGGGTCTCGAACGCGTCGTCTACGCCAGTTCCGTGGCCGTGTTCGACGACCAGGAGTACTATGGAGACCGCCCCGTCGATGAGGATGACGAGGTCCGTCCGAACATCGTCTACGGCTACACCAAGGTGATGAACGAGGTCGTCGCGCGACGATACATGGAGCGCTTCGGTCTCGACACGCGGGCGTTGCGGCCGGCCTCCGTCTTCGGATATGGCAGAACGACGGGGCGCAGCGCGGAGGTGTCGCGGATGATCCGCGGCGCCGCGCTTGACGGAAGGTTCACGTCGACGCAATCCCCCAGGCAGACGTCGTCGCTCGTCCACGTCGATGATGTCGCCGAGATGTTCGCGCGCCTGTGCCTGACGGACGGCCTGGAGCGGGACACTTACGTTTCGGGTGGGACGACCGCCAGCCTGGAGGAGGTCGCGGCCATGACCGTCAAGCATCTTCCGGACGTGGAAATCTCGTTCCCCGAGGGCGTCGCCCCCTATCCGAACCTGCGGATGTCGGACGGCGGCCGCCTCGCGCGCGACATCCGATACCGGCTTCCCGATATCGAATCGCGAATCGCGGATACCATCGACGAGGCTCGTCTCGACCGCGGCATGACGCCGCCGGGCCGCTCGTCATGATCGTCGGACGCATCGTGGGCTGGCTCGTCACCGCGGTCGCGTTCATGGCGGCGGGGGCGGAGATCCTCGCCTCGCTTGAGGCCGGGGCCTACCAGGGATTGGCCATCGGTCATCTCTGGTTCAAGATCGACGCGGCCAGCCTCAATCTCTCCCAGGCCGTGGTTCAGCGGTACGTCCATCCGTCGGTCTGGGACCCCGGTATCGTGACGGTTCTCGGCTGGCCGGCCTGGATCGTCTTCGGCGTCCTCGGGCCGGCGCTTGCCTTCCTCTTCCGCAAACGCGACCGCCGAACCTCGACCGAGTGGCTTTAGGGCCGCTCGCCCTCGGCGTACCCCGGAAATTCCACGGCACTCGCGTCCAGCCCCAGGGCCCGCACCTGCTCGACGACTCGCGGCGACCACCGGATCGTGGCGCCGCGGTGGGCGCCCTGGACGGCGATCAGCATGGCCTCGGAGTCCGAGACGTTGGTGACGCCATGCATGACGTTGGGCGGCACCGCGATCATGTCGAACGGTTCGAGCTCGATTTCCCGATCGCCCGTCTCGCCGAAGCTTATGCTCCAGCGTCCGGTCAGGATGACGAACGCCTCGTCCGTGTCGTGCGCGTGCGCTCCGATGCCGCGGCCTGCCTCGCACGAAACGAAGTTGATGTTGAACGACTCGACCTCGCCGACCTGCTTGTCCGGCCAGTTCCGCTCCGTCGATCGTCCCGTCACGGGATATCGTTTCCGCTCGAACCGCGGCAACGCCATGTCGAGGAGGCGGACCGGAGAAATCCGGTTGGGCAGATCCCTGTAGCGGATCGCGTACCTTTCCATCTCTTCTCGCGACCATTCCCCGGTTGTCATTTCATCCCTTCCCGTTCCAAGTCCCTGTCCCGGCGCCGGGTCCGCGTCTTGGCGCTCGGGAACGCCGATGATACAAGCGCGCCGATGACCGATCCCGCGCATATCCGCAATTTCGCCATCATCGCGCATATCGATCACGGCAAATCCACCCTGGCCGATCGCATGATCCAGCACTGCGGCGGGCTGGCGGACCGGGAGATGCGCGAACAGGTGCTCGACTCGATGGACATCGAGCGCGAACGCGGCATCACCGTCAAGGCGCAGACGGTTCGTCTGGCCTATGCCGCCAGGGACGGCCGACGCTACCAGCTCAATCTCATGGACACGCCGGGTCACGTCGACTTCACATACGAGGTCAGCCGAAGCCTCGCGGCCTGCGAGGGATCGGTGCTTCTCGTCGATTCCAGCCAGGGAGTCGAGGCGCAGACCCTGGCCAACGTCTATCAGGCGCTCGAGGCCGATCATGAGATCGTCATCGCGCTGAACAAGACCGATCTGCCGGCGGCCGAGCCGGCGCGCGTCGCCCGGCAGATCGAAGAGGTCATCGGCCTCGAGTCCTCGGCCGCCCTGTTGGTGTCCGGCAAGACCGGAGACGGCGTCGTGGAATTGCTGGACGCCATCGTGGAGAAGCTGCCGCCGCCGGAGGGGGATCGGGACGCTCCCCTCAAGGCCTTGCTCGTCGATTCCTGGTACGACCCGTACCTCGGGGTCGTCATCCTGGTGCGGGTCAACGATGGATCCCTCGTCAAGGGTCAGCGCGTGCGGATGATGGCCGCGGGGACCGAGCACACGGTGGAGCAGGTCGGGGTGTTCACGCCCAAGCGTGCGGACGCCGGCCGGCTGGGAGCCGGGGAGATCGGTTTCATCACCGCCGGCATCAAGGAGGTCGCCGACACGCTGATTGGCGACACCATCACCGGTGTCAAGCGCCCGACGCCGCATCCGCTGCCCGGATTCGAGCCGAGCAAGCCGGTCGTGTTCTCCGGCCTGTTTCCTGCCGACACGGCCGACTACGGACGTCTTCGGGAAAGCCTCGCGAGGCTCCACCTGAACGACGCGGGTTTCGCCTTCGAACCCGAGACTTCGGCGGCGCTGGGATTCGGTTTCCGCTGTGGATTCCTGGGCTTGCTTCACCTGGAAATCGTCCAGGAACGGCTCGAACGCGAGTTCGGCCTGGAACTCGTCACGACGGCGCCGTCGGTGGTCTACGACGTTCACCTGACGGATGGCGGAACGCTCAAGCTCCACAATCCGGCGGACCTGCCCGATCCGGTTCACATCGACCGCGTCGAGGAGCCCTGGATCGGCGCCACGATCATGGCGCCGGACGAATATCTCGGCGGCGTGCTCAAGCTCTGCGAGGAGAGGCGGGGCGAGCAGACGGATCTGACCTATTCGGGCCGGCGCGCCGTCGTCGCCTATCGATTGCCCCTGAACGAAGTCGTGTTCGACTTCCATGACCGGCTCAAGTCCGTCAGTCGCGGATACGCGAGCTTCGACTACCGGATCGACGATTATCTGGAGGGGGATTTGGTCAAGGTGTCCATTCTCGTCAGTGGGGAGCCCGTCGATGCGCTCTCCATCGTCGTGCATCGGTCCAATGCCGAATCCCGCGGCCGGACGATGTGCGAAAAGCTGAAGGAGCTCATTCCGCGCCAGCTCTTCAAGGTTCCCATCCAGGCGGCGATCGGCGGAAAGGTGATCGCCCGGGAGACGATCCCGGCCCTCCGCAAGGACGTCCTGTCGAAGTGCTACGGCGGCGACGTCACCCGGAAGCGCAAGCTCCTGGAAAAGCAGAAGGCCGGCAAGAAACGGATGCGCCGGTTCGGGCGGGTCGAGATCCCCCAAGAGGCCTTCATCGAGGTTCTGCGGGCCGACGCGCGCCACGTTTGAGCGACGTCTGCGCGATGTCGCGCGGCGCGAAGCGCTTCCGGCATACGGCGATCGCGCTCTCTTCCGGGAACGTCTTGCAGGAAAATACGTCGAGATAGACGTCACCGGATCGTTCGGCGAAGTGCGCGGTGATGTTCGACGTCTCCATGAGCTGGACCAGCGTGTAGCCGCCGGCGGCGGGATCGTGGGCCGCGAAGTGTTCGAGGACGGCTTCTCCGTAAGCCTTCATCCCGATGGCCTCGACGAGCTCGGCCGCGAACGCCCGGATCGTGTCGGGATCCCGGATGGCTTCGCGATCGCAGTCGAACATGTCGAGAATGAGATGCTGGCCCCACATGGTTTCTCCGTTTCTCTCCGCCCGGACACCGCGCCCCGGCCCGGCCGCGTGACATCGCGTGACATATTGTGATGGGAAGCTCCGAAGAAAACAGCAACAATCCACCCGTGTCGGAACGTGTGCGAATTTCCGGGCGCGACGATCGCCCGGCGGCGCGCGGCATCGCCGTCATCGGCGCCGGAATCGTCGGCGTTTCGTGCGCTCTCCACCTCCGGCGGGACGGTCACGACGTCACGTTGATCGACCGTGACGAACCCGGCCGGGGCGCGTCCCGCGGCAGCGCCGGCATCCTCGTTCACGGCGCGTGCGTTCCCGTGGGCCTGCCGGGCATGTGGCGGAACGTCCCGAGATTCCTGTCGGGCGGCGAACCCTACTTCCGGGTGCGCTGGTCCTCCCTGCCGCGGCTGACCCCGTGGCTGGCGCGCTTCCTGCGGGAGACCCGCGCGTCGCGGGTCGACGCCAACGCCGCCGCCCTGGCGACTCTGGCCCGGCACGCCAGGCCGGCGTGGCGCGATCTGGTGGAATGGACGGGGGCGCGGGACTTCGTCGTCCGGAAGGGTTGGCTCAAGGTATACGAAAGCGACGCGGCGTTCGACGCCACGGCGAACGTCCGCGTGCTCCACGACCGCCACGGCGGCCGATACGAAATCCTCGACGCCGACGAGATCCGCCAGATGGAGCCGGCGCTCGCGCCCGTCTTCAGCCGGGGCCTCTACTTCCCGGAGTTCGATTCACTCACCGATCCCCTGCGCGTGGTCCAGACCTTCGCCGCGGCGTTCGTGGGTGCAGGCGGCCGCCTCGAGATGGGAGAGGTGACCGGGTTCGATCTGACCGCGCGGCCCCGGCTGATCCGGGTCGGGGGCAGCGGCATCGCGGCGGACGTCATCGTGCTCGCGGCCGGGGCATGGTCGCGGGGTCTGGCGAAACAGTTGGGCGGCGACGTGCCGCTTGATACCGAGCGGGGCTATCACCTGATGTTGCCGACGATGGCGCCGGGACCCACGCGCCCCCTTCTCCATGGAGATTACGGTTTCGCCGTCACGCCCATGGAGGACGGGTTGCGGCTGGCGCACGGCGTCGAGCTCGCCAGCCTCGCGGCGCCATCCGATTTCGCCTGGATTCGCCGTCTGCTCCCGCACGCCAAACGCATGCTTCCCGGTCTGGACACGCGCGAACTGAGTGCGTGGCTCGGGTTCCGCCCGACGCTTCCGGATTCACGGCCGGTGATCGGGCCGTCGCCCGTGTATCCGGACGTGTACTTCGCTTTCGGGCATCAGCACTACGGCCTGACACTGGGGCCGCTCACGGGGCGTCTGATCGCCGACCTCGTGGTGGGCCGCGACCCGGCTGTCGATCTGACGCCGTTCCGGGCGCGCCGGTAGGACCCGGCCACGGAGGGGACCGCGCCTCAGGCGCTCTGGATCGCCCGGGCGGCCTCGATGGCGAAATAGGTGAGGATGCCGTCGGCGCCCGCGCGCTTGAACCCCGTCAGGCTCTCCAGCATGACCCGGTCGCCGTCGAGCCAGCCGTTCCGGGCCGCGGCCTTCAGCATGGCGTATTCGCCGCTGACCTGGTACGCGAAGGTGGGCATTCCGAACTCGTCCTTCACCCGGCGCACGATGTCGAGATACGGCATTGCGGGCTTGACCATGACCATGTCGGCGCCTTCGGCGATGTCGAGCGCCACCTCGCGAATCGCCTCGTCCGCGTTGGCCGGGTCCATCTGGTAGGTCTTCTTGTCGCCGCCGCCGAGACTGGGGGCGGACCCCACGGCGTCGCGGAAGGGGCCGTAAAATCCGGAAGCGTACTTGGCCGCGTAGGCCATGATCTGGACGTGGTCGAACCCGTCGGCGTCGAGCGCGTCGCGGACCGCCGCCACGCGGCCGTCCATCATGTCGGACGGCGCGATGATGTCGCAGCCGGCCTGCGCCTGAACGAGGGCCTGGCGGCGCAGCACGTCCAGCGTCTCGTCGTTGACGACGTAACCGTCGCGCAACAGCCCGTCGTGCCCGTGATCGGTGTAGGGATCGAGCGCCACGTCGCACATCACGCCGATGTCGGGATGGGCGTCCTTGATGGTGCGGACGGCCCGGCAGACGAGATTGTCGGGATTGAGGCCCTCGGTTCCCCCGGCGTCCTTGAGCGCCGGGTCGGTATAGGGAAAGAGGGCGACCGCCGGGATTCCCAGCGCGCCCGCTTCCGTCACGGCGTCCACGACCCGGTCGACGGAGTGGCGGTTCGCCCCCGGCATGGATTGGACCGGCTCCACGACGTCCTCGCCGTCCCGCACGAACACCGGCCAGATGAGATCGTCGACGCTCAATGCGTTCTCGGCCACCAGCCGGCGGGACCATCCATGACGTCGATTGCGCCGCATACGGGTCCTGGGGTAGGCCGCCGCGACCGGGGTCTCGCGTGGTTCCGTCGGGTCGATCCTGCCGGACTTCATGACAACGCCTCGCGATCGTGAAGGGAGTCCCGCCGCCGCAAGGTTTCCGAACTCCCGCGGTCGGGCCGTATGCTATGCTAAGCGCATCCAGCTTCAAATGCCGTCGCGGAGGAGATCCCTTGCTGGAAGACGCGGGACCGGCCCGGGAGTCGAAGGCCAGGGGCCGAAACGGGAACGGGTCGTCGAAATCCCGGACGAAGCGCCGTCCGCCGCCGGCGAAGGCGGGAAGGACGCCCCGGGAACGCTACATGCCCGGGCGCACGCTGCGTTTTGTGACGGCCACCGGCCTTTTCGACGGCCACGACGCCTCGATCAACGTCATGCGGCGAATCCTCCAGGCGGCGGGCGCCGAAGTCGTTCATCTCGGCCACAACCGTTCGGTCGATGAGGTGGTGACGGCCGCCATCCACGAGGACGTCCACGGTATCGCGGTCAGCTCCTACCAGGGCGGGCACGTCGAGTATTTCAAGTACATGATCGATCTCCTCGCGGAGCGGGGAGCGTCGCGCGTCAGGGTCTTCGGCGGCGGCGGCGGCGTCATCGTGCCGGAGGAAATCCGGGAACTCCACGACTACGGCGTCGCGCGGGTCTATTCGCCCGAGGACGGCCAGAAGCTGGGCCTGGAGGGCATGATCGACGATATGCTCGAGCGCGCCGACTTCGACCTCGCCGATTCGCCGCCCGAAAGCCTGGACGGGTTCGACGGCGGCGATCACGGTATGCTGGCGCGCGTCATCACGGCACTCGAACTCGGTGTGGCCGACGCGCGATTCCGCGAGGACGTCGAACGGCGCGCGGAAATGCGTGGCGGAGTGCCCGTCGTCGGCCTGACCGGAACCGGCGGCGCCGGGAAGTCCTCCCTCGCGGACGAGATCGTCCGGCAGTTCCGGCGCCACCGGCCCGGGCTCAAGATCGCGATCATCGCCGTGGATCCGTCGAAGCGGCGGACGGGTGGTGCGCTTCTCGGCGATCGCATCCGCATGAACGCGATTCACGATCCCGACGTCTACATGCGCTCGCTGGCGACGCGCGGCTCCGGCACGGAACTCGCGGACTGTCTTCCCGACGTGATAACGGCGTGCCGCGCGGCGGGACACGATCTCGTCATCGTCGAGACGTCCGGTATCGGGCAGGGGGACGCGGAGATCGTGCCTTTCGTCGACGTGGCGATCTATGCGATGACGCCGGAATATGGTGCCGCGAGCCAGCTCGAGAAGATCGACATGCTGGATTTCGCCGACCTCGTGGCGATCAACAAGTTCGATCGGAGGGGGGCCGAGGACGCGCTGCGCGACGTGCGCAAGCAGTATCGGCGCGACCACGGGCTGTTCGGAACGCCGCCGGAAGAGATGCCGGTATTCGGAACCATCGCCTCGAAGTTCGGCGACGACGGCGTCGCGGCCTTGTATCGGGCGCTCCTCGGCGTGTTCTCGGAACGCGGACTCGCGGAATGGGCCGACGATTCCTCTCCGGTCACGACGAGGACGTCCTCGAACCGCGATCTGATCGTGCCCGCCGACCGGACGCGGTATCTCGCCGAAATCGCCGATACGGTGCGGCGTTACCACGAGACGACGGACGTCCAGGCGCGGATCGCCCGCGAACGCCAGCAGCTTCGCGCCGCCGCGGCGATGATCGGGGACGCTGGCGGCGCTCCGGAGAGCCTCGACCGCCTTGCGGCGGAAAGGGAAGCCGCCCTCGCCCCGGAATCGAGACGGTTGCTGGCCGATTGGCCGGAGATGAAGAAGGCCTATTCCGGCAAGGAGTACGTCTATCGGGTGCGGGGGCGGGAGATCCGCACGTCGCTGACGACGACGACGATATGCGGCAACGCGTTGCCGCGCGTCGCGCTGCCGAAATACGAGGACGAGGGGGAGCTGCTGAAGTGGCGCCGACGGGAGAACCTGCCGGGGCACTTCCCGTTCACCGCCGGCGTGTTCCCGTTCCGACGCCGGGGCGAGGACCCCACGCGGATGTTCGCCGGCGAGGGCGACCCGTTCCGCACCAACAAGCGATTCAGGCTCCTGTCCGAGCATTCGGAGGCCAAGCGCCTGTCGACGGCTTTCGATTCGGTGACGCTCTACGGCAACGATCCCGACCCGCGGCCCGACGTCTACGGCAAGGTCGGCAACTCGGGCGTGTCGATCGCGACGCTCGACGACATGAAGGCGATGTACGACGGTTTCGATCTGTGCGATCCGTCGACGTCCGTCTCGATGACCATCAACGGGCCGGCGCCGACCATCATGGCGATGTTCCTCGACACCGCCATCGACCAGCAGCTCGATGGGTTTCGAGCCGAGCACGGCCGCGATCCGGGGAAGGCCGAGGCCGCGAAGATCCGGAAATGGGTGCACGAGAACGTCCGCGGGACCGTGCAGGCCGACATTCTCAAGGAGGATCAGGGCCAGAACACGTGCCTGTTCTCCACCGAGTTCTCGCTCAAGGTGATGGGCGACATCCAGGAGTATTTCATCGAACACGGAGTGAGGAACTTCTACTCGGTGTCGGTCTCCGGCTACCACATCGCCGAGGCGGGAGCGAACCCGATCAGCCAGCTCGCCTTCACGCTGGCGAACGGGTTCACCTATGTCGAGGCGTACCTCGCCCGGGGCATGGACGTGGACGACTTCGCCCCCAACCTGTCGTTCTTCTTCTCGGCGGGCATGGACCCGGAATACACGGTGCTCGGCCGGGTCGCCCGGCGGATCTGGGCCGTCGCCATGCGCGACAGATACGGAGCCTCGGAACGGAGCCAGAAGCTCAAGTACCACACGCAGACGTCGGGACGTTCCCTGCACGCGCAGGAGTATGCCTTCAACGACGTCCGGACCACCTTGCAGGCCCTGGTCGCCACCTACGACGGCACCAACAGCCTGCACACCAACGCCTACGACGAGGCGATCACCACGCCATCGGAAGAGTCCGTGCGCCGGGCCATGGCCGTTCAGCTCATCATCAACAAGGAGTGGGGCCTTGCCGGCAACGAAAACCCGAACCAAGGCTCCTTCATCATCGACGAGCTCACCGATCTCGTGGAGGAGGCGGTCCTCGCGGAGTTCGATCGCATTTCCGAGCGCGGCGGCGTGCTCGGCGCCATGGAGAGCGGTTACCAGCGCGGCAAGATCCAGGACGAATCGCTGTACTACGAGACCCGCAAGCACGACGGCAGCTATCCCCTCGTCGGCGTCAACACCTTCGTCGGTTCCGACGCCGCCGCGCCGGAAACGACGACCGTGGCGTTGGCCCGATCCACGGAGAAGGAAAAGAAGGGCCAGCTCGCGCGTCTGCGCGATTTCCACGAGCGACACGCGGACGAGGCGCCGGCTGTGCTTGAACGCCTCAAGGCCGCGGCGGCGGCGAACGAAAACGTCTTCGCGGTGCTGATGGACGCCGTCCGCGTCTGCTCTCTGGGGCAGATCACCGGCGCCTTGTTCGAGGTGGGCGGCCGGTACCGGCGCAACATGTGAGCGCTGCCGCCATCGCCCGAACGACTCCTCCGATCCCGCTCCGAACGTCGCGATCGGTCTTGCGTTCCGGGACTGGAATCCCCATTTGACGCGGCGACCGTCGTCCGCGACACGAAGCGGCGGAGCGCCCTCGCGGATCGACGTCGGAGCCAGCGATGATCCAGTTGCTGCCGATCCTCGGGGCGCTGTTCCTCGGCGTGGGACTGCTCATCGCCGGAAACAGCCTGTTCACGACGTTGCTGGCCGTCCGCATGGGGATCGAGGGCGTGCCGACCCTGTCGATCGGCATCGTGCTCGCCTGCAACTCCGTCGGCTTCATTCTCGGGGCGCGGACGAGCCACTGGTTCGTGGAGCGCGTCGGCCATATCCGTTCGTTCGCGGCGCTCGCCGCGCTTGCCGCGTGCTCGGCGCTCCTGCACCCGATCTTCGTTTCGCAGATCGTCTGGGGCATCCTGCGGGTTCTCACCGGGTACTGCACGGCGAGCCTGTACACGATCGCCGAATCGTGGATCAACGCCAAGGTCCCCAACTACATTCGCGGGCGGGTCCTGTCCCTTTACATGGTGATTTCGTTTCTGGCCCTGGGCTCGGGCCAGCTGATGCTGAACCTCGGGGGTCCCGAGACGTTCGTGTCGTTCAGCGTCGTCGCCATGCTGTTCGCGGTCGGCCTCGTTCCCGTGGCGATGACGCGGATGGAGGCCCCGGTTCCCGAACCGGGCGGACGGCTCGGCATCCTCGCGCTGACCCGGATCTCTCCCCTCGGCGTCGCGCTGTGTTTCTCGTCCGGGGCGATCAACAGCGCGTTCTTCAACATGGGTCCCCTGTTCGCCCAGCGGAGCGGCTTCGACACGGGTCAGGTGTCGACCTTCATGGCGACCGCCATCTTCGCCGGTCTCGTCCTGCAATGGCCCGTCGGATGGCTCTCGGACCGCTTCGATCGCCGCAAGGTCGTGATGTGGGTCCTCGCGGGCGTCGCCGCGGCCAGCGTCGCCATCGTCGCCGCCGGCGACCCCGCGTTCCTCGTGCTGTTGTCCCTGGTCTCGCTCTTCGGCGGACTCGCCTTCACCCTCTACGGGCAGGGCCTGACCCACGCCAACGACTTCGCAGATGCGTCGGAGCTTCTGTCCATCAGCGCCGGCCTGCTGTTCGCGTTCGGCGTCGGCGCGGTCGTCGGCCCGATCGCGGCGTCGGCGATCATGAGCCTGACGGGACCTTTCGGCCTCTTCGTCTTCACCGGGGCCCTGACGGTGGTTCTGGCGTCGTTCGTCGTCTATCGCATGACGCGGCGCGAGCCGCTTCCCGTGGAGGACCAGACCCCGTTCTCGCCGATGCCCGCGACGACGCCGGTGATCGCCGAGCTCGACCCCCGGTCCGAGCCGGAAGAGAGCGGGCCGGAACCCGAGATCGTGAAGTGACGGCGCGCCCCGGCGTCGCGGTCTTCCGGGTTCGGGGATTATGGCCCCGATCGGGCGCGGCGTTTCGTCGCCGGTCTCGGCAGGACCGTGACCAGGGCGCCGGCGAGCAGCGCGAACGCCAGGGCGTCCAGCGCCGTCATCGCCTCGCCGAGCATGATCAGACCGCCGGCGAACGCGACTCCGGGCACGGCGAGCACCGACAGCGACGCCACGATGGCGGGGACCTGCTTGATGAGCACGAAGAATCCCAGAAACCCGACGAGGTTGCATCCGAACGCGACGAAGAGGGCGGAGAGCAACGCGACCGGGGACACGGGTCCGATCCTGTCGATCTCGGCGAGGCCCATCAGGCACAGCGGCATCCCGCCGATCACGAACATCCACCCCGTCAGGACGAGCGGTGGGACGTGACCCGAGGCGCTCTTGGCGGCGATGGTTCCGCAAGCCCATGAGACTGCGCCCGCCAATCCGATGAGAACACCCGGAGAGATCCCGCCTCCCGCCGTCTGCAACCACAGCAGGGTCATGCCGCCGGTCCCCAGCGCGAGGCCGGCCCAGTGGCCGCGGGTGGGCCGTTCTCCCAGCACGGGAATGCCGATGATGAAGGCCCACAGCGGCATGGTGTAGAGCATGATCGACGTCTGGCCCGCCGCGATGTGGAGTGTGCTGAAGTTCGTCAGCGTATGGGTCAGCGTGACCGTGAAGAAGCCCGTCAGGATCACACTTGGGCGGTGCGGACGCGGCACGTGGAGCGGGTGGCCGCCGGCGCGGGCGAGCGCCAGCAGGACCAGACCCGGCGCGACCGCCGCCCAGCCCCGAAAGGTGAGGATCGGGATCTCGAGCGCCGCCGCCTTCATGGTCGGATAGGATGCGCCCCACAACAGCACCACGAAGACCAGCAGCACCAGCGCCCGCGCGGACAGGCGCGTCGGGGCGGACTGCCGCGCCGCGACGGCCGAAGACGTCGACCCGGTCATGAGCGGACTCTTTCAGGGGGGGCCGAAGGCTTCAAGCGCGGCGCCTGCACGAAGCCGTCCCGAAGCGGGGGGATCTCTTCAATCGACCGCGGGCGCGGTGCTTTTCCCTCCGTGCACGGAAGGTTCGTTGCACCACTGGAGGCGAAGGTTCGCGAACGCCTCGAGCACGTCGTCCGGCAGTCCGAGAAGCTCGACGAGGACGGCGCGGTCCAGCGCCTGGCGGGCGTCGTCCCGGCAGGCCTCGTTGGCGGGAAGCAACGGCCTGCCTCGGAACTCCTCGAAGATCGCCGAGGCCCGATCCAGATTGCCGGGCGGCAGCGCCCGCGGATCGAGAACCGGAAGCTTCGGCAATTGGGAGATGGTTATGCGTGCCCGGCCTTGCTGTTGCCGCGAGCCCGTCCACCAGAAGGACATCAACCCCGGCGTGCTGTTGGCCCACAGCGCCATGGCCTCGTCCCATCGTTCGTCGTGGAGCCGGAAGTTGGGCCATGCGGTGCCGCCGAGCGCGCGCTCCGGCGTCAGGCAGGCCGCGAGACTCTGCGAGTTGAGTTGAAAGTCGCGATTGAAGTGAAGGCGTGTCGCGGTTCGCCACGCCGCCACCGCGCGATCTTCGCCATCGGGGCGCACCTCGCCCTCGCTGTCCGGCTCCACGATCATGCGCCGTTCGCGTTCGGCGTCGTGGCCCCAGAGGATCGGATAGCTGGGCACGCCTTGAACGGGAACGATCTTGAACGGCCCGCGGAACGGCGGCTTCCCGTCGTTCCTGTTGCCGATGTCGCGATCCAGCAGGCCGCGTTCGCCCAGACACCCGAGGGGCGTGACCGGAATGGTGTGGCGTTCCGCGTACCGGGGCATCCGCAGTTCGCCGCGCCGCAACGCCATCATCGTGTCGGCGAGCGCCGACTCGCGCAGCGCCGCGCACCCGCCCTCGTTCAACGGCGCGCGGATATAGCTTCCGAGCGGCTGGTCGCCGGCGCGGAGCCGGCCCGTCGCGGGTGTCTCCGGCAGGTGCGCGACGAGTTTGGCGACCTCCGCAGCTTCGAGCAGGGTGGCCGGACGACGGTGGAGGTTCACGAACAACGCCGTCTCTGCCGGCGGGCCGTTTCGGTCGCGCCGCTTCGTCGCCACGATAAGCGCCTCCGCCATGCCGGTGTCGGCCGAGAACGCGCGGTCCAGGTTGCCGGAGGCGGCGATGGTGACGACCGCGACGTCCGTGTATCGGGCGGCGAGCAGGCTCCGGGCCGCCTGCCAGGAACCGCCCTGTATGGCGGCGATGGGCAGGACCAGCGCCACCACGCCGCCCGGCCTCGCCTTGGCGTGCGCCAGATCGATGAAGTTCGACGCGAGCCCGGCGTTGCCGTGGCCGGCCGGGCTTTCCAGTTCCCGGCGAATGTCCACGAGGCGGTCCGACATCGCCCGTTGTTCGTCCTCGGTAGTGCGGAAGCCGGCGAAGGACGGGACGGGAACCTCGGCGACCTCGTGATTGGTCGGACGGGTGAAGGGCGGGTTCATGATCACCAGATCGACCGACTCGTGGGGCAACTCGACGTCCTGTATGTCCACGTCGCCTCGGGCGCCGCTGGCCTGCCGCTGTCCGGTGGCGAACAGGGAGCGCGTCTGCGCCGCGACGATCAGATCGAGGGAGCCGACGGCGACGCCGCGGTCGCGTTCCTCACCGGCGCCGATCCCGTAGGGCATCGTGTAGACGCGGGTGTTGTCGAAGATCTCGGACGGATGGACGCTCGACAACTGCGAGGCGCAGAGGTGGGCGGCGGCGGGCATGATGTCGGCCGCGACGATGGAGCGCTCGATCATGCGGCGGTGGATCTCGCCGTCGTCGCCGCCGGCATGGCGGTATCTGCCGAGGACGGCGTGGTAGGCGGCGGAGAGGAGCGTGCCCGTGCCGCAGGAAAGGTCGGCGATGACGAGGTCGGGGTAGGCGGCGAGGTCGCTCCAGTCGGCGTCCAGGCGGGCCGTGGCGAGTTCCGCCAGCAGGGTGGCGCTGGTCGGCCGGGTGTAGAAGGTCGCCAGGAATTTCCGGTCGACGATCAGGTTCTGGAACATCCTGCCCGCCAGGTCGTGGCGTGTCGTCGCGCCGATGTGGGCGAGTTGTTCCGCAGCGTCGGCGAGGACGGCGAGAATGCGCCGCGCCGTATCGGAGCGGACCGTGGCGAGAAGGTCGGACGCCACCTTGAAGATCGGCCAGTAGTTGATCTCGTCGAGAATATGTCGCCACGCGAGGAGAAGCTCCATCTGGAAGGACGATCGCGTGGTGGTCCGAAGTTGCGTGATCGGCGGGACGTCGTGGGTGCCGGTGATCATCGCGTGGAACGTCAGCGCATTGGCGATGATGGTCATCGCCATGCGGTTCGTCTGTTCGCCGCCGCGCTGGTTGAGGATGCGACCGAAATTGCGCTCGACGTCCGGGAAGCCGAGCGTGACGGCGTCGCGGATGGCTATGGTGGCGATGCGCACGCCGTTTTCGAGTATCGACATGCCCCTGTCGACGAGGCGCTGCGACACCATCGCGTGCTCGATGCATCGGGCGATGTGGTCGATGCCGCCGGTGAGCCAGCCGGTCTCGGGCCAGCGCCGCGGCGCCGACGGATCGCCCGAGAACACGCAGTAATCGAAGTCGGCGGCGGCGATGCGTTCGGCGAGGTCGGCCTGGCCTCGCCGAAAGGAGTCCGGGACGCGGACGGCGATGGCCTGTTCGATCGGCTCGGCGGATGCCAGCGGCTGCTTGCCGAGCCGGGCCCTGGCGTCGCCCTCGACGGTGGCCGCCGGCGCATACTCGGTTTCGACGACGACGGGCTGCGCGTTCGGCGCCCGGACGAGAATGTCGGGCCGCAGCCGGGGATCGTCGGGAAAGACCCCGGTCTGTTCGACGCCCAGATGATCCCTCCACAACGGGTGCTTGCCGCGCAGGGCTTCGGCGAAATGGCCGTTGAACGTGACTTCGCTGGTGCGTGGCACTTCGGATCACATCCACCGCGCCAGGCGCCCCGCAGGCGCGGACCGGTCGCCGCGATGCGCGGATGTGCGCCGGTGTGCGTGGAAACGGATGGTTTCTTCGATAGTCACGCCGGTCGCGTCGGTCATGCCAAGCCTGCCCTGCATGGCCGCAAACTATCATCAAACGCTTTCGTCGGCGAACCATGCCCCGGTTCGTTCGGTGTCGGGGCGAAGCCCGCCATGTCCCACCGGACGTTCGCGGGATACTTTCCCCGTTCGTGCCGAGGGGGGACTCGGGTATACGGAGAAAGAGATCGAGCGGCTGAAGGAATGCGGCGCGCTGCTGGCGCCGTGGTCCCGACCGGCTATCCGTGGAAACGAGACACGTATCGAGGAGGAGGCGCAATGTCGAAGACACTGGTCCTGGTGATGGTGGAAAGGCCCGAAAGCGTTGGCGACGAGGAATTCAATCGGTTGTACGACGAAGATCACATCCCGGCGCTCTTGAGCGTCCCCGGCGTGCACGGGGCGAAGCGCTACAAGGTGAACAGGGTGGACGGTGACCTTGACGTACCGACCTACTTCGCGTTGTACGAGGTCGACTCCCCGGAGACCCGTGACTCGGAGGCGTGGCGGAAGGCGGCCGATACCGGAGAGTGGGCGGATACCGTTCGTCCGCTCATCACGAGGCGCTTGGCCATCACGCTCGATCCCATCGATTGAATTTGTCGGCGCGGGTCCGATGCGCTGGATCGTCGGGGGGTGTCCGCCCGATGACGGCGTTGCCTATGCGCCGCCGATCCACAACATTTAGTCGGGTTCGCCCTTCGTTCACCTTATCCGATGGGGTCGGCTATGGGATAATGCCGCGTCCAGCATGACGTGAGGATCATGGCGCACGCGGATTTCGTTCATCTGAGGGTGCACACGGCATACTCGTTGTCGGAAGGTGCCATCCCCGTCGGCGAACTCGTCGAACTCTGCGTGCGTCACGACATGCCGGCCGTGGCGATTACCGACTCCGGGAACCTGTTCGGGGCGCTGGAATTTTCCATGGCTTGCGCCGAGGCGGGGGTCCAGCCCGTCGTCGGTACGGTATTGGGTGTTTCGTCGTTCGCCGAAACGGACCGTCGGCGCGATCGATCCCAAGTCGATTCGGTGGTCCTGCTCGTGCGGGACGAGACAGGTTATCGAAATCTCCTCAAGCTGTCCAGCCAGGCGTTCCTCGCCACGGAGGACGGCGGCGTACCGAGCGTCACGTATGCCGAGCTGAGAGACCGCGCCGAAGGACTGATCGCCTTGACCGGCGGAGCCGTCGGCCCCGTCGACAAACTGCTCGCCGCCCAGCAGCGCGAGGCTGCCACGGCCAACTTGCGGGCTCTCGCGAACATGTTTCCGGGCCGCCTGTACGTCGAACTGCAACGTCACGGGCCGCCCGACGGGGGCCGGGTCGAGGGAGCCCTGGTCGATCTGGCCTATGAGCTGGAGCTTCCGCTCGTGGCGACCAACGACGTGTACTTCGCCAACGAGTCGATGCGGGAGGCGCACGACGCGCTGATCTGCGTTTCCGATGGCACGTATCTCGGTCAGGACGACCGCCGCAAGTTTACGGCGGAGCACCGCTTCAAGTCGGCTCGCGAGATGCGGGAACTCTTTCACGATCTTCCCGAGGCCGTGGACAACACCTTGGTCATTGCCCGGCGGTGCTCGTTCCGCCCTCTGGAGCGTGATCCGATTTTCCCGGCCTACACGTCCCCCCGGGGCCTGGACGCGGAAACGGAAATCCGTCGGCAGGCGGAAGCGGGTCTGGAGCGACGCCTCGAACGGATCGTCTTTCCGCTTGCCGACGGTGGTGCCGACCGGGAAGCGACAGCGGCGCCCTACCGCGAGCGTCTCGACTACGAGCTGTCCGTGATCGTCGACATGGGTTTCGCCGGATACTTCCTCATCGTGGCCGATTTCATCGGCTTCGCGCGGAAGTCCGAAATTCCCGTCGGCCCGGGACGGGGGTCGGGGGCCGGCTCGGTCGTGGCGTGGTCGTTGGGCATCACCGATATCGATCCTCTGAGATTCGGCCTCCTGTTCGAGCGTTTCCTGAACCCGGGCCGGATTTCGATGCCGGACTTCGACGTCGATTTCTGTCAGGAGGGGCGCGACGAAGTCCTGCGCTACGTCGAGGACAAGTACGGCCGGGACCGTGTCGCCCAGATCATCACCTTCGGCAAGCTCCAGGCGCGGGCGGCGCTGCGCGACGTGGGTCGGGTCCTGGAGATGCCCTACGGTCAGATCGACCGCATCTGCAAGATGGTCCCGAACAACCCCGCCAATCCCGTGAAGCTCGCCGACGCGATCGACGGGGAACCGAGACTCCGGGAGATGCGCGATTCGGACGAGGCGGTCGCCCACCTGCTCGACATCGCGCTGAAGCTCGAGGGTCTGTACCGGCATGCGTCCACGCACGCCGCGGGCGTGGTCATCGGCGACCGGCCGCTGGACACGTTGATCCCGCTTTACCGCGACCCGAGATCCACCATGCCCGTGACGCAGTTCTCCATGAAGTACGTCGACCGGGCGGGTCTGGTGAAGTTCGACTTCCTCGGTCTGAAGACGCTCACCGTCCTCAACAAGACGCTGAGCCTCATCGACCGAAGGGACGGCGAGATCGAGTTGGAGAAGATCCCTCTCGACGATCGCGGGACGTTCGAGATGCTCGGGCGCGGCGAGACGGTCGGCGTCTTCCAGCTCGAAAGCTCGGGTATGCGTCAGGTGCTTGCCGATATGAAGCCCGACGCGTTCGAGGACATCATCGCCCTCGTCGCACTGTATCGCCCCGGACCGATGGAGAACATCCCCCGGTTCGTCGCCTGCAAGAAGGGCCAGGAGGAACCGGAAACGCTCCATCCGATGATCGCGCCCGTCCTTCGGGAAACCTACGGCGTCATCGTCTACCAGGAGCAGGTCATGGAGATCGCCAAGGTCCTCGCCGGCTTCAGCCTGAGCGACGCGGACGTACTCAGGTGGGCGATGGGCAAGAAGATCCAGTCCGAGATGACCGCCCAACGCGAGAAATTCATCGACGGCGCTGTCGCGCGCGGGGTCGCGCGCGGTCGCGCGGCCTACATATTCGAGTTGGTCGAGAAGTTCGCCGGTTACGGATTCAACAAGTCTCATGCCGCCTGTTACGCGCTCATCGCGTACCGGACGGCGTGGCTGAAGGCCAACTACCCGGTGGAATTTCTGGCGGCGTCCATGACGCTCGACATGGGCAACACGGACAAGTTGGGTATTTTCAGAATGGAGGCGGAGCGCATGGGCATCGAGCTCCGTCACCCCGACATCAATCGATCCGACGCCGAATTCACCGTCGAGCGCGACGGCGAAGGGGAAGGCGCGGTTGCCGGCATTCGATATGCGCTCGCCGCGATCAAGGGTGTCGGCAGGCAGGCGATGGAATCCGTCGTGGCCGAGCGGAAGGAGAACGGTCCCTATCGCGGCCTTTCGGATTTCGCGGACCGTATCGATCCCCGGCAGGTCAACAAGCGGCAGCTCGAGAATCTGGCGAGGGCGGGCGCGTTCGACACGCTGAACCCCAACCGCGCCCAGGTTCTGGCCGCGGCGGAACAGGTGCTTCGGCACGCGCAGTCGGCGACCGAGTCCCGCGTGACCGGCCAGGAGAGCCTGTTCGGAGAGGCCGCCGGCGACCTGCCCGCGATTCCCGTCCCGGAAATGGAAGATTGGCTGCCCATGGAACGCCTCGCCCAGGAGCGTGACGCCATGGGCTTTTACCTGTCCGCGCATCCCCTGGACGCCTTCCGGATTCCCCTGCGGCGGCTGCGCGTCCGCGGCTTCGCGGACGTGGTCGGACTGCTGAACGGGGGTGGCCGGCGGTTGAAGCTCGCGGGAGCCGTCGAGGGCGTCCAGGAGCGCACGTCGGCCAAGGGGAACCGGTTCGCTTTCGTGCAGCTGTCCGACACCACCGGCAGCTACGAGGTGACGGTGTTCTCCGAACTGCTTTCATCACGCCGGGAACTGCTGAGGGTCGGCGCCAACCTGCTCGTCGACGTCGAGGGCCGCTCGGACGGAGAGTCTCCGAGGCTGACCGTCCAGTCGATTCAGCCTCTCGAGGACGTGGCGTCCCGGACCGTGGCCGATGTGCAGATCGCCGTCGATCGGGAGGAGCCGATTTCGCGTCTCGGCGATGTTCTGGGCCCCGGCAGGAACGGCGGCGACGGCAACGGCGGCAAAAGCAGGATCAGTCTGCTTTTGCGGTTGGATGGCGGTCTTACGGAGGTGGAGGTCGAGTTGCCCGGGACGTTCACGGTCTCTCCCGAGATTCGGGGGAATATCGCGCACACGCCGGGTGTCCTGGCGGTTCAGGAAGTCTGAGCCGGACGCTCCGGCCGGAATCTCCTTGCATGTGTGGCGTCCGGCGGGTATCCAACGGCCCGGAACGTCGGCCGTCGGGCCGGCGCCAACCCTCACGCGGGATTGCGGCCTTCCGGCGGTAGAGAGCCGGAACGTCGATCCGGTGTTCGTCGGATCCGGCGGATCGCGACGGACCGAGCTCCGCGGCGGATGAACCGGAGAAGGACAGGATATGGTTGCGCCGACCTTCACGATGCGCCAGCTGCTGGAAGCCGGCGTGCATTTCGGACATCAGACTCACCGTTGGAACCCGAAGATGTCCCGGTACATTTTCGGCGTGCGCAACGGGATTCACATCATCGACCTCGAGCAGACCGTGCCGATGCTCCATCGGGCGCTCGGCGCGGTGCGCGACATCGTGTCGTCCGGCGGTCGCGTGCTGTTCGTCGGGACCAAGCGCCAGGCGTCGTCGCCGGTGACGGAGGCGGCCCGGCGGTGCGGCCAGTACTACGTCAATCATCGCTGGCTGGGCGGCATGTTGACCAACTGGAGCACGATCTCCATCTCGATCAAGCGTCTCAAGGACCTGGACGGGATGCTGGCGGACGACAACGTCGGCCTGACGAAGAAGGAATTGCTTCGCCTGACCCGTGAACGCGACCGACTCGAACGCGCGCTCGGCGGAATCAAGGAAATGGGCGGCATCCCGGATCTCCTGTTCGTGATCGACACGAACAGGGAAGACATCGCCATAAAGGAAGGGCGGAAGCTCGGCATTCCCGTGGTCGCGGTCGTCGACAGCAATTCGGACCCCGTGGGGATCGCGTATCCCATACCGGGGAACGACGACGCGCTGCGGGCCATCAACCTGTATTGCGACCTCGTGGTCCAGTCCGTGCTCGGCGGTATTCAGGCGGAAATGTCCGCGCGTGGGGAGGACATGGGCCAGGCGGAAGTTCCCGTATCGGAGGCAGTTCCCGACGCCGGGGATGCAGACGGCGACGGCGCGGAGTCCGGTGACGTCGAACGGGAAGCGGGAGATGCATCTTCCGAAGCGTCTTCCGGGGACCCCGAACCCGCGGATACGGGAGGGGAAGCCGCCGGGGAAGCGGCGCGGCCGGCCGCCGGCTAGCCGAAACCCGGCATCGGGGCGGTCGACCGGAGTCGAACGCCGATCGTACATGGGTGGAAACATGGCAAGTATCTCGGCATCGGAGGTGAAGACTCTCCGGGAGCGTACCGGCGCCGGCATGATGGACTGCAAGCGGGCCCTCGCCGAAAACGATGGCGACATGGACGCGGCCATGGACTGGCTTCGCGCCAAGGGTCTGGCCGCGGCGGCCAGGAAGGCGGGGCGGGTCGCGGCGGAGGGTCTCGTGGGGACCGTGGTCTCCGGGCGCGCCGCCGCGATCGTGGAAGTCAACTCCGAAACCGATTTCGTGGCGCGGAACGACTCGTTCCAGGAATTCGTTCGCGCCGTCGCCGATGCGGCGTTGGCGCAGCGGGGTGACTACGACGCCACGTCGTCGGCGGCCTGTCCGGGCGAGTCGCGCACCGTCGGCGAGCAGGTTCGGCAAATGGCCGCGACGATCGGAGAGAATATCCGGTTCCGCAGATCCGACGCTCTTTCCGTGCGGTCGGGCGTGGTGGCGAGTTACGTCCACAACGCCGTGGCCCCCAATCTCGGCAGGATCGGCGTGCTCGTGGCCCTCGAGTCCGACGGCGACACGGAGGCGCTTGCGGAACTCGGCAAGCGAATCGCGATGCATGTCGCCGCCGCCGCCCCCTTGTCCCTGTCGATCGAGTCGTTGGACCCCGCGGTGGTGGAGCGGGAACGGGCGGTGCTGGCGGAACAGGCGCGCCAGTCGGGCAAGCCGGACGATATCGTCGCCAAGATGACGGAAGGACGGCTCCGCAAGTTTTACGAGGAAGCGGTTCTGAACGAACAGACCTTCGTCATCGATGGCGAGACAAAGGTATCCAGGGTCGTGGAACAGGCCGCGAGGGACCTGGGTTCGGGCATCGAGCTGACCGGATTCGCAAGGTATGCCCTGGGCGAGGGCATAGAGCGCGAGGAAACGGATTTCGCCGCGGAGGTCGCCGCGCAGGTATCCGGCTGACCGCTCGCGGCCGCCGGGCTCGATGTCCCGGTTCGGATTGATGCGAGGCGCGGACTGTCGCGCGGGGGACCAGAGGAGGTGCCTGACACGGTGGCGGTGCGAGGGCTACCGTCGCATTGGAGTTACTCGACATGCCCGATGACGCGAACAATGAAACGTTCAAGGAATCCGCTCCGGTTCCGGACGAAGCGGACGAGGATCGAGACAGTGGCGTGGAGCCGGAGCAAGATGACCCGAACGAGACGAAGATCGAGCACCCGTTCGACCCCGAGAAGATCAAGGTCCGTCCGGTCAACATCGTCGTGGAGCAGCTGGTCTCGCGCATCGAGCATGATGAAATCGATCTGGCGCCGGATTTCCAGAGGAGACGAGACATCTGGAAACCTAAAGATCAGAACCGCCTTGTGGAATCGCTCCTGCTGCGCATACCCCTGCCCGTCTTCTACGTGGCAGCGGACGAGGAAGAGAACTGGACCGTGGTCGACGGCATCCAGCGCATGTCCACCATCGACCGTTACGTGAGGGATGAATTTGCTCTTTCCAACCTGGAGTACCTCATTCCCTTGGAAGGAAAAAAATACAGCGATCTGAAGCGCCCCATGCAGCGGCGGATCAAAGAAACCCAACTCGTCGTGAACGTCATCGATCCGGAAACTCCCGACGAGGTGATGTTCAATATCTTCCGTCGAATCAACACCGGCGGATTGATGCTCAAGGCGCAGGAAATCCGCCATGCGCTCAACCCCGGACCGATTCGCGAATACCTCAAGGGGCTCGCCGAAACCAAGGAATTCCTGGATGCGACTGGCCGTTCGATCAATCCCAAGAGGATGGATGATCGGGATTGCGTGCTGCGCTTCCTCGCCTTCCATATTGACGGTTGGGAGAACTACGCGGCCAACGACATCGATGGCTATCTCGATAGCGCCATGAAACGGATCAACCGGATGACCGATCGGGAACGCGTTTCGATCACTGCTGATTTCAAGAAGACGATGGGTGCGGCTGCCGACATTTTCGGCAAAGATGCCTTCCGCAAGCGCTATCCGAACAATCCGCGCCGGTATCCCGTCAACAAGGCGCTGTTCGGAGCCTGGACCGTCGGGCTGGCCCGCCGGTCCCGAAAAAAGATCGATAGACTTGTTCGGAACCGCGAGCGAGTCCTGGAGGGTTTCTCGGCCCTGCTTGAGGACGACCGGGAGTTCGAGATGGCGATCTCCTACTCTACGAGCGCGCGCGCCCGGGTTCGAAAGCAGTTCCGGACGATTGACGGTCTGATCGAGGAGTGTCTTTAGCGATGCTCACGCGCCTCGAGCTCTCGAATTTCAAGTGTTTCGCGAACCTGGAACTGGATTTCGCGCCGATAACCTTGTTGTGCGGGTTGAACGGCATGGGAAAGAGCAGCGCCATGCAGGCCTTGCTCGTGCTGCGGCAATCATACGAACAGCGGGTGTTGAGGGAGGGCGGACTCGCGTTGGGCGGCCGACTCGCCGATATCGGAACCGGCAGGGAGGCGCTGTTCGAGGGAGCGGAGACCGATGTCATCGAATTCTCCCTGTACCGCGACGACGTCGAGGAACCGTGCGTGCTTGCCTACGACTACGATGCCGTGGCCGACAAATTGAACATGCTGCCGTCGGAGGCGGCGCCCGACCGGTTCGGCGGATACGGCGTTCCGGAATCGTGGCGGGATGCGCCGCCGTTCGGCGGGACCCTCCATTATGTTGATGCCGAGCGGGTCGGTCCCCGAAAGACCTACGCCCTTTCGGAGACGTTCGCGCGTGGCGGAGACCTCGGTGGGCGCGGCGAATATGCGCTGAACTATCTCAACGCTCATGGAAATGACGCTCACTCGAAGGACGATCCGCGTTTCGAAGATTGCGAATCCCGGCGTCTGATGGACGGGATCGAACGATGGCTCGCCGAGATCAGCCCCGGCGCGCATCTCCGGCTGGAGCCGATCCCCAACGCCGACGCGCTCGTCGCCGGCTTCATGTTCGACCGGAAGGGCGACGTGGAGACGCGACCCTATCGCGCCACCAATGTGGGGTTTGGCCTGTCCTATGCATTGCCCCTGTTGGTGGCGATGTTCGCGCCGAAGGGTTCGTTGTGCTTGGTCGAAAACCCGGAGGCGCATCTGCACCCTCGGGGGCAGACGAAACTCGCGGACCTTGCGGTTCGCGCGACGATGGCAGGGGTCCAGGTGATCGCAGAAACGCACAGCGACCATTTCATGGACGGGGTCCGCATCGCCGTCCGCGATGGTCTGATCGCGCCGGAGGATGCCGTTTTCCATTATTTCGAGCGCGGAGACGAAGGCGCGGCGATCGTGTCGTCGCCACGGATCGACAGGGACGGACGCCTGTCGGAATGGTCCGCCGGCTTCTTCGATCAGCACGAGGAGAATCTCGCCCGGCTTCTGGCGCCCGCGTCGTGACCATGCGGGAAATGGTGCTCAACCACGCCAGCTTGACGGCCGGAAATTCTTGTGTTGCCGTCTGCTTTCTGAAGGATGTCGTGTCCGGCATGGCGCAACTCGTGACGCAAGGGGTCACCGCCAAAACCTTGCGGACCGCTCGACACCTGACGGAAACTCCATGCGCGCCGGGCTTCTCGTTGTATGACGCCACGGGACGGTTGCGTCGGGACGGAGCGCGCGAAGAATATCTGTTTCTCGTCAGGATGACGACGAAGACGTCACTTTTGAGCGATGTCGAGGCGGCTGTGGAGCACCGGTTTCTGACGTGCGAGGCCAGAAATTTACCGCCGGAGGACGGCAAACCGCTCCTGTTGTGCGCCCTGACCGGCGGGGTCGCGATCGGGTTTCCGACAAGCGCAACAAGCGTGGAGTGGGACCGCGACAGGATCACCGTCGTCTTCGACGAACTCCAGCCCGACGGGACGACCTTCAACGAGGAAACCGAGGATATCGACCACCTCGCGCAGGCCTCTCATGCCGCTCTGATTTACGAACGGCACCGGGAGCGTCTCCGCGTCGGCTTGACCCCCGGCGAGCTATGGAACAACCGGCAGGCGGCCTTCCCCGAGCTCGTCTTCGGACCCGATGTGGAAGGTCATCTCCGGGAAGTGCCGCTGCCGCGGTTTCACACCCTGATCGACAGGCTGGCCGAACTGAACGAGGACGCCGAGAGATGGCACCGCGACGGTGGGGCGATCCGGTGGACCCGCAGAGTCGTGACCGAGAGCAGAAGCGTGCAGAACGACCCACGCCTCAGGGAGGCCCGCCGGTTCAGATCCTGTTCCGGTGAGCGTGAACTGTTCCTGTGGCACGTTCGCTTTGGGCAAGGTTGGCGCGTCCACCTCCGTTTCGATGAGAAATGCCGGGAGGTCGAAATTGGCTATATCGGAGAACATCTGCCGATTGTAAGTGCCTGACTCGAAACCCTCGCGGTTATCGTTCCGTCCGCCGCGTGCCCTCTTCCGATCTCTCTCTGAAGGGGGGAGGGGCATGAACGAGACCTGCGGTGCTCCTGTCGTTGGATGGATTCGCGGTGCGCGAAGTCTCTCTCTTCGCGGCATGACGCGAATGCTGTAGGGTGCGCTCTCGGGCGCGTCCGGTCGATCCGCGGGCCGGAGCGACCCGAGGACCTTCCGCCTGGGAGCGCCATGTCGCGTGTCGCCAAGTTCCGGCGAGTCTTGCTGAAAGCATCGGGTGAGGCGCTTCTCGGCGACTCCGCCCGCGCCATCGATTTTCCGACGGTCGATCGAATCTCGCGCGACGTCGAGGCCGTCCGGGATCTCGGCGTCGAGGTGTGCGTCGTGATCGGAGGCGGGAACATCTTCCGCGGGGTTTCGGGCGCTACCGCCGGGCTGGACAGGGCCAGCGCCGATTACATGGGCATGTTGGCGACGGTCATCAATGCCGTCGCGATTCAGGGTATGCTCGAGGCGCGCGGGGTCGCCACGCGGGTGTTGTCGGCCATTCCGATGACGACGATCTGCGAGCCCTACATACGGCGCCGGGCGGTGCGTCACCTGGAGAAGGGCCGTGTGGTCATCTTCGCCGGCGGGACCGGAAATCCGTTCTTCACCACGGACACCGCCGCCGCCCTGCGCGCCACCGAGATGGGGTGCGACGCCCTGCTGAAGGGCACGCGGGTCGACGGCGTCTATTCGGCCGATCCGCGGAAGAGCGAGGACGCCCGGAGATATGATACCTTGAGCTACATGGACGTGCTGTCCGAGGACCTCAAGGTGATGGACGCTGCGGCGATTTCCCTGGCGCGTGAAAATGCGATCCCGATCCTCGTGTTTTCCATCCGCACGGCGGGCTCGTTCGCCGACGTGGTGTGCGGCCGGGGCACGTACACGATGATCGGCGGGGAGGGGCAGGGGGATGGCTGACCCGGATATCGATGACATTCAGCGTCGCATGGCGGGCGCGCTGGAGGTTCTGAAACAGGAATTCGCCGGTCTTCGCACGGGCCGGGCCTCGGCCAGCCTGCTGGAGCCGATCACGGTCGACGCCTATGGCGGTCAGATGCCGCTGAACCAGCTGGCGCACATCAACGTCCCCGAACCGCGTCTCCTGACGGTTCAGGTATGGGACAAGGGCGCGGTCAAGGCCGTCGAAAAGGCCATCCTGACCTCGGGATTGGGCCTCAATCCCGCCGTCGACGGCCAGTTGATCCGCGTTCCCATTCCGGAACTCAACGAGGAGCGCCGCCAGGAGCTCACCCGGGTCGCGGGCAAGTACGCGGAACAGGCCCGGGTGGCCGTGCGCAACGTGCGGCGCGATGGAATGGATTCGCTCAAGCGGATGGAGAAGGACGGCGAGATGTCGCGGGACGAGCATCGGGCCTGGGCCGATGAAGTCCAGCAGTTGACGGACGAAATGGTGGCCAGGATCGACGAGACCGCGGTCGCCAAGGAAGAGGAGATCCTGCGGGTCTAGTCGATGCAGGCGTTCGATTCCGAGCGGTTTGCGGAGCCCCCCGCGCACGTCGCCATCATCATGGACGGCAACGGGCGCTGGGCGCAGGCCCGGGGGCTTCCCAGGGCGGCCGGACACCAGAGAGGCGCCGAGGCCGTCCGGGTGGCCGTGGAGAGTTGCGGGGAGCTCGGGATCTCCTATCTCACGCTCTACGCGTTTTCGTCGGAGAACTGGAAACGCCCCCCTTCCGAGGTGGACGACCTGATGGCGCTGCTCCGGCATTATCTGACGCGGGAAATAAACCTCCTTCACGGCAACGGCGTCCGGTTGCGTTTCATCGGAGACCGGGCGTCGCTCTCCGGCGATATCAAGTCGCTGATCGAGGACGCGGAAGCGAAGACGCGCGCGAACCCCGGCCTGACCCTGACGGTCGCCATCAACTACGGCAGCCACAACGAAATCCTCGACGCGTGCAAGCGCATCGCGCGGGCCGTGTCGCAGGGCGCGTTGAACCCCGACTCCATTACCGAGGACGTATTCGAGGGCTTTCTCGATACGGCGAACATGCCGCCTCCCGACCTTCTGATCCGGACCAGCGGCGAACAGCGCCTCAGCAACTTCCTGCTTTGGCAGCTCGCCTATTCCGAGCTCGTCTTCATGGATACCCTGTGGCCCGATTTCACCAAACGAAGTCTCGAGGAAGCCATCGGCGAATACTGTGGTCGCGATCGGCGGTACGGCGCCAGCAGTGGCTGAACGCGTGTCCAGCGAACTCCTTCGACGTGTGGCCGCCGCGATACTCCTCGTTCCCGTCGCCCTGGTGGCCGTCTATTTCGGAGGTTGGGCGTTCTCGCTCCTCGCGGCCGTCGCGGTCGCGTTCATGACGTGCGAATGGGAACGGGCCACGGGCGGGGAGCGGGCGGGGCGTCACGCCTTCATCGGGATCGTCACGGTTCTGGCCGCGCTGGCGGTCGTCTCGACCGGCGGCGTCGAACCGGCCCTGGCCCTCGTCGGGATCGGCGCGGTGGTCGATCTCGTCGTCCCCCGGAAGGACGGTGCGTATTCCCGCTGGCCGACGGCCGGCCTGATCGTCGTGGGCGTGCCCGTGGTCTGTCTGGTGTGGCTGCGAGGCGCCGGCGAGGGGATGACGGTGGTCGTGTGGTTGCTGGCCGTGCTGTGGGCCACGGACAGCGGCGCCTACGTCGTGGGCAGGTGGATCGGCGGGCCGCGTCTCGCGCCGGCGATCAGTCCGCGCAAGACGTGGGCCGGTTGTGTCGGCGGGACGGGCGCCGGTGCCCTGATCGGCCTGGCGACGGCGGTCCTGCTGCCGGACACGTCGACGGTCAGGACGGTTCTGGCCAGTATTCTGGTCTCGCTGGTCGGCCAGGGCGGCGACCTGGCGGTCTCGGCGGTGAAGCGCCGCTTCGGCGTGAAGGACATGGGTGCCGTCATTCCGGGGCACGGCGGGGTTCTCGATCGTCTGGACAGCCTGCTGTTCGCCGCCGTGGCCGCTGCCGCGATGGCCGTGGAGAGCGGGGGGACCGTGCCGTTATGGCCATGACGACGCCGGGCGCGGACGGCTCCGCGCGGACGGTCACGGTGCTCGGTTCGACGGGTTCGGTGGGTCGCGACACGTTGGACCTGATCGCCAGAAGCTCCGGCGAGTACGCCGTCGAGGCGCTCACCGCGAACACGAACCACGCACTTCTGGCCGAGCAGGCGTCACGGTTCCGGCCGGGACTCGCCGTGATCGCGGACAAGGCCAGGTATTCGGACCTGAAGGCCGAATTGTCGGGAACGGGCATCCGGGTGGAGGCGGGACGGGACGCGCTTGTCGAGGCGGCGGGACGCCCCGCCGAGTGGGTCATGGCGGCCATCGTGGGCGCGGCGGGGCTGGAACCCACGCTGGCGGCGGCCCGGCGCGGGGCCATCGTCGCGCTCGCCAACAAGGAATGTCTCGTCAGCGCGGGGAGTTTGTTGATGGACGAGATCGGATCCGCCGGCGGAACCCTTCTCCCCGTCGATTCCGAGCACAACGCCATCTTTCAGGTGTTCGATTTCGAGCGTCGCGACAAGGTCGAGCGCGTGATCCTGACGGCATCGGGCGGACCGTTCAGGACGCTCGACCCCGAGGTCATGGCCCACGTCACCCCGGCCCAGGCCGTGGCGCATCCCACGTGGAGCATGGGCGCGAAGATCTCCGTCGATTCGGCGACGATGATGAACAAGGGGCTCGAGTTGATCGAGGCTCACCATATCTTCCAGCTTCCCGAGGACAGGATAGAGGTCCTCATCCACCCGCAGTCGGTGATGCACGGCCTGGTCGCCTATGTCGATGGCTCCGTCCTGGCGCAACTCGGGACGCCTGACATGCGAACGCCTATCGCCCATGCCCTGGGCTGGCCCTCCCGGATGCGGACGCCGGCCGCGCGGCTCGATCTCGCTGAACTGGGCCGGCTCACGTTCGAACGGCCCGACGCCGACCGGTTCCCGGCGTTGCGTTTGGCGCGAGCGGCGCTGGAGCGGGGAGGGGCGGCGCCGGCCGTCCTCAACGCGGCGAACGAAGTGGCGGTGGAGGGATTTCTCGGCGGTTCGCTGGGTTTCCTGAAAATTGCCGAGATCGTTGAACGTGTCCTGGACGCGATGGTTGGCAAGACCGTGAATTCCTTGGAAGATGTGCTCGCGGTCGATCGCGAGGCTCGCGAGATCGCGCGCGAACACGTGGGGCGGGGAGCACGCGGATGCACGGGATGACGCGCGCCGGATTCCTCCGGGGCGGAGGCTCGGCCGAATGGAAGTCCTGAGCAGTATCTGGACCTATCTGGCGCCGTTTCTTTTCGTGCTGACGGTGCTGGTGTTCGTGCACGAGATGGGCCACTACCTCGTGGCGCGCTGGTGCGGTGTCGCCGTCCAGACCTTCTCCATCGGATTCGGGCGCGAAATCTGCCACTGGCACGACTCCCGGGGGACGCGGTGGCGCGTCGGCTGGTTGCCCTTGGGCGGGTACGTGACGTTTCTCGGGGACGCCGACGCCGCCTCGGTGCGAAGCACGCGGGAATCGGACCCGCCGGCGGAGCGCGGAGACCTGTATTTCGAGGACAGGCCGTTGCGGGTGCGGACTGCGGTCGTGTCGGCCGGCCCCATCGCCAACTTCCTGCTCGCCGTGGTGCTCCTGGCCGGGCTGTTCGCGGTCGTCGGGCAGCCGTTCACGCCCCCCGTCGTCCACGAGGTCGTCCCCGACACGGCGGCGGCCGCGGCCGGGTTCCGGGCCGGCGACAGGGTGGTCGAGATCGATGGCCGGGACATCGAGCGGTTCGAGGAGATGCAGCAGCTCGTCCTGGCGAATCCGGGCCGGCCGCTGATCGTGCTCGTGGCGCGGGACGGCCGCCGGCTGGAACTGAACGTCACGCCGGGAGTACGGACGCTCACCGACCGCTTCGGCAACGAGCACGAGGTCGGGTTTCTCGGCGTTCAGCGAAGTGGCGTCGACTTCATCCGTCATGATCCGCTGAGCGCAGTCTGGTACGCCGTGCGGCAGACGTATGCATTCACCGTCATGACCTTGCGGTACGTCGGGCAGATGATCGTCGGGTCGCGACCTCCCGACGACTTGCGCGGTCCCATCGGCATCGTGCAGATGTCGGGTCAGGCGGCCCAGATCGGGGTGACCTCGATCGTTCAGTTCATGGCTGTTCTGTCGATCAGCCTGGGGCTGATAAACCTGTTCCCCATACCGGTCCTGGATGGCGGTCACCTCCTGTTCTACGCGGTCGAGGCGCTGCGGGGAAAACCGCTGGGCGCGCGGGCGCGGGAATACGGCTTTCGTGTTGGACTGGCCCTGGTGGTGGCCTTGATGATGGTGGCGACGTGGAACGATCTCGTTCAATTGGAAGTGTTCGAATACATGGCCGGGTTTTTCTCGTGATGTCGACGTTTCATCGAATCCTCCGTGGTTGCCGCGCCTTCGTGGCGGCGGCGCTGGTCGTCGTCCCGTTGATGGCGCCCCTTCCCGCGGGCGCCCAGTCCGACGCTTCGTTCGTCGTCGACGAGGTTCTCGTGCGAGGGAGCCAGCGCATCGAGGCGGACACGGTCCGATCTTACGTCGGGGTCGCCGTCGGGGACCGCGTCGGCGCCTCGGAGATCGACGAGGCCCTGAAATCGCTCTACGCGACGGGGCTGTTTGCCGACATCGGCATTCACCGGGAGGGAGACGCCCTCGTGGTCGACGTGGTCGAGAACCCGATCGTCAACCGGCTGGCGTTCGAGGGGAACCGCCGGATCGAGGACGAGGCCCTGGAGGCGGAGGTTCAGCTGCGACCGAGGATCGTCTACACGCGGTCGCGTGTTCGGAGCGACGTCCAGAGACTCGTCCAGGTCTACCGGCGTAGCGGCCGGTTCGCCGCCACCGTCGAGCCCAAGGTCATTCGGCTTCCGCAGAATCGCGTCGATCTCGTGTTCGAGATCTCCGAGGGTCCGCTCACCGAAATCAGAAAGATACATTTCATCGGCAACCGGATCTTCTCCGACAGGCGGCTGCGGTCGGTGATATCCACCAAGGAGGCCCGCTGGTACCGATTTTTCACGTCGGCCGACAAGTACGATCCGGATCGCCTGAACTTCGACCGCGAGCTTCTCCGGCGGCATTACCTGGCGAATGGCTACGCCGATTTCCGCATCGTTTCCGCCGTCGCCGAACTGGACCGCAACCGGGCCGATTTCTTCGTCACGATCGCCGTCGAGGAAGGCGGGCGCTACGTCTTCGGGGACGTCGGCCTGTCCACCGAGTTGCGGGGGGTCGACACCGAGGCTCTGCGCCCGTTGCTGACGACCGTTCCGGGCGAGACGTACGACGCCGACAAGGTCGAGGATTCCATCCAGGAGCTGACGTTCGAGCTCGGCCGGTTGGGCTACGCCTTCGTCGACGTGCGGCCGCAGATCGATCGGGATCGTGAAGGGCGCCGGATTTCCATCGACTACAACATCGACGAAGGGCCCCGTGTCTACGTCGATCGTATCGACATCGTCGGCAACATTCGGACCCTGGACCGCGTGGTGCGCCGTGAAATGCGCCTGGCCGAGGGCGATGCGTTCAACGCCGCCAAATTGCGCCGGTCCCGGCAGCGGATACAGGGGCTGGGCTTCTTCCAGAACGTCGAGGTCAGGGACGAAAAGGGCCTCCTCGACAGGAAGGCGCTGGGAGGCGCGGACGATACCTTCGCCGATGACCGGACCTCGGTCACCATCGAGGTGGAGGAGCAATCGACCGGAGAGCTTTCCTTCGGCGTCGGATACTCCTCGAGCGATCAGGTCGGGGGCGAAATCAGCATACGCGAACGGAACCTGCTCGGGCGGGGACAGGACCTGCGTCTGTCGCTGTCGCTCTCCAAGCGCCGCCAGGACATCGATCTGGCGTTCACCGAACCCTATTTCCTGAACCGCGATCTGGCCGCCGGCATCGACGTCTTCAACCGGAAGCGGGAGGAGGAAAACGCGTCCTTCAAGAGGGATTCCACCGGTTTCACCCTTCGCGCCGGATACCCGTTCGCGGAGAGGTTGCGCCATGCCGTGCGCTACACGCTGCGCGACGACCGCATCGAGGACGTCGAGGCGACCGCGTCGCGCTTCATCAAGGAACAGGAGGGAACGCGGCTGTCGTCCTCGATCGGACATACCGTCACCTACGATCTGCGTGACAGCCGCTTCTTCCCGACGGAGGGCTACGTCCTGCGATTCGCCCAGGACCTGGCCGGCCTGGGCGGAGACGTGCATTACCTCAGGCACAGGCTCGACTACGCCTACCATCGGCGTCTGTGGCGTGACTGGATTGGAAAGCTGGCGCTCGAGGAGGGGCATATCCTGGGGCTCGGGGAGCGGGTCGCTCTCGCCGACCGGTTCTTCGTCGGAGGCAGTTCCTTCCGCGGCTTCGCTGTCGGCGGGGTCGGACCCCGTGACACGCTCACGCTCGACTCTCTGGGCGGCACCGTCTACTACGTGGGCACCGCGGAGGTCGCCGCTCCGCTGGGCAATCTGCGGGAGTTGGGGTTTTTCGGCAGTCTGTTCCTGCATGTGGGCAGCCTCACGGAACCCGATCTGGCTTCCGAGGAGAACGTGTTCGACTCCGGAAAGCCCAGGATGTCGGCGGGCTTCGGCTTCTCGTGGCGGTCGCCGTTGGGTCCCATTCGCACGGACTTCGCGTGGACCCTGAAGAAGGAGCCGCTCGACCGCGACGAGGTCTTCAGATTCAGCTTTGGCACCAGGTTCTGAACGGAGATGCGCTGGAAAGCGGTCGTGGGGCTGGCCAGGTGGATGTTCGCCCCGAATTGGATGCTCGTCCTCTGTGTCGGGCTCGGGATTCCCGGCGTCGCGGGAGCGCAGGCTCTCTCGGGGACGGTGGTCGCCGTGATCGATTTCCAGCGGCTCGAACGGGATGCGCTCGCCGCGAAGAACATCCGCGCCCAGGTCGAGACCTATCGGTCCCGGTACGCGGCCGTCATCGGCGAGGAAGAGGAGCAGCTCCGCGAACAGGAGCGGGAGCTCCAGCGGCAGCGCGCCATCCTGTCTCCCGAGGCGTTCGCGCAGCGCCGGGGCGAGTTCGAGGACAACGTCGCGGGCCTTCAGCGTCGGGTGCAGAACCGCACCCGGCGCCTCGAGCGCGGCATCGAGACCGCGCTGGCCTCGGTGAACCAGGTTCTCGGCCCGATCATCGAGAGCCTCGCGACCGAGCTGGGCTTCACGCTGGTGCTCGACAAGCGCCAGGTGCGTTACGTCGACGACCGCTTCGACATCACGACGATCGTACTGCAACGTCTGGACGAGCAGCTGCCTCTGGTCACGGTTCCGTCTCCCGAAGGCGAGTAATGGCCGATCCGCGTTTCTATTCGCCCGGCGGACCGTTCTCGCTCCGGACTCTCGCCGAATTGAGCGGCTCCACGCTCGCCGCCGGCGCCGACGCCGAGGCGATGATCCGGGACGTGGCCCCCCTGGAGCGCGCGGGTCCCGAGGAGCTCTCCTTCCTGGACAACCCCAGGTATCTGCCGTCCTTTCGGGACAGCCGGGCGGGCGCGTGCGTCGTGCGGCCGCGTCACGCGGACCGGGGCCCGCGCGGCATGGCGCTTCTGGTTTCGGAAGATCCTTACCGGGCCTATGCTCTGGCGGCGCGGGCCTTCTATCCCGTGCCTCCGCCGTCCGGTCGGATTTCGCCGTCGGCGCACGTGGCGCCGACCGCCGGGATCGGAGAGGGGAGCGAGATTTCGCCGGGCGCCGTGGTCGGCGACCGCGCGCGAATCGGCGCGAACTGCCGCGTCGGCGCGAACGCCGTGATCGGCCCGGGCGTGGAGATCGGCGACGCCACCGTCATCGGGGCGGGCGTCTCCCTGAGCCACTGTATCGTCGGCGCCCGCGTGACCGTCCATCCGGGCGCGCGGATCGGTCAGGACGGATTCGGTTTCGCGACCGGTCCGGCGGAATACGTCAAGATGCCGCAACTGGGCCGGGTCATCGTCCATGATGACGTGGAGATTGGCGCGAACACCACGATCGATCGGGGGAGCGGTCCGGATACGGAGATCGGCGCGGGGTGCTGGATCGACAATCTCGTCCAGATCGCCCACAATGTCGTGCTCGGGGAAGGGTGCGTGATCGCCGCGCAGGTGGGGATCTCGGGAAGCGTGAAACTGGAGCGTCGGGTGATGTCCGGAGGCCAGGCGGGTTTCGCGGGACATCTGACCATCGGCGCCGGCGCGCGCGTGGCGGGGAAATGCGGCGTCACGCGGGACGTGCCGGCGGGCGCGGCGGTCGCCGGAATGCCCGCGCAACCGGTCCGGGACTGGCATCGCCAGACCGTGCTGCTGGGGCGCATGGTTCGAGAGAGGGGAATACGGGGTGGCGACTGAAGGCGACGTGCCGGCGACGGAGCTGCGCGTGATCGAAATTCTCCGGATCATGGAGATGATTCCGCACCGGTTTCCCATGCTCATGGTGGACAGGATCGTCGACGTCGTGCCCGGCGAGTCGGCGGTCGGAATCAAGAACGTCACGATCAACGAGCCGTATTTTCAGGGACACTTCCCCCGGCGTCCCGTCATGCCGGGCGTGATGATCGTCGAGGCCATGGCGCAGACGGCGGGGGTTCTCGTGATTCACACGTTGGGGAAACGCGCCGAGGATCGCCTCGTCTATTTCATGGCGATAGAGAACGCCCGTTTCAGAAAACCCGTCGGTCCGGGCGATACCCTGCGCATCCGGGTCGTGAAACGGCACGCCCGCGGCGACGTGTGGAAGTTCTCCGCCGAGGCGATGGTCGATGGCGCCGTCGTTGCCGAGGCCACCTATACGGCGATGATCGTGACCGGCGGGGACGGCTGATGGCGACCCGGATACATGCGACGGCCGTCGTCGAGGACGGCGCGAGCCTCGGCGAGAACGTCGCCGTCGGGGCGTATTCGTGTGTCGGCGCGGACGTCGAGCTGGGCGACGGCGTCGAGGTCGACTCCCACGTCGTCGTGGCCGGCGCGACGCGCGTCGGTCGGGGTTGCCGGTTGTTCCCCTTCGCCTCGATCGGCAAGCCGCCGCAGGACCTGAAATACCGCGGAGAGCTGTCGCGTCTCGAGATCGGCGCGGACAACACGATCCGCGAATACGTCACCATGAATCCGGGGACCGAACGCGGCGGCATGGTGACCCGCGTCGGCAGCGGTTGCATGTTCATGATGGGCGCGCACGTCGCCCACGACTGCATCATCGGCGATGGCGTGATAATGGCGAATTACGCTTCGCTCGGAGGGCACGTCCACGTGGGCGAACACGCGATCATCGGCGGACTCGCGGCCATACACCAGTTCGTCCGCGTCGGCCCGCACGCCATAATCGGCGGCATGTCGGGCGTCGAGCACGACGTCATACCCTATGGTTCGGTCATGGGCGATCGCGCGGCGCTCCGCGGTCTGAACGTCACCGGACTGAAGCGCCGGGGAGTTTCGCGGGACAGCATTCGACGTATGCGGGAAGCGTACCGCCAGTTGTTCGCGCCCCGGGGGACTCTCAAGCAGCGCGTGACGCGGGTGGGGGCGGCGTTCGCCGAGACGCCGGAAGTCATGGACATCGTGAATTTCCTGGCCGCCGGGTCGATCCGGTCGTTCTGTCTGCCGCGGGAGGGTCGTGGCTCCTAAGCTGGGCATCCTGGCCGGAGACGGCGACCTCCCGGTCAAGCTGGTGGAGGTTTGCCGCGCGACGGGCCGGGAGATCTTCGTCGTCGTGTTCAACGGCGAGTCGAACCCCGCCTGCGTGGACGGCGTGCCGCACGTATGGCTCGATCTCGGCGCCGTCGGAAGCGTCATACGGGCGCTGAAGGAGGCGGAGTGTCGAGATGTCGTCCTGGCCGGGCCGATCCGGCGGCCCCGGCTGACGTCGATGCGGCTCGACGGGCGCGGCGCGGCGCTGGTGCCGAGGCTTCTCCGCGCGCGCGGCGACGATGCCCTGCTGACCGTCGTGATCGACGAGCTCGAGGGCGAGGGGTTCAACGTGGTGGGGGCCGACGACGTGTTTTCCGGCCTCCTGGCGGCGGAGGGCGTGCTCGGCACCCGTCGCCCCGACGCCGGTGAATGGGACGATATCGCGCGTGGCGTGGAGGTGGTCCGGGCCATCGGCGCGATCGATGTCGGTCAGGCCGCCGTCGTTCACGATGGATACGTTCTCGGCGTCGAGGCGGCCGAGGGAACCGACGCCCTGGTCGATCGGGTCGCCGCTCTCCGGCGCGGCGAACGGGGAGGCGTTCTCGCCAAGCTGAGGAAGCCGGGCCAGGATCGGCGTGCCGACCTGCCCACCATCGGGATCGGGACGATCGAGCGCGCGTCGGCGGCGGGCCTCGCCGGAATCGCGGTGGAGGCGGGCGAAACGCTCGTTCTCGACCTGGAGGCGGTGATCGACGGCGCGGACGCCGCCGGACTGTTCCTGGTCGGGGTCGTCGCGGCGGGCGCGGATGGCGAATAGGACGCGCGCGGCCCGCATCCCGGCGCCGTGGCCGTGCTTGCCGACGGGAAGCCGGTCATGCTATCGCGGCTCTCCAGGCCCGCCCGTTCCGCGATGGAGGCGCCGATGTCGCGACCGAAACGGCTCATCGTCGGGATGAGCGGCGCATCCGGCGCCGTGTTCGGCGTCCGGTTGCTGGAGGCGTCGCGGCCGCTCGCGGTCGAGACCCATCTCGTCATGAGCCGGTCCGCCGAGGTCACCCTCGCGCACGAGACCGACCGCAAGGTCGCCGACGTCCGGGCGCTCGCGGACGTCCATCATTCCGTGAAGGACATCGGGGCGGCCCCGGCCAGTGGCTCCTTCCCGGCGGACGGCATGATCGTTGCGCCGTGTTCCGTCCGGTCCATGTCCGAGATCGCCACGGGCGTGACGTCCAACCTCCTGACCCGGGCCGCCGACGTGACGCTCAAGGAACGGCGGCCGCTGGTCCTGCTCGTGCGTGAGACGCCGCTTCACACGGGCCACCTCCGCGCCATGCTGGCATTGAGCGAGATCGGCGCCGTGATCATGCCGCCCGTGCCGGCGTTCTACGCCCGTCCGGAGACGATCGACGACATCGTCGACCACACCGTGGGGCGGGCGCTGGACCTGTTCGGCATCGACGCCGGTCTGGTGCGGCGCTGGGGAGAGCCCGGGAACGGGGATTCGCCCTCGCTGCGCGTCGTCCGGCGCCGCGAATAGGCGCGCGGACCGGGTATCGCCGCCCCCCGGCGCGTTGTTCTCGCCGGCGAACTCCTCTCGCGAGGCGCGAAATCAGGGTCTTCTCGCACTTGGACCCCCCGGCCACTGTGCCATTCCGGGTGTGGCCCGGACTTCCGCGGGATGCGCCCGACGGTGTGCAAGGTGTGCCATTCGGGGCGCCAGGCCGCGGCTGGCCACCGGCCACCGGCGACCGGACCGTCACGCCTCCCCGTCGCCCAGGTAGGCCTGGCGGACGGCGGGGTCGGCGCGAACGTCGTCCGGGGGACCGCTGGCCAGGATGCGGCCCGAATCGAGCACGGTGACGCGATCGGCCAGGGCGAAGACCGCGTCCATGTCGTGCTCGACGAGCAGTATCGTGAAGCGGCCCTTGAAGCCCCGCAACAGCCCGATCATGCGCGCGGACTCGTCGCCGCCCATGCCGGCGGTGGGCTCGTCGAGCAGCAGCAGCCTGGGCGCCGTCGCCAGCGCCATGGCGATCTCGAGCTGGCGGCGCTCGCCGTGGCTCAGCGTCGCGGCCACGTCGCCGGCCCGCCCGCCCAGGCCGACGAGCCGGAGGCACTCGGCGGCGGGCGCGAGGAGCGCGTCGTCGCTGGCCGCGTCCCTCCAGAAACGGAACGAATGACCGGCGTGGGCCTGGACGGCGAGGGCCACGTTGGCCGTCACCGTGAAGTCGAGGAACACGCTGGTGATCTGGAACGACCGCGCGATGCCGAGGAGCGCGCGGACGTGGACCGGACTGCGGGTGACCGGCTGGCCGGCGAAGAGGATTCGGCCCCGGTCGGGGCGGATCTCGCCGCTGATCTGGCCCACGAGCGTGGTCTTGCCGGCGCCGTTGGGGCCGATGACGGCGTGGATCTCGCCTTCGGCGACGTCGAGGGTGACCGAATCGGTCGCCGTCAGCCCGCCGAAGCGTTTGGTCAGGCCCTGGAGCCGCAGGATCGGTTCACCCACGGCGGCGCTCCAGGGCGCGCAGGGCGCCGGCGATGCCGCCCCGGGCGCAGACCGCCACCACGACCAGCAGGGGGCCGAAGACGATCTGCCAGTGCTCGGTGATGCCCGAGAGGAACTCCTCGACGAGCACCAGGGCGGCGGCGCCGTAAAGGGGGCCGAACAAGGTGCCCATGCCGCCAAGGACGACCATGATGATGAGGTCGCCGGAGCGCGTCCAGTGCATCATGTCGGGGCTCACGAAGTCCGTGCGGTTGGCGAGCAGCACGCCGGCGACGCCGCAGATCGCGCCGGCCACCGTGAAGGCGGCGAGCTTGTAGCGGTAGACGGGGACGCCGATGGCGGCGAGGCGGCGCTCGTTCGATCGCGCGCCGCGGATCACCCGGCCGAAGCGCGAGGCGACCAGGCGCTTCGTCCCGTAGAGGGTGGCGAGCAGCAGGGCGAGGACGAGATAGTAGAACCGGACGTTGTCGTCGATGTCAATGACGCCGCCGAAATCGCTGCGCGTGTAGAGGGAGAGGCCGTCGTCGGCGCCGTAGACCTCGAGGCCGACGCCGACGAAGTAGAGCATCTGCCCGAAGGCCAGCGTGATCATGATGAAGTAGACGCCGCGCGTGCGGATGCTGACGGCGCCGATGACCAGCGCCGCGAGGGACGAGGCGGCGATGGCGACCGGCACGTGCAGGAAGCCGCTGGCCAGCCAGCCGATGCCGTCCTCGACGGCGTGGAAGGCGCCGATGCCGACGACGTAGGCGCCGATGCCCATGTAGGCGGCGTGGCCGAAGCTCACCATGTTGCCGAAGCCGAGGATGAGGTTGAGGCTGATGGCGGCGATGGCGAGGATCATCAACCTGAGACAGAGGCCCAGATAGAAGGGTTCCCGCAGGGCCTCGGTGACCGGCGGCACGAGGGCGAGCGCCACGATCGATCCGGTGGCCACGGCCGTGCCGACCGGGACGCGCACGGCTCAGCGCCCCCGCGGCGGGAACAGGCCCTGGGGACGGATCGCCAGGATGGCCGCCATGAGGATGTAGATCAGCATCGACGACAGGGCCGGGCCGGCCGTCTCCGCCGCCTGGTTGGCGAGGAAAAGGCGCAGGAGGTCGGCGAGGAAGGCCCGTCCGACGGTGTCGATCAGGCCGACCAGGACGGCGGCGGCGAAGGCGCCGCGGATCGAGCCGATGCCGCCGATGACGATGACCACGAAGGCCAGGATCAGGATGCTCTCGCCCATGCCGACCTGCACGGTGAGGATGGGCGCCGCCATCAGGCCGGCGAGCGCGGCGAGCACCGTGCCGAGGCCGAACACGAGCGTGTAGAGGAGCCGGATGTCGACGCCCAGCGCGCCCGCCATCTCGCGGTTCGAGGCGCCGGCGCGGATGAGCATCCCGACGCGCGTGTGGCTCACCAGCGCGTACAGGCCTCCGGCGACGGCGAGGCCGACGACGATGATGGCGACGCGGTAGGCGGGGTAGGGAACGCCGGGCAGGATCTCGACGCTGGTCTCGAGGAAGGCCGGGAGCGGCAGGTCGAGTCCCGCCGGTCCCCAGACGATGCGCGCGAGCTCGTTGAAGAAGAGGATGAGCCCGAAGGTGGCGAGGACTTGGTCGAGATGGTCGCGGGAGTAGAGCGTGCGCAGTGCCACGACCTCGACGAGGATGCCGAGCAGCAGCGCCGCCGGCAGTGCCAGCAGCGCGCCGAGCAGGAACGACTCCGTCCACCCGGCGAACGTCGTCGCGAAGTACGCGCCCATCATGTAGAGCGAGCCGTGCGCCAGGTTGACGAGATCCATGATGCCGAACACCAGCGTCAGCCCGGCCGCCAGCAGAAACAGCAGGATGCCGAGCTGCAGGCCGTTCAGGCACTGCTCGAGGAGGAGGATCCAGTCCATTTTCCGCCGTCTGGTCGCCGGACGCCCCTTCCCCCGCGCGGCGCCGCCGCCGGCGTCCGCTCATGCTCCTCGCCCCTTGCCGGGGGGAGGCCGGGAGAGGGATGGATCATGGCCCCGGAGTTCGGCGGGCGGCCGGCACGATCCGCGCGCCGCCGGTCACGTCTCGCGAAAGTCCGCGGCGCTTCCCGGGCGGACGCCCCCGAAGCCACGAAACGCGGACGCCCTACCAGGACATCCCGCAGTCCCCGGCGTAGGTGTCCTGGTGGTTATCGAGGACCGTCGACACGACCCTGGTCGTGAAGTTCCCGTCCTCGTCCTTGACCACGTGGCGCAGGTAGAAGTTCTGGATCGGGAAGTGGTTGTTGCCGTACCGGAACGGACCCCGCACCGATTCGAAGTCGGCCTTGCGCATGGCGGCGCGCATCCCGTCGCGGTCGCCGAGGTCGCCGTTCACCGCCTCGACGGCGCTCTTGATCAGGAACACCGTGTCGTAGCTCTGGGCGGCGTAGAAGGAGGGATAGCGTCCGTACTTCTCGCGGAACCCCGAGACGAACCGCCGGTTGGCCGGGGTGTCGAGGTCGGGCGCCCAGAACTGGGTCATCAGGCTGCCCTCGGCCTGGTCCTTGAGCAGCGGCAGGTTCATCGAGTCCACGGTGAACACCGAGTAGAGCGGCACCGTCCCCTTGAGGCCCGATTGCTGATACTGCTTGAAGAACTGGGTGCCGTGCCTGCCGGGATAGAAGACGAACAGCGCGTCCGGCTTGGCTGCGCGGACCTTCGCCAGCTCGGCCGAGAAGTCGAGCTGGTCCGGGAACTTGGTCAGGTCCCTGGCGACGATCTCGCCCTTGTAGGTGCGCTCGACGCCGGCCACCATGTTCTTGCCGGCGGCGTAGTTGGGCGCCATGACGTAGAGCGACCCGACGCCCCGCTGGTTCAGCACCTCGCCCATGGCCATCGGCGTCTGATCGTTCTGCCACGAGGTCGAGAAGAAGTTCTCGTTGCAGAGCTTGCCGGCGAGTTGCGAGGGGCCGGCGTTGGAGCTGATCAGGAACGTGCCGGCGTCGACCGCGGTCCTGTAGGACGCGAGCAGCACGTGGCTCCAGATGTAGCCGGCGACGAAGTGCACCTTGTCCTTCTGGATCAGTTTCTCGGTCTTCTGCTTGCCCGTCTCCGGCTTGAAGCCGTCGTCCTCGTAGATCATCTCGATGTCGAGGCCGGCCATCCTGCGGCCGATGTGGTCGAGGCCGAGATCGACCGCGTCCCGCATGTCGCGGCCGATGACGCCGGCGCCGGTGGTCAGCGTGGTGACGAAGCCGATCTTCACCTTGTCGGCGGCGGCGGGGCTCGCCAGCAGCGCTCCGGCGGCCGCGAGTCCCATGAGTTTGCGGAACATCCCCGAATCCTCCCGTTCTCCTTCAGCCAATGACGCGCTTCGCGCATCCGGCGCATGAAGCGGCGGGGATTGTAGTCCATGGTTCGGGGATGCCCAACGAGGTCCGACGACGGCGTGTCGCGCGTTGACGGGCGGTCGTCCGAATCGGACGTTACCCGGTCGAGCCGGGCGCTTGGCGGGCGAACCCCGGCCGGGTATCCTGCCGACCGTCGATCGGGGAACGTCCCCGTTCGGGCGGAAGGAGATCCCGGTGTTGAAGATCGTACCGCGCATCAGGCCGTTGCCGCGGACGTGGTGCCGCAGATGAAGACGCACGTGCGGGTCGTCGTCGTCGGCGGCGGCGTCATGGGGGTCGGGCTCCTCTACCACCTGACGAAGGAGGGGTGGTCGGACGTGGCGCTGGTGGAGAAGGGCGAGCTCACCTCCGGCTCCACGTGGCACGCGGCCGGGCTGGTCCCGCACTTCATCGCCAGCCTCAACATGGCCAAGGTCCACTGTTACGGCTCCCGGCTGTACCAGCAGCTCGAGGCGGAGACCGGCCAGGCGACCGGCTGGCACGGCTGCGGCGCGATCCGCCTCGCGACCAACCGGGAGGAGGCGGACTGGTTCCGCTACGTCCAGGGGGTGCTGCGCTGCGTCGGCGTGGAGTGCCACCTGATCGGCCCGTCCGAGATCGCCGACCTCCATCCGCTGCTGGATACCGACGGCGTCGTGCTCGGCGCCTATACGCCGGGCGACGGCCACACCGACCCCGCCGGCAGCACGATGGCGATGGCGGCCGGCGCGCGCGCGGGAGGGGCCGAGATCCATCTTCGCAACCGGGTCGTCGACATCCGCCGGCGGGCCGACGGAAACTGGGACGTCGTCACGGAGCAAGGCACCATCATCGCCGAGCACGTGGTCAACGCGGCCGGTTGTTTCTCGCCCCAGGTCGGGGCCATGGTCGGTATCGAGGTTCCGATCGTCAACATCGTTCACCAGTACCTCGTGACCGAGAGCCTCGACGCGGTGTCGGCCCTGGACAAGGAGCCGCCGGTGGTCCGCGACCCGCGGGCTTCATGCTACTACCGCCAGGAACGGCAGGGCCTGATCATCGGCCCCTACGAGACCGGCGGCGCCCAGACGTGGGGGCTCGAGGGGATCGATTGGGCGTTCGACACCGAGCTGCTGCCGCCGGACATCGACCGTCTGGTTCCGTGGCTGGAGCTCGCGGCCAGGCGCATTCCGGCGTTCGAGAACGCCGGCATCGCGCGGGTCGTCAGCGGGCCCATCACCCATACGCCGGACAGCGGGTTCCTGATCGGGCCGGCGCCCGGCCTGCCCAACTTCTGGATGTGCTGCGGCGCCGGCATCGGCATCACCCAGGGCCCCGGCGCGGGCAAGTACCTGGCGCAGTGGATGGTCCACGGCCAGACCGAGATCAACGTGCGCGAGATGGAGACGAGGCGTTTCGGCGCATGGGCGAGCGGCGACTATTCCGTGGCCCGGGCCGTGGACGAGTACCACCGGATGTACCAGGTGCACTTCCCGGGCGAGTTTCGCGAGCCGGGCCGGCCGGTTAAGACCACGCCGGTCCACGGCAGGCTCGCGGCGCGCGGCGCCGTGTTCGCCGAGACGTTCGGCTGGGAGCGGGCGAAATGGTTCGCCGCCGAAGGCGTCGACGAGCGCTACAGCTTCCGCCGCACCAACTGGTTCGAGCCGGTGGCCCGGGAATGCGAGGCGGTGCGCCGGCGCGTGGGCGTGATCGACCTGTCGAGCTTCGCCAAGTTCGACGTCGCCGGCCGCGACGCGGCCGCGTTCCTCGACCGCATCGTCGCCAATCGCGTGCCGCGGCGGGACGGTCGCATCGTCCTCGCGCACGCGCTCACCGGGCTCGGCGGCATCGAATCGGAGTTCACGGTGACCCGGTTGGACGAGAGCCGCTTCTACCTCCTTTCGGCCTCCGTCGCGCGGATCCACGACCGTGACTGGCTGGTGCAGCACAGGGACGAAGCCGAGGACGTCGTCGTCGAGGACGTCACCGACGATTACGCCGTCCTGGCGGTGAGCGGCCCGCGCTCGCGGGAACTGCTGGCCAGGCTGACCGACGCCGGGCTCGACAACGAAGCCTTTCCGTGGTTGTCGGCGCGCGAGATCGAGGTCGCGGAATCCCGACCCGGGCGCTCAGGGTCTCCTATACGGGCGAGCTCGGCTGGGAGCTTCATCATCCGATGGCCGACATGGCGGCACTCTACGATGCCGTCATGGCCGCCGGCGAGGAGTACGGCATCGCCGATTTCGGCCTGTACGCCCTCGATTCGCTCCGCATGGAGAAGGCCTACAAGGCCTGGGGGCTGGAGTTGACGACCGAGCTCACGCCGATCGAGGGCGGCCTCGACCGGTTCGTCGATCTGGACGGCCCGTTCATCGGCAGGGACGCGGTCGTCGAACGCGCCGGCGGGGAAACGGACAGCCGCGTGGTCTATCTCTCCGTGGACGCCGCGGACGCCGACGCCCACGGGAACGAACCGGTCTACGCGAACGGCCGCGTCGTGGGCCTGACCACCAGCGGCGCCTACGGGCACGCCGTGGACCGAAGCATCGCCTTCGCCTTCGTCGAGGCGGACAGTTCGGCGCCCGGCACCGGGCTCGAGGTCGAGATCCTGGGCCGCCGATGCGCCGCCAGGGTGCTCGACGCGCCGTTGTACGACCCCCTGAACCGGCGGTTGAGGGCGTAATCTCGCGCGCCTCTTCCCGGCGCATGGAATTTCTTCCGGCGAACGGAATCGTGTTGACGGCGATCGATTCCGTAGATGAAGATCGCGGCGCGTGAAAGACCGCCTGCCGGGGGAGTGTCACGAAATGACGGAGATCGCAACGACGGCCGAATTCCGCTTCGGCGCCCGCTATCGCAAGTCGCCCTTCTTCGAGGCCACGCGCCGCGCCGGGTGCCGGTCCTGGGGCATCTACAACCACATGTACCTGCCGGACTACTACGACGATCCGGTCGAGGAGTACTGGAGCCTGGTCCGCGACGTCACGCTGTGGGACGTGAGCGTCGAGCGCATCGTCGAGATCACGGGGCCGGACGCGTCCGAGTTCACCAACCGGCTGACGTGCCGGGACCTGACCAAATGCGCGGTGGGGCAGGGCAAGTACGTGCTGATCACGGCCGAGGACGGCGGCATCGTCAACGAGCCCGTGCTGCTGCGGCTGGGTGAGAACCAATGGTGGCTGGCGCTCTCCGATTCCGACGCCGGCCTGTGGGCGCGCGGCTATTCGGTGGGCTCGGGATTGGACGTGAAGGTCCGCGAACCCGAGGTCTACCCGGTTCAGGTCCAGGGTCCCAGGTCCAAGGACGTCATGACCGCCCTGTTCGGCGATTCGGTCATGGACATTCGCTATTACTGGACCCTGGAGACCGACCTCGACGGGATCCCGGTGGTCATCAGCCGCACCGGCTGGAGCGCCGAGATCGGGTTCGAGATCTACCTCCGCGACCCGAGCCGCGGCGAGGACCTGTGGGAGCGGATCATGGAGGCGGGCGCGCCGTACCGCATCCGGCCGATCGCGCCGTCGCAGATCCGCCGTGTCGAGGCCGGGATATTCCGCTACGGCGCCGACCTGACCATCGACGACAACCCGTTCGAGATCATGGGGCTCGAGCGGCTGGTGGAGGAGCAGAGCGCGGACTACATCGGCAAGGAGGCGCTCATGCGGATCAAGGCCGAGGGCGTGAGCCGGAAGCTGGTCGGCTTCGTGCTCGACGCCGACGAACCGGTCCGGGGTCTTCCGGAAGTGGCCCCCGCCTGCAGGGACGGCGAGGAGGTCGGACGCATCACCGGGATCGTCTGGTCGCCGCGCATGGAAAGGAACATCGGCTTCGTCTGGGTCCCCATCGAGCTCGCCGCTCCCGGCAACGAGCTCGAGGTCGGCACGTTGGCCGGCGCCGCTACGGGCCGGACGGCGGCGATTCCCTTCTTCGATCCCAGGAAGGCCGTGCCGAGCCAGGACCTTTCCGCCGGCTGAGGGCCGAGTCCGTCTCGCGGCGGCGCGGCTCCGCCGCCGCGAGACGGGATCACAGACCCATCAGCGTCCTGATCGACCGCGTCAGGGGATGGTCGGGGTCGGCCAGGCGGTCCGTGATGGCGAAGTGGTGGTCGTCCCCGACCTCGACGTACCGGCAGGCCAGCCCCAGCGCCCGGCACTTTTCGGCGAAGTCCCTCGACTGACGCCGGAACGACGCCGTCTCGCCGCCGCCGACGGCGCAGATCGCCGGGCCGCCGAAATGGAGCGGCAGATGCCGGGGGCTGTTGGCCGCGGCCGTTTCCCGGGTCAGCCGGATGACCGGCTGCAGGTTCGTGTGGCGATGCGGCTCGATGTCGAACAGGCCGCTGATCGGCGCCGCGCTCTTGATCAGGTCGGCGGGGAGTCCGAACCGGCGGCTCCAGTCGGTGGCCATCATCATGCCCGTCAGATGCCCGCCCGCGGAATGGCCGCTCACGTGGATTCGGTCCGGGTCGCCGTTGTATTCGGCGGCGTGCTCGCGCGCCCAGGCGACGGCATGGCGGACCTGGTCCACGATCTCGGGGATCGTGACGTCCGGGCACAGGTCGTAGTTCGGCAGCACCACCGCGGCACCGGCGGCCACCATGGGGCCGGCGACCTCGCTGTAGACGTGCTTGTCGAGTTGATACCAGTACCCGCCGTGGATGTATAAGAACACCGGTGCGCCCGGCCGCGCGGCCGGAAAGACATCGAGGGTCTGCTTGGCGCCGTGGCCGTAAGGCACGTCGAGGCGGCAGGCCAGCTCTTCCCGGACGCGGGCGCTGCGCTTCGCCGCCCTTTCCAGGAACAGGTCGGCGTCGGGAATCGTCAGCCGGGCGCGGTACTCGCGATTCAGGGCGTCCCGCTGGGTCGCGGTCATGGTGTCGAAATTCATCGCCGCTGCTCCGGCCCCGGCGTTCATGTGCGGAAGCTACCACCACGCCGGGCGGCCGCGAAGGTCGCCGCACGTGCGACGGCTGCGCCTTCCCCATATGATCCTGGGACGGACGCCGAACGAGGAACCCGATGACGAACGCGGAACTGGCCCGCCGCATCCGGCTCGGCGAGGACTCGAGCCTCGAACTCAAGGACGTCTGTCTTTCCGGAGACCGTGTCGTCGCCCCGCGTCGGCATGACTTCGCCGACGAACTGGCGGCCATGGCCAACGGCCGGGGTGGAACGGCGGTCCTGGGGGTGGACGACGGGACTCGCCGGGTTCGCGGCATTCCGCTGGAGAGCCTGGATACGGTCGAGCTCTGGGTCCGCGAAATCTGCAACGACTCGGTCAATCCGCCACTCGACGCGGATATCCTCAAGGTGGAACTGGAAGACGCGGACGGCCGACTCGCGCCGGTGTTGCGCGTCGACGTCGCGCGCAGCCTCTTCGTGCACCGGAGTCCGGGCGGGTATTTCCTGAGAATCGGCAGTTCCAGGCGCGAGATGGCGCCGGACGCCCTGGCGCGGCTGTTCCAGGAACGTAGCCAGAGCCGGATGATCCGTTACGACGAGTCCATCGTTCCGGCCACCACGTCCGACGATCTGGACTACGCGCTCACGCGGCGTTTCCTGCCCGAAGACACCGGCGGCGAGCTCCCGGATTCGTCGCCCGGCGCTTCCCGCGAAGCGTATGAAGGCGCGTTGCGCAAGCTGCGCATCGTCGGTTCCGACGCCGACAGGAACGCGCGGCTGACGCTCTCCGGCGTCCTCCTCTGCACGCGGGAGCCGCGACGCTGGCTTTCTCACGCGTATGTGCAGGCTGTCGCCTACGCCGGCGGGCGGGCCGACGGCGACTACCAGGCCGACGCCCGCGACATCGGAGGGCCGCTCGACGAACAGGTCTCCGAGGCGTTGCACTTCGTGCGGCGGAACATGCTGGTGCGGGCGGCCAAGAAGACCGCGCGGGAGGAGCGCCCCCAGTTCGGCGAACGTGCCGTGTTCGAGGCGCTCGTGAACGCCGTGGCCCACCGCGACTATTCGATGCCCGGCGCCCGCGTGCGCCTGCACGTGTTCGGCGACCGGCTCGAGCTCCACGTTCCCGGCGCGTTGACCAACACGATGACCCCGGACAGCCTGCACCTGCGGCAGTCGAGCCGGAACGAGCTGATCGTGTCCCTGCTGGCGCGCTGCCCCGCGCCGTCCGGTCTGGGGCGCACGCGGTTGATGGACCGGCGCGGCGACGGGGTGCCGATCATCCGCCGGGAATGTCGGGAACTGTCGGGACGGTTGCCGGAATACGACCTGATCGACGACAGCGAACTGCGACTGGTGATCTGGGCCGCGGCGTAGGGGGCGGGCTTGAGCGACAGCAAGCGGATCGTCTGCCTCGCGAACTCCCGGAAGCTCTCGGGACGGTGTATCGCCGGCCGCGAGTGGAGCGCGGAGCGGGGAGCGGGAAACTGGATCCGGCCCGTGAGCGTCCGTGAAGGACGGGAAGTGTCGGAATACGAACGTCAGTACGAAGACGGCAGCGACCCGCGGGTGCTCGACGTGATCGACGTCCCCGTCATCGAGCGGAAACCGGAAGACTGGCAAACGGAAAACTGGTTGCTCGATCCCGAGTTCTACTGGCGGAAGGAGGCGAAATACTCCTGGTTCGATCTCCCCGGCCTCGTGGACCCCGTCGCACCGCTCTGGATCGACGGCTTCGGCACCTACGATGGGCGGAACGACAGGATACCGGTCGAGTCGATGGCGTCGGTACGCGATTCGTTGCGTCTGATTCATGTCGAGCGGCTCGATCTCGCCGTGTTCAGCCCGGGCGAGGCGTTCGGCAACGCGAAACGCCGGGTCCAGGGGCGATTCTCCCACGCGGGAACGGACTATGCGCTGTGGGTGACCGATCCGGTCCATGAGCGGGCCTGTCTCGCGAAACTCGATGGCGTCCATGAACTCCGCGATTGCTACCTGACCATCAGTCTCGGCGAGCCGTATCAGGGGACCTGTTACAAGCTCATCGCCGCGATCATCGGATGCGATTTCCGGTAGCGGGCCGACCGTGGACATGACGAACGACCCGATCCTCACCGTCGGCCATTCCAATCATTCCCTGGATGATTTCCTGGCGTTGCTGACGAAACACCGCGTCGCCGTCGTGGCCGACGTGCGTTCCGTGCCCTGGAGCCGCTTCAATCCGCATTTCGGCCGCGAGGCGCTCGCCGCGGCGCTCGCGGCGCACGGCATCGACTACGACCATCTCGGGCGCGAGCTCGGCGGGCGCCCCGACGATTCCGCCTGCCGCGACGAAGACGGGCGCGTCGACTACCAGCGCGTCGCGGCAACGCGCCGGTTCCGGGACGGGCTCGCGCGGGTGACGCGCCGCGCCGCCGAACGCCGCGTCGCGCTCATGTGCGCGGAAAAGGAGCCACTGGACTGTCACCGGACGCTGCTCGTCGCGCCGGTGCTCGTCGGCGACGGTTTTCATGTGGAGCACATCCTCGCCGACGGAGGGCTCGAGTCGCATGGGGCGGCGATGGACCGGCTGATGGCGTCGTTCGATCTCGACCCCGATGGCGATCTGTTCCGCTCGCGCGACGAAACGATCGCGCGGGCGGTAAGGCTGCGGGCCCGCCGCATCGCGTCCGCCGGCGGCGGTTCGTCCCGCGATACGGGGCGATTTGGCAATTCGGCGGCGACCTAGTATGGTGTCGCCGATCGAGGTTCGCCGCGCGGGCGGGCCGACAGGAAAACGACGCACAAAACAGGGAGAGGTATGATGTCGAGAATATCGAAACTGGTGTTGGCGGCCCTCGCGGTCGCCGGTTTCGCGAAAGGCGCCGACGCGGCCTGCGGCAAGGTGACGATCGCCGAGATGAACTGGGCGTCGGCCGGCGTGGCCGCCCATGTAGAGGACATCATCCTTTCCAGGGGTTACGGCTGCGACACCGAGATCGTGCCCGGCGACACGGTGCCGACGGTCACCTCGATGACGGAGAAGAACGAGCCCGACATCGCGCCTGAGATCTGGATCAACTCGGCGCGCGAGGTGGTGGAGAAGGCGGTGGCCGAGGGCCGTCTCAAGATCGCCGGCGAGATCCTGTCCGACGGCGGCGAGGAAGGATGGTGGGTCCCGGACTACGTGGTCAAGAAGAACCCGGATCTGACCACGTTGCAGGCGGTGCTCGAGAAGCCCGACCTGTTTCCCGACAAGGAAGAGCCGGGCATGGGACGCTTCTACACCTGTCCTGCGGGTTGGGCGTGCCAGATCGTCAACGCCAACCTTTACAAGGCCTACGGCCTGAAGAAGGCCGGGTTCACGCTGTTCGACCCCGGTTCGGGAGAGGGCCTGGCGGGCGCGATCGCCGGTGCCTACGAGCGCGAACAGCCGATCTTCGCCTACTACTGGGCGCCGACGGCATTGCTCGGCAAGTACCCGATGGTCAAGCTCGGCGGGATGATGCATGACCCGAAGACGTGGGCGTGCGTCACCGACAAGGACTGCGCCGATCCCCAGCCCAACATGTACGCGAAGTCCGTGGTCTATACGGTGACGACCAGCAGCTTCGCGGATTCGGCGCCGGAGGCGTTCGCGTTCGTCTCCAGGGTGGCCTGGTCGAATTCGTTCCTGAACGGCCTGCTGGCCTGGAAGGACCAGAACCAGGCGACGAACAGGGAGACCGCGGAGCACTTCCTCAAGAACAACGAGGACGTGTGGAGCGCCTGGGTGTCCGATGACGTCGCGATGAAGGTGAAGAAGGCGATGATGTGAGCGTGTCCCGCGGACCGCGGGCGATCCGCGGTCCGCGGCGCTCTCTCCTCCCGGATCCGTCTCGCTTCCGGCGCCTCGCGAACGTGCGTGTGTAGAGCGGTGCGCCGGCGGCGTGCGGGGTGATGCGCGGGCGCCCGTGCGCCGGGCCTTCTCGAGGAGTTCCGAATCGTGACCGACTGGCTGCTGAACTTCCCGACCCTCGATCAGGGTCCGCTGCGCGCCCTGCACAAGTCGTTCGACGCGGGCTACCGGGCGTTCTCGCGCAACTACGGCGACGCGATCGAAAGTTTTTTCGATCCGCTTCTGTACGTCCTGATCCAGTTCGAACGGCTGCTGCTCAACGCTCCCTGGTGGGCGGTCATCGCCGTCGTCGCCGGGCTGTGCTTCGCGGCCAGCAAGAGCGTGCGGTTGACGATCGGCGTCGCTGTCGCCTTCTTCGTCATCGGCTTTCTCGGCATGTGGGACGACATGATGCGCACCCTCGCCATCATCTTCGTCTCCACGCTGGTCGCGGTGGGGATCGGCATCCCGGTCGGGATCGCGATGTCGCGCTCGGACCGCGTGCAGTCGATCATGCTGCCGATCCTCGACGTCATGCAGACGATGCCGATCTTCGTCTACCTGATCCCGGTCGTCATGCTGTTCGGCCTGGGCAAGATTCCGGGCATGATCGCGGTCGTGATCTATGCCGTGCCGCCGGTGATCCGGCTCACCAACCTCGGCATCCGGCTGGTCGACAGGGAGGTGCTGGAGGCCGCCGACGCCTTCGGCGCCGGCCTGTGGCGGCGGCTGTTCGGCATCCAGCTGCCGCTCGCGCTGCCCAACATCATGGCCGGCGTCAACCAGACCATCATGATGGCACTGTCGATGGTGGTGATCGCGTCCATGATCGGCGTCAAGGGCCTGGGACAGCCGGTGTTGCAGGCGGTCACCAACCAGTACTTCGCGCTCGGCCTGTTCAACGGCGCGGCCGTCGTCGCGCTGGCGATCGTGTTCGACCGCATCACCCAGAGCTACGGCCGGCGCATTCAGGCCGCGCGGCAGGGATGACCGGGAGGCGGCGATGATCGGGACCGACGGCGAAGGGATCGAGATCGGCGGGCTGTACAAGGTCTTCGGCGGCGGTCCCGAGTCGGTGATGCCGCTCGTCCACGACGGCGTCACCAAGCAGGAGTTGCTGGAGTCCCATGACCACGTGCTGGGTCTGCGTGACATCAATCTGCACATCGCGCCGGGCGGCATCCAGGTCGTCATGGGCCTCAGTGGGTCCGGGAAGTCGACCCTGGTGCGCCACATCAACCGGCTGATCGAGCCCACGGAGGGCGACGTGCGGATTGATGGCGAGGACGTGCTCGCGCTCGACCGGGGGGCGTTGCGCCATCTTCGCCGGCACAGGATCAGCATGGTGTTCCAGCGTTTCGCGCTGTTCCCCCATCGCACCGTCATGGACAACATCGGCTACGGTCTCGCGATGCAGGGCGTCTCCCGCGCCGACCGCGCCGACCGCGCGGGGCGCTGGGTCGAGCGGGTCGGCCTCGCGGGCTACGAGAGCTCCTATCCGCATCACCTGTCGGGCGGGATGCAGCAGCGCGTCGGGCTCGCCCGCGCGCTCGCGACCGACGCCGAGATCATGCTGATGGACGAGGCCTTCAGCGCCCTCGACCCGCTCATCCGCTCGGACATGCAGGCCCTTCTCCTCGACCTGCAACAGGAACTCCACAAGACCATCGTGTTCGTCACCCACGATCTCGAGGAAGCCATCAGGATCGGCGACCGCATCGCCATACTTCGCGACGGCGAGATCGTGCAGAACGGCGATTCCCAGAACATCGTCCTGCGCCCCGCCGACGACTACATCACCGAGTTCATCCAAGGCATCAATCGCGGCCGCGTCGTTCGCGTCGGCTCGATCATGGGGCCGGTGGAATCCGGTCTGGACGGGCCGGATTGCCCTCACGACGCGTGTCTGGAGGACGCGCTGCCGGTGGTGGCCGGGGCGTCCGGCAACGAGGCCCGGGTGGTGGACGCCCACGGGGCTCCGGTCGGCGCGATTTCGCTGGACCGGCTGGTCGGCGCCATCGCCGGGAACGACCCTCCGCGCGAGACCTGACGCCACGAAGGGCGCCTCCGCCCGCGAGCTTGACGGAAGATCCTTGGAGAGCGCGCGAGGACCTTGCCCTTGACGCGGACGAGGCTCGCGCGCGCCTTGGGCCGTGACCGTCCGCTACACCGACCGAGCCGTCAAGGACTGGAAAGCCTGTACAGGCAGGCCCTACCGCTCCTTCAGGCGGGCCTTGATTTTTTCTACGAGTCGGGGGACCGCCTTGTCGATGACCTGGGGCATCCAGATCATCATCTCTTGCATCATCTTCGGCAATACCTCGATCGACTTGCGCCCCACATCGCTCTGGTGAAAAGCGAGCAGTTGTTCGAGTTCCTCTTCCGTGAAGTGTTTCGACATGAATTGTCCCGTGAACAACATCATCTCGGGATGAAGTTCCCTCGCGAATTCGCTGATGATTTCGCGAAAGTCGGCCTCGGTTCCGGGATCCAGGTAGGGATACTCGGACTTGATCTGAGCGACGATCGCGTTGCCCATGGACTGTTCGAGTACCTTATCGAGATGCATGAGGCGGAATATCTCGGCAACGATCGCTTGGCGGGCGGCCTCGTCGGCCCACGCCGGCGACGCCACCAGCCCGGCGAGAGCGACGACCAGGGCCGCCAAGACGTTCCGAAGCGGGGCGGGCCCTCCCGGTCCCCGTCGGGCATCGGGGGCCTTTCCCATCAGTCGTCCACCAGATGGTGCACCGGCGCCTTCTCCATCTCCCAGTCGCCCGAGTCGGGGTCGTACCGGCCGAGCGTGAAGACGTGCCAGTCGTCGTCGTCGAGCCTGGGATGGTCGCCGCGGTAGTAGTAGCCGGGCCAGCGCGTTTCCTCGCGGAACTTCGTGTGGTGGGTCACCGATTCGGAGGCCCAGACGCGGTGATGCAGCTCCCACGTCCGCTGTAGCTGGTGCAGGTCCTCGGCGCCGATGTGGTCGAGGTCCTCGTGCAGCATCTCCAGCAGCTCGAGCCCGCGGTCGAGCATGGGCGCGTTGGTCATGTACTGGGTGGCGATGCCGCCGCAGTACTCGTCCATGATCTTCTCGAGGCGTTGCAGGCCCTGCAACGGCGAGATGTAGCTCGGCGAAACGGTGCCGGCGACGATCTCGTTGCGGCCCACCCGGTAGGTCTCGAGCGGCCGGTAGACCACGGCCTTCAGCCTCTCGACCTCGGCGTTGTCGGCCTGCGGCGTCTCGCCGAGGTCCCTGATGTAGTTGACCGCCGCCTTGCCGGCGACGCGGCCCTCGGTGAAGGAGCCGGACGAGAACTTGTGGGCGGTGCCGCCGCAGGCGTCGCCGGCGACGAACAGGCCCTCGACCGTCGTCATGCGGTTGTAGCCCCAGCGGTAGTCGGCCGGCGCGTAATCGTCGGGGCCGCTGGTCCAGGCGCCCGAGCACGTGGCGTGGGAACCCATGACGTAGGGCTCGGAGGTGGTGAGCTCGGACATGCGCTCCTTGGGGTCGATGTTCTGCGAGGCCCACACCACCGCCTGGCCGATGGTCATGCCGAGGAAGTTCTCCCAGCCGACCTGCTCCTTGTGCGGGTCCTGGAAGGCCTCGCGCGTCTCCATGTAGATGGGGCCGCGGCCGGCCTTCATCTCCTGGAGCATGGCGTGGTTGCGCAGGCACGTCGGCACCGGCTCCCTGTCGACGTAGTCGCCGACCATCCCCTTGAGCTCGTCGTACCACTTCGACTCGTACTCTTCGTCGTAGGCGTTCTTGGTGTAGGTCTTGAGATGCAGGAAGTAGGCGCCGACCGGGCCGTAGCCGTCCTTGAAGCGGGCCAGCACGATGCGGTTCTCCATCTGCGTCATCTTGGCGCCGATGGGAAGCGGCAGGCCGTAGGCCGAGGCGCTGCTCCACGGGGCATACCATGTGCGCCCCATGCCCTCGCCGACGGCGCGCGGGCGGAAGATGTGGGAGGCGCCGCCGGCGGTGACGACCACCGCCTTGGCCCGGAAGACGTAGAAATCGCCGCCGCGGACGCTGAAGCCCACCGCCCCGGCGACCCGGTTGGGGTTCTTCCGGTCGGTAAGCAGGTGAGTCACCATGATCCGGTTGTAGGTCTCGTCCGCCGACTTCTGGGCGGCCTCGGCGATGATCGGCTTGTAGCTCTCGCCGTGGATCATGATCTGCCACTTGCCCTCGCGCTGGTAGCGCCCGGTCTCCGGGTCCCGCATCATCGGCAGGCCCCACTCGTCGAACTTGTGCACGGTGGCGTCGACGTGCCGCGCGATGTCGTAGCCGAGATCCTCGCGCACCAGCCCCATGAGGTCGTTGCGCGCGTAGCGGACGTGGTCCTCGGGCTGGTTCTCGCCCCAGTGCATCCCCATGTAGCAGTTGATGGCGTAGAGACCCTGGGCGACGGCGCCGCTGCGCTCGATGTTCGCCTTCTCGACGACGACGACCTTCTTGTCGCGCCCCCAGTGGCCGGCCTCGTAGGCGGCGCCGCAGCCGCTGAACCCGCCGCCGATGACGAGGACGTCGGCGTCGACGGTGATCGTCCGTCTCGTGTTGAACCAGGACATGCGTTCAGGCCTTCTCCTTGCCCGCCAGGGTCGGCAGGGCGTCGATTTTCAGGGCGGCGGGCTCGTGCCAGAGCTCCTGGGACTTGTATTCGTCCTCGGTCGGCGCCGGAAAGTCCTCGGGCTTCTCGATCGAGCCCCAGGGCGTGGTGCGGATGGGGGAGACGAAGTCCTTCTCGCGGCCGTCGCGGAACTTGATCTTCCAGGAGATGGTGCCCTTCTCCGGCTCGCGGCGCACGCGGACGCTGTGGCCCAGCGGCGCGAAATCGGCGTAGCCCCGGACGTCGATGGCGTGCTGCGGGCACATCTTCACGCAGGAATAGCACTCCCAGCACATGTTGGGCTCGATGTTGTAGGCGCGGCGGTAGGTCTTGTCGATGTGCATGATGTCGGAGGGGCAGATGTCCACGCACTCTCCGCAGCCGTCGCAACGAGTCATGTAGACGAAAGTAGGCATCCGGTGGGCTCCTGGATTGGCGGTGTCGCGTCTAGAGAAGGGGCCGGTCGGCGGGGGGCGGCAGGTTGGTCGAGCCGTCCGCCTCCTCGACCTTCTTCTGGAAGGCGGCCGCGGGCTTGTAGAACATGTGGGAGAACTTCGACCACGGCACGCCGGCGAAGAGCACCGTGCTGGCGATGACGTAGAGCGCCAGGAAGAAACCGGCCTGGGTCAGGCCCCAGACGACACCGAGCGTGACGCTGGCCAGCAGCGAGACGACGAACAGGTCGGCGTGCGTCAGGCGGAAGGGCGAGTGGCCCTCCTTGGCCACGTCGGCCCGGATGAAGAACCAGAACCAGTAGCCGCCCGCCATGACCAGCGCCGCGCCGAGATACCAGAGGCCGGGCAGCCAGGCGGGGGTGGCCGCGTCCTGCGTCGGATAGCAGAACACCATGACGACGGTGGCGACGAGGTAGGCGATGAAGCCGTAGAACGACAGCAGGTGCGCGATCCTGCGCGGCGTCTTGCAGAACTCGCCCGAGGCGAGCACGTCGACCATGATCGTCCGCGCCGCCAGCGCGGCCGTCTCGCCGCCGCCGAGCGCCCGGGTCGCGCGCTTCTTCTTGGCCTCCCGGTCCTGGAAGAAGTACCGGGCGCTCTTCTTGTGGATCATGTCGAAGAGCGTGCCGCCCGCGACGAACAGGGCCATGACGACGATGTACCACTGCATGACGGTGGGCGATACGGTCGCCGAAATCTCGGCGAAAGGATTGACGCTGAACATCGAAGCACCCCGATGGTAGCCGGTTCGATTGTCGCGGGGACCCGAGGGCCGCTGGCGGGTCCGCCGTCGGCGCGGCTGCGCCGGACGCACCCGGGATCGCGGCCATTGAGTAGTTTGGGAGGTCGGTCCTTGTCAAGCCGCCGTCGGGCCGCCGGGACGATTTGGGGGAGACCGGCGGTCGGGGCGGGGCGCGCCGCCCTCACGCCAGCCCGTCGTAGTAGGCCTGGAGGACCTCCAGCACCTCGCGGCGGCTGAACTCCTCGGGCACGGTTTCGCGGTTGGCGAACATCTCGCGCAGGCGGGTGCCGGAGACCGAGAGCCTGGCTTCCGGCCCGTGCGGGCAGGGCCGGGGCGCGGCCGCGCCGGTCGCGACCTCGGCGGCGAAGGCGATCCGGGCCGCCTCGTCCGGCGGGTCGCCGGCGCCCGGGTCGTAGCAGGTCCTGCCCGTCGCCATGCCGGCGCACTTGTGGCAGAAGAAGGTGACGTCGATCTTGAGGGGCCGGATTTCCAAGTCGTCCGCGCCGAGCTCGTCGAAGACGTCGTGGGCGTCGAACGGCCCGTAGTAATCGCCGACGCCGGCGTGGTCGCGGCCCACGACGAGGTGGGAGCAGCCGAAGTTCTGGCGGAAGAGGGCGTGGAGCAGGGCCTCCCGCGGCCCCGCGTAGCGCATCTCGATGGGATAGCCCGCCTGGATCGCGGTGCCGGGCGCGAAGTGGTTCTCCACCAGCCGGTCGATGGCCTCGACCCGGACGTCGGCGGGAATGTCGCCGGGCTTGAGCGCGCCCACGACCTGATGGATCAGCACGCCGTCGCAGACCTCGATAGCGATCTTGGCGAGGAATTCGTGGCTGCGGTGCATGGGGTTGCGGGTCTGGAACGCCGCCACCCGCGACCACCCCTTCTCCCGGAACAGCGCGCGGGTCTCGTCGGGGCGCAGGTAGAGGCCCCGGTAGGTCTCGGGATAGTGGCTCTCGCCGAAGGCGACGACGGGACCCGCGAGATTGACCTCTGGCTGGGCCATGACCTTCTCCACGCCGGGGTGCGCCGGATCGGTCGTGCGGAAGACGCTCGTGTATTCCAGCTCCCGGTCGATGGCGTACTTCTCGGCGACGGTGAGCGCGCCGAGCACCTCGTCCGACTCCGCGTCCACGAGCGCCACCTCCTCGCCCGAGCCGATCGACCCGGCGAGGGACGGTTCGCACGAGAGGGTGATCGGGATGGGCCAGAAGACGCCGTCGGCGAGCCTCATGTCGACGCAGGCGCCGCGCCAGTCGTCGTGTCCCATGAAGCCGTCGAGCGGCGTGTAGGCGCCCATCGCCAGCATCAGCAGGTCCGACGCCTCGCGGCTCGAGATCGGAACCCGTTTGAGGGACCGCGCCCGTTCGAGGCCGGCGGCGCGCTCCGGCTCGGGCGCCAGTAGCGGCTTCAGGGCGCCGCCGCCGTGGGGGTCGACCAACCGGGACATGCGTCCTCCCTGCTTCCTCGCGCGGCCGAAGGCACCGCTACTCCGCCGCCTGCCGTTGCGAGTCCGTGACCTCCAGGTCGAGGCTGACCTCGATCGGCGTCTGGAGCGAATCGAGCACCGGGCAGTGCGCGTCGACCCTGTCCCGCAGGCGCCGGACGTCCTCCGCGCCGGCCGGCGTGTCCAGGGTCACGGTGCCGGTCACCCGCTGGAGGCCGGCGCGCACGCCGTCCATGTCGACGAACCCGCGCAGATCGGCCTCTCCCGTCACCGTGACGGACACGTTCCGCAGCGGGATCTCCATGGCGTCGGCGTAGAGCCGGTACGTCACCTCCTGGCAGGCCGCCAGGGCCGCCAGCAGGATTTCCGAAGGCTTCGGCCCCTTGTCCGCGCCGCCGAAGTTCCGCGGCTCGTCGGCCACGAGGGTGAAGTCGCGGATGGAGACGTGGCTCTCGAAGCCGTCGGCCTGCCGGCTGCGGACGGTCGCCGACGTCAGGCCGCGCGAGGGCTTCTCGCGCAGCTTCTCCCGCGAGCTGTCGAACACCCGCTTCATGCGGAACTGCATGGCCCTGCCTCCCTCTTGTCGTCCCGGAACGGACGGCGGCAACATATCGTCGCCATCGTCGCCGTTTCACGCCGCGAAATCAACGCCGCCTCCACGCGGGCGGATTCCCGAGCGGATTCCCGAATTGCGCCGCGCCGCGCGACCCCGTAAGGTGCGCGGACTCACGGGGACCGCGGGAGCGCCGTGCCGATGCCTGTCCGGGGTGCGATCGTCGCGCCGTTGTGCCTGATCCTGGCCGCCGCCGCCACGCCCGCGGCCGCGGACGGGGCGGAGCCGGCCACGGGCGCGATGTCGCGGCCCGAGCGGGTGGTGACGCCGTTCGACAAGACGAACCCGCTTCACATCCAGCGCTACTACGACCGGTTGAACGCGCAACCGCCGGTCGACCGGGACGGCAACCCCTTCCCCATGGGCGACGGTTGCCTGCCCCCGGCGCCGTGGCTCCCGCTCCTGCTCGATCCGAAGGTATCCTGAGGCCCCACTTATTTATAGAAACGCTTGACATCCTCGCAATCTGCGTTATAATAACGTATGGTAATGCTCCCGCATAATTCTAAAGGACAACTATTTCGATATCACGCACTCAAGATATTCGACATGGTGTTGAGAAAGAGCAACATTGTCAACATTCCCGTTTCCTCATTGACGGCTTCTAAAAAGGTTCATATAGTCAATCGGGAATGCCGTAAATATGGATTTGAATGCGTCAATGATCGGAAAGCGCCAATGAATATCGGGTTTGCAGTCATCAACAAGCCGTTGTTTGTTCTCAAATTCTGTGAGATGTCGGCTATGTCCCCGGTTTCCCGGGGGCGCACAGCCAAGGGGAGACGCGCGACGAGCTCAACGACAACCTCAAGGAAGTCGTCGCCATGATCCTCGACGACGGGCCGCCCGAGATGTCGGGCGAATACGTCGGCACGCAGACCGTCGCCGTGGCCTGTCGCCCTAGAGGACGATGAAATCGCCGAGTTGGAGGTCACGGTATGAGCGCCAATTTCCATGTCTATCTGAATCACCCAAACAACAAGGCGCGGATACACTATGCCGACTGCCGGTCCTGCAACCACGGTAAAGGACGGACTGTGGGGAAGGACCCCAATAACGGCGACTGGATTGGCCCGTTCGATGAGTCCACTGCAAGAATGAAGGCGGCCCGATCCGGGAAGAAGGACATTCGGTGGTGCATACCCTGCGCCCGTAGGCGCGGTATTGCTCCCGGCAATGTTTAACTCGGATATCTCACCAAGGGTAAGGGAGTAGCGAGACGGGGAGCTTTGTTTGTTGTGCATTGTTGGGGCGAGAGGGAGTGTGGCCGCATGGTGGCGGATGGATGGAGGCGGTGAATTGTGACCCGCTACCGACCCGATTACCGAACCGAGGAAGCGGTGGCGGCGCGGTCTCCATGCGGGAACGTTCGTGGACCCGTCCGCGTGGCGGCGGGGGAAGCGGTGACCGGCGGCATCATGCTTGCTGTCCGCGCTGGCTTGGCGTTCATCTTGGCGCTGGCGGCGGCCGCACCCGTCCATGCCGACGCGACGGATGATCTGCTTGCGGCGGCGAAGGGCGGGACCGCTTCTGAAGTGAGTGCCGCGCTGGCTGCCGGCGCGGACCTGAACGCCCGCGGCGAACACGGCAATACGCCGCTTCATGAGGCGGCGTGGCAGAACCCCGAGCCTTCGGTTGTCGCGGTGCTGATCAAAGCAGGCGCGGACCTGAATGCCCGCGACGAATACGGCGGTACGCCGCTTCATGATGCGGCGTTGAGCAACCCCACGCCGTCGGTTGTCGCGGCGCTGATCAAAGCGGGCGCGGACCCGAACGTCCGCAACGAATACGGCGATACGCCGCTTCATAGTGCGGCGTGGCAGAACCCCAAGCCTTCGGTTGTCGCGGCGCTAATCGAAGGCGGCGCGGACATTGACGCCCGCACCGAAAGCGGCAAGACGCCGCTTCATTGGGCAGCAGGGAACCCCGAGCCATCGGTTGTCGAGGCACTGATCGAAGCCGGCGCGGACCCGAGCGCCCGCGACAAAGACGGCAAGACGCCGCTTCATCGGGCGGCAGGGAAGAACCCCGAGCCATCGGTTGTCGAGACGCTGATCGACGCCGGCGCGGACCCGTCCGCCCGCGACGAAGCCGGCTTGACGCCTTTCGATTACGCGAAAGACAACGAGGCGTTGCGGGGAACCGACGTCTACTGGCAGTTGAACGAAGCCCGGTTCAAGTAAGGGCTGCACGGGCTTCCCGTGGCGCGGGCGGGCGGTCCGTTCAGGGGCGCGGCCGCTTCGAGGGGATGGCGGCGCCGGTCTGATATATCCGGTCTGATATATCACGTCGAGAGCGACGGATCGTCCGCTGTCCCGCCGCCGCGGGAAACCGCGGAATCCACCAACCGGGCACACGGGGAACCCATCCGGGGACATGCGCGCACTCCGCCCGCGTCATCTCGTCGCGGCGGCCGCCGGCGCGGTCGCCCTCTGGGTCGCGGTCGCGCGGCCCTTCGGCCTGAGCGCCGAACAGGCCGCCGGCGCGGCGCTGGTCGGCGTCGTGCTGGCGCTGTGGGCGACGGCCGTCGTCCCGGAGATTCTGACGTCCCTTCTGTTCTTCCTTCTGGCCATGCTGTTCGTCGTCGCGCCGGCGGAGGTCGTCTTCTCGGGGTTTCACTCGGCGGCGAACTGGACGGTCTTCGGCGGCCTCGTGATCGGCGCCGCCGTTCAGACCACCGGGCTCGGCGCACGCATCGCCAACGCCTTCGCCCGGCGCTTCGCCTCCGGCTACGTCGGCGTGGTCGCCGGCATGGTCGCCGTCGGCGTCGTGCTGTCGTTCCTCATGCCGTCGAGCATGGGGCGCATCGTCCTGCTGGCCCCGATCGCCATGGCGCTGGCGGAGCGGCTCGGCTTCCGCCCGGGCGACAACGGCTATCTGGGGATCGTCCTGGCGATGGGGTTCGGGACGTCGTCGCCGGCGGCCGGCATCCTGCCGGCGAACGTGCCGAACCTGGTGCTGATGGGTGGGGCCGAAAGCGTCTACGGGGTCGCGCTGACCTACGGCCCCTACCTGCTGCTGCACTTTCCGACGCTGGGCTTCCTCAAGGCGTTGACGATCGTCGGCGTGATCGTCGCGATGTTCCCGGACCGCCCGGCGTTCTCCGGCCGGGGGGCGGCCGAGACGCCGGCCTCGACGGACGAGAAGCGCCTGGGGCTGTTTCTCGTGGCGGCGCTGGCGGCCTGGATGACCGATTTCGCGCACCAGGTGTCGCCGGCCTGGATCGCCCTGGCGGTGGCGCTGGCCTGCATGTCGCCGGTCGTGGGCGTGCTGCCCCGGACCGTCTTCGCCGGAGGCGTCAATTTCGTCCCCGTCTTCCTGACCGCCGCCATCCTCGGGGTCGGCGCCCTGGTGGATCACGTCGGCCTCGGCGACGTCATCGGGCGGAAGCTTCACGCCGTCGCCGGGTTCGAACCCGGGCGTGACTTCGCGACGTTCGCCGCGGTGATCCTGATCGACACGGTTGCCCAGTTCCTCATCACGTCCCCGGGGGTCGCGGCCGTCATGGTGCCCCTCTCGGGGAGCATCGCCGAGGCGTCGGGGCTGCCGGTGGCGACCGTCCTGAACATGCACGTGGTCGGGTACTCGAACTACATGCTGCCCTACCAGATGGGGCCGTTGTTGATCGTGGGCGCGCTCTGCGGCGTGCCCAACGCGCATCTCACGCGGTCGTGCCTCGCCGTCGGCCTGTCGGGTCTCCTCGTGCTCGCGCCACTCACCTGTCTGTGGTGGTGGCTCCTCGGCTACCTGAACTGACGCGCCGCGGGCGTTGACGGTTGAGCTCGCTCTTGCGTGCGCTGCAAGCATACGATAACCAAGGTGCCTTCCGAACCATGTGTCCAAAACGAGTGATCATGAGGAGGATCGGTCGGTGGCGAGCATCACGATCCGCAGTCTTGACGACGACGTGAAGGCGCGTCTGCGCATACGCGCCGCCGAGCACGGCCGATCGATGGAAGAGGAGGCGCGCATCATCCTGCGCCAGGCCGTGAGCGACGGGAAAGCCGGTCCCCGGGACTTGGCCAGGTTCACCCGCGAGTGCTTTGCGCCCCTTGGCGGCGTCGAGCTCGAACTTCCGCCGCGCGGTCCGATGCGCGAACCTCCATACTTCACCTGAGCCGCCGCCGTTCACCTGCCTCTGGTGGGGGGGTCCTCGGCTACCTGAACTGACACGCCGCCCGCGCCTTCACGCCCCCGCGGCGCGGCGTCGGGACGTGCGCGGGTCAGGCGCCGCCCCGGGCCACGGTGATGCCGCCGCAGACGTACAGGATCTGCCCGGTGACGAAGCTCGCCCGTTCGTCCATGAAGAAGGCGACGGCGTTGGCGACGTCCTCCGGCTCGCCCATGCGGCCCACCGGCACGCTGTCGACGATCGCCGTCGTGCGGGGGTCGTCGACGGGGTTGGCGGCCTTCCACAGTTCGGTGCCGATGGGGCCGGGACCGACGGCGTTGCAGGTGATGCCATCGCCGGCGAGCTCCAGGGTCCAGACCCTGCACATGGCGATCAACCCGGCCTTGGCGGCGGCGTAGGAGGTGCGGTCGTGCTTGCCCAGGCCGGCGCGGCTCGAGACGTTGACGATGCGCCCGAACCGCGCCGCGCGCATCCCCGGCGCGACGGCGCGGACGATCTGCGCCGCGCCGCGGGCGTTGACGGCGAGCACCTGGTCGAACACCTCCGGCGTGAACTCGTCGATCGACTGGCGGCCGACGATCCCGGCGTTGTTCACCACGCCGAGCACGGGTCCTTCCGCAAGGACGCGGTCGAGCGCCTCGTCGAGGGCGGCCGGCTCGGTCAGATCGACCTCGATCCAATCGTCCCCGGGGTCCCGGCGGTCGCCGGGCGGCTCGCGGTCGAGATTGCGGACGTGCCAGCCTTCCGCGACGAGGCGCTCCGCGACGGCGCGGCCGATGCCGCGGCTGGCGCCGGTGACGATGGCGGTTCGGGTCATGGCGTTACCTCGAACTTGGGATGCGGCGGCTCCGCAGGTCGCGCCGCGCGCCGCAGTCCGGCCCGGCGGCGTCTCTCTGCCGCCGACGGTCTACGCCGCACGCTTTCCGGTGATCGCCTCCCGCAGCCCTTCGAGCAACCCTTCCAGCTTCGCCATGCGCTCCCGCAGGTCGGCCAGCCCCCGCTCGACCCGGTCGATACGTTCGTCGATCCGGTCGAAGCGCTCGTCGATTCGGTCGAAGCGCTTGTCGGTCCGGTCGAAGCGCTTGTCGGTCCGGTCGCCCGTCCGGTCGATGCGGGTATCCAGACGGGCGCCCTGCCGGAGGATGAGACCGGCCAGTGCCACGCCGACGGTGACGATGGCCACGAGGATGGTGATCGTGGAGCCGTCCATACCCCGAACTTACGCCGATAGCCGCGGCAAGTGAAGAGCCTGTCCGGTCGAGAAGTCCGGGCGGCGAGCTCGTGGCGTGCGCCGGGGCGCTCAAATGGGGACGTGAGAGCCGATGCCGAGGTCGCGTGACGCGAGGCGGACGTCGCGCGCGACGAGCAACGGCCGCTCTCCACCCTCGCCGACCGTGTCGTGGTAGTGCCCGACGGCGAAGATGCTGGGCCGGCCCTCGTTGTCGATGTCGAAGACGGAGAAGGCCGACACGGTCCGGGCCGGTCCGCCGTCGCCGTCGCGCTCGATCGTGTAGACGGTCGCGTTGCGTTGCAGGGATCCGAGGCGTGCGAGATGGCGGGGCACGGCGGCCAGCAACGCCGCGAGTCCGTCCCGGTCGTGGTTGAGCCAGATCATCTTCTTGCGCAGTTCGGGGCTGTGGACCACGATCCGATAGCGGAACGTCGGCGCGCAGAGCGCGATGTAGCCGTCGAAGTCGTGGGTATCCAGGCACCGGCACGAACGATAGATCAGCTCGCGCACGGCATCGTTGCCGGAGGACACGGAGGCGGGCCTCAGTCGTTGGTCGGGTGGCTCGCTGGGCGGCCCATGCGCCGGCTCCATTCCGCCCAGAACCCGCGAAGCCCCGAATCGCATTGCCCCCTGCCGCCTTCGTCGCGGGCGATGATGCCGTGCGGCGCCGCGCCCTTGCCGAACGAGAGCTCGCAGCCCTCGGCGGCGAACGCGTCCTCGGTGACGTTGCGGCCGAACGGCCCCCAGTACTCGTTATGGTGGTCGATCCGCATCGCGCGATCTTCCGGCGACTCGCCCTTCAGGCCGAGCCCGCGGGACTCGATCAGGCACTTGTGGGGCGTGACCGGCTGCACCGTGTCGATCCGCATGACCGTGCCCCGCGCGATGAAGGTCTGGGCCGGAAACAGCGGCGCGAAGCGGGCGTCGTCGGGCTCGAGCCCGGGCAGGCACTTCAAGCGGTCGCGGCGGCGCCAGCCCTCGTACTTCTCGTAGTCGGCCTTGAGGCCGGCGATGGTCACGTGACCGTTCGCGTAGGTGCGCATCTCGCGGTCGTCCATGCTCGCGGCGGGCATCTGCGTGTCGCGCAGGATCACGTGCATGAACTCGTGGTAGAGATCGACGATGGTCTCCTGATAGGCCTTCCAGTTGGCGTCGATCTCGGCGCGGTGGTAGTGGAACACCTCCAGTCCGGCATCGGGCAGGACCTGATCGAAGATATCGAGTGCCCCGTCGAGGAACTCGTCGAGCGGCGCGCAGTCGTCGTCGAGATTGACGAAGACGAAGCCCCATTTCACCTCCGTCTTCGCCTCGCGCAGCCCCATGTTCTTCTTGCGGACCGGCGTGCCGCGGTAGCCCTCGGGCCGCGGCATGGAGACGCAGGCTCCCTCGGCGTCGTAGGTCCAGTGGTGGTAGAAGCAGGTGAAGGTGCGGGCGTTGCCGCCGGGCGCCATCGCCACCCGCGCACCGCGGTGGGAGCAGACGTTGACGAAGGCGCGGATGCGGCCGTCGCCGCCCCGGACTACGATCAGCGGCGTGTCGGCGCGCTCGACGGTGCGGAAGTCGAAGGCATCCGCCACCTCGCTCTCGTGACAGACGAAGTGCCACACCTTCTTGAAAATGCGCTCGCGCTCCTCGGCGAAGATACGTTCGTCGCGGTACACGCGCCCGCCGACGTAGTGTCCGTCGGGAAGGGGAGGGGGCGCCTCCCAGGTCGCGGCCGATCGTGACGGCATGGACGCCTCCGCTGGTTTTCGATGGCGTAGAGTCGAATCTACCACCGGCGCGCGGGCGGCGCGACCGGCGCCGGACCCGGGGGCGTTGCGGGTCGGGGCCGCGTCCCGGATAGTGGCGCCATGTTCCCCGCGGGCAGAGAGGCCGCCGGTCGGTGCTGACGGTCGACGACATCGAGACCTCCTACGGTCCGAGCCAGGTGCTGTTCGGCGTGTCGCTCGCCGTCGAGGCGGGCGAGGTGGTGACGCTGCTGGGGCGAAACGGGATGGGCAAGACGACCACGGTCCGCTCGATCATGGGACTCGTCCGCCCTCACGCCGGCGCCATCGCCCTCGACGGCGTCGCCATCACCGGGCTGCCGTCCCACAAGGTGGCGCGGGCCGGGATCGGCCTCGTCCCGGAGGGCCGGCAGATCTTTCCGAACCTGTCGGTCCGGGAGAACCTGGTGGCGACGGCCGCCAACCGGTCCGCGAGCGCCCGCCCCTGGACGCTGGAGCGGGTGTTCGCGCTCTTTCCCGCCCTGCGCGAGCGCCGCGCGCACATGGGCGACCGGCTGTCCGGCGGGGAACAGCAGATGCTGGCCATCGCCCGCGCGCTGATGACCAATCCGCGCCTTCTCGTCCTCGACGAGGCGACGGAGGGCCTGGCGCCCCTCGTCCGCGCCGGGATCTGGCGCGTGCTCGAGCGCCTCAAGGCGGCGGGCCAGTCCATCCTCGTCATCGACAAGAACGTCGCGGCGCTGACGCGCGTCGCCGACCGCCACTACGTCATCGAGAAGGGCCGTATCGTGTGGTCGGGCTCCTCGGGGGAACTGCGGGCGAACGCCGGGATCCAGCATCGGTATCTGGGGGTCTGACGCGGACGGAGGACCCGGCCCCGGAAGCGGTCATGGCGCGCAGGACGTCGTCGACGCGGACCGTCGGCCCGCGATCCGCCTGCCGGCCGTGGGAAAGCCCCAGTCCGAGAAGGGCCTCGACGATCCTGCAGGCAAGAGGCCCCGGGTCGATCACGGGAACCTCCAGCCGCTCCTTCAGATACGCATGGGCCTGGTGCATCGTCGTCGAGCCGAGGCAGATTACGTCGGCGCCGTCCTTGTCGACGCAGAGACGGGCCGCCTCGGCGAGCCGGGGAAAGGCGTCCTCCTTGCCCGCCATGAGGCCGCGGTTGTCGGGCGTCGCGCCGATGTCCCGCACGGAGGCGAGCTTGTGGCCGATGCCGAGTTCGTCGAGCGTCCTGCGGTAGGCGTCGTTCCAGCGGTCCCACATGGCGACGATCGAGAACCTGTCCCCGAGCAGCATGGCCGTCAGGAACGAGGCGCGCGCCGCCCCGACGACCGGGACGTCGAGGATGGCGCGGAGCGCGGCGACGCCGGTGTCGCCCGTGGTGTCGACGCAGACGGCGTCGTAGCCTTCGTCCGCGGCCGCGAGGCCGGCCTCCAGCACGGCCGTCTCCCCGATGGGCCATTCGTAGGGGCTGATCAGGTTGCGTCCGCCGACCTTCACCGGCCGGTAGTCGAACGCGATCCCGGGTCCGAGGCCGGCGGACGCGCACTGCTCGCGGCGCAAGGCGAGATGTTCCTCGCCCACGGGGAAGGGCACGATCACCAGGACCCTCTTGTCCTCCATCGCGGAGAGGCGCCCTGTTCGCAGGGGCCTTATTCGCAGGGAAACGCGCCCGCCAAGGCCTCGGCCACGAGGTCGGCGGCCGCTTCGCCCAGCCTGTCGGGATGCGCCTCGAGAAACCGCTTCGCGGCGTCGCGTGCGGCGCCGGGGCCGGTCCCCGCCGGAAAGCAGGCCGCGCGGCCGCCCAGATGTCCGCGCCGCGCGCCGGCGGCGGCGGCGGTCCTTCCCTCGACGCGCCCGTTGGCGATCATGGATTCCATCACCGCGCTGGAGAACCCGAGACAGGTTCCGAAGGGAATGGCCGATTCCAGCCCCGCCCCTTCCCCCGTCTTGCAGTGGTTGAGGAGCGTGTTGCCCGTGACCGCGCGCCCGTCGGCGGCGGCCACCGACAGCAGCGCCGCCAGCAGCATCCGGCGCGCGACCATGCCCGTCGTCTCCATGCCTTTCCGCACGGCGCCCGTCCTCTCCGTCCGGCGGGTGACGTCGCCGGACGCGGGATTTGTACCCGAAAGCCGGTGCTTGTAAACAGCGCGCGGCGGTCGCGCCGCGTGTCGGACCTCGTGCGGAGCCCGGACTCCATGGAATGCGGGATCATCGGACTTCCGGGAAGCGGAAAGACGCGCCTGTTCCAGGCGCTCACGGCGCACGCCGTGGCGGTCAGGGCCGGCACCCTCGACCCCAACGTCGGCCAGGCCGACATCCCCGACCCGCGCCTGCGCGAGATCGCCCGGTTCGTGCCGACGCGGAAGATCGTGCCGGCCCGCCTGGAACTGGTCGACATTCCCGGCGTCCCGGCGGGCGGCGGCGCCCACGCGGCGGTCCTGGCCCACATCCGCACGGTCGCCGCGCTCTGCCACGTGGTCGATTGCTTCGGCGACACGGCGGATCCGGCATCCGCCCGCTCGACCATCGAACTGGAGCTCGTCCTCGCCGACCTCGACGTCATCGGGAATGCGCTGCAACGGGCGCGCAAGGCCGCCGCGGGCGGCGACGAGGAGGCCGCGCGCCGGCGGGACGCGCTGGACAAGGCGCTGGCCCTCGTGGAGGCCGGGCGGCCGGTCTCGGCGGGCGACTGGAGCGCGGCCGGGGAACTGGCGCTGCGGGGGTTCGGGCTGCTGTCGGCCAAACCCGTGCTGACCGTCGCCAACGTCGCCGAGGACGACCTTCGGGGAGACGGCGCGCCGGCGCGGGCGCTCCGGGACGCCGTGGCCGCGGACGGCGGCGCCGTGGTCGTTCTCTGCGCGGCGCTGGAGAGCGAGATCGCGGAGTTGCCGGAGGACGAGCGGTCCGGGATGCTGGCGTCGATGGGGCTGGAGGAGCCCGCCGTCGGACCGCTGGCCCGGGCCCTCAACGAGTCCCTCGGGTTGGCGACGTTCTACACGGCCGGCGACAAGGAGGTGCGGGCGTGGATCATCCGCCGGGGCGCCACGGCGCCCGAGGCGGGCGGCGCCGTGCACTCGGACATCGAACGCGGGTTCATCCGCGCCGAGTGCTATCACGTCGACGAGTTGAAGGGGTTCGGCTCGGAAAAGGCGATCAGGGAGGCGGGCCGGCTGCGTTCCGAGGGCCGGCGGTACGTCATGCGGGACGGCGACGTCGCCCGCTTCCTGTTCAACGTCTGAGCGTCCGTCCCCGTCCCGAACGGATCGAAGGCCCGGAAGCCGCGTCCCGCCCCGCTATTCCGCCGCGGCGCCGGCGGCCGCCCCGGCCCGCGACAGGACGAACCCGCGGTAGCCGTCGGCGGCGATCTCGTCGCAAAGCCCGCGATACCTGCCGAAGCCGCCGAAGTAGGGCATGTAGACCCGCTTCTTGCCCGGCACGTTGGCGCCGACGTACCAGGAATCCGCGACCGGCATCAGGGTCGCTTCGGCGACCTCGCGGGAGTGGGCGACCCATGCGGTCTGGGCGCCTTCCGCCGCCTCGACCCGGTCGAGGCCGCGCGCCGCGAGATGGCCGATCAGGTCCAGGATCCAGTCGACGTGCTGCTCGATGGAGAGGATCATGTTGGTCTTGACCGACGGGCTTCCCGGCCCGTTGATCATGAACAGGTTCGGCAGGCCCGCCACCATCAGGCCGAGATAGGTGTCCGGCCCGTCCGACCACGCGTCCTTCAGGGAGGCGCCGTCGCTGGTGTGGATGTCGATCGCCAGCAGCGATCCGGTCATGGCGTCGAAGCCGGTGGCGAAGACGATGACGTCGAGCGCGTGCTCGCCCTCGGTGGTCCTGATGCCGTCCGCCGTGATGCGCTCGATGGGCGCGCGCCTGATGTCGACCAGGGAGACGTTGTCCCGGTTGTAGGTCTCGTAGTAGCCGGTGTCGATAGGCGGGCGCTTGGAGCCGATCGGCAGGTCCTCCGGCGGACACAGCCGTTCCGCGATCTCGGGGTCCTTGACGATCTCGCGGATCTTGTCGCGCACGAAGTCGGCCACGGCGGCGTTGGCCTCGCGGTCGGAGGTGATGTTCTCGTAGGTCGCCAGCATGGACTGGGGCATTCCCCCCTCGTCCCACCGTTTCTCGAAGTAGGCCCGGCGCTCCTCCGGCGTGTCGTCGTGGATCGCCTTGGTGGGCAGGGGGAAGCCCGTCATCGCCGTGAAGGTGTCGCGGACCTCGTCATGCCATCGGGCGCGGTGGGCGTTGAACGCGCGTTGCTCGCCGGGCGCCATCGGCCGGTTGCGGGCGGGCGTGGTGTACTGCGGCGTCCGCTGGAACACCGTCAGGCTCGCGGCCTCTGCGGCGATGACGGGGATCGCCTGGATGCCCGTCGACCCGGTGCCGACGACGCCCACCCGCTTGCCGCCGAAGCGGACCTCCTCGTGCGGCCATGCGCCGGTGTGGTGCCACTCGCCGCGAAAGTCCTCGATCCCGGGAAAGGGGGGGTTGTACGGCGTCGACAGGCTGCCCGTGGCCATGACGCAATAGGGGGCCGACGCCACGTCCCCCTTGTCGGTCCTCAGCGTCCACAGGTTCGTTTCGTCGTCGAACCCGGCGGAAACGACGCGCGTGTCGAACTTCGCGTCGCGGCGCAGGTCGAAGCGGTCGGCGACGTGGTTGGCGTAGCGGAGCAGCTCGGGCTGGGAGGCGAACTTCTCCGTCCATTGCCAGTCCCGGTTGAGCGCCTCGGAGAAGTTGTAGCTGTACTGCACGCTGTCCACGTCGACCCGGCAGCCGGGGTAGCGGTTCCAGTACCAGGTACCGCCGACGTCGCTGCCGGCCTCGAAGGCGCGCGCCGTCAGGCCGCGCTGGCGCAGGCAATGGAGGAGGTACATCCCGGCGAACCCCATGCCGACGACGAGGACGTCGACGGTCTCGGGCGCCGGGCCGCCGGAACCGCCCGGTCGGCGCTTCGTCGTCGGGGTGGTGCTCTCCCGGGGATGCCGGGCGATCCCGCCGCGTCCGGTCGTTTCGTTCATCGGTCGGTCTCCGCGCCTCGACCGGCGCGCCGCGTCGCGCACCGAACCCATGATACCCCCTCGAACTGCGCCCGGCCAGCATCCGTTCGGCGCACGGACCCCCGCCCGCCGGTCACAGGTCGAGGACGATCCTCTCCGACCTGGAGCGGGCGCAACAGATCATCACCCACTCCCGTTGCTCGGCGTCCGTCAGCACGAAGTCGTTGTGGTCCGGCTCGCCTTCCAGGTAGTGGGTCTTGCAGGTGCCGCAGGTGCCGGCCTCGCAGGACGTGTCGACGTCGATCCCGTTGTCCCGCAGGACGTCGACGATCGACTTGTCCGCCGGGACGTTGTAGGTGGCGCCGGTGCTGGAGAGGGTGACCTGGAACTCCGCGTCGCCGGGATCGACCGCCTCGCCGGCCGCCGGCTTCTCCTGGGGAACCGGCGCGAAATACTCGAAATGGACCGTTTCCGGCGGCCAGTGCGCGGATCCTTCCCTGGTCGCCAGCATGAACCCGGTGGGGCCGCAGTAGTAGAGATGCGTCCCTTCCTCGTGACGCGCCAGGAGCCCCGGAATGTCGAGGCCCCTCGACGGATCCCCGCCGTCGTAGTGGTTGACGACCCGGTCCCGCGCGGCGAGGCCGGCGAGACGGTCCCGGAACGCGGTCTGGTCCACGGACCTCGTGCAGTAGTGCATGGTGAAGTCCGCGCCCGTCGCCTCGAGCTGCTCGATCATCGCCATCATCGGCGTCACGCCGATGCCGCCGGCGAGCAGGAGGTGGCGTTTCGCCTCCTCCCGGACGGGGAAGTTGTTGCGCGGACGCGAGATCGTGATCCGGTCGCCGGCGCGGACGTTCCGGTGCATGGCGCGCGACCCGCCCGTGCTCGCCGGGTCGTCGAGAACGCCGACGACGTAGCGATGCCGTTCGCGCGGATCGTTGCACAACGAGTACTGGCGGAGGAACCCGCCGGGGACGTGCACGTCGATATGGGCGCCGGCGGCGAACGCCGGCAGGTCGTTCCCGTCGGGATCGACGAGCTCGAACGTGTTGATCCTCTCCGCCTCGTTCGTGATCCGGCGGACCCGCAGTTCCATCGTCTCGACAACCATGCGCTCTCCTCGGCCGGGACGGCCGGCTTCCCCGCGAACCGTCGCCGCGGTCCCCGACGCCGGCCCCTATTTGGCGCACCGGCGCGCCTCCCGCAAGTGTCCGCCGCCGGCCGGCGGCGCCGTGCCGTCGCGGGGCGCCCGTGGTATCCTCGGGACCGCGACGCCGGACGGGGCCGGAGGACCGATGGCATGAGCGCGCGGGACGGGAGCGAGCGCGGCGCGGACGCGCGGAGCGGGGCGGGGAAGGCGCCGAACGCGCCGTTCACCGGCTATTTCCTGAGCGCGGTTCCCCCGGAGGATCCGGAGCTGACCCATGTCGGCCCGGGGACGCCGTGCGGGGAGTACCTGCGCCGGTTCTGGCACCCCGTGGCGCTGTCGAGCAACCTCGCGGACCTGCCCCACGCGGCGAGGATCATGGGCGAGGACCTCGTCGTGTTCCGCGACGGGTCGGGCAACGTCGGCGTGCTGCACCGGCATTGCAGCCATCGCGGGACCTCGCTCGAATACGGGATCGTCGGCGAGCGCGGCATTCGCTGCTGCTATCACGGCTGGCTGTTCGACGTCGCCGGCCGCATCCTCGAGACTCCGGGCGAGCCGCCCGGCTCGAAGCTCAAGGACGGCTTCTGTCACGGGGCCTATCCCGCCATCGAGTACGCCGGGCTGGTGTTCGCCTACATGGGTCCGCCGGAGGAAAAGCCGGAGTTTCCCATCCTGGATACCTTCGAGCGGCCCCGCGGCAACAGGCTCGTGCCGTATTCCATCCATCACCCGTGCAACTGGCTGCAGGTCGCCGAGAACTTCCAGGACCCGGTCCACGCCGTGTTCCTGCACACCAACCTGACCAACGTGCAGTTCACCGAGGCCTGGGGCAACATCCCGACGGTCGACTTCGGCGAGCTCGACGACGGCATGTACTACATCACCTGCCGGCGCGTCGGAGACATGGTGTGGGTGCGCAGCAACCATTTCCTGGCGCCCAACCTGGGCCAGGTGGCGGCGCTGTGGGAGGACGCCGACGAGGAGAGGTACTTCGGGCGCGCCAGCATCACCCGCTGGACGGTGCCCATCGACGACACGCACTGCTGGATCTTCGGGTTCCGCCACCACAACGACGACGTCGACCCCAAGGGGCTGGGAAGGCCGGAGGAGTGCGGCGACAACTCGGTCGACTTCTTCGGCCAGACGGGGGAGCGGCCCTACGAGGAGACGCAGCGCACGCCGGGCGACTACGAGGCCCAGGTCGGCCAGCGCGCGATCGCCATCCACGCCCTGGAGCACCGGGGCGCCAGCGACGAGGGCGTCCTCCGTATGCGCCGCATCCTGCGGAAGGGCGCGCGGCGCGCGGGGCGCGTCCCCCAGCCGGCCGACAGGAAGCGCGCCGACGGCACGATCCACACCTACACCCACGACACCATCCTGCGCGTGCCCGAGCGGGCCGGCGTCGACGACGGCGCGATGATGAAGGAACTCGGCCGGAGGGTGATCCAGGCCATCTTCGCGGGGGACGCCCACGAAGGGGACGCCCGCCAGGCCGCGATCGAGCGGGGCCTGAAGGCCCTGGCGGTGGAATTTCGCGGATGAGAAAAAATTTTCCGAATGGAAAATTTTTTCTTGCACACTTTGCACAATCCGGATATGATTCCGGAATAGGGTGGGGACCCGCGCGGCCGATCCGGCGGCGGCGCGGGAAATCGCCCGCCGTCGCCCCGCTGTCGTCATGTCCCCGCCGCGCTTGCATTGCGCGTCGTCGTCGGGCATAATCCGGCTCGACAATGTAGCGAATCTCCAGACGTGGAGTATTCCGGAGGCGGCCTCTTGCGCGGGGAAAGGGGTCGGCCTCGGTGCGCTTCCCCGCCGACATGACGGTGGTCGAGGACAGGGAAGTGCGCATCACCGCCCGTTCCATCGAGGCAGGCGTCACCAGAGTCGGCGCGCCGGCCTTGGCGTTCCTGGCCGCGGTCCTCCTCGCCCCGGAGGACGCGCGGGCGGCGGCCGCGATCGCCACCAAGGCCGCCGCCGGTGAGGCGAGCGGCATCGCCGTGCGCGGCGGGGGGCGTGTCGCGCTTACGGTCGGCGCCTCGGGCGCCGTGTCGATCGCCCGGCGGTCCGGCGGCGTGACGGGCGGCGACCACGATGACGACGACGGCATCGTCGTCATCCGGAGGAGCGGCCCGGCGTGGACGCCGGCGACCGACCCGAGGAGCGGGGTGACCGTCGGCCCGGCGGCCGCCAGGATCACCGACGGCGACGGCGGCATCGTCTCGTCGGCGCCCGAGCACGGCCTCTACCTGCCGTCGGACGGCTCCGCCTCCGGCGCCGCGGCCATCGACGACGGGGCGATCACGGCGACGGCGAAGGACGGCATCCACGTCGAGCGCGCCGCGGCCTCGGGCGCGGGCGCCGTCACGATCATGAACGGCGGCGCCGTCGAGCCGGTCGCGGCCACCGGCCGGGTGGCCCCGGTCGTCGGGAACCGCGGCGCCATCGGCGCGAGGAGCACGCGGATCGGCGGCGGCGTTTCCGCCTCGCATGACGGCTCGTCCCCGGGCGCCGTCACGATCGCCGACCTTGGCGACGTCCGGGCATCGTTCGTCGGCATCTTCGCCCGGACGCCAAACGAGGATGCCGCCGGCGCGAGGGGCGACATCGCCGTCACCCGTTCGGGCGGCGCCGTCGACCGCGACGGTCACGTCGCGCCCGAAAACACCGGCCTCGTCGAGGTCGCCCTCGCGGGGGGGCCGATTCGTTCGGAGGGTGCGGCCGTCAAGGCGGTGAGCCGCGAGGCCGGCGTCTCCAGGGGCGTCTCGGCGACCTCCATGCAGGGGAACGGCATCCAAGCTTGGCCGAGCACCCGTCGGCCCGGCGACGGACGCCGCTCCGGGGGGACGGTCGGGGAGAACGGGTACGGCATCTACGCCGCTTCCGGGGCGGGCCGCGGGAAGGTCTCGATCGTCAACGGCGGCCTTGTCGCGGCCATGATCGGCCACGGCATCCATGCGCGTCACGGGGGCGTCGAAGCCGCGGGCGCCCACCGCCCCCCGGGAATCACCGTCGGCAAGGGGGGGAGCGTGACGGGCGGCGCGGGCGGCGGCTACGTCGGGCGCGCGAGCGTGGGCGGCGTCGGTGAGGGCGGGATCGCCGTCGTCGCGGCCGAGACCGCGGACGGGTTCGCGACCGGCCGCTACGTGTCCGTACCCCTCGGGAACGGCAAGCCGGTGCTCGACGATCTTTCGTCCGATTCCTTCGGGTGCGACCGGACGGTGGACGGCCGGTGCCGGCTGTACGAGGCGCTGCCGTCGATCCTGCTGACGATGAACGGCCTTCCGACCCATGCGGAGCGCATGTTGGCGGCGCGGGACGGTGGCGGCGCCTGGATGCGGGTGGAGGCCGCGGACGGCGAGTGGACGGCGTACCGATCGATGCATCACCCGAACGTGGCCTACGATCATCGCCGCTTCGGCGTGCGCGCGGGCGCGAACGTGGCGGTGGGCGAAAGCGTCCGCCTCGGCGCCTCGGCGCATGGGCTTCAGGGGTCGGCGGAAGTGACGTCGGGCGGCGAGGCGGAGCTGTCGGGGATGGGGGTGGGGGTTCACGCCACGGCCATGCTCGCCGGGTTCCACGTGGACGTCCAGGCGACGGCGACATGGTACGAGATGGACCTGAAATCGCCGATGCACGTCGAGCCGTTGAAGGCCGGCGTGAAGGGCCGGGGCCACGCGGCGGGTGTCGAGATGGGCTGGCACGTGCCGGTGATAGAAGGGTTGTGGGTGACGCCGCGCGCGGGCATCGCGTGGTCGGAGGTCTCCCTCGACGACTTCACGGACGAGGCGGGCGGCGGGGCGGAGGTTTCCGTCGGGGAGGCGGAGAGCCTGAAGGGCCGCGCCGGCCTGGGTGTGGAGGCGAGGACCTCGGAAAGCACGCGGCTGTTCGGCTCGGTGGACGCGATACGCGAGTTCTCGGAGGAGACGGAGGCGGTGGTGTCGGGGACGACGCTGAAGGCTTCGGCCAGGAAGGCGACCGTGCGCGTCGGGCTCGGCAGCTCGTTCGACCTGGGGCGCAGCGCGGCGCTTAGGGGTGCGGCGGGCTACATGATGGGCGGCAACGACAACGACGAGTTCGACGGCGAGTTGAGCCTGTCCATGCGGTTCTGAACGTCCGGCCGGCGGCGCGGCGCCCGCTCGCGGGCCGGAGAAACCCGGGTCGGAGTCAGGCGTCCGCGTGGCGTTCGAGGAACGACGACAGCGCCGCGTCGAACGCCTCGGGCGCGCACAGGTTCGAGAGATGCGCCGCGCCCTCGAGCACCACGAGTCCGGCGCCCGCGATACGGTCGCGGATGATCGCGTGTTCCTCCGGCGTGGTCCCGGTGTCTTCCGAGCCCACGAGAAGCAGGACCGGCGCCTCGATGGCGTGGAGGCGGTCCGTCAGGTCCACCTCTTGGATGGCCCGGCAGCAGGCGGCGTAGGCTTCGGGTGCGGTCGAGCGGACGAGGCCGGCGAACCTGGCGACGAGCCCGGGATTCCGTTCTCGCGTGTCGGCGTCGAACCAGCGCTCGATCGTCGCCGGCGCCAGGGGCGCCATGCCCGCGGAGAGGGCGGTCGCCGCGCGCTCTTCCCAGACGGGAAGGGTGGCGGCCGGAGGGCGGCTGGTGGTGTCGCACAGGACGAGGGCGCGGACCGCCTCGGGGTGGGCCAGGGCGAGGGTCATCCCGACGATCCCGCCATTGGACAGGCCGACGAAGTGGGTGCGCCCGATCTCCAGTGCCCGGAGCAGGGCGAACACGTCCTCGGCGAACTGTTCGAACGAGTACGGAGGCGGCGCGACGTCCGTCCCGCCGTGACCCCGATGGTCGTACCGCAGCACCCGGAAGCGGTCCTTGAGCAGGTCGGCCTGCGCCTCCCACAGCGCCATCGAGCTCGCCAGGGAATGGCTGAAGGTCACGACCGGCGCGTCCTCGGGACCTTCGAGGACGTATTCGATATCGATGCCGTTGGCGCGGAGGCGCATGGGCGGGACTCTACCGCGCGCCGGTATCCGTTCATACGCCTCCCTCCCACCCTCCGTCATCGACGGACGAGCAGGAATGGGGTTGACTGATCAAAGGCGTTCCGGATCATACGAGTGTCGATGAGTAAGAGGAGAAGTTCCAATGGTGGATGGTCAGTGGCAGGACTTTGAGGAATTGTGGCGCCGGATTCAAAGAGACATCAGCGCAGGTTGTACAATCAGAAACTGGACCAAAGATAACGGATATCTCGGTAAGGACTTCATCATTCGCGCTGTTGGAGCTGATTTTGTCGAGGTAGATGCACCAAATGCTCAGCATATTCCCAAGAAAGACTTTTTGGAGGTCTACAGCCATTGGAACGCATACAACGAGGGATCATACCCACGACATAAATTGAGAGACAAAACATGCTTCTCAAAATACATAATCAGCATCCTTCATCATCTGACACACGATCTCTGAACGTCCATTCGGTTACGGGAACCGATCTGCGTCTTTTGACCACTTGGAAACCGGGCAAACCCAGGATACGGCCCTATTGCATTGAAGAATCTCGCTTTCTGGGGATTCACCCGCATTTCTCACAAGGGGTATGAATCCCGCCATCGCGGGTCGGAATCAGGACCACGGCAGGTCGCCGCCGCCCGTGACGTTGACGTTGGTTCCGGTGATGAAGCTTCCGGCGTCCGAGCACAGCAGGAGCGCGGCCCCCACGAGATCCTCCGGCAGTCCCGCGCGGCCCATCGGGCTCGTCCGCTCGATCATCGCCCGCCAGTCCGCCTCGTTGCGCCGCCTAAAGCGGTTGCGGTCGGTCTCGATGAGGCCCGGAGAGAGGTTGTTGATGGTGACGCCCGACTTCACGTACCGCCGACTCAGGTTCACGACCAGGTTGTACTGGGCGCTCTTCAGGCCCGCGTAGACCGCGAGTTCGATGATGGGGTTGGCCTGCTGCACGCTGCCGAGCGTCAGGACCCGGCCCCAGCCCCGTTCCGCCATCGGCGGCAGCGCCCGCTGAAGGAGCTGGATGGGGACGCGGTAGTTCATGCGGCACTGGAGATCGATCTGCTCGACCGTGACCTCCTCGAAGGGGCGGGGGATCTGGATGTTGGCGTTGCTCACCAGGATGTCGACGCGCCCCAACGCCGCGGCCGCCCGCTCGTACACGTCGAGGACGGCGCCGTCGACCGAGAGATCGCCTTCGATGGCGAAGGCCCTCGCGCCACGGGACCGCGCCTCGTCGACGAACGCCTCGGCGGCGTCCGGGAAGCCGACCTCGGCGTCGAATGTCGAGGTGTGATTGATCGCCACGTCGGCGCCGTGCTCCGCCAGCGCCATCGCGATGGCGCGGCCGATCCCCCGGCTCGCGCCGGTCACGAAAGCGGCTCGACCGGACACGTCGAAACGGTCATCCATGTCGCCCTCCCGGTTTGCGATTCGATACGGGTTCCACTATGCCACGCCGGCCAGGCCGTGACGGGGCAGCGGTGGTAGGGTGGGGGACCGGCGGTGGCGGTGGCGGTGGCGGTCGCGGTACGGGAGAGGACGGCTTCATGGCGCTCATCAACTATCTGACCAGGATTCAGTTCGACCGCGGCGCGGTCCGGCTCGTGGCGGAGGAGCTCGAGGCCCTCGGGGCGGGGAGCCCCATGATCGTGACCGACCGGGGCGTCCGCGGCGCGGGTCTCCTCGAACCCGTTCTCGCCGCCATCGCCCGCGGCCCGGCGCCCGCGATCTTCGACGAGACGCCCGGAAACCCGACGGAAGAGGCTCTCGAGGCGGCTCTCGCGCTCTATCGGGAACGCGGATGCGACGGTCTGATCGGCATCGGCGGCGGCTCGTCGATCGATCTCGCCAAGGGCGTCGCCCTCATGGCGACCCATGAGCCGCCCCTGGAACGGTACGCCGCCATACTCGGCGGCGTGGAGAGGATCACGGCCGGCGTCGCGCCGGTCGTCGCCATCCCGACGACCGCCGGGACGGGAAGCGAAGTCGGCCGCGCCGCCCTGCTCACGCTCCGGGACGGGAGGAAGCTCGCGTTTCTCGCGCCCCACATGATCCCGCGCGTGGCCATCTGCGATCCGGATCTGACGCTGGGCCTGCCGCGCGGCCTCACTGCAGCGACGGGCATGGACGCCTTGACGCACTGCATCGAGACCTTCCTGTCGCCGCGCGTGAATCCGCCCGCCGATGCCATCGCCCTCGACGGGGTCGCGCGCGCGACGCGGTTCATCGAGCGCGCGGTCGACGACGGGACGGACGGCGACGCCCGCTGGCACATGATGATGGCCTCCCTCCAGGGCGGCATGGCGTTTCAGAAGGGCCTCGGTGCCGTCCACGCCATGTCCCATCCCCTCGGCGGCCTGGCCGAGCCGTCGCTGCACCACGGGACGCTGAACGCCGTGATCCTGCCGGCGGTGCTGCGCTTCAACGCCGGCCACGTCGGCGACAAGTACGACCGGCTTCGCGACGCCATGGGGCTCGCCGCCGGGGCGGACGTCGCGGAGGCCGTAGAGGCGCTCAACCGGCGGATCGGGATGCCCGCGAACCTGCGGGAGATGGGCGTCGCGGACGAGGTCCTTCCCCGCATGGTCGAAGGCGCGGTGGCCGATCACAGCAACCCGTCGAATCCGCGGCCGGCGGACGCCTCGGCCTACGAACGCCTGTTCGCCGAGGCCATGGGTCCGGCCGGCGCCGGCCCGTCGGGACGCCGCGCGCAGGAGTCGCCGCGATGACGTGCCGGCTGGGATTCATCGGCCTCGGCAGCATGGGGATGCCGATGGCGCGCCATCTGCTGAAGGCCGGCCACGAGGTCGTCGTTCACGACCTCGACCGGGAGGTCGTTGGAGAGGCGGAGCGCGACGGCGCCGAGGCGGCGGCATCGCCGATGGACGTGGGATCGCGCGCGGAGATCGTCTTCGTCTGCGTGAACACGCCCCAGGCCCTGTTCGACGTCGTACTCGGCGAGGACGGCGCCTGCCGCGGCGGTCTGTCGCGCATCCTCGTCGATCTTTCGACCACCGGCCCGCCCATGGAACGGCGGGTCGCGGCCGGACTCGAGGGAACGGGCATCGCTCTCGTCGACTCGCCGGTCAGCGGCGGCCGGCGCGGCGCGATCGCCGGGACCCTCGCCGTCATGATGGCGGGACCCGGCGCGGCGTGCGACGAGATCGAGCCGCTCGTCCGGACGTTCGGCGCCAACGTTTTTCGCGTCGGCGATACGCCGGGGCAGGCGCAGACCATGAAGGTCGCCAATACCCTGATGGCGAGCACCGCCTCGGCCGTCACCGCCGAGGTCCTCGTCATGGGGGTCAAGGCAGGCCTCGACCCGAGCCTGATGATCGACGTGTTCAACGCCAGCACGGCCCGCAATTCCGCGACCCTGGAGAAGTTCCCCGACGCCGTGCTGACCCGGACCTTCGATCTCGGGTCGATGCACGCCATCGTCCTGAAGGACCTCAACCTGTATCTGGAGGCGGCCACGGCCGTCGGCGCCCCGCTCATGCTGGGTCCCGCGGTCGTCGACATGTGGGAGAAGAGCATGGCCGCCAACGGCGAGAGGTCGGACAACTCGACGATCGTGAAGTTCGTCGAGTCGCGGGGTGGCGTCGTCGTCGGCCCGGAATGACCCGCCGGCGCCCGCGCCTCCCCTGAGCCTCCCGTGGGCTTTCCCTGGGACGGCCTGTTCACGGTCGAAACGTCGGTCGCGGCCGTCGTCGCCGCGGTCGCCGGGATCTTCCGCGGCTTCACCGGCTTCGGCTCGTCGCTGATCATGGCCCCCGTCTACGCCGTGATGTACGGGCCGGTGGCGGCGGTGGGAACGGTCCTGACCCTCGAGGTGGCGGTCTCCGCGGACTCGGTGACGCGCGTGGCGCGGATCATCCCCTGGCGGACGATGATCCCCATCTGGACGGCGGCGTGGATCGCGATTCCGTTCGGGACGTGGGTTCTCCTGATCGCCGACGCGGAGGTCATGCGCCGGGCCATATCGGCGGTCGTGGCGCTTCTCGCGCTCCTGCTGATGACGGGCTGGCGCTACCGCGGCCCCCGCCGGCCGATCCCGAATCTCTGTGTCGGAGCGCTGAGCGGCGCCTTGAACTCGTCGACCAGTCTCGGCGGACCGCCCCTCATCCTCTACATGCTCATGGGCCCCGATCCGCCGGCGTCCGTCCGCGCCGCCATGATCGCCAACGTCTTCGTGGTCAGCGTTCCGACCGTCGTCATACTGCTGTGGAACGGGATGCTGGACCCGCTGGCGCTGTGGCGGATCGCGGTCTTGTTCCCGTTCTTCCTGTTGGCGACCTACGTCGGCAACCGCGCCTTCCGCGCGTCGGGGGAACGGACCTGGCGCCGCGTCTCGGCGTGGCTGCTGCTCGTCGTCGCGGTCGGCACCTTCGTCGCGGAATGACCGGCTCCGCGCTCGACACCGCCGCGCGGGGCGCGGACGGCCTCAACATCCGATGACCCGCAGGTGGCCGGCGGCGGCGTATTCCGACAACCGGCGGTCGCGGGTCACCAGCGCGTAGCCGAAAGCCCGCGCCGTCGCGGCGAGGATGCGGTCCGCGGGATCGGCGGGCGGGACGCCCGGAAGTCCGTTTGAGGCGATCAGCACCGAGGGCGGCATCCCGGCGAGCGCCATTCCCGGAAGCGCGCACAGACGCGCGAACCAGACTTCGGGGTCGAGCGCGAGCGCGATCCGCCCCTTCGCGGCGAGCATGGAGATCTCCCACGCGGTCATCGGAGAGACGAAAACCGGCCCCTCGCGGGCCTCCGCCAGCGCGCTCGCGCCCGGCTCGCGCAGGGGGTCGCCGTTGGCGATCCACAGCGCCGCGCAGGTATCGAGGAGGAACATGGCCAACCGGCTATCTCGCCGCGTCCCAATCCTCGCCCGTCGGGGCGGTCAGGTCCACACCGGGCGCGAACGTCACCGTGCCCGCGAGCGCGCCGAACATGCCCGACAGGAGACCGGGGCGGCGCGCGCCGGACGCCGCCCCGCCCTCCGGCGCCGGTTCGCCGCGGGTGACGGGCGGCGGCGCGTCCGGCGCGGACCTGCGGAAGACGAGCCTGCGGCCCGCCATGTCGACGTTCGCCGTCCTGTACCCCGCATCGAGCCATGCACGGGTGATGACGCTGTTCGACGGGTTGTTGGACCACCACGGCCGATGCCTGGAGGCCGAAGGGGGCAGCTTCGCGCCGATGACACGCTCGATCTCGTCGAACGTCATCGGCACCGACTCTTGCCCGGAATCGCGCAGATGGGTTTCCAGTGGTTCGTATTTCGACATGGGTCATGCCTCCTGATAGTTGGTAACATCACATCGTGGATTTGCGGAAGACGAGCTTGCGGCTCGCCATATCGACGCCCTTTGTCTTGTATCCCGCCCGGAGCCAGGCATAGGTCATGGGGTTGTTCGACGGGTTGTTGGACCACCATGCCCGATGCTTGGAGGCCGAAGGGGGCAGCTTCGCGCCGATGACACACTCGACCTCGCCGAACGTCATGGGCACCGACTCCCACCCCGACTCGCGCAAATGGGTTTCCAGTGGCTCGTGGGTTTCCAGTGGCTCGTATTTTGACATGGAGAGTACCTCCCATAGTTTCTAATACAACGATAAATCATTCTACATGTCTTTGGCAAGTGCCCGTTCAAGGGAAACGTCAAGACGGCCGCTCATGCTGCTATCTCCTTCTTCGTCGGTGGTGGGTGTCGCGCCAGCCCCGCTCTTTCCACCCCCGCCGGTAGCGGGCGCCGCGCCATCCGAGCTCCGTCGCAAGTATCGTGACGATTTCGCCCGTGTCGTCGCTCACGACCGCGACATAGCGGTGGACCCGGTCGTCCAGCTTCAGCCGGTGCGCCGTCCGGCGGCTCACCCGCAACGCTTGGCAGTTCGAGCCGATCGGGACTTCGATATCCGCGTAATTCAGCACCAGTTCGATGAATCCCGGCTTCGCACCGCGTTGTCGGGAGCGTTTCTCGGCGTGCTTCGAGAGTCTGAGCATGACCTGCCTCCGAGCCTTCAAGGTTCGCGCCTTTGCCATAGGTATGTCCTTTCAAGGTAGTTTGAATGAGTAAAATAGGACTATATTCATCCGTGTCAAGCGCCCGGACGGCCGACGGTTGAATTTTGTCGGCATTGTCGGCATCATCGCGGGAAAGCGGCGCTAGCGCCGTATCGCCGAGGGAGGACAGACATGGCCGCCAAGCTGAACGTCGCCGTCGACGCCTGGAGCGACGGCGACCCCATCCCGGAGGAGTACGGGTTCTGCGCGCCCGCCGACGAAGGCCACGTCACGATGGGCCCCAACCGGAGTCCGGCGATACGCTGGTCGGGCGCGCCCGACGGGACGAGGTCGTATGCCGTCGTCTGCAACGATCCCGACGCCCCCTCCGTCGCCGACGACGTGAACCAGGAGGGCAGGACCATCCCGGCCGACCTGCCCCGGGTCGATTTCTGCCACTGGGTGCTCGTCGACATGCCGGCCGGCGTCACGGCGCTGGAAGAGGGCGCGGACTCCGACGGCGTCACGCCCGGCGGCAAGCCCCCCGGGCCGACCGCCCACGGCGTTCGCGGGATCAACCGGTACACGGAATGGTTCGCGGGGGACGAGGGAATGGCCGGCGACTATGGTGGGTACGACGGTCCCTGCCCGCCGTGGAACGACGCCGTCGTTCACCGCTACGTCTTCACGGTGTACGCCCTCGACGTCGAGACCCTGGGCCTGAGCGGGACCTTCGGCCGCGACGAGGCCTTGGCGGCGATGGAAGGGCACGTGCTGGCGGAAGGGTCGTGGACGGGAACCTACACGCTCAACCCCGACCTGCGCTGACCGCGGAACGGGGCGTCGGCGCGGCCTCCCCGAAAGGCGTCAGTTCCGGCCTTCGAGCAGGCGGCGGGCGATGACCTGGGCCTGGATCTCGGCGGCTCCCTCGAAGATGTTGAGAATGCGCGCGTCGCACAGGATGCGGCTGATCGGGTACTCCTCGGCGTAGCCGTTGCCGCCGTGGATCTGCACGGCGTTGTCGGCCGCCGACCAGGCGACCCGCGCGGCCAGGAGCTTGGCCATGCCGGCTTCCAAGTCGCAGCGCCGCCCGGCGTCCTTCTCGCGCGCCGCGAAGTGCGTGAGCTGACGCGCCGCCATGATCTCGGCGGCGGCCCAGGCGAGCTTCCCGTGCACGCGCGGAAAGGCGTAGATCTCCTTGCCGAACTGCCGGCGCTCACGGGCGTAGCGGAGGCCCGTCTCCAGCGCGCTCTGCGCCACGCCGACGGCCCGGGCCGCGGTCTGGACGCGCGCCGACTCGAAGGTCGCCATGAGCTGCTTGAAGCCGTGCCCCTCCGCCCCGCCGAGCAGGCAGTCGGCGGGCACCTCGAACCGGTCGAAGGAGATCTCGTATTCCTTCATGCCGCGGTAGCCGAGAACCCGGATCTCGCCGCCGGACATCCCCTCGGCGGGGAAGGGGTCGTCGTCGGTACCGCGCGGCTTCTCCGCGAGAAACATCGACAGGCCCCGGTAGCCGGGCTCGTCGAGGTCCGTGCGGGCGAGCAGGGTCATCATGTCGCTCCGCGCGCCGTGGGTGATCCAGGTCTTGTTGCCGGTGATCCGGTAGACGCCGCCATCGCGGACGGCGCGGGTGCGCAGGCTTCCCATGTCCGAGCCCACGCCGGGCTCGGTGAACACGGCGGTCGGCACGACCTCCCCCGAGGCGATGCGAGCGAGCCAGCGCTCCCGCTGCGCGGCGGTGCCGTGGAGGCGGACGAGCTCGGCGGCGATCTCGGACCGCGTGCCGAGCGAGCCCACCCCGATGTAGCCCCGGCTCAGCTCCTCGGAGACCACGCACATGGCGGTCTTGCCGAGCCCGAGCCCGCCGTGCTCCTCGGGCACCGTCAGGCCGAAGACTCCGAGCGCCGACATCTCCTCGATGATCTCGATGGGGACGAGCTGGTCGCGGACGTGCCACCCGTGCGCGCGGGGCGCGATCTTCTCGTCCGAGAAACGGCGGAACTGGTCGCGCGCCATGGCCAGCACGCCGTCGAGGCCGGGGTTCCCGAAATCGCCGGTCTCGGCCGACTCGGCGATGAGGCCGGCCAGCAGGCGGCGCGCCGCGGCCGTGTTGCCGCCGGCGATCAACGGGGCGGCGGCGCGCCGAAAGGTCTCCACGTCGCCCTCGGCGACCCCGACGTCGGACGGGCGCGCGACCTCGCCCTGGCTCATGGCGATGCCGCCGGCCATCTGCGCCAGATACTCGCCGAAGGCGATCTGGAGCTGCAGCGTCTCCCGGTCCCGGAGCGCGCCGCCGGCGTCGAGCCGCTCCGCCCAGCCGAGGGTCTGGCGCAGGGTCTCGGCGTAGGTCGCCATCCAGGCGAGGCCGTGCACAGCGAACTGGCGTTCCTCGAGCGCCGCGCCGTCGATGCGTCCGCCTTCGGTGACCCGCCCGGCCAGTGACCGCCTCGCCGCCGCCACGAGACGGTCCGCGGCGGCCAAGGCGTCCCGGCACGTCGGCAGCGGGTCGGGGACGAGAGCGGAAGCCCCCGCCGACGGTTCCGCCGTGGCGCCGGGCGTCACCGTCGTTCTCCGAATCCCGTCGTCCCCATCGTGCTCCCGCCGCGCGTCGGAGCCGGCGCGTCGCGCGCGCCGGTTGGAGGATACCGGCTCAGGCCGCGCCGAGTCCCGCCATTTTCCGGATGTCGCCGGGCGAGGCGCCGCGCGCCCGCAGGGTCCGCAGGGCCGTCGCCTCGTTCCGGGTCGCGAGGCGCCGTCCGGCGTCATCGGCGATCAGCCGGTGATGGTGATAGCGCGGTTCCGGCAGGTCGAGGAGCGCCTGCAGCAGCCGGTGGACGTGGGTCGCCGGCATCAGGTCGAGACCGCGCGTCACCAGCGTCACGCCCTGGAGCGCGTCGTCGACGGTGACGGCGAGGTGGTAGCTCGTCGGGACGTCCTTGCGCGCGATCACCACGTCACCGTGCAACGTCGCGTCGACCGTCCGCTCGCCCGCCTCGACGTCGGTCCAGGCGACGGGGCCGCCGCGTGCGCCGACGATCCGCGCCGCCCGGTCCGAATCGAGGCGCAGCGCGAACGTCTCGCCCGCGCCCGCGCGCTCGTCCCGCTCGCCGTCGTCGAGGCGCTTGCAGGTTCCCGGATAGAGAGGGCCGTCCGGCCCGTGGGGCGCGCCGGGGCTGCGCTCGATCTCGGCCCGGATCCCGGCGCGCGTGCAGAAGCAGGGATAGACGACGCCCAGCGCCTCCAGGCGGCCCACGGCCCGTTCGTAGTCCGCCATGTGCTCCGACTGGCGCCTGACCGGCGTCTCCCATTCGAGGCCCAGCCAGGCGAGGTCCTCGAGGATGGCCCGCTCGAACTCCGGCCTGACGCGGGAAGCGTCGATGTCTTCGATACGCAGCAGGAACCGCCCGCCGCCGCGGCGGGCCGCGGTCGCCGCGAACAGGGCCGAATAGGCGTGTCCCAAGTGCAGGTGTCCGGTCGGGCTCGGTGCGAAGCGGGTGACGATCTCGTCGGCCATGGCCGTGACAATAGGGTGGTTCTTCGGCTAATTCACGGTCATGGCGCGAACCCGGACGACCAGACGCGAGCGCGAACGGCGCATCGCCGAGGCGGTGGCGGTGCTCACGGCGCGCGACGCCGATCTGGCGCGGGCCCACGAGATCGGGGGGCCGTTCCACGATCGTTCGCGCAAGGCCGGCTTCGAGACGCTGGTCCTGCTCGTCGTCGAACAGCAACTCTCCCTCGCCTCGGCGGCCGCCATCATGGGGCGCGTCAGGGAGGCGGTCGCGCCGTTCACGCCGGAGACCCTGCTCGGCCTCGGCGAGGACCGGCTGCGCGGCCTCGGCCTCAGCCGCGCCAAGGCCGGGTACTGCCGGGCCCTCGCCCGGGCCTTCGTCGACGGGGACCTCAAGCCGGCGCGGCTGGCCCGCCTCGACGACGAGGCCGCCATCGCGGAGCTGACCAGGGTCAAGGGGATCGGGCGCTGGACCGCGGAAATCTACCTGCTGTCGGCGCTGGGCCGGCTCGACGTGCTGCCGGCGGGGGATCTCGCCCTGCAAGCCGCGGCGCAGCACCTCTACGGTCTCGATGAGCGCCCGGCACCCGGTGCCTTGCGCGAGATGGGGGAGAACTGGCGACCCTACCGGAGTGTCGCCGCCCGCATCCTCTGGCAGTATTACCGCGCCCTCAAGGGACGCGACGTGGCCCCGTGAAGCGAACGGGAGGGACGAATGACGGCCGTCGTCCGATCGGTATCGATCATGTGGACCGACATCCCGGAGGCGATCGCCCCCGAGCTGAACGAGTGGTACGACCGGGAACACGTCAGGAACCGGGTCGACATTCCGGGATACGTCTGGGGCAAGAGGTATAGGGCCGTCCGCGGCGGGCCGTCGTACATGGCCGTCTACGCCACGGAAGGGCCGCACGTCCAGGCCGGCGACGACTTCCTCGCGGTGGTCACGAATCCGACCCCCGGCGAGACCCGGTTCGCGCCCCATTTCCACAACTCCATTCGCATGATGTGCGACGTCGCGGCGAGCGTCGGGGATTCGGAGGGCGGCATCGCCGGTTTCCTGACGCTGACGCCGGGGGACGGCGCGGCCGGGGAACTGCGGGACCGCGTCGTCGGGACGGCGCTACCGGCCCTCGTCGCCCATCGCGGCATCGTGGCCGCCCACCTGTGGGAGCGGAACGCCGAGACCACGGCCATGGCGTCGCGGGGATTCCCGGGTGACAACCTGCCCCGGAGCATGATGGAGCCGGACTGGTTGCTGGCCTACGAGGGAACCTCCCTGGACGCCGTGCTGGCGGCCAAGAACGGGCTGCTCCGGGAAAGCGACCTGCGGGACCACGGCGCCGGGCCGGACCTGCTCTTCGCCGCCATGCGGCTCACGTTCCGTTACGAGAACAAGGGCCGTCCGTGATGCCGCCGCCCCGTCTCGACGGTCCGCGAATGCCGCCGGCCTACGGCGGCCCGCCGCGCCAGCTCGTCGTCCTGCTCCACGGCTACGGCGCCGACGGCAATGATCTCGTCTCTCTCGGAGGGTACTGGCGGTCACGCCTGCCGGGGGCCGCCTTCGTCGCCCCCGACGGTCCCGAGTTCTGCGAGGCGGCGCCCCAGGGCCGCCAGTGGTTCTCCCTCGGCGGCCACGATCCGACCCGTCTGCGGCGCGATCCCGAGGCCGCCGCCGCGGAGTACGAGCGCCGCGCGGCCGGCGCGCGAAAGGCGGCGCCGATCCTCGACGGTTTCATCGACGCCGAGCTCGAACGGCACGGCCTGGGCGAGGAGTCGCTGGCTCTCGTCGGTTTCAGCCAGGGCGCCATGATGGCCCTGCACGTGGGCCCGCGACGCGAGCGGCGGTGCGCCGCGATCATCGGGTTCTCCGGCGCGCTGTGCGGCGCGTCCGAAATGCCGGCCGCCACGCGCTCCCGTCCGCCGGTGTTCCTGTTCCACGGCGACGCCGACGACGTCGTTCCCGTCCACGCGCTCTTCCTCGGCGTCGAGGGTCTCTCGGCGGCGGGCGTCCCGGTGGAGTGGCGGGTCTGCGCCGGCATCGGACACGGCATCGCCCCCGAAGCGCTGGAGATCGGTGGCCGGTTCCTGGCCGACGCCTTCTCGGGCGTCCGCGCGCCGGGCGAGGTCGTCCGCATCGGGACGTGACCGGGCGGGATCAGAACAACCGGCGGAACGAGAGCTCGGCCCGGTTGCGCCGGTAGTCGTAGATCTCGCCGATGTTCGAGTCGCGCCGCTCGTGAACCAGGGACAGCACCGGAGCGAAGCCGAACAGCTCGATATGGTCGTTGGAGACGGCCAACCGGTCGATCGAGGTCCGGTCCCTGCGATTGTCCGGGCTGATCAGAAACACCCTGAAATCGTCGTAGCGGGTCAACAGGACGTCGTGGAAGAAACCGAGGCTGAAGCCGGGAACGCCCAGGATCGGCGGCAGGTCGGCGTTGGCGAATCCGCCCAGCCGGCGGGTGCGGGAGCGCAGGCTCTCGGCGTCCGCCCGGGTTCTCTGCCAGCTGCCGCGCAGGCCGAGCGTGATCGCCGGCGTCGCCGCGAAGGTCAGGCCGAGGTCGAGCTCGGAACGCGGGCCGTCCTGGCCCCCGCCGCGCCGATGGCGCCGCTCGATCCGCTCCGCCCCGGCGCCGAGCCACAGCCGCTCGCCCAGGCGCGCGCCTCCCTCGAGGCGCGGGCCGATGCCGTGGCTCACCGGATCGCCGCCGTACCAGCGGTGGTCCGCCTCGACGAGCAGGCTGACGTGGCCGCGCGGAAACAGCACCTGCGGCCCGGCGTCCAGCGCCAGCGTCATGTCGTCGAACCGCCGTCCACCGTATTCGCGCCGGTAGAGGCTGGCGCCGAGGCGCAACCGGGTGGCGCTGTCCGGCGCCGGCCGGAACGACACGGGGCGCCGGTATTCCCCCGACGCCGACACGATCACCCCGACGCCCGAGGTTGCGCGCGCGCGTTCCTCGATGTCGAATTCCAGCCCCTCGCCCGTGAAAGCGTTCACGTAGCGGGTAGCGAACCGCCGGGCCGACGTCCCGGCGTTGACGTTGGTGTCCGGCGCGATCGACATCCCGAACGATCCCGATATCCGCTTGCGCGCCTGCACCGCCCCGAGGAAGCGCGACACCGCCCCGGCGATCTCCGGCGACAGGCCGCCCGCCAGGGCGCGCCGGAAATGGTGCGCCGCGGCGTCGCAATCGTCGCCCAGCAGATGCTCCAGCAGATCGTCGGGCTCCTCCAGGCAGCGCCCGCGCTCGAACAGGACCCGGGCGAGCTCCAGCCGCGCTCCGGCGAGTCCGGGGCGCCGTTCGAGGATATGGCGATAGCTCGCCACGGCCTCGTCGCGCAGTTCCCGACGGGCCGCGTCGTCGGCCGGCGCGCCGGGGCGGTCCGGCGGCAGGTTGGCCGCCACCGCCGCCGCCATGCCGCGGAAGAACCAGGGATCGGTGTCGTCGGGCGCGCCCTCGGCCAACGGGCGCAGCAGGTCGAGCGCCGCCGCCGGATCGCCGGCGAAGATCATCGCCCGCGCCCGTTCCACCTCGTCCGGTGGCGCGCCGTCCCGGGCCTGTCCCGGCGCGCCGGAAAGAAAGAGCAGCGTCGCGGCGAGAGCCGCGCGCAGGGCCGCCCGGAGGGCCATCGGCCGCCGGTTCCATCGGCCTCGGGAGGCCGATACGTCGTTTTCGGACAAGGAGTCCTCCGATTCTGGAGCGCGGCGCGATGAGCCGCGCGGACCGTAATTCCGATTCGCCCGGTTTCCAGGCGCCTGTCCCGATTCGGCACATACGAGACGTGGGGGTCTCTTTTTGCCGTCAGGGATTGAAGGTACTCGGCGGGGGTGCGTCCGTCGAGTGCCCGGTGAGGTCGCCCCGGTCGCGGACCGAAAGGGGTTGACCGACGGCCTCGTTCTTTTACCATGACTTCCTGGTTGACCAATTTCACAAGGTTCACATGGTAAAAATTCGCGTCGCCGACGAGGTGTGGATCGCGACTGCGCTGCTGCACCGTCGGCATCCCGGCCGGGACGACTTCTCGGTCGCGGAAATCGTCCGGATCGCGGAAGCCGAGAAGGCGGCGGGCCCGGGGCCGCTGCGGCCCGGCGTGCAGGTGCATGCCTATCTTCACTGTGTGGCCAACAAGGCTCCCAATCCCGGGCGCTACCGAATGCTGGTCGAGACGGCCAGGGGGCACCGGCGCCTCTTCAGGCCCGGCGACCCGTGTCACCGCCTCCGCGCTTCCGGCAAGGACGTCCCGGATGCGCGCGAGATCCCGCCAGCCTATGGCCCGCTGCTCGACTGGTATCGCCGGGAGTATGCCGGCGAGACCGGCGGGTGCGGCGCCGACCCGATCCTGTCCTTGCGCGGAACGGGCAGGGAGACCTGGGCGCGAGAGGAAGCCGACGCCTATGTCGCCCGGCTGCGGAAAGGATGGCGATGAGCAGGATCTTCTGGGACACGAACCTCTTCGTGTACCTGATCGAGGATCGGGGCGAGCGCGCCGAAAGGGTGGCGGCATTGCGCCGATGGATGATCGAACGCGAGGACGAACTTCTGACGTCCACGCTCACCCTGGGGGAAATCCTCGTGAAGCCCATGGAGACCGGGGACGAGGAATTGACGCGCCGCTACGAACACGCGATCGGAGCGGGAGCGACGGTGCTGCCGTTCGACGACGGCGCGGTCCGCAGGTTCGCGGAGATACGGCGAGACCGTTCGATCCGGCCGCCGGATGCGATTCAGCTCGCCTGCGCCGCGGCGGTCGGGGTGGATTTGTTCATCACCAACGACGACCGCCTGACCAGAAGAAACGTCCGGGGCATCCATTTCATTCAGTCGCTCGAAAGGGCGGCCCCGTGAACGGGCGAAGCCGCGTCGGCCTGCCGTCCGTATCGAAGCGCGGCGGGCGCCCCGCCACGCCGGGGCGGTGCAACCGGGGGGGCGGCTACCGTCCGATGGTGCCGCCGGCGAGGAGACGCTCGGGCACCAAGGCGATGTCGCGGCGCACCGTCCCGGGACCTCCGATCGAGGGCGCGACCTCGCCGTCGACGACGATCTCCAGTCCCCCCGCATTGCCGGTGGTGAGGAACAGACCCTCGCGATCGGGTACGAAGTACCGGTCGCCCGGACGGAGAACCCGCGTCAGCAGCAATTCGCCGTCCACGCTCGTGACCTGGACCCAGCTGACCATCCTGGCCGTCACGAGGATACGTATCCGCCCGTCGTCTTCCCCGTAGATCCGGGGTTCGTACTCCGCGACGACGGGCCGGAGCGCCTCGCCCGTCGCGGCGGTCGCTCCGGTGGTCGCCGCCGCGGGTTCGACGGCCGACACCTCGGTCGGCGGACGGGACCCGGCGCCGGACGCCGAAGATTCTTCCGATGCCACGGGCCGGTCGATGACGGGCGTCTCCGCCACGTCCACGGGCGCGGCGGACGAGGCGTCCGTGGGTGCCGGGTTTGCGGACGCCGGAGATCCGTCTTCCGCGCCGTCCGCCGGCGTCGGCTCCGCAAGGGCCACGCGCGCCGCCGGAGCGACGTCGGCCGGCGTGTCGCCGGTGGCGGGTGTGTCGGCGGTGACGGGCGTCGGCGCCGGGGCCTCTTCCGTCTCCACGGGACCGGCCGGCGCCGGCGCGTCGGCCGCGGGCCAGTCGCCGGAAGGCGCCGGCGCCGGGGCGGCGAGCTCCTCGGGAACCGGCGGGACCCGGTCGGACGCCAGCCTCCCGTTCATCTCGGCGTAATGCCAGCCCGCGTAGATCAGGCCCGCCAGCACCAGCGAGAGGGCGATGAGCCATCCTTTCGGGACGCGGCTCTCGGGAGTGGGAAACGGGAACACCAGCTCGGTCTCGCCGTCCAGAGCCGACGTCTCCCGCTTGAACGCCTCGACGGCGTTCTCGCCGTCCAGCCCCAGAAGGTCGGCATAGGAGCGCACGAAGCCCACGGCGTAGACCGGCGCCGGCAGGTCGTCGAAGCGGCCTTCCTCGATCGCGGCGATGTAGGCGCGGCGGATTCGAAGCCTGTTCGCGACCTCCGGGAGATCGAGTCCGTCGCGAACCCGCGCGGCCTTGAGGTCCGCACCCAAGCCATCGTAGCTGTCGGCCTCGGCGTTCACCTCGTGAAAGTGCAGCCGCCGCGTCCGCGACGGCCGGGCGGAGCTCTCCGGAGCGGCTTGCAAGGGGGGGTCGGTCATGTTCTGGCCCGGTACCGCGAGTCGACAACCCGAGGGCAGTAGACCAGCAATCCCGGCGCTTTGCAACGAGTTCGGGGAACGGACGGCCCCCGTCGGACGGACGCGAGATCCGGGCGTCCGGCCGCAACCGGGCACGCCGCACCGCTTCGCCCTTCCGGCGACCGGGACGCCGCGTTCCTTCCCCTCGCGGGCCGCGATCCGTGACGGACCGCGCCGGCCGATCGCCTACGCCGCCGCCAGGGCCCGGGTCGCCTGTTCCACGAGCTCCCGGACGATCTCCTCGATGGGCTGCTCCCCCGTGACCATGCCCACGCTCTGGCCGGCCATCAGCGATCCATGCTCGACGTCGCCGTCGATGGCGGCCCGCCGCAGCGCGCCCGCCCAGAAATGCTCGATGTCCAGCCGCGCCGCCTTCTGATCCACCTCGCCGGCGTGAAACCTGGCGATGACCTGGCGCTGGAACTCGTGAAACCTCCGGGTCCCCTCGTTCGTCAAGGCGCGGACGGGAATGACCGGAAACCGCGGATCCAGCTGCACGGTCGGCGTGGCGTCGCGCGCGTTGGCGCGGACGAAGGCGCGCTTGAAGTTCGGATGGGCGATGCATTCCTCGGCGCAGACGAATCGGGTTCCCAGCTGGCATCCCGAAGCGCCCATCCGCAGATACAGGGCGGCGACCTCTCCGCGGCCGATCCCGCCGGCGACGAACACGGGAACCTCGGTGACGTGGGGCAGTATCTCCTGCGCCAGGACGCCGGTGGAGACCGGACCGACGTGGCCGCCGGCCTCGGCGCCCTCGATGACGATTCCGTCGACCCCGGATCGCACCAGCCGCCGGGCCACGGGCAGGGCCGGGGCGAAGGCGATGACCTTCGCTCCGGCCTTCTTCAGGCGGCCGATGTCGGTATCCCGAGGCAGCCCGCCGGCCAGGATGACGTGGCTCACCTTCCTGTCGATGCAGACTCCGAGGAGGTCGTCGAGATCCGGGTGCATGGTGATCAGGTTGACGCCGAAGGGGCGGTCGGTGAGCGCGAACGTGGCCGCGATCTCCTCGTCGAGCATTTCGGGCGTCATGGAGCCGCACGCGATGACGCCGAACCCCCCGGCGTCGGAGAGCGCGGAAACGAGGTTGCGCTCCGACAGCCAGGTCATGGCGCCGCCCATGATGGCGTATCGCGAGCCCAGCAGCTCGCGCCCGCGCCGCCACAGCCGGCTCAGTTCGGAACGCGCATGGTCCGGCGCCACGACGACGGTGCGCCCCCTACGCCGCGTCGAGCCCGTAGGCCGTGTGCAGCGAACGCAGGGCGAGCTCCGTGTATTCCTCCGAGATCAGCACGCTCACCTTGATCTCGGACGTGGAGATCGCCTGAATGTTGATGCCCTTCTCCGCCAGCGCGGCGAACATCTTCTGGGCGACGCCGGCGTGGCTCCTCATGCCGACGCCGATCACGGACACCTTGGCGACGCCGGAGTCCGAGATCAGCCGGTCGAAGCCGACGACGTCCCTGGCGGTTTCCACGACGCCCACGGCGCGCTCGAAATCCGCTTCCTTGACCGTGAACGTCACATCGGTCGATCGGCCATCCTCCGACACGCCCTGAACGATGACGTCGACGTTGATGTTGGCGTCGGCCAGCGGCCCGAATATCGCCGCCGCGATACCGGGCCGGTCCGCCACCCGGACCAGCGTGATCTTGGCCTCGTCGCGCGAGTAGGCGATCCCGCTCACGACCTGTTTTTCCATGACCTCATCCTCATCGACGACGAGTGTTCCGGAAGAATTGGAGAAGCTGGAAAGAACCCGAACCCGCACCTGGTGGTTCATCGCCAGGGACACGGAGCGGGTCTGAAGGACCCGAGCGCCCTGGGACGCCATTTCGAGCATCTCCTCGTAGGTGATTCTATCGAGTTTCCGCGCCTTCGCAACGATGCGGGGGTCGGCCGTGAAGACACCCGCGACGTCGGTGTAGATGTCGCAGCGCGCGGCCCGCAGCGCCGCCGCCAGCGCGACGGCGGAGATGTCCGACCCGCCGCGGCCCAGGGTCGTGACCCGGCCGTCCCGGCCCTTTCCCTGAAAACCCGCCACGACCGCCACCTGACCCTCGCCGAAACGCCGCTCGATCTCGGCGCAGTCGATCCCCTCGATCCTGGCGTTGCCGTGGATGACGTCCGACAGGATGGGGATCTGCCAGGCGAGCCAGGACCGGGCGGATACCCCGCGATCCTGAAGCGCCAGGGCCAGCAGACCGGCGGTGATCTGTTCGCCGGCGGACACCACGACGTCGTACTCGCGGGCGTCGTGGACGCGCGCGGTGTCGCCGGTCCATCGGGCCAGCCGATCGGTGGTCCCGGCCATGGCGGACACGACGACGGCGACCTCGTGACCCTCGTCGACACAAGCCTCGACGCGCCGGGCCGCCTCACGGATGCGATCCACGTCCGCGACGGACGTGCCGCCGAACTTCATGACGAGGCGCGTCATATCCGCGTTTCGAGCGACCGCCGACACCGTTCCGGCGGCCCGTCGACTCCGTTTCCGCGTGGCTTTCCTTCCCGGAGAAAGGCGCGTATTCATACTCCCGGCCCCGACGCCGGGCAAGCGCCCGGAACGGCGGCCAATCGGCGGGAGACGCGAAGGATCGAACCCTCATGCCGGGAGGTCGGACGGCGAGAGAACGGCCCGGCCGGGCCGCCGGGTCGGCGTCGGTCGATCCCGAGGAGGTCCGGCGATTCTCCAGGATCGCCGAGGCCTGGTGGGACGCGGACGGTCCCTTCCGCGCCCTGCACCGGCTCAATCCGACGCGGCTGGCGTATCTGAGACGGCATCTCGACGCCCGCTTCGGGCGCGACCCGCGCGATATCCACCCCTATCGCGGCCTGACCGTCCTGGACGCCGGCTGCGGCGGCGGGCTGTTGAGCGAACCGCTCGCCCGGCTGGGCGCGCGGGTGACGGCCATCGATGCCGACCCGCGGGCCATCGACGTCGCCACGAGCCACGCGCGGGACGCCGGACTGGACATCGACTACAGGCACGCGACGGTGGAGGAGGTCGCCGCGAACGGGGAGACGTTCGACGTCGTCGTCGCCATGGAGATCATCGAGCACGTTCCGGATCTGCCGGCGATCTTCGACGCCTTCGACCGTGTTGCCGCGCCCGGCGGAGCGCTGGCGCTGGCCACCCTGAATCGAACGCTCAAATCGTTCGCGCTGGCGATCGTCGGCGCCGAATACGTCGCGCGGTGGCTGCCGAGGGGAACCCACCGTTGGGAGAAATTCGTGAAGCCCTCGGAAGCCGCCCGCCATCTTCGCCGTCACGGATTCACGGTCGCGGACGTCACGGGCGTGACCCTCGATCCCCTGGCCCTCGAGTGGCGAACCGGCCGGGATACGTCCGTCAACTACATGATGTTCGCGGACAAGACAGCGACGCGTTGACTCCCCGTCCCCGGCTCGCCCGCGGGACGACGACGGCTACCGGCCCCGGAACCTGGGCGGACGCCGTTCGACGAACGACCGCACCCCTTCGTCCGCGTCCCGCGTCCGCGCGAGCCGCAGTTGCTCCGGATCCAGAACCGCCGCGGCGGCATCGTGGCCGTGCTCGAGCCACGTCAGGGACGTCGCCCGGGTCGCCCGAACGGCCAACGGCGCCTGTTTGGCGATGGTCCGCGCGATCTCCAGCGCGCGCGAGACGTCCTTCCCGGTCTCGACGACCTCGGTCACGAAATTCATGCGCAAGGCTTCCCGGGCGTCGAAGCGGTCGCCGGTCAGCAGATACCTCATGGCATTGCCCCAGCCGCCGCGCTCCACCATGCGCATGGACGCTCCGCACGACGGCATGATGCCCCGCCCGACCTCCAGCTGGCAGAACACGGTCTCTTCTCCGGCGACGACGATGTCGTTGGCCAGCATGAGTTCGATCCCGAGCGTGAAGCAATAACCGCGAACGGCGGTGACCACCGGCTTCGCGCGGCGCGGGGGGCGGATGTCCACGGGGTCTATCAGGCCGGGCGGGAAGAGGCCGTGACCGGCGGAGAACCGATGAGCCACATGGGGCAGATCGAGGCCCGCCGTGAAATGGTCGCCATGGGCGAACAGCACGGCGCAGCGATACCGATCGCGATTCTCGAACTCGGTATAGGCTTCCGCGAGCTCGTCGAGCATCCACGTCGTGAAGCCGTTGAGCTTCGCGGGGCGGTCCAGTCCGATGAGGAAGACGTTGCCCTTCGCTTCGGTGGTGATCCGACCCTCCTCCGGAGCGGTCTTCCGGGATCCCGCCGTTCGCGATCCGTCGGATTTGGCCATCTTTCACCCCCAGATCCGGGCCGTTCGCCGATCCGGCGCCGGATTACCCGTTTCTCCCGCCGGCCGGGCCGCGTCGCGGCCGAAGACTCCGGAAATCAGGCGTCGTGCCTGATCGGCCAGGGCATCTCGCCGAATTCGACGCCTTCGTCGCGGAGCCGTTCGGCTTCCTCGGCCGTGGCCTCGCCGTAGATGTCACGCTTCTCCACTTCCTCGTGGTGAATCTTTCGCGCTTCCTCCGCGAACCTGTCGCCCACGTAGTCGCAGTGCTCCTCGATATGCTCTCGCATCCTGTAGAGAAACTTCACGGCTTCGGCGGCTTCCGTCGCCTGGGCCGAGGACCGTTCCTTCCTGGCCGAGATGTTGGGCGCCATGAGAGCCTTGCCGACGTCCGTGTCGCCGCAGATCGGACAGGCGATGTCGCCCTTCCCGCGCTGTTCGCCGAAGGCCTCGGAACTCGCGAACCACGCCTCGAACACGTGGTCGTTCGAACATATGACGTCGTACAGGATCATGTTCCGTCGATCGCTCCCGGCCCGGCGCCCCTCGAACGCCCCCCGAGAGACATTGCATGTAGCACTTGTGCCCCCGTGGTCAATAGCCCGGCGAAACGGATGCGGCAATCGGCCGGCGTCCGGTCGTGGCCGGCGGGGAACGTCGGCTCGGCTCGGCTCGACCGGCCCCTAACCTACGGCGCGGACGGGTTCGTCCCTTTCCGGCGTCGCGAGTCCGGGAGTCCCGATCTCCCTGTCGTGAGTCAGTGCGGGGACCATGCGGCGGGCCTCGTCCACCCTGGCGGGGTCGACGTCCGCGACCACGAAACCGGGCTCCTCTCCGGCGTCGGCGAGTACGTCGCCCCACGGACCGACGATCAGCGAATGGCCGAAGGTCTCGCGCTCTCCCGGGTGGACGCCGCATTGGGCCGGCGCGATGACGTAGCAGCCCGTCTCGACGGCCCGGGACCGCAGCAGCACGTGCCAGTGCGCGATTCCCGTCGTTCTGGTGAAGGCCGCCGGAACGGTGAGGAAACGCGCGCCCGCCTTCGCCAGCGCCCGATAGAGATGCGGGAAGCGCACGTCGTAGCAGACGGTCAGGCCCAGCAATCCCCACGGGGTCGGCGCGACGACCGCGTTCTCCCCAGGCTTGAAGTTCCTCGACTCGCGGTAGGATTCGCCGTTCGCCAGATCGACGTCGAACATGTGGATCTTGTCGTATCGCGCGACGATCCCGCCGTCGGAATCGATCAGGTAGGACCGGTTGTGCACGCGCCCGTCGTCGGCCGCGATCCCCAGGGAGCCCGGCAGCAGCCAGGCGCCCGTCTCGCGGGCGAGTTCGCGGAACCCGGCGAGAGCCACGTGTTCCGCCTCCGGCATCGCGAGCCCGCGTATGTCGCGGGAGCGGTGCCCCATCATCGAGACGTTCTCGGGCATCGCGACGAGGTCGGCGCCCGCCGCCCGGGCTTGGCGAACGAGATCCGCCGCCCGCGCCACGTTTTCGTCGATCTCGCGTTGCGCGTTGACCTGAACGCAGGCCACCCTGAAGAGAGCGGTCATGCCGTCGCCTCCAGCCAGTCATCCAGTTCTCCGGCGTTCTCGAGCGCGACGAGCTCGTCGGATCCGCCCACGTGCCGGCCACCGATGAATATCTGGGGCACCGTATGACGTCCGCCGGCCAGAGCCATCATCTCCCGGCGTTTCGACACATCCCCGCCGACGTCGATCTCGGTGTACGAGACTCCCTTGGCGCCGAGCAGGCGCCTGGCCCGGGAACAGTACGGACACAGCGCGGCGGTGTAGAGAACGACGCCGGCCGCGGGGGACCCGGACGGACGGGTCGAGACGGCCGGAGCCGGGCCGGACGGCTCATCCGAAGACGCGATCAAGTGGACCTCCGTGTCGGCTCTCGCCAAGCCGGCGGGTTCCGGTCGGCGGGGAACCAGCGGACTATATCGAGTCGGAATTGCTCCGAACAACCCGACCGAGCGTGAGCACGGAGACCTCCGCCGCGCCCGCGGCGAGCAGCGTCCGGGCGCAGGCCTCCACCGTCGCGCCCGTCGTGAAGACGTCATCGACGACGAGCGCGCGACCGTTCCGCAGAACGCGCGTGGCGTGCGGGGAAACGCCGAAGGCCGAACGCACGTTGTCACGCCGCGCGGTCGCGTTCCTTCCCGCCTGGGACGGGTCGTTGTTCAACCGCCGGAGCGCATCGGGCAGCACCGAAACGTCGCGCCGGGCCGACGCCACGGATCGCGCCAGCAAGGCGGCCTGGTTGTACCGGCGCCCGAACAGACGCCGCCAATGGAGCGGGACCGGCACCACGACGTCGGACCGGCTCAACAGATCGGCGCCGCAGCGGCTCATCCAGGTTCCGAACGTCGGCGCCAGCTCGGTGCGGTCGCCATTCTTGAAGGCGAGGATCAGCCCCCGGCTGGCATCGTCGTAGCGGAGAGCCGACCGCGCCCTGGCGAACGACGGCCGGCGATGTGCGCAGGTCCCGCAGAGCGCGTCGCGACCGGGATCGATCTCGACGGGATAGCCGCAAACGGCGCAGACCGTTCCTTCTATGAAGCTCAGCTTCTTCCAGCATTCCGGGCACAGGCCGCCCTGGCGGTCCACGGCGGACCGACAGTCGACGCAGCGAGGCGGGAGAACGACGTCGAGGGCGGCGCGCAGAAGACGTCGCGCGGGGCGTCCGGAGAAAACGGCGGTTCGTTCGTCTTTGCGACGTCGCACGGCAATTCCGGCCAGACGGCCCTCCTCTCGCGGGAGGCCCTCTTTGGAGGGACCCCACCACGTGCCATATAGAAGGAATGGACGCTGAAATTCCGAGCCCGGCGGTTATTTTCGATCGTGCGGCCGTCCGCGCCCATCGGGACAGGGCCGCGCGGGCGCCGGCGGCGCACGAGTTTCTCGTCGGGGAGTCGGCGAGACGCCTGCTCGACCGCCTCGAGGACGTGACGCGCCGGTTCCCGAGGGCTCTCGATCTCGGATGCCGAGGCGGAACCTTGGCCCACGCCCCGAAGGGACGAGGAGGCATCGAGAGCGTCGTGCACGCGGACCTGTCATGGGAGATGGTTCGCCGGATCTCCCGACCGCCGCCGTCCGACGGCGCGCTCGCGGAGTCCCGAGCGGTCGCCGACGAGGAGCGATTGCCGTTCGCGCCGGGAAGTTTCGATCTCGTCCTCAGCAACCTGTCCCTGCACTGGACGAACGATCTGCCGGGCGTGCTGGTCCAGCTCAATCGGGCCTTGAAGCCCGACGGACTCTTTCTGGCCACGATGTTCGGCGGCGATACCCTGTGGGAACTGCGCGAAGCGTTGCTGCGGGCGGAAGCGGAGTCCGAAGGCGGGGCCAGCCCGCGCGTCTCCCCTTTCGTGGACGTGCGGGACGCCGGGGATCTGCTCAACCGGGCGCGTTTCGCCCTGTCGGTCGCGGACGTCGACACGGTGACGGTGACGTATCCCGACATATTCCGGCTGATGGCCGACCTGCGCGGTATGGGAGAGACCAACGCCGCCAGGGCCCGACGGCGGACGTTCACCCGCCGGGACACATTGCTGCGCGCGGGCGCCATCTACCGGGAATTGCACGGCGACGAGGACGGACGGCTGCCGGCGACGTTCCAGATCGTCTCGCTCACCGGTTGGGCACCGCACGCCTCGCAACCCAGGCCGCGGCGACCCGGCAGCGCGACCGCACGCCTGGCCGACGCTCTCGAAACGACGGAACGGTCCGCCGGCGACACGGCGAGACCGGGTTAGCCCGCCGTCCCCTGCGGCAGGTCGCACAGCATCGCGACGAGCGGCGCGTCGGCGGGAGGCATGGGAAAGTCCGCCATGTCCCGGGGCCACACCCATTCGAGTTCCTGGCCTTCGCGCGCGGTGACGATCCCGTCCCATGCCCGGCAGACGTACAACGGCATGAGCAAGTGAAAGTCGTCGTAGGTGTGCGACGAGAACGTGAACGGGACGAGGCCGGGTTCCGTCACGCCGATTCCGAGTTCCTCCCGGAGTTCCCGGACGAGGGCGACTTCCGGGATTTCGCCGTCCCGCACCTTGCCGCCCGGAAACTCCCACAGGCCGGCCATGGGCTTGCCGGGCGGACGCCGCGCCAGAAGGACCCGTCCGTCGACGTCGACGAGCGCCGCGGCCGCCACGAGAAGGACGGGAACGTCCGCCACAGACCCGCCGTCAAGACCGGTAATCGGCGTTGATGGCGACATACGCCTGGGTCAGGTCGCAGGTCCAGACCGTGAATCGACCGCGTCCCACGCCGACATCGACCCGGATGTCGATCTCGTCGCCTTCCATGTACCGCGCCACGGGCGACTCCTCGTAATCCGCCCGGACCATGCCTCCCTCGGTCACGGGCCAGTCCCCGATGCGGATCGCGAGGCGGTCGCGGTCGGCCTTTTCCCCGGCCTTGCCGACGGCCATGACGATCCGCCCCCAATTGGGGTCGCTTCCCGCGATCGCCGTCTTGACCAGCGGCGAGTTGGCGATGGACAGCCCGATCCGCCGCGCGGCGCGGGACGATTCCGCACCCGACACCGTGACCGTCACGAACTTCGACGCGCCTTCCCCGTCGCGCACGATCTGTCGCGCGAGATCCGTCATGACCGCCCGCAACTTCGTCTTGAAATCCGCGAGGCGGGGATCGGCCGCCGACGTCACGCGCCGATGCCGGGGCCCCCGGGCGGTTGCGAACGTCAGCACCGAATCGGACGTCGACGTATCGCCGTCCACCGATATCGCGTTGAACGAGGTGCGGTTGGCGGTCGCCGTCAGACGTTGAAGCACGTCGGGCGGCAACCGGGCGTCGGTGAACACGAAGGCGAGCATCGTCGCCATGTCCGGCGCGATCATCCCGGACCCCTTGGCGATTCCCACGATCCCGAACGGCTTGCCGTCGATCTCCGCGACCGCCGCCGCGGCCTTGGGAAACGTGTCGGTGGTGCGGATGGCCTCGGCGGCGGAACGCCACGCTCCGCCCGACAGGCCACGCCGAAGCCGCGCCAGTGCTCGCGTGATCCGGTCGTGCGGCAACGGCTCGCCGATGACCCCGGTGGACGCGAGAAAGACCTCTGACGGCCGGCAGCCCAACTCGGCCGCGACCGCCCGGGCCACGGTCTCGACCGCCGACACCCCGGCGCGGCCGGTGAACGCATTGGCGTTGCCCGCGTTGACGAGAACGGCCCGCGCGCGGCCGGACTTCAGCCTCTCCCGGCACCACTCGACGGGCGCCGCGGCGGTCCGGGACCGGGTGAACACGCCACCGACGGTCGTTCCCGGCGCCAGTTCGGCCAGCATGACGTCCTTCCGGCCCCGGGAGCGGACGCCGGCGGCGACCGCGGACAGCCTCACGCCCGCGATCTCGGGAACGTGCGGGAAGCGCGCGGGGGCCAGCGGCGACCTGGCGAGCGTTCCGGCGCGGGGCTGCCCGCCTGCGGATTTGTGTGCCATGGGTTGCGTTCCCGGATCCCGATCCGGGATGGAGCCGACATCGGGTGCCCGCCCTTATGGCACGCGAGCGCAGGCACGACAACGCGACAAGGAAATCCCCGAACGGCAACCGGCTGCCGAGTGCCTTGCCGGACGAACGGTCCAGGAGACCTCTCCGTCTCATATGTACCGAACCAGGACGGCCGTTCGACGCTGCCCGCGTGATGCTATAGTGATCGGGCAGGAATACGGCGGGGGGCGGAATTCAGGGAGGGAATCCATGTCGATCAGAGCGTTGGACACGTCGAAGCCGGTGCGCGACGGCGTTTCGGAGGCGGAATGGGAGACGCGGGTCCAACTGGCGGCGGCCTACCGCGTCACGGCCTTGCAGGGATGGACCTATCTGGGCGCGTCCCACATCTCGGCGCGGGTGCCGGGGGAGGACGGCACGTTCCTCCTCAATCCCCACGGTCTCTTCTTCGAGGAGGTCACGGCGTCGAGCCTGATCAAGGTCGACCACGACGGCAACCAGCTCACCGAGTCGGATTACGGGGTGAATCCGGCGGGCTTCACCATCCACGGCGCCATCCTCGCCGGGCGGCCGGACGTGAACTCGGTGATGCACGTCCACACGCGGGCCGGCATGGCGATCTCCGCCATGGATCGCGGTCTGCTGACCATCGACCAGCAATCGTGTCGTTTCCACAACCGGATCGGCTATCACGCGTTCGAGGGTATAGCCCACGACCCGAACGAGGGGGAGCGCCTGATCCGCGATCTCGGCTCGCACAACGCCATGATCCTGCGGAATCACGGCCTCCTGACGGCGGGTGCGAGCGTCGCGCACAGCGTGCACCTCATGTTCTATCTGGAGACGTGCAGCCAGGTTCAGATCGACGCCATGTCGACCGGCGCCGGAATCCTGGAGGTGCCGGAGGACGTCGCGGAACACACGGCCCGTCAGTTCGAGAGCTTCGGCCTGGCGCACTGCGAGCGCGACTTCGCCGGCCTCGCGCGCCAGGCCGAGCGCGTCGACCCGTCCTTCAGGAATTAGCGCTGCCCCGACCGTCGGGATCGACGCCCCAGACGCCTGCGGATCCCGGACGCCGGGGGAAGCCGGGGCTCGCCTTCGGGCGCCGGTTTCCCGCACCGGCCTGGCCTCTTGATGTTCGAACCGCTCGCGGATTTCATGACGGCGCGGTTCGCGCTGGCCGCCGGGGTCGCGCTGATGGGCGGCTCGATCTTCGGATTCGCGGGTTTCGGCGCCGGCCTCAGCATGGTGCCGCTGCTGACGTGGGTCTACGACCCGGCGTCGGCGCTGGCGATCGTGGGCATGGCCGTTGCCATCGGCGGGGCCCAGCTTCTGCCGCATGGAGTCCGCACCGCCAACTGGCCCGTCGTCGGACCGATCCTGCTGGCCGCCTTGATCGGAGTTCCGTGCGGCACCGCGATACTGCTGAGCAACGAACCGGAGACCGTGAGGCGCGCGATCGGCGCCCTGATCGTCGCCTTCGCCCTGATCATGCTGTCCGGCTGGACCTATCGCGGCCCGCGGAACCTCGCCACGAACCTGGCCGTCGGCGTGTCCGGGGGTGTCCTCAGCGGCTTCATGTCCGGCGGCGGGTCGATCGTCAGCCTGTACTTCGTCTCGTGGCCCGGCGAACTGGCCGAGACCCGCGCCAACATCTACGTCGTGACCTATGGCCTGGCCGTCCTGATGGCGATGGCGTTGATCATCGCCGGCGCCGTCGGCCCGACCACCGTTCTCCGTATGCTGGCGCTGCTGATCCCCTATGCGGCGGGCGTGCGGCTGGGGTCGCTGCTGGCGCGGCGCGCCTCGCGGGCCGTCTACCGCCGGTTCGTGCTGTGGCTCCTCGTCGGGATCGGCGTCGGCGCGCTGACGCTGTGATCCTCGCCGCCGGACTCCGGTCCCTATTCGGCGGCGACGGCCGGAAGCTCGCCGAATGGGTCGGCGGCGGTGCGGCCCATCATCCGGCTCCACTCCGCGAAGTAGTGGCGGATGCAGACCTCGCTGTGGGGCGTCTCCTCCTCGCGTCCGTGCAGGATGTAGGGGCTGCCGCGCCCGTGGTTGAGGCCGATCGACTGGCCCACGATGGCGATGAAGTCCTCGGGCAGGTTGCGACCGAAGGGTCCCCAGAAGGAGTTGTAGTCCCGCAGACGCTCCCGGCGCTCCTCGGGCGAATCGCCCTTGATGCCGAAGCCCCGGAACTCGACGATCGTCTCCTCGGGCCCGAGCGGCACCATGGTGTCGATGCGCAGCGCCGGCGGGCGCATGTTGTAGGTCACGGTCGGAAAGAGATTGCAGAGCTTGTGCAGCGCCGCCTCGCCGCCCGGCCAGCCCATCCGTCTCTCGACGCCGCCGTCCTTCTCGATGTTCCTGTAGCTGTTGACCGAGGGGTCGGCGGTGACGTGGCCATGGACGTGCAGGTGATACCGGCGGTCCAGGTATCCGGGCTGGCCCATCGCGATCAGGCGGTTCTGGCGATGCAGGAACTCGTGATAGAGGTCGCGGTTGGTGTCGTGCCAGAGCTTGTAGTTCGTGGGCACGATCGCCTTGTGGTAGCACATGATCTCCAGGGGCGCGGTGGCCAGCTCGCCGCGCAGGAACTCGATCGAATCGCCCAGGAAGGCGTCGAGCGGCTCGCAGTCGTCGTCGACGTTGACCCAGACGAACCCGCCCATGTCCATCTCCGACCTCACCTCGCGGAGCCCCACGTCCTTCCGGGACAGGCGGTCCTGGAACCCTTCCTTCTCGCGCGTGATCTCGACGCAGTTGCCCCTGGTGTCGAACGACCACAGGTGGAAGATGCAGGTGATGCGCCGCGCGTTCCCTGACGGCTCGTAGGCCAGCACGTTCCCCCGGTGCGGACACTGGTTGTAGAAGACGCGGATCTTCATGTCCTCGCCGCGCACGACCAGGAGCTCCTTGCCGCTCATGTGCTGGCAGCGGCGGAAATCGCGGGCGTCGGGCACCTCGCTCTCGTGGCAGACGATCGCCCACGTCTTCTCGAGGATCTTCTCGCGCTCTTCCTCGAAGATCGACAGGTCCGTGTAGACCCGGGGATCGACGTAGTGAGTCGGAGGAAGATTCGGTCTCGCTTCCCATTGGGCGCCGGTGCGCGCCATGCCTGTTCCTCCGTGCCGTGACCCGCCGCGCGTCCGGTCCACGCGGCCGAACGCCATCATACCGTCCCCGGCGCGCGCCGGGAACCGGGGCGGCCCGTCAAAACGGGATCAGGGAGCCGGTCTCGCCGAGCATCCGGGTGTCGAGACGAACCTCCCGGCAGAGCAGCCGGGCCGCGCCGTCCTCGAGGGCGACGACGTCGTGGTATTTCGCCACGGCGAGAAGCTCGGTGACGCCGCCGTCCCTGGCGGTGTTGAAGACCTGGAGGCCCGAGACCACCGCGGCGCGCGTGTCGTTCTCGCTGTAATCGACGGTGTAGACGCCGAGGTGCCGGGACATGACCAGGCGCAGGAAGTGGTCGCTCGCGTGCAGCGGCAGCACCTCCAGCAGGGTCTTCATGCCGGCGAGATCGTGGTCGAGCCACGTGATGTCCTTGCGCAGCTCGGGGCTGTAGGTGGTGATCGTGTACCGGAAATCCGGATGGCAGAGATCGAGGTAACCGGCGAAATCGTAGGCGTCCATCGTCAGGCAGGTCCGGGCCACGAGCTCCCGCACGGCCTTTTCCCGCTCCGCCAGGGACTCGAAGCCGGAGCTCGTCGCCGCGCCGCGCGGTTCTCTCGTGGCGGTTCCGCTCGTCGTCATCCGTCGTCCTCGATCCCGTTTCGGGGTGTTTCTCGCCTACCCGGCGGCGGCGAGGGAGCGGTTGCCGAACGGGTCCGAGGCGCTGCGTTCCATCCACCTGCTCCATTCTCCGTAATAGTGACGCATGCCGATCTCGTTCTGGATGGAAGGCTCCTCCCGGCCATGCAGGACGTAGGTGCTGTCGTCGCCGTCCCGCATCGCCATCATCTGGCCGACGATGGCGATCTCGTCCTCCGGCAGGTTGCGCCCGAAGGGCCCCCAGATCGAGTTGTGGTCGCGCACCCGCGCCGCGCGGTCCTCGGCCGAATCTCCCTTGACGGCGAAGCCGCGGAACTCGATGGCGACCTTGTCCGGCGCCAGCGGCACCATGGTGTCGAGGCGAAAGGCCGGCGCCCGCAGGATGAAGGTCATGGTCGGGAACAGGTCGATCAGCTTGTGGCAGGCGACCTCGCCTCCGGGCCAGCCCAGCCCCCGCTGCCGGCCGTCGTTGCCCTCGTAGGCGTCGTAGCGGCATTCCATCGAATCGACGCTGATGTGCCCGTGGTCGTGGACGTGCACCCGGCGATCCCAGTAGCCGGGCTGGACGAGGGCGATCCTGCGGTTATGGTGGTGCAGGAAGTCGTGGTAGAGCTCGCTGTTGGTGTCGTACCACAGCTTGTAGTTCGAGTTCACGACCGCCTTGTGATAGCTGATGATCTCGAGCGGCTTCGTGGACAGCTCCTCCTCCAGGTAGTCCAGCGAGTCGCCCACGAACTCCTCGAGCGGCCCGCAGCCGTCATCGACGTTGACCCACACGAACCCGCCGAGACCCACCTCGGTCCTGACTTCGCGCAAGCCCATGTCCTTCCTCGAGATACGGTCCTGATACCCTTCCTCCTGGCGCGTGATCGCCACGCAGTTTCCGCTGGTGTCGTAGGACCACTGGTGGAAGATGCAGGTGATCCGCCTGGCGTTGCCCGAGGGCTCCATGGCCAGCAGGTTCCCGCGATGGGAACAGTGGTTGTAGAAGGCGCGGATCTTCATGTCCGCGCCGCGGACGACGAGGAGCTCCTTGCCGCTCATGTGCCGGCAGCGCCGGTAGTCGCAGGCGTTCGGCACCTCGCTTTCGTGGCAGACGACCGACCAGACCTTCTTGAAGATCTTCTCCCGCTCCTCCTCGAACAGGGTCCGGTCGGTGTAGATGCGGGGATCGACGTAGTGCGTCGGCGCGAGGGTCGGCCGGCGCCGCCACTCGGTCGCGTTTCGGGACATGCCGATCCTCCTCGACGGGCTCCGTGGCCGGCGATGCTAGCACAACCGGAGGACGCGCGAGGACGACCGACCGCGTTCACGGCATACGGAACAGAGCCAACCCGCGTCCCGCGCCTCGCGCATCGCCGCCGGCAACGACGGTACGGCTCTTCATGAATACGTCCATCACGTGCAGGCGACGGACCCGCTCTTCCGGTATGATCCCGAGTTGAAGTGATCCGACAGGAGCGACGGCATGGCCGTTCACACCATCGTGATGCCGGACGACGCCCATGGCGAGGTCCCCCGCCGCATCGTCTGGGACGATGAGGCCGGGACGGTCCGGGGCGACCACTATCGCGTCCCCGACATCCAGCAGATCATCGACGCGCCGAAACCGGTCACCGTCGGCGGGGGCCACATCTGGCACCTGCATGACCCGGGCCATGACCCCGCCGAGTTTTACCAGCTCCTGTGCGTAGTCTACTGGCCGATCGGAGAGGAGCCGCTTCGCTCGACGCTGCCGCCCGTCTTCGACGGCGTCGAGGTCCCCGAGGGCGAGCCCGGCGAGGAACTCTACGACGAGCACGGCAACTTGATGACGTGACCCGAAAGCCACGAAGGGCGGACGCCCGTCAATCGACGGCGCGCGGCCGGTCCAGGAACGCGATCAGGGGCAGGACGATCACCGCGGCGATGGCCAGCGCCCAGAAGTCATTCACGTAGGCGATCATCGAGGCCTGCCGGAACATCTCCATGTCGAGCCGCATGAGGCCCTGGAGGCTCGAGAGGTCCCAGATCCCCCGGGACGCGGCGAGGTCGAACGACTGGTGGAACGGGGAGAGGTGCTCGTTCAGCTCGGCGCGGTTCGCCTGGGTCGAGCGCGCGAGGACGGTCACGCCCGCCGAGATGCCGATTCCCCCACCGAAGAACCGGGACGAATGGATGACGGCCGAGCCGTAGTCGACCAGTCCCGGCGCGAGCCGCGAGAAGGCGAGGACCGAGAGCGGTATCCAGATGATGGCCTCGCCCATGCCCATCCAGATGCCGGCGATGAAGATCTCGTGGAGCCCGACGGTGAGGTCGAAGGTCGTCATGTACCAGAAGGCCACCCCCTGGAGGCCGAATCCCGACGCCATCATGAGGCGTTCGTCCATGACCTTGACGAGGTGGCCGAGGATGAAGACGCCGATCATGAACCCGATGCCCCGGGGCGTCAGCATCAGGGAAACCGTTTCCAGCGGCAGACCCTGGAGCCGTCCGAGAAGCGACGGGAGAAGCATGAGCGCGGCGAAGGACGTCACGCCGGCGACCACCATGCAGACGGCGCAGATGGCGAAGTTCTTGTGCCGGAAGACCCGCAGGTCGAGGAACGGCTGCCGGGCGCAGGAACAGCGGACGACGAACAGGTAGAGCGCGACCGAGGCGACCGCGCCCCACGTCGTGATCTCGCGCGATTCGAACCAGTCGAGCCGGTTGCCGCGATCCAGCATGAACTGGATCGACGCGAGGCACGCGGCCAGGAACAGGAAGCCCGGCCAGTCGAGACGGAGACTCGGCCGGGTCGGGAACCGGGGAACGGTCAGGGCGATCATGTAGAGGGCGAGCACGCCGGCCGGCGCCATGCAGACGAAGGCCAGACGCCAGTTGTGGATCTCGGCGAGGATGCCGCCGACCGGCGGTCCCAGGACCGCCCCCAACATGCTGCCGCCGGCCCAGAACCCCATGACCATGCCGTGGGACCTCTTCGGGTAGACGTCGAGGAGGATGGGCATCGACAGGGGCAGCATGGGGCCGCCGGCGAGCCCCTGCACGGCGCGCCAGAACACGACTTCCTCGAGGCTCGCGGCGACGCCCAGCGCCCCCGAGGCGAACGTGAAGACGCCCAGGGCCACGAGGAGCGAGCGCCGGCGCCCGAACCTCATGCCGAGCCAGCCGGCGGCGGGCATTCCGATCGCCGTCCCCACCATCGTGGCGGTCAGGACCCAGGATATCTCCTCCAGTCCGGCCGAAAGGTCTCCCTGCATCTGGGGCAACACGGCGTTGGCGATCGTGGCGCTGAGGGTCTGCAGGGCGCCGGCGATGATGATCGAGATCAGGATGACGGTCCGCCGGACGGCGGAGTCGATGACCGTCGTCGGCATTTCGCCCGGCAGCGCGTCGGTGGTCGTTCCGGTCATCCTGTGTTCATCCCAGCCGCGGCGGGCGGTCGAGCAGCAGGATGAGCGGCAGGACCGCCAGCGTCAGCACCAGCAGCGCCCGGAAATCGTCGAGATAGCCGATCATCGCCGCCTGCCGGAACAGCTCGCCGTCAAGCCGCGCCAGCCCCTGCGGGGTCGCCGGGTCCCAAGCCGGCGGGAAGGCGGGTGGCCGGAAGGTTTCGTTGAAGGGAGAAATGCGCTCGTTCAACGTGGCGCGATTGACCTGGGTCGAGCGGGTCAGGAGCGCGACGGCGAGGGAGATGCCGATGCCGCTGGCGAAGAACCGCGCGAACTGGAAGATCGCCGCGCCGTAGCCGCGGAGGCCGGGGGCCAGGGTCAGGAAGGTGATCGTCGCCAGGGGAGTCCACATCACGCCCTCGCCGATCCCCAGGATCATGCCGCCGACGAACACCCGCGTCGGACCCACCGCGAGGTCGAAGGTCGCCAGATACCAGAAGCCGCAGGCCTGAATGACGAACCCCAGCGCCAGCATGACCCGGCCGTCCATGATCCGCACCAGGCGGGAGAGACCCAGGGCGCCGATGGCGTAGCCCACGCCGCGCGGAACGAGCATGAGGCTGACGATCCCGACCGGAAGATCCCGCAGCTGGGCGAGAAGATTCGGCAGCAGCATCAGCGGGACGAAGGTGAGCATTCCCGATATCGCCATGCAGGCGCAGCCGATGGCGTAGTTCCTGTCCAGGAATATCCGGAGATCGATGAAGGGCGACCGGGAGGTCAGGCCGTGAACGACGAACCAGTACATGGCGAAGCTCCCGGCCGCCGCCCACAGGACGATTTCGGCCGACTCGAACCAGTCCAGCCGGTTGCCGCGGTCGAGCATGACCTGGAGGGACGCGACCCCGACGCAGAGGGCGACGAACCCGGGCCAGTCGAGACGCAGGTCGGGGAATCGCCTCGTCTCCGGCATCGTAGCGAGCACCAGGAAGTACGCCAGCACCCCGAAGGGCGCCAGGAACACGAAGGCGAGGCGCCAGTCGTGGATCTCCGCCATGAAGCCGCCGAGCGGCGGGCCCATGATCGGACCCATCATCACGCCGCCGGACCAGAACGCGAGGGCCATGGCGTGGGCTCTCTTCGGGTAGGCGTCCAGTATCCCCGCCATGCACAACGCCGGGACCGGCCCCCCGAACAGGCCCTGGCAGGCGCGCCACAGGATGACCTCCTCGAGCGTCGTCGCGACGGCGAACATCGCCGACGCGAACGTGAACGCCGCCAGGGCGACCAGCAGCGATCGCCGACGCCCGAACCTCATGCTGAACCAGCTCGACGTCGGCACGCCGATCGCCGTCGACACCAGCGCCGCGGTGAGCACCCAGGACACTTCCTCCAGACCGGCCGAAAGGTCCCCCCGCATCTGCGGAAGGACGGCGTTGGCCACCGTCAGGTTGATCGTCGGGAGCGTGGACGCCAGCGCCAGGACGAACAGGATCAACGAGCGGCGGGCGCGCGAGTCGACGGTTTCCGAAAGCTGGTCGCTCATGCGCTCGAGGGGCTCGCGGGCTCGCGGATCCCGGAACCCTCGCGGGAACGGTGGATCAACAGCGCCAGGGGCACCGTCGCCAGGGAGAGCAGCGTCAGCAGCCGGAAGTCGTTGAGGTAGCCGATCATCATCGCTTGCCGCGTCAGCTCGCCGTCGATTCGCGCGAGGCCCTCGCCGACCCCGATGTCGAGCAGACCGCTCCGGTTGATCATGCGGAGCGTCTCGTTGAACGGCGTGATGTTCTCCCCCAGCGTCGCGTGGTTGACCTGCGTGGAGCGGGCCAGCACGGTGACCAGGACCGAGATGCCGACGCCGCTCAGGAAGAACCGGCCGAACTGGAAGATCGCCGCGCCGTACCCGTGAAGGCCGGGCGGGAGAGTGGAGAAGGCGATGGTCGCGACGGCCGTCCAGGTAAAGGCTTCGCCCAGCCCCAGGACGGATCCGGCGACGAAAATCTCGAACAGTCCTACCCCCAGGTCGAACGTCGACATGTACCAGAACGCGGGCGCCTGGGAGGCCAGGCCGAAGGCGAGGAGCACGCGCAGGTCCACGATCCGGACGAGCCGGGCGACGATCACGGCGCCGACGACGAACCCGACGCCGCGCGGCGTCAGCATGATGGCGATGGTGTCGACGGGCGCGTCCCGGAGACGGCCCAGCAAGGTCGGGATCAGCATCAGGGGCGCGAACGTCAGGATCCCCGATATGCACCAGCAGGAAAATGCCACCGAATAGTTCCGGTTCAGGAAAATACGCAGGTCGACGAACGGCTGTCGAACGGTCAGGCAATGCACGAGAAACACGTAGAACGCGACCCCCGAGACGACTGCGGAGAGGACGATTTCGGGCGCCTCGAACCAGTCCGCCCGATTGCCGCGGTCCAGAAGGAACTGGGCGGCGGCGACGGAAACGGCGAGCGCCAGAAAGCCGAACCAGTCGAGGCGAAGTTCGGGATACCGCCTGGACTCCGTGATCGCGGCGACGACGAGGAAGTGGGTGGCGACGCCGACGGGCACCATGAACAGGAAGGCCAGTCGCCAATTATAGAGTTCGGTGAGCCATCCGCCGAGCGGCGGCGCCAGGATCGGCGCCAGCATCACGCCGCCCGACCACACCGCCAGCGCCCGGCCGCGTTCCGCCCCGGGGAATGTGCGCAGGAGGATGGGCATGCATATGGGCGGGATCGGCCCCCCGAACAGCCCCTGCGCCGTTCGCCAGAAGACGACCTCCTCGAGGCTGCCGGCGAACCCGAGCATCGTGGAGGCGATGGTGAAGCCGGCGACCGCGCCGATCAGCGTCCGTCGCTGGCCGAACCTCATGCCGAACCAGCCGGCGGTGGGCATGGCGATGGCCGTCGACGCCAGAGTCGCCGTGATCACCCACGATATCTCCTCGAGCCCCGCCGACAGATCGCCGCGAATCTGGGGCAGCACCGCGTTGGCTATGGTGACGTTGAGCGTCGGCAGCGCGGCCGCGAACGTGAGCGACAGCAGGATCAACGTCCGCCGGACCCGGGACTCCATGGCCGTATCGGCTTCGTCGATCACGCGGGTCACCGGGAGAAGACGGCTCCGTTCCGATGTCGGGAAAGACTACAGTTCGGCCGGGCATCGCCCGTGGGTGCGCCTTCGCGCGCCGCGGGCGGATGGCCGCCGCTTCCGGCATCGACGTCCCGTCGGCGGGGCGCGTCGTCGACTTCGCCCGTCGCCGCCGGCGTCCGGCCGTCGAGGTCGATGGCGCATGACGCGGAGTCGCACCCCGAGGGGTGCGGCCCGGACTTTCGCAAGATACGACCGACGCTGCGCGAATCGCGCAAGCCGCCCGCCGGGATACGCGCCGCCGCCGCGCACCCCGCCCGGCCGGGCACGACCCGAAAGAATACTCCCCCCGGCAGGGGGGAGGATGAACGGACGGCGACGCCGGCCTACGGTTTGGCGGCGCGCTCGACGACGATCCGGCCGCGTCCGCGTCTGACCAGATAACCGCCCCGCGGAATCATCAAGTTGCGCTGCTCGATCAGGGGCCAGAGCGTGTTCGCGATCAACTCCGCGTTCTTGTCCGTTGCTACGGTCCGTTGCGAGGAAAGCCACTTGGCGAACGCTTCCTCCGCGATCTCGTTTCCGACGGACTTTCGGAGGGCGTTGAGCTTGCGAAGCTGTCCCTTCGTCAGGTTGCTTTCGTCGATCGTTCGGGCGGGCATCTGTGTCATGACTTCCATTACCATTCAGGTTGTCGGGATGCGGTTTATCCTCTTCGCCGGCTTTAGGGTCCGGCATGTCCGAGAGCTTTCCGCACTGTTCCCACGGAGTCTAACCGGGATCTTTTCGATTTTCAACCGATTGTCGCATGGATCGTCGCGCGGATTGCCGCGGACCGCCCGGGCGGCGGTCCAGCGTCCCGGTCACTCGACCAGGCGCCTTCCTTCCGGATCCTGGTCGCGGAACCAGTCGGCCATCCGGCCGCCGGTCACGAAGATGGTGTCGTCGCGCTCGAGCAGCATGTCCAGGGTGCGGGCGAACATGTCCAGGCGGTAGGGAACCCCGATGACGTGGGGGTGCAGGCCCATGGTCATGACGCGCGGCGGCGATCCGGGCTCGCCGGCGAAATACTCGACGGCGGCCTTCCAGCGCGCGTGGTATTCCTCGGCCGTGTTCCGGTCGAGCGCGAAGACCATGACGTCGTTCATGTCCAGCGCGTAGGGCAGCGCCATCAAGGGGCCGTGCCTGGTGCGCATCCAGGTCGGCGTGTCCTGGAACATCCAGTCGTGGATATACTCGATCCCCTTGCTCTTCAGGATGTCCGGGGTGTCGAGGCTCTCGCCGTACCCCGGACCCAGCCATCCCCGCGGCCGCGCCCCGGAATACGCCTCGAATTTCTCCAGGGCCTCCTCGATGACCGCCTCCTCGTCGTCCTCGTGGAGCAGGGAGCGCTGAAAGAGGCCGTGCCCGCAGAGCTCCCAGCCGGCGTCGAGGGCGAGCCGCGCGCAGGCCGGGTAATGGTCGGGAAGGGCCGCGTTCATCATGTTGGTCACCGGCAGGCCGCGTTCCTCGAAGACGCGCGCGAGACGCGGCACGCCGGTCCGCAAGCCGTATTCGACCCAGCTGAAGTTCGCGACGTCCGGTGTCGGGGACTTGCCGTGCGGGTTCTGGAGGATGGTCCGGGGCATGGGCTGGTCGAACGGCCACACCTCCAGGTTCATCACGATGTGAATCATGATGGGCTTGCCCTCCAGGGGCCTCAGCGCCGGCAATTCGTCGAGAAGCCGGAAGGGGATGCGGGGGTTGTTCTCCGGCATGTCGGTTCCGCTCCCGGCGGGGCGGCGTTCGTCCGGCGCCGCCGTGGTCAGGCCGCCTGTTTCGTTTCTGGCCTGAAGAGCGGAATCCCCGTCGCCCGCTCGATGCCCGACGTCTCGTGGGGTTCGTAGAGTTCCTCGAGGAACGTCATCTCCTCGTCGTCGAGTCGGATGTCCACGGCCTTCGCGGCGTCGGCGATGTGGGACACCCGCGTGGCGCCGACGATCGGCGCCGTGACCCAGGGCTTGTGGAGGAGCCAGGCGATGGCGATCTGGGCCGGCGTGTGGCCGCGTTTCCCGGCCAGCGCGACGAGCCGGTCGATGATGTCGAAGTTGTTGTCCAGGTGATAGAGCTGCCGGGATCGCGGATCCCCCTTGGCGCGCCGCGTCGGCGCCGCGCCCCGGCGCTCGCGCCTGCCGGACAGGTATCCCTTGGCGAGCGGCGCCCACGGGATGACCCCGATGCCTTCCTCCTCGCAGAGCGGCATCATTTCCCGTTCCTCCTCGCGGTAGATCAGGTTGTAGTGGTTCTGCATCGAGGCGAATCGGGTCCAGCCGTTGAGGTCCGCCGTGTAGAGCATCTTCGCGAACTGGTAGGCCAACATGCTGGAGGCGCCGAGATAAAGGACCTTGCCGGCCTTGACGACGTCGTGGAGCGCCTCGATCGTCTCCTCGATCGGCGTCAGATCGTCGAACCGGTGGATCTGGTAGAGGTCGAGGTAGTCGGTCCCCAGGCGCCTCAAGGTGGCGTCGATGCCTTCCATGACGTGCTTGCGGCTCAGGCCGCCGGCGTTGGGAGAGGGTCCCATGGGGTTGAAGACCTTCGACGCGATGACCAGCTCGTCCCTCCCGGCGTACTTCGTCAGCCACTTCCCGGTGATCGATTCGCTCTCGCCGTTCGAATAGGTGTCGGCGGTGTCGAAGAAGTTGATCCCGAGATCGAGGGCCTTGCGGAAGTGGGACCGGGCCCCCTTCTCGTCGATCATGTAATCGCGATACCACTTGCCGCCGTAGCTCATGCAACCGAGCACCACGCGGCTGACCTTCAGACCGGTCTGGCCGAGATTGACGTATTCCACCGGGCGTTCTCCCTGTCGGGCATGTCCTGACGTGTCAGTCTTATACCAGAAGGAACGGGCGGGCGGTGGCGCGACGCGGCGCGGGCGGGCTACCATGGCGCGGTCCGCGACGGTTCCGTGAAGCGATGGCCGAACCCGCCCCTCCCGCCCCACCCGCCGGCGTCTCGCCGGAGCCCGATGGCGCCATCGAGGCCGTCCTGCGAACGACGCGCGACATGATGCTGGAACTCCAGCCGCACCGGCGGGATCGACTGCATCTGACCGGGCGGACGCTGCTCGAACGCGATCTCGGCCTCGACAGCCTCGGACGGATGGAGCTGTTCGCCCGGCTCGGCCGCGAGCTCGACGTCGACATCCCGGACGGCGCTCTCGCCACGGTCGAGTCGCTCGGCGACCTGGCGGCGGCCGTCGACGCCGCGGGCGCGGGGCGCGGGCGGACAAGCCTCGACCACGCCGGCCGCCGGCGCGGCCTCGAACGGGTGGCGGCGCTGCCGCTGGGCGCGTCGACGCTGACCGAGATGCTCGACTGGCACGTCCTCGCGCACCCGGACCGTCCGCACGTGTGCTTCATCGACGACGGGGGCGAAGAAAGCACGCTCACCTACGCCGGGCTTCGCGAGGCGGCGCGTGCGGTCTCCGCGGGGCTGGGGCGCCGCGATCTGGCGCCGGGGCAGACCGTGGCGATCATGCTGCCCACCTGTCTCGAGTTCTTCGCCGTGTTCTTCGGCGTTCTGATGGCGGGGGGCGTTCCCGTGCCGATCTATCCGCCGGCCCGCCCGTCCCAGATCGAGGACCACCTGAAACGGCAGGCGGCCATCCTGCGCAATGCCGAGGCGCGCGTCCTCGTCACGGTCGAGGAGGCGCGTCGCGTCGCCCGCTTCCTCCGGGCGCAGGTCGCGTCGCTGCGCCACGTCGCGACGCCGGCGGAGATCTCGGTCGCGGCGGGCGACCCGCCCGACATTCCGTCGCGTCCCGAGGACCTCGCCTTTCTCCAGTACACCTCCGGCAGCACGGGGGAGCCGAAGGGCGTCGCGCTGACCCACGCCAACCTGCTCGCCAACGTCCGGGCGATGGGGACGGCCCTGAAGGCGGAATCGACGGACGTGTTCGTCAGCTGGCTGCCGCTCTATCACGACATGGGGCTGATCGGGGCCTGGCTCGGCAGCATGTATCACGCCGTGAAGCTCGTCGCGATGTCGCCGCTGACGTTCCTGTCGCGTCCCGAGCGCTGGCTGTGGGCCATTCATCGCCACGGCGGCACCCTGTCGGCGGCGCCCAACTTCGCCTACGACCTCTGCCTCAAGCGGATCGACGACCGCGACGTCGAGGGGCTGGACCTGAGCTCCTGGCGCGTCGCCGCCAACGGGGCGGAGCCGGTCATCGCCGCCACCGTCGAGGGCTTTTGCGAGCGTTTCGCGGCCCGCGGGTTCCGCCGGGAGAGCATGAAACCCGTCTACGGGCTGGCGGAGTGCTCGGTGGGGCTCGCGTTCCCGCCCCTGGGCGGGGCGGTGGCGATCGACCGGGTCGACCGCGAGCGCTTCACGCTCCGCGGCGAGGCGGTTCCGGCCGGCGGCGCCCCGAGTCCGCTGTCGTTCGTCGCCTGCGGGCGCCCGCTTCCCGACCACGAGATCCGCGTCGTCGACCAGAGGGGGCGGGAACTGCCGGAGGGCCGGGAAGGACGCCTCCAGTTCCGCGGACCCTCGGCGACGCGGGGCTACCACCGGAACCCGGCGGCGACCGCCGACCTGTTCGACGGCGACTGGCTGGAGAGCGGCGATCTCGCCTACACGCGCGACGGCGACGTCTACCTCACGGGGCGTCGCAAGGACCTCATCATCAAGGCGGGCCGCAACATCTATGCCCAGGAGATCGAGCGGGTGGTGGGCCAGGTGGAGGGCGTCCGAATGGGGTGCGTGGCCGCGTTCGGCGTTCTCGATCAGGCCACCGGCACCGAGAAGCTGATCGTCATGGCCGAGACCCGGGAGAAACGCGCCGACCGGCTCCGGGAGCTGCGGCGGCGGGTGGAGGAGGCGACGCTCGACACCGTCGGCGCGCCGGCCGACGACGTGGCGCTGGTTCCGCCGCGAACGGTCCTCAAGACCTCAAGCGGCAAGATCCGGCGGGCGGCCTGCCGGATGGCCTACGAGGCGGAAGGCCCGGCCACGACCCCGCGCGCGGTGCGGTGGCAGCTCGCGCGCCTGACGGCGGCGAGCGTCGGGCCCGAATGTCGGCGTGTCGCGCGCCGCGCCGCGGAGGCGGCCTACGCGGGCTGGTGGTGGATGGCGCTGGGGCTCGTCGCCGGTCTGGTGTGGCTCCCGACCACCCTGATCCCGCACGTCGGGTTCTGCCGGGCGTTCGTCCGCTTCGGCATCCGGACGTTCCTGGCGTCGACGGGCATTCGGACGCGGACGGAGGGTCTGGCGAACCTGCCCGACGGTCCGAAGGTGCTGGCGGTGAACCATGCCAGCTACCTGGATGGGCTGGCGCTCCTGGCGTCGCTCCCCGGCGACTACGCCTTCGTCGCCAAGAAGGAGCTCGAGGGCCCGGTCGGCACGGGCCCGTTCCTCGCGCATCTGGGGACGAAGTTCGTCGAGCGCTTCGACGCCCGGCAAGGGGTGGGCGCGGTGGTGGAGCTCGAGGACGCCCTCGCCGCCGGCGAGACGCTCCTGTTTTTCCCCGAGGGCACCTTCCGCCGGATGCCGGGTCTGCTGCCGTTCCGCACCGGCGCGTTCGCCTGCGCGGCCCGGAGCGGCGTCCCCGTCGTTCCCGTGGCCCTGACCGGCACGCGATACATCCTGAGGTCCGGGTCCTGGTTTCCGAGATTCGGCCGCGTGCGGATCGCGGTCGACCGGCCGGTCGTTCCCACCGGTTCCGACTGGACGGCGGTGCTGGCGCTGCGGGATCGCGTCCGGGAACGGTTGCTGGAACTGAGCGGGGAGCCCGATCTCGCGCACGAGACCGGCGTGATCTCCGCACTCCGGGACGAGGCCGGGACCTGACGGCGGAAGAGCCGGACGCGGTCACGCGCCCGTCAGGCGCGATGCCCGTCGGGCGCCCATTCGGAAGGGTCGATGTCGGCGTCACGCCCGCTCATCATGTCGCTCAGCAGCTTCGCCGAACCACAGGCGAGCGTCCAGCCGAGCGAACCGTGGCCGGTGTTCAGGAACAGGCCGCGGATCCCCGTCCGTCCGATCACCGGGGAGCCGTCGGGAGTCATGGGGCGCAGGCCGGCCCAGAAAACGGCTCGCGCCGGGTCGCCGCCGTTCGGGAACAGCTCGAGCAAGGGCTCGAGAACGGATCGCGCGCGGCGCTCGTCGACGCGGCGGTCGTAACCCGCCAGTTCCGCCGTGCCGGCGGCCCGGAGCTTGCCGCCGAGGCGCGCGATCACGACCTTGCGCTCCTCGTCGGCTATTCCCCGCGATGGCGCCTTGTCGCGGTCGGTGACGGGAACGGTCACGGAATACCCCTTGACGGGGCAGACGGGCAGGGAAACGCCGAGCGGCCGGACGAACAGGGGGCTCTCGCTCCCCATCGCGACGACGACGGCGTCGGCGTCCCGGAAGCCGGCGCCGGTGGCCACGCCGGTCGCCGCGCCGCCGCCGGCGGCGATCGAGAGCGCGCGTTCGCCGTAGCGGAAGCGGACGCCGGCGCGTTCGCAGCGTCCGGCGAGCTCCCGCGTGAAGACGTGGGCGTCGCCGCATTCGTCGAGGGGCGAGTATATGCCGCCGACGACCGGCGTTGCCGCGTCCGCGAGCGCGGGTTCCCGCCTCAGACATTCCCGCGAATCGAGTATCTCCTTGCCGACGCCCTCGCCGCGCAGGTCTTCGGCGTGTCCGGCCGCCGCCTCCCAGGCCCGGCGGGTCCGGAACACCGACAGGATGCCGCGCGCCGAATGATCGAACTCGATGCCGGTCGATTCCCGGACCCGGGTCAGCATCTCCCGGCTGTACGTCGACAGGCGCCGAAGCCGCGCCGCGTTCCGACGGAAGCGGCCCGGCGCGCAGTTGCCGAGGAACGCGAGGCCCCAGCGCCACATGCCGGGGTCGAGCCGCGGCGCGATCCGGAAGGGAGCGTCGCGCCGCCCCAGCCAGTGCGCCAGCTGTCCGGGCAGTTCGGGCCGTGCCCACGGCGCGGCGTGGTCGACGGAAACCTGCCCGGCGTTGGCGAAGCTGGTTTCGAGGCCCGGACCCTCGCGCCGTTCGATCACCGAGACCTCGTGGCCGGCCTCGTTCAGGAAGTACGCGGTGGCGACGCCGATCACGCCGCCGCCGAGCACGATGACCTTCACGCCGTGATCCTCCTTCCGCCACCCGCGCGCGGGACTCGACCGGCCGGGCGGCCGGGCATAGCCTTCCCGGCGGCGCCCCGCGGCCCGGGAGAGTCCCATGTCGGACGACATTCTATACATGCCCGCCGGCGAACTGGCCGGCCGCTATCGCGACCGGAGCCTGTCGCCGGTCGAGGTCGCGCGCGCGACCCTCGATCGCATTTCGGCGATCGACGACGGGACGAACGCCTGGGTTCTGGTCGACGCGGAATCGGCCCTGGAGGCGGCGCGGGCCTCGGAGAGGCGGTGGCGCGCCGGCGCGCCGATGGGCCTGGTCGACGGGGTTCCGTGCTCGATCAAGGACTTGGTGCTCGCCAGGGGATGGCCGACGCTGTTCGGATCGAGGACGACCGATCCCGACCAGGCGTGGGACGTCGACGCGCCCTGCGTCGCGCGGCTGCGGGAGCACGGCGCCGTCATCCTCGGCAAGACGACGACGCCGGAGTTCGGGTGGAAGGGGGTCACCGACGGTCCGCTGTCGGGCGTCACGCGGAACCCCTGGAACCTGGACAGGACGCCGGGCGGGTCGAGCGGCGGCGCCGGGGCGGCCGTGGCGGCGGGGATGTGCCATCTCGCCATCGGCACCGACGGTGGAGGATCGATCCGCATCCCCGCGAGCTTCTGCGGAATCTTCGGCCTGAAGCCGAGCCTCGGGCGCGTGCCCGTGTGGCCGCCGGGCCGCTTCGGCACGCTCGGGCACGTGGGTCCGATGACGCGGACAGCGGCCGACGCGGCGCTCATGCTGACCGTGATCTCGGGGCCGGATTCCCGCGACTGGACCGCCCTGCCCCACGACCCGCGCGACTACCGCGACGGCCTCGACCGGGGCGTCGAAGGGCTCCGCGTCGCCTTCACGCCCGACCTGGGCTACGCCGACGTCGATCCCGAGATCGCCGAAATCGCCGCCGGCGCCGCCGAATCGTTCGCCGGTCTCGGTGCGGAGGTCGTCCACGAGTCCCCCGGGTTCGAGGATCCCAGGGCGGCGTTCCGCGCGTTGTGGTGGGCGGGCGCCGCCAACGGACTGCGCGGGCTGACCGGCGAGCGGATGAGGCTCGTCGATCCCGATCTCGCCGCCGTGGCGGAGGAGGGGCGGAAGATCGCCCTTCTCGACTACATCGCGGCGGAGGGCGAACGGGCCGTCCTGGGCGGGCGCATGATGGCGTTCCACCGGACTCGCGATCTTCTCCTGACGCCCACCCTGGCGGTCGCCGCGTTCGACGCCGGAACGATGTCGCCACGCGCCACCGACGACCCGAAGTGGATCACGTGGTCGCCGTTCACCTACCCCTTCAACATGACCGGGCAGCCGGCGGCGAGCGTGCCCTGCGGATTCACGGCCGACGGGTTGCCGGTGGGCTTGCAGATCGTCGGCCCCATGCACGCGGACCACCTGGTGTTGCGCGCGGCCCACGCCTATCAGCGGGCGTTCCCCTTGACGGACCGGCGCCCGCCGGTTTGAATCCATGCGCCATTCAGGCGGGATATCTGGGAGTGATGGATGCCGATCTACCGCATTGACGACAAGCGAATCGTTCCGGTCGAATCCACGACGTTCAGGGAACAGGATTTGAAGGAACGGTCCGATATCCAGGCTCTTCTGAAGTCCCGAATCGACGTGATCTCTCCGGATACGTGGGTCGTCGCCGAGGAATTCAGTGACTGGGAGGACAGTCGTCTGCGTATCGATCTTCTGGGCATCGACAAGGACGCAAACCTCGTCGTGATCGAGCTCAAGCGCACGGAGAGTGGCGGCCACATGGAGCTTCAGGCCATTCGTTACGCCGCGATGATCTCCACGTTGACCTTCGACAGACTGGTGGAGATCTACGAGGGGTATCTGAGCCGGAACGATGCGGAAAAAGATGCGAGAGATGAGCTGCTCAGGATTTTGGATTGGGATGATCCCAGGGAAGAAGAATTCGGTCAGAAAGTCAGAATCGTCCTCGCATCCGCCGAGTTCTCGAAGGAGCTGACGACCTCGGTGCTGTGGCTGAACGATCATGGGCTGGATATCCGCTGTGTCCGAATGTGCCCCTGCGACAACGACGGACAGATACTGCTTGACGTCCAGACCGTCATTCCAATTCCGGAGGCGGAAGGGTATCAGGTCGGTATTCGAGAGAAGAAGCAAAGGGAGCGGGCATCGAGAAAAAGCGGACGAGACAAATACGACGTGACTATCTATGGTGAACGATATTCAAAACAGACCAAACGTAGCATGATTCTCCTGATTGTCTCAAAGGTGTTGGAGCTAAATGGTGGCGGAACACCGGAGCAGGTCCTGAAGATCATGCCTAAAGGCAGATTCAAGTGTTATGAAGGTAATCTCGGTTCGGAACAGGTCAGGGAATTGCTCGACTCCGAAGAAAAGGTATGGCCCAATGAGTTCTTTTATGGAGATGACGAGCTCATCCGTGTGAAGGGTAGGACCTGTGTTCTGTACAAGATATGGCGCCGGGAAGTGTTTGATGCCGTGGAGGGACTGAAGGAAGAATTTCCCGATCTGAACATCACGTTCGAGCGGTCGGTGCAAGACGACGCCTGAGTTTCATGACCGTCGGCGTCCACGGCGGGTTCCGTGATAAGGTAGGCCGCATCCGGGTCGGGAGGGGCCGGTGGAAGAACATGCGACGGTGCCCGGGGTCGACCTGGGCGAGGCGAGCCACATCGAGGTCGTCGATCGTCTTCTGGATATCGACGGCCGGTATCTCGTCGACGTGGGGAGCGGGGACGGCGGGTTCGCCCGCGCGCTGGCGGAGCGCGGAGCCCGGGTGCTGGCGATCGAGCCGGACGAACGGCGGACGCCGCCCGAGCTCCCGCCGGCCATCGGCGATCGCGTGACGTTCGCGGCGGCGGGCGGCGAAGCCATCCCGCTCGACGACGGGGAGGCCGACGGCGTCTTCTTCAACCGCTCCCTCCACCACGTCCCGCCGGAGCTCATGGACCGGGCCCTCTCCGAGGCGCGACGGGTTCTGACCCTCGACGACGGCTTCCTGTACGTGGTGGAGCCCGACATGTCGGGGACCTGGGCCCGGCTCCTGAAGCCGTTCCACGACGAGACCGAGGTCCGCCGCCTCGCCATCGAGGCCCTGGACCGGACGGCGTCGCGGCTGTTCGCCGACGCGCGCGAGTACCGCTACAGGCTGTGGGTGCGCTTCGGCGACTTCGAGGAATTCGCGACGCGGCCCATGATGGCTCGGCTCGGCGTCGCCGCCGAGGACGTCGAAGCGCCCGAGGTGCGGTCCCTGTTCGACGCCGGCGGGGTCGCCGACGGGTACGCCTTCTCGCAGATCCTGCGGCTTCGCGTCTATCGGGGCATGGCGTAGGGACGCCGCGCGTCCGCCTGCGGCCGCCCGGCGTTCGCGACGGAGGCCGGAATCGTGATCGTGTCCAACCGCTCGTCCCTCGCCCTCCTGTCCGTCGCGGAGACGCGCGCTGCCGACCGGGCGGCGATGGACGGCGGGGTGTCCGGCGCCGCGCTGATGGAGGCGGCGGGAGTGGGCGTCGCGCGGGCGATAACCCGGCGCTGGGCGCCTCGGCCCACGGTCGTCCTCTGCGGCCCCGGCAACAACGGCGGCGACGGGTTCGTCGTCGCCAGGAGACTCCGCCGGGCGGGCGCCCGGGACGTCCGCGTGGCGCTTCTGGGCTCCCGCGAGGCGCTGGAGGGCGACGCGCGGGCGATGGCGGACGCCTGGGAGGGGGAGGTCTCGCCGCTCGGTCCGGGCCTGGTGGAGGACGCGGCCCTGATCGTCGACGCCGTCTTCGGCGCCGGCCTGTCGCGCGACGTGGACGGGGTCGCACGGGCGACGCTGGAGGCCGCCAACGCCGCCGACGCCGTGCGGGTCGCCGTCGACGTCCCGAGCGGCATCCACGGCGATACCGGCCACGAGCTCGGCGGCTGCTTCGCGGCCGATCTGTCGGTCACGTTCTTCCGCAAGAAGCCGGGACACCTGCTGCTCCCCGGTCGCATGGCCTGTGGCGAGGTCGAGGTCGTGGACATCGGAATACCGGATTCGGTCCTGGACGCGATCGCGCCGCGGGCGGCGGAGAACGATCCCGCGCTTTGGGGCCGTCTCGTCCCGGTTCCCGGCCCCGCCGCGCACAAGTACCGCCGGGGTCACGCCCTGATCGTCGGCGGCGGCCCGGAAAGCACCGGCGCCGCGCGTCTCGCCGCGCGGGCGGCGCTGCGCGTCGGATCGGGTCTGGTCACGCTCGCCGGCCCGCCCGACTCCCTCGTCGTCAACGCCTCCCACTCGACGGCCGTCATGACGGAGAGCTTCGCCGGGCCGGCCGCGCTCGCGGCGGTCCTGGGCCGGCGGCGCCGGAACGCCGTGCTCCTCGGTCCGGGGAACGGCGTGACGGAGGCGACCCGCGCCAACGTGCTGGCGGCCCTGCGGTCCCCGGCGGCCTGTGTGCTCGATGCCGACGCGCTGACCGTGTTCGCCGGGCGACGGGATGCGCTGGCGGCGGCGATCTCCGGTCCCTGCGTGCTCACGCCCCACGACGGGGAGTTCGCGCGCCTGTTCGGCGAGGCGGTCGAGGGGCGGGGAAAGGCGGACTCCGCGCGCCTGGCGGCGCGATCGACCGGCGCGACGGTGCTTCTCAAGGGCGCCGATACGGTCGTCGCGGCGCCGGACGGGCGCGTCGCGATCAACGGCAACGCGCCGCCCGACCTGGCGACCGCGGGCACGGGCGACGTGCTGTCGGGTCTGGTGGCCGGATTGCTGGCCCAGAGCATGGCGCCGTTCGAGGCGACGTGCGCGGCGGCGTGGATGCACGGGGCGGCGGCGCGGGCCGTCGGCCCCGGCCTGATCGCCGAGGACCTGCCCGAGGCGCTGCCGGACGTCCTGTCGGGCCTGCGGTAGACCGCTGCTGTCCCTCGCGGGCTTTCCGGTGTCCGATGCGTCGCTCCATCCCCTCCCGGTCTCCGTCGCCGGGGGCGGAGGCGAATCCGGTCTGGCGCCGGTCCCTCTCGTGCTGTAGAAGATGGCGCGTCTCCGGGACCGGGGCGAAGCCGGCTCGTCGGACGTTCGCGCGGCTGTGGTGGAACCGGCAGACACGCATGCCTTAGGAGCATGTGCCTTACGGCGTGGGGGTTCGAGTCCCTCCAGCCGCACCAGAGCGTCCCGGGGACGACCGCGCCGGTCGGGGACGAGGGCCAGTCGGAGACGAGGGACCGTGATCGAAGTGACGCAGACCAGCGCGGAGGGCCTCAAGCGCGAATTCAGGGTCGTCGTCGAGGACACGACGATCGAGGAGCGCGTCGACGCCAAGCTCGGCGAACTGGCCGGCAGGATTTCGCTCCCCGGATTTCGTCCGGGCAAGGTGCCCCTGTCGCTCCTCAGGAAGCGTTACGGTGCTGCCGTCAGGGGCGAGGTCCTCGAGGAGACCGTGAACGAGGGAACCCGGCGGGCCCTCTCCGACCAGGGCCTGCGCGCCGCCGTTCAGCCCGAGGTCGAGGTCACGAAGTTCGAGGAGGGCGGCGGGCTCGAATACAGGCTTGCGATCGAAGCGTTCCCCGAGATCGAGTCGGTCGACTTTTCTGCCATCGAGATCGAGCAGCTCCGGGCTCATCCCACCGAGGAGCACGTCCAGTCGCATCTGGAATGGATGGCGGAAGCCCAGACGACCTACGAGACCGAGGAAAACCGGGAGGCCCGGTCGGGCGACGCCGTCGTCATCGATTTCGTCGGGCGGCGCGACGGCGTCGAGTTCGAGGGCGGCGCCGCGCAGGACTTCGAGCTCGTCCTCGGGTCGGGCGCCTTCATTCCGGGGTTCGACGATCCGCTGATCGGCGCGACCGCGGGCCGGCATCTCGATATCGACGTGACCTTTCCCGAGACCTATCCGGCGGAGGAGCTGGCAGGCCAGAGCGTCGTGTTCGAGGTCGACGTGAAGGAGGTCAAGCGTCCCGAGCAGCCGGCGATCGACGACGGGCTGGCCGTGAAGATGGGTGTGGAAAACCTGGAGGAGCTCAGGAAGGCGGTCTCGGACCAGATCAGATCGGACTACGATCGGGTCTCGCGGGAGCGGGTCAAGCGCCAGCTCCTCGACGCGCTCGCCGAGCGGTGCGATTTCGAGATCCCCCGCGGACTCGTCGACGACGAATTCAAGGAAATCTGGGGGCGACTCGGGGACGAGCACCTGACGTCGGACGAGGAAGATCCGCCGAAGTCCGAGGAGGAAGCCAGGGAAGAGTATCGGGCAATCGCCGAGCGGCGGGTCGGCCTGGGGCTGCTGCTGTCGGACGTGGGGCGCCGCAACAACATCGAGGTGCAGGAGGACGAGATCAACCGGGCGATGGCGGAGTTCGCGCGGCGGTTTCCCGGAAAGGAGCACGAGATCGTCCGGGAGCTTCGGAACGATTCCCAGGCGATAGCCAGGTTTCGGGGGCCGATCCTGGAGGACAAGGTCGTCGACTTCATTCTCGAGATGGCCCGCGTCAGCGAACGCGAGGTGACCCCCGACGAACTGCTGGGCGGGCGCGGGGACGACGAGGAGCCCTCTTCGTGAGGGCGTCCGGCGACGCGTCCGCGCCGTTCCCGAACGAAGGCGCCGGGCGGCGTCCCGGTCACGCGATCAAGGTCGAACGGAGCACGGGTTGGTCATGACGGATACCAGGATGCAGGCTCTCGTACCGATGGTGGTCGAGCAGACCAACCGCGGGGAACGGGCCTACGACATTTACTCGCGGCTGCTCAAGGAGCGGATCGTGTTCCTCGCCGGCGCGGTCGACGATCACGTGGCGAGCGTGATCACGGCCCAGCTGCTCTTCCTGGAGGCCGACAATCCGCAGAAGGACATCGCCTTCTACATCAATTCGCCGGGCGGCATCGTGTCGTCGGGTCTGGCGGTCTACGACACCATGCAGTACATCCGTCCCGACGTCTCGACGCTCTGCTTCGGCCAGGCGGCCTCGATGGGGTCGCTGCTTCTGGCGGCCGGCGCCAAGGGAAAACGGTATGCGTTGCCCAACGCGCGCATGATGATCCACCAGCCTCACGGCGGCGCCCAGGGCCAGGCGGCGGACATCGAGATCCACGCGAGGGAGATACTGGCGTTGCGGGACCGGCTCAACGCGATCTACGCGGAGCATACGGGCCAGAACCTCGACGTCATCGAGCGGAACATGGACCGGGACAAGTTCCTGACTCCCGAGGAGGCGCAGACCTTCGGGATCATCGACGAAATCGTGACGCACCGCCCGGCGGCGCCCGACGCCGACGGCGCCGGCGACGACGGCGATGGCTGACGACCCGGCGGTTCCGCGTTCGTGGACGGGATCCGTTTCCGTTCGGCGGACGCGGCCGAGCCGCCGCGCTACGAGGACCGACGCATGGACTACTGGACTACATGGTGAGGGACTGCCCCGCCATGCGCGCAAGATTTGCGTTGTGGACGGCGGCCCGAAGTCGCTAACATGAGGCCCCCGGGCGCGGCGTCCTCGCGCAGGTCTGGTTCGGCCACCCCAGCCTCGGAGTTCCCATGGCAAAATCCGGCAGCGGCGATTCGAAGAACACCCTCTACTGTTCGTTCTGCGGAAAGAGCCAGCACGAAGTTCGCAAGTTGATCGCGGGTCCGACGGTTTTCATCTGCGATGAATGCGTCGAGCTCTGCATGGACATCATCCGCGAGGAGCACAAGAGCTCGCTCGTCAAGTCGCGCGACGGCGTGCCCACGCCACGCGACATCTGCGACGTCCTGGCGGACTACGTGATCGGTCAGGACCACGCCAAGCGGGTGCTGTCCGTGGCGGTGCACAACCACTACAAGCGCCTGAACCACGGCGGCAAGTCCAACGACGTGGAGCTCGCCAAGTCCAACATCCTGCTCATCGGTCCGACCGGCTGCGGCAAGACCCTGCTCGCCCAGACGCTCGCCCGCATCCTCGACGTGCCCTTCACCATGGCCGACGCCACCACGCTCACGGAAGCGGGCTATGTCGGCGAGGATGTCGAGAACATCATCCTCAAGCTCCTGCAGGCGTCCGATTACAACGTCGAACGGGCGCAGCGGGGCATCGTCTACATCGACGAGATCGACAAGATCAGCCGCAGGTCCGACAACCCGTCGATCACCCGCGACGTGTCCGGCGAGGGGGTGCAGCAGGCGCTGCTGAAGATCATGGAGGGGACCATCGCGTCGGTTCCCCCGCAGGGCGGGCGCAAGCACCCGCAACAGGAATTCCTCCAGGTCGACACGACGAACATCCTGTTCGTGTGCGGCGGCGCATTTTCGGGTCTCGAGAAGATCATTTCGGCGCGGGGCCAGTCGGCGTCCATCGGCTTCGGCGCCGACGTCCGTTCCCCCGACGACCGGCGGGCGGGCGAGATCATCAAGCAGGTGGAGCCCGAGGATCTCCTCAAGTTCGGCCTCATCCCGGAATTCGTCGGGCGCCTGCCGGTCATCGCGACGCTCGAGGATCTGGACGAGGACACCCTCGTCGACATCCTGACGAAACCGAAGAACGCGCTCGTCAAGCAGTATCAACGGCTTTTCGAGATGGAAAACGTCGAGCTGACGTTCTCCGACGACGCCCTGCGCACGATCTCCCGCAAGGCCATCAAGCGCAGGACCGGCGCCCGCGGTCTCCGTTCCATCATGGAGGGCACCCTCCTGGACACGATGTTCGACCTGCCCGGTTTCGAGAGCGTGGAGGAGGTCGTCGTCAATTCCGAGGTCATCGAAGGTCGCGCCCAGCCGTTGCTCATCTACTCCGACCGCCGCCAGGATCTGGAGACGAGCGCTTGAGCAGGCCGCTTGAACGGCGGCATCGGCCGAACCATGTATGTATGAGGCGGGCGGCATCGCGGCCGCGCCGGGCGACAGTCAGAGGGAATGAGCAGGAAAATGGTTGAAGTGAAGAACCCCGTCCAGGTTTTCCCCGTGCTTCCGCTGCGCGACATCGTCGTGTTCCCGCACATGATCGTCCCGCTGTTCGTGGGCCGGGACAAGTCCGTCCGGGCCTTGGAGGACGTCATGCAGGCCGACAAGCAGATCCTGCTGCTGGCCCAGAAGAACGCCAGCCAGGACGACCCGTCGCCGGACGACATCCATTCCGTCGGGACGATCGGGTCCGTGCTCCAGTTGCTGAAGCTGCCCGACGGCACGGTCAAGGTGCTGGTGGAAGGGGGGCGCCGGGCGCGCGTGAGAGGGTTCGCCGACAACGCGGAGTTCTTCGAGGCCGAGGCGGAAATCCTCGAGGAGACTACCGACGACCCGCAGGAGCTGGAGGCCCTGTCCCGTTCCGTGGTCGCGGAGTTCGAGCGGTACGTGAAGCTCAACAAGAAGATCCCGCCGGAGGTTCTGGTGTCCCTGAACCAGATCGAGGATCCGGACAAGCTCGCCGATACGGTCGCCTCGCACCTGCAGCTCAAGATCGCCGACAAGCAGGAGCTGCTGGAAATACAGGGCGTGGGCGAGAGGCTGGAGCGGGTCTACTCGCTGATGGAGGGCGAGATCGGCGTGATGCAGGTCGAGAAGAAGATTCGCGGCCGCGTCAAGCGCCAGATGGAGAAGACCCAGCGCGAGTACTATCTCAACGAACAGCTCAAGGCCATCCAGAAGGAGCTGGGCGAGGGGGAAGAGGGCGGCGGCGAGCTGGCCGAGCTGGAAGAGAAGATCGCCAAGACGAAGCTCTCGAAGGAAGCCCGGGAGAAGGCCACCGCGGAGCTCAAGAAGCTGCGCAACATGAGCCCGATGTCCGCCGAGGCCACCGTGGTCCGCAACTATCTCGACTGGATCCTGAACATCCCGTGGCGCAAGAAGAGCAAGATCAAGAAGGACATCACCTTCGCCGAGAAGGTTCTCAACGACGACCACTACGGTCTCGAGAAGGTGAAGGAGCGCATTCTCGAACATCTTGCCGTTCAGCAGCGGGCCAGGAAGCTCAAGGGACCGATCCTGTGCCTGGTCGGGCCGCCCGGCGTCGGCAAGACGTCGCTGGGGCAGTCGATCGCCCGGGCCACGGGCAGGAACTTCGTCCGCATGTCGCTCGGCGGCGTGCGCGACGAGGCCGAGATCCGCGGCCACCGGCGGACCTACATCGGTTCGCTTCCGGGCAAGATCATCCAGTCGATGAAGAAGGCCAAGACGTCCAACCCCCTGATCATGCTGGACGAGGTGGACAAGCTGGGCGCCGACTTCAGGGGCGATCCGTCGGCGGCCCTGCTGGAGGTCCTGGACCCCGAGCAGAACCACGCCTTCAACGACCACTACCTCGAGGTCGACTACGATCTCTCCGATGTGATGTTCGTCACCACGGCGAACACCCTGCGGATCATCCCGGCGCTTCTCGACCGCATGGAGGTCCTTCGCATATCGGGCTACACCGAGGACGAGAAGGTCGAGATCGCGAGGCAACACCTGATCCCGAAGCAGATCGAGGCGCACGGCCTCGAGGAGGGGGAGTGGGCTTTGTCGGACGAGGCGCTGCGTTCCCTCATCCGCCATTACACCCGCGAGGCGGGGGTCAGGAACCTGGAGCGCGAGATCGCCGGCCTGTCGCGAAAGGCGATACGCGACATCCTCCAGCACGGCAAGAAACGCGCCCACGTCACCAAGAAGAGCCTCGAGAAGTACGCGGGCGTGCCCCGCTACCGGTCGAGCGAGCTCGAGGAGGAGGATCTGATCGGCGTCTGCACGGGTCTCGCGTGGACCGAGGTGGGCGGTGAACTGCTGTCGGTCGAGGCCATCACGCTTCCCGGCAAGGGCCGCATCAACATCACCGGCAAGCTCGGCGACGTCATGCAGGAATCGGCACAGGCCGCGGCGAGCTACGTTCGCGCGCGGTCGGTGTCGTTCGGCGTCAAGCCCACGACGTTCGAGAGACGCGACATACACGTCCACGTCCCGGAGGGGGCGACGCCCAAGGACGGCCCCTCCGCCGGCATCGCGATGATCTCGGCGATCGTGTCGGTCCTGACCCAGAATCCGGTTCGCCGGGATATCGCGATGACGGGCGAGATCACCCTTCGGGGGCGTGTCCTGCCCATCGGCGGGCTCAAGGAAAAGCTGCTCGCCGCGTTGAGGGCCGGGGTCAAGACCGTGCTCATTCCGAAGGAGAACGAAAAGGACCTCGCGGAGATCCCGGACAACGTCAAGCGCGGCCTCGATATCGTCGCGGTCGACACGGTCGATGACGTGTTGAAGCTGGCGTTGACCAAGCCGTTGATGCCCATCGAATGGGACGACGAGGCGGGGCTCGCCAAGGTCGCCGCGAAAGAGGCCGAGACGGAGGACCTGGACGGCGTCGTGACCCATTAGGCCGGAGAAGGCCGGCCCCTGGGAGTGCCGGCGTCCCGCCGGCATGGCGCGAAGCGCGAACGGGGCCCCATCGGCGGACTTTCACGGACAGGCAGGTTTTCTTTGACGACACGCCGGGCGCGCCCTACACTTCATGGCGCGTTGGAGACGCCATCCCGGGTTTCATCCACCCGAATTTCAACAAGACTATGAGGGGGCCCCCTGTTGTGAACAAGAACGATCTCGTGGCAAGCGTAGCCGGTGCTACCGGTCTCTCGAAGGCGGACGCGGCGAAAGCGGTCGACAGTGTGTTCGATACGATTTCGGAGGCGCTTTCGAACGGCTCGGATGTCAGACTCGTCGGCTTCGGCACGTTCAGCGTCGTCGAACGCAGTGCTTACGAAGGCCACAATCCGCGAACCAGAGAGAGCATCCGCATACCGGCTTCGAGGCAACCCAGGTTCAAGGCAGGCAAGGTTCTGAAGAACGCCGTGAACTGAGGGTTTCCCGAGGGTGTCCGGCGCCGACCGCCCCCGTGGGCGGCCGGCGCCGTTCCGTTCGCTTGGCCGACTTCGGGCGGTTAGCTCAGCCGGGAGAGCGCCACGTTTACACCGTGGAGGCCGGCGGTTCGATCCCGTCACCGCCCACCACGCCTCGTGATCCCGGATAGCGACGGGTTTCCGCCCCGGCTCGTCTCGCCGCCGGGCCACCGGACCGCGGTCCACCCCTCCTCCCGGTCTCCCCCGACAGGGGGGAGAGGGGCGGAAACGGCCCCCGTGCGACGAACGGCCCGGGAGCCCGAACCGGGATGGCCGCTTGACACCCCGGAACGGGGTACAGTACAGGTCCGGTTTCCGGCCAAGGGGGGTGTAGCTCAGTCTGGTTAGAGCGCCGGCCTGTCACGCCGGAGGCCGCGGGTTCGAGTCCCGTCACTCCCGCCATCATCGCCGGTATATCGCCGGCATGATGCGCTCTCGCCCTTCGGTCGCCCCGACCTGCGCCGCCGAGTGCAGCGGGCAATCCCCGGACGGCAATTGGCCTGTCTCGCTCCCGTTCACGAACACGGTCGCGGGGGACGTGGTGCGGGCGGCTGGATTCGAACCAGCACGGGCTCGCGCCCGACGGATTTTAAGTCCGTTGCGTCTGACCGTTTCGCCACGCCCGCCGGACGGCGATTGTCGCAACGGGACGGGGGCGGTGTCTCATATGTACTGAATCAGGACACGTTGCGGCCCGGTCGAAAAGTGGCGACAATGCGCCGTGCGGATTCGGCGAATCGGGAGGAGAAAGCGTTGCTCCGTAGCCTCAGAGTGACGAATTTCACGGCCTTCGGGGACGTCCGGTTGCGATTCGCGAAGGGCCTCAACGTCATCGTCGGGGAAAACGGCCTCGGCAAGACACACTTGCTCAAACTGCCCTATTCGGTAGCGGCGGCGAGTGCGGAAGCGGGTAGGCGGCCGGACGCGAGAAAACCCACCAGGAGCGCCCTGCAGAAGCAACTCGCGGAAAAGATGCGCAATGTCTTCCGGCCCGAATCCCTGGGGCGCCTGACGCGCCGACGGCAAGGTCGACACCGGTGTACCGTGGAGCTCAAGTTCACCGAATCTTCCATGTCCGTCACCTTCGGATTCGCCAGCCAGAGCATGTCGGAGGTCGCCGTCGTCCGCGGAGCGAAGGCATGGTGCGACCGGATGCCGGTCTTCCTGCCCACGCGGGAGTTGCTGACGATCTATCCGGGGTTCGTCTCACTTTACGACACGTATAACCTGGAGTTCGACGAGACGTGGCGCGATACCTGCCTTCTGCTCGGCGCACCGACGCTCAGGGGGCCGCATGTGGGCCCCGCCCATCTTCTCGGCCTGCTGGAGGATGGGATGGGCGGCCAACTGGTTCTTGATGCGAACGGCCGATTCTACCTGAACCAACGCGGCGCAGGCCGATTCGAAATGCCCCTGGTCGCCGAGGGTTGGCGCAAGCTCGGTATGGTGGCGCGGTTGATCGCCACCGGGTCCCTCGGCGAGAAGGGATGCTTGTTCTGGGATGAGCCGGAAGCCAACCTGAATCCGAAGCTGGTCCGCGACGTCGCGCGCGTCATCCTTGGCTTGTGCGAGTCCGGGGTTCAAGTGGTGGTGGCGACGCACAGCCTGTTCCTCCTGCGGGAATTCGACATGCTCGGATCGGGCTGTTTCCAGGACGTCAAACGCCGCTATTTCGCGTTGCAGCGCGGTGAGAGCGGCGTCGATATTTCCCAAGGAGACTCGGTCGACGATGTGGAACCATTGCTCGTGTTGGACGAAGAAATCGAGCAGTCGGACCGTTTCCTCGAGAGCCGCACCCCATGACGGAAATCACCGAGGGAGCGCTGACGTTTTCCTTTCCGAATGGCTGCGAGGTGAGCAAATACGATGATTGGACGTTTTATCAAAAGCGCTTTCAAAGCGTCGCTGGAAGATCGAAAGCCGCCGACTTTCTTTGTTTGGCCGACGGCGTCGCGTGGTTGATCGAGGTCGTCGCGTGGTTGATCGAGGTCAAGGACTACCGGCAGCGTCAGGGGCCGCTACCCAGTGATCTCGTCGATAAAGTCGCAATTAAGATACGCGATACCCTGTCGGGTCTCGCCACGGCATATGCGAACGCCGACGGGGACGAAAAAGGTTTCGCGCGGCGGGCGATTGAAACAGGTGCGTGGAGGGTCGTGCTGCATCTGGAACAACCCGATGAAGACACGCGGCTTCGCCAGAAAGCGATAAACCCGGCCGACGTGAGATTGAAACTACGCCAGAGCCTGAAAGCCGTGGATCCCCATCTAGTAGTGATGGATATGGGAACCCAGGCTAACGTCCCGTGGAACGTGCAGTGGGCCCAAGTTGCTCAGCGGAACAAATAGCCGCTCGTCCCGCCGCTTGCCTCGATTTAGTTAGAATATATACACAAGCTAGCTCTGAATGAGTCGTATATCGACAGGTGAAATATATCTAAATTCATGCACGCATGGTTCAAGAGCTGCCGAAACACCCTGATCCAAAAATGCTACTTCCGTTCTCCATCCTTCTTCGAGAGCAGCCTTCAGAGGAGGGACATAATCCGCATCTCCAGCAACAAGAACGATTGTAGATGGCCCTGGTTGTTTGCATACCGTTCTGGTCATATCAGTTATGAGATATGCGTCGTCCTGCTTTGAACGGTTGTTCGTGCCGAGAAATCCCCGCCGCACCTCAAAACCATGATTCTGTACAATTTTCCAGAAAGAATCATCATCTGGTATCACTCCAGCGATATACGCACTCGCGACTCCACGTGGTTTCCCATGATTGAGATCCATTGCTGCTGCCCTCAAAATCCTTCCGAAATCGATACGGAATCCAGGACCATAACTATCATTTACGATCCCCCAAAACAAGTTCTGATCATCAACAAAAACATGAACTGAGTCATTTGCGAGTTCGTCGTGGGTATGTGCTTTCGATCTTCTTTGAACTATTGATCCTTGCTTCCTCGGCGGTACCTTACGAGTTGATTTTTTCCTTCTTTTGGCCATCTTCCCTCACCATTGGTTCTATTTGGACCTCGACATCCCACCAACGCCATTACCATAGCGACCGCCACGTCTATCGGTAAGACCGTTGACCTCGCGCCGCCGGGAGCCGGAGCGGGGCCAAGTTCCGGGCGAAGGCCGGACGCCGAGGGACGTTCGGTCCGCGCCCTTGCTTGCTTCCGCAATCCCGCCCTGAGCCCGTCATGCCCGACTCCGACACCATCTCCGCCGACTACTCGCTGCGCCCGAGCGAGCTCGCCGATACGCTGGCGCTTCTGGTCGAGGTGTGCCAGCCGGCCATCGTTCTGGGGACTGCCCAGGCCCGGGATGGTCCCGGCCGGCCGGACTTCAGGTACTCGGGCGCTTTCGATAGCTTCGGCACCGAGCGCGCCCGGGGCTGCGAGTGAGGGCGCAGGCGGGGTCCTACGAAATCCAGGGCGGCAGGGCGGACGGGAAGCGCCGGCGAGAGCACCGCAACTGGCCCCACGCCAAGCGACCGCCCGAAGGCCGTGCCCACGCAACCCGGCAGGATCGTGCGGGTCGGCGCCTTCTCCCCGGCTCACATGTACTGAACCAGGACGCCCACTTTCAATCGCGTGGGCGCGCCCCTATAATGGGGGCCGCGTTCGCACGGGGACGACGACGGGGGTTTCGCCGCGTCGCCGGTCGCCGGGTTGGCGCGTCTTTCATGGTCCGTGCGACTGTTGGCAACCGTGGCTGGCGGCATGCAAGGGTTTATCGTCGAATACCTGCCGATTCTCGTGTTTCTCGCTGTCGCCGTCGGGATGGCCGTCGTCATCGTGGCCGCCTCGTATGTCGCGGCGCGCCACTATCCGGACGACGAGAAGCTCTCGCCCTATGAATGCGGCTTCGAGGCCTTGGGCGATGCCCGCCGCCAGTTCGACGTGCGCTTCTATCTCGTCGCCCTGCTGTTCATCATCTTCGATCTCGAAGTCGCCTTCCTGTTCCCCTGGGCGGTCGCGCTGGGGGATATCGGGGTCTTCGGCTTCTGGTCGATGATGATCTTCCTCGTCATTCTGACCGTCGGGTTCGTCTACGAGTGGCGGAAGGGGGCACTCGAATGGGAATGACGGCGCCGCCGCTGCCGCCGGATCATGATCTGGACGCGCCGTTCGAGCGGATGTCGCGGATCCTCGACGACAAGAGCTTTCTCGTCACCAGGGTCGACGACGTGGCGAACTGGGCGCGGACCGGCTCCCTGTGGTGGATGACGTTCGGCCTCGCCTGTTGCGCGGTCGAGATGATGCACGCCTCGATGCCGCGGTACGACCTGGATCGTTTCGGGGTGGTGCCGCGCGCCAGCCCGAGGCAGTCGGACCTGATGATCGTCGCCGGAACGCTTTGCAACAAGATGGCGCCGGCGCTGCGCAAGGTCTACGACCAGATGGCCGAGCCCCGCTGGGTCATTTCGATGGGAAGCTGCGCCAACGGCGGCGGCTACTATCACTATTCCTATTCGGTCGTCCGGGGCTGCGACCGGATCGTACCCGTGGACATCTACGTTCCGGGCTGCCCGCCGACGGCCGAGGCGCTGGTGTACGGGATCCTGCAACTCCAGAAGAAGATACGGCGGACGGGAACGATCACCCGTTAGCGCGGGTCGTCGGCGCCAGGTCCTTTACGTGGTCACGGGGAACATGGACGAAGCGCTCTCCGAACTCGCGGAATACGTCGCGGCCGCCTTCCCGGGCGAGGTCGCGGCCATGGAGGTCGCGTTCCATGAACTCATGGTGGCGGTGGAGCGCGAGTCGATCGTCAAGGTGCTGACGTTCCTGCGTGACGACGCCAACTGCGGATTTCGCGTTCTGGTCGATATCTGCGGCGTGGACTGGCCCGAGCGCGAGGCGCGGTTCGACGTGGTCTACAACCTGCTTTCGCCTACCCACAATCAGCGCATACGGGTCAAGGTCCGGACGGACGAGCGGCGCCCCCTGCCGTCCGTGGCCGGCGTCTTCAGCTCGGCCGGCTGGTACGAACGCGAAGCCTGGGACATGTACGGCATCATGTTCTCCGGACACGCCGACCTGCGGCGCCTGCTGACCGATTACGGATTCGAGGGCCACCCGCTCCGCAAGGATTTTCCCCTGACCGGGCACGTCGAGGTTCGTTACGACGACGAGGAGAAGCGCGTCGTCTACGAACCCGTGTCCCTGACGCAGGAATTCCGCACCTTCGATTTCCTGAGTCCGTGGGAAGGCGCGCAATATCTCCTTCCGGGGGACGAGAAGGCGCGAGGCGAAGGCTGATGGCGGAAGTCCGCATCGAGCCCTACACCATGAACTTCGGGCCGCAGCACCCGGCGGCGCACGGGGTTCTGCGGCTCGTCATGGAGCTGGACGGCGAGATCGTGGAGCGCGCCGACCCGCACATCGGCCTTCTGCATCGCGGCACCGAAAAGCTGATCGAGCACAAGACCTATCTCCAGGCGATCCCGTACTTCGACCGCCTCGACTACGTCTCGATGATGTGCCAGGAGCACGCCTTCGTGCTCGCCATCGAGAAGTTGCTGGGGCTGGAGGCGCCGGCGCGGGGCCGGTACGTGCGCGTGCTGTTCTGCGAGATCACCCGGGTGCTCAACCACCTCCTCAACGTGACGACGCAGGGGATGGACGTCGGCGCGATGACGCCGGTCCTGTGGGGTTTCGAGGAACGGGAGAAGCTGTTCGAGTTCTACGAACGGGTCTCCGGCGCCCGTATGCACGCCGCGTACTTCCGGGTCGGCGGCGTGCACCAGGACCTTCCCGCCGGGCTGACCGACGACATCGCCGAATGGGCGGAGGCGTTTCCCGCCGTCATCGACGACATCGAGAATCTGCTGACCGAGAACCGGATCTTCAAGCAGCGCAACGTCGACATCGGCGTCGTCACCGCGGAACAGGCGATGGACTGGGGCTTCACGGGGGTCATGCTGCGCGGCTCCGACGTCGCGTGGGATCTGCGCAAGGCCCAGCCCTACGAGGTCTATTCGTCGCTGGAGTTCGACATCCCCGTCGGCAAGAACGGCGATTGCTACGACCGCTATCTCTGCCGGGTCGAGGAGATGCGCCAGAGCGTGCGCATCATCAGGCAGTGTCTCGAGCGCCTTCCCGACGGCCCGGTGACCGCCGCCGACAACAAGGTGACGCCGCCGAAGCGGGAGGAGATGAAGTCCTCCATGGAAGCCCTCATCCATCATTTCAAGCTGTACACGGAGGGTCACCACGTGCCCGTCGGCGAGACCTACACCGCCGTCGAGGCGCCCAAGGGCGAATTCGGGGTCTATCTCGTCTCCGACGGGACGAACTCGCCCTATCGCTGCAAGATCCGCGCGCCGGGCTTCGCGCACCTCCAGGCGCTGGACTTCCTGACGCGGGGCCACATGCTCGCCGACGTGGTGGCGATCATCGGGACGCTGGACATCGTGTTCGGCGAGGTCGACCGATGAGCGCCGCGCGCGCCGCCTTCGAGTTCACGCCGGCCCTGCGGACCGAGGCCGACGAGATCGTCGCCAGATACCCGGAGGGACGGCGGATGAGCGCCGTCCTGCCCGTCCTGGATCTCGTTCAGCGGCGCAGCGGGGGCTGGGTGACGACGGAGATGGTCGACGCGGTCGCCGGATACCTGGATATGGCGCCCATACGGGTCTACGAGGTCGCGACCTTCTACACGATGATCAACCTGGAGCCCGTCGGCGAGACCGTGGTCGAGGTCTGCACGACGACGCCGTGCTGGCTCCGGGGGTGCGACGGAATCGTCCGCGCCTGCGAGGAGGCGCTGGGAATCGGGCTGGGCGGCACCAGCGCGGACGGCAGGTTCACGCTGCGGGAGGTCGAGTGTCTCGGGGCGTGCGTCAATGCTCCCGTCGTCCGCGTGAACGACGATTACTACGAGGATCTCGATCCCGACCGCGCGCGCGCCGTGCTGGCCGCGGTTTCGCGCGGCGTCCCCCCGCCGCCCGGCCCGCAGACGGGACGCGCGGCCTCGGCCCCGGCGAGCGGGCCGACTACCTTGCGCGTAAGCGCCGGAAGCTCCTGATGCTCGGCGACAAGGACCGCATCTTCACCAACCTCTACGGGCTGGAGAACTGGAGGCTCGTCGGCGCGCGGGCGCGGGGCGATTGGGACGGCACCAGGGCGCTCCTCGACAAGGGACGGGACGGAATCATCCAGGAAATCAAGGATTCCGGCCTCCGCGGCCGGGGCGGCGCCGGCTTCCCGGCGGGCTTGAAGTGGTCCTTCATGCCCCGGGAGTCCGACGGGCGTCCCGCCTATCTCGTGGTCAACGCCGACGAGGGCGAGCCCGGAACGTGCAAGGACCGGGACATCCTGCGCCACGACCCGCACAAGCTCGTGGAAGGGTGTCTGGTCGCGGGGTTCGCAATGGGCGCCTGCGCCGCCTACGTCTACACGCGGGGAGAGTTCCATCGCGAAATCCGCCACTTGCAGACGGCCATCGACGAGGCATACGAAGCGGGCCTGATCGGCCGGAACGCCTGCGATTCGGGATACGACTTCGACGTCCACGTCCACCGCGGCGCCGGCGCCTACATCTGCGGCGAGGAGATGGCCCTTATCGAAAGCCTCGAGGGCAAGAAGGGGCAGCCGCGGCTGAAGCCTCCCTTCCCGGCGGCGGTCGGCGTATGGGGGTGCCCGACGACCGTCAACAACGTCGAGACGATCGCCGTCGCGCCCGAGATCCTGCGCCGCGGATCCTCCTGGTTCGCCGGGCTCGGGCGCCCCAACAACACCGGAACCAAGATCTTCTGCATCTCCGGGCACGTCAACGAACCCTGCAACGTCGAGGAGGAGATGGGCATCCCCCTGCGCGAGCTCATCGAGAAGCACGCCGGTGGCGTGCGCGGCGGATGGGACAATCTGCTCGCCGTGATCCCCGGCGGCGCGTCGGTGCCGGTGATTCCAAAGTCGGTCTGCGACGCGGTGCTGATGGATTTCGACTCGCTGAAGGACGTCAAGTCGGGCCTCGGAACCGCCGCCGTCATCGTCATGGACAGGTCCACGGATATCGTCAGGGCGATCGCCCGGCTGTCCAGGTTCTACATGCACGAGAGCTGCGGACAGTGCACCCCCTGTCGGGAAGGCACCGGCTGGATGTCCCGGGTGATGGACCGCCTGGTCGAGGGCCGGGCCGAGATCGCCGAGATCGATCTTCTCGAAGAGGTCACGTATCAGGTCGAGGGCCATACGATCTGCGCGCTGGGGGACGCGGCGGCGTGGCCCATCCAGGGATTGATCCGCCATTTCCGGCCGGAGCTGGAGCGGCGCGTCGTCGAGAACACGCTGTCCGGTGCCGGCGCTCCGGCGGCAGCGGCGGCGTAGGTCGGGAGCCCGGTATGCCGACGGTCACCATCGACGGCGTGGAGGTCGAGGTCGAGGCCGGCGCGACCGTCCTTCAGGCCTGCGAACGGGCCGGCAAGGAGATCCCCCGGTTCTGCTACCACGACCGGCTGAACATCGCGGGAAACTGCCGGATGTGCCTGGTGGAGATGGAGAACTCCCCCAAACCCGTCGCCTCGTGCGCGATGCCGGCCGGCGACGGCATGGTCGTCCGCACGAACACCCCCCAGGTCCGCAAGGCGCGCGAGGGGGTGATGGAGTTTCTGCTGATCAACCATCCGCTCGACTGCCCCATATGCGATCAGGGCGGGGAATGTGACCTGCAGGACCAGGCGATGGCCTACGGCATGGACCGTTCCCGGTACCGCGAGAACAAGCGCGCCGTGACCGACAAGGACTTGGGCCCCCTGGTCAAGACGGTGATGACGCGCTGCATCCATTGCACGCGGTGCATCCGTTTCGCCACCGAGATCGCCGGCGTCGAGGAGCTGGGCGCCTTCGGACGCGGCGAACACATGGAGATCGGCAATTACGTCGAACGGGCGCTGACCTCGGAGCTCTCGGGCAACGTCATCGACCTCTGCCCCGTCGGCGCGCTGACCTCGAAGCCGTATGCGTTCGCCGCCCGGTCGTGGGAACTGGACGCGACGGAGACGATCGACGTCCATGACGCCGTCGGCAGCAACATCCGCGTCGATTCCCGCGGCCGGTCGGTCCTGCGCGTGCTGCCGCGCCTTCACGAGGACGTCAACGAGGAATGGATTTCGGACAAGACCCGTTTCGCCAACGACGGCCTGCGGCGGCAGCGCCTGGACCGTCCCTATCTCCGGCGTGACGGCCGCCTGGAGGCGGCGACGTGGACCGACGCCTTCGCCGCCATCGCCGATCGCCTGAAGGGCACGGACGGGGAGCGTGTCGCGGCCATCGCCGGCGACATGGCCTGCGCCGAATCCATGATCGCCCTGAAGGATCTGATGACGGCCCTCGGCTCGCCCCACGTCGATTGCCGGGCGGACGGCGCGAAGCTGGAAGCCGGGGTCCGGGCGTCCTATCTGTTCAACACGACGATCGCCGGCATCGAAGAGGCCGACGCGTGCCTTCTGATCGGGACCAACCCGCGCCGGGAAGCCGCGCTGGTCAACGCCCGGCTGCGCAAGCGCCATCTCGCCGGCGGCTTCCGCGTTCTTTCCGTCGGTCCGGACCTCGACCTGACCTTCCCGGTGGCCGACCTCGGCGGCGGACCGGAGGCGCTGGCGGCGCTGGCCGACGGCTCCCTCCCGGCGGGCGCCGAGCTGGCCGACGCCGGGAGGCCCATGCTCGTCCTGGGGCAGGGCGCCCTCGCCCGGCCCGACGGCTCCGCCGTGCTCGGCGCCGCGCGGCGCGTCGCCGAACGGTTCGGGATGGTGCGGGACGGCTGGAACGGCTTCAACGTCCTGCACACGGCCGCGGCCCGGGTGGCCGGTCTCGACCTCGGCCTGGTCCCGGGAGAGGGGGGGCGGGACGTGTCCGACATCCTGGAGGGGGCCGCGAACGGCGACGTCGAGGCCGTGTTCCTGCTGGGCGCCGACGAGATCGACACGGGCGGCCTCGGCGGCGCCTTCGTCGTCTACCTCGGGCATCACGGCGACGCGGGCGCAAGCCGCGCCGACGTGGTTCTCCCGGGCGCCGCCTACGTCGAGAAGGACGCGACGTGGGTGAACACCGAAGGCCGCGCGCAGCTGGGCCAGCGCGCCGTGTTTCCGCCCGGCGACGCCCGCGAGGACTGGGCCGTGATCCGGGCCCTGTCGGAGGCGGTCGGCCATACGCTTCCCTACGACGATCTCGCCGCGGTCCGGGCGCGCCTGGCGGACGTGGCGCCGTGGTTCGGATCGCCGGACGAGATATGGCCGGCGGCGTGGGGGACGTTCGGAACCGACGGCGCGATGGACCCGCGGCCGTTCGCCAGCCCGGTCTCCGACTTCTACATGACCGACGCCATCTGCCGGGCGTCCGAGACGATGGCGGCCTGCAGCGCGCGGATCCCCGGCGGCGGCGCGCGGGACGGTGGCGCCCGTGGCTGAGTTCACGGCGGCCTACGCGGTCCCCCTGGCGATCATCGTCGGCCAGATTCTGGCCATCGTCGTGCCGTTGCTCGTGGTCGTGGCCATGCTCACGTGGTTCGAGCGCAAGGTCATGGCCGCGATGCAGTTGCGCATGGGGCCGAACGTCGTCGGACCCTTCGGCCTGCTCCAGCCGTTCGCCGACGGCCTGAAGCTGTTTCTCAAGGAAACCGTGATCCCGACGGGCGCCAACAAGGTGGTGTTCGTCGCCGCGCCGATGCTGACGTTCGTGCTGAGCCTGATCGCCTGGGCCGTCGTCCCCTTCGGCGAGGGGCTGGTGCTGTCGGACATCAACGTCGGCATCATGTACATCTTCGCGGTCTCGTCGCTCGGCGTGTACGGCATCGTGATGGCCGGGTGGGCGTCGAATTCGCGGTACGCGTTTCTGGGCGCCCTGCGGTCGGCGGCCCAGATGGTGTCCTACGAGGTCTCGATGGGCTTCATCATCATCACGGTGCTGCTGTGCGTGGGCTCGCTGAACATGAGCGCGATCGTCCGGGCGCAGGCGGACGGCTTCTGGTTCTTCATCCCGCTGTTCCCGATGTTCGTGATCTTCTTCGTGTCGGCCCTGGCGGAGACCAACCGCCATCCGTTCGACCTGCCCGAGGCGGAGGCCGAGCTCGTCGCCGGCTACCAGGTGGAGTACGCGTCCATGACGTTCGCCCTCTTCTTCATCGGCGAATACGCGAACATGGTCCTGATGAGCGCCTTGACGGCGATCCTGTTCCTCGGCGGCTGGCTGCCGCCGTTCGACGTGGCGCCGTTCACCTGGATCCCGGGTCCGGTCTGGTTCGGGCTCAAGATAGCCCTGCTGCTGTTCGTCTTCGTGTGGGTTCGCGCGACGTTTCCCCGTTACCGCTACGACCAGCTGATGCGCCTCGGCTGGAAGGTGTTCCTGCCCCTGTCCCTGTTCTGGGTGGTCCTGACGTCCGGCGCGCTGGTGGCCTTCGACTGGCTGCCGTAGGAGCGATGAGAATGATTTTCCGGAATCACGCCGCGCGCACCGCGCTGCTCTCCGAACTGTGTTTCGGCATGTACGTCACGTTCAAGGCGATGTTCAGGCGGCGGGCGACGCTCAACTATCCCCACGAGAAGGGGTATCTGAGCCCCAGGTTCCGCGGGGAGCACGCCTTGAGGCGCTACCCCAACGGCGAGGAGCGCTGCATCGCCTGCAAGCTCTGCGAGGCGGTGTGCCCGGCACAGGCGATCACCATCGAGGCGGAGCCTCGCGAGGACGGCAGCCGGCGCGCGACGCGCTACGACATCGACATGACCAAGTGCATCTACTGCGGCTACTGCCAGGAGGCCTGCCCGGTCGATGCCATCGTCGAGGGTCCGAACTTCGAGTTCGCGACGGAAACCCGCGAGGAGCTCATGTACAACAAGGAGAAGCTGCTCGCCAACGGCGATCGGTGGGAACGGGAAATCGCGGCCAATCTCGCCGCCGACGCCCCGTACCGTTGACCGCCGCCGTCCGGCCGCTGCGCGGAACCGCCTTCCCGGCGTCGGGAGCGCCCCACGAATGATCGTCGAGACACTCACGTTCTACCTGCTGGCCGCCGTCACCCTCGCGTCCGGCGTCATGGTGATCTCGGCCCGGAATCCGGTGCATTCGGTGCTGTTCCTGATTCTGGCCTTCTTCAACTCCGCCGGGCTGTTCGTGCTGATGGGGGCCGAGTTCCTGGCGATGATCATGGTCATCGTCTACGTGGGCGCGGTCGCCGTCCTGTTCCTGTTCGTGGTGATGATGCTCGACATCAACTTCGTCGAGTTGCGCCAGGGGTTCCTCCAGTACCTTCCGGTCGGCGGGCTGGTGGGACTGATCATGCTGGTGGAGTTGCTGCTGATCCTGGGAGGATGGGCGATCCGGCCGCCGGCGGGCGTCGTGGCGGCGGCGCCGGCGGTCGCCGGCCTCTCCAACGCCGAGGCTCTGGGCGCGCTGCTGTACACGCGCTACGTCTACCTGTTCCAGGCGGCGGGCATGGTGCTCCTCGTCGCCATGATCGGCGCCATCGTCCTCACGCTCCGGACCAGGACCGGGGTGCGCAAGCAGTCCATATCGCGGCAGGTCTCCCGGCGTCGGGACGAGGCGGTCGAGGTGAAGGAAGTGGCGCCGGGGAGCGGCATCTGATGGGAATCGCCCTCGGTCACTATCTCGCGGTCGCGGCGGTCCTGTTCACGCTGGGCATCTTCGGCATCTTCCTCAATCGCAAGAACGTCATCGTCATCCTGATGTCGATCGAGCTGATGCTGCTCGCGGTCAACGTCAACCTCGTCGCGTTCTCGACGCATCTCGGCGACCTGGCGGGACAGGTCTTCGCCATGTTCGTGCTGACCGTGGCCGCCGCCGAGGCCGCCATCGGCCTCGCCATCCTCGTCGTCTACTTTCGCAACCGCGGGACCATCGCGGTCGAGGACGTCAACATGATGAGGGGCTGACGGGATGCTGCACGTCACGCTCGTCTTCGCCCCGCTCCTCGGCGCCGTCCTCGCCGGCCTGTTCGGCCGCGTCCTCGGCGCCGGCGCGGCGCGCCTGATCGCCTGCGGCCTGATGACCGTGTCGGCCCTGATCTCGGTCGTCGTCTTCCACCAGGTCGCCATCGAGCACGAGACGGTCGTCGTCGAGCTGGCGACGTGGATGGACTCGGGGGCGTTCGAGGTCTCCTGGAGCCTGCGGTTCGACGAGTTGACGGCCGTCATGACCTTCGTCGTGGCCGTCGTGTCGTGCCTGATCCACTGGTACTCCATCGGCTACATGGCGCACGATCCGCACGTTCCGCGGTTCTTCGCCTACCTGTCGCTGTTCACCTTCGCGATGCTGATGCTGGTGACGGCGGATAACTTCGTGCAGATGTTCTTCGGTTGGGAAGGCGTCGGCCTCTGTTCCTACCTCCTGATAGGGTTCTGGTACGACCGTCCGTCGGCCAACGCCGCCGCCATCAAGGCGTTCGTCGTCAATCGCGTCGGCGACTTCGGCTTCGCGCTCGGCGTCATGGCGATCTTCCTCGTCTTCGAGTCCGTGGATTTCGCCACCGTGTTCGCCGCCGCCCCCGCCGTCGCGGGGACCTCCATGGCCTTTCTCGGCTGGGAGTTCGACACCCTTACGGTGATCACGCTGCTGCTGTTCGTGGGCGCGATGGGCAAGTCGGCGCAGCTGGGGCTGCACACCTGGCTGCCCGACGCGATGGAGGGCCCGACGCCGGTCTCGGCGCTGATCCACGCCGCGACGATGGTGACGGCCGGCGTGTTCATGGTGGCGCGGTGCTCGCCTCTCTTCGAGTACGCGCCCGACACGCTGATGGTCGTCGCGGTCGTCGGCGCGTCGACCGCGTTCTTCGCCGCGACGGTGGGTCTGGTCCAGAACGACATCAAGCGGGTCATCGCCTATTCGACCTGCAGCCAGCTCGGCTACATGTTCTTCGCCGTCGGGGTGTCGGCGTATTCGGCGGCCATCTTCCACCTGATGACCCACGCCTTCTTCAAGGCGCTGCTGTTCCTCGGCGCCGGCTCCGTCATTCACGCGATGGCCGACGAACAGGACATGCGCCGGATGGGCGGCATCTATACGCTGATGCCCCTGACCTACATGGTCATGTGGATCGGCTCCCTGGCGCTGGCGGGCGTGCCGTTCCTGGCCGGGTTCTACTCGAAGGACATCATCCTGGAGGCGGCCTACGCCGACGGCACGGGCTTCGGCGACTACGCCTTCGGGCTGGGCGTCGCCGTGGCGTTCCTGACCGCCTTCTACTCGTGGCGTCTCCTGTTCATGACGTTCCACGGCCGGGTTCGCGCCGCGCCGGACGTCATGGCGCGCGTTCACGAGGCGCCCGCGGTCATGATGATCCCGCTGGTTCTCCTGTCCCTGGGCGCGTTGTTCGCGGGCTTCGCCGCCCACGGCGCCATGGTGGGCGAGGGAACCGCCTTCTGGGGCGGTTCGCTGTTCGTCCTGCCCGGGAACGACACGGTCGCCGCGGCCCATCACGTGCCGTTCTGGGTGAAGGCGTCGCCGCCGGCGCTCGCGGTCGCGGGCATCGGGGTCGCGTGGTGGTTCTACGTCGCCCGGCCGGGCATTCCTCCGGTGCTGGCGGCGGCGCACCGCCCGATCCACGTCTTCCTGTCGCGCAAGTGGTACTTCGACGAGCTGTACGACCTCGCCTTCGTGCGGCCGGCGAAACGGATCGGTTACGCCCTCTGGCGCGGCGGCGACGGTCGCGTCATCGACGGCTTCGGTCCGGACGGCGTTTCCGCCGCCGTCGTCCGCCTGGCCCGCCGCGCCGCGCGATTGCAGACCGGTTACGTGTACCACTACGCGTTCGCGATGCTGATCGGCGTCGTCGGCTTCGTGTCCTGGTGCCTCTACGTTGTCGGGGCTTAGGTGATCGACTTTCCGCTCCTGTCCCTGGTCACGTTCCTGCCGACCGTCGGCGCGGCGTTCATCCTGCTGATCCGCGGCGAGGAGGCGGTCGTGGCGCGCAACGCGCGCTGGGTGGCGCTGTGGACGACGACGATGACGTTCTGCGCGTCGCTCGTCCTCTGGTTCTGGTTCAACCCGGCGACGGCGGAGTTTCAGTTCGTCGAGAGGAAGGCGTGGATCGGCGGCGGGATCGACTACCACATGGGCGTCGACGGCATCTCGATGCTCTTCGTGCTTCTGACCACGCTGCTCACCCCGCTCTGCGTCCTCGCCAGCTGGGAGGCGATCTCCACCCGCGTCAAGGAGTACATGATCGCCTTCCTGGTCATGGAGACCATGATGATCGGCGTCTTCTGCGCCCTCGACTTCGTGGTCTTCTACCTGTTCTTCGAGGGCGGCCTCATCCCGATGTTCCTGATCATCGGCGTGTGGGGCGGGGAACGGCGGATCTACGCGACGTTCAAGTTCTTCCTCTATACGCTGCTGGGGTCGGTGCTCATGCTGCTCGCCATTCTGGCGATGTACCTGAAGGCCGGCACCACCGATGTCCCGACGCTGATGGACGCCGGGTTCGACGCGTCGTGGCAGCGGTGGCTGTGGCTGGCGTTCTTCGCCGCCTTCGCGGTGAAGATTCCCATGTGGCCGGTCCATACGTGGCTTCCCGACGCCCACGTCGAGGCGCCGACCGCGGGCTCGGTGATCCTCGCCGGGGTGCTGCTGAAGATCGGCGGCTACGGATTTCTCAGGTTCTCGATCCCCATGCTGCCGGAGGCGACCGAGTTCTTCACGCCCCTCGTGTACGCGCTGTCGGTGGTCGCCATCGTCTACACGTCTCTCGTCGCGCTCATGCAGGAGGACATGAAGAAGCTCATCGCGTATTCGTCCGTCGCCCACATGGGGTTCGTGACCATCGGCATCTTCACGTTCACGACGCAGGGGATCGAAGGCGGCATCATGGTGATGCTCAGCCACGGGCTGGTCTCGGCGGCGCTGTTCCTGATCGTCGGGGTCGTCTACGACCGCATACACACGCGCGAGATCGCCCGGTACGGCGGCCTGGTTCATCGTATGCCCGTCTACGCCGCGGTGTTCATGGTCGTCGCGCTGGCCAACGTCGGCCTGCCCGGCACCAGCGGCTTCGTCGGCGAGTTCCTGGTGCTGGTGGGCGCTTTCCGCGTGGATACCTGGGTGGCGTTCCTGGCGGCGACCGGAATCGTTCTGAGCGTCGCCTATACGCTCTGGCTCTATCGCCGGGTGATCTACGGGAAGCTGGAGAAGGCCGAGTTGAAGGAGATCTCCGATCTCCACTGGCGGGAGATCGCCGTCTTCGCGCCGCTGATCGGTCTCGTGCTCTTCTTCGGCGTCTATCCCCAGCCGTTGCTCGACGTCATGCACGTCTCGGTGGCGAATCTCATCGAGAGCCACGACATGGCCATGAACGGGGCCGTGAACGGCGGCGTCGGCGTCGCGCGGCTGGGCCGGTAGCCGGAGGCCGGCGGATGCCGACGGCGCACGCCGTTCCCGACCTGACCCCGGCGCTGCCGGAGGCCGTCCTCGCGGTCGCGGCCATGGCGCTTCTGATGCTGGGCGTCTTCCGCGGCGACGGATCGGCCCGGACCGTGTCGTGGCTCGCTGTCGCGGCGATGACGGCCGCGGGGGTTCTCGTGATCGCGGGTCCGTCGGACGGCGTCGTCACCTTCGCCGGCATGTTCGTCGTCGACCGCTTCGCCGTCTTCATGAAGGTGCTGGTGCTGATCGGGTCGGCGCTGGCCCTCGTCATGTCGTTCGCATACCTCCGCGACGAGGGCATGGAGCGGTTCGAGTTCCCGGTTCTCCTGGTTCTCGCCACCCTCGGGATGCTCATGATGATCTCGGCGAACGATCTCATGGCGCTCTATCTGGGGCTCGAGCTCCAGAGCCTCGCGCTCTACGTGGTCGCCGCCTTCAAGCGCGAGTCGGCGCGCGGCGCGGAGGCCGGGCTGAAGTACTTCGTGCTCGGGGCCTTGTCCTCGGGCATGTTGCTCTACGGATGCTCGCTGATCTACGGCACGACGGGCGCCACCGATTTCGCCGCCCTCTCGGCGGCGCTGGGCGTCGAGGGCGGGGTCCCGATCGGCCTCGTCATCGGGCTGGTGTTTCTCGTCTCGGGGCTGGCGTTCAAGATCTCGGCGGTGCCGTTCCACATGTGGACGCCGGACGTCTACGAGGGCGCGCCGACGCCGGTCACCGCGTTCCTCGCCGTCGCGCCCAAGATCGCGGCGGTGGCGCTGTTCCTGCGGGTCATGATGTCCCCGTTCGGCGACCTCGCGTCGCAGTGGCAGCAGATCATCGTCGTCGTCTCCATCGCCTCGATGGCGCTCGGCGCGTTCGCCGCGATCCGGCAGGACAACATGAAGCGCCTGATGGCCTACAGTTCGATCGGCCACATGGGCTACGCGCTCGTGGGCCTCGCGGCGGGAACCGCGGAGGGCGTGCGCGGCGCGATCGTCTACATGACGATATACCTCGCCATGAACGTCGGGACCTTCGCCGTCATCCTCAACATGAAGCGCGCGGGCGCCATGGTCGAGGGGATACACGACCTGGCCGGACTCGCCCGGTCGCGGCCCCTGATGGCGCTGGCGATGGGGATCTTCATGTTCTCGCTCGCGGGCATCCCGCCACTGGCCGGGTTTTTCGCCAAGCTCTACGTGTTTCTGGCGGCCGTGAACGCGGAGCTCTACGCCCTCGCCGTCATCGGCGTGCTGGCGAGCGTCGTCGGCGCGTTCTACTACCTGCGCATCGTCAAGATCATGTACTTCGACGCGCCGTCCGAGGCCCTCGACGCCCCGGTGGCGCCGGAAACGCGGGTCATCCTCGCCGCCGCCGCCGTCTTCACCCTGTTCTTCTTCGTCCATCCCGCTCCGTTCCTCGCCGGCGCCGAGGCGGCCGCCCTGGCTCTCGTCCGGTGACGTTTCGCGATGGCGCGTGATCCCGCGGCCGCGTGCGCTCCGTTGAGCGCGCCGCGCCTTCCCGGCTTCTATTCGCTGATCGCCCTCGAGACGGCGGGCAGCACCAACGACGAGGCGCGCGACCTCGCCGGGCGCGGAGCGCCGGCGGGCACGCTCGTCTGGGCGCGGCGGCAGACGGCCGGCCGCGGCCGCCGCGGACGGGTGTGGGACTCCCCGGTCGGAAACCTCTACTGTTCCGTCGTTCTGCGGCCGCCGGTCGCCCCCGCGGTGGCCGCGCAGCTTTCCTTCGTGGCGGCCCTCGCCCTGGGAGAGGGGATCCGGGGCTCCCTGCCTGCCGGCGCCGCCGTGCGGTACAAGTGGCCCAACGACGTCCTCGTCGACGGCGGGAAGATCGCCGGGATCCTGCTGGAATCCCGGATTGGAGGGGAAGGGGTGCTGGAGTGGGTGCTGATCGGGACGGGCGTCAACGTCGCCAGCTTCCCCCCCGACACCGAACGGCCCGCGACCAGCCTGCGCCGGGCGGGATCGAACCTGTCCGTCGCCGACGTCCTGACGGCCTATGCCCGGTCGTTGCGGACGTGGCTCGTCCTTTGGGAGAGGGACGGGTTCGGGCCGGTCCGCGAGGCGTGGCTGAAGCGGGCGGCGGGTCTCGGAGAGGCCATCGAGGTGCGGCTTCCCGACGGGACGCTGAACGGGACCTTCGACGCCCTCGACGCTTCCGGCGCTCTCGTCCTGCTCACGCCTCGCGGCCGGCGGACGGTTTCCGCCGGCGAGGTGTTCGTCGGGCCGTGAGGCGCGCCGCCGGCGAGGGGTGACGGATCGTGCTGCTGGCCATCGACGTGGGCAACACCCACACCGTCTTCGCCGTCATCGAGGGTGCGGACCTCCGCCGCCGGTGGCGCGCGGCGACCAGCGCGTCGCGCACCGCGGACGAATACGCGGTATGGCTGACGCGGTTGATGGAGCTGGAGCGAATCCGGTCTTCCGACGTCGGCGAGGCGATCATCTCCACCGTCGTGCCCCAGGCCCTCTTCGATCTGCGCCGGTTGTGCCGCGACTATTTCGGTTGCGAGCCCCTGGTGGTGGGGGAGGGCGTCCGGCTGGGAATCGACGTGCTCCTCGAGCGTTCGACGGAGGTGGGCGCCGACCGCCTGGTGAACGCCGTCGCGGCGGGCGACAGGCACGGCGGCCCCCTGATCGTCATCGATTTCGGAACCGCCACGACCTTCGACGTCGTCGACGCCGACGGGAACTACCGGGGCGGCGTCATCGCCCCCGGCGTGAACCTGAGTCTCGAGGCGCTCCACATGGCGGCCGCGAAGCTGCCGCGCATCGCCGTCGAGAGGCCCCGCCGCGTCGTCGGCGGCGACACCCTGGAGGCCATGCAGTCGGGCGTCTACTGGGGCTACGTCGGCCTGATCGAGGGCATCGTCGGGCGGATCCGGGGGGAGTTCTCCGAAACCGACCCCTCGGAAATGAAGGTCGTCGCCACCGGCGGGCTCGCGCCCCTGTTCGCCGGGGGAACGAACGCGATCGAGCGCGTGGACCCCGACCTCACGATCCAGGGCCTGCGGTTGCTGCACGCGCGCAACTCCGGGGGCGCCGCGTGACGCGGCCGGGACCGGCGCCGCGCGGTGAGCTGCTCTTCCTGCCCCTGGGAGGGGCGGGCGAGATCGGCATGAACCTCAACCTCTACGGGTTCGGCGGGCGATGGATCATGGTCGATTGCGGCATCACGTTCGCCGACGACTCCCTGCCCGGCGTCGACGTCGTCCTGCCCGACCCCCGGTTCATCGAGGAACGGTCGGGAGACCTGCTGGGCCTGTTCCTGACGCACGCCCACGAGGACCACATCGGCGCCGTCCCCCATCTGTGGCCGCGGCTGAAATGCCCCGTCTACGCCACCCCGTTCACCGCCGCCCTGGTCGCCGGAAAGCTGGAGCAGGCCGGCCTTTCGGGTGCCGTGCCGCTCAACGTCGTTCCCGTTTCCGGCTCGGTGACCCTGGGGGACTTCGACGTGCGGTACGTGCCCATCACCCACTCGATTCCCGAGGCCCATTCCCTCGGCATCGGGACGCCCGCGGGAACCGTCGTCCACACCGGGGACTGGAAGCTGGACCCGGCGCCCGTCGTCGGCGAGGCGACGGACGCGGCGCCGTTCCGGGCGCTCGGGGACGGCGGCGTGCTGGCGCTGGTCTGCGATTCGACCAACGTGTTCCGGCCCGGCCGCTCGGGTTCCGAGCGGACCGTCCGGGAAAACCTGGAGGAGATCGTCGCCGGGGCGGAAGGGCGCGTCGCGATCACGACGTTCGCGTCCAACGTGGCCCGGGTCAAGTCCGTGCTGGCGATCGCCGGGGCGTGCGGCCGCCACGCGGTCCTGGTCGGGCGCTCGATGTGGCGGACGGTGAACGCCGCCCGTGCGACCGGGCATCTCGACGAGGTGGACGTCCTCTCCGACAGGGACGCCGGCTGGCTGCCGCCGGAAAGGACCCTGCTGCTGTGCACCGGCTGCCAGGGGGAGCCGCGCGGCGCCATGTCGAGGATCGCGTTCGACGACCATCCGCACGTCCGGCTGGAAGCCGGGGATCTGGCGGTCTTCTCCTCCAAGATCATTCCGGGGAACGAGCGCTCCGTCGCCCGCGTGTGCGACCGGCTGGCGTCGTCGGGCGTCGACGTGATCACCGAAAGGGACCGCCTCGTGCACACCTCGGGCCATCCCTCGCGGGACGAGCTCGGCGAGATGTACTCCTGGATACGCCCGCAACTGGCGGTCCCCGTTCACGGCGAGTTCCGCCATCTGAGGGAACATTCGCGGTTCGCCCTCGACCACGGCGCGGGGAACGCCGTCGTCGTTCGGAACGGCGACGTGCTGCGCCTGAGTCCGGACCCCGGCGTCATCGTCGACCGCGTGCCGACGGGCCGGCTGGCGCTCGACGGCCGCGGCCTCGTGGCCGCGGATTCGGACGTTCTGCGAACCCGCCGGCGGCTGGGCCTGAACGGGTTCGTCGCCGTGACCGTCGTCCTCGACGCCGGGGCGCGGGTGGCGACGCCGCCGCGCGTCCTCGCGCGCGGCGTTCCCGGAACGGAGGGCGCCGGTTTCGAGTCGAGGGCGGTGGCGCGCCTGGATCGGGAGTTGCGCGCCCTGCCGCGCGGCCGCCGGGCCGATGACGGCGCCGTCGACGATCTGACGCGGCGGACGCTGCGGCGCCTGCTCAAGCCCCTCGCCGCCGCCCGCCCGCCGATCGACGTGGACGTCGTTCGGTTGGACACCCATATGACGGGAGACGGGCCTTCGGGAGGACAGCCATGATCGACCGCCTCGACCACGTCGCCATCGCCGTGCCCGACCTCGGGGCCGCCGCCGCCCTCTATCGCGACGTTCTGGGAGCGCGGGTCTCGGCGCCGCGCGACCTTCCCGAACACGGCGTCACCGTGGTCTTCGTCGAGCTGCCGAACGCCCGGATCGAGCTCCTGCATCCTCTCGGCGACGATTCGCCGATCGCCGGGTTTCTCGAGCGGAACGCCGCCGGCGGGATCCATCACGTGTGCTACGAGGTCGACGACATCCTCGCGGCGCGGGACCGTCTCGCGGCGAAGGGCGCGCGCGTCCTCGGCGACGGCGAGCCGCGGATCGGCGCGCACGGAAAGCCCGTGCTTTTCCTTCACCCAAAGGATTTCTGCGGGACGCTCGTCGAACTGGAACAGGCGGGGGAGGCATGAGCTGGACCAGCCTCGTCGCCACCTACGCCATCGTCTGGTGGCTGACGCTGTTCACGACGTTGCCGTTCGGCGTCCGCGCCGCCGGCACGGCCGAGCCCGGCGCGGATCCCGGCGCGCCCGAGAAGCCGCTCATGTGGATCAAGGTGGGCGCGACGACGGTCATCGCCGCCGTGGTTACGGGCATCGTCTGGGCGCTGGTCGCGCACGGCGTCGTCGACTTCCGCGCCGCCGCGGACCGGCCCTGAGCGTCGCGCGCCAACGCTCGGCGGGTTTGCGGGTTCGCACGCTTCATCTCTCGCAACTGCGACCGTTGCGGCAGACGATCCAGAAGCAATGCCGTTTCCGGGCGTGGTGCGCGGTCTTCCACTTCGTCGACGCCATCGGCCCGCGGCGCACCTTGACGATCAGGTCGCAGACCGTGAACCCGGCTTCATCGGCCATGCGCATGAAGTCGCAGTGCGGCCACTTCGAGCGGTGGCAGTTCACCATGTCCGTGATCTTCGCGAGCAACAGGCCGCGCGGCTTCAGGACCCGCTTCGCCTGGGTCAGGAACGGTGGGTAGAGGTAGCTGAGGCTCCAGCCTTGCGCCTTCCCGCACTCCAGCGTCGCGCCGAAATCCTCGTCGAACCGCTTGCGACTCTTGTCGCGCCCCTGCGGGCCGACGTGAGGCGGGTCGTAGACCACGGTCCCGAACGACGAATCCGGCACACCTTCCATTTTCCGGTTGTCGCCCACGATCATGGGCTTGTAACGCGGGTTTATGTCCATCGACACGACGCCGCGGCTCGACCCCCTCCAGAACCGGCCGGCGTTGTATGTCGCATCGAGAATCGGCTCGACGGGAATGGAGGCGTAGAAGGCAAACATTTCCTCCAGCAGGTCCTTGTCGCTCCCCTCCCAAACACTGCTGAGCGGGGCGTACCGCGAGGGTCGGTGCTCCTCCCGAGCTTCGGGGCGGGGAAGTTCGAGCGTCTGGAGCGCTGCGGCGGACATCGGCCCACCCTAGGCGATCAGGTCCTGGTGCTTGAGCCGCTTCCCTGCTGTTTCGCGCGGACGGATGGCGCGCAAGGCGGCGGCCTTGTCCCGCGCCACGGTCTCGAGCTCGTATCGGTCCTGAAGGTTCATCCAGCTCCGGGCGTCGGTGTTGAAGTATCGCGCCAGACGCAGCGCGGTCTCGGCCGTGATGCCCCGGCGCCCGCGGACGATCTCGTTGATCCGCGCCGGCGTCACGCCGATCGCCTTCGCCAGCGCGGTGGCGGACAGGCTGAAAGGCTCCATGAAGTCGTGCTTCAGAACCTCGCCCGGATGAACCGGCTCCAGTCGGGTCATGTCGATGCCTCCTTGGGCGACGTCAGTGGTAATCGACGATCTCGGCGTCGTAGGCGTCTCCGTCCACAAAGCGGAAGCAAAGCCGCCACTGGTCATTGATCCGGATGCTGTACGAGCCTCGCCGGTCGCCCCGCAGCGCCTCGAGCCGGTTCCCGGGCGGTGCCCGCAGGAAGTCGAGCGTCGCGGCGGCGTTCAGTTGCGCGAGCTTGCGTTGGGCAACCCGCTCGAAGCTGACGAAACGCCGCACCCGATAGCCGCTGGCGAGCCGCTCGGTATCCCTGCAACGGAAGCTCCGAATCATCCCGCACGAATATATCGCATATCGATATGCGAAGACAAGCCATTGTCCTGGTTCAGTACATATGAGACGGGAGGGTCTCTTTGGCTGTCAGTGACGGAAGGTACTCGGCGGGGGCCTTTGTCGCCGGGAGGCTTGACCTCGACGTCGCGCGTCGTCGTCGAGTCGCGGCCGGCGCCCGGAGGCCGCCTGCCGCCGGTTCAGAAGCGCACCTTGAAGACCATCCCGCCGCCGTAGTCGCGCGCCCCCGTCGCCCAGCGCGCCGCCCCTTGCAGCGCGTACCGGCCGCCGCTCCACTCGACCGAACCGCCGACCTCAAACCGCGCCCGCGTCGCCGCCGACTGCGACGACAGCGCCACCTCCGACACCCGCATCACGGTCTCCCGAGAGAACCCGTGCTCCACGTCCACCGAGCCGAACATGCGGCCCCTCCCCTCCGACGCCTCCAGCGCGACACCCGCAACCCCCGTCGTGGCGCGGCCCTTGTCCAGCGACACGCGCGCGTCCACCGCGTCCGTGAAGTCGTCCATATCCACACGCGAATACGACAGCCGCACACGCGGCGTCGCCGTCAACGCTCCCAGAGGACCCGGACCCAGATCGACCCGGCGGCCCACCTCCACGCCAACCGCATGGCCGAAGCCTCTCACACCCGACCTCAACGACCCGCGCCGCCCGGACTTCAGGGCCACGTCGTACCGCGTCGCCGATACCTCGCCGGCCACGTACATGTCGTCGGACAACCGCCACGCCATCGACGCTCCCAGGCCCTCCCCCGCAACGTCGATCCCGCCGTCGTTCCCCGACACCTCCGCCGAGGCGCGGCGGTGGTGCGCCGACAGACCGACCACGCCCCCCTCCAGCGGAAAGTCGATGCCCGTCTCCGCCCCGTAGCGGCGCTCGGTCCACGACAGCCCGGCCCCCAACGTCGACGTCGACCGCTCCGTCTCGCGCGAACCGCCCGACGCCGCCACCCGCGCCCACACCCCGTTCGGCGAGCGCGGCGCCGCCATCCGGTCATGGAACCCCGACGTCCCGGTCATGCCCAGAAGCACCGACGGCAACGCCTCGTACACCCGCGCGCGGGGCGCAAAGGCGTGCTCCACCCGCACGCCGCCGCCATCGGCAACGATGCCCAGGTCGTAGGCGCCAATCGGCGCCGAGCGCGCCGAACCGGGCGCCCCGAGGTTGTCGATCCTGCGCCCGTCCGCAAAGACGTACCCCACTTCCGGCACGCCGGCGGCGTCCCGCATCGTGCCTTGGATCCGGTTGCGGAGCTGCTCCGCCGTCTCCCCCGGGGCCTGCCGGATCTCGACCTCCAGATCGCCGCTGGCGCTACGGATGGCCTCGCCATCGACGCCCGTCACGCGGCCGGCCTCGCCGATCGCCACCGTGCCGCCGCGATCCAGCAGCACGCGACCGGCCGTGCCCGCCAACGCTACCGTGCTCTCGGTCGCTACCCGCACCGTCCCGGTGACCACACCGCCCGGGGCCACCGACACCGCGTGCTCGCCGCTGCCCAGGGCCAGGACGTCGCCCATGATCACGCCCGCCACCGTCACGGTCAGGTCCCCGGTCTCGCTGCGGATGCCGACTCCCTCCACGCCCGTCACGCGACCGGAAGCGTCCACCGTCACCGTGCCGCCCCGGTCCAGCTGCACCCGGCCGACGACGCCCGCCACCCGCACCGTGCTCGCCGCCAGACGAACCGTTCCCGTCACGCTGCCGCCTTCGGCCACCGTCACCGTGTGATCGCCGTCGCCAAGGCCCAGGACGTCGCCGGTCACCATGCCGGCCACGGTCATCGACAGGTCGCCCGCTTCGCTGCGCAACGCTTCTGTCCCGCCGTCGACCTCGACACCCGTGAGCGCACCCGTCGCGGCCACCGTCACCGTGGCGCCGCTGGTGTAGAGCAGCCGCCCGATGCTGCCCACCACCGTCGACAGGCCGACGGGGTCGCGCACCGTGCCGGTGACCGCGCCGCCTTCCATCACGTTCAACGTCAGGGCGCCGCCGCCCCGGACCCGGACGTCGCCCCTGACCGTCCCCGAAACGGTGGCCGTCAGGTCGCCGCCGCCGTCGGCGAGGACGCCCACGCCCGACGTCGCGCCGATCTCGCCCGTCGCGCCGACGGTGAGCCGCCCGCCGCCGGCCATGTGCACGCCCGCGGTCCCGCCCGTCACCCGTCCGTCCACGGTCACGCTCTGGGCGCGGAGGCTCCCCGCCCCGGCGCCCGCGCCGCGGACGTAGATGCCGTTGCGCCTGCCCGTGACGGTCGCCCCATCGGCGATGGTCACGGCAATGGCGCCGTTGCTGTCGTGCGGAACGGCGTAGAGCGCCTCCACGCCGTTGCCCTCGGCGTCGATGGCGCCTCCGGTCACGTCCACCTGGATGTCGCCGGCGTTGTAGGTCGCCGCGAGCCGCCGGACCGTGTTCTTCCAGGCGGTCGTGTAGGTAGCCCCGGTCAGGGTGGTCAGCGCCGTTTCCAGCTCGCTGCCGGCGCCCTTCGTCAGGACGGCGTCCAGCACCGCGCGCTCCGCGTCCGAGAGCGCGTCGCCGGCGCGGACGTGATCGGCGATCGCGGTGTGGGAAAGCGCCGAAGCGCGGACGCCCGCGCGAGAGAGGCCCAGGATCTCCTCGGCCGCCCGGTGCGCCGCCGGGCCGTCGCCGGTCGGCGCGGCGGACGATGCCGTGCGCTTCCTCAGAAGGTCCTGCGCCTCCGCCTGCCAGTCGGCGTCGTAGTCGTCGGCGGGGAGTGCCGCCAGCGCCGTCGTCAGCGCATCCGAAGCGTCCGAAGCGTCCGACATGATCGCCGAGAGGACGGCCTGTTCCGCCGCCGACAGCGTCTCGTCGGCGCCCGCGATCCGGGCCCGGATGAAGGCGTCGCTCACCGACGCGCCGACCGTGACGTCTCCGCTCGACGTGACGTGGATCATCGGCGCGGTGCGGGCCGCGTCGTCCGCCGTCGTCGCGCCGGCGCCCATCGTGTGGCCGCTCGACCGCGCGGCCCAGGCGAGAACGCCGACCTCCCGCGCCTCCGCCGCGCCCCCGTGCGTCACCACGATGCGTCCCGTCGCGCTCGCGTCGTTCGTAAGCCGCCCCTCCATGCCGACGGCGAACGGCGCCGCGATCTCCGCCGCCGTGCCCGTCGTCACGGTGGCGGAGCCCAGGCCCGTGTGGACTCCCAGGAGACCTCTCGCGTTCAGACCCTCCGCGGAGACGGCGCCCGCCGCGTCGATGGAAAGCCCTTCCGTGCTCGCGCCGGTATCGTACATATAGACGTAGGCGCCGTTGGCGCTGTCGCCCGCCGTCGTGACGGAGCCGCCCGTCATCTTGATGGAGCCCGCTCCGGCCGGCCCCCTCTTGAGGACGTATAGCCCGTTGGCGCTCACCCCCGCCGTCTCGACGGCGCCGCCCGTCATGCGCGCCGAGACGTCGCCGCGCCCATTGTTGCTCTCGGCGTAAATCCCGTGGGCGTGGAGGACAGTGACGTAGGTCCCGCCCGATGTCCGGACCGCGCCGCCTTCCATGACGACGGAGACCGTTCCGGGGTTCATCCCCGTATAGCTGGAATAGGCGCTGATGCCCCGGGACCCGCCCCCGCTCGTCTCGACCAGGCCGTCTCTCATGGTGAGCGTGACATCGCCCGCCCCGCTGTTGCTGGCGGTGAGGCCGTGGCCGTTGTTGCCCGTCGTCCTGACCACGGAGTTCGCGTGCGAGACGGTGACGGCTATGTTGCCCGTCGTGGCGGAGTTGCCCCGCGTGGCGCCGATGCCGGTGCTTGGCGTCGCGATGGAGCCGCCGCTCAGGCCGATGGTGAGATCGCCGTTCCCGACGTGGGTGCCGGTGAGGCCGCGCACGCGCGCCTCCGTCGCCGTGATGGCGCCGCCGCTCATGTTGATGGTTAAACTGCCCGTCCCCACGTGCCGGCCCAAAACGACGCCGCCCGTCGCCCCCGTCCTCGACAGGGAACCGCCGGTCAAGTCGATGAGGATGTCGCCCGTCCCGCTCGAGCGTCTACCCTGGATGGCATAGGCGTTCGAACCCCTCGTCTCGATGGAGCCGCCGCTCATGCGGACGACTACAGTGCCGCCGCCGGTCGCCCCGGCGTGCCGGGCATACAGGCCGTGGCCGGCGGTCCCCGTGGTGACGATGCTTCCGGACGTCATGCGAAGCTCGATGTCGCCGGAACCGCTGTGACTGCCCTCGACGGCCACTCTGTTGGCGGTCGCATGGTTGATGCCGAGGCTCCCCGGATTGACGAGGATGTCTGCCGAGCTGCCGGCGCCTTCGGTGCATGTGATGATTCCGCCGCCGGTGTGCGCGCCGCCCCGGCACACGTTCTGCGCCGCCGCCTCCCCGGCCCACAGGGCGAGCGCGAGGAGCAGCCCCGGCGCCAGCGCGGCGGCCGGAGGCCGGGTGCTCACGAACGCGCTCCTCGAGGCCGGCCATGTGCGCGGCGGGGGGGGGGGGGGGGGGGCAGACCGGATAGAGGGGTGGCGGGTCGTGGGACTGGTCGGACGTTTCACGGCTTCTGCTCCCGAATGAAGGCGCCCGTCGCGGCGGCGGGCGTTCCCGAATGATAATAACGGAAACCAGGGACGACAACCCTGTGTCCCGGTTCACTGTCTGCAAGAAACTCGTCGTTTGACCCACATGTATGGCGTGCCGACGAGAGGCCGGCAGACCGCCTGACGCCGGAGCGGCGAACACGTATGGACCGGGAATTGCGGGCCGGTTCACGTCGTGCTCGTGGATGCCAGGGCTCCACTCAAGTCACCTGGCCGATCCGTCCATCTCAGCCTCCGTCGAACAGGTTGCCGGTTGTGGCGGGCCACCGCCGCCGATACCGGACGTCCTCGTAGCGTTCCTGGGCCAGTTCTTGCGCGTGTTTCGCCAGCCGTTCGGCCTTCATCCAGTCCGCTTTCTTGTTCGCGGCGATCAGTCCCCGCAGGGTCAGATTCGCTTTCTTGCGCCCGTTGCAGGGGCGGCACAGCAGAATGCGGTTGGAGATGTCATTCTCGCCGCCGTCGGCTCTCGGCTTGACGTGATCCAGTTCCATGAACGGCGCTTCAAGCTCGCGCCCACAACCGGCGCACAACACCAGCCCGTCCGTGATGGTCTGCGCCTCGGTCAATTCCTGAACGATTTGCGCCCGCGACAACTTCTGCCACGGCTCCAGGGGCGGACGCTTTCGCTTCTCCGTCACCCGCAGGAACGGTGCAGCGGTTTCCCCGCCGTCCGTGCGAGCTGGCGGCTCGGTGGCGTAGTGGATGTCCCCGAAGGTCAGGCCCTCGACCTTGAGGCGATCGAGAACCACCTCGTGCGCCTTTTCCCAGATGTCGATCCCTGCCCACTGACGTCCCAGACGTTCGGCGGCTACGCAGGTGGTCGCGCAACCGGCAAATGGATCAAGGACAATCTCGTTGTCCGCGGTGCTTGCCCGGATCAGGCGTTCATACAGGGCCAGCGGCTTTTGCGTCGGGTAGCCGGTCCGCTCGGCTTTCGGCGCACGAGTAACGTTGGTTATCAAGTCTCTGGCGGCGATTCCCCTGGATTCGGACAGATAGAACTTGCGTCGCGGCTGGCCGTTCCGTGACCAGTGAATCAGCCCGTCCGCTTCCAGCTGCTCCAGGCTCTTGACCGTGAAACGCCAATTCGGGGCATGGACGCCGCGCCACGTGAACTCATGGGTCTGCCCGGATACGCCACCGCCTTTGAGGGGCATGGTGGTATAGCGCCCTTGTTCGTCCCTGTATCGGTAGTTCTGGTCGATGTAATCCTTGGTGAGAGGGTCGTATTGCTGATTCCACACAACGTCTTCGGATTTCCTGTAGTAGAGAATCCCGTCATGGACTCTCGCGTAGGACTTGGCATCGCTGCGGCCGGCAGAGCGTTCCCATATGATCTCGTTCCGAAAATTCTTCCATCCGAATATCGCATCCATGACGGCCTTGAGGTAATGGCTCGCGGCATCGTCGCAGTGGAGGTAGATCGAGCCCGTCGGCTTGAGGACGCGGCGCATTTCGAGCAACCGGACGGCCATGAAGCACATGAAGGCTCCCATGCCGTCGCTGTGGGCGTAGCGGGCCGACTCGATGGCCTCCATGAGTCTGGGATAATCGTCGGTGATCTGGTCCACCCAGTCTTGCAGAACGTCCCGCTTCCATGACCATCGGTCCTGGAACTTCGCGCCCTTCGCCAGGCTGTCAGGGGTCGCGTGAAAGTCCCTGTTCTTGTTGAACGGTGGATCGGTGGCAATCAGATCCACGGTCGCGCTGTCCATGCCGCGCAGGACGGCAAGATTGTCATGGTGGAACAGTGTGCGATTGGGCCAGTTCGGCCTGCCCATGTCCGCCTCCCTGTCGTGGGAAGGCAAGACTACGAGGCAGGGATTGTTCTGTTAAGAATATAATTCCCCCTGAACTTGGTCGCGCCTTGACCGGGCCGCCGTCGTGGGGCAGACAGGCGCCGCCACGGAAAAGGGGGTCACATGCAAGCGGAACGGGCGTCCGCCGGCGTGCCGGGCGCGAACGCCGGACCGGCGCCCCGGCTCTTCACGCCGCTCATGCTGCGCGGGGTCGCGCTCAAGAACCGGATCGCCGTCTCGCCGATGCAGCAGTACGCGGCGGGGCGCGACGGCCTGCCCACCGATTACCACCTCGCCCACTACGGGCGCCTCGCCATGGGCGGCGCGGGCCTCGTCTTCACCGAGGCGCTGTGCGTCTCGCCGCGGGGCCGTCTCACCTACGGCGACCTCGGCGGTTGGGACGATGCGTGCATCGGGCCGCTGGCGCGGACCGCCGGCATCGTGCGGGAGCAGGGCGCCACGCCCGGCGCCCAGATCCTGCACGCCGGGCGCAAGGCGGCGGTGCAGCGGCCGTGGCACGGCTTCGAGCCCCTCTCCGAAATCGACGTCGGCGAACGCGGCGAGGCGCCCTGGGAGACCGTCGGCCCCTCGGCGCTCCCCGCCAATCCGGGGTGGCCGCCGCCGCGCGAGATGAGCCGGTCCGACATCGACGCCGCGCTGGCGGAGCACGCGGCGGCCGCGCGGCGCTGCCGGGAGGCGGGCTTCGACGTCCTGGACATCCACGCCGCCCACGGCTACCTGATCCACACCTTCCTGTCGCCGATCAGCAACCGGCGTCGGGACGCCTACGGCGGAAGCCTGGAGGGGCGGATGCGGTTCGCCCTGGAGGTCGCCGACGCCGTGCGCTCCGAGTGGCCGGACGACAGGCCGCTGTTCTGCCGGATCTCGTGCATCGACGACGAGGAGGGCGGCTGGACCCTCGACGAATCGGTCGAGCTGGCGCGGGCGCTCGGCGAGCGGGGCGTCGACGTCATGGATTGCTCGTCGCGCGGCCTCGGCTTGCGGGGCACGCCGGTCGTGGCCCCCCGCGAGCAGGGGTTCCAGGTTCCCTTCGCCGAGCGCCTGAAGCGGGATACCGGCCTCGCCGCCATGGCCGTCGGCCTGATCATGGAGCCGGCATACGCCGAAAGCGTCGTCGCCGAGGGCCGCGCGGATCTCGTCGCGATCGGCCGCGAGGCCCTCAACGACCCCAACTGGCCGGTGCGCGCGGCCCGCGTCCTGATCGGTCCGGAGTCCTACGAGAGCGTGTGGCAGCCGCGCTACGGCTGGTGGCTGTCGAAGCGCGAGAAGTCGCTCGCGGCGGCGCGGCGGGAGCGCGGCGCCGGATGACCCGGATACCCGCGGAACGTCCGCATCAGCGGGGCGGCGTCTCGCAGTCCTTCTCGGCGACGAACCGCCCCTCCAGGTTTCCCAGGCACGGCGCATTGGAGACGACCCGGCTCTCGTAGTTGAGAACCCAGACGGCGCCGCCCGCCAGGACGAGGAGCAGCAGCACGATGAGGATGCGCATGGAAGGGGTCCGGCCGAGTCGTCCATCCGGCGCCGACAGCCGATCCCCAACCACCGCGGGCGCTCCGGGGGTCTCCCGGAGAACCGGACGGGCCGCCGCCGGAAGCCTCGGCGGCGGAGCGGCTACCCGACGACGCTCAGGTTCTCGGCGGACGACTTGCCGTCACGGCCGGGCTGAAGCTCGTAAGAGACCTTCTGGCCTTCCTGCAACGTGTTGAGGCCCGCGCGCTCGACGGCCGAGATGTGGACGAAGGCGTCCTTGCCGCCCTCCTCCGGCTCGATGAAGCCGTAACCCTTGGCGGGGTTGAACCATTTCACTGTTCCCGTTGGCATGTCTGAGTCCTCGCCATTAGTAGGAGTGTCCGTGCTGCACACCGTGTGTCGGCTCGGTCTTGTCAGGCCCCCGCGATGTCGTGGGAAAGAAGTCCAACAGGATTGACGGCCGTTCGGATAACACAGGTCGTATGCGAAGCATGGCGTGCATGTAAGAACGCCGCCGCGCGCGAGTCAACAGGTATCGTGCGTTCCGGCCGGCGGCGGGCCGGCTTCGGACTCGTGCCGGGACCGCGCCGTGGGACATGGGATAAGGTCCGCTTCATGGTGACGACGTTCGAAGAGCTCCTCGCTCCCGTGACGCCCGGCGAGTTTTTCGGCGAGTACTACGGCCGGAAGCCGCTCCACGTCCCCGGCGCGCCGGACAAGTTCGCGGCGGCGATGTCGTGGGGCGACCTCAACCGGATCCTGGCGGTCGACGCCTTCTGGACGAAGGACAATCTCAGGCTCTACCAGGACGTCGCCGAAATCCCGGCGGAGGACTACTGCCGTTCCGTACCGGGTCTCGGCGCGCGCGTCCTGCGGCCGGATCCCGATCTGGTCAAGGCCCGGATGTCGCGCGGGGCCTCCCTGGTCCTCAATTCCATCGACACCCTGACTCCGGGCATCCGGTCGGTCGCGGACGTGCTCGAACGCACGCTGCTCGGCTATGCCCAGCTCAACCTGTACTGCTCGTTCGCCGGACACAAGGCGTTCGACAGCCACTTCGACACGCACGAGGTGTTCGCCCTTCACGCGGAGGGGGAGAAGACCTGGAGCGTCTACGAAGGACGCCTCGACAACCCGGTGCGCCATCCGGCGTTCCTCGACCTGACGCCGGAACAGCACCGGCGCAACCGGGGCGGCCCGATGATGGAGGTCCGCATGACGCCGGGCGACCTCCTGTACCTGCCCCGGGGCCAGTATCACGACGCGCTGGCGTCGAGCGGCGCCACGCTTCACCTGACGTTCGGGGTGATACCCGTCCGGGGGATCGACCTCCTCGAGTTGCTGGAGGAAGAGGCCGTGACGGACGGCCTGTTCCGGCGGGACCTGCCCCGGCACGACGCCGAGGGCGGCGCCGACGACCTGCGGGAGCGGCTCGCGGAGCTGGCCGACCGGCTCGCCCGGTCGATGCGGGAGCCGGGCTTCCTCGAATCGGCGATCCAGCTGCAGCGCCGCCGTCGCGGAACCCGCGGCGTCTGGGCGTTGCCGGAACGCCCGGCGGCGAACGGATTCGTGGTGACGGCCAAGGGCCTCAAGGTCGTCCGCCGCGACGGCCGCTATTTCCTGCGGTCGGCCACGGCCGGGGTCCCCATCCCCCCGGGCGCGCACGATTTCGTCAGCTGGGTGCTCGACCGCCCCACGTTCCTCGACGGCGAGGCGCGCGCCCTGTTCTCCCATCTGGGTCCGGGCCGGGTCGACGAACTTCTGGGCCAGCTCCGGGACATGGACGTGATTGCGCCCGCCGGGTAGCGGCGCCCGCCCGGCGACCGCAACCGTGTGGCATCCCCCGATTCGTTTCGGGACGGACGCTCAGGCCGGGGGCGGGGAGACGACCTCCTCGTAAGCGTGCCTGCGCGTGATCAGCCCGGCGTGCAGGAACACGTCCGCCGCCGCGTCGTAGGCTTCCGGTGTGATCTCCACGTGCGGCGTCCAGCAGCCGAGTCGCTGATAGAACGCGATGGTGTCGGTCAGGACCGCGGCGTCGATGCCGGGAAAGAACCCCTTCTCGACGTCGGCGATCTCCGCCGCCGGCGCGTCGTTGACCCAGGCACGCGACTTCCGGTAGGCGCGCATGAACGCGGCCGCCGCGCCGGTGTCCAGCCAGTCCCGCATGGCCGCGAGGCTCGAGAAGGCGCAGGGGCCGATGGCGGCGCCGACCGACGCGACGACGTGGCCGACGCCGTCGTGCTCCAGTTGCTGGGGCGCGGGGCCCTGCTGATGGACGTAATCCCCCTCGCCGGCGCGAAAGGCGGCGTCCATCGAGTCGACGTCGCCGGCATCCACCGCGTCGATCGAGGCGTAGTCGAGGCCCGATTTGCGGCAGGCGTACCTGAACATGGCGAGCGGCTGGCCGAAGTGGTCGACGAGGACCTTCCGTCCCGCGAGCCTGCTCCAGGAGAAATCGGGGTCGGGTTCCCGCGCCGCGAGGAAGAAGCCGTCCATCTCGTTGATCTGGGCGAAGTGCGCGAAGGCCGGCCTCTCGCCGCGTTCCAGCGCCAGGAAGCCTTGCGCCGGCGCCGACTGGACGACGTCGGACGCGCCGTCGAGCAGGGAGGCGATGGCCGACCTGCCCGGCGGCGACACGCGATACTCCGGCTCCAGCCCCTCCTCCTCGAGGAAGCCCGCGGCGATGGCCCCGACGAGCGGGCTGTAGAACGCCGAGAAGCGCGAGAACTCGATCCGGATCCGGGTCAACGCTCGATCCTCCCCGCGTTCGGGTCTGCGCCGCGCATCCGTCGGCGTCCGCTCCGGTGTCGCGGCGTCACACGTCCAGGACCGCGATTTCCTGATCCTCGGTGACCTCGTCGCCCTCGCCGACCAGGAACTCCTTGATCGTGCCGGCGGCGTCCACCATGACCGGGATCTCCATCTTCATGGATTCCAGGATCATGATCTCGTCGCCGTCGGAGACCTTGTCGCCGACGCTGGCGACGATCTTCCAGACCTTGCCGGTCATTTCCGATCTGACGCGCTCTTCCGCCACCGTGAACTCCCCTGGTTCGGTTTCCCCGGGCGCCGTCACGCCTTGAGGGACGCGACCACTTCCGCCGCCAGCCCCGTATGCACGTCGCCGGCGACGAAGCTCTCGTTCTCCAGCACCGCCCGGATGAACGGGATGTTGGTCTTTATGCCTTCGATCGCGAACTCGTCAAGAGCGTCGCGGAGCTTGCCGATGGCGCCGTTCCGGTCGTCCGCGTGGACGATGACCTTGGCGACCAGCGGGTCGTAGTAGGGGGTGATTCCGCCGCCCTCGGCGTAGCCGGTGTCGACGCGGATGCCGTCCCCGCGCGGGGGGCGGAACACGTCGAGCGGCCCGGGGGAGGGAAGGAACCGGATCGGATCCTCCGCGTAGACGCGCGCCTGGATGGCGTGGCCCGAGATCTCCACGTCCGCCGGCAGGATGGCGTCGAGCCGGTGGCCGCAGGCGCTCCTCACCTGGGCGGCGACGATGTCGATTCCGGTGATCTCCTCCGTCACGCCGTGCTCCACCTGAAGCCGGGTGTTCATCTCGAGGAAGCTGAAGCCGCCGGCGCCGTCGTACAGGGTCTCGACGGTGCCGATGTTGTCGTAGCCCATGTCGCCGAGGATCCCGGCCGCCGAATCGGCGAGCGCCACGACCGCCTCGCGGGCGATCGTCGGCGCCGGGGCCTCCTCGATCACCTTCTGATGGCGGCGCTGGACGGAGCAGTCGCGCTCGAACAGGTGGCGGACGTCGCCGTGCCCGTCGGCCACCATCTGGAACTCGACGTGCCGCGGCCGCTCGAGGAGCCGCTCGAGATAGACCTCGGCGGTCCCGAAGCTCCGCTCCGCCACCGACCGGGCGCGCTCCAGCGCCTTGAGGAGCTGCTCGCCGTCGCCGGCCGGCAACATGCCGATTCCCCCGCCGCCGCCCGCCGGCTTGACGAGGACGGGAAACCCGATCTCTCCGGCGGCGGCGAGCGCCGCCTCGTCGTCGCGCAGGACGCCGGAGCCCGCTCCCGCGGGCATCCCGCGCTCCTTCATCACGTCGCGGGCCCGGGTCTTGTGGCCCATCGCCTCGAGCCAGTGCGCGGCGGGTCCGATGAAGCGGCAGTCCGCGGCCTCCACGCGCCCGGCGAACTCCGCGTTCTCGGCCAGGAACCCGTATCCCGGATGCAGGCCGTCGGCGCCGGCGTGCTTCACGACGTCGAGGATGGCGTCCTGGTTGAGATAGCTCTCCGCCGGCGCGGCGCCCCCCACGGGATGGGCCTCGGCGGCCGCGGCGAGATAGGGCGCGTCCCGGTCGGCCTCGGAATAGAGGGCGACGGCCTTTATGCCCAGGCCGTCGAGGGCGCGGATGATGCGCGCCGCGGCGGCGCCGCGGTTGGCGACGACGACTTTCTCGAACATGGAGGCCCCGGTCAGAAGGTCGTGGGCCAGTTGCCCAGTTGATGCCTGGAGATGCCTCCGGCGCGGTCGCGGCTGTGGACCTCGAGCAGGCGGGCGATCGTGCGGCGCGTCTCGCGCGGGTCGATCACGAACTGCGACGAGTAGATGCCGGCGAGATCGTAGGCGGACGACGCCTCGGAGACGTCCTTGAGGCGCTTGGCGAACAGTTCCGGATCCTGTTCGTGGGTCACCCCGTACACCACGTTGACGGCGACGTTCGGGTCCATGAACCCGATGTCGGCCGACGGCCACGCCAGCATCTCGTCGGCGTTCTTGGTGCCCGCCATGTTGAGATAGGCCTGACCGTAGCTCTTGCGCATGACGATCGAGATCTTCGGCACGGTGCAGAGCTGCATCGCCGACATGAAGTTCATGATGCGGCCGGGCGCCTTCTTGACCTCTCCGGCGAGCCCGATGAGGAAGCCGGGCGTGTCCGTCAGGAAGATCAGGGGGACGTTGAAGGAATCGCAGAGGACCAGGAAGCCGGTGACCTTGTCGCAGGCGTCGGGGTCGAGGGCCCCGGCCTTGAACAAGGGGTTCGAGCAGACGTATCCCACCGTCCGTCCGTCCATGCGGGCGAGCGCCGTGGTGGCGGCGCGCGCGAAGCGGGGCTTCATCTCGAACACGCTGTCCCGATCGGAGAGCGCCGCGATCACCTTGCGCATGTCGTAGACCTTCTGGCGCTCAGCGGGAACGATGTCGAGGATCTTGCGCGCCGCGTCGTCCGACCCGGCCGGCGCCGCCGCCGGCGGCGGCCGTTCGTTGTGGTGGCTCGGCAGGTACGACAGGAACCTCTTGATGAGATCGAGGGCCTCCTCGTCGGTGTCGGTGGCGTAATCGACCTTGCCGGTGACCTCGGACTGCATCCGCCAGCCGCCGAGCTCTTCCGGGTCCACCTTTTCCTTGATCGCGATCTCCGTGACCTTGGGGCTGGACACGGCCAGCACGCCGCCCTTGCGCATGGCCACGAAGTCGGACAGCTGCGTGAACCAGCAGGCGGTTCCGTAGGCGGGGCCCAGCACGGCGGCGGCGTAGGGCACCTCGCGGCGGCGGACGAACTGCTCCGGGTCCTGTCCCAGCGCACCCGTGCCGACGGCGCCCATGGTGTCGGGGATGCGCGCCCCCGACGATTCGTTCAACAGCACCAGCGGCATACCGTTCCTGACCGCGGTCTCGCGCATGTGGCGCATCTTCTTGACGTTGGTCAGGCTGCTCGACGCCCCCTTGACGGAGAGATCGTGCGAGACCACCGCGGCCTCGCGTCCGTCGATGCGCCCGTACCCGCACACCTTGCCGTCCGTCGGCGTCGATGCCTGCGCCTCGGGGAGGTACGACGTGGCGAAGAGGCCCGACTCGATGAAGGTCCCCTCGTCGAACAGGTAGTCGATGCGTTCGCGCGCGTGGAGGCTGCCCCGGGCCTTGATCCTGGCGACGCGCTCGGGGCCGCCCATCGCCAGCGCGTGTTCGCGGCGCTTCTCGTAATCGTCCAGGATCGCGTCGAACGACATGTCGCCCCTCGGATCGCTCCATGAGTGCCCGGCAACGCGGTCTCCCTCGCGGGCGCGGCAACCTAGCCCATTCGCCCGTTTCCTGCCAAGCGCGCGTTCCGGTTCGTCCGCCGCCCTTTCGCGCCCGGCGGCGGAGACGTCGACGGCGCCGGCGAGGGTTTCGAGGAAGATCGTCTTCCCGGCCGGATGTCCGGTGTCGTCGTCGAGCATGGGGGGTGCCTCCCGTCGGTGGTGTTCCCGTGTTGAGAACAATTTGGGAACATTCATCGTGCATGTCAAGAGAAAAATTCCATGACAGAGAAAAAATATCCGTATCGCGATCACGAACGGTGACCCCGTGACCACACGCCCCCTCCCGACCTCCCCCTTGGCAGGGGAGATCGAGAGAGAGCATACCATATGTTGAAATCATATGCCCAAAATCACAACATATTGTGTTTCAGGTCCGATGCGGCGGACTTCCGCGAGATACGGCCCATAGTGTGCAATGTGTGCCATTCGGCGCGCCGGACCCGCCTCCCATACGGTGTGCAAGTTGTGCCATTTCGGATGCGGCCCGAACTTCCGCGGGATACGCCCCACGGTGTGCAAGGTGTGCCATTCGCCGCGCCGTGCCCGCCCCCCATACGGTGTGCAAGTTGTGTCATTCCGGGTTGCGGCCCGGACTTCCGCGGGATGCGCCCCACGGTGTGCAAGCTGTGCCATTCGGCGCGCCGGACCCGCCCCCCTACGGTGTGCAAGTTGTGCCATTCCGGGTGCCGCCCGGCCTTCCACGAGATACGCCCCACGGTGTGCAATGTGTGCCATTCGCCGCGCCGGACCCGCCCCCCTATGGTGTGCAAGCTGTGCCATTCCGGGTGCGGCCCGGACTTCCACGGGATGCGCCCCACGGTGTGCAAGCTGTGCCATTCGGCGCGCCGCGACCGGCGACCGGCAACCGGCCACCGGCAACCGGCAACCGGCGACAGGCATTGAAGCGTCGGCGCGAATTGTGTGTAAGGAAGGGGCGGGTGGACGCGCGGAGCGCGGGGAGGACCTGGATGCCGATGGTGCGCGTGGATATTCCCGAGGGGTACACGGACGCCCACAAGGAGCGGCTTCGACGGGGGATCAGGCGGGCGGTCGACGAGGCGCTGGCGCCCGCCGGGACGGAGACGTCCCCCGAGGCCGGGAAATGGATCTACGTCTCCGTCCGCGAGGCCTTCGGCGAGATCGGGGACGGGCTGCCCGCGGTGACCGTCGACATCGCGCCCGGCTGGTCCCGGACGCGGAAGGACCTGTGCGCCGGCCTGATCCGCGACGTGTTCGAGACCTACATGAACACCCGGGACGTCTACGTCCTGCTGAGGACGACGGAGGCCGCCGATCACCTGGCCGGGGCCGACGCCGCGCCCGAACGGCGACCTTGACCGCCGCGCCGCCCCGCCTCGCCATCCAGACCGGAGCACCATCATGTCCGACGTGTCCGACCTCGAGATCGTCGATCCGCACCATCACTTCTGGGACCTCGACGCCCTCTACTATCCGTGGCTGACGGACCGGCCGCTGGCGAGCTTTCCGTTCGGCGACTACGACGTCCTGCGGCGCGACTACCTGCCCGAGGACTACCGGCGGGATGCGGCAGGGCACAACGTCGTCAAGACGGTCCACGTCGAGGCGGAGCGGCACGTCGGCGACCCGCTGGACGAGACGAACTGGCTGACGCGCCTTCACGAGAAGGCCGGCGTGCCCAATGCCATCGTGGCGTGGGCGCCCCTGGCCCGCCCCGAGACGGAAGAGATCCTCGCCCGGCAGGCCGCGAATCCGCTGGTCAGGGGCATTCGGACCAAGCCCAGGGTTGCCGAATCGCCGGACCAGTCGATCGCCGGGGAGCCGGGCACCATGCAGGACGACGCGTGGCTCCGCGATCTGGCCCTGTTCCCGAAATACGGGCTGTCCTGGGACATGCGGGTGCCGTACTGGCATCTCGAGGAAGCCGCCGAGGTCGCCCGCGCGCTGCCCGACGTCCGCGTCGTCCTCAATCACGCGGGCCTTCCGTGGGACCGCAGCGAGAGCGGTCTGAAACGCTGGCGGCGGGGGATGGAGGCGGTCGCCGCGCGCCCCAACGTCACCACCAAGATCTCCTTCCTGCTGGTGCCGGGAAACGTCTGGAGCGCCGACGGGAACGCGCGCGTCATCCGCGAGACCATCGAGGTCTTCGGCGTCGACCGCTGCATGTTCGCCAGCAACTACCCCGTCGACCGGATGGAGGCGTCGTTCGACGCCATCTACACGCTGTTCAAGCGGACGACGGCCGGCCTTCCCGTCGAGGACCGGCGCAAGCTGTTCGCCGGGAACGCGACGCGCGTCTACCGGATCGCGGCTTGAGGCCTCTCCGGCCGCCGGCGCTGGACATGCCCGCTCCGCCCGCCTAATATACCGGATGGAATTGGTCCGGATTCACCCCCCGGCCAGGAAGCGCGCCATGTTGAGACTCGGTCGAATGACGGATTACGCGGTGATGGTGATGGGTCACATGGCCCACCACCCCGGCGAGTTGATGACGACGTCGGACGTCGTCCTGTCCACCGGCCTGCCGACGCCGACCGTCGGCAAGCTGCTCCATCGCCTGGCCGAACTGGAGCTGCTCACGGCCGTTCGCGGCCGGAACGGCGGCTACAGGATGGATCGTCCGGCAACCGGCGTCTCCGTCGCCGAGATCATCGCCGGGTTCGAGGGTCCCGTCGCCTTGACCGACTGCCTGCCGGCGGGAGGCGGGCTCTGCGACTTCGAGGACCGCTGCTGCGTGGGCGGCCGCTGGGCCGCCGTGGCCGAGGCCGTGCAGCGGGTTCTCGACGACCTGACCCTGGCCGACATGCTCGATCGCGCGCCGCCCGGCGCCGGCCGGCTGGCCGGGAGGGGCGATCGGGTTCCGGTGTCCGGGCATATGGAGATCGGACCATGAGCGCGATCGACGAGACCATCGGGACGGTCGAGGCCCTCGGCGGGTCGGGCTACAAGTACGGCTTCGTCACCGACGTCGAGGCCGAAACGGCGCCCAAGGGGCTCGACGAAGGAATCGTCCGCTTCATCTCGGCCAAGAAGGGCGAGCCCGAATGGCTGCTGGACTGGCGGTTGAGGGCGTACCGCCTGTGGGAGAGCCGACGGGACGAGGAGCCCCGCTGGGCCAGGGTGTCCTATCCGCCGATCGACTACCAGGACGCCTACTACTACTCGGCGCCGAAATCGGTCGACCGTCCGAAGAGCCTGGACGAGGTCGATCCCGAGCTCCTCGCGACCTACGAGAAGCTCGGCATTCCCCTTCACGAGCAGGAGATGCTCGCCGGCGTCGCGGTGGACGCCGTGTTCGACAGCGTGTCGGTCGCCACGACGTTCAAGGGCGAACTGGAGAAGGCCGGCGTTCTCTTCTGCTCCATCTCGGAAGCCGTGGAGAAGTACCCGGAGCTGGTGCGCCGGTATCTGGGCAGCGTCGTGCCGTACTCGGACAACTTCTACGCCACGCTCAACTCGGCGGTGTTCACCGACGGATCGTTCGTCTACGTGCCCGAGGGCGTGCGCTGCCCGATGGAGCTGTCGACCTACTTCCGCATCAACGCCGCCAACACGGGCCAGTTCGAGCGCACCCTGATCGTCGCCGACAAGGGCAGCTACGTCAGCTATCTGGAAGGCTGCACCGCGCCCATGCGGGACGAGCATCAACTCCACGCCGCGGTGGTCGAGCTCGTCGCCCTGGACGACGCCGAGATCAAGTATTCGACCGTCCAGAACTGGTATCCCGGCGACGAGGAGGGCCGCGGCGGCATCTACAACTTCGTCACCAAGCGCGGCGCCTGCCGCGGCAGCCGCTCCAAGATCTCGTGGACCCAGGTGGAGACCGGATCGGCCATCACCTGGAAATACCCGAGCTGCATCCTGCGGGGAGACCACTCGGTGGGCGAATTCTACTCCATCGCCATCACCAACAACCGCCAGCAGGCGGATACCGGCACCAAGATGCTGCACGTCGGGCGCGACACCCGCAGCACCATCATCTCCAAGGGCATATCGGCGGGGCGGGCGCAGAGCACGTACCGCGGCCTCGTCCGGATGCAGGGCAAGGCCGAGGGCGCGCGCAACTTCACGCAATGCGATTCGCTGCTGATCGGGGACAGGTGCGGCGCCCATACGGTGCCCTACATCGAGGTCGGGAACCGGTCCGCCAAGGTCGAGCACGAGGCGACGACGTCGAAGATCAGCGACGACCAGATGGACTACTGCCGGCAGCGCGGCATGTCCGCCGAGGAGGCGGTCGCCCTCATCGTCAACGGCTTCTGCAAGGAAGTGCTGCAGGAGCTGCCCATGGAGTTCGCCGTCGAGGCCCAGAAGCTCGTCGGTCTCAGCCTGGAGGGGAGCGTCGGCTGAGCCGCCCGGCCGCCGCCACGGAACGGAAGGGGCAATGCTGGAGATCCGCAACCTGCACGTCCGCGTGGAAGAACGGGAGGTCCTGAAGGGGATCGACCTGACCATCGGGCGCGGCGAGGTCCACGCCGTGATGGGTCCGAACGGCGCCGGGAAGAGCACGCTCGCCTACGTGCTGGCCGGACGGGACGGGTACGAGGTGACCGGGGGGAGCGTCCGCTACCGGGGCGCCGACCTGCTGGCCCTCTCCATCGAGGAGCGCGCGCGCGAGGGGCTCTTTCTCGCCTTCCAGTACCCGGTCGAGATCCCGGGAGTCGCGGGCACGACGTTCCTGCGCGCGGCCGTGAACGCGCAGCGCAAGCATCGGGGCGAACGGGAGCTCGACGCCATGCAGTTCGTGAAGTTCGTGCGCGAAAGGCAGGCCGAGCTGAACATCCCGGACGACATGCTGAGGCGTCCGGTGAACGTCGGGTTCTCCGGCGGCGAGAAGAAGCGCAACGAGATCCTCCAGATGGCGCTGCTCGAGCCGAAGTTCGCGGTGCTCGACGAGACCGATTCGGGCCTCGACATCGACGCCCTGAAGACGGTCGCCAGCGGCGTCAACGCCTTGCGGGATCCGGACCGGTCGATGCTGGTGATCACCCATTACCAGCGCCTTCTCGACTACATCGTGCCCGACCGCGTTCACGTCCTCGCCCACGGCCGGATCGTCAAGTCCGGGGGCGGGGAACTGGCGCTGGAGCTGGAGAAGGAAGGGTACGGCGCGCTGACGGCCGCCGAGGCCGCCTGAGACGGGAAACGGGAGGCCGGGACATGTCACGCCGGATCGCCGCCGGGTTCCCGTTCGTCGAACGTTTCGACGAGGTGGCCGCGGGACTGCCCGGCGCCGGGCTCGACTGGCTCGACGCGCTGCGCCGCGACTCCCTGGACGCCTTCAACCGGGCCGCCCTGCCGTCGACCCGCGTCGAGGCCTGGAAGTACACCAGCCTCAAGGACCTGGCGAAGACGCCCTTCGACATCGCGCCGCCGCCGCAAGGGGACCCGCCGTTCGACCTCGACGGCATCGGCGCGGGCGCACCGGACGCCGGGCGCCGGCTGGTGTTCGTCAACGGCCGGTTCGACGCCGGCCGCTCCCGCACGGGGCCGCCGTCCGAGGGCCTCGCCGTGCTGAGCCTGGGCGAGGCGCTGCGGAGCCGGGCGCCGGTCGTGCGCCCGCACGTCGAGCGCCTGTCGGCGCTGGAGGACGAGGCGCTTCTGGCCCTCAACACGGCGTTCATGATGGACGGTTGCGTGATCGTCGCCGAGGACGGCGCGGCGGTCGACCGGCCGATCGAAACGGTCTTCGTGAACGACGCGCGCTCGCCGGCCAGCGTCCATCCGCGGAACCTCGTCGTCGCCGGGGCCGGCAGCCGGATCGCCCTGACCGAGACGCACGTCGGCGTCGGGCCGTCGGAATACTGGTCCAACCCGGTGACGGAGATCGTCGTCGCCGCGTCCGCGTCCGTCGTCCACCGCAAGATGCAGCGCGAGTCCGGGCGCGCCTATCACTTGGCGAACACCCGCGTGACGGTGGCGGAGCGGGGGGCGTATCGCGCCTTTCTGATGTCGGTGGGGGCCCGGCTCTCGCGGTGCGAGATCGACGCCACGCTGGCGGGCGAAGGCGCCGACTGCCGGCTCGACGGGGTCTATCTCGCCCGGGACCGCCAGCACGCCGACGTCACGACCCGCGTCACCCACGCCGAGCCCGGAGGCGGCAGCCGGCAGGTGTTCAAGGGCGTGCTCGACGGCCGGAGCCGCGGGGTGTTCCAGGGGCTGGTCTCGGTCCGTCCCGGCGCCCAGCGCACCGACGGCCACCAGCTCAACAAGACCCTTCTGCTCTCGAACGAGGCGGAGATCGACACGAAACCGGAACTGGAGATCTACGCCGACGACGTGAAATGCAGCCACGGCGCCACGGCCGGCCATCTGGACGAGCGCGAGCTGTTCTACCTTCGCGCGCGCGGCCTCGGCGCCGAGGAGGCGCGCCGGCTGCTGATCCGGGCCTTCGTGGCCGAGGCCGTGGAATCGGTCGAGGACGAATCGTTCCGGGAGCGTCTCGACGCCGAGATCGACGACTGGCTGTCGCGCGCGGCGCCGGCGGCCGTGGAGGCGGGGGAGGCGGGCGCGTGACCCCGGCGATCGCGGAAACGGTCCGGCGCGGCGCCGGGTGCGCGGGTCCCGCGGCCTACGACGTCGACAGGGTGCGGGCCGACTTTCCCATCCTGTCGCGGGAGGTGCACGGGAAGCCGCTGGTTTTCCTCGACAGCGGCGCCAGCGCCCAGAAGCCGCGCGCCGTGATCGACGCCGTCTCCGCCGTCTACGAGGGGGAGTACGCCAACATCCACCGGGGCGTGCACTACCTGAGCGCGCGGGCGACGGAGCTCCACGACGAGGCCCGCGAGAAGGTCCGGGCATACCTCAACGCGGCGCACACCCGCGAGATCGTGTTCACCAGGAACGCGACCGAGGCGATCAACCTCGTGGCCAGCAGCTTCGCGGCGCGACGCCTCCGGGAAGGTGACGAGATCCTGCTGACCGAGCTCGAGCACCACGCCAACATCGTGCCGTGGCAACTCGCGGCCGAACGCGCGGGCGCCACGGTCAGGGCCGCGCCGGTGGACGACGACGGCCTCGTCGACCTCGAGGCGTTCGAGGCGATGCTCACGCCGCGCACGAGGATGGCGGCGTTCACGCACACCTCCAACGTGCTGGGAGTCGTCACGCCGGCCAGGGAGATGACCCGGCTGGCGCGCGAAAGAGGCATCCCCGTTCTCATCGACGGGGCGCAGAGCGCGGTGCACGTCGACGTCGACGTCCGGGATCTGGACTGCGACTTCTTCGTCTTCACCGGTCACAAGCTCTACGGCCCGTCGGGCATCGGCGTGCTCTACGGCAGGTCGGAACACCTGGAGGCCATGCCGCCCTACCAGGGCGGCGGCGACATGATCGAATACGTCACCTTCGAGAAGACGACGTTCGCCGGGCCGCCCGAACGGTTCGAGGCGGGGACGCCGAACATCGCGGGCGCGATCGGGCTCGGGGCGGCCATCGATTACGTCAACGCGCTCGGGCGCGACGCCGTGGCGGCTCACGAACACGACCTGCTCCGGTACGCGACCGCGCGGCTGTCGGACGCGCCCGGCGTCCGGCTCTTCGGCGCCAGGGGCGAGAAGGCCAGCATCGTCTCCTTCCTCCAGGACGACGTGCACCCGCACGACGTGGGCACGATCCTGGACCGGGACGGCATCGCGGTCCGCGTCGGCCACCACTGCGCGCAGCCGCTGATGGACCGCTTCGGCATATCCGGCACCGTGCGCGCCTCGATCGGCCTCTACAACACGCGCGAGGAGATCGACCGGCTCGTGGACTCGCTCCATCACGTGAAGGAGATTTTCGGCTGATGCTGGACGATCTCAGGGAACTTTATCAGGAAGTCATCCTCGACCACGGCCGGAACCCGCGGAACTACGGGAAGCCGGACGAGGCGAGCCATCGCGCCGACGGACACAATCCGCTGTGCGGCGACAGTATCTCCGTCTATCTCCACGTCGACGGGGAAGGGGTGGTGCGGGACGCGGCCTTCGACGGACGCGGCTGCGCCATCTCGCAGGCTTCCGCGTCGTTGATGACGGAGATCGTCGCGGGCAAGACGCTGGAGCAGGTCGACGCGCTGTTCCGGAACTTCCACGAGATGTGCACGTCCGATGCCGGCGCGGAAACGGACGAGGGGCTCGCCGACGAGATCGACCGTCTCCGGGTGCTGTCCGGGGTGCGCCAGTACCCGATCCGGGTGAAGTGTGCGACTCTCGCCTGGCATACGATGAACGCCGCGCTCCGGGGCGAAGCCGGGGCGACGACCGAATAGGCCCGCGATGCAGCAGGAATCGGAACGGAAAGACCTTCGCGACGACCCGTCGCTCACGGACTTCGTGCCGGAGTGGCCGGCGCCGGCGTCGGCGCCGGAGCCGTTCGTCGCGCGGTCCGGGTCCCCGAGGCCCGGCGACGCGGCGGCGCTCGCCGGCGAGGACGTCCTGATCGAGGCGATGCGGACGGTGTACGACCCGGAGATCCCGGTCAACGTCTACGACCTCGGTCTCGTCTACGACGTGTCGCTGGCGGCAAACGGCGGCGTCGCCATCAAGATGACCCTGACGGCGCCGGGGTGTCCCGTGGCCGGCGAACTTCCGGGCTGGGTCGCCGACGCGGTCGCCGCGGTCGACGGCGTCGGGGAGGTCGAGGTGGCGCTGGTATGGGACCCGCCGTGGTCCCCGGACCGCATGTCGGACGACGCGAAGCTCGCGCTGGGTTTTTGAGGATTACGGGAATGGAGCCGAAGGGAATGACCGATCGGGAACTGTTCAGGCTGACGGACGCGGCGGCGCGCCGGGTGCGGCATCTCATCGACGTGGGCGACAAGGCCGACGCGGTGCTGCGCATCAGCGTGAAGACCCGAGGGTGCTCGGGTCTCGCCTACGCGATGGAATACGCGGACGCGCCGCTTCCCATGGACGAGCTCGTCGAGGACAAGGGCGTGAGGATCTGCGTCGATCCGCTGGCGACGATGTATCTCGCCGGCACCGAGATGGATTACGTCGAGGACAAGCTGAGCTCCGGTTTCGTGTTCAACAACCCGAACGAGAAGGGCCGTTGCGGCTGCGGCGAGTCGTTTCACGTCTAGCCTGCGTCCGGCGGTCGCTCCGTTCCTCTCCGTCGCCCCGGCCGGCGGGAAGGGGCCCGGCGGCGTGACCGGCGTCCGCGTCGGCCGGCCGCCGCGGCGGATCGAGGACGGGCGGTTCCTCGTTGGCGCCGGGACCTTCGTCGACGACATCGATCCGCCGGACGTGGCGCACGGCGTCGTGCTGCGGTCGCCCCACGCCCACGCGCGCCTTCTCTCGATCGACGCGGCTTCGGCGCGCGCAGCGCCCGGAGTCCTCGCGGTCCACACGTCCGCCGATCTGGCGGCGGCGGGTCTCGGCGCGATCGAGACGCGGACGGTGCTGAACAACCGGGACGGGACGCCGCTCGCCAGGCCCGCGCGTCCGATCCTGGCCGACGGGCGCGTGCGCTTCGTCGGCGACGCTGTCGCCTTCGTCGTGGCCGAGAGCGCCGCGGCCGCCAGGGACGCCGCGGAATCGATCGAGGTCGTCTACGAACCGCTGCCGGCGGTCGTCGACCCGCGCGCCGCGCTCGAACCCGGGGCGCCCCTGGTGTGGGACGAGGTGGCGGGGAACCTGTGCCTCGACTACGAAGCCGGCGATCCCGAAGCGGTCGACGCCGCGTTCGCCGTCGCCGCGCACGTCGTCCGCGTCGAGATCCTCAACCAGCGCGTCGCGGTCGTTCCCCTGGAGCCGCGCGGCGCCATCGGCGAATACGACTCCGCGGCGGACTCCTTCACGCTCACGGCATCGACCCAGAACGTGCACGTTCTCCGGGATCAGCTCGCCGCCGAGATATTCGGCGTTCCCGCCGGGGCCGTGCGCGTGCGGGCGGTGGACGTCGGCGGCGGGTTCGGCGCCAAGAACGCCCTCTACCCGGAGTATCCGCTGGTGCTGTTCGCGGCGCGGGCGCTCGGGCGGCCGGTCAAGTGGATCGCCGACCGCTCCGAGAGCTTTCTGAGCGACAACGACGGCCGGGACCAGTGGAGCGAGGTCTCGCTCGCCCTCGACGAGGGGCATCGTTTCCTGGCCTTGCGCGTGCTGTCCGTCGGCGAGAACGGGGCCTATCTCGCCGCCAACAGCGCCACCATCGCCACCACCGCCACGGTCAGGACCGTCGGCGGGCACTACAGGATCGGCGCCCGTCATTTCCGTTCGAAGGTCGCGTTCACCCACACCTCGCCGACGGACCCCTATCGCGGCGCGGGCCGGCCCGAGGCCACGTACCAGATCGAGCGGGTCATCGACGCGGCCGCCCGGGAACTGGCCATCGACCGTGTCGCGCTCCGGCGTCTGAACGTCCTCCGGCCCGACGAGTTGCCCTACGACAACGGCTTCGGCCATACCTTCGACAGCGGCGATTTCCCGGAGGTCCTGGATCGCGCGCTGGATCCGGCGGCGTGGCCGGAGGCGGGGCGCCGGGAAGCGCCCGGCGCGGCGGCGCCGCTTCGCGGCGTCGGCATGGGGTTCTGGCTGGCGCCCACCGGGGGGCCGTCCCGGGAGTACGCCGCGCTGCGCTTCGCCGCGGACGGCTCCGTCGTGCTGGCGGTCGGGAGCCAGTCCACGGGCATGGGGCACGAGACCGCGTTGACCCAGCTCGTCGCGACGTGGCTCGGCGTTCCCTGCGCGGCCGTCGCCTATCGCCAGGGCGATACCGACGCGACGCCCTCCGGCGGCGGACATTCCGGCTCGCGCACCCTCGGCATGGCCGGGTCGGCCCTCCGGGTGGTTTCGGACCGGGTCATCGAGAAGGCCATGCCGGTCGCCGCCCACCTGCTGGAAGCGGCGGCGGCGGACGTGCGCTTCGCCGAGGGCGCGTTCGTCGTCGCCGGGACCGACCGGCGCGTCGCGATGACGGACGTCATCCGGGCGTCTTTCGATCCGTCGCGATGCCCGGACGGGTTCGAAGGTCCGCTCGACGACGAGGAGGTCTACGAACGGCCCTGGATTTCCTATCCCAACGGCTGTCACGTGGCGGACGTCGAGATCGATCCGGAGACCGGCGCGGTCGCGGTCGTCGGCTACCGCGCGGTCGAGGACGCGGGTCCGGTCGTCAATCCGATGACGGCGGAAGGCCAGATCATGGGCGGCGTCGCCCAGGGCATCGGGCAGGCGGTCGCGGAGGGCGTCGCCTACGATCCCGGCGGCGGGCAGCTGCTGACCGGGTCGCTGATGGATTACGGCCTGCCCCGCGCCGACGATCTTCCGGACGTGCAGGTCCGCTTCTTCGAGGACGCTCCCTCCACGAACAATCTGCTCGGCGTCAAGGGCGTGGGAGAGGCGGGATGCGTCGGCGCGCCGCCGGCCGTGGTCAACGCGGTGCTGGACGCCCTCCGTCCTCATGGCGTGCGCGGTCTCGACATGCCGCTGACGTCCGAAAAGATCTGGCGCGCCATCCGTGCGGCGCGACGTCGGGAATGAACGCGAAGCTCGCGGCGGCGGTGGGGGCGTACTTCGCCGGTCTGCGGCAGGTGCGCGCCTCCGGCGGGGCGACCGGGGAGCGGTCGAGCTACGGGCCGCTCACGGGATTGCTCGACGCCGTCGGGGCGGCGCTGAAGCCGAAGGTGTTCTGCGTCCAGGAGCTCGCCGACCACGGTGCGGGCCATCCCGACTTCGGCCTCTATACCGCGAAACAAGTGCAGAAGGGGAAGGTCCGCGAGGGGCAGACGCCGGAACGCGGCGTGGTCGAAGTGAAGGCGCTTGGCGACGATGCTTGGCTGACGGCGGCGGGCGATCAGGTGAGCCGCTATTGGGGCCGCTATCGCTTGGTGCTGGTGACGAACACCCGTGATTTCGTGCTGGTGGGGGAGGACGCGGCGGGCCGTCCGGCGAAGCTGGAGAGCCTGCGGCTTGCGGACGATGCCGAGGACTTCGCGCGCCGGCTGGAGACGCCGCGCGCCTTCGCCCGCGCTGTCGGCGCGGGGTTGGGCGAGTATCTGGCGCGTGCGCTGTCGCACCGTGCGGCACTCTCGGAGCCGAAGGACTTGGCGTGGCTGCTGGCGTCCCATGCCCGCGACGGGCTGTCGCGGGTCGAGGCGGCGGGGGAGGCGCCTGCGCTGGCGGCGGTGCGTTCGGCACTTGAAGAAGCGCTGGGCGTCCGTTTCGAGGGCGAGCAGGGCGCGCGGTTCTTCCGCTCGACCCTGGTGCAGACGCTGTTCTACGGCGTCTTCTCGGCTTGGGTGCTGTGGGCGCGGCAATCACCGCCGCCGGCTGGCGGGTTCGACTGGCGCACGGCGGTCTGGCATCTGCGCGCGCCGGTGCTGGCGGCATTGTTCCAACAGCTGTCGCAGCCCGGTCGCCTGCAACCGCTCGGCTTGGTGGAGGTGCTGGACTGGACGGCCGCCGCGCTCGATCGGGTGGACCGGGCGGCGTTTTTCTCCCGTTTCGACGAGGGCGCGGCGGTGCCCTACTTCTACGAACCATTCTTGGAGGCGTTCGATCCCGAGCTCCGCAAGCAACTCGGGGTCTGGTACACGCCGGGGGAGGTGGTGCGCTACATGGTTGCCCGCGTGGACCGTGCCCTGAAGGACGATCTCGGCATCGCCGAGGGACTGGCGGCGGAGAACGTCTACGTCCTCGACCCGTGCTGCGGCACCGGGGCCTATCTGGCGGAAGTGCTGCGGCGCATTGCGGGCAACCTGGAAGGGCAGGGCCTCGGTGCGCTGGCGGGTGCGCGGGTGAAGCAGGCGGCCTTGGAGCGTGTGTTCGGGTTCGAGATCATGCCGGCGCCGTTCGTGGTGGCGCACCTGCAGGTGGGCCTGGCGATGCGGGAACTGGACGCGCCGCTGGCCGACGACGGGACGGAGCGGGCGGGGGTGTTCCTGACCAACGCGCTCACCGGCTGGGAGTCGACCGAGGGGGAGAAGCAACTGGTCGCCTTCCCGGAACTGGAGGAGGAGCGCGACCGGGCGGAACGGGTGAAGCGGGACCGCCCCATCCTCGTGATCCTCGGCAACCCGCCGTACAACGGCTTCGCCGGCGTGGCGATGGACGAGGAGCGGGCGCTGTCGGAGGCGTACCGTTCGACGAAGCGGGTGCGGCGGCCGGAGGGGCAGGGGTTGAACGACCTCTACGTGCGTTTCTTCCGCATGGCGGAACGGCGGATCGTGGAGAAGACGGGCCGTGGGGTGGTGTGTTTCATCTCGAACTACTCGTGGCTGGATGGGTTGTCGTTCACGGGGATGCGGGAACGCTATCTGGAGGCGTTCGACGTGGTGCGGATCGACAATTTGCATGGTGATCGTATCGTCTCCGAATACGCGCCCGACGGGCGGACCAGCGAAACGGTGTTCGCCCTGCAAGGGCAGTCGCCGGGGATCAAGGTCGGGACCGGCATCGCGTTGCTGTCGAAGTCGAGAACTGGCGCATCGGCGAGCGGGCGCGCCCTGTACCGCGATTTTGATCAGGCGCGGGCCGCCGACAGGCGGCAAGCGATGCTGGGGAGCCTGGATGCTCCCGACATCGATTCGGGATATTCGGTTCTGAACCCCTCTCTTTGTCTCGGTTTGCCGCTCAAACCGGCGGCGGTGAGCGAGGATTGGTTCGACTGGCCCTCGCTGCCGGACCTGTTCCCGGCGCACTTCTCCGGCGTCAAGACCAGCCGCAACGGGTTCCTGATCGACACCGACCTCGACCGGCTCGGGGCGCGCGTCGGCGACTACTTCGACTCGGCCCTGAGCCACGAGGAGATCGCCCGGCGCTATCCGTCGGCGATGAAGAACACGTCGGGTTTCGATGCCCGCGCCGGGCGCGACGCGCTGCTCAAACGCGGCGGGCCGGATAAATCGGGATTCGTTCGTTACACATACCGTCCGTTCGACACCCGCTGGCTCTACTGGGAAGCGGATACCAAGCTGCTCGACGGGAAACGCGCCAAGTACCGACCTCATGTATTCGAAGGCAACATGTGGATCGAAGCACGCGAACGGGAAGCCAGGGAGGACTTTTCACGGGGGACGCTGGCCCGTCATCTTGCCGACAACTTCGGCAACGGGTTGTCGAGCTTTTTCCCGATGTGGCTGCGCGACGACGACCTCGGCGGCAACGGCGAGGGCGCGCGCCGGGTCAATCTGAGCGAAGCGGCGCATTGCTATCTGAAACGTCTGGGTCTGGGCGCGGACGACCTGTTCCACCACGTCCTCGCCACCCTCCATGATCCCGCCTACCGCGAGGCCAACGCCGGTGCGCTGCGCATGGAATGGCCTCGCATCCCGCTTCCCGGTTGGCCGGAGGGCGCATCCGAAAGCGCGGCGACGGAACTCGCCGAATCCGCCGCGCGCGGCCGCGAACTCGCCGCCTTGCTCGACCCTGAAACCCCGGTTCCCGGCGTCACGACGGGCGCACTGCGCCCGGAGAGTGCCGCCATCGCCATCCCTGCCACCACGGACGGCCGCAACATGGCGGGCGACGACTTCGCGCTCGCCGCCGGCTGGGGCCATGCGGGGCAGGGTGGGGCCGTCATGCCCGGCCAGGGCCGCGTTGTGGAGCGCCCCTTCACGCCGGAAGAACGCGAAGCCCTTGGCAACGTACTCCCGGTGCTCGGCGAAACCACGTTCGACGTGTATCTCAACGACCGCGCCTTCTGGCGCAACGTCCCGGCGCCCGTGTGGCGCTACAGGCTCGGCGGCTACCAAGTCCTCAAGAAATGGCTCTCCTACCGCGAACGCCCCGTCCTCGGCCGTGACCTGACGCCCGAGGAAGTCCAGCACCTCACCGATACGGCAAGGCGGATAACGGCGCTGATGATGCTCGTGGACCGGAGCGCTGATCGGGAATGAACGCGAAGCTCGTGGCGGCGGTGGAGGCGTACTTCGCCGACTTGCTGCGCGTGCGCGCCTCCGGTGGGGCGACCGGGGAGCGATCGAGCTACGTGCCGCTCGCGGGGTTGCTCGATGCCGTCGGTGCCACGCTGAAGCCGAAGGTGTTCTGCGTTCAGGAGCTTGCCGATCACGGCGCGGGCCATCCCGACTTCGGCCTCTACACGGCGAAGCAGGTTCAGAAGGGCCGTCCGCACGAAGGGCAGACGCCGGAGCGCGGCGTGATCGAGGTGAAGGCGGTCGATGACGACGCTTGGCTGACGGCGGCGGGCGATCAGGTAAGCCGCTATTGGGGCCGCTACCGGCTGGTATTGGTGACCAACACCCGCGACTTCGTGCTGGTGGGCGAGGACGCGGCCGGCCGCCCCGCGAAGCTGGAGAGCCTGCGGCTGGCGGAGAACGCCGAGAACTTCACGCGCCGGCTGGAGACGCCGCGCGCCTTCGCCCGCGAGATGGGCGCGGGTCTCGCGGAGTATCTGGTGCGGGCGTTGTCGCACCGGGCGGCGCTGGCGGAGCCGAAGGACTTGGCGTGGCTGTTGGCGTCCCATGCCCGCGACGGGCTGGCGCGGGTCGAGGCGGCGGGCGACGCGTCGGCGCTGGCGGCGGTGCGTTCGGCACTCGAAGAAGCGCTGGGCGTCCGTTTCGAGGGGGAACAGGGCGCGCGGTTCTTCCGATCGACGCTGGTGCAGACGCTGTTCTACGGCGTGTTCTCCGCTTGGGTGCTGTGGGCGCGGCAGTCACCACCGCCCGTCGGCGGGTTCAATTGGCATGAAGCGGTCTGGCATCTGCGCGCCCCGGTGCTGGCGGCATTGTTCCAACAGCTGTCGCAGCCTGGCCGGCTGCAACCGCTGGGGCTGGTGGAAGTGCTGGACTGGACGTCCGCCGTGCTGGAGCGGGTGGACCGGGCGGCGTTCTTCTCGCGCTTCGACGAGGGCGCGGCGGTGCCCTACTTCTACGAACCGTTCCTGGAGGCGTTCGATCCCGAACTCCGCAAGCAACTCGGGGTCTGGTACACGCCTTCGGAAGTGGTGCGCTACATGGTGGCGCGGGTGGACCGTGCCCTGAAGGACGATCTCGGCATCGCCGACGGCTTGGCGGCGGAGAGCGTCTACGTTCTCGACCCGTGCTGTGGCACCGGGGCCTATCTGGCGGAAGTGCTGCGGCGCATCGCGTCCAACCTGGAGGGCCAAGGTCTCGGCGTGCTGGTGGGGGCGCGGGTGAAGCAGGCGGCCTTGGAGCGTGTGTTCGGGTTCGAGATCATGCCGGCGCCGTTCGTGGTGGCGCACCTGCAAGTGGGCCTGGCGATGCGGGAACTGGACGCGCCGCTGGCCGACGACGGGACGGAGCGCGCCGGGGTGTTCCTGACCAACGCGCTCACCGGCTGGGAGTCGACCGAGGGGGAGAAGCAGCTGATCGCCTTCCCGGAACTGGAGGAGGAGCGCGACCGGGCGGAACGGGTGAAGCGGGACCGCCCCATCCTCGTGATCCTCGGCAACCCGCCGTACAACGGCTTCGCCGGCGTGGCGATGGACGAGGAGCGGGCGCTGTCGGAGGCGTACCGTTCGACGAAGCAGGTGCGGCGGCCGGAGGGGCAGGGTCTGAACGACCTCTATGTGCGCTTCTTCCGCATGGCAGAGCGGCGGATCGCCGAGAAGACCGGCCGGGGCGTGGTGTGTTTCATCTCCAACTACTCGTGGCTGGACGGGTTGTCGTTCACGGGGATGCGGGAGCGGTATCTGGAGGCGTTCGACGCCATCCGCGTCGATTGCCTGAACGGCGACAAGTACAAGACGGGGAAGGTCGCGCCGGACGGGACGCCGGACCCGAGCGTGTTCTCGACCGAGGGCGACCCGGTAGGCATCCAGGTGGGGACCGCCATCGCCACCTTGGTGCGCAAGGAGGACCATGCGCCGGCGGGGTGCATCGGCTTCCGCCATCTGTGGGGGCGGTCGAAGCGGGCGGACCTGCTGGCGACGGCGGAGGCGGGGCCGGACGCGCTGTACGACGATGTTGCGCCAGTGCTTTCGCTCGGCCTGCCGTTCGTGCAAACGGCGGTGAGCGAGGATTGGTTCGACTGGCCCTCGCTGCCGGACCTGTTCCCGGCGCACTTCCCCGGCGTCAAGACCAGCCGCAACGGGTTCCTCGTCGACACGGACCTCGACCGGCTCAGGGTGCGGATCGGCGACTACTTCGATCCCGGCATAAGCCACGAGGAGATCGCCCGGCGCTATCCGCCGGCGATGCAGACGACGGCGCGGTTCGACGCCCGCACGGTGCGCGACGCGCTGCTCAAACGCGGCGGGCCGAACGAAGACGGTTTCGTTCGCCATGCCTACCGCCCGTTCGACATCCGCTGGCTGTATTGGGAAGCGGATACGAAACTGCTGGACGAGAAGCGCGCCAAGTACCGCCCGCATGTGTTCGAGGGGAATGTCTGGCTTTCATTCAACAAGCGGCCTCAAAAGGGAGCGGTTGAACCACGAGCCTGCGTAATTGAGCAAATCGGCTGTCATGACTTGATAGGTAACGCGACTTGTTTCTTTTCCGCCTGGCTCCGCGACGACGGCGAAGACACCGGCCGCCGCCCCAACCTGACGGGCACCGCGCGGCGCTATCTCGACAGCCTGGGCCTCGGCGTCGAGGACCTGTTCCACCACGTCCTCGCCACCCTCCATGATCCCGCCTACCGCGAGGCCAACGCCGGTGCGCTGCGCATGGAATGGCCGCGCATCCCGCTTCCCGGCTGGCCCGACAGCGGCGATGCCGAGGCGTTGGCCGAGTCGGCCGCGCGGGGCCGCGAACTCGCCGCCCTGCTCGACCCGGAAACGCCGGTCCCCGGCGTCACCCAAGGCCCGCTGCGCCCCGACCTCGCCGCCGTCGCCGTCCCCGCCACCACGGACGGCCGCAACATGACCGGCGACGACTTCGCCCTCACCGTCGGCTGGGGCCACCTCGACGCCGGCGGCGCCGTCATGCCCGGCCCGGGTCGCGCTGTCGAGCGCGCCTATGCGCCGGAGGAGCGCGCCGCCCTTGGCGCCGCACCCCCGGCGCTCGGCGAAACGACCTTCGACGTGTATCTCAACGACCACGCCTTCTGGCGCAACATCCCTGTCGCCGTCTGGCGCTACAGGCTCGGTGCCCACCAAGTGCTCAAGAAGTGGCTCTCCTACCGCAAACGCGCCATCCTCGGCCGCAACCTGACCCCCGAAGAAGTCCGGCACTTCACCGATACCGCGCGACGGATAGCGAGAGTGCTGGCCGCGGCGTCCCCGCGTTCCCCGTGAGAGGGGGTGCGCTCGGTGCAACCGCAGTGTTCGATGTGGCCGTGCGCTACGGCTGCCAGCTCTATTTCTTCGGCGGCGGGGCTGGCGGCGGTTTCGGTTTGACGATAGTCGCCGGCTTCTTCGGTAATACGCCTCTCACCAGTCTTTCCCTCTTCGCCGGTGACAGTATCGGTTCCTTCGCCATGACTTACGTCCTTTCGGGTTGCTCAGGATACTCCATGAATTCCACCATTTCGACTTGGCCCACGGGTATCGGAACGGCGCCGGAGGATCGCGGGGGTGCTTGCCGTGACTACTTCGTCGCCCGCATGAGGTAGGCGATGACGTCGGCCCGGTCGCGCGCCTTCTTCAGCCCCGGGAAGACCATCCGGCCGCCCTTGATCATCTTCCGCGGGCTCGTCAGATACCGGTCGAGCAGTTCCGCGTCCCAGGCGAATCCGGCGGTCTTCAAACTCTTGGAGTAGCGCCTGTAACCCTCGGCGGAGGCGGCCCGGCATCCGAACATGCCGTACAGGTTCGGGCCGACCTTGTGCCTCGCGCCCTGCGCGACCGTATGGCACGCCCGGCATTTCGCGAACACCTTCTCGCCCCTCGCCGGATCGCCTTCCGCGCCGGCCGGCGAACCGGCGGAGGCCGCCGCGAGCGCCGCGGCGAGGGCCAGGAGCCCGCGCGTCTTCATCCGCCGTTCTCTCCGGTCGACACCGCCCCGCCGCGCCCTTCCGCCCGTCGCCGCGCTTCGGGAGCGGACGAAGCCTACGGAAATTCCAGGGTGGCGGGAGAGATCAGCACCCCGAAGCGCTCGCACCAGATGACGACGCTTCGGTAGTCGGCGAGATCGACGCCGACGGGCACCGGGAACACCTGGCTGCCCTTGAACGCGCGCAGGCGCCCCAGGTCGACGTACATCGAGGCCGCGACGTCGTCGCCGGGTGTGACCGGCGCCTGGGGCACCAGGTAGACGTGAAACTTCGGCCCCGGTCCGACCTCGAAATCCGCCCCCAGGTGCACGGCGTCCCTGTAGACCGTCACGGATCCCTTGCCGTAATGGATGGGGTCGGACGGGTTGGCGTGAATGAACGTTCCCTTGGCCACGATCACCTTCGACGCCGCGTCGGCCACTTCCTCCGTCGCCACGACGTCGGCGAGGAAAATGTACGGATAGGCGAAGATGCCCGCCGCGAAGCCCGAACCGGCGCCGATCAGGCCACCGACGATCGCTCCCAGAATCGCTGTTCGCATGGTGCTCGCTCCCGTGATGCGCGTGAGGGACAGCTTGGCGGATATCCGGCCGACGTGTCATCTTCCGTTTCCTCCGGCTTTTTCGCAAGGACGTCCATCGCATGTCCGCGCCCTACCGACAGGACGTTCGCGGTTGCCTCGCCGAGACGATCGGAGAGCATGGTCTCGCCGCGGACGAACTGGCGCCCTGGATCGACGGCGCGACCGCCGCGCTCGAGGACCTGCGCGGCGGCGCCGTGGACGGCGCCGCGGACGTCCTGGCGCTGCCCGCGCGCCGCGACGACGTTCCCTGCATCGCCGCCGTCGCGGCGGACATGAGGTCCCGGTTCGAGCGCGTCGTCGTGCTGGGCACCGGAGGCTCGAGTCTCGGCGGCCGGGCGGTCGCGCGCCTGAACCCGAAAGACGGTCCGAAACTCCGGTTCGCCGACAATCTCGACCCGGCGTCCCTGGCGGCGCTGGTCGAGGCGACCGACTTCGCGCGCACCGGATTTCTGGTGATCTCGAAGTCGGGCGCCACGGTGGAAACGATCTCGCAGTACCTGGTCTGTCACAAGGCGGCGCGGGCCGCGCTCGGCGAGGCCGCGTCCGACGGTTTCGTCGTCGTCACCGACCCGGCGGACAGCGTCCTGAGACGCTTGGCCGTCGCGCGCGGCCACGGGGTGCTGGATCACGATCCCGGCGTGGGCGGGCGTTTCTCCGTCCTGTCGGTGGTCGGCCTGCTGCCGGCGGCGATCGCGGGCCTGGACCCGGTGGACATACGGCGCGGCGCGGCCGCGGTTCTGGACGGCGCCTTCGGCGCGGGATCGCCGCGCCCGGCCCCTCCGGCGCTCGGGGCCGCGGTCTCGCTGGGGCTGGCCCGGCGCCGCGGCGCGGCCATGAGCGTCCTCATGCCCTATGGCGACGCGCTCGATCCGTTCGCCGCCTGGCACCGTCAGCTGTGGGCCGAGAGCCTGGGCAAGGACGGATCGGGCACGACCCCGATTCCGGCGCTGGGACCCGTGGACCAGCACAGCCAGCTGCAGCTTTACCTCGACGGTCCGCGGGACAAGATGTTCACGATCGTTCAGCCGGACGTCGGCGGCGCCGGACCCGTGATCCCCGCGGGGCGGACGGGCGAGGAAGCTCTGGCCTGCCTGGCGGACGCGACCGTCGGCGACCTCGTCGCGGCGCAGCAGACGGCCACGACGGAGGCCCTGATCGCGTGCGGCCGGCCCACGCGGATCCTCCGGCTGGCCCGCGTCGACGCCGCGGCGATGGGCGCGCTGTTCATGCATTTCACGCTGGAGACGATGATCGCGGCGCGGATGTCGGGCGTGAACGCCTTCGATCAGCCGGCCGTCGAGCACGGCAAGGTCCGGACGCGCGAGATCCTGGGCGGACGGTGACCACGACCACGCGCTTCATGGACCTGCCCGAACCGCGCCCGGACTGGGCGTTGTTCCTCGATTTCGACGGCAGCATCGTCGACATCGCGCCGACGCCGGAGTCCGTCGACGTCCCGGAGATCCTGCCTCCGCTTCTGGCGGCGTTGCGCGAGGCGTTGGGAGACGCCGTCGCGATCGTGACGGGCCGGCCGATCGCGCAGATCGACGGCTTTCTCGGCGCCGTCGTTCCGGCCGTCGCCGGGCTGCACGGATTCGAACGGCGCGCCGCGGACGGCGCGATCGTCCGTCCGGCCCGGCCTTCCCGTTGCCCGCGGAACGTCCGCGAAGCGCTGCGGGCGTTCGCCGCCCGGCATCGAGGCGTCTTCGTCGAGGACAAGAAGTTCGCCGTCGCCTTGCACTATCGCCTCGATCCCTCGTTGATGGATGCGTGCAGGGACGCCGTGAACGCAGCTGTCGCGGGCGAGACGGAGGACTGGCAGGTGGTCGAGGGAAAGTTCGCCTTCGACGTCAAGCCGCGCGCCTTCACGAAGGGCGACGCCATAGAGGCGTTCATGCGCGAAGCGCCGTTCCGGGGGCGGACCCCGGTATTCTGCGGCGACGACGTCACCGACGAAGACGGTTTCACCGTCGTCAACGCGCGGGACGGCGTGAGCGTCCGTGTCGGGCGCGGCGGGGAGGGCCCGGCCACGCGGGCCGCGGCGCGGGTCGACACGGTCGGGGAACTGCTGGATTGGCTGGGGCGAATCGTCGATGTGGCGACGACGCCCGCCCCGGCCGCGGGGAGGCGCGCGTGACGACCCTCGATCTCGGCGTCGTCGGCAATTGCGCGATCGCGGCGCTGATCGACGCGCGGGCCCGGGTGGTCTGGCACTGCCTGCCGAGATTCGACGGGGACCCGGTGTTCTGCGACCTGCTGCGGGGGCACGGGCGCCGACGGTCCGACGCCTCCGGCGTCTACGAAATCGAGATCGACGACTTCGTCCGTTCGGAGCAGGAGTATCTGACCAACACGGCGATTCTGATCACGCGCCTTTACGACGGGAACGGCGGCGGCGTCGAGATCGAGGACTTCGCGCCCCGCTTCGAGCAGTTCGGCCGAATCTTCCGCCCGCTGACGCTGGTCCGCGGAGTCCGGCCGATCGCCGGCGCGCCGCGAATCAGGATCAGGCTGCGGCCGAGTTCCGACTATGGCGCCGACGCGCCCGTCATCACCCACGGCAGCAATCACGTCCGCTACGTGGGCGCCAACGCGACGATGCGGCTTACGACCGACGCGCCCCCGGCCTACGTGCTCGACGAGACGCCGTTCTTCCTCGAGGAGCCGGTAACCCTGGTCCTGGGTCCCGACGAAACGCTGTCCGAGGGCCCGGCGACGATCTTCTCGAGGTTCCGGGAGCGGACCCGGGACTACTGGCGCGAGTGGATCAGGCGGCTCGCCATCCCGCTCGACTGGCAGGACGCCGTGATCCGGTCCGCGATAACGCTCAAGCTGTGCAGCTTCGAGGAAACCGGCGCCATCGTGGCCGCCCTCACCACCTCCGTTCCGGAGTACCCGGACAGCGGACGGAACTGGGACTACCGGTATTGCTGGCTGCGGGACGCGTATTTCGTCGTCCGCGCCCTCAATCGGCTGGGAGCGGTTCCGGTTCTGGAAAACTACGTGCGTTTTCTGACCAACATCGTCGCCACGGCGAACGGTGGCGCCATCCAGCCCGTGTACGGAATCGCGCTGGAGCGGCGGCTGCACGAACGCACCGTCGACGGAGTCGCCGGATACCGGGGGATGGGGCCGGTTCGCGTCGGCAATCAGGCCTTCGAACAGCGTCAGCACGACGTGTACGGCGACATCGTCCTCGCCACCACCCAGGCGTTCTTCGATTCGCGCTTTCTGAAGCCCGGAGACGAAAGGACCTTCGCGCGACTCGAGGGCGTGGGCAGGCAGGCGGTCAGGCTCGCGGCGAAACCGGATGCCGGGATGTGGGAACTGCGCGACCGGACGACGGTCCATACGTCTTCCAGCCTGATGTGCTGGGCCGCCTGCGACCGCCTGGCCAAGGTCGCCCGTCACCTGGGCCTCGGGCCGCGTTGGCGCTACTGGCGGCGGAAGGCCGCGGAGATTCGCGAGACGATCCTCGAGGAGGCGTGGAATCCGCGCCTCGGGACGTTCGTCGCCTCGTTCGGCGGCAAGGACATCGACGCCAGCCTGTTGCTGATGCCGGAAGTCGGGTTCATCGACCCCAACGACCGGCGGTTTCGCCGGACCCTGAAAACCGTCGAGCGAGAGCTGCGCCGGGGGAACCATCTGATGCGATACGCCACGTCGGACGATTTCGGCGAGCCGGTGAATTCGTTCATCATCTGCACGTTCTGGTATGTTGAGTGCCTGGCCGCGTCGGGACGGAACGAGGAGGCGCGCGAGATCTACGAGGACGTTCTGTCGCACGGCAATCATCTCGGCCTGTTGTCCGAGGACCTCGACGTCGAGACCGGCGAGCTGTGGGGCAACTTCCCGCAGACTTACTCCCTGGTGGGCCAGATCAATTCCGCGATTCGGCTGAGCCGGAGCTGGGAAGAGGTGCTGTGAGCCGGATAGTCGTCGTTTCCAACCGCGTCGCCGTCGCGCGCGACGCCGGGAAGACGCGGGCCCGCGCCGGCGGGCTTGCGGTCGCGCTGGAGGCCGCGCTCCGGGAGTCCGGGGGCCTGTGGTTCGGATGGAGCGGCGAAACGACCCAGAACAGGCCGCGCGCGCCGAAGGTCACGACGACCGGACAGGTCTCCTATGCGACCCTCGACCTGACGCGCGCCGAACGGGCCGAGTACTACAACGGATTCGCCAACCAGACCCTGTGGCCGCTGTTTCACTACCGCATGGATCTGACGGCATACGAGCGCGGCCAGGAGCGGGGGTACATAGAGGTCAACCGGCTCTTCGCCCGCCATCTGGCCAGATTGCTGCGGCCGGACGATCTCGTCTGGGTCCATGACTTCCACCTGCTGCCCATGGGCCAGGAGCTGCGCCGGCTGGGCGCCCGGCACCCCATCGGCTTTTTCCTGCATACCCCTTTCCCGCCGCCGGAGATCCTGCTCACCCTGCCCAATCACGAGGCCATCGTTCGCTCGCTGTTCGCCTACGACCTCGCCGGTTTCCAGACGCCCGACGATCTGCGCGCCTTCCACGGGTACGTGACGCGCGAGGCGGGCGGCGAGGTCCGCCGCAGCTCGGTCGTCAGCGCCTTCGGCCGCACGATTCGGACCCAGGCCTTTCCGATCTCGATAGACGCCGGGGAATTTGCGGGGATGGCGGAGAGCCGACCCGCGAAACGGGAGTACGAGCGCACGCGCGTGAGCATGAGAGGCCGCAAGCTGATCCTGGGCGTCGACCGCCTCGACTACTCCAAGGGCCTGCGCGAGAAGTTCCTGGCGTTCGAACGGTTCCTCGACCGGCGCGAAGAGAGCCGGGGCAAGGTCGTGCTGATGCAGGTCGCGCCGCCGTCGCGCGGCGACGTCGCGCAGTACCGGGAAATCCGCAAGGACCTCGAGCAGCTCACCGGACACATCAACGGCCGCTTCTCGGAACCCGACTGGGTCCCGATCTGGTACCTCAACCGCTCCTTTCCACGAGCCAATCTGGCCGGCCTGTACCGGGCCTCTCACGTGGCGCTGGTGACGCCGTTCCGCGACGGCATGAACTTGGTCGCCAAGGAGTTCGTGGCCGCCCAGTCCCCCGACGATCCCGGCGTCCTCGTCGTCTCCCGGTTCGCCGGCGCCGCGCGCGAGTTGCGCGACGCGCTGGTGGTCAACCCCCACGACACGGACGGCGTCGCCAACGCCATCCACCGGGCGCTCAACATGCGGCGGAAGGAACGGATCGAACGCTGGTCGTCGATGATGGGCGTGCTGGAGGACAACGACCTGACCGCCTGGCGGCACGGATACGTCCGCGCGTTGCGACGGACGGCCCGGGACGGCCTGAACGCCCCGGCATGAGCGCCGCGCCGCCCGGTCCGAACGCGCCGGAGACGTTCCGTCCGCTCGTCGAACCCCGCGCCATTGCCGTGGCCGGGGCCTCGGCTTCGGGCGTGACGCTCGGCAACGAGATCATCAATCAGGTCCGCAACTTCGGCTTCGCCGGCGGCATCTACCCGATTCATCCGTCGGCGGAGGAGGTGGAGGGGCTGCGCGCCTATCGCGCCTTCGCCGACCTGCCGGAGACCGTGGACTACGCGTACATCTCGGTCGCGGCGGCGTCGGTTCCCGGACTCCTCGCCGGCGCCGGGGGCAAGGTGCGGTTCGCGCAGGTGTCGTCCAGCGGCTTCGGCGAGACCGTCGCCGGCAAGGAGCTCGAGGAGGACATCGTGGCGGCGGCCCGCGCCGGGGGCGCGCGGCTGGTCGGGCCGAACTGCATCGGGATCTATTGCCCCAAGGGGCGGCTCACATGGGTCGGGGGCGTCTCGCCGGAGCCGGGACCCGTCGGCATCGTCACCCAGAGCGGCGGGCTCGGCACCAACATGATCCGCCGCGGGAACGAACGCGGCATGCGTTTCAGCAGCCTCGTCAGCGTCGGCAACAGTGCCGACGTCGGCCCCAACGATCTTCTCGAGTTCTACCTCGCCGACCCCGACACCGGGGTCGTGGGGCTGTATCTGGAGGACGTCAAGGACGGCCGCCGCTTCTTCGACGTCCTCCGCGCCGCCGCCGGGGCCAAGCCGGTCGTCCTGTTGCGCGGCGGGCGCAGCGACGAGGGGCGGCGCGCGGCGGTCTCCCACACGGGCGCCATGGCCAGCGACGAGCGTATCTGGCAGGCGGCCGTTCGCCAACTGGGCCTCGTCCACGCGGAAACCCTCGACGAATTCCTGGACGTCCTGCTGGCGTTCCAGATGCTGACGCCGCGCCCGGCGCGGCCCACGAAGAACGTCGTCCTGTTCGGCAACGGCGGCGGAATCAGCGTCATGGGCGCCGACGTCTTCTCCGCGGTGGGACTCTCGGTCCCCGCGTTCTCGGAGGAGACGCGGAAGCCGCTGGACGCCCTCGACCTGCCGCCGGGGACGAGCATCGGCAACCCGATCGACACGCCGCGCTCGACGCTGCGGGTCGAAGGGGCGGGGATCGTGGAGAAGATCCTGGAGGCGGTGTACGCCTCGGGCGAGTCGGACGCGCTGGTGATGCACCTCAACATCGCGTCGTTCGTCGGTTCGGCGGACCGGCGGTTCGACATCCTCGAGACCCTCGTCTGCAACGCCCTCGAAGTGCGGGCCCGGATGGAGGCGCACGTTCATTTCGCGCTCGTGCTGCGCTCCGACGGCTCCGTCGAGGCGGACGGGCGGAAGCGCGCCGCCCGGACCCGCGCCCTGGCGCTGGGGATTCCCGTATTCGACGAAATCCCGGAAGCGGCGCGCGCCCTGGCGGGCATCGGCCGTTACGAGCGTTTCCTCGCCTCGCGGAAAACGTAGCCGCTCCCCGGGTCGGGTCCACGGGTGCGGAATCGGGGGAAGGCGGGCGCGTGGCGTCGGGAGGCCGGTCGCTTCGTCTACGCCGCCTCGCGGTAGTTGGCCACGGCGACCCGTCCCGGTTTGCGGTCCATGCGGATGGCGGCGAAATCCCCTTCGCACGGCGGACCGGAGCAGAAGTGCAGGACCCGTTCCGTCAGGTCCATGATCACGCAGCCCAGCGTCTCGATGCCGTAGCCTTCCCGGGCGTTCGGATTGGGGTGCCGGCAGATGGAGTCCGGATGGTTGAAATGATCGCTCATGGCGCGCGCCAGGACGCCGAGGTCGACGCCGCCGCGCTGCGCGCTCAGGAGATCGCGGAGCCGGATGTCGCGCAGAAGGGTGTCGGGGAAGACGTCGCGGCCGATGTCCTCGCGGTCGGTCCGCGCGATCTGGAAATGGTTGGCGTGGGTAAGCAGGCCGTCCTTGGCGTGGACGACGTCGAGTCCGCCGGGCCACGCTTCCAGCGCCACGCCGGCGCCGTCGGCGTGGCCTATCATGTAGTTGGCGGCGAGCGCGCGGTCGGCGGCGAGGACGGCGCCGATGGCGTCGCCTGGAATCCGGGCGGCGAGGACCTTGCGGCGGATGACGTGGACCGGCATTCCGAAACGCCGCCTGTCCGACAGCATGAAGTTGTTGCACAGGCCGATCCCTTCCTCGTTGAGGCCGTGCTTGCCCACGAGGCCGGCCTCGGTAAGGATCAGGATTCGGGGGTCCCCGTCGCGCTGGACGTCGAGCACGACGGCGTTGGGCTTCATCGCCGGGTTCCAGTCCCAGTTCTGGCCGACGTAGGTGCGCCCGTCGGCCGTCATGCCGCCGAACACGATGAACGAGGTGCAGCCGTCGTCGAGCCGCGCCTTGAGACCGTGGACGAGCTCGCTTCGCGCGTTGATGGTCAGGATCGCCTCGAGGGGCGCCTCGGCGCCTTCGGCGATGCCCTCGATCTCCTCCATCGTGGCGGGATCGAACGCCGCGATGGCCGGCTCGAATCTCCGCGCCAGCCCGAACACGGCGTCGCACTCCAGGCCGTGGAGGACGCGGAAGGACTCGAGATAGGCCGCGAGCGATCCGTGGATGAGGTCGGCCACGGCGCGGCCGTACTGGATGCCGCACGCCCGCGGCGAGCCCTTCATCGCGACGATCGGAATTTCGCGCCCGTTGGTGGTGAACGTCTCCAGGCTCGTCATCGTGTCCCCCCGAGCGGATTCCCGGAGGACTCTACCAGATGACGATCCGGCCCCGCGCCGGGCGGTCGGCGGTTCAGGCCAGGGCCGACTTCAGCGAGTCCACGAGGTCGAGGCGTTCCCACGAGAACCCGCCGTCGGGCTCGGGCGGGCGGCCGAAGTGGCCGTAGGCGGCCGTGCGCGCGTAGATCGGCCTGTCGAGTTCGAGGCGTTGGCGGATGCCTCTCGGGCTGAGGTCCATGACGTCGGCGAGCGCCTTCTCCAGCTTCGTCTGGTCGACCTTGCCGGTGCCGTAGAGGTCCACGTAGACGGCGAGCGGCCGCGCGACGCCGATGGCGTAGGCGACCTGAATGCCGCAGCGGTCGGCGAGTCCGGCGCCCACGACGTTCTTGGCCAGATAGCGGGCGGCGTAGGCGCCCGATCGATCGACCTTGCTCGGGTCCTTGCCCGAGAACGCCCCGCCGCCGTGGAGCGCCGCGCCGCCATACGTGTCGACGATGATCTTGCGTCCGGTCAGGCCGCAATCGCCGTCGGGACCGCCGATGACGAACCGGCCCGTCGGATTGACGTAGAACCGGTCCTCGGCACACATCCAGCCGTCGGGAAGCGTGTCGAGGACGTAGGGGCGGACGATTTCCCGAACCTCGTCCTGGTCGACGTCGGCGCCGTGCTGGGTGGAGACGACGACGCACGTCGCGCCCACGGGTTCGCCGTTCTCGTATCGCAGGGTGACCTGGCTCTTGGAGTCGGGGCCCAGCTCGGGTTCCGCGCCCGCGTGCCGCGCCGCGGCCATGGCGCGCAGGATGCCGTGGGAATAATGGATCGGCGCCGGCATCAGCTCGTCGGTCTCGCGGCACGCGTAACCGAACATCATGCCCTGGTCGCCGGCGCCCTCGTCCTTGTTGCCGCGGGCGTCGACGCCTTGGGCGATGTCGGCCGACTGCTCGTGGACGAAGTTGCGGACGTCCACCTTCTTCCAGTGGAAGCCGTCCTGCTCGTAGCCGATTTCGCGGACGCACCCGCGGGCCAGTTCGACCATGCGGTCCCCGGTCACCGAGGCGGGGCCGCGCACCTCGCCGGCCAGGACGATCCGGTTGGTGGTCGCCATGGTTTCGACGCCGCAACGGCTGTCCGCATCCTCGGCCATGAAGGCGTCGACGATGGCGTCCGAGATCCGGTCGCAGACCTTGTCGGGGTGTCCTTCCGAAACGGACTCGCTCGTGAAGAGGTGGCTGGCGTGTGTCAATCGAGTTCCTCCGGCGCGATCCGGGGCCTCCGTCCCCCGGACCGGACAGCTGTATCCGCGCTTCCCGGCCTCACATGGTCAGAATGATCTTGCCGATGTGCGCCCCGCCGTCGATCCTCTCGTGGGCCTTGACGGCATCCGCGAGCGGGAAGGTCGAGTCGACGACGGGCTTGATCCGGCCGTTTCCGATCAGTGGCCAGATCCTTTCGTTCAGCGCGCGCGCGATGTCGGCCTTCGCCTCGATGCTCTGCGGTCTGAGCGTCGAGCCCAGAACGGAGAGGCGCTTGAGCATCGTCGGCATCAGGTTGAGTTCTACCTTGTGCCCGCCGAGAAAGGCGATGTGCACCAGCCGTCCCTCGGGCCGCAGCAACGAGATGTTCTTCTGAACGTAGTCTCCGGCCACCATGTCGAGAATGACGTCCATGCCGCCGGTCGGCTCCTTGAGCGCCTCGACGAAGTCTTCCTCGCGATAGTTGACGGCCCGCTCGGCGCCGAGCGCCAGGCAGGCGTCGCACTTCTCCCTCGATCCGGCGGTCGCGAAGACGCGGGCGCCGAGCTGGCTCGCCATCTGGATGGCCGTCGTTCCGATGCCCGAGGACCCGCCGTGCACGAGCAGCCTTTCACCGGCCCGAAGGCCCGCGCGATCGAAGACGTTGGTCCATACCGTGAAGAACGTCTCCGGCAGCCCGCCGGCGCGCTCCAGGCCGACTCCTTCCGGCACGGGCAGGACCTGGGCGGCGGGCGCCGGACAGTACTCGGCGTAGCCGCCGCCGGTCACCAGCGCGCAGACCTCGTCGCCTTCCCGCCATTCGGCGACGCCGGCGCCCACCTTCGCCACGGTCCCGGCGATCTCCAGTCCGAGGATGTCCGAAGCTCCCGGCGGCGGCGGATAGACGCCCTGGCGCTGCATGACGTCCGGGCGATTGACCCCCGCCGAGGCCACCTTCACCAGGACCTCCCCATGCCCCGGTTCGGGCACCGGGCGAGTGCCGAGCTTCAGGGCCTCGGGGCCTCCCGGCTCGGGAATTTCGATGCATTGCATGGTTTCGGGGATCGTGGCCATCGGATCCTCTCGTCTCGGGAAATCGGGAGGCGGGACGGCGCTGTTTACCCCGAAACCCGGCCGCGCGCAAACGACCGTTATCACCAGTTGCCGGTTGCCAGCACCGGCTACCGGCCACTGAAAACAGGGCCGGTGGCTCCGGGTGGAATCGGGTATGCGGTTCTCTGTAGTCTGACGGGCGCGGGAACGGGGGGAGGGCCATGAAGATCGACGGCAAGCTCATTCGCGAGGAGGCCCGGCAGAAGCACGGCATCGATCTCGACGCCGGGCGGGCGGACGAGATCGCCCGGGAAGTCGACCGCCTCAACACGGCCACGGCGGAGGCGGCCGGATCGATCGACCTGAACGACGATCCCACCGTGTTCACCGCGGTGCTCCGAAGACTGCGGCGGTAGGGGCGTCGTGGCCGACGACATCGCCGGGATGTCGCTCGCCGACGTGTCGGCGGCGCTTCGGCGCCGCGCGATCTCGTCGACGGAAGCGACCCGCGCGTGCCTCGCGCGAATCGAGAGTCAGCAGCCCCGTATCAATTGTTTCGCCTCGATCGACGCCGACGGCGCCCTGTCCGCCGCCGCCCGCGCCGACGACGAGATCGCGTCCGGCGGATGGCGCGGCCCGTTGCACGGCGTCCCGCTCGCCCACAAGGACATGTTCTACCGCAAGGGCGAGGTCAGCGGCTTCGGCTCCAGGATCTGCCGGGACTACGTAGCCGACGATACGTCCGAGGTCATGGCGCGGGTCGACGCGGGCGGTGCGATAGACTTGGGGCCGCTCCACATGACGGAGTTCGCCGTCGGCCATACGGGCGCCCACGCGCACCTGGGTTCCTGCCGCAATCCGTGGAACACGGCGCACGTCCCGGGTGGATCGTCCAGTGGTTCCGGCGCCGCGGTCGCGGCGCGGCTGGTCTATGGATCGGTGGCCTCGGACACGGGCGGGTCCTGCCGTCTTCCGGCCGCCATGTGCGGCGTCGTCGGCGTCAAGCCCACCTTCGGTCTGGTCAGCCGCCACGGCGGTATGCCCCGAGCCTGGTCCTTGGACGTGTTCGGCGTCTACGCCAGAAGCGTCGACGACGCCGCGGCGTTGCTCGACGTCATTGCCGGCGAGGACGAGCGGGATCCGGCGACGCTCGATGCGCCCGGGTCGGGGAACGGCGAAGGGCCGGCGCCGGACGTCCGCGGGCTCAGGATCGGAGCGCCGGTCGGAGAGGCCATGTTCGAGGCCGAACCGGCCCTGAAACCCGCGCTGGACGCGGCGCTGGAGCGGTTCGCATCGCTGGGTTGCGAGGTCGTGGAGGTCGCGCTGCCCGATCTGCGGACGATCGGGGCGCTTTCCGGCACGATCCTGCTCGCCGAGGCGGCGGCCATCCATGACGAGTGGACCCGGGAGGTCCCGGACCAGTACGCGGAATCCGTGGCGTGGCGGTTGCAGCAAGGCCGTCACGTCCCGGCGACGCGTTACCTCCAGGCGCTGCGGCTGCGGCCCAAGGTGACGGAGGCGTTCGTGTCCGAGGTCTTCGCGGCCGTCGACGCCGTCTTCACGCCGACCGTCACGATGCCGGTTCCCGACTTCGACGGCGCCCAGGCCTTCACCGCCGCCGAGGCGCCTTCGGCCATATTCGAGACCACGAAGTGCACGGCGTGGGCGAACTACCTGGGTCTGCCGGCGATTTCGCTCCCCTGCGGATTCACCGACGGCAGCCTGCCCGTCGGCTGTCAGCTGGTGGCGCGCCCGTTCGACGAAGGTACGCTGCTGGCGTTGGGCCGCGCCTTCCAGGCATGTACCGGCTGGCACCTGAAGCGTCCGCCCGACTCGGACGGAGCGGCGGCGTGAGCCGGACCCTGACCGCCATGACGCTGGCGGAGGCGTCCGCGGCGGTGCGCACCCGCGCGGCGTCTTCCGTGGAGATGGTGAACGCCTGCTTGGCGCGCATCGAACGGGTTCAGCCGGCGCTCAACTGCTTCATCTCGGTCGAGGCCGAGGAGGCGCTGGCCGCCGCCGAACGGGCGGATGCCGAGATCGCGCGGGGCGCATGGCGGGGTCCGCTGCACGGCGTTCCGTTGGCGCACAAGGACATGTTCTACCGCGCCGGCAGGGTCAGCACCTTCGGTTCCGCGATCCTCCGCGATTACGTTCCGGATTACACGTCGACGGTCATGGCGCGGCTGGCGGACGCCGGCGCCGTCCATCTCGGCGGCCTCAACATGGCGGAGTTCGCCGCCGGTCCGGTGGGCCAGAACGATCACTTCGGCCAGGTTCGCAATCCCTGGAGCACCGACCGAATCCCGGGGGGATCGTCGAGCGGGTCGGGCGCGGCGGTCGCGGCGCGGGCGTGCTTCGGGTCCCTCGGTTCGGACACCGGCGCCTCCTGCCGGCTGCCGGGCGCCATGTGCGGGGTGGTGGGTCTGAAGCCCACCTACGGCCTGGTCAGCCGTCATGGCGCACTGGCGCGCTGCTGGAGTCTCGACTGCATCGGTCCGCTGGCGCGAACCGCCCGCGATGCCGCCATGATTCTCCAGGCGGTCGCCGGGCGCGACGAAAACGATCCGACGACCGCGCGCGACGGCGTTCCCGATTACGTCGCCGGGCTCGAAGGCGGCGTGAAGGGGCTGAGGGTCGGGGTTCCCGTGAATCACCTCTACCCCGACGTGGACCCCGAATTGAGGCCGGCGCTCGCGGCGGCGTTGTCGGCCCTTCGGGATCTCGGTTGCGAACTGGTGGACATCGAGATGCCCGACCCCGACCGGATGTATGCGCTGACCGAGGTCATCCACAAGTGCGAAGCCGCGGCATTGCACGACGAGTGGATTCGCACGCGCCCGCGGGACTACGCGGTCTCGGTCCGCGCCCGTCTGGAGGCGGGGTACTTCCTCCCGGCGACCCGGTACATCCAGGCCCAGCGGCTGAGGCCCAGGGTGCTGTCCGAGTTCGACGAGGCGGTGTTCGCCCGTGCCGACGTCCTGTTCACGCCGGTGACGTCGATTCCCGTTCCCCGGATCGCGGACGTCGCCATCACCCGTTCCGGAGACGCGCCCCGCATCGTCGAAACGATGACCCGCTGTACGCGCTGGGTGAACTATCTGGGGCTTCCCGCCCTCTCGGTCCCGTGCGGGTTCACGGAGAACGGGCTCCCCGTCGGTTTCCAGCTCGTCGGCAGGCCCTTCGACGAATCCCTGTTGCTGCGGCTCACGGAGTCGTACCAGTCGGCAACCGACTGGCACGCCCGGACCCCTCCGCTTTGAGAGCACTGCGGATCGGGCCGGCATCGCACGGACGCTTCTGAAGGCGCTGGAGTTGGCGTGACGGCGCATGACGGGTTTGCCGCCCGCACGACCGGGTGGGGGCCAGGCACTCCCGGTGTGTTCCCGGCCGCGCCGGGATGGTAGAAACCGGCGCCGCGCCGGCCGCGCATGGAAACGACACGGGGAGACGACATGGCTGATACCCGACCCACTCTCGCGATACTCGGCGGCACCGGCGACCTCGGGTGGGGCCTCGCCGTCCGGTGGCTCAAGGCGGGCTACGTCGTCGTCGTCGGCTCCCGGTCCACGGAGAGGGCGGAGGAGGCCGCCGGCAAGCTGGCCGGGTTGGGGTTTCCGGGCGCGGCGCGCGGGCTGGAGAACGCGGCGGCGGCGGCGGCGGCGGATATCGTCGTCCTCACGGTTCCGTTCGCCACTCACCGGGCCATGCTCGAGGCCGTCAAGGACGCGGTTCAGGGCAAGATCTTCGTCGACGTCACGGTGCCGCTCGTCCCGCCCCGGGTGAGCCGGGTGCTGTTGCCGCCGGAAGGGTCGGCGGCGCGCGGATCGCAGGAGTTTCTCGGCGAGGACGTGCGGGTGGTCGCCGCCTTTCAGAACGTCGCGGCCGACCATCTGGCCGACGTCGAGCACGACATCGATTGCGACGTCCTGGTCAGCGGCAACGACAAGGCGGCGCGCGAGGCGGTGCTGGAGCTCGTCGAGGCCGCCGGCATGAGGGGCTGGCACGCGGGTCCCGTGGACAATTCGGCGGCGGCCGAGGCTCTGACGTCGGTGCTGATCTTCCTGAACAGGACCTACGGGATCGACGGCGCCGGAATCCGCATCACCGGCGAGCCGCGCTCCGGCACCGACCGATAGCCGCGGAGGCGCATGCCCCGTGGCGCCACGCTCCCTCGAGCTGTTCGCCCCGCCGGACGTCCCCCTGGTGGCGCCCGGCGACGACGTCGCCGCCCTGATCGCGGAAGCCGTCTCGCGCGCCGGCGAGTCCCTGCGGGACGGCGACGTCGTCGTGATCGCCCAGAAGGTCGTCTCCAAGTCCGAGGACCGGTTCGTCGCCCTCGACGACGTGACCCCCTCGGAGAGGGCGTTCGGGCTGGCGCGGGAAACCGGCAAGGACGCTCGGCTCGTGGAACTGATCCTGGCGGAGAGCGAGCGTGTCCTGCGTCATCGCCGGGGGGTTCTGATCGTCGCGCATCGATTGGGCTTCGTCCTCGCCAACGCCGGCATCGACCGTTCCAACGTCGGACCGGCGGACGGGGGCGAGAGGGTCCTTCTTCTGCCCGTGGACCCCAACGCCAGTTGCGAGCGAATCAGGCGGCGGCTGCGCGGTTCGGACGGGACCGACGTCGCGGTCGTCATGAACGACAGCCTTGGCCGCGCGTGGCGGACCGGCACCACGGGCGTCGCCCTCGGGTCCTCGGGGCTGCCGGCCCTGATGGACGTCCGTGGCCGGGAGGACCTCTTCGGCCGTCCCCTGGAGGCGACGCAGATCGGTCTGGCGGACGAAATCGCCGCCGCGGCCTCGCTGTTGCAGGGGCAGGCCGACGAGGGAACGCCGTTCGTCGTCGTCCGCGGGATGGCCTTCTCCGGCCCGCCGGCCGATGCCGGCGCGCTCATCCGCGACCCCGGGGAGGACCTGTTCCGGTGACGGCCGCGCGCGCGCCGGTCGTCGTCCTCTCCGGCGGCGTGGGAGGCGCCAAGCTCGTGCTCGGGCTGTCCCGCGTCGTCGATCCCGCGGCTCTCACGGTCGTGGCGAACACCGGCGACGACTTCGACCATCTGGGCCTCCGGGTCTGCCCGGACGTCGACACGCTCGTCTACGCGCTCGCGGGTCTCGACGACCCCGCGACCGGCTGGGGCCGGGCGGGGGAGTCGGGGAACTTCATGGAAGCGGTCGGGGCGCTGGGCGAGGACACCTGGTTCTTTCTCGGCGACAAGGACCTCGCCATGCACGTGGCGCGGACGCGGCGTCTCGCCGCCGGCGAGCGCCTGGGCGCCGTCACCGGCGACGTCTGCCGGCGCCTCGGCGTGGCGGCGCGGATCCTGCCGATGAGCGACGATCCCGTCTCCACGGTCGTCGAGACGGACGAGGGCCGGTTGCCGTTCCAGCATTATTTCGTGCGCGACCGTTGCCGGCCCGCGGTCCGGGGGTTCCGATACGATGGCGCGGAGACCGCGGCGCCCGGCGCCGGGGTCATGGAGGCCCTTGCCGCCGAAGGGTTGCGGGCGGCGATCGTGGCGCCGTCCAACCCGTTCGTCAGCATCGATCCGATCCTCGCCGTGCCGGGAATCCGCGAGGCGTTGCGCGCGTGTCGGGCGCCCGTCGTCGCCGTGACCCCGATCGTCGGCCGGCGCGCGATCAAGGGACCCACGGTGAAGATGATGCGCGAGCTGGGCGTCGAGGTCTCTCCGGCGGCCGTCGCGCGCCGCTACCGGGACTTCTCCGACGGTTTCGTCCTCGACGCCTCGGACGCGGAACTGGCTCCGCGGGTGGCGGCCTCGGGACTCCGCGCGTTGACCGTGAACACGGTGATGGACTCTCTGGACGATCGGACTATGCTTGCCCGCGACGTGCTGGAATTCTGCGATCAACTGTCAGGGCCGGCCGCCGGCCGCCGTGCTTCCCGATAGCATTTCGACCGTGTGGGCCGTCGTCCCCATCAAGGACTTCGCGGGCGCCAAGGAGCGCCTGTCTTCCGTCCTGCGCCCGTCCGAGCGCCGTGCCCTGGCGCGGGTCATGGCCGAGGACGTGCTGCGGACGCTCCTCGCGGTATCGGAGTTCGAGGGGGTTGCGGCCGTCACGCGCGATGCGGAAGCCCGGAGATTGTGCGCCGGCCTGGGCGCGCGGGTGCTCCCGGAGCTGCGGAACCGGGGACAGACGGCCGCCGTCATGGCGGCGAGCCGGACGCTGGAGGACGAAGGCGTGACGGACGTTCTGACCGTGCCCGGCGACGTGCCCCTTGCCCTGCCGTGCGACGTCCGGTCCGTCATGGCCGCGCACGGCGCCGCGCCGGCGATGACCATCGTTCCGGCGCGGGACCGCAGGGGCTCCAATTGCGTGGTTCTGTCGCCCCCTGGATGCGTGACCCTGAGATTCGGCGAGAACAGCTTCTATCCGCACCTCGAGGCCGCGCGCGAGACCGGGATCCCGCCGCGCGCGGTCGAGTCGCCGAATCTCGCCCTCGATGTCGATACGCCGGACGATCTCGACCTCCTGATGCGCCAGCCGGCGCGTACCCGCGCCCAGGAGTTTCTGGCCAGGGCCGGCGTTGCGGGCCGTTTCCGGCGACGGCCCGACGCCGCCGCGGAAGCGAAAGCGGAGGCCAACGCCGTGGCCGCCGGAGCGGCACGGTGACCTTGCGTTCCCGTGACCTTCTCGACCGGGCGCGGCCGGGAACGGTTCTCGATCGCGACGGCGCGCTCGCCGTCGGCGCGGGCGCGCCTCTTCCCGAGCTCATGGCGGTCGCCGCCGGCCTGCGCGACGAGGGCCACGGCGGCATCGTCTCGTATTCGCGCAAGGTCTTCATACCGCTGACCCATCTGTGCCGGGACGTCTGTCACTACTGCACGTTCGCCGAGCCGCCGCGAAAGGGTGCCGCCGCCTACATGTCGCCGGAAGAGGTGCTCGCGGTCGCGCGAAAGGGTGCCGAGGCGGGCTGCAGGGAGGCGCTGTTCACGCTCGGCGACAAGCCGGAGCTGCGGTACGGCGCGGCCCGCCGCGCCCTCGACGCTCTGGGGCACGCGACGACGCTGTCGTATCTGGCGGCGGTCGCGCGGCTCGTCTTCGACGAAACGGGCCTGTTGCCCCACCTCAACCCCGGCGTCATGAGCCGCGACGACGTCGCCGCCCTGCGCGGCGTTTCCGTCTCCCAGGGCCTGATGCTGGAGAGCGCGTCGGAACGGCTTTGCGAGAAGGGCGGGCCGCACCACGGCTCGCCCGACAAGAAGCCGGCCGCGCGGCTCGAGACGCTGCGCCTGGCCGGCGCGGCATCGGTGCCCATGACCACGGGCCTCCTCATCGGGATCGGCGAGACGCGGGAGGAGCGCATCGACACGCTGTTGGCGATCCGCGACCTGCACGACTCGTTCGGCCATATCCAGGAAGTCATCGTCCAGAATTTCCGCGCCAAGCCGGATACGCGCATGGCGGACGCGCCCGAGCCCGCCGCGGACGAGCTCCTGTGGACCGTGGCCATGGCCCGGTTGATCCTGGGACCGCGCGCCAACGTTCAGGCGCCGCCCAATCTGAGCCCCGACCTCGCGTCGCGATTGATCGCGGCGGGCATCAACGACTGGGGAGGCGTTTCCCCGGTGACCCCCGATTTCGTGAACCCGGAGGCGCCGTGGCCGCACCTAGACCGGCTGGCCGCCCGGACCCGCGCGTGCGGGAAGGAGCTCGTCGAACGCCTGGCGATCTATCCCGCCTACGCGACGGACGCCGACCGCTGGCTGGCGCCGGCGTTCCGCACGGCGGTCATTCGATCCATCGACGCGGCGGGTCTCGCCCGAACGGACCCGTGGGCGCCCGGGACGGCCGAGCCGCCGAACCCGGACGTCCAGGGCGGAGGCGCGGGTCCCGCCGCCGCCGCGGTCGCGCCGGGGCTCGACCGGATACTGGCGCGCGGCCGCCGCGGGGAGACGCTGACCGAGGACGAGATCGCGCGTCTGTTCGGCGCCCGCGGCGCCGAGTTCGAGGCCGTCCGCCAGGCCGCGGACTCCCTTCGTCGCGAGACCGTCGGCGACGTCGTGACCTACGTGGTGAACCGCAACATCAACTATACGAACGTGTGTTCCTTCCGCTGCCGGTTTTGCGCGTTCTCCAAGGGCAGGCTCGGCGAGAGCCTGCGTGGCCGGCCCTATGTCGTCGACCTCGACGAGATCGCGCGCCGCGCGGCCGAGGCGTGGGAGCGCGGCGCGACCGAGGTCTGTATGCAGGGCGGTATCCACCCGAGCTACACCGGCCGGACCTACCTCGACATCTGCGCGGCCGCCAGGGACGCGGCGCCGGGCCTCCACGTACATGCGTTCACGCCCCTGGAGATCACGCAGGGCGCGGGCGCCTCGGGACTCCCGATTCCCGACTACCTGGAGCGGCTGATCGACGCGGGATTGGGGACGCTGCCGGGCACCGCGGCGGAGATCCTCGACGACGAGGTCCGGGACGTCATCTGCCCCGACAAGCTGGCGACGGGGGAATGGCTGGACGTCATGCGGACGGCCCACGGCCTCGGGCTGAGATCGACCTCGACGATCATGTTCGGGCACGTCGAGGGGTATCGGCACTGGGCGCGTCATCTGCTGCGCCTGCGGGCGCTGCAGGCCGAGAGTGGGGGATTCACCGAATTCGTCCCGCTTCCGTTCGTGCACATGGAAGCGCCCCTCTACCTCAAGGGGCGGGCCCGGCGCGGACCCACCTTCCGGGAGACGATCCTGATGCACGCGGTGGCGCGCCTCGCGCTCCATCCTCACATCGTCAACGTTCAGACCTCGTGGGTGAAGATGGGGCCTCGGGGAGCGAAGGCCTGCCTCGAGGCCGGCGCCAACGATCTCGGGGGTACGCTCATGAACGAGAGCATCAGCCGCGCGGCCGGTGCGGCTCACGGCCAGGAGATGCCGCCGGAGCGGATGGAGGCACTGATCCGCGGCCTGGGGCGGACCCCCGCCCAGAGGACGACGCTGTACGCGGCGCCGGACGAGGAGCGGGTTTCGGCGTCGTTCGGCGCGCCGCCCCTGGCCGAACCGCGGTTCACCCCGGCCAAGGCCTTCGAACGGTAGCGAACCGCCGGGGCGCGGGGGGCGTGGGAGCGTCGCTTCGGGCGCGCGACCGCCCGGAAAGGCGATCGAGAGTCAGGGAGGGCACATAATCTTGGGCGGCAAGGTCGGCTACATAGGACTGGGGCATATGGGCGGCCCGATGGCGATGCACCTCGCCAGGGCGGGTCACGACGTATCGGTCTACAACCGGACGCGCTCGAAGGCCGAGGCGTTCGTCTCCGAGCACGGAGGGCGCGTGGCGCACAGCCCGGCGGACGCCGCCGCGGGCGCCGCCTACGTCGGGGTCTGCGTCTTCGGCGACGACGACGCGAAGGCCGTGACCCTCGGCGACGACGGGGCGTTCGAGGCCATGGCGCCGGGCGCCGTGCTCGCCGATCACACGACGGCGAGCGCGGAGACAGCGGAGTTGCTGGGCGCGGAGGCCGACAGGCGCGGTTTCTTCTATCTGGACGCTCCGGTGGCCGGCGCCGAGGAGGCGTCCCGGGCGGGCCGGTTGACGGTGATGGCCGGCGGCGCCGAGGAGGGGTTCCGGAAGGCCAGGCCGTTCCTGGACGTATACGCCAGGGCGGCGGAACTGATGGGACCGAACGGTCACGGGCAACTCACGAAGATGGTCAACCAGATCATCATTTCCGCCAACATGCAGGGGCTGGCCGAGGGTATCGTCATGGGGCGGGAAACCGGCCTCGACATGGAGCGGGTGCTCGGGTTGCTTGGCCAGGGGTCGGCGCAATCCTGGTGGCTCGACAATCGCGGCCCGCGAATGGCGACGGCCGCGCTGGACGACTCCGATGGCGGCACGGCGAACATGACGAAGGACCTGGGCATCTGTCTCGACGAGGCCCGCCGCCACGGCGTAGCGCTGCCGGTCACGTCCCTGATAGCCCAGTTCTACGTCGCGGCGAAGGCCCGGGGGCGGGAGAGATGGGAAAGCACCAGCCTGATCACGCTGTGGGACCGCCGGTACGACCGGCCGTCGGACGGGAACGCGAAGGGGTAGGGCGATGCGCTTGTCACGCTACTTCATGCCGACCTTGCGGGAGACCCCTTCCGAGGCGCGGATCGTTTCTCACCGCCTGATGCTGCGCGCCGGGATGATCCGGCAGTCGAGCGCGGGCATCTATTCGTGGCTGCCGCTGGGGTTGCGGGTTCTCAGGAACATCGAGCGCATCGTCCGCGAGGAACAGGACGCCGCCGGGTGTCAGGAGCTGCTGATGCCGACGATACAACCGGCGGACATCTGGCGCGAAAGCGGCCGTTACGACGATTACGGCAAGGAGATGCTGCGGATCGCGGATCGGCACGGCCGCGACATGCTCTACGGCCCCACCAACGAGGAGCTGGTCACGGACATCTTCCGCGATTCCGTGAAGAGCTACCGGGATCTGCCGAAGCTGCTGTACCACATCCAATGGAAGTTCCGGGACGAGGTCCGCCCCCGGTTCGGCGTCATGCGGGGCCGGGAATTCCTGATGAAGGATTCGTACTCCTTCGACCTCGACTACGAAGGCGCCCGGCGTGCCTACAACAAGATGTTCGTCGCCTATCTGAGGACCTTCGCGCGGATGGGCCTCAAGGCCATTCCGATGGCGGCGGACACCGGCCCGATCGGCGGCGACCTGAGCCACGAGTTCATCATCCTGGCGGACACCGGCGAGAGCGAGGTGTTCTGCCACGCCGATTATCTGGAGTTCGATCCCCACGTCGGCGGCGTCGATTACGACGACGACCTGCAGCCGGTCGTGGACGAGTGGACCCGCCTTTACGCGGCGACCGACGACAAGCACGACGCCGAGGCGTTCGCGCGCCGGGTCCCGGGCGAAAAGGCCCTCCGCACGCGGGGAATCGAGGTCGGGCACATCTTCTACTTCGGCGCGAAATACTCCGAGGTCATGGGAGCGACGGTCCAGCGCGCCGACGGCTCGGAAGCGCCGGTAGAGATGGGATCCTACGGTATCGGGGTCTCGCGCCTGGTCGGCGCGATCATCGAGGCCTGCCATGACGACGCCGGCATCGTCTGGCCGGAATCCGTGGCGCCGTTCCGCGTCGGCCTGATCAACCTGAAAACGGACGACCCGGCGACGACGGAGGCCTGCGAACGCCTGTATTCCGGGCTGTCGTCCTCCGGCGTTGACGTCCTCTACGACGACACCGACGAGCGGGCGGGCGTGAAGTTCGCGACCAGCGAGCTGATCGGCACGCCCTGGCGGCTCGTCGTCGGGCCGCGCGGCGTCGCGTCGGGGGTCGTCGAACTGAAGTCGCGCGCCGGCGACGTCGACGAGGAAATCCCCATCGATTCCGCGGTTTCGCGGTTCGCCGGCTGACCCGAGCATGTCCTTCCGCCTGGAATGGACGATCGCCGCGCGCTATCTCCGGCCGCGGCGGCGGGAGGGGTTCATTTCCGTCATCGCGGGGTTCTCCCTGATCGGGATCGCCCTCGGCGTCGCCACGCTCATCGTGGTGATGGCGGTCATGAACGGATTCCGCGCCGAATTGCTCGGCCGCATCCTGGGCCTGAACGGCCATCTGCTGGTTCGGCAGGCCGCCGGTCCGGGGCACGGGTTCGACGCGCTGGCGCGCGCGCTGGCAGACGTGCCGGGCGTCAGCCGGGCGGTGCCGATGGTCGAGGGTCAGGCGATGGCGATGGCCAACGGCGTGGCGAGCGGCGTCCTGGTCCGCGGCATTCGCCCCGGCGATCTCCGCAGCCAGCCCGTCCTCGCCGACAACATCCCGGAGGAGGCCCTGGCGGCGTTCGGGGGCAAGGACGCCGTGGTCGTCGGTCGTCGGCTCGCGCGCAAGCTCGGCCTCTCGGTCGGGGACACCATCACCCTCGTCTCGCCGCGGGGGAACGTCAGCCCGCTGGGAACGCTGCCGAGAATGCGCGGTTACCGGATCGTGGGGACGTTCGACGTCGGAATGTACGAGTACGACTCGACCTTCGTCTTCGCTCCGCTGGAAGCGGCGCGGATCTTCTTTCGTCTGGAGAGCGGCGTCACGGCCATCGAGGTCATGCTGGAGGATCCGGAGGCGCTGGCGTCGGCGCGGCGCGGGATATCCGAGGCGGCGCTGCGTCCCGTCCGGATATTCGATTGGCAGCAGGCCAACTCCCACTTCTTCACGGCGTTGCAGGTCGAGCGGAACGTGATGTTCCTGATCCTGACGCTCATCGTCCTCGTCGCCGCCTTCAACATCGTTTCGAGCCTCATCATGCTGGTGAAGGACAAGGGCAGCGACATCGCGATCCTGCGCACGATGGGCGCGAGCCGGTCCTCCGTCATGCGCGTCTTCTTCCTCGCCGGTACGAGCATCGGCGCGTTGGGGACGCTGATCGGATTCGGGCTGGGGCTCTCGTTCGCCAGCAACATCGACGTCATCCGGGTGTGGCTCGAAGGCCTGACGGGCGCCGAGCTGTGGGCGGCGGAAATACGGTTCCTGTCCCACCTGCCGGCGAAGATCGAGGCCGCCGAGGTCGTCATGGTCGTCGTCATGGGGCTGGTCCTGTCCATGCTCGCGACCGTCTATCCGGCATGGCGGGCGTCCCGCCTCGATCCCGTCGACGCCTTGCGGTATGAGTGACGCCGGGCCGGTCCTCGAGCTGCGCTCCGTCGCCAAGTCGTTCCGGCAGGGGGGCGTCGTGCTCGACGTCCTGCGGCGGATCGACCTCGGGATCGGGCCGGGCGAGACCGTCGCCCTGCTCGGACAGTCGGGAGCGGGGAAGTCCACGCTCCTGCATATCGCGGCCCTGCTCGAGCGACCGGACGCCGGGCGCGTCGGGATCCGCGGCGTCGATTGTTCCGCCATGACCGACCGCGCCCGCACCGCGACGCGACGCGACAGGCTCGGCATGGTCTATCAGTTCCATCACCTGATGCCCGATTTCACCGCGCTCGAGAACGTGATGATCCCGATGCTGATCGCGGGATGCCGGCGCGGCGCGGCGCGGCGCCGGGCGAGCGATCTGCTGGCAGGCTTCGGTCTCGGGCGGCGGCTGGGGCACCGGCCCGCGCGGTTGTCCGGCGGCGAGCAGCAGCGGGTCGCGATCGCGCGGGCCATCGCCAACGAGCCCGCCGTCCTGCTGGCGGACGAACCGACGGGGAACCTCGATCAGCGGACCGCCGAGACCGTGTTCGAGAGCCTCGTCGCGCTGGCCCGCGAGCGCGCCATGGCCACGCTCGTCGCGACGCACAACCCGGACATGGCCCGGCGGATGGACCGGGTCGTCGAACTGCGGGACGGCGTATTGCACCCGGCGTAGACGGACGCGGGACGCGGCCGCCTCGCGGCGTTCCCGTTTCCTGTATGATTGCGCGGCGCGGCTCCTTCCGTCGGGAGCGCGCCGGACCGGGGACGGAGGCCGGATTGCGGGTAGGGATCGAAGTCGGCGGCACGTTCACGGACCTCGTCGCCATCGACCGGGGGCGGGTCGTCGTCGCCAAGGTGCCGAGCACGCCGGCGCGCCCCGACGAGGGCGCGCTCGCGGCGCTCGACGCCGCCGCCGTCCGGCTCGACGAGATCGAGGATCTCGTGCACGGCTCGACGGTGGCGACCAACGCCATCCTCGAGCGCAAGGGCGCCCGGGTCGCCTTCTTCGTCACCGCCGGTTTCCGCGATCTGCTGCTGCTTCAGCGCCACGATCGCAAGCGCATCTACGATCTGTTCTACCAGAAGCCCGAGCCGGTGGTCGGACGCGCGGACTCCTTCGAGATCGTGGAGCGGATCGACGCCGACGGCGAGGTCGTCACGCCCCTGGACGTGGAGGCCGCGAGGCGGGTCGCGCGGGCGGCGCTGTCCGGCGGCGCCTACGGCGCCGTCGCCATCTGCTTCCTCAACTCCTACGCCAACCCGGATCACGAGGAGCGGGTGGCCGATCTGATCCGCCGGGAGCATCCGGACGTCTTCGTCACCCATTCGGCCGAGGTCACCCGCGAATTCCGCGAATACGAGCGGGCGACGACGACCACGCTGTCGGCCTACGTGCGGCCGGTCATCGATTCCTACGTCTCGCGACTGGAGGCGGAGCTCGGGGCGCGCGGCTTCAGGCGCAACTTCTCGATCATGCAGTCGAACGGCGGCCGCCTGCCGGTCGAAGGCATCCGCCGCAACGCCATCGCGTGTCTCTACTCGGGTCCGGCGGCGGGGGTGATGGGGGCCGTCCGGCAAGCCGGCGTCTCCGGCTTCGACGACATCGTGACGCTCGACATGGGCGGCACCAGCACCGACGTGTGCCTGGTGCGCGGCGGCAGGCCCGACCTGTCGACCGAGACGGAGATCAACGGGTTGCCGGTGCGCGCCCCGGTGATCGACATCGCGACCATCGGCGCGGGGGGCGGCTCCATCGTCTGGGTCGACGACGGGGGGATGCTCCGCGTCGGCCCCGAGTCGACGGGCGCCGACCCGGGGCCGGCCTGTTACGGACGCGGCGGAACGCTGCCGGCCGTCACCGATGCGCACCTGCTGCGCGGCACGCTGAAGGCGGCGGCCTTCGTCGGCGGGCGCATGTCCCTGGACCGCGACAGGTCGGAAGCGGCGCTGACCCCCCTGGCGGAGCGGTTCGGGATGAGTCTCGAGGAGATGGCGGACGCCGCCCTGCGCGTCGCCGACGCCAACATCGTCCGCGCCATCCAGCTCGTGTCGACCGAGCGCGGGCGCGATCCCAGGGATTACGTCCTCGTCCCCTTCGGCGGCGCCGGCCCGCTTCACGCGGCGCGCGTCGCCGAGGAGTTGGAGATCGGCACCGTCGTGGTGCCGCCCAACGCCGGCGTTCTCTCGGCCTTCGGGCTGCTGGCCGCGGACTTCCTGCGCTACGACAGCTACACCCGTCACCTGATCGTCGAGGGAGACGTCGCCGACACGGTTCGCGAGGTCTTCGCGGCCATGAAGGACCGTGCCGTCGAGGCGTTCGCCGGGCTCGGCCTCGTCGAGGGGCTGGCGTTCACCCGCACGCTGGAGATGCGCTTCGTCGGCCAGGCGTTCGAGATCCCGGTGATGATCGAGGAGGCGGCGTTGGCGGATGTGGACGCCGAAACCCTGGTCGAACTGTTCGTCGCGGCGCACCACCGGGTGTTCGCCTTCGGCGACGCGGGGCGCCAGCGGGTGGAGATCGTGTCGTTCCGCCTCGGCGTCTCGGCGCCCCCCGGACCCGTTCCGACCTTGGCGGAGGGGCGTGGCATGGAGCCCTTCGCGACGGAAGGCGCCGTCTTCGACCGGGGCGAGCGGACCGCCTGCGCCGTGATGAGCCGGTCGGCCCTCGGACCCGGATCGGAGGTCGCCGGCCCCGCGCTTGTCGCCGACGAAACGTCTACAATCTACGTGCCCGGGGGCTGGACCGGCGGCCCGGACGAACACGACAACCTCGTCATCCGGAGGAGCGGATAGGCAGATGAACGTGGACCCCATAGATCGAGCGGTGATCGGCCAGGGCCTGGTGGCCTCGGCCCGGGAAATGGGCGTGAAGCTGATCCGCTCCGCCTATTCGACCATCCTGCGCGAGGCCAGCGACGGGTCGGCCGCGCTGCTGGACCGGCGCGGGAACGTGGTGGCGCAGGCGGAGCTGATCCCGATGCAGCTCGGCCCTCTCGGCGCCACGTTCAGGCCCTGCGCGGAGGTCGTCCCGCCCGACGACCTCGAGGAGGGCGACTTCTACATCAACAACAGCCCGTTCGAGGGCGGTCAGCACCTGCCGGACGTGTTCATCTTCTCGCCGATCTTCTTCGAGGGGGCGTTGATCGGGTTCAGCGCCAGCGTGGCCCATCACCTCGACCTCGGCGGCGGCGCGCCCGGCATGAACCCGGACGCCACCGACGTCCATCAGGAAGGGCTCATCATCCCGCCGTCGCGCTACAACATGGAGCGCGACTGGAGCGGCGGGTCGTTCGAGCGTCTGATCGCCGCCAACATCCGCGTGCCGGAGTTGACCATCGGCGACTTCAACGCGCAGTTCGCGGCCAACGCCATCGGCGGCGAGCGGGTCAGGCAGCTGTGCGCGCGGTACGGCGCGGAGACCGTCCTGTCCGTCATGGACTCCCACCTCGCCTATTCCGAGCGGCGGATGCGGGCGGCCATCGCCGATATCCCGGACGGCGTCTATCGCGGGGAGGACGCCGTCGACGACGACGGGGTCGGTTCCGAGCCGCTGCCCGTAAGGGCGACCGTGACGGTCGAGGGCGACGACGTTTCGGTCGACTTCGCGGGCACCGCGGATCAGGTCCTGCTCAACCTGAACTCCCCCTTCGCCTCGACGGTGTCGGCCGCGCTGGCGGCGGTCAAGGCGGTGGCGAGCTCGCCCGACATCCCGTTCAATCAGGGACTGGCGCGGCCGATCACGGTGACCGCCCCGTACGGGAGCCTGCTCAACCCCCGGCCGCCGGCGCCCGTGCGGGCGCGCATGATCCCTGCCTTCCGGGCCTTCGACGCGGTCGTCAAGGCTCTGGCCGGGGCCGTTCCCGACCGGGTCATCGCCACCGGGTTCGACACCACCCATTCCATCTGCATGAGCCGGCTGGTGGACGGCAAATACGGCATCTACCTGGAGATCTACGGCGGCGGCTACGGCGCGGGGCCCGGCTCCGACGGCGGCGACGGCATCGACGGCCCGCTGTCGAACTGCAGCAACATCCCCGTCGAGTCCCTGGACCGGCAGTACGACTTCTTCCGCGTCACCGAATACGCGCTGCGGCCCGATTCCGGCGGCCGCGGGAAATTCCGCGGCGGGAACGGGTTGCGCCGCCGGTTCGACATCCTCGCCGACGACGTCACGCTGGCCCACTACTCGGACCGCTACCGCATCGCGCCGGACGGCGCCTTCGGCGGCGAACCGGGCGATCTGGCGCGTACCTGGATCGTGCGGAAGAACGGCGACCGGGTGCCGGTGGCCTCCAAGACCAGCCTCCGCCTCGACCGCGGGGATACCCTGGTCACCGAGACCAGCGGCGGCGGCGGTTACGGCGACCCGGCGGAGCGGACGGCGGAGCGTCTGCGCATGGACCTGGAGTCGGGACTGGCGACTCCGCCGATGGCCTACGCCGCGGAATAGCCGGCGCGTACCCGAGGGGCGACGTCCCGTGCGGATGTGCCGTCCTGGCGGCGTTGCGCCCGTCGGCCCGTTCCTCTCCCGGTTTCCCGTCCCGCCGCGATGCCCGACAGCGGATCACGCCTCCCGGCCTGGACCGTGTCGCGCGATCCCCTGAAGGACCGGGGCCCCGGCGCGGGCCGGCCGCTGCCCGACAGCTACTGGGCGGCGACGGCCGATCCGCAGCCGGAGGACGACGGCATTCTCGTCGAGGACCGCGAGGCGGACGTCGCCGTCGTCGGCGGCGGGTACACCGGCCTGAGCTGCGCCCGGCGCCTCGCCGGGAGCCACGGCGCCGACGTCGTCGTGCTGGAGGCCAACGCGCCCGGCTGGGGGTGCAGCGGCCGCAACGGCGGCAATGTCCGCCCCGGCATCGGGCGCGTGCCGTTGCGGGAATGGCGCCGGCGCTGGGGCGAGGACGGCGCCAGGGCGCTGTTCGACGCGCAGCTCGCGGCCCTCGGCACGGTCCGGTCCCTGATCGCCGACGGCGGCATCGACTGCGACCTCCAGGACGTCGGCCTGCTGCGCGTGGCGCACCGCCCGGCCGCCGTCGCCGGCCTGGAGGCGGACCATCGGCTGCTCACCGAAACCTTCGGGTACGGGGCGGAGCTTCTCGATGCCGGGGACGTCGGGAAGAACTGCTTCCGGAGCGCCGAGGCCTTCGCGGCCCTGCGGTTTCCCGACGGGTTCGCGGTGCATCCCCTGAAGCTCGCTCAGGGGGTCCTGCGTCTGGCGCGGGACGCGGGCGCCGCGGTGCATCGGGCAACTCCGGTCTCCGGCTGGCGGGCGGACGGTTCCGGATACGTGGTCGAGACCCCGAGGGCGCGGGTCCGCGCCCGGCGCGTGGTCGTCGCCACCAACGGCTATACCGGCGATTCCCTGCACCCGGCCCTGAAGGCGCGGACGCTGCCGGTGCTTTCCTGCGTCATCGTGACCCGTCCGATGACGGCGGACGAGAAGGCGGAGACCGGCTTCCGCTCGACCGTGCCGGTCGCGGACACGCGGCATCTGCTTCTCTACTACCGTCGCCTGTCGGACGATCGCATCATGATCGGCGGCCGCGGCCCCATCGACGAGCGCGCGGTCGATCACCCCAGGTGGAGACGGCGCCTGCTCGAGGCGTTGAGGAAGAAATTTCCGCCGCTCTCGGGGTTGACGGTCGACTACTACTGGGCGGGATGGGTCTGCCTCCCGTTCGACGCGGTGCCTCATGTCCATTGTCTGGACGGACACCCGGACGTCTGGTTCTCGCTCGGCTACTGCGGGACCGGCATCGCCCCGGCCCTGCATCTCGGCTCGCTGCTCGCCGACCGGATCAGCGGCGGCGAGGCGAACGTTCCCGCGGCACTGGAACGTCCGATGCCCAGGTATCCGCTCGCCCCCTTCCGGCGCCTCGGCCAGCGCGCCGCGTACGCGTGGCGCCGGTTCCAGGACGGGTAGCGCCGTGGCGGCGGTTTGTCCGCAATGGCTCCGCCGAGCCAAGTCACGAGGTGGGTTCGGCAGGGAGAGAAAGGGAGTATGATCCGGTTTGCCGCGTATCGGGCCGCGACAACGGATGTGGGACGTACAATGAGGAAAAGAGCGAGGATCTTTCGGGTCACCGAATACGGACTTTGCGAGGTGGAGTTGCCCCATAGGACTCGGGCGGCTTTCACGCTTGACAAACTGATCGGTTACGGTGGGCAGTCGTTCCGGGGATTCGGGCTTCGGAAGGGTGCCGAAGTAGATCTCGATATGGATGAAAGGGGCCGAGTTTCGTCCGCGCGCCTCGTTCACCGTGCCACCGCAGCTACTCCTTGATCCGCGGGAGACAGGTCGAACCAGTACCGCACGGTCGGCGCCCACGAGGCTGCCGCACGCTGTTCGGGAGTTCGGCCATCTCCCGGATTTCGACCTGTGGCGGCCTGGAGACGCTTTGCTGTTCTCCAGTACCCGGCCGGGCTTTATGCAACGCCGGATCGTCAGGGCGCAGCGGCGCTTGGGTTACGCCCCGGAACACGCGCGTTGGCATCATGCGGGGATTTATCTCGGAGACCGTTACGTTTGCGAGGCTGTTCCCGGTGGCGTCCGGTATCGTCCGGTCGTGGAGTTCGTCCCGGACTATCTGATTCGTGCCAGGCGAGGCCGGGGACTGGATGGTGAACAGGCGTTCCGCGTGGCCATGCGAGCCGTGATGCGGCTGTCCAAACCCTATTCCCACTGGCGTGCGATACGCGCTTGGCTGGGTTCGTGGAACTCTGGCGGCTCATTCCCCCTGGACTATCGTGTCCGCGGTCACGCGGTCGTCTGCTCGCAGCTGTTTCACGACGCCTATATGGAAGCCACCGGTCGGACGTTGGTGGATCGCGTGGATACGACGGTGCTTCCCGCGGAACTCAGTGCGTGCGAAGGTCTCGAAGACGTTCCGAGCGCCTGGTCTCCACTACCGTAGTCCCGGCTACAAATGTGCCTGAACGCTGGATCGATCCGCGCGCCCGTGTCATCATGCGCCATCCGCGCCGTCCGGCGGCGCGGCGTTCGCCGGCGCGCTCTTCGCCGCCATCGGCGGGATGCGTTTCTCGGCAACGTCCAACTATCGAAGGGGAGGACATCGATGCAAAGACGTTCGGTTTTCATGGCGGCGGCAGTCGCGGCGGTCGTGGCGATCGGCGCCGGCGCGGCCGACGCCCAGAAAGTGCTCAAGCTCGGCTCCGTGGGCCGGCCGGGGGTCCCGCTTGGCGACGCCATGGTCGACGGCCTGGTGCCCACGACCGCGAAGGCTTCGGGAGGCCAACTCACGATCGAAGGGCACTATCGCGGCTCGATCTGCGGCGAGCAGAAGTGCGGCGAGCAGGCGAACCAGGGCCTGATAGCAATCTGGTCGAGCTCGACGGCCAACTTCGGCAGTTTCGGTACGGCTCTGTCGATCTTCGATCTGCCCTACCTGTTCAGCAGCCTGGAGTGGGCAAACAGGATCTCGGACAGCTGGTTGGGTGAGGCCCAAAGCAAGGAGGCCGAGAAGACGACCCAGCACAAGGTCTTCGAGGTGTTTTCCTCGGGCGGGTTCCGCCAGCTGGGCAACGCCGCACGGCCGGTGCACGCGCCCGAGGACATGAAGGGCATCAAATTCCGCGTGACCAAGAGCCCGATCGAATACACCCTGATCGAGACTTGGGGCGCGATCCCCGTGCCGTACGACTGGCTACAGCTCTATCAAGGCCTGCAGACGGGCGTCGTCGAAGGCCAGTACGTCCAGGTGCCGTGGCAGGAACTGTACAAGATGTACGAGGTGCAGAAGTACTACACCGAAGTAGGCGGCGCTTGGGGCGGCAACCACCTCTCCATGGATCTGATCCAATACAACGCCCTCACGGCCGACGAGAAGAAGTGGCTCAGGGAAGGGACCGATGCCTTTTCCGAGATGGCGCGCAGACTCGACACCGAATGGGTGGCGGCCGGTATCCAGAAGATCAAGGAGAAGATCGACGAGTGGTACAAGCCCACCGATGCCGAGATGGTCCTGTGGCGGGCGGGCGCCGTCGGCGCCTGGGCGGACGCCAAGGGCGCCTATGATCCCAAGCTGGCCGAAAGAGCTCTGGCGGAGCAGGGTCTCGAGTCGTTCATCGCCGCCCTCAAGAAAGGCGGCGCGCTCTGAGCGAGCCGTCCGGCGGAACGGTCTCAAGGGGGGCTCCGGCCCCCCCTTTTTTCGTGGACTGGGTGCGCGATTCAGGCGCCGCCGATGGTCTCGTCGAGCGGCTCCTTGGCCACGAAGCTGCGTGTTTCGCCATATGTCGGAGGCTGGTCGGTCCCCCGACTCGGACACTGGATTGATCCGCGCGGCTGTGCCATCATGCGCCGTCCGCGCCGTCCGGCGGCGCGGCGTTCACCGGCGCGCTCTTCGCCGCCAGCGGCGGGATGCGTCTCTCGGCAACGTCCAACTATCGAAGGGGAGGACATCAATGCAAAGACGTTCAGTTTTCATGGCGGCGGCAGTCGCGGCGGTCGTGGCGATCGGCGCGGGCGCGGCCGACGCCCAGAAGGTGCTCAAGCTCGGCACCGTGGGACGGCCGGGCCTGCCGCTCGGCGATGCCATGGAACAGGGCCTGGTTCCGAAGGTCGCGGAAGTTTCCGGCGGCAAGCTCACCATCGATCCGCACTATCGCGGCTCCGTCTGCAGCGAGCAGAAGTGCGGCGAACAGGCCAACCAGGGCCTGCTGGCGATCTGGACGAGCTCGACGGCCAACTTCGGCAACTTCAGCACGGCCCTGTCGATCTTCAACCTTCCGTACCTGTTCAGTTCCCTCGACTGGGCCGACAAGATCTCCGACGGCTGGCTCGGCGACGCGCAGTGCGAGGTGGCGGCCAAGACCACCCAGCACCGGTGCTTCGAGGTGTTCGCGTCGGGCGGTTTCCGCCATCTCGGCAACGCGCGCCGTTCCGTGCACGTGCCCAAGGACCTGAAGGGCATCAAGATGCGGGTGACCAAGAGCCCCATCGAGTACATGCTGATCAAGACCTGGGGCGCGATCCCCACGCCTTTCGACTGGGCGCAGACCTATCAGGCCCTGCAGACGGGCGTCGTCGAGGGTCAGTACGTGCAGGTGCCGTGGCAGTACGTCTACAAGATGTACGAGGTGCAGAAGTTCTACACCGAGGTCGGCGGCCTCTGGGGCGGCAACCACATCTCCATCGACATTCCGCAGTGGGAGGCGCTGACGGATGACGAGAAGAAATGGCTCCGGGCGGGCATGGACGAGTTCTCGAGCCAGGCCCGTTCCCAGGACCAGGCCTGGACGAAGGAACAGACGGACGAGCTCAAGAAGCACATCGACGAGTGGTACAAGCCGACCGAGGCCGAGATGAAGTTGTGGCGGGCCGGCGCCGTCGGCGCCTGGAAGGACGCCGAGGGAACCTACGATCCCAAGCTCGCCGAGAAGGCTCTCGCCGAGCAGGGCCTCGACGATTTCGTCGCCGCTCTCAAGAAAGGCGGCGCGCTGTAGGCGAAGCCGTCAACGGAACATTCCTGCGGGGGGCTTCGGCCCCTCTTTTTTTCTCGGGAATTACGCCGCTGGCCACCGTATGGCGGCGTGACCGAAAAGCGTCTTTACGCTCTCTATAGGGAGAGGCCGGGAGAGGGGACAGATCACGGTCCGATCGTCCCGACGGCACCCTCGATGCTCCCCGGCTCGGCTCGTCCTTGGGAGTCGCGTGCCGCGGGGGCGGTCCGGTAGTGGTGACTCAGGCGCCGCCGGTGGCCTCGTCGAGCGGCTCCTTGGCCACGAACTCGCCCTTCCTGTAACTGGCCAAGTCTTCCAGGAAGGCGACGAGCGAGCCGATCATGATGAGCGCGCCCGTGGTCGGCAGGATCATCATCGGATACTTCTTGGGCAGGTAGTTGAGCTCCCAGTACTTGCCGAAATTGTTGATCGCCGTGTCGTATCCGTAGATCAGCAGGAGGAAGCCGAGCGCGCAGATGATGAGGTTCCACGCCTGCTGGACCGTGAACGACCACTTCAGCGGCAGGTAGGTATAGAGCATGTCGAGCGCGATGTGTTCCTTCTCCCGCGTGGTCAGCGCCAGGGCGATGAACACCAGCCAGATGCAGCTGAACACCGCCATCTGGTCGCCCCACGGGGGCGGGCTCTCGAAGACGTAGCGCATGAACACCGTGTACACGGTGAACACCACCATCAGGGCCAGCAGGATCGCGCAGAACCAGGTCAGAACCCGACGGACCCAGAAATCCAGCGCTTTCAGGACGTCCAGCATGTCGATCGATCCCTTATCCCTTGACGGCTCAGTAGACGAAGCCCCACGCCGTCGGCAGCCACATCGTGATCGGCGGCACCAGGATGACGACGAACAGCAGGAAGAACAGGGCGACGAGATACGGCAGCATCGATATGGCGACGGACTCCAGCGTCGCCCGCGCCACCGCCGCGGCGGTGAAGTAGGCCACGCCGATGGGCGGCGTCACGGTTCCGAAGAGGAAGCCGATGACCATGATCATCGCCGCCTGTTCGGGCGGATACCCGGCCTGCACGCAGATGTGGATCAGCACCGGGCCGAGCACGATGATGTTGGCGCCGGAGTCCATCACCATGCCGATGAAGTAGATGAAGAGCACGAGGACCGTCGCGAACAGGATCGGCGTGTCGGCGTAGCTCAGCAGCCATTCGCTGAGCAGGTTGATCGCGCCCAGGATGGTCAGCAGCCAGCTGAACGGGCCGGCGGCGGAGAGGATGATGAAGACGATGGCGCTGGTGCGGAAGGCGCGGATGAACGCCTGCACCACCGATTCCCAGGTGACGGTCTTGTAGACGAAGGCGCCGAGGGCGAGGGCCACGCACGCGGTTATGGCGCCGGCCTCCACGACGCCGGCGATGCCGCCCATGACCGATCCCACCAGCACCACGGGAATGACCAGCGCGAAGGAGGCATTGAGGAAGGCCTTGCCCAGCGCCATCCAGCTGAAGTCCTCTTCGCTGCGCTCGTAGTTGCGTCTTATGGCGATGAAGTAGGTCATGATCATCAGGGTCACCCCGATCAGGATCCCCGGGATGATGCCGGCCGCGAACAGGGCGCCGACCGAGATGCCGCCGGCGTTGGCCAGGATGACCATGGCGATGCTGGGCGGGATGATGCCGCCGATCGTGGCGCTGACCGAGGTGAGCGCGGCGGCGTACTCGGGCTCGTAGCCGCGCAGCTTCATGGCCGGGATGAGCAGCGAGCCGACGGTCGCCGTGTCGGCCACGACCGAGCCGTTCATGCCGGCGAAGAACATGCTCACCAGGATGTTCACCTGGGCCAGGCTGCCGCGCATACGCCCGATGATGCGGGCCGACAGCTCGACGAGCCGGTCGGTGATCTTGCCCGTGCTCATGAGCTCGCCGGTCAGCATGAAGAACGGAATCGCCGTCAACGTGACCGAATCGATCACGTCGAACATCTGCGTCGGGATCAGGTTGAGCGGCACCCCTGGATCGAAAAGCAGGATGTAGGCCGTCGGCAGCAGGATCAGCGTGAAGCCGATCGGCGCGCCGAGCAGCACCAGCACGATGAGGCAGAACAGCAGGACGATGCTTTCCATGACGTGATCCCGCCTCCCGCGCGGTTCGACGTTCCTCTCCCCCGGCCCGCCGGATCGTTATGAATGTCCGACGATCGCGAGCCCTGTATGGCGGTTCGCCGCCGCCGCGTCAATGGTCAATGGATTGTCCGGGGGGGGGGGGGATTGTCGTGTTCGGGTCCCTGTCGACCGCCGCCGGAACGCGCGCCGCCACTGAGTAGGTTCATCCCCGCGTGTGCGGGGAACACGCAGCAACAATCGGGGCCGGCCAACCCAAGCTGGGTTCATCCCCGCGTGTGCGGGGAACACGTCATCGCCGTCCACACGCTGTCGACGGCCGCCGGTTCATCCCCGCGTGTGCGGGGAACACTGACAAGCGCCGCGTCATCATCTATATTCCCAGCGGTTCATCCCCGCGTGTGCGGGGAACACGAGGTCATGACCGTCACCTACGGACAGCTGGCCGGTTCATCCCCGCGTGTGCGGGGAACACCGCGATCCCGGTATTCGCCATGGTGGTAGACGCGGTTCATCCCCGCGTGTGCGGGGAACACAGCAGCTCGCCTAACGGCGGTTGAGGTCTCGTAGGTTCATCCCCGCGTGTGCGGGGAACACGTGATCAAGGCCGGGCGATCGCGAAACGGAAATCGGTTCATCCCCGCGTGTGCGGGGAACACGACCGCTGGCGCGAGGGCGAATTGAGGGACGGCGGTTCATCCCCGCGTGTGCGGGGAACACCTCCTGTGTTGGGCCGGCTACGCCGCGCACTTCGGTTCATCCCCGCGTGTGCGGGGAACACGCGACTCTGGGCCGCTGTCGGAAAGGCCTGGCCGGTTCATCCCCGCGTGTGCGGGGAACACGGTTTGCCGTGGCCGATCCGTCGGTGATTGATCGGTTCATCCCCGCGTGTGCGGGGAACACCGTCCGTTTCCACGTCTTCCCGCTTGACTGCCCGGTTCATCCCCGCGTGTGCGGGGAACACTCGCCGAGGAAGTCGTGGCCGAGCACGGCCTCCGGTTCATCCCCGCGTGTGCGGGGAACACGGCGCGGTCACGGGAGGCATCTTCGGGAAGTACGGTTCATCCCCGCGTGTGCGGGGAACACGTTGTTCGCTGGTCTCACCGGCGCCCGCCAATCGGTTCATCCCCGCGTGTGCGGGGAACACCGGCAACGTCTTCGCCACGTCGAGGTTGATCTCGGTTCATCCCCGCGTGTGCGGGGAACACGCGACCGGCTGGTCGGGCAGGTGACGGAAGCCCGGTTCATCCCCGCGTGTGCGGGGAACACAATGGAATAGGTCAGCATTCCTGCCATTACATCGGTTCATCCCCGCGTGTGCGGGGAACACCCTCCTGCCCCTCCTGTGCGCTGATCCGAGGGCGGTTCATCCCCGCGTGTGCGGGGAACACTTCGCCTGCATCGACGGGTTTTCGTGTCCGAACGGTTCATCCCCGCGTGTGCGGGGAACACAAGCCCCCCGGCGCCGTCGGGCGCCTGCATGACGGTTCATCCCCGCGTGTGCGGGGAACACCTCCGCCTTCAGTAGGATCGTCGGCTTCAGGTCGGTTCATCCCCGCGTGTGCGGGGAACACTCGCAGGAGATCCAGACCGTGCGCCTGCTCGACGGTTCATCCCCGCGTGTGCGGGGAACACATAGCCCTCTTACAGGACTCGGCGCGCGCCTCCGGTTCATCCCCGCGTGTGCGGGGAACACCCACTGCGCCGCGTCCGCGTCCTGACCCACGACGGTTCATCCCCGCGTGTGCGGGGAACACCCTATCCCTTCCGCGGGTCTAGAAGCCCTACGCGGTTCATCCCCGCGTGTGCGGGGAACACACCCACCAGCTGGTGCGGACCCGTACTGCAAGCGGTTCATCCCCGCGTGTGCGGGGAACACACAAGAGCTACCTCACCTACATGGCCGCACGTCGGTTCATCCCCGCGTGTGCGGGGAACACTTTTTTTTGATCAGGGAGGGACGGCGGGTGATCGGTTCATCCCCGCGTGTGCGGGGAACACGTGGTCGTCTCCTGGACCACCGCGTCATAGGTCGGTTCATCCCCGCGTGTGCGGGGAACACGACTCCTCCCATGTCATCATCTATATTCCCAGCGGTTCATCCCCGCGTGTGCGGGGAACACTCGACGCGGTGGAGGACGCCGAGCGGCATGACCGGTTCATCCCCGCGTGTGCGGGGAACACTATGGCACGGAGTCGGCGCCCATCTATCGCGCCGGTTCATCCCCGCGTGTGCGGGGAACACGACCGCCGGCGGCTTCGGGCTGATGGGTTGTGCGGTTCATCCCCGCGTGTGCGGGGAACACAGAGGGGAGAACGGGGCCGCGCACTCTTTGGTCGGTTCATCCCCGCGTGTGCGGGGAACACAGTCGATTGACGTTCCCAATTCCCCCTGCTTGCGGTTCATCCCCGCGTGTGCGGGGAACACCACGGCCCGGACCATCGGCGTATGTAGGCTGCCGGTTCATCCCCGCGTGTGCGGGGAACACGACCGCCGCGCGGTCGTCGGGTGCCGCGGTTGCGGTTCATCCCCGCGTGTGCGGGGAACACCCCCTTACCCCCAGATGCGCCAGCGTCTCGGCCGGTTCATCCCCGCGTGTGCGGGGAACACCCAGTTCGAGCGTCTCGAACCGATGCGGATTCGCGGTTCATCCCCGCGTGTGCGGGGAACACAGGGTCTCCTTGCTGGCGTTGCCGTGCCATCGCGGTTCATCCCCGCGTGTGCGGGGAACACTCATTGCCCTACTCCCCTACCGGTCCGATTGCCGGTTCATCCCCGCGTGTGCGGGGAACACCAGTGCCGATTGTGCCTGTGCCTGGTATTTCCCGGTTCATCCCCGCGTGTGCGGGGAACACCCCGACGTGTCGATGACGATGGCGATGGCTCCCGGTTCATCCCCGCGTGTGCGGGGAACACTCGGACGAACAGGCATACCACCAGGGTCTACGGCGGTTCATCCCCGCGTGTGCGGGGAACACAGCGTGATGCCGGAGCCTGCCTGGAGAATGTTCGGTTCATCCCCGCGTGTGCGGGGAACACGGGCCGTCACCAGCTTGGACGGACTTCAGGCACGGTTCATCCCCGCGTGTGCGGGGAACACCCATGTTCCCCTCCGTTTGGCTAGGTCGTGTACGGTTCATCCCCGCGTGTGCGGGGAACACTCTTTCCACAAGAGTTTGATACGAAACATTTTTCACGATGTCAAAGAGCGCACCACAGGGCAATCGCACTTGGAAATTTTACGGGAATCTTGTGACATCCAGAGCCAGACAAAGTGCGAACACTAAGGGCGAAGACGCCAAAGCCTCGGTCATCTTGCCCGATTTGGCGGGGAATCGGCTGGCAAAGGGCGTCTCCGGTTTTCAAGTGCGATTGCCCTGGAGCGCACCAAAGATTCACTGTACATTCGACAAGATGGCAACGATGCAAACCAGCGGGACAGCTTGCTCATGCCTCCGTTTGGGTCGTGTCGGATGAGAGAGGCATGAAGCTCACGAGCTTGAAACCGTCGAGATCGGTAGGAAGTCGACGATTGGCGCCGCACGTATCGAAGTCATAGCCTGCGTCATTGGGGGCCGCCCAGGCGATGATGGCGTCGCCGTTATCGATATGTGTCTTGACCTGATCCCAGATCATATCGCGCGTCCGGCGCGAATAACGGCCGACGTAGACGCCGGCCCTGATCTCCAGCAACCACACGGCCAAACGCCCCCGCAGTCGCGGTGGCGCATTGTTAACCACGATGACCAACATCACCGCTGGGCCCCTCGAGAATTGCGATCGGTTGCGCCTCGTCCGGCGGCGGGGGCGCTTCCAGACCTCCTGCCGCCAACATCTCTTCGATGCTAGGAATCAGCTTGTTCAGTATTCCGGTCTTTCGGAAGCTGTCGCGGCATCCTCGTCTAACCTCGCCAACGGGGTCGCCGGCAGCGGGGTGCTTTCCCCGTTGCGCCTCCGCCGTGACCCGGAAGGCTATCGGGACCACGGTTTCGAACTTGAACACATCCGACACGTCGTAGACGAACGACCTGGGCTTGCCCGTATGCAGGAAACCGACCGCCGGAGCGTAGCCCGCCGCCAGGATAGCGGCTTCCGTCAGTCCGTAAAGACACGCGGTCGCTTGGCTGAGGCAACGATTGGGAAGATCCGCCGCGTTCCAGTCGCCGGGATCGTATCGCCGTCCCTTCCACTTCATGCCGTATTGCCGCGCCAGCACCTCGTACAGGCGCTTCACACGCGCACCCTCGATTCCCCGTAATTGGTCGACGGAGCGGCGAAGCGGCGCGGGCTCTCCGAAGCGCATGTCGTACATCTTGCGCACAACCCTTAGCCGGGCCTCCGGATCAAGCGCCAGGCGCGCCTGATGAAGAAGCCTGTCGGCGCGCGCGCCGCCCGGCTGTCCGGCGGAATAGAGACGGACTCCCGCCTCGCCGACCCATACCAGAAGACACCCGACGCGGGCCGCGAGCGCGACGGCGGCATGGGAGACGCGCGCGCCGGGCTCCAGCATCAGACACGCCAAGCCCCCTACCGGAACATGCGCACGCACGCCCATCCGGTCGACGATCACGAACGCACCGTCGAGAACGTCAAGCCGACCCTTCTCGATGAACAGGATCGAGGCGCGGTCCTTGATCGGGATGGGACGTGGCGGCGCGAGTCCGGGCGTCGCTGCCATGAAGGATCAGGCCCTGCGCATCAGCATCAGACCGCAACCGTACGCCTTGGCGGCGCCGAAACCGCGTGCGACGCCTGCAAGGAAGGCAACGGGATCACGAACCTCCAGGACGCCGTCGAACTCCAGCGTCGAAAAGGTCATATCGGCTGCTCCCTTTCGTGAAATCCGATGCTGCCGGTAACCGTCGATTCGGATATCGTTTTCTTCCACGGAAAAACCTGCCTTGGCGCCCTGCCGTTCGAGCCATGCGAAGCCCTGTTCGCGCATGGCGTCGAAACGATGTTCGGCCCGCTCGCCCCGGGGATGCGCGCGCAGCGAATCCATGACGACATCGTGTTTGACCGAGCGGTCGCGGGTGAGGCCTCGGCGGCGGACCACCGGATTGGCGCGCAGCGAAAAACACAACCGGTCTCCCGCCGTGAGCATCGGCGAGAACGGTTTCGGCTCGTCGATCTTGAACAGGTGGTGGTGATCCATGGGAGGGCGTTTCGACAGGATCAGGAAAGCGCCCGGCTGCTCCATCTCGCGCCACAGAAAGTCGCGCCGACCGTTTGCATCTCCGGCGAAGAGGGACCAGACGAGGTGATGCCCGGGGTGGCGCGACCGCTCGCTGTCGGCGAGCAGTAGCGGCAACAGCGCCCTCACCGCGGCGTCACGCCTCAGGCAGGCGCGGGAGAGGTAGAGCGCCGCCGTCATTCAGCGCGGCCCTCCCAAGGCGCGATTCGTTCGAACCGATCGGTGAATTGCCAGTGCCGACGGCTGACGATCGCATCGCGGCGGCGTTCGACGCGAGCCTCCTCGGGTCCACCGGGTGCATCGCCATCGAATGCTATTTCGAGACGCGCCTCTCCGTCGCCGCGAATGCGGTCAAGGATCGCCGCTTCTTCGTCGTTGTGTCGCCGGGCATCGAAGGCGGCCATGAAGGTGTTTGCCTCGACGACGGTGGGGTCCAGCGGCAGGCCCAGTGGGGCCGATTTACGGCCGAGATAGAGCACGAATCTCGGATGCCGCAGCGCGTCCGCGATCCGGTCGAGATCGACGGTGGACGCCGGGCGCAGCCACAACGCAACGGTATGGCAGGCATCCGAACGCCATTCCCGGGTGGAAAGCACGGTATTGAGATCACCCGCTTCCAACTCCTCCCGCCGGGTCGCGAATGTTCGGCCCTTGCGCGCCCTTGGCGTCTGGGCGGTGTGGTAGTCGATCGACGGACGCCCCGCCGCGTCCGTTCTGACGGCGTAATGGAGCCCGGATTCCAGGGCCCGGTGAGCGGTTTCGTTGGCGCGCTCATGGCCGAGGGCGGCCGCCACCAGCCCGAGGACGGCGGACCGTCCCGGCCGCATCCAGCTCATGCGCCGCTCGCCGACGGCGATCTCGCCAAAAGAGCCCATCGGGGCGTAGAGCGTGAACAGGAGGAAGCGCATCGCGTCAACTCACCGCAAATTCGATCAGACCCGCGAGGGTTCCTTCACCCGTGAGGCAGTTCATCGTGTAGCGTTCGTCCGCGCAGTTTCCGTAGGCAGCGTCGAGCCGGTCCCGGAAATCTTCCAGTGCCGCGACCGATGCTTCTGCTTCTCCCTGATCGTTTCCCGAGATGGGCTTCAGGAACGCGGCGGCGAGGCTTCGTGGTTGCATCGTTCCTTTTTCGCCCATCGTGTAGAGGGCGCGGGCATGGCTCGCGAAACTCGCCCGTTTGCCGCGTGGTCCGACGGTCGCCGCGGCTTCCACGAGGGCGGTAAGGCTGGCGTCCCGAATCGGACGCGCGTCGTCGAGGTTGCGGAGCAGCAGGCCACGGTCGACGCAGACATAGAGATAGAACACGCCGGCGCCGAACTCCTGCACGCCGATGAAGCCCGCTCCCGCGTCCTCGGGCTCGTCGCGCGATTTCAGGTCGTCGACGGCGGTGTAATAGTCGTCTTCCGCGACCGCCCTATGCGTGGTGAGAGCGTGCGCGACCTGTACGGCCGCCTCTCTGTTGAACTTCGGGTGGTCGGCGAGCATCCGGCCAAACATGGCGATATCGGCGGCCGTGTCGCTCTTGCGCAACTGGTCGTCGGCCTTCGGTTCTCCGATGTCCTCTCCGTTCAACGCCCGATCGGCGAGCGCGAAGGCTTTGTCCCGCTCCTCCGGGGAGATGAAAGCGAGTTGTTCGATAAAGGTGGGATCCTTGTCGTCTTCCTTGCGGATTTTCCCGAAGACCCCGGCGATCGCGCGCGCCGTCTTCAGGGCGTTGGCCTCTTCCATTCCGCCCCTGAGCAAACGGTCATGCAGCTCTTTGCCCAGTCGCTGCGTGCGGTAGGCCAGGTGTTCATCGAGTTTGACGGTGAATGTCTCGGATCTCCGCCAAGCCCGCTTGAGGCTTTGCGAGGAGATGCGCAAGCGCGGCGCACCGCCGAAAACGACGCTTTTCGGCCGGCCCGTATCGTCCCGATTGAGGTTGGACGGTCCGTAGGCGGTAAGAAGGTGAAGCTGAAGAAAATCGGACATGGAACGGATTCCCATCGTTCAGGTTGCGGTCGAAGCCGACGGCGTGGCCTTGCGCGGCGAAGCGTCCGCCGAAACACCGTAGTAGTCGAATATCCAACGTTTCTTTACGCCGTCGCCCCAGCGCAGCACGGAGACGGACATGTCATGGATGTTCGCTTTCCCTTTCGTCATGCGGACCAAGCGACGCATGGGGTCCAGAAGCTCGTCGCCCGGGGTTTGCAGAAGGCGACGGAAACGAGCCTCCGAGACAATGGCCTCGTCGTCGTCGAGAAAGGCGCGGCCGATGGCGCGGGCTATTTTACGATCGTCGTTTCCGTCGACGAATGCCAGAATACCGGCCAGGATGGCGACCCGGTCCGGGCGTTCGCCCGAAAGGTCTTCGACGAGACGAAGCGCCTCCGGTTCCTGTAGGATCTCCAGCGGGGTCCGGGCCCGACGCAAACGGGCGCGCGCCGACCGTCGCACGGGGCGGGATCCCTGATCTTCCAACGTTCGTCCGTACCACATCGCCGCGACCGCCCCGATGTTCGTCCGTTTCGAATCGGTCATGCCGCCTCCTTGCGCTTCCGGGCTGTTTCGGGCGACGCGATACCAAGATCACGCTCGAACAGGGAGCGCCCGGCCTTGCCGCGCCCACTCAGGGCCAGCATCAGAAAGAACCGGGCCTTGACGTGCCGGTGCATGTTGCGGTCCTCCAGCCCGTCCGCCGACGCGTATTCGTCGAACAGGCGGCGCGCGGCCGCGGCCATGGCCGGCGCCCAATTCTCTCGCGCCTGCATCGTGGGATCGTCGGCGTCGGGATATCGCCGAGCCGCCTCCGCCGCGTTCTTGAGCGCGCGAAAGAACGAGTCTTCCGTATCGCGATAGAAACGCTCGGCGACGAAACCGTAATCGCCGGCGGCGTCGGACGGCCGGGCGTAAAGGGCGGACTTGACCGCGCGCGTGAGCAACGAAGCGACGGTGGCCGCCCCTGCCGTGGCCTGTTCGACGAACCGTTCGAGCCGCTCTCGCGTTGCCCTGTCGTCCAGAAGCCAAAGGGGCATCTCGCTCTGAATCCAGGCCCGCGCCTTCATGTTGTCCATGTCGTAGCCGAACGCGGCAACCCGCGCCTCCAGCCAACTCCGCTTGCGCGCATGGATATGGCGAACGGTTTGCGCCGGTTCCCGCAGACCGTCTTCGCTGCGAACGACGAGACCGGGCCATAGGCGGTACGTGACTCCGCCCGGCCTGGGATGTACGGGAAGTTTCGCGGCGCCCGCCTTCTGCCTGTAGTAGGGCGTCAACGGGTGTTCGAAACCGTCCGTATAGTCCGTTCCGTAGTTCTTGGTGCGGTAGTTCGCGACGACAACCGGGTCCTCGACGCCGGTGAGGCCGCAAGCGCGCCCCTCCGCGCCTTCGAACGACAGCCGGATGCGTCGCGGCATACCCCAGTAGACCTGCAGGGAATGGACGTCGCCCGGCGCGGTTCGCCGCCCACCGTCTTTCGGATTCGACGCGCGGGTGGGAACCAGCCACGGAAAAATGGACTTCGGATCGTCGGAGATCGTCACCTGCGTGCTTCGGCGTTCGATCTGCTCGGTCGTCTCCACGTTGGGCCACAGCCTTCCCCACAGCGTATCACCGTGTTCCTCGTGCTCCGCGACGGTCAGCGTCGTCATCGGACCGCCGCCTCGAAGCGACGTGCGATGGCCGGCCCCGCCGGTGGGTGCGTAGGCGTTCAACGTGTAAAGCGCCATCGCGGCGGCGGCGCGGCAGAGAACCGGTGCGGCGTCCCGTTTCACGAACAGGTCGGCGTTGTTGCGAAGGGTCTGCGCTCCCGGCGCATCGATCAACAGCACCGCGATGTTTTTGTCTTCGGCGCTTTCGAGCGGGTCGAGGTCCTGGAGGAAGCAGGGACCGGGGCCATCGAGGTCGAAGGCATGGGCGACACGCGCGAATCGCTCCCGGAGAAGCTGCGGCGCGGGCGGGCGTGACCACCATCCTTCCCATTCCTCGTCGTCGGCCGGCGCGGCTGCCGACGACAACAGGCCGATCAGAAACTCGTGCGCCGCGCCATCGAAATCCGGCCGCGGCCACGCGAAGGCGACGAAGGGGTCTTCGTCGATGCCGTCATTGACCTGCCAGGGAGCGATGCGCTCCACGGCGCCGCTCCGGCGCCGGACAGGCAGCCACGGAGCGCGGATCAGGTTGAAGGCCGTCGAAGTCACCCGCTCATCCTCCGCGCCGCCCCGGTCCGCCGGATCGTCTCTCGCCGACGACAGTCTTCATCTCTCTTGCCCATTATTCTCTATTCTCTCTCTGGACGGAACAAATGAGATTATAGCAGGAACGTCACGTGTACACAACAGCTGCATAATAGGCTTGTTGCATCGTTTTCCTGCCGCTAGACTACCTTCGGCGCCGGAAGCATTCCGCATTCCTCTCATGCCTTCGGGCGAGCGCGGGGGTGGCGACCCGCCCGGCGCCTTTCATTCCCCGCCGCGATCGATTCTCCTCAAGCGTCGCTTCGCCGCTGCGAGGTCGCGGGGTTTTGCGATATGGAAGGTCGTGAGGTAGGTCTCTGCGCCATCCCGCGTCGTCTTGATTGCGGCGCGCCAGAGGCGACCCTCCGCCTCGACGAAGCCGTTCATCTCTCTGGCCCGTTTGCGGAACAGCTCGCCCTCGTCGAGGATGAGCTGGACCTTCGCGTAATCCCCACGCGCGAGGCCGGGGTGGCGTCGGGTCTGCTTGGCGGCGGTCGCAGCGGAGAGGCGGACAGTGGGCGAGCGGCCGTCGATGGCGTCGAGGACCACGCGAGGAGCTATGGCGATGATGGGCATTGCTGCTCATGACCTTCTCGATGATCGACTCTCTAAATAACTCCCAATAGCCATCCGGCTACACATATGTCAAAGACGTACATACCCCATCTGCATAGGGAACATGAGCCGCCACCCGGCTACACACGGTTCATCCCGCGCATCCGGCGGGAACCTGTCCTCATTCACCTCGTCTACTTGTCATGCGACGCCACGTCAAGCCCGTCTTGCAACTGTACCACAGAGATGCTTCTCTCGTCGCGACACCGGTTGCCACCGAACCCGTCATCGTGTCGTCTCCCGCATCGTCGAGCAGCACCAGTACCTTGTCGTCGTCCAACCGCGTCCAGTCTGCCTTCGCCCGTCGGGCGGCGTCGGCATGTTCGGGCGGGATCGCCTCGCCGTCGACGCGCCGCGCCGCAACGCTCACTTCGCTCAACCGCCACGCGCGCCAAGGCTCGTCCGGTGCGGCGTCCTGGGCGTAGGGTTCGACCCGGCCGTCGCGAACCCGCGCGAGCCGCAGCGTAACCCGGGAATCGTCGTCGAGACGGGTGGGCGTCCGGACATCGCGGTCCCAGGCGCCGCCATCGCGCACGTATCCCGAGGAGAGCTTCAGCACGTTCCCCGTCGCGACGCCGCGCTCGGCGCCAGCCCGGCCTTCGGCGTCGCAGAATCGACTTTTCAATCCCGTCGGAACGCGCGCCTCGGCATCGTCTCCGTAGACCGCCTCGACAAGGGCCCGCAGGCCGCCGGGGCTTTCGATAACGCCTGCGTCCTCCAGCGCCCGGGCCGACAGCCAAATCCGGGCATGATCGCGATAGACGTGCGCCGCGCGCGGAAAGAGTATCTTGAACCAGTCTGCCTGCGCGTCCGAAACGGGTTCCGGTGCCACGATCAGGAGTTCGGGGGCACCTTGACGCTCTGCACGGTCGTGCCGCCAGAGCCGGCCCGCGCGCTGGATCACCAGATCGATCGGGGCGAGGTCGGTTGCCATCGCGTCGAAATCCAGGTCGAGAGACTGTTCGACGACCTGCGTCGCCACCAGCGCTTTGCCGGCGCGGTCGTCGGACTCGCCTTCCTTGCTGAACGTCGTGGCGACCCGTTTCTCGATCCGCAGACGATCGACAAGGGCGAACCGCGCGTGGAACAGATCGACGTTCAATCCACGCGCGGTCAACGTTTCGTATGCGTCGAGCGCGTCATCGACCGTATTGCGAATGTAGAGAGCCGCCTTGTCGGCGCGGGTTTCCCGTTCGACCGCCGCCAGCGCCTCATCCACGGTTCTCAAGAACCGCAGAGGCAAGGTGCGTGGCCGGTCGGGTCGGGGCGATACTTTTTCGCATGTCCGAACGCCGGCCGCGCACGCCGTGGCCAACGGATAGCTCATGCCGTCATCGTCCGGAGCTTCCGGGGCGCCCACGCGCGCGCCCAGACCTTTCGAGAAGGCATCCGCCAATCGTTCGCGGGCCTCACGCGGCAAGGTTGCGGACAGCAGGATCGCCGAGCCGCCCGACCCTGCCTGAAACTCGAGCAGCGCCTCGATCTCGCGCCGCATATAGGCGTCGTAGGCGTGTATCTCGTCGAGGACGAGAACGCGGCGCCTGAGCCCGAGAAGGCGCAGCGACTGGTGCCGGTTCGGCAATACCGCCAGCAGCGCCTGATCCACCGTGCCGGCGCCCGCGTCCGCCAGGAACGCAAGGCGCCGGTCGTCGGCGATCCAGGCTGCGCACGCCGCTGACGCGGTCGTTTCGGAATCGCTGTCTTCGCCGCCGGCTTCGGAATAGGGATATTCGGCGCGGCCGCCGCGCAGCACGGCCGAGCGGAAGCCCTCATGCATGTCGCGTGCGCCGTGCGCCAGAGCGATGGACGGCGCCGCGTCGTCGGCGAACAACGCGCGATACGCCTTGCCGAGGCGGTCGAACATGGCGTTGGCGGTGGCCATGGTCGGCAGGGCGAGATAGAGACCGTCCGCGCGGCCCGCCGCCATCAGGCGATGGGCGAGCATCAGCGCCGCTTCCGTCTTGCCGCTGCCGGTCTCATCCTCGATCGTGAACAGGGCCGGGCCGTCCGGCAGTTCGACCTCGCGCGCCCAATCCTGCATCGGGCTCGGCGTCGGCTCCGCCCCGATCAACGCCTCGTAATCGAGGCAAGGGCGGGCGCCAGCCGGCAATACGCCCGATTCCGCGATGGCGCGGTCGGCCCGTTCCCTCGCATGGCGCCAATAAGCGCCGAGATCCTTGAAGTCTCCGGAACCGCGGTAGGGAAACCACGTCTGGTTCGAGCCGATCCAGTCCGCCAGCACGGCAAGCCCGGCGATGGCGTAGGAAGCGCGCCGCGTATGCTCGGCGTCCAGCGACGGCAAGTTCTGCGGCAAGGAGAAGAGCTTGTGTGCCCGGCGAACGAACGCCCGCGCCGCCTCGATCCCTCGTGCGCCGAAATCGGAGCGCAAGGTGACGAGCGTCTCGTTGCTCCAGGGCAACGCGGGAGGCGTCCCGTGATGGCCGGCGACCGCCGAAATCAACGGCTGCCATATGAGCCAGGCGGAGGGACCGTCGGCGGTCGGGAGCTGGAAGAGGTCGATGTCCGCACTGAACAGTCGCAAGCCGCCAGCCCCGTGGTCGTATGCCAGCGGCTCGGGGCCGTCGTCGAAACAGTCCGGGTACAGGTGCGGCACTTTGGCCTGGAATCGCTTGGCGAACTTGCCGATATCGTGCAGGCAGAGCAGGAAGCGGACGAGCGGTGCAGCCTGGTCTCGCGGCAGATCCAGCAAGCGAAACAGACTGTCGCCCAGACCGTGATGTTGCGTAAGCAGGGCTTCGCCGACCGCGGCTACGTCGAGGCAATGAAACGCCAGCGGATGCCACCGTGGTCCACGGTCGGGATTGCAGGGCCGGGCTTTTCCCCAGAAGGAGAGAATAGTCGCGTCGGTCTCGGTCACGTCGTCGGCATCGTAGAATGCCCGCGCAGACCCCGTCCAGCACCGCCCGTCGGCGCGCCGCCGGCGGCGTGTTGAACCGCGCCGTCCGCGCCGCTACAAGTCGCGGGCCGGGGCGGGCCGCTCCGGGTTCCGCTTCCGCCCCGCAGGAAGGCCGAGCGCATGATCGGGTCTCCGGACGCCTCGCCCATATTCGAGCCGTTCCGCCTTCGCGGGCTCGAGCTGCCCAACCGCGTCGTCGTGTCGCCCATGTGCCAGTATTCCGCGAAGGACGGCGTTCCCGACGACTGGCACCTCGTGCACCTGGGCTCGCGCGCCGTCGGCGGCGCCGGCCTCGTCATCGCCGAGATGTCGGGCGTCTCGGCCATCGGCCGGATCACGCCGGGCTGCGCCGGCCTGTACGACGACGCGCACGTCGGGGCGTGGCGGCGGATCGTCGATTTCGTGCATCGCCGTACCGACGCGAGGATCGGCATCCAGCTCGGGCACGCCGGACGCAAGGCGTCGACCAGGCCGATGTGGCTCGGCCAGAACCGCCCCCTGGAATCGGGCAACTGGGAGATCATCGCCGCGAGCCCGGAGCCCTACGACGAAGGGAGTCAGGTCCCCAGGGCCATGGACGAGGGCATGATCGACGAGGTCGTCGGCCAGTTCGGCGCGGCCGCCGCCCGCGCCGTCGACGCCGGCTTCGACCTGATCGAGATCCACGGCGCGCACGGCTATCTGATCTCGGGCTTCATGTCGCCCGTCTCGAACCGGCGCGAAGACGCCTACGGCGGCGACCTGCCGAACCGGATGCGCTTTCCCCTGCGCGTCGTGGACGCGGCGCGCGGCGCCGTCCCCGACTCGATGCCGCTCGGCGTCCGCGTCTCGGCGACCGACGGCATCGAGGGCGGGAACACCGTCGACGACGCGGTCGAGATGGCGCGGATGTTCAAGGAGCGCGGCGTCGACTACGTCACCGCGTCGGCCGGCGGCATCGCCGGAGGGGCGATGGTCCCCCGGCCGGCGCCTCTCGGGTACGTCCCCTTCGCCCGCCGCGTCAGGCGCGAGGCCGGCGTGGCGGCCATGGCCGTCGGCAACATCAACACGGTCGAGGAGGTGGCGGGGATCCTCGAGCGCGGCGACGCCGATCTGGTGGCGCTGGCCCGCGGCCATCTGCGCGATTCCTACTGGACGCTTCACGCCGCCCAGGAGCTCGGGACGCGGGACGGCGGCTGGCCCGATCAGTATGTGGCGGTGCCGCGCCAGGACTCGCTGTGGCGCGAGGACCGGACGGCCGCCGGGGAAGGCGCCTGATCCGGCGCGGGCGGCGTCGGGGCGAGGACGAGCCGGGAGCGATTCCATCATGCCGAACGAAGACCACGAGGTTCTGGTCGAGCGCCGCGGCGCCGCGCGCTGGATCGTCATCAACCGGCCCGAAAGCCGCAACGCCGTCAACGAGAGCGTGCTGTCGCGGATCCGGATCGCCGTTCTCGAGGCGAACGACGACCCGGGCCTCCGCGCGGTCGTCCTCACGGGCGCTGGCGACCGGGCCTTCTGCGCCGGCGCCGACATCAGGGCGGAAGGCTCCGCCTCTCCGGTCAAGCCCGACATGGCGGCGCCCCACAACGCCCTGACCCAGGTCTTCCGGGCGTTCGAGGCCTGCAACCTGCCGATACTCGCGCGGGTCAACGGGCACGTGCTGGCGGGCGGCATGGGCCTGTTGTGCGGCTGCGACCTGGCGGTCGCTTCGGAAACCGCCAGGTTCGGCGTGCCGGAGGTGAAGGTCGGCCTGTTCCCGATGCAGATCCTCGGCTACATGCTGCGGCTGGTCCCGAGGCGCAAGCTGATGGAGATGTGCATGACCGGCGATCCGTTCACGGCGGCGGAGGCGCTGGAGATGGGGCTGGTCAACCACGTGGTTCCGGCCGACCGCCTGGACGAGAAGGTGGAGTGGCTGCTCGGGCGCATCCTGAAGCGGTCGCCCACCGCCCTGCGGCACGGCAAGAACGGCCTGCACGCCTTGCAGGACATGCCGCTGCACCAGGCCTTCGCCTTCGCCGAGGCCAACGTCGCCCGCATGTCCATGACCGAGGACGCGCGGGAAGGCTTCGCCGCGTTCCAGGAAAAGCGCGACCCGGACTGGCCGGGCCGCTGAGCCGCGCCGGCGAACCGCGAGGAGCGCGCCGCCCGTGAAGACCGTTCGAATCGGCTCCGGCGCCGGGTTCTGGGGCGACACGCCGGGCGCCCCCGGGCAGCTGGTGCGCCGGGGCGGCGTCGACTACCTGGTGTTCGACTACCTGGCCGAGGTCACCATGTCGCTGCTGGCGCGGGCGCGGGGCCGCGACCCCGGCCTCGGGTACGCCGTCGACTTCGTCGATCCGGTCATGAAGGACGTTCTCGCCGACGTCGTGGCCAACGACGTCAAGATCGTCAGCAACGCCGGCGGGGTCAATCCGGAGGCCTGCCGGGACGCGCTCGCCAGGGTGGCCGCGGACGCCGGTATCGACGTCGACGTGGCGGTGGTCACCGGCGACGACCTGATGCCGCGACTCGACGAGCTGCGGGACATCGACAAGTCCGAGATGTTCTCGGGGGCGCCGTTCCCCGATGACGTCCAGAGCCTCAACGCCTATCTCGGCGGCCGGCCCATCGCCGAGGCGCTGGGCGCCGGAGCGCAGGTCGTGATCACCGGCAAGTGCGCCGATTCGGCGGTCGCCTTGGGGCCGCTGATGCACGAGTTCGGCTGGGCGGACGACGACCACGACCGCCTCGCGGCCGGCAGCCTCGCCGGCCATGTCCTCGAATGCGGCGCCCAGGCGACCGGCGGCAACTTCACCGACTGGCGGCTGGCGGCCGACGGCTGGCACGACATCGGCTTCCCCTTCGTCGACTGCGAGCCGGACGGCACCTTCACGGTGTCCAAGCCGGCGGGCACCGGCGGGCTGGTCAGCCGCCACACGGTCGGCGAGCAGATGCTCTACGAGCTGGGAGATCCCGCCGATTACGTTCTGCCCGACGTCGTCTGCGACTTCACCGGCGTCGCGCTGGAGGAGACCGGGCCGGACAGGGTGCGGGTGACGGGCGCCCGCGGACGCCCGGCCACGCCGACCTACAAGGCCAACGCGACCTCTCTCGACGGCTATCGCGCCACGGCACTCTTCATGATCGGCGGTATCGACGCCGGGCTCAAGGGCGACGCCGTGGCCGACGCCATCCTCCGGCGCACGCGCCGCCTGTTCCGCGAGCGCGGCCTCGGCGACTACCGCGGCACCGACGTCGAGATCCTCGGCGCCGAGGCGACCTACGGACCCCATGCCCGCGCGCGGGACACGCGCGAGGTCGTGGTCAAGATCGCCGCCCACCACGATTCGCGGGAGGCGGTCGGGATCTTCGCCCGCGAGATCGCGCCCGCCGTCACCGGAATGGCGCCGGGCGTGACCGGGATCTTCGGGGGGCGGCCGCGCGTCTCGCCGGTGGTGAGGCTCCATTCCTTCCTGATCGACAAGGCCCTCGTGCCGGCCGCCGTCACCGTGGGCGGCCGGACGACGGAGGTCCCGGCGCACATCCCGCCCGCGCCGGCTCCATCTGCGGCCGTTCCGCCCGCGCCCGCCGCGCACCCCGCATCCGCCCCGCCCGAACCGCCGTCCCGGCCGCCGGAGCCCTCGGTCCCCGTGCCCCTGGTCCGGCTCGCCCTGGCGCGGAGCGGCGACAAGGGCGACAGCGCCAACATCGGGGTCATCGCCCGCCACCCGGACTTCGTTCCCGTCCTCCGCGCGCGCCTGACGGAGGGCGTTGTCGCGGCGTATTTCGGGCACGTGCTGCGCGGCCCGGTCCGGCGCTACGAGCTGCCGGGCATCCAGGCGTTCAATTTCGTGCTGCGCGAGGCGCTCGGCGGCGGCGGCGTCGCCTCGTTGCGCATGGACCCGCAGGCCAAGGCGTTCGCGCAGATGCTGCTGGACATCGACGTCGCCGTTCCCGAGCCGCTGGCCCGCGCCCACGGCCTCGTCGCATGAGGGCGAGCGTCTCGGCCATCCGGCGTCATCCGAACGTCTGGTTGCGCCGTTCGGTGGGCGCCGCCCTGATCGTCGGCGGCCTTCTGGGCTTCCTTCCCGTCCTCGGGTTCTGGATGCTGCCGCTGGGGCTGCTCGTCCTCTCGGACGACATCCCGTGGGTCCGCCGCCGCCGGCGGCGCCTGGCGGTGCGCTTCGGCCGCTGGAATTTGCGGCGCGGGCGGCCATGAGATAGGTTCCGCGTCGCTCCCGGCACGGCGACGGCGGTTTCGACGGCCGCGCCGCGGGGTGGCGCGAAACACGGGGAGGGAGGTCATGGACCTGGGATTGAAGGATTGCGTGGCGCTGGTCACCGGCGCCAGCGTCGGCATCGGCGAAGGCACGGCGAAGGTGCTGGCGGCGGAAGGCTGCCGGATGGCCATCACCGCCCGGCGCGAGGAGCTTCTGAACGGTGTCGCGGACGGCATCGCGGCGGCCGGCCACCCGCGGCCGCTGGTGATCGGGCAGGACGTCATGGCCGACGACGCCGCGGACAATCTGGAGAAGGCGATCGACGACGCCTACGGCCGCCTCGACATCCTGGTGAACAACGCCGGCTTCGCCGTTCCGGCCCCGGTCGGCACCGAGGAGCGGGTGTGGATCGACACCATGAACCTGAACTGGTGGGCGGTGCGGCGGGTCTCCGACCGGTTCGTTCCCGGCATGGTCGAGCGCGGGTACGGGCGGATCGTCAACATCACGGGCACCATGGAGCCCTTCGGCATCAACGCGGCGACGTGCGCCAAGGCCGCCGTTCAGGCGTGGTCGAAGGGCCTGTCGCGCGAGCACTCCAGGGACGGCGTGACGTCGAACTGCATCGTCCCCGGGCGCATCCATTCGGAGCAGAACAGGCGCGGGTACCCGACGGTGGAGGACGAACTCGCCTTCGCGGCGGCGCACATCCCGGCCGGCGAATTCGGGGATCCGGAGGACATCGGCAACCTCGTCGCCTTCATCGCCTCGCCGAAGGCACGCATGATCTCGGGCTCGGTGATGTATGTCGACGGCGGCATGAAGCGGTTCTCGCACTGACCGCCGCGCCGGCTTCCCGGTGTCCGGTTCGCCGCTCCTCCCCCTGGCCGGACGTTCAGCCGACGTTCGGCGGGTTGCCGCGATACCGGGGCAGGTCGTCGTCGATGAGGGCGTAGGGCGGGGCGCTCGCCACCCAGATGTGGGCGGACGGCCGGAGCCAGCCCGGGTCGTCGATGGTGCCCGCCTTGATCGTTCGAATCCCGGGGCGGGCGTCGGGCTGGGTCATGATCGGCGAACCGCAATCGCCGCAGAAATGGCGGCTCTGCATGTTGCCCGTCGCCCCTTCGACGCGCACGGTCCTGGTCTCTCCCTTGAGGAACTCGAGGCCCTCGGCGGGGACCCACACGACGGGGGAACGGTCGGACGCTGTCTGTTTCTGACAGTTGGCGCAGTGGCAGATGACGGCGCCGAGCGGTTCCATGGTGACGCGGTAGCGGATGGCGCCGCACAGGCAGCCGCCTTCGAAGGGCACGGGCATGGTTTCGCCTCCTTCCGTTCTCGTCGCGCCCGCTGGCGCCGTCGGCCTGGGCCGGTCAGCCTACCACGGCGTTCGGCTGCCCGCGCGGGGGCCGTCGTGTTCGTGTTTCCGGCGTTCCGCCGCCCGTTTGTCCGTTCGGTCACAAAAAATTTACTGAATTGGAAATTTTTCTCTTGCACACGTTGCACGATCGGCCTACGATGTCGATATGGAACGGGGAGATGTACATCCGGCGGGGGTTGGCCACGGCGGGGCCGGCGATCTTTCCCACCCCGTGCGTGGAGTGGCTACCCTCGCCCGGTGCGCGTGGGAAACGACGTGCCGCCGGAACGTACCGCATGAACGACCATGAACCCTTGCGGTGATTCCCTCGGAACACGGAGGCGACACGTGCGCGTCCCCGGCAGCTGGCGAAGGCTTTTGATCGCGACGGCGGTTCTCGCCGTCCTGGGCGTCGCGCCGCTCGCCGGCGTGACGACGGCCGAGCCGCTCTCGCTCACGATCGTCCACGTGAACGACTGGGACCGGATGGCCGGCGAGGACGGCCGGGGCGGGGCGGCGCGGATCGCCGCGGTGGTGGCGGAGGAGCGCGCCCGCGCCGAGGCGAGGGACGGTCACGCCATCGTCACCTTCGGCGGCGACATGATCTCGCCGTCGCTGCTGTCGGGGATCGACAAGGGCGCCCACATGATCGCCCTGGCCGACGCCATCGGGTTCGACGTCGCGGTCCTCGGGAACCACGAGTTCGATTTCGGTCCCGAGGTCCTGCGGGAACGGCTGTCGGAATCCGGCATCGTCTGGCTCGCGGGCAACGTCCGGTCGGGGGGCGAGGCCGGCTTCCCCGGAACCCGCGCCACGACGATGATCGAGAGGGGCGGCTACGGGATCGGCTTCCTCGGCTTGGTCACGCCGGACACCGCCGAGGTCTCGAGTCCGGGCGAGGACGTGTCGTTCGCGTCCGTGGCCGAGACGGGCGCCGCCCTGGCCAGGGAGCTGAAGGAGGCCGGCGCGGACCTCGTCGTCGCGTTGACGCATGACGGGCTTTCCGGCGACCTGGAGTTGCTGAGGGCGGCGAGGGAGATCGACGTCGTGCTCGGCGGCCACGACCATCTGCTGATCGCCCGGTACGACGGCCGCCAGGCCGTCATGAAAGCCGGATCCCAAGGGCGCCACGTCGGCGTTCTCGACCTCGAGATCGACCGCGCGGAGGGCCGCACGGGAGCGCCGGTCGTGGTCTGGAGCCCCGACTTCCGTCTCCGTTCGACGGCGGGCGTGGCGGAGGACGCCGCGGTCGCCGCCATGGTCGGCCGCTACCGGGAGCGCCTGGACCGGGATCTCGGGGCCGTAATCGGCGAGAGCGCGACCGCGCTCGACACCCGGCGCGCCTCGGTGCGTTCGGGGGAGACCGCGTTCGGCAACCTGCTGACCGACGCCATGCGGGCGGCCACGGGCAGCGACGTCGCGCTGATCAACGGCGGCGGCATCCGGGGCGACACGACGTACCCGCCCGGCGCCAGGATCACCCGAAAGCTGCTGTTGACCGAGCTGCCGTTCGGCGACAGGACGGTGAAGCTCCGCCTGACGGGCGCCGGGATCAGGCGGGCGCTGGAGAACGGCGTCGGCCCGGTCGAGGGCGGCGGGGGCCGGTTTCCGCAGGTCTCGGGCCTCGCGTTCTCGTTCGACGTCCGCCGCCCGCCCGGCGCGCGCGTGACCGCGGTCACGGTCGGCGGCGCGGTGCTGGATGCCGGAAGGACCTACACGGTCGCGACCAACGACTTCCTGGCGGACGGCGGAGACGGCTACGCCGCGTTCCGCTCCGGGGAGGTCCTGATCGACGCCAGGTCCGGCGGCCTGACGGCCGGGCAGTTGATCGACCACGTCATTGCGGCCGGCGTGGTCTCGCCGACGATAGAAGGACGGATCGTCCGGGAGGAGTGAGGCACTGGACGCTTCGATACGCTTTCGGATCGCCCCTTCACGCGAGGCCGCGCGGGACCGGGACGGCAGGGTCCCGGTGCGGTGCGCGCGTTCCCCGGGCGTTTCTTGCGCCGGGGCCGGGCTTTCTGTAGCGTTCCGTAGACCTCGCGTGGCGCCGCGTCGTCATCCGGTTCCGGCGCGCGCCGCGGCAAATCAGGGAGCCCCGATCATGGCTATTCGACCGAATTCACCGGCGACCAAGGACATCGCCTATGTCATGCACCCCTACACCGACCCTTCGGCGCATGAGGATTCGGGCCCGCAGATCATCCAGCGCGGCGACGGCATCTACGTCTACGACGACGACGGCAAGAAATACATCGAGGGCTTGGCCGGCCTCTGGTACGCCTCGCTGGGGTTCTCGGAGGAGCGCCTCGTCGAGGCGGCGGCGGTCCAGCTGGGGGAACTGCCCGTCTATCACACGTTCTCCCACCGCTCGACGGGCCCCGTCATCGATCTCGCCGAGCGGATCGTCGGCAACGCCCCGGCGCCCATGTCGAAGATATTCTTCACCTGCTCGGGGTCGGAGGCGGTGGATACCGCGATCAAGATCGTCTGGTACTACCACAACGCGATCGGCAGGCCGGAGAAGAAGAAGATCATCTCGCGGCGCGGCGGCTATCACGGCGTCACCGTGGCGTCGTCGAGCCTCACCGGACTCAAGGCGGTCCAGAAGGGTTTCGACGTGCCCATTCCCAACCTCATCCAGACGGACTGCCCGCATTACTACCGTCATGGCGAGGAAGGGGAATCGGAGGAGGCGTTCGCCACGCGCATGGCGGACAACCTGGAGAAACGGATTCTGGAGGAAGGGCCGGAGACCGTGGCGGCGTTCATCGCCGAGCCCGTGATGGGCGCCGGCGGCGTCATCCCGCCGCCGGCGACCTACTTCGACAAGGTGCAACCGATCCTGAAGAAATACGACGTCCTCTTCATCGCCGACGAGGTGATCTGCGGGTTCGGGCGCACCGGCAACATGTGGGGGTCGCAGACCTACGGCCTCGTCCCCGACATGGTGACCATGGCCAAGGCGATCTCGGCGGGATACCTGCCCATCGCCGCGACAATGTTCAACGAGAAGATCTATCAGGGCCTGCGCCGGGGGAGCTCGGAGATCGGGCTGTTCGGACACGGCTTCACCTATACGGGGCACCCCGCCTGCGCGGCCGTCGCCCTGGAGACGCAGAAGATCTACGAGGAGCGGGGCACCTTCGCCCACGCGGCGGCCGTCGCGCCCCGTTTCCTCGAAAGGCTGAAGGCCTTCGAGGATCACCCGCTGGTCGGCGAGGCGCGCGGCGTCGGCCTGATCGGGGCCATCGAGTTCGTGGCCGACAAGAAGACCGGGGAGCCTTTCGATCCATCGCTCAAGGTGGCAGCGTTCGCCAACGCCCGCGCCTACGAGCACGGTCTCATCACGCGGGCTCTGCCGGCGGGCGATTCGGTGGCGTTCTGCCCGCCGCTCATCATCACGGAGACGCAGATCGACGACATGATGGACCGTTTCGCCAGGGCGCTCGAGGACACCGAGCGGATGCTGGCGGGGGAGGGCGTCAGGCTGGCCTCGTAGGGCGCCGGCCGGGAGTCCATCGAACCTCGGCGCCGGAGACCGGGGCCGGCGCGGCGCCGGGTCGGCCGATTCACGGAAAGACGGAAGGAGGGCGGAACATGCGCGTCGGATTCGTCGGCTGCGGCACCATGGGCGAGCACATGGCCCGCAACATCGTCGGGAAGGGGCACGAGCTCTCGGTCTACGACGTCGACGTCGAACCGTTGCGGCGGCTTCAGGAAGACGGCGCGTCGATCAAGCAACGGCCGGCGGACGTGGCCTCCGACTCCGAGGTCGTCGTTCTCATGGTCGTGAACGACCGCCAGGTCCGCGACGTGATCACGGGCGAGAACGGTCTGCTGGAAGAGCTGCGCCCGGGAGGGATCGTCGTCGTCATGAGCACCGTCACCCCCGGCGTCTGCGTCGAGATGGCCGAGGCCGTGCGCGCGGCCGGCGGCGACCTGATGGAGGCGCCCGTGGTCCTGAGCCAGCCCGCGGCGATCGCCGGCGAGCTCGGCATCTACCTGGGCGGCGACCCGGAAACCTGCGACAGGGCGATGCCCGTCCTTCGGTGCATGGGGAAGAACATCATCCGCATGGGGGACGTGGGCCAGGCCATGGCGATGAAGCTCTGCCACAACCTGATGACCGCCACCATCGCCCAAGGCGTCTCCGAGATGATCGCGCTCGGCGCGAAGGCGGGCCTCGATTTTGACGACATGGTGACCGCCGTTTCCTATGGCGGCGGGCAGAACTTCTTCCTCGACAGCAAGGCGCCGACGATCAGGGCGCGAGACTTCACGGCCCGCTTCTCGCTCGCCAACATGAACAAGGACATGGGGCTGGCGCTGGTCTTCGCCGACAGCCTGGGCGTCTCCATGCCGGCCGGTGCCGCTGCCAAGCAGGCGGCCAGCATGGGGATGGCGGCAGGGCTGGGCGCGGAGGACTTCTCGGCGTTCGTGAAGATCGCCGGGAAGGCGTCGAACGTCTGATCGTCCGGCGTCATGCACTCCTTGAATCGCTCATAGCGGGAATTGCCGCCCGCGGGCGGTCCTTCCATGACGGCGGATGGCGTCGGCGATCGGACCCAATCGAGCAGGACCGGAAAAGGCGTTCTCGTCCAGCAGCCTCTGTAGATCGTGGACCTCCATCGCCGCCAGAAACTTGAAGACCCGGGGACGGCGTGGACGATGAAGCAGAAGATCATGGCGGTGATGGCCCGGCGCGAGGGGGGCAAGCCGCTGTCGGGGCGGGTGGAGATGGACGACGCCTGTCTCGGCGGCGTGCGTTCGGGCGGCCAGACGGTATCGTTATTGCAGCACGAAGTCGTAGACGCGTTGAACCCGCTCCACATGGGCTTCGACGGAAAACCTCTTCAAGGCGTCTGCCTTGGCTGCCGCGGCGATGACACTCATCGTCCGCTGGTGCTCAAGCAGTTCGGCGGCGGCGTTCGCAAACGCCGCCGCGTCGTCCGGCGGAACCAGCAATCCCGTCTTGCCGTGATGTATGATATCCCTGTGCCCACCGTCGTCGGCCGCCACCACCGGCGTGCAGCAAAGCATTGCCTCGACCAAGGTTCGCCCAAAGGGCTCGCCTAACGCAGGCGCGACCAACACATCCAATCCCATGATCCACGGCTCGATGGGATACCGGGGACCCATGAGAACACAACGCGACGTCAGACCGTATTCCGCGATCTTCGCGGTTACCTCCTTCCTTATTCCTTCATCGCGCGCTCCATCCGTCTCGCCGAACATGACAAAGAACACACGGTTACCGAACAGGTCTCGCAACCGGGCGGCGGTTTCAACGAACACCACGGGTCTTTTGCGTTGCATGAAGTTGGAGACGTAGCCGACAATCACCTCGGTCCGCGGATCGACGTTCCCCGCCTTCAGCATTCTCTTCCGGAACGATCCGCGATCTTCTCCAAAGGCCGGTGGTCTTACCGGATTAGGGATGACTTGTGCTTTTTTTTTGATCTTCGGAGGATATTGATCCTTCGTATATTCGGTGATCGCGATTATGGAATCCGCGAATCTCGACGAGATTCCTATGCGGCTCTGTTTCAATGCTCTCAGATGAAGAACGAATTTGACTCCGGAGAGTCTCGCGGCCATCCCCCAAAGATAATGCATGCGTGCATCGTTGGTGTGGACGATATCTATGCGTAGACGCTTCAGAAACCGCACCAAACAGGGGAGCAGGAAAAGCGTGGCGATCGGATCTTTCAGAGGGTTCTCGCTGAAGGGAGCGAACCGCCAATCCGGCGCATCTTCCGCAACCACGTTCCGGTCTTTCAAGTAGGTCCTCAGAGGCCCTTCCTTGTGAACGGAAACGACCCCTTCGAAACGGCTGCCATCGAGCCCAAGGGCGAGCTCCAGCGTGGAAATATGACTCCCCCCGACCGTATCGCCCACGAACGGGAACAAGACGCGCTTCATTCGACGGCTCTCCCGAACCTGATCAGTTTTGAGGAACGGGCGCGAGGCTCCGGGTCAGTCGGATTGCTGACCGTATCATTCACATTGCGAGGGAGAAGTGACCGTCAGGTCCGTTACAGGTCAGAATGGCCGACTTCAGGATGTCGCGCCCCAACAGGGCGATCATCGCGATCCCGTTGACAGGGGCTGGCGGCTGCTCGCCACGCTCAATGCAGGCGCGCTGAGCGTCGTCCGGCAGGGTCAGCTTTACCGGGATAACGGGTCCCATGTTGGCCAAATTGGCATGGCAATCCCGATGCCAGAACCGGAACGATAAACGTGGGCGTGTCCGTCCCGGACAGCCGGACAAGAAACGGCTCGGAGCCAAACTGTCGGACACCCTCTCCGACTGCCTGACCCATGGTGGAGAAGCTCGCGATCAGTTCACGCCCCTTGATAAGCAGGTGACGGTTCGTGTGCTCATGGAGAAATCGTTCCTTGTTGTTATCGTAGAAGTCGAGTTCCTCGGCGAGCAGCCCTTTCCGTGGCTCGTTCATGATCTTCCTCCGCCTGCAATACGACTCGCGCCGTCAGGCGATCAAATCCCGATAGCGAAGCCGCTTTCCTGTCACTTCCTCCGCCAATGTGCCCATCCGCATGATGGCGTCAAGACCGCGGATGTCATGGCGGCCCGCGAAATACCCCCGGCGCCGACTTTCCGAGCGAGCCCGGGATCGCTTCCCGCGCTCGACGTCACGCGATCTCGCGCATCAGGTCCTCGCCGAGGCCGTTCTCGCGAAGCCACGTCAGGGCGTCGAAGGCCAGGGAGTTGCGTGCCGACTGGGCACGGCGAAGTACGTACCCGAAATCGTGGCCTGCGTAGTGATTGCGATAGTGGCCGAAGTACTTGGCGGCGCGGTATATGCGTTGCTTGTTCCGGGCGCCCAGCAGCAGACTCGCCGCGCGGGCCACGGGAACCACCGCGATCGAGGCGCCCGGCCAGCGCCAGACGTAACGATCGAAGTCCCGGAACAGGCCGGCGAAATCATGACGTTCGAGGTAGCGGCGATAGAGCCTCTGCCCTGCGAGATGCATCCGCGGCGCGGCGCGCCAGAACTCCATGAACTCGAGATCCCATAGCGGCAATCGCCAGCGGCGGCCGAGGAAATCGTAAATCCGCTGGCCATGGATTACGTACTTGCACTGGCGCTCCCGCCACTCCCACAACTGGTACAGGCTGATCAGCGTCTCTCGGTCGAGGTCCGCGCCGCGGGCGATCCCCAGCGACGCGAGTATCCTGTCCTCGACGGCGGCGACGTTCTCGGCCGACTTGAGCGGCTCCCAGAACGAAAAGTGCCGGCTCACGATGCCGTCGAGGAGCGCCCCGACCGTGGCTCGACCATCCAGAAGCTCCGCCGGTACGTGCTCGCCGGTTATGAAGTCTCCGGTCTGGCCGTTGACGAGAACGGCGTCGGCGGGAAGCCGACCCGACGCGGCCAGTTCGTCGAGCGCCTGCAGATCCTGGGGGTTGGGAACGGCGCAGAGCCCGTCGGCGAACCGCGAATAGGAAGCCCGCGTGGCGCCTCTGAAAAAACGCCGGGCGTCGCCGAACCGGGTCGGATGGAAGAACCATGGAAGGCCGAGTTTTTCCGCCACCTCCCCGGCGACCTTCGCCTCGTGGTTCCCGGGCGGACCGTATGAAAACGCCTGAACCGGGTCGTATCCGAGTTGTTTCAGCTTGCAGGCGAGAAGGCGCGAGTCGAGGCCGCCGCTGAGGGCCAGCCAGATCGGAGCGCCGCCGGCGTACTCCTCGAGCCGCCGGACGGTGTTGTCGACGATGACGTCGAGCCGGTCGAGCAGTGCGTCCTCGGACTCGTCGAGTATCTTCTCCGGATAGAAGCGGTAGTGACGATGGGGCCGGGGGGCACACCCGTTCTCCCATTGCAGGAACTCCCCGGCCTGGAGTTGCGACAACCCGGCGAGGACGGTGTCCGGGCCGGTGACGTAGCCGGCCATCGCGAATTCGAGAACGGCGACCGGCGAAGGCTCGTTCAGGTCGTGTTTCTCGCGGAGCAGCCGCGCCGAATTGGAGATGGAGCCGCCCCCGGCGACCGCGGAGTAGAAGACGGGGTAGCCGCGGCAGCGGTCGACGAAGGCCGTGGTTCCCCACGGGGCCTCCACGATGCCGGCGAAGTGGCCGTTGCATCGGCCGAGCGTCGACGCCAGTGCCCGGGGTTCCGCCTGCCCGCGGGACGCGACCTCGGCGGCGATGCGCTCCACGACGGCGTCGTCGCCGACGGTATGCCAAGTCACGTCGCCGCATTCGGTGGTCCGCCACCGATAGGCGGGATCGAGATGAACTTCCACCGTCATCGGCGTGGCATGATGCTGGCCGACGGCGGCTCGGCGGGTGCGTTCATGCCCGCGGCGGTTCCGGCGCGGTGCGTTCGATGACGGTTTCGAGGGCGGCGGTCTGGGCTTGGCCGGCCCGGATCAGTTCGTTGAGGGCGGCCATGGCTTCCTCATGGCGCTGGTCCGCCTCGGTCATGACTTCCTCGTGGCGCTGGTCCGCCTTGGTCATGACTTCCTCATGGCGCTGGTCCGCCTTGGTCATGATTTCTTCATGGCGCTGGTCCTGTTCGCGGGCGCGCGTGGCTCCCATGCGTTGCATGGCGCGGATGCCGTACCAGACGATGCCGGCCTGCAGCAGCCCGACCCCGACTTGCGCGGCGGCGATCCACAATCCGGCGTAGCGGGTGGCGAGCGTGGCGGCTTCGTATTCGTTCATGGCAGTGTCTCCGATGGTCGGCGGCCGGGGCGCGGCGGCCCCGGTCCGGTTGGCTGACGTCTGTCAGCGCCGCGGCGGGGATTACGGGCCGCTCTCCGCGCGCCGAGTGAACCGTGTCGAAACTCGCCGCCGCTACGGTATCCGGGCCGGGTCGAAACCGGATTCGACCAGGAGATTCGCCGCGCGCGTTCCGGCATCGGCATGGCCGCAATCGAAGAAACGCGAGATCAGTTCGCGACGCGCCGGCGCGCGCCGTTCCCACAGGCGTTCGATCTCCGCGATGGGTTGGGAAAGGAAATCGACGAGTTCGTCGTGCATCCGGGGCGACCTGCCGTCGAACACGAATATCGATTCCTTGAACGCGGGTCGCGCCTCTTCGGTGAGGGGTTCGCCCGGAAACAGGACGTGAACCAGCGGTTTTCGCAACGCCATGCACCAGTCCTGCGTCGACCCCGCGCGCGACGTCACGAGCACGCGCGCGGAATCTGGCAAATACCGCAGATCGAGAGCCTCCCCGTAGTACGTGACGTTGTCCGTCGACCGCGCCCTCTCCGAAACCGGGTCGGGGTCCATCGCGTATCGGGTGGTGGGATAGGGTTTGTAGAGAACGGAATGCGGAAGCTTTGCCAGCACCCGGTCGATCACGTCGATCTCGTATCTCGCCAGCCCGGCATCGGTCATGCCCTCTATGAATCCTTGCATGTTCGCATGGTAGACTAACGTGGAGACATACCAGATGGGGGGGGCGTTGTTTGCGGATCCACGACGTTTCCGAATCCGGTAATAGTCGCGCGGCGCGCCGACCGATATCGCCCGGCCCCGGGTGACTGGAGACTCGTTGACGATATCCGCCGCGACCGGAGTGTAGGTGAACAGGATGTCGGCATTCGCAGTCTCGTACATGACCTCGTTTCGGGTCCCTCCCTTGGTGAAAGCGCGTGCCGCGCCGTGTTCGAACATGACGAACGGGATTCTTCGTTCTTCCGCCGCCTCGTTCAACGCGATCATTTCGGGGTGCATGTTGTTGTTGCAGAGGATCGCCTTGGGCCGGTCCGCCGACAACGAATCGAGTTCTTCACACCAATCGGCCAAGGCGCCCTGATAGGATTCCATGTTTCCGACAATTCGCGCTTCGAGGATGCGCTTTACGGCCGCCAACGCCGATGGGGCCAACTTGTTCGCGATTCCGGGCGCGATAACGTCGGAAACGAGACCGCGGACATGAACGACCAGGGATGGGTCCACCCGATTCGTTCCTCCGTTCCGATCCCGCGGCGGCGAAAGGGACTTCAGGGCGAACCCTCGCATGGCCAATCGAAACGCGGTTTCCTTGACGAGAGAGCCTTCGTTCGGAATGAGGATGCATCCCTTCGGCGACGATCCCGGCAGGCGGTCCCATAGCGACAACAGCAGGCGGTAACCGATCGTCTGCCAGTCCGCGAACAGAATTCGAGACAGGAAACCGGCGTTTAGCGGGTACAAGGGATAGCTTATGCGGGTCCGGGACTCGGGTACGGTGATCCGTACGAGTCGCGGATTCGAGGAAAGGAGCTCCGGCCAGGGGCCGTTCAGCCTCCCCAGCGCGTCCACCGGGCTCGGTTCGTGGACCGTCACCGCGACCGGACGATGGAAATCGTCCTCCTGCAACGTCATGGCCTTTTGCAGAAGGTTTTGAGACAAAAAAAGCGTCCTTGCCACGACCAGCGCGAGCGCCTCCGAGTCGAGCTCGGTCCTGAGTCGCAGAAACGTTTCTCGCGACGACTCGTTCAACGCGCACCAGAACTCGAGCAGATCGGTGGGCAGGATGTGGGCGTCCGCCTGGGTCACGTCCAGCGTCGAGTCCAGGACGAGCGCCGGCGAGGAGCTCCGGACTTCGGCGTCCGGCCGGAGGCCTTGACGAACGGCCTCCTCGATCCCCGCGCGCGAATCGACGTACAGAACTTCCGCCTCGCCGATCCCGGTTCCGCCCCCGTGGGGGTCGGTGGCGGTTTCGGGGGCCGGCGGCGGCTTGGGGCGCGCGTTCATGCCCGTGGTCCCGGCGCGGTGCGTTCGATCACGGTTTCGAGGGCGGCGGTCTGGGCCTGGCCGGCGCGGATCAGTTCGTTGAGGGCGGTCATGGTTTCCTCGTGGCGCTGGTCCGCCCTGGTCATGGCTTCCTCGTGGCGCTGATCTTGTTCGCGGGCGCGCGTGGCTCCCATGCGCTGCATGGCACGGATGCCGTACCAGACGACGGCGATCTGGCCGATGCCGATGACGAGGGTCGCCGCGACCTGTGCGACCGCGACCCAAAGGGCGGCCTCGCGGGCGGCGAGGGAAGCAATCTCGTATTCGTTCATGGCGCCGTCTCCATGGCTGCCGACAAGGACTTCGAGAACGCGGCGACGATGGGATTGGCAAGCGCGTTCATGCTCGCGACCCCGGCGCGGTGCGTTCGATGACGGTTTCGAGGGCGGCGGTCTGGGTCTGGCCGGACCGGATCAGTTCGTTGAGGGCGGTCATGGCTTCCTCGTGGCGCTGGTCCGCCTTGATCATGGCTTCCTCGTGGCGCTGGTCCGCCTTGGTCATGGTTTCCTCGTGGCGCTGGTCCTGTTCGCGGGCGCGCGTGGCTCCCATGCGCTGCATGGCACGGATGCCGTACCAGACGACGGCGATCTGGCCGATGCCGATGACGAGGGTCGCCGCGACCTGTGCGACCGCGACCCAAAGGGCGGCCTCGCGGGCGGCGAGGGAAGCAATCTCGTATTCGTTCATGGCGCCGTCTCCATGGCTGCCGACAAGGACTTCGAGAACGCGGCGACGATGGGATTGGCAAGCGCGTTCATGCTCGCGACCCCGGCGCGGTGCGTTCGATGACGGTTTCGAGGGCGGCAGTCTGGGTCTGGCCGGACCGGATCAGTTCGTTGAGGGCGGTCATGGCTTCCTCGTGGCGCTGGTCCGCCTTGATCATGGCTTCCTCGTGGCGCTGGTCCGCCTTGGTCATGGCTTCCTCGTGGCGCTGGTCCTGTTCGCGGGCGCGCGTGGCTCCCATGCGCTGCATGGCGCGGATGCCGTACCAGACGACGACGATCTGGCCGATGCCGATGGCGAGGGTCGCCGCGACCTGTGCGACCACGACCCAAAGGGAGGCCTCGCGGGCGGCGAGGGAAGCAATCTCGTATTCGTTCATGGTGCCGTCTCCATGGCTGCCGGCAAGGACTTCAAGAGCGCGGTGCATTCGGTCCCGGCGTCTCGGACGCGGCGCCGGTCGGCGAGCGCGTTCATGCCTGCGGTCCCGGCGCGGTGCGTTCGATCATGGTCTCCATACCGGCGATCAGGGCCTCAAGAGCGCGGCGCTGATCGTCAAGGCGTTGCATGGCTTCCTCGTGGCGCTGGTTCGCCTTGATCATGGCTTCCTCGTGGTGCTGATCCGCCTTGATCATGGCTTCCTCGTGGCGCTGGTCCGCCTTGGTCATGGCTTCCTCGTGGCGCTGATCTTGTTCGCGGGCGCGCGTGGCTCCCATGCGCTGCATGGCGCGGATGCCGTACCAGACAACGGCGATCTGGCCGATGCCGATGGCGAGGGTTGCCGCGACCTGTGCGACCGCAATCCAAAGGGCGGCCTCGCGGGCGGCGAGGGAAGCAATCTCGTATTCGTTCATGATGCCGTCTCCATGGCTGCCGACAAGGACTTCAAGAGCGCGGTGCATTCGGTCCCGGCGTCTCGGACGCGGCGCCGGTCGGCGAGCGCGTTCATGCCTGCGGTCCTGGTGCGGTGCGTTCGATCAGAACTTCCAGAGCCCGCATGGCCTCGGCATGGCGCTTGTCGTCGTCGTCGCGGGCGGCGTCGAGGCGTTGCATGGCCTCGGCATGACGCTTGTCGTCGTCGTCGCGAGCGGCAGCAAGGCGTTGCATGGTTTCGGCATGGCGCTTGTCGCGGTCGTCGCGGGCGGCGTCGAGGCGTTGCATGGTTTCGGCATGACGCTTGTCGTCTGCGTCGCGGGCGGCGTCGAGGCGTTGCATGGCTTCGGCGTGACGCTTGTCGTCTGCGTCGCGCTGCTGCTTCAGCGCCTCGCGTTGCTGCAGGGCGCGTTCGTCGTTGGCCCGGACCATGGCGCGGATGCCGTACCAGACAATGGCGATCTGGCCGATGCCGATGACGAGGGTCGCCGCGACCTGTGCGACCGCGACCCAAAGGGCGGCCTCGCGGGCGGCGAGGGAAGCAATCTCGTATTCGTTCATGGCGCCGTCTCCATGGCTGCCGACAAGGACTTCGAGAACGCGGCGACGATGGGATTGGCGAGCGCGTTCATGCTCGCGACCCCGGCGCGGTGCGTTCGATGACGGTTTCGAGGGCGGCGGTCTGGACCTGGCCGGCCCGGATCAGCTCGTTGAGGGCGGTCATGGTTTCCTCGTGGCGCTGATCTTGTTCGCGGGCGCGCGTGGCTCCCATGCGCTGCATGGCGCGGATGCCGTACCAGACAACGGCGATCTGGCCGATGCCGATGGCGAGGGTTGCCGCGACCTGTGCGACCGCGACCCAAAGGGCGGCCTCGCGGGCGGCGAGGGAAGCAATCTCGTATTCGTTCATGGCGCCGTCTCCATGGTTGCCGACAAGGACTTCGAGAGCGCGGTGCGTTCGATGCCAGTTTCGAGGGCGGCGGTTTCGTGGCCGGTCATCATTCCTTCCCCATGCCTTTGCCTTTCATCGACGATGACGGCGGTCGCGGCGCGATGGCCACGATGTGGTCGCGTCGGCGGCGGCGCACCGTCACGCCGCCGCTCCGGCCATCCGCCGGAACGTCGCGTTGCTCCTCATCAGCTCGCCGTAGGCGCCGGAATCGACGATCCGGCCCTCCGACATCAGGTGGATGATATCGCACGACCGCACCGTCGTCAGGCGGTGGGCGATGAGTATCATGGCGAGCTCTCCTTCGAGCGAACGGAGCGTCTCGCCGATCACCTCCTCGGTGATGCCGTCGAGCGCGCTGGTCGCCTCGTCGAAAATCAGCAGGCTCGGGTCGTGGTAAAGTGCTCGGGCGATCCCCACGCGCTGACGCTGGCCTCCCGAAAGGCGCACGCCGCGCTCCCCGACCGGCGTGCCGTAGCCCTCGGCGAGCCGGCTCGTGACGAATTCGTGCAGGTGCGCCATGCGCGCCGCGCGAACCACGGCATCGTGGTCGATCCGTTCGTCGGGAACGCCGAACGCGATGTTTTGCGCGATAGTGGCGTCGGACAGGTAGATATGCTGCGGCACGTAGCCGATGTTCGAGCGCCACCGCTGGCGCGTCTCCGGCCCCAGCGCGGCGCCATCGACGAGCACCCGGCCCGACGTCGGCTCCAGCAGGCCCGCGATGAGGTCGACGAGCGTGCTCTTGCCGGCGCCCGTCGGGCCCACGAACGCGACGGAACCGCGGGCCGGGATCATGAGATCGAGGCCGTCGATGACCGCGCGCTCCGTGCCCGCGTACCGGAAGCCCAGGGACTCGAGGCGGATATCGCGCGCGAACGGCAACCGTTCCGCGGCCGACGGCCCCGATGCCGGCTCCGTCCCGGGCGCCGACACGAGATCGTCGTGCAGCCGGTCAAGAACCGCCGTGTTGAAACGGATGGCCGATATTCCCTGAAGGACCCGGTGAAGAGAGGGCACGAGACGGTATCCGGCGACGCCGTAGAGCGTCAGCACGCCGATCGTTTCAGCCGGGTCGGGGTCGCGCGCCAAGGTGATCAGCGCGATGGCGATCAATCCGCCGAAGGCCAGGGCGTCGAACGCGAAGCGCGGCCCCTGTTTCAGGACGTCGTTCACGACCTCCAAGTGCACGAGCCGAAGGGACGACTCCGAAAATCGATCCAGGAAGTAGGGTTCGCGCGCGAAAAGCTTGATTTCCCGGATGCCTCCCAGGGATTCGTTCACCGCCTTGAAGCGCCCTTCGTCGGCCCTCATTCGGGCTTGGCCGAGATCACCGAGTCGGCGGCGCAGCAGGAGATAGACCCCCGAATAGCTTCCTCCGAGAACCGCCACGACCAGGGACATCGTGACGGTATCTTGCCACAGCAGATAGCCCACCACCGCAGCGGCGACCGCGCCGTCGGCGCATACGCGGACGAGAGACATGAGCGATCCACCGACCAGTTGCGTGGTCTCGATCAGGACGTTCTTGCCCGACCGGGCGCTGTTCGTGGCGAGGTGAAACGCGAGCGATCGATTCAGATAGGTCTTCAGCAGGCGCGACGCGATCGAATGGTACGTCATCATCACGAAACGCACTTGCAGCCAGGCCGAAAAGGCGCCGAACGCGTTCCGGAAGACGATCACGCCGAGCACCGCCAGGCCGACCGCCGTAAGGAACGAGCCCGTGTCCTGGGCGCCCAGAACGTCCCGGGCCCCGCTCAGAACGGCGCTTTCTCCGATCAGGGACGGCTCGGCGACGATCTTCATGAACGAGAATATCGCGCCCACCCCCACGACCTCGACCGCGGCCATGACGAGCATGGCGGCAAGAACGACGGCTGCCTTTACCCGGTCGTCCGGCGCGAGAACGCGGTATATTTTCGACAGCATTACAAGACGGGCCCCACCCGCGCTGCTGGCCTCGCCCGGAACGCCGGTCAGTCGCCAACCGCCGAGGCGGATGCCGGCGTCGAACCTGTGGTTGACATGCTTTTCAGAAGCCCGCCGTACGCCGCCTCGGCGTGTTCTGGCCTCAAACCTGAGGCGTCGCCCTGCTTGAAATCGGTCATCTCGAACGAAGCGGCCAGCACCGCGGCCTTCGCCCGCGCGCCGTCCGCGCACAGCTTCGCGGCGTCATAACGCCCCTCGACGATATCGCGCAGCAGGGGCGCAATGTCTTCTTCGCGGCGCACGGCGTGCACGTGCGGGATGAAGTTATAGAAATTGTGACGCCCGAAGGAGATCACCGGCTTGCCCATCACCGCCGCCTCAAGGCCCGCCGTGCCGGCGATGGTCGCGACCGCGGTCGCCGCGCGAATCACGTCGATGCCGAGTTCGCGCATATCGAGCCACGCGACGTTCTTGAACTCGCAGATCTGCCGGTAGAAGTTGTCCGTGCGCCTTCCGATCCCGTAAGGCGTTTCCTTGACCGCGAGAGTCATCCCCGCCGGCATGTCGCGGGCGAGCGAGGAGATCGCGCCGATCTGGTTCATGAACTCCGGAGAACCGACGCTCAGGATGATTTCCGGCTCCTCGTGCAGGGGGTAGAAGACGAACGGCTTGCCCTTTAGGTCGGAAAGACGCTTGGTGGGAAGGCGGGCCAGCTCCCGATCCGCAAAAGCCATCCTGACATAGTACTTTATATTGTCGGACAGGTAGTACCCGCGGACGGTCGTGTAGCCTCGCAGGCGGCCGTAGGTCCATTTGGCCAGCAAACGCGACAGGTTCCGCGCTAAGGCCCGGTATCCGAATCGGCCCAAGACGAATTCGCGTTTGATTCGCGCCTGGCGATAGGGCTCTTCCAGTGCGTCACCGCTGCTCGCAGCCCGCGCCGTCTCGAAAGCGTCGGCGAACGCTGGATTTTCACAATACTCGTTCACCGCCCAATGGTGATGATCGCCGATGCGAGAGGTTTTGAAGGTACGGTGGGGAATCCCGAGCAGGTCCGCGACGACGGCGAGTTCCTTGTTCGGATTGAGGACCAGCCCGATGCCCTTGTCCAGGAGTTCTCCTTCCCAGAAATCGAGACAGTCGCAGACGGCCTTGAGAACCTGAGGGTAAGTGGACTTCTCCGAATAGCTTGATCGCGGGTGATGGAACGCGCCGAGAGAGAAGCTGCGTCCCAGATGGCGGTTGGCCATGACCAGTCGATTGAGCGAATGGCCCAGGCGCTTCTCCCACTGCCGCGCCCGCGGCAGCACATCCTCCTCCGTCAGACTGCTGTCCGCGTCTCTCGCCAAGCGATGCATGACCGTTTCGGCCGTGATCGATTCGAATCGACCGTCGCCCCAAAAGTTTTCGAAGATGCGCATGTCTTCGGGGACGTTGCAAAACACATGTATCAAGGCTCCGTGGTGTTCCTTGAGCAGATGGGCGAGCTCGATGTGCAAGTGCCTGATTTCTGCGTTCGCTCGCATGACAATCGAGGTGGGTAAGGTCTGCTCCATAACTTTCTCCTTGATTATATGGTCGGGATCACGCGGTTCGGAGCGCCTCGCGTAATTCGTTCACCCAACCATGCCCAACCGTATCCGACGGGAGCGGCTTGCCGTCGGCCCCTTCCTTACCCGATATTTACGGGGCGTACACACATGGGGGATTATATGCCTAAATTAGCCATCATCTGTTGAACTGCACCGGTCCCGCAGTATCTGACAAGAGCGGTCCCCATCTCGTTGACAACCTTCTTTGCCCCCTCTTCTGCCGCCTTATATGCCTCTATGCGCACGCGATCTTTCTTCCCTTCTGCTTGTTTCCTGTGCTCGGTCATTTCCTTCAACCCTTTGACTGCCTCAATGTAAGACGTAGCGTGCTCAGAGAGTTGAGCATGAAACGGCCCGTTAAATATCTCGTTCATTTTCTTCTCCTCTGTCGAAAGTTTCAACTTACCTGATGCTGTCTCCAAGTTCCTCCAGCGTCGGCGGAGGTTTGCCTTCGTAGATCGATCCGCCAAGTATGGAGGCGAGAACGGAACCAATCAAGATGCGCCGTGGCGAGAGACGATGACCAACGCATGAAGCTACGCTTTCGCCGAGGTTGCAGCCCCCGCTCCGACGAGCGTCGCGAGCGCCTCGGCGGCCGCGCGGGCCGCGCCCGACGGCAGGCGGCTGTCGGCGAACGCCGGGTCCGGTCCGCGTCCGCGCAGTGCGTCGGCGACGCTTTCGCGAACCTCGCCGCGGGTCGACACGCAAGCGAGATACGCGGAGGCGTCCGCGGGCAACCAGGCTTTCTCGACGGCCCGCGGCACGATCGAAACGACCGTCGCGTCCGAGCCCGTCGAAAGCGCGCACGTCTTCCGGGACGGCGCAAAACACGTGTACCGAGGTCCCGTGACGTTCCTTGAGCAGACGAACGAGCTCGCCGTGCAAAGATCTGATGCCCACGTGCGTCCGTACGGCGATCGAGACAGGTAAGGTCTGCTCCATAGACTGTCTCTTGGGTTTATGCGGTCGGGATCGTGCGGCGCGGCCCGGAACGCCTCGCGTAATTCGTTCATTCAACCACACCCAACCGTATCCGGCGGGAGCGGCTTGCCGTCGGCCCTTCCTTATCCGATATTTATACTTGCCGTTCGAGGCCACGAACCGGGAGACAGGCCATGACCAGCACCACCTTCAACCCACTTGCGGCCGCCCGCGACCTCGAAGCCGCTGGAGTCGACCGCAAGCATGCCGAAGCGCATGCCGAAACGTTGCGCCAAGCCGCCACCGCCGATCGTGACGAGTTCGCCACCAAGGCCGACCTCGCCGCCCTCAAGGCGCGCATGTACCGCGCCTTGTGGATTCAAGGCGCCGGCATCGTCGCTGTCCTCACCGCCCTCCGGTTCCTGCCGCTCTGAATCTTCACCCGACCTGCCGCCGGAGACACGCCACGGCCGGCGGTGCCCTCAATCCGCTCGCCACCGACCGCGGCGACAAACGCGCTGCCACGAAAGCCGATCTCGATACCGCAGTCGCCGGCGTGTGTTCGGAGCTCGGGATCGTTGAGCCGAGCGACATACCGCCCCGCCAAGTAATGGAGGCGAGAACGAAACCAGTCGAAGGCGCGCCGTGTCGAGGGACGATGACCAACGCATGAAGCTACGCTTCCACCGAGGTCGCGCCCCCCGCTCCGACAAGCGTCGCGAGCGCCCCGGCGACCACGCGGGCCGCGCCCGACGACAGGCGGCCGTCGGCGAGCGCCGGGTCCGGTCCGCCCCCGCGCAGCGCATCGGCGACGCTTTCGCGAACCTCGCCGCGGGTCGACGCGCAAGCGAGATACGCGGAGGCGTCCGCGGGCAACCAGGTCTTCTCGACGGCCCGTGGCACGACCGAAACGACCGGGCGGCCGAGCAGGGTCGCTTCGAGCAGGAGGACCGACGTCATGCCGAACACCGCGTCCGCGGCGAATACGGCCTCCAGGGACGGTTCGGCGCGACTGACCAAGTCGAAACGGGAAGCGTGCATGGGCTCGGCGCCATCCGTTTCCTTGGGATGAAGGCGCAATACGAGATGCGGGGCGACGCCTGAAGCCGCGATCGCATCAAGAAACTCCTCGATCACGATATCGCTGCGCGCATCACTGCCGCCCCAGCCGGACAGCGTGTAATCGGACGAACGCCGGTACTGCTCCGGTTGGAAGCCGTCGGAGAGCTCGGAAACGAACATCGCCAACGGGTACTCGGGGCGCAGCTCGGGCCAGAGGCGTCGCCGGACGTTCTTCCTGCCTTCGGAAATCAGAAGCTCGCGCTGCCTCCGGACGGCATCGAAACCGGGATGTCCGCAAACCTTGACGCGGTCGCGCGCCATGCCGAGCTCGACGTAGGCGTCCGCGATGCCGGCGTCCGGCACGAAGATATGATCCGGCGCATGGGCCAGGGGGTCGTCCGACCCACCCCGGAATCGCCACCGGGGATTCGCCGGTCCGTCGACGATTCCCACGGTCACGAGACCGCGTCGGCGGCCATGGTCCATGAGTGACAGACCCCGGCCTCCCGGGTTCTCGGACGTGCCGACCACGACGCCTCGGGGATCGGCGTCGTCGATCATGCCTTTCGCTGTGGCGGAAGGAACGGGCGTCTCGAACGCCACGCCGAGATGCCGCAGGTGCTCGGCGGCCTTTCCCTCCGCGATCACGCGGGCGGTCAGGCCCAACGTCTCCAACGCCATCGGAAGCCCGCCGACGAAGTTGGCCGCGCCGGGATCCTCGACATGGATCAGAAAGTCTGCGTCAGGCGGCATGACGCGCGGGCGCGACGCAGGCGCCGCCCTCTCGGTCGGATCTCAGGATCGCGTCGAGCACCGCCTCGGTGTCGAGCGCGTGCTCGCCCGGACTGCACAGCCCGGCGTCGCTGGCCATCGCGGCCGCCAGATTGTCGTACATCGCGGACAGCGCGCCTTGAAGATCGCAGGTGCGATGCCGCATGGCGTCGGAGGCTATCTCCAGCTCGCCTTCCAGACTGCGATGGTCCGCGGTCCGCGCGTGGGACAGGACGAGGCTTTCCTGAAGCAGTTCGACGCGGCCGCGCGTCCCCCATATGTCCAGGCCGACCTCGCGGTAGTGGCGAAAATCGAGGGGCTGGACCAGCATCGTCGCGCCGGCCTCCAATGCGAGAGCGAACGCGAGATCGACGTCCTCCGCCGTGGCCGCGGATGGCGACGCCTCCGGCTCGCTCAGCGCCCGCGCCGAGACGATGGGTCCGAGCAGCATGTGTGCGAGGTCGATCACGTGCGAGCCGTTGTTTCTCAATCCATTGCCGTAGACGGCGAAGACCGCCCGCGGCTCGCCGACGAGTCGGTTCAGGCCGCCGTCCGCGAGATTCCGAAATTCTTCAACGGCGCGCCGCCAGTAGTTGACCTGCACGAGAACCCCGCGCTCCCGGCAGACCTCCACGAAGGCCCGCGCATCGGACAGGGATTCCCCGAGCGGCTTCTCGACGAGCACCGCGCGCAACGACGGCGGCATTCGCTCGAGCAGCGACAGGCGCGCCGCCGCCGGCGTCGCGATCACCGCGACTTCGGGTTCGCCCTCCAGGGTCGAGGCATCTGCCACGACCTGCTCGATACCCCACTTCGCGCGCGCGCGCCGCCGCGCGGAATCGGACGTATCCACGACGGCGCGCCAATCGAAGGCGGGGTGGGCCGACAGAATCCGCGCATGGCTCGCCGCTCCGAACGCCGACCGCATCCGGCGATCCTCACCCAGACCGTCGGCCACGTTGCCGAATCCGCAGACGACGGTCCGGAAGGGCGCGTTCGTCATCGCGCCGGTCGTTCCTCTCGGTGGCGGTTGATGTCCGCGAGGCGGGGCTCCCGGCGCACCGTTTCGAGTATCTCCTCGATTCCGAACCGGTCGCCGAACCGGGGCGCGAGGCGCGCGTACACCTCGTTGATGAATCGAAGGTCCTCGGGATAGTCGAGCTGACAGCGCAATTCCGGCGCCCGCCAGCGCGGCGGCGCCATAAGATGGATGGCGCGATATTGGGTCGGGTTCTCGTAGAAATGAAGCGACACATGCTCCCGCACGGCGGGATCCGTCACTCGCGCCTCGACGTCTTCCAGCGCTTTCAGGGGAAACACCTGGGCATCGATGCCTTGCGGAAAGGACGGCGCCCACGTGGTGCTGACGACGTCGCATTCGTTGGTCGAGAACGTGTCGATCGCCATGTCGATGACGCCGGGATCGATCAGCGGGGTATCGCCGCAGACTTCCACCACCACGTCGCTGTTCATCAGGCGATGCGCCTCGACGACGCGCAGGAGGACGTCGTCCTCGCTACCGCGGAAGCACGCGAGACCGGCCGAATCCGCCCATTCCGCGAGAGCGTCGTCGGCCGGGTTTTCCGTGGTCGCAAGGACGATGCCGTCGAGGCGCTCGGACTGCTGCAGACGCGCATGAAGCCGGGCCAGTGCCGGACGCCCGTGGATATCGGCCAGGACCTTTCCCGGCAGCCGCGAGGAACCCATCCGCGCCTCGATGCTGGCGACGACGCGGGGCATTCTTCAAGAGCGGACGGCGCGCGCCTGTGCGTGTTCGCCGTCCCACGCGGCAAGTTCACCGGCCCGATCATGGACCTTTCGCACCGCCGCGGCGAGACGCTCCCCGTCGGTATCGGAGACCCGCCAGGCGCACGGTTCGAACAGGATCGCCTCGTGTTCGTGCAGGCGTTCCGCGACGGGACAGAGGCCCTTGTCGTAGCGCCGTTCCGTAAGGGTGAACGGAAAGCCATCCCGGCCCAGGGCGATGCGCTCCTGGAAGACCGGCAACAGATAGAGCGGTTCCACGTAGGCAACGGAGTGCGGGAACCCCTCGGCATGAAGCGCGCGGCTGAAGACGTCCCGGCTTACGCCGACCGCGTCCGCGTCGTAGCGCAGCGTCCAGCAATAGTAATTGTGGCGGCAGCCCGGCCGCGGCCGCGGCGGCGTCAGTCCGTCCAGATCGGCGACCCCGTCCGTAAGCATCGCCGCGAGCCGCTCGCGGACCGCGACGTGTTCCTCCATGCGCCGGAGCTGGGCGAGGCCGACCGCCGCGCTCAACTCGGTCATCCGCAGATTGAATCCGATCATGTTGACGAGGTCGCGGACCCCGAGCCATGCGGCGGCGTTCTCGCCGTGGTTGCGGACGAGCTGGAGCCGGCGGGCGAGATCGTCGTCCCCGGTTACGCACACGCCCCCTTCGCCCGTGTGTATGTGCTTGTGGAAGTTGAGGCTGAACACCCCGACGTGCCCCACGGTCCCGCACGGCCGCCCGCGCTCCTCGCCGAGAGGCGCCTGCGCGCTGTCCTCGACGAGCCGGACCCCGCGCCGGTCGGCGAGCTCGCGGAGTTCGGCCAGCGGCGCGGGATGTCCGAACAGGTTGACGGCGACGATCGCGCGCGTCCGCGGGGTCAGGGCCGCCTTCACGGCGTCGACGTCGAGACAGAAGGTGTCGGGTTCGATGTCGGCGAAGACCGGAATGCCCCCGTATGCGAGCGGCGCCATGGCGGTCGCCGACATCGTCCACGGCGGCACGATGACCTCGTCGCCCGGGCTCACGCCGACCGCGCCCATGGCCGCGACGAGGCCCGACGTGGCCGAGTTGACGCTGACCGCGTGCTTGACGCCGAGGCGTTCCGCCCATGCCTCCTCGAACGCCCGCACCTTGGGACCACCGAGGAACTCGGGGCCCGGGCTGCCGTAAAATCCCGACAGGCAGCCGGATTCCATGACCTCGGCCACCGCCTCCCTTTCCGGCTCGCCGATCGACCGGTACGGCGGGAGCGGCTCCGGCAGGACCGGCGCGCCGCCGAGAAGGGCGAGCTCGCTCACCGGGCTTCTCCTCGCGCAGCGTCCGCCGTCCCTGCGACGGGCCGCCGCGCCTCCCGGCGCCATTGCCGGGCCAGCGAAACCACGCAATCCAGGGTTGCCTCGGCGCGCCGTTCGGCCAGCCGCGACATGATCCATTCGGCGCGCGCGAGGTCCGTTGGCGTGTCCACCGTCAGGTCGACGTCGCCGTAGCGCTTGGCGGGCGCGGCGAGATTCTCGATATGGAAATCGCTTGGATGGCGATAGAAATATCTGGTGACGTGCTCGCGGTCCGCCGGCTCCGTCGTGAGGGTGAGAACCCGCTTCAGGGATTCGGTCTTCACGACTTCGACGCTGACGCCCGGCGGAAACGACCGCGGAAAGACGTTCGTCGCCACGTCGGCGTTCGTTCTTGCGTGCATGGCAACCACCTCGCCGGCGAGAGTGCCGTCATGAAAGGGGCTGTCGCCGCACAGCCTCACGAACGCCTCGAAACCGCGGGCCTCCGCGCAGGCGACCGCGCGGGCGGCCACGTCCTCCGCCGAACCCCGGAATACCGCCACTCCTTCCCGTTCGCAGGCGCGGACGATCGCGTCGTCGACGGGGCGTTCCGACGTGGCCACCGCCAGCGGAAGGTTGCCCGGTATTCCCCGCGCCCGGTCGATGACGTGGTTGAGCAACGGCCGTCCCGCAATCCGGCGCAGCATCTTCCCCGGCAGGCGCCGGGAATCCATTCGCCCGAAGACGATGACTCCCACCGGAACGGTCATCGCGGCCGCCGGGAACTCAATTGCTTGCGGCCACGCGCCGTGCCCGCTCCCACTGGTCGGCGTACCATTCGCAGTATTGCCTGTAGCCTCGATCCAGCGTCCATTTGGCCTTGAATCCGAGCACTTCTTCCGCTCGTTCGGTGGAGAGCGTTCCTCTGACCGGCTTGTCCTCGGCGCGCGGCCGTTCCTCGAGCGCGACGTCGGGAACGACACCCTTCACGACGCTCGCCAGTTCGGCGATCGTCCGGGCGCAGCCGAACGTGATGTTGAACGTCTGCGACGTTCCGGCGCCGCCGTGCATCGCCAGCGCGCGGATCTGGCCCTCGACCAGGTCATCGATGTACGTGAAATCGAGGCGCCCGTCACCGCCCCCTTCGAGCAGAAGCGGCTTTCCCGTCAGCGCGTTCTCGATGAATATCTGGCTCACGCGGCGGCTGATGCAGCGTTCGCCGTAGAGCGCGCTGGGACGAACGATCGTGATCCCGAGCCCGTGCTGCTGGCGATAGGTGCGCAGCAGCCGCTCCCCCATGTATTTGGCGTTGGCATAGATGCCCCGCGGGCGCGGGCGCACGGTTTCGTCGACGGAGTCGCCCTCGAAATCTCCGTAGACCGTGCTCGAGCTCATGAACATGACCTGATTCACCTGGTCGTGACCGAGCCGGCAGAGCTCGACGACGTTCCGCAGCGTGAGCAGTTGCAGGTCGAAGCACAGCCCGGGGTCCTTTCGCGCGTCGACCGCGCTGGCGATCGCCGATAGATGAACCGCCTTGGTGGGCCGGAACTCGTCGAACGCGCGCGAAAGGTCCGCCATGTTGCGGGCGTCCGCGTTGCGCAGTTCGACGCCCGCATCCCGCATCAGCATGAAGCGATCCAGCAGGAAATTCTGGTACAGCTGGCGCCGTGTGCCGTCTTGGCCGGCCACGAACACGTTGTCGACCAAGCTGTTGACCATGAGGTTGTCCACCGCCATGGTTTCCACGCGGGCTTCCCGAAGGCGCAGCGCGAGGTTGTGGCCGATGAACCCGGCGCCTCCGATCAGCATGACGCGCTCGCCGGCCAGACGATCGACGATGGTGTCGTAGGCAATCTCGGTCATGGTCCTCGCTCTTTATCGGGTAGCCTGAGTGGCAATGGCGGCCGAACGCCGGGCCTTCGGGAGCGCCTCCTTCACCGCCGCGGCGATGCGTTCGGGATCGTCCGGTCCGAGATGAGGGCCGACGGGCAGGGAAACGGTCTGTTCCGCCAGCCATTCCGCGACCGGAAACTCTCCTTGCCGATGGCCGTACTTCTCGCGGTAATAGGCCGTCAGCGGCACGGGGCGCGGGTAATGCACGCTGGTCCCGATGCCGTCCGCCTTGAGCGCCGCCGCCACGGCATCCCGGTCGATCGACCCGTCCCGCGGCAGGACCGCGTTGAGACAGTAGTGCGACGAGTGCGCCGGCCCCCGGACCGCCTCGAACACCGTGATCTCGCCGACGTCCGCCAGACCTTCCTTCAATCGCCGATGGTTTTCCGCGCGGGCCTCCTGAAATGCATCGAGCCTGGCCAGTTGCGCGAGGCCCACGGCGGCCTGCGCTTCGTTCATGCGATAGTTGTAGCCGAGCCGGGTAACGTCGTAGATGCCCGGGCGCGCCCTCTCGCCGACGGCGCGGTCGTAGCCGAACGCCCGGCACCGCGCCAGTGCCTCGGCCACGTCCGCATCGTTCGTGGTTATCATGCCTCCCTCGAGGGTCGTCATGTGCTTGATCGGATAGAACGAGAAGCATCCGGTCAGCCCCAGGGTTCCCGCCTTGCGCCCGTCGTAGGTCGCGTCGACGGCGAGCGCGCAATCCTCGACGACGAAGGTCCCCGACCCGCCGATGACTTCCTCGATCGCCTCCATGTCGCAGGGCAGGCCGAGGTAGTGCACGGCGATGACCGCCCGCGTCGCGTCGCGAAGCGCCGACGCCATCGCGTCCGTGTCGATATTGCCGCTGTCGGCCCGTACGTCGGCGAACGTCGGCCGCGCGCCGCAGTGTTCGATGGCGTGCGCTGTCGCGACGTGGGTCATGGCCGGCGCCACCACCTCGTCGCCCGGGCCGACGCCGTTGACGAACAGCGACAGGTGAAGACCGGCCGTGCAGGACGATACGCTCACGGCATGGGCCGCGCCGGCCCGCTCGGCGAAGCGCCTTTCGAATTCCCGGGCCGCCGGACCGTGCACCAGCGTGGTCCCGGAAAGGACCTCGGCGACCGCCTCCCGTTCCTCCGCACCCAGCATGGGCTGCCCGAAGGGAATTTCTTTCATCGGCCTTTCGATTTCGTGTATTCGCGGGCGGACTTCATGGCCGCCTTGAAGAGCTCCTCCGGACCGCCGCGAAGAAGCCCGCCTTCCGTGCTGTCCTCGATCTCGAAATACTCTTCGGCGAGGATGCGAAACAGTATGGTATCCCAGTACTTGCCGTCCCGACGGAAATGCTGCTCATACCGGCCTTCCACCCGAAATCCGAGTGCGCCGAGCATTCCGACCCAGACGTCCAGCCCACAGTGGGCGCCCCCATATATGCGGTTGAGGTTGAGCCTGCGAAAGCCGTGACCGACCAGCAGGGCCATGGCCTCCAGCGCTGCGGTTTCCGAGCGTTCTTCGCCGAGTGTGATCGCAATCTCTGCCCGTCGATTGATCAGGTCGATGTCTTGAAGCGAGATGCTTCCGAGCAACCTGTCGTCTTCACTGGCGACGATGGCCAGCATCAGTTTTCCGGTATCCGCCAGACTCGCTCGAAGGTATTCGAGTTGATCCTCCCGGGTGTTCGGAAATATGCCGTGGCTGTTGAACCGGGTGACGTCACTATCATTGTACCAGGCATACCAGTTGCCATCGATGACGTCGTCCTCGACCGGAGGGCGGAGGTAGATGGTGTGACCTTTCAGAAACGCGAGATCTTTCATCGCATCGGAATCACGGTTCATATTTCCCGAAAGTCGAATGTTACTCAACGTTTCACAGGCGTTTATAGCGATGGCCGATCACGACATCTCCGATCACGATTCCATGAGGCCGCATATGATAAGGCAATCGTTCCTGAAAAAATTTCCTGAGATCTCGGCGATCGAGCTCTATGCCATCTTTCGGCTGACAACGTATTTCAATATGTTGCCCGGTAAGCGGATTCGGTTTACCCATTGCCTTTGCCCACAGAACATCTGGATGTTGTAGTGCGCAACTTTCGATTTCTTCCGGCAAGACTTTCAACCCACCGACATTGATGACTTCTTGTGATCGACCTACTATGCGCAGATAGTCTTCGTCCTGTTCCACCAAGTCACCGGTATCGTACCAATCGTCCACGAAGGGCGAGTCGGCATTGAGGTACCCTAGCATCCGGTCTCGGGCCCGAATCCACAAGGTTCCCTGTATCACGCGAGTTTCAACCCCCTCACCACCGACTTTCATCCAGAGCGACTCACGCGATCTTGATGTCACACGCAAGATGCCAAGTTCAGACATACCGTACGTTTGACGAAAGTCCAAATCTGGCAGCTCTCGACACAGCGTCTCAAGAGTCGACTGATCCATTGCCTCCGTACCGTACGTGACGATGCGAAGTTGGGTCTTGCGCAAACGCTCCATCAATCCGTTCAACAATAGCATCCGCAGAAAGGTCGGGGTCGTAGGCAGAAGCTCTACGCCGTACTCTTCAATGTCTTTGGTGACGGCTTCGACCGTACGATCACGAGGTACCACGACACAACCGCGATTGAACAATGTGTGAAGCAGAGTATTGAGACCACCAATATGGTCAAACAGAAGAAAATTCAGAGTACGAAGTGCCGTTCGAGGTGTTTTGTAGCGTTTAAGAAAAATTTCAAAGTCATGCAGAATGGCCTTTGGAAACCCCGTCGTCCCGGACGTGAATAGAACCAGACCCGGTCTGTCATTTCTTCTCAGCTTTTCCAACAAGTCATGATGTCGCCTCTCTATACGGAGACGCTTCACGTCCTCACCTTCGACAACGACGTCCACCCCTACTACCTCGAAAAATCGGTCATGAAGCTGCCGAGTGGCTTGAGTCAACGGAACCACGATTGCCTTACGCTCGATCAGCTCCAGAAGTAATCGGATATTCCGTGCATCGAAGTCTCCCACAACCGCAACGATGTCGCCTGATTTGACATCGGCGATCTCAGCGGATATGGCGGAACGGACATCGACGAACCGCAGCACTTGGTGCCCGGCAATCAAGAACGCCTGATCGTTACCTCGGTGGATATCGGTGAGTTCTTGAAGAATCCCCATCAAACGCCACCGATACTGAGAATTTGTCCCGTGATCATGCTCGCATTGTCGGAGAGGAGGATTTCAACCGCATTCCAGACGTCTTCTACGGTACCTTGACGACGAATCATTTGCCGATCTATGATCGCCTGAATCTTCTTGTCGTCAACCTTGGCGATCAAACGGGTATCTATCGGACCCGGGGAGATAGCATTGACAGTCACGCCATGATCCGCCATCTCCCTAGCGAGAACCCGCGTAAACGCCTCTACACCGGCTTTAGAGGCGACGTAGACGGCTTCTCCACTCAAAGCCAATGGGACGGCGATCGTGGAGAAATTGATGATTCGACCGCCCCTTCGACGAACCAGAAAACGCCCTACGGTTTGCGATACATATATCGTACCCAAAAGATTTACCGATATCACACGCGCGGTGGTTGCGGCAGGTGTTCCGAGCGCCAAGTTCATGGACGCGATACCTGCCGCGTTGATCACTCCGACGAGTGAATCGTCTCGTTTGAGATCGGCGAGCACGGCCATGACTTCCTCAGGGGCCTGAACATTGCAAATTCGCGCTTCGTATCGGTCGGATTGAGGTTTCGTGCGTGAAAGGCCCACGACACGGTATCCGGCATCGGTGGCACGCTCGGCAACATGTGCACCGACTCCACGCGAGGCACCAGTGACGATCAGTGTTTTCGAACCGTTATTCAATTGATCAGTCCGCCGCTATGAGTCGGGCCATGTGACCCACCAGGGAATCGACATTACGCAAGATACTACTGTCGCGTGACATCAAGGAGTCGGATGCCCAATCGAATTCCACCCCAAACTTCTCCTCCACGTAGTCCTCGATCGATATCAACAATTCAACCAGCTCTCTGGACTTCACCGAGCTGCCTTCGCCGATCAGCGGTGTTTCACCGGTAAAGTCCGTAGTTGGCCTGCTGGTGATGCTGCTGAGCTCGGTGGTTACGAACTCAAGGATCTTGCTGGCGTTTGGTGTATTCATCTATTCCAACTTGATTTTGAGCAGTCATCCACCCACCTAGCCATGCGCCAGGACGCGGTGGCGGAACTCCTAAGTTGACTGGTCTCTCGGGATTTGGTCTTGGTCATTCCTTCGATCTTGCATAACGATTATGAACACGATCAATTTATCCATAAAGAGTTCAGCGGTCAATGATCGTAAGGAGATGGACTTCCGATGAAAATTTGTATTTGTCAAACACCAAATTAAGATCATCGATCAAGGGCAACATCATGTCGTTCCACATCGAGTTCAAACCTCTAGTTTCCACGCGTTCCTCAAGCTGAAGCGAGATCGAGCGATGGAAATCAAATGCGGTGGCTCCGAACCACCATTCTGCCACACGTTGCAAACCAAAGTCCCGACACATCCGTTCAATCGATCGGTCGGAAAAGAGATGGGTATGGCCAAGTCCGAGAACTCGCGGCATGACGTGAGGATAAAGAACTTCAAGTGCGATACTTGGGCTCACGGTAGGTACTGCAAAATAAAAGTAACGACAGTACGGATTGAGACGAAGTGCATTCAAGAAAGAACGAAGCATGTGTACATGCTCCAACGAGAAGATCATCGCGATCAAGTCGGCCTTGATGGTCGCGACGGTTTCGTTGAGCACTCCTACCTCATTATGGCGGAGGAACTCCTCTCCGAACAAGGCGTTCGTGCTCTCTACCAATTCCTTCGATGTCTCGTAACCAACAGCGTTGGTTAGTCCGGCCTCTCGAAGTGCGACAACAAAATGGCCAGCACCAGCACCGAGATCGACATAGCGAAGTGCCATCGGATCTTCATCAAAATCACGCAATCTATCACACATAAAATTCACCTTGGGGAAATAAATATCATGGACACGCTGCATAAATGACTCATATGTCTGATCTGTATAAACGTCTGTTGTTCTATTCATATTCATCTCGTAGAGTCTCGTTGTAAATTCCAACGTATCTTCATGATGGCCGTTCAAGTGACCACAATCGGCACAGAAGCTGTACGGTGACTCATGAAATATGAAGGACGGTTCTCCAAACGTCATTCCGCACACGACGCAACCGTCTCGCAGCGGCTGTTGGCGATAGAGTGCACCAATTGAGTGCGCAAGATCAGACCAATCCCGATTTGCGTCTCGGTTATAAAATAAGGACTTTAACCTCAAATATCCCACACTCGATTTACCATAGCGTATCATATCGTATCCTTCATAACCTATCATCCATCGACAGTCGTTCCGCTGGCAGCAGAGAAACTCAAATCAAGTAGCTTACCCTGATCGTCCGCCCGGTCTCCGCGGCTTCGCGGGCGGCGAAGCACACGTCCATGACACGGAACACGTCGCGGGCGCCGACCTCGGGTTCCCGTCCCTCTCGGATTGCGGCGACAAAATCGGGAATCAGATCGCCCTTTTCCATGCCCGGATAGCGCCAGTGTTCGTCTTCGTTGGACAGCAATTCCTCGTCGGCCGGTTGATCGCCGGAGAAGAGCTTCGCGTCGGGCATGTCGTTCATGAAGGTTTTCTTCGTCCCGTATACGTTGAGGGAATGAAACTTCGTTCTTCGCGACCCGAGCGTGGTGAGGCACTTGCCCAAGGCGCCGCCGGAAAACCGGAACAAGGCGACGAACGTATCATCGTACCGGTAACCGCTCCCACGGGTCGGCACGTCCGACCCCATGCACGACACCTCGTCGATCTCCTCGTTCATCATCCAGCGCATGAGGTCGATAAGATGGATACCCCCACCGTATATGGTGCAGTAGAACGGCATCTTGCCGCGCCACCCCTCGGTGATCTTCCACAGGATATCGTGCAGGTAATCGCCCTCGATGCAGAAGACATCTCCGAGCTCCCCTGCATCCATCAGGCTCTTGACCGATCGGAATCTCGGGCTTTGCCGCAGGATGAGGTTGGAGGTCATGAATTTACCGCTGTCCTGTTGGGCGCGCAACAGCCGCTCGGCGTCCGGCCGGTTCAGCGCCACCGGCTTCTCGACCATCACGTGCTTGCCGTGTCGAAAGGCGGAAACCGCCTGTTCGACGTGGGCGTCGTCGTATGAGCAGATGGAAACGATGTCGATGTCGGAATCCTCGGTGAGGAACCGATAATCGGTATATCGCCTCTCTATTCCGTAACATGCGCCGACATCATCGAGTCTGCCTGGATCGATATCGCAAATGGCGTCGACCTCGACACCGTCGATCTCTCGATAGCGTTTGAGGTGTTGTTTCCCAACCCCCAATCCGATAACGCCGACGCGCAACGTCGTGTTCATGCCCGGAGAGCCGTCGAAGGCGTCAGGTGCCAGGTATCGGCGCGCGCCACCTCGACAAATCCCTCGGCCCGATACAGCGCCAAGGATGCGGCGTTGGTCGCCTGAGTGCCGACCCGCATGGCGCGCGTCTTCTCGCGGTAATGGGCGAGCGCGGCCCGCACCAAGGCGCGGCCGAAACCGCGGCCTCTCCACGCGGATGCCGTGGCGATCAGGTCTATCAAGGCAACGTCGCCTTCCCGCAGGCAGAGATTGAAGCCAATGATCTCGCGGCCCGAGACGGCAACGAAACCGGTGTCGGCGCGGCCCTGCACATCGTTGCGGGCCCATGCCGCCTTGATGGCGTCGGCCGCATGGGCAGTGTTCGGGTCCACGTGGTAGCGGTCGTCGGTGAAGCTCGCCGCCGCGATGGCGGCGCAAGCCTCGGCGTCTTCCGGCTCGGACAAACGAATCCCCGCCGGCATCGAGACCGGTGCGCCCGCCAGGGAGCGTTCAAGGGTGATCAGCATCTCCACCCGCCGAAATCGACTGCCGACGAACACCGCTCCTCCAGTCGACGCGACACGGGCCACGACCAGCGCCGCGCCGGTCTCCTCGGCCCAAACCTCGAGCCTGCGGACGTCATCGTGGTCAAGCGTCGTTCCGGCGGCCAGACGATAGACCGGCCCCCAGAGAAACGCCGAGTCGAACGGCTGCGCCGCCAATCGCAGATCCGGACGCAACGTAACGGCTTCCTGCTCAAGAACAGTCATGACCATCGGTGGCCGAGTGGGGGAATGCGGCAGCTTCTCACTTCATTGCCCGATGTGTCCCACCGACCTACTCAGACGTCGGCGATCTGGAGAAAGACGCGGTAAGGTGCCGGTCACGATACCCTCCTCAAGGGAGCAGTTTCACGAGCGCGACGACGGCGCCGATGATGACTCCGCCCTGCATCCACAAGGCGCGGTAGATGTCGGCGCGAAGATTGGCGATCTTCGTTTCGAGGCCGGCGATGTTGGTCTTGAGATCGGCAATGTCGGTCTTGGTAGCGACACCTTCCGTAACGGCTTCGCGAGTGATCTCGACGATGGCCCCAGCATGAGTGTCGGTGACGCCGGCAGCGGTCAAGACTTCCTTCGCCTTGAGAGTGTCGAAGGCGACGGCGGTCATGACGTTTCTTCCTTGTCCGGTTCGAGCAAGCGACCGGACGATACCCGGAAGCCATTCATCGGTCCATTCAGGCGTCGGCGAAGTGCGTCCGCGTTTCCCGATCCCAGCGCTCGAAGAAATCGACGACGTCCCGCCAGTCGTCGCCCCGCCATGGAATGCGTCCGTCCCGCGACGACTTGCGGCCGACCACGCAAAGGATGTCGCTGTCGATGTAGCGATTGACGAGTTCCTGGCGGAACCCGGACACGGCGAGCAGACCGGCGAGGGTGTTGGCGGAGAAACGGAACGCATGGGTGTCCGTGGGATTGTCCCCAATGTAATAATGCAGGGGTTTCTTGAACGGGACGAGTATCCGGCTTCCCGACGCGATGACGACATGCCCTCCGTCCACGAGCAATTCGTGGGCCGCGTTCAGCATCGCCCGGCAGGACTGGCAGTTCTCCAGGGTCCACATGATCGTCACCACGTCGAACCGCCGATCCCGCGCCTCGGGACTGGCGACGAATTGCTCGATCGTCCCCGCGAAGCAGTCGATGCCCGCGGCCTTCATCGACCGGCAGTTCTCCTGCGAAGGCTCGATGGCGAATACGTCCGCGCCGTAGTCCGGCCCGCGAACGATCTCCAGGAACTGTCCCTCGCCGCCGCCGATGTCGCAGATCGTCTTGCCCCGCAATCCGATCGCCGAGTGGGCGAACTCGGCCACGTACACCTGTCGTGCGCGGACGGCGGGAATGCGCGCGGTGTAACCGGTTCCGTACAGTTCGTCCGACCAGTCGTCCGCGATGCGGGCGGCGGCGCGGCGCTCGTGGACGTATACGAAGCCGCAGCCCCGGCACACGTGGATCGGCCGGCCGCCGGTATAGCCGCGGGCCACGGCGATCTCGGCCGCGTCGGAGCTGCCGCACAGGTCACAATCGAAAATCGATACGCCGCTGTCGTCCCGTGCGGGAGCGGTATGTCCGGTATTCTCGTTCATCGGGTGTCGGTCACTCCGGCGGATATCTCAGTTCCCAGCGGTTGCCTCGAAACTCCCAGATCTCGGCGTTCCGGTGCAGATCGACGATCTCCGTGAACCCGGGTTCGCCCAGACCGAGATAGTCGAGGTTCTCCCGGAAGTGCGTGGACGGAAACTCGTCGTCGTAGTCGCGTGCAACGCGCAGCCCTTCGTCTCGGGACATCCGCCGGTTCTGGATCAGACGGCAGGCGTCGCGGGTGGCGCGGCCGAAGCCGAATTTCACGAACTGCATGTAGTAGTAGAGGTTGTCGATCTTGTCGTCGAGGCTGTCGAAATTCGTGAACGTGCCGTCGGTCCGGCCCTTCGGCTCGGTTCTGAAATCGATCCTGTCGCGGATATATTCGTAATTCTCGTACATGCTCCAGCGGAAGAACCAGGCGAAATAGAGCACCTTGACCCCGGCCCGCTCGACGTCCTCCGGCTCGGGGTAGAGATACGGCGCGAGGTCCCTCTCCTCGATCTCCTCGTCCAGCCAGTTCTGCGGGTCGTCGCCGATCTGGTGTTCGAGAACCTCGGCGAGGTCTCGGATCTTCCTGTGTTCTTCCGACAGCACGCGCCCGCCGTACTCGCTCTCCCCGTGCTCGGCGTAGAAGACCAAGGGGATCCCGTATCTCGCCGCCACTTGCAGCGGCGCGGCGTTGACGCCCGCGTCCCAGGCGACCTTCGGGTTGCCGCGTTCGATGAAGAAACGCCGGGCAAGACGGCGAGCGACCTTCTGGTTGGGGCGTATCATCAGGTGGTCGAACCCCAGCCGGACGAGCTCTTCCCGGTTGCGCGCGCCCACTTCGTTGGGAAGCAGGGGGGAGAACGTGACCAGCAGGGGGTTCAGCCCGAACTCGAACTTCAGCTTGTGGGCGATCGTGCTCGAATCCTTGCCGCCGCTCCACGGCACGATGCAATCGTAGGCGCCGCTCTTCGGACGCAGGGCCTCGACCAGATCGAGGAATTCCGCGCGGCGGGCGTCCCAATCGATACGGTCCTTGTCCTCGGCGTGTTTGCAGGCGTTGCAAACGCCGTCGGCGCCGAATTCGATCCGCGGACGGGAGTCCGGCATGAGGCAACGAATGCAGTATCGAACCACGGAACTTCGCGATGCTCAGGCCGAAGACGCGGCCGTTCGCGGACCCGGGCCCGACGTTTCAGGGGACAGGCGAACGTCGATTCCTGCCTTCTCGAGATATGCCTTGGCGCCGCGTATGCTGCTTTCCGTGAAGTGGTAGATGTTCTGGGTACAGACGGCCGAAGCGCCCGCCTCCTTGAACCCCGCCTCGAAGTGCTTCCAGTTCCCGGCTCCCCCCAAGATCAATACCGGAACCCCGACGGCGCCCGCCACCTCCCGGCAAAGCCCGAGGTCGTATCCCTGCAACGACCCGTCGCGCTCCACCGACGTGATCAGTATCTCGCCGGCCCCCAGCTCCTGGGCGCGTCGCGCCCACTCGGCCGGGGCGAGGCCGGTCGGCTCCCGGGCGAAAGCGGAGAAGACCTCATAGGTCCCGTCCTCGCGCCTTCGGGCATCGATGGACAGGACCACGCACTGCGAGCCGTAGGACATGGCGATCTCCGTGATCAATTCAGGCCGCTTCAGCGCACCGGTATTGACCACCACCTTGTCGGCGCCCTTCGCCATGAACTCCCGGACGTCGTCGAGCGTCCGGATGCCGCCTCCCGCCGCCAGGGGCACGAAACAGTCGCGCGCGAAACGTTCGACCACGGCGAAAAAGTTCTCGCGTTTTCCTTGTCCGGGGCGGGTGACGTCGAGCACGACGATCTCGTCGACGGACCAGGCATCGACGAAATTCAGCGTGTATCGATAGTCCGGCGTGAACAGCTTGGTACGGAAGAGGACGCCGTCGTTGAACGTGAGCACGGTCACGACCCGCTTCCGCAACACGGTCAGGCACGCCCGAGAAAGTTCCGCAGAAGCGAGAGGCCGGCGAGTTGGCTCTTCTCCGGGTGGAACTGGGTCCCGAAGATGTTACCCTGCTCGAAGGCGGCGACGAATCGGCCGCCGTACTCGCATGTCCCGATCACGCAGGCCGGGTCGGCCTGTATGCGATAGCCGTGAACGTAATAGAACAGAGCGTCGCCGGAGACGCCTTCGAACAGCCCGCTTTCGCGGGCCTGTTTCAGGCCGTTCCAGCCGACGTGCGGAACGCGAAGTTCGGGATCGTCCGGCGCGATGCGCGTCACGGTCCCGTCGATCCAGCCCAGGCCGTCGTGCCGTCCGAATTCCTCGCTCCATCGCGTCATCAACTGCGACCCCAGACAGATGCCGAGAATCGGCGTTCCCTGCTCGATGACGAGCGCGTTCAGCGGCTCGATCAGCCCTCTTTCGCGAAGGTTCCGCATTCCGTCCCCGAAAGCGCCGACGCCGGGCAGGATCAGCTTGGCGCAGGTCCCGAGAACGCCCGCGTCCGACGATACGCCGGGCTCGAACCCGAGCCGTTCGACCGCGCCGGCGACCGACGCGAGATTCCCGAGACCGTAGTCGACGATGCCGATCATCGCGCCGGTCGCCGTCAGGCCGCCACCGCCGCGCGAGGCCGCGCGAGACCGGCGCCCGACGCGAGACCGCTCTCGAGGAACAGCTTCGCGGAGACGAAGCCGAAGAGGAACTTGGAGAAACTGTTCTCCGTCATGTCGCCGTCGAGGAACCGCGCGAACGCGTCCCGCTTCACGATATCGAATATCGGGCCGTCGGCGAGCAGCCTGTCGACGACCTCCGGGTCCCGGCGGTCCAGCAGCGAATCGATCGAGGCGTTGAACCCCCGCTTGCGCTTGTCCAGCCGCACCTTGTCGGGAAGCACACCCGCGACCGAGTCCCGGAGCAGGGACTTGGCGTAGCCGTCGCGGATAAGGTGCTCCCCGGGCACCGTGTACAGGAACTCGGCCAGGGACCGGTCGAGATAGGGGGACCGGTTCTCGACCGACCAGCGCATCGAGTTGCGGTCGTCCTCGTGGAGGATCACGGGCACGACCTCGTGGAAGAGCTCGTTGAGCATACGGTTACGCAGCGGATCGTCGACGAAACGCTCCTCGAAGAAATCCTCGTCCAGGGGCTCCACGAGAAGGGAGTTGAAGGTCCCGCGATCGAGGTAGATGTAGCCCCGCTCCCGGGGGTTGCGGAGAAATGCGAGGGGGTTCCGGAGAACCGGATTGCGGACGAAGGATCCGTAGCCGTCTCGCCAATCCTCGATCAGGCGTTCGAACCCGACACGGCCACTCATTCGCGCCAGCCAGAGTCCGTAGTGATCGTAGTAGCCGGTGAACAGCTCGTCCGCGCCCGTTCCCGAGATCGCGACCTTGTAGCCGGCGGCGGCGATCGCCTCGGACAGGAAGGCGTGCACGTAGTACGAGATCGTCGCGACCGGGGCGTCGTGATAAGCGACGAGGTCCGACATCCGGTCGAGAAACCCCTCCGTGCTCGTGCGGATCACGCGGTGGCGACATCGCAGGGCATCGACGGTCGCCAGAATGTTCTCGCTCTCGTCATAGCGTTCGTCGCCGTCGACGATGGAGAACGCGTGAACGTCGGCATCGAACTTCCCGACCGCCACCGCGGCCAGGGCGGAAGAGTCGACGCCGCCCGAGAGGCAGAAGGCCAGCGGCACGTCCGCCCGCAGCCGCAGGCGGAGAGCCTCCTCCACGCGTTCCCGCGCGCCCGCCACCGCCTCGTCCCGCGTCATCGGCCGAGGGGCGTAGGACAGCCGCCAATAACGGCGCGCATCGACTGGGCCGGGCTCGCGGAGACATGCCGAGGCGCCCGCAGGCAGCTCGTGGACGTCCTCGAAGAACGTCGCCGGTTGCTTGTACAGGGACCTGTACCCGTTGACGAGATAGCGCCGGAGTTGTTTCGCATCGACGGTCGGCGCCGCACCACTCAGGGCGGCGAGCAGCTTGATCTCGGAGCCGAAATAGATCGTTTTCCCGCGATGCAGGTAATAGAGGGGCTTCTCGCCGAAGCGGTCGCGGCTGAGGACGAGACGGCCCGCCCCGAGGTCGATCAGGGCGAAGGCCCACATCCCTTCGAATCGTTCGGTGCAGGCAAGCCCCCACTCGCACCAGGAGCGGTGCAGCACCTCGGTGTCCGAGCGCGTGCGGAACGCGTGGCCACGCGCTTCCAGATCGGTTCTCAGTTCCAGGTAGTTGTAGAGTTCGCCGTTGTAGACGAGCACGTTGCCGCCATCGACGAACGGCTGGTTCGCGCGCGGGTCGAGGTCGATGATCGAGAGTCGGCTGTGCAGCAGGGTCACGTTGTTCCGTCCGACCATGCCCGTCCAAGTGCCCTCCGCGTCGGGTCCGCGATGGCGCATCAACGCGAGGGTCCCGCGAATCCGGTCCGGATCCGGGACGTCGGAGCCGAAGCTGCCGGCTATGCCGCACATGGTGCTGAGATTCCGGAGGCGGGCTGCTCGGGAGCGAGATCGTCCGGCATGATCGTCTCGCCGGCGTGGACGTTCCCGCCGATCACGCGCCCGATCAGGGTGTCGACGTCTCCCGCCGCTATCCCGGTCGCGGGACGTGCGAACATCAGGTCCTCCCGGACGAGGCGCGTTCCGGCGGCCAGGTCGCGCGCCGCGACCACGCCCTTGCGCGAGGCGGCGACGTTGCCTTCCTCGCACGGTTGGCGCGCCTTGCCATGAGTTCCGAGGCTGGCGCGGACCCGGGGCGCGGCCTCGACGAGCGCCGCGAGATCGTCGGGTTCGAAGGAAAGTTCGTGATCGCGAAAGCTTCGGCCCGACTTCCGGTCGGTGAAATGCACCTCGATGACGACGGCGCCGAGCGCGACCGCGGCGAGACATGCCTCCGGACCGATGACGTGGTTCGAGTAGCCCACCGGAAGCCCGTAACGTTCGGCGAGGAACGGCACGCTCCGAACGTTCGCCTGCTCGACCGGGGTCGGGTACGCGGACACGCAATGCATCATCACGACGCGTCGCGGCAACGACGGCTCCTTGATCTCCTCCCGCAGCCATCCGATGGCCGTGTCGATCTCCTCGACCGTGCCGAGGCCCGTGGAGAGGATGACGGGCTTGCCGGTCCGGGCCGCGGCGCGGACTGTCGGCTCGAACGTGAGATCGCCGCTGGCGATCTTGATGGCGGCCCCCAGTTCGGCGAGGCGCGGCGCCCAGTCCTCGGTCAACGGCGTGGAGAAGAAGGCGACGCCGAGCTCGCGGGCCCGCGCCGCCAAACGCCGGTGGTCTTCCTCGCCGAGCGCGAAGCGCGACACGCGCTCCAGGCGTTCGGGATCGCTCGCGGATACGTACCGCGCCGGCGTATAGCTCTGGAACTTGACGGCGTCGGCACCGGCCTCGGTGGCCATGCTCAGCAACCGCGAGGCGGCCTCCGGGTCCCCTTCGTGGTTCACCCCGATCTCGGCGACGATGGCGACATCCCGGGCGAGATCCTTTCCGAAAAGCTTCATGGGTGACGTTGCCGGACGTTTCGGGACTCAGCAGAACGGAAACGGCCGACCCTCGAACCCCACCATGGTGCGCCGAAGATGGAACGGGTTGGTGGTCGCCACATCGTTGATGCCGTCCACGGCGCTGGGAGCATGATCGAAGTTCCTTTCCCGCAGATGGGCGATGACCTCGTCGTCATAGTCGTCTTCTTGACCTTCCGGATAGGAAAAGAGCTCCGTCGAGATGTCCAACGCCGCATTGAGATCGGCGACCGACCTGTCGATCTGCCATTGCATGACATTCGATGGAACGCGGCTCAGCGCCACGTGGTCGACGGTGTGGGCGCCGAAGTCGATGAGGGAAGATCGCGCCATTTCCCGAACCTCGTCCCACGACATGAAAGCGTAGAGAGGATGGTCGTCGGGGACATCCGGAGCCATCTCCTCCCACACCGCCTCCACCACCGCGTCCTTGACCTCGTTCGCGACGGATTTGCATCGCGCCTTGATCTCTTTGAACGCCGCGACCCGCCCATCGACGTCATCAAGCGGATACCTCAACGCGGTCTTCCCGACGGCGATGTCGAGACGGTCCCGCGCAGAGTCGAAGATGGCCGTCTCGAGGCGGTCCGTCCACATCATTCTCCGCGTCCCTACATAGCCCGTCGCCAGATAGAAGGTGGCGGGAATGCGATAGCGCTCGAGAATCGGCCAAGCCTCGCCATGGTTGTTCAGGAATCCATCGTCGAACGTGACCGCTACCGCGTCCGAGGGCAGCACGGCCTCGCCGCGATGAGCCGCGGCGATCTCGCGCATACTGATCGGCGAGAGGAAACGCGCAACGAAGTCCATTTCGGCCTCGAACCGGTCGGCCGGTATGTGCTTGCCCGAGCTGTTACGAGGCCAAGGATCCAGGTTGACCGGGTGTACGCCGTGGTAGAGCAGAATCCGGTAGCGCTGTGTCACGCGGCGCGGTCTTCCCAATCGCGCGGCGTCGCGCCTCTCGATGCGAAGGTCCTCAAAAGTCGGTCGCAGCGCCATTTCAGATACCCCGGCATGGGACCGTAGTATGCGCTGCCGCCACATTGCGGGCGCGGTACGACGGTTCCTTCGAGGTAGCCGCCGACCGCTTCGAGAAAGAGGTTCGTGCAGAGTACCGTCGTGTAATATCTCAAGCTCGCCAAGCCGAGGCCGGGCACGGGACGGAGGCGCCGTTGCGCGACCACCGCGCCGGTATCGAAGTCTTCTTCGACTTGGTGAATCGTCACGGCCATGTCGTCGGGTCGGCCCAGCCACGTCGCCCACAGGTTGGTGTCGAGCCCCCGATAGCCGGGCAGCAACCCCCCGTGCGCGTTCAGCGAACCCAGGCGGGGCCGACCGTATATCTCCGGCTTCACGAGCCCCGTGCCGTATATCAGAACGAGGTCCGGACTCCTGGCATCCAGCAGCGATCGGGTCTCCGAATCGTTCACCGAGTAAACGTCGTGCGTGGGAAACGACGCCGGAAGCGAACTGTCGCCGTCCACGAAGAACGCCGCCTTCTCGAACGCGTCTTGCGCCCGCGTCTGCGACCGCCACCGAACATATGGATTCAGGACCGTTCCCTTCCATAAATCGGGAAAAGTGCTTCTGAAATGGCGCAGAGCCCGGCGGCGCCAAGGGTAGGGTTTGCGCTCGAATACGTTGAACGCGATGTCCGCGCCCCGCGGAAGTTCCCGGTGCAACCGTCGAATGAAGTAGCGGTGATGTGCGGTGTCGGTGGTGAGGATTCCAATTCGCATCGCAGGAAGCGAAAGCGTCGACGGGCTGAATCAGATGCCGACCCACGCTGCCGCACCGCGGGTGCCCATGCTTTGAGCCGCCGCGCCCGGCAGTCCACCATTCACGCTATCCCGTGCGACAGCCCATTGCAAGACGGTGAGCCGGCTTACGATGACGGCCAAGCCTATCTTGGTGGCGAGAGTAAAAGGATTCCCGTCTTCGTCGGTCACGGCGGCTCTCTCTATGGAAACAGTTTGAGCAAACCGATGATGACGGCGGCTTGCCCGAGGATGGCGACATAGGGGCGATTGAGAAGCCGCACTTCAAGGGCGGATATCTTCGTATCGACATACGCCTTGAGATCGGTGATGTCAGCCTTTGTGGAGAGCGTGTCATGGCCCGCACCGGCGGCCTTGCGCACGGCATCGGCGATGGCTTCCGCTTGGGCACGTTCGACACCCGCGGCTTCGAGGTCACGCGTCGTGGCAAGGGTATCGAAAGTGGCGCCGGTCATGGCGTAACCCCTCCTCGGGACCGGTCCCCGCAAGCTGGCGTCGCGTTCGGCGGCGCGGCCGCGTCAGACACTCCTCACGACGGAACATGACACGGCAGGAAGCGTCGGCGGGCCGGATCGGACGATCACCCATGCTCCCGCACTGCGGGTGCCCACACTCTGAGCAGCCGCGCCCGGAAGTCCACCATTCACGCTACCCCATGCGACGGCCCAGGTCCATACCCTGTCCGCGCGAAGTCCGGGGCGTACCCCACAGGATGCGACCCTGCGTCATGCGCGCTCCCGAGAGGGGGAGGGGTGCGGGTGGCCGAACCCGGTCGGCGCGACGGTCGTTTCCGGCGCCGCCGGACCGGTCGCCTCGTCACACGACCTCGTCGGAACGTGACGTCGTCTCTCCGTAGCGTTTGAGGGCCGGTTGCCGCAGCCCCTCGTAGAGGCCGTCGACCCTGCGGTTGATGGCGCGGCCTTCGCGTTCGAACAGGCTGTCGCCCCGGGCGTCGCTCTCGACGAGGAACGGGCCGAAATTCTCCACGTCGAGCACCCACATCGCCTGCGCGATGCCGAGTTCCTCCAGCCAGTGCACGTCGATGACGCGCTTGATGCCTCGTCCCAGCAGGGCGCCGGTCCCGTAGCCGACCGTGGACAGGTAGATCGCTCCGTTCGGAACGAAGTGCGTGCGGTAGTCCTCCTCCGTCATGCCGCCCTTGCCGATGACGACCCGGCAGCCCGATGCCTCGAACCACCGCGAGAGCCAGCGGGAGAAGCGAAAGCTGGCCGTCGCCGTCACCGCGCCGAGGTTGTACGTGCCGTCGTCGTTGACCGACGCGGCCGGGGAACAGTGGAAGTTGGCGTTGCCCAGGGAGCGGAAGGGGACCGGCGGCTCCAGCCCGTCGTCCAGGACCCGCTTGTAGAGGCCCTCGCGGCCCGTGTAGACGACGCCGTCGAGATGGACCGCCGTGCCCAGCTCGAGCCCGTCCAGGGCTCCGTCGGTCAGCGGCAGCTCGATCCGTCTGGTCTTCACGGCGCCACCGCCGCGTCGAGAGCGGGCGTCCCGTCCTCCCAGTCCACGCCGCTCCGCCGATGGTAGGGCGTGAACCATTGCGGGTCGGTCCGGTAGGCGATCTCGCCGTCCGCGCCGATGCGCGCCACCGCCCGGCGCGACGACAGGCAGAAGCTGTGGACGCTCATCGGCATACCGCCGGTGTGGGTGTAGGCGACCTCGACGTGGCAGTCGACCACCATCGACTTCCCGACGAATCCCATCGGGCCCATGCCGATGTCGTTGCCCATCTCCATCAGCTCCTCCTCGAGCGCCGCGATCTCGGGGTCCGGGCTGCGGTCGCCCACGACCCGCAGGCACGCCGCCTGCTTTCCGATCGCCATCGCCGTGTCCTTGCTCCCCCCGAGGCCGATCCCGACGATGGCCGGCTGGCAGGCGAGGCCGCGGCGCCCGAATTCGAGCATCACGTCGAGGAAGAACCTCTTGATCCCGTCGATGCCGTCGCCCGGAAAGAGCATACGGTAGTCGCTGCCGAACAGGCCCCCCTTGTGCACCGTCGTTATGTCGATCCAGTCGGCCTCGGGTTCGAAGGAGTACTCGATCTCGGGCGCGAGGATGCCGACGTTGTTGTCGTGGTCGATGCGCGACAGCGGATGGACGCGATTGGGCCGGAGCGGGACGTCCCGGGTCGCCCGGGCCGTCGCCCGGCGCAACGTCCGTTCGAGCGCGACCATCCCGCCCTCGATGCGCGCCTCGTTGCCCGCCTTCACGTAGTAGCGCGGCAGCCCGGTGTCGGCGCACATGGCCCGGCGGTCCTCCTCCGCCACGTCCCAGTTCTCGCACATCGCCTCGAGAACGAACCGGCTGAGCTCGCTTTCCTCCTCCTCGACCATCTTCCGGATCCCGGACCTGTAATCCTCGGGGATCACGATGGCGGCCCGACGCATGATCTCCAGCGCCGCTTCGCCGATGACGTCCTGTCGGATCATTGTCGACCCCCTGTCGTTCCTGGCCGACGGCCCCCGCCGGGCGCGCCTATGCCGCGGCCGTCTCCGCCTCTTCGCGTATGAGCGTTTCTCCCGGCTCGACCCGGGAGAACGCCACCGGCGCGGTTCCGACGGCGACGCGCTCGCCGTCCAGTCGCGCGGTGGTGAAGTACGACGCCGCGAGATCGCCTTCCTCCGGGAAGTCATCGCGGAAATGGGCGCCGCGCGAATTCTCCCGCGCCAGGGCGGCCTCGACGATGGCCCGGCTCACGAGGATGAGGCTGTCGAGGTTGAGCCAGTCGTGCCACGTCAGGTTGAACGCGCGATCCGACGCCGCCACGCCGGTCTCCGCGAGTTCCTCACCGAGCCCGGCCAGGACCTCGCGCGCGCGGCGCAGGCGCTCCGGATCGCGGATGATCCCCACGTCGTCCCACATGACGTCCTCGAGCCGCTCCCGCATGTCGAGCAGGTCGCCCCGCGGCTTGGCGAACGGATGCAGGCCGTGCGCGACCGCGGCGTCGATCGCCGAGCGGTCCGGGTCGGCGAACGCGCCCTCCTTCTCGACCCAGGGCCCCATCGCGTCGCCGGCGATCCCGCCGAACACGGTGGAGTTGGCGACGCCGTTGCCGCCGAGCCGGTTGGCGCCGTGAACGCCGCCGGTGTCCTCGCCGGCGGCGAACAGCCCTTCCAGGGACGTCCGGCACGAGGTGTCGAACACGACTCCGCCCATGATGTAGTGCGCCGTCGGGACGACCTCCACGAGGCCGCCCGCGAGGTCGAACCCGCAGTCGGCGCAGCGCTCGACCATGCCCTTGAACTGCCGGCGCACGAGATCCCGGTCCAGGTGCCGCATGGTGATGAACAGGCCGCCGTTGGGTCCCGTCCGTCCCTGGCGCATCTCCTCGAACATGGCGCGGCTCACGATGTCCCGGGTCGCGCGCTCTCCCCGGGGGTCGTAGCTCGCCATGAAACGTTCGTGGTTCCCGTTCAGCAGATGGCCGCCGGCGCCGCGCAGCCCTTCCTCGATGATGGTTCCCGTGATCCGGGTGTCCCGGCCGGCGATCAGCCCGGTCGGATGGAACTGGATCATTTCCATGTCGCGAAGCGTCAGGCCCGCGCGCAGCGCCATCGCCATCCCGTCGCAGGTCTTGTCGCCCGACGGCGTGTGGTAGCGGTACATCGTCGGCCCCCCGCCCGCCGCGAGCAGCACCGCCTTCGCCTGGACGAAGTGGAAGCGCCCGTCGCGGACGTCGATCAGGAGCACGCCGGAGATCCGGCCGCCGTCAATCGACGGGATCAGCGCGATGGCGCGGTGTTCCTCCATCCGGTCGATGCGCCGGGCCCACGTCTGCTCGGCCAGCCGGTTGATGATCTCGATGCCCGTGAGGTCGCCCTTGTGCACCGTCCGGTCGTAGGTCTGGCCGGCGAACGCCTTCAGGTGGATCGAGCCGTCCGCGTTGCGATCGAAGAAGCAGCCGAGCTCGTTCTCGAGCTCGTGGATGCGCTCGATGGCCGTCGTGATCAGGGTCCAGGCGAGCTCCTGATCGTTGAGCCACTTCCCGCCCTCGATGGTGTCCATGAAGTGGCGCTCGACCGAATCGCCGGCCCCGATCGCGACGTTGTACCCGCCCTGCACCATCCGCGTGCAGCCGCACTTCCCCAGCAGGCCCTTGACCGCCACGGTGATGTCCAGGTCCGGCGCCGCCTTGTGGGCGTGGAGCGCGGCGAACAGCCCGGCGCCGCCGCTCCCCAGGATCAGGATGTCGGTCTTGCGGTGGGCGACTGTGTTGTCGGTCATCCCGGATGTCCGTCCTCGGGCGGCGGTCCCGTCAAGGTGCGTTCATGAGAAACAGAAGCCCGCAGGCGGCCGCGACGCCCAGGGTGGCCGCGACGATCGACTTCTGCCGGTCGCGCCACTCCAGGAATTCGAGCGCCAGCAGCCGCAGGCCTCCGGCCAGGTGTCCCGCGAGCAGCAGCACGAGCACCGCCTCGCCGCCCTTGACGAGCGGGTTCTCGGTCCATTCGAGGAAGGCGTCGAAGCGCGCGGCCTCCTCGACCGCGAGCGAAAGCGTGTAGAGGTGCACGGGAACGAAGACGGCCAGCGCCAGTCCCGACGCGCGGTGAAGGACGAAGGCCCAGTAGACCGGGTGGTTGCGCGCCGCGATGGCGTACTTCACGCCGCCCATGCCGCTCATATCAACGCCCCCACGGCGCGAACGCCCAGAACGACGATGAGGGCGCAGAACAGCAGCGCCGCGACGTCGAGCGTCCTGCCCTTCCAGGGCGTCATTTCCCGGACGATCGAGCGGACGCCGATCGGCGCGTGAACGGCCGCGGCCGCCACGAAGAGGCCGTACACGCTTCCCCAGACCGCGCTGCCCTCGGTGCGGGACAGGATCTCCTCCGCCGACAGCCCGCCCCGGATGGCGTAGATCATGGTCGCGAGGTGGACGATCACGAGCGGCGCCAGCACCAGCGCGCTCCCCCGCTGGGCGACGTACAGCCACGCCTCCAGCCGGCCGGTCACAGCTCGCCCCGCAGCAGGGACTTGACCGTCTCGCGTTTCAGTCCGGCGATGGCGGCCGTCGGATTCAGATCCTTCGGACAGTACGACATGCAGGCCTGGTGGCTGTGGCACTGATGACAGCCGGCGTCGCCGGCCACGGCCGCCAGATGCTCGCGGCGCGCGCCGTCGCGCGAATCGTTGACCAGCGTCCACACGCGGTTGAGCGCGGCGGGGCCCAGGTAGTCGGGATTCCACGCGACCACGTCGCAGGCCGCGTAGCACACGCCGCAGCCGATGCATTCGATGCCGGCGTCGGCCGCCCGCCGTTCGCGCGAGCCGGGCGGCACGCGGGCGAACGCCCGCCGGTTGTCGGCGTCCGACGGGGCGAACCGCCCGGTCGCGCGCTGCCACTTGTCGAAGAACGGCGCCATGTCGACCGCGAGGTCGCGGATGACCGGCATGTTGCGAAGCGGCCCGACGCGGACGCGCCCGCTCCCGGCCACGCGGTCGACGCGCGTGCGGCAGGTCCAGCGGGGGATGCCGTTGACCGTCATGGCGCACGAGCCGCACATGCCGACGCGGCACGCGAACCGGTACGACAGGGTGGGATCGATCCGGCGCTGGACGTGGGAGACGACGTCCAGGACCGTCTGGTTCTCCCGCCGGGGCACGCGGTAGGGGACGAACGCGCCCGATTCCCGGCCGCGCCAGATCTCGACGACGAGCTCCGGTTCGGGAGACTCCCGATCGCTCATCGCGGGTTTCTCTCCCGCGCGCCGCGCGCCGTTTCCGTCACCGGACGAGGGACCATCGCCGCACACCTCCTTCGCCCGGAACCTGCCATGCGCCCGCCCCCGTGACAAGGGACGCGAGATGTCGGCTTGTCACGAACCCTGCTTCAAGGGGGTCACCGGCACGTTCCTCACGTGCTGGTGACGGATGCCCGGCGCGCGGGCGGTGTCGCTCCTGCTCCAGCCCTCGGCGTCAGCCTATAGGCGGCCATCGGCGCGGAGCCGGGTTTCGACCTCCTCCATGATCCGCGGCACGGTCTTGTCGCTTACCCCGCTGTCGATGCCTTCCCGGATCGCGGCTTGGAGCGCCTGGAATCCGGCGTCCTGCTCCTGGTCGCGACGGATCAGGTCGCGGATGTATGCGCTGTCGTCGGCAAAGCCGACAGCGGCGGTCCGCGCGTTGACCCAACTATCCTGCTGATCGGTCAACGTGATGGTCTTGCGCACGGTTCCCATGTCGGCCTCCCTGTGACGTCCTCATGCCATCGGCGCATGGTAGCATGACTCGGCGCGCATCCGAAAGCCGCCCACCGCCCGCCTAACGCGGCCTCGGGGACCACGCTTCCGCCCGCTCCCGGCCCTCCCGGATCTGGGCCTGCGTCATCTTGCGTTCGAGGGCGCGCACGAACGCATGGGCGAAGATCTCGCCCCGGCGCGCGGCGATGGAGGCCCACATGTAAGCCTCGGCGAAGTCCTTGCGCACGCCCAGCCCCTCGCCGAAGATCACGCTGGCGGCGATCTGCGCCGACTTCTCGCCCTGCTCGGCCGCCTTCACGATCCAGCGCGCCGCCTCCTCGTCGTCCTGCGGCACGCCCCGTCCGTCCCGGTACAGGTTCCCCAGTTTCATGCTCGCCTTGGAGTGGCCCGCCTCGGCGGCCCGCCGGTACCAGTCGATGGCGGCGGCGTAGTCCCTGGGCACGCCGTCGCCTTGCGCGTACATCGCGCCCAGTTCGTATTGGGCGTTGGCGTCCCCCTGGTTCGCGGCCTTCAGGTACCAGTCCCTGGCGGCGTCCGGATCCCGCTCCACGCCCAGGCCCCGGTGGTAGAGATGGCCGATGTTGAACTGGGCGGCCGGGCTCCCCCGGTCCGCCAGCGGCCGCCAGTTCCTGTACGCCGCCGCGTAGTTCCCCTCCTCGTAGGCGACGACGCCCAGCGCGTATTCGGCCAGCGCCGGCGGGGCCGCCGTCAGGAAGACCAGGAATCCGAATATCGGACGCCACATCGCGCGCCGAGTGTACCCCAGTCCGGGCGCGCGCGGACGCGCCCGGTCGATGTGCTACAAGAGCCGCGTTGCGCCGGTCGCTGCGGCAGGCGACGCGGGAGGGGGCGATGGGGCCTCTCGAGGGGATCGGGATCGTCGAGTTCGCGGGTCTGGGGCCGGCGCCGTTCTGCGCCATGCTGCTCGCCGATCTGGGCGCCGAAACGATCAGGATCGACCGCCCGCAGGCCCCCGCCGGACGGATCGATCACGATCCGCGGACGCAGGTCATGAACCGGGGGCGGCGCTCCATCGCCGTCGATCTCAAGAATCCGGCCGGGCGGGACGCCGCCCTTCGCCTGATCGACCGGGCGGAGGCGCTGATCGAAGGCTATCGTCCCGGCGTCATGGAGCGCCTCGGGCTCGGTCCGGATGTCTGCATGGCGCGCAACGCCCGCCTCGTCTACGGGCGCATGACCGGCTGGGGACAGGACGGCCCTCTCGCCTCGGCGCCCGGCCACGACATCAACTACATCGCCCTGACCGGCGTGCTGCACGCGATCGGCCGCGAGGGCGGACCGCCGACGCCGCCGCTCAATCTCGTGGGCGACTTCGGCGGCGGCGCGTATCTCGCGATGGGACTCCTGGCCGCGATACTCGAGGCGCGAAAGTCGGGAAGAGGGCAGGTCGTGGACGCCGCCATGGTCGACGCCGCGGCTTCGATGATGGCCTACGTCTTCGGCTTCCGCGCCGCCGGCGCCTGGGTGGACGCGCGCGGACGCAACTACCTGGACACGGGCGCGCCGTTCTACGACGTCTACGAGACCGGGGACGGCAGGTGGATCGCCATCGGCTCCGTGGAGGCGAAGTTCTGGGAGCGGACGTGGCGCCTCCTCGGTCTCGACGCCGAGCGAATGCCCCCCCAGCACGACCGCAGCGCGTGGGCGGGAACCAAGGAGACGGTCGCCGCGGCCGTCCGCCGGAAGACGCGGGACGAATGGATGCGGGTCTTCGACGGCGAGGAAGCCTGCGTCGCGCCCGTCCTCGCGCTGTCGGAGGTGGCCGGCCATCCGCATATCGCCGCCCGCCGGACCGTCGCCGACGTCGACGGCGTCGTTCAGCCCGCCCCGGCGCCCCGGTTCAGCCGCACCGGGGCCGGGATCGGCGGCCCGCCGCCCGCGCGCGGCGAGCACAGCGAGGAGGTCCTGCGCGACTGTGGTTTCGACGAATCGGAGATCGCGGCGCTGAAGGAGAGCGGGGCGGTCCTCCAGGGTTAGTCCTCGGGCGCCTCGATCCTGGGCGGCGCGACGCCCGCCGCCTCGCAGGCGCCCATCAGCGTGTACGAGAAGTCCCGCCCGCCGTGGCCTTCGTCGAAGAGGCGGTCATAGGTCTCCAGCGCCGCCGCGCCGGTCGTCATGGCGACGTCCTGCCGCTCGCCGAGCCGGACCGCCAGCGTCAGGTCCTTCCGGGCATGTGTCAGGGCGAAGCCGGGGTCGACGTTTCCGACCAGCGCCATTCTCCGGAAATAGAACGACACCAGCGCGTTGGACGCCATCGTGCCGGACATGATCTCCACCGTCCGCGCGGGATCGAGGCCGAGTTTCCGGGCCAGCGCCAGGGCCTCCGACGTGATCACGGCTTGGCTCGCGGTCATGTAGTTGTTGACCAGCTTGGTCTGCACGCCGCTGCCCGCGGGGCCGCAGTGATGGATCGTGTCGCCCATGGCTTCCAGGATCGGCCGCGCGCGTTCGACGTCCTCGTCGGACCCGCCCACCATGAACATCGACGTGCCCGCCGCCGCGTGCATCGCCGTGCGGCCCACCGCCGCGTCGACGAATCCGACGCCCTTCTTCCCGAGCTCCCCGGCGACCCTGATCGACGTTTCCGGGAAGACGGTGCTCATGTCGATGACGAGCATGTCCGCCCGCGCGTGCGCCGCGACGCCGTCCTCGCCGAGGACGACGCCTTCCACGTCGTCCGAATCCGGCAGCATGGTCACGACGACGTCGCTGTTCCTCGCGACGTCGCCGAGGCCCTGCGCCTGCCGCGCCCCTGCCGCCAGGTGCCGGTCGGCGGCGCCGGCGGCGACGTCGAAGACCGTGGTCTCGAATCCGGCCTCGAGAAGGTTGAGGCACATGGGGCCGCCCATGCTGCCCAGCCCGACGAAGCCCAGCCGCTCGGCCATGCCGTCCTCCCCGCGAACGCGGGCGCGCCTACTCGGCCGCCCGGTTCATCTGCCGGGGGCCGGCAAAGCTCAGATGCGCGCGCAGCGCCTCGGTCTCGAACACGTTGCCCGGCAGCACGTTGGCGATGTTCACGTCCGGCCCGAATTGGTCGATCAGGAACTTCTTGAGGAAGATCACCTCGGTCGTCGTGGTTCCCTTGATCCACGCGCCGGGGAGCTCGAAGAACACCTTGCCGACGTCCAGCCCGTCGGCCACGTCGCCGATCAGCGGTTTGTTCGGCTCTCCGTCCTCGACCAGTTCGGCGGCCTCGACGAGGACGATGTCGGCGCCCGCGTCGAAGAATTCGTTGGCCTGCCCGATCAGGGTCTCGGCGGTCGTCACGTCGTGCTTGGACCCCACCTCTCCGTGAACGTGCAGCCCGTGGCGGACGGCGATCTCCGTGATCTCGCGGCGGTCCCGGCTCGACAGCGGCACCACGTTGTCGGACACCTCGATGGCGCCGATGCCGAGGCGCTTCGCCTCCTCGCAGTAGGGCTCCACCCCTTCGAGGCCCTGGGTGCCGAACACGAACTCGAGGAACTGGCCGCCGAGAAACGGCTCCACCCCGTGATCCTCGTAGAGCGAGATCTTTTTCCGCAGGTAGTCCTCTTCGTAGAGGCGGGCCGTGCCGACGACGAACTTGGCGATGTCCACGTAGGGCGCGATCAGGCCCAAGAGGTCTTCCTGCTCGCGAAGGGGGATGCCCCAGTCCATCATCATCGTCCGGCCCCTGGTGCGGGGTTTCGCCGTGCTGCGGTCGGGGGGCAGCGGGATCATCGAGAACGCCTGGGCCATGTCCGTTCCTTTCGGTTGTCTTCGCCGTCGCCCGTCCGGGCGCGGGGGGTGCGGGCGGCATCATGGGGGTGCGGGCGGCATCATATTGACGACGGCGCCGGCTGTCATGGACACCGCCGGCTTCCGCCGGGATAATCCCGCTCCCCGCCGCCAGTCGTTCGAGACCGACGTGACCCGCGACCTTCTCCTGGCCGTCCTGATGCTGGCCGTCTGTTCCGCGCTCAGTCCCGCCGCGTCGGGACACGAGGCCGTGGCCGGCGACCTCGCCATCGACCACCCGTGGGCGCCGGCCTCGCTGTCGGTGAAGGCGCGAAGCGGCGCGGTCTATTTCGCGGTGCGCAACTCCGGGTCCCGGACCGAGCGCCTGACCGGCGCGTCGACCCACGTCGCCGACCGCGCCGAGCTGCACGCCCACGAGGCGGCGGGGAGCGTGATGAGGATGCGCCGCGTCGAGGCCGTCGAGATTCCGCCCGGCGCAACGGTCGAGCTCGCGCCCGGCGGCCTGCACGTCATGCTGACGGGGCTGCGGACGCCGCTCGTGAAGGGCATGACCTTTCCCCTGACGCTCGTGTTCGAATCGGCGGGGGAGGTCGACGTCGACGTCGTCATCGAGGCCGCCGCGGCGCGACGGGGAGAAACCGGTCACGGCGGACGCGCGAAGTAGGACGCGGACTGCCGCCCGACGGAACCCGAGGACGCCATGCTCAGGGTGATCGACTATTTCGACCGCGGCGTCGCGCTGGACCCGCAGCGGGACTGCCTCGTCCAGGGCGACCGGCGCCTCGCGTTCGGCGAGGTCCAGCGGCTCACCCACAGGATCGGCGCCGCCCTCGTCGCCGAGGGGATCACCAGAGGCCATCGGGCCGCCGTCTACAGCCCGAACGACGCCATGGCGTTCGTCTGCGTGCTGGGGATCCTGCGGGCGGGCGCCGCGTGGGTGCCGATCAACGCGCGCGGCGCGCCGGCGGAGAACGTCCACGTCCTCCGCGACAGCGGTTGCGAGCTCCTCTTCTATCACGGCGCGTTCGAGGAGCAGGTGGCCGAGATCAGGGACCGCGCGCCCGGCATCCGCGCGTTCGTCCGCGTGGACCGCCAAGGCGCCGCCGCGCCGGCGCTCGACGACTGGATCGCCGGCCGCGACGACCGCGCGCCCCACGTCCCGTGCGGCCCGCGGGACTACGCCGCCATCCGCTATACCGGGGGCACCACGGGCGTTCCCAAGGGCGTTCCCCTGACCCATCTCAACTTCGCCTTCATGCTCGCCAACGCCTCGGCCGCCATGCCCTACGCGGAACCCCCCGTCTTTCTCGCGGCGGCGCCGATGACGCACGTGGCGGGGGCGATGTCGTTGCTGCTGCTGCCGCACGGCGCGACGATCGTCGTCGTCGAGCGGCCCGACCCCGAGGTCATGATGGCGGCGATCGAGGAGCACCGGGTGACGACGGTGTTCCTGCCGCCCACCGCGATCTACACGTGGCTCGCCCACCCCGGCGCCCGCGACCGAGATTACTCGAGCCTCCAATACTTCCACTACGCCGCGTCGCCGATGTCTCCGGACAGGCTCCGGGAGGCCATCGAGGTCTTCGGACCCGTCATGTCGCAGTCCTACGGGCAGACGGAGTCGCCGTTCATCAGCACCTACCTCTCGAAGCGCGACCACGCGGAAGCCTGCCGCGACCCGGCCAGGGCGCATCGCCTGCAGAGCGCCGGCCGGCCGAGCCTCTTCACCGCGGTCGAGATCATGGACGACGACGGCCGCATCCTGGCGGCCGGCGAGGTCGGCGAGATCGTGACGCGCGGCGGGATCGTCATGGACGGCTACCATGAGCGCCCGGACGCGACCGCGGAGGTCTCCGCCCACGGTTGGCACCACACCGGAGACATCGGCTACAAGGACGGCGACGGGTACGTCTATATCGTCGACCGCAAGCGGGACATGATCGTTTCCGGCGGGTTCAACGTCTGGCCGAGCGAGATCGAGAACGTGATCCTGACGCTTCCGGAGGTCCGCGACTGCGCGGTGATCGGGGTCCCGGACGAGAAGTGGGGCGAGGCCGTCAAGGCGGTCGTCGAGCTCAGGCCGGGGCGGCGCGTCTCCGCCGGCGCGGTCGTCTCCCTGTGCCGGGACAGGCTGGGGAGCGTGAAGGCGCCGAAGACCGTGGAGTTCTGGGACGAGCTTCCGCGCAGCGCCGTCGGCAAGGTCCTGAAGAAGGACGTCCGCGAGCGGTTCTGGGCGGGCCGGGAACGCCGCGTCGGCTGACCCCGGCGGCGGACGGACGGATGAGCGGCATCAAGGCCAGATGGGAGCTGATCCTGCTCCCGCCGCTCGCGCTCACGGTGGCGCTGCTGGTCGCGTCGCAGTTCATCTTCATCAAGGGCAGCTTCCACCGGGACCTGGGCTACGGCGACCTGTCGACGACCTACGAGCTCGTCAACTACTTCCGGGCCTTCTCCGATCCCTATTACCTGAACGTCCTGCTGCTCTCGATCAACATCTCGGCCGCGGCGACCGTCCTCACCATGATCTGCGCGGCGCCCGTCGCCTACATCATCGCGCGCATGACGTCCCGCTGGGCGATGCTGTTCCTCGCTCTGGTGGTGGTCGCCCAGTTCGTCACCATCGCCATCAAGGTCCTGGGGCTCATCGTGCTGTTCAGTCCCGACGGGATCGTCAACCGCGTGTTCCTGGCGCTCGGCCTGATCGAGGAGACGTTCACCATCCTCGGCACCTACGCCGGGGTCGTCGTCGGCCTCATGTACTACTCGCTCGGCTTCGCGGTGCTGCTGATCTACAGCATCGTCCTGACCATCCCCCGGAGCCTCGAGGAGGCGGCCCAGATTCACGGCGCCGGACGGTTCGACGTCTACCGGCGGATCATCCTGCCCCTGACGACGCCGGGAATCGTCGTCTGTTCGCTGATGGTCTTCAACATCAGCATCGGCGGCTTCGCGTCGACGGCGCTCATCGGCGCCGGCAAGATCCTGACCCTGCCGGTCATCGTGCAGCAGAGCGTCATCGTCAACACGAACTACGGCATGGGGGCGGCGCTGGCCGTCATCCTGCTCGGCGCCGTGGTGCTCATCAACCTGTTCTCGGTGGCGCTGGTGAAGCGCTTCCGCCGCGGCCAGGCGATCACGATCTGAGGCCGGAGGACGCCCGATGCTGACCTCCTTCGCGCGCGCCAGGCTGGTCTCGACCGGGTCGCGGTCGCTGGTTCTCGCCGCGGTCTACATCTTCCTGTTCGCGCCGATCGTCATCGTCGTGGCCTCGTCGTTCGACTACGGGGAGCGCGCCTACGTGGTGTTCCCGCCGGAGCGCTTCACCCTCGACGCCTATCTCAACATCCCCGACTACATCGTCGACGGCATCTACCTGAGCGTCACCGTCGGCCTCGTGGCGGCGCTCGGCGCCTCGGCGATCGGCATCCCGGCGGCGCTGGGCCTCGTGCGCAGCAACGTCGTCGGCAAGTCCGCGATCATGACGCTGTTCCGCGTGCCTTTGCAGATTCCGGGCGTGGTCATGGGCCTCGCCTTCCTGCAGGCCTACTACGCCATCGGCGCCGCGACCGGATGGTACGCCAACGGGACGTTCGTCGGGCTCGCCATCGCCCACGTGTTCGCGGCGACGCCGTTCGTCGTCGGGGCCGTGGCGCCGGTGCTCCAGCGCTTCCAGCCGACGCTGGAGGAGGCTGCGCAGACGCTCGGGGCCGGCCGGTGGACGACCTTCCGGCGCGTCACCCTGCCGTTGATCGCGCCCGGCGTCTTCGCCGGCGGCCTCTATGCGTTCATGGTGTCGTTCGGCGACGTTCCCATCGCCATATTCCTGTCCCGGCCGGGGACGTCGACCTTCCCGGTCGAGGTCTTTCTCGCGCTCGAACAGGAATTCGACACCACGGTGCTCGCCGCGTCGACCGTCGTCGTCGTCCTGTCCCTGATCGTGCTGCTCGTCATCCAGCGGTTCAGCGGCCTCGACGTCTTCGTCCGCACGCGATGAGCTTGTCGCCCGCATCGCCCGCGCGGCGGTTGGACGGCGCGGCGCCGCGGGACTAGAGTCGCCGGCGTTCGGGAATCGCCGGCGCCCGATCCTCGGCGCCCGGCGTTCGGCCGGACAGGCACACAGGGAGGAACGACATGAATTCCACGACAGCACTCCGGTTGTCGGCCGCCGGCCTCGTCGCCGCGGGTCTGGCGGCCGCCGCCCCGGCGCCGGCCGCCGCCGGCATGTTCGACGGCGTCGAGGTCCGCGTCGCCAGCTTCGGCGGCAAATGGCGCAACCTGATCGAGTCGACGGTCGGCGAGGCCTTCGCCGCCGAAGGCGGCAAGATGGTCTACGTCGCCGGGTCGCCGAGCCCCAACTTCGGCAAGCTGGTGGCGTCGCGCGGCGCCGAGCCGCCGTTCGACCTGATGGAGACGACGGACGACTTCCTGCCGCCGCTGCTGGCCAAGGGCTGGCTCGACGAGATCGACTACGGCAGGGTCCCCAACGCCTCGGCGCTGGCCGAACGGGACCGGTCGAAACACTGGGTCAAGACCTGGACCACCCAGTCGGCCATCATCTACAACACCGAGAAGTTCAAGGAGCACGGCATTCCGGCGCCGGTGAAGTACGCCGACCTGAAGCATCCCAAGCTCCAGGGCAAGATCTCGGTGCCCGACATCGCCGGCGGCGGCGTGATGCCCTGTCTCGTCGGCATGGCCCTGGAGGGCGGCGGCGACGAATCCAACATCGACCCGGCGCTCGACCTGATCGCCAGCCTCGACGTCAAGGCCTTCTGGAAGTCGAACTCGGCGCTCCGCACCCTGCTCAAGAGCGGGGACGTCTGGGCCGCCTGCGCCGGCGTCCACACCATGGGCCGTCTCCTGGGCGCGGCGCCGTTGTGGGCGACGCACGTCGAGGTCAAGCCCGGCGTCTTCGGCGTCCTCAAGCAGGGGTGGCTGGTCAAGATCAAGGGCGGCAAGAACGACGCCGCCCGCGACTGGATCGTCAACCGGTTCATCAGCGAGCGGCACCAGCGCGGCGTCATGAAGGGCTGGCTGCTGTCCTCGCGCGAGGACGTCCTGGCCAGCTACGCCTCCGAACCGGGCATGGACTTCATGCGGCTGAAGCCCGACGAGGTCGCGAACATGTACTCGATCGACTTCTCGAAGGTCGACCGCACCGTCTACACGGAGAAGTGGAACCGCAAGGTGAGCGCGGGTTCCTGACCCGGTCGCGTTGCGGATGCCGGCGCCCCGCCCCGCGGCGGGGCGCCGTTCCCCCCGGCGGCGGTCGGAGGCCTCGGACATGACGGACCGTTTCTTCGACCGCCCGATCCTCAACTCGCCCTACGAGTACCCCGCGCGTCACTGGGAACTGGACGAGAGCGGCCAGCCGACGGACCGCATCTCCGGCCAGCGCCGCCGGGTCTCCTTCGTCACGCCGATCCCGAAGCCGCGGAAGCGCAAGGGAAGCCAGAGCCAGCTGGTCTTCGACGCCGGCGCGCGGCGGCTCGCCACCGAAAGCCAGCAATACGACCTGACCGAGATCATCGGCAGCGTCCGCCGCGCCGTCGACGAATGGCGGAAGCTGCCGGAGGAGGCGCAATGGCGGGTGACGCCGGAGACCGCCCGGCTGCTCCGCCACTGGCGCCGCCATCGCTTCGCCGACTTCCGGCCCTTCTTCTGTCAGGTCGAGGCGGTGGAGACGGCGATCTGGCTGACCGAGGTCGCGCCGGCGCTCGGCAGGGCCGGGCGGCGCTTCCTCGACCATCTCGCCGTGGTGAACGCCGAGGCCAACCCGGATCTCCCGCGCCTGGCACTCAAGCTCGCCACCGGGGCCGGCAAGACCACCGTCATGGCGATGCTGATCGCCTGGCAGACCGTCAACGCCGTCCGCCGCCCCGGCAGCCGGCGCTTCACCCGCGGCTTCCTGGTGACGACGCCGGGGATCACCATCCGCGACCGGCTCCGCGTGCTCCAGCCCAACGACCCCGACGGCTACTACCGCAGCCGCGAACTGGTCCCCGCCGACATGCTCGGCGATCTGGAGCGGGCGCGGATCGTCATCACCAACTTCCACGCCTTCAAGCCGCGCGAGACGACGGCGGTCTCGAAGGGCGGCCGGGCGCTTCTCCAGGGGCGCGGAGGCCGGAACCCCGAACTCCGGGCGCTGGAGAGCGAAGGCCGGATGCTGCGGCGCGTCATGCCCGAACTCATGGGACTCGGGAGCGTGATGGCGCTCAACGACGAGGCGCATCACTGCTACCGCGAGAAGCCGGGCGAGGCGGAGGAGGGCGACCTCAAGGGCGAGGACCGCGAGGAGGCGGAGAGGAACCGCGAGGCCGCCCGGCTGTGGATTTCCGGGCTGGAGGCGGCCGGGCGCGCCGTCGGCCTCGCCCGCGTGATCGATCTTTCGGCGACGCCGTTCTTCCTGCGCGGCTCGGGCTACGCGGAGGGCACGCTGTTCCCGTGGACCGTCAGCGACTTCTCGCTCATGGACGCGATCGAGTGCGGCATCGTCAAGCTGCCGCGGGTGCCGGTGGCCGACAACGTGATCTCCCGCGGCGACATGCCCAGATTCCGCAATCTCTGGGATCATATCGGCAGGAGGATGCCGCGGAAGGGCCGCGGCAAGGCCGCCGGCCTCGATCCGCTGGCGCTCCCGGTCGAGCTCCAGACCGCCTTGGAGGCCCTTTACGGTCACTACGAGAAGACGTTCGAGGCGTGGCGGGAGGCGGGGATCGAGGTCCCGCCCTGCTTCATCGTCGTCTGCAACAACACCGCGACGTCGAAGCTGATCTACGACTACGTCTCCGGCTTCCGCCGCGGGAACGCCGACGGCTCGACCGCCATCGAGAACGGCCGCCTGGCCCTGTTCCGCAATTTCGACGACCACGGCGCGCCTCTCGCCCGCCCCCGCACCCTGCTGATCGACAGCCGCCAGCTCGACTCCGGCGAGGCCCTCGACAAGGGCTTCCGCGCCGCGGCCGCCGACGAGATCGACCGTTTCCGCCGCGAGATCGTCGCCCGCACCGGCGACCGCCGCCGGGCCGAGACCCTCTCCGACCAGGACCTGCTGCGCGAGGCGATGAACACCGTCGGCAAGGCGGGCCGGCTCGGCGGCGAGACCCGCTGCGTCGTCTCGGTCTCGATGCTGACCGAAGGCTGGGACGCCAACACCGTCACCCACGTGCTCGGCGTGCGCGCCTTCGGCACCCAGCTGCTGTGCGAGCAGGTGGTCGGCCGCGCCCTGCGCCGGCAGTCCTACGATCTGAACGAAGACGGCCTCCTCGACGCCGAATACGCCGACGTGCTCGGCATCCCCTTCGACTTCACCGCCAGGCCGGCGGTGGTTCCGCCGCCCCGGCCGCGCGAGACGGTCCAGGTCCGGGCCGTGAGCCCTGAGCGCGACGCCTGCGAAATCCGCTTCCCGCGCGTCGCCGGCTACCGCGTCGAACCGCCGCAGGAGCGCCTCGAGGCGACGTTCGACGACGACTCGACCCTCGAACTCACGCCCGAGCTCGTCGGCCCCTCCGTCGTCCGCAGCGAGGGCATCGTCGGCGAAGGCGCGACCCTGAGCATCGAGCATCTGGAGAACACGCGCCGTTCGACCCTCCTCTTCCACCTGACCAGGCGCCTGCTGGAGACGAAATGGCGCGATCCGGACGGAGAGCCGAAGCTCCATCTGTTCGGCCAGCTCAAGCGGATCGCGGGCCGGTGGCTCGACGGGCACCTCGTCTGCAAGGGCGGCACGCAGCCGGCGCAACTCCTCTATCTGGAGCTCGCCGACGTCGCCTGCGAGCGCATCATGAAGGGAATCATCGCGCACCATATGGACGAAAATCCGATCGCCGCCGTTCTCGATCCCTGGAATCCCGCCGGCTCCACGCGGCACGTCCGCTTCGCCACCTCGAAGGAGACCCGCTGGCGGACCGCGCCGTCGCGCTGTCACGTCGATTGGGCGGTCTGCGACAGCGAGTGGGAGATCGAGTTCTGCCGCGTCGCCGAGGCGCACCCGCGCGTCCTCGCCTATGTCAGGAACCAGGGGCTGGGCTTCGAGGTCCCCTACCGGTCGGGCGCCGAACCCCGGACGTACCTGCCCGATTTCGTCGTGCTGGTGGACGACGGGCGCGGCGCCGGCGACCCGCTGCATCTCGTCGTCGAGATCAAGGGCTACCGCGGCGAGGACGCGAAGGACAAGAGGGCGACGATGGAGACCTTCTGGATTCCCGGCGTGAACCGCCTCGGCACATACGGCCGCTGGGCCTTCGTCGAGTTCACGGACGTCTACGGAATGGAAAAGGACTTCCGCAGCCTGATCGAAGCCCGCTTCGGAGAGGCGCTCGAACCGTTCCTGCGCGACCCCCGCGCCGCCGCCGAGGCGGACGATTGACTTTCATTCTGTGGGAACCGGGATAAACTGTGCCTCGTTTGACCGGGGCAAGGAGAATGGGAATGAACACCGAAGCGACGTCGACCGTGGCCGACAGCCAGCAACAGGAGGTCGATCGGAATTACGAGGCGTTCAAGAAGTCGCTCCCCGGCCTTCTCAAGAGCGATGCCGGCCGGATCGCGTTGATGCGCGGCGGCGAAGTCATCATGTGCTTCGACACCGAACGCGACGCCATCGAAGCCGGACGCAGGTTTTTCGAGGATCGGCGCTTTTCGATCCAGAAGATCAGGTCCCGCCCGATCGACCTGGGATATTTCTCGCATTTCGGCGCACCCCGGGCTGCTGCCGGTCGGTCGGTGGAGGCCGGGAGTACGACCGACGCCGACCGTCGTTCGTGACGACGCCGTTCCGACATGCCGGTCTTCTCCGGATCGTTCGAGTGGGACTCCGGTCTCATCTGGCCACAGGTCGGCTTTGCGTCCGGGGACGAACCATTGGTGGACAACCTCGGTGATCGGCTTCGGCTTTACGCGGCTTTGGTCGATACGGGAGCGAGCACGACCTGCATCGCTCGCCCGGTGGCTGATTCCCTCTCCCTGCAACCCATCGGCAGAGTCGACATGCATACGGCCGGCGGTTCCGTCTCCGTCAATACCTACGACGTCCACGTGGCGTTGCTTATAGGCCGCGAGAAGAACCCGGATGGCTCCGTTACCGACCAGTTCGCTGCGCTGAGCAACGTCAGAACCCTGGAGTTCGATGCTGGAGAGTCGCCTTACCAGGCCCTGATCGGGCGTGACATTCTGCAGCTGGGGGTGCTCACGCAGTCGCCCGATGGGCATTTTTCGTTCGCGTTCTGAAACGACGTTCGAGGCATTGCCCATGCGACCAACCCCAGCCGAGGCTGCCGTTATGAACATCGACCTCGACTCGCTTCGGAAACTCCTGCGCGAACGCCTGTGCGAGGACGTGCGGGTCGAACCGCGCCCGGACGGCGCGTTGATGGTGCGGACGCGCTTCCGGTTCCCCGATGGGGACCATTTCCCGATCCACTTGTCCGAGGCCCCGGCGGGCAGGTTCCGGCTGTCGGATCGCGGCCATACCCTCATGCACGTCAGCTATGAGCACGACGTCGATTCGTTCCTGAACGGAAACCGGGGGATGCTTCTCGAACGCATCATGGGCGAAAGCGGGTTGTGCTGGGACGGCGGCGCCTTCTGCCTCGACACGACCCCCGAACAGCTGCCGGAAGCGATATTCCGCTTCGGGCAGGCGCTCACCCGCGTCCACGACCTCACGCTTCTCTCCCGCTCCAACGTCGGCTCCACCTTCTACGACGACCTCGCCGACCTTCTCTCCCGCCTGGTGAGCGAGGACAGGATCCGGCGCGACTACCTGCCGGACGTGCCCAACGCCGACGTCTATCCGGTGGATTACCGCATCGAGGGCAAGGGCGACGTTCCGTTGTTCCTCTACGGCGTGCCCAACCGCGACAAGGCGCGGTTGACGACGATCATGCTGTCGCATTTCCATCGCCACGCACTCCCGTTCGAGTCGATCCTCGTCTTCGAGAACCAGGCCGAGATCTCCAGGGTGGACCTCGCCAGGCTTTCGGACGTCGGCGGCGAGATGATCTCGTCCCTGGCGTCGCACGAAGACCTCGACCGCAAGCTCATGCAGCGCATCGCGGCGTGATGGCCCGGACCCCGAAGAAGGCCACCGTCTACCGGCCACTGGCCACTGGCCACCGGCAACGCATCGAGGCGTGATGGCCCGGACCCCGAAGAAGCCCCGGCGGGTCGACACCCTGACGCATGGCGGGGCGCGGCGGCGCAACGTGCCGACGGCGGAGGCGCAGCCGCTGATGGCCGACGAGGACAAGGCGCCCGTCCCTCTCGTCTACGAACGCCGCAACCGCGACCTCGACCCGCAGCTGGTGTGGCGCGGCAAGGACGAGCAGGACGAGGCCGACCTGATCGTCCACGCCCCGCCCCTCTACATCCAGGAGAAGGTGCATCCCAAGGTCCTGATCGACGACCTGCTGCGCGAGTCGAAGCGCCGCCGCGACGGGGCCGCCGAAGACGCGCCCGACCTGTTCGCCGATTTCAACGGTCTGCCGGAGGGCGCGGCGCGGACGGAGTACTACCGCCACGACGCCAACTGGTCGAACCGCATGATCCTCGGCGACGCGCTGCAGGTGATGGGGAGCCTCGCCGAGCGCGAGGGGCTGCGCGGCAAGGTGCAGTGCATCTACGTCGACCCGCCCTACGGCATCCGCTTCAACTCCAACTTCCAGTGGTCGACCACCAGCCGCGACGTGAAGGACGGCAACGCCCGCCACATCACCCGCGAGCCGGAGCAGGTGAAGGCGTTCCGCGACACCTGGCGCGACGGCATCCATTCCTATCTGACGTACTTGCGCGACCGCCTGACGGTGGCGCGCGACCTGCTGGCCGAAAGCGGCTCGGTGTTCGTGCAGATCGGCGACGAGAACGTCCACCGCGTGCGGGCGCTGATGGACGAGGTGTTCGGGGAGGAGAATTTTGTTGGCAGTATTGTGTTTAGCAAAACAACGGGGTTTTCAGGAAATTATCTTTCGCAGGTCGCCGATACGATCATATGGTATGGAAAATCGTATGACTCGCTGAAGTATCGTTCGTTGTGGCGGGAGAAAGTTGCGGGAGACGAGGGAGCAAGAAAATATAGGCCCATAAATTCGTTCAGTGCGTTTGTAGGTCATGTCTTTGAGCCGACTCGCCTTGCGACGTCAGATCAGCTGACGTCGCAAGGCGAGTCGGCTCATGATGAACCTATGACTGTACAAGGTCTTACGTTTCCTCCAAGACGTGGTTTGCATTGGAAGACGACCACTCAAGGGCTTGAACGTCTTGACCGGTCTGGAAGAATCATAATCGAAGGGAATACTCCAAGATATATCAGATTCATGGATGATTTCATCATTTTCCCTCAAAGCAACATTTGGATGGATATTGGTGGCGTTCAAAGCCGTACAGATCCCAAAATATATGTGGTGCAGACTGCTACTGAAGCCGTAAAGCGCTGCATCCTGATGACCACCGACCCCGGCGATCTCGTGCTCGACCCGACCTGCGGCTCCGGGACCACGGCCTACGTCGCCGAGCAATGGGGCCGGCGCTGGATCACCGTCGACACCTCGCGCGTCGCCCTGGCCCTCGCCCGCGCGCGGATCATGGGCGCCCGCTACCCGTGGTATCTGCTCGCCGACAGCCCCGAAGGGCAGAGGAAGGAAGCCGAGATCACCCGCCGCGCGCCCGCCGAAACCCCGACCGGCGGCGACGTGCGCCAGGGCTTCGTCTACGAGCGCGTCCCCCACGTCACGCTGAAGTCCATCGCCAACAACGCCGAGATCGACGCCATCTGGGAGACGTGGCAGGAGACGCTGGAGCCCTTGCGGCGCCGGTTGTCGTCAGTGGTCAGTGGCCAGTCGTCGGTTGCCAGTGGTGGAGAGGATGACCGGCCACCGGCTACCGGCGACCGGCCACTGCCCCACCGGCCACTGGAGGAGTGGCAGATTCCCCGCGAGCGGCCGGACGACTGGCCGCCGGAGACCGACGCCCTGCTCGCCGAATGGTGGGAGGCCCGCATCGCCCGGCAGAAGGAGATCGACGCCGCCATCGCCGCCAGGGCCGACACCGAATATCTCTACGACAGGCCCTATGTGGACGGCGCCCGCGTCCGCGTCGCCGGGCCGTTCACCGTCGAGAGCCTGGCGCCGCACCGGATGCTGGCGGTGGACGAGGACGGCGAGGTCTTCCACCAACTCGCCGACGGCCGGCCCGGCTACGGCGAGACGCCCGACTTCGCCGCCATGATCCTGGAGAACCTGAGGACCGCCGGCGTCCAGCAGGCGCACCGGGAGGACCGCATCGCCTTCTCCTCCCTCAAGCCGTGGCCGGGCAGGTACGTCTGCGCCGAGGGGCGCTACGTCGAGGGCGGCGGGGAGGGGGACGGCGATGGCGAGGGCGATGGCGAGGGGGCCGGCATCGAACGCCGCGCCGGGGTCTTCGTCGGCCCCGAGTTCGGCACCGTCGCGCGCCCCGATCTCGTCGCCGCGGCGCGCGAGGCGGCGGAGGCCGGCTTCGACGTGCTGGTCGCCTGCGCCTTCAGCTACGCGGCCCACGCCACCGAGTTCGAGAAGCTCGGCCGCGTCCCCGTGCTCAAGGCGCGCATGAACGCCGACCTGCACATGGCCGGCGACCTGAAGAACACCGGCAAGGGCAACCTGTTCGTCGTCTTCGGCGAACCGGACATCGAAGTGGCCAGTGGCCGGTGGTTGGTGGCCGGAAACGGGAAGATGATTGCGAGTTATGAGCACGCCAAGGAGCTATCGGGACTTGGAAGTCTGGAGGAAATCAATGGAGCTGGCGGAAGAGGTCTATCGGATCTCTGCCGGATGGCCGGCGCAGGAGAGGTTCGGCTTGACCGGTCAGGTGCGCCGCGCGGCGGTGTCCATCCCGGCGAACGTCGCGGAGGGAGCGGAGCGGCACGGAACACGGGAGTTTCTTCAGTTTCTGGGGGTGGCGAGCGGCTCTCTGGCGGAAGCGGAGACCCTTCTGATTCTCGCCCGGAGGCTGGAGATGTCTCCGCCCGAACGGATTTCGCCGCTTCTGGAGCGGGCCGGGGAGATCGGACGGATGCTCAACGGTCTCAAGCGCTCGCTGCGATCGAAGCGTTGAACGACGACGATTTCCCGCTCTCACTGACCACCGGCCACTGGTCACAGGTCACCATTCGCGGCATCGACGTGTTTCATCCCAACACCGGCGAGGTGCGGAGCGACGGCCCCGAAGGCATCGCCTGCTGGTTCGTCGACACCGACTACGACGAGGAGAGCTTCTTCGTCCGCCACGCCTATTTCCTCGGCGCCAACGACCCCTACAAGGCGCTCAAGACCACGCTCAAGGCCGAGATCGACCCGGACGCCTGGGCGACGCTCAACAGCGACGTCTCCCGCCCCTTCCCCCGCCCCGCGTCAGGCCGCATAGCCGTCAAGGTCATAAACCACTTGGGCGACGAAGCGATGAAGGTCTTCCGGGTGTGACGACAGGCGCGCCGCCCGTGGTAAGGTTGCGTCCGGCAACCACCCGAGGAAGGTAGCGCCGTCATGACCGAGGAACCGAACGGCCGTCTGCATCTCCCCAGCCTGTCGATCCGGGGCTTCCGGGGGATCCGGGAACTCGACGTCCCGCGCCTGGGCCGCGTCACCCTGATCGCCGGGAAGAACGGAGCCGGCAAGACGGCCGTGCTCGAAGCGGTCCGGGTCTACGCATCGCGGGGCCGGGAGCAGGTGCTGTCCGCGCTGTTGGGAAGCCATGAGGAAGTCGTTTCCGTCACCGACGAGGATGGCGACAGAACGTTCGCGCCCGATCCCGCGGCGCTGTTTCACGGCCGCGACGTTGCACCCAATTCCCGCATCGAGATCGGACCGAGGAACGGTTCGGGCGCCGGGAGTCTCAAGATCGAGGCGGTGACCCCGAGCGCGGAACAGGAAGATCTTCTGGAGAAACTGTACGGTGACGGCAACGTGCCGGACCTTCCTCCGTTGGCGATCGAAATCTCGTTCGCCAACTACAAGCGAACGATCCCCTGGTCTTTGGCGCGCCGTATTCGCTACCGGCGATCTGCCGACGACCGGGAAGAACCGCCAGGACTGAACTGCCGGGTGCTGGGTCCAGGCCTGCTGAACAACAACGAGGTGGCCGAGCTCTGGGACAGGGTCGCCCTGACGGACGAAGAGGACCGTGCGGTCCAGGCCTTGAACCTCGTGCTCGACGGCAAGGTGGACCGGGTGACGATGATCGGAGATCACCAACAGGGGTTCCACCCCCAATGGGGGTTCCTTGGTCGGCGGGTCGTCGTGAAGCTGGAGGATCGGGATGTGCCCGTGCCGTTGCGGAGCCTCGGCGACGGCGCGGCGCGCCTGTTCGGGACGGCACTCGCACTCGCCGGCAGCCGCGGCGGGTTTCTGGTCATCGACGAGGCGGAGAACGGCATTCACCATTCGGTCCATGGCGATTTCTGGCGCATGGTCCTGCGGACGGCGGAAGAGAACGACATCCAGGTTTTCGCCGCCACGCACAGCTTCGATTGCGTGCGGGGGTTCGCGCGCGCCGCCGTCGACTCCCCGGAAAGCGAGCGCGTTCTCGTGCGTCTGGAGCGGCAGGACGAGCGCACCCGCGCCGTCATGTATTCGGAATCCGAGATCGAAACCGCCGCCGAGCATATGATCGAGGTCCGTTAGGCGGGCGCGGCATGGACCAATCACCCAAGGTCCTGCTCGTCGAGGGACAGGATGACGAGCATGTCGTTTGGCATCTTTGGAATCGGCGTCATCGGTCGGAACCGCCATTCGGTATCGAGGGCAAGGAAGGCATCGAAAATCTGACCGGGGACATCAGCACCAAGATCAAGGCCCCCGGTCGCGCGGCCGTCGGTATCGTCGTGGACGCGAACGACGACCCAAGCGCTCGTTGGCGCGCCGTCTCGGGCAGACTGCGGAACGCGAACATCGGAGGAGTTCCCGACGCCCCAAGCTCCGAAGGCACGATCATAGATGGCCTGCCCCGCGTCGGTATCTGGCTGATGCCCGACAATCAAAGGCCCGGCGAGCTCGAGGATTTCGTGCAGGAGATGATCCCGAGCGGCGACCCTGCCTGGCCTCTGGCCAAAGGATACATTCGGGACATCCCGAAAGAAGCGAGAAAGTTCCCGGCCAGGAAGACAAGCCGCGCCGAACTCCATGCCTGGCTGGCGACGAGAGAGGAGCCCGGCCGCATGGGATCGGCCATCGGGCGCAGAGACCTCCAAACCGACGGACCTCTCTGCGCGGCTTTCCTCGCATGGATCGAAAGGCTGTTCGGATGACGCCGCGCGCCGACCGGGTCTATATCTCCGGGACGGAAGACGCTGAAGGCATTTCGGGTGTGACGGAACTGAAGATATGACGGTGAAAATCGACATGACGGAATCCGGTCCCGAGATACACATTGCCGTGAGGAACTTCGGCCCCATCTCGGAAGGCGAGATCGACCTCCGGCCCTTGACGGTATTCGTTGGTCCGAGCAATGCCGGGAAGACGTATCTCGCCATCCTGATTTATGCATTTCATCGGATGCTACATGGGTTTCCGAGATTCCCACTCCCTATGGTGCGTCGTTATCTTCGTTTTCCGGATGATAAAACCTCTGTCACAAAAGAGGAAATTCAGCATCTTTATGATAAAATTAGAAATGATATGCAATCGGTTTATTTTTCCGATATTCCTGAAGTGATACGTGATTCTGCTCAATCCTTTCTTGGAGATAAAGAGTTTCTTTCTGATGATTTGAAGATCGAACTTGAGCGTTGTTTTGATATCAGTTCGATTGATGACCTGATACATGTTCCTAGTCATAGTGATGGTATGAATTTCTCATTTTCAGTCAGGGAAGACAGAAGAGATCTTTGGAGTTTTCGGATGGATATATCGGACTCTGGAATTGCGTCCAAAGGAAATATCCAAAATATGGAAATTCTGTCGAAAAAAAATTTCGATTCATATGCGGACCATTATGTAGATTATGAGGGAATCATTGATCAAATTTTGCACATTACGGAAAATAGAGTGCAAGAAAATGAAGAAAGGCATCTTGATTATCTGCTAGATGAGCTGTCTTGGATTCTGTTTTTTCCCGTCCGGGGACAGCAAGCGGAAACGTATTACCTGCCAGCTGCTCGAAGCGGCATCATGCAGAGCCATCGCGTCATCACGAGTTCTCTCGTGGCGCGCTCGACGCGGGCGGGCTTGGAGCGGTTTCCCGAGCTTCCCACGTTCTCGGGCGTGATGGCTGATTTCATGCAGCGGCTCATTCTCTATGACGCGCCCGGCCCACGCTTCAGGCTCCCACGCGCCAGGCCCCTACGCCAAAAGCCGATCAAGGCGGTGAAACATCTCGCGGATACCCTGGAGCTTCAAACGCTGGGTGGAAAGATTCAAGTCAGGAGGCCGTCGGCGGATGGGTATCCGGAGTTCGTCTACCGGCCTCGGGAAACGAAACAGGACATCCGCCTGAGCCGCGCATCGTCGATGGTGTCCGAACTCGCTCCCGTAGTGCTTTTTCTCCGCGGCACCGTCGATCAAGGCGATACCCTCATCATTGAGGAGCCGGAAGCGCATCTCCATCCCGCCGCGCAGACCGAGATGGCGGTGGCCTTGGCGCGCTTGGTTCGCGCCGGCGTCCGCGTGGTGATCACGACCCACAGCGACTGGCTGCTTCACGAGATCGGGAATCTGATGCGCGCGGGCACGCTGTCGGAGGCGACCGGCGAACCTGAACCAAGCTCCGACGGGTTTCTTCGGTCCGACGAAGTCGGCGTCTGGCTGTTTCGCAAGAAGGGAGACGCGGAAGGTTCGACGATAAGCGAGATTCCCTTCGATCCCGTCGAAGGCGTCCAGCCCGACGATTATGAGGACGTCGCCGAAGAACTCTACAACCGTTCGGCGGATTTGCAGAACCGGCTCGAGGAAGCTGCCCAGCACGGAAAGACGAAAAAGTGAGCACCGCCCTGGACGGTATCCGCGCGAGCGTGGGCGCGGGGAACTGTAGCGAGTCGTGCAGCCGCGACGGTTGTGTCGTGGACCTGACCGACATGCCGCCTGATCGCGTGATCGTCGATGTCGACAAGGCTTTCCTGGCGCAGGAACGGGAAGGCAGGCGCTGTGATTTCATTCTGTTCGTCGACCGGGACGCCGGATCGGTCCTTGTTGCCCCTGTCGAACTCAAGAGCGGCTGGCCCCAGGTGCTAAAGGCGATCGAGCAGCTGCGAGGCGGCGCGGATTTTGCCGCCGAGCTCGCCCCATCGAACGCTGTCTGTCTGCCGATCCTGTTTCATGGCAAGGGCCTTCACAACAAGGATCGCAGGGTGCTCAACCGTACCAAGATCACGTTTCGTGGGCTCGACTTGACCGTCATGACGGCGCGTTGCAACCGCGCCGGCAATCTGGCGAGCGTTCTCCCCGCATAGCCCCCCACCCCCCTACGCCGCGCGCGACTCGATGGCGATCTCGACGTCGCCTTGGCGGACGAACACCCGCGTGCCGCGCTTCATGTCGCGGGCGGCCTTGAGCATTCCGACGAACGACGACGTGAGGATCGGCGGCAGCGGCGCCACCGGGGCGCCCGACAGCGCCGCCTCGCAGATCTCCTCGGCGAACGAATAGCGCAGGAACCGCTCCTCGTCCGACAGGCCCGGATACCGCGCGCGCAGCCGCTCCACGGCGGGCTCCGGCGCTGCCGCCTCCAGGGGGATGCGCCGGGAGCCGCGCTCGACGATGCGGTCCATGGCGTCCGGGTCGATCGGCGCCAGGTGCTTGCCGAAATAGCCGAGCGCGTACTTCTTCACCTCGTCCGGGACCACGGCGTAGCGCTCCTCGTGGATGGCGTTGAACGTGCCCTGCACCACCAGGAACTGGGCGAACGGCGTCACCTGTATCGGCCAGCCCAGGTCCTCCCGCACCCGCCCGCACTCCTCGAGGACGTGGGGGAGCTTGTGCTCCAGCCCGGCCTCCCGCAGCTGGGAGGTCAGGTTCGAGAGCACGCCGCCGGGTATCTGGTGGTCGAAGTGCGCGAGATCGAAGTCCCGCGGCTCGCCCGTCGGCTTGTCGTGCAGGAACGCCTGCTCCTCGAGGTGGCGCTCGATCTCCGCCACCGCCGCGTCGTTCACCGCCACGTCGTAGCCGGCGTGGCGGAGGTTGCGGACGGTCGTCCGCACGGACGGCGGCGCGTTGCCGTCGGCCACCGGCGCGACGCAGCAGTAGAGGTTGTCGACGCCGTGGCGGACGGCCTCCAGGTACGTCCGCTGCGGCAGCCCGACGAGCGAATGCATGTGCAGGCCGAGCGGCATGTCGCCGATCTCGCGCTTGAGCGCCGGCACCAGGGTGGCGGCCCGCTCCGGGGTCAGCACGCCGCTCGCGTCCTCGATGATGAGCTCGTCGACCCCGGCGCGGTCGATGATCTCGCGCGCCTTGGCGACGTACATCTCGTCGGTGTGCACGGGGCTGACGCTGTAGAGCAGCCAGTGCCCGATGCGGGCGCCGTGGGCCTTGGCGCTCAGCAGCTGGGGCACCGTGTTGTCGTAGTCGTGGAGGCCGTCGAAGGCGAACACCCGGTCGACGCCGTTGCGCGCCAGCAGCTCGCCCCACAGCTCGTTTACGTCGACCGGCTGGCGGTCGAAGTTGAGGGCGCAGTTGCTGCGCATGATCGTCTGGAAGGGCCGCGAGATGCGGCGGCGGAGCTCGCGGATGCGGGTCCACGGGTTCTCGCCGATGAACCTCATGCAGGCGTCGAACTGGACCGCCCCGATCATCTCGACCACCCAGAACCCGGAGCGGTCGAAGGCGTCCGCCGCCGGCAGCATCATCGCCGTCGGCATCCGCGTCGCCCACAGGCACTGGTGCCCGTCGCGCAGCGTGGTGTCGACGATGCGGACGGTGCGCGCCACGGCTACGCGGCGCTCCCGCCGGGCGTCGCGCCCACGGCCGGGGTCGGGGCCGGGGCGAGCGTCACGTCGATCCCCGCCGCGCGCGCCGGGACGGGGACGGCAACGCGCCCCTCCCGCGCCCGGTCGATCAGGTCGAGGAACGGCCGGGCCATCGTCGGCGGCAGGTTGTCGCCGGGCGCCCGGGCGCCCACGGCGTCGACCGCGTCCTCGGGGAAGGAATGGCGCAGCATCCGCTCCTCGTCCGACAGGCCCGGATACCGCGCGCGCAGCCGCTCCACGGCCGGTTCCGGCGCCGGCGGCGCCGCGGCGATGGCCGGCGATCCCCGCTCGACGATGCGGTCGAGGACGTCCGGGTCGACGGGGGCGAGCGGCTTGCCGAAATGGCCGAGCGCGTACTTCTTCACCTCGTCCGGGACGACGCCGTAGCGGTCGCCGTGGATGACGTTGAGCGCCGCCTGCACGGCGACGTGCTGGGAGAACGGCGTGACCATGATCGGCCAGCCCAGCTCGGCCCGCACCCGGCCCGACTCCTCGAGCACCTCCGCCAGCCGGTCGGCCATGCCGGCCTGCTCCAGGTTGGCGATCAGGTTCGACATCACGCCGCCCGGGATCTGGTGGTCGAACTGGCCGAGGTCGAAGTCCTGCGGCCGTCCCGCCGGCTTGCCGAGGAGCGCGGCCCCGGCCTCGAGATGGCGGCCGATGGCGTCGATCGCCGCGTCGTCGATGCCGGGCTCGTGGCCGGCGTGGCGCAGGTTCCGCGCCGTCGTCTGGACCGAGGGCGGCGCGTTGCCGTCGGCGACCGGCGCGACGCACGTGTACAGCCCGTCGACGCCGTGGCGGACGGCCTCCAGATACGTCCGCTGCGGCAGGCCGACCAGGCAATGGCTGTGCAGGCCCAGCGGCCGGTCGCCGACCGCGGCCCTGAGCGCCGGGACCAGGGTCGCCGCCCGCTCCGGCGTCAGGACGCCGCTGGTGTCCTGGATGACGATCTCGTCGACGCCGGCGCGCGCGATGATCTCCCGCGCCTTGGCGGCGTACATTTCGTCGGTGTGGACGGGGCTGTCGCTGAAGATCAGCCAGTGGACGGTCCGCGCCCCGTTCTCCCTGGCGTACTTCAGGTGCGGCGCCGTGTTGTCGAAGTCGTGGAGGCCGTCGAAGGCGACCAGGCGGTCGGTCCCGTTGCGCAGCAGGACGTCGACCCACAGGCGGTTGACGTCGGCGGGCTGGATGTCGAACCCGAGGACGCAGGCGCTGCGGATGAAGCCCTGGATCGGCGTGCGGACCAGCCGCTTTTTGACCTCGCGCAGGCGCTCGAACGGGTCCTCGCGCAGGTAGCGCACGCAGGCGTCGAAGTGCACGTTCCCCATCAGCTCGATGGCGCCGAAGCCGGCGCGGTCGAACGTCTCGACCACCGGCAGCATCATCGCCGTCGGCATCCGCGTCGCCCACAGGCACTGGTGCCCGTCGCGCAAGGTGGTGTCGAAGATCGTCAGGCGCCGGGACATGTCGCGGAAGGGGGAGGGGCGGGGTCTCGCGGGGCGGCGGCGGGCGCGCGGCGGCCTCAATCGGTCCGGATCGACACGATGGGCTGGCCGAGGTCGACGGGCTCGGCGTTGTCGACGAAGAACCGCTCGACGGTCCCGGCGACGCCGGCCGGGATCGAGTTGAACAGCTTCATGATCTCGACCAGGCACACGGTGTCGTCGGCGCCGACGCGGTCGCCGGCCTCGCGGAACGGCGGCTCTCCCGGCGCCGGCGCCCGGTAGAACGTGCCCTTCATCGGCGAGCGCACGACGGCCACGCCGTCCTCCGCCGCATCGGCGGGCGGCGCCGCGGACGGCGCCGCGGTTTCCGGCGCCGGCGACGCCGGTTTCGCCGCCGCGGCGGCGCTCGGCTCCGGGTCCCCGGCGCCGGCGTCCGTCCGCGGAATCGCCGCGGCGGCGCCCTTGCGGGCGGTGAGGCGCATCCCGCCCGCCTCGACCTCGATGGCGAGGCTGTCGGACTCCTCGAGCAGCCTGAGGACGTGGAGGAGGGCCTTGTCGGAGATCGTCATGCGCCGCGTCCGGGGAGTTTCGGGATTTGCCAGGACCCGGCCGGGGAAGGCATAGTCCCATCGCCGAAAATCACTTGCCCGAAGGGAGCGACCGATGTCAACCGCAAGCGAAATCGCCGGCGCGGACCTTGCGCGCGAAGCCCCGCCGCCGCGCCGCGCCGCCGCCCGGCCGGAAATGACCATCGCCAGGGCCTCGCGGGCCCTGGGCGCGACGGTGAGCGGCATCGACCTGTCGCAGGACTTCTCCGACGCCGAGATCGCGGCGTTGCGGGACGCCTTCAACACCCACGGCCTGCTGCTGTTCCGCGGCCAGGACGTCTCGCCCGAGGATCACGTCCGGTTCAGCCGGCGCTTCGGCGAGCTCGAGCACCACGTCCTGAACGACGCCCTGCTCGACGGACTGCCCGAGATCTACATCCTCTCCAACCTGAAGAAGGACGGCAAGCGCGTGGGCCGCGCCGGCGCCGGGCACTACTGGCATTCCGATCTCTCCTACATGGAGGCGCCGTCGCTCGGCTCCCTGCTCCGCGCCATCGAGGTGCCCGAGGTCGGCGGCGACACCATGTTCGCCAACCTCGCGGCGGCCTACGACGCCCTGTCGGCGCCGATGAAGTCGTTCTTGGCGGGGCTGGAGGCGGAGCATCACTTCGCCAAGGTGCAGAGCCGCGTGATGAGCCTCGGCCTCAACAAGCCGCTGACGCCGGAGCAGCTGGCGCAGACCCCGCCGGTGATCCATCCCCTCGTGCGCGCCCATCCCGAGACCGGGCGCAAGTCGCTGTTCCTCAGCCCCGGATTCACCACCGGGATCGTCGGCATGACGCCGGAGGAGAGCGCCGCGCTGCTCGACTTCCTCGCCGGCCACGCCGCGGAGCCCCGGTTCGTCTACCGCCATCAGTGGCAGCCGAACGACGTCGTGTTCTGGGACAACCGCACCCTGATGCACTACGCCATCGACGACTACGACTACGAGCGCGACCGCCGCCACATGCACCGCACCACCATCCGCGGCGAGAAGGCGGGCTGAACCCGCTCCACGTCGCGGCGGGGGCGGGGTGCAGCGGGGGCCGGATTACGGTTTCGGTCGCTTGACGTCGATCGCGCGAATCCCCACATGGTATTGCAACGGTCACGACATGATGATAATAGGAGTTCACATGGATTGATCGTCTTGGAGTCACAGGACCGGAACGGCTGACACGGTTCGCGCACTCGGGGAGAGAACAGACATGATGATTGACTTCTACTGCAAGACATATGAGGAAGCGGCCGAAGAGCTCCGGCGTCGCAAGGCGTCGCCGGAGGGGCAGGACATGGTGCATCGAATTCTCGATTCGCCCTATGGCGGTTACTGCCTTCGGTCTCAGGACGCGGAGCTTTACTTCGAATTGCTCGCCGAGGGCCCGGCCATCGCCATCGGACTCGATCGCCGGGCGTCTCCATACAGGTAATCCCACCCGATGGCGGCCGACCCGGAAGTTGACGGGACCGAACTGGTTCCTGCCGAACCGGTCGAGTCGGGCCAGGATGGCGACCTCGACGAGCGGCCGGAACTTGTGCCGCTTATCCAGGCGCAGCTCGACATCGAGCGTCGGCGCATCGAAAGCAGCGACCGTCGCACGGAGGCGATTCGTGAGGTGGTTCGGGTGGCCGACGCTGCCGACCAGCGGCAACACGAATTTCACCTACGGCGGCTGGAGAACGAGGAACATTCCTCCCGGAGACGTCACCAACTGACCCGACAGATCGTCTATTGGGGCGGCGCGAGCGTATTGCTCGTGCTGGGCTTGCTGCTCGCAATGCTTTTCTTTGGCGATGAAGGGCAGATCGAGTCCGCGCTCGCCTTTCTCAAGGTGCTGGGCATAGCACTGGGCGGCGGCGGAGTGCTCCATCTTCTCCATCGCGTGCTGCGCTGGCTGTTCGAGCGGTAGCCCCGCTACCTCCGTATCTCCCGCGCGCGGTCGCGGAGGGGAAGCTCTTCGGCGCAGATCAGGCGGTATCGTCCGCCGCGGGAGTTGCTTTGCGTGCGGCATCCTTGGCCACCTCGACGACACGAACGCTTCCTTCCGAATCGCCCGCCTTGGCGTCGATCAGGCCGGTCGGTGCGTGCGCGAAGATGGCGCGGGTCGTCTCCAGCAGGACGGCATTGCGCGCGGCATCGTCGTCGGTCGCCGCGACGAACGCCTGAAAGCTCTTCAGACCGTTCGTCCGAAATTCGTTCACCGCGGCTTGATGCTTGGTCGCCTTGTACAGGCGTCCGCACCATATCGTCGCGCTGAACAGCAGGCCGAGAACGATGAGCTTCGTCGTCGCGACCTGAAGCAGTTGCGCGAGGGACTCCCCCGTCGGGAGCAACAGGCCATGTGCGAAGGCAATGGCAAATGAAATCGTCATCCCGACGAACGCCGCGGTGGCTGCCAGCCACCAACGGGCCGTCTTCTCCAAAGTGGCCGCCTTATCCGCGAAATCCCGGGTGAAGGTGGCTACGCCGGCTTCGGCGGAAGCATTCCGCGCCGCGTCGATAATGCTGGCGACTTCCTGTTTGCCTTTGTCAACGTCCTCCCGGCCTGCTTCGACGATAGCGCGGGCGTTCGTGACCGCGTCGGTGATCTGTTGAATGTTTTGCTGTACATCACCCTGAGCATAGGCGAGATAAGGCAGCCACGGCGCAACGATCTCCACGATGGCTTCCGTTTGACCGTGTAGTTGCTCAACGAGTTGCCCCCTCGCATCTGGGTTCTCGCGTTCGACGTCGAAGTCGCGAATCCCGTCGATAATGGGATGCAGGCTTTCAAGGCTATGAATGATGGAATCGGCAGTGCCCTGCGTCAGCAATTCGGTCGGGTGTGTGGAGAGCGGTTTCAGCAGTTCATGGATCTGCTCCAGGTCCACCTTCGATTCACGGAAGTTGAGATTGCCCAGCCCGGATCTCATGGTGAGATTGTCGATATCGAACCCGGTGGCTTTCTCGACGTGTTGTCGGATATTCTCGACTTGTTCCTCGGTCGCCATCGGTCAACCCCTCTGTCCTGTGTCGCGGGAACGACAGCTCCCCTCATCGTTCGGCAGCCATGACGGCGGCGAGCCGGGCGAATTGTGGCCAGGACGGCCGATCACCGCCCTTCGAGATATCGCCGTATGTAACTCGTTCCCAGACCGACGACAGCGCCGCTCAGAACGAAGTTCTTTATGTCTTGCAACGCATCCTCGCCGAGCCAGTGCCACGATTTCGGAAGCAGGTGGTGATAGCCCAAGGTGACCACCGCCCCGACGACAACGACGAAAACCACCGCCATCAGAACCCACATGCCCCACGCGAGAATCTTCCGGGAGGTCTGATCCCGGTGATGCTCGCTCCGCTTTCTTTCGAGTTCTTGTTGTTCGGCCTCCGCGAAGTCGAATCCTTCCGTTTCCTCATGGGAAGAAGGGGCCGGCGGACGCGGGAACCGCCGTCGGTTCTCCGGGGGTCTGTTTCGGTGCTCGTTCATTCCCCCGAAGCCGCGAGTTCGACGAAATGCTCCTCGATGAGATCATCGGGAATGATACAGTTGCGACCGATGCGATGCCATATCTGATGCCAGGGAGTGCCGCGCGCGTGCGTAAGCCGCGACAGCTGAACCCCCGAGAAATCGACATATGAGTCGAACACCTGCTGGATCAGGTCGGCTTCCAGTTCGTCGAAATCACTGCCGAGAAAATCCTGGACGACGTTGACGGGCCTGCCTCCGTAACGCTTCAGCCCATGATATACGTCCGGAATTACCGGGCCGTACTTCCAGGCTTCGACGGGCTGCGCCGATAACGGACGACGATACAGGCCGAGCATCCAACCGTGGCACAGATAGGTGAGCTTGATCAGTTGCAGGGGATCGCGAGGCTTGGCCCCGTCGATACCCGATCGGATCAGGACGTTCGCGATGGCCCGGGCGTCGTGGGTTTTGGTCATGGCGTGAAGGTCCGGTCGTAATCCTTTGACGTATGGAGTCCCGAGACGAACGGGTGTCCCTTCGGGAGAGATGCCTCAAGCCGACTCGCCGCGTACAGGGTAGCACCGCGTTTCCCGGCCCGCCACCGGCATGACGAACGGTCCGAGTCCGGAGTCAGAACCTGCATCCCTTCCGCGGTTGCCCTCCCGCCGCTCGCAGCGCCGCGATGGAGTCCCGGAACGGTGCGATGGACGTCTCCGTGTTCTCCATGCGGACCCGGGCCACGTCCATCGGACCGCACCCGAAAGCGACCGCGTTCGGACCGCCTCCCGCGTCCAGCAACGCCTTGACCGCCGCGGCATCGCCCGACATCGCCGCGTAATGCAAGGGCGTGACCCTGCCATCGTCCCGGGCGTTGACGTTTGCGCCGCTCGCGAGCAGGGCGCGGACCGCGTCGGCGCGGTCGTCGGCGCCGCCCTTGAGGATCGCCGCAAACATCTCCCGGTCGGTCTCGGCCAGCGTATCGAAACCCGCCGTTCCCATCATCATCATCTTCAACAGTTTGTCGCGGCTGCCTTTGGCGTCCGCTTCCAGCGCGGCGAGGATCAGTTTTTTCGCGGCCGCTCTGTGCAAGGGCGTAAGCCCGGCCTTGTCCCGCGCGTCGACGCTCGCACCGCCCGCAATCAAAGCGCGGATGATGGTTGCGGCATCGCCCGACATCGTCGCGAAATGCAGGGGCGTAAGCCCGTCCTTGGTGCGTGCGTCGGCATCCGCGCCACCCGCGAGCAGGGCTCGGACGGACGCCATCTCGCCGAATCGCGCTGCTTGGTGCAGGGGCGTAGATCCGTCCTTGGCGCGTGCGTCGACGTTCGCGCCGCCGGTGAGCAAGGCGCGGATGGCCGCGACATCGCCCGACGCCGCTGCGCCATGCAGGGGTGTGAACCCGTCCTTGCCGCGCGCGTTGATGTCCGCGCCGCCGGCGAGCAGAGCGCGGATGGCCGCGGCATCGCCCGACGCCGCTGCGACATGCAGAGGTGTGGACCCGTCCTTGGCGCGCGCGTTGACGTTCGCGCCGCCGACGAGTAAGGCGTGGACCGTATCGGTGCGGTCGTCGGCGCCGCTCTTGAGGATTGCCACAAGTCCTTCCCGGTCCGCCTCGCCCAGCGTATCGAGGCCCATTGCCTTGGACCACACCCTCGACAGTTCGTCGTGGCCGCCTTTGGCGTCCGCTTCCAGCGTGTCGAGGACCCGTTTTCTCATGGCTGCGATATGCAGGGGCGTGACCCCGTCCTCGGCGCGCGCGTTGACGTTCGCGCCGCCGGCAAGCAGGCTGCGGATGGCCGCCACGTCACCCGACAATGCCGCCTCGTGCAGGGGTGTCGATTGTACGTTTGCATCATGGATGGGTCCGCCACCCGCGACGCACCCCGCGAGCAGGAAGATCGCCAAGCCGGCTGCCACGCGGAGATTCGTCGGCTTGCCCATGCCCTTCCCTCGTGCCGCGTCCGCGCTCCCGCACGCGGTCGCCGAGCCGACACGTCGCGGCGGCGCCGGAGTCAGAGCCTGCATCCTTCCCGTGGCCGTCCACCGGCCGCTTGCAACGCCGCGATGGATTCTTGAAACGGCGCGATGGACATCTCCGTGCTCTTCATGCGGACCCGGGCCACGTCCATCGGACCGCACCCGAAAGCGACCGCGTTCGGATCGCTTCCTGCGTCCAGCAACGCCTTGACCGCCGTAGCATCGCCGGAGAGCGCCGCAACATGCAGGGGCGTGGATCCGTCCTTGGAGCGCGCGTCGGCATCCGCGCCGCCCGCGAGCAGAGCGCGGACCGTATCGGTGCGGTCGTCGGCGACGCCCTTGAGGAACGCCGCAGATATCTCTCGCTCGTCCTCGCTCAGCGTATCGCGGCCCATTACCTTGGACAACGCCCTCGACAGTTCGTCGCGGCTCCCGTCGGCATCCGCTTCCAGCACGGCGAGGAGCGTTTTCCTCGATACTGCCGTATGCAATGGCGTGAACCCGTCCTTGGAGTGCGCGTTGACGTTCGCACCGCCGGTGAGCAAGGCGCGGATGGCTGCGACGTCGCCCAACACCGCCACGCCGTGCAGGGGCGTGAACCCGTCCTTGGAGCGCGCGTTGACGTTCGCGCCGCCAGCGAGTAGGGCGCGGACGGCTGCTGCGCTGTCGCCCCACACCGCCACGCCGTGCAGGGACGTGAACCCGTCCTCGTCCCGTGCGTTGACGTTCGCGCCGCCCGTGAGTAGGGCACGGATGGCCGCGGCGTCGCCCGAGAACGCCGCGACATGCAGGGGCGTGGATCCGTCCTTGGAGCGCGCGTCGGCATCCGCGCCGCCCGCGAGCAGAGCACGGACCATATCGAGACGGTTGTCGGTGCCGCTCTTGAGGAGCGCCGCAAATATCTCTCGCTCGTTTTCATTCAGCGTATTGAGGCCCGTTTCCTTGGACAATACCCTCGACAGTTCGTTGTGGCTCCCGTCGGCATTTGCTTCCAGCACGGCGAGGAGCATTTTCCTCCCGGCTGCGGCATGCAATGGCGTGACCCCGACCTCGTCCTGTACGTTGACGTCCGCGCCGCCTGCGAGCAGGGCTTGGACGGACGCCATATTGCCGAACAGCACCGCTTGGTGCAGAGGCGTAGACTCGTCCTCGCCCCGCGCATTGACGTCCGCGCCGCCGGCGAGTAAGGCGCGGATGATGATGACCGCGACATCGCCCGACAGCACCGCGACATGCAGGGGCGTAGCCCCGTCCTCGGTCTGCGCGTTGACGTCCGCACCGCCCATGAGCAGGGCTTGGACGGACGCCATATTGCCGAACTGTGCCGCGACGTGCAGGGGTGTAGCCCCGTCCTCGTCCCGCGCGTTGACGTTCGCGCCGTCGGCAAGTAAGAGGTGGATGGTAAAAAAACCGCCCGACAGTGCCGCCTCGTGCAGGGGTGTCGATTGTGCGTTCGCATCACGGACGGGTCCGCCGCTCGCAACGCAGACGCAACCCACGAGCAGGAAGATCGCCAGACCGGCTGCCGCGCGGAGATTCATCGGTTTGCCCATGTCCTTCCGTCCTATTTCAATGTCGGATGGCCGCCGAATGGGTAGGCCATCGGTCGTTATGTGCAGAGCGCCATGTCGTACCGCATGTGCGACGACGGGCCGTCGTCCACGGGCACTTCCGCCTGTCCGGCCGTCTTCGGAGAGTCCCGGCAACGGTCCCACAGGTCGTGGAAATACCGGGGCGCGGGGTCGATGCCGTGGAGCGGCGCGCCGGTTTCCTCGAGCGTGTGCGTGACCTCTGCCTTGACCGTCAGCTCGAACCGCTTCTGCAGTTCGTCCAGGCTCGGGGCTTGGGCGCCGATGTCGTGCTCCAGGCACTGAGCGACCCGGAAACCGTCCTCCTGGAACGCGACGACGCGCAGCGTAGCCGTTGATTCCATGCCTGCCTCCCTTTGGTCGAAGGGCGCCGGGGCACCCTTGATACATCCTCATGATCCACAAGCCGGATGGCTCGTCAACGCCGGGGTCCGTCCGTGACCGACGGCAGCGCGGCGACCGGCGGAGATCGCCCGGACCGGCTTCGCGGCGGTCTCAAGCGCCCCCCCGCTACCGCCGCATCTCCCGCGCGCGGTCGCCGAACCACCACAGGACGGCGGCGCTCGTCGTGTAGACGACGGTGTTGACGACGTAGGCGCGGAGCTCCGCCGCGCCGGACGCGCCGTCGTCGAGCGCGAAGTAGATGGCCGCGGTGAGGACGATGAGCGCGAACGTCAGCGCCGGGCGCACCATCGCCTTCACGTCGGCGACCCACGGGGTGGCCGGCGCCGCCGCCCGGTCGTGCCGGTACGACGCGACGAGGGCCGCGCCCGCGGTCTCGGCCTCGACGATGGCGCGCTCGCTCTCCGTCTCGGCGCCGCGGGTCTCGATCGCCAGCCGCTGAAGGCTGAGCTCGTGGGCGCGGACGGCGTCGGCCTCCCGCGCCGCGTCGCGCCGGTCGAGCCACTTGAAGGCCCCGCCGACGACGGAGCCGATGATTCCGGTCGCGCCCCCGGACACGACCGTCGCAATCAGATCGAACATTGCCTTCCTCCTTGTCATGGTTGCCGGTGGCCAGTCCTGGCCACCGGTCACTGATCACCGGCCACCGGCCACCGGCGACCGCCCTACCACGTCCGCCGCCGGCCCATGTCGACGTGGACGAACGTCCGATACCGCAGCCCGAAGCCGCGGAATCCGGCGTCGCGGAGCGCGGCGATCAGCGCCGCGCGGTCGTGGCCGGCGAGCGCCACGTCGAAGGCGTGGCCTTCCTTGTGCTTCGACCGCGGCGCGCCGCCGACCAGGGCGTTGTGGACGGGGTCGCGATAGGCGCTGTTGATGCGCAAGGGCCGGCCCAGCCGCGACCGCGCCCTCTGAAGCGCGTCCATCGCCTCGTCCACGAGCAGCAGCGAGCCGTCGCCCCGCGAGGCGACCTCGACCGGCGCGAAGTTCTCCCACCGCCAGACGCCGGGCGGAATCTCGCTGTGATGGGCGTAGAGCATCGGCTCAGACCCCGATCAGCCGCCGGATCACGTCCGCCGCCGTGCCCTCGCCGATCAGCAGCAACAGCGTGATCGCCGCGAGCCACACCTCGAGGCGCTTCAGACGGGCGCGGATCTCGCCGTAGCGCTGGCCGCAGAGATCGACGTGCGCCCCGAGGTTGTCGCGTTCGCTGGGTTTCATCGCGTCCCCTCCCCGCCGGCGTCGGTGACGTCCCGCGCGTCCGGTTCGACCGGGTCGTCGAACGTGCCGATCCGCAGCCCCGCCTGGGCGTGGACGTCGCTCCAGGCGTCGGCGCCCGGCGACGCGCTGACCTGTTCGCCGTTGTCGCGCAGCGCCCAGACGCGCGACCGGTCGGGATGGATGTACTGGGCCTTGAGGTAGGTCATGAGATGTCCGCCTCCACGTGGATCCAGGCGCCCGCGGCGCCGGTGGTCAGGAGGCAGGCGTCGCCGGCCGCCAGGTTGTTCCTGGAGGCGCCGCCGCCCGCCAACCGGATGCCGTCGGTTCCCGCCCCGATGGACGCCAGGCTCGACAACCGGGATTTGTTGGTCAGCGTCGCCGGCCAGACGTTGAAGTGCGACGCGCTGCTGACGGTGACGGTGCCTCCCGCCGCGCGCAGCGCCGTCGGCAGGGGCAGGACGAACTGCGCCGCGCCGGACGACCACGCCTGTCCGACGGCGGCCATGCCGGCGCCGTCGGAGTCCGCCCGGAACTTGAAGGCGTAGTGCCGGCAGGCCCGCAGCTCCTCCGCGTAGGTGCGCGGGACGAAGGGGGTGGCGATCTGTCCCGGCTGGAGCTTGACGTTGGTCAGGCCGAGGTAGTCGCCGGCGGCGCTCGCATGGTTCCGGGCGGCGGCCGTGCCGGCGGAGCCGTCGCCGGCGTAGGCCCCCCAGGCGCCGGCCGGCGCCCGCCGGTCCGCCCCCGCGCACAGGCCGACGAAGAGGAACGCCTCCGCGCCCGAGATCGACGGCGCGACCGTCGCCGTCGCGTCCGCCGGGACGACGACGTGAACGCGCTCCCACGCGGCGTCGGCGGCGACCGTGGCCTCGCCGACGTACTCCCGCGCCGGATTCAGCCCTCCCGCCCCGGCGAAGCGCAGCCCGATCGCGATCCTGTACGGCGGCCTGGGGACGTTCGCGTGGCAGATGACGTCCATCGACAGCACGGCGCCCGCGAACGTCCCGCCCGCGCCCATGAACGCCAGGAGGTCGTTCGCCGTGACGCCCTGCCGGAGCTGATGGGCCGCCCCCGCCGCCGGCGCGGCGTCGGCCGTGGTGCACAGCGTCTTCAGCCACCGGCTCCTGCCGTCCGTCCCGCCGCCGCCCTCCCTGGAGATGGTGAAGACGGCCCTCGCGCCGCCCGTCTTCCGGAGTCTCCAGCGGTCGATCACGATCCCCGAGGCGTTGCGCCCGGCGTCCGCGACGTGGTCGTACTGGTCGACCAGGAAGCTCGCGTTGTCGACGGCGTTGTGTTCGACGGCGACGTTGTCGTGGCTCAGGAGGCGCCAGCCCGCCCCGTCCGAGACGAGCACCGCCGCCGCGCCCCGGCGCCGGAGCTTCAGGTCCGGCAGGCCGTCGATGTCGTCGCCGCCGGCGGCGGTGATCGCGACCGCATGTCCGCCGCCGTCCGTCTTGCGGAAGCCTGCGGCGAAGCCGTCTCCCGCCGATGCCGCCGCCGGCAGCGCGGCCGCGTAGCCGGCGGCCCCGGCGTCGCACAGGAACAGGACGCCCCGCTCCTCCGGCGTCACCGCGAAGGCCGCGCTCCGCCGCGCCGTGGCGGCGAGGAAGGCCCTCAGCGTCCTGAGCGCGGCGGCCGCGTCCGAATCGTCCATCAGCGTTTCGATGAAGGCGCTGGCCGCCGCGCCGCCGCCGCCGGGCGCGCCCCAGAAGACCCCGTCCTCGGTCGCGTTGACGCCGAGGAACCTGCCCGCGTTGCCTTCGAGGCCGGGCGGCCCCACGTCGGTCAGCGTCGAGTCCAGCGGCAGCTTGAGGGTCCGCCGGATGGCCTCGTCGAGCTGCTGGTCGCGCATCGTCGCGCGATCCACCTCGGCCTCCAGGGCGCCGGTGTCGAGCGCGCCCTGCGTCGGCAGGTTCGTGTTCTGGACGAGGGGCACGACGCGCCGGAGCGTCACCGTCCTGGCGGCCTCTCCGGTCCGCCGCGGCGCGGTCGCGAACGTCACGTTGCCGCCGGTGTCGTGACCGGCGTTGGAGACCGCGTAGCCGCCGCCCCGCACCGCCCCGTCGACCGACACCTCCATGTCGGCATGGCGGTCGACGCGAAAGGTGTAGGCGAAGACGGTCTGCTCCTCCTCCGCCGCGTGGCGGTCGATGTTGGACGTCGTCGTCAGCGTCATGGCGTTCGCTCCTTCGCGGGTCCCGTCGTCCCGTCGGAGGCGGGCGGCGGCCGCACGGCCGCCGCGTCGGCGAAGCGGAACCGGAGCTCGCGGCCCCGTCCGTCGGTCGCCGGCGCGCCGTCGCGGCGCCGGAACGCGAGCCCGTCGCCGTCCGGCGTGTTGATCCAGTGCCCGTCCCGCCGGTCCCCCGCGCCGGCCGGCGCGCCGGCCAGCGTGTCGGCCAGCGTGTCGGCATGAGCCTTGACGGCGTCGGCGTCGAACGCCGCCGGCACGCGATAGCGGTCCCGATAGGCGAAGTGGTCGTTGATCAGTTCGTCGGCCGCCCGCTGCGCCGGACCCTTCTCCGTGAAGGCGCCGACGCCCTCGGCGGCGTAGCTCAGCGCCAGGCCGTAGACCGTGTCGAGGACGTCGCCGGCCGCCGCCGCGCCCCCCGGCCCGGCCGCGGCCAGCGAGGCCTCGAACCCGGAGAGCGCCGATCGCACGTCCCGCCGCAGCGCCTCGACCTCGGCGCCGCCGCCCAGCGCCTTTTCCAGGGCCTTCGCGCCCTCGCGCCGGGCGGCGACGGCGCGCGCCAGCACCGGCCGCATCCCGGGCGCGCCGGCGTGCAGCGCCAGCACCCCGGCGTATGCCGGCAGGCCGGCCGCGCCGAGGTCGCGCAGGAGCGCCGCGCGGTGCCTGCCGGCGCGGTCGGACCACGCCGCCAGGGTCTCGATCTTCCCGGCGTCGGGCCGTTCGTCCCAGGCCGCGGCCAGCCGCGCGGCCTCGTCGCGCGACAGGTACGAATAGTCGGCGACGCCGAGGGATTGCTGGACCGCGACGTTGCCCTCGCGCGTCCGCCCCGACGGATGGCCCGCGGCGTAGGCGTAGGGGTCCCTGGCCAGCGCCCGCTGCCGGTCGGCGAAGGCCTCGCGCGCCGCCTCGCGCGCCTCCGGCGGTGCCGCCGTCAGCGTCTCGCTCGCCGTCCGCGGGTCGGCCCAGCGGATCTCCGTCATCGCGTCGTGGTACGCCCGCGCCCGCGCCGTCCGTTCGTCGAAGTCGTCCAGCGTCCGCGGGGCCAGCACCGCGATCCGGGCGCGCAGCCCCCCGACGCCGCGGCCCGTCGCCCGGATGCCGGCGACGTGGTCCTCGGTCAGGCCGGCGAGCCGCTGGGCGGCGATTCGCCGCCGCGTCGCGGCCTCCCTCTCGAGCGCCCCGGCCGCTACGTCCCTTTCGGTCCCGGTGGCGAAGAGGTGCGCGTACCCGCCGTCCCGCAGGCGCGTCAGGGCCGCTTCCGGATCCCCGGCCGCGTCGGCCGCGATCGTGTCCGCGAGCACGCCGGCGCGCAGCGCCGCGATCTTGCGCTCGCCGGCGTCGGCGTCGATCAGGCCCTCGTCGACCGCGTCGCGGACGTCGCCGACGCCGATCGCCAGAAGCTGCTCCTGCGCCCCGCCCCGGCGCCGCGACGCCCGCGCCCGGTAGGCGGCGACGCGCTTCTCCAGTTCGTCCGCGAGGAAGCGGTTCTCGATCCGGGCCGCCCGGTTGCGGACGCCGATGATCGTCCGCGTCGCGACCATCGCGATCTGGTCGTCGAGGGACGTCCGCACGCCCTCGTCGGCGACGTCGAGGGTATCGAGCGTCCGCCGGCGCAGGTCCCCGAGGTCGTCGACGGCGCGCGCGACGGCGCCCGTTCCCGCCGGGTCCGCCTCCGCCAGCGCCCGCCGGCCGATGTCGTCGGCCTCGCGGATGAAGTTGATGCGCGCCGTCGCCGCCTCGTGGCGGTCGCGGATCTCGCGCTTGCGCCGCCGGATGCCGGCGACGGCCCGCGAGATGCCGGCCCCGCCGGCGAGCACGGCCGCGCCCAGCTCGCGCGTCGCCCGGCCCCGCTCGACCGCGGCCCGGGTCGTCGTGTCCACGGCGTCGGCCGCGGCCCCGAAGCGCCGCATGACGGCGCCGCCCAGCGCCTCGGTGGCGTCGAGGTCGCCACTCGGCAGCGGCGGCGGCGCGAACGCCGGGTGGTCGCCGCTCCGCAGTCCGACGGAGGCGAAGGCCCGCTGCACGTCGATGGGCATGGCCGGCCCGCTATCCGTCGGAGAGGTCGAATTCGGCGATGCGCGACAGCAGGCTGGAGCCCGACCGCAGCAGGTCCGACACGCCCGCGGTCCCGGCCGCGCGCGACCGCGTTCGGGCGGCCTGCGCCCGGGCGGCGGCGGTGGTCTCCGCCGTCCCCGCTTCGAGCAGCCCGAGGGCGCGGCGGCCGTCGGCGCGCCGCCGCGCCGCGGCCAGCACCTGGCCGTGGCGCATGGTGAAGAGGTCCGCCTGGCTCTCCTGCCGCGCCGCGGCGCGTTCGGCGTTCAGCGTGATGTTGAAGAGATCCTCCTCCATCTCGCCGATCATCTCCTCGAGCACCGTCGCGGTGGTGCCTTCGAGGGTCGCGCCCGACGCCGCGAACCGCGCGGTCGCGTCCCCGATCCGCGCCCGCCAGCGCCGTTCGGCCTGGCCGAGGGCGACGCCGCCCGCCCGGTGCTCCCAGGCGGCGTTTTCGAGCGCCCGCGCCCGGTTGAAGTCGAGCGTCTCCGCCTCGTCCTCGCCGGCGGCCAGGATCAGGTTCGCCTCGATGTCGGCCTGCTCGACGATGAACCGCGCCTCGTCCTCGCCGAGGTCCTCGATCCGCGACGCCTGGCGGTCGAGCGCCTCGGCGGCGTCCCGCGCGCCGGAGAACGCCGCCGCCGCGCCCGCGGCGCCGGCGGCGAGCGTCGCCGCGGCGACGGGCTCGTCCGCGACGAAGCCGGTGACCGCGCCCACGAGGTCCGAAAGCAGGCTCATCGGTGCGCCTCGACTTCCATGGCCACGGCCTGCACGGTCACCGGCAGCGGGTTGTGCTGGGTGATCCTCACCGTGGCGTCGATCCACGAGGCCGGCGGCGTGAACGCCTTGTCGCCGGTGAACGGCGGGATCGGCGACCGCACCGGGTCGGAGACCTCGCGGAAGACCGCCTCGTCGCCCGCCGTCCGGCTCGACGCCGTGATCGTGACGCCGACCGTCGACAGCAGCCTCACGATCACGCGGCCGATCGACTTCGCGGCGCCGATGCCGCCGCCGTCCGGCAGCGGGACCTCCAGCGGCATCGGCTCGATCTCCGGCGTGAACGGCAGCCCGGCCTGGACGGTCGAGGCCGCCGCGTCCAGCGCGATGGCGCCCGCCGCGACGGTCCTCGGCGCCACCGGCGCGCCGTCGGCAAGGACGGCCACCGTCTCGCCTTCGAGATGCCCGAGCCCGGACCAGTCCTTCGTCGCCGCGACCGACGTTCCGGTGATCCCGGAGTCGACGAAGCAGTCGGGGTCGAGATATTCCACGTAGCGCCTCGTCGCGCCGGCGATCGTCCGCCTGACGATCAGCCACGCCTCGTCGCCGCCGGCGCCCGGAATCGTCGCCACGCTTTCCACCCCGGCGTCGGCGCCGCTCCACGTGTGCCGGGCCCAGGCCGCCACGAGCTCGTGGAAGTTGTAGGTGAAGCTCAGCAGGACGCCGTCCGCGCGCACCAGCCACAGGACCCGTTTCGACGCCGGCAGGTCGGCCGACCGGTAGCGGCCCTTCCAGCCGCGCTGCTGCCAGGCCATCTCGACGATTCCGCCGTCGGCGACGTGCTCGGAGACGAGCGTCAGGTCCGGGGCCACGAACTCCGCCTCGCCGTCGTCGAAGCGGAATTCGAGCAGGTCCTCGCCGTCGTTGGAGGCCGCGCCCCGGCGGGCCGCGAACAGGACGCGGTTGTCGATCTCCGCCGGCGCGATGGCGGCGACGCCCGAGGTCTCCCGCCGCTTCACCGAGAAGGTCCCGACCGTCACCGCGCCCGAGGCCGGCCGGTCGACGACCCATTCGCCGCCGGTGGTGCCGACGATCAGGTCGGCGCCGCCGACGATCCAGCGGATGGGGTTCGCCTGGCTGGCGAACAGGTCCTTGGTGAACCCGTCGGCGGCGCCCGTCCCCGTGGTCATGTCGCGCCGGTCGGCCGACCGCGAGAAGAACAGGCGCTGCGGGTCGGCGTCGGTGTATCCGAACACGAGGCGCTGTTCGAACAGGGCCACGGCGGCCGGGTAGCGGCCGGCGGCGGTGAACGGATCCCCGGTCGGCGCGAAGCGCGTCAGCGACCACGACGCATGTCCCGACCGGGCGAGCTCCATCGGCTTGTGGCCGGGGTGGACCAGGAACATGGTGTCGGCGTCCTGGACGTGCTGGATCCGGAACAGGTCGGCGGCGGCGTAGGGCGTGCGGATTTCGACCGCCCCGCCGGCGATCAGCGCGACGCCGCCGACGCCGAGGCGGCCGTCGCCGGCGTTGCGGAACTCGACGTGGACCGCGGCGGCGCCGTCCGGGTCGAACTCGCGGCAGTGGTGGCCGGGGCCGAAGGCCGCGTCGTCGACGACGTCCCGCCCGCCCGGCGTCGAGCCGACGCGCAGGACGACGTCGCCGGAACCCGGCGCGCCGGCGACGTCGAAACGGAGAACGTGCCGACTCGACCGGTGCGGCGCCCCGATCTCCACCCGCTGCGCGGCGGCGGCCGCGCCGTCGTCGGCGCCGGCGAGGTCGAGCCGCCGGTTGGCGGCGTCGTGGCCGATGCTCGCCCGGCCCGTCGACCGGTCCGTCCAGCCGCCGATGCCGTCGTCGAACCCGCCGTTGACGATCGCCGCGTCGGTCTCCGGCGCCACGATCCGGCCCCGGTCGCGGAAGAAGCGCAGCGTCCCGTCGCCGAACTCCAGCACGTAGGCGTCGGACGTCGAGAACACGAAGGGCCTGAGCCGTCCCGCCGCGTCCGAATCGGCGATCTCCGCGACGTGGACCGACCCCGGACGCCGGGTCGCCCCGCCGTGGGGCAGCGACAGGAAGTTCACCTGCGTCCGGCAGCCCTGGAAGTACTGTTCGAGGTCCGTCCGCCCTTCCATGCGCGGGCTGAGCTCGCCGCGCGTGAACTGGTTCTGGACGAGGGTGGCGCGCGGCATGGTCCTACTCCCTCACGCTCACGAAGAGTCCGTCGCCGGGCTCGCCGTGCCGGCCCTCGCCGCCGTCGACCGACTTGTGCTCGCGGAACTCCCGCTCGAACCGTTTCGTCAGCCACTCGGCGTGGTTCCGGTCGCGGTTGAGCGGATAGGCGAGCTGGCGGGCGAGGAACGACGACAGCGCGTTGACGAAGGTCGGCGGATAGGTCGCCACGTCCGTCACCCGCGCCACGTAGAGCAGGTGGCAGTCGTCCTCGTGCGCGGTCAGCAGGTTGCGCCCTTCGACGACCCAGTCGTCGCGGAACGCGCCGCCGCGCCAGAGTCGGCACGCCCGCAGGCAGTACGGGTCCGTCGGCAGCGTGTAGGCGTGGGGCCATTCGAACGCCGGCGCGGCCGCGTTCCGGCTCAGCCGCTGGCGCGTCATCGCGAAGTTGTGCGGATGCCGCGCCAGCAGGTAGTCGACCGCGTCGTCATAGAACTGGTCGCACAGCCGGGCGGGCTCCGAATCCTGCGTCAACGACGCGATCGGCTGTTCCCGCAGCTTTCTCAGCGCCAGGTTGCAGATGTCGGTGCTGGAGTTCGCCATCGCTCACGCCCTCTTCCGTTTCCGTTGGGACCGGGACGCCGGCGCCGGCGCGGCCACGGTCACGGCCGCCATCCGCTCCCCGCGCCGGCGCCATCCCGCGATCCGCGTGACGACCACGCGGCGCCGGTCCTCGAAGACGACCTCGTAGACCGCCTTCTCCCAGGCGCCGTCGCCGAGGTCGCGGCGCACCGCGATTTCGTCGCCGGGGCCGGTGAAATGGTCGCGGCAGGGCAGGAAGTAGTTCTCGGACTCGATCGCCTCGCGGGAATCCCCGGTGCGGTACTTGAGCTCCGTGAAGACCTGGCTCGGGTTGTCCGATCCGGTCATCAGGTGCGGTTTGGCGCGGTTGGTCATGTCGATCGCCTTTCGGGTCGTGTTCGGAGCCGCGCGGCTGGCCGCGCGGAAGGAACGGGACGGAAGGAACGGGACGGAAGGAGCGGGGCGGAGCGTTCGGCGCCGCCCCGCTCCCGGTCCCGTCGTCAGTCGCTGTCGGTGGTCGCGATCGCGGCGGCGTCGGACACGTCGACCACGCCGCCCGCGTTGGACGTCACGACGTGGTGCCCGAGCGCGGTCACGGCCTTGGGCGCGGCGGCGTCGTCGACCTGCTCGACCAGGATGACGTCGCCGACGTTCAGCTGGCCGGAGGCCCCGTTGAAGTAGCCCGCCGTGTCGACCGTCGCCGGCGCGTCCGCGGTGAGGTAGTGGTAGTAGCCCACCGGGCCCAGATCGCGGATCTGGGTGAGTCGCTTCGCGGTGAACGCCATTTTCCCGCCCTCCCTACGCCGTCACGATGGCGGCGGTGTCGTCGAGGTTGCCTTCGACGACGCCGGCGTCGTCGATCAGGCAGGCGCCGCCGCTCATCATGTGGTTGACGAAATGCGCCGCCCGGTCGCCGTGCCAGGTGATGTCGGCGACGACCGGCGCGTTCCCGGCGACGTTGCCCGCCGCCCTGGCCGAGGCGTAGCCGACGGCGCTCCGGTGCCAGACGAACACCTTGGCCGTGGCCGTGCCCTTGCCGGGACAGCCGGAGTGCTGCTTCCACTTGACGTTCATCCACTCCTTCCAGCGCGGCCCCGCGGGCGCGCCCTCGGTGAAGGGCAGGCCGTTCGCGCCCACGTAGTCGGCGGAGGCGAACTCCTTGACCGTCATGGCCTGGGCCCACGCCCTGGGCGTCAGCACGCCGTAGCGGCCGTTGTCGTTGGGCGCGTCGTTGTCGTCCAGTGCCTCCGTCATCGCCAGCAGCGAGCTCAGGATGTGGGCGCGGCTGGTGACGTTCCAGGAGACGGCGGCCTGCGTCGTGGCGTCGAGCTTCTCGAGGATCTGCTCGTCGACCTTGCGGCCGAGCGCCCAGGCGCCGCCGTCGGCGATCGCGCCGCGCTCGTCGTGGTCGATCTTGGCCTCGTCGAGCTTGTCGACCCAGTCGCCGGCGTAGAAGTCCTCGAGGGCGCAGGAGACCGCCGTGTGGGCCAGGTTCATCGGCGTGATGGTGCCGTGGCGGGCCTTGGTGGTCGCCGTTCCCTTGCCGATCTTCTGGTAGGTGGTCGAGCTGCCGACCACGTTGGTCTTCCGCCGCACGGCCATCTGAAGATGGCCGCCGTGGCGCTGGAAGACGTTGTGCACCTCGCGTTCGTACTGCTTGACGAACGCGATGTCGATCGAAGTGGACATCGTGTCCCTCCCTGCATGGTCGCGATGCAATCGCGGTTGCGTTCGGATGGCCGTCCGTGTGCGCGAGGGTGTCCCCGCCCCGGCTCGCGGAGAGCGGGGAAGGGGGCTCGCGGAGCGGACCTGCCGGACGCCGGGGCCGCGTCGGCGCGGGTGTCCTCGCCGCTGTGCCGGGATCGTCGTCGCCGGCGGCGGCGAGGGGCGCGGATACGGGGTGTCCTGCGTCCGGGAAACGGGTGGCCGCCCCTGTGGGCGACCGGATGTTCTCTCAGCCGGCGGCCGGGTGGATGGTCCCGGCGCCGTACAGCGCCTCGCTGATCTCGCGGGCGCGCTTCTGGTGGTGTTCGTTGGCGCGGTAGTCGGGCCGGTTCATCAGTTCGTCGAGCTCGGCCTCGAGCGCCGCGCCGCCGCCGCCGGGGCCGCGCTCCGCCCCGCCGACGCGCGGATGGTCCATGAACGACGGCGCCGCCGCGGCCAGCGCCTCCGCCAGCCCGGCGCTCCACAGCCGGGGGTCGTCGGCGAGGCCCAGGGCCGCGCGCCGCCCGCCCGGGAACAGGACGTCGCCGACGCGCCGCGCCTTCTCGTAGTTGGCGGCGGCGTCCTCGCCCCACGCCTCCTCGATCTTGCGGTGCGCCTCCCGGTGCGCCTTCCTGTCCTCCTCCCGCGCCGTCCGCGCGCTGTCGAGCTCCCACGTCATCAGCGCCTCGACCTGGTCCTGGGTCAGGCCGATGCCGTGCGCCTTCTCGAAGAACGCTGCCTGCCGCGCCTCGTCGAAGCCGTCGCCGTCGCCGTCGGTCTGCGGCGGCCGGTAGCCGCTCGCCTCCTTCGGCCGGCCCAGCCGCTCGAGGAACCTGCCGCGCTCCTCCGCGGTCACGTCGGCGCCGGGGACGAACAGCGCCGAATCCATCCTGGCGCGCAACTCGGCGTGACCGTTCAGGAGGTCGCCGAGCGACCTGTAGCGCCTGGCGGTCTTCAGGTGCGCGGCGGGCACGTCGGCGAGCCAGCCGCGGTCCTCGTCCCGGCCGCCGCCGTTCCCGCCGCCTCCCTCGGGAGCGTCGGGGGCGGCGTCGGGGGCCGCGTTCGGGGCCGCGGGACCGGCGGCCCGGTCGGTCGTGTCTTCGGCGTCGTGCGTCGTCATCGGTCGCTCCATGGGTTCATCAGGGCGTTGACGTGCCGCGGCGACCGCGCCAGGTCGGCCGCCGCGCTGCCGGCCTCCACGCCGGCGATCTCGATCATGTCCTCGATCCGCAGCAGCACGTCGCGCTGCGCCGACCGCAGTTCGGTCGCGCGCCCGTCGTCCGCCGTCGTCGAGCCGCCGTAGCAGCGGCGCAGGTCGTCGAGCACGCGCGCGCCGGCCTCGGTGGCGAAGCACGCGCGGTAGAGCGCCGCCAGGCTCCGCGTCCGCGCCGCGGCCGCGCGGCCTTCGGCCTCGAAGCGCGCCCGGCGGTCGTCGATGGCGTCGGTCAATCCCGTTCCTCCGGGCGAAGGCCCCGCGCCCCGAAGGGTGCGGCCCCGCGTCATGCGGCGGTCTCGGCGCTCCGTTCGGGCGCCGGCCGCCGCTGCCGCGCGGCGTCCACCGCCTCCTCGTCGACCATCCACTTGCGCGGGACGCCGAGGTCGTCGGGCACGTCGCGGGCGATGCGGTCGAAGTCGTAGTGATCGAGCATCCCGGGGGCCGCGCCGGCCAGCGGCCGGATCAGCGCGAAGGCGTCCTGGAGCGACCGGGCGCTCGCCATCCTGCGCGCCCGCGCCAGCGGCGAAACGAAGTCGATCTCGATGCTCCCGGCCCGCGACAGCGCCGCCGGCGGCGGCCCGAAGGCGCCGGCCCGGAACATCATCGTCCAGCAGGTCTCGACCAGCGGGTCGAGCAGCTCCGTCTCGACGCGCGCCACCGCCGGGCCGGTGAGCTGCCGGCGCCGTTCCCGCCGGTCGAGCACCTCGGTCGCGGTGACGTTGGCGCCGCCCTCGCGGAGGCCGAGCACGTCGTCGAGGAAGCCCTGCGCGATCGCCTGGCGCAGATCGTTCTCCTTGGCCCGCGCCGCGCCGAGATCGCCGTGGCCCTGCAACGCCCGGATCTCGCCCGAGATGCCGGGGTCGTAGACGTTGCGCGCGCCGGGCTTGAGGCTGAGCCGCCCGATCAGCGATTCGTCCGGGAACAGCCACGGCGGATAGACCGACAGGATCAGCCCTTCGAGGCCGTACCTGACGATGGTGTTGAGCGTCTTCACGTCCGGCAGGACGTCCATCGCCGGACCCCGGCCCCACACCTCGCCCGCCGACTTCGACCACCGCGGCGTGAAGTAGCGCCGGTCGCGGAAGCCGCCCTTCGAGACGATCTTCTCGTGCTCGACGTCGACGTAGACGCTGATCCAGTCGGCGCCCGCGATGGACCTGTCGCCGGCCCGCCGCGCCTCCCCCAGCAACGGGTCGCCGCGGCGGTAGACGGCGTGCACGAACGCCCACTTGCGCTCGCCGCCGCCCGGCCCGTCCTTCTCCAGCTCGCGCGCGACGTCGTCGTCGAGGTCGGCGTCGCGGAAGTGGATCCGCGCCTGCCGCGCCGTGAACTCCATGACGCGGAACACCGTGTCGACGATGCCGTCCGGTCCCTCGTCGATGGCGTATTCGCCGACCGCGAGGTTGCGGAAGACGAAGCCGTTGAAGCCCGGCCGCCGGATCGCGCGCTCGTCGACGAACAGCCCGCCGGTCCCCACGCCGATCAGGTCGAGCAGCGTCTCCGCGACCTCGCCGTAGAAGTTGGACTCGTGAAGCGCCTCGTAGAGGCGGTCCGCCGAGCCGTCGAGCCACGCCTCGACCTCCCCCGTGCCCTCGAGTCCGGTGGCGCGGAGCGAGAACCAGCGTTCCGCCGGGCTCGCCATCAGGCCGGTCAGGGTCGAGGCCAGCCGCCGCATGAAGCGCGTCGCCGTCGCGTCGAAACGCTTCTCGGCCCGCTTGCCGCCGGCGCGCGCGGCGCGGCCGACCGGGGCGCGCGCCGGCAGGATGTGGTCGAACACGTCCTGCCAGTGCTCCTCCCACGCCGCCCGGCGGGCCGTCAGCGTCGACCAGCGGTCGAGGATGTCGCGCGCGTCGGCCACGGCTCAGGCTCCGAACAGGGTCGGGCGGCGGACGCCGGCCCGCCGGCCGGCGAGGCCCAGCGGCCCGCCGATCGTCAGGAACCGCGTCCGCCGCCGGGGCGCCGGCCGGTCGTCGCCGTCGTCGTCGTCTTCGTCGCCGCCGCCGGGAGCGGGAGCGGGGGCCAGGAGCCGCATGGGGGCCGCCGCCGTGCGCCGCCGGCCCCGGCGGCGGGCGTCCGCGGCCGCCGTTTCCCCGGCGCCGGCCGGGCGCGCCGCCGCGGAGTCCGCCGCCGGCGCGTCCCGCGTCCCGTCGTTCCCGCCGCCGCCGCCGGCGACGTCGCCGGCACCGTCGGGGAGGCCCGGCGCCTCTCCGGTCCGCCCGCGCGCCGCCGGTGCGCCGCCGCGCTCGCCCGATGCGGCGGACCGCGCCCGGCTTTCGGCGATGGCGCCGCCGATCCGGGCGCCGAGCTTCGACCCGAACGGCGCCGGAACCATGGCGCCCAGCAGTTCGCCGATCAGTTCGCCGCGCCCGCGCGCCGCTTCCGCGCGCTGCTCGACGGCGGCGAGAGGGGCCACGTCGGCGAGGCCGAAGTTGAACGGCGCGTCCGCCGGCCCGTCGATGGCGTCGCCGCCGGCGGCCGCCGACGGGCCTTGTTCGTTCACCGACGGCCCCTGTTCGTCCGCCGGCGCGCCCTGGACGCCGGGCGCGTCGAGGCCGGGGTCGAAGCCGCCCAGGCCGTCGATGCCGCCGGAGTCGCCGCCGCCGGAACCACCGCCGCCGCCATCGCCGCCGTCGTCGCCGAAGCAGCCGCGCGCCGCCCGGTCGGCCAGGTCAAGCGGGTCCTTGCGAAGTCTCATTCGAAAACCTCCCGATGCGCCGCACCGCGCGGTTGCCGTCGATGCGCGTCCAGCGCGCCGCGCCGGCGCCGTAGCGCGACACGAGATGATCCCTGAAGGCGCGGACGTGCGCCCGGGCGCCGCCGAACGGCGCCGCGAAGTTCAGTATCCAGAGCCGGTCCCCCGACCGCAGGTCGCCGGGCCGCAGGCGGCGCGTCCGCGCCGCGAACCCGGCCTCCGCTTCGGCGCTCAGCCACGCCCAGGTCCCGAACGCCGCCGGCGTCACCCACGCCTGGCCGAGCGCCAGGCAGGGCCGGACGATGCGGTCGAGATCGGCGATCGTGTGGGTCCGGTAGACCTCCGAGGCCGCCATCAGGGCGACGATCCGCCCCAGCCGTTCGTCGATCGTCCCCGCGGCGTCCGTCATGCGGCTCTCCCGTCGTCGTCCGGCGCGCCGCCGCCGCCGGTATCCGGGGCCGTGTCGCGCCGCATGTTGCGCCGCCCGGGCGAACGTCCCGCGACCCTGTTCCGAAATCATGCCCGAAGTGTGCATTGTGTGCAAGAGAAAAATGACGTTTTCGGTAAATTTTTTTTGATAAGGGAAAAAATCCCGGAAATCCGCCGTTTCCGGCCCTCCGCCGGGCGGCCCGGGGACGGCGGCTTGACAAGCGGCCCCGGTCTCCGTCTCGTTCGGCGCATGGGGGCGCGGCTTCATGACCGGTGACGGCGGGTTCGCCGGACGGGTCCGGCCGGCGGAGGGCCGGTACGACTACGTCGTGGTCGGGGCGGGTTCGGCCGGGGCCGCCCTCGCCGGGCGTCTGACCGCCGACGGGCGGCGCCGGGTGCTGCTGCTGGAGGCGGGCGGCGAGGACCGGGGCCGGTGGCTGCGCGTCCCCCTCGGCATCGGCAAGCTGATCACCGGCAGCGGCTACGTCTGGCCGTTCACGACCGAGCCCGAGCCTGCGCTGAAGGGGCGGCGGGTGTACTGGCCGCGCGGCAAGGTCCTGGGCGGCTCCAGCAGCGTCAACGGCATGGTGTTCGTGCGCGGCGACGCCGGGCAGTACGACCGCTGGCGCGATTCGGGATGTCCCGGCTGGGGCCACGACGACGTGCTGCCCTACTTCCGGCGCCTGGAGGACCGGCTCGGCGGCGACCCGGCCTATCGCGGGTCCGGCGGGCCGGTCGCCGTCGTCGACGTCCCGCACCGCGACCGGTTGAGCGAGGCGTTCTACCGCGCCTGCGCGCAGCAGGGCATTCCCGAGAACCCCGACTACAACGGCGCGGCGTATCCCGGCGTCTCCTATCTCCAGCTGTCGATCCGCGGCGGGCGGCGGTGCAGCACCGCCGTCGCCTACCTGCGCCCGGCGCGGCGGCGGTCCAACCTGCGCGTGGTGACGGAGGCCCACGTCGGCGAGGTCGTCATCGAGGGCAACCGGGCGACCGGCGTGCGCTACCGCGCCGCCGGCGGCGAGGTCCGCGAGGCCCGGGCGGACGCCGAGGTCGTCCTGTGCGCCGGCCCCGTCATGTCGCCGCAGCTCCTGGAGCTGTCGGGGATCGGCGACCCGGCCGTCCTCGGGAAGGCCGGAATCCGCCCGGTGGCGAGCCTGCCCGGAGTCGGCGAGAACCTTCAGGACCACCTGCAGGTGCGGATCAGCTATCGCTGCGCCCTGCCGATCACGATCAACGACCTGCTCAACAGCCGCTGGCGCGGGTTGCGCGCCGGCCTGCGGTACGCGCTGCTGCGCGACGGGCTGCTGGCGACGCCGTCGGTCTCGGTGCACGCCATAACCGCGGAAACGGGAGGCGGCGCCACGCCGACGCTCAAGATGCAGCTGGCGCACGTGAGCGGCGCCGACCGCTACGCCATCACCGGCGGGACGGGCGTCGACCCGCATCCGGGCTTCACCATCGGCACGTTCAACCTCCACCCGGAGTCGCGGGGCTCGGTCCACGTCGCGTCGGGCGACCCCACGGCGGCGCCGGAGATCCGCCCCAACTACCTGGCGACCGAGCGCGACCTGGCCCTGAGCCTCGCCGCCCTCAGGCTCACGCGCAAGATCGCCGCGCGCCCGGCCCTGCGCGAGCTCGTCGTCGCGGAGGTGCTGCCCGGCCCCGGGGCGGCGACCGACGACGAGCTGATCGACTACGCGCGCGCCTCCGGGCAGACCAGCTGGCACCCGATCGGCACGTGCCGGATGGGCGCCGACGCCGGGGCGGTGGTCGACCACGAACTCAAGGTGCACGGCATCGTCGGCCTGCGGGTGGCCGACTCGTCGGTGTTTCCGTTCATGGTCTCGTCGAACACCAACGCCCCGTCGATCATGATGGGCGAGCGCTGCGCCGACCTGCTGACGGGCGCGACGGCGGCGTAGGCGCAGGGCGGCTTCGCCGGGCGCGGAGCTTGCCGGCGCTCCCGGGCGAACGGAGCCTTCGTCGCCCGGATGGTTTCAGGTCGAGCTTTTGCCCTTGCGGCGTCTTTGGCGGTTGTGATAGGATAACGGCGTGAACTTCACGGGGCCTCTTCACGGGGCCTCTTCACGGGGCCTCTTCACGGGGCCTCTTCACGGGGCCTCTTCACGGGGCCTCTTCACGGGGCCTCTGACTTGACGAATGGAGGTCCCGATGTCCGTATCGAAGTATTTCCTCGTCCTTGCCTGCGCCGTTCTGCTGACCTTGGGCGCCTGCACCAAGACCAAGCACGTGCGCATCGTCGATGAAACCGCGTTGGCGGCGGCCGAGGCGGCGCTGGCGGACCTTCGCGACTCGCTGGCGGCGGCCCAGGCGGCGCTGGCGGCGGGCACCGACAACCGCGGGGAAGCCCGCAAGGCGCTGGCCGTCGTCCAGGAAGACCTGGACGATCTCCAGGAGGAACTGGGGAGCCAGCCCGACAGCGCCGCCAAGACGGCGATCGTGCAGGCCGTGGCGGCGATCGAAACGGCCGTGGGGGAGGTCAACGGCGCGCTGGCGGCCGACGCGGGGAGCGCTTCCTTCGTGGCCTCGCTGGATTCGGCTCAGGAGGCGCTGGACGGCGCTCGCAGCGCGCTGAACGACGCGCTGGAGAGGGACGACCTTTCCGACGGGCAGCGCATCACGCTTACGCAAGCCCAGGGCTTGCTGACCGCGGCCCAGGTCTCCCTGATACCGCAGCTGGAGCAACTGAAACCGACGGCGCAGGAGCGGGCGTTGCGTTCGGCGCAGACCGCCTTCACGACGGCGCAGACCGCGACGGCGGCGGCGAGGACGGCGCTGGCGGCCGCCCAGGCGGCCCTGGAGAAGGTGGAGGCGGACTTCCAGGCGACCGCCGCGGCCTGGGACGGCGACACGACGGACGACCAGAAGACCACCGACCGCACGGCGGCCAGGACCGCGAGAGCGGCGGCGCAGACGGCGCTGGCGGCCGCGGAGGCGGCCTACGCAACGGCGCGGGCGGCGGAGAGGACGGGCATGACCGCGGCGGCGCTCGCCACGGCGGCGCAGGCGGCCCTCGACGCGGCGACCACGGACGAACAGCGGGCGGCGGCCACGCGCGCACTGACGGAGGCGAGGGCGGCCGAGGCCGCGTTGCGCCCCTGGGCCTCCACCCGCATCGCCGGCGACGCCGGGCTGGCGCGGCCCCCGGCCATCCTGAACGACATCCCCGAGGCTCCCGCCGTATCGGTGGACGACCGTCCCCCCTTCACCGTGCGGGTCTCGCTCACGCCGAGGGAGGCGGCGGCCAGCACCTGCACGGTCAACACGGCGTGTCCCAACCCGAACGCGCTGGACATCAAGACCGCCGCGACGCCCTGGGCCGCCGGCAAGACGGTGCTCTCGCCGGACGCGACGGGCGACGGCGACTGGTTCGCGCTGCGGACGATCTCCATGCGCGGCGACGTCCGCCACAGCTACGAAGGCACCGTCGGCGACAGCGCCAGCAACCGGCCGAAGGTTCCGGTCGTCCAGCGGGCGACCACCATCGACGGCACCGCCGTGACCGGCTCGGGGATCACCGCCTACCAGCGCCATTACCAGAACCCGATGACCAGCTCGATCCGCTTCACGCCCGACGGCATGGTCTTCAGGACCGGCGGCCAAGGCACCGTCATGAGCCTCTTCAAGCACGATCTCGACAGGTCGTCGAGCCGAGGCCGCGACGGGATCAACCAAGCGGGCGCTTGGGGCACGACGGCCGCCGGGGAGGCCGCGTCGGACGATTGCAGCGGCGCCTATCCGGCCTACTGCTTCGACTTCAACCGCAGCGACGCGGAGGCCTCGTTCGGCGCGCCCTACGCCGACCCCGACGGCGAGCCCAACTACTACTGGGCCTCGCGCTTCGGACTGGCCGGCAACCAGCCCCAGCCCGATCCCGCCGACAGCGACGGCCGCCGGCTCGCCGCCCACGGCGCGATGGGCGACCTGCGGACCTGGGTGTCGAACTATGGCGGCCTTGACGCCGGTGCGATGGCGGACAGCGCCAGCGACGACGCCGACCGCTACCTGTCCTATGCGGCCTATGGCCTGTTCGTGTACACCGACTACATCGACGAGTATCCCCGGCCGGGCTTCCTGCAGGGCTACCACTTCGGCTACGACGCCTTCCGGGACGCGGCCACTGCGAGGACGGGCGACGTCTCGACCTCGATCGCGGCCACGTTCGAGGGCCGGACGATGGGGATGATCCTGCATCCCAGGTCCAACTCGGTGGGGTCCGAAACCGCGCCGCACGTCGGCCACTTCACCCGCCTGCGGGGCGACGTGACGCTCAACGCCTGCATCGGCGGCAGCACCTGCACCGGCACCGGCATCCCCACCCAGGCCAACAGGATCTCGGGCAGCATCGCCAACCTGCAGGCGCTCGAAAACGGCGTCTGGCAGAAATACGCCTTCCTCCGCCACGCGGCGGCGGCCCACGCCACCCATGCCAACATCGCGATCAGGCTGGTGGAGGACGACATCGAGGCCGACGGCAGCTATTCGGGCGCGGCGGATTCGTGGCAGGCCGGGCAGTGGAACCAGGGCGAATACAGCGGCGCCCTCTACGGCCCCACGGACAAGCTCGAAACCGCCGGCTGGTGGCGCCTCGAGACCGACAGCGCCTACCAGAACCGGCACCTGGTCGCCTTCGGCAGCTTCGGCGCCTGCCAGGCGGAGCATTGCCGGGTGGCGGACTGACGCTCCCGCCCCCGCCGGACCTTCTTCGGCGGGGCGGCGCCCGGACGGACGGTTTCAAGACCGGCTCCGGGCGCCGCTGGCGGCGATGCGCGGCATCGGGCCGGCGGTCGCGCCGGGACGCCGAGGACGCCGTGGTCATGTCCCTGGACTACTACAACGGCCTGATGGAAACCGTGCATCTGTTCTATCTGAACTTGGTCAGCGCCTTGATTGCATCGTGATCGCTGCGTAGGTTGGATTCCCGGATGCACGGAGGGCATGACCGTGGCAAGCATCACGATCCGCAACCTCGACGACGGGGTGAAGACCCGGTTGCGCGTTCGGGCGGCGGACGGATGGGCGGTGAACGCGGGGCGATACCAGCCTGATTACCGAACCGACGAGGCGCGCGCGGCGTTGGCGGCGCGGGAAGCGGTGACCGGCGGCATGGCCTGTATGCTTGCCGTCCGCGCCGGCTTGGCGTTCGCCTTGGCGCTGGCGGCGGCCGCGCCCGTCTTCGCCGATGCGACGCGTGATCTGTTCATGGTGGTGTCGCGCGGAACCGCTCCCGAGGTGAGCGCCGTGATGGCCGCCGGCGCGGACCCGAACGCCCGCACCGAAAGCGGCAAGACGCCGCTTCATTGGGCGGCGAGGAGCAACCCCGAGCCTTCGGTTGTCGCGGCGCTGATCGAGGGCGGCGCGGACCCGAACGCCCGCGAAGAAAATGGCATGACGCCGCTTCATGGGGCGGCATTCGGCAACTCCGAGCCTTCGGTTGTCGCGGCGCTGATAGCGGGTGGCGCGGACCCGAACGTCCGCACCGAAGACGGCGGGACGCCGCTTCATCTGGCGGCGGGGCAGAACCCCGAGCCTTCGGTTGTTGCGGCGCTGATCGAAGGCGGCGCGGACCCGAACGCCCGCGGCGACGCCGGCGGGACGCCGCTTCATGGGGCGGCATTCGGCAACTCCAGGCCTTCGGTTGTCGCGGTGCTGATCGAAGCCGGCGCGGATGTCGACGCCCGCACCGAAAACGGCAAGACGCCGCTTCACATGGCAGCGGAGAGCAACCCCGAGCCTTCGGTTGCCGCGGCGCTGATCGAAGGCGGCGCGGACCCGAGCGCCCGCGACACAAACGGCAAGACGCCGCTTCATGGGGCGGCGTGGGAGAACCCCGCGTCTTCGGTCGTCGCAGTGCTGATCGAAGGGGGCGCGGACCCGAACGCCCGCACCGAACACGACATGACGCCGCTTCACATGGCGGTGGGGAACAACCCCGAGCCATCGGTTGTCGCGGCACTGATCGAAGGCGGCGCGGACGTTGACGCCCGCGACGAACTCGGCATGACGCCGCTTCATGGGGCGGCGTGGAAGAACCCCGCGCCTTCGGTCGTCGCGGCGCTGATCGAAGCTGGCGCGGACGTTGCCTCCCGCACCGGAAGAGGCAATACGCCGCTTCACATGGCGGCGGGGGGCAACCCCGCGCCATCGGTTGTCGCGGCGCTGATCGAAGCCGGCGCGGACGTAGACGCCCGCAACGAAGGCGGCAATATGCCGCTTCATCTGGCGGCAAAGAACTCCGCGCCATCGGTTGTCGCGGCGCTGATCGCAGCCGGCGCGGACCCGAACGCCCGCAACGAAGCCGGCGAGACGCCGCTTCATTGGGCGGCGGCCGAGAACCCCGCGCCATCGGTTGTCGAGGTGCTGATCGCAGCCGGCGCGGATATCGCCGTGCGCGACAAAGATGGCAATACGCCTTTCGATTACGCGAAAGACAACGAGGCGTTGCGGGGAACCGAAGTCTACCGGCGGTTGGACGAAGCCCGATTCAAGTAGGATCGCGCCTTCCCGTGGCGCCGTCGGGCGGTCTCGAACCGGACGGACCCGGACGCCGGCGGTCCACGGCGCGGGGGCGACCCGCGCGTTGCGGTATGATGGCGGCGATACCGTCACATGCGCCGGGGCGACGCGGGACGGATACGGGCGCATGGTGGCGGACGGAGGGGCGGTGAACGCGGTGCGATACCAGTCTGATTACCGAACCGACGAAGCGCGCGCGGCGTTGGCGGCGCGGGAAGCGGTGACCGGTCGCGTGGCCTGCATGTTTGCCGTCCGCGCCGGCTTGGCGTTCGCCTTGGCGCTGGCGGCGGCCGCGCCCGTCTTCGCCGATGCGACGCGTGATCTGTTCACGGCGGTGTCGCGCGGAACCGCTCCCGAGGTAAGCGCCGCGATGGCCGCCGGCGCGGACCCGAACGCCCGCACCGAAAGCGGCAAGACGCCGCTTCATTGGGCGGCGAGGAGCAACCCCGAGCCTTCGGTTGTCGCGGCGCTGATCGAGGGCGGCGCGGACCCGAACGCCCGCGAAGAAAATGGCAAGACGCCGCTTCATGGGGCGGCATTCGGCAACTCCGAGCCTTCGGTTGTTGCGGCGCTGATCGAAGGCGGCGCGGACCCGAACGCCCGCGACGACGCCGGTGGGACGCCGCTTCATGGGGCGGCATTCGGCAACTCCAAGCCTTCGGTTGTCGCGGTGCTGATCGAAGCCGGCGCGGACGTTGACGCCCGCACCGAAAACGGCAAGACGCCGCTTCACATGGCGGCGCAGAACAACTCCGAGCCATCGGTTGTCGGGGCGCTGATCGAAGGCGGCGCGGACCCGAACGCCCGCGGCGACGCCGGCGGGACGCCGCTTCACGTGGCGGCGGCGGGCAACCCCGAGCCTTCGGTTGTCGCGGTGCTGATAGAGGGCGGCGCGGACCTGAACGCCCGCGGCGACGTCGGCGTGATGCCGCTTCATTCGGCGGCGGCTCTGAACTCCGAGCCTTCGGTTGTCGCGGTGCTGATCGAAGCCGGCGCGGACCTGAACGCCCGCGCCGAAGGCGGCGTGACGCCGCTTCATTTGGCGGCGTGGGAGAACCCCGAGCCTTCGGTTGTCACGGCGTTGATCGAAGCCGGCGCGGACCCGAGCGCCCGCGCTGAAGACGGCATGACCCCGCTTCACCTGGCGGCGTGGAAGAACCCCGAGCCTTCGGTCGTCGCGGCGCTGATCGAAGGCGGCGCCGACCCGAGCGCCCGCGACGGAAGGGGAAGGACGCCTTTCGATTACGCGAAAGACAACGAGGCGTTGCGGGGAACCGAAGTCTACCGGCGGTTGGACGAAGCCCGGTTCGAGTAGGATAGCGCCTTCCCGTGGCGCCGTCGGGCGGTCCCGAACCGGACGGACCCGGACGCCGGCCCGCTCACGGTCCGCCCCTTCCTCCTGACGGCGCGGAACGCTTTGGCGGACACGGGGAAACGGCGGTCGCGCCGACGGCTGTAGGATTGGAGCGATTATCGAGGTGACGTGCAATGACCAAGCGATACGAGAGCGCGGCCCTGGCCGCCGCGCATGAGGCGGCGCTCGGCCTGGCGGAGGCGGGTGTGATGTCGAAGCGGACCATGAGGGCGTTCGACGACATGTGCCTCACGCCGGTCGAGGAGATGGCCCCGGAGGAAATTCGCGCGCTTCGGCTTCGCGAGTACGCGAGCCAGGCGGTGTTCGCGCGCCATCTCAACGTGACGACGAGCCTGGTGAGCCAGTGGGAGCGTGGCGAGAAGCGGCCGCGGGGCGCTTCGCTGAAGCTGTTGACGCTGGTCGCGAAGAACGGCCTGGGTGCGGTCGCGTGAAGGTGCTCGCCGTCTCCACCCGCGCATCGCCCGCTCGGCGGGGGAGCGGGTGGAGGAGGGGTACGGACCGGACGGATGGGCGGCCTGCGTGATCCGCCTCGCCGGCGCTCGCGGCGTCAGGCCGCCGCGCTGCGGCGCGCCGGCTCGACCTCGACCCGGTTGTCGTGGAACACGGCGCCGCCCGCCATGTCCGAATCGCGCTCGGCCACGGTCAGGTTGAGGTTCGCCTTCTCGCCGACGATCTTCGGCCAGTAGCCCTTGATGCCGGCCGCGACCCCCGGCCGCGCGGCGTCGCTGACGGCGATCTCGGCCTCGAACGACCCGCGGTCGTTGAAGATCCGCGCCACGTCCCCCTCGACGAGGCCGCGGGCGGCGGCGTCCGCGGGGTTCAGCGTCACGCGCCGCGGGCCGGCGCGTTCCAGCATTTCCGGCATGTTGGCGAAGGTGCTGTTGAGGAAGTAGTGCGACGCCGGCGCCACGAGGGCCAGGGGATACCGTCGCGCCAGTTCCTCGTCGGCGACCTCGGCCGGCGGCGTGAAGCCGGGCAGGGGGTCGAGGCCGAGGGCGGCGGCCCGTCCGGAATGGAACTCCAGCTTTCCCGACGGCGTCGGGAACCCGTCGGCGAACGGCAGGTAGGGCCGCGGCAGGTCGAGGCGCATCCAGCCCTTCTCCCGCAGCTTCTCCAGGGTGACGCCGGCGAGCGCCGGATGGTCCGAATCGAGGACCGCCCGCGCCAGGTCCTCGTCGCTGTCGTACAGGCACGGTTCGTTCAGCCCCATCGCCCGCGCCAGCCGGCGGAAGATCTCCGTGTGCGGCAGGCACTCGCCCGGCGGCGCGACGGCGGGCTCGTTCCATTGCAGGTACATGTGGCCGTAGGCGTTGTGGAGGTCGGCGTGTTCCGTCTGCATGGTCGACGGCAGCACGACGTCGGCGTAGTCGACGGTGTCGGTGGGGAAGTTCTCGATGACGACGGTGAACAGGTCCTCGCGCGCGAGGCCGCGCCGCAACGGCCCCTGCCGGGGCGAGCTCGCCGCCGGGTTGGCGCCGTAGAGGATCAGCGCGTCGACCGGGGGGTCGTCGACGTCGAGCAGGATTTCGCCCATGCGGGTCGTGGTCAGCTCGCGCGTCGACGGGGGGGCGAGGCCGCCCAGCCGGAGCCTGGCGAAATTGCCGGGGAACGCCGCGCCGGTCGAGTAGATGGCGCCGCCGCCGGGCAGCCGCCAGTCCCCGGTGACCGCCGGGATGGCGTTGAGGACGCGGATGGCCATGCCGCCGCCGGCGTGGCGCTGCATTCCCATGGACGACCGGATGGCCGTGGGCCGCGTCGTCGCGAGGCGCCGGCCGAGCGCGACGACGGTGTCGGCGGGGATGCCGCAGATCTCCGCGGCCCGCTCCGGCGGATACTCGAGGACGCGCTCGCGGAACGCCGGCCAGCCGCTGGTGTGCCGGTCGAGGTAGTCGGCGTCCTCGGCGCCCATGCCGACGACGACGTTGAGCAGCCCGAGGGCGAACGCCGCGTCCGTCCCCGGCAGGAGGGCGACGTGCTCGTCGGCCCGCGCGGCGGAGCGCGTGCGGATGGGGTCGATGGCGACGACCCGGGCGCCGTTCCGCCGCGCCTCCGAGATGAAGCGCCAGGCGTGGTTGCCGGTGGACAGCGGGTTGTAGCCCCACAGGATGATGAGCCTGGCGCGGGGCAGGTCCTCCGGGTCCATGCCGGTGGACTGGCCCAGGGTCGTCATGGTGCCGGCGACGCCGGCGACCGCGCAGATGGTCACCCGGTGCCGCGACGCGCCGAGCGCGTTCCACAGGCGGAAGCCGGACCCCGACATGCCCTGGAGAAAGCCCATGTGCCCGGTGCCGAAGCAGGGCCAGACGGCCTCGCCGCCGCGGGCGGCGATGACGTCCTTCAGGCGCGCGGCGATCTCGTCGAGGGCCTCGTCCCAGCCGATCCGCTCGAACGCGCCGGCGCCCTTCGGGCCGACGCGCCGCAGCGGGTGCAGCAGGCGGTCCGGCGCCCGCGTGTGCTCGAGGTAGCGGTTGACCTTGACGCACAGGTTGCCGCGGGTGAACGGATGGTCGCGCGCGCCGCGCAGGCCGACGGCGCGGCCGTCCTCGACCGTCACGTCCCAACTGCAGGTGTCGGGGCAGTCGAGCGGACAGGCCCCGCGCACCACGCGCCGCCCTTCCGCGCCCCCGGCGTCCATCGCCATTCGCCGTCCTTCCCGGATACAATGCGCCGCGATACTGCGCCACGACACGCGGCCGTCCGGCGCGCGCCGGCCGGCCGGGCCATGTTAGCGCACGGGAGCGTCCGATGCATGTCCCGAATCGCGCCTCCCCGCTCCGGTCGGCGCGCCGGGGCGGAACGGAACGGGGCGGAGCGGAATGGAGCGGAGCGGGGCGATGGAACAGGTGGCGTTTCGCGCCATGAAGGACGGCGCCCGGGAGGAGTACGAGTTCCTCGACAGCGTGGAGGAAGAGTGGGCCGCGGGCCAGGCGGGCCGCGTCCTCGAGGCGATGACCCTGCTCGACGGCGCCCTCGGGGGCTACCGGGTCAGCCGGCTGACGCACTGCCTCCAGACGGCGACCCGCGCCGAGCGCGACGGCGCCGACGACGAGATGGTGTTCGCGGCGCTCATACACGACATCGGCGACGTCCTGGCGCCGCGCAACCACGCCGCGGTCGCCGTCGCGATCATGCGCCCCTACGTGCGCGAGGAGGTGACGTGGGTGACCGCGCAGCACGGCGTCTTCCAGGAGTACTACTACGGACACCACGTCGGCCGCGACAGGAACGCGCGCGAGGCGCACCGCGGCCACCGATGGTTCGATTCCTGCGCCGGCTTCTGCGAATACTGGGACCAGCCGGCGTTCGATCCCGACTACGACACCCGCCCGCTGGCGCACTTCGCACCGCTGGTCGAGGACATCCTGTCGCGCCCGGCGTGGCCGGCGGCGGCGCCCGATGCGCCCGGCGGAGCGCCCGGCCTCGCGGCGCCCTGACGCCGCCCCCGCCGCCTCCGCCGGATCATTCCCGCGGCGCGGAGCGATGTCGGCGATCCCGTGGCCGGAACGATCGATGGCGTCGCGCACGACGACCGTGCGCCGCGCGGGAGCGTGGTTCGCGCGAGAATTCGCTTGACTCGTCGAAGTCCTTCGTCGATACGAGGTCTACATACGCCCCGCCGGAACGCCCTGAGTGGCTCCGGCGCATACTACCCGCCCACCGTCCCCGTGTGGCGTGGGCGATGATCACCCAGGAGGGCTCGTATGCGAGTCCTCCTTTTTTTCGGAGTATATCCGAAAGCGACACGCCGCCGAGCTGCTTGCGCTCGCCGATGAAGCGGAAGGACCGGAAGAACGCGGCTCTTGCCCGATCGTTCGTCAGGCCGGTCATGCCGGTTCTCCGATCCGTTCCAGCTTCGCGCGCAGGGCATCCTCGAACTCCCTGCGCTTCACCGTTTCGGCCGAAAGCAGTTTGTCGCTGGAATCCTCCAGCGACAGCACTTCCCAATGATGCTCTTCGAGGCCGAAGGCGTCCGTCATGCACGGGACCAGCCACACGACGTCGCCATCGTCCAGGTCGTGGGACGGTTCGGCGCTCGGGCCGCCGATGGCTTCGAAGAACGGCAGGTCCACCGCGACCGCCAGCTTGGTTCCCCATCGCCTCAGCGTCGGAGCCTTGATCTGGAGTTGGGGCATGAGCCGCTTCGCGCTCGACGAGCGCCAGTCGGGGCGGCGGAATCCCGACGGCGCGGGAGGCGCGACGCCGTTGTCCGTCAACAGCGCCTCGAAGTCCGCCTGCATCCCGGCTCCCGAGAAATAGACGGCCTGAATCTCCAACCCGAACCATGCTGCGGCCGTGTCGCTCCCCGCCACGACGAGGTCGATGCGCCCTGCCGGCCTGCCCGTTTCGGGCGAGCGCATGAAGGGCACTTCGCGGGCCAGATGGACTTCCGGGAAGCCCACGATCCGCGCCAGCCAGTTCGGGATCAGGTCGCCTTCCTCGAAGCGGCTCGGGCAGGTGACGACGGGGCGGCCGCCCGGCGCCTGTATCGAGCAGACGCCGCCCCTCTTGCTGCACGGCGGCCGGCCGCGCCGAAAGGGACACGGCGGCGGCGGGTCGCGCTCCAACGCCGCTCGCGCCAAGGTCTGCCTTCGCGCCGGCGGCATGGTCCCGAACGGCTCCCCGAACCATTCGGCGATCCCGTGGCCGGTCATGCGAACAGCGGCTCGGAGGTGATGACCAGCTCGGTCATCCGGTTGTGGTGGGTGTTCTTCATCGAGAGGCCCACCGCGTGGAAATCGTGCCGGCGCACCAGGTCGACGATCTCCGGCGCGGCGTCATAGGTCATCAGGAAGCTGGAATCGCGCTCGTCCAGCATGGCGAACAGCGCCGCATGGTCCACGTCGGCGTGGGCGTAGAGCCGCGCGCCGGCGCGCTTGCCGGTCGGGGCCGTGTAGGGTGGATCGAGGAACACCGCCGCCCGGCGGCCCCAGCCGCGCAGCAGGATGGGCAGCGCCTTCATGCCGTCGCCTTCCAGGAACGTGATCCTGTCGGCGTGGCGCTGGATCGCCGCGAGGCGCTCCGCGAGGGTGTCGGGATACCAGCGCGACAGAACCCCCTTGCCGTTCTCGCCGCGGCGGGAGAACGACGCGCCCGGTGCGAGGATGCCGCCCCGCCGGGTGCGGTTCAGAACCAGCGTGCGGAACCCGTGTTCCTCGACCGTGCCGGGCGCCCGGCTCTCGATCTCGCGCAGGCTTTCGCGCGTCGGCTCGAAGCGCCGCACCCGTTCCCCGAGCGCCGCGCCGCTCTCCAGGGCGGACCGCCAGAAGGCGGCCACGTCGCGGTCGATCTCCACCATCACGGCGGCGGGCGCGAGGTCCTCCATGACCGCCGTGAGCGACACGATCGCGCCGCCGGCGAACGGCTCGATCAGGATTTCCGGCTTCGTGCGGCGCAGCCACTCCCGGATGTGAGGCACCAGCCACGTCTTCCCGCCGGGATACCGGAGCGGGCTGCGCTGCGGCACGGCGGCGACGTTGACCACCGGGACGCGGGAGGGGGGGAATGCAAGCGCGGCGCTCATGCCTGCGCTCCCGAGTGTGGGCCGTTGTCGGCGTTGTCCGGGAACCCGCAATCAGTCAGCGGCATGTGCGGACGCGAACATCGCCGAAGAGGGAAGGTGGAGCTTCTCATCGGCCCCGACCTGTCGGATCAAGTAGGGGCCGCGCCCAAACCGGCGTGCTGCCGTCCGTGCCGCGTTCTCCAGGGTGTCGAAGGTTCCTGCAAGGTCCTCACCTCGGATCAGCGCCCATTTGTGCATGTGGTGTCGCTCGAGTTCGTCCCTTCGCCGGTTGAAGGTGGCGATCTCGACGCGCAACGCCGAATCCCGTGCTTCGCTCATCATGACCTCCCGCCCGCAAGCACCACGTGATACTGGCACGGTACGGGCGCCGTGTGAACAGCGCGGCGCCGGCACGGCCGCCGCCGGGCGCCCTGTACGAAGGTGCGCTCGGGGGACGGAATCTGCTACCTGCTTATCCGTGAAAATCATCCGGGCGATAAAGGCTCCGCTCGCCTGCATCACCGCCGCGGCGACGACGTGCGCGCGACTGCCGCTGCTGCCCAGTCCGGAAGCACTTCGGCAGTCCACCGGGTGTTGGCGGTCAGGACCGCGACCTCATGGTACGGGCGGTCATGGTCGCTGTTGTCGTAGAGACGGGCCTCGTCCGATCGTTCGATCGCGGCCGGCAAGCGGGCCAGGGAGCGGGTGTACCGGCGCCGCACGTCGGGCTCCGGCACATCGTGGCCACCCAGCAGGACACGGTTGCGGATGCGGTCGAGCGCCTGCTCGGGGGCGTTCACGCATACGTAGTGCAGCTCGACCCGGTAACCGGCCGTCCGCGCGGCTTCCATCAGGCGCAGCAGCCCCCCGCTGGAAAGCGTGGTTTCCACCAAGTGCGTCCTGCGCGCGGCGAACGCCGCCCGCCGGTGTCGCACCGCTTCGCGCCCCGCCTGTGCGAGCGTGGCCGGCGCCATGCGGCGTGCGATCGCATCGGGGTCGATCACTTCCACTCCCCGGAACCACGTGGTGCGCGTCAGGGTGGACTTGCCGCACCCGTTCGGGCCGGCGACGACGTAGAGCGTCGGCATGGCCGAAAAGGCGGATCAAGCGGACTTGTCGACGGGTGGCCTGAGCACCCGCTCTCCGTGCCTGGTGCGCGCGACGTAGGCGCCGTCCCGTCGGAAGCCGTAAAGCGTTCCCCCGGCCTCCACCTGGGCCGCCAGGTCGGTCTTGATCTGTTCGCGCCAGTCCCTTGGACGGTCGGGTTTGTCCGGCGGCGGCGCTTCCGTCTTCCCGGGCTTCGGCATGGCGCCGACCGTACTTCCGATCCCCGTGGCGTTCAATACGCCATCGCGGAGTGTTCACGCCGGCAGCCTCGATCGGCAAGGTCGCGGCGTCGGCATGGCCGCCGCCGCGAAGGTGCGTTCGGGGGGAGGAATCTGCTATAAAGGGCGGAGCGTCCGGTAACGACGGACCGGAAACCGGAAGGACGTCTCGGATGGCGCGTAGAGCGGCGACGGGGGCGGCGCGGCGCCCTGGCCTCGTCGGCATCTGCGGACCGGCGTTGCTCGCCGCCTTCCTGCTCGCCCCGGACGCAGCGCGGGCGCAAAGCAATGCCTGCACCGACCTTGGAGCCATGCCTGCCGCCAGCGGAATCCACGACTGCACGCCCGCGGAAGCGGCGAACGGCATCCGCTATTCGGGCGCCAACGGGCTGACGCTCACGGTCGGGGCGAGTTCGACCGCCGCGACCACGATCACCAGATCGGCCGCCGGCGGCACGGCCATGAACGAAAGCGGCATCGTCATCGTCAACGCCGGCGGCACGACCACGACCGACGACGGCAGCATCTCGCTCACGATGGGCGCGACGGGCAGCGTGTTGATCGTGCAGCCCACCCCCACCGCCCCCTATACGACGCTGCCGGCCTCGTCGGGCCACGGCATCTACATCCGCCCGAGCGCTCCGGCGGCCGCCTCCAGCCTGACGGTCGACCTCAAGAGCCGGGTGAGCATCGGGACGCAGGCCGCGCCCGTGCTGCACGACGGCGTCCACACGCGAATCGCCTCCACCGCCCACACGGGAAGCCACACGGTCACCAGCGCCGCGCGCATTTTCGCGACCGGCGACGGTATCGAACTGGCGCACGACGGCGCGGGCAAGGTGACGCTGACCAACAGCGGCGACGTCCTCTCCACGGCCGGGAGCGGCGTCTTCGTCCGGACGGCGACGGGCAACACGGCCGACGTCAGGATCGACATGACGGGCGGGTCGGTGACGTCGAACGCCCGGCCCCCGAAGAGAGCCGCCGTCCGGGCCGACCTGAACGGAACCGGGGACGCCGTCGCCACCGTCTCCGAAGGCGCGGCGCTCGTGTCGCAATACGGCCCGGGACTCCATGTGGCCCTCGGCTCCACCGCGGCGACCGGACGCATTCGCGTCACCCAGGCCGGGACGATCTCGGCGCGCCGGGGCGTCGTCGCCCGCATCGCGCGCGAAAGCGCGGCGGGTGAGATGCGCGCGGCGGACGCCCAGCCCGCCATCGACGTCGTCTGGACGGGAACGTTCGCGCGCGAGGAAGGCAAGACCGAGCCGAGCGACATGGGCCGTTTCTCCGCCGCCGCTCTCGACCGGGCGGCCGTCGTCACCCATCGGGGGGCGGCGGGCGAGCGCGTCACGCGCTACGGGCAGGCGGCGGGAATCGAGGCGGGTCTCATGAGGCTGGATCCCCTGCTCGCCGCCGTGGCCAAGGGCGACGACCCGAACGCGCTCATGAGCCGTGAGGCCCAGCAAGCGCTTCTGGCCGTTGCGGTCCCGGGCGAGGCGGCCCCCACCGCGGCGGACCGGACGCGCGCGGCGGTGATCGTGAGGCAATTCCGCGCGCTGCTCACCGATACGAACTTCGCGCAGCCGATTCTCATCGCACGCGGTGCGAGCGGCGTCGACACCAACGAGGATGGGACCTACAGCGACGAGGAGATCAAGACCTATCTGACGGCGGACAACGCGGAGCGCAGGACCTTCCTGCGGAGCCTCCTCGTGGACGGCCTCTCGAAAGGCGAAGAGGGTCTCTCGAAAGGCGAAGAGGAGGTCGTCACGGCCTTGACGACGGGAGGCGACCTGGAGGCCGCGCTCGACGCTCTGCCCAACTACGGCAACGTCTTCACCAGCTATGGCGACAGCTGGAAAGACGAGGTGCGCGCGTTCCTGGACTGGCACAACGTCGGCGACGTCCGCGTCGCCGTGAACGGCGGCGCCATCGCCTCGCGGGGCGATGGCATCCGCGCCTGGTACGTCATGCCGCACGACGACAACGGGCGCATCGACGTCACCGTCGCCGAGGACACCAGCGTCACCGGCGGCAGGGCGGGCGTCTACGTCGCCAACGCCGGTTGCCCCGTGGACGACGGCTGTGTTCCCGGGGCGGCCGGCATCCGCGACCAGACCGTCACGGTGCACGGCCGGGTGATGGGCGGGGAGGATGCCGCGGTGCATCTTTCGGGTGGCGGCTTCCTCACCGTCGGGCGAACGGGTCAATTGCTCGCCGGTTCGTCGGGGCGGGCGATCCTCGTCAACGATCCGGGTCCGGCGGACGTCCGCATCGACGGCCTGGTGCGGGGCGGCACGGGCGCGCGGGCGGCGGTGGACCTGACCGGCGGCGGCAGCGTGACGATCGGCCTGACCGGGCGGGTCGAGGCGAACGGCGCCATGAGCGCGATCCGCGGCGACGAGGACACGAGCGTGACCCTTTACGCCGCCCGACTTCCCCGGGAGATGCAGGACTGGCTCTCGAGGGAGAGCGCCGACAAAGCCGCGGAGAGAGTGGATGGCCTCATCGTCGGCGCCGGAACCACGGCCACCACCTTCAAGGAGTTTCAGGACGGGGTCACCACCGGCCACGAGGCGACCGTTCCCCTGACGGACGGCAGGCCGGATACGTCGGGGCTGCGGGGGGCGGTGTATCCGGATCCGCCGGGTATGGAAGAGTCGAACGGCGAAGACATGGGTGGCAGCGACCGCGGCGCCTCTCCACCGCCCGCGCGGACGACGTTCGACTGCGGCGATGCGATGGACGGGCGTTGCCGGCTCTACGCGGCGCTGCCTTCGTTCCTTCTGGCGATGAACGGCTTTGCGGACCGGGACGATCGTCTGACGGCGGCGCGCGACGCCAACGGCGCCTGGGCGCGCATCGACGCCGCCGACGGCAGGTGGACGGCCGATTCGTCGACCCTCCCGGACCTGGCCTACGACCGGCGGCGGCACGGCGCGCAGGCCGGGATCGACGCCGAGGTCGCGGACGGCGCGCGGGTGGGCGTGTCGGTTCACGGGTTTCGCGGCGTGGCGGCGCTGTCCGGGGCGGGGAGGGCGGCGCTGTCGGGGATGGGCATGGGCGTCTACGCCGCGGCGCCGGCGGGAGGCGGTTTCCGCCTGGACGCGCGGGCGGCGGCGACGTGGTACGACGTGGACCTGACGTCGGCGATCCATCCCCGCCCGCTGGCGAGCGGCGTGTCCGGGACGGGCCAGGCCGTGGGCGTGGAGGTGGGGCGGCCCGTGGCGGCGGCGCCGGGCGTTTCGCTCACGCCGCGCGCCGGGCTCGTCTGGTCGCGGGTCTCCCTGGACGATTTCACGGACTCGGTGGGCAGCCGCGCGCGGGTGTCGATGGCGCGGGCGAAGAGCCTGCGGGCCGGCGTCGGGATGACGGTGGAGGCGGCGCTCGGCGGGTCCGGGAACGACCGGCTGTTCGCCGCGGTGGACGCGATGCGCGAGTTCTCGGCCGAGACGGAGACCGTGGTCGAGGGACAGGCGCTGAAGGCATCGGCCGAGCCGGTGTCGGTGCGCTTCCGGCTGGGCGGTTCGTTCGACCTCGACGAACGCGCGACGCTCCGGGCTGCGGCGGGCTACGAGACGGGCGGCGGCGGCAACCACGCGTTCAGCGGCGGCCTGACCCTGGCCATCCGGTTCTGACCGCGCGCCGCCGGTTCTTCCTTCGGAGCCCGGCCGGCCGCGCTCAGGCCACGTCCAGCACCCCGCGCAGGTCCGGACCTTCGGCGTCGGCCGAAAATTCGGGCAGCAGCACCCGGTCGCCGGTGCGGTTGCTCCAGTAGCAGGGGACGCCCGCCGCCTTCGCGCCGATCACGTCGTTGGCGCTGCCGGCGACGTGCAGGTAGTCCGCGCGCGCGATGCCGAGTGCCTCGACCGGCAGATCGTAGACCTCCGGCGCCGGCTTGTAGACGCCGCAGTCCTCCGTCGAGAAGACGTGGTCGAGCGCGACGGCCAGCTCGCCGGCGATGCCTTCGAGCATGGCGCGGTCGCCGTTCGACAGGATCGCCAGCCGGTGGCCCCGCGACTTGAGCGCGCCCAGCACCTCGGCGGCCTCGGGCCACGGCCGCAGCGGATACCAGGCGGCGATCAGTTCGTCCCGCCGGTCGGCGGGGACGGCGATGCCGTGTCTGGCCGCCGCGTGGTCGAGGGCGAGGGCGGTGCAGTCGTGGAACCTCGTGCGACCGCGCTTCAGGGCGTTCGACAGCGCGGCGATGCCGAGTTGCCCGGCCCGCCAGTCGGCGAGGAAGGAGTCCGCGGCCCCCGCCGGCAGCGCCAGAAGCCGGTCGACGACGGGCATCAGCGTGGCGCGGAAGTCGACGAGGGCGGCGTAGGCGTCGAAGGTGACCAGACGGCGGTCGGCCATGCGGCGGCGCTCCTTCCCCTCGCCGATGCGCGACGGCGCGCGTCGGCCCGTGCGTTTCTCCGGCCCGTTCTCCGGTCCTTGTAGCACGCCGGCGCGCGCCGCGCGCGGGAAAGGGACGGGACGCGAGACGCAGACCTTGCGCCGGGCCGGGCGCGAGGGCGATTATCCGCGCGCGGGGCTCCGGCGGGTGGGACCGCGCCGCCGTTCGCCGGGTCCGTCGCGACGAGCCACCCCTCATCCGCGGATACGATCGAAAGGTCGAAACGATGCTGAAGGATTTGCGGATACGAAATTTCCGGGCGCTCGAGGAATTCGAGATCGGTGACCTGGCGCCGATCAACATTCTCACGGGCAACAACAATTCGGGAAAGACGACCTTGCTCGAAGCGCTGTTCATGTTGTCCGGCGCGGGAAATCCCCACATGGCGCTGAACGCCAACGCCGTCCGCGGGATCGAATCGGCGGCGGTTTCGGTTTCGACGCTGCCGGAGACGTTCTGGAAACCGATATTCACCGACCTGGACATGACCAGAACCGTGGAAATCGAGGGACATCACAAGTCCCACGGCCGGCTGACCCTCCATATCGCGTTCGAACGACCGGCGACCGTGGAGCTTCCCCTTGACGGTTCCGGCGACCTGGCCGCGTCCGCGGCTTCGAGCGGGAACGCGCTCCTGTTTTCGTTCAGGAAGGACTCGGGCGAAGTCGTCGAGGGCCGTATACGCCGCGCCGGTGAAGGATTTCAGGTCGACCAACCCGCTCCGCCGCCGCCGTTCGCGTCCGTGTTCCTGTCCTCGCGCGCCGGGAGCGCCCGGGAAGACGCTGCGCGCCTCGGGCAGCTTCGGAAACTGAAGCTCGGCGGCCTCGTGCTGGATGCGCTGCGGACCATCGAGCCGAGACTGCAAGGCGTCGAGGAGAACTCCGCATCCGGCGTGCCGATGATCTGGGGCGACATCGGTCTGTCCGAACTGGTGCCGTTGCCGGCCATGGGCGAGGGGATGACCCGGGTCGGGCGGCTGACTCTGGCGATCTCGGCCGCCCGGGAGGGCATCGTGCTGGTGGACGAGATCGAGAACGGCTTCCATCACGCCGCGCTGGAGAAGGTCTGGCGGGCGGTCGATGCGGCGGCCGGGCGTTTCGACACGCAGGTGGTCGCGTCCACCCACAGCTTCGAATGTCTCGAAGCGGCGCATCGGGCTCTCGGTCCGGACCGTCTCGCCGTCCACAGGCTTGAGGACGTCGACGACAGGATACGGTGCGTGACCTATGGATCCGACGCCATCGGGGCGGCCGTCTCCCATGGTCTCGAGGTGCGTTGAACGCGATGCGGCCGATACGGATCTCGATGGGCAGGCAGCTGCTTGTCGAAGGAAACGATCAACGGAACTTTTTCCAGGCTTGCGTCGACCGTCTCGGGATCGAAGACGCGCAGATCCAGAATTTCGGCGGCGTCGACGAGTTGCGCGGCTTTCTGCAAGCGTTCGTCAGGGCGCCGGATTTCAACGCCGTCAGGAGCATCGGCATCGTGCGCGACGCGGAACGGTCCGCGCACTCGGCGTTGCAGAGCATCCGGTCTTCACTGGAAAGAGCGGACCTGACTCCGCCAGCCGCCTCCGGACGGTTCGGCGACGGCGATCCGAGGGCGGGCATACTGGTCCTGCCGGACGGCCGCGGCCCCGGAATGCTCGAAACGCTTCTTTGCCGAACGCTCGAAGGCCTCGAAGTGAACCGTTGCATCGATGCCTTTTTCGCCTGCGTGGAGGCGCTGCCCGGCGTCACCATCGAAAAGGCGGACAAGGCGCGCGCTTTCGCTTATCTGACGACCCGGCCCGACCCGCACCATTCCGTCGGCATCGCGGCGAAAGGCGGCCATTGGAACCTCGATCACCCGGCCCTTGAAGACGTGCGTTCTTTCCTGAGAGCGCTTTAGGCGCCGGCCCGCGTCACGGATGGCGGCGGCGAGCGGGCGCTACAGACGGCGGCGGCGGGAGGGGCCGCGCACGTCGCAGACGACCTTGGCCACGCGCCGGTCCCGGCGCAGGTCGTCGCCCCGTCGCGTGAAGTCGCCGGCGGCGAGGGCCGCGGCGCGCGCGCCGGGGTCGGGCGTCACCCCGGCCTCGGCCAGCAGCCAGCGGACGGACGCGGGGTCCGACGTCATCACCCGGCCCCGGCGCTGCGACGCCGCGACCGTGACGCCGATCACCGCGCCCCGCTCATCGAGCATCGGCCCCCCCGACAGCCCGCCGAGGGCGGGCAGGCGGTCGGGGACGCGGCGGCGCTCGGCCCAGGCGAGGATGGGCTCGTCCGTCCGGTAGCGGCCCACCGACCGCAGGCGCGCGCGCCCCATGAACCGGGCGTGGACGTCTCCCGGCGCGCCCTGGGGGTAGCCGATCGCGAAGCCGTCCTGTCCGCGCCGGAGGGACGCGGTCGCGAGGGGGAGGGGCGCCGGGTCGAGGCCCGCCGACAGCAGGGCGAGGTCGGCGTCGGGATGGAGCACCACCCGCCGGGCCCTGGCCGCCCGCCGCGGCGCGGTGACGAGGCCGACGCTGTCGCAGCCGTCGGCGACGTGGCGCGCCGTCAGCCACCAGCCGCCGCCGATGGCGAAGGCCGTGCCCGTCGACGGCTGCTTTTCCGGGACCTCGATCGTGAGCACCGGCGCCCCCGGCGCCGCGGCGGGCGGGCGGGAATCGGGCGCCGGCGCGGCGAAATGGACCGTCGGCCGGCGCGCGTCCTCCCCCTCGGGGAACCGCAGGTGGGTCGCGCCGGCGTAGAGGAGCGCGGCGACCGCGGCCAGATAGGCGAGCCGGTCCAGGAAACGGTTCACGGAACGGTCCGGGGGAGGGACCGGCGGCGGTCAACCGGAGACGGCGGCCGCCGTGACCGCGGCGACGGCGAGCTTGATGGCCGAGAGCACCAGCGCCGCCGCCACCTCGCCCGCCTCGATGCGCGCCGGCAGGTCCTTCAGGATCAGGTCGGTCAGGCGGAAGACGACGAGCTGCACGACGAGGGTCAGCAGGCCCCAGATCGCGATGTCGGCGACGTTCACGCTCACCGACATCGACATGGCGAGGGGAATGGCGAGGCCGAGGACGGCGCCCGACAGCGAGACCGCCGCCGCCACGTTTCCCTCCTTCACCAGCGCCAGGTCCTTGTGGGGGGTGACGCGGACGTAGACCGCCACCCCGGCGGCCAGCATGGCGACGGTCACGAAGAAGTGCAGCAGCAGGACGGGAGCACCCGCCAGGAAACTCTGCAAGATGGCGTCCATGACCGATCCCGCGACGGAGAGGCGCCGGCGCCTCCGGCAACGCCTCCAGCATGGCGCGCCGGGCCGCCCGCGGCAATGCCGGTCGCCCGGTCGCCGTCCGTGGGGGCCGGGACGGCGAATCGACCATCCGGCGGACGAACTCCACCTTGATTGGGGAGAGCCGGTCGAGCCTGGCCTTGAGTTCGTCGAGCGTCACAGGTGGCGCAACCGCCGGTCGATCAGGTCCACGAACGACCGGTTGATCTCGATGCCGACCCACCGGCGGCCGAGGCCGTGAGCGGCGACAAGCGTGGTTCCCGCCCCCGCATAGGGGTCGAGCACGATGCCGTCCTCGCGGCTGGTGATGGAGATGCAGCGCCGGGCAAGCGTCATCGGCATCATGGCCGGATGGTCGTCGGCATGGCCGTCGAGCCGTTTGAGCGGTTCCGTGGCGATGTCCCACACGCTGCGGAGCCGTCGTCCCCGCGGGCCGCGCACCGCCTCGACGTCGTAGTGATAATCCTGGCTCCTGGAGAGCAGGAAGACCGTCTCGTGCGCCTTCGTCGGCCGATCCCGGACGGATTCCGGGTGCGCGTTCGGCTTGTGCCAGATCACCTCCGACCGGAGCCACCAGCCGGCAGCCTGAAGCGCGAAGGCGAGCCGCCAGGGAACGCCGATGAGGTCCTTCGGCTTGAGCCCTTGCGGAGTCGGGGGGCGCACCGTCATGGCGCGCGCCCGGTTCTTTCGATCCGGCGCTCGGTAGCGTCGATTCCCGGACGTGAAGGCGTCCCCGACGTTGAGCCAGACGGTGCCGTCGGGCCGGAGGACCCGCCGGAGCTCCTCGAACACCGCGAGGATGCTGCCGACGTAGTCGGCGAGGGAGTCGTCCCGACCGATCTGATCCTCGACGTCGTAGTCCCGCAGGGACCAGTACGGCGGGCTCGTGACCACGGTCTGCACGCATTCGCTCGGAAGCAGCCGGAGCGAGCGGCGCGCGTCGCCGCAGATCAGCGTCGATCGATGCAGGGACAGCGGCGCGCGCGCGGGTTCGTCGATTCGGACGTGCCCGCCCGCATCGGCGCACACGTGACGAAGAGCGGCGGTCACGGTTCAGGACCGCGCGCCGGAAGCGCGTTCGAGCATCGAGCACGGAGGCTCGAGGCCGTCGGCGTGCGCGCCGCCCCGGACATGCGCTTCGAGCGCGTGCTTGCCGGGCGCCTTGTGCGCCATGTCTGTACGTCCCGTCTCGTCGATATGGCGTCACATACATGAGAAGGCCGAATCCGCCAACCTCTCGTCCCGTTTCGGCGCTCGCCCGCACGACCCCCCCTCGCCGGGCCGGCGACGTTTTGACACCTGCCGGGCGATCTGGCAGGAGACCGCCCATGCCACGGTTCGACTCGCGCATCCGCATCCGCGCGTCCGCCGCCCGGGTCTGGGACGTCCTGTCGGATTTCGGCCGGTACGGCGAATGGAACCCGCTGTTTCCCTCCGCCGAGGGGTCCGTGGCCGACGGCGCCCCCGTGAGACTGACGCTGAAGCCGCCGTTCGGGCGGCGCGTCGAGCTGCGCGGCCGAATCGCGCGCGCGGCGCCCGGACGGGAGCTCGTTCTCCAGGCGCGCATGGCGCCGCCGGGCCTCTATCGCTGCCGGTCCGAGTTCAGGATCGAGACCGGGGCGGAACCGGGGGCGGAGGCGGTGTGCCTCCACCACGTCCAGGTCTACGGCGGCGGCCTGCTGCCCTTCGTCGCCGGCGCCGGGGGGACGAAGATGCGCGAGGGGTGTTTCGCGCTCAACCTCGCGGTCAAGCGGCGCGCCGAGGACGGCGGCTGGAAGGCGTGGCCGCGGGCGCGTGGCTGATCGGTTGCCGGTGGTCGGTTGCCGGTGACCAGTGGCCAGTTGCCGGCGACCGGCTACTGGCCACTGGCGGACGCGAAGATGCTTGTTTACCGCCGGCCGTCCGTTCGCTAACATTTCGCGTCTCACGCAACGGGGAGGCGACGACCATGGCCGTTCGGGAACTCGACACCTGCGCCTCGCGCCGGGATTACGAGAAGCTGGCGTTCAACGGATACCACACGCGGGACATCCCGCCGCCGGACCCCCTGATCACCGAAACCGGGCCCGGCACGCCCATGGGCGAGTACTTCCGCCGGTTCTGGATCCCCGTCTGCCTGTCCGGGGAGCTCACGGACCTGCCCAGGGCGGTCCGCATCCTGAGCGAGGACCTCGTGGCCTTCCGCGACAGGTCCGGCCGGGTCGGCGTGCTGCACCGCCATTGCAGCCATCGGGGCACGTCGCTGGAGTACGGGATCGTCTCCGAGCGCGGCATCCGCTGCTGCTACCACGGCTGGCTGTTCGACGTCGACGGTACCGTCCTGGAGACGCCGGGCGAGCCGCCGGACTCGAGGCTCAAGGACAGCCTCTATCACGGCGCCTACCCGGCCTTCGAGATGCACGGGCTGGTGCACGCCTACATGGGGCCGCCGGAGCTGAAGCCGCACAGGCCGCGCCCCGACTTCTTCGACATGCCCGGCGTCGAGTTCACGCCGTTCGCCATTCCCTACGCGAACAACTGGCTGAACTCCCACGAGAACAACATGGACCCGGTGCACTCCGTGTTCCTGCACGAGCGCTACGCGCTCCACTTCGAGCACCGCGCCTTCGCCGTCCTGCCCAACCTCAAGTGGCGGATCACCGGCGACGGCGACGGCATGATCTACACGTCGGTGCGGCGCCTCGACGAGGACTGGATATGGCCGCGCATCCTCCACTGCCGGATGCCGTTCGAGAGCTACGTGCCGTCGGTGTGGGACCTGCCGCGGCCGACGTACTATCAGCCCGGCTTCTACCTGCGCCGGATGGTGCCCGTGGACGACCGCAACGCCATCTTCTTCGGCTGGCGCGCCCACGGCACCGACCGTTTCATCGGCGGCGACCCGGCGGAGAACGGCTGGAACCTGATCGACATGGCCGGCCAGGTGGAGAAGCCGACCTACGAGGAGAAGCAGCGCGAGGCGGGCGACTGGGAAGCCCAGGGGAGCGTCTGGTACGGGGCGCCCCGCCCCGACATCGAACACCCCGGCGCGACGGACGGCGGCGTGATGATGATGCGCCGGGCGCTGCGCAACATCGTCGAGGGCAACGTGCCCGCCGCGTGGCCCACGCCGGAAGGCGACGGCGGCGGCGAACCGGAGCCGACCAGGATCCTGTCCCAGGACTCCGTTCTCAACGTCCGGGAGCGCCCGGACGCGGACGAGGACTGGGCGCTGCTCGGCGAAGTCGGCGACAGGATCACCGACGTCGTCATCGAGGGCAGCGAGAGGTTCGCCGGCCCGGAGCGCGACGCCTGGATCATCGAGCGGATCAGGAGGATCGAAGCCGAGCATCGGGGCTGACGATGGCCGGGACGACGACATCGCCGACGTCGCGCGCCGCGCGGGCGCCCGGACCGTCGGTCAAGCCCGGGCGCAAGCTGAAGCGGATCGAGGGCTACGCCGTGCAGAACAAGCGGACGCCGAGCCGGCGCCTCGGGAAGCTGGACGCCACGCCGTGGCAGACGCTGGGTCCGTTCTACCCGCACGAGTTCCTCGTCGCGCCGGGCGAGAACGACATGACGCGGATCGCCAAGGGCCGGCCGCGCGCCAGGGGCGAGGTCATCGACGTCGTGGGGCGGGTGCTGGACGAGGACGGGCGGCCGGTCCGGGACTGTCTGATCGAGGCCTGGCAGTGCAACGCCGCGGGCCGCTACCGGCACGCCGCCGACCAGTCCGACGTCCCGCTCGACCCCAACTTCAACGGCGCCGGCCGCACCGTCACCGACGAGGACGGGCGCTACCGGTTCCACACGATCAAGCCGGCGGCCTACGCGGTGCCCGGCTACGACTCCTGGAAGCGGCCCCGGCACATCCACTTCTCGCTGTACGCCGCCGGCATCCTCGACCGCCTCATCACCCAGATGTACTTTCCGGGCGAGCGCCTGAACCGCCGCGACTTCATGTTCAACGCGCTCCCCGACGACCGGGCGCGGCGGGCGCTGACGGGCAAGGCGTCGAGGGGGCCGCGCGGCGCGACGACGTACACCTTCGACATGGTGTTGCGGGGCGCCCGGGAGACGCCGTTCTTCGAAGCCTGATCCGCCGTCCGCCGGGGGCCGACGCGATGCCGGACGTTCCCCCCGTCAGCCCCCTCGCGGGGATCTTCTCCGAGGCGGGACGCCTCGAGCGCTATCTGGCCTTCGAGGCGGCGCTCGCCCGGGTCGAGGCCGAGCTCGGCCTGATACCCGAGGAGGCGGCGCGGGAGATCGCGCGAATCGCCACGCCCGAGACCGTCGACGTCGAGAGGCTCGCCGCCGACACGCGGCGGACCGGGTATCCGATCGCGCCGCTGGCGCGCCAGCTCGCGGCGGCCTGCCGCGGCGGCCTGGGGCAGTTCGTCCACTGGGGCGGCACCACGCAGGACGTCATGGACACGGCGCTGGCGATGCAGTTCCGCGACGCCTTCGACCACGTCGAGGGGGATCTGAAGGGCCTGGCCCGCGACCTCGCCGGCCTGGCGGCGCGGCACCGGGACACGCCGATGGCGGCGCGCACCTTCGGCGGCCACGCCCTGCCGTTCACGTTCGGCGCCAAGGTCGCGCGCTGGCTGGCGCCGGTCTGCCGCCACGTCGAGCGCCTGGAAGAGCTGCGCCCGCGCGTCCTCGTGGGCCAGTTCGGCGGCGCGGTGGGGACCCTGGCGTCCTTCGGCGGGCGCGGCGCGGAGGTGCGCGAGCGGCTGCTGGCGCGTCTCGGGCTGGGCGAGCCGGCCGCCGTCTGGCACGTGGCGCGCGACACGGTGGCGGAGGCGGCCTGTTTCCTCGGTCTCGTCACCGCGACCCTGGGCAAGATCGGACACGACGTCGCCGCCCTCGGCGCGAGCGACACGGGGGAGGCGTTCGAACCCGTCTCGGGCGGCCGGGACGCCAGCAGCACGTTGCCGCAGAAGCGCAACCCGGTGTATTCGGGGCGTATCGTCGCCAATGCGCGGATCGTCGCGAGCCACGTGTCGCTCGTGCTCGACTCCGCCCGGCACGACCACGAACGGGGGCCGCAGGGGTTCGTCGAGAACATGATCGTCCCGGAGATCTTCCTCCTCGCGGGCGAGGCCCTCGCCGCCGCGCGCCACGTCGTGGCCGGCCTCCAGGTCGACGCGGCGCGGATGTGGGCCAACCTCGAGTCCTCCCGCGGCACCGTCATGGCCGAGGCCGCGGCGATGGCGCTGGCGCCGCATCTCGGCCGCCTGAAGGCGAAGGATCTCGTCCACGACGCCTGCCGGCGGACGGACGCCGGGGCGGCGGACCTGGCGTCCGCGCTCGCGTCGATCCCGGAGGTCGCCGCGCTCGTCGACGGCGACGCGCTGGCGCGGGTGCTGGACCCCCGGAACTACCTGGGCACGGCGGGCGAGGAGGTGGACCGGGCGGTGGCCCGCGCGCGGGAGATCGCCGGATGACGGCGACCGATGGCGCTGCCGCCGAAATCCCCGGCTGCGCGGGGCCGGACCCCCGGCCGGACCCGCCCGCGTTCACGCCGCCGCCGGGCGCCTGCGACGCGCATTTCCACGTCTTCGGCCCGTCGGACAGGTTCCCCTTCGCGCCGGACCGCAGGTACACGCCGCCCGATTCGCCGCTGGAGGACTATCTCGTCCTCATGGAGAAGCTCGGCATCGAGCGCGGAGTCGTGGTCCACCCCAACCTGCACGGGAGCGACAACGCGGCCACCCTCGACGCCGTCGCCCGGAGCGACGGCCGGTTCCTCGCCATCGTCGGGATCGACGCCGCCGCCGGCTTCGAGGACCTGAAACGCCTCGACGCCCTCGGCGCGCGCGGCGTCCGCTTCGCGTTCAATCCGCAGCACGGCGGCACCTTCGACTCCGGGCTGTTCGACCGCGCCGCCGGCTGGTGCGCGCGGCTGGGGTGGCAGATCGAGATTCATTCGGCGCCCGAGGCCCTTGCCGGCCTGGCCGAACGCCTGGCGCGCGCCGACGTTCCCGTCGTCATCGACCATTTCGGCCGGGTCGACGTCTCCCTCGGCCTCGACCAGGAGCCGTTCCGCGTGCTGCTCGACCTCGCCGGGGAGCGGCACGTCTGGGTGAAGCTCACCGGCGCCGACCGCATCTCCGCGGCGGGGCCGCCCTACGGCGACGTCGTCCCGTTCGCCCGCGCGCTTGTCGACGCGGCGCCGGACCGCGTGGTGTGGGGAACCGACTGGCCGCACTCGGCCTACTTCGATCCGCTGCGGATGCCGAACGACGGGGCGCTTCTCAACCTGTTGCAGGCGTTCGCCCCGGACCCCGCGGCGCGCGACGGGATACTGGCGGACAACGCGGCGCGCCTGTTCGGGTTTCCCCGGCCGCCGCAACCGGAGGGACGGACATGAGCGTGGAGATACGGAGACTCGACACCGGGCGGGACCTGCTGGGCGAGGGGCCGCTCTGGGACCCGCGCGACGAGGTCCTCTACTGGGTCGACTCGAACGGTTGCCGCGTCCGCCGTCTCGACCCGGCCGGCGGCGAGGTTCGCGACTGGCCGGTTCCCGAGCGCATCGGCTCCCTGGCGCTCCGCGAGTCCGGCGGCGCGGTGGTCGCGCTGAAGTCGGGGTTCCACTTCCTCGACTTCGAGAGCGGGGCCACGGCGCCGATCGTCGATCCCGAGGCGGGGGAGGAGCGCACGCGCTTCAACGACGGCAAGGTCGACAGGCGCGGCCGGTTCCTCGCCGGCTCGATGGACATGCCCGGCATGAACGCCTTCCGGGGCGCGCTCTACCGGCTCGACCCGGACCTGGGCGTGACGCGGCTGCGGGCGGGCATCGGGATCTCCAACGGGCCGTGCTTCAGCCCCGACGGGGGCACGTTCTACTTCGCCGACAGCGTGCGGAGGACGATCTGGGCCCACGACTACGACGGCGCGACCGGCGAGATCTCCAACATGCGCGTCTTCGCCGGCCCGGAGACGCTCGGCGCCGTCCCCGACGGCGCGACGGTGGACGCCGACGGCTGCGTGTGGAGCGCCCTGGTCTCGCGCGGGCGGATCGGCCGCTTCTCGCCGGACGGCGAGCTCGTCCGCGCGGTCGACGTGCCCACCGACCACCCCTCCAGCGTGACGTTCGGAGGCCCCGGCCTCGACGTCCTCTACGTCACGTCGATCTGGGAGTGGCAGCAGGTGAGAACCGGAAACGACGCCGACGGCCGCCTGTTCGCCATATACGGTCTCGGCGCCACCGGCCTCCCCGAGCCGCGCTTCGCCGGGTAGAGTCCCGACCTTTGGTGCGCTTTCGGGGAACGGTGACGCGGCCCGGCGAGAATGCTCCGCGTGGTCACGCCGGCCGACGGAGAAACGGTCCACAATGCTTCCTGCTTATCCATGAGAGTCCGCCGATGGAGGGCTGCATTTCCCGTATGTCCCTGGGAGCGTCGGCGTCTCGCCGGCATCGTGCGAAGCGCGAACGGGCGCCATCGGAAGGTCGGAAGCCCGGGAAGGATGCGGGCCTTCGGCCCGCCATGCCGGCGGGACGCCGGCGCTCCCAGGCGAACGGAGCCTTTATCGCCCGGATGATTTTCACGGATAAGCAGGTAACGCTTTCTTCGATCGGGGATTCGGGAAGGACGAACCATGAAGCTCCATTACTATCCCGAAACCGACAGCCTCTACGTCGAGTTCCGGTCCGGACCGGGGGTGGAGACGCGCGAGGTTTCCGACGGGCTGAACGTCGATCTCGATGCCGCCGGCGGGGTGGTCGGCTTCGACATCGACCAGGCGTCGCGGCGGCTCGACCTGTCCACGCTGGAGGCCGAGGCGCTGCCGCTCCGCTCGATCAGGGCGGGATGAGCGCCGTGGCGGGTGAAGCGCCGGCCGCGGCGGCCGGGCGGCGCGGTCAGGCGTGCTCGACCGACCCGACGACCCGGTGGATGGCGGCGACGTCCCCGGCCGGGATCCGGATCTCGGAGTCCGGGTTCAACTGCTCCAGCACGACGGCGTGGTCGTCGCGGCTCCTGAACCGCTTCACCAGGGCTTCGCCGTTCGTCTTCTGGACCACGGCGTAGCAGCCGGCGGTGACGGGCCGGGCCGGGTTCACGTAGAGCAGTTCCAGCGCCCGATACCGGGGCTCCATGGAATCGCCGGTCATGTAGACCGCGTAGGCCTGCACGGCGCCGGCGAGCAGGGCCGGCCGCGCGAGACGCTCCGTGACCTCGCCGTCGTTGAACAGCAGGGTGTCGCTCCCCCCGACCGCGGTCCCGTACACGGGCAGGTCGATGGCGCCGTAGGCGGGAAGCTCGCGCACCCGGATGCCGGCCCCGTCGCCCGCGCCCGACCGCATGGCGAGGTCGGCCTCGTTCGCGATCAGTTCGGTGGGATGGACGCCGAGGCCCGAGGCGACGCGCTCCATCCATTCCGTGCTCAACCGGCGGACGCCCCGCTCCAGCCGGTGGATCTGCTGCGGCGTCGTGCCGATGCGGTCCGCGAGCCGTTGCAGCGTGAGGTCCTGGCGGAGGCGAAGCTCTCTGATCCTGTTCTTCATGGCGATGATGTTACCGCCGGTTTCGGGGAACATCAAACACGGAATCCGCACCGGATCGAAAAACGTTGACGTTTCATCACCGAATTAGATATGTAATGAGTAATATATTCCCGGCTCCGGGACGTCCGGCGCCGAACAGCCGCGAAAGGAGCACGTCATGTCTCACCGGTCTTCACCGTCGAACGGAAAAACGGCCCGCCCGACCCGCGCCGAGCGCGGACGCCACCGGGACGTCCTTCGCGCCGGCCTGCGCATGTGCGCGGAGGCCGGAAAGGCGGAGCCGACCGTCGCCGATGCGGTGTGGGAGCTCCTGATCGAGGCCGCGGACACCCTGAAGCGGCTGCCGGACCGGGAGCGGCGCTGGCTCGCCTCGGGGACCCGTTCGTCGTGGCCGCAGGCGATTCGCGAGTACGGCGAGACGTTCGCGGCCGCGGTGGGGCGCGGCGGGCGCTGGGAGCCGATGTCCGCCGGCCTCGGGCCGCCGTCGGCCGGCGCCATCGGACGGCTCGAGACCGTCATGGAGTGGCTGGTGCGCGCCGGCGGGCGGTCGTCGTCGCGCGAGACGAACGTCGTCTTCGCGCTCGCCGCCGGGGTTCCCGTTCCGGCGATACGCCGCCGCCTCGGCGTCGCCCGGCGGACGGTCTACGCCCTCCGTGACCGCGGGCTGCGGACGATCCGCGACTGGCTGGAGGAGGCGCTCGCCGAATGAGGGCGCCGCCGCCCGCCGCGCGCCCGTCAGGCCGCCCGTTCCGCCGCCCGCGCGGGGACCGGCGCGCCGACGTCCTTCAGCGGGCCGAGCTCCTTCTCCAGCATCGGCCGGACGTCGGAGGCGAACTTCTCCATCGTGTTCATGGCCTGGGCATGGCTGGAGCCGCCCACCTGGACGTGGAACATGACGTGGCTCGGCTGGCCGGCGCGGATGTCGGCGGCCAGCCTCTCGGCGATCGTCTCGCAGTCGCCGACCAGCAGGTTTTCGGCCATTTCCTCCAGCGGCGGCTCGTCGGGGAACGGGACCTCGGTCATCATGCCGCCGTCCATGACCTCGGCGCGCCGGCGCAGCGCCGACGCCAGCCGCATCTGGTGGCGGGCGTTGTCGACGTAGGCGAGCGCCTCGCTGCGGCTTTCGGCGACGCACAGGAACCGCTGGATTCCGAGCGGCATCGCCGCCGGATCCAGGCCCTCCGCCCGCCACGACTCCGCCATCCGCGCCCGCATCCCGGCGATGTACTCCGCGCCCTTCCAGCGCGCCGTGAACATGGGAACCAGGCCGCGCCGCGCCGCCAGGCGATGGCCGGCCTCGTTGTCGCCGGCGAGCCAGATCTCCGGGACGCCGTGCGCCGGGCGGGCGCTGATGTGGGTCTCGGGCATGGCGTAGTGCCTGCCCTCGTAGGAGAAGGTGTCGCGCGTGAAGGCGAGGTCGAGGAGGTCGAGGAACTCCTCCAGCATCTCGCGGGCCTCGGCGAGGTCGGCGCCGAAGCGGTCGAACTCGTAGGGCTGGTAGCCGCTGCCGACGCCGAGGACGAGGCGCCCCGAGGCGAGCGCGTCGACCATGCCGATCTCGGCCAGCAGGCGGGCCGGGTGGTAGAGGGGGGTCACGATGACGGCGGTGCCGAGGCGGATGTCGCGCGTCGCCGACGCGCAGGCGGCGGCCATCATCAGCGGCGACGGACAGACGCAGTAGTTGGAGAAGTGGTGCTCGGCGAACCAGGCGACGTCGAAGCCCAGCCAGTCGGCGTGCTTCACCTGCTCCAGATGCTCGCGGAAGACCCGTTCCGTCGCGAAGCCCTTGTCGCGATATCCCATCAGGCTGAAGTGGCCGAAATCCATACGTTCCCTCCGTGGTTGCCGCGCCGGGGAGGCGGCGCCGCGGGCCGCCGGCTACGCCGAGCGCACCTTCGTGAAGCTGTTCTTCCGGGTCACGAGGCCGTCGCGGAACGTGATCACGTCGATGGTCAGCCACTCGCTGTCCTCGCCGTCCTTCGACCGCGCCTTGCGCACGTACTCGCAATAGGCCTTGTCGCCGGCGATGCGGACGTCGAGCGGTTCCCATCGCACCGATTCGACGCCGTCGAAGAGCGCCCGGAGAGCGCGGGCGATGGTTTCCCGGCCCCTGTGGGTGGCGCCCCCGGCGTCCGGTCCGCGGGTGGCGTCGAAGCGGGCGTCCTCGGCGAAGTACGGCATGATCGCCGAGACGTCGTTGCTGTTGAAGGCGTCGTTGAGGGCGTTGACCAGCTCCTCGGTGGGTGCGCCGTTCATGGTCCGGGCCTCCGTCAGGGTGTCGCCGCCGCGCCGGCGGCCGGGGGAGCGGCATCAGGTTGCCAGAGCGAGGCGGCGTTCGGCAAACGCCTCGACCCGCGACGGCGCGTCGTCGTCGACGGTCCGCCGGAGCGCATCACGGTATCACGCGCGGGGCGCGGAGTCCGGCGCCGCCCGCGCCCGCCCGCGGGTTCCGGTGGTGTCTCAGTTTGAATTCCTGCTTGTTCGTGGTTTTCAGTGGCCGGTGGCCGGTGATCGGTGCCGGTCACTGGCCACTGGTCACTGGCAACTGGCCACACCGATTGACTTGTACAACGGTCATGAGTACTCTCATGACCTTCACAACGGTCAATTCCAGCCACATGGATTCCGGTCGCATGGCGAACAGGCCGCGCGCCTACTCGCGTCTCACCAGGGAGGCGTTGGTCCTCCTGGGCAAGCAGATCAGGCTCGCCCGCAAGGGGCGGCGCATGTCCGAACACGATCTCGCCGCCCGGGCCGGCATCGCCAGGAGCACCCTGCAACGCATCGAGAAGGGCGACCCTTCGGTCGAGATCGGCCTGGCGCTGGAGGCCGCCACGCTCACGGGCGTCGACCTGTTCGCGCCGGAGGCGACGACGCTGGCGCCGCAGATCGACCGGATCGACGACAGGCTCGCCCTCATGCCGGGCTCGATCCGCAAGGCCCGGCGCGCGGTCGACGATGATTTCTGACGTGTCGCCGCCGCGGGAATGCTTCGTCTGGATCTGGCTGCCCGGCCGGACCGCGCCGGTCGTCGCGGGCCGCATCCGGGCGGACGGCGGGCGATTCGTCTTCAACTACGGCCGTTCCTATCTCGACAGGAAGGACGCGATCCCGATCTACGAGCCCGAGCTGCCGCTGACGGCCGGAGCGCTCGCGCCGGAACCGCCGCTGGAGATCGCCAACGCCTTGCGCGACGCCTCGCCCGACGCCTGGGGGCGCCGGGTCATCGTCAATCGTCTCGCCGGCGTGCGCGGCAGGGCGGCCGGCATGGTCGATCTCGACGAGGCCGCCTACATGCTGCACTCCGGCTCGGACCGGACCGGCGCGCTCGATTTCCAGGCCTCTCCCGTGGACTACGTTCCCCGCGAGGCCGGCAACGCGACGCTCGACCTCCTGGCGGACTCGGCGGAGCGCGTCGACCGGGGCCTGCCCCTGCAACCGGACCTGGCGGAGGCGTTGCAGCACGGCACGGCCATCGGCGGCGCGAGACCGAAGGCCCTGATCCGGGACGGCGACGTCAAGTACGTCGCCAAGTTCTCGTCGTCGAACGACGCCTGGAACGTGGTCAAGGCGGAATTCGTCGCCATGCGTCTCGCCGGCCTGGCCGGCCTCGACGCCGCCCCCGTGAAGCTCGTCCGGGCGCTGGACAAGGACGTCCTTCTCGTCCGGCGCTTCGATCGGGAACGGGCCGGAACCGGGTGGACGCGGCGCGCGATGGTCTCGGCCCTGACGATTCTCGGTCTCGACGAACGCATGGCGGCCCATGCGTCCTACGAGGACCTCGCCGATGTCGTCAGGGCGCGCTTCACCGCCCCGGCGGCGGCGTTGCGGGAACTTTTCGGGCGCATGACGTTCAACGTTCTCGTGGGCAACACGGACGATCACGCCCGCAACCACGCGGCGTTCTGGGACGGCGCCGCCCTCGCCCTCACGCCGGCCTACGACGTCTGCCCGCAATCCCGGACCGGGCGCGAGGCCTCGCAGGCCATGCGGATTCACGGGACCGAACGGCGCAGCCGGTTGTCGTCGTGTCTCGCCGCCGCGAAGGCGTTCCTCCTCACGGACGAACGCGCGCTGGACGTCGTGAAGCGCCAGATCGCCGTCATCGGGCGCGACTGGAGCGCCGTTTGCGGCGAGGCGCGGCTGAGCGCCGCCGACCGCCGGTTGCTGTGGCGGCGGCAGTTCCTGAACGACCTCGCGTTCGAGGGACTGGAGGACCGGCTCGGCGACGTCATCGGGAATCTGCCCGGCGGCGGGGAGCTGCCGCGGACGACCGGGCCGGCCGCCGGCCGCCGGGCGCCGCGCCGTGTGCTATAAGGCCGCTCGACCGGCGGGCGGCGGCGTCCCGCTGGTATGTGCACGGAGCGCGTAAGGAAACGAGGGCTGTCACATGGCGGTGTAACCGCCGCGCACGGCTTCACCGGACAGGCGCCGGCCGACCGTGAACGTCACGATTTTCTCGCGGATACTCTCGATTTTATCGCCTTTCCGGACCGGCAAGTCCAGGAATCGGGCAAAGGCAAACAGCCGTTCTCTCTCGGGAAAGGCGTCATGCACGATTCGATGGCCGTCCTCGCGGCTTTGCGCCATGTCCAGCTTCGCCCGAATACCGCGGAGATCGTCCTCGGGAGCAACGCCGACAGAAGGTTCCTCGGGCTTGGTGCGACGAGTCCTCATCGGCCGATGCCTTTCCTCGAAGGAAATTGTCGGCCGCAACTCCCCTTCGACCAATTTTCTGAATTGGTCTTCAGGCATTTTCTGCACGGCCCTGGCTATGTCGGAAAGCAGGTTGCCGAAAGCCGTTTGCTCGACGTTAGGGCTGTATTCCCGATCTTTTACAGAATTCATCTGCGAGCTCCTCGATCTCCAAGACGATGTTGGAATATGTCGGCTGATCGTACCCACGAAGGACGACAGGAACCAGGGTTTCCGGTGCGTCGGCGAAAATGGTCTTGTTCTCTCGTATTCGAGAAGAAAATACCGGAACGGGGATACCATCCTCTCTCATATATGGCCGTTGGGCGCCAATGGGTCGTCCACCATAAACCTGGATCATGGTGAACACCACACCGAGAATTTCCGGCCCAACGGAAACATCAGGTGATCCCTGGTTGAATTCCTCTACAAGCTTTCCAAGGCTGCGAACGAGATAGTCGATTCCAAGCGTGGACAGATAGTCCGGTTTGGCGGGGATCAGAATACTGTCGCTTGCCACGATGGCGTTCTTCGTGACGATGTTGAAGTTCGGTGGGCAGTCGATCAGCACGAGGTCGTATCCGGCGGCCGTCGCATAATTGCGAAGATGATCTCTCAACTGCCCATAAACCCGTGTCCGCTGCCTTTCCATTCGGCTCGGCGGGACGCCGCTCAGCATGTAGGCCAGATCGAGGTCGACGTTGATCAATCCGAGATGCGACGGGATCAAACCAAGCCTTCCTTTATTCATGATGGATTTGTTCACCCTCAGATCCAGCGCAACCAGGTCGTCCAAATTCGGCGCTTCCATATCCTGATCTATGATTCCATCGAACCAGCTTTTTATCGTCTTGTCATCGGATTCTCCACCACCGCCGAGAGCAGACTGCCATTGATCTGGCGTGACGAAAGAAAACGTCAAACTGCATTGCGCGTCCATGTCCATCAACAGGATACGCATACCTCGAGAGGCGAGTTCCGCCCCAAGGTTGGCGGTCAGAGTGGTTTTCCCTACGCCGCCCTTGTAATTCATGACGGAAACGATTTTCAAATCCGCTTCTCCTAATCTTGCCGAACATACGAATCGAAGAAATGATAATTCACCCCAGCATCCCCGCATGTATCCTCCAGTGTCGATCCACGAATTTCCCTTGTCAAGGGGCATTTGTGCTGCGTGTCGCCGCCGCGGGAATGCTTCGTCTGGATCCGGCTGCCCGGCCGGACCGCGCCGGGCGCCGCGCCGTGTGCTATAAGGCCGCTTTGCCGGCGGGCGTCGCCGCCGCCGCTTCAACGGGGCCGATGGGCCGCCCACGAGGGATGTCCGAAGGGGAATACGATTACGTCGTCGTCGGCGCGGGATCGGCGGGGTGCGCGCTGGCCGCGCGGCTGGCGGAGAGCGGGCGGTTCCGCGTCCTCCTCGTGGAGGCCGGCGGCAGCGACCGCAACGTCTGGATCCACGTCCCCCTCGGCGTGGGCCGGCTGATCAACGACGACAGGTACGCCTGGAGGTTCTTCAGCACGCCCCAGCGGCACCTGAACGGGCGGGCGATCTATTCGCCGCGGGGCAAGGTGCTCGGCGGGTCGAGCGCGCTGAACGGCATGGCGCACGTCTGGGGCGAGGCGGCCGTGTTCGATTCGTGGCGCGACGCGGGCCTGACGGGCTGGGGCTTCGACGATCTCGCGCCGTACTTCCGGCGGCTCGAGAACAACGGCTACACCGACTCGCCGGCCCGCGGCCATGCGGGTCCCGTCCGCATCACCGACCTCAAGGTGCGGATGCCGGACCCGCTGTCCGACGCCTTCGTCGCCGCCTGCGCGTCGGCGGGGATCGCCGAGACGCCGGACTACAACGGCGCCGCCTACGAAGGCGCGCGCTATCTGGAGCAGACGGCGCACGCGGGGCGCCGGGTCACGACCGCCGTCGCCTATCTCCGCGGCCTCCGGCGCGGATCGAGGCCGGACGTGCGCACCGGCGCGCTGGTCGAGCGGGTGCTGTTCGACGGCAAGCGGGCCGTCGGGATCGCCTGGCGCCGGGGCGGACGGCGCCTGACCGCCAGGGCGCGCGGCGAGGTCCTGATCTGCGGCGGCGCCGTGAAGTCGCCCCAGATACTCGAACTCTCCGGGATCGGCCAGGGCGAGCGCCTGCGGCGCCACGGCATCCCGGTGGTCCACGACCTTCCCGACGTCGGCGAGCACCTGAGCGACCATCTCCAGGTGCGGTGCACCTACCGGACGACGCTGCCGATCACCGTCAACGACGTCGTGCGCAGCCCCTACCACAGGGTCCGGCACGGGCTGCGCTACCTGCTGACCCGCAAGGGCCCGATGGCGGGCACGTCGTCCACGGCGCACGCCATCGCCCGGACGGACCCGGCGCTGCCCAAGGCCGACGCGATGGTCCGCCTCTACCAGATCAGCGGCGCCGACCGCTATTCCCGGAGCAAGGCCGGCGGCATCGACCCGTTCCCCGGCTTCACCATCGGCGGCTTCAGGCTCCATCCCGCCTCGCGCGGGTCGGTGCACGCCGCGTCTCCCGACCCGGACGACGACCCGGCCCTGGACCCCAACTATCTCGACGAACGGGAGGACAGGGACGCGGCCGTCCGCATCCTCAAGCTGATCCGCAGGATCGCAGGCCGCCCGGAATGGCGGGACTACGTCGTCGAGGAGCGCCGGCCGGGGCCGGAGGTCGGCGACGACGACGCCCTGCTCGATTACGTCAGGGAGACCGGGCAGACCGCGTGGCACACCGTCGGCAGCTGCCGCATGGGCGCCGCGGGATCGTCGGTGGTCGATTCGTCGCTGCGGGTGCACGGCGTCGAGCGGCTGCGCGTGGTCGATGCGTCGGTGCTGCCGACGATCCCGTCGTCCAACACCAACGCGGCGGCCGTCGTCGTCGGCGAGAAGGGCGCCGACCTGGTGCTCGCCGACTCCGCCCTCGGCAACGTCTGAGGGACGGCCCCGGGGAGAGGCCGGGTCAGGGCCGGAGGACCGTCCGGCCGACGACCTTGCCGCCCCGTTGGAGATCCTCGAGGACGCTCGTCGCCTCTTCCAGCGGCCGCGTCGTGACCGGCAGCGGCGCGACCTTGCCGGCCATGACCAGGGCCATGAGCTCCTCGAGCTCCGTCAGGGAGCCGACGTAGGAGCCCCGCAGCGTGCGGTTGTGAAGGGGCAGGAACGGCAGCGGGAAGCGGAACCTGCCGCCGTACAGGCCGACGACCACCTGCGCGCCGCCGCGGCACAGCGAATCGAAGCCGAACTGCACGGTCTCCGGGCGGCCGACGAAGTCGATCACGGCGCGGGCGCCGCCGCCGGACAGGTCCTTCACTTCCTCCACGGCGCCGGCGCCGGCGTTGTCGACGGCGTGCGCCGCCCCGGCGTCCAGGGCCGCCCGGCGCTTCCCGGGGTCGACGTCGGCGACCACGATCCTGGCCCCGGTCAGGGCCGGCGCGACGTTCACCGCGTTCAGGCCGACGCCGCCGGCGCCGACGAGGAGCAGGGTGTCGCCGTCGGCGAGCGGCATGACCTTCCTGAGCGCGCTGTAGACGGTCAGCCCGGAGCAGGCGTAGGTGCAGGCCAGCGTCTCGGGCACGTCGCCACAGGCCACCAGATAGCGCGCGTGGGGGACGACGATATGGTCGCTGTACCCGCCGGGCTGGCGCGTCCCCAGCGGACTCGGCGATACGCAGTCGACCTCGCGGCCGTCCCCGCAGGCGCGGCACGCGCCGCAGCCGATCCACGGAAAGACGACGCGCTTGTCGCCGACGGACGCGCCGGAGGCGTCGGGACCGAGCGCGACGACCTCGCCGATGACCTCGTGGCCCATGGTGAACGGGAGCTCCACGCCGCGGCTTTCGATGGTGGCGCGCTCGCCGTCGCCGAGATCGAAATACCCCTGCCAGACGTGCACGTCGGTATGGCACACGCCGCACGCCGCGACCTTGACGAGGACCTCCGCGCCTTGCGGCTCGGGGGTGGGATGCTCCTGCATCCGCAGGGGTTCGCCCCATTCGACGATCTGGCAGCTGTGCATGGCTCCGGCCTCGATGCCTCGGGTTCCCGTCCGGCGGGCATTGTGCGCGACCGCCGGCGCGGAGTCACGCGGCGAATCGCCGGCGTCCGCCGGGGCGGCGCGCCCTCACCCCTCCGCCAGCCGCGACAGCTCGTCCCGTTCGTGGCGGACGAGCGCCTCCCCGCTGGTCAGCCGCACGCCGCGGCCGGCTTCCGCGCGGGCGATGCGCGCCGCCGCGTGGCCGTCCGCATCGAGCCGCCGGCGGGCGGTGTCGGCGGTCTCCGGCGGGAAGCCGGCGAGCAGGGCGCCCGAGGCGAGCACGCCCCAGGGATCGAGTCCCAGCGCCCGGCAGATCCGGCGGCCGGGCTCGAACCATTGCACCGCCGACTCGTCGACGACGAGCGCGACGCCCGACGCCTCCGCCAGCTCGTGCAGGCCGGCCGACAGGCCCCCCTCGGTCGGGTCGTGCATGGCCCGCGCGCCCAGCTCGGCCGCCCGCAGCGCCGGGGCGACGACGGAGATGCCCGGGTCCTCGATCGCGCGCGCGGCGGCGCGCAGGACGCCGTCCGGAATCCCGCGCGGCAGGCGGGCCGCCCCGGCGGCGAGCACGGCCGCCCCCTCGACCGGCGCGGGGCCGACCTGGAGGACGGCGTCTCCGGGCGACAGGCCGCCGGTGGGCACGAACCCGCCGTCCTCGCGCAGGCCCATCATCTGCCCCACGACCACGGGCCGCGCGACGGCGTCCGTCACCTCCGTGTGTCCGCCGACGAGAGCCACGTCCATGTCGTCGAGCGCCGCGTGCAGGGCGGCGAACAGCGCGCGCGCCTCCGCGGCCCCGGTTCCGGGCGGCAGCAGGACGACGGCGAGGAACCACCGCGGCCGCGCGCCCATCGCGGCGACGTCGTTGGCGTTGACGAGGGCGGCGTGGGCGCCGACGCCGGCGTCGGTGAGCGTGATCGGGTCGGCGGCCACGACCAGCGCGCCGCCGGGCACGTCGATGACGCCGGCGTCCTCGCCCACCGCCGGCGGCAGGCGCACCTCCGGCGGCGGCGGCGCGGCGCCGGACAGGAGCTCGCGGAGAAGCGGCGCCGGCAGCTTGCCGGGACGGAGTTTCTCGTCGGACACGGACGATCCTTAGCCGCCTCCGGCGCGCGAGCGCAACCGCCGCCGCCGGCGCGCCTTGCGGGCGGGGCGGGGCGCGCCTACCCTGCGGCCCGATACCGGGAGATCGCACAGGGAGATTCGAGAATGACGCACCCCGCAATGGCGCCCGGCCGCGTCGCCGTCGTCACCGGCGCGGCGAACGGCATCGGCCTTGCCGCCGTCAAGCGCTACGCCGCGTTCGGCATGAAGGTCTGCATGGCGGACGTGGACGGGGAGGCGCTGGCCGCCGCCGCCGGGGACGTCGCCGAGGCCGCCGCCGGCGGCGCCGGCGACGTGATGACGAAGAGGACCGACGTCGGCCGCCGCGAGGACGTCCTGGCGCTGAAGGAGGCGGTCTACGGGCGGTTCGGCGAGGTCGCGGTGCTGATGAACAACGCGGCCACCCGGGCGCGGGCCGGGGCACTCGACGGCCACGAGGCGTGGGTCGAGTCGATGAACGTGAACCTGTGGAGCGTCGTCAACGGAACCCAGGCGTTCGTGCCCGCCATGATCGCGCAGGGCACGCCGTGCGTCGTCGTCAACACGAGCTCCAAGCAGGGCATCACGCTGCCGCCCGGCAACACGCCCTACAACGTCACCAAGGCGGGGGTGAAGGCCTATACCGAGCTGTTGCAGCACGAACTCCGCAACCTCGAGGGGTGCCGGGTGACGGCCCACATGCTGGTGCCCGGCTGGACCACCCGCGGCGGCTTCGAGTACCGGAAGGGCCAGTGGTCGCCCGACCAGGTGGTGGACAGGATGATCCCCGCGATCGAGCGCGGCGATTTCTACATCGTCTGCCCCGACGACGACGTGACGCCGGAGATGGACCGCAAGCGCATCCTCTGGGGCGCCGGAGACGTCGCCTGGAACCGCCCGCCGCTCTCCCGCTGGCACGGGGACTACGACGAGGAGTTCGAACGCTTCGACGGGTGAGGCCGGTGGCCGGTGGCCAGTGGCCGGTTGCCAGTGACCAGTACCGATCACCGGCCACCGGCCACTGGAAACGAAATCACCATGACCCCGAATGCGTTCATCGCCAAGTGGCGGGCGTCGGAACTCAAGGAGCGCTCGGCCGCGCAGGAGCACTTCATCGACCTGTGCCGGCTGCTGGGCGAGCCGACGCCGGCCGAGGCCGACCCGGCGGGCGAGACCTACTGCTTCGAGCGCGGGGCGCGCAAGGACGCCGGCGGCGACGGCTGGGCCGACGTGTGGAAGCGCCACTGCTTCGCCTGGGAGTACAAGGGCCGGCGCGCCGACCTCGACGCCGCCTTCAACCAGCTGCGGCAGTACGCGCTGGCCCTGGAGAACCCGCCGCTGCTGATCGTCTCCGACATGGCGCGGTTCCGCATCCGCACCAACTGGACCAACAGCGTGAGCGCGACGCACGAGTTCGCGCTGGAGGACCTGGCCGACGCGGCGGTTCGCGAGAAGCTCAAGTGGGCGATGTCGGACCCGGAGCGTCTGCGCCCGGAGGAGAGCCGGCAGGCGCTGACGGAGCGCGCGGCGTCGGCGTTCGCGGCGCTGGCGCAATCGTTGCGCGGGCGCGGGCACGAGGCCCAGGCGGTGGCGCATTTCGTCAACCGGCTGGTGTTCTGCATGTTCGCGGAGGACGTGGGCCTGCTGCCGGACGGCATGTTCACGCGGATGCTGGAGCAGGCGCGGCGGCGTCCCGAGGCGTTTGCGGAACTGGCGCGGCGCCTGTTCGGGGCGATGTCGGCGGGCGGCGACGTGGGGTTCGAGACGGTGGCGTGGTTCAACGGCGGGCTGTTCGACGACGATGCGGCGCTGCCGCTGGACGCGGCCGGGATCGAGACGGCGCTGGCGGCGGCGGCGCTCGACTGGTCCGACGTCGACCCCTCGATCCTGGGGACGCTGTTCGAGCGCGGTCTCGACCCGGACAAGCGTTCGCAGCTGGGGGCGCACTACACCGACCGCGACAAGATCATGCGCATCGTCGAGCCGGTGGTGGTCCGCCCCCTGCTCGCCGAATGGGAGGCGGCGAGGGCCGGCATCGCCGCGACGCTCGCACGGGGAGAGGCGGCCGGGCCGGGGGCGGCGCGGACGCGGCGGCGGGCGGAGGCCGAACGGGATTTCCGCGCGTTTCTCGAACGGCTGCGCGGCTTCGTCGTGCTCGACCCGGCGTGCGGTTCGGGGAACTTCCTCTACCTCGCGCTGCACGCGCTGAAGGACCTCGAACACCGGGTGCAGCTGGAGGCCGAGGCGCTGGGCCTGCAACGGTCGTTCCCCGAGATCGGCCCGGCGAACGTCAAGGGGATCGAGATCAACGCCTACGCGGCGGAACTGGCGCGGGTGTCGGTGTGGATCGGGGAGATCCAGTGGATGCGGCGCAACGGGTTTCTCGAGTCGCGCGACCCGATCCTCAAGCCGCTCGACACCATCGAATGTCGCGACGCGATCCTGACGGCGGACGGCGGGGAGCCGGAGTGGCCGCAAGCCGACGCGGTGATCGGCAACCCGCCGTTTCTGGGCTATTCGCCCATGCGGGAAACGCTGGGCGACGGCTACACCGACGGGATACGCAACCTCTACAAAGGCTCCGTTCCCGCCTTCGCCGATCTCGTCTGCTACTGGTTCCACAAGGCCGGCGCGCTGGTCGCGGAAGGCCGGCTCGCCCGCGCCGGTCTGGTGGCGACGAACTCGATCCGGGGCGGGCGCAACCGCGCGGTGTTGGACAGGATCACGGACGGCGGCACGATCTTCGACGCATGGTCGGATGAGCCGTGGGTGATCGACGGCGCCGCGGTGCGGGTGTCGCTGATCTGCTTCGCTCCGAAGACGACCGGTCTTTCTCCACACCTGAACGGCGCGGCGGCACCGCGCATCAACGCCGATCTCACCGCGGCGGCAACCGACTTGACGAAGGCGGCGAAACTCGCCCGCAATCGCGGCGTGGCATTCGTCGGCGGCATCAAGAAAGGCGCGTTCGACGTTCCGGGCGATCTGGCGCGCGAATGGCTACGGCTTCCCGCCAATCCGAACGGGCGGCCCAATAGCGATGTGCTCAAGCCGTGGATGAACGGCATGGACGTGACGCGGCGCCCGCAAGGTAAGTGGATCATTGATTTCGGACACACGATGAGCGAAGCCGACGCCGCGCTCTATGAAGCGCCGTTCGCCCATGTCGTGGAGCGTGTGAAACCGGTGCGAGATCGCAATCGCCGTGACGATTTGCGCCGAAACTGGTGGCGCCACGACCGCTCCGGGCAGGAGATGTTCGAGCGGATCGGCGCATTGCCACGCTACATTGTGACACTGGAGGTTGCCAAACACCGGCTGTTCGTCTGGCTCGACGCGCGGATATGCCCCGACCATAAACTGATCGTCATCGCCCGCGACGACGACGCGACCTTCGGCATCCTGCACAGCCGCTTTCACGAAGCATGGTCGCTCCGCCTCTGTACTTGGCATGGAGTGGGCAACACTCCGCGCTACACTCATACTGCCATCTTCCAGACCTTCCCCTTCCCCGAAGGCATGTCACCCGACATCCCCGCCGCGGCTTACGCCGAAGACCCGTGTGCCGCCGCCATCGCCGACGCCGCCCGCCGTCTGGTCGAACTCCGCGACCGCTGGCTCAACCCGCCCGAATGGGTGGACTGGATCGACGAACCCGTTCCCGGCTACCCCGGACGTCCCGTCCCCCGCGACGAAGCGGCGGCGAAGGAGCTCAGGAAGCGCACCCTGACCAACCTCTACAACGCCCGCCCCCGATGGCTCGCCGACGCCCACACCACCCTCGACGCCGCCGTCGCAACGGCCTATGGTTGGGATGCGGGCATTTCCGACGACGATGCGCTGCGGGAGTTGCTGGCGTTGAACTTGAGATCATGAGACCGTTTGAGAAAGGAGCTGGTAACGATGGATAAAGAAAAGAAACGATTTCTGCAACAAGATAAACTCGATGATCTGAGACGTGATCGTAAGTTGAACGAAATGCTTACGGTATATGAATCCGATATTGGAGAATGGCATGATTACGGAACCTATTGTGCGCTGATTCCAAACAAAATGATCGATCAGGTTCTTTCTAATCTTGAATGGGATTTCCATCACGGTGAAGGCTTTCCGAGAAGGATCATTCGTAGTTACCGGGATGAGGAAGGCAACGAGACGATAAAGTCTGTCAAATATCTCCGATACGGTAATGATGGTGGTATTGAACCACTGGTTATTGATCGACATTTTTCAGGAATACAAAAAAATTATGTGGAATTGAGTGAAGAATTTCGTTTGTTTCACAATCTGTACCATGATCGGAAAACAGATCGGTTTATCAAGATTGTTGATGGTGGAGAAGAGCAAGTGGTTGCTTATGTGAAACCTGATTTGGTTAGAGTGAGGCTTAGGGAAATTCAGCAATTCTTGTCGATAAAAGAAATGCATCTTTCTATACAATTCGATTATAGAGAGCATTTCGACTTGTCGCTCTCTGAAATGAACTTTCCTGAAAAAGAAAATGAAGAAAAAAGAGAAGGAAATATGTATTGGTTCTGGAGCTGTGATGGAAATCCTGTTAGCACAGGTTACAAGTCTTTCAGTCTCTTGTTCGGAAAACGTCTTTATGGTCCTCTGCCCAAATCGAAAAGTGGATTCGATGGGAGTGAGAAAAAATACGAAGAATTTGTGATAGATCTCGATGAAGATGGAAATGAGATGAAATTTACATCGAATCCAGACATGCTAGCCGATTATTTCGGTGCAAATCCGGATGCGCCACGCTATCTTACACCTGTGTATTTCCGCAAGGAGGTTCTTGATAAATACTATCAGTATCCAAGTAAATACACTGTTGAATTTTCTTTACTTCGGTGTGGTTCCCTTTGGGTCCTTCAGATGGATAATCACCACGAAGATAAAGTTTGTGCATGGCTGGGAGACTTGGGGGGAAGCCTACCACATAGAGAACAGCTACACTGGCGAGCGTATAATATAGCTCCGCAAGGCAGCGTGAGTGAAACCTTTTATCGCAATCAAATTTTAGCAGAACCTGCAAATTCACCGAATCAAGAACATATCTTCAAGGAACTCTTTCGTGATCTTCATAATTTATGCCAGACTCGACTTGGGTGGCCTGTTTTACTTGAGCTGGAAGATGAAGATCAACACCACTTGACGGCGATGAGGATTCCGTCATCCAACGAACAGAGGGAATTTGATGAATTGATTCTCGGACTCACCAAGATACTTATAGATTCTTTGAATGTGAAAAAACTGAGAGAGCTTGTATCGAACAAGGGAAAGAACAAAAACTCCGGTAGTATCGACACACTGCAAGAAGCATTGGATGCCATTGGTGTCACAGACTATGATGAACATGTGTCATTTTTACGGAATCTTCAAAACCTTAGATCGTCGGGATCGGCACATAGAAAGGGAAAGAGATATAGCACGGCTGCCGAAAAATTTGGCATGACTGAACACCATCGTCAGGATGTTTTCAAGATGATCCTTGAAAGCGCCTGCGATTTTTTGAGTTATTTGATCCGTCTTGTCGAAAGTGGCCGCATCGACAACAACGATGGCTCCAGGTCCGCGTCTGGCACTTGAAGTGGATGGCCGAGAGATCGGGAAATTTACGAGCGCTGGCCCCTGTCACGTTCCTCGCTCGCGGTGGACGGACAGGCTCATGCGCGTCGACAACATCGTCCGCACATGACGCGGGGTCGCACCCCGGGGGGTGCGACCCGGACCATAGCGAGACGGCGCCGGGAGCGAGCGGTCCCGACCGCCGCCGCCGGGACGCTCCGGTTCACCGCCGATTCAGGTATTGACGCCGGAACCGGTGGCTGTCATAAACATCTTTGTTTATGGACCCCACTGTCCCCTCGGGCACGGTGGGACAAAATGACGGCAGCAATTCTCATTATGCGTTTCTGGGGGTTTTCAGGGGTTGGTATATGTGATTCAAGCGGTGGTATGGGGCCTCTTGATCGATACATAGGATTGGTGGGTGATCGGTGCGCGGCGCTGCCGGACAAGCGGTCTGGGCGTAACGGTCGTTACACGATGCGCGAGATCGGTCTTGCGGCGTATTCGGTGTTTTTCATGCAGTGCCCGTCCTTTCTGTCGCATCAGCGGCTCTTGTCGATGGGTCGGGGCATCTCGAACGCGCGGACGCTGTTCGGCATGGAGCGGATACCGTGCGACAGTCACATTCGCCAGATGCTGGACGGTGCGCCTCCAGAGCATTTCGATGGCGTGTTTTCGGCAGTGGTTGCGGACCTGGACAAGTCGGGGGCGCTGTCGGAGATGCGGTGTCTGGACGGGCGGGTGTTGATAGCGTTGGACGGTTCGGAGCATTTCCGGTCTCGCAAGCTGCGCTGTGGGCAGTGTTCGACGCGCCGTGCCGGTGACGAGGTGGAGTTCTTCCACAGCTTTGTCGGCGCGGCGCTGGTCGCGCCGGGCCAGCGGCGGGCACTGCCGTTGGCGCCGGAGTTCGTGCGCCCCCAGGACGGGACGGACAAACAGGACTGCGAGAGCCGCGCGGCGCGGCGCTGGCTGGCGCGGCTCGGGCCGTCCACAGCCGGGCTGCGACCGGTCTATCTGGGCGACGACCTCTATGCCCGCCAGCCGCTCTGCGAAGCGGTACAAGCCGCAGGCGGCAACTTCATCTTCGTGTGCAAGCCGTCGAGCCACAAGACGCTGGGCGAATACATGCACGGCGTGGCGCCGCAAGAGACCCACCAGACCACAGGCAGGGGGCCAGGCAAACGCCACCACCGATACCGATGGATGGCCGGCCTGCCCCTGCGCGATGGCGCCGGCGCGCTCCACGTCACCTGGCTGGAGATCGAGATCGCCAAGCCCGGCGGCAAGGTGACCTACCGCAACAGCTTCGTCACCGATCTCGACGTCACACCCCAGAACGTCGCCGAGGTCGCCGCATGTGGACGCGCGCGGTGGAAAATCGAGAACGAGACCTTCAACGTGCTCAAAACCAACGGCTACAACCTGGAGCACAATTTCGGACACGGACGTGAGAGCCTGGCCAGCGTGCTGGTGACATTCAACCTGCTGGCCTTCGCCGCGCATACCGCCTGCGACTTGATCGATGCCGCATGGCGGCGCGCACGCCAGACCCTCGGCGCACGCAAACGCCTGTTCGAGCACATGCGCACTCTCACCGCCTACATGGTCTTCCCCTCATGGACCAGCCTCATGAACACTCTGGTCACCGGCGTCCCCCCGCCCAATGCCTCCTGAACACACTCCACACACACATCACCAACCACTACAAACAACACGCTCAAAACAACCCTCAACTCATAATGAGAATTGCTGAAATGACGGGCTGGCCCTCGCGCCAGCCCTTCTCTTTGGCGGAGGGCCACCAATGGGGGTGACGTCGGTATTCATCGACGGAGCCTGTCTGGAGAAGGTTCTCCTGTACGACCACGACAAGGCGCGAACGTCTCGGCCAGCCCGGCGCGAACCCGCGGCCTCCCGCCTCAGTTCAGCAGAGTCGCGTACTCGTCGAGCTTCTTCAGCGCCTCGTCGCGCGCGACGGACGGCATCTCGAGCAGGACGCGGGTCGCGCCGGCCGCCTCGTAGGCGTCGACCGTCTCCCGGTCGGGCGTCGGGCGGAACACCGTGACGGAGAGGGTCGACATGTCGCGGCCGGCCTCGTCGGCCACGGCCTTGAGCTTGGCCATCGTCTCCGCAGGCCCGCCGGCGGGGGCGGCGCGCGGCAGCCAGCCGTCGCAGAACTCGACGACGCGGCGGAGCGTGTGCACCGATTCGCCGCCGAGGATGATCGGCGGATGCGGCTTCCGCGCCGGCTTGGGATAGCACCACGACGGCTCGATGGTGACGTGGTCGCCGCGGAACGAGGCCTCCTCCTCGGTCCACATGGCCTTCATGGCGAGCAGGCGCTCGCGCAGCAGCTTGAACCGCGTCCGCGGGTCGGTGCCGTGGTTCTCCATCTCCTCGAGGTTCCAGCCGCCGCCGGCCCCGAGGATGAACCGGCCGCCGGACAGCACGTCGAGGCTGGCGACGGCCTTGGCCGTGACGATGGGGTCGCGCTGGATGACGAGGCAGATCCCGGTGCCGAGCATCAGGGTCTTGGTGGCGGCCGCCGCGAAGGAGAGCGCCACGAACGGGTCGTGCGTGCGGACGTAGTGCCGGGGCAGCTCGCCGCCGCCGGGAAACGGCGACCTGCGGCTGGTCGGGATGTGTGTGTGCTCGCACAGGAACAGCGACTCGAAGCCGCGGTCCTCGAGCTCCCTGGCGAGGTCGGGAACCTCGATCGCGTAGTCGGTGGGGAAGAAGAAGACGCCCTTGTGCATACCTGATCCTCCAAGCGTTCGGGAAGCCGGCGCGCCGGTGGGCGGCGCCGCGGCCGGCATTAAACCGGGCGCGGCGGGCGGAGTCCATGATCCGCCGCCGGCGGGGCGGCGCCGCGATGGCGACGTTCACCGCTTGTCGATGAAAATATATCCTGTATGAAAATTTTATTGTCAATTACAGAAAATCTGCCATCGTGCCGTTCGGGAACGGCGCAGGGCGCCGCGGCCACCACGGACGTTCGGATGACGGGCAGATGACGGGACGGGACCTTCTCGCCGTGTTGCCGAAGGAAGCGGCGTCGCGCGACTGGCGGCTCGGCAACCTCTACTCGATCGTCGACGCGCGCGGGGAGCGGGTCCGCTTCGCGCCCAACGGCGTCCAGGCCCGGCTGCTGCGGGAACTGCACACCTGCAACGTCATCCTCAAGGCGCGGCAGCTCGGGTTCACCACGCTGATCCAGCTGTTCATGCTCGACATGTGCCTGTTCGGCGACAACGTGCGCGCCGGCACGATCGCGCATACGCTGGGCGACGCCGAGCGGATCTTCCGGGACAAGATCAGGTTTCCCTACGATTGCCTGCCGCCCGAAGTGAAGGAGCGCGCGCCGGCGGTCCAGAACTCCGCGCGGACGCTGACCTTCGCCAACAACTCGTCGCTCCGGGTGGGGACCAGCCTGCGCTCGGGCACGTTCCAGGTCCTCCACGTATCGGAGTTCGGGCGCATCGCGGCGCGGCGTCCGGACCAGGCGCGCGAGATCAGGACCGGCGCCCTCAACACCGTGCAGGCCGGCCAGCGCGTCTTCATCGAGTCGACGGCCGAAGGCCGCGGCGGCGCGTTCCACGACCTCTGCAAGCAGGCCGAGGCGCTGGCCGAGACGGGGCGGCCGCTGTCGCCGCTCGACTTCAGGTTCCACTTCCATCCCTGGCACAGCGACCCGAAGCACCGCCTCGATCCCGAGGGAATCGTGCTGAGCGCCGAGGACCGCGCCTATTTCGACGGGATCGAGGCCGAGACCGGCGCCGTCATCGACGCCGGGCAGCGCGCCTGGTACGCGCGCAAGGCGGCCGTCCAGGGCGAGGACATGCTCCGGGAGTATCCGTCGACGCCCGACGAGGCCTTCGCCGGCGCCGTCGAAGGCGCCTATTTCGGCAAGGAGCTGTCGCGGGCGCGCCGCGAGGCCCGCATCCGCCGCGTGCCCGTCGAGTCCGCGCTCCCCGTGAACACCTTCTGGGACCTCGGCGTCGACGACGAGACGGCGATCTGGTTCCACCAGCAGGCGGGACCCGAGCACCGGTTCGTCGACTACTACGAGAACTCGGGCGAGGGGCTGGGCCACTACGTCCGGGTGCTCCGCGACAAGGCGGCCGCGCGGGGCTTCGTCTACGGCGCCCACTTCCTGCCCCACGACGTGCGGGTGACCTCGCTGTCGACGGGCCGGACGCGGCTCGACACCCTGAAGGGGCTCGGCGTGACGCCGGCGCGCGTCGTGCCCAGGACCGGCAGCGTCGCCGAGGACGTCCAGGCCGCGCGCAACGCGATCGCCGCGTGCTGGTTCGACGAGACCCGCTGCGCCAGGGGCCTGAAGGCGCTGGAGAGCTATCGCAAGGAGTGGGACGACAAGCTCGGGACGTTCCGCAACCGCCCCCGGCACGACTGGGCGAGCCACGGGGCGGACGCCTTCCGCTGTTTCGCGGTGGGGTATCGCGCCACCGGGGGAAGCGGGCGCCGCTGCCGCGCCGCCGGCGCCGCCGCGGCGGAGACGATGGACAGCCCGTGGGGCTGACCGGTTTGCCGCCGGCATCGTCATCGGCGACAATCATCATCGGCGACAATCGCCGCCGTCCCGAGCCGCCGTCCTGACTCGAAGGGAGGGAACGACATGCGTCCATCCGGCCGCCGCGCCGACGAACTTCGGAACGTGACGCTCGAGCCCGGCTTCGCCCGGCACGCCGAAGGGTCGTGCATGGCGCGCTTCGGCGACACCCACGTCCTGTGCACGGCCAGCATCGACGAGCGCGTGCCGCGCTGGCTGCGCAACACCGGCCGCGGCTGGGTCACGGCGGAATACGGGATGCTGCCGCGCTCGACCCACGAGCGCACCGACCGCGAGGCGGCGCGCGGCCGCCAGGGCGGCCGCACCCTCGAAATCCAGCGGCTGATCGGCCGCGGCCTGCGGGCGGTGTGCGACCTGACCGCCTTCGGCGAACGCCAGATCAGGGTGGACTGCGACGTCATCCAGGCCGACGGCGGGACGCGCACCGCCGCGATCACCGGCGGGTTCGTGGCCCTCCACGGGGCGTTCGCGCGGATGAGGGCCGACGGACTCGTGCGCGCCGAGCCGCTGCCGGACCACGTCGCCGCCGTGAGCTGCGGCATCGTCCGGGGGACGCCGGTCCTCGATCTCGACTACGCGGAGGATTCGAACGCCGACGCCGACGCCAACTTCGTGTTCACCGGCGCCGGCGCCATCGTCGAGGCGCAGGGCACGGCGGAGAAAGCCCCGTTCTCCGAGGAGCGGTTTCTCGAGCTTCTCGCCCTGGCGCGCGCCGGCTGCGCGCGGCTGGTCGCGCTGCAACGCGCCGCGCTGCGCGCCGACGCCTGACGCCGGGCCGGAGACGTGGCGCGGATCTTTCGCGGGGGGCGGCTGGCGATCGCCAGCCACAACGCCGGCAAGGCGCGCGAGATCGCCGATCTGCTCGCTCCCTTCGGCGTCGACGTGGCGCACGCGGCCGCCCTCGGCCTGGACGAGCCGGAAGAGGACGGCGACTCCTTCGCCGCCAACGCCCGCATCAAGGCCGTGGCCGCGGCGACCGCGACGGGGATGCCGGCGCTTGCCGACGATTCCGGGCTGGCCGTCCGGGCGCTGAACGGCGAGCCCGGGATCCGTTCGGCGCGCTGGGCGGGACCCGGCAGGGACTTCTCGCGGGCGATGGCCGAGGTGGAGCGCCGGCTGGCGCGGACGGGCGGGAGCGACCGCGCGGCGCGTTTCGTGTCGGCGCTCTGCCTCGCCTGGCCGGACGGCCACGTCGAGACGTTCGTCGGGCATGTCGACGGCCGCCTCGTCCGGCCGCCGCGCGGGGACAGGGGGTTCGGCTACGACCCCATGTTCGCCGCCGACGGATACGGGGAAACGTTCGGCGAGATGGACCCCGCCGACAAGCACGCCGTCAGCCACCGCGCCGACGCCTTCCGCAAGCTCGTCGATGCCTGCTTCGTCCGCTGAGGCGGCCGCCGCGGACCCCGGATTCGCGGTCTACGTCCACTGGCCGTTCTGCGCCTCCAAGTGCCCGTACTGCGACTTCAACAGCCACGTCCGGGACGCGATCGATCAGGAGAGATGGCGCCGCGCCCTGGCCGCCGATCTCGAAAGCGCCCTGGACGCCGCCCCGGCGGGGGTCGTCCGGCCGGTGGCGAGCGTGTTCTTCGGCGGCGGCACGCCGTCCCTGATGGCGCCGGAGACGGTGGACGGCGTGCTCGGCGCGCTGGCGCGGCGGGGCCTCCTGGACGGCGGCGCCGAGGTGACGCTGGAGGCCAATCCGTCCTCGGCCGAGGCCGGGCGGTTCGCCGGCTACCGCGCCGCCGGGGTCAACCGGCTGTCGATCGGGGTCCAGGCCCTCGACGACGCGGCGCTCCGCGCCCTCGGGCGCGCGCACGGCGCGGCCGAGGCCGTGGACGCCGTCTCGGCCGCCCGCGAGGCGTTCGACCGCGTGTCCTTCGATCTGATCTACGCCCGGGCGGGGCAGACGCCCCGGTCCTGGCGCGGCGAACTCGAACGGGCGCTGGCGCTGCGCCCGGCGCACGTCTCGCTCTACCAGTTGACGATCGAGCGGGGAACGCGGTTCCACGAGGCGCACGCGCGCGGGGAACTCGTCCCGCCCGGCGAGGACGACGCGGCGGCGATGTACGAGGAGACGGTGGCCCGCTGCCGCGCCGCCGGCCTCGACGCCTACGAGGTCTCGAACTTCGCGGCGCCGGGCGAGGAGTGCCGGCACAACCTGGTCTACTGGCGGTCGGGCGACTGGCTCGGGGTCGGCCCCGGCGCCCACGGCCGCCTGGGACAGGGGGAGGGGCGGACCGCGACCCGCCGCTGGCGCAGTCCCGAGAAATGGCTGGCGGCCGTCGAGCAGGCGGGTTCGGGACTCGAGGCCCGGGAGACGCTGGACGCGCCGGCGCGCGCCGCCGAGGCGCTGATGATGGGGCTGCGCCTGACGGAAGGCGTGTCCGCCGAACGCTTCAGGCGGATGGCGGGGCGCACCCTGGAGGAGCACGCCGGCGCCGAACGCCTGCAGCGGCTCGTCCGCGCCGGCTTCCTCGAAACCTCGCCGGCCGGCGCGCGAACGACGCCCCGAGGGCGCATGGTGCTGAACGCCGTGCTCGCCGAGCTCGCGCCGTAGGGTTTTCCGTCCGCCCGGACCGCCGCGGAAGCGATCAGTTGACGGGTCCGTGATCGATTCGAGGCTGACCGGATAGCGCTCCCAGGATCAGCGGCGCCGATGCGCCGATGTTGACCGCCAGAATCGGATTCAGATCGACCCCCTCGGATGCCTGGTACGCGCACACCAGCCCGCCGCCCACGAGGCACATGATTATGGTGACCGCCCAGTACGGCCAGCTCTTCGCGTAGTCGGGAACGCCTTTGTGCAGTTCCTCGCGGATGCGGTACCACTTGAGGGCTTCCGCGCACACGCCGCCCATGCAACCCAAACCGAACCAGAATTCCATGCGGGTCCCGTCCGGCAGGCGTTCAGAACGACTTGCTGGCGTAGACCTGAAGGTCGGCGATGATCTCCCGCATCTTCATCGGCCGGGACTTCAACGTGTAGATGATCCGCCGATCCCGGGACATGCGCTGGCGTATCTCGGAGCGATGCTGGTCAAGAAGGCGTTCCACGCATTCCGGATCCAGTCCGGTGTCCGTCGCGATGCCCTCGACGGTCCTGAAGGCCCACTTCGGATCCTCGAGCGCCGAATATATCTTGGACCATTCCTGATTCATGTTCGTCGCCTTTCCTCAACTCGAGCCAACGGCCGCTGCATCGTAGTGTCCCGGTTCCGGGGACCGCAAGATCTTGTTTTATCCGGACGAGGCACTTGAGCCGTTGCGTCTCGTCGCCCGGCCTACGACGCGCCTCCCGGCGCGAAGGTCTCCGGCGCCTCGTCGATGACGCGGAGCCCTCGCGGGCGGACCTCGATCACCGCCAGCCCCCGTTCGGCGATGCCGTCGCGCCCGAAACGGAATATGCCGTCCACGCCGGCGAAGCCGCTGGGCTGGGTCAGCGCGGCCGCGGAGAAGTCCGGCGCCGCCGCGCCCCGCGCGAGCGCCGCGGCGAGCGCCACCGCATCGTAGGCGACGCTGGCGATCCGGGGCGGCGCGTAGCCGTGGCGCTCCTCGAAGCGTTCCGCGAACGCTGCCGCCGCTTGCGGCGGCGGGCTTGCGAACCAGCCGCCGACCAGCGCCGGCTCCCGGCCCAGCAGGGGTTCGTCCCAGAGGCCGGTCCCGAGAAACCTGACCTCGGCGGGATCGATGTCGTGGAAGGGAAGGAGGGGCGCGATGGCGCGCAGGCGCGAGCCTCCGTCCGCCAGCATGACGGCCCCGTACTCCAGGGGGGCGGCCGCGCCGCCCTCGCGCCGCGCGAGCGCCGGGTCCCGGCGCCGCCAGCCGTGGCCGGCCAGACGGCGCACCGGCTCGAAATGGTCGTCCGCGTCCGGCCGGTAGCGCTCGATCCGGGAGATCCGTCCGCCGTTCCGCAGGATCGCGTCCTCGAACGCCGCGACGACGGCCTCGCCGTAGGGCGTTTCCGGGGCGAGCGCGGCGAACCGCCGGATGCCGCGCCGGGCGGCGAACCCGACCACCCGTGCGACCTGCTGGTCGGGCATGAAGCCGAGAAGGTAGACCCCGTCGCCGGCCACGAGCGGGTCGGTGGAGAACGCGACGACGTTCACGCCGCGCTCCCGCGCCGGCCCGGCGGCGGCGGCGGCGGCGGCGGCGAACACCGGCCCGAGGATCAGCCGCGCGCCCTCCCGCAGCGCCGCCTCGGCGGCGGCGCGGGCGCCCTCGGGCGTGCCGCCCGTGTCCCGGGGAAGGAGGGCGAGCCGGTCGTCGCCGACCTCGAACAGGGCGATCAGCGCGGCGTCGAGCAGGGCCTGTCCGAGCGCCCGCTCCCCGCCCGAGAGCGGCAGCAGGAGCGCGACGCGGACGGCCCTCCCGGCGTCGGCGGGCGGCGCCGGGGCGACGGCCGGGGGCCTCTCCGCCGGCGCTTCCGCGACGGCCGGCGGAATCGGCGGGACGGGCGCCGTCGGCGGGGCGGGAACGGGTTCCGGCCCTCGCCGCGGGCGGTTCCCGGCGTCGTCCGTCGCCGTCGCCGACGGCGGCCCGGGCTCCGCGACCGGCCGGCTCTGTCCGGGGTCTGGCCGATCGGACGTTTCGGCGGGTACTCTGGGCTGCGCGCACGCTGAAACCGCGAGGGCCGCGGCGACCCATGTCACGGCGAAGAACCGGCGGGCGGTCTGGCGCCCGGACATCGACGATCGGCGCAACCGGGGGGTCCTCCTCGGTCCCTGCTTCCGATCGCGACCGTACCCCCCGCGCGCCGGCAAGTAAACGACCGGGGCGGGAGCGGCCGGGGCGGGAGCGGTCCGGCGCGTCGGTCGCGCCGGCCGGCCTGATCGTGACCGCGACGCCGATCGGCAATCTGGGAGACGTCACCGTGCGGGCGCTGGAGACCCTGGAGCGGGTGGACGTCATCGCCTGCGAGGACACGCGCATCACCCGCCGTCTTCTCGACCGCTACGGCATCGGGACGCCGATGCTCGCCTATCACGAGCACAACGCCGGGCGCGTCCGCCCGCGCCTCGTCGCCCGGTTGACGAACGGGGACTCCGTCGCCCTGGTGGCGGACGCGGGAACGCCGCTGATCTCCGATCCCGGCTTCAAGCTGGTCCGCGCGGCCATCGCCGCCGGCGTGCCGGTGACGACCGTGCCCGGGCCGACCGCCGTGGCCGCGGCGTTGACCGTCGGCGGGCTGCCCACGGACCGGTTCCTGTTCGCCGGGTTCCCGCCCGCCCGGCAGGCGGCGCGGCGGCGGCAGCTGGAAGGGCTGCGCGGCGTCGACGCCACCCTGGTGTTCTACGAATCGCCGCGCCGCCTCGCCGCGGCGCTGGCCGACATGGCCGACGTGCTCGGGCCGCGCGAGGCGGCCGTGGCGCGCGAACTGACCAAGCGGCACGAGGACGTCGCGCGCGGCCGCCTCGATGACCTGGCGCGGGCGGCCGCCGGGGCGCCGCCGCCGCCGGGCGAGATCGTGGTCGTGGTCGGCCCGCCGGCGCCACGGGAGGTGGAGGACGAGGCCCTGGACGACGCCCTGCGGCGGGCGCTGGCGCTCTCCGGCCCGCGCGACGCCGTCGACCGGGTGGCCGCGGACACCGGCGCGCCGCGCCGGCGCGTCTACCGGCGCGCGCTGGAGCTCCGCAAGCGGCTCCCGGCCGCCTCCGGCGCGGACGGCGCGTAGTGCCGCGGGACGCGGACGAGCGCCGCCGGCGGGAGCGGGCCGGCCGTCTCGCCGAGTCGGTGTGCGCCTGGCATCTGAGGCTCCGGGGATACGCCGTTCTGGCCAGACGGTTCCGAAGCCCGGCCGGCGAGATCGACATCGTCGCCCGCCGGGGAGGCGCCGTCGTCTTCGTCGAGGTCAAGCTGCGGCGCACCCGCGCCGACGCGCTCGAGTCCCTGGGGCCGCGGCAACGGCGCCGGATCGCCGCGGCGGCGGAGGTCTTCCTCGCCTCCCGGCCGCGGCTGTCCGGGCTCGACGCGCGCTTCGACGTCATGCTCGTGGTTCCGTGGCGGCTTCCCGTGCACGTCGCCGACGCATGGCGTATGTTATAGACGGCGAGCCGGGCGCGGGAGCGGGGCGCCGCCGCCTCGTCGCCCCGTTGCGCGCCTTGGGCGGAACTTCAGCCGGAGCGGAGCACACACCATGACGTCGCGCACAACCCGCCGGGCCCCGGCCGCTCTCCTGCCGTTTCTCCTGGCGCCGGCGCTCGGCGCCTGCGCCGCCCCTCCCCTCATCGCCGGCGGCGTGGCGAGCGTGGGGATCGCCGCCGTGCAGGAGCGGTCGATGGGCGCCGCGATCGACGACGCGGCCATCCAGGTGCAGATCAAGCGCCACCTGCTGGAAGCCGACGACGACCTTCTCGTCCGGGTGAGCAGCGAGGTCCACGAGGGACGGGTCCTGCTGACCGGCGTCGTCCCCACCCCGGAGGACCGGGTCGAGGCCGTCCGGCTGGCGTGGCAGGCCGACGGCGTCCTGGAGGTCCTCAACGAGATTCAGGTCGCCGACCGCGGCGGCGTCGTCGACTACCTGCGGGACGTGCGGATCACCGCGCAGTTGAGATTCCAGATGCTGCGCGACCGCGACGTCTCCGACGTCAACTTCTCGGTCGAGACGGTGAACGGGATCGTCTATCTCATGGGGGTCGCCCGCACGGAGGCGGAACTCGGGAAGGTCACGACGCACGCGCGGAACATCGGCGGCGTCCGCAAGGTGGTCAGCCACGTGCGCCTGAGCGACGACCCGCGCCGCGGAAAGAGCTAGACGTCCGGCGGCCGGCGTCCGACCGGCCCTCGAAACCGGCGAGGAGGTCGCGGATGAGCCTGACCGTCGCAATTCAGATGGACCCGATGGAGTCCATCGACGTCGACGCCGACAGCACCTTCGCGCTGGCGCTGGAGGCCCAGGCCCGCGGCCACGCGCTCCATCATTACCTGCCGCAGGACCTGAGCCTGCGGGAAGGCCGGGTCGTCGCCGCCGTCGCCCCGCTTTCCGTCCGCCGCGCGGCCGGCGATCATTTCTCGCTGGGCGCCGCCGAATCCGTCGACCTCGCGGCCATGGACGTGGTGCTGATGCGCCAGGACCCCCCGTTCGACATGGCCTACATCGCGGCCACCCATCTCCTCGAGCACGTCCATCCCGCGACCCTGGTGGTCAACGACCCGGCGCACGTGCGCAACGCCCCGGAGAAGCTGCTGGTCACGCACTTCGGCGAGTTCATGCCGCCCACCCTGATCACGATGGATGCCGGGGAAATCCACGACTTCCGCGAGCGCCACGAGGACATCGTCATCAAGCCGCTGTTCGGGAACGGCGGCGCCGGCGTCTTCCACGTCGCCCCCGGCGACGAGAACCTCAACGCGCTCCTCGAGATGTTCGCCGCCTTCCACCGCGAGCCCCTCATGGCGCAGAAATACCTGCCGGCGGTCCGCGCGGGCGACAAGCGGATCATCCTCGTCGACGGGGAGGTCGCGGGCGGCGTGACCCGGGTTCCCAGGGAGGGCGAGGCCCGCGCCAACCTGCACGTCGGCGCCCGCCCGGAGAAGACCGTCGTCACGGCGCGGGAGCGGGAGATCTGCGACGCCATCGGGCCGACCCTGCGGGAGAACGGCCTCGTCTTCGTCGGCATCGACGTGATCGGCGGGTTCCTCACCGAGATCAACGTCACCTCGCCCACCGGAATCCAGGAGATCGACCGCTTCGACGGCGCCAACCTTTCGGGCCGGATCTGGGACGCGATCGAGGAGCGCCGCCGCCCCGCCCCGAGGGCCGCGGCAACGTGAGCGCCCGTTCGACCGGAGGCGGACCCGGAAAACGCTCCTGATCGTTCCATTGACGCCGCGGCGGAGGCGTATTCGGAACCCGGAGGGAGCCGGCGATGGTCGCGCGGGTGGGCACGGTAGCGTTCCAGGGCGTCGAGGTGCTCGACGTCGACGTGCAGGTGCAGGTCGCGCGGGGGATGCCGGCCTTTCGCATCGTCGGGCTGCCCGACAAGGCCGTCGCCGAAAGCCGGGAGCGGGTGCGGGCGGCCCTCTCCGCCATGGGCCTGGCGCTCCCGGCCCGGCGCATCACCGTCAACCTCTCGCCGGCGGACCTGCTGAAGGAGGGCAGCCACTTCGACCTGCCCATCGCCCTCGGCCTGCTCACGGCCATGGACGTCATCCCGGCGGAGGCGCTCGAATCCTACGCCGCGCTCGGCGAGCTGGCGCTGGACGGCGCGGTCGCTCCCGTGGCCGGCGCCCTGCCGGCGGCCATCCACGCCGCGTCCGCCGACCGCGGCCTGGTCTGTCCGGCGCCGTGCGGCGGCGAGGCGGCGTGGGCGGGCGACGTCGAGATCGTCGCCGCGCCGTCGCTGCTGGCGTTCGTCAACCACGTCAAGGGAACGCAGGTCCTGTCGCGGCCCGAACCGGTGGTGGCGAACGACGCCGCGGCGATCCCCGACCTTCGGGACATCAAGGGCCAGGAGAGCGCGAAGCGCGCCCTCGAGGTGGCGGCGGCGGGCGGCCACAACCTGTTGATGTGCGGGCCGCCGGGCGCCGGCAAGTCGATGCTGGCGGCGCGGCTGCCGGGCCTGCTGCCGACGATGGACGCCCACGAGATGCTCGAGGTCAGCATCGTCCAGTCGGTCGCCGGGCTGCTCGCCGACCGCGGCCTCACCAACCGCCGCCCGTTCCGCGACCCGCACCATTCCGCGTCGCCGGCCGCGATGGTCGGGGGCGGGGTCCGGGCCCAGCCCGGGGAGGTCTCGCTCGCCCACAACGGCGTGCTCTTCCTCGACGAACTCCCGGAGTTTCCGCGGCCCGTCCTCGAATCGCTGCGCCAGCCGCTGGAGGTCGGACGGATCACCGTGGCGCGCGCCAACGGGCACGTCACCTATCCGGCGCGGTTCCAGCTCGTCGCCGCCATGAACCCGTGCAAGTGCGGCCACTTCGGCGACCCGGCGCGGGGCTGCTCGCGGGCCCCCGGTTGCGCCCGCGACTACCAGGCGCGGCTGTCGGGCCCGTTCCTCGACCGCATCGACCTGCGGATCGAGGTGCCGGCGGTCGATGCCGCCGATCTCGCGCTCCCGCCGCCGGCGGAGGGGACGAACGACGTCGCCGCGCGGGTGGCCTCGGCCCGCGAGGTCCAGCGGAGCCGCCTTCGGGACGCCGCGACGGGCGCGGTGCGGAACAACGCGGCGATGGACGGCGAGCTGCTGGAGCGCCTCGCCGCGCCCGACGCCGCCGGCGCGCGGCTGTTGACCGAGGCGGCGGCGCGCCTTCGCCTCACCGCCCGGGGCTATCACCGGGTGCTGCGCGTCGCCCGCACCCTCGCCGACCTCGACGGCGCCGGCGGCGTCGGCCGCCTCCACGTCGCCGAGGCGCTGAGCTATCGGCGGACGGCGGGATTCGCCTGACGGGATTCGCGCCCCCCACGGTGTGCAACGTGTGCCATTCCGGCCTGCCGGGTTCATGCCCCCCACGGTCGAAGCAGCACGCCGCCTCGTGGTCCACCCGGACAGCCCGCGGCGTTGACACGGACGCACCGATATTGTTAGCGTCCACACATGGCCATGCCCGCAGACGCCCCCGGCTTCGATACGCTGTCCTACGCGCGGCGCCTCAAGGATGCCGGCGTTGGCGAAAAGCAAGCCGAAGCGCACGCCGAAGCCGTCCGCGACGCCATCACCCAGGGCGTCGCCACCAAGGCCGACATAGCCCGCCTCGAAAACAAGATGGACGGTCTTGAAAACAAGATGGACGGTCTCGAAAACAAGATGGATGGTATGGCCACCAAGGCCGAACTCTACCGCACCATGTGGTTGCAGACCTTCGCCATCCTTGGCGGAGTCGGATTGCTCATAAAACTGCTTCCGTAGCCACTGCCCGCCACGTCGCCGGCGGGAACCTCGTGGCCCGCTTCGCCGCCTCGTGGCGCGGCGCCCCTCGAACGATCGTCCGGGTACAAGCTGTGCAATTCGGCGCGCCGGATTCATGCCCCCCACGGTGTGCAAGGTGTGCAAGTCGCCACACCGGACCCCCAACTGGCCACTGGCCACCGGCAACTGGCCACCGGCCGGTGTGCAAGTCGCCCCGCCGGGCCGGGCACGGAGCGGTCCTTCGGCCGGGCTGGCCTGCCGGCGTCCCGGAGGGTACGGTCCCGGCCGATGAAGTCCTGGCTCGCCGCCGCCGCCGTCTACCGGCATCCCCGGGTCGTCGCGATCCTGTTCCTCGGGTTCTCGAGCGGGTTGCCGCTGGCGCTCACCGGCCAGACGCTGTCGCTGTGGCTCAAGGACGAAGGGCTGTCGCTCACCGCCATCGGGCTGTTCGCGGCGGTCGGCACGCCCTACGCGCTCAAGTTCCTGTGGGCGCCGGTGATGGACAAGGCGCGCCTGCCGGTGCTCACGGCGCTGCTCGGCCGCCGCCGCTCGTGGCTGATCGCCGCCCAGGCGGCCCTGATCGCGGCGACGCTGGCGCTCGGCTTCAGTGACCCGGCGGCGAACGTGGGCCTCGCCGCCGTCCTGGCGCTGGCGGTGGCGTTCGCGTCGGCGAGTCAGGACGTCGTCATCGACGCCTATCGGGTCGAGATCCTCGAGGAGCATCAGTTCGCCGCCGGCGCCGCCGCCATCGTCTTCGGCTATCGCGTCGGGATGCTGGTGTCCGGGGCGGGCGCCCTCTATCTGGCGAGCGCCGTCGCGTGGCCCGTCGTCTACGCGGCGATGGCCGCCCTGATCCTCGTCGGCGTCGCCACGGCGTTGCTCAATCCCGAGCCGGCGGCGCGGGCGACGCCCGACTCCCTCGCGCGGGAGGCGGAGGTCGAAGCCTGGCTCGCCGCCCGGCCCGGCCTGTCGGGCCGCGCGGGCGCCGCCCTCGGCTGGCTCTACGTCGCCGTCGTCTGCCCGTTCGCCGAGTTCATGGCCCGCCCCGCGTGGATCGCCATCCTGCTGTTCGTGGTGTTCTACAAGTTCGGCGATTCGCTGGCCGGCGTCATGACCTATCCCTTTCTCGACGACGTCGGGTTCACCAAGATCGACATCGCCAACGTGGCCAAGGTGTTCGGCTTCGCGGCGACCCTCGCCGGCCTCGCCCTCGGCGGGGCCTTGATGGCGGGCGTGGGCCTCTACAGGAGCCTGTGGATCTGCGGCGTCCTGCAGCTGGCGTCGAACCTGATGTTCGCGGTCCAGGCCGCGGCGGGCGCCGACCTGGCGCTGCTGGCGGTCACCATCGGTCTCGAGAACCTGGCCGGCGGCATGGGGACGGCGGTGTTCGTCGCCTACCTGTCGTCGCTCTGCAACGTCGCCTATACCGCGACGCAGTACGCGCTGCTGTCCTCGTTCATGGTGACCGCGCGCACGTGGCTGTCCTCGTCGGGAGGCGCGCTGGCCGAGTGGCTCGACTGGATCGGCTTCTTCGTCCTCACGACCGGGGCGGCCGTCCCCGGCCTGATCCTGCTGTGGTGGCTCGGCCGGGCCGGGATGCACACGCGGCCCGCGATCGGCAACCGTTCAGACCCGGCCTGAACCGCCCTCGATGCGCCGCCGCAGACCTGACAGGAGGCCGGTCGGGTCGCCGGTTCGGGCATCGGCTTCAGTGAGGTCTGGAGACCCGCATCAGGGTGTAGCGGTCCGCCGTCTCGATCACGACGTCGACGACCTTGCCGTCGCGAAGGACGGTCATGCCGACCTTCGTTCCCGCCTCGCCCGCGCTCCACACCCTGCGGTACATGTCGGCGAGCCCCGGCACGGGCTGGTCGTCGACCTTCAGGATGACGTCGAGCTGCTCCAGGCCGGCCCGTTCCGCCGGCCCGTTCGAGTAGAGGCCGGCGACGACCAGGCGCCCCGAGCTCTCGGTCGTGAACATGCCGAGCCACGGACGCGGCTTCTGCCTGGCCCGTCCCAAGGTCACGAGGTCCTGGTAGACGGGTCGCAGCAGGTCGACCGGCACGAACATGTTGCCGGGTTCGTGCTCGTCGGGGGACCTGCTCTCCTGGACGAACAGGGAGCCGATCCCGATCAGCTTCCCCGTCCGGTCGACGAGGGCGGCGCCGCCCCAGTTGGGGTGCGGCGGCGCCGTGAATATCGCCTCGTCGAGCAGGTATTCCCAGTAACCGGCGAATTCCCGCTTGGCCACGATCCGCGCGGCGATGGCGCCGCCGCCGTCCTCGTGACCGGTGACGACGACCGGGTCGCCCGGCGCGGCGGCCGCGGCCTCGCCGATCTCGACCGGCGCCGTGTCGAGGGGCGCCAGGCTCCGCACCAGGCCGAAACCGGTCTCGTAGTCGTAGGCCACCGTCTCGCCGGCCACCTCGTCGCCGCGCGCGGTGCGGAGGGTGACCGCCGCGGCCTCGCTGATCAGATAGCCGATGGTGAGAACGAGGCCGTGCTCGTCGATGACGACCCCGTTCCCGGCCCGCTCCGTTCCCAGCGTCTGGGCCGTCAGGGCGTCCGGCGGGACCTCGGCGCTCAGGGACACCATCGCCGCGCTCACGGCGTCGAGATCGAAGTCCAGCTCGTCCTTGTCGGGCCTCTCGAGCGCCTCCCCGCCGAGCTGGATGTGGGCGATGCTGTCGAGCCGGTGGCCGTTGGTCCGCGTGATCTGTGCCATGTTCGCGATGACTCCGCCGCCCCTCCGCCGCGCGTGTGCGGGCCATGTTATCCCACCGCCGCCGCCGGAGGGTATTGAAAACCGTCCGGCGCGGCATAAATCCCTTGACGTTCCGGGTTGGCGCTCGCGCGTTGCGGGCGGTAAAAGGGGCGCCGCGTTTGCCGGGCGGCGTGGAATCCCGGCTTCCCGGCGCGCGGGGAGGACGAAGGACGGCATGACGACGATGGTCGCGATCAAGGGCCTGACCAAGAGATTCGGGCATCTGCTGGCGGTCGACAACGTCGATCTCGAGGTGGCCAGGGGCGAGGTCCTCGGGTTCCTCGGGCCCAACGGTTCGGGCAAGTCGACGACCATGAAGATGGTGACGGGCTATCTGACGCCCACCGCGGGCACGGCCGAGATTCTCGGAATCGACGTGCGCGAGGATCCGATCCGGGCCCAGCGCCACGTCGGCTATCTTCCCGAAGGCGCCCCCGCCTACGGCGACATGACCCCGCAGGCCTATCTCGGGTTCATCGCCGACGTCCGCCGCCTGTCGGGCCGCGCCCGCCGGGCGGCGATCGCGCGCGCGGTGGAGCTCACGCACCTGGAGCGCGTGCTCCACCAGCCCGTGGACACGTTGTCGAAGGGCTACAAGAGGCGGGTCGGGCTGGCCCAGGCGTTGCTGCACGACCCCGACGTCCTGATCCTGGACGAGCCGACGGACGGCCTCGACCCCAACCAGAAGTTCGAGGCGCGGACCCTCATCCGCGAGATGTCCGGCGAGAAGGCCATCGTCATCTCCACCCACATCCTGGAGGAGGTGGAGGCGGTGTGCAGCCGCGCCGTCATCATCTCCGAAGGCCGCGTGGTCGCCGACGGAACGCCCGACGACCTCGAGCGCCGGTCCCGCCGCTACAACGCGGTTTCGCTGTCGCTGCCGCCGGCCGGCGCCGACGCGGCGCGCGCGGGGCTGCGCGCGCTGGCGGCCGTGGCGTCGGTGGAGCGGCGCGACGCGGCGGCGGGGGCGCGGGCCGAGCTCGTCGCGCTGCCGGCGGACGGCGGCGACATCCTGGGCGAGGTCTCCCGGCTGGTCCGCGAAAGCGGCTGGGAGGTGGACCAGATCCGCGTCGAGCGCGGCCATCTCGACGAGGTCTTCAGGGCCGTCACCACGGGCGGGGACCTGGCGGCGGACGGAGGCGGACATGCATGACGTCCGGGTGATCTGCCGGCGCGAGTTCGGCGGCTATTTCGCCACTCCGCTGGCCTACGTCTTCATCGTCATCTTTCTCGCCGCGACCGGCGCCTTCACGTTCTTCTTCGGCAACTTCTTCCTCCAGGAACAGGCCACCCTCGACTCCTTCTTCCTCTTCCATCCCTGGCTGTACCTGTTCCTCGTTCCGGCGATCGCGATGCGCCTGTGGGCCGAGGAGCGCAAGTCCGGCTCCATCGAGCTGCTGCTCACGCTGCCCGTCACCACGCTCAGCGCGGTGCTCGGGAAGTTCCTGGCCGCGTGGTCGGTCGCGGGGGTGAGCCTGATCCTGACGGCGCCGATATGGATCACCGTCAACTACCTCGGCTCGCCGGACAACGGCGCCATCCTGGCGGGCTATCTCGGCAGCTTCCTCATGGCCGGCGGATACCTGGCCGTCGGCGCGTTCGTCTCCGCCCTGACCCGCAACCAGGTCATCGCCTTCATCGTCGCCGCGGCGCTCTGCTTCGTGTTCACGGCGAGCGGCCTCGGCGTCGTCCTCGAATTCTTCAGCGGCTGGGCGCCGCGGGCGCTGCTGGACGTCGTCGCCGGATTCAGCTTCCTCGAACACTTCAAGGACATCGCGCGCGGCGTGATCGACGTCCGCGACGTCGTGTTCTTCTCGTCGATGATCGTCTTCTTCCTGTTCGCCAACGTCGTCGCCGTCGAATACAGGAAGAACGGGTGAGCGCGATGCCGGGCATACGGCGCCTGTCGCGCGCCGGCGCGGTGTCGCCGGCGGGCCTCGCCCTCGCGGCGGTCCTGTTCGTCGCCGTCAACACCCTGTTCGACGGTTCGATTCCCGGCGCCCGGATCGACCTGACGGAGGACCGGCTGTTCACGCTGTCGGAGGGCACGCACGAGACGCTCGCCGCCATCGACGAACCCGTCGAACTGCATTTCTTCTATTCCGAGCGCCTGGGGCGCGAACTGCCGTTCTACGGAGGCTACAGCCGCCGCGTGCGCGACCTGCTGCACGAGATCGCCGCGGCCGCGGGCGGCAAGGTCGTCCTCCACGAACGGGACCCCGCGCCGTTCTCCGACGAGGAGGACCGGGCCGTCTCCCTGGGGATACAGGGCATCCCCGTGGACCAGGGCGGAGAGCTCGTCTACTTCGGGCTGGCGGGCGTCAACTCCGTCGACGACGTCGAGCTCGTGCCGTTCTTCCAGCCCGAGCGGGAGAACCTTCTGGAGTACGACCTCGCCCGGATGATCCACGCCCTGTCCAACCCGGAGCCGACCGTCGTCGGCGTCATGAGCGCGCTGCCGATCATGGGCGACATGCGCGCGCACATGCAGGGCGGCGTCTCCGTTCCGTGGGCGATCGCCGGCCAGCTGAGGACGTTCTTCGACGTCGTCAACCTGCCGCAGTCGATCGACGACCTGCCCGAGCGCATCGACGTGATGGTCGTCGTCCACCCCGACGCCCTCGGCGACCGCGTCCAGTACGAGCTGGAGCAGTTCCTGTTCCGGGGCGGGCGGGCGATGCTGTTTCTCGACCCCCGCTCCGAATCGAACAACCGGATCGGTCCGAACGACATCTCGAGCTCGGCGAACAGCCTCTCCCGCCTCATGGAGAAGTGGGGAATCGAGATTCCGGACGGCCTGCTCACCGGCGACCGCAGCATGGCCTGGCGCGTCAACGCGGGCACCCAGCAGCGCGTCGTTCCCGCGGACTACGTGGTGTGGCTCGCCGTTTCGGAGGAGCGGATGAACCAGGACGATCCGGTGACCAGCCGGTTGCCGCTCGTCAACGTCGCCAGCGCCGGATACATCGACCGCAAGGCGGATTCGCCGCTCGCGCTCGAACCCCTGATTACCTCGACCGAAAATTCCGCGCCCGTCGACGTGAACCTCGTCCGCGGCCTGAATCCCGACATCCTGGGATTGCTCGACGCGTTCGAGCCCGACGGGAACGAGTACGTCATCGCCGCCCGCCTGTCCGGAGAGGTGGAGACGGCGTTTCCGGGCGGCCCTCCCGGGCGCGTGATCGAGAAGACGGAGGAAGAGCTCGCCGAGGATCCGGACAGGCCGCAGCTGATGCGGTCGGAGGGGCCGATCAATCTCATCGTCGTCGCCGATTCCGATCTCGTCGAGGACCGGTTCTGGATCCGCAAGCAGCAGTTCTTCGGCCGCGAGGTGGCGCAGCCCATCGCCAGCAACGCGAATTTCGTGATCAACGCGGTGAGCAACCTCGGCGGTGGCGACGAGCTGATCGGGCTGCGTTCGCGCGGCGTCTCCCAGCGTCCCTTCGACCGGGTCGACGAGTTGCGGCAACGGGCCGAACTGAAGTTCCGGGACAAGGAGCGCGAGCTGCGGAACACCCTGGAGGAGCTCGAGAGCAAGGTCGCGCTGCTGGAGGGCGTGGAGACGGGAACCGACGCCGCGACGGGCGAGATCCAGGTGGAGCTGTCCCTGACGCCGGAACAGAGGGAGGAACTGGACTCGCTGCGCCTGGAGATGGTGTCGATCCGCCGGCAGCTGCGGGACGTCCAGCGCGGGCTCCGCGAGGACGTGGAGAGCCTCGAGACCCGGCTCCGGTTCGTGAACATCGCCCTCGTTCCGTTGATCGTGGCGGCCGTCGCCATCGCCCTCGGCGCCGCCCGGGTGGCGCGCCGGCGGCGCAGCTACACGGGCGGATAGCTGCACGGGCGGATGAGGAGAGTGGGCAGGGGGTCCTGAAGATGCGGCGCGATCTCGAACTTCCCGTTCTCGCCGGCGTCACGGCCGTCATGGTGATCGCGGCCGCCTGGGCCGTCGGCGAACGCTACGCCACGGCCGCCCTCGACCGGAAGGAAGGCGGCCTCGTCTTTCCGGACCTTCAGCGCCACGTGGCGAGCGTCTCGTCCGTCGAACTGGCCCGCGCCGGGGGCGGGTTCACCCTGAACCGCCGGCCGGAAGGATGGGGGAACATGGGCGTGGGCGGATACCCGGCGCGCCAGGCGCGGATCGAGAAGATGATCGGCGGCCTCGTGACGCTGTCCTATTTCGAGCCCAGGACGGCGCGCGCCAGGCTCTATCCGAAGATCGGGGTCGAGGACGTCGCCGAGGGCGCGAACTCCACGAGGGTCACCGTCAAGGACGGGAGCGGCGCCGTTCTGGCCGACGTCATCGTCGGGCAGGCGAAGACCGGCGTCGCCGGCCTGGACCGCGACGGCGTCTACGTCCGCCTCCCCGGCGAAGAGAGGGCGTGGCTGGCCGAGGGCGCCCTCGACGTCCGCTACGACGCCGCGGACTGGTCCGACCGCGGCGTCGTCGACGTCCGCGCCGGCGACGTCGGCTTCATGAGCGTGACGCACGCCGACGGGGAGGTCGTCGAAATCTACCGCGAGAACACCGGCGACGCGGACCTCACGATCAGGAACCTGCCCCCGGACGCCGAGATCGAGAACCAGTATCAGATCGACTACGTGTCGAATCTCCTCGACGGCGTCTCGTTCGTCGACGCCCGGCGCGCGGACCGGATCGAGTTCGAGGAGGACTCCGGATTCCGCGCCACGGTGGTCTCGACCGGCGGCCTCGTCGTCATGATGCAGACCACCGGGCCGGGGGAGGACGACACGGTCTGGGCCCGGTTCGACGCCGACCTCGCCAGGGAATTCGAGCCGACCGACGAAGCCCGGAAGGAGGCGGAGCGGATCGGCTCCGCGCTCTCCGGGTGGGCGTTTCTGCTGCCGCGGGCGAAGACCGAGCGGCTGAAGGTGCGGCTCGACGAAATCATCGGGTACGGGCGGGACGCCGGTGGCGAGGAAGGCTGAAGCGCCCGTGTCGCCGCCCGAGGTCCCGATGGCGCCGAAAGCCGCGGCCGCGCCGGCCGCCGAATCGTCCGCCCCGGAGCCGGAGACGCCCGGCGTTCACGATTACTACGTCGAGAAGGACGGGCTGCGGTACGCCGGAACGCATCTTCTGATCGACCTCATCGGCGCCCGCCGCCTCGCCGACCCGGCGGCGGTGGAAACGGCGTTGCGCCGCGCGGTCGCCGCGACGGGCGCCGTCCTGCTCGACGTCGAGCTGCACTGCTTCGCCCCGCAGGGCGGGGTGACGGCCGTGGCGCTCCTCGCCGAGTCGCACATGAGCATCCATACGTGGCCGGAGACCGGGTTCGCCGCCGTGGACGTCTTCCTCTGCGGCCGCCGCGACCCCTACCGGGCCATTCCCGCGCTCAGGGAGGCGTTCACGCCCGACCGCCTGCAGGTCGTCGAGCACAAGAGGGGGCTGGCGGTGTGACGGACTGGTTCCGCGAGACCCTGCACCCGTCGGTCGGGCAATCCCTCCGCATCGACGCGGTCGTGTACGCGGGCCGGTCCCGCCATCAGGAGATCCTGATCTTCGAAAACGAGCGCCTCGGGCGCGTTCTCGCTCTCGACGGCATCGTCCAGACGACCGAGGCCGACGAGTTCTACTACCACGAGATGCTCGCCCACGTGCCGATCGTCGGGCACGGCGCCGTGAAGTCGGTCCTGATCGTCGGCGGCGGCGACGGCGGTATGCTCGAGGAGGTTCTCAAGCACCCTGTCGAGCGCGCGGTGCTCGTCGACGTCGACGGGGAGGTCGTGCGCCTGTGCCGCGAACACCTGCCCTCGATCTGCGGCGGCGCGTTCGAGGACCCGCGGACGGAACTGGTCATCGGCGACGGCGTCGACTTCGTCCGGGAAACGGAACTCCGGTTCGACGTCGTCATCGTCGACTCGACGGACCCGGTCGGTCCGGGCCGGGCGCTGTTCGAGGAGTCCTTCCATGCGTCGTGCCGCGGCGTTCTCGACGGCGGCGGCGTGATTGCGACGCAGAACGGCGTGCCGTTTTTCCAGGGTCCCGAGCTGACGCGGACCCATCGCCAGCTCGGCCGCCTGTTCGCATATTCGGGGTTCTTCTTGGCGCCCGTGCCCACCTACGTCGGCGGGCACATGGCGTTCGGCTGGGCCAGCGACCGCACCGACCTGTCGGCGGCGGACGCCGGGACCCTGCGGTCGCGCCTCGATTCGCACCGGCTCGACACCCGGTACTACAACGCGGAGACGCACATGTCCGCCTTCGCGCTCCCCGGGTGCACGCGGGCGCTGATGTCCTGAGCCGTGTTCCGCGGCGCCGGAGCGGCCGCGGGTGATCCTATCGCACAGGTGGACGCTGCCGGTTGGCGAAACGGTCCAGGCAGCGCGGCGCGATCCGGTCCGCGAACAGAAGGACGAAGACGTCCGTGGTCCCGAAGGCATGGTCGACCACGGCGCCGTCGCCGACGGCGGCGCCGAGGCGGAGGTAGGCCCTGACGAGGGGCGGCAGCCCGCGGACGGCCTCGCGGAGGGTGTACGAGCCGGGCGGCGCCGCGTCCATCGCCACGAACCGGTCGGCCCAGGCACGCACGCGGCAGCGGGCCGGCGCCAGGTGGTTGCCGTGCAGATAGCTCAGGGCGGCCTCGTGCGCCTCCGGGCGCGTTCCGGGAAAGCTGGCGCAGCCGAACACGGCCCCGATGCCGTGGAGCTCCAGGTAGCGGGCCATGCCGCGCCAGAGGAGCCGGATCGCCGCGTTCGCGCGATAGGCGGGATGCACGCAGCTGCGCCCCAGCTCCAGAAGGCCGCGGCGCCGCGGCGGCCCGCCGGTGAGCGGACCGAGGTCGTACTCGGCCGCCGAATAGAAGCCGCCGCGGCGGGCCGCGGCGTCCTCCCGCAGCAGCCGGCAGGTGCCGACGACGGCCTCCGCGGCCGGCAGGCCGCGATCGACGACCAGCAGGTGATCGCAGACGTCGTCGAACGGGTCCGCGTCCCGGCGGCTCGCCCGCGCGGCCGCGTCGGACCGGGCGCCCATCTCCTCGTGGAAGACGCGGAACCGCAGCGCCTGCGCGGCGGCGACCTCGCCCCGGTCCCGGGCGAGGCGGACCTCCAGTCCGCCCGGCGCGGCGCGGGCAAATTCCCGGAACTCCCCGGGCGCGATCCTCGGGGGCGTTCCGTCCGGTGCTGCGAGAACGTCGGTCATGCGACCTGCTTATCCGTGAAAATCATCCGGGCGATAAAGGCTCCGTTCGCCTGGAGCGCCGGCGTCCCGCCGGCATGGCGGGCCGAAGGCCCGCATCCTTCCCGGGCTTCCGACCTTCCGATGGCGCCCGTTCGCGCTTCGCACGATGCCGGCGAGACGCCGGCGCTCCCAGGGACATACGGGAAATGCAGCCCTCCATCGGCGGACACTCATGGATAAGCGGGTCACGCGGAGAGCGAAGCAGGGCCATGCGTCGCCGGCGTTGCGGACGGATGGCGGTTGCATGAAACCGGCGCGCCGGTCGCGTCGACGTCGTACACGGGGTGCGCCCCGGACTTCCGCGAGAAGCGGCCGGCGGGAGGCGAGGATGTCGTAATCGGAAGGGCCGGGGTCGCGCGCGATATAGCACGCGGTCGATCCCCGGCTACCTTGTCCGCGCTTCGGGCGGCGACGGCCCGGAGGTGCCGATCTTCGTCGTGAGGCGCGCCGCGATGGCCCTGTCTACGGTGGACCCGATCCAGGAACGCGAGGCCGGCGCGCGCGCGCCGGCGCCGGACGCGCTCGGCGCGCTGCTCGGCGGCCACTCCGTCGAGGGGACGCCGGCGCAGGTTTCCGGCGGTGCCGTCGACCGGTTCCTGGCGCCGGGAACGCGGGTCTTCGTCCCCTGGCTGCCGGGCGCCGCGGCGGACGTGACGGTCGCCGCCGCGGCCGAGTTGCGGGAGCGGGGCATGGTTCCGGTCCCCCACGTCGCGGCGCGGGCCGTGCCGGACGCCGTCTCGCTCGACCGGCTGTTGCGGCGCTTGAGGTCGGAGGCGGCGGTCGACCGGCTTCTCGTCGTCGGCGGCGACGTCGCGGCGCCGAAGGGGCCTTTCGATTCCGCCCTGGGGGTTCTCGAAACGGGCCTGCTGTCCGAACACGGCATCGCGCGCGTCGGCATCGGCGGGTATCCCGAAGGCCATCCCCGCGTCTCCGACGACGAGCTGCTGGAGGCGCTGCTCCGCAAGCAGGACCGCGCGGCGCGGGCGGGCCTCGATGCGTTCGTGATCACCCAGTTCGCCTTCGGCGCCGCGCCCGTGATCGACTGGCTGCGGCGCGCGCGCGCGGCCGGCGTGCGCCTGCCGGTCCACGTGGGCGTGCCGGGACCGGCCCGCGTCGGCGCCCTGATGCATTACGCGAGGATGTGCGGCATCGGCCCGTCCATGAAGCTGCTGCTGCGCCACGGCAAGGGGTTGGCCGGCGCGGCGCGGGTCGCCAACGCCAGCCGCATGGTCCGCGATCTCGCGGCGTATGCCGCCGCGTGCCCGGACGCCGGGCTCGGCCCCCTGCACGTCTACCCGTTCGGCGGGCTGGAGCGCGCCGCCGGCTGGATCGAAAGCCTCGAAGGCCCCGGCCGCCGGGCCGGGCCCGCTCTCAAAGCTTGGTGACCCGCGCCTGACGCGGCGTCTGGCCGTAGAACTGCCGGTAGCACTTGGCGAAGTGCGAGGCGGAGACGAACCCGCAGGCCATCGCCACGTCGACGACGGGCATGTCGGTTTGCAGCAGCAGCTTGCGCGCCCGGTCGAGGCGCAACTGCATGTAGTAGCGGTTGGGGGCGCGGCCCACGTGCCGCCGGAACAGCCGCTCCAGCTGGCGGCGGGAAATGCCGACGGCCGTCGCGAGCTCCGCCTGGGAGAGCGGCTCCTCGAGATGGGTTTCCATCATGTGGATGGAGTCGATCAGCCTGGGGTTGTCGACGCCGAGGCGGACGGCCAGGGGCATACGCTGGTGGTCGTGTCCTCCGCGGACGCGGTCGAGGATGCATTCCTCGGAGACGCGGTTCGCCAACTCCTCGCCGTGCGCCGCGCGGATGAAATGGAGCATCAGATCGAGGGCCGCCGTGCCGCCGGAACAGGTGAAGCGGTTGCCGTCGATCTCGAACAGGTCGTCGGTGACCTCGATGTCCGGGTAGGTCTCCCGAAAGCTCGGAATGTTTTCCCAGTGCAGGGTGCAGACCTTGCCGTCGAGCAGGCCGGCGCGGGCCAGCAGGTGCGAGGCCGTGCACAACGCGCCGATGTCGGCGCCCTGCCGGTCGAGGCGCCGCAGCCACGCGAACGTTTCCTGGTCGTCATAGACTTCGGCGCCGACGCCGCCGACCACGGCGAGGGTCGGAACCCGCTGTTTCGCCTTTCCGGGGTCGAGATCGGATATGGAGCAGTGGGGATTGACCGAAATCCCGTTGCTGGCGGTGACGGGACCTCCGTCGCCGGAGACCAGCACCCATTCGTAGAGCGCCTTCTCGCCGAGGCGGTTGGCTAGGCGCAACGGCTCGATCGCCGAGGCGAAGGCGATCATCGAGAAGTTCGGGATCATGAGGAACCCGATGACTTCCGGCGTCTTTCCGGACGGCGCCCCGAACATCGTTCTCCCGGACATCGTTCTCCCGGTTCGTGGACGTCCCGGGCTTTCGGGACGGCGGGGAAGGTAGAGCATAAACGGGCCGGTGCGTAGCGAAACCTGCTTATCCAAATCATCCTCGGGCGTAAAGGCTCCGTTCGCCCGGGAGCGCCGGTGGCCAGTTGCCGGTGGCCAGTCGCCAGCACCGATTACCGGCAACTGGCCACTGGTCACCGGCCACTGGCCACTGGCCACCGGCCACCGGTCACCGTCCCCGCGACGCGGGCGGCGCGATCGGGTATAGGGTAGGTCGTGCGGGAGCGGGTCCCGGGCGGCGCCGGATTCGAGGATGATGCGGACGCCGCGCGCAGCGGGGGAGGGCGGCGATGAGGTCTCAGGCGCGGGTCGTGGTGATCGGCGGCGGCGTGAACGGGGTCGGCGTCCTCTACCATCTCGCCAGGAAGGGGTGGACGGACGCCGTGCTGCTGGAGCGGACGGAGCTCACGGCGGGCTCGACGTGGCACGCGGCCGGTCTCCTGCCCCTCTTCAACATGAGCTATTCGGTCGGTCAGCTCCATCAGTATTCGGTGGAGCTCTACAAGACCCTGGAGGAAGAGACCGGCCAGGACGTGGGGCTGCACGTCAACGGCAACCTCCGTCTGGCGACCAGCCGCGACCGCATGGACGAATACCGCAGCTACCAGTGCACGGCGGAGACCATCGGCGTCGAATGCCACCTCGTCGGGGTCGACGAGATCGGGAAGCTCTGGCCGCTCTGCAACACCGAGGGCCTGGTCGGCGCGCTCTGGCATCCGACCGACGGGCACGTCGCCCCGGCCGACCTGACCATGGCGCTGGCGCGCGGCGCCCGCGCCAGGGGCGCCGAAATCCATCAGCGGACCGAGGTGACGGGAATCGAGCGCTCCGCCTCGCTCGAATGGATCGTCAAGACGGCGCGCGGCGACGTCCGCTGCGAGCACGTCGTGTGCGCGACCGGCAACTACGCCCGCCGGACCGCCGGCTGGGTGGGCCTCGAAATCCCCGTCGTGCCCGTCGAGCACCAGTACGTCGTCACCGACGAGGTACCGGAACTGAAGGCGTACCGCGAGGCGGGGAACGGCGAGCTTCCGGTGCTGCGCGAGTCAGACGCCTCCTACTACTTCCGCGAGGAGCGCATGGGCTGGCTGCTCGGCCCCTACGAGCGCGGCGCCCCGGCCTGCTTCGTCGACGGGGTGCCGGCGACCTTCGAGAAGGACCTGTTTCCGGGCGATCTCGATCGCCTCCTGCCGCACGTGGAGGCCGCGGCGCGGCGGGTGCCGTCCTTCGAAAACGCCGGCATCAAGCAGATCATCAACGGGCCGATCCCCTATACGCCCGACGGCAATCCGATGGTCGGACCGGCCTTCGGGCTGCCCAACTTCTGGCTCTCCGAAGGCCACAGCTTCGGGATCACCGCGGCCGGCGGCGCCGGCTGGCAGCTCGCCGAATGGATGGTCGAGGGCGAGCCCGGCGTCGACATGATCGGCGTCGACCCGCGGCGATTCGGGGTCGTTTCGAAGAATTTCGCCAGGCTCAAGAACGCCGAAGCCTACGAGCACGTCTTCATCGTCCACTACCCGATGGAGGAGCGCCCCGCGTGCCGTCCGGCCAAGGCGCCGCCCAGCTACGAGCGCATGGACCGCATGGGCGCGGTGTGGGGCCAGCGCTTCGGCTGGGAGCGGCCCAACTGGTTCGCCCCGGAGGGGATCGAGCGCAAGGACGTCTACTCCTTCCGCCGGTCCAACTGGTTCGAGCACGTCGGCGCCGAGGTGCGCGCGACCCGCGAGCGGGCGGGGCTGATCGAGCTGTCGTCGTTCTCCAAGTTCGAGGTCGAGGGTCCCGGGGCGCGGGAGTGGCTCGACCGCATCGTCGCCAACGCCATTCCCGGGGGCGTCGGGCGCATGTCCCTGGCCCATGCCCTCAACCCCTCGGGCTCGGTCCGGTCCGAGTTCACCGTCACCCGCCTCGCCGACGGCCCGTGGGGCGAGCGCTTCTTCCTCGTGAGTTCCGGCGCCGCGCACGACTACGACCTCGACTTTCTCACCAAACTGCTCCCCGGCGACGGCTCGGTCCATCTCGGGGACGTGACGGCGCGCTACGGCGTGTTCGTTCTCGCCGGTCCGGAGGCGCGCGGCGTCCTGCGGCAGCTGGCCGACGCCGACGTCTCGAACGAGGCGTTCCCGTGGCTGACCGCCCGCGAGATCCCGGTCGGCTTCTGTCCCGGCGTGCGGGCCTTGCGGGTCAATTTCGTGGGCTCGCTGGGATGGGAGCTCCATCACCCGATCGAGTACCACAACCACCTGTTCGACGCGCTGATGGAGGCGGGCGCGGCGCATGGCCTCCGCCTCGTGGGGATGCGGGCGATGGACTCCATGCGCCTCGAGAAGTCGTACCGGCTGTGGGGGACCGACCTCAATCAGGAGAACACCCTGCTCGAGGCCGGCCTCGGGCGGTTCGTCCGCCTGAACAAGCCGGCCTTCACGGGCCGGGAGGCGCTGATCGCGCAGCAGCGGGCCGGCGTTCCCAACGTCTTCCGCACGATCGAGGTCGACGCCGACGACGCCGACCCGTTCGGCAACGAGCCGATCTTCATGGACAGCGAGGTCGTCGGGCGGGGAACCGCGGGCGGCTACGGCCACTACGTCGGGAAGTCCCTGCTGCTCGGATACGTCCGCGCCGACGCGGCCGGCGTCGGCCGCGAATGCCGGGTCCGGGTGCTCGATCAACTGCGCCCGGCGCGGATCGTCCCCGACAGCCCCTACGACCCGGAAAACACGGCCTTGCGCGCCTGACGCGGGGCCGCGCCGCGCGCCGCGGTTGCGGCCCGCGCCGCGCCGCCGTAACCTTCGCCGGCGGCTGCAGCGGCGGCGGCGCGACCGGCGGGGGAAACCGGAGGGAGGCACCGATGAGCGATGAAGACCAGGACGGCGGCGGCGAGGGCGGCGAGGGCCAGGACCCCCGCGGTCAATCCTTTCTGAGCCGGCACGGGTGCCTCCTGACGATCGTCGTCATCCTGCTCGTCGGCGCGGCGGCGGGCCTGTGGGGGTTCGTTTCGTGGCTCGAACGCGGGAATTGATCCCGGCCGGCGCCGCCCCGGTTCCGGCGTGAGGATATCCGTCCGCGCGCGCGGCGGGTCGTTCGAGTTCGACTGCGCCGAGGGGGAGAAGATTCTCCACGCCGGCCTGCGCGCCGGCATCGCCCTTCCCTACGAATGCGCCACCGGCGTCTGCGGGACCTGCAAGGCCGAGGTCGGCGAGGGCGAGATCGACGAGGGCTGGCCCGCGGCGCCGGGCCGGGCCTACGCCAGGCCGGAGCGGTCGGAGTTCCTCATGTGCCAGGCCACGGCGCGGAGCGATTGCGCCATCGGCGTGCGCGCCAGGGTCGCGCGGCTGGCCGACGGCGTGCCGGCGCCGGGGGCGGTCGCGGGCCGCATCGCGCGAATCGAGGAGCTCACCCACGACGTCCGCCGCGTCGCGGTCGCGCTCGACCGCCCGGTCTCCTTCGACGCCGGCCAGTTCATGCTCGTCGGCGCCACCGCCGTGGAGGGCCGGCGCGCCTACTCGATGGCCGACTACCGGCCGTCGACGGACCGGCTCGCGTTCGTCGTCAAGCGGGTCGCGGAGGGGGGGTTCACCGGCTGGCTGTTCGCCGGCGACCGGACCGGCGCCGGGCTCGACCTCTTCGGGCCGCTCGGCGTCGCGACCTACGCCCCGCCGCTGCCCAACGACCTCGTCTGCATCGCCGGCGGCTCCGGTCTCGCGCCGATGCTGTCTATCCTCGATCATGCGATCGCGGCGGGGCACTTCGAGACCCGCCGCGGGGACCTGTTCTTCGGCGTCCGCACGGAGCATGACGTCTACCTTCTCGACCGCCTCGAGGCCTGTGCGGGCCACGAGCCGGAGAGGCTGAAGGTCACGGTCGTCCTGTCGGACGCCGCGCCGACGGCGGAACTGGCCGCGGCGCATCCGCAACTCCGGTTCGACGCGGGTCTGGTGCACGAGGCGGCGATGCGCCGCATGGCCGGGCGCTGGGAGGGCGCGATGGCCTATCTCGCCGGCCCGCCGCCGATGGTCGACGCGACGTTGCGGGCGCTGGTCACGGAGGCGCGATTGACTCCCTCGGCGATCCGCTACGACAAGTTCAGCTGAATCCGGGCGGGGGGAGTCATCGGCATGGGCTGGCGGCGGGTGTGCGCGACCGGCGACGTCGACGAGGACGAGCTGCGGGAATTCGAGGTCGGCGGCGTCTCCGTCCTCGTCGCCAACGCCGGCGGGGAGTTCTTCGCCTATCCCCCGTTCTGTCCGCACCAGGAGACGCCGCTCTCCCTCGGCATGATCGACGGCGATACGCTCACCTGCATCAAGCACCTGTGGCAGTGGAACGTGAAGACCGGCGAAATGCGGGAGAACGCCGAGAGCCCGCTGCTTCTCTACGAGGTCCGGGTCGAGGAGGGCGAGGTGCTGGTGAATCTGGAGAAGGAGCTCAGGTACGGCTACCAGTGACCGGTGACGCGCCTTTCGCGATTGCGTAGTGGCTCGGTTTGAAATTCCTGCTTGTTCGTGGTTTTCAGTGGCCGGTGGCCGGTGATCGGCGCCGGCAACTGGTCACTGGCCACTGGTCACTGGCCGCCGGCGCTCCCAGGCGAACGGAGCCTTTGTCGCCCGGGGATGATTTTCGCGGATAGGCAGGTCTGCGATTGCGGCGTTCCCGCCGATGTCGTATCGTCCGCGCGTCGGGCCGGAGTCGCCGGCCCGAGAATCGGGAGGAAGCGTCCCAACATTCCGGAGATTCGACGACATGTCGCGCACAGCCGAAGAACATCTCTCTCCGCCCAGGGTTCGGGGCGACGCCTACATCCACGCCTCGGTCTACACCGACCCGGACATCTTCGCGGAGGAGGAGGAGAAGGTCCTGCGCCGCACGTGGAAGTTCGTCTGCCACGTCAGCGAGGTCGCCGCGGTCGGCGACTTCCGCGCCCATCAGTGGACCGGCGTGCCGCTGGTCACCGTGCGCGGAAACGACGACGGGATCCGGACCTTCGTGAACGCCTGCTCGCACCGGGGCGCCAAGATCGTGCGCGAGCCGGCCGGCAACATGAAGCACATGACCTGCTTCTTCCACATGTGGGAATACGACCTGTTCGGCAACTGCACCTATCAGCCCCGCGAGGAAGGCTACGCCGAGCTGGGACCCGTCCGCGAGGACCTGTCCCTCCGCGAGATCCGCACCGACGTCTTCGCCGGCCTCGTGTTCATCAACTTCGACGGCGCCGCCGAGTCGCTGCGCGACTACATCGGCGAGGCGGGAGAGCCGTTCGAGAAGATCTTCGACAGCCACGAGCTGGAGGTCTTCCACTACAACCAGACCCACGTGCGCGGGAACTGGAAGGCCTGGTATCTCACCAACTGCGACCTCTATCACGAGTGGTCCCATCTGGTGAACCGCACCACCAGCGTGCTGACGCCGGGCTATCACGACCGTCCGTGGCGGATGCAGCGGAACGGCCACGGGTACAACGCGCAGCTGATCGACGGCAGCCCGTTCCAGGTCCAGTACAAGAAGTACAAGAGCTGGAGGAACCGCGACGACCTTGTCTTCAAGGGCCTGGCGCCCGGTGAATTCCGGGTCACCGACATCTTTCCGAACCTGTCGGTCTTCTTCCGCGCCACCTGCATCCGCCTCAACCATTCGACGCCGGTCGCGCCGGGCCATACGATCATGGAAGAGCGCGGGCTCGGCGTCAGGGGCGAATCGCGGGAGGATCGCCGGGTCCGTTCAAAGCAGTTCGTGCAGATCTGGGGACCGTTCAGCCGCAACGCCTCGGAGGATTGCGCCTACGTCGAGGCGACCCACGCCTGCCAGGAAAGCGGCGCCAACCCCTACGACCTGATGTCCCGCGTCGAGTATTTCGACGACCGGGAGCACGAGCGCATCCACAGCGACGCCTATCTGCGCCACTTCTACGAGGAATGGGGCAGGCTCATGGGACGGCCGGCCAGCAACCCCGGCAACTACATGATGGCGGCCGAGTAGCGCCTCGCGCTCCGGGGCGGGTCCGGATGGCCCGCGCCATCGGTCCGCCGCTCGCGATGACGATCACCGACGATCAGATCAGGAGCCTGATCTACAGGTCGTGCCGGCTTCTCGACGCCGAGGAGTTCGACGGCTATCTCGAGCTCTATACGGAGGAGTTCGAGTACAGGGTCACCAACTACTCCCGCGAGATCCGCAAGGAGCAGGAGTGGATGGACGTGAACCGCGGCGAGATGAAGGGGCTGCTCGCCAACATGCCCCTGCACTTCCGCCTGCTCGGCAGCTTCATGCGTCACGCCACCGTCTACGACATCGAGCGCGACGGCGCCGATACCGCCAGGGCGCTCACCTACGTGACCGTCTACTACACGACGCCCGAGGGCGCGACGACCGTCTGGGCGGTCGGGCGCTACCACGACGTGATCGACCTTTCCGGCGAGACGCCGCTGATCGCCGACCGCAACATGAGGCTCGAGACCCGCGAGGTCGGCATCGGCACCCACCTGCCGATGTAGCCCTGCCGCCGGTTGCCGGTGCGGCCGCCGCGCCGGACGGGAGGCGCGGCGGCGGCGCTGTGGCCTACCGCACCGCCTGCTTCGGGATATCCTTGTTCGGGTCCTTGAAGGGCAGGGGAACCACCTCCGCGTCCACCGGCGCGTCCTCGGCCGGCAGCGCCGCTTTCAGCTTCGCGCCGACCCTGGCGTAGGCGGCCGGCAGGGTCGCCAGGGCGATGTTGGTGCCGTGGGTCGGCGACCAGAAGGCGCTGGTGATGTAGCCGACCTCCCGGCCCGAGCGGTTGATCACGTGCCAGAAGTCCTCGTTGTACCAGACGATGGGGCTGCCCCCCATCCTGAGACCCACGAGCTTCTGCTTCACGCCGGCCTTGCGGATCTTCTGGAGCGCCGCCTTGCCGATGAAATCGTCCTTCGAGAAGTCGACCTGCCAGCCGAGACCGACCTCGAACGGGTTGGTCTCGATGTCCATGTCCTGGCCGTAGGACAGGATGCCGGCCTCCAGGCGGCGGATGTGGCTCGGCGCGATGACCCGCAGGTTGTGGCGCTCGCCGGCCTTCTTGACCGCGTGCCACAGCTCGTCGGCGTGGCGCGTGGCGTCGCGCAGGTAGATCTCGTACCCGACCTCGCCGGAGAACCCGGTGCGCGAGACGACGACGCTCAACCGCCCGAGCTTGGCGTGCATCAGGCCGTAATAGGGGATGTCGAGGACCTTGCGCCCGAACAGCCCGGTCATCAGCCTGACGGACTTGGGACCCTGGATCTGCACCGGCGCCACGTCGATCTCCCGGATCGTCACGTCGTGGCCCGAAAAGGCGTTGACGCCCTGCGCCCACAGCAGGACGTCCGAGTCCGAGATGCTGAACCAGAATTCGTCGTCCGCCACCCGCAGCAGCACCGGGTCGTTGACGATGCCGCCCTCGCGATTGCAGAGGATGACGTAGCGGCACATGTTCGTCGGCAGCTTCTCGTGGACGTCGCGGGTGATCAGCAGGTTCACGAATGCCGCCGCGTCCGGCCCCTTGACCTGGATCTGCCGCTCCACGGCGACGTTCCACATCGTCACGTGCCGGGTCAGGTACTCGTACTCCCGCATCAGGCCGCCCTGCGTCATGCTGATGTAGGCCCGCGGGTGGTACATGTGGTTGTAGACCGTGTAGGCCCAGCACCCCTCCTGCTGCGAGAGGTGCCAGTAGGGGCTCTTGCGGACGCGGGTCGAGATCAACATGCGGCTTTCGCCGTCGCCGCTCTGGCGCGTGTTGACGGGAACGCCGCGCTCCTTGATGTCGATGACCGGCGGACGCCGGCCTCCCGGCGCGCGGGTCCTGCTGGACTTGCGGGCGGCCCGCGGCGGGCGGACGGATTCGGAGGCGGAAGGGGAACGGGCGAGCATGGCGGTGACCCTCATGTGTGGAGGCGTATGGAGGCCCGGAAGGGGCGCGCTCCCGCACGCCCCTCGTCGGCGTGCGAAATATCCGCGCCTCCGGCGCCGGCGTCTGTTCCCGGCGCGACGCGCAGGAAGCCCGAAACAGCGCAAACGCGACGAGTCCGCCGCGCGCGACCGGCGCCGGGGTTCGCGCCGGGCTACGACGGAGACCGCCCGCCGTCCAGGCCGCGGACGAGGCCGGCGACCGCGTCGCCGATTTCGCCGGGGCTGTCCTCCTGGATGTAGTGGATGCCCGGAACGACGACCTCCCGCGTGTTCGGCAGGCTGCGGCAGAAGTCGATGCGCGGTCCCTGGACGATGCCGCCGGGCCGGCCGCGGATGAAGACCTTGGGAACGGGCGTCTCGCGGAGCCACGCGGCGTTGGCCTCCACCGTGGCGACGACGTCGGCGGGCTCGCCCGAAATCGGCAGGTTGCGCGCCCAGGTCAGCGTCGGGCGCCGGCCCTCGCCCGGCTCGGCGAAGGGCCGGCGGTAGGCGTCCATCTCCGCCTCGGTCACGTCGCGCAGGGTGCGCGTCGGGATGCGGGTCTCGACGAACATGTTCTCCTCGAGGATCATCCGCTCGCCCTCCGGAGAGCGCAGGCGCTCGAACCAGCGGCGCGTGGAGTCCGCGTCCTCCGGGTTCTCCGGGAACTCCTCCCAGGAGAAAGGCGTCACGATGGCCTCGAAGTGGACGATGCCGGCCACGCGCCCGGCGTGCCGGCGCGCCCAGTCGAAGGCCAGCACCGAACCCCAGTCCTGGCCGACCAGGACGACGCCGGCGCCGAGGTCGAGCGTATCGAGCAGCGCGTCGAGATGGTCGCGGTGGACGGCGTACCGGTAGGCTTCGTCGTCCACCGACGGCAGCTTGTCCGACTCCCCCATGCCGATGAGGTCCGGCGCGACGCAGCGCGCCACGGGCGCCACGCGCGGGATGACGTTTCGCCACAGGTAGGACGACGTCGGGTTCCCGTGCAGGAACACCACGGGCCGCCCGCTCCCCGCCTCGACATAGGCCATGACGCGGCCGAGGACGGCGGCGCGGCGCTGCGGATACGGGTCCGCGGCGGAGATCATTCGCGCGTGAACTCCGCCGTCGGCGGCTGGATCTCGTCCCAGGCCTTCGAATCGTCGCCGTGGAAACGGTCGTCGTCCGGGGTCTTGCAGGGGAAGATGTTCTCGGGTTCGACGATCGTGTAGTCGTAGTAGCCGAGGCGCGCCACCGGGCGGAGCTTCTTCATGTCGATCAGCCCCTCGCCGGTGATCACCTCGTCGGCGACGTGAATCTGGACGACGTGGCCGATGACCATCGTCGCCCGGCTGCCGTCCTGCGGCGTCGGCATGTCGATGGTCTGCATGTGCCGGCATTCCATGGCGATCGGCGAGTCCTTCAGGCGCGGCGGCCCGACCTTCTCGCACGGGACGCCCTCCAGCCCGGCGGCCTTCATCTCGTCGAAGTTCCGGGGCGAGTGCCTGGAGGTGACGACCATCTGCTCGATCAGGTCGGCCGTGCACATGTTGTAGACGAACTCGCCCGTGTCCTCGGCGTTGGTGAGCGAGTCCTTGGCCTCGCGGGTGCCCGGCTTGAAGTAGTTGGGGCAGTAGACGACGCAGGGCGGCGAGCCGCTGACCTGGCAGAAGAAGCTGTAGGGCGCCAGGTTGAAGTCGCCGTCCGGGCTCACCGTGCTGATCCAGCCGATCGGCCGCGGCACCACGAGGGCGTTGTAGACCGTATGCTTGAACGGCGGCGGCCGCATACCGACTTCGTTGGGATCGAAATGCATCATGAAGTTCCCCGGAGTGCCCTGGTTCCCTGCATGATATGAGACGCGGGCTGTCGGGCCAATCGGTATCTCGCAATCGGTGTCTCCATGCAGTGAACCGGGAGGTGGTGTCCCGGTTTGAATTTCCTGCCTGTTCGTGGTTTTCAGTGGCCGGTGACCGGTGATCGGTGCCGGCAACTGGCCACTGGTCACCGGCCACCGGCCGTCGGCGCTCCCAGGGACACGCGGGAAATGCAGCCCGCCGTCGGCGGACTCTCATGGACAGGCGGGAAAGCCTTGCCGCGCCCCTCGGGGTGCGGCCCGGACTTTCGCCGGATGGACGACCGGCGGCGCGCGGACAGCAATTCTCATTATGCGTTTCTGGGGGTTTTCAGGGGTTGGTATATGTGATTCAAGCGGTGGTATGGGGCCTCTTGATCGATACATAGGATTGGTGGGTGATCGGTGCGCGGCGCTGCCGGACAAGCGGTCTGGGCGTAACGGTCGTTACACGATGCGCGAGATCGGTCTTGCGGCGTATTCGGTGTTTTTCATGCAGTGCCCGTCCTTTCTGTCGCATCAGCGGCTCTTGTCGATGGGTCGGGGCATCTCGAACGCGCGGACGCTGTTCGGCATGGAGCGGATACCGTGCGACAGTCACATTCGCCAGATGCTGGACGGTGCGCCTCCAGAGCATTTCGATGGCGTGTTTTCGGCAGTGGTTGCGGACCTGGACAAGTCGGGGGCGCTGTCGGAGATGCGGTGTCTGGACGGGCGGGTGTTGATAGCGTTGGACGGTTCGGAGCATTTCCGGTCTCGCAAGCTGCGCTGTGGGCAGTGTTCGACGCGCCGTGCCGGTGACGAGGTGGAGTTCTTCCACAGCTTTGTCGGCGCGGCGCTGGTCGCGCCGGGCCAGCGGCGGGCACTGCCGTTGGCGCCGGAGTTCGTGCGCCCCCAGGACGGGACGGACAAACAGGACTGCGAGAGCCGCGCGGCGCGGCGCTGGCTGGCGCGGCTCGGGCCGTCCACAGCCGGGCTGCGACCGGTCTATCTGGGCGACGACCTCTATGCCCGCCAGCCGCTCTGCGAAGCGGTACAAGCCGCAGGCGGCAACTTCATCTTCGTGTGCAAGCCGTCGAGCCACAAGACGCTGGGCGAATACATGCACGGCGTGGCGCCGCAAGAGACCCACCAGACCACAGGCAGGGGGCCAGGCAAACGCCACCACCGATACCGATGGATGGCCGGCCTGCCCCTGCGCGATGGCGCCGGCGCGCTCCACGTCACCTGGCTGGAGATCGAGATCGCCAAGCCCGGCGGCAAGGTGACCTACCGCAACAGCTTCGTCACCGATCTCGACGTCACACCCCGGAACGTCGCCGAGGTCGCCGCATGTGGACGCGCGCGGTGGAAAATCGAGAACGAGACCTTCAACGTGCTCAAAACCAACGGCTACAACCTGGAGCACAATTTCGGACACGGACGTGAGAGCCTGGCCAGCGTGCTGGTGACATTCAACCTGCTGGCCTTCGCCGCGCATACCGCCTGCGACTTGATCGATGCCGCATGGCGGCGCGCACGCCAGACCCTCGGCGCACGCAAACGCCTGTTCGAGCACATGCGCACTCTCACCGCCTACATGGTCTTCCCCTCATGGACCAGCCTCATGAACACTCTGGTCACCGGCGTCCCCCCGCCCAATGCCTCCTGAACACACTCCACACACACATCACCAACCACTACAAACAACACGCTCAAAACAACCCTCAACTCATAATGAGAATTGCTGGCGCGCGGACCGGGCGCTTGACAATGGTGCGGCGGCTGTGGTTGGAAAGGGGGCGCGCGGCGCTCCCCGCCTTCGCCGACGCCGTTCCCGGCTTCTGGAATTTGGCGTTGCGGCGTCGTTTGTGATAGGGTAGGGATGAACTTCACGGGGCCTCTTCACGGGGCCTCTTCACGGGGCCTCTTCACGGGGCCTCTTCACGGGGCCTCTTCGATTTGACGAACGAGGGGTCCCGATGACCATATCGAAGCATATCCCGGTTTTCGTTGGCGGGCTGGCCTTGGCCTTGGCCGCCGTGATCTTCGCATCGGACGCGGCGCGGGCGGTCAACGAATGCGGGGCGCTCACGGACACCGACTTCACCAAGAACTGCCAGGGTGCGGCGTATACCGGCATCGTCTATTGGGATCAGCCGAACCCCGTCGCGATCACCGTCACAGGCACCACGACCTCGCAGGCGACGATCATCACGGCCGGCGCGAACAACGGCCTGCACAACGGCATCACCATCCGCACCAACGACGACACGACCTCGCCCCGCACATCCGCGATCCGCAACATCGGCCTCACGGTCGGCGGCATGGGCACCGTCGCCATCAGACAGTCCGGGACGCGGACCAGCTCTTGGTACAACAACCGCGGCATCCTCGTCCATCAGCGCGACGGGGACGGCGCCACGACCACGCTGGACGTCAAGAGCGGCGTGACCATCGGGACGGCGACCGACAAGATGGAGAACGGCGGCATCGAAGTTATGGTGCACCAGAGCGACGCTGGCGCCGTCACCGTCACCAGCGGGGCGGCGATCTACTCGGAGGCCGATGGCGACCGGCCCGGCGGCATCCACATCGGCAACGCCGGCAGCGGCGCCGTCACGCTCACCAACAGCGGCGCCATCGTGTCGGACGCCCGGGGCATCAACGTCGGGGACACCGGTTCCGCCGGCGCCATCACGATCACCAGCAGCGGCGCCATCACCTCGGCGGCCACGACGGCCCTCGAGGGCATCCGCGCCGTATCGACCGGCAAGGACGCCGATGGCGATGACGCGGGCGTCTCCGTCACCCATTCGGCCGGGGCCATCGCGGTGGCGATGGGCGGCGTGGGCATCAAGGCGCACGTGGGCACGTCCCGGTCGGAGGGCGACACGGAGGGGGGCACCTACGTCACGCCCGAGAACGAGGGTCTCGCCAAGGTCGCCGTCACCGGCGGCTCGGTCGCATCGAAGGGAGTGGCCGTCGAGGCGGTCAACTTCGAGGCCGGCTCGGTCGTGGTCGAGGTCTCGGACGGCGCCACGCTGACCTCCACGGGGGGTTTCGGCATTGAAGCCGTGCTGACCGACGTGGGCAACACGGCCGGGACGGTCTCCGTCACGTCGGGGGGCGCCGTCACCGCCACGGTGCTGAGCGGCATCCGCGCGCGGAACTCGTCCGGCAACAGGGGCACGGTGACGGTCGCAGTGACCGGCGGCTCGGTGACGACGGAGGGGGCGCGCACGCACGCCATCCAGGCACTCCAGGAGGGAACGGGCGACGCCATCGTGAACGTCTCCGACGGCGCGACGATCACCTCGAAAGAGAACGCCGGCATCCTGGCCCAGCTCCGCCTCGCGGGCAACGACGAGGGGCAGGTGAAGGTCACCCAGGGCGGGACCATCGCCGGCCGCACGGGCGTCCACGCCTACGTCTCGCGCGACAGCGTCGTCACCATCGCCGCAGGCACGACCACGACCGAGACGCGGGCGGCGGCGAACCAGCCGCTGATCGACGTCACCTGGACGGGCGCGTTCTCGCACGGGACGACGGCCACCGTCGCCCAGGACGACAGCGACCGCTGGGCGGCTTCCGACGCCACCGCCGCGCTCACCCACCATCGGACCGTGGAGGCCGGGAAGGCCACCCGCTACGGAACGCCGGCCGGCATCGATGCCCAGGTCATGTCCTGGAACGATGTGGCGGCGCGAGTGGCGGAGGCCGACGATCCGGGCATGATCGCGGACAACGCGGCGCAGACGGCCCTGCTGGCCGAGACCGGCGCCGGTTCGCGGAGGACGGCCATCCTTGCGGCGTTCAAGGCGGCGCTCGGAAACGGCGACATCGCCGTTGCGGACGGGGTCTTCGACGCCGTCAAGACGGGCGAGACGAGCCTGGACGACGTGACGGACGCCGAGATCGTGACGTATCTGAGCGCCGACGACGCCGACACGAGGACCCTCCTTCGCAACGTCCTGAAGTACAGCCTCTCGGAGACGGAGATGGCGGTGCTGCGGGCGGCGGCGACGGACACCGGGCTGGACGCTGCCCTCGACGACGCGGGCTTCTCCGCCGACGACAAGGCGGCGGTGAAGGCATTCCTCAACGACTTCAACGTCGGCGACATCCGCGTCGCCATGAACGCCGGCTCCATCGACTCGCGGGGCGACGGCATCCGTGCCTACTACGCGACCCCCAACGCCATGAACGGCGCCATCGCCGTCACCATCGCCGCCGGCGCGACCGTCGACGTCAGCGATGACGGCATGGCGGGCATCTACGTCGCCAATGCCGGCGCCATGGGCGCCGGTGCGGAGCGCATCCTGAAGCAGAGCGTCACGGTGAACGGCATGGTGACCGGCGGCACGGACGCGGCGGTGCATCTGGTGGGCGGCGGCACGCTGACGGTCGGCGCCATGGGCAAGGTACATGCCGGTTCTTCGGGCCGCGCCATCCTGGTCAACGACCCCGGACGCTCGGTGATCGTCATCGACGGCGAGGTGCGGGGCGGTTCCGGCTCCGGTGAGAATGCCGTGGCGGCGATCGAAACCACCGGCGGCGGCCGCATCATCCTCAAGCGGACTGGGCGCGTGGTGCTCAACGACGGCGCCACCAACGCCATCCGTGCCGACCGCGTGACCGGCAGCGATGCGACCACCGACATCGTCCTGGTTGTGGACAGCGTGTATCAGGAGAACGCCAATGAAGCGGTCAACAACCGTCTGGGTGGCCCCCAAGCCGTCGTCGGCAACGCTGTCACCGGTGAGGCCATTTTTGTCACTGCCGACGAGGACGGCAACACCACCGGCATGACGGAGACCGCGCCCATTGTGAACGGCATGATCGACACCTCCGGCATCCCGATGCTGGAGGAGGATCCCACGGATGATCCCGATGATCCCATGGATCCGTCGCCTCCGGGACCTGGTGGCACCATGATTTGCGACATGGACGAGCATCACCGCTGCCGGCTTTACGAGGCGTTGCCGTCGGTGCTGCTGGCGATGAACGGCCTTCCGAGCCGCGCCGAGCGCATGTCGGCCCCGCGCGACGCGCACGGGGCGTGGGCGCGCGTGGAGACGGCGAGCGGGCAGTGGCAGGCCGCGGACTCGACCGAGACCGACCTCGCCTACGACCACGGCCGGTACGGCGCACGCGCGGGCGTGGACGTGGCGGTGGGCGAGGGCGCCCGCCTCGGCCTCTCGGTGCACAGCCTTCGGGGCGAGGCCGAGATGACGCGGCGCGGCGGCAAGGTCGAACTGTCGGGCGTGGGCCTTGGGGTCAGCGCGACGAGCCTGTTCGGCGACGGCTTCCACGTGGACGCCTCGGCGCAGGCGACCCGGTTCGACGTGGACATGACGTCGGGTCTGGGGCGGAGGCTGAAGGAGAGCGACGGCAGCGGCTGGGCGCTGGGCCTGGAGGCCGGTCGCTCGATGACGCTGAACAGCGGCCTGTCCGTGACGCCGAACCTCGGCCTCGTCTGGTCGCAGGCGTCGATGGACACCTTTACCGACGCCGACGCCTATGGCGGCCACCGCGTGTCCATGGACGATGCGGAGAGCCTGGTCGGTCGTCTGGGTGTGGCTGCCATGGCCGAGACGGACGGCGGTCCGCGCCTGTTCGGGTCGCTGGACGTGACGCACGAGTTCTCGGAGGAGACCGAGGTGATGGTGTCCGGGACGCGGCTGGCGGCGTCGGCGGAGACGACGGGCGTGCGCGTCGGGGTCGGCGGCCTGTTCGATCTGGGGAACGGGACGTCGCTTCGGGGTTCGGCGGACTACATGTCGTCGGGAGCCGACAACAGCGCCTATGGCGCCGGCCTGAGCATGACGATGAGCTTCTAGATCCCCCGAAGAAGCGCAACCCGGGAGCGCCGGCGCCCCCCGCCGGCGCTCCCGCCATCCGCCCCGCGGGGGCACGGCGATCTATGGAAGCAGTTTGAGCAAGCCGACGATGAGTACGGCCTGTCCGGCGGCGACAGCCAAGACGAAGCGAACGAGCCGGATTTCGAGGCGGGCGAGGCCGGTTTCAAGGTCGGCCTTGGTGGCCAGTTCGCCGCGGTCGGCGGCGGCAAGCGCGTCGAAGCCGGTGGCGATCATGCAGCGAGGATAGGCGGCCGCGGGTTCGAGTGCAATCTCCGTCCTGCTTATCCGTGAAAATCATCCGGGCGATAAAGGCTCCGTTCGCTTGGAGCGCCGGCGTCCCGCCGGCATGGCGGGCCGAAGGCCCGCATCCTTCCCGGGCTTCCGACCTTCCGATGGCACCCGTTCGCGCTTCGCACGATGCCGGCGGGACGCCGGCGCTCCCAGGGACATACGGGAAATGCAGCCCTCCATCGGCGGACTCTCATGGATAAGCGGGATCTCCGTTGACCGGGTTTCCTACGACAGCAGCTTCACGAGCGCGACGACGGCGGCGACGATGGCTCCGACGATGTATCCACAAGGCGCGGTAGAGATCGGCCTTGGTGGCCATGTCGAGGGGCACGGCGATCTATGGAAGCAGTTTGAGCAAGCCGACGATGAGCGCCGCCTGTCCGGCGGCGACGGCGAAGACGAAGCGAACGAGCCGGATTTCGAGGCGGGCGAGATCGGCCTTGGTGGCCAGTTCGCCGCGGTCGGCGGCGGCGGCCTGGCGCATGGCGCCGACGATGGCTTCGGCCTGGGGGCGCTCAAGACCCGTGGCCTCGATGTCACGGGCGGCGGCAAGGGCGTCGAAGTCGGTGGCGGTCATGCGATGAAGATAAACGACCGCGGATTCGCGCGCAACCCGTTGACCGGGTTTTCTACGACAGCAGCTTCACGAGTGCGATGACGGCGGCGACGATGGCTCCGACGATGGACCCGGTCTGTATCCACAAGGCGCGGTAGAGATCAGCCTTGGTAGCCAGTTCGCTGCGGTCGGCGACGGCGGCCTGGCGCATGGCGCCGACGGCTTGGCGCATGGCGCCGGCGATGGCTTCGGCCTGGGCGCGCTCGAGACCTGTGGCCTCGATGTCGCGGGCGGTGGCAAGGGTGTCGAAGTCGGTGGAGGTCATGCGATGAAGATAAACGATCGCGGATTCGCGCGCAATCCGTTGGCCGGGTTTCCTACGACAGCAGCTTCCCGAGTGCGATGACGGCGGCGACGATGGCTCCGACGATGACCCCGGTCTGTATCCACAAGGCGCGGTAGAGGTCGGCGCGAAGGTTGGCGAGGCCGGTTTCAAGGTCGGCCTTGGTGGCCAGTTCGCCGCGGTCGGCGGCGGCGGCCTGGCGCATGGCGGCGGCGATGGCTTCGGCCTGGGGGCGCTCGAGGCCGGTGGCCTCGATGTCGCGGGCGGCGGCGAGCGCGTCGAAGCCGGTGGCGGTCATGCGGCGAGGATAGGCGGCCGCGGGTTCGCGCGCAACCCGGCCTTTCGCCGGACGGCGCCGGGAACCCGCCTTCCGCCGGCGTTGACGCGCCGGCGGAAGGCGGGTAGCGTCCGCGCATGACCATCACCGTGCCCGTTCCCGGCTTCGATACGCTGTCCTATGCGCGGCGCCTCAAGGCGGCCGGCGTCGACGAAGTCCAGGCCGAAGCGCACGCCGAGGCCGTCCGCGACGCCATCACCCAGAACGTCGCCACCAAGGCCGACCTCGACAACCTCGAAACGCGGACCGAAAAGAGGTTCGCCGACCTCGAAACGCGGATCGAAAAGAGATTCGCCGACCTCGAAACGCGGATCGAAAAGAGATTCGCCAATCTCGAAACGCAGTTCGAAAAGAGATTCGCCGCCCTTGAAGTCCGGCTCGTCCGCCTCGTCTTCGCCGTCGCCGCCGGACAGGCCGCGCTCATCGTCGCCTTGCTCAAGCTGCTTCCGTAGACCTTCCGTAGACCGCCGCCGACTCCCCGCAGCCGCAGCCATACGCGCCGTCCCCGACCAGATCCCCATCCCCGACCTCGACAGCGCTCCCATGCATACGACCCGATAATTGCGCCAAGAGAGACGGCCGTGCGGTACGATTCCGAGCGTGCGCACCAGCTGCTGCGGGCCGGGACAGGCGGCAGCGGCGCGGCGTTCCGCGAGGGCCAGGAAGACGCGATCCGCCATGTCGTGGAGGGGCGCGGGCGGCTCCTTCTCGTGCAGCGGACGGGCTGGGGCAAGAGCTTCGTCTATTTCATCGCCGCGAAGCTGCTGCGCGAGAACGGCGCGGGGCCGACGCTGCTCGTCTCCCCGTTGCTGGCGTTGATGCGCAACCAGATCGACGCCGCCGAGCGGATGGGCGTGCGCGCACTGCGAATCGCATCGGACAACCAGGACGATTGGGGCGCGGCGGAAGCCACGCTGTTCCAGGACGACGTGGACGTTCTTCTGATTTCCCCCGAGCGCCTCGGCAACCGGAGGTTCAACGCCGAGGTTCTGGCGGCCATCGCCGGACGCATCGCCCTGCTCGTGATCGGCGAGGCCCACTGCATCTCGGACTGGGGGCACGATTTCCGCCCGCATTACCGGCTGATCGAGAGGGTGGCCCGCACCCTGCCGAAGAACATGCGGCTCCTCGCCACGACAGCGACCGCGAACGACCGGGTGAAGGACGACCTCGCCTCCGTCCTCGGTCCCGGTCTGAAGATCATGCGCGGAGACCTCGCCCGTCCGTCTCTGACGCTCCAGACGATCCGCCTGCCCAGGCAGGCCGAGCGTCTGGCATGGCTCGCGGAGCGGATTCCTCGCCTGCCCGGAAGCGGGATCGTCTATACGCTGACCGTCCGGGATGCGGTGCGGGTGGCGGAATGGTTGCGCTCGCGCAGGCTGGCGGTGGAGTCCTACACCGGGCAGACGGGCGAGCGGCGCGAGGAACTGGAACGGGCGCTGCTTGAAAACCGCCTCAAGGCGCTGGTGGCGACGACCGCGCTCGGCATGGGATTCGACAAGCCGGACCTCGCCTTCGTGATCCACTACCAAGTCCCGGGATCGGCGATCGCCTACTACCAGCAGGTGGGCCGCGCCGGGCGGGCGCTCGACGCCGCTCACGGCATCCTGCTGGCTGGCGAGGAAGACACCCGCATCACCGACTATTTCATCGACAGCGCGTTTCCCTCCCGCAGTGAAGTCCGGCAGGTGATCGAAACGCTCGAGGACGCGCCCCGCGGCCTCTCCGTCCCGGAACTGTGTGGCGCACTCAATCTCTCCCGGGCGCGAATCGGCAAGACCATCGAACTCCTGTCCCTCGAATCGCCGGCGCCGCTCGCGCGGGAAGGGACCCGATGGCAATTGACCGCCACGAACCTGGGCGATGCATTCTGGGAACGGGCCGAGCGGCTCACCGAGCTGCGGCGCGCCGAGCAACGTCAGATGCAGGAATACGCGAAACTCGAAACGGGGCACATGGCGTTCCTGGTGGAGGCGCTGGACGGAGACCCGGATTCGGCGTCGGCGCCGAACGGCCCCGCTCTGCCGGCGGCCGTCGCGCCGGGGTCCGTGGGGGAAGCGGTCGATTTCCTCCGCCGCGCCGATCTGCCGATCCAGCCTCGCCGATCGTGGCCCGCCGGCGGGCTGCCGCGATACGGCATTTCCGGGGGCCTTGTCGCGGCCGGACAGCGGGCAGAGGCCGGAAAGGCGCTCTGCATCTGGGCGACGCCGCCTGGCTGCTGCGGTCGCACGGGAGCGGCCCGGTGTGGCCGCTCGCTCTCGCCGTCGCCGCCCCCGGGCGGTAGAGGCCGGTAGAGGCATGGACGGCCGCCGATGACCACCGATCTCTCCGTCGACACGCAGGCGATCCTGCTGCTCACGGCGCCGCTGATCGTGGGACGCGGCGCCGCGCGCGGCCCGCCCGCCCCCCTCTCGGACAGCGAATACGACCGCCTCGCGCGCCGCCTTCGGGAGTGCGGGCGCGAACCCGCCGACCTGCTCCGCGTCGACGAGGCGGGCGCCGCGTTGGAGGAATGCGCGTCCGGTCTCGAACGCGACCGGCTCGAACGTCTGCTCGGCCGGGGGTTCCTTCTCGGCCAGGCGGTGGAGCGCTGGCGCACACGCGGGATCTGGGTGGTCGGCCGGGCCGACGCCGATTATCCCCGCCGGTTGAAAAAGCGTCTCGGGAAGCGGGCGCCGGCGCTGCTCTACGGCTTCGGAGACCGTTCGGTTGTGGACGGGGGCGGGCTGGCGGTCGTCGGCTCACGGAACGTCGACGACGAGACGATCGCCCATGCCGAGCGCGCCGGGCGCCTCGCCGCCGACGCGCGGCACGTTCTGATCTCCGGCGGCGCGCGGGGCATCGACCGTGCGGCGATGCGCGGGGCGCTGGAAGCGGGCGGCAGGGCGTTGGGCGTGCTCGCCGACGGTCTCGAACGGGCCGTGATGCGCCGCGGCGACCGGGACGTGCTGATGGAGGGGCGGCTGGTTCTGGTCTCTTCCTGCGATCCGGCGGCGGGCTTCCGGGTCTGGCGCGCGATGGGGCGCAACAAGGTGGTCTACGCTCTGGCGGACGCGGCGCTGGTCGTCTCGGCGGATCACGGGAAAGGGGGAACCTGGGCGGGAGCGGTGGAGCAGCTGGAGAAGTACGGGCGCGTTCCGGTCTATGTCCGCGCCGACGGCGAGTCGGAAAAGGGGCTGGCGGAACTTCGGAGACGCGGCGCTCGAGTCTGGCCGGACCCCGATACTCCGGAAGCCCTCGAGGACGTTCTCGACGCGTCGCCGCCTCCGGAGGGCCGCCCACCCGAACGGGACGCCGTGTTGCCGGGTCTTCGGGAAGAACCGGCCCCGGCCGAGGCCGGCCCAGCCGGCGCGCTGTTCGCCAAGGTCCGGGATCTGCTGGCGCGAACGTGCGCCGACGAGCCGAAATCGGCGGGCGAAGTCGTCAAGGTGCTTGGAATGAGCAAGCCCCAGGTGGGCGATTGGCTCAGGCGCGCGGTCGAGGAAGGGATGCTCGAAAAAATTCCCGGACCCGTTCGCTACCGCGCAACCGAACGCGGAAAGGCGCGGGCGGCCGGATCGTCCGATGAATTGCTCGCGACGGTTCGGAACCTGCTGGTCCGTGAGTGCGCGGACAAGGCAAAAGCCGAAACCGACGTCGCCGAGGCGCTCGGGGTCCGCCGGCATCAGGCGCGGGACTGGCTGCGCCGCATGTCCTCCGAAGGCGCGCTCCAGAGAACAAGTCATCCCGTCCGCTATCGCGCTGTCGCGTCCTTGTTCGACCATGCCTCGCCGGTCGAGTGACACGTCCCGGGTGCGCGGGCCCTGGCCGGGCATCGCCAGCGCCGCCCGTCTTTTCGGCGCCATCCGAACGGCCTTCGCCGGGGGAGAAGCGTCCGCCTCACAGCCTCCCCCGCCAAGGGAGGAGACGGCAAACGGGCCGGGATTTGACCCCGGCGCCGTCAAGCTGGAATAAAGGGGCCGCGCGGCGGCGGTCGTCGTCGGCAAGCGTGGAAAGGAAGCGGTGGGGAGATCATGGCGGACGGGATTTATCCGGCCTCGATGGAAGCGGCGATTCCCGACCCCCGGCGGGTCGGGGAGCTGCGCAAGGAGCTCGAATCGAAGGGCGTCAAGTACCTGCTGGTCAACTGGATCGATCTGCTCGGGCAGCCCAAGACCAAGCCGACGCCCTTGAGCGAACTGGAGGCGTGGTGCGAGGGCCGGGGTCCGCAATTCGCCGTCCACTCGGTCTCCATGGTTCCCGAGAGGGGGCCGGCCGATCCCGACCAGATCCCCATCCCCGACCTCGACAGCGTGGTCGTCTGCCCGTGGGACCGAACCTGCGCCTGGATGTTCGCCGACCTCTACCTCGAGGGCGCGCCCTACGACGTCTGCCCGCGCCTCGCCCTGAAGCGCCAGGTCCAGGCGGCGGCCGACGCCGGCTATCGGTTCATGGCCGGGTTCGAGCCGGAGTTCATCGTCATGAAATACGACGAGTTCGGGCGGCCGGCGAAGGCGTTCGACGACGATCCCCATCCCTCGACCGGCGGCGTCCGCCCCGCGCGCCAAGCCTGGGGCTACGATACCGAGGCGTCGATCGATTCGCTGCCGTACATGCGCGAGCTCATCGACATCCTCGTCGAGCTCGGCTGGGACCTGCACGACACGGTCGCCGAGGGCGCCTATTCCCAGTTCGAGCTGGACTTCGGCTACACCGATCTCGTCGCGTCCGCCGACCGCCTGACGCTGCTGCGCGTCATCCTCAAGGAGATCGCCAAGAAGCACGGCATGTTCGTCACCTTCATGACCAAGCCGACCCAGGGCGACTGGCGCAACGCCGCGCACATCAACTTCAGCGCCCGCAGCGTCGCCGAGCCGGACGTCAACCTGTTCGGCGAGCGGGGCGGACCCTGGAGCGACGCCGTCTGGAGCGCCGTCGCCGGCATCATGGGGCACGGCGAGGCGCTGACGGCGATGACCTGCCCGACGGTCACGTCGTACAAGGGGTTCGTCGGAACCGCCCGGGGCTTCGAGGGCGGCGTGCTGACGTGGGCGCCGACGCACGTGTCCTACGGCATGAACAACCGTTCGGCCATGCTGCGGATGCCGCAGAACCGCAAGGCGATCGAGAACCGGGCCTGCGACATGGCCATGAACTTCTACTTCGGCCTGACGATGACCGCCGCCTGCGCGCTGGAGGGCATGGAGTCCGGAGCGCGGCCGCCCGGACCACCGACCAACGAGACGCTCTACGACGTGCCGGAGGAGAAGTGGGCGGAGTACGGCATCCGGCCGCTGCCGGCGACGCTGAAGCACGCGGTCGAGGCGTTCGACCGCGACCCGCTGGCGAAGGAGATCCTGGGCGAGACCATGCACGGCTGCTACAGCCGCTACAAGCACGACGAGTGGGACCGCTTCCACCAGCACATCACCGAGTGGGAGGTCCGGGAATACCTGAGATTCTTCTAGCGCCGGCGCGGCGGGGGGCTTTCCGATGGACGAGAACGACCACGAGGTTTTCGAGGCGGGCGACGTCGTCCTGCAAAACGGCATCACGTTGCGGAACGCCGGGCTCGCGTACAGGACCCACGGCACCCTGAACGCCGAGGGGACCAACGCCATCGTCTACCCGACGCGGTACGGCGGCACCCACGTCGACAACGAGTTCCTGATCGGCGAGGGGATGGCGCTCGACCCGTCGAGGTATTTCATCGTCGTGCCCGACATGTTCGGCAACGGGGTGTCCTCGTCGCCCTCGAACACGCCGGCGCCGTTCGACGGCCCCCGGTTTCCGCGCGTGACCATCTACGACAACGTGGTCCAGCAGCACCGGCTGATGACCGAAGTCCTCGGCGTGAAGAGGATCGCGCTCGCCGTCGGCTGGTCGATGGGCGCGCTGCAGGCCTATCAGTGGGCCTGCCTCTATCCCGGCATGGTGGAGCGGCTGGCGCCGCTGGCGGGCGCCGCCCGCTGCGCCAGGCACAACTTCGTCTTCCTCGAAGGGGTGAAGGCGGCGCTGACGGCGGACGCGGAGTTCAGGAACGGCTGGTACGAGAAGCCGCCGCTCACCGGTCTGCGCGCCATGGGCCGCGTGTGGGCGGGCTGGGCGCTCTGCCAGACGTGGTACCGCGAGGAGATGTACAGGTCGCTCGGCTATTCCTCCCTCGACGATTTCCTCATCGCCTACTGGGAGGGCATGTTCGTGCGACGGGAGCCGAACGACCTCCTCGCCATGATCGACACCTGGCAGCAGGCGGACGTCGGCGCCAACGACGCCTTCGGCGGCGACTTCGAAGGGGCGCTCGGCGCCATCGCCGCCAGAACCTTCGTGATGCCGGGCCGGACCGACATGTACTTCCCGCCGGAGGACGGCGAGTACGAGGCCCGGCACATCCCGAACGCCGAGTTCCGCCCCATCCCCTCGTTGTGGGGACACTACGCGGGCGGCGGCAAGGACCCCACCGGCGCCGACACCAGGTTCATCGACGAGTCGCTGAAGGAGCTTCTGGCCGCGTAGCGCCTTCAAGGCCGCGCGGCGGCGGGTGCGCCTGGGCGGGACGGCGCTCCACAGGGCGGGGCGGAATCGTCCGGGACTATTTCCCGTTCCCGTCCTCCGGTCCCGTCAGGTGTCCCAGGATACGGTCCACCTTGGTTTCCAGGACGTCGATCTTGTTCCTGTTTTCGACGACGTTCTCCTTCAGGCTCGCTTCCGTCTGGAAAATCTGCGCGCCCAAGTCGTCCCTTGCGTCGTCCAGATCCTCCTCCAGGGAACCGATCCTCGCGCTCAATCTCGCTTCCGTCTGGAGAATCTGCGCGCTCAAGTCGTCCTTTGCGTCGTCCAGATCCTCCTCCAGGGAATCGATCCTCGCGCTCAATCTCGTTTCCGTCTGGAGAATTTGCGTGCCCAAGTCGTCCCTTACGTCGTCCAATGCCCAGTAGGCCAATGTCGCCAATGCGACTATCAGACTCGGCGTAAGCCAGAAACTCCCCCGTTTCCAGTCTTCCTTCGCCTCCGCCATGTCCCTTTCCCCCCGTTCCCGTCGTTTCTCTTCCTGCGTGTCCGCATCCGCGTCCGAAGGAGGCGCGGTACGGCTGGTCGTGCAAGGAGCGAGGTCCGGTTTGCCGCGCATGACGTCGACATTCTACCGCGCGTCGCGCGGACGTGAACAGCCCCGTCCGGTCGCGTCCCTCAGTCCCGGAAGCCCGGGTCGACGCGGTCGAGCAGGCGGAGGAGGGCGGGCCATTCCCGCTCCTCGGGCGGCACGACCTGTTTCTCGTACTGCCCGGCGACCCGCCGCCCGACCTCGTCCGACACCGGGATCGCCCGCCCGCCCGATTGCATGATCTCCAGCTGGATGCGGCAGGCCTCCTCGAGGAAGTAGGCCAGCGAGAACGCCTCGGCCACGGTCCGGCCCGCCGTCAGCAGGCCGTGGTTGCGCATCAGCATGACCCGCCGGTCGCCGAGGTCCGCGACCAGCCGGGCGCTCTGGTCGTCGTCGAAGGCCATGCTCTCATAGGCGTGGTAGGCGACCCGGTCGTAGAACTGGAGCGCGCCCTGCGTCAGGGGCAGGAGGCCCTCCTCGAGGCACGACACGGCCGTCGCGGCGTGCGCGTGGCAGTGCAGCACGCAGGCGACGTCGGGGCGGGCCCGGTGGACGGCGCCGTGGATGACGACGAACCCCGGCCGATTGACCGGGTGGTCGGTAGGCTCCACGGGATTGCCGTCACCGTCGACCTTGACGAGGTTCGAGGCCGTGATCTCGGAATACAGCAGGCCGTAGGGGTTCAGAAGGTACCGGTCGCGAACCCCCGGCACGCGCGCCGTGATGTGGGAATAGACGAGGTCGTCCATGCCGAAACGGGCGATCAGGCGGTAGCACGCCGCGAGATCGACCCGCACGTCCCGTTCGTCGGGCTCGGCCGGCCGGTCCGGCGCCTTTCGGATCGGCGTGATCGTCGTCATGGCGGGCCACGCTCGTGTGGTGTCGGATGCCCGGACGGCAGTATAGCACGCCCCCGGCGCTTCCACGCCCCGCCGGCGGGCTTTCGTGGACGGGCGGGGACGCTATTATGCGCCGGGTTGTCGGGAGAACGGGGACATGTCGGTACGGAGCATCGAGACCGGGCGGCCCTACGGCGGCTATCACCTGCGCCACGTGCCCGAGGACGATTGGGAGCTGGCGCGCGTCGGGCCGGATACGCCGCTCGGCGAATACTTCCGGCGGCACTGGAACCCGGTCGCCCTGTCGTCGCGGGTCCGGGACCTGCCCGTCGCCGTCCGCATCATGGGCGAGGACCTCGTCGTCTTTCGCGACGGGTCCGGCAACGTGGGCGTCCTCCACCGTCATTGCAGCCACCGGGGCACGTCCCTCGAATACGGCATCCCGAGCGAGCGCGGCATCCGGTGCTGCTACCACGGCTGGCTGTTCGACGTCGACGGCCGGATTCTGGAAACGCCGGGCGAACCCCCCGGCTCCAGGCTGAAGGACGGCCTGGTCCACGGCGCCTATCCGGCGCTGGAGTACGAGGGCCTGATCTTCGCCTACATGGGGCCGCCCGACGAGAAGCCGGATTTCCCCGTCTACGACGTGTTCGAGCTGCCGGACAACAGGCTCGTGCCGTACTCGACGCACACGCCGTGCAACTGGCTGCAGGTGCACGAGAACGGCATCGACCCGGTGCACGCGGTGTTCCTGCACGGCCGCGTGGGCGAGCAGCACTTCAACGAGGCGTGGCTGGAGATGCCGACCCTGGAGTTCCGCGAGTCCGACAAGGGGGCGTATTACATCACGGCGCGGCGCCTCGGCGACATGATCTGGGTGCGCAGCGCCGAGATGGTGTTCCCGAACTTCGCGCAGACCGGCGCCCTGTGGGAGTACGGCCATCGCGAGAAGTATTTCGGGCGCGTCAGCCTGAGCCGCTGGACCGTGCCGGAGGACGATACCGGAACCTGGTTCTTCGGCTGGCGCCATTTCAACGACGTCGTGGACCCGGAGCATCTCGGCGACGAGTCCCTCTGCGGGCACGACAGCGTCGACTTCGTCGGCCAGACTGGCAACCGGACCTACGAGGAGGCCCAGCGCAACCCCGGCGACTGGGAAGCGCAGATGAGCCAGCGCCCGATCGCCAACCACAGGCTGGAGCATCTCGGCGCGTCGGACAGGGGCGTGGCCATGATCCGCCGCATGTTCGCGCGGGCGGTCGAGGGCGGGCTGCGGCATCCGGAGTTTCCGGGCGGGCGCACCGCCGACGGCGGTCCCATCCCGACGGTGTCGCACGACACGGTGCTGTACGTGCCGCCGAAGGACGGCGTCGACGACCGGGAGCTGCTGGCCGACGTGGGACGCCGGGTCCTCGACGCCATCCTCTCCGGGCACGACGCGCCGTCGGCCGAACGGGTCGCGCACATCGAACGGCGCCTCCGGGAGATCTCGGAATTGCCCCCGGCGTGACGGCGGGCGGAGGAGCGGGCGCATGAAGGCCAACTGGACGCTCGTGCTGATGCCGCCGATGCTGTTCTGCTTCCTGCTGCTCGGGGGAACGCAGTTCCTCTTCATCCGGGCGGGGTTCTTCGAGGATCTGGGGATCGGCCTGATCGGCGACGAGCTGATCCTCGGCAACTACCTGACGGCCTTCACCGATCCCTTCTACCTCGATGCCCTGATACTCAACATCAAGGTGTCGTCGGTGGTCGTGGCGTGCGGCCTCCTCTGCGCCTACCCGGTCGCCTACGTCATCGCGCGGATGCGGTCCGAGCAATGGGCCATGGTCATGCTCGCGGCCATCGTCGTGTCGTCGTTCGTGACCATCGTCATCAAGGTGCTCGGGCTGATCATCATCTTCGGCAGCGACGGGGTCCTGAACCGCACGTTGCTGGGCCTCGGGCTGATCGACGGGCCGCTGAAGGTCGTCGGCAACGTATACGGCGTCGTGGTCGGGCTCATGCACTACGTGCTGGGCTTCATGGTGCTCATGCTCTTCAGCGTCATCCAGACCATCCCGAGGTCGCTGGAGGAGGCGGCCCTCATCCACGGCGCGCCACCGTGGCGCATGTTCGCGCGCGTCGTGTTTCCCCTGAGCCTGCCCGGCGTGGCGACGAGCGCGCTGATCGTCTTCAACCTGTGCATGGGGGCGTTCGTGTCGGCGGCCCTGCTCGGCGGGGGCAAGGTCCTGACCCTGCCCGTGGTCATCGAGCGGGCGATCGTGCTCGATACCGAATACGCCATGGGCGGCGCCCTGTCGGCGATCCTCCTGGTCTCGGTCATCCTCATCAACGTTCTGTCGGTGTGGCTGCTGAACCGGTTCCGCAAGGCGCGGCTGGTGATCGCGTGAGACGCCGCGGGAAATTCCGTCCGGCGGCGCTCGTGGTGGGGGCGATCGTGGGGCTGGTGTACCTCTTCCTGCTGGCGCCGGTGATCGTCGTCGCCGGGGCCTCGTTCGACGGCGGCAAGTCGGTGGCGGGCCGCGCGTTCCTGCAATTCCCGCCGAGCGACCTGACGCTCTACTGGTACGAGAACATCCAGCCGCGGCTGTGGGAGGCGCTGGGCGTGAGCGTCTCCGTCGCCGCGGTCGCGGCCGCCGTGGGCACGATCCTCGGGGTGCCGGCGGCCCTCGGCATCGTGCGCGGCGTCCTCCCGGGCAAGACCCTCATCGCGACGCTGTTCCGGGCGCCGCTCCAGATCCCGTTCATCGTCATCGGGATCGCCTTCCTTCAGACCTACTACTTCGTCGCCAACGCCACGGGCTTCGGGTTGCAGGGGACGTTCGCCGGCCTCGCCCTGGGCCACGCCTTCGTGGCGACGCCCTACGTCGTGGGCTCGGTCGGCGCCGCGCTGCACCGGTTTGACCTGCGCCTGGAGGAGGCGGCGCTGAGCCTCGGCGCGGGGCGCTGGACGACCTTCCGGCGCATCACGCTGCCCATCATCATGCCGGGGATCTACGCCGGCGCGCTGTTCGCCTTCATGGTGTCCTTCGGCGACGTCCCGATCTCGCTGTTCCTGGCGGGCGCGGGCTATACCACCCTGCCGCTGGAAATCTTCCACGGGATGGAGTTCGATTTCGACGCGGCCGTTCTGGCCATCTCCACGGTCGTCCTGCTGGGGTCTCTCGTGGTGCTGTACTTCATTCAGAGAATCGTCGGTCTCGACGTTCTCTTGCGTTCCGGGGGCAACGGGTAGAGTCTGTTGTTCGGAAACGTGCCGACGACGGCGATGGAAAGGGAGGTCTGGTCATGAGATACGGTCTACAGGGTTCAAGGGCGGTGGCGCTGGCGGCCGCCGCGGTGCTGGCGCTCGGCGCGAATGCCGCCGTCGGCGCCGGGAAGTTCGAGGGGGTCACGCTCAAGGTCGGCACCTTCGGGGGCAGCTGGAAAGACCGGCTTTGCAGCGTCTTCTGCCCGAAGTTCGAGGCCGAGGGCGGCAAGGTCGAATGGGTCACCGGCAATCCGACCATCCTGCTGTCCAAGATGGTCGCCGCGCGCGGGCAGGAGCCGCCCATGGACGTGATCGAGATCGTCGATTCGACGCCGGAGACGATCAAGGGCGGATTCGTCCAGAAGTACGATCCGGCGAACGTGCCGAATCTGAAGAACCTCGATCCCGCGTTCTACGACGACCTCAAGGTCGCCAACTGGATCACGGAGGAGGGCTTCCTCTTCGACATCGACAAGTTCGAGGAGCTCGGCCTGCCCCGCCCGACGCGGTACAAGGACCTGCTCCATCCCAAGCTCCAGGGCCGGGTGGCCTTTCCCGACATCAACGTCAACGCCGCGATCGGCGGGATCGTGGGCTTCGCCGCCGAGGGCGGAGGGGACGAGAACGACATCGACCCCGGACTCGACCTCATCAAGAAGCTCAACGTCCATTCGTTCTGGAGCTCGGGCACCCAGGTCACCCAGATGCACAAGGCGGGCGACGTGTACGCCACCGTGGCCCATGCCGGATGGGCCGTGCGGCTGAACGACGGCGGGGTCAAGGTCGGCATGGTCCACCCGCCGGTGAAGGACAGGCGGGGCCTGGCCGGGGTCGGTTACGCCGGCGTCACGGCGGGAACCAGGAACAAGGAAGCGGCCGAGTTCTACATCAACATCCTGATCTCCGACGAGATGCAGGAGCTCCTGCACGTGAAGAACGGCATCGTGCCGCCGAACCGCAACGTCCAGGAGAAGTACTCGGATCCCGCGAAGCTGAAGCGGGACGCCTCGGGCACGCCGTTCCTGCTGATGAAGCCATCCGAGATCAGCAACCTCTACCAGATCGACTGGTCGGACTTCAGCATGAAGCAGTGGACCCGGAAGTGGAACCGGACGGTCGCCAAGTGACGCGCGGCGGCGCCTGAATGGGGCGGTACCCGCGTCTCGCGGGGCCGCCCTTTCCCGCGGACGATCTCGGCACGGGGGCGGCCGGTGGCGCGACGTCGACGGCGGTCGCGCCGGCGAACCTCTGGAAACCGGCGGCCGGCCGGTTGTTACGGCCCGGCGGCCTTGGCCCAGGCCTCGGCCCAGACCGACGGGATCGCGCGCCACCTGTCGGGCCGTGTGGCCCGTACTATCGGCGAGGGGTGAAAGGACGAGAAGAAAGCCAGGCCGGTCGGCGAGGACGGCGTTGTCCCACCCCGGCCGTTATCTTCCAGATGCGGGCGGGCGCGAGACGCCTTCTCGCCGACGAAGACGACCGCGCGCAGCTTCGGCAACAGCCCCGTCAGTCTTCCCGTTTCTTCCGCGCCTTCGCGGAGCTCGGCGGCCGTCACCGTCCTGGTCCCGTTCCACCACGGGACCGCGTTCCAGGTGACGGTCAGCTTCCGGGGAATTCCCGCTTCCCGCATGAACGTGAAGGTGTTTTCCGCCGTGGAGTCGTCGTTGTCCCTGCTGATGAAGCCCGAGCCCGTCCGTGTGCCGGTGGTGGACGTCATCGGACCCGGCTTCTCGAAGAGGAACAGGATGGTGGCGTCGACGCCGCCGTCGAGAGGGTCGAAATCCGGGACCTCGACGCCCGGCCGCTTCCGCAGCCCGGCGACGTATTCGTTCAGCGCCCACATGTGCCGGGCGTCCAGCAGTTCCCGGCGCCGTGCACGCGCGACGGGGTTGCGCAGCGCCCGCGGCGCCTCGGGCCCCTCCATATCGTCCATCCCGTCTATATCGAAGGCTCGAACCGGCTGATGGCCGTTTCGCGCTGATCGAGTATCTCGCTGGCGACCCTGGTGCCCGAGGAGACCTCCAGCGCGTAGTCGTAGAGCTCGTCGCCGACCTCGGTGATGGTCCGGCCGCCCCCGATGATCGAGCCGACGTCGTAATCGATGTTGACCGGCATCTTCCCGACGGTCTTCGGGTTGCCGGACACCTTGATGGTGGGCGACACGTAGTTGCCGATGATGTTGCCGACGCCGGTCGAGAACGCGATCAGCTGGCAGCCCGACGCGGCGAAGGCGGTCATGGACTCGACGGCCGGAGCCGGCGTCGCCATGAAGTGCAGGCCCTTGCGGATGGGCGATTCGCCGTAGTCGAGCACGCCGACGAGCGGCCGGGTGCCGGCCTTCGACATGGCGCCGAGCGCCTTTTCCTCGATGGTGCTGAGGCCGCCCTTGATGTTGTCGGCGACCGGGTTGGCCCCCCGGATGTCGAGGCCGCGCGCCATCGACGCCTTCTCGTGTCCCAGCACGCGGTCGAGGAACGCCCGCTTGACGGAGTCGTCCGCCGCCCGTTCGGCGAACAGGTCCTCGGCGCCCAGGAATTCGGACGTCTCCGAGATGATGACCGTGCCGCCGTCGTCGACGAGGCGGTCGGCGGCGCGTCCGATGGCGGGATTGGAGGCGAGGCCGGACGTGGTGTCCGAGCCCCCGCACTCCACGCCCAGGGTCAGCGCGGAGGCGGGGAATTCCCGCCGCCGGAGGCTCGAGGCCTCGGCCACCAGCCTGGCCGCCTTCTCCGTTCCTTCCGCCGTCGCCGCGATGGACCCGGCGGTCCGTTGCAGGATCACGGTCTCGATGGGCTTGCCGGTGTTGGCGATGCGGTCGGCGACCTGCCCGGTGCTGTGCTCCTCGAGGCCGATGACGAGGGCGCCCGCCAGGTTGGGGTTCCGTCCCATGCCGGCCAGCGTGTCGAAGGCGATCTCGAGGTCGCGGCCGAACTGCCCGCGAACGAACAGCGTCGTGACGGGGATGGTCCCGTCGACCGCGCCGCAGACGGCGCGCGTGATCGGGTTGACGTTGTCCATGACGGAGATGACGCCGATCCAGTTGCGGATTCCCACCTGCCCGTCGGGACGTTCGTAACCAAGGAAGTTCATCGCTGCGCTCCTATGCCGGCCTGTCGCCGCGGCCGCGCCGCGACTCGATGTTGTGGACGTGAGCGTGCCGTCCCGCCGGGATGGCTTCCGTCGCGAGGCCGATCACCTGGCCGTACTTTATCACCTCGGCCCCGACGTCGATGTCGGCGACGGCGACCTTGTGGCCGAACGGGACGTCCCCGCCGAGCTTCACGGAACCGGTCCCTTCTCCCTGGAGCAGACAGTCGTCTCCGGACGAGCCGTCGTCGATGAGCGTGGCGACGTTGTCGCTTTCGTCGAGCAGGATGGCGCGAGTCATGATCGATCCCCGTCTTTCCTTTCCGCCGGCGCGCGTGCGCCGCGCCCCCATAGTGAACGATCCGGTGGCCTCCGCGCCAGAGCGGCGGCGGAGACCCGAACGTCTCGAACGCCGCGGGCCGGAACACGGGTTAGACGGCTCGGAAGAATCGGCGTATACCACGCCGCGTCACGCCACCTTGCCGGTCCCCGAGAAGATGGTTTCAGAAACCGGATCGTCCGACCCCGCCGCCGTCGAGTCGATCTCCACGCGCTTCGACCCGAGGCTCGGCGCCAACCTCTACTATCTGTGGGAGAAGAAGTGGTTCTTCATCGCGTTGCTCGTGGGCTTCGCGCTGTTGAGCCTCGACCCCCCCGAAGGGCTGACGCGCGCCGGCCAGATCGTCCTCGCCATGTCGATCGTGGCGACGATCCTGTTCATCACGGAGCCCATTCCCCTGCCGGGCGTCGCGCTGCTCATCATCATCGGCGAGGTCCTGCTCATGGGCCTCGAATCGACCGAGGTCGCCAAGAGCCTGATGAACGATTCCGTGCTGTTCATCATGGGCTCCCTGATGCTGGCCGTCGCCGTGGTGCGGCAGCGTCTCGACAAGCGCATCGCCTGGCTCATCGTGCGCATGACCGGCACGAAGACGACGCGCGTGTGCTTCGGCATCTCGATCGTCTCCGGCCTGCTCGCCTCGTTCATCGGCGAGCACACCGTCGCCGCCATGATGCTGCCGGTCGGAATCCTGCTCGTGACGCTGACCTCGGACGACCCCAGGAAGGTCCGCTCGCTGGCGGCGGTGATCCTGTTCTCCATCTCCTACGGATGTTCCGTCGCCGGCATCGGAACGCCGTCGGGCGGCGCCCGGAACGCCATCATGATCGGATACTGGAAGGAGTTCTTCTACGATCCGACCAATCCGGAGACGTTCGTCTACCTGATGGATTACGCGAAGTGGATGCTCTACGCGTACCCCATGTTCCTCGTCCAGGTCCCGGTCGTCACCTTCATCCTCTTCGTCACCTTCCGGCCCGAGCATCGCGACCTTTCGCGCGCCATCGTCCGGCTGCGCGCCCAGGTGGCGGCGGAAGGCCCGATGAAGGCGGGCGAATGGGTGAGCATCGCCCTGTTCTTCCTGGTGCTGCTGGGCTGGATCTTCTTCTCCCAGGACCTGGGCATGGGCACGGTCGCCGTGTCCGGCGCCGTGGCGTTCCTCGTCGCCGGGCTGGTGCGCTGGGAGGACATCAACAACGGCGTGAACTGGGGCGTGGTGCTTCTCTACGCGGCGGCGATCTCGCTCGGCGTCCAGATGAAGGACACGGGCGCCGCCGCCTGGGTGGCGCAATCCTTCCTCGACGCCCTGTCCCCGATCGGAGGCGGCGAGGGAATCGGGCTCTGGGCGGCGGTATCCGTGCTCACGACGGGCATCACCAACATGATGTCCAACGGCGCGGCCGTCGCCGTGCTCGGGCCGATCGTCCTCAACATGGCCGATCTCGCCGGCGAGAGCCCGATCGTCGTCGGGTTCGTCTGCGCGGTCTCGTCCGCCTTCGCCTACCTGACCGTGGTCGGAACGCCCGCCTGCACCATCGTCTACTCCTCGGGATTCCTCAAGACGACCGATTTTCTCGTCGTCGGCTGGAAAATGGTCATCGCATCGACGATAATCATGCTGATGGCGGCCGCCGTGTATTGGCCTTTGGTCGGCACCTGACGACGGGAGCCAAGGGGGCAGGATGAGCCTGGAGACTCCGGATGCGGGCGAGGCCGCCGCGACCGACGCGGCGCCGGCGCCCGTGGAGAAGCGGTTCCGGATCCTCGTCTGCATAGACGGGTCCGAGGAATCCTATCGCGGCCTGCGCTACGCCGCGCGCCTCGGCGGCGGCGTCGATGCGGACATCTGCATGCTCTACGTCCGTCCGGTCGATCAGGGGCTGCGCTCGGGCGGGCTGCAGGTGCGCCTCAGCCGCGAGAACATGCTGAACTGGGGTCTGGAACTTCCCGGCATCAAGCACCTGAAGAAGGGCCGCGACATGCTCATGCGGCTCGCCAGCATGGACGGGGAGTGGGATGAGGAGACCGTCCACCGGGACGTGCAGGGCGATCCCCTGGGCGACTGCGCGACCGTCTACACCAACGCCCAGGGCAAGCGGCTGATCCTCAAGCTGAAGGTCGCGTCGGATATCGCCTCGGGCATCCTCGAGCAGTGGGAACAGTTCAAATACGACCTGATCGTGCTGGGCGCGTCCTCGAACTGGGCGCCGGGGCCGCTCTCGCTCTGGAATCCGGCGGTCGCCGAGAAGATCGCCCTCTACGCGCCGTGCTCCGTGCTCGTCGCGAGAGAGCTCGAGGAGGGACACGGGCATCTGATCTGCGTCGACGGTTCCGAGCGGGCGCTGCGGACCGCCGAGATCGACGCCAACATAGCCGCGCGATGCAACTGCTCCATCTCCCTGATGTCGGTGGCCCTCGACCAGGAGAGCCTGCCCGAGGCCGAGCGGAACGTCGCCGAGGCGCGCCGGCTCATCGAGTCCATGGGGTTCGAGATCAAGGACGGCTACACGCCCGTGGGCAACCCCATCGACGAGATCATCGAGCGGGGGCAGAACTACTCGCTGATCGTGCTGTCGGACACGGGCAAGTCGGCGTTGAAGCGTTTCTTCCTGGGCGGCGTGGCGGTCAAGGTGCTGGAGAAGGCAAACCATTCCGTCATGATCGTCCGGGATACGGAGTCCTGACCATTCCCGCGCACGGGACGGAGGGAGCGCCGGCCGCGACCGCGGCGTCGGGCAACCCGGCGCCGGGATACGGGAAGCATCCCGGTCATTACGTCGAGGCCCGACCGGATTCCCGGCGGGTGCGCGTCGTGCTCGCCGGCGAAACGATCGCCGACAGCAGGCGGACGCTGATCGTCCGCGAACGCGGATACGCGCCCGTCCGTTATTTCCCGAGAGAGGACGTCCGGATGGATCTGGCCGAACGCACGGACGGCCGGACGTACTGCCCGTTCAAGGGGGAGGCGTCGTACTGGACGTTGCGGGTCGGCGGGCGGTCGGAAGACGACGCGATGTGGAGCTACGAGACGCCCTACGACGAGGCGCTGGCGCTCAGGGATCGCGTGGCGTTTTACCGGGACAGGATGGATCGCTGGCGTGAGGACGACGACGAGGCCCCCGCGCCCGCTTGAGAGAGGCGGCGCGCGGGGCCGCCGGTCAAGGGGTCAAGGCCGCGCGACGCTCGTGAACACGTCGCAGACCCGCTCGATCCGGTCTCGCGACAACTCCGCGCACATCGGCAGGCTGACGACCCGGCCCGCCGCCTCCTCCGTCACGGGCAGCGCGCCGGCCTTGTATCCCAGCCCCGACAGGGACGGTTGCAGATGGAGGGGGATCGGATAGTGGATGCCGAAGCCGATCCCGTTCGACGCGAGCGCCCGCGTGGTCTCCTCCCGGTTGTCCACCTGGACCACGTAGAGATGATAGACGGGGTCCACGTTGTCCGGAGGTTCGATCACCCGGAAGCCCGCCGGCCTGAGCCGGGCATCGTATGACGCCGCGTTCTCGCGCCGCCGGGACGTCCACTCCTCGAGATGGCGGAGCTTGACGCCGAGGACGGCCGCCTGCATGGCGTCCATGCGCCGGTTGTAGCCGACGACGTCGTGGCGATACTTCGTCTCCTGGCCGTGGTCGAGAAGCTTTCTCGCGCGGGAGATGGTCTCCTCGTCCTCGCTCACCACCATTCCGGCGTCGCCGCACGCTCCCAGGTTCTTGCCGGGATAGAAGCTGAAGGAACCGGCCCGTCCGAAGGTGCCGACGGCCCGGCCCTCGAACTTCGCGAGATGCGCCTGGGCGCAGTCCTCGACGATGACGAGATCGTTCTCGTCCGCGATCTCCCGCAGCGCGTCCATGGCGCACGGGGTCCCGTACAGATGGACCGGAACGATCGCCCTGGTCCGCGCCGTGACGGCCCGCCGGACGAGGCGCGGATCGATGTTGCACGTGTCGGGCTCGATGTCCACGAACACCGGCGTGGCGCCCAGATGGAGGATGGACTCGGCGGTGGCGATGAAGGTGTACGGCGTGGTGACGACCTCGTCGCCGGGACCGACGCCCGCGGCTTCCAGCGCCAGGGACAGGGCGGTCGTTCCGTTGCTGCAACCGACCGCGTGGGCGACGCCGTGTTCCGAGGCGAAGGCCGTCTCGAAGGCGCGCGCGTGGGGCCCCTGGACGTAGGTCCGCGAATCGAACACGTCCCGAAGCGCCTCCAGGATTTCGGAACGCAGCTTCCGGTGCTGGGCCTCGATATCGACGATCGGTATCCGCGGCGAAACCACGTTCATGCCGGCATCGGCCTCCAGCCTGGCGGACGGGGTGGGGCGCCGGTCGCGCCAGGGCCGGTTTTACAGCCTTTCGGGCCGGCATGACACCGGAGCGGCGCCGATTCGCCGCGCGCCGCCCTTGCTCGCGGGCCGACCGCCTTCATATACTCCGCGCCGCCGGAAAGCGGACACCCCTTCCAGCCACGGAGACGTCATGGCGACTCGCCTGCCCAAGGGTTACAGGCCATCCGAGGACGAGCCGTTCATGAACGCCCGGCAGCGCGAGTATTTCCGGCGCAAGCTGTTGGGCTGGAAGGAGGAGCTGGTCCGGGAATCGACCCAGACCCTGCAACACCTGCAGACCGACAGCGCGCAGGAGCCCGACCTCGCGGACCGCGCCTCCGTGGAGTCGGAACGCGCGCTCGAACTGCGGACCCGCGACCGGGAACGCAAGCTGCTGGCCAAGATCGACAACGCCCTGGAGCGGCTTCAGGACGGCAGCTACGGCTACTGCGAGGAGACCGGAGAGCCGATCGGCCTGTCGCGTCTCGATGCGCGGCCGATCGCGACGCTGAGCATCGAGGCTCAGGAGCGTCACGAGAAACGCGAACGGACCTACCGCGACGGCTGACGCCGTTCGCGCGTCCGCAGGCTTCCGGGACGCGCGCGGGCGAAAAACGCCCTCGACCTTCCATATCCCCGGCCGGCGCCGAGTCCCCCGGACGGAAGAGGAACGAAGGCGGATTCGCGCCCCTGCGGCAACGGGTCGTTTTTCTCTTGCCAATGGGGAACAAAGACGGTACATTGACGTCGGTCGCCGGTGGGGCGGCCGAATCGGAGGGGCCGGAGGCGGCGCGCCGCGGCGAGGTCGCGGCGACGTTGCCAGCGGATGTCCCGTGTGGAATAAGAGAGGAACGACAATGACTCAATCGGCACTTCGCGTCGTGGATGGCGGAATGGACAAGGAAAAGGCACTGGAAGCCGCGCTGAGCCAGATCGAGCGGGCTTTCGGCAAGGGCTCGGTCATGAAGCTCGGGCAGCGTGAGCAGGCCGTCGAGATCGACGCGATCCCGACCGGCTCGCTGGCTCTCGACATCGCCCTCGGCATCGGCGGCCTGCCGCGCGGCCGGGTGGTGGAGATCTACGGACCCGAAAGCTCCGGCAAGACGACGCTGGCGCTTCACGTGGTGGCCGAGGCGCAGAAGCGCGGCGGCACCTGCGCCTTCATCGACGCCGAGCACGCGCTCGACCCCGTGTACGCGCGCAAGCTGGGGGTGAGCGTCGAGGACCTGCTGATCTCGCAGCCCGACACCGGCGAACAGGCGCTCGAGATCGCCGATACGCTGGTGCGTTCCGGCGCCGTGGACGCCCTCGTGATCGATTCGGTCGCGGCGCTCGTGCCGCGGGCGGAGCTCGAGGGCGAGATGGGGGACACGCACGTCGGCCTCCAGGCCCGGTTGATGAGCCAGGCGCTGCGCAAGCTCACGTCCTCGATCTCGCGTTCCAACTGCATGGTCGTCTTCATCAACCAGATCCGCATGAAGATCGGCGTGATGTTCGGCAATCCGGAGACGACGACCGGCGGCAACGCGCTCAAGTTCTATGCGTCGGTGCGCCTCGACATCCGCCGGATCGGCGCGATCAAGGACCGCGACGAGGTGGTCGGCAACCAGACCCGCGTGAAGGTGGTCAAGAACAAGCTCGCGCCGCCGTTCAAGATGGTCGAGTTCGACATCATGTACGGCGAGGGCGTCTCCCGCATGGGCGAGCTCATCGACCTCGGCGTCCGCGCCGGCATCGTCGAGAAGTCCGGATCCTGGTTCTCCTACGACGGCCAGCGGATCGGCCAGGGCCGGGAAAACGCCAAGACCTATCTCAAGGAGACGCCGGGGGTCGCGGACGCCATCGACGCCGAGATCCGCCGCAACGCCGGCCTGATCGCGGATACGATCATGGAGGAGCCGGTCGCCGCGGCCGACGACGAGAGGGCGGACGCCGCCGGCGGGACGTGACGGGGAAGGCCGCCGCCGTGGATGCGAGGGACCGGGAGACGGACCGCGCTCGCGCCGCCCGAGTGTCGGAAGGCGCGAGCGCGGCGTCGGCCTTGGAACGGGATCAGGGAACGAGGACCGCTTGGTCGACGACGAGAGGGTGGATGCCGTCGGGGTGGGCGGACGACGAGCGTGCCGCCATCGGAGCTCTCCGCGATTCGAGGGCCGGGTGACGCGCTTCCGCGAGGGATCGATATCGGACCGGACAAACGACAAATGCAAGCGAAAAACATTGACGCCAAGCCCACCGTGTACCCTGGGCGAAATCTCCGGGGTTCGGAAAAGCGCCGGGTACGCAACGGCGATGCCACGAACGATCTGGTGTTCAGTGCGAGCGCGGACGGCAATGATCGCGTGTTTCCGCGTGTTCTCGGCCTGTACGTGAGTCCGGGGAGTGTGGTCGCCGACGTGACCTACGGCAAGGGCGTCTTTTGGCGGCACGTTCCGCGAGACCGATACGAGTTGCTGGCGACCGATATTCAGGACGGCGTGGACTGCCGCGATCTGCCCTATGGGGACGGGAAAATCGATTGCGTGGTCCTGGATCCTCCATATATGCACACCCCGGGCGGAACGGCGCATGAAGTCCATACCCCGTTCGAGGAACACTACCGCAACAATGCGAGCGGCAACCGGACCGAAAGCAAGTATCACGAAGCGGTTCTGGACCTGTATCGTGACGCTGGCAGCGAGGCATACCGTGTCTTGAGGGATCGCGGCGTTCTTGTCGTCAAATGCCAGGATGAAGTGTGCTCCAATCGTCAGAGGTTTACCCACGCGGAAATCATGCGAATGTATGACGAGCTGGGCTATGTCGCCGAGGATCTCTTTGTCGTCATGCGGAACAACCGCCCAGGCGTGAGCCGCGCCGTCCGACAGGTCCACGCCCGCAAGAACCACTCCTACTTTCTGGTCTTCTGGAAACGGGGCGAGACCGGTGGAATTTGGGAGCCGCCCCAATGACGCCCGTCGATATTCTGATCGAAATCATCAACGAGCACACGCCGAAAGACATTTGGCGAGACTCGCCGCTTGCCGGTTATCGTCGCTTGGGCAATACCAACCGAGGCGAGATCGGCGAGGAATTCATCCGGCGCTATCTTCGCACCGTCAACATTCCGGTGAGTAATGGTAAGCGTACATCGCCCACGGACTTGCGGATATGGGATCGTCAGTTCGAGGTTAAGACGGCATCGTTGGGAGCCAACAATACTTTTCAATTCAACCATGTACGTCTCGACCGGGAGTATGACTATCTCTTCTGTCTCGGTATTTGCCCCCATGACATCCTCTTCAACATTTGGCGGAAGGGCGACGTGGCGGAAAACCGCGCGGGACGTTTGGTAAGAATGGCGGAAGGTCAGGCGGTCACTTACAAGGTTACGAAAAAGCTGGCCGACATGAAACCGATCGAAACGTTGCCGGAGGTGTTGCGCGCCACATCGGTGTCCGGCCCGCGAAGAGGGGACGTCGTGTCCCCGGGGCGCCGTGAGAGGCGGGACGGATGACATCGGCGAACGACGTCCGGAAGACGTTCATCGACTATTTCGTGTCCCATGGCCACGAACCCGTCGCGTCGAGCCCGCTGGTGCCGCGCAACGACCCGACGCTCATGTTCACCAACGCCGGCATGGTGCAGTTCAAGAACGTGTTCACCGGCGCCGAGACGCGCGATTACGACCGCGCCGTGACGTCGCAGAAATGCGTGCGCGCCGGCGGCAAGCACAACGATCTCGACAACGTGGGCCACACCGCGCGGCACGCCACGTTCTTCGAGATGCTGGGCAACTTCTCCTTCGGGGACTACTTCAAGGAACTGGCGATCGAGCTCGCGTGGAAACTGGTGACCGGGGAATTCGGGCTGCCGCCGGACAGGCTGCTGACCACGGTATACGCCGAGGACGACCAGGCCTTCGATCTGTGGAAGAAGATCGCCGGGCTGCCGGAAAGCCGAATCATCCGCATCCCGACCTCCGACAATTTCTGGGCGATGGGGCCCACGGGCCCCTGCGGGCCGTGTTCCGAAATCTTCTACGATCACGGCGACCACGTTCCCGGCGGTCCTCCGGGCAGCCCCGACGAGGACGGCGACCGGTTCGTCGAGATCTGGAACCTCGTCTTCATGCAGTTCGAGCAGGTCTCCGAGAACGAGCGCGTCGGCCTGCCCCGGCCCTCGATCGATACGGGCATGGGGCTGGAGCGGGTCACGGCCGTGCTCCAGGGCGGGCATGACATCTACGGTATCGATCTGCTCCGCAATCTCATCGAGGCATCGGCCGAGGCGAGCGGACGGGCCGCGGACGAGGACCACGCCGTGTCGCACCGGGTGATCGCGGACCATCTGCGCTCGGTCGGTTTCCTGATGGCGGACGGCGTCATGCCGTCGAATGAAGGCCGGGGTTACGTGTTGCGGCGGATCATGCGTCGGGCCATGCGTCACGCCCATCTGATGGGTTGCGAGGAGCCGCTGCTCTGGCGGCTGGTTCCCGCTCTCGCGGCGGGGATGGGCCAGGCGTATCCGGAGCTCGGGCGCGCCGGGCCTCTGATTGCCGAGACCCTCAAGCTGGAGGAGACGCGCTTCAAGCGGACGCTCGAGCGCGGCTTGAGGCTTCTCGACGATGCCACGGAAGACCTCGACGACGGGGGAGTCTTGCCGGGCGACGTGGCGTTCCGGCTGTACGACACGTACGGTTTCCCCTTCGACCTGACCCAGGACGCCCTGCGCAACCGCGGCATCGAGGTCGACACCGACGGCTTCGAGGCGGCGATGGACCGCCAGCGGGAGGAGGCGCGGAAGGCGTGGGCCGGCTCGGGCGAGGCGGCGACCGACGCCTTGTGGTTCGAGGTGCGCGAGCGTGTCGGCGCCACGGAGTTTCTCGGTTACGAGACCCTCGCCGCCGAGGCCCGCGTCGAGGCCATCGTCGTGGACGGCGCTGCGGTGGAGAGCGCCGCGGACGGGACGGAAGCCCTGATCGTCGTCAACCAGACCCCGTTCTACGGCGAATCGGGTGGCCAGGTGGGAGACGCGGGCGTGATGCTCGGAGCCGGCGGCGTGGAGGTCGCCGTCCGCGACACGCGGAAACATCTCGGCGACGTCCACGCGCACGTCGGCGCGGTCGGAGGAGGAAACGTGCGCGTGGGCGACGCGCTCGAGCTCCGCGTCGACGGCGAACGGCGCGCGCGGGTGCGCTCCAACCACTCCGCGACGCATCTGGTGCATGCGGCGTTGCGCCGCGTCCTGGGCGATCACGTGGTCCAGAAGGGTTCGCTGGTCGCGCCGGACCGGTTGCGGTTCGATTTCGCCCACTCCAGGGCGGTCACCGTCGGGGAGCTCGAAACCATCGAGTCGGACGTCAACCGCGACATCCGCCGGAACGCGGCCGTCGGGACGGTCCTCATGAGTCCCGACGAGGCCGTGGCGCGCGGCGCCCTCGCGTTGTTCGGGGAGAAGTACGACGACGAGGTGCGGGTGGTGACCATGGGCGGCGACGAGGGCGCGCCCGGCTCGGTCGAGCTCTGCGGCGGCACCCACGTGGGGCGCGCCGGCGACATCGGCTTCTTCAAGATCGTCGGCGAGAGCGCCGTCGCGGCCGGCGTTCGCCGTATCGAGGCCCTCACGGGCGAAGCCGCGGCGGCGCACGTGCGCGCGGAGGAGCGCGTCCTGAACGAGGTCGCCGCCGAGCTCAGGGCCCCGCCGATGGAGGCGGCGGAGCGGGTCCGCGCCCTCGTCGGGGAGCGCAGGCGCCTCGAACGGGAACTGGCCGACGCGCGGCGCGCGCTGGCGACGGGCGGCCCCGCGGCCGGACCGGAGGCCAGGGAGATCGCCGGCGTCAGGTACGTCGGCCGGCGCGTCGACGGCGCCTCGTCCCGCGACCTCAAGGCGATGGTCGACGATCTCAAGCGGTCGGGAGAGGGCGTCTACGCCGTCGTCGCGGTGACCGGAGGCAAGGCGTCGCTCGTCGTCGGCGTCACGGAGTCCCTCGCGGCGACGTTCAACGCGGTCGATCTGGTCAGGAGCGGTGCCGCGGCGCTCGGCGGCAAGGGCGGCGGCGGGCGCCCCGACATGGCGCAGGCGGGCGGACCCGACGGCGGCAAGGCCGACGCCGCCCTCTCCGCGGTCGAGGAAGCGATCGGCGCCCGCGCCGCGGCGTAGCCCGCATTTCTCACACTGCTTGTCCGCAAGCTTCATCCGGCGACGGGGGCGCCGCGCCGCCTCGCGCGTTCCCCTCTCCCCTGACAGGGGGAGAGAGAATCAAGGGGGGGTGGATCGCGATCCCGCAACTTCGCGCAATCCTCGATCCTCCACCGGTATGAGAAATACGGGATAGCCCGGTCCGAGCGGGGAGACCGCGTCGCCATCGCCGGGCGTGGCGAGTGGGGGTAAGCGGAGCGGGCGGGCGTCCCCGAACGGACCCGGCGGCGACGAAGCCCCGTTTCCTTTATTTGGTCGCTATCCGTCGCGGCGCCTTGAAATGTCTGATCTCGTTCCGGCGGAGCAGAGACTCCAGGGCGCCGGGGAGATCCTTCTGGGTTACGAGCAGGGCGTCGACTTTCGGTTCCGACCTGATGTCCATGGCCTTCATGACCGCACGGTACTTGATGCACTGGAAGATCCCGCGCCTGAGGTCTTCATCATTGGAGTCGCACGACTTCACCTCGATGGCAACGGTCATGTTCCGATCGTAATAGACGACGTCGACTCGATCAGCCGAATCGAGAACGACTTCGGTGTCGGATCTGAAATTCTTGTATGACTTCTTGATTTTACCCGGATTGTTCTTTACCCACATCCTGAGGTTCCTGTGATTTACACCCTCACCCTTTCGATTATGTCGGATCCCGTCCCTATCTTCTCCTTTGGGTGATTTGAGAGTTGGAAGGTGTTCATCGAACGTATGATGGTACACTTGGTCCCAATCCTCGAAAGCATAGACATCCGTCGCGATCTTTTCACACGCATCGCGCCATCTCTTCGGATCTTTTTGTCGAAAGTCATTTGATTTCAGATCCCGATCATTCAGGTAACACGCCATGAACGGGCCAGCTCCGACACTTGGAAGTAGGGTGCTCTGTTGAACGAGAAGGATGTTCAGCAGGGGGCATTTCTCTGGCCATTTCTTCTTCTTCTCTGGCCATTTCTTCTGAATATCGGACATCAATGTGCCCGCCGGTATGCCCATCCGTCTAGGATCGATATAGCTGAATCCGATTTCGGCCTCAAGCCGCCGTTTGGTTTCTCCGTAAGTGATCGATCTTCTCCGCTTGGCCGCGTCGATCAGCCACTGCGTCAGAGGCTTCGTGGCGTGTTTTTTCAGATTTTTATTGGTGGCTGGGATTTTGGCCATTCGACACCTCCCGGATTGGTATTTCGATCTGTCGGGATATGAGCGGCCTGTTCCTTGTGGAATCGCCGCCCTACGTGCCCATCCGGGCCCGCAATCCTTCGTCCACCTTGTCCAGGAACTGATTGGTCGTCAACCACGCCTGATGCGGCCCGATCAGCATGGCGAGGTCCTTGGTCATGGAGCCGCTCTCCACGGTGTCGATGCAGACGCGCTCGAGCGTCTCGCAGAAGGCCACGAGCTCCCCGTTGCCGTCGAGATGGGCGCGATGTTTCAGGCCGCCGGTCCAGGCGAAGATCGACGCGATGGGATTCGTCGACGTCTCCCTGCCCATCTGGTGCTGGCGGTAGTGGCGGGTGACCGTTCCGTGCGCGGCCTCGGCCTCCACGGTCCTGCCGTCGGGCGTCATCAGCACGGAGGTCATCAGGCCGAGCGAGCCGAAGCCCTGGGCCACCGTGTCGGACTGCACGTCGCCGTCGTAGTTCTTGCAGGCCCACACGAACCTTCCGCTCCACTTCAGGGCGGCGGCGACCATGTCGTCGATCAGCCGGTGCTCGTAGGCGATGCCGGCGTCGTCGAACCGGGTCTCGAACTCGGCTTCGAAGATCTCCTGGAACAGGTCCTTGAAGCGCCCGTCGTAGGCCTTGAGGATCGTGTTCTTGGTCGAAAGGTACACCGGCCACCTGCGGGCCAGGCCGTAGTTGAAGCAGGCGCGGGCGAAGCCGCGGATGGACTCGTCGATGTTGTACATGCCGAGGGCCACGCCCGCGCCGGAGAAGTCGTGGATCTCGTATTCGATCTCCTCTCCGCCGTCCTCCGGTTCGTACCTGAGCGTGAGCCGGCCGGGTCCCGGCACCACGAAATCGGTGGCCCGGTACTGGTCGCCGAACGCGTGCCTGCCGATGACGATGGGATCGGTCCAGCCGGGAACCAGACGGGGCACGTTCCGGCAGATGATCGGCTCGCGGAAGACCGTTCCGCCCAGGATGTTGCGGATGGTACCGTTGGGGGACCGCCACATGTCCTTGAGGCCGAATTCCGCCACCCGGTCCTCGTCCGGCGTGATGGTGGCGCACTTGACCCCGACGCCGACCTCTCCGATGGCGTTGGCGGCGTCGATGGTGATCCCGTCCTCCGTGGAGTCCCTGCTGTCGATGCCGAGATCGAAGTAGACGAGCTCGAGGTCGAGATACGGCAGGATCAGCCTGTCCTTGATGAACGCCCAGATGATCCGCGCCATCTCGTCGCCGTCGAGTTCGACCACCGGGTTTCGCACCGAAATAGTCGTCATGCCGTGCCCGCGCCTCCAGACTCCCCGGGCTCCGGCCCGGGCCGCCGGAAGATAGCACCCGCTCCCGGGGGGTTGAAGCCGCGGCCGGCGGACAGCGGCCTACGGACGGCGGCGCCTCGCGCGTTTCCCGGTGGCGAGGAGCGCCTCGATCTCCGGGACGACGTCGCCGACGTTCTCGACCACGGCGAAGAGGTCGTGGGCCGACGGATCGGCGAAACCGCGATCGACGACATGGCCGACGAGGTCGACGAACGGCCGCCAGTATCCGCGATGATCGATCAGCACCACGGGCTTGCGATGGAGCCGGAGCTGGCGCCAGGTGATGATTTCCATGGTCTCGTCGAGGGTCCCCAGGCCGCCCGGAAGGACCGCGAACGCATCCGAGAGATCGAACATCCGTTGCTTGCGTTCGTGCATGGAGCCGACCACGTGGACCTCGGTGAGACGGTCGTGCGCTCGTTCCGCCCGCGTGAGATGGCGCGGGATCACGCCGACGGCGGCGCCTCCGGCGGCGAGCGCCGCGTCCGCCACCGCGCCCATGAGACCCGCGCGCCCCGCGCCGAAGACGAGCCTGATCCGCCGTTCGCCGAGCAGCGTCCCCAGACGTTCGGCAGCCGCCCGGTGCATGGGGTCGGCGCCCGCCCGGGCGCCGCAGTAGACGCACAGGGAGGTCAGTCCGGGCGAGGTCGGTCCGGTCATGGGCGCTCGGCTCCGCGTTCCGGCAGGGGTGTACGATTCGACGTCACGGTCGGGCACAGTCAAACACGCCGGGCCGGTCGGGGCCACGGGCGGAATGAACCGTTGCGGCGAGCGGTCGTCATGCGGCATGATTTCCGTTCGATCATCATGGATTTCGGGGAGATGGGACCATGAAGGGCGTGAGCGTGACGAGGGGCGTTCTGCTGGCGGGTGCGGTGGCGTTGTTTTCGACGGCGGCGGGTCCGGCGGCCCTCGCGGACTCCGCGGCGTCGCCGAACGTCAAGTACCGGCACGCCGTGATGCACGCCCTGAGCAACCACATGAGCTCGATCGCCGCCATCGCCAAGGGCGACGTCGGACATGCCGGGCATATGGCCGGCCATGCCGCGGCCATCGCCGCGCTCGCGTCGATGACGGGCGACGTCTTTCCGGAAGGGTCCGGCGGCGACGCCACCCGGGCGAAGGACGAGATCTGGCGGGACGCGGCCGGGTTCGAGGCGGCGGTCGAGGCCTTCCGGGCCGCCGCCGCGAAGCTGCTCGAGGCCGCCGAGGCGGGCGACGCCGGCGCCGTCGGTGCGGCGCTGGGCGGCGTCGGCAGGACCTGTGGCGGCTGCCACAGGGCGTTCCGCAAGCCGCGGTCCTGAGTCCGGAAGGACCGCGGGGAGCGTCGGGCCGGCGCAACCGTCCGGTCCGGGAAATGTCGGCTGGAGCGCACAGGTCCTTCGCCGCCGTCCTCGTCCTCGTTCCGCCGCTGCTGTCCGCGGGGCCGGCTCTCGCGGACGACGCGGCCGTCCGGCGGGGAGAGTACCTGAGCCGCGCCGCGGGATGCGTGGGATGCCATACCGACGTGGACAACGGCGGGCCGCCTTTCGCCGGCGGCAGGCCACTCGAGACCCCGTTCGGCGTCTTCTATTCGCCGAACGTCACACCCGACCGGGAAACCGGGATCGGAGCGTGGTCGGAGGAAGACTTCGTCCGGGCCCTTCGCGAGGGGGTGGCGCCCGACGGCGCGCACTACTTCCCGGTGTTTCCCTACCCCAGCTACACGCGGATGACGGACGCCGACATGCGCGATCTCGGGGCCTATCTGTTCTCGCGCGAGGCGGTGCGCCGCGAGGTCCCGGACCATGACGTGCCGTTCCCGCTCTCGTGGCGGTTCCTTCAGCTCGGATGGAAGCTGCTGTTCTTCTCCAAGGGCGAACATCGCCCGGATCCCGCCCGCGACGCCGAATGGAACCGGGGAGCCTATCTCGTGCGGGCGCTGGCGCATTGCGGCGAGTGCCACACCCCGCGCAACGTCCTCGGCGCGCCCGTCGCCGATCGCTTCCTGGCGGGAACGCCGGATGGCCCCGACGGCGCGCCGGTTCCGAACGTCACGCCGGACCCGCGGACGGGGATCGGGAACTGGTCGGCGGACGACCTCGTCCAGCTGCTGAAGTCGGGCCTGAAACCCGACTTCGACGACGTCCAGGGCTCGATGTACGAGGCGATCGAGCACGGCCTGAAGTTCCTGACCGACGAGGATCTGAAGGCCATCGCCGTCTACGTCCTGTCGCTCGATCCGATCGTCAACGCCGTCGGGCGGCGGAATTAGGGGCGCGTTTTCGCTGGGAACCGCGTCTCCGTCGGGCGTATAATGCGCCGGCTCATGAACGTGCGACGCCTTCGGAACCTGTTGACCAGACGGTCCGTCGCGGCCGTGATCGCGGCCGCCACGGCGGGCGGCGGCGTGACGCTGTACGTCGTCGCCCCGACCGAATCCCCGGAACCGGCCGTCGCGCCGGCGCCGGCGGCTCCGCCCGGGAACGAGAGCCGGTCGGCAGCGCCTGCCGCACCGTCCTTCGTCAGCCCCACGTTCGACGTGGTGCGGGTCAACCGCGAGGGAAACGCGGTCATCGCCGGACGGGCGTCCCCCGGCTCGGAGGTGACCGTCCACGCCGGAGAGGACGTCGTCGGGACGGTGACCGCCGACGACAACGGGGAGTGGGTTCTCGTTCCGGAGACGCGGCTCGGGAGCGGCTCGCAGACCCTTTCGCTTCGCGCGCGCGGCGAGGGAGGGGAGGCGGCGAAGTCCGAGGACGTGGTCGTGGTGGTGATCCCCGAGCGGGACGGGACGGGGGCGGAACCCCGGCAGGTCGTCGCCGTCGCCACGCCGCGGGAGGCCTTCGGCGCCAGCCGCGTGCTCCAGGCGCCGGCCGTTTCGCCCGGCGTCCCGTCGGGCGACGCCGTGCGATTGAGCACCGTCGATTACGACGAGCGGGGCCGCTCGGTCCTGACGGGAGTCGCGCCGCCGGACTCGGAGGTGCGGGTCGAGATCGGCGGTCGGGCCGTCGGCTCGACCGTCACCGACGAGACGGGGTATTGGGAGTTGACCCCGGCCGCGGACGTCCCGGTCGGGAAACACGTCCTGTCGGTCAGGAGCGTCGACGACGCGGGCCGGACCGTGGCGTCGACGGCGCTGCCGTTCATCCGCGCGGACGTCGCCGGCGCGAACCTGCGGCCGGGCGAGCTTCTGGTCACCGTCCAGCCCGGCAACAGCCTGTGGCGGATCGCGCGCGCCACATACGGGGAGGGCGTCCTCTACACGGTGATCTACTCCGCGAACACCGGGCAGATCGAGGATCCGGACCTGATCTATCCCGGCCAGGTTTTCGCGTTGCCGCCACGGAGTTGAGTTCCCGGGCGCCGAACACCCGTCCGGGCCGCGCGCCGACCGGCGCGCGCGGTCCGGGGCCGGCGGGACGGGCATGAGCTCGGCGTCCGTCGGCGACGTCGGGGGCGGCGTGCCGTCGGCGCGCTTCGGCGCACTGCGCGCGCTGCTGCCCTATCTGTGGCCGCGCGGCCGGCCGGGGCTGAAGCTCCGCGTCGTGATCGCCCTCGGATTCCTGGCGGCGGCGAAGGTCACCACCGTCTACGCGCCGTTCCTCTACAAGGCGGCCGTCGACGCGCTGACGGTCGAGGCCGCGGCCGTCGTCGCCGTTCCGGTGTTCGCCGTCGTCGGCTACGGCGCGGCGCGCGTCATGGCGCAGGCCTTCGGCGAGTTGCGGGATGCCGTGTTCGCCCGCGTGGGCCAGCACGCGCTGCGCTCCATCGCGCTCGACACCTTCCATCATCTTCACCGGCTGTCCCTGCGCTTCCACCTGGACCGGCAGACGGGCGGACTCTCCCGATCGATCGAACGGGGGACGAAGGGGATCGACTTCCTGCTGCGTTTCATGCTGTTCAACGTGCTCCCCACGCTGCTCGAAATCGGGCTGGTCTGCGGTATTCTCCTCTATCGGTACGACTTCCGGTTCGCCGCGGTCACGTTCCTCGGCGTGGTCGGCTACGTCGTATTCACCGCGCTTTTCACCGAGTGGCGCCTCAGGTTCCGGCGCGAGATGAACCGCTCGGAGAACGAGGCCAACACGAAGGCCATCGACAGCCTGCTGAACTTCGAGACCGTCAAGTACTTCGGGAACGAGGCATACGAGGAGGAGCGATACGACCGGTCTCTGGCGAAGTACCAGAAGGCGGCCGTCAAGAGCCAGGTCACGCTGGCGGGACTGAACATCGGGCAGGGCGCGATCATCGCCCTGGGGCTGATCGTCGCGATGCTGCTGGCGGCCGTCGGGGTGCGGGACGGCGCGATGACGATCGGGGATTTCGTGCTGGTCAACACCCTCCTCGTTCAACTCTATCTTCCGCTCGGCTTCCTGGGCTTCGTCTACCGCGAGATCAGGCAGGCCCTGGTCGACATGGAGGCCATGTTCGACCTGCTGGCGGTGGAGAGGGAGGTCGAGGATCGGCCGGGCGCCGGCGCGCTGGACGTCGACCGGGGAGAGGTCGTCTTCGACCGCGTGCGTTTCGGATACGACGCGGAGCGTGAAATCCTTCACGGCGTGTCGTTCACCGTCCCCGCCGGCCGGACGCTCGCCATCGTCGGGCCGACCGGCGCCGGCAAGTCCACGATCTCGAAACTGCTGTTCCGTTTCCACGACGTCACCGGCGGCGCCGTCCGCATCGACGGCCGGGACGTCCGGGACGTCACCCAGGATTCCTGCCGCGCCGCGATCGGAATGGTGCCGCAGGACGCGGTGCTGTTCAACGACACGATCGGATACAACATCCGGTACGGAAGACCCGACGCCACCGACGCGGAAGTCGAGGAAGCCGCCCGCATGGCCCACGTCCACGACTTCGTTTCCGGTCTGCCCCAAGGATACCGGACCGTCGTGGGGGAACGGGGGCTCAAGCTTTCCGGGGGCGAGAAACAGCGCGTGGCGATCGCGCGGACGATGCTGAAGAAACCGGCCATCCTCGTGTTCGACGAGGCGACCTCGGCGCTCGACTCGCGAACCGAGCAGATGATCCAGGCCAGCATCCGCGACGTCTCGGCCGATCGCACGACGCTGATCATCGCGCATCGGCTGTCGACGATCGTCGACGCCGACGAGGTCATGGTCCTCGACGCCGGCCGGGTCGTGGAGCGGGGAAGCCACGGCGCGTTGATGGCGCGGGACGGGCTGTACGCGGCGATGTGGCGCCGCCAGCGGCAGGCGGCCGAGTACCGGGAGAAGCTGGCCGAGGCGCTGGGGCCGCTGGAGCACGGCCTTGGGGACGGTCGGCCGGTAGCCGCGGGCGCGCCGGCCGGGTAGACTCCGCCGCGCCACGACGCGCCACGCCGCGCTGCGGCCGCCGGAGCACGGATGGACGTTCTCGAATCCACGCTGGTCCCGATACACCGCGAGGGCTATCGCTTCGTGGCGATCTTCGCCGCCGTCGCCGTGGCGGCGTTCTTCGTCTTCGCCCCCCTGGGGTGGGCGGGGCTCGTCCTCGTGGCGTGGTGCGCCTGGTTCTTCCGCGATCCGGAGCGCGTGTCGCCGGTCCGCGACGGCCTCGTGCTCAGCCCCGCCGACGGCGTGGTGCGGACGGTGGAGCCGGCGGTCCCGCCGGCGGAGCTCGGCCTCGGCGATGCGCCGCGGCCGCGGATCGCCATCTTCATGAACGTGTTCGACGTGCACGTCAACCGGATGCCCGTGGACGGCGCGGTGGCGCGGATCAGCTATCGTCCCGGGAAGTTCGTGAACGCCGCCCTCGACAAGGCGAGCGACGACAACGAGCGGCAGGCCCTGGCGATCCGCATGGCCGACGACCGCCGGATCGCCGTGGTGCAGATCGCCGGATTGATCGCGCGGCGGATCGTGTGCAGCGTCGCCGAAGGCGACCGGGTGCGCGCCGGCGCGCGTTTCGGGATGATCCGTTTCGGAAGCCGGGTGGACGTCTACCTGGATGCGGAGATGTCGCCGCTCGTCGTCGCCGGGCAGCGGACGATCGCCGGCGAAACGGTGATCGCCGACGCGCGGTCCGGCGAAGGGCCGCGCCGGGGAGAGGTGCGATAGATGATCCTGAAGGCGCGTTCCGCCGGATTGCGGTCGCTGCCGATCAACAGTCTGGCGCCCAACATGCTGACGGTGCTGGCCCTGTGCGCCGGCCTCACGTCGATCCGCTTCTCCCTGGACGAGAGCTGGCAACTCGCCGTCATGGCGATCCTCGTCGCCGCGTTGTTCGACGGCGTGGACGGGCGGCTGGCGAGGCTGCTGAAGGGCACGTCGAAGTTCGGCGCCGAGCTCGACTCGCTGTCCGATTTCGTCTGCTTCGGCGTCGCGCCGTCGATTCTCCTGTACCGGTGGACGTTGAACGACCTGGGCGGCGTGGGGTGGATCCTGGTGCTGGCGTTCGGCGTCTGCTGCGCCTTGCGGCTGGCGCGGTTCAACACGGCGCTGGACTCCGCCGACCAGCCGGCGTGGATGGCCAGTTTCTTCATGGGGGTTCCGGCGCCGGCCGCGGGCGGGCTGGTGCTGCTGCCGGTCATGCTGAGCTTTCAGGTCGGCGGATCGTTCTTCCACAACCCGCTGGTCAACGCGCTCGTGGTCGCCGCCGTCGCCTTCCTGATGGTGAGCAAGGTGCCGACCTATTCGTTCAAGCGGCTGCGCGTCCGGCGCGAGTACATCCTGCCGGTGCTGATCGTCGTCGGACTGCTCGCCGCCATGTTGTGGAGCTATCCGTGGCAGGCGCTGACGGCCATCGGCGTTCTCTATCTGGCGAGCATCCCTTTCAGCGTGCGGAACTACCGCCGCTACGCCGCATCGGCGGGCGCGGGCCTTGCGGCCGGGGCGCTCCCGGACGCCCTGCCGGAGGAGGAAGAGGCCGGCGGCTGACCGCCCGCGGCGCCGGCGTCCGCCGCCCGGGGATCACGCCGCCGGGACCGGCCCGGCTGCCGAATCGCGCCGTCCGGACCGGCGGTCGCGCCGATCCCGGACCCAGGCGCCCACGTTGGCGCCGAGCGCCAGCAGGGACGGGATCACCACCAGGGTCAGGACGGTGGCGAACGTCAGGCCGCTGGCCACCGCGGTCGCCAGCTGGACCCACCATTGGGTCGACGGCCCGCCGGTGGCGATCTCGCGCGTGAACAGGTTGATGTTGAGCCCCAGCACCATGGGCATGAGGCCGAGCACGGTCGTCACCGCCGTCAGGATCACCGGGCGGAGGCGTTGCGCGCCGGTTCTCACGACCGCTTCCAGCGCCGGGACGCCGGCCTCCCGCAGCCGGTCGTAGGTGTCGATCAGAACGATGTTGTTGTTGACGACCACGCCCGCCAGCGTGATCACGCCCACGCCCGTCATGACGATCCCGAAGGGCTGGCCGGTGACGACGAGCCCGATCGTGACGCCGATCGTCGACAGGATGACGGCGGAAAGGACGAGGAACGCGCGATAGAAGCTGTTGAACTGCGCGACCAGGATGATCGCCATGATGAAGAGCGCGATGCCGAAGGCTTTCGACAGGAAGGCCGCGGCCTTCTTCTGCTCTTCGTCCTCGCCCTTGAATTCGATCTCGACGCGGGGGTCGAATTCCTGGGTGTCGAGCCACGCGCGAATCTCGCCGACCTTGTCGTCGGCGAGGAGCCCTTCGGCGACGTCGGCCTTGACGGCGAGGACCCGGCGGCTGTCGGTCCGGTGCAGGGTCCCCACCTTCTCCCACGGCTTCCGGTCGACGAAGTTGCTGATCGGGATCGCGCCGTCCCCGGTGGCGACGCGCAGCGTGTCCAGCTGATCGAGGGTCCGTTCGCCCGTCGGATAGCGCACCCGGATGTCGACCTCGTCGTCCGCGTCGTCGGGCCGGTAGTCGCCGACCTTGAGGCCGGTGGTCACGAGCTTGACCATGTTGCCCACGTCTCCGACGTCGACGCCGAAACGGCTCGCCTGCTCCCGGTCGACGGAAATCCGCCATTCGATGCCCGGCGCCGAGCGCGTGTCCTCTATTTCGACGAGGCCCTCGATCGTCCGGATCTTCGCCAGGATCCGGTCCAGGGCCGGCTCGATGGCTTCGGGATACGTCGAGGAGACGTGCACCTGGATGGGCTTGCCCGTGGGCGGCCCGGCTTCGGGCTCCGTCGCTTCCACGGACACCCCTGCGAGAGGGGCGGTCCGGCGCCGGATCTCCGCGAAGATCTCGTGGGCGGGGCGGCGCAGGGTCCAGTCCTCGAATTCGATCTGGATGACTCCGATCACGTCCTCGGACAGCTCCCCGCCGCGGCCGTCTTGGGCGCCGACCCGCGTGTACACGGTCTTGAGGCCGGGAACCCGGAGCGCCTCGCGCTCCACCTCCCGCGTCAGGCGGTCCATCTCGTCGATCGAGAGGTTGCCGCGGGCATGAACGAGGATCTGGCCCAGCTCCGGCTCGACGTCGGGGAAGAATTCGACGCCGTTCCCGTGCAGCGCATAGTAGGTCTGCACGCCGATCAGCAGCGCCACGGCGGCGGCCAGAACCTTGAACGGATGGCGCACGACGGCGGAGAGCATACGGACGTACCATCCCGTCGCGCCCTTGATGGCGTCGAGGTCTCCGTGCTCGCCGGCCGCCAGCGCCGCCCGGACCTCGGGGCTCGTGCTGCTGGCGCGCCCGATGTGGCTGCCCACCGTGGGCACGAAGATCAGCGCCATGGCGAGCGACGCCGTGAGCGTGGCGATCAGGGTGATGGGCAGGAACTTCATGAACTCGCCCACCACGCCGGGCCAGAACAGGAGCGGCATGAAGGCGGCGAGCGTGGTCGCCGTCGACGCGGTGATCGGCCACGCCATGCGCTTCGCCGCCCGCGCGTAGGCCTCGCGTCGATGAACGCCTTCGGCCATGCGGCGGTCGGCGAATTCGGTCACGACGATGGCGCCGTCGACGAGCATCCCGACGGCGAGGATGAGGCTGAACAGCACCACGATGTTCATGGTCAGGCCGAGCGTGGAGATGACCAGGATTCCCGTCAGGAAGGATCCCGGGATGGCCAGGCCCACGAGGCCGGCGCTGCGGATGCCGAGGGCGCCGACGATCACGATCATCACCAGAAGCACGGCGGCGGCGACGTTGTTCTGAAGGTCCGTGAGCATGTTCCGGATCTGCACGGACTGGTCCTGGATGAAGGAGACCTTCACCGTCTCGGGCCACTCCGCGGCCTTCGCCTCCGTGAGCCGGCGCACGTCCTCGATGGTGTCGATGACGTTCTCGCCGAGCCGCTTCTTGATCTCCAGCGCGATCGCCGGCTTGCCGTCGAAGCGCGCGTAGGCCCTGGCGTCCTTGAAGGCCCGTCTCACCGTGGCGACGTTCCCGACCGTGACCACGGCGTCCCCCTCGACCATGATGGGCAGGGACAGGACGTCGTCCAGCGTCTTGAAAAGGCCGGGCACCTTGACGGAGAACTTGCCGTGCCCGGTGTCGAGCGTGCCGGCGGCGACCAGCCGGTTGTTGCGCGCGACGGTTTCCAGCAGCGGCCCGTGGCGGATGTTGTAGCTTTCGAGGCGCAACGGGTCGATGACGATCTCGAGGACCTCGTCGCGGTGGCCGGCGATGTCGGCGTCCAGGACTCCGGGAAGCCCTTCGAGATCGTCGCGGAGGCCGCGGGCGAGCCGCAGCAGCGCGCGTTCGGGAACGTCTCCGGACAGCACGACGACGAGCACGGGGAACAGGCCGACGTTGACCTCGTTCACGCTTGGCTCCTCCGTGTCCGCGGGCAGTTCGCCCTTGGCCGCGTCCACGCCTTCCCGGACGTCCCGCAGGGCGGCGTCGGCGTCGAACCCGGCCTCGAACTCGAGCAGCACCGAGGCGTGGCCCTCGCTGGCGTTGGAGCGCATTTCCCTGACGCCCTCGATGGACCGCAACTCCTTCTCCATGGGCCACACCAGGAGCCGCTCCGCGTCCTCCGGCGAGATGCCTTCGTGGGTCATCGAGACGTAGACGACGGGAATGTTGATGTCGGGATTCGATTCCTTGGGAATGCCGACATACGCGGCCGTTCCGCTGATCAGGATCAGCGCCAGCGCCAGCAGCACCATGCGCGACCGGCCCAGGGCCGCGTCGATGAGCCACGTCACGACGCCCGCTCGTCGTGCTCGGGAACGGGCCGCACCGGCTGCCCGTGGCGCACGAATTCCTGGCCCACGGTGATGACGGTCACCGCCGGCGGGAGTCCGGTGACCCAGACCCCGCCGGTTTCGGCGGCGAAGACGCTCACGGGCACGAACTCGACGACGGCGTCGCCGTTGACGGTCCGCACGCCGAGCGCGCCTTCGTCGTCGAGGGTCAGGAGCGCGGGCGACAGAAAATGGGCCTGCACGGACTCGACGGGGATGCGGATTTCCGCGGTGACGCCGCCGCGCAACGCGCCGGCCCGGTTGGGGACCTCGAACTCGACGCGGAAGGTGCGCGTCGCGGTCTCGGCGACGCTGCCGATGTAGCGGACCCTGCCCTTCACGGTCTCGCCGCCGGCCAGCCGGGCGACGCCGGCGGCGCCTTCCTCGAGCAGGCCGACGTCGCGTTCGGATACCTGCCCGACGACGAGGTAGGGGTCTTCGTCCACGACCCGCGCGATGACGTCGCCCGATTCGACGAAATCGCCGAGCTCCACGCCGCGGGTCTCGATCACGCCGGCGAAGGGAGCGCCGATCCCGGTGCGGTCGATGTCGATCGAGATTCGCGCGACGTGCGCGATCGCCGCCTCGAGCTCGGCCGCCGCCGCGGCGAGCTTGGTTTCCGCGCGAAAACCCTTCCGGCGGAGCGATTTCGCGGCGTCGAACTCGATCCGCCGCTGGCGGACGCGCGCCTCCGCTCCCGCCAGCCTCTCTGCGCGGTCCTCCATGGCCAGCCTGACGATCACGTCGCCGCGGCCCACCCGCGCGCCTTCCCTGGCGACGACCTCGACGATTCGCCCCCTGGTTTCGGCCTTGACGTCGACCCAGCGGCTGGCCTCGGTCCGGCCCCGCAGGACCAGATCCCGCGACCGCGCGGTGGCGACGCTCTGGCCGACGCGCACGCCGACCGGCTCGTCGGCGGCGCCGGCCGCCGCCTCGGCCGCGTCCGTCTCCTCGGGCTCGCCATCGGCCCCGAACTGGCCGGACGCCACCCAGCCGGCCGCGGCGACCGCGAACACGAACGCCAGAACGTAGGATCTTCTCACCGTGGAGGCTCCCGTCCCGGCGCGTCCCCGAACGTCGGGCTTCGGAAGCAGGGAGTCCGAACGTGCGCCGCGCTCCCCGACGCGCCCTCCGTTTCGGGATACATATGGTTCCGATGCGTCGATTCAAGGAGCGAACCGGGACGGGGCGGTCGCCCGGCGCCGGTTTCAGTCCGCGAACCCGTCGGCGACCTTGACGTCGACGAGCCCGGGACCCCCCCGCCCGTAGGCCGCGCGCAACACGTCGCCCAGGTCCTCGACCCTCTCCACGCGCTCGGCCCACAGGCCCAGGGAGCGCGCCAGTCCGGTGAAGTCGATGGCCGGGTCGCGCATGTCCATGCCGATGAAGTTGTCGTTGTCGTGGAAGGCCTTCAGGCGCTCCTTGAGGATGCGGTAGCTCGAATTGTTGCAGATCACGTAGGTCAGGGGCAGGGACCGGCCGGCGGCGGTCCACAGCGCCTGTATGCCGTACATGGCGCTCCCGTCGCCGATGACGGCGGTCACCGGGCGGGTCGGATGGGCGAGGGAGACGCCGATGGCGCCGGCGATCGCGAAGCCGATGCCGCCGCTGTCGAGCCCGTGGAAGTCGTTGCCGCCCCTGAACGGCAGCAACCGGGGGAGCTGCCGCGTGCTCAGCACGCCTTCGTCGACGACGATGGAGTCCGGCGGCAGGGCGTCGACGATCTCCAGCATGGCGCGCGCGGGGTCGATGGCCGGGCCGGGTTCGCCCGCCAGGATCGCCTCGCGCGCTTCGGCGCGCTGGACGCTCCAGTTGCGCTCGGCGATGGCGGCGAGCCGCGCGGCGGCCGCGCTCGCCTGCGCGCCGGTGCGGACCCGCTCGATGCGGTCGGCCAGCGCCGCGAGCGTCGCCTTCATGTCGGCGCGCACGGCCATCGAGGCGGGATAGTTCTTGCCCATCTCCCAGTCCTGCTGACCGATGTGCACGATCGGCGTGTTCGCGGGCACGGCGTCGACCGGCGCGTGGACCGACATGCGGAACACGTCGCCTCCCAGAGCCACCACCAGATCGTGACCGGACAGGACGTCCCGCACCTCCCGCTGCACGCGGGTGAGGCCGCCGACGAAGGTCGGGTGTTCGGAGAGGTAGTGCGCCCCCGACGCCACGGTCTGCTGCATGGCCGCGGCGCCGATCAGCGCCGCCAGCCGGGCGGCCTCCTCCAGGGCGTCCGAGCCGGCGACCTCCTGCCCGCAGACCAGCAGCGGGCGCTCCGCCGCCAGCAGGCGATCGGCCAGGGACGCGATCACGTCCCGGGTGGGGACGGTCCGCGTGTCGACGCGCGTGCGGCGCCCCAGCTCGGCGGCGACCCGCGCGTTGAGCACGTCGCCGGGCAGGGACAGGAACACCGGGCCCGTCGGCGGCGTCATGGCGACCTTCGCCGCCCGCCGGACCACTCGCGGCAGGTCTTCCGTCCGGGTGACCTCGAACGCCCACTTGACGCACGGCGCCGCCATCGACACCAGATCGCCGTAGAGCATCGGCTCCATGAGGCCGTGCCCCTGCTCCTGCTGTCCGGCGCTGACGATGACGGGCGAGCGGCTCCACATCGCGTTGAACATGGAGCCCATGGCGTTCCCGAGGCCGGGCGCGACGTGCACGTTGCAGGCGGCGAGCCTGCCCGACGCGCGGGCGAACCCGTCGGCCATCGCGACGACGATGGACTCCTGAAGCCCGAGTACGTAGTCGAGGCCGGGATGCTCGGAGAGCGCGTGCATGACCGGCAGTTCGGTCGTGCCCGGATTGCCGAACAGGTGCGTGACGCCTTCGTCCTCGAGGACGCTCAGGAAGATCGATCCGCCGCTCGCGGTGTTCATGCCGTCGTCCCTCGGGCGTGTCGCCGGGCGATCCGGCCGGACCGCCGCCGGCGCCGGTTCGCCGCCCCCTGTGTAACCGGCGCGCCGCCGGAGGGCAAGCCGGCGTCCCGCTCCGCCGCGCGCGGGTTTCCCGCGGGATTCAGTGCTCTATACTTCGGCGAAGGAAGGGGTCGACCCGCGCATGTGATCCTTTCACCGTAACCGCGCCCGGTCGGACATGGCGCGGAATCGGGAGTCGGCAATGACGAGATCCTTGACCATCGACTACGGCGATGAAGTCCTGCTGGCCTTGGGCATGACCCCGGATGAGTTCGGCAAGGAAGCCAGGATTCTCATCGCGGTCAAGCTCTACGAGATGGGGCGGTTGTCCGCCGGCGCCGCGGCCGAGCTGGCGAACCTGCCCAAGCCGTTGTTTCTGACCAGATTGGCAGCCTACGACATCGACACGTTCAACATTTCGAAGGACGAGCTCCGAAGCGACGTGGCCAGTGCGCGACGTCATCTGTAACACGTCCCCGTTGCATGTCTTCAACGGCATAAGCGAGGTCTGGCGGGATGGCGATGCCTGGGACGTGGAATTGAACAACCACTACGGATGACCGGCGGGCCGAACGGCGAGGAGTGAAGGGATGTCGCGCATACCCACCCATCGCATCTCCGAGCATCCCGGCGCCTTGCTGCGCGAACAGATCGAGGAGACGGGCGAATCGGAGGTGCTGGCGGCATGACCCCTGCTGACCTCGCAATCCTCATCCAGCAGGGCGAGGGCACCACGCTGGAGTTCAAGGAGAGCCTGTCCTCGTCGTTCGCTCGGGAGGTCGTCGCCTTGGCCAACACCATCGGCGGGAAGATCCTTCTCGGCGTGAGCGACGGCGGCAGTGTGATCGGAGTCGAGGACACCAATTCCCTGCGCGCCCGCGTCCAGGACGTCGCCCGCAATTGCGATCCCCCGGTGAAGGTGCTGGTGGAGCCGGTGGACGGGGTGCTCGCGGTTCACGTCCGGGAAAGCGACGCCAAGCCGGTGCAGTGCAGCGAGGGCTTCTTCTGGCGTCAGGGCGCGGCGACACAGAAGATGGGCCGTGACGAAATTCGCGACTTCTTCCGCACCGAGGGCGTGGTCCGGTTCGACCTCGCACCCTGCCCCCGCTTCAGCTACCCGGAGGATTTCGACCGCAGGAAGTTCGATGCCTGGCTCGCCCTGTCCGGCATCACCGGAAATCCGCCGGTCGAGGACGTACTGGTCAACGTCGAGGTCGCCGAACGGGCCGGCAACAGGCTGCTCTTCCGCAATGCGGGGGTGCTCTTCTTCGCGAGGAACGTGCGCCGTTTCTTCCCGGAGGCGTACATCACCTGCCTGCTGGGAAGGGGTACGGACAAGGTACATATCCTGGACCGCAAGGACTTCGACGGTGGCATCGTGGCCGACGTCGAGGACGCCATGCGCTTCATCGAGCGCAACACCCGCACCGCTTACCGCATCCAGGGCTTGAGACGGCAGAACGTCCCGGAATATCCGATGGAGGCCGTGCGCGAAGCGATCACCAACGCGGTCATGCATCGCGACTGGTTCTTCGACGGCGCCAACGTCTTCGTCGAGATCTACACGGATCGGATCGAGGTGATCAGCCCCGGCAGCCTGCCCAAGGGCCTGACCCTGGCCGATCTCGGGCACATGAGCATCCGCCGGAACCAGATCATCGCCGACCTGCTCCACCGTATCGACTTCATCGAGAAGGCGGGCACGGGGATCCGCCGCATCCGGGACGGCGCGAAGGCCGCAGACTGTCCGGAGCCGGAGTTCGGAGCCGACCACCGTTTCGTCACCGTCACCTTCCGCCCGAACCCGGAAGTGCGGGAAGTGTCGGAGGGTGATCGGGCCGCCGGGCAAGTCACCGGGCAAGTCACCGGGCAAGTCGCCGGGCAAGTGGCCCCTCAAGCGACCCCCCAAGTGACCCCCCAAGTGACCCCTCAAGTGACCCCTCAAGTGACCGGGCAAGTCACCGGGCAAGTTACCGGGCAAGTCACCGGGCAAGTCGTTCGGCTACTGCGAGTGCTATCGGGGGAAATGACCCGGCAGGGCCTCCAGAAGGCTCTTGGTCTGAAACACCGTGACCATTTCAATGAAATCTATCTGACACCTGCCCTTGAAGCCGGCCTGATCGAAATGACCATCCCGGACAGGCCGCGCAGCAGCAGGCAGCGATACCGCCTGACGCCGGCGGGAAACGAGTACCTGAAACGGATCGGAGACGTCCGGTAAGGCCGAAGACCGGCGTCACGAAGGCGGAGCCGGTCCGGTCCGGCAAATGCGACGAAGGCGGGACACTCGGGGAAGCGCCGCGAGTCAGCCTTCCGTTCCGGATCCGTCCTGGTTCGGACACGTCCGAAACACGGCCGGACCGGCCGCCGTGCCACCGTGAACGGGCCGGGGACTTTCCAGCCGAGCCACTACCCGGGATCGACGGGATCCGGCGCCGGTCCGACCGGTCGGCAGGCGTGGTTTGCCCCGGACCACAACGACTGGTATATTCGCGGATGACCGCGCTCTACATGTCGCGGTTTCCCCGTCCGTAGCGCGATGGCGGCGGCGGGGCGCCGCGACAGCACGTTCCGAATCCCGTGACCGACACCGACACCCTGCCTTCCGAGTCGTCCGCCCCCAACGTCGCGCCGGTGACGATCGAGGAGGAGATGCGCCGCTCCTACCTCGATTACGCCATGAGCGTGATCGTGGCGCGGGCGCTGCCCGACGCGCGGGACGGGCTGAAGCCGGTGCACCGCCGCATCCTCCACGGGATGCGCGAGCAGGGCTACGCCCATGACCGGCCCTACCGGAAGTCGGCCCGCATCGTCGGCGACGTCATGGGCAAGTACCACCCCCACGGCGATCAGGCGATCTACGACGCGATGGTCCGCATGGCGCAGGACTTCGCCATGCGCCTGCCGCTGCTCGACGGCCAGGGCAACTACGGCTCCCTGGACGGCGACCCGCCCGCCGCCATGCGCTACACCGAGGTCCGCATGGCCAGGGCGGCGGAGGCGCTGCTCGAGGACATCGACAGGGACACGGTCGACTTCACCGCCAACTACGACGACACGGCGGAGGAGCCGACGGTCCTTCCGGCGCGCTTTCCCAACCTGATGATCAACGGGGCCGGCGGCATCGCCGTGGGCATGGCGACCAACATCCCGCCCCACAACCCCGGCGAGGTGATCGACGCGTGCCTCGCCTGGCTGGACGATCCCGGCATGTCCAACGACGCCCTGATGGCCCACGTGCCGGCGCCCGACTTCCCGACCGGCGCTCTGATCCTGGGAACCGACGGGGCCGCCCAGGCCTACCGCACGGGCCGCGGATCGGTGACCATGCGCGCCAGGCTGACGATCGAGAAGATCGCCAGGGACCGCGAGGCGATCGTCGTCACCGAGATTCCCTACCAGGTGAACAAGGCCCGTCTCGTGGAGCATATCGCCGAGCTGGCGCGGGACAAGCGCATCCAGGGGATATCCGACCTGCGCGACGAGTCGGACCGCCGGGGCGTGCGCGTGGTGATCGAGCTCAAGCGCGACGCGATGGGCGAGGTCGTGCTCAACCAGCTCTATCGCTACACCCAGCTGCAGACCAACTTCGGCATGAACATGCTGGCGCTGAACGGCGGCAAGCCGCTGCTCCACGAACTCAGGCACCTGATCGGCGCCTTCGTCGACTTCCGCGAGGAGGTCGTCACGCGGCGCACGCGGCACGATCTCCGCAAGGCGCGGGAGCGGGCGCAGGTGCTGGTGGGCCTGGCGGTCGCGGTCGCCAACATCGACGAGGTCATCGCCATCGTCCGCGGCGCGCCGGACCCGGCCGCCGCCCGCGCGGCGCTGATGGGGCGCTCGTGGCCGGCCCGCGACGTGGAGCCCCTGATCGCGCTGATCGACGAGCCGGGACACGAGGTGGCGGAGGACGGGACCTACCGGCTCTCCGAAGGGCAGGCGCGCGCGATCCTCGAACTCCGGCTCCAGCGCCTGACCGCTCTCGAACGCGACAGGATCGGCAGCGAGCTCGAGGAGATCGCCCGGCGGATCCAGGATTTTCTCGAGATCCTGCGCAGCCGGCCCCGTCTGCTCGCGGTTCTGCGCGCCGAGCTCGCCGAGATGCGCGACAGGTTCGCGACGCCCCGGCGCACCGAAATCCTGGAAGGCGGTTTCGAGAGCCGGAGCGACGAGGACCTGATCCAGCGCGAGGACATGGTCGTCACCGTGTCGCACGCCGGGTACATCAAGCGGGTCCCGCTTTCCACCTACCGGCCGCAGCGGCGCGGCGGCAAGGGCCGGACGGGCATGTCGACGCGGGACGAGGATTTCGTCGCCAAGGTCTTCGTGGTCAACACCCATACGCCGGTGCTGTTCTTCTCGAGCCACGGCCGCGTCTACAGGATGAAGACCTACCGCATCCCGCCGGCGGCCCCCAACGCCCGCGGCAGGCCGATGCAGAACCTGCTGCCCCTGGCCGAGGGCGAGGTCGTCCATACCCTGATGCCGCTCCCCGAGGACGAGGAGGAATGGGGCGGCCTCCACGTCATGTTCGCGACCGCGTTCGGCAACGTGCGGCGCAACGCCCTGTCGGACTTCGCGGAAGTCAAGGCCAACGGCAAGATCGCCATGAAGCTGGACGGCGACGACCGCATCGTCGGCGTGCGCCTCTGCCGGGAAGACGAGGACGTGCTGCTCACCGCGCGCGGCGGCAAGTGCATCCGTTTCCCGGTGACCGCGGTCCGCGTCTTCAAGGGGCGCAACTCGACCGGCGTGCGGGGGATCAGGCTCGACGGCGGCGACGAGGTCATCGGCATGTCCATCCTCCGGCACGTCGACTGCTCGCCGGCGGAGTCCCGGGCCTACGTCCGCCGCGCCAGCGCCGCGCGGCGGGCCGAGGAGGCCGGCCCGGACGCTCCGCCCGAGCCCGAGGCGGCCGCGGACGCCGACGACGACAACGCCGGCATGGAGAACGGCGGCGACGACGGCGGCGACGAGGTGGTCCTGAGCGAGGAGCGGGTCGCCGAGCTGGCGCGGCTCGAGGAGTTCATCCTCTCGGTGACGGAGAACGGCTACGGCAAGCGTTCGTCGGCCTACGAATACCGGTCCCGGGGGCGCGGCGGGAAGGGCATCGTCAACATCGTGACCTCGGAGCGGAACGGCGGCGTCGTGGCGTCGGGCCCGGTCGGCCCGGAGGACCAGATCATGCTGGTGACCGACGGCGGCCAGATCATCCGCACGCCGGTGGGCGACGTCCGCGTTGCCGGGAGAACCACCCAGGGTGTAACGTTGTTCGATACGGCCGATGGCGAGCGCGTCGTGTCGGTCTCCCGGCTCGAGGAGAGCGCGGTCGGCGGACGGGAATAGATCCTTGGCCACGACTCGAACAGGCGTCTATCCGGGCACCTTCGATCCCATCACCAACGGGCATCTGGACCTGATCGCCCGGGCGACGCGTCTCGTCGACCGCCTGGTGATCGGGGTGGCCGGCAATCCCGGAAAGCATCCGATGTTCGACGTCGGCGAGCGCATCGCCATGATCGAGGAGGAGGTGCGGCGCCTCGACAACCTCAACGGCGCCAGCTTCGAGGTCCGGCCGTTCGACAACCTGCTCATGCACTTCGCCGAGCAGGTCGGCGCCGCCGTCATCGTGCGGGGATTGCGCGCCGTTTCGGACTTCGACTTCGAGTTCCAGATGGTCGGCATGAACGCCCGCCTCAATGACGAGATCGAGATCGTGTTCCTGATGGCGTCGGAGAGCAATCAGTTCATCGCCTCGAGTCTGGTCAAGGAGATCGCGAGGCTGGGCGGCGACGTGGCCAGCTTCGTCTCCCCACGGGTGGCCGGGCGTCTGCGGGATCGCGCGCTGCGGATGAAGACGGCCGGATGAATGGACCTGATGCCGGACCCGGAGTCCGGCGCCGGGTCCGGGCTTTCCGACGCGACGTCACATGCGGGTCGACCTCTTCGATTTCGAGCTTCCCGGCGCACTGATCGCGCGGCGTCCGGCGACGCCGCGGGGTTCCGCGCGCCTGCTCGTGGTCGGCGACGGGCTCCGCGACCGGCGGTTCGCCGACCTGCCCGATCTCCTGACGCCCGGCGACGTGCTGGTGCTGAACGACACCCGCGTGATTCCGGCGAGGCTCGCCGGCGTTCGCGAGGCGGAGCGGGGCGCGGCGAAGGTCGAGGTGACCCTGCTGCGCGAGCTGGTCCCGACGGAGGACGGCGGCGAGTGGGCGGCGCTCGCCCGCCCCGCCAGGCGCCTGCGCGCGGGCGATACCGTGCGTTTCGGCGGCGCCTTCTCGGCGACGGTGGCGGCGCGGGCGGCGGGCGGCGAGGTGCGCCTGTCGTTCGCCCTTCCCCGCGCCGGGGTGCTGGCGGCGCTCGACGATCACGGGCGGATGCCGATCCCTCCCTATCTCGGCCGCGCGGCGGACGCCCGCGACGCCACGGACTATCAGACCGTCTTCGCGCGGCGGCCCGGCGCCGTGGCGGCGCCGACCGCGTCCCTGCACGTGACCGGCGAGCTCCTGTCGCGGTTGCGCGGGCGCGGCGTCGAGCTGGCCCGCGTCACGCTTCACGTGGGCGCCGGGACCTTCCGTCCGGTGGCCGTGGCCGACACCGACGACCACGAGATGGAGGCCGAGTGGGGTGAAGTCCCGCAAGCTGCGGCGTCCCTGATCGACCGGCGGAGGTCGGAGGGCGGGCGGGTGGTGGCGCTCGGCACCACGAGCCTGCGGCTGCTCGAATCGGCGGCGCGCGCGGACGGCCGGATCGAACCCGGCGCCGGCGACACTGATCTGTTCATCGCGCCGGGATACCGGTTCCGGGCGGTGGACGCTCTGGTGACGAACTTCCACCTGCCTCGATCGACGCTGTTCATGCTGGTGTCCGCCTTCGCTGGGCGCGAGCGGATGCTGGCCGCGTACCGCCACGCGATGGGCGCGGGATACCGGTTCTATTCCTACGGCGACGCCTGCCTCCTGACCCGCGCCGCCGGCGCGGAGGGCGCCGCGTGACGGCGGGCCTCGACTTCGCGGTGACGGCCCGCGACGGCGCGGCGCGGGCCGGCCGTCTCGTGACCGCGCGCGGCGCGATCCCGACGCCGGCGTTCATGCCGGTGGGCACGGCGGGCGCCGTCAAGGCGATGAAGCCCGGCGACGTGGCCGCGACCGGCGCCGCGGTGATCCTCGCCAATACCTACCACCTGATGCTGCGGCCCGGCGCCGAGCGCGTCGCGGCGCTCGGCGGCCTGCACCGGTTCATGAACTGGGACGGACCCATACTCACGGATTCGGGCGGCTACCAGGCGCTGTCGCTCGGCGCGCTGCGGACGCTGGACGAGAACGGCATCGTCTTCCGCTCCCACGTCGACGGGACCGCGCACGCGCTCGCGCCGGAGCGGGCCATCGAGATCCAGGAGCTGCTGGGCAGCGACATCGCCATGGCGCTGGACGAGTGTACGCCCTATCCGGTCTCCGAGGCGGCCGCGCGCGAGTCCATGGAGCGCTCCATGCGCTGGGCGGCGCGGTCGCGGGCGAGCTTCCGGCCAAGCGAAGGCCGCGGCCTGTTCGGGATCGCGCAGGGTGGCGTGTTCGAGAACCTGCGCCGCGAGTCCGTCGCCGCGCTCCTCGACATCGGATTCGACGGTTACGCCGTCGGCGGGCTGGCGGTGGGGGAGGGGCAGCCGGAGATGTACCGCATCGTCGAGGCGACCGCGCGCCGCCTGCCGGAGGACCGCCCGCGGTATCTCATGGGCGTCGGCAAGCCCCACGACGTCGTCGGCGCGGTGGCGCGCGGGATCGACATGTTCGACTGCGTGCTGCCGACCCGCTCCGGGCGCACCGGCCAGGCGTTCACGCGCCGCGGCGCCGTGAATCTGCGCAACGCCCGTCACGCCGGGGACCCGCGCCCCCTCGACGAGGCGTGCCCCTGTCCCGCCTGCGCGTCCCATTCCCGCGCCTATCTGCATCACCTGTTCAAGGCCCGGGAAATCCTCGGGAGCATGTTGCTCACGGCGCACAACCTGACCTACTACCAGGAGCTCATGAGCGGGCTGCGCGCCGCCATCGCCGGCGGATCGCTCGCCGACTTCGCCGCCGCCTTCGACGAGGAGCGGGCGGCCGGCGACGTTCCCGCCCTTTAGGCGGGGAGCGGCGCGAGGCCGAGGCGCAGCTGGCGCAGATGGACGATCCCGATGACGCAGAAGTTCACGACGTTGAACCCGAACGCCGCCAGGAACGCATACGAGTAGCTCCCCGAAAGGTCGAAGACGAAGCCGCCCATCCACCCCCCGAGCGCCATGCCGAGCGCGGCGAACAGGTAGAACGTGGCGATGCGCCACCCGGCCTGATCGGCGGGGAACAGCAGGCGGATGATCAGGGGATAGCAGGGCATGATTCCGGCGAAGCCGAGCCCGAAGAGGATCGCCGCGGCGTAGAGGCCCGGCAGGCTCGTGACCATCGAGAAGGCGACGAGCATGACCGCCTGGCAGGCCGATCCGATGAGCAGGGTGCGCACGCCGCCGATCCTGTCCGCCAACATGCCGTAGAGGAGGCGGCTGACGAAGGCCGCGGCGAACAGCACCGTGAGGAGCTCGGCGGCCCGCGCCCGCGGATGCCCGAGGTCGGTGCCGTGGCTGACGAGGTGCACGATGGGGACGGCCATGGCGGCGCAGCATCCGATGGTCGCCACGCACAGCATCCCCTGGACCGCGTTGGCCGGAAGGCCGAGGACCCGGCCCTCGACCGTGTGGCCCTCGCGGGCCCGGCCGGAGGGCGCGAGGGGCGGTTTCGGACGCAGGATCAGCGCCAGGGGCGCCATGGCGCAGAGCACGAACGCTCCGTAGAGGAGGTAGGTCTCGCGCCAGCCGTAGGCGTCGTTGAGAAAGCGGAACAGGGGCGGCCAGATCGTCCCCGCGAGGCCCTGGCCGGACGCGATGACGGCCACCGCCAGGCCGCGCCGGCGATCGAACCAGTGCGTGACGTTGGCGATCAGCGGCGTGATCATCGCCGACTTGCCGAGCAGCCCGATGAGCAGGCCGTGGGCGACGTAGAGGCTCCAGAGGCCGTCGGACCGGGCCGCGACCAGGGCGCCGACGCCGATCATCGCCGAGCCGAACAGCACCGGCCAGAAGACGCCGCGCCTGTCCATCCACCAGCCCATCGCCACGCCGCCGACGCCGGCGCCGATCATCAGCATCGAATAGGCGAGGGAGGGGACAGCCCGCGGCCAGCCGAACTCCGTCGCGATCGGCTTGAGCGCCACCCACAGGACGATGGGGGCGCCGAGTCCGATGGTGTGGATGGCCAGCGACCCGAAGGCCACGACCCAGCCGTACCGGACCTCGATGCTGCCGTCGCGCGGGATCACACGTGCTCCGGAAAAGGGGCCGCGCCTGGCGGCGGACGGACGGGGATGTACAGCACGCGGCGCGCGGCGTCAAAGCGCCGGTTGCCGGTGGCCGATGCCGGCAACCGGCCACTGGCAACCGGCAACCGGCAACCGGCTACCGGCCACCGGCCACTGAAAACGTTGAACGGCGCGGCGGCGCGTGTCCTAATGCCGCGGGTGTCGCGAATTCGGAGGTGACGCGCCGATGGCCATCACGGTTTGCCCGGTCACGCCGGACTTCGTCGCCGAGGTCGGCGACGTGGACCTGTCGCGGACGCTCGCCCCGGCCGATGTCGAGGCCATCGCGGACGCCCTGTGGACGTATGCCGTGCTCGTGTTTCCCGGCCAGAGCCTCACCCACGAGCAGCACCTCGGGTTCGCCGCCCGCTTCGGGCCGCTCGAGACCAGGCTCGACGTCTATCGCGAGGGGAGCCGGGCGCGCACCCCGCGCGGGATCGAGGATCTCTCCAACCTGGATCCCGATGGCGGGATCAAGATGGCGGACAGCCGCGTCCGCCTGATGCGCCTCGCCAACCGCCTCTGGCATACCGACAGCACCTTCAAGCGGGTTCCCGCCAAGATCTCGATGCTCTACGGCCGCGAGGTCCCCCCGGTCGGCGGGCAGACCGAGTACGCGGACACGCGCGCCGCCTACGACGCGCTGCCCCGGAGCATGAAGCGGCGCCTCGAGGGGATGGTCGCCGAGCATTCCTTCCGGGCGTCGCGCGCCCGCGTCGGCTTCACCGACTTCAGCGACGAGGAGAACGCCGGCCTGCCGCCGGTGCCGCAGGCGATGGTGCGGACGATACCGGAGACGGGCCGCAGGTCCCTCTACGTCGCCTCGCACGTCGGCCGCGTCCTCGGCCTGGCGCCGGCGGACGGCGAGGCGCTGGTCGCGGAGCTTCTCGCCCACGCCACGCAGCGGCGGTTCGTGTACACGCACCGCTGGCGGCGGTTCGACCTCGTCGTGTGGGACGACCGCTGCACCCTGCACCGCGGCCTCGCCTACGACGACGCGCGCTGGCGCCGGGACCTCCAGCGCGCCACCGTTTCCGACGTCGCCAACACCTGCGAGCAGGAAGGCATTCCGGTGGCGGCGGAACGGGCGCCCGCGGCGAGAGGCGGGCCTTGAGCCGCATCTTGCGGGGTGCGGGGTGCCGGTTGTCGGCAACGGACCGCCGACGCTCCCAAGGCAATCGTATTCCTGTTTCTGCACGGCGCCGCTCGCACGCCACCCCTCCCGCGCGGGAAACGTACTGTCGAACCGGGCCGGTTTCGGTGTATATGAATCACGCCATCCGGAATCGAGGCGGCTTGAGACTTGGACCCGCGCGATCTGATAGCCACGGCCCGCGGCCTGACGGCAATCAGCCGGCGGCGGCCTTCGCAGGCGAACCTGCGCCGCGCCGTCAGCACCGCGTACTACGCCATGTTCCACTGCCTGGCCGGCGCGGCGGCCGACCTGCTCATCGGCCGGCGCCGCAGCCCGGCCTGGCATCAGGTGTATCGCGCCCTGGAGCACGGTAGAGCGAGGACCGCCTGCGAGCACAAGCGGGCGATGGCGGGGTTCCCGCCTGAAATCCGGGACTTCGCCGACACCTTCACCGTGTTGCAGGATGCACGTCACCAGGCGGACTACGCGCTTGACGTCCGGTACGACAAGTCGGACGTACTTGCGGCAATCGACGGGGCGGAGAACGTCATTGCTCGATTCGAGCAGGCCGACATTCAGCATCGCCGCGGCTTCGCCGCCCATGTGCTGTTCAGGCGGCGGTCGCCATAGGAGGTTCGAGATGAACGAGCAGCAGATACGCGAGATCGCCGAGACGGCGTTCAAGCGCTACTTCGGAGACGTCAAGATCGTCCGGGTCAACGTCTGGCCCGGGTTCGGCTTCGAAGACGACTCCCCCAAGGTGGACGTGAAGATCATCTACGAAGGCAAGTACGAGCAGTTGAACGGTGCCGGGCTGGTGCGGGTGCAGTCCGACATTATCTCCAAGGCGTGGCGCGAGGTGGAGGACGACCTCGGCTTCCCCTGCGTCCACTTCATCGCCAAGTCCGACCTCGGGCGGCGCGACCCGGCGACGGTGTAGTGGACTTGGGCCGGTTTGCGGCGTATATGACCGCGCCATTCGGGATCGAGGCGGCTTGAGACATGAACGAGCAGCAGATACGCGAGATTGCGGAGACGGCGTTCAAGCGCTACTGCGGAGACGTCAAGATCGTCCGGGTCAACGTCTGGCCCGGGTTCGACCATTACGACGACCCCAAGGTGGACGTGAAGATCATCTACGACGGCAAGTACGAGCAGTTGAAGGGGATGGGGCCGTTGCGCGTGCAATCCGAGATCGTCGACAAGGTATGGCGGAGCGCCGACGACAGTCCCGGCTTCCCCATGCTGCACTTCATCGCCAAGTCCGAGCTCGGGCGGCGCGACCCGGCTACGGTGTAGCGGGGTTGGGTTGAGCCGGTTTGCGGCGTATATGACCGCGCCGTTCGGGATCGAGGCGGCTTGAGACATGAACTCGCGCGACCTGATAGCCACGGCCCGCGGTCTGACGGCAATCAGCCGGCGGCGGCCTTCGCAGGCGAACCTGCGCCGCGCCGTCAGCACCGCGTACTACGCCATGTTCCACTGCCTTGCCGGCGCCACGGCCGACCTGCTCATCGGCCGGCACCGCAGCCCGGCGTGGCATCAGGTGTATCGCGCCCTGGAGCACGGCAGAGCGAGGACCGCCTGCGAGCACAAGTGGGTGATGCAAGGATTCCCACCTGAAATCCAGGACTTCGCCAAAGCCTTCGTCATGTTGCAGAAAGCGCGTCACCAAGCGGACTATGCGCTTGACGTCCGGTACGACAAGTCGGATGTACTTGTGGCAATCGACGGGGCGGAGAACGCAATCGTCCAATTCGAGCAGGCCGACATTCAGCATCGCCGCGGCTTCGCCGCCCATGTGCTGTTCAGGCGGCGGTCGCCATAGGAGGTTCGAGATGAACGAGCAGCAGATACGCGAGATCGCCGAGACGGCGTTCAAGCGCTACTTCGGCGACATCAAGATCGTCCGGGTCAACGTCTGGCCGGGGTTCGGCTTCGAAGACGACTCCCCCATCGTGGACGTGAAGATCATCTACGACGGCAAGTACGAGCAGTTGAAGGGGATGGGGCCGTTGCGGGTGCAGTCCGAGATCGTCGACAAGGCGTGGGGCGAGGTGGAGGACGACCTCGGCTTTCCCTGCGTCCACTTCATCGCCAAGTCCGACCTCGGGCGGCGCGACCCGGCGACGGTGTAGCGGAGTCGGGCCGGTTTGCGGCGTATATGGTCGCGCCGTTCGAGGTCGAGGCGGCTTGAGACTTGGACCCGCGCGACCTGATAGCCACGGCCCGCGGCCTGACGGCAATCAGCCGGCGGCGGCCTTCGCAGGCGAACCTGCGCCGCGCCGTCAGCACCGCGTACTACGCCATGTTCCACTGCCTTGCCGGCGCCACGGCCGACCTGCTCATCGGCCGGCGCCGCAGCCCGGCCTGGCATCAGGTGTATCGCGCCCTGGAGCACGGTAGAGCGAGGACCGCCTGCGAGCACAAGCGGGCGATGGCGGGGTTCCCGCCTGAAATCCGTGACTTCGCCAAAGCCTTCGTCATGTTGCAGAAAGCACGTCACCAGGCGGATTACGCGCTTGAAGGCCGCTATGATAAGCTGGTCGTGCTGGCGGCAATCGACAGGGCGGAGAACGCAATCGTCCAATTCGAGCAGGCCGACATTCAGCATCGCCGCGGCTTCGCCGCCCATGTGCTGTTCAGGCGGCGGTCGCCATAGGAGGCTCGACATGGACGAACGGCAGATACGCGAGATTGCCGAGACGGCGTTCAAGCGCTACTTCGGCGATGTGAAGCTCTTCAGGGTCAACGTCAGGCCGGGGTTCGGCTTCGAGGACGACTCCCCCGTCGTGGATGTGACCATCATCTACGACGGCAAGTACGAGCAGTTGAACGGGGCCGGGATGGTGCGGGTGCAATCCGAGATCGTCGACAAGGCGTGGGGTGAGGTGGAGGACGACCTCGGCTTCCCCTGCGTCCACTTCTTCGCCAAGTCCGAGCTCGGGCGGCGCGACCCGGCTACGGTGTAGCGGGGTTGGGTTGATCCGGTTTGCGGCGTATATGACCGCGCCGTTCGGGATCGAGGCGGCTTGAGACATGAACTCGCGCGACCTGATAGCCACGGCCCGCGGCCTGACGGCAATCAGCCGGCGGCGGCCTTCGCAGGCGAACCTGCGCCGCGCCGTCAGCACCGCGTACTACGCCATGTTCCACTGCCTGGCCGGCGCCGCGGCCGACCTGCTCATCGGCCGGCGCCGCAGCCCGGCGTGGCATCGGGTGTATCGCGCCCTGGAGCACGGCAGAGCGAGGACCGCCTGCGAGCACAAGCGGGCGATGCAAGGATTCCCACCTGAAATCCGGGACTTCGCCAAAGCCTTCGTCATGTTGCAGGATGCACGTCATCAAGCGGACTATGCGCTTGACGTCCGGTACGACAAGTCGGACGTACTTGCGGCAATCGACGGGGCGGAGAATGTCATTGCTCGATTCGAGCAGGCCGACATTCAGCATCGCCGCGGCTTCGCCGCTCATATGCTGTTCAGGCGGCGGTCGCCATAGGAGGCTCGACATGAACGAACGGCAGATACGCGAGATCGCCGAGACGGCGTTCAAGCGCTACTTCGGAGACGTCAAGATCGTCCGGGTCAACGTCTGGCCCGGGTTCGGCTTCGAAGATGACTCCCCCAAGGTGGACGTGAAGATCATCTACGACGGCAAGTACGAGCAGTTGAACGGGGCCGGGCTGGTGCGGGTGCAGTCCGAGATCGTCGACAAGGCGTGGGGCGAGGTGGAGGACGACCTCGGTTTCCCCTGCGTCCACTTCATCGCCAAGTCCGACCTCGGGCGGCGCGACCCGGCGACGGTGTAGTGGAGTCGGGAGCGGCTTGAGACATGAACGAACGGCAGATACGCGAGATCGCCGAGACGGCGTTCAAGCGCTACTTCGGAGACGTCAAGATCGTCCGGGTCAACGTCTGGCCCGGGTTCGGCTTCGAAGACGACTCCCCCAAGGTGGACGTGAAGATCATCTACGAAGGCAAGTACGAGCAATTGAACGGGGCCGGGCTGGTGCGGGTGCAGTCCGAGATCGTCGACAAGGCGTGGGGCGAGGTGGAGGACGACCTCGGCTTTCCCTGCGTCCATTTCATCGCCAAGTCCGACCTCGGGCGGCGGGACCCGGCTACGGTGTAGCGGGGCGTTCGTTTCCGGCGCCGCGTCGCGCCGGACGGCGGCTTCCTTCTCCCGGACGGCGCCCTGGCCAGCCGAAACGATCCCTTGACAGGAATCCCGAAATCGGGGATTGAAGTGCGCGTGAGTCGTCCCGACGCGGGGGAAGGGTGGCCATGAGACGGGCGAGGGTGAGCTGGCGGAGCGGTCGCGGGCCGGCGACCGGTTGCTGGTCGCCGGCCACCGGCAACCGGCCACCGGCAACCGCTACCCCCCCCCCCCCCCGCGCGAGGGGTGAGGCGGTGAGGGGCCGGGTTCGCGCCCTGGCGGCGGCGGGGCTGGGGCTGGCGGTGGCGCTGCTGGCGGCGGGGCCGGCCTTCGCGAACCCCGTCATCACCTCCACGCCGGCCAGCGGCGACACCTACGGCGTCGGCGAGACCATCACCACCCAGCTCAACCACGGGCAGGTCTTCGGCGTCTCCGGTGGCTCTTTCACCACCATCTATATGAACATCACCGTCGGCGCCAACACGCGACGGGCGTACATCAGCCACGGGTACACCGTCCGGAGGACAAACTCCCAATTCAGCTACACGGTGCAGGCGGGCGACGTCGACGCCGACGGCATCTCCATTCCGCAAAACTCGATCCAAGGCCCCGCTTACAGGTCCTTCGGATTCGGTAACGTCAACCGCGACCATGCCGCGGTGACCAACCAGGCGGGCCACAAGGTCGATGGCAGCGTGGCGAAGATCGTGTCCTCGAACCGGGCGTGGCTGACGTGGGGGAACCTGCACGGCGCGACGCTGGACGTGGAGCTGAACGGCCAGACGTTCGGCAGCAGCGTGCTCGCCTCCCACTTCACGGTGAGCGCCACACCGGCGATCGCGGGGCTCACCATCACCGGCGCGTCGGCCACCAGCGGCGGCACGACGGCGACGGTGACGCTCTCCTACAGCGGGTCGACGGCGCTCACCGGCGACCGGGCCTTCCGCGTGCAGGTGGCGCCCGGCGCCCATTCCGGCGGCCTGACCATACCCTCCACCAACCAGGCGATCGTGGGGGCGGCGGGTTCGCAGCCGCAGACGACGCTGTCGCTGTCGTCGGCCTCGATCGCGGAGAACGGCGGGGTGGCGACGGTGACGGCGACGCTGAGCAAGACGCCGGTGCGGCCGGTGACGGTGACGGTGGCGGCGGCGCCGGTGTCGCCGGCGGTGGCGGGCGACTTCACGGTGAGCGCGGCGAACACGCTGACCATCCCGGCGGGGGCGACGGCCAGCACGGGGACGGTGACGGTGACGGCGGTGAACAACACCGTGGTCGCGGACGCCAAGACGGTGACGGTCTCGGGAACCGTGACCCCGAGCGGCGGGGCGATGAACCCGGCGGGCGTGACGCTGACCATCCCGGACGACGAGCCGTATGTGAAGGTGGTGCTGAACCCGGCCTCGATCGCGGAGGGCGGCGTCTCGACGGTGACGGCGACGCTGACGACGGCGGCGAGCCAGGCGGTGACGGTGGGGCTGCAAGCGGTGGCGGGGGACACGAACACGGTGGCGGGCGACTTCACGCTGTCGTCGCCGGGAGTGATCATCCCGGTGGGGGCGACGGCCAACACGGGGCTGGTGACGATCACGGCGGTGGACAACATGGTTCACAGGCCGTTCAGCAAGTCGGTGACGGTCCGGACGGCCCCGGCTGCCGTGCGGACCAATGCCCCGGTCGGGCGGCGGCCCGCCGACCTGAGCGCCACCCTGACGATTACCGAAGACGACGTGCTGGCGGTGACGCTGGCGCCGGACCCGGCGTCGGTGGCGGAGAACGGCGGGGTGAGCACGGTGGCGGCGACGCTGTCGTATCCGACGACGGAGGCGGCGACGGTGACGGTGGCGGCGGCGGCGGGGCGCGGCGCGGCGGCGGGCGACTTCACGCAGTCGGGGAGCCTGCTGACCATCGCGGCGAACGCGACGACGAGCACGGGCGTGGTGACGGTGACGTCGGCGGACGACGACGCCTATCAGGGGAGCGCGGGGAGCGTGGTGACGATTTCGGGGACGGTGGCCGGGGGCCACGGCGTGCCGAACCCGGCGGACGCGACGCTGACGCGCACCGACGACGAGACGGTGCTGCCGACGGTGGCGCTGGCGCTGTCGGAGCCGGACCCGGCGACGGCGGACGCGATCTCGGAGAACGGCGGGGTGTCGACGGTGACGGCGACGCTGTCGGGCGAGGCGGGCGAGGCGGTGACGGTGACGGTGTCGGCGGCGGCGGTGGTGGCGTCGGGCGCAGTGGCGGGCGACTTCACGCTGGCGGGGACGACGCTGACGATCGCGGCGCGGGCGACGGTCAGCACCGGCCTGGTGACGGTGACCGGCGTCGACAACGACACGGACGCGGCGGACAAGTCGGTGACGGTTTCGGGGACGTCGGCGGGGGGCACCGGCGTGGCGGACCCGGCGGACGCGACGCTGACGCTGACCGACGACGACGACGCGATGGCGACGCTGGTGCTGAACCCGGCCTCGATCCTGGAGAACGCGGAGGTCTCGACGGTGACGGCGCGGCTGTCGAACCCGACGACGGAGGCGGCGACGCTGACGGTGTCGGCGGCGGCGGTGTCGCCGGCGGATGCGATGGACTTCACGCTGAGTTCGACCACGACGCTGACCATCGCGGCGGGCGCCACGACCAGCACGGGGCTGGTGACGGTGACGGCGGTGGACAACAACGATGCGGAGGGGCGCAAGCAGGTGACGGTGTCGGCGACGGCGGCGGGCGGGCGCGGGCTGGCGGCCCCGGCCGACGCGACGCTGATCCTGCGCGACGACGAGTTCGGGCTGGCCGTGAGCGCGGTGAGCGGGGGGCCGGTGACGGAGGCGGGGGGGACGGCCACGTTCACGGTGCGGTTGAACACGCAGCCTTCGGCGGCGGTGACGGTGGCGGTGTCGAGCCAGGACACGAGCGAGGGAACGGTGGATCCTTCGACGCTGACCTTCACGACGGCGACGGGGCCGGGGGGCTGGAACACGGCGCAGACGGTGACGGCGACCGGCGTCCAGGACTCGACCGACGACGCGGACGTGACGTGGCAGGTGCGCCTGGACCCGGAGAGCGGCGATGGCGACTACGACGGCCTCGCCAACGTGGACGTTGACGTGACCACCACCGACGGCGACGGGGCGCCGGGGGTGACGCTGGCTCTGTCTCCCGCGTCGGTTACGGAGAACGGCGGGGTGGCGACGGTGACGGCGCGGCTTGCACATGCGTCGGGGGCGGCGACGACGCTGACGGTGGCGGCGGTGACGGGGGCCTTCACGGTGGGGACGGACGCCACCATCGTCATCGCGGCGGGGGCGACGACGGCGCCCACGGACACGGTGCTGGTGACGGCGGTGGACAACGACACCGACGCGCCGGACCGGACGGCGACGGTGACGGCGACGGTGACGAACGCGCGGGCGGCGGCGGATTCGACGACGATGGCGGTGACGGATGCGACGCTGACGCTGGAGGACGACGACCCGGCGACGGGGGCGGTGCTGTTCGTGTTCCCGTCGTCGATCTCGGAGAACGGCGGGACGGCGTCGGTGGCGGTGGTGCTGTCGCGCCCGTCGTCGGAGCCGTCGACGGTGACGGTGACGGGGGTTTCCGAGGCCTACACGGCGGGGGCGGACGCGACGCTCATCGTCGCGGCGGGCCTCACGGTGGCTTCGAGCTCGGCGACGATTACGGCGGTCGATGACGACGTCCACCAGGGGACCGCGGGGCGGAGCGTGACGGTGACGGCGACGCTGGCCAACGGGCAGGGGGCGGGTTCGGTGACGGGGGTGGCGCTGACGCTGACCGACGACGAGACGCTGCCGACGTTGAGTCTGGAACTGGATCCGGCGTCGATCTCGGAGAACGGCGGGGTGTCGACGGTGACGGCGGCGCTGTCGGGCAAGTCGAGCGCGGCGGTGACGGTGACGGTTGCGGCGGCGGCGGGGACGGGCGCGACGGCGGCGGACTTCGGCCTGAGCACGGCGGCGACGCTGACCATCGCCGCGGGGGCGACGACCAGCGCCGGCGTGGTGACGGTGACGGCGGTGGACGATATGGGGACCACGGGCAGCATACAGGTGACGGTTTCGGGGACGGCGGCCGGCGGCAACAGCGTCGCGAACCCGGCCGACCGGACGCTGACCATCACCGACGACGACACGCCGCAGACGACGCTGGCGCTGTCTTCCAGCTCGATTGCGGAGAACGGCGGGGTGGCGACGGTGACGGCGACGCTGGACCGGACCTCGAGCGTGGCGGTGACGGTGACGGTGACGGCGGCGGCGGTGGCGGCGTCGGGCGCGGTGGCGGGCGACTTCGCCTTGAGCACGGCGGCGACGCTGACCTTCGCGGCCAACGCCACCACCAGCGCGGGGCTGGTGACGGTGACGGCGGTGGACAACACCACCGACGCGCCGAACAAGTCGGTGACGGTCTCGGGAACGGCCTCCGACAGCCTCAACCTGACCAACGACCCGCCCGGCGTGACGCTGGCGATCGCCGACGACGACGCGGGGCCGGGGGTGACGCTGGCGCTGAACCCGGCGTCGATCGCGGAGCCCAGCGGCGTCTCGACGGTGACGGCGACCTTGTCGCATCCGTCGAGCGAGCCGTCGACGGTGACGGTGACGGCGGTCTCCGGGGCCTACACGGCGGGAACGGACGCGACCATCGTCATCGCCGCGGGTGCGACGACGAACGCGACGGACACGGCGACGATCAGGGTGGTGGACGACGACCTCCACCACGGGAACGCGGGGCGTTCGGCGACGGTGACGGCGGCGCTGACCAACGGCCAGGGAGCGGGTTCGGTGACCGGCGCGTCGCTGACGATCACCGACGACGAGAACCTGCCGACGGCGTCGCTGTTGATCGACCCCCTTTCCGGTTCGATCTCGGAGAACGGCGGCATCGCCACGGTGACGGCGCAGCTGGCGGGGCTTTCGGGCAAGTCGAGCGAGGCGACGACGGTGACGGTGACGGTGACGGCGGTGGCGTCGTCGGGGGCGGTGGCGGGCGACTTCACGCAGTCGGGGACGACGCTGACCATCGCGGCGGGTTCGCGGACCAGCACGGGGCTGGTGACGGTGACGGGCGTCGACAACAACGTGGACGCGGCCAACAAGCTGTTGCGGCTTTCGGCGACGGCGACGGGCGGCAACGGCATACAGAACCCGGGTCTCGCCGCGCTGACGCTGACCAACGACGACGACGCGACGGCGACGCTTGTGCTGGACCCGTCGACGATTCTGGAGGACCGCGGGGTCTCGACGGTGACGGCGCGGCTGTCGCATCCGACCACCGAGGCGGCGACGCTGACGGTGGCGGCGACTGCGGTTTCGCCGGCGGATGCGATGGACTTCACGCTGAGTTCGACCACCACGCTGACCATCGCGGCGAACGCGACGACGAGCACGGGCCTGGTGACGGTGACGGGCGTCGACAACAACGATGCCACGGGGAACAGGCAGGTGACGGTGTCGGCGACGGCGGCGGGGGGCCGGGGGGTGTCGAACCCGTCCGCCGCGACGCTGATCCTGCGCGACGACGAGTTCGGGCTGTCGGAGAGCGCGGTGAGCGGCCAGGCGACGGAGGCGGGCGGGACGGCCACCTTCACGGTGCGGCTGAACACGCAGCCGACAGCGGAGGTGACGGTGGCGGTGACGAGCCGGGATACGAGCGAGGGGACGGTGTCGCCGCCGACGCTGACCTTCACGACGGGGGACTGGAGCACGGCGCAGACGGTGACGGTGACGGGGGTTCAGGACAGCATCGACGACGGGACGGTGACGTGGCAGGTGCGCCTGGATACGTCGAGCAGCGGCGACAGCAACTACAACGGCCTCGACGACGTGAACGTGGACGTGACCACGACGGACGACGACGGCCCGCCGACGGTGACGATGGCGCTGTCGCCGTCGTCGGTGGCGGAGAACGGCGGGCTGGCGACGGTGACGGCGCGGCTTTCGCACGGGTCGGGGGCGGCGACGACGCTGACGGTGGCGGCGGTCTCCGGGGCCTTCACGGTGGGTTCGGACGCCACCATCGTCATCCCGGCGGAGGCGACAGCGGCGCCCACGGACACGGTGCTGGTGACGGCGGTGGACAACACGACGGACGAGCCGAACCGGACGGCGACGGTGACGGCGACGGCGGCCAACGCCCGGGCGGTGGCCGATTCGACGACGATGACGGTGACGGGGGCGACGCTGACGCTGGAGGACGACGAGTCGGCGCCGGGGGCGACGCTGGCGCTGAACCCGGCGTCGGTTTCGGAGAACGGCGGCATCGCGACGGTGACGGCGACGCTGTCGGGCCCGTCGAGCGAGCCGTCGACGGTGACGGTGACGTCGGTTTCCGGGGCCTACACGGCGGGTACGGACGCCACCATCGTCATCGCCGCGGGGTCCACCACGGCGGCCTCGGACACGGCGACGGTCGCGGGCGTGGACGACGACGTCCACCAGGGGACCGCGGGGCGCAGCGTGACGGTGACGGGAACCTTGGCGAACGGCCAGGGGGCGGGCGCGGTGACGGGCGCGGCGCTGACCTTGACCGACGACGAGACGCTGCCGACGGTGGCGCTGGTGCTGGGGCCGGCGTCGATTTCGGAGAACGGCGGGGTGTCGTCGGTGACGGCGACGCTGTCGGGTCCGTCGAGCGCGGCGACGACGGTGACGGTCGCTGCCGCGGCGGTGGCCTCGACGAACGCGGTTGCGGGCGACTTCACCCTGAGCACGGCGACGACGCTGACCATCGCCGCGGGGTCGACGACCAGCGCCGGGACGGTGACGGTGACGGGCGTCGACAACAACGTGGACACCGGGACCGACGCGGACAAGCAGGTGACGGTGACGGCGATGGCGGCGGGCGGCAACGGGGTGGCGGCGCCGCCGGCCGTGACGCTGACGATCACCGACGACGATGCGACGGCGACGGCGGCGCTGGTGCTGAACCCGTCGGCGATCTCGGAGAACGGGGGCATCTCGACGGTGACGGCGCGGCTGTCGCATCCGGCGACGCAGGCGGCGACGCTGACGGTGGCGACGACGGCGGTGGCGCCGGCGGTTGCGGGCAACTTCACGCGGACGGGGAACACGCTGACGATCGCGGCGGGATCGACGACGAGCGCGGGCCTGGTGACGGTGACGGGGGTCGACAACAACGATGCGGATGGGAACAAGCGCGTGAGCGTGTCGGCGACGGCGGCGGGGGGCCACGGGGTGTCGGACCCGTCGGTCGCGACGCTGACGATCCGCGACGACGAGTTCGGCCTCGACCTGGTGGGGGCGACCGGGCTGACGGTGACGGAGGCGGGAGGTACGGCGACGTTCACGGTGGCGCTGCTGACGCGGCCGTCGGCGGCGGTGACGGTGGCGGTTTCGAGCCGGGATACGGGTGAGGGCACGGTCTCGCCGTCGTCGCTGACGTTCACGACGGGGAACTGGAACGCGGCGCGGACGGTGACGGTGACGGGGGTGGACGACGACGTCGACGACGGCAACGTGCCGTGGCAGGTGCGGCTCGACCCGATGAGCGGCGGCGACGGCAACTACGACGGCATCGACGAGAACGTTGACGTGACGACGACGGACGACGACGACGCGCCGGGGGTGACGCTGGCGCTGGCGCCGTCGTCGGTTACGGAGGACGGCGGGGTATCGACGGTGACGGCGCGGCTGTCGCACCCGTCGAGCGCGGACACCACGGTGACGGTGACGGCTTCGCCGGTGTCGCCGGCGGTTGCGGGCGACTTCACGCTGAGCACGGCGGCGACGCTGACGATCGCGGCGGGGAGCATATCGAGCGGCGGCGTGGTGACGATCACGGCGAATCACGACACCGTGGATACGCCGAACAAGATGGTGAGGGTTTCGGCGATGGGGAACCCGGGGAACTCCCGCGCCACGGCGGATTCGATGACCATGACCGTGACGGCCGCGACGCTGACCATCAGGGACATCGACGAGAAGGGGTTGCTGTTGATTGCCGCCGGCACGACCGCCGGCGTGGTGGCGGTGGATGTGGCCGGCGGCGGTGCCGGCTACACGGTGGAACTGACCTCGCAGCCCACGGGGCCGGTGACGGTGGCGGTGACGAGCGACAACGACGATGTGAGCGTCGATCCCCGTCGTCTGACCTTTGCGGTGTCGGCCTGGAACGCGCCGCAGACGGTGACGGTGACCGCGGAAGCGGACGAGGACGACCTTGCCGACACGGCGTCGCTGACGCACACGGTATCGGGCGGCGGTTACGGCGGGGTGACGGGGACGTTGACCGTGGCGGTGGACGAGGACGGCGATACCGGGATCGTGACGGATGGCGCGGCGGGGGAGACGACCTACAACGTGAACGGCCACCTCGTCACGCAGACGGTGGAGGAGAGCGTTAGCGAGGACGTGGTGGAGTTCCAGCTGCCGCGGAATCTCGACCGCCCGGTGACGGTGACGGTGGCGGCGCTGTCCGGGGGCCGCGCGGCGGCGGAGGCGGAAAGCGGGTGGAGCCTTGGGCCGGAAGAGGCGCGGGTGGCGGTGGACATTGACGTCTCTCCGGCGGTGGCCGTGCAGCGGCTGTGCCTGCGGGTGACGGACGCCCTGCGGACGGCGGCGCGGGGCCGGACGCTGATCCTGTTGCACGACGGAGCGCCGCTGCCGGGGGGATCGCGCGACGAGGGCACACGGGTGTGCGCCGCCGACGTGGCGTCGTTCTCGCCGTTCGCGGTGGGGTACAAGGACACGGTTCCGGAGTTCGACTACACCCTGACGGCGATGGTGTTCACGGTGGACGAGGCCATTGATCCGCCGGTGACGCTGCGAGAGGCGCAAGGCGGCGACAGCACGAGCCACGAGTTGGGTCCGCGGCCGCTGGTCCTGCCGCCGGGGCTGAGGTTCGACGATGCGACGCGGGTTCTGTCGGGGACGCCGACGGAGGAGTTCGCGGAGAGGCGCTACACCTGGACGGCGACGGACGACATCGACCCAGAACAGCAGGACGTGCTGGAGTTCACCATCGAGGTGGTGTCGACCCTGAAGAAGGCGCGTGCGCGCTATGCGGCGGTGAACCGGTCGGTTCTGCCGGAGCTGTCGCGGGCGACGTGGGGGAGCGTGGTGGAAGCGGTGACGGGGCGTCTCGAGTCCTCGGGCGCGGGTTCGGGGATGGCGGACACGCTGGCCTCGGCGCTGAAGGCGCGGGAGGGGATGCAGGACAAGTCCGGGGTGACGTGGCGCGATGTCGTGGAGGGGCGGACGTTCGCGGTGGCGCTGGGCGGCGATGGCGGCAGTGGCGGCGGGTCCGGCAGCGGTGCCGATGGCGGCGTCGGCGGTTCCGGCTCCGGCTCCTCGGCGGTGGTGTGGGGCGGCGGGAGCCGGCGTTCGCTGGCGCTGGACAAGGGGTCGCTGGACTGGTCGGGCGATCTGTTCGCGGCGCACGTGGGCATGGACGCGCTGCTGGGCGAGGGTCTGCGGGGCGGCCTTGCGGCGTCGTGGATCGAGGGCGAGATCGAGTACACGGACCGCAGCGGCGACGAGGCGGTGACGGGCGTCCACGTGAGCCGTCTCGCGGCGGTGCATCCGTATCTGGGCTGGTCCGGCGCCGACGGCTCGCGGCTGTGGGGTGCGCTGGGCTACGGCGAGGGCGAGATCGAGATCGCGGACACGGAGTTCGTGGAGCGTTTCGGGGTTCAGAAGGGCGACAGCGCGTTCGTGGGCGTCGCGGTGGGCGGCTCGGTTCCGGTGGTGTCGGCGAACGGCCTGGTGGTGTCGGTGAAGGGGTCGGGGGAGGCGACGCGGTATTCGGTGGACGACAACGGGCTGGCGCTGGCGGAGGTGTCGGTGGACACGCGGCGGGTGCGTCTGGCGGCGGAGGCGCGGCGGACGTGGGCGCTGGCGGGCGGCGGCGCGTTCACGCCGTCGCTGGAGGTGGGCGCGCGCTGGGACGGCGGCGACGGGGAGACGGGCGCGGGGATGGAGCTGGGCGGCGGCGTGGAGTGGACGCTGCCGTCGCGTGGCCTGTCGGTGGAGGCGCGGGGGCGGGCGCTGGTGGCCCATCAGGGCGACGTGGAGGAATGGGGCGTGTCGGGCACGGCGCGCCTGTCGCCGGGGTCCGGGGGCCGGGGCCTGTCGCTGGCGCTGTCGCCGCGCTGGGGGGCGTCGGAGAGCGGGCTTGCGCGGCTGTGGGACGAAGGGATGACGGGCCGCGCGTCGCCGGGCGCCACCGCCGATGCCGCTGCCGACACGGTGCATCTGGAGGCGGAGGTGGGGTACGGGATCGGGTTCTGGGAGGGGTCCGGCCTGGCGACGCCCCATGCCGGGGTCGGCTACGGGAACGACGGCGAGCGCCGCTACCGCCTGGGGACGCGGTTCGCGTTCGGCCCGGACGTGGCGGTGGGCCTCCAGGCCGAACGCAAGGAAGGCACCGCCACCCCCGAACACGGCGCCGGCCTCGAACTGCGACTGAGGTGGTAACGATGTCCGCCGTCGAGGGGAGCGAGTATCTCGACGTGACCGAGGAGAACGGACGGATCGTGCTGACTCCGGTGCGCGTGAACCGCGCCGACGCGGTGCGCGCCAAGCTGGCCGGGCCCGGCATCACGGAGACCGACGTGGCCGATGCGGTGGCCTGGGCGCGTGCGACCGGATGATTCTCGGGCGCTCCGTTCTCGATACCGTGCCGCGGCCGCCGGCTGTCGCAGGGCCCCCCGGAATTTCCGGATGCGATTGCCCTGCGTCTTGACCGGGCGCGGCGCCTGAAAGCGGCCGGTGTGGACGAAATCCAGGCCGAAGCGCACGCCGAAGCCGTCCGCGACGCCGTTGCGGAAGGCGTCGCCAGCAAGGCCGACGTAGCCGATATCAAGACCGACATTGCCAATCTCAAGACCGACATCGCCGATCTCAAGACCGATGTCGCCGATCTCAAGACCGATGTCGCCGATCTCAAGATCGAGGTCGCCAATCTCAAGATCGAGGTCGCCAATCTTGAAACCCGTCTCGATGCGAAGTTCGCCCGTCTCGATGCGAAGATCGACGCCGTGGCGGACAAGTCGATGCTTCGCCTCGGCGGGTTGGTCATCGCCGTCGGCGGCCTGATCGTCGCCGCCCTCAAGCTGTTTCCGTAGCCGCGGCCGCCGGCTACCGCAAGGCCCCCCCGGAATTTCCGGATGCGGTTGCCCTGCGTCTTGACCGGGCGCGGCGCCTTCTCCTTGCGCTTGTGGCCGGGGCCGGGCCGGTCTATCGTGTCGCCATGACTGCGACGGGGACGCCCGGATTCGATACGCTCGCCTTCGCGCGGCGGCTGAAAGCGGCCGGTGTGGACGAAATCCAGGCCGAAGCGCACGCCGAAGCCGTCCGCGACGCCGTTGCGGAAGGCGTCGCCAGCAAGGCCGACATAGCCGATCTCAAGACCGAGGTCGTCAATCTTGAAACCCGTCTCAATGCGAAGATCGCCCGTCTCGATGCGAAGATCGACGCCGTGGCGGACAAGTCGATGCTTCGCCTCGGCGGGCTGGTCATCGCCGTCGGCGGCCTGGTCGTCGCCGCCCTCAAGCTGTTTCCGTAGCCGCGGCCGCCGGCTATCGCAGGGCCACCCGGAATTTCCGGATGCGATTGCCCTGCATCTTGACCGGGCGCGGCGCCCTCTCCTTGCGCTTGTGGCCGGGGCCGGGCCGGTCTATCGTGCCGCCATGACCGCGACGGGGACGCCCGGATTCGATACGCTCGCCTTCGCGCGGCGGCTGAAAGCGGCCGGTGTGGACGACGTCCAGGCCGAAGCGCACGCCGAGGCCGTCCGCGACGCCGTTGCGGAAGGCGTCGCCAGCAAGGCCGACGTAGCCGATATCAAGACCGACATCGCCAACCTCAAGACCGGGGTCGCCAATCTTGAAACCCGTCTCGATGCGAAGATCACCCGTCTCGATGCGAAGATCGTCCGTCTCGATGAGAAGATCGACGCCGTGGCGGACAAGTCGATGCTTCGCCTCGGCGGGCTGGTCATCGCCGTCGGCGGCCTGATCGTCGCCGCCCTCAAGCTGTTTCCGTAGCCGCGGCCGGGCGCCCGGACCGGGCGCCCGGAGGAACGCCGAAAGATCGACGCGATTTTCGGTTTCGCGGTCTTGCCGCCGGCGCCCTCCCTGGTGTACCCTCCGGGCCGATTCGCGGGCTGGCCGGTCGGCGGGTCGGCGCGCTGCGGAAGCGGCCGGAGACCGCCCGCTTGGACCCGTGCCCGCGCCGCGCCGTGCCGGCGATCGTGTCCGGGTCCGGGCAACCGGCGGCCGTTCGGCCACGTGGCTGGACCGGCGCCCGGGGTCCCGCAACGAGGAGACGGGATTGGCGATGAGACTCTTCAGGTGGTTGTCGGCGGCGGCGGTCGCAGCCGCGCCGGGCGGCGGGCCCGCCCTCGCGGCGCAGCCGACCCCGTGGCAGACGGGATTTCAGCCGGCGGCGTCGCCGGTCATGGAGCGCATCGACGCGTTCCATGACTTCCTGCTGATCGTCATCGTCCTGATCAGCGTCTTCGTGCTGGCCCTGATGATCTACGTCTTCGTCAAGTTCAACGCCAAGGCCAACCCCACGCCGAGCAGGACGACGCACAACACGACCATCGAGGTCCTGTGGACGGTGATCCCGATCGTCATCCTGGTGGTGATCGCGGTGCCTTCCTTCCAGCTGATGTACTACTCCGACCGCGCCGTGGACGCGGACATGACCCTCAAGGCCGCGGGCAATCAGTTCTACTGGACCTACGAATACCCCGATCACGACGACCTGACCTTCGACGCCATCATGGTGGAAGACGCCGATCTCGAGGCTGGCGACCTGCGGCTGCTGACGACGGACAACGCGGTGGTCCTGCCGGTCGATACCACGATCCGCCTGCTGCTCACCGCCAACGACGTCATCCACGCATGGGCCGTGCCGGCGTTCGGGGTGAAGATGGACGCCGTTCCGGGACGGCTCAACGAAACCTGGTTCCGCATCGACAGGGAAGGCACGTACTACGGACAGTGCTCGGAACTGTGCGGGGCCAACCACGGGTTCATGCCGATCATGGTGAAGGCGGTGTCGAGGGAAGCGTTCGCGGCATGGGTCGACGAGGCGAAGGAGGAATTCGCCGGCGACGCGCGCCCCGGTCCCGCCCGGGTGGCCAGCGCCGGCGCGCGCCCGGCGGTCGGGGTTCCAGGAAGGAGTTTCCGGAGATGAGCGAGACGGGACACGCGGACGCGCACGGCGGATACGGCTCTCACGGCGCCCCGCCGGGATGGCGGCGGTGGGTGTACTCCACCAACCACAAGGACATCGGGACGATGTACATCGTCTTCGCCATCGTGTTCGGCGTCGTCGGCGGCATCTTCTCGATGCTGATCCGCTCCGAGCTGGCGGAGCCGGGTCTTCAGCTGGTGGCCGACGATCCCCATGCGTTCAACGTGTGGACGACGGCGCACGGCCTTATCATGGTCTTCTTCTTCATCATGCCGGCGATGATCGGCGGCTTCGGAAACTGGTTCGTGCCGCTGATGATCGGCGCCCCCGACATGGCGTTCCCGCGCATGAACAACATCAGCTTCTGGCTGCTGGTCCCGGCCGCGATCCTGCTGGTGGGATCGGCCTTCGTCGACGGCGGCGTCGGCGCCGGCTGGACGGTGTACGCCCCGCTGGCGACGTCCGGCCATCCGGGGATGGCGGTCGACATGGCGATCCTGAGCCTCCATCTCGCCGGCGCGTCCTCGATTCTCGGCGCCATCAACTTCATCACCACGATCTTCAACATGCGGGCGCCGGGCATGACGCTGCACCGGATGCCCCTGTTCGTGTGGTCGATCCTGGTGACGACCTTCCTGCTGCTGCTGTCGCTGCCGGTGCTGGCCGGCGCCATCACCATGCTGCTCACCGACCGCAACTTCGGGACGGCCTTCTTCGAGGCTTCCGGCGGCGGCGACCCGGTGCTCTACCAGCACCTGTTCTGGTTCTTCGGACACCCCGAGGTCTACATCCTGATCCTGCCCGGGTTCGGCATGGTCAGCCAGATCGTCTCCACGTTCTCCCGGAAGCCGGTCTTCGGCTATCTCGGCATGGCCTACGCCATGGTCGCCATCGGCTTCGTCGGCTTCGTCGTGTGGGCGCATCACATGTACACCGTCGGCATGGACATCGACACGCGGGCCTACTTCGTCGCCGCCACGATGGTCATCGCCGTGCCCACCGGCGTGAAGATCTTCAGCTGGATCGCCACGATGTGGGGCGGCTCGATCGAGTTCAAGACGCCCATGCTGTGGGCGCTCGGGATGATCTTCCTGTTCGTCGTCGGCGGCGTGACCGGCGTCGTGCTGGCCAACGCCGGCGTCGATTACGTGCTGCACGACACCTACTACGTGGTGGCCCATTTCCACTACGTGCTTTCCATGGGCGCGATGTTCGCGATCTTCGCCGGCTTCTACTACTGGGTCGGCAAGATGTCCGGCCGGCAGTATCCCGAGACCCTGGGCAAGATCCACTTCTGGATCACGCTGATCGGCGTGAACGTCACGTTCTTCCCGATGCACTTCTCCGGCCTGGCGGGGATGCCGCGCCGCATCCCCGACTATCCCGACGCGTTCGCGGGCTGGAACATGGTGTCGAGCGTCGGCGCGTGGATCTCGGGGTTCGCGGCGCTGCTGTTCCTCTACATCCTGTTCCGGACCCTGACGTCCGGCGAGAAGTGCGCCGACAACCCCTGGGGCGAGGGCGCCACGACGCTCGAATGGTCGCATTCGTCGCCACCGCCCTTCCACACCTATGACCAGCTGCCCCAGGTCCGATAGGCGGCGAGGCAAGGCCCGCGCCGACCGGCGCACCGGGCCATGACCGCCGGCAGCGCGTACCTCCGTCCGGGGATCGCCGGGTCGGAGTCGGGCGCCGCGGACTACGTGGCGCTGCTGAAGCCGCGGGTCATGTCGCTCGTCGCGTTCACCGGCCTCGCGGGCCTGCTGGCGGCGCCCGGCGCCCTGCATCCCGTGCTCGCCGGAATCGCCGTGCTCTGCATCGCCGTCGGGGCCGGCGCGGCGGGGGCCGTCAACATGTGGTACGACGCCGACATCGACGCCGTCATGCAGCGCACCCGCGCGCGGCCCGTTCCCCAGGGGCGGATCGCCGGGGGCGACGCGCTGGGCTTCGGCGTGACGCTGGCGGTCGCGTCGGTGGCGCTGATGGGCCTCGCGGTCAACGTCCCGGCGGCCGCGCTCCTCGCCGCCGCCATCGCCTTCTACGTGTTCGTCTACACGATCTGGCTCAAGCGCCGGACGCCGCAGAACATCGTGATCGGCGGCGCCGCCGGCGCGTTTCCGCCGCTGATCGGCTGGGTGGCGGTGACCGGCGAGGTGGCGGTCGAGCCGTTGATCCTGTTCGCGATCGTCTTCCTGTGGACGCCGCCCCATTTCTGGGCCCTGGCCCTCTGCCGGTCGGCGGAATACGCGCGCGCCGGGATACCCATGCTGCCGGTCGTGGCCGGCCTCGAGGAGACGCGCCGCCGGATCCTGCTCTACAGCGCGATCCTGCCGCCGGTGACCCTGATGCCGACGGTGCTCGGCTTCGCCGGGCCCGTCTACGCCGCCGGCGCGGCGGCGCTGGGCGCCCTGTTCGTGGCCGGCGCGATCAGGGTGCGAACCGCGCGGGACGAGGGCTCGGCGCGCCGCCTCTTCGGATTTTCCATCGTCTACCTGTTCTCGATCTTCGCCCTGCTCGTGGTCGACGGCTCGACGGGTCCGCCGGGATGACATGCCGCCGTCGGAGGAACATAGGCGCCGCCGCGGCCGGAACGTCCTGTTGGGCGCCGTGCTCTGCGGCCTGGTCTTCCTTTTCTACGTTCTCACCATCGTCAAGCTGAAGATGGGCGGCTGATGGCGGAGTCGAGACGCAGGAACCGGCGGACGGCGATGGCGCTGGCCGGCGTGGCCGCCGGCATGGTCGGCATGGCCTACGCGGCCGTGCCGCTCTACGAGCTGTTCTGCCAGGTGACGGGGTACGGCGGCGCCACGCGGACAGCGGCCGCCGCGCCGGGCCCCGTGGACGGGCGGCTGATGACCGTCCGGTTCAACGCCGACACGTCCGGCGGGCTGCCGTGGCGCTTCCGCCCGCTCCGGCGCGAGGTGACGGTGCGGCTCGGCGAGGAGACGCTCGCGTTCTACGAGGCGCGCAACGAGGCCGGATACGCCATCGCCGGAACGGCGACCTTCAACGTCACGCCGCACAAGGCGGGGCCGTATTTCGACAAGATCGACTGCTTCTGCTTCGAACGCCAGGTCCTGGCGGCGGGCGAGCGCGCGGAGATGCCGGTGTCGTTCTTCATCGATCCCGCGATCCTCGACGATCCGGGCGTGTCCGACGTGAAGACGATCACCTTGTCCTATACGTTCTTCGACGCCGGGATGGACGGGGAAGACGACGGGGAAGGCGACGGCGCCGCCGCGCATCGAATCGAAAGCTCGGGAGTGAACAGGAAAGATGGCTGACACGCACGCAAGAGGACACAGCTACCATCTCGTGGATCCGAGTCCGTGGCCCGCGGTGGGGGCCGTCGGCGCGCTCGTGACGGCGTTCGGCCTGATCTTCTACATGCACGGCATGACGCCGTGGGTGCTGGTGATCGGCGCGGCGATCCTGGCCTACACCATGATCTGCTGGTGGCGGGACGTCGTCGACGAGGGCGAGGTTCGCGGCGACCACACGCCGGTCGTCCAGATCGGACTGCGCTACGGCATGGTGCTGTTCATCGCGTCCGAGGTGATGTTCTTCGTCGCCTGGTTCTGGGCCTTCTTCGACGCCTCGCTCTATCCCGGCGGCAGCGAGAACAGCATGGAGATGATCGGCCGGGCCGAGTACACCGGGGGCCAGTGGCCGCCGACCAGCGTGACGCCGTTCAACCCCTGGTCGCTGCCGTTTCTCAACACCATCATCCTCCTGACCTCGGGAACGACCGTCACGTGGGCGCATCACGCGCTCAAGGAAGGCGACCGCGACAACATGATCCGCGGCCTGTGGCTCACCATCCTCCTCGGCGTCGCGTTCACGGGCGTCCAGGCATACGAGTACATGCACGCCTCGTTCACCATCGACGGCGGGATCTTCGGCTCGACGTTCTACATGGCGACCGGCTTCCACGGCGCGCACGTCATCATCGGGACGGGCTTCCTGACGGTCTGCCTGATTCGCGCCTACAAGGGCCACTTCAAGCCGGATCACCACTTCGGCTTCGAGGCGGCGGCGTGGTACTGGCACTTCGTCGACGTCGTGTGGCTTTTCCTGTTCACCTTCGTCTACTGGTGGGCGAGCTGGAACGCCACGGCGCTTCAGGGGTAGGAGCGAGGCGGCGGCGGGCTTCCTCCTTCCGCGCCTTTCCTACTCCGCGGGCTGGATTTCGGGCTTGCCGAACCGGCCCCGGATCTCGCCCCTGAGTTCCGACAGCTCGCGTGCGAGCGCCTGATGATCCTTCGCCAGGCCGTCGATCTTGCGGTCGAGCCTGTCGGTGACCCTCCACATGACCTTCCACATGAACAGGCCGAGCGACACGAAACCGCCCACCATGGTCACGAAACCGCCCAGCATGGTGTATATCTCCGGGCTCATGGTCATCTCCTCCGCCGGTCGGACCGAACGTACCACGGCCTCTCGTTTCCCTGCAAACAGCGTCGACGCCTTTGCCCTGCAGGCCCGCGCCCTTCCCGCCGCGTCGATCGAGCGGCCTCCGGCGGCGTTCCGATCCCCGAGGTGACTTCCCTTCGCCCCCTCCTGTGGCCGACCGTCGTGACGGTTCCCGGAGTCGCGCTGCTCGCGGGCCTGGGGACGTGGCAGGTCGAGCGCCTGGAGTGGAAGACCGCGCTGATCGCGGAGCGCGAATCGCGGCTCGCGCGCCCGGTCGCCGTTCTCCGCCTCGCGCCGGAGCGCGCGGACGACCTCGATTTCCGTCGTGTCGCGGTGCGGGGGGAATACCTGCACGACCGGGAGTTCCGCCTGCTGTCGCGCACGTCGAAAGGCCGCGCCGGCGTTCACGTGGTGACGCCCCTGCTGCTTCGCCCGCCGCTCCCGGAGGCGCGGGTGGTGCTGATAAACCGGGGATGGGCGCCGAACGATCTGGCCGATCCCGAACGCCGCCGGGCGGGACAGGTCGAGGGACTCGTCGACGTCGTCGGCATCGCGCGCGCCGGGTCCGGCCGGCGCGGCCGGTTCGCGCCCGAGAACGACCCGGCGGCCGGCGTCTGGCATCGCGTCGACGTCGAACGGATGGCGGATTCCCTGGGTTCGACCGTCGCGCCGTTCGTCGTCGAGGCCGACGCCGCGCCCAATCCGGGCGGATATCCGATCGGCGGACAGACGCGGACCCGGCTGCGCAACGATCATCTCGGGTACGCGATCACCTGGTACGCGCTGGCGGCCGCGCTGACGATCGTCTACCTGACGTTCGCGGCGACAGTGTTCCGGCGCCGTGCGAGAGGGGGGCGCTGATGGCGGCGGCCTACGCGGAACTCGAGGCGCGCTTCCGGCGGCATTCGGTGCTGCGGGACGCCATGGCGGTGCTGCGCTGGGACTCGGCCGTCATGATGCCGCGGGGCGGCGCCGGCGCCCGCGGCGATCAGCTGGCGGAGCTGGCGCTCGTTCGTCACGGGATGCTCACCGGCGCCGGTCTCGCCGAACTGCTCGACGCGGCGGAAGACGGCGCCGGGGACCTCGACGGCTGGCAACGGGCGAACCTGGCCGGGATGCGCCGGTGCTGGCGGCACGCCGTCGCCGTCGCCGCGGACCTGATCCGGGCGCTCGACGAGGCGCGCTCCACGTGCGAGGCCGTCTGGCGGGACGCGCGCGCCGCCGACGACTTCGCGGCGGTGCGGCCGCACCTGGAGCGGGTCGTCCGGCTCACGCGCGAATCGGCCGAGGCGCGGAGCGGGCCGCTGGGCTGCGCGCCCTACGATGCGCTGCTCGACGTCCACGACCCGGGCTCCAGGGCCGCCGAGGTCGAGCCGATCCTCGACGAGCTGTCGGCCTTTCTGACGGACTTCATCGGCGAGGCCGTCGAGGCGCAGGGCGGCGACCCCCCGCCCTCGCCGCCGCGGGGGCGGTTTCCCGTCGATGCCCAGCGGCGCCTCGGGGAACGGCTGCTGCGCCGTCTCGGCTTCGATTTCGACCACGGCCGCCTCGACGCCAGCCATCACCCGTTCAGCGGTGGCGTGCGCGAGGACCAGCGGTTGACGACCCGCTACGACGAGCGCGACTTCACCGGCGGGCTGATGGCGGTCCTGCACGAGGCGGGGCACGCGCTCTACGAGAGGGGCCTGCCCGCGAAGTGGCGTCATCAGCCCGTCGGCGCGGCCCGCGGGATGTCGATGCACGAAAGCCAGTCCCTGATCCTCGATATGCAGGCGTGCCGCGGCGACGCCTTCATCGGCTGGCTGGCGCCGCTGGTCCGCGAGGCGTTCGGCGGCGCGGGGGACGGGTGGCGGGCGGACGATCTCGCGCGCGCCTGCCGGCGGGTCCGGCCCGGTCTCGTCCGGGTCGACGCGGACGAGGTCACCTATCCCGCCCACGTCGTCCTGCGCTTCCGTCTCGAACGCGCCCTGATCGCCGGAGACCTGAAGGTCGCGGACCTTCCGGGCGCCTGGCGCGAGGGTATGCGGCGCGGCCTCGGCATCGCGCCGCGCGACGACCGCGACGGCTGTATGCAGGACGTTCACTGGTTCAAGGGTGGATTCGGATACTTCCCGGCATACGCGCTGGGGGCGATCGCCGCGGCGCAGCTGTTCGCGGCCGCGCGCGAATCGGAGCCGGAGGTCGTCCCCGGCCTCGGCAAGGGCGATTTCGAGCCGCTGTTCTCGTGGCTGCGGACGAACGTCCACCGGTACGGCTCGCGCTACGCGCCGCGGGAGCTCCTGATCCGGGCGACGGGGCGATCGTTCGACGTCGCCGGCTTCAAGGACCATCTGCGGGCGCGGTATCTCGGCCGGGAGACGCCGCGGGGCGGCCCGTGACCGTGGCCAGGGCGGGAAATGCGTGCCAGGATCGCGCCGCCGTTTCGGGGACCTGGGGACATCGGCGCGTGCGCTACGTCAGTACGCGGGGCGCGGCCCCGCCGGCCGGTTTCGACGAACTGCTGCTCGCCGGGCTCGCGCCCGACGGCGGGCTCTACGTGCCCGACGAATGGCCCCGTCTCGGGGCGGAGGAGATCCGCGCCCTGGCGGGCCTGCCGTATGCGGACGTCGTGCGGCGCATCGTGGCCCCCTACGTCGGCGACGCCGTTCCGCCCGAGGATCTGGGGCGCATGACCTCGGCGGCCTGCGCCGGCTTCGACGCCGCCGCGGTGGCGCCCCTGCGGCAGTTGTCGGCGGACCGCTGGCTGCTGGAGCTCTTTCACGGTCCGACGCTGGCGTTCAAGGACCATGCCCTGCAGCTGCTCGGCCGCCTGTTCGAGCGGGCGCGGGCGCTTCGGGGAGGGCGCATCGCCGTCGTCGGGGCGACGTCCGGCGACACCGGATCGGCGGCGATCGAGGCCTGCCGGGGCCTCGAGGGCGTGGACGCCTTCGTCCTGCATCCCAGGGGCCGCGTGAGCGAGGTGCAGCGCCGCCAGATGACCACGGTCACCGGACCGAACGTCCACAACGTCGCCCTGGAGGGAACGTTCGACGACTGCCAGGCGGTGGTGAAGGCCCTGTTCAACGACCGGCCGTTTCGCGAGTCCGTCGGGCTGACGGCGGTGAATTCGATCAACTGGGCGCGGGTCATGACGCAGATCGCCTACTACTTCCACGCGGCCGTTGCCCTGGGGGCGCCGGACCGGGAATGCACGTTCGTCGTGCCGACCGGCAATTTCGGCGACGCATACGCGGGATACGCCGCGCACCGGATGGGCCTGCCGGTTGCCGGCCTGATCGTCGCGACCAACCGCAACGACATCCTCGCCCGTTTCTTCCAGAGCGCCGAGTACCGGAAGGGCGGCGTGCGCCCGACGATGAGTCCGAGCATGGACATCCAGGTGTCGAGCAACTTCGAGCGCCTGCTCTTCGACGGGCTGGGCCGCGACGGCGCGGCCGTCGCGGCGCTCATGTCGGAGCTCGACTCCTCCGGCGGGTTTCGGGTGGACGGCGCCTGTCACGCGGGGCTGCGCCGCCTGTTCGACGCCCGCGCCGTCGGCGAGGACGAGACCCTGTCGTCCATCGCCGCGGCGTGGCGGGAGAACGGCATCCTGATCGATCCCCACACGGCGGTCGGCATGGCGGCGGCGCGCGCGGCGCCCCGGCGGGGGGAGGGCCCGGTCGTCGTGCTGGCGACGGCGCATCCGGCGAAGTTCCCGGATGCCGTGGAGAAGGCGACCGGCGTCCGGCCCGCGTTGCCGCCCCGTCTCTCCGATCTGTATGATCGCGAGGAGCGTTTCGACGCGCTGCCCAACGACGCCGACGCCGTCCGGGACTACGTTCGGCGCCGCGTTGCCGCGGGCCGGGGAGGGGAGGCGACGACGTGAACGTCCGTGAAACCACGCTGCCCAACGGCCTGCGGGTCGCGACCGACGCCATGGCCGGCGTCGAGACCACGTCCGTCGGCATCTGGGTCGACGTCGGCGCCCGGAACGAGACGCCGGAACTCAACGGCGTCTCGCACATGCTGGAGCACATGGCGTTCAAGGGGACCGGGCGCCGGACGGCGCGCGGCATCGCCGAGGAGATCGAGGCGGTCGGCGGCCACCTGAACGCCTTCACCTCGCGGGAGCAGACCGCCTACGTCGCCCGCGTCGTCGCCGACGACGTGCCGCTCGCGGTGGACATCCTCGCCGACATCCTGCAGCACTCCGCCTTCGAGGAGCAGGAGCTGGAGCGCGAGCGCGCGGTCGTCATCCAGGAGATCGGCCAGACCCGGGACACGCCGGACGATCTGGTCTTCGACCGGCTCCAGGAGGTCGCGTTCCCCGATCAGCCGCTGGGCCGGTCCATCCTCGGGACGGTCGAGCATGTCGCCGGCTTCGACCGCCAGACGCTGCGGAGCTACATGGGCGCGCACTATCGCGCGTCCGGCATGGTCGCGGCCGCCAGCGGCAAGGTCGATCACGACGCCTTCGCCGATCTCGTGGAGCGGGGGTTCGGCGAACTCCCGGGCGGCGGCGACGGGGCGTTCGAGGCGGGCCGGTTCCGCGGCGGAGACTGGCGCGAACGGCGGGATCTGGAGCAGGTGCACCTGACCCTGGGGTTCCCCGGGGTGCCGTTCGACGACGACGATTTCCACGCCGCGCAGGTCCTCGCGACCGTCCTCGGCGGCGGCATGTCGTCCCGCCTCTTCCAGGAGGTTCGCGAGGTCCGGGGGCTAGCCTATTCGATCTTCTCGTTTTCGTCCAGCTACATGGACTGCGGCCTGTTCGGAATCTACGCCGGCACGGGAGCGGACGAGATCGAGGAGCTCGTCGCCGTGGTCTGCGGCCAGCTCGGAGACGTCGCCGCCGGCATCGGCGAAGAGGAACTGGCCCGCGCCCGGACGCAGCACAAGGCCGGGCTGAAGATGGCCCTGGAAAGCTCGGCGGCGCGGTGCGAGCAGGTGGGCCGGCAGATCCTCGTGTACGGGCGTCCGATACCCGTCCCGGAGCTCGTCGCGAAGATCGACGCGGTGGAGGCCGCGGCGGTGACGCGGGTCGCGGAGCGCATCATGAAGGGCGCCGCGCCCGCGGTGGCCGCGATCGGCCCGGTCGAACGCCTCGAGAGTCATGCGGCGATCACCGGGCGGTTCGGCTAGACTCCGATGGATTTCGGATCGAGAGGCCGGATCTCGTGAGCACCTTCCTGCGCGGATTGATGCCGGCGGTCGCGCCCGACCGGGTCGTCGGGAAGCGGATCTACATGCGTCCACCGGAACTGCGGGACTGGGAGAGCTGGGCGCGTCTGCGCGCCGAATCGCGCGAGTTTCTCGTGCCCTGGGAACCCACCTGGCCGCGCGACGTGCTGACCCAGGCATCCTACAGGCAGCGGATTCGGCGCTACGACGAGGAGTCGCGGAACGACCGCGGGTACGCCTTCTTCGCCTTCCGCAAGGAGGACGACGCCATCGTCGGCGGACTCAACCTCACCCACGTGCATCGCGGGGTCACGCAGAGCTGCTCGCTCGGCTACTGGGTCGGCGAGCGCTTCGCCCGGAACGGCTACATGTCCGACGCCGTCCTGGCCGTCATCGGCCACGTGTTCGACGAACTCGGCCTGCATCGGATCGAGGCGGCCTGCGTTCCGACCAACGAGGCCAGCCGCCGCCTGCTGACCAAGGTCGGGTTCATGCAGGAGGGCTACGCGCGCGAATACCTCCGCATCAACGGCGAGTGGCGGGACCACCTGCTGTTCAGCTACGTCGCCACCGATCCCCGCCCCGAATAGGGGCGCGCGGGCGGCGCGGCTACGCGTGGCCGGCTTCGCCCGACAGCAACGACAGGTCGATGCCGAGCTTGGCGACGGCGGCGGGCCATTTCGCGTCGTGGTCCGGCCCGAAGACGAGGTCCGTGTCGGCCGGCACGTGCAGCCAGCCGTTGGCCTGTATTTCGGCCTCCAGCTGTCCGGGCGCCCAGCCGGCGTAGCCGAGGGCCATCAGGCACTTGTCCGGCCCCGTGCCGTCGGCGATGGCCTTGAGGACGTCGATCGAGGCGGTCAGCGAATAGTCCTCGTTGATGACCAGGGAGGCGTCCTGCATGTAGTCCGACGTATGCAGCACGAACCCCCGGCTCTGTTCGACCGGTCCGCCGAAGAACACCCGGACGTCGCGCTCGGGGCCGCTGCCCCGGATGCCCAGCTGCTCCAGCAGGTCCGGGAACGTGACGTTGCTCATCACCTTGTTGACGACTAGGCCCATGGCGCCCTGGCCCGAGTGGGCGCACATGTATATCAACGTCCGCTGGAACCGGGGATCCTCCATGCCCGGCATGGCGATCAGCATCTGGCCTTCGAGATATCCGTTGTCGGGACCCATCGGGGCACCCCCCACTGGCGGCGAGGCGCGGTCGGCTCGCGCATGGACCGGGCGATTATAGACCAGGGACGGCTCTCGATCACGAATACCTGAATTCCGGGAGCGCCGGTCCCGGCGTATCATGGACGCAACGGGTTTCGCGAGGTTTCGATGTCGACCACTCGACCGATCGGTGCGGCGGCTCTGCTGCTGGCGTCGGGGCTGCTGGCGGCCGGCCCCGCCCACGGCGCCGCGAGCGACTGGATCGTGACCGATTTCAGCCGCCTCCGGCTCGTCGCGGCCGGCGATTCGACCGCCGCCTCGGGAGTGCTCGAGATAGGGGTGCAGATACGCCTCGAGGAGGGGTGGAAGACCTACTGGCGCGACCCCGGCGACGCGGGGCTGCCCACGTCCTTCGACTGGTCGGCGTCCCGCAACGTCGGCGGCGTGACGCTGGCGTGGCCGGCGCCGAAGCGCCTCCCGTTCGAGGGCCTGGATTCCTACGGCTACGAGGGCGAGGTCGTCTTCCCCGCGCGCCTGCGCCCGGCGCGTCCGGGCGCGCCCGTCCGGATCGATCTCGCCGTCGACTACGCCGTCTGCAAGGACATCTGCGTGCCGCTGGCGGCGCGCGCGCGTCTCGACGTCGCCGCCGGCGCGTCGGGCGCCGGCCCGGACCCGGAGACCGCGGCGCATCGGGCGCTGATCCGGCGTTTCGCCGCCAGGGTTCCCGTTCGCGGCGGCATGGATGGCGGCATGGATATCGTCGGCGCCCGCGTCGCGACGGGTCCGGACGGCGGGATCCTGCGTCTCCACGCCAGGGCCCGGCGGCCGTTCGAAGGCCCCGACGCGTTCGTCGAGGGTCCCGCCGGCGTGTTCTTCGGGCGGCCGAGGGTCGACCTCGGCGACGATCCCCGCACCGCCGTCCTCGAGCTTCCGGTCGGCGGCGCCGCGCCGGCGGGGCACGCGGCCCGGCCGCTGACGGTCACGCTGGTCGACGGAGACCGCGCGATCGAGCGGACGGTCGCGCCGGCGCGCTGAACGTCCCGCGTCCCGCTCGTCCGGGACTGGACATCCCGGAAATTATCGGTATCTCTCGCACCCGACGTCGAGGGCGCGCGATTCGTCCGCCCTTCACCGGAGAGGAGGCTTGGAATGACAGTGAACGTAGGCGATTCGATCCCGGACGTGACCCTCGCGGTCATGGGTGAATCCGGTCCCGAGCAGGTTTCCACGGGCGATCTGTTCGGCGGCAAGAAGGTGGTGGCGTTCGCGGTGCCCGGCGCGTTCACGCCCACGTGCTCGGCCCGGCACCTGCCGGGGTTCGTCGACAACGCCGACGCGATCCGGGCGAAGGGCGTCGATTCGATCGTCTGCCTGTCCGTGAACGACGCCTTCGTGATGGGCGCCTGGGGCAAGGACCAGGACGTCGGCGACAAGGTCGTCATGGTCGCCGACGGCAGCGGCGCGCTGGCCAGGGCGCTGGGGCTCGAGCTCGACCTCACCGACCGGGGGCTGGGCGTCCGGTCGCGGCGCTATTCGATGGTCGTCGACGACGGCGTCGTCAGCGCGCTGAACCTGGAGGAAGGCGGCGCCTACGAAGTCTCGAGCGCGGAAAGGATCCTCGAGGCCCTCTGACGCGATCCGGGGTTGCGACGGAAAGGGGGCGCCGCTCCCCCTTTTCGCCTTTCGCCGTTGGCGGGCCGTCCGGTCATCCGGTCAACGGAGCGAAATCCGCGCCCGTCATCGGCTCGTGCTCGCTCCAGCGACCGCGCATCTCGATCAGGACGCGCTGCCTCGACGGCGCGGGTTGGGGATTGACCCGCGCCACGCGCGCCGAATAGTCGGGGGACGACTCCGCCATTGCCGCGGCCAGATCGTCCACCAGATAGCGCGGCGCCCAGCCGATCATGTGGTAGTCCTTCGTCTGGATCTGCACCGCCAACCGGGTGACCGGGTTGGTGAGTTCCAGGGTGACGTACAGCTCTTCGTCCCGTTCCAGCTCGCTCATCCGCGCCTGGGCCGATGGGGCGGCGTGCCGCCAGCCGTGCAGAAAGAAACGACAGGCGAAGCTTCCATCGGCCCGCTTCACGAGTTTCGGGAAGACCTCGTAGGCGTCGGTGACGCGACGGCCTCCGTTCACCGACAGAATCTCGACGGGATCGGCGGTCTCCGGAAGGCCGATGTTGCTCAGGTAGTCCGCGCGGTCCGGCCGCCCCGGCGCGATGACCCGATTGCTGAACAGCGGAAAGAGCCGGGGAGACCGGTAATCCTCGCGCGGATCGGGGAACTCGATCAGCCACGGGAACTTCGCCTCTTTCCGCGCCCGCTCCGCCCCGCCGGTGTAGCGGAAGCGATACGACGGAGGCTCGCCGTCGTCCACGTCCAGCACCCCCACCGGAAACCATTGCCTGTTCTTCTCGTTCTGCCAGGCAAGAAACAGGGTTCTCGTGTTCATCGGACGAGCCCTTCCAGCTGTTCGAGATTGTAGCGCATCAACGCGACCGCGAACTCGCGGCTTGAGGGGGTCATCCAGCAGGCGGGCACGCGATCCACGAGGCCGTTCATTGCGCCTTCGTCCAGTCTTTCGAGTTTCGTCAATGCCGGACGGAAGAGCTCCGGATGGCGTCGAGACGCGCGCCGCGCCAGTTCCAGCGGGCTGGGGCCGTGTGGCTCGTTCGCCGACCAGTAGATCGCGCCACGTCCTCTCTCGGCGTAGTCCCCCACGCGGCTCTCGGCCAAGAGCCTGTCGCGGCGCTCATCCGAAAGCTCCCGCCCCAACGAGGATGCGTGATCGAACGAGGGCGCCATGAGGCTCTCCCGGTCGTCGGCGCGTCCGCGCAGTATGCCCCAGTTCTCGTGGTGTCGGTCCGTGTTTCCGATCAGGGCATCCAGAACCAGATACTCCGCGAAACGGAACCTCGCGGATTCTCGGGCTGCCGGCTCGACGAAAACATCGTCGATCGCCCGCCATATGTTCTCCAGGGTATGGCTGAACTGACGGAATGTCTTCTCGGGATCGTAGTCCCGAAGGACTCTCTCCAACACCTGATTGCCGTGATCCAACGTTTCCCCCGGACTGACGAACGATTCCGTCGCCGACCCGCGGTTTCCCTGAAACCGCGCGAGCTCGACCTTCGCGTGCGCGATTCCGAGGATGGAGGCGACCTCCGCCGCGATCTTCTCCGCCCAATGCTCGCCCGTTCCTTCCCTGGGGTGTTTGAAAAGCCAATGGGCCTCCTGATCTTCTTGAGGCGAATACCAGAGCTTCGTCTTGCTCCCCATTTCCTCGGGCAGCAGGACCCATTCCGGGCGCACCTCCATTATTGGATATGGATCGGACATCGCGTGGACGCGCCGTCGGCTTCGCGGAATCGGCTGCATGTCGTCGTGTCGCTTGTTCGTCGAGAGCGCCCTCGGGCCTTTGTGGTGGCATGTCGCGGCTTGGTCAACCGTCGCGCGCCATGCCGTCGCGGGCCAGCCGGTCGGCGCGTTCGTTGCCCGGGTGGCCGGAATGTCCCTTGATCCAGCGCCACCGGAGGTCGTGGCCCGCGGCGGCCGCATCGAGGCGCCGCCACAGGTCGACGTTCTTCACCGGTTTCCTGGACGCCGTCCTCCAGCCGTTCGCCTTCCAGCGCCGGATCCACCGGGTGATCCCGTCGCGCAGGTAGACGCTGTCGGTGTGCAGCCGCACCCGGCTCGGCCGGTCGAGCGCCTCGAGGGCCCGGATGGCGGCCGTCAACTCCATGCGGTTGTTGGTGGTGTCGCGTTCGCCGCCGCAGAGCTCCCGCTCGCGCCCGCGCCAGACGAGGAGCGCCCCCCAGCCCCCCGGTCCGGGATTCCCCGAGCAGGCGCCGTCGGTGTAGATGTCGACGAAATCGGCGGACACGGACGATCAATCCAGCCCGTAGGCGCCCGGCCCGGTCACCCCCTGGTGGAACTTCAGCTTGGCGGCGTATTCGACCGGATCCTTCGGCCTCACCAGGGCGCCGTCGACCCGGTTGAGCCAGTCGTACAGCCGGGTCAGCAGAAAGCGCATGGCGGCGCCGCGGGCCAGCAGGGGAAGCGCCGCGAGCTCCTTGTCCGAAAACGGCCGCACGCGCCGGTACGCCGACAGCAGGCTCCTCGCCTTGGTGACGTTGAACTGATGATCGGGTTCGAAGCACCAGGCGTTGAGGCAGATCGCGATCTCGTAGGCGAACCAGTCGTTGCAGGCGAAGTAGAAGTCGATGATTCCCGTGAGCTCGCCGCCGAGAAAGAACACGTTGTCCGGAAACAGGTCCGCGTGGATCACGCCTTCCGGCAGCGCCTCCGGCCACGACCGTTCGAGATGGTCGAGCTCCCGCGAGATCCCGGCCGCCAGTCCGGGCATGACGTCGTCCGCCCCGGCGCGGCAGGACTCGAACAAGGGGCGCCACGCCTCGACGCGCAGGTCGTTTTCCCGCCGCATCGGGAACTCGGCGCCGGCCATATGCATACGGGCGACCGCCTCGCCGAGCCCGGCGCAGTGCCTGGGCGACCGCCCCTTGGGCCACACGCCGTCGAGAAAGCTCACGACCGCGGCCGGCTTGCCCGAGAGCGTGCGCAGGGCGTCGCCGTCCCGTCCGTGGATCGGCGTCGGACAGGGGATGCCGGCCGCCGCCAGATGGTCCATCAGCGCCAGGAAGAACGGGAGGTCCTCGCGCCTCACCCGCTTCTCGTAGACGGTGAGGATGTACGTCCCCGACTCCGTCTGCAGCAGGTAGTTGGAGTTCTCGACGCCTTCCGCGATCCCCTTGAACGCGGTGACCTTCCCGATGTCGTACCCGGCGACGAACCGTTCGAGGTCGTCGTCGCTGACTTCGGTGTAGACGGCCATGAGCGCGGAGCGGCGGATCAGACGTCGAGGGCGCGCGGGAGCTTGAAGCTGACGTCCTCGCGCGCGACCGGCGCCTCGTGGATCGAGACCTCGTAGCGCCGCCGGCAGGCCTCGATCACCTCGGTGACGAGAAGCTCCGGCGCCGACGCGCCGGCGGTGACGCCGAGCGTCCGCACGCCGTCGAACATGCTCCAGTCGATGTCGCCGGCCCGCTGGATGAGCGCCGCGCGCGCGCAGCCGTGGCGGCGGGCGGTCTCCTTCAGGCGCAGGGAGTTGGAGGAGTTGGGCGCGCCGACCACCAGGAAGGCGTCGCAGGATCCGGCGATCCGCTTGACCGCCGTCTGGCGGTTCGTCGTGGCGTAGCAGATGTCCTCGGACCGCGGCCCGGCGATGTCGGGGAAACGCCGGCGGAGGGCGGCCACGATGTCCGCCGTTTCGTCGACCGACAGCGTCGTCTGCGTGACGAAGGCCAGGCCGCCGGCATCCCCCACGTCGACGGCCTCGGCGTCCGCCACCGTCTCGACCAGGAGGACGGCGCCGTCGGGAAGCTGCCCCATGGCGCCGACGACTTCCGGGTGGCCGGCGTGGCCGACGAGGATGATCCGGCGCCCGGCGGCGTGATGGCGCCTGGCCTCGGCGTGGACCTTGCCGACCAGGGGGCAGGTGGCGTCGTGAAAGGTCAGCCCCCGGCGGCGGGCCTCCTCCGGGACCGATTTGGGCACGCCGTGGGCGGAGAAGACGACGACCGCCTCCTCCGGGACCTCGTCGAGCTCGTCCACGAACACCACGCCGCGCGCCTCCAGGCCTTCCACGACCGTCCGGTTGTGGACGATCTCGTGGCGCACGTACACCGGCGCGCCGTGGACCTCCAGCGCCTTTTCCACGATCAGGATCGCCCGGTCGACCCCGGCGCAGAAGCCGCGGGGACTGGCCAGCAGGATTCGGAGGGACGGCTTGTTCATGTCGAGAATCGCAGCGGAGTCTAACCGAAGGCCGCCGGCCTGACGAGACGTGCGGCGGCCCGGGCCATATACGGCTCGACTCCGCGCCGGACCATCGGTATTAGATAGGCGGAACGGCGCCGTCGACGTCCCCGGGGACGCCGCGGACCGCGAACGCAACCGGGACGGAAGGGCGGTGAAGGCATGTCGGAACCCGTTGTCGCGCAAAAGGCTCCCTACGCCGAGGAGATAGAGCAGGGGAAGCGGTATGCGTGGTGCCGCTGCGGTCTGAGCGGCAGGCAGCCGTACTGCGACGGATCGCACAGCACGACGGAGTTCACCCCGGTGATCCTGGAGGCCGGGGAGAGCAAGACCGTCTTCTTCTGCGGCTGCAAGCGGACGGGGAACGAACCGTACTGCGATGGAACCCACAATTCCCTGTGACGGTCCCCGTGACGGGCGCGCCGGCGAGGGCCGGGAGGCGATGACGCCGTCGCGCAAGGCCGGCGGCAAGGCTGGCGTCGGGGCGCTGGCGCTGGCCGTCCTTCTCGCGTCGGGCGCGTGCGGCTCTCGCGATCCGGGCGCCTCGTCGTCGTGCCCGGACGTCGCCGTTCTGGCCGATGGTGAACGCCTGGTCCTGTTCAAGCCCGGTCCGGGCCGCGGCGTCGCCGACGTCGCCGTCGCGGCCGACATCTCGAACTTGCGGTCGACCTGCGACTACGGCGGCGGGTCGGTGGAGGTGGAGACGGCCTTCGAGATCGTCTCGACGCGAGGTCCCGAGGCGGACGTCGACGCGGCGTCCGTCGAGTTTTTCGCCGCCGTCGTGGACCCGGAGGGGCGGGTGATCGCCAAGGAGACGTTCGAGAGCCGCGCCGGGTTCCCGGCGGGAAGCCGAAGGGTCGCGGTCGAGGAGGTCGTGACCCAGCGGATCCCGGTTTCGGGGCCGGACGCGGGCCGGCGTCATCAGGTCCTGATCGGTTTCCAGCTCACGCCGGAGCAACTCGAATACAACCGGTCCGGCCGCTGAATCCCTTTCGTGTTCCGCGCCGGGAGGGCGAGCCATCGTGACCGACGCGCGGCGCGGCGCTGAAATCGCCGTCCCCTGGTTCCGGGAGATCGTCGGGTCCGATCCCTATCCCTGGCAGCGGCGCATGTACGGGAAGTTCGTCGAAGGGGACGTCCCCGAAGCCGTGGACGTCCCGACCGGGCTCGGCAAGACCCTCTGCGTCCTGCTCTTCCTGCTCGCGCGGGTCCGGAACCCGGCGCTCCCGGCGCGGGTCGTCTACGTGGTCGACAGGCGCGCCATCGTCGATCAGACGGCCGAGGCGATCCGGGCGTGGATCGAGCGCATCGTCGAGCTGCCTGCGCTCGCCGACGCATTCGACCGGTGTTCGGCGTTCGCGCGGCTCTCGCCCGACCGCCCCGTCCAACTCGGCGTCCTGCGCGGCGGCATGGCCGACGACGGGGAGTGGCGGGTCGATCCCGCCAGGCCGGCGGTCGTCGTCGGCACCGTCGACATGATCGGCTCCCGCGTCCTGTTCTCCGGTTACGGAGACGGGCGGTCGCGCCGGCCGATGCACGCCGGCCTGCTGGGCCACGACAGCATCGTCATGCTCGACGAGGCGCATCTGTCGCCGGCGATGGACGCCTTCCTCCGTGCCGTCGAGGGGATACAGGGCCACCCGAAGTTCCGAACCATGACGCTTTCGGCGACCGGCGCGAAGGCGTCGGCGGTGTTTTCCCTCTCCGCGAAGGACGAAGAGAACCCCGAGGTCCGCCGCCGCCTGCGCGCGGTCAAGACGCCGCAATTCCATCCGGTCGAGAAGCCCGCCGACCGCAATCGTATCGACCGTATCTGCGAACTGGCCGCCGCCCACCAGGCTGGTTCCGTCGCCGTATTCGTCGGAACCGTCGAGGCCGCCGGGAAGATCGCGGACAAGCTGACGAAGAAGCTGGGCGCCGGCGGCGCGGAGCGTGTCGCCCTGCTGACGGGTACGCTCCGCGGAAAGGAGCGCGCCGGGCTGGCGGCGGGTGCGGTGTGGCGGCGCTTCCGCCCGGACCGCGACCGCGACCGCGATGCCGGCGCTCCTGCGGTCTACCTCGTGATGACGTCCGCCGGCGAAGTCGGAGTCGATCTCGACGCCGATCATGCCGTCATGGACCTCGCCACCCTCGACTCCATGATTCAGCGCGTCGGCCGGGTGAACCGGTCGGGGCGCGTCGAGGCGGAAGTCGCGGTCGTCCACACGAGGAAGGAAGAGGAGACACCGGACGACGGCAAGCCGCCGACGACACGTGGCAAAAAGCTCGACGCGGCCCGCGCGAAGACGCTCGAGGTGCTCCGGGGCCTTCCCGACCTTTCCCCCGCGACTCTGAAGGGCATCGACAAATCGGCCCTCGAAACGTGCTCCGCGCCGTCGTCCCGGCCGGCGCGGCTTCACGCGGAGGTCGTCGAGGCGTTTGCGGCGACGTCGGCGGCGCTCCGGCTTCCGCCCGTTTCCGTCTACCTGCGCGGCGTGTCGGAGGACCCGGAGACGCCCGAGAGCTTTCTCCTGTGGCGCCGGGAGCGGGAGGTCGCCGGTCTGGTGCGGCTTGGCGAGGGCGTCGCCGGGGAGGTGCTCGCCTTCTTCCGCCCGAGCGCCGACGAGGTCGCGCGCGTGCCGGCGTCGGAGGCGCGAAACGTGATCAAGGCGGCGGTGCGGAGATGGAGAGATGACGATGGACTGCCTCTGATCGTGATCGAGCCCGGCGGCGACGTGCTGACGAAGGCCGTGAAAAGCGAGGCCGAAATCCCCCCGCTCGGCTACGCGACCGTCGTTCTGCCGGCGACGGCGGGCGGTCTGGAGCCTTCCGGCCTTCCTTCAAGTACCGCGAAGGGCGAGGTTTCCGACGTCGGCGACGGCGACGATCGATACCGTTACAGGGAGCCGGCTCCCGGCGGGGAGGAAAGGGAAGACGGGGAGGAGGCGGAAGAAGCGGAAGACGAAAGCGCGGCGCCGCGTCCCGACTGGCTGAAGAAGGCCGTCGAACTCCGCATCCCGTTGCCTGACGAGGGCGAAGACGACGCCGGGGAGCGCTTTCTGGTCTATGCGCTTCGCCGCCCCGACCCCACGCTCCAGGCGGGCGAAGGCGAGACGACCTGGCTCGGCGCCTCGACCCAGACCGTCGACGAACATTGCGCGCTGGTCGGCGACGCGGCGCGCCGGATCGGCGCGGCGCTTTCGCTCACCGATGCCGAGACCGCGGCGCTGGAGGCCGCCGGCTGCTGGCACGACCGGGGAAAGGCGAGGCATGTGTGGCAGCGGGCGGCCGGCGCGCCGGCGGACGGGCCGCCTCTCGCGAAATCGACGAAGGGGCGGCTGCGCTCGTGGATGCTCGGCGGCTACCGCCACGAGTTCGGCTCCCTCGTCGAAGCGGAACGGGAGATTCCGGTGGACGCGCCGAATCGCGACCTTGCTCTGCACCTGATCGCCGCGCACCACGGCTGGGCGCGGCCCGGCTTCCCCCATCCCCGGCAGTGGGACCCGGACGTTCCGGTCGAGTTGAACCGGAAACTCGCCGTCGAAGCCGCGAATCGCTTCGTGCGCCTCCAGGCGAAGTACGGGCCGTGGCGTCTCGCATGGCTGGAGGCCCTTCTGAAGGCGGCGGACGCCCATGCGTCGCGCGCGCCGAGCCGCGGCGAGGCGTGAGGGCGCGATGGAGTGGGTCATCGATCCCCGCAATCCCGGAGAGGTCTTCGCCTGCGCCGGGCTGGCGCATCTCGCGTGGCGCGAGGACCGGGCGGCGGAAACCGGTTTCGAGCGGGACGGCCACCGGCGCCGCTTCGTCGCGCCGGATCTCTCGGCGCCGTTCGAGCGCCTGGCGAAGGCGTCGCCCGAAGAGACGGCGGACGGCCTTCGTTTCGCCGGCGTCGAACTCGATTGGTGGATGGACGGTGGGGAAGTCCTCAAGAAGACGGACCCGAGCCGGGAGGGTAAGAGGAAGAAGGGCGACGAGAAATTGAAGGCTTGGGGATTGAACCCGGAGCTCAGGATATGGGCGGGGAATCAATCCGCGTTGACGGTTCACGAGAACCTGTTCAGTGCCGTCGGGGATTCGAATCCGTCCGATTGGACGATCCACAGGGCGCCACCTGACGTCAAGGGAAAGCCCGAACGCAGAGCCATCTTCAACGTCGATACGGACTGCACTTGGAACGCCCTGGAAATGGGTTTCAGCCTCAACGAGCATGGGATCAAGATGTCGTGCCGGCCTTGGGTGGGACTTCTCGCCTCGGTCGGCCTCCAGGCTTTTCCCGTTCAGGGAAGCAGGGAGGGCGGATTCCGTTACCGCCTGTGGCGCCCGTCGTCCATGGCGGTTGCGATTGCCGCGTTCGGCGATCACGGACCAGGCGTCTACTCGACGGATGGGTTGTTCGTCTCGAAAACCGGGAAGTCGGGGGAAAACACGGTGCTCCGCCGCGCGGATTCGGCATAAGGTCGTTTTCGCGGATTCACCGAACAAGGAGAACTTTTCCATGTCGAAAGCGACCGGGAACGGGAAGCTGATCGAGAGTCTTGTGGCCGACCGGGAGGTCGTCGCCTTGACGTTCAAGCGGAAGCTGGAATCGATAGACGGCCCCGGCGTGCCGATCTTCCCACCGACCTATCCTGCTCCGGAGAAGACGGGGATACACCGTCACGATACGCCCTACACCGTCAACGAAACGAAGGATGGCGTGCTCGTCTGCGATCTCGACTCGGTCCAGTCGCAGGCCAACCGTATGGAAGCGGCGTTCACCCGCCGCCGCCCGGCCCCGACGACCCCGGACCAGTCGCAGGCCAACCGGATGGAAGCGGCGTTCACGGACGGGCTCGCCGGCGTCGTTCCGCAACACGCGGTACAGGCAGGCGATCACCGAGTCGAACTGACGAAACTGCCCCATCGCATCGTCGATGCCTCGATACGCGCCACGGACCTCGCCGACGACATTCGCGAGTGGATGCGGGACTTTGAGAGGGGAAAACCGGTGCCTCTCGCCAAAGCCGCTCCCACGTCGTTGGTCTACGGAGCGTGGGACTCCCGCGACACGCAGGTGAAGATTCCCCGGGTCGTTCGATCGGAGATCCGCGCCCACGACGTCTCGGTCTTCACGCGGTCGGCCCAATACTCGGGAGCTTTCAAGCGGGAGGAACTCGGCATAGACGAAAAGATCTGGAGCAGGAAGAAAGGTGGCGCCGCGGGGGTCGGCTTAGCTCCGACGCCGGCGACGGACGACGACGGCGCACGCGGAGGAATCCTGGCGCATGGCGAGATCGTCCACTCGGCCTCGATTCTGCTGAACGCCATCAGGAAATACCGGACCGACGACGGGAGCGACGTTCTGCCGAACTACCTGCTCGGCTTGGCGTTGGGCGGGCTGCTGGTCGGCGGCGGGGACTACGATCTCCGGTCGGGATGTTCCCTCGTGCCCGCCGCGCCGGCCGAATGGCGGGCGGTCACCAGGGGCGGCGAGCGGCGGTCGATCGAGGTCGACGAGAGCGCCGTTCTCGAAGAGGTCGACGAGATTGCGAAGAAGTGGTCCGAAACGGCCGGCGTTGCACTCGGCGGCGAACCGAAGGATCACGAGTTCAAGATTGCCAAGGCGATGGCGATGTTCGAGGAGAAGAAAGGGTAGGGCCGATGCCGACGCTTCGCGTGACCGTCGACTGGCTCGACCGTACCTATCACGGCGCCGAGTGGCCGCCTTCGCCGCTCCGGCTCTATCAGGCGATGATCGCGGGGTACGCCGTGCATCGGCGCGGCGACCGGGCATTGGAAGCGGCCATGCGGCATCTCGAAAGGCTCGACCCGCCGACGATCCATGCGCCGGAAGCCGAGGACCGAGCGCCGGTGAGGTCGTTCGTTCCGAACAATGACGGCGACCGGATGCTTGATCTCTTCGCCAAAGGCAAGCGCGCGGACGCTTTCAAGAAAGCCCGAGAAGCGACGACGCCCCGGGTCCGGCGTCCGCGCAGCCTCGATGGCGCGGTGACCTACCAGTGGGACGCCGACACGGAGACGGAACGCCATCTCGGGGCGTTGAAGGAGATCGTCGAGTCGGTTTCGGCGGTCGGGCACGGAATCGACTCCGCCGTCGCGCGCCTCGAACTCGCGGACCGGCCGGCGCGTCCGCCGGGGGTCGCGTACACGCAGTCGCCGACGGGGCAACGTCGGCTGAACGTCCCCTACCCGGGGGCGTTCGACGTTCTCGAAAAGCGATACTGCCGATTCCGCGGCCGTATCGGGCCGGACGGGGGGGTGGCCGGGGTGCCGGAGCCGGACCATCGGCAGGAGGGCTACATGTCGGAACAGGACCTGCCGCCGATCCGGTGCGAGGCGTTCGCGTTGAAGGACATGGACGAGCGGCCGCTCTCGTTCGAGGGAACGCGGGCGATGGCGGTCGCGGCCATGGCGCGTCACGCGATCGGCGGCGCGGCGCGGCGCGCGGGTCTGGCGGAGAGGACGATCTCCGAATTGATGGGACACGGGGGCGAACGGAGAATACGGGTCCATCCCCTGCCCAACGTCGGGCACGAACACGCCGACGGCCGCATCAGGAGGGTCATGCTGACGGCGCCGGAGAGCGTCGAGGAGGACGACTGGCTCGGCGTGCTGCACCGCTTGATCGGAGCGGAACTGATCCCCGAAGGGCAGACGGAGCCAGCCGGGATGCTGACGCCGATCGCGGGCGCCGACCGGATACTCGCCCGATATTACGGAGAGGCGCAGGCATGGACGACGGCGACGCCGGTCGTGCTGTGGGGGCGCGACCACCGGCGCGGCCGGCCGCGGCCGGAACGCTCGGTGCGGCGGCTGTTGCGGCGCGCGGGTATCCCCGAGGCGATGCTGGAAAGCGCGACCATGGAGCCCGCCGGCCGGTTGCGCGGGAGCGACATGCCGTCCCGGTACGACCGGCCCCGTCACCTGGCGGGCTATCCGTGTCAGCACATGTCCATTCGATGGAAGGAGCCGGTGGCGGGGCCGGTCCTGCTCGGCGCGGGCATCGGATACGGGCTCGGACTGTTCCTGCCGACGAGAATCGAGGACTGGGCGCGGGCCGGCGGCGGCTGGCGGACTCGGGAAGGTTCGTGATCGCGAAACCGGGCGTCGGATCAACGGCTTGCGCGCTCGCGGCCGATCCCGCGGAAAGCGTGAAACGCGAGGAACGGGGAGGCTCTCGAAATCAGGGGAAATATCCGTCTCGAATCAACGGCCCGCGAGGCCGCCGTATCCCTCGGCCCAGCGCCGAGGTGACGTTGAAGGGCGCTCAAGGCGCTGGAGGAGGCCGGTGTCGACGGGGTATCCCTCGGCCCAGCGCCGAGGTGACGTTGAAGGTCCGGCCTGCGCCGCCACCGCGTCACACGGACGACAGTATCCCTCGGCCCAGCGCCGAGGTGACGTTGAAGGACGCCCGCGCCGACAAGCGCGAGGCGATCAACGAGGGCGTATCCCTCGGCCCAGCGCCGAGGTGACGTTGAAGGGTGGGGCACGACGTCGCCGATCGCCAGCGCCTGCGCGGTATCCCTCGGCCCAGCGCCGAGGTGACGTTGAAGGTTCGAGTGGCACGCGGCGCTGAACGACAAGGCCCGGGTATCCCTCGGCCCAGCGCCGAGGTGACGTTGAAGGTCCTGTCGGGGGTCGAGATCACGCACCCGGCGCTGCGTATCCCTCGGCCAAGCGCCGAGGTGACGTTGAAGGCTGATCTCCGCCGCCTCGATCGGCGACTGCGCGGTGAGTATCCCTCGGCCAAGCGCCGAGGTGACGTTGAAGGGTCGCGCTGGCGGCGTCGTTCTTCGGGCCGGTGGGCGGTATCCCTCGGCCCAGCGCCGAGGTGACGTTGAAGGGCGCTGTACCCGGACCCGGACCGGGCGGCCTCGAACGGTATCCCTCGGCCCAGCGCCGAGGTGACGTTGAAGGCCGTCGGCGCAGGCGACGTCCGCTAGCGTCGAGTCGTATCCCTCGGCCAAGCGCCGAGGTGACGTTGAAGGAGGTCGACGACGATCTCGGCGGCCACCCCGCCGCCCGCGTATCCCTCGGCCAAGCGCCGAGGTGACGTTGAAGGGCCGGAATCGCCGCATCGATCCGGGCATCGACCTGCGTATCCCTCGGCCAAACGCCGAGGTGACGTTGAAGGGCCGAAGTCCTGGGCGACGGCACGCGCCGCTACCGAATATCCCTCGGCCAAGCGCCGAGGTGACGTTGAAGGATGGCGTCCGATATCGCCGGGCGCGCCCGTGCGTTGTATCCCTCGGCCGAGCGCCGAGGTGACGTTGAAGGGAGGGGATGTGGATGGGGGTGTGGCAGTTGAGCCCGGTATCCCTCGGCCAAGTGCCGAGGTGACGTTGAAGGGCGTCGTATCGCCGGGCAACAAGCGTGTGATCGTCATATCCCTCGGCCCAGCGCCGAGGTGACGTTGAAGGCGGCCGGTGACGAGGGTGGCCCCGGCCGCCGCGTCCGGCGGTTGACAGGGGCTGGGCGCCGCCTATCATCGCGGCTACAGCCGGACGATCCCCGCGGGAGAGGCCGGTTCCTCCGGGAGCCGGCGCCGAAGGAGCAACCGCCCCGGAAACTCTCAGGCGAAAGGACCGCGGGGGGACGGCGCTCTGGAAAGCGGAGTCGCGGCGGATGCCGGCGCGGCTTCCACCGAAGGGGAAAACCGGCAGGGTCCGCGTGGCCCGATGCGCGCCGGTCAATCTCTCAGGTCCAGCGACAGAGGGGGCAGGCTCCGCTGCATCGGCGGAGAGCCCTGTCGCGAGGTCGCCATGAGAGACTCCTTCCTTGAACGTCAACGCATGTGCGACCGATGGGCGGACGCCGCGCGGCGTCTGGAGAGGTCCGCGCGCCGGCGGTCGGGCGCTGCCGCCGCGCGGGTTCCGGTCGGCGGCGGCCCGGCGCGCCACGGATACGGGAGAAACGGACGATGAGCGATCTCAGATACACCAGGGACCACGAATGGATCCGCCTCGAGGGCGAGGTGGCGACCGTCGGGGTCAGCGATTACGCGCAGGAGCAACTCGGCGACGTGGTCTACGTCGACCTTCCCGGAATCGGCGAGTCGGTCTCGAAGGGCGCCGAGGCGGCGGTCGTGGAGTCGGTCAAGGCCGCCAGCGAGGTCTACGCCCCCGTGAGCGGCGAGATCGTCGAGGTCAACGAGGCCCTCGGCGACGACCCGGCGCAGGTCAACCGGGACGCCGAGGGAAGCGGCTGGTTCGTCAAGATCAGGATCAGCGACCCCGGCGAGCTCGACGGGCTGATGGACGCGGACCAGTACGCGGCGTTCGTGAAGGACCCGGACCGATCCGGGCCGTGACGCGCGTTCGCCTGCGAGGGAGAAGGAAGATGATCGAGGACACGCTCGCCGCCGCCGAACGCGAACAGGCCGGCGACTTCATCCGCCGCCATGTCGGGCCGGACGACCGCGAGACGTCGGCGATGCTGGCGGCGCTCGGATTCGAATCGCTGGAGGCCCTGGTCGACGCCGCCGTGCCGCGGGCCATCCGCTCGGCGACGCCCCTGGGTCTTCCGGGTCCGCGGACGGAAGCGGACGTCCTGTCCGAACTCCGCCGCATGGCGAAGGGCAACCGGGTCCTGAAGTCGATGATCGGCCTCGGCTACCACGGCACCGTCACGCCGCCGGTGATACTGCGCAACGTTCTGGAGAATCCGGGGTGGTACACGGCCTACACCCCGTACCAGCCGGAGATCTCCCAGGGCCGCCTGGAGGCCCTCCTCAACTACCAGACCATGATCGCGGACCTGACGGGGATGGCGCTCGCCAACGCCTCGCTGCTCGACGAAGGCACGGCCGCCGCCGAGGCGGTGACCATGTGCCGTCGTATCTCCAGGGCGCCCGCAAACGGCTTCTTCGTCTCCGAGCGCTGCCTGCCGCAGACCATCGACGTCCTGCGGACCCGCGCGGCGCCGCTGGGGATCGACGTCGTCGTCGGCGACGAGGCCGCGGACCTGGCGGCGGCGGACGTTTTCGGCGTCCTGCTGCAATACCCGGACGTGACGGGCGCCGTCCCCGACCACGCCGGAGTCGTCGACGACGTTCACGCCAGGGGCGGGCTGGTCGTGGTGGCGGCCGACCTGCTGGCGCTCGTCCTGCTCAAGCCGCCGGGGGAATTCGGCGCCGACGTCGTGGTCGGCAGCGCGCAACGCTTCGGGACGCCGCTCGGCTTCGGCGGCCCTCACGCGGCCTTCCTGGCGACGCGCGACGACCACCGCCGCGCCGTTCCCGGCCGGATCGTCGGCCAGTCGGTCGACGCCCGCGGACGCCCGGCGCATCGCCTCGCGCTGCAGACGCGCGAGCAGCACATCCGGCGCGAGAGGGCGACGAGCAACATCTGCACGGCGCAGGTCCTGCTGGCGGTGATCGCCGGCCTGTACGCGGTATGGCACGGGCCGGACGGGCTCCGCGCCATCGCCCGGCGCGTTCACGGATACGCGTCGATTCTGGCGGCGGGCCTGCGCGAGCTCGGCTTCGCCGTCGGCAACGAGACGTTCTTCGACACGCTTTCCGTCCCGGCGCCGGGCCGCGCCGGGGCGATCGTGGCGCGGGCGCGCGCGCGCGGCATCAACCTGCGGGCGATCGACGGCGACGCCGTGGGCGTCTCGGTGGACGAGACGACGTCCCGCGGCGACGTCGGCGCCGTGCTGGCCGCCTTCGCCGGTGCCGACGCGCCGGCGGCGGATCTGGACGCGCTCGCCCGCCGCGCCCGCTCCGGGATTCCGCCAAGCCACGCGCGGACCACGCCGTTTCTCGCCCACGAGGCGTTCCACCGCCACCGTTCGGAGACCGCGATGCTCCGCTATCTCGCCCGCTTGCAGGCGAAGGACATTGCGCTCGACCGGTCCATGATCCCGCTCGGCTCCTGCACCATGAAGCTCAACGCGACGACCGAGATGCTGCCGGTCACCTGGCCCGAGTTCGCCGACGTCCATCCGTTCGCGCCCCTCGACCAGGCCGCCGGCACTATCGAGATGATCCGGGGCCTCCAGGACGCGCTGGCGGAAATCAGCGGTTTCGACGCCGTCTCCCTGCAACCCAACGCCGGGTCGCAGGGCGAGTACGCCGGCCTGCTGGCCATCCGGGCGTGGCATCGCGACCGGGGGGACGAGGGCCGCGACGTCTGTCTCGTTCCGGGTTCCGCTCACGGCACCAACCCGGCGAGCGCGGTGATGGCCGGGTGCGAGGTCGTGGTCGTCGACTGCGATTCCGAGGGCGACGTCGACGTCGGCGACCTCGAGGCCAAGGCCGGGCGGCACGCCGACCGGCTGGCGGCGCTGATGGTCACCTATCCCTCGACCCACGGCGTGTTCGAGGAGCGCATCGCCGACGTCTGCGGCATCGTCCACGCGAACGGCGGTCAGGTCTACATGGACGGCGCCAACCTCAACGCCATGGTGGGGATCTGCCGGCCCGCCGAGCTCGGCGCCGACGTGATGCACTTCAACCTGCACAAGACCTTCTGCATCCCCCACGGCGGCGGCGGCCCCGGCGTCGGCCCGATCGGCGTCAAGGCGCATCTGGCGCCGTTCCTGCCCAATCACCCCCTGGTCGCGGAGGCGGGTCCCGGCACGGGCGTCGGCGCCGTCGCCGCGGCTCCCTGGGGGAGCGCCCTGATCCTGCCCGTCTCCTGGGCCTACGTCGCGCTCATGGGGGCGGCGGGCCTGCTCCAGGCGACGCGGGTTGCGATCCTCAACGCCAACTACGTGGCCCACCGCCTGGAGCCGCATTTCCCGGTCGTCTATCGGGGCGCCGGCGGCCGCGTCGCGCACGAATGCATCGTCGATTGCCGCGCGATCCAGCGCGATACGGGCGTCACGGTCGAGGACATCGCCAAGCGGCTGATGGATTACGGCTTCCACGCGCCGACCATGTCCTGGCCGGTGGCGGGCGCTCTCATGATCGAGCCCACGGAGAGCGAATCGAAGTCCGAGCTGGACCGGTTCTGCGACGCCATGATCTCGATCCGCGGGGAGATCGCGGAAATCGAGCGCGGCGAGGCCGATGCCGAAGACAACCCGCTGAAGAACGCACCGCACACGATGGACGACGTCGCGGCCGACGTCTGGCCCCATCCCTATTCCCGGGACCGCGCCGCCTTCCCGGTGCCGTCGCTCCGCGAGGCCAAGTACTGGCCGCCCGTCAACCGCATCGACCAGGTACACGGCGACCGCAACCTGGTGTGCGTCTGTCCGCCCCTCGACGCCTACGAGCGGGCGGCGGAGTGACCGGGAGCGCCGGGCTTTCAGTGGCCAGTGGCCAGTGGCCGGTGATCGGTGCTGGCAACTGGCAACTGGCCACCGGTCACTGATCACCGGCCACCGGCGCTCCCAGGGCCGGTTGCGGCGCCGCCGGGCTCCGGCTATAAGGCGCGCCATTCGCCGCTTCGACAGGACGGCCGTTCATGGCGCTCGAGCGCACCCTTTCCATCATCAAGCCCGACGCGACCCGGCGCAATCTGACGGGCCGCATCAACGCCGAGTTCGAGGGGGCCGGGCTGTGCATCGTCGCCCAGAAGCGGATCCGGCTCACGCGGGAGCGCGCCGAGGGATTCTACGCCGTTCACCGGGAGCGCCCCTTCTTCGACGCGCTGTGCGCCTTCATGACGTCGGGACCGGTCGTGGTTCAGGTTCTGGAAGGCGACGACGCGATCCGGCGCAACCGGGACGTCATGGGCGCGACGAACCCCGAGGAAGCCGCGCCCGGCACGATCCGCGCGCAATTCGCCGAGTCCATCGAAGCCAACAGCGTGCACGGTTCGGACTCGCCGGGCACGGCGGCGGACGAGATCGCCTTCTTCTTCGGGGAAGAGGAGATCGTCGGTTAGCGCGCGTCCGGGGGGTTGATCGACGCGCCCGCGGGGCCGCCGGCGCCGTCGACGTGGACGATTTCGTCGACGACGCGCACCCGTCCCTCGGCGATCCAGCGCACGGCCAGGGGCAGGCACCGGCGCTCGCTTTCGAGCACGCGCGCGGCGAGGTCGTCGGGGGTGTCGGACGGAAGCACCGGTACGGCGGACTGAACGATGACGGGTCCCGCGTCCAGGTCGGCGCGGATGAAATGGACCGTGCAGCCGCTGAACCGGACCCCCGCCCGGATGGCCCGTTCGTGGGTTCCCAAGCCTCTGAACGCGGGCAACAGGGACGGGTGGACGTTGACGACGCGGTCGCGCCAGACGTCGAGGAAGGTCCCGGTCAGGACGCGCATGAAGCCGGCGGCGCACACCAGTTCGACGCCGGCGCGCCGGAGGGCGCCGGTGAGCGCGTCCTCGAACGCCGACCGGTCCGCGAACGCGCGATGCTCGACGATCTCCGCCGGGATCCCTGCGTCGCGCGCGCGCGTCAGGCCCCTGGCCTCGGGCTCGTTCGAGATCACGACCGCGATCTCGGCGGGATACGCCGGCGCCGCGCAGGCGTCGATCAGCGCCTGGAGGTTGGCGCCGCGCCCCGAGATCAGGACTCCGACCCGCAGGGTCACAATCCGAGGTCTCCCTCGATCGCGACGCTCGGGCCTTCTCCCGTCCTGTCCGCGACGGCGCCGATTCGGAAGACCGTTTCGCCCCGGTCGGCGAGGAGCCGGATGGTTTCCTCCGCGCGTCCGGCGGCGGCGACGACGGCCATGCCGATGCCCATGTTGAAGGTTCGGAGGGCGTCGTCCGGCGGCACGCCGCCCTCGTTCACGAGCCACCGGAACACCGGCGGCACGGGCCACGACGCGGCGTCGATCTCGGCGCGGACGTCGCCGGGCAGCACGCGGGCGAGATTGCCGGCCAGCCCGCCCCCGGTGACGTGCGCCAGGGCATGGACGAGGCGCGACCGGGCCGCGGCGAGACAGGAGCCGACGTAGAGCCGCGTGGGTTCGAGGAGCGCGCGCCCGAGAGGCCGTCCGGGTTCGAAGGGCGCGGGATCGGCGTAGCTCAGGGACAGCCGGGAAACGATCGATCTGACGAGGGAAAACCCGTTCGAGTGGAGCCCGTTCGAGGCGAGACCGAGAACGGCGTCGCCGGGCCGCACGTGTTCGCCGGTGACCAGCATCCCGCGTTCGACCGCGCCGACGGCGAACCCCGCCAGGTCGTACCCGGACGGCGGGTAGAGGCCGGGCAGTTCGGCCGTTTCGCCCCCGGCGAGGGCGCAGCCGGCTTCGACGCAGGCGTCCGCGATGCCCTCGACGACGGCTTTCCCGGCGACCGCGTCGAGCTCTCCCATCGCCAGATAGTCCAGGAAGAAGAGCGGCTCGGCGCCGTGGACGACGAGGTCGTTCACGCACATGGCGACCACGTCCCGGCCCACCGCGCGATGCCGGCCGACGTCGCGCGCGATCAGCAGCTTCGTGCCGACGCCGTCCGTCGCGGCGACGAGGATCGGATCCTCGTAGCCGGCGCTCCCGAGGTCGAAGAAGGCCCCGAAACCGCCGATTTCGGCGTCGCCGCCGGGCCTTCGCGTGGCCGCGGCGAGAGGCGCGATCCCGCGCACGAACCGGTCGCCGGCATCGACGTCGACGCCGGCGGCGCGGTAGGCGTTCGTGGAAGGGGCCGGGGTCCGGGCGTTCTTGTTGATGGCGGCCTCGATCCCAGGTATTCTGCCGCGGCGTCCGTCGAACATAGCGAATCCGGGCCCGTTTGCAATGATCCCCGCCGTGGGCGGCGGGGCGATTCGAATCGCCCCTGTCTGCATGGTCCTCTGCATGGTTCCGCACGTGGCCGCCTTCGCCGAGGATCCGACGGCCCGGGCGCGGTCCGCCGACTTCTATTCCGTCGCCGGCATCCGCGTCGACGCGGTCGCGGAGACGGCCATCGCGGCGCGCGGGATCGCCCTCGCGTCGGGACAGCGGGAGGCCCTGGACCGCCTGATTCGCCGCCTCACCTCGCGTGCGTATTATCCGCGGATACCGAGGCTCGAGGACGCCGCGATCGCCGAGCTGGTCCGGGGAATCGAGATCGAGGGGGAAAAGACCTCGCCGAACCGGTATCTGGCCGGCCTGACGGTGAGCTTCAGGAGGGATCGGGTCAGGACCCTGCTTCGGGGGAGCGGGATTCCGTTCGGCGAGACGCCGGGCAAGCCGCTGCTCGTGTTGCCGGTGTACGAGGCGGCCGGTGCCCGCAACCTGTGGGACGACCCGAATCCCTGGCGGGCGGCCTGGCGGACGCGGGCGGAAGTGGAATCGGCGGTGCCGTTCGTCATGCCGTTCGGCGACCTGGCCGACGTCGCGGCCATCGGCGCGGAGCAGGCCGTCGCCGGCGACGAAACGGCGCTGGCGGCGGTCGCGCGGAGATACGGGGTCGCGGACGTGCTGGTCGCCCACGCCGTCCTGCGCCACGATCTCGCCACCGGCGTTCCGCGCCTTTCCGTCACCCTGCATCGGCACGGATCGGAGAGCGGATCGACGCCGGTGGGGAGCTTCCGCGGCGCGTCCCGGACGATGGTCGACGCGCTCCTGAAGAGGGCCGCCGACGAGGCCGCGTCGCGGATCGAGGACGACTGGAAGCACCTGATGCTCCTGCGCTTCGAGGACGAGGGCGTGCTCGACGCGAGCGTGCCGCTCTCGGGCCTCGCCGACTGGACGGAGGTTCGATCCCGGCTGTCCCTGGCGCCCGAGGTCGGCGGGGTGGAGATGGTCGAGATAAACCGGGAGGCGGCGCGGGTGGTGCTGCGCCATTTCGGATCGACGCGGCAGCTGGCCGTGGCCCTCGCGCAGCGCGACCTCGATCTGGTGGAGGAGAACGGGTCCTGGGTCCTGCGCGCGCGCGGGAGGCCGGACGCGACGGCCGGCGAGAGGCGGGCCGCGGGCAAGTGAATCTCCCGAACGCCCTGTCCCTGGGACGCCTCCTCGCCGTTCCCGTCATCGTCTGGCTGCTGTTGCAGGAAGCATACGTCGGCGCGTTCGTGGTCTTCGTGCTCGCCGGGGTGTCCGACGCCGTCGACGGCTACCTCGCCAAGCAGTTCGGGATGGATACCGAAATCGGCAGGTTTCTCGACCCCATCGCCGACAAGACGCTCCTCGTGTCGATATACATCACGCTCGGCTATCAGGAGATCCTGCCCGTCTGGCTGGTCATCCTCGTGGTGTCCCGCGACCTCCTGATCGTCGGCGGGGCGTTGCTCGCGTACACCATGTCCCAACCCATGCGGCCGACGCCCCTGTTCATCAGCAAGATCAACACGGTCCTGCAGATTTCCCTGGCGGCGACGGTGCTGGGGGACGTCGCGTTCCGGGTGGGGCTGGAGGTGCTGGCCACGGTGCTGATATACGCCGTCGCGGCGACCACCGCCCTGTCGGGCGCCCGATACCTGGTCAACTGGGTCCGGGACAGCGGCATGGAGCGGGCTCGATGATCCGGTACGACCGACTCCTCGTCTGGGCTGCGGGAATCGCCGTGGCCGTGCTTCTCCTCTATCTCCTGCGGACCATTCTGCTGCCGTTCGTCGTCGGGTTCGCGATCGCCTATCTGCTCGACCCGGCGGCGGATCGCCTGGAGGCGGCCGGCCTTTCGCGGACGCTCGCGACGACGACGATCGTCGGCGGGTTCTTCGTGCTCGCGATCCTGTCCATCCTCGTCCTGTTTCCGCCGCTGGAGGCCCAGACCACGGGCTTTCTGGAGCGGCTCCCCGAGTACGCGGAACGGATTCGCAAGCTGGCCCTTCTCGTTCTGGAGGGCCGGATTCCCGGTCTGGACGCCGCCGACCTCGAAAAGGCGCGGGGCATCGTGACGAGGCTGGCGGAAGGGTCGGCCGCCTGGATCGCGGCGCTGGCGGGCATCTGGCGCGGAGGGATCGTTCTCTTCAACTTCCTCTCGCTGCTCTTCATCACGCCGGTCGTGGCCTTCTACCTGATCCGCGATTGGGACCGTGTCGTCGCCCGGGTCGACGCCCTCCTGCCCCGGCGGAGCCTGGAGACGATCCGCGAGCAGATGCGCCTCGTCGACCGGGCGCTGTCGGGCTTCATTCGCGGCCAGGGCACGGTCGCCCTCGTTCTGGGCGTGATCTTCGCCGTCGGATGGTCGCTGGTCGGGCTGGAGTTCGGCCTGCTCATCGGCCTCGGCGCCGGATTGCTCGCGTTCATACCCTACGTCGGCGCCATCATCGGTTTCGGAACCGCGTTCGTCGTGGCGCTGGTGCAGTTCGGGTTCGATCCGCTGCCCCTGGGTCTCGTCGCCCTGGTGTTCGTGATCGGACAGACCCTGGACGGGTTCTATCTGACGCCCAGCCTCGTCGGCGAACGGATCGGGCTCCATCCGGTCTGGGTCATATTCGCGCTCATGGCGGGGGGTGCCCTGTTCGGGATCGTCGGGATCCTCGTGGCCGTGCCCGCGGCCGCGGTGATCGGGGTCTTCGTCCGCTTCTGGGTCGAGCGCTACCGCCGGAGCGGTTATTTCCTGGAAGAGAAGCGGGGCGAGCCTTGAGCCGGGCCGGGGCGCAGCTCGCCCTGGACCTCGCCCGGCGGCCGGCCCTGTGCCGGGACGATTTCCTCGTCGCCCCGTGCAACTCGGACGCGGTGGCCTGGCTCGACCGCTGGCCCCGCTGGCCCGGCCGCGGGCTCGTCGTGCACGGTCCCGCCGGGTGCGGGAAGACGCATCTGGCGCACGTCTTCCGGGCGCATTCCGGCGCCGGCGTCGCGCCGGCGTCCGCGGTGACGGCGGCGGGCGCCTACGCGCGGCCCGCCGATCTGGTCGTCGAGGACGTCGATTCGGGCGTCGACGCGCGGGGCCTTCTCCATACCTACAACGCCGCGGTCGAGCGCGGCGGAAGCCTGTTGCTGACGAGCCGGCGTCCGCCCCGGTCCTGGGACGTGGACCTGCCCGATCTTCGCTCCCGCGTCAACGCGCTGGGAGCGGTCGCCGTCGGGCCGCCGGACGACGCGCTGCTCGCGGCGGTTCTGGTCAAGCTGCTCGCCGACCGGCAGCTGCGGGTCGGAAACGCGGTCGTGACGTATCTGGTGCGCCACATGGAGCGTTCGTTCCGCGCCGCCCGTGATATCGTCGCGGCGCTCGACGCGCGTTCGCTCGCCGACCGGCGGGAGATAACGGTTCCGCTCGCGCGCCGGATACTGGCCCTTCGTCAGGACCTGGAAGGAGATTAGGCATGGATCTCGGTATCGCGGGAAGGAAGGCGCTCGTGTGCGCCTCGAGTCGCGGCCTCGGCAGGGCCTGCGCGTTCTCGCTGGCGCGGGAAGGCGTCGACGTGACCGTCACCGGCCGCACCCCGGAAACCGTCGAGGCGACCGCCGCGGAGATCCGGGCCGCGACGGCGGCGCAGGTCACGGCCGTCGTCGGCGACGTCACGACCGAGGAAGGGCGCGAGGCGGCGCTGGGCGCGTGTCCCGAGCCGGACATCCTGATCAACAACGCCGGAGGTCCGCCGCCCGGCAACTTTCGGGATTTCACGCGCGAGGACTGGATCGCGGCGCTGGACGCCAACATGCTGACGGCCATCGCCCTGATCCAGGCGACGGTCGACGGCATGATCGCGCGCCGATGGGGCCGCATCGTCAACGTCACGTCCGGTTCCGTGAAGGCGCCCGTCGACATCCTGGTGCTGTCGAACGGCGCGAGGGCGGGCCTCACGGGCGCGGTCGGCACCATCGCCCGTGAAGTCGCCCGGCACAACGTGACGATCAACAACCTGCTTCCCGGAGAGATCCTTACCGATCGCCTTCGCGCCACGACCGAGGCCGTCGCCAGGCGCGAGGGGGTGAGTCCGGAAGCGGCCGCGGAGCGCCGGATCGCGCGCATCCCGGTCGGCCGGTTCGGCGCGCCGGAGGAATTCGGCGAAGCCTGCGCGTTCCTGTGCGGCGACAGGGCGGGCTACATCACGGCCCAGAGCATTCTGCTGGACGGCGGGCTGAATCCGGCGCTGTTCTGACGGCGGCCCCGGCGTCCGTGAAACCCGCCCGGCGCCGGGAACGGCGAGCGGGACGCGGCGCGCCGACTTGCACACCTTGCACACCGTGGGGGCGCATTCCGCGGAAGTCTGGGCCGCGCCCGGAATGGCACACGTTGCACACTAAGGTCGGTCGCCGGTGGCCAGTCGCCAGTCGCCAGTCGCCAGTCGCGGCACGGTGCGCCGACTTGCACACCTTGCACACCGTCGGGCGCATCTCGCGGAAGTCCGGGCCGCGCCCGGAATGGCACACATTGCACACCGTATGGGGGGTGTGCCCGGCGCGCCGACTTGCACACCTTGCACACCGTGGGGCGCATCCTGCGGAGGTCCGGGCCGTACCCGGAATGGCACAGCTTGCACACCGTATGGAGGGCGGACCCGGCGCGTCGAATTGCACAGCTTGCACACCGTCGGGCGCATTCCGCGGAGGTCCGGATCGCGCCCGGAATGGCACACCTTGCACACCGTATGGAGGGCGGACCCGGTGCGTCGAATTGCACACCTTGCACACCCTCGGCCGTGTCTCGCGAAGGTCCGAGTGGCGCCCCGAGGGGAGAACAGATGGACGTTCAGGTCAGCCTGAGGTCCCGGGACCAGGAGTCGTAGCGCTCGAGCCGGCGCGTGGTCTCGGTGTAGGCGGCGAACCCGGCGAGCGCCGGGATCTCCCCGGCATCGTCGGGTTCGATCCGGATCAGGCCGTCGCGCGCGTAGGGATAGCGGTTGACGTCGCCCGGTCGTTCGACCGCGGCCGCGTTCACCGCCACGACCGTCCCCGACACCGGCGCGATCAGGTCGAAGGGCCTGCGGTAGGCGTCGAGCCAGCCGAACGGCGATCCCCGCACGATGCGGTCGCCCGGCACCGGCAGCACCGCCGACAGCGCTTCCCCCAGATACCGCTGTCCGAAGTCGGTGAGCCCGATCGTGGCCCGGCCGTCGGACTCCGCCCCGACCCACAAATGATCCTCGCCGTAGCGCAGCCCGCAGGGAGACAGGGTGTCCACCCTGGCGTCGTCGCGCACCCGCCGTTCCCGGAAGGGGTAGGGGACGATTCGCGCATCGTGGCGCGCGCCGCGCACGCCGATCTGGAGGACGCCGCCGTCCCCGGCGTGGGCGCTGGCGACCAATCCCAGCCCCAGGCTCGCGGCGCCGCCCACCAGGTCGGGAGACAGCGGGCCGCTCGTGACCCGCCCGATCCGCTCGCCGTCCCTGAAGACGGGGTATCCGTGGCGGATCGTGACCCGTCCCGCCATCTCCAGCCCCACCAGCTTCCGCGGCGCTCCCCCTTCGGCGACGGCGGCCAGCGCGTCGCGCCCGATGAAGTCCTTGTGCGGCTTCACCACCCAGCCGAGACCGACCTCGTGGGGGTAGGTCCGGTCGTCGATGTCGTTGCCGTTGAGCAGGTAGCCGGCTTCGGTGCGCGCGCTCTCGCGGGCGGCGACCCCGTGCGGCGCGATGCCCAGGGGACGCCCGGCGCGCATCAGCGCCCGCCACACGGACGGGGCGAAGTCCCGGGAAACGCAGATCTCGTATCCCCGTTCGCCGGTGTATCCGGTGCGGCTGACGATGCAGGGGGCCTCCGTCTCGTCGGTCGTGACGGTGGTTTCCGCCAGCCGGTAGTAGGCCATTCCCGAAAGGTCGGCCGCGACGACCTTTTGCAGGACCTCGCTCGAATACGGCCCCTGGAGGGCGAGGAGGGCGAGTTCCGCCGACCGGTCGCGGACGTGCGTATCGAGGCCCTGGGCGTGCTTCAGGACCCAGCGATGGTCCTCGTCGGTCCTGGTGACGTTGACGACCCAGAGGAACCGGTCTTCCGCCAGGCGGAGGCAGACCAGATCGTCGATGACGTGGCCGCGTTCATCGCACATGACGGTGTAGAGGGCCTGGCCCGCGTCGAGGCGGGCGGCGTCGTTCGTGATCAGCCTGTCCACCAGCGCCGGCGCGTCCGGACCGCTGATTTCGATCTCGCCCATGTGGGACACGTCGCACAGGCTGACCCGTTCCCGGATGGCCCGGTGCTCCTCGGCGTGGCCCGCGTACTCGACGGGGCGGGCGAAGCCCTTGAGGTTGACCATGCGTCTCGCCGACGCCACATGGATGTCGAACAGCGGCGTTTTCTTCATGGCTTCCCGCCCGGCGTTGCGATCGGCGCGGCCGCGTCCCGCGGGAGCCAGCGCGGGTCGTTCTCGCTGCCGTGGGGCATGACGCGGGAAGGCTTGCTGCGCTGGGCCGCCACCCAGTCGTGAACCGCCGGAGTCCGGAAGGCCCAGCGGGCGACGCCGACCGGGATCTGCGTCAGCGGCCAGCTGATCCGGGACCAGAGCTGGGCGTGCTCCGTGATCGGGCGCCAGCGCGTTTCCCATTCGTCGAGCGCGCGCTCGACGTCCCGGTGATCGGCCAGATGGCCGGCCAGCGACAGGGCGTTGCAGATGGCCATGCCGCACCCCTGGCCGAGCCCCGGAACCATGGCGTGGCCGGCGTCGCCGATGATCGCCGCCCGGCCGGCGCGCCAGCGCTTGGACTTCACCGTTTCGAAGACGTCGTAGCGCTGCTCCTCGCCCACGCGGTCGATCATCGATTCCATGAACGGGAAATGGCGGATCCACGACTCCTTGTGCAGGGGAACCCGCGACGCTTGGCCGTCCCGCGCCCGTCCCGTGAAGCACATGTAGAAGACGTCGCTCGTGCACGGCGTGTACAGCAACCGCCGCCGGCCGCTCCACCACGAGCGCAGCAGGCTCCCTTCCTCGGTGTCGCCGTAGCCTCCCTCGTGCGCCACCAGCACCCGGATCCCCCCGTCCGCGTGCCGGCGGCGGCTTCGCAGCAGGCCGAGGGAATCGCGGACCCGGGAATTGACCCCGTCCGCGCCGACGACGAGGTCCGCCCGCAAGGTCCTTCCGTCGGCGGTTTCGAGTGCGCCTTCGGGCCGCGCGGAAACGACCTCGGAATTGACGGCGACCTCCACCCCCGCCCGCATCGCCGCGCCGTGAATGGCCATGAGGAGCTGCTGCCGCGTGATGCAGAACATGCGGACGCCGCTGGCGCTGCGTGGCGGCGGGAAGGGCAGCGACCGGATGATGCGCTGCCCGGCGTCCCGTTCGAGGTATCGGGGCGGCGGGATGCAGTCGGCGAAGGCGTCGTCGGCGGCCTCGATGCTGGCGAGCGCGCGGACGCCGTTCTCCCACGTCCAGATCCCGGCGCCGAACGCCCGCACCTCGGCAGACCGCTCGTGGACGCGCACCGACCACCCGCGCCGGGCCAGCGCGGCGGCCATCGCGAGGCCGGAGAAGCCGGCGCCGGCGATCTCCGCGTGCCGGGTCATGCGCCGGCGCCCGGCGCCTCGGGAAACGGCCTATCCAAAGAGCATCTCGCAGGCGCGCAGGAATTTCGCGGGCTGTTCGTAGGCGACGTTGTGCCCGCACCGGGACAGCAGGACGACGTCGGAAGTCGGGATCGCCCGGGCGAGGACCAGCGTCGTCTTGTCCGGCGGGAACGACGCGTCCTGCCGGCCGTGCACGAACAGGACGTCGCAGCCGATCCGGGAGAGTTCGTCCGGGGTCACGGCCGAGGCGTCGACGAAATGCTGCCGGTCCTTCTCGAACATCGCCCTGAAGTACTCGCGATAGCCGGGCCGGGTCAGGATCGCCTTGCGGTGGGCGACGTGACGGTCGGTGACGATCGACTTGTCGACGACCATGTGCTCGGCGACGCCGCGGATGGCCTCGTCCGTTTCCGGGTAGGTCCACGCGCGGTTGCGCGCCTCGGGGACCTCGAAGCTGGCCCCCATGGTGCCGGTGGCCATGACCTTGGCGATCCGGCCGGTTCGGGCGGCGAGCTTGAGCGCGAACGCCCCGGAGAGCGAGTGCCCGATGACGCCGATCGGCCCGTCGGGAAGCAGTTCCGCCAGGCGCAGCCCCTGACGCAGCCACATCTCGACGTCGAAGTACGGCATCTCCGGCTTCAGCCCCGATTGGCCGAAGCCGACGAGGTCCGCGGCCAGTATCCGGTAGCGTTCGCCGAGAGGCTCGAGAACACGCTCGAAGTTGGAGAAGATCGAGGCGCCGGCCCCCGATCCGTGCAGCATCAGGACCGGGAAGCCGCTTCCGCCCTCCCAGACGTGAACGGTCGTCCCCTCGAATTCGATGTCCCGTTCCTCGAGCGGCATGAAGCGAACGTCCTTCGGCCTGCGGCGTCCCGGCGCGGGAGGCGGCCGCCACGGACGGGGTTGCGGGCGCGAAACGGCCCGCTACCCGCTGCCCGCTAGTAGCTGCCGGCCTTGCGGGCCTCTTCCACCCAGCCGTCGAACGCGGCCTTGTTGTTGGCGATCCACTGCTCCGCGTGGCGCGTCAGGTCCGCTTCGGAGTCCTCGCCGTTCTTCATGGCCAGGTTCTGGGTCACCCGGTCCTCGAGGCCGACCTTGACCAGCTCGAACAGCTTCCGGGCCTGGGGGTTCGCGGCCAGCCACTTCCTGTTCGCGGCGACGTAGTACTGGGTCGCGGCCCAGCCGAGGTTGCACGACGCCCCGGCGCCGGCGGCGCAGGACTTCAGCCCCTCCTGCGTCGTGTCGGCCTTGCCGCCGTCCGGAAGGTCGGTGTAGGGCACCGTGATCCAGACCAGGTCCTCGCCCGGCGTCATCTGGATGGTGGCGGTGTTCGGATACCAGGCGTAGAGGAGCACGGAGTCCCCGCGCTTCAACCGGCCGACCGTATCTCCGACCAGCACGTTGTACTCGCCCTGCACGTGCTTCACGTGGTCGGCCAGCCCGTAGGCGCCGATGTGGTGGTTGATGAACTTCTCGCAGTTCCAGCCGGGATTGCAGCCGATCAGGTCCGCCTTGCCGTCGCCGTCGCCGTCGAAGAGCTTCCGGACGTCGTCTTTCTTGAGGTCCTCGAGGCTCGTTATGCCGTGGGCCTCCGCCGTCTTCCTGTCGATCAGATAACCCTGGATGGAGCCCGGATTCATGAGCGGCCCGACCAGTTCGACGTCGGCCTTGACCTTCTCGATGAAGGCGCTGGCGTTCGGGATCACGGCGTCCGTCTCGTAATCGACGTCGCCTTGCGCGACGGCGGGATAGCGCGCCGGGTTGTTGAGCGTCTTCGGCTCCGCGACGGTATAGCCGAGGCGCTCCAGGCCGATCTTCAGAATCCGTTCGCCGAACCAGAACGTGTCCCAGGTGGCCCGGGCCGGCTTGGCCGACTTCTCGGCGGCGGCGGATTCCGCCGCCGGCGCCGCCAGGGCGAACAATGCGAGTCCGGCGACGATGCCGACGTTGCGCAGGCTGATGTTCATTCCCGCCTCCCCGTTTCGCACGTGCGATCGTGTGTGCGTGGTGCGTGATCGTGAAAGGGGATTGTCCGCGAGTCGCCTTTCGCGAGTCAAGCCGCTCACCCCCCGCCCCTGGAGAACCGCCCGGAGGGCTCCCGGAAGGAGTCGCTCCCGCCCGCCGCCGGGCTTTCGCCGGGCCGCGGACGCGAGCCGAACACCATCGCCAGCCAGCTCCGGCGCTCGATCGGCGGGCCGTCCCGCCGCGCCTGGCCCAGCGCCTGGGTCACCCGGTCGAGGATGATGGCCAGCAGCGCGATGCTGATGCCGCCGATCGCCGCCAGGCCGACGTCGAGCCTGCCGATCCCCCGCAACACGGTGAGTCCCAGACCTTCGGCGCCGATCATGGCGGCGATGACGCTCATGACCATCGCCAGCAGAAGCGTCTGGTTGAGCCCCGCCATGATGGTGGGGAGGGCCAGGGGGAACTGCACCTCCTTCAGCAGCTGCCAGCGGGTCGACCCGAACGCCAGGCCGGCCTCCACCACCTCGGTCCGCACCTGCCGGAGCCCCAGGTTGGTCAGGCGGATGAGCGGCGGCAGGGAGAATATGATCGTGGCGATGACGCCCGGAACGGTGCCGATGCCGAACAGCATCACCACGGGAACGAGGTAGACGAAGGACGGCGTGGTCTGCATCACGTCCAGGACCGGCCTCAGCCACGACCAGAACCGGTCGCTTCTGCCCGCCAGGATTCCGAGCGGCAGGCCGACGATCACGCAGAACACGACCGCCGTGAAGACGATGGCGAGCGTCGTCATCGCCTTGTCCCACAGGCCCAGGAACCCGATGAACAGCATGGCGGCGAGGCTGAAGGCGCCGGTGCGCCAGCCGGCGGCGCGCCACGCGACGGCGAACATCGCGGCCACGACCACGAGGTAGGGGATTCCCTGGAGCGCCGCCTCCAGCCCGTCGAGCGTGTAGGAGATGGGCCAGCGGATTGCCTGGAAGACCGGGCGCCAGTTGGCGACCACCCATTCCACGGCCGTCTGTATCCAGTCCTCCAGCGGCAGCAGGAAGAGATCGGAAGGGTCGTTCATGGCCGCGGCCGCGCGGCGCCGGGGTCCGGCGCGTCCGGCGCGTCCGGCGTGAGCTTGGTCAGGACGTCGAGCGGCATGAGCACGCCCGCGTAGGCGCCGCGGGAGTCCACGACCGCGATCGGGAGGCCGTCGCCGCACATCGCGTAGAGGTCGGCGATCCTCGCGGTCTCCGGGGTCGTCGGGAACCCGTCCACCAGCGCGCCGGCGAGCTCCGTTTCGCCGGCCTGGACGGACCTGGCGACCGCGCCGGCGCGGGCGAGCCCCCGCGGCCTGCCGTCGCCGTCGACCGCGTGGAGCGCGTCGCGGGATTCCCGCCGCATCCGCGTCACGGCGTCATCGAGCGTGTCCTCGCCGAGCCGCAGCGGCGGCACCTGCCGCATGATCGAGGCGCAGGAGAAGACGCGGCCCCGGTCGACGTCGCGGGTGAAGTCGGCGACGTAGTCGTCGGCGGGCCGGGAGACGATCTCCTCGGGCGGCCCGATCTGGACGATCTTTCCGTCGCGCATCATGGCGATGCGGTCGCCCAGCTTCAGCGCCTCGTGGAAGTCGTGCGTGATGAAGACGATGGTCTTGCGGACCTTGCGCTGAAGGTCGAGCAGTTCGTCCTGCATGTCCCGCCGGATGAGGGGGTCCAGGGCGCTGAACGCCTCGTCCATCAGCAGGATGCCGGGGTCCGTGGCCAGCGCCCGCGCGAGGCCGACCCGTTGCTGCATCCCGCCGCTCAGGCTGGCGGGGTAGTGCTCCGCCCAGTCCTCCAGGCCGACGAGGCGCAGGGTCTCCAGCGCCGCCGCGCCCCGCTCGGCGGGCGCGGCGCCCCGGATCTTGAGCCCGAACTCCGCGTTTTCCCTGACGGACTTGTGGGGGAACAGGGCGAAGTGCTGGAACACCATCGACATCTTCGTCCGCCTCAGCTCCCGCACGCGGCCCTCGTCGGCGGCGAGGATGTTCTCGCCGTCGATGAGCACGGCGCCGGCGGTGGGTTCGATGAGGCGGTTGAGACAGCGGACGAGCGTCGATTTGCCGGACCCCGACAAACCCATGACCATGAAGATCTCGCCCTCTTCGATGTCGAAGCCGGCCTCGGAGACCGCGACGACGTTGCCCGTCTCCCGCAGTATCTCGTCCTTCGACGCGCCGCCGCCGAGCATGTCCAGCGCGGCGCCGGGCGAATCGCCGAACACCTTCGACAAGCGCTCGGCGCGGACCGTTACGGGCACGGGCCGCCTTTCCGGCGCGGTCGACCGGGGAGCATCGGGGCGCATCGTCCGGGGCGCGGAGGGCCGCCCGCTCGCCCCGCCGGCGGAGGCATGATCCCGCGGGGCCGGGACCGGCGCCCGGACTCCGCTACTCCGAAGCCGGCAGCCCGCCCAGGTCGTCGGGGTCGACGATCTTCCAGAACGTGTCCTTGTAGGTGATCTTGCCGTCCTTGAAGTCGTACAGGTCGCAGCCCCGGTAGTTGAACGTCTCTCCCCCGGCGCTCTTGCCGGTGACGGTCCATACGGTGACCGCCCGATTTTCGGTCACGTACTTGTAGTCGTGCTCCCATTTCATGTCGGGCACCACCTCGAACCGCCTGGCCACGAAGTCGCGGATGTTGTCGCGGCCCTGTACGCGGTGGCCCCAGGGGTCGGGTCCGCGGGCGGTGGCGAAGACGCCGTCTTCCGCGAAATAGGACGCGACGCGGTCCGCATCGCGGCTGTTGAACGCCGCGTTGATCTCTTCCATCAGTTCGATCGTCACCTTCCCGTCGCCCGGCATCGCGCCCTCCCGTTTCCCCTCGAACAATGCGGCGCGGGGAGTCCGGCCCGCGTCCGCGCCGGCGTTTCGTCCGGCGGTTCCGATTGTATACTATCCGTCCTCCGGTTCGTTCAACACGCCGCGCCGCCGGGTTGCGCCCGCCGGCGCCGCAATTGACGGAAGGACCCGTGACATGACGCGCTATCTCATCACCGGCGGATCTGTCCTCGATGCGACCGGTTCCAAGCCGAAGAAGAAGACGGCCCTGTTCATCGAGGACGGCCGCATCGCCAGGATCGGCAGGGAGGAGGCCGTGAAGGCGCACGCCGCCAAGGTGTGCGGAAACGCCTGCCGGACGATCGACGCGACGGGAAAGACCGTCATGCCGGGCATGATCGACGTGCACGTCCACACGTCGTATGGCGACGTCACGTCGGCCGAGGAGCTCAACCTCTACGCCTCGGGCGAGTACAGGGCCCTGCGCGGCGCGCTCAACATCCGCAAGGTGCTGCGCGCCGGAGTCACCAGCCTGGTCGACCCCGGCGGCACCTGGCGGGTGGCCACGGCCCTGCGCGACGCGGTGAACGCGGGCATGATCGAGGGTCCCCGCATGAAGGTCGCGTCCCAGTACCTCACGACCTACAACGGCATCGGCAGCGTGTTCCCGACGTGGGTCGAGCATCCCGTTTCCGCGTTCTCGGTGATGTGCAACACCCGCGACGAACTGGTGAAGGAGGTGCGCCGGCAGGTCCGGGACAGCGTCGACGTCATCAAGGTCTCGGGCGACGGCGACGTGCTGCGCAGCGAAGGCGGGATGGGCGGCAGCCTGACGCTCGACGATCTCAAGGCCGTGTCGGAGATCACCCACCTTCTCGGCAAGCGCTGCACCATCCACGCGCGCGGCCGGCGGGCGGCCCGCGATGCCGTCGAGGCGGGGTTCGACTGGATCATTCACGCCTCGTACATCGAGGAGGAGGACGTCGACGCCTTCCTGGAGACCGGAACCCCCATCAACCCGACGCTGGTCCTGCTCGCCAACGTCGTCGAGTGGGGTCCCGATCTCGGGTGTCCCGCGCCGATCCTGGAGGGCCTCAAGCGGGAGCTGGACGCCGCCCACAGGAACCTGTCCCGCGCCCACCGGGCCGGCGTGACGATGATGGCCGGGTCCGACTCGGGCCAGAGCAGCGTGCCCTACGGCGAGTGGCACGCCCGCGAACTCGAGATCATGCAGGACGTGCTCGGCATGAGCGCCATGGAGGCCATCCAGACCGGCACCAGGAACGCCGCGTTCGCGCTCGGCATGGAGGACAGGATCGGCACCCTGGAGGAGGGGAAGTACGCCGACGTGCTGGTGGTCGACGGCGATCCGTTGGCCGACATCACGGTCCTTCAGGACAAGGAGCGTCTCGACGTCGTCATGAAGGACGGCGAGATCGTGGATACCACGACTCCGCTGCCGCAGCCTCGCATCCACCGCTGGGAAAAGCCGCAGAGAATCTGGTCCGATCCGCGCACGGCGACGCAGGAGTTCGTCCGCACCGAGGCCACGCGCAAGCCGGAATGGATGGTCAGGAAGGCGACGGCCGGGAAGGCGAAGACGAAGCGCGGCGCCGGGAAAGGCTTCGCCCGCGCCGCCGAGTGAGCGCGTTCCCCGCCGGGACGGCGTATTCCGGGACGGGCGCTCAGTCGATGCCCTCGGCGCCCGTCGGCCGGTGACGGGCCGTTTCGAATATGCCGCGCCGCCGCCAGTCCGTCCGCTGGCCCGAAAACATCGAGGAGACGTGCTGCGCCCGTTCGGTCAGCGGCCGCTCCCGCTCCTCCCACGCCGCGAGGGCGCCGGGAACGTCGGCCGCGTCTCCGGCGGCGGCGGCCAGGGACAGGGCGTTCATCATCGCGCACCCGCCGCCCTGCCCGAGCGAGGGCGCCATGGCGTGAGCCGCGTCGCCGACGATGGCGACCCGCCCGCGCGTCCAGCGCTTGAGCCGTATCACCTCGTAGCGGTCCCAGCGGCCGTCGGTCCCCACGCGCTCCAGGACGTGTTCCAGCATCGGGAACGACTCGATCCACGCCTTCTTTCTGACCGGAACGGCGCGGCCCTCCGCGTCGTCGGGGCGGACGGTGAAGCAGAGATAGGTCAGCGTCCGCCCGCAGGGCGTGTACAGCAGCCTTCTTTCCCCGTTGACGTAGGTCAGGACCCGGTCCGTCGCGTCCGCCATCTCTTCCCCGGTGCGCGGGATGAGCAGCCGGGAGCCGCCGTAGGCGAGGCGGTTGCGGCGCCGGGTCAGCTTCAGCGAATCGCGGACGGCGGAGTTGACGCCGTCGGCGCCGATCACGAGGTCCGCGGGAAACGTCCCGCCGGCGGCGGTTTTCAGTTCGCCGTCCTCGGAGGCGCCCGACACCTCCGAATCCGTGACGACGTCGACGCCCGCCTCGAGGCACGTCTCGAGCAGGGCCTCGATCAGCTTCTGCCGGACGACGGCGATCATCCGGGCGCCGTGGTCGGCGAACCGGACCGGCGGCATGAGTAGCCTGCCGTTGTGGTCGTATCTCTCGATCGAGGGGCTTTCGTAGCCGTCCTCGCGCGCCCGCGCGTAGGCGCCTACCGCCTTGAGGACGCGCCAGCCGTTCGTCCAGATCCAGATCCCGGCGCCGAACGCGCGAACCTCGGGGCCTTTCTCGTGCACGCGCACCGACCACCCGCGCCGGGCCAGCGCCGCGGCCGCGGTCAGGCCGGCGAATCCGGCGCCGGCGATTTCGGCGTGACGGGAAAGGGGCATCGCCCTCGTCCGGATCGGTTTCGGCGGCGGCCGGACGCGGCGCGCGCCCGGCGTGCCCGCCGTAATATGCGGCCGGCCGTTCGGGGTCAAACTCCGTCCCGCCGGCATCGCGGCCTTGTTATCAGTGGCCGGTGGCCGGTGACCGGTGATCGGTGCCGGCCACTGGCAACTGGCCACCGGCCACTGGCAACCGGCCACCGGCCACCGGCAACCGGCCACCGGCGCATCTGCTACCATGCCGGGCATCCGCCCGCCGGCGCGGTGCGGGGAAATCGGAGGAGGCCACGTGACGATCGCCGAGACGCGACCTCGCGAGACGACGGACCGGGACGCGGCGGCCGGCGGGGACGGCCGCGACGAGGCGCCGCTCCGGTCGAGCGAGCGCTACATCAACCGCGAGCTGTCGTGGCTGTCGTTCAACGAACGGGTCCTCGAGGAGGCCGAGAACCCGTCCCACCCGCTGCTGGAGCGGCTCCGGTTCCTGTCGATCTCGGCGGTCAACCTGGACGAGTTCTACACCGTTCGCGTGGCCGGCATCCGCGGCCAGATCGCGGCCGGCGTCCACGAGCTCAGCCAGGACGGGCTGTCTCCGGAAGAGCAGCTGACCGAGATCAACACCCGCGCCAACAGGCTGATGGCCGACCAGGCGCGCGTCTGGTCGGCGCTCCGGCAGCGGCTCCGCGAGACCGGCATCGTCGTGCTCGATACCGCCGATCTGACGGACGCGGACAGGGAGTTCATCGGCCGCCTCTTTCTCGAGCGCGTGTTTCCCGTGCTCACGCCGATCGCGGTCGACCCGGCCCATCCCTTTCCGTTCCTTCCGAACCGCGGCTTCGCGATGGTGCTTCAGCTGTCCCGCCGGAGCGACGGCCACGTGCTGCAGGCCCTGATCCCGCTGTCGCATCAGGTCGATCGGTTCTTCCGGCTGCCCGGCGACGCCGCCCGCTTCCTCTCGCTCGAGAACATCGTGCGGATGTTCGTCGACCAGCTCCTCCCCGGCTACGACGTCGCGGGCGAAGGGCTGGTGCGGGTCCTGCGCGATTCGGACATACAGATCGAGGACGAATCGGAGGATCTGATCCGGTTCTACGAATCGGCGATCAAGCGCCGCCGCCGGGGCAGCGTGACGCTGCTGTTCGTCGATTCGGGAATGCCCGAGGACCTGCGCCGGTTCGTCGCCGCGGAGATCGGGGCGCCGGATGACGCGGTGACGGTGGTCGACGGGATTCTCGGCCTCGGAGACACCAGCGAGCTCATCCTCGGCCAGCGCGCCGAACTGCTGTTCACGCCCTACAGTCCGCGCTACCCGGAGCGCGTCAGGGAAGCCGGGGGGAACCTGTTCGCCGCGATCCGGGAGAAGGACTTCGTGGTCCATCATCCCTACGAGAGCTTCGACGTCGTCGTGCAGTTCGTCGAACAGGCGGCGGCGGACCCCGACGTGATCGCCGTCAAGCAGACCCTCTATCGCACCAGCGATGATTCGCCGATCGTCGCGGCGCTGATCGACGCGGCCGAATCCGGCAAGTCCGTGACCGCCCTGGTCGAGCTCAAGGCGCGGTTCGACGAGGAGGCCAACCTGCGCTGGGCGCGGAACCTCGAGCGCGCCGGCGTGCAGGTCGTGTACGGCTTCGTCTCGCTGAAGACGCACGCCAAGGTCTCGCTCGTCGTCCGGCGCGAGAAGGACGGCCTCGAGACCTACGTGCATCTGGGCACCGGGAACTACCACCCGGTCACCGCCAGGGTGTACACGGACCTCTCGTTCTTCACCTCCGACCCGGCCATCGGCCGCGATGCCGCCGACATCTTCAACTACATGACGGGAACCGCCCCGCCCCGCCATCTGGAGCGGCTCGTGAACTCGCCCCAGAACCTGCGCGGCACGCTGATCGACATGGTGGACCGGGAAATAGCCCACGCCAAGGCGGGCCGTCCGGCCGAGATCTGGGCGAAGATGAACTCCCTGGTGGACGGGAAGATCATCGACGCCCTCTACCGGGCGAGCCGGGCCGGCGTGCAGATCGACCTCGTCGTGCGCGGCATCTGCTGCCTGCGCCCCGGCGTGCCCGGCCTTTCGGACAACATCCGCGTGAAGAGCGTGATCGGCCGCTTTCTGGAGCACTCCCGCATCGTCTGCTTCGGCGCCGGCCGCGGCCTGCCGTCGCCCGGCGCCCGGGTCTTCATCTCGTCCGCCGACTGGATGCCGAGAAACTTCGACTGGCGGGTCGAGCTGCTGACCCCGCTGGAGAACCCGACGGTTCACGAGCAGGTCCTCGATCAGATCATGGTCGCCAACTTCAAGGACAAGGCCCAGAGCTGGACGCTCCAGCCCGACGGGACCTATGCGAGATCGGAACTGGACGACGAGGCGTTTTCGGCGCATACCTACTTCATGACCAATCCCAGTCTTTCCGGGCGCGGCAAGGCGCTGGAGACGTCCGCCCCCGACCCGCACCTTGTCCTCGACGGCGATTGACCCGGCGCCCGAGGCCCGCGTCCGCCACCCGCGATCCGGCATCGCCGGCGCGCGGCGGCGGCGGGCCGTCATCGACGTCGGGTCGAACTCCGTCCGGCTGGTCGTCTTCGAAGGCCTGGTGCGCGCGCCCCTGCCGGTCTTCAACGAGCGCGTCCTGTGCGGCATCGGCCGCGACCTCGCCGAGACCGGCGCGCTGCACGCGGGCGGCGTCGACCTCGCCCTTTCCACGATCGGGCGGTTCGTCGCCCTATCGCGGGAGCTCGGCGCCGGCGTCCCCGAGGCGGTGGCGACCGCGGCCGTGCGCGAGGCGGCCGACGGGCCGGCGTTCGTCGCCCGCGCGCGCGACGCCTGCGGTCTGGAGGTGCGCGTCCTGTCCGGGGCGGAGGAGGCGCGCCTGTCGGCCCTGGGCGCCACGTCGGCGCTCTCCCGCGCCGATGGCGTCATGGGCGACCTGGGGGGCGGCAGCCTCGAACTGGTGAGGCTGGAGTCGGGCGCCGCGGGGGACGGCGTGACGCTGCCTCTGGGCGCGCTGCGCCTGACCGGTCTCGCGCCCGGCAAGCGCATCGCCGCCGCCGACCGCGCCCTCGACAAGGTGGCCTGGCTCGGGAAGGCGCGGAAGAAGGATTTCTACGCCGTCGGCGGCGCGTGGCGCTCGCTGGCGCGCATCCACATGGCGCGGCGCGACTATCCGCTGCGTATCGTCCACCAGTACGAGATCGCGCGGGAGGAGGCGGCCGCCCTGGCGGACCTGATCTCCGGCCTCGGCGCCGACTCCCTGGCGAGAATCGAGGGCGTGAACCAGCGCCGGCTGGAGTCGCTCCCCGCCGCCGCCGCCGTCCTCTCCCGGGTCCTGCGCCGCCTGCGGCCCGGACGGGTCATGTTCCTGGCCGGCGGGCTCCGCGAGGGCCTGCTGCACGAGCGCCTGCCGGAGGAGGTCCGGGCCGCGGACCCGCTGATCGACCGGTGCCGGGCGTTCGCGGCGCGCGCCTCGCGGTTCGGGGATACGGGCGACGAACTGGCGGCGTGGATGGCGCCCCTGTTCGGGGAGGAAGGCCCGGAAGACCGCCGGTTGCGCCTGGCGGCCTGTCTGCTGTCCGACGTCGCCTGGCGCGCGCACCCCGGCTACCGCGCGGCGCAGGCCTTCGAGGAGGTGTTGCGGGCGCCCGTCGTCGGGATAGATCACGCCGGGCGCGCGTTCGTCGCGCTGGCCGTTCACGCGCGGCATCACGGCGCCGGCGACGCGCCGGTCACGGAGCCCGCGCGAACCCTCGTCGACCTGGCGACGGCCGAACGGGCGAAGCTCGTCGGGGTTGCGCTCCGTCTCGGGCTCACGCTCTCCGGCGGCGCTCCCGGCGTTCTCGCGCGCACCCGGCTGGAGCGGGCCGCCGGCGAGGCGGTGCTCCACATGCGCCCCGAGGACTCCTGCCTTTACAGCGAACTCGTCGACAGGCGGCTCGCGTCCGTCGCGCGATGCCTGAATCTGGCGCCGCGGCGCCGGATCGAGGCCGGCGCGTAGGCCGCCGGCGCGCCGCGGCGTCCGTCATGCCGGGCCGCCGCCGTCCGGCGGGGCCGCGCCGATCAGCCGGATGCCGCGCGAATCGGCCGTCAGCGCGACCTCGCCCCGCGTCAGCCGCAGCGCGTCCTCGCCGAAAAGCCCGCGGCGCCATCCCGTCAGCGACGGGATCCCGTGCTTGTCGCCGGCCGCGATGCGTTCGAGGTCGTCGCCCGTCGCCACCAGCTTCGGGGCCACGCCGTGTTCCTCGCATTTCGCCTTGAGGAGCACCTTGAGCAGTTCGACGAGCGGCGCCTTGCCCTTGTTCGGGCGCGACCGGGCCTCCGGCCGGGGAAGGTCTCCTTCCGGCAGCGCCATGACGTCCGCCACGATGCGCGCGATCGTTTCGCCGTCGGCCCGGGTCGGCAGGCCCTTCGGGAGGCCGCGCATCCGCTTCAGGTCGGCCGCGCTCCTCGGCGGATGCGCCGCGATTTCCGCCAGGGCCTCGTCGCGGAGCACGCGGTTTCGCGGGCGGTCCCGCGCTTGCGCCGCGCGCTCGCGCCAGGCCGCGAGCTCCCGCAGGACGGCCATGTGGCGCGGCTTGGCGCTCCGGCTCCTGATCCGCCGCCAGGCCTCTTCCGGCGGGTTGGCGTAGGTCTCCGGGTCGGTGAGGAGGGCGAGTTCCTCGGCGAGCCATCGTTCGCGTCCCGAGTCCCGCAGCCGCCGGGCGAGCTCGGCGTAGACGCCGCGAAGATGGACCACGTCGTCGAGGGCGTATCGGATCTGCCGTTCGCTCAGGGGGCGGCGGGACCAGTCGGAAAGCCGGGACGACTTGTCGACGGCATGGCCGAGCAGGCGCTTGACGAGGGTCTCGTATCCCGCGGCGTCGCCGAAACCGCAGACCATCGCGGCGAGTTGCGTATCGAAGAGCGGCGCCGGCATGGCCCCCAGCAAGTGGAAGATCTCGACGTCCTGGCGCGCGGCGTGGAACACCTTGAGCACGCTCTCGTCCGTCAGCAGCTCGAGAAAGGGCTTCAGGTCGAGGTCGGCGCCGAGCGGGTCGATCGCGAGCGCCCCGGCCTCGCCGGCGACCTGCACGAGGCAGAGCCGGGGCCAGTAGGTGTTGTCGCGGATGAATTCGGTATCGACCGCGACATAGTCGGCGGCGCGGAGCCGCCGGCAGGCGGAGATCAGTTCCGGGGTGTTGCTCACCAGGTTCGCGGCCATGACCGGATCGCCGTTCCTGTTGCGGGTCGACGCCTCGCGGCGCCGCGGCAGCATAGAGGGATTCCCCCGCCCGCGCCCGCCGTGGACGGTTGCCGGTTGCCGGTGATCGGTGCCGGCAGGTGCCGGCAACTGGCCACTGGCCACCGGCCACCGGCCAGGATGGACCGCGGCCGCCGCCGGTCGGTACACTCCGCCCCCGATCCGATGCGCGATTCCGTGAAGCAAGCCCTGGCCGGCCTGGCGCCGGGACGCCCGCCGCGCGAAGGCGCCGCGGCGCTGCTGGGCGCGCTCGGCTATAGCAGTGAGCGGACGGAGGACGTGGGCGGCGTCGATGCGTTCGTGGCCCTGCTGGAGGAGAGGAGGCCCCTGACGGCGCGGCGGCGCAAGCTGCTCGGCGCCTGGCGCTCGGCCGACATCGTCTTCCAGGTCACCGGCGAGGAGATCGGCGACCGTCCGGGCCTGTTCCAGGACTTCGACCGCGGGCGCGCCAGGTCGTTCCTGTTCGTGGCCGCCGACCTCGAGGACCGCCCCTGGAGCCGGACCGAACTGGCGGAGATGGCGCGCGCCGCCAATCTCGGCTTCGCCATGCCGGTCATCGTCCTGTTCCGTCACGGCGCGGCCGTGACGCTGGCCGTCGTCCACCGCCGCGCCCACAGGCGCGAGCCGGACCGCGACGTGCTGGAGCGCGTGACCCTGATCAAGGACGTGCGCGCCGCCGACCCGCACCGGGCGCACGTCGACGTCCTCGCCAACCTCGCGCTGCCGCGCCTGATCGAGGCCCACGGCGTCCGCGACTTCGACGATTTGCACGCGGCGTGGGAGCGGACGCTCGACATCGAGGAACTCAACCGGCGCTTCTATCGCGAGTTGTTCGCGTGGTTCGAGCGGGCGGCGAAGGCGTGCCGCTTTCCCGACGACGGCGCCGGGGAGGGTTCGACCGAACGCCACGTCATCCGCCTGATCACGCGCCTTCTCTTCGTCTGGTTCATGAAGGAGAAGGGATTGATCCCGGAGGCGTTGTTCGAGGACGGCTTCGCCCGCGCGGCGCTCAAGGGCTACGCGCTGGATGGCACGGACTACTACCGCGCCGTGCTCCAGAACCTGTTCTTCGCCACCCTCAACACCGAGGTCGACAGGCGCGCCTTCAGCGGGCGGAACCCGGGCGGCCACCGCGACTTCGCCAGATACCGCTACCGCGATCTGCTGTCCGACCCGGACGGCTTCGTCGAGACGCTGAAGGCCGTTCCCTTCGTCAACGGCGGGCTGTTCGACTGCCTGGACGACTTCGCCGGCAAGCAGGAGGGCGGGCGGCGCATCGACGCCTTCACCGACAATCCGGCCCAGGGCAAGGGCCTGGAGGTCCCGGCGCGGCTGTTCCTCGACCCGGAACGCGGCCTGTTCCCGCTGTTCCGGCGCTACAAGTTCACGGTCGAGGAGAACACGCCGCTCGACCGGGAGGTGGCGCTCGACCCGGAGCTGCTGGGCCGGGCGTTCGAGAACCTGCTGGCGGCCTACAACCCGGAGACGCGGGAGACGGCGCGCAAGGCCACCGGCTCCTACTACACGCCGCGGGCGGTCGTCGACTACATGGTCCGCGAGGCGCTGGCGGAAGCCCTGGCGGAGTGCGCCAGCCCGACCGTCGCCGGCGGCGACTTCTGGCGCGCCCGGCTGCTTTACCTGCTGGATTGGGAGAGCGCCAGGGCCGACGCCGGCGACTTCTTCGAGCCGGAGGAGGCGGCGTCGCTGGTGCGCGCCATCGCCGGCCTGCGGGTGCTCGACCCGGCGGCGGGGTCCGGGGCCTTCCCGATGGGCGTCCTGCAGACGCTCACGCTGGCGCTGCGGCGGCTGGACCCGGACAACGCGCTGTGGGAGGCGTTTCAGAAGGAGCGGGCGAAGGCGCGGGCGGGCGCCGCCTTCGACGGCGGCGACCGGGACGCGCGCGAGGACGAGCTCCGGGAGATCAACGACACGTTCGAGAGGTATCGGCAATCGGATTTCGGGCGCAAGCTGTACCTGATCCAGAACGGCATCTACGGCGTCGACGTCCAGCCCATCGCCTGCCAGATCGCCAAGCTGCGCTTCTTCGTCTCGCTCGCCATCGAGCAGGAGCCGGACCGGGAGGCGCCCAACCTCGGCATCAAGCCGCTGCCCAACCTGGAGACCCGCTTCGTCGCCGCCGACGCGCTGATCGGGCTGGGCGTCGAGGAGGCGCAAGGGACGCTCGGCAACGACGCCGTGAAGGCCATCGAAGACCGCCTGCGGGACGTGCGCGAGCGTTACTTCAACGCCGGCGCGCGGGAAACCAAGCGCCGGCTGCGCGAGGAAGACGAAAGGCTCCGGGCCGAGCTCGCCCGCGAATTGGAGAACCTGGGCTTTGGTCACGACGCCGCTGAGGCCGTCGCCCGCTGGGACCCTTACGACCAGAACGCCCGCGCCGAATGGTTCGACCCGGAATACATGTTCGGCGCGCCGGGCGGATTCGACGTCGTCATCGGCAACCCGCCCTACATCCGGGGTGAGAAGATCGCCGGCAAGGCGCGGCTCGCGGCGGCGTTCGGGGCGTTCCACCGGGGAGCGGCGGACGTCTACACCTACTTCTTCCGCAAGGGCGCGGACCTCCTGGCCGACGGCGGAACCCTCTGCTTCATCGCTTCCAACAAGTTCATGCGCGCCGATTACGGCAGGCCGTTGCGCGAGTTCCTGAAGCGGGAGGCGCCGCCGCTCGCCATCCTCGATTTCGGGCGCACGGGCGCGTTCGACGCGACGGTCCGGCCTCTGGTGCTGCTGGCGCGCAAGGGCGGTGGCCACGGCGAGTTCCGCGCCGCCACCGTGCGCGGCGTGGACGGCGCGGCTGGTCTTGGCGCGTTCATGGACGAGAACGGGTTTCCGATGAAGGTTGCCGACTTGCCGGATTCGGGCTGGACCCTGGCGGCCCCGGAATTGCTGAAGTTGCGGGCCAGGATCGAGGCCGCCGGAACGCCGCTGCGGGAGTATCTGACGGAGAAGATTTATTACGGCATCAAGACGGGTCTGAACGCCGCCTTCGTCATCGACGCTGATACCCGCGCGGCGCTGCTCGACGAGGACCCGAACGGCGCTGATCTCATCAAGCCCTGGCTGCGTGGCCGCGATGTCCGCCGCTGGCGCGCGGATTGGCGGGGGCTGTACGTCATCTTCACCCGCCGGGGCACGAACATCGGGGACTACCCGGCCATCGAACGGCATCTGTCACGCTTCCGCGCCGACCTGGAGCCGAAGGTGAAGCGCAACGACAGACGAGGGCGAGCGCCGGGCAGCTACGAATGGTTCGAGCTTCAGACAAACATCGCCTATCACGAAGCATTCGCCCGTCCGAAGATCGTCTATCCCGACATCGGAACAGAAATGCGGGCCGTGCTCGACCGTGAGGGCCGTCTGGTCGGCAATACCTGCTACATCGTTCCCGGCGACGACGCCTGCCTTCTCGCCCTCCTGAACTCCAGGCTCATGGATTTCTGGTTCCGCCTCTCCATGCCCTGCCTCGACGACCCCTTCGACGGCGGCGACATGAGGTTCTTCTCGGCGGACATGGAGCGCGCGCCCATCGCGACGCCGCCGGCAAAGACGAAACGGCGCCTCGCCACCCTCGCAAACCACATCCAGACCGCAAAGGAAACCGACCCGAACGCCGACGTCGCCACGCAAGAGGCGGAAATCAACCGCCTCGTCTACGCACTCTACGCCCTCGACGAACGGGATGTTGAGGTGATCGATTCAGCCTCTCCCTCGTAGACGTTCTCCGAGATCGTAGGGCAGTCCCGGCGATCTTTCGCGCCTCGCGCCCCGATCACGCTCCCCATTCTGAAGTGATCCTTTCCGGTTACAAGACCGGAATCCAAAAAGCGGGAAAGCGCTTCCCCTTCATTTGGGGATCATCTTCTTCCCGTCATGTTCAATGCCACAAGGGAGATGAGGTGTAGTTCCCCTTCATTTGGGGATCATCTTCTTCCACTCCGGCGAGCACACCTTCAGGGACGGGGTGTAGTTCCCCTTCATTTTGGGATCATCTTCTTCGCCGGCAGCCTCTACGTGACGCGCGCCGCGGGTGTAGTTCCCCTCCATTTGGGGATCATCTTCTTCCGCGCCGCGCTCGACTCCTCGCTGGCCGGAGGTGTAGTTCCCCTCCATTTGGGGATCATCTTCTTCGGTGTCCCGCGACGAGCGCGAACTGAATTTGGTGTAGTTCCCCTCCATTTGGGGATCATCTTCTTCCGCAGCTTGCCGTCAACAAGCAGGAGGCGGGTGTAGTTCCCCTCCATTTGGGGATCATCTTCTTCAGCAGGCGCTCGGCATCGACTGGATCAAGAGGTGTAGTTCCCCTCCATTTGGGGATCATCTTCTTCAGAAAGGAAGAAGACGATGTTTGATCTGATGGTGTAGTTCCCCTCCATTTGGGGATCATCTTCTTCCACTCAAGCAAGGGAGATTGAAATGGACGCGGTGTAGTTCCCCTCCATTTGGGGATCATCTTCTTCCCAGATCGAGACGTACTGGCGCGCCGTCGAAGGTGTAGTTCCCCTCCATTTGGGGATCATCTTCTTCCGCCCGGCGGCCGGAGGGCGCGGGCATGAGGGTGTAGTTCCCCTCCATTTGGGGATCATCTTCTTCGCAGGCCGAGAAACTGAAGGCGCTGGCGCAGGTGTAGTTCCCCTCCATTTGGGGATCATCTTCTTCCGCCTGGGATCTGCTGACGCAAGGCAACGCGGTGTAGTTCCCCTCCATTTGGGGATCATCTTCTTCGCGAGGACGTGACACAGTGGGGATCGGGAAGGTGTAGTTCCCCTCCATTTGGGGATCATCTTCTTCAAACTCCTTGCCGGTTCGAGTCCGGCTACCGGTGTAGTTCCCCTCCATTTGGGGATCATCTTCTTCTGAAGTCCGCGAGGACCTGGTCCGCGAGGAGGTGTAGTTCCCCTCCATTTGGGGATCATCTTCTTCCGACTGATGCGCACGCCGATTCACGACGGCGGTGTAGTTCCCCTCCATTTGGGGATCATCTTCTTCCGATTTCGGCGAGGACGCGATCAACCGGTTGGGTGTAGTTCCCCTCCATTTGGGGATCATCTTCTTCCTACTGTCGCATAACGCCTTGTCGGACGCAACGAATCATCCGTTCCGGCGGCGGGAATCCGGGCGCCGGCGGCGTCTTCCACCCCGATTCCTGCGCCTTTTGCCCCCGGTTCCGGCCTTTCCGGCATGGCGGGCGGATGCGGCGTTGCCTTCGGACGGCGGCGCCTTTCCGGCGAACAGGTCCGCCGTCATCGCCACGAATTGCTTCCCGTGCAGGTCTTCCTCGATCCCCTTGTCCTCCAGGTGAACGGCCTGCCGCGCCTTGACCGTCGCGCCCGTCAGCCGGTGATCCTCCCCCATCTCCCAGGTCAATTCGAGACCCTCCCGCGCCATCAGCTCGATGACCGACTTCGACACCGCGTTCTTCAGCTTGCGGTCGTAGGCCATGAGCCGGCGCGTGTCGTTGACGAGCTTCGTCAGGTCGAGTGGCGCCGCATCGCCTTTCAGCATGTTGAAGTGCGTCAGGTCGTTACGGATGGAGGCGGTGCCGCGCCCGCCATACAGAAAATCGTCGCCGAACAGCCGCCGCAACTGGCCAAGGACCGCCGGCCCGTCCTCGTTCGGTCGTTCCTCCAGCGACCGGAGCGCCCCGACGATCCGGCCTTCCCTCAGATGGCCGAGTCCCTTGTCGTCGAAAACGTCCGATGGCCTCTTTCCCCGAAGATTCACGAGCGCCAGCGTCGCGAAACAGAGATCGCGCTCCCACAGGCCGGCGTAATCGACCAGACGCCCCAGAACCGCCATCAGCAGGCGATGCAGGCGCGCATGGTTGACGAGCCGGACGTGGGCGGCGAGGCGGCGGTGCCGGGCGACGTCGTCCAGCGCGGCGCGGTAGGCTTTCTTGTCCCCGGCGGAAAACTTCTTCTTCTCTTCGACCCACTTCGCGTGCAGGTCCTCGCGTTCCTCTTGCCGCCGCGCGATGGGCGAGTCGCCGCCTTCCTTCTTCTCGAAGGCGTCCAGGGCGTCCACGTCGCCGGCCGTGACGGGATGCCTCTCGAAGACCGGCATCAGCGGCCCGAGGCCGCCGAAGCGCAGTATCTCCCGCAGGCCGCGCCACGGGACGTATCGGCCGTCGTCGTCTCCCGGTTGCGCCGGGCAGGCGCGGGCAAAGGTTTCCGCACTGTCGAACACGGGCTTGAGCGCTTTCGCGCCGGCCATGCCCTCGCCGCCCTCGAACCTGGCGTCGTGCATGGCGACGTAAAGATCGAACAGCCGCCCGACCGCTTCGGCGTCGGCATCCGGCGCCCCTTCGAGGACGGACCACTTGCGAAGCTGGTGCTGCAAGCGGCCGACCGCATCGACCGGCGCCAGATGGAGGAGGAAGTAGAGCACGGCCTCCCAATCCTCCGGCGCCATGCCGGACGGGTTCGCCGCCGGCCGCGGCGCGGCGTCGAGGTCGCCGCGCTTCTCCTCCGGGAGCGGCCCGTCGCCCAGGTCGTCCAGCGTCCAGGCGAACCCGGCCTCCTCCAGCCAGTCCTCGAACGCCTGCGCCGTCACGTCGCAGCGCAGATCGTCGATGTATCTGGCCTGCCTGCGCGCCTGTTCGGCGTCGCCGGCGTAGCCGCGCTGGACGCGGAGCTCCGTCGCCGTCGCGGCGGTCAGGCGGTCGGCGAAGACGGCGATGTCCTCTCCCGCCTTCAGGCGGATCAGACCGGCCGCCCTGGCGACGGCGTATTCGTCCTTGTAGATCTTCCGCGCCTCCCCGGTCGCGCGCTTCGCGGCATGTGCGATCCAGGCGTTCAGCGCCTCGTGGCCGCGCCCTTCCAGCCAGGCGGGGAAGGCGCGCTCGTACAGCATCTTGACGACAGCGTAGCGGCACCGGCGGCCGGGCTTCTCCAGTTCCCTCCGGTTGTCGGGCGGCGGCAGGCGGAGGACGTATGGCTTGCGGTGCCACGCCTTCTTCGCCCGGTCGAGGACGCGGCGGAGGCGCGGCAGGGGCGACTGCGGCGGCCCCCCGGAGAGGACGGCGCCGACGAGCGCGTCGAGCTTTTCCTGATCGAAATAGTGTTCGACGTGCGCGGCGCGGAGGGTCTCGACGAACCGGGCATGAAGCCCCTCGGCGTCGCGCTCCAGCAGGCGCCGCGCGGCGGAAAGGGCGGAGTCGTCCGCGTTCCCCAGGCCATGCCTCAACGCCCGGACGAAGCCGCCGCGCCCCTTGAAGTGAAAGGACGAATGGCGCAGATCGGCCCACCCCTTGAGGGCGAGGCGGAGAACCGACCTGTGGAAATCGTCGCCCCCCTCGAACGAGGCGGCGCGGTCGCCGAACAGGAGCGGCAGCTTGGCGCGGTAGTCGTCCGCGTGGAAGCCGTCGCCGGTCGCTTGCTTGATCTTCAGCAATATGTCGCCGTCGATATGCCCGTCCGGGTCCGCCCAGTCCTTCGCCGTCCGCGCGGCCAGGGCGACCGTGTTCCGCCACACGCGCACGAAGGCTTCGTTGCGCTTGATCTCCGACTGCCCCGCGCTGGTCCGGTAGCGGCTTTGCGAGACGCCGGCGGGCCAGTCGTCGACGGCGTTGGCCGGCGCGTCGGCGCCGGGATTCGAGGCGGCCTCGTAATGGATCGCCTTGCCCAGGCGCAGCAGGGCGGCGAGGTCGCGGTTGTCGGACTTGCGTTCGACCAGCCGGAACAGGGCCGCCATGTCCGCCGGAAGGACGTGGGCGACGGAGCGCTTCCGGTGCTTCTTGAGGATGCGGGCGTAGGCGTCCCTGACCGCACCATGCAGCGCGAACAGGCCGGGATGCGCCGCGCGGGCTTCGGCAGTGGAAAGAACCGCGCCGTCCTCGCCCCGGAACAGCTGCCCGTATTGCTCGTACAGGAGCGGCGCGGCGTCGCGGATCAGGAACTTGTGCCGGGGTTTCTCTTTTTCCTTCTCCTTTTCCTCGGCCTGCCGGTGGATGCGGCCCGCGACGTCGCCAGCCGCCGCGTATTCCCTTCGGTCCTCTTCGGACCAAGGGCGCTCTCCGTCCGGGAACTCCATCGGCAGGGCCGCCACGCCGGCGGCGATGCTTTCGGCCCTGGCCGCGATCAGCCCCCGCCGCTTGTCCGGGCGCCCGCCGCCGATCCGGTGTTGGGCGTCGTACAGGTGTTCGCGTATCTTGCGGACGATCTCTGCGGCGGCCTCGTCGTCGATGCCGCCCGGCTCCTTGCCGCCGGCGAAGCGCGCGTACCAGCGCCCCTTCTCCGGCTCACGCGCCTTGCGGTCGTCCTTCTCGCCGTAAGGGTGAATCTTCGACCACCATTGGCGTTCGAGGGAAGGACCGAGAAGCCCCTCCGTCGTCAGGAACCCGAAGGCGGCCCGTCCGAGCGTCTCGCGCAGGCGCCGCTGTTCCGGCGTCGGCTTCTTCCCGGACCTGGGCTTGGCGGCAATCTTGTCGATGGCCGATATCCACTGCGCGAGGACGAGCTCGGGATGGCTCTCCGCGAACGGGGCGGGTTCGTTGAGGCCGTCGGCCGGAATGCCGTCGACCTTCCGGCGAATCTTCCGGCGCGGTCCGTTCGGGCCATCGAGCGCCGTCTCGCTGCGTCCATAGGGCTTGACGATCAACATGTCCGGCTACGCCTCCTCGCCGCGAAACGAAGAGTCGCATATGGGTGGCGAACCCCGCGGCGGCAAGGCGTCCGGCGCGGCCCCGGTCGTGCCGGGCCACTGGCTCCACTCCCGCCCGTCGAGCAGCCGCCCGCCGGCCTTGGGGCGCGGGCCGCCCCACTGCTTGAAGAAGAAGGCGACGCCTTCCCGCGCGCAGGCGTCGCGGACGTCGAGGGCCCAGCGTTCCTTCATGGGGCGGGCGCGCGGTCCGCTCTCGCCGCCGACGATGACCCACGAAATCCCGTCGAGGTCGAGGCCGTCCAGCGGCCCGAGCAGCGGCTCCAGCGACAGGAATCGCACGCGCGCCGCCGCGCCCTGGAGGTGCCGCGCGCGGGCGAGCTTCGTCGCGTCCTCGATCGAGACGCCCATCCACACGTGGGCCGGCGCCCGCCGGCGGCGATAGCGGGCGTTGACGTAATCCCTCATGCGGGAGGAGCGCTTGGTGAGAAGCTGAAAGACGTGGCGGTCGGCGCGCTCCATGACGTCGAACACGTCGTCCACGAACGCGCGGGGCACGTCCTTGTGGAACAGGTCGCCCATCGAGTTGACGAAGATCATCCGCGGCCGCCGCCAGGACAGCGGCTGGCCCAGCCGCTCCGGCCGCAGCTGGAGATCGAAGCCGCGCTTGAACGGGTGGCCGGCGACGCCGCGGAACCGCTCCGCGAGCCGTTCTGCGTAGCAGTTGTCGCAGCCGGCGCCGACCTTGTCGCACCCGGTGACCGGGTTCCAGGTGGCGTTCGTCCACTCAATCGCCGTCGCGCTCGACATGACGTCCTCGGCATGTTCGGAACATAGAGAGAACATTATGCGCTATCCCGCCAGCGCCGTCAATACCCCTGGCGTGGTCCGCGACTCCGCAAGGACGATGAAGCTCCCCGCGCAAAAAAGGGAAAGCACATCTGCCGCACCGGCGTCCCGCCGGCATGGCAGGCCGAAGCTCCGCTCTCTCCCCGTGAGCAGGATGGGGATTACACGAGCCGGGGTTGAGTCTATATTGACGGTGCAGCGGATACCCGAGGGAATGTTTCCGGGCTCGGGACCCGACAGGAACCTGGAGGAAGAGCCATGCGCCAAGCTGCCACACGTTCGCCGAACGGCCCCGCCTTCAGGACGGCGCGACAGCCTCTGTTGAGCGTGTTCCGCGGCGGGCGCGCCTTCCTGCCCGCCGTGCTGAGAACCATGAGCAGCGCCGGCAACTGCCATGCGCCGGTTCGATCGCTTCGGTATCCGCGAGATGCCGGCCATCGGGACCTGACGCGCATCGGCCAGGACATGTATCGGGCCATGGGACGGTATGCGACCGAAACGCTTGATCGTAACTGCGACAGGAGGTGACGGAAAAACTCGACCGGGGTACGCTCCCGCTTCGTGACGTATCGCGAGTCCCTTCCTGACGGATGCCCGCCCGAGGGAGCCGAGGATGTCTCCGAACCGCGAGCCGTCTTCCGTCTGGTTCGGAGCGACCCGCAACCGTTCGGTGGTACGGGAATGAAACCGCCGGTTCGACATACGGACACCCTGGTCCATTACGACGGGGTCCAGGTCTTCGAGGGCCGGGACTCGGCCGGCGGCTGCTACGTCGGCGTGATGGTCGATGGCGATGCAGGCGTGGACCGCTACCTGGTGACGGGCGTTGCTCCCGAACGGCCCCGCCGGTTTCGGTCCGGCGCTCTCGATCTCCGGAGCATGTTGCTGGAGGCGGGCAGGGACGGATGGTATTTCGCGGACGTTTCCGACGACTTTCAGGCGCCCTTGAGGCTCATGCCGCAGGACGGTTCGCTTGAAGGCCGGGATTTCCTGCCGGATGAAGGATTCGTTCTGCCCGACGGCCCGGTCGGCGGTTCGACGGCCACCGGGGCGCGCCGGCTGTCAGGCCAGCCGTCAGGTTTGTAATGAAAGCCGCAGAAAACTCTCCGTTTCATCGCGGCCTGTCGCAACCATCAGAAACGCCGAAAGCGCCACCATCGCGGCCAGCAAGGCGCCGTAGAAGGTAGCGACCGACCAGGACCGGCCCACGCTCCAGACCGAGGCGGCCTGTGCGGCGTAGGCGCGGTAGTTCAGGTCAAAGGGCCTCACCTCCGCCCCCGCGACGATGGCGTCATGGAGTTGCACGTAGCACCTTTCGAGGTGGAGATAGCGGGCATCCATGGCCCAGAAGGCGATCACGGGCACGCAGCCGCCCACCCCGATCAGCCAGTGCGGATCGTCCGACAGGCCGGAAAGGACGACGACCGCCGTCACCAGCGACACGGCCCAGGTCTTCATCTGCGCGCTGTTGCCTGCCATGCGGGCGACGACGCCCTGCACCATTTTCAGATGCTCGACCTTGTGGTCCGCCATGGCGAATACCCGCCGCTTCGCCGCCTCCATCGCTTGCCCGCAGGCGTGGCGCAACGATAACCCCGCCTCCTCGCCGGGGCAAGGATGGCGGCCGGGCCGGGAGCGCGGGGCCGGCCTTGACAGGTCCGCGCGTTCCATGCGCTTTTGCGCCGCCTCGTCGGGCGGCTCGGAGGGCGCGAATGCACAGATACCGGACCCACACCTGCGGAGGGCTGCGCGAGTCCGACGTCGGCGCGACGGCGCGGGTGTCCGGCTGGGTTCACCGGAAGCGGGATCACGGGAACCTGCTGTTCATCGACCTGCGGGACCACCACGGACTCACCCAGTGTGTGGTCGAGACCGGCGCGGCGCCGTTCGCCGCCGCCGAGGCGGTCCGGCACGAGAGCGTCCTGACGGTCACCGGCCCCGTCGTCGCCCGCGCCGCCGACACCGTCAACCCCCGGCTGCCGACGGGCCGCGTCGAGGTGCGCATCGAGTCCCTGGAGGTCCTGTCGGCGGCCGAGGAGCCGCCCCTGCGGGTCTTCGGCGAGCAGGAATACCCCGAGGAGACCCGGCTCCGCCATCGCTTCCTGGATCTGCGCCGCGAGCGCCTCCACCGCAACATCGCGCTGCGGTCCGACGTGATCGCCAGCATCCGCCGCCGCATGATCGAGCAGGGCTTCTCGGAGTATCAGACCCCCATCCTCACCGCCAGCTCGCCGGAGGGCGCCCGCGACTTCCTGGTCCCCAGCCGGCTGCATCCCGGCAGGTTCTACGCGCTTCCCCAGGCGCCCCAGCAGTTCAAGCAGCTCTACATGGTGGCCGGCTTCGACCGCTACTTTCAGATCGCGCCCTGTTTCCGCGACGAGGACGCGCGCGCCGACCGCTCGCCGGGCGAGTTCTATCAGCTCGACATGGAGATGTCCTTCGTCGAGCAGGAGGACGTCTTCGCCGTCATGGAGCCGGTCATGCACGGCGTGTTCGAGGAGTTCACGGACCGCGAGATCACCCCCCCGCCGTTCCCCCGCATCCCGTTTGCCGAGGCGATGCTGAAGTACGGCACCGACAAGCCCGACCTGCGCAACCCCCTGGAAATCGGCGATTGCACCGAGGCGTTCCGGGGCGGCGCCTTCGGCCTCTTCGGCCGGGCGATCGACAAGGGCGCCGTCGTCCGCGCGATTCCGGCGCCCGGCGCCGGCGCGCGGCCGCGCGGCTTCTTCGACCGGCTCAACGACTGGGCGCGCGGCGAGGGCTGGCCCGGACTCGGATACGTCGTGTTCGAGGACGGCGGCGGCAAGGGGCCGATCGCCAACAATCTCGAACCGGAGCGCGTCGAGCGGATCGGGTCGATCATGGGCGCGGCGGCCGGCGACGCCGTGTTCTTCGCCTGCGACCGGCCCGGCCGCGCCGCCGCGCTCGCCGGCCTCGCGCGCACCCGGCTGGCGGAGGAGCTCGCGCTTGCGGAGCGGAACGCCTACCGGTTCTGCTGGATCGTCGACTATCCGATGTACGAATGGGACGAGACCGAACGCCGGGTCGGGTTCAGCCACAACCCCTTCTCCATGCCCCAGGGAGGGCTGGAGGCCCTCGATTCCAGCGACCCCCTGGACGTCCTGGCCTATCAGTACGACATCGTCTGCAACGGCGTCGAACTGTCGTCGGGCGCCATCCGCAACCACGACCCGGAGATCATGTACAGGGCCTTCGAGATCGCCGGCTACGACCGCGGCGAGCTGGAGGCCCGGTTCGGCGGCATGTTGCGGGCGCTCAGGTTCGGCGCGCCGCCACACGGCGGGCTGGCGCCGGGCATCGACCGCATCGTCATGCTCATCGCCGACGAACCCAACATCCGCGAGGTCGTGGCGTTCCCGATGAACCAGCAGGCGGAAGACCTGCTGATGGGCGCGCCGGCCGAGGCGACCGCGCGGCATCTCCGCGAACTGCACGTAAGGACCGTCGCGCCGGAGCCGGCGCGGGGCGGCGACAGCGAGGGGCCGGGGTAGGGGTAGGGCCGCTTTCCCGTCGTCCTCCGGGAAAAAGGGGCGCGCCGCGTGAACGGGAGCGGCGCGCCAAGTCAACAGGGAGGACTAGTGTTGGTCGTGTACCACTCACCACGCGCGAACCCGCCGGGCACTGCGATGGGACGGGGCCCGGCGGGCGGTTCCGAGGCGTGACGCCTCAGGAACACCCGCTGGTGGCGCCGCAGGTCACGCATTTCAGGCATGTCCCGTTGCGCACCAAAGTGAAGTTTCCGCACTCGCCGCAGGCGTCTCCCTCGTAGCCCTTGATCCGCGCCTCGCGGATGCGGTCGAGCCGGCCGGCGGCGCCGATGCCCGCGGCCGCGTTCGTGGCCGCGGTCGCCGGCGGTCCGGCCACGGCGGCGCCGGTCCCGGGTTCCGCCGCCGGGGCCTGGGCGCGCGCGAGGGCCGGCGCCGGGGCGGGCGCGGCCGCGGCGCCCGGACCCATCGCCCGGGCCTCGGCGCCCGCTCCCTCCACCGCCGCCGCCGCGTCGCCGCCCGCGACGACGTGCAGGTTGCCGCGCACGTAGCCGTTGCTGGCCAGGCTCACGCCGCCGTTGGCGCCGCCGCCGCCCGGCGGAACGTAGGCCTCGCCGACGCTGTCGGGCCGCAGGTCGTCGGGCTCGACGTGGGCGAGGTCGTCGCGGCCCAGGTAGGACACCGCGATCTCGCGGAAGACGTAATCGAGGATCGACGTCGCCATCTTGATGGCGTCGTTGCCCTCGACGATGCCCTGGGGTTCGAACCGCGTGAACGTGAACGCCTCGACGAACTCGTCGAGCGGCACGCCGTATTGCAGGCCGATGGAGATGGCGATGGCGAAGTTGTTCATCAGGCTGCGGAACGCCGCGCCTTCCTTGTGCATGTCGATGAAGATCTCGCCGAGCGACCCGTCGTCGTATTCGCCCGTGCGGAGGTAGACCTTGTGGCCGCCGACCGCGGCCTTCTGCGTGTATCCCTTCCGCCGCCCCGGAAGCCGCTTCCGCTGCGCCTTCACGATGTGGCGGACGATGCGCTCCGCGACGACCTCGGCCGTCCTCTCCGCGGCCGCCGGCTCCGCGTCCTCGTCGACGTCGTCGTCGGCGACGAGCGCCGCCGCCAGCGGCTGCGACAGCTTGGAGCCGTCGCGATAGAGCGCGTTGGCCTTCAGCCCGAGCCGCCACGACAGCAGGTAGGCGTCCTTGCAGTCCTCGATCGTCGCCGAATTGGGCATGTTGATGGTCTTGGAGATGGCGCCCGAGATGAACGGCTGCGCCGCCGCCATCATCCGGATGTGGCTTTCCGTCCGCAGGAACCGCGCGCCCTTCGGCCCGCAGGGGTTGGCGCAGTCGAACACCGGGAGATGGGCGTCCTTCAGGCGCGGCGCGCCCTCGAGCGTCATCGCGCCGCGGCAGTAGGTGTTGGCGGCGTCGATCTGGTCGGGCGTGAAGCCCAAGGCCGCGAGCATGTCGAAGGACGGGTCCTCGAGCCGGTCGGCCGCGAACCCCAGCGTCCCCGAACAGAAGGCGTCGCCCAGCGTCCACCTGTTGAACGCGAACCTGATGTCGAAGGCGTCGGTCAGCGCCGCCTCCAGCGCCGCCAGCGCGCCGTCGTCGAAGCCCGCCGCCGCGAGGGTCTCGTGATTGATCGCCGGCGCGCCCTTCAGCGTCCCGCGGCCGACGGTATGGACGACGACGTCGTCGATCTCCGGTTCGGAGTAGCCGAGGCTGGCGAGGGCGCGCGGGACGCAGCGGTTGATGATTCGGAAGTACCCGCCGCCCGCCAGTTTCTTGAACTTGACCAGGGCGAAGTCCGGCTCGATGCCGGTGGTGTCGCAATCCATGACCAGCCCGATGGTGCCCGTCGGCGCGATGACGGTGGTCTGGGCGTTGCGGTAGCCGTGCGCCTCTCCCTTGTCGACGGCCTCGCGCCACGAACGGACCGCGGCGTCCGCGAGCTCCCGGTCGGGGCAGGATGCGGGATCGAAGACGACCGGCGGGGTCGACACGCCCTCGAACGGACCGGAGAGCGCCCCGGCGGCGCAGGCGTGGTTGCGCATGACCCGCCGCATCGCCTCCCGGTTCGGCCCGTGCTCCGGAAACGCGCCCAGCTCGGCCGCCATGTCGGCGGACGCGGCATAGGCGACCCCCGTCATCAGCGCCGTGATCCCGGCGCAGAGCGAGCGGCCCTCGTCGCTGTCGTAGGGGACGCCGCTCGCCATCAGCAGGCCGCCGAGGTTGGCGTATCCCAGGCCCAGGGTCCGGTATCCATAGGAGAGCTCGGCGATCCGGCGCGACGGGAACTGGGCCATCGTCACCGAAATCTCCAGGACCACCGTCCACAGCCGCGCCGCGTGCGCGAAGGCGCCGGTGTCGAACGTGCGGTCCTCGCGGGCGAAGGCCAGCAGGTTGAGCGATGCGAGGTTGCAGGCCGTGTCGTCGAGGAACATGTACTCCGAACACGGGTTCGACGCCCGGATGGGTCCGCCTGCCGGGCACGTGTGCCAGTCGTTGATCGTCGTGTGGTACTGCACCCCCGGGTCCGCCGAGGCCCAGGCGGCGTGCGCGATCCGGTCCCACAGCTCCCGCGCCGGCAGGGTCCGGGAGATCTCGCGGTCGGTGCGCCGGATCAGGTTCCAGTCCGCGTCCTCCTCCACCGCGCGCAGGAACGCGTCCGTGACCCGGACGGTGTTGTTGGCGTTCTGCCCCGACACGGCGCCGTAGGCGGCGCCGTCCCAGTCGGTGTCGAAGGTCTCGAACTCGATCCCGGTGAAGCCCTGCCGGGCGAACTGGATCACGCGCTTGACGCAGCTTTCGGGCACCAGCGCCCGGCGGGCCTCCTTGATGGCCCGCTTCAGCTCCGGGTTGTCCGACGGGCTGAAGCGGTTTTCGCCGGCGACCGTGTGGCAGGCCTTCATCACCGCCTTGAGGTGCCTGGCGTTGACCCTCGATCCGGTGACCAGCGCCGCGACCTTCCGTTCCTCGGAGACCTTCCAGTCGATGAATTCCTCGATGTCCGGGTGGTCGGCGTCGACGACGACCATCTTGGCCGCGCGCCGCGTCGTGCCGCCCGACTTGATGGCGCCGGCCGCGCGGTCGCCCACCTTGAGGAAGCTCATCAGCCCCGAGGACTTGCCGCCGCCGGAAAGGTCCTCGTTCGCCGCCCGCACGGCGGAGAAGTTGGAGCCGGTGCCCGAGCCGTACTTGAACAGGCGCGCCTCGCGGACCCACAGGTCCATGATGCCGCCCTCGTTCACCAGGTCGTCGGCGATGCCCTGGATGAAGCAGGCGTGCGGCTGGGGGTGTTCGTAGGCGGTCTCCGACACGCGGCATTCGCCCGTCCGGTGGTCGACGTAGTAATGACCTTGGGACGGGCCGTCGATGCCGTAGGCCCAGTGCAGGCCCGTGTTGAACCACTGCGGAGAGTTGGGGGCGCCCATCTGGCGGGCCAGCATGTGGCGCATCTCGTCGAACAGGGCGCGGGCGTCGGCGTCGGAGTCGAAGTACCCGCCCTTCCAGCCCCAGTAGGCCCACGTGCCGGCCAGGCGGTCGAAGACGCTCCTGGCGCTGGTTTCGCCGGTCTCCCGCTCGTCCTCGGGCAGCGCGGCGAGCGCCGCCTCGTCGGCGACCCGGCGCCACAGGAACGCGGGGACGCCGTTCTCCTCGACCGGCTTCAGGCGCGCCGGGACGCCGGCCTTGCGGAAGTACTTCTGGGCGATGATGTCGCAGGCGACCTGCGACCAGTCCTCGGGGACCTCGAAGCCTTCGAGACGGAAGACGACGGCGCCGTCCGGGTCGCGGATCTCGCTGGCCGCGTCGCGAAACGCGATGTTCGCATAGGGCGACCTGCCCTCTTCCGTGAACCGCCGGCGTATGCGCATCCCGTTCCCACCCCAACTCCGGACGGTGCGGGCGTCCCGCGCCCTCCGCATCCCGTCCGCCTCTCCCGAACCGCCCCGCTCGACTTCAAGATATTGTGGTTCTCGTCATGCGGGACGCGAAATATGTCACTGCTCGGCGGGGCTTGTCAACCTGTCAACACATATATTTTGTGTGTGTCGAGAGAACGGGACCACATTTTGTATGTGCCGGGCGCGGCGCCGGGCGCGGCGTCTCGTATGTCGAACGAGGGCAGGGTCTGGACGCCGGACCCGGCCGGTGCGATAGTCCGCCGGCCATTCGGAAGCGGGCGGACGGAGACATGGGGGTTCTGGATTTCCTCGCGTGGTGGAAGCGGGAGACCTTGGGAACGGCGCTGTTCACGTGGCGGAAGGGCGAGTTCGTCGGCGCCGACGCCTACGGCAACAGGTATTTCCAGGAGAAGAACCCCGCCGGGCCGCGGCGGCGCCGCTGGGTCCTCTATCGCGGCGAGGTCGAGGGCTCGAAGGTGCCGGCGGAGTGGCACGCATGGCTGCACCACACGTCCGACGAGACGCCCGCCGACCCGGCGCCCCGCCGCGGCTGGGAAAGGCCCCACGTCGCCAACCTCACCGGCACCCCGTCGGCGTACCGCCCGCCGGGGGCCGTGGCGCGGGGCGGGCGGCGGGACCGCACGACCGGCGACTACGAGCCGTGGCGGCCGGACTGAGGCGCGGCGCCTCGGGGCGCCGTCCGCGGTGAGCGGCCGCGCGCCGCGGACGGACTCGGTCCGCGCGGCGGCGAGCGCCCGCCAGGGCTGGGACGCCGGGCGCTACGCGCGCAACGCCCGCTTCGTGTCCGATCTCGGCGCCCCGGTAATGGCGCTCCTGGGGCCGGTCGCCGGCCTCCGCATCCTCGACCTCGGCTGCGGCGACGGCGCCCTGACCGAACGCCTCGCCGCCCGCGGCGCCGACGTCGTGGCCGTCGACGCGAGCGAATCCCAGGTCGCGGCGGCGGCGGCCCGCGGGCTCGACGCCCGCGTCGGCGACGCGCGCCGGCTCGGGTTCGAGGACGAGTTCGACGCCGTGTTCTCCAACGCGGCGCTGCACTGGATCAGCCCTCCCGAGGCCGTCGTCGCGGGGGTCGCCCGGGCGCTCCGGCCCGGCGGGCGGTTCGTCGGGGAGTTCGGCGGCGAGGGCAACGTCGAGACGGTGCGCCGGGCGCTGATCGCGGCGCTGGACGCCCGCGGCCACGACGGCGAGGCGGCCGACCCGTGGTTCTTCCCGTCCGCGGCGCACTACCGGGCCATGCTCCGGGCCGGCGGGTTCGCGGTCCGGTCGATCGAGCTCGTCCCGCGCCCCACGCCCATCCCCGGCGATCTGGGCGACTGGATCGAGACGCTGGCGGGCAGCTTCCTCGCGGTCGTGCCCGCGGCGCGGCGGGACGCCGTGATCTCCGACGTGCGCGACGCCGTCCGCGAATCCCTCCAGCGGCCCGACGGCGGCTGGACGGTCGATTACGTGCGGCTGCGCTTCGCCGCGCGTCTCGCCTGAAGCGGGCCCGCGGTCGATGACCCTGCGGCGCGCGCCGGCGGTCCTCGCCCTTCTCTGCGCCGCGGCCGGCCTCGCGTCGTGGACGCCCCGCGCCGGCGCCCAGCCGGCGGCGGACGCGCCACCCGCCAGGGTGGCGGTGCTCCAGGGGCTCGACAAGGTCACGGCGCGCATTTCCACGATCCGGGCGCCGGTCGGCGAGGCGGTGACGTTCGGGACCCTGGTCATCGTCGCCCGGACCTGCCGCAAGCGCCCGCCCGAGGAGACCCCCGAGACCACGGCGTTCCTCGAGATCTTCGACGACCGGCCCGGCGAGCCGCCGCGCGCCGTCTTCCGCGGCTGGATGTTCGCGTCGAGTCCCGCGCTCTCGGCGATGGAGCACGCGGTCTACGACGTCTGGGTGATCGACTGCATGACCGCCGCCGGGTCCGGCGGATCGGGCAGCGAGTAGAAGTCGCCGTCGGCGTCCAGGGCGTCGGCGAGGAGGCCGTGGTAGTCGGCGCGCGGTATCTCGACGGCGCCGAAGCGTTCGAGGTGCGCGGTCACGAACTGCACGTCCAGGAGCCGGTAGCCGCCGCGTTTCAGGCGCGCGACGAGGTGGACGAGGGCCACCTTGCTGCCGTCGCGCTCGCGGCTGAACATGCTTTCGCCGAAGAAGGCGCCGCGGATGGAGATGCCGTAGAGGCCCCCGGTCAGCCGGTCTCCGTTCCAGCATTCGACGCTGTGCGCGAAACCCATCGCGTGCAGTTCCGTGTAGAGGGCGACGATCTCGTCGTTGATCCACGTGTCGCGGCGGTCGCGGCCCGGCGCCGCGCAGGCGGTGACGACGGCCCGGAAGTCCCGGTCGACGCGCACGGCGCCGGCCCGGTTGCGGACGGTTCGCGCCAGCCGTCTGGGCACGTGGAACGAGTCGAGCGGGACGATGCCGCGCGTCTCCGGGTCGATCCAGTGGAGCGTCGGGTCGTGGCGGCTTTCGGCCATCGGAAAGACGCCGCTCGCGTAGGCCCGCAGCACGATCTCGGGCGTCAGGCGCGTCATTCCGCGCGCCGTCCGATGAAGCCCTCCAGCCAGTGGATGTCGTAGTCGCCGGAGACGAAGCCGTCGTCGTCCGCCAGCGCCCGATGGAGCGGGATCGTCGTCCGGATGCCGCCGATGACGTATTCCTCCAGCGCCCGCCTCAGCCGCGCCAAGCACCCCTCGCGGGTCGCGCCGTGCACGACGAGCTTGGCGATCAGGCTGTCGTAGTGGGGCGGCACGCGGTATCCGGCATAGGCGCCCGAGTCCACGCGGACGCCGGGACCGCCGGGCGGATGGTAGTCCGTGATCGTCCCCGGCGCCGGCGCGAAGGTCCACGGGTCCTCGGCGTTGATGCGGCATTCGATGGCGTGCCCGGCGAAGCCGACGTCGTCCTGGCGGTATCCCAAGGGGTGCCCGGCCGCGACGCGGATCTGCTCCTCGACGATGTCGATGCCGGTGATCATCTCCGTGACCGGGTGCTCGACCTGGAGGCGCGTGTTCATCTCGATGAAGTGGAAGGCGCCGTCCGCGTGGAGGAACTCGACGGTGCCGGCGCCCCGGTATCCCAGCGCCCGGACGGCGTCCGTCACGCGCCGGCCGATCTCGTCCCGTTCCGCCGCCGGCAGGCGCGGCGAGGGGGCCTCCTCGAGCACCTTCTGATGGCGCCGCTGCAACGAGCAGTCGCGTTCGCCGAGATGCACGACGTTGCCGTGGGCGTCCGCCATGACCTGCACCTCGACGTGCCGGGGCGCGGCCACGAACTTCTCGATGTAGACCGACTCGTCGCCGAAGGCGGCGCGGGCCTCGCCGCGCGCGGCGCGGAACGCCCGGTCCACGTCGGCCGGCCCCTCGACGACCTTCATGCCGCGCCCGCCGCCGCCGGCCGACGCCTTGATCAGCACCGGGAACCCGACGTCCGCGGCGACGGCGCGGGCCTCGTCGACCGTGTCCACGGCGCCGTCCGAGCCCGGAACCACCGGCACGCCGAGGTCCCGCATCGTCGCCTTGGCCGCGACCTTGTCGCCCATGGCGCGGATGTGCTCGGGCCGCGGGCCGATGAACGCGATCCCGTGCTCCTCGACGATCGACGCGAAGCGCGCGTTCTCGGAGAGGAACCCGTACCCCGGATGGATGGCGTCGGCGCCCGCGACCTCGGCCGCCGCCATGATCGCCGGGACGTTCAGGTAGCTGCGGCTCGCCTCCGGCGGGCCGATGCAGACGGTCTCGTCGGCGAGCCGGACGTGCATGGCCTCCGAGTCGGCGGTCGAATGCACGGCGACCGTGGCGATGCCCAGCTCCCGGCAGGCGCGGTGGATGCGGAGCGCGATTTCCCCGCGGTTGGCGATCAGGACCTTGTCGAACATCCCCGTTTGCCCGCGCCGCTACTCGACGATCATCAGGACCTCGCCGTACTCGACGGGCGCGCCGTCGGAAACGAGGATCCGGCGCACGGTCCCGCTCCTGGGCGCGGGGATCGGGTTCATCGTCTTCATGGCCTCGACGATCAGGACCGTCTGGCCCTCGGCGACCTGGACGCCCACCTCGACGAAGGGCGCGGCGCCGGGTTCGGGCGCCGCGTAGGCGGTGCCCACCATCGGCGACAGGACCGCCCCCGGATGGTTCTCGGGGTCCGCCGCCGCGGCGTCCTCGCGGGCGGGCTTCGCCGCCGCGGGCGCCGCCGTCGGCGCAGGGGCCGCCGCGGCCACGGCGGCGGGCTGGCGGGCGACGCGCACGGTCCGGTCGCCCCGCGTCCACTCGATCTCGGTCAGCCCGGTTTCGTCCAGCAGCGCGGCGAGGTCCCGGATGAGGTCCGTGTCGAGTTCGGCGCCGTCCGCCATCGGCACCGCCCGCTAGCCGGCGCCGCCGGACGCGCCCCGCCCGCCGACGAGGGAGGCCGCGGCCTCGATCGCCAGCGCGTAGCCCCGCGCGCCGAATCCGGCGATCAGGCCGGCGGCGACCGGCGCGACGTAGGAGCGGTGGCGGAACGCTTCGCGCTTGAAGAGGTTGGACAGGTGGACCTCCACCACCGGCAGGTCCACGGCCGCGAGGGCGTCGAGGAGGGCCACGGAGGTGTGGGTGTAGGCGCCGGCGTTGATGACGATCCCGTCCGCCGATCCTCGCGCTTCCTGGATCCAGTCGACCAGCTCGCCCTCCGAGTTGCTCTGCCGGAAATCGATCTCCAGGCCGAGTTCGGCGGCCCGCTCCGCGGCCAGGCGCCTCACGTCGTCGAGGGTGTCGCTCCCGTAGACGTGCGGTTCGCGAATCCCCAGCAGGTTGAGGTTCGGCCCGTTCAGTACGAGTATCTTCGCGCCCATGGCACTCGGTTCGGACGGCGGCGGGACGGCGTGGCGCCGCGCGGTTTATAGCATGGTCCGTCCGCCCGCGGGTTGAAAGCGGCATCGGGCGCGCCCATACTCGTTCCGGCTCCGCGGAGTTCCGCGGGCGCGGGGAAATGGGGGCGCGATGCGTTTGACCGTGAACGGCGAGGAGCGGGAGTTCGACCGTCCCCTGACCGTCTCGCAGCTTCTCGCCGAGCTCGGGATCGACCCCCGGAAGGTCGCGCTCGAGCGCAACCTCGAGATCGTTCCGCGCACCGCCTACGAGGGCACGGAGCTCGGCGACGGCGACCGGCTGGAGGTCGTCCACTTCATCGGCGGCGGCGCGGCCGAGGAGGAGGCGCCGCCGTCCGCCGGCGGAGACACGTTCGCCGTCGCCGGCCGCGAGTTCCGGTCGCGCCTGATCGTCGGCACCGGCAAGTACAGGGACTTCGAGGAGACCCGGCTGGCGCTCGAGGCGTCCGGCGCCGAGATCGTGACGGTGGCGGTGCGGCGGGTGAACGTCACCGATCCCGGCCGGCCGATGCTGGTCGATTTCGTCGATCCCGAGAAGTACGTCTACCTGCCCAACACCGCCGGATGCTACACGGCCGGGGAGGCGCTCCGGACGCTGCGTCTGGCGCGCGAGGCGGGCGGCTGGACGCTGGTGAAGCTCGAGGTGCTCGGCGACGAGAAGACCCTCTACCCGGACATGATCCAGACCCTCGAGGCGACGGAGGTCCTCGTCCGCGAGGGCTTCGACGTCATGGTCTACTGCACCGACGACCCCTTGTTCGCCAGGCGTCTCGAGGAGGCCGGGGCGGCCGCGATCATGCCGCTCGGGGCGCCCATCGGGTCCGGTCTCGGCATCCGCAATCCGGTGGCCATCCGCCTGATCGTGGAGCGGGCGACGGTTCCGGTGCTCGTGGACGCGGGCGTGGGAACGGCGTCCGACGCGACGTTCGCCATGGAATTGGGCTGCGACGGGGTGCTGATGAACTCGGCGATCGCCCACGCCGACGATCCGATCGCCATGGCGCGGGCCATGAAGCTCGCGGTGGAATCGGGGCGGCTCGCCTGCCTCGCCGGGCGGATGCCGAGGAAGACGTATGCGGACCCCTCGTCCCCGCTCGGCGGGTTGATCTGATCCTCTCCTCCCGCGAACCATCGCCCGCGAACCGGCATGGCCGATGACGGTGCGCCGGCGCCCGGCGCCCGTCGGTTCCGCCGGCGGCGCATGACCCTCTGGTTCTGGGTCGTCCTCGGGCTGACGGTCGTGCCGGTTCTGGTGTCGGCGGGGCGGCTGGCCCTGGCCGACCGCCCGCACTGGAGCGCGGCGAGCCACGTCTCGACCGGGCAGGCGCCCGACCCGGCGCTGACGCCGGAGCCGGTGATCCAGGTCTACGCGGCGCGGACGTGGGGCCTCCGGGGCGCGGTCGCCGTGCACACGTGGATCGCCAGCAAGCGCGCGGGCGCCGACCGCTACGTGCGCTACGAGGTCATCGGCTGGCGCGCGTACCGGGGCGGTTCGGCGCTGGCGCGGGGTCCGGGACGCCCCGACGCGATGTGGTTCTCGAACCGTCCCGAGCTGCTGGTCGACCTGCGCGGCGACGGCGTGGAGGCGATCATCGACAAGGTCGAGGCGGCGGTCGAGGCCTATCCCCACGTCCGCACCTATCGGACGTGGCCGGGTCCCAACAGCAACACCTTCACCGCCTTCGTCGGCCGCCGGGTGCCGGAGCTCGGGCTCGACCTGCCGCCGACGGCGGTCGGCAAGGACTATCTCGCGGACGGCGCCGTCGTCGCGCGGACGCCGAGCGGGACGGGGTATCAGGTCTCGCTGTGGGGGCTTCTCGGCGCCATGGCCGCCGCCGAGGAGGGGATCGAGGTGAACGTCCTCGGCCTTGTCGTCGGGATCGATTTCCGGCCTCCCGCCCTCAAGCTGCCCGGTCTCGGCCGCCTCGGCCCCAAGTAGGGGGAGGGCAGGGAAGCCCCCGATACGCGATGCATGGTCCGGTGCATGACCGGTTTTCCGGGCACATGTTTCCGGGCGCATTGTCGAAGATCGCCCGCGGCGGTACGGTAGCGGCGGCCGCAAGAGGACGCGAAGGGGCGACGTCGACGTGAGTCAGGCAATCGATCGTGTCGTGCGGTCCCGCCGGTCCCGCGCCCCGGCCGCGACGACGACCGTCGGCGCCGTGTCGTCGTCCTCGCCGGCCCGGACGGACCACGGCGCGCGGCTGGCCGGCGTACCCCGCCATTTCCGCGAACGGGGGCGGCGATGACCTTCCGCGTCGACGTCAAGCCGGAACTGCTGCGCTGGGCCCGCGAGCGCGCCGGCGCGGACATGGGCGCGCTGGTCCGCAAATTCCCCAAATACCGCGAATGGGAGAGCGGCGAGGTCCGGCCGACCTTCAGGCAGCTCGAAGGCTTCGCGAAGACCGTTCACGCCGGGGTCGGATATTTCTTTCTGCCGGAGCCGCCGGACGAGCCGTGCCCGATCCCCGATTTCCGCACCGTCGGCGGCGCGCCGGTCGGCCGGCCGAGCCTGAACCTGCTCCACACGATCTATCTCTGCCAGCGGCGCCAGGACTGGTACCAGGAGTTCGCCCGCGCGGAGGGCGAAGACCCGCTGCCGTTCGTCGGTTCGGCCGGGTTGTCGGACGACGTCGAAACGGTCGCCGCCCGGATGCGCGGCGCGCTCGGGTTCGACCTGGAGGAGCGGCGCGACGTCCCGACCTGGACGGAGGCGCTGCGCCTCTTCGTCGAGAAGGCGGACGCGCTCGGCGTTCTGGTGATGGTGTCCGGCGTCGTCGGCAACAACCCCCACCGCAGGCTCGACCCGGAGGAGTTCCGGGGGTTCGCGCTGGCCGACGATCTCGCCCCCCTGGTCTTCGTCAACGGCGCCGACACGAAGGCCGCGCAAATGTTCACGCTCGCGCACGAGCTCGCGCATCTCTGGCTCGGCGAGACCGCACTTTCCGACAGCCGCCCCGATTCCGTGCCCCGGCGCGCGGTCGAAAGCTGGTGCAATCGCGTCGCGGCCGAGCTTCTGGCGCCGCTCGCCGCCATACGCGAGGAATATCGGGAAGAGGAAGAACTGCCCGAAGCGCTCACCCGATTGGCGCGACGGTTCAAGGTGAGCACGTTGGTCGTGCTGCGCCGACTCCACGACGCAGGTAGCCTGACAGAGGAGGAGTTCCGCCATGCCTACGCCGCCGAACACGAGCGGTTGCGGGACATGCCCCGCCGCGGCGGCGGAAACTTCTACGCGACGCAGACCGCCCGGGTCGGCCGGCGATTCGCCCATGCCTTGATCGCCGATACCCTCGAAGGCCGGACGCTGTTGCGCGACGCCTTCCACATGCTCGGTTTCTCGAAGCTCAGGACGTTTCGGAATCTGGCGTGGGAACTCGGTTTCGACCATGGCCTACCTGATTGACGCCAACGTGTTCATAGAAGCGAAGAATCGCTATTACGGCTTCGACATCTGTCCGGCGTTCTGGGATTGGCTGATCGCCGCGAACGCCGACGGCACGCTGTTCAGCGTCGAAAAGGTCGGCGACGAAATCCGCGCCGGAGACGACAGGCTGGCCGAGTGGGCCGCCGAACGCGGGGAGGGATTCTTCGTCGCCCCTCCTGCCGCACTGTTGGCGGCGGCGGTGCGAATCGACGGCTGGACGGCAGCGCAGGGCTACGCCCCCGCCGCGGCTGCGAGATTCGCGCACAGCGCCGACCGCTACCTCGTCGCTCATGCACTCGAAGGCGAACACGTGGTCGTTACCCTCGAAACCGCTTCCGGCTCGAAAAGGCGGATCAAGATACCCGACGTTTGCGCCGGATTCGGGATCGGGTGCCTGACGCCGTTCGAGATGCTGCGCCGCGAAGGCGCGCGATTCGTGCTCGGAGCGTCGGCGTGACGGACCGGCCCGACTTCTCGGAAAGACCTTCATCGCCGGCGGGATTCTCCCTCCCGGTTGAAGGGGGCACCGGCCTGGGGCATAGTCGCCGCCGGGGAACCCCACGGGAGGCCCGCATGAGCGTCGCCGAATACGTCCGGCCCGAAGTGCCCGAGGGAAACTTCCGCGGGGCGAGCAAGGCCCGCCGCCCGCCGCCCGATCCGCTGCTCACCGAGACCGGTCCGGGCACCCCGTGCGGGGAGTACCTGCGGGCCTTCTGGTGGCCGGTCGGGATGACGGAGGAGGTCCCCGGCGATCTCCCTTTCAGGACCAGGCTTCTGGGCGAGGACCTCGTGCTGTTCAGGACCCGCCGGGGCGATTACGGGTGCCTTCATCTCAACTGCAGCCATCGCAACACGTCCCTCGAATTCGGCCGCGTGACCGAGCGCGGCATCCGCTGCTGCTACCACGGCTGGGAATACGCCGTCGACGGAACCATCCTCGACACGCCCGGCGAGCCCGCCGGCAGCAGGATCAGGGAGAGGGTGTTCCACGGCGCCTATCCCGTGATCGAGTTCAAGGGACTGCTGTTCGTCTACATGGGGCCGCGGGACGGGATGCCCGAGTTCCCGGTCTACGACACCTTCAACCTCGCCGACGACGAGCTGGCGCCGTACTCGATCTCGTATCCGGCCAACTGGCTCCAGATCGCCGAGAACACCACCGACCCGTACCACACGGTGTTCCTGCACGCGAACCACTCCACCGATCACTTCGAGGCGAGCTGGGGCGAGATCCCCGTCATCGACTGGCACGAGCACGAGAACGGCCGGCATACCTGCAACGTCTGCGCCTTCCGCTGGAAGGACAAGGTCTGGGTGCGGGTCTACGAGACGTTCTTTCCGAGCTTCAGCCAGGTCGGATCGTTCTTCGAGACCGCCGAGGACGAGAAGTACTTCCAGCGCGCCGCGATCACCAAATGGACGGTGCCGGTCGACGACACCACCACCAGGATCACGGCGTGGCGGCACTTCGGCGAGGCCATCGACCCGCACGGCCAGGGCCGGCGCGAGCTCGTCGGCAAGGACACCGTCGACTTCCTGGGCCAGACCGCCGACCGCCCCTACGAGGAGCGCCAGCGCGTTCCGAGCGACTACGAGGCGCAGGTCGGCCAGGGCGTCATCGCCCCGCACGGCGCGGAGAACCTCGGCCACACCGACCGGGGCGTCGCCATCCTCCGCAGGAACCTCCGCGCCGGCATCGAACGGGTGCGGAACGGGGAGCCGCCCGTCCGTCCGCCCCAGAACGGCGAGGAAGTGCCGTCCTGGTGCAGCGACACCATCATCCCGTTGCCGGCGGCGCCGGGCGAGGACGACGAAGAGCTGCGGCGGCGCGTGTCCGGCGCTGTCGTCGAGGTTCTCCGTTCGGCCGACGGGATGCCGCGCGGGGAGCGGACGGCCTGGATCGAGGCCGAGCTCGCCCGCATCAAGGACCGCCCGGAATTCGCGCGGACGCCCCCGGCCGGGTAGCTCGCGCTCATCTTGCCCGATTTGGCGGAGAATCGGCTCGCAAAGGGTGCCTCCGGTTCTCGAGTGCGATTGCCCTGGATTAGCATTCCGATAATCCGGACCGCCGGGCGGCAGTCCCGTTCCGCTTCGGGGGGCGTTCCCACGCGGCCCGCGTCGCCACCACCAGCCGCTGTCCGAGGACGTGAAGCGCCGCCTCGACCTGGCCGATGTGCGAACGGTGGTCGAGGTCGAGCAGACGCCGGACCGTCCCTTCCACGGTCCCCAGTCGCTTGGCCAGCGCCGCGTTGCCGAGGCCGCGCTCGCGCATCGCGCGGTAGAGGGCGATCTTGGCGGCGGCCAGCGCGGGCAGCGCGACGAGCGGACGCCCCCTTCCCGGCGACGGCCGCGGAATGTCGCGCCGGCCCTCGATGTACCCGCCGAGCGCGGCGATGAGGCAGTCCTCCGCCTCCGCCAGCGCCTCCCGCTCCGTGGCGCCTTCCGTCAGGGCTTCCGGGACGTCGGGAAACGACGCCAGTACGGAACCTCCTTCCTCCGCCTCCAGCCTGACGGGATACGCCAACCGCATCGACCGTATCGTCATGTCCTTGTTCCGTGTCCCTGGACGTCCTCCCGGGACAGCCCGAGCTGCCGGATCATGGCCGCGAGGAGGCTCGGGCCGATTTCCTTGCGGCGATCCTTGACCGTGGCGAAACGATCCCCGTAATGCAGGCGGCCGTGGCTTCCCTTGCCCTTTCGGGATTCGAAGCGCATGGCGACGCCCCGTTCCCTGCCAAGCCTTCGGACGCGCCTGACGAACTCGTCACCGGTCATGGAGCGACGTACACATGTGTACGGATAAGGCGGCGGCCGACGCCTCTTGTCAAGACGCTGTCCGCCGATTCCCGCGATCCACCCCCTCCCGACCTCTCCTCTGTTCAAGGGGAGGAGCATGAACCGCCCCTGCGGCGCCCGTCGCCGGACGGGGCTTGCGGACAGGCAGTGCGAGAAATGCGGACTACAGCGCGATGACCGCGGCGCCCATGACGATCAGCAGCCACAGGCAGACCCGCCGGTAGGCCTCGTTGGACGCGCGCCGGAAGTAGCGGGCGCCCACCCACATGGGCAGCGCGAACGGCGGGATCAGGGCGATGCCGAGCACGAGGGAGCCCAGGTCCGCCCCGCCGCCGATGGCGACTCCCGTCATCGTGAGCGCCGACACCACCCCGAGAACGATGAGGATGTTGGCGCGCTGCACGGCCGCCCGGATCGCCCCCGAGAGGTAGTAGATGGTCACGCCGGGGGCGCCCATGCCGAAGAAGCCGGCGGTGAAGCCGCTGAACGAGCCCGCCGCGGCGCTGGTCAGGGCGTTGCGCGGTCCGCCGTAGTTCCAGCCCCGGATCATGATCAGGGCGACCAGGATGACGATGCCGCCCATCAGCCGCCGCGTGACGCCCGGGTCGAGGGCGAGCAGCAGGCTGACGCCGACCGGAACCGTGGCGAACGCCATGAGGCACGCGGGGACGACGTCGGGCCAGTCCGCGTCGCGGGACGCCTCCGGCAGCAGCAGGACGGACCCGAGCGCCGAGAGGCCGATGCCGACGGCGACCGACTCCGCGGGCCCGTAGACGAACGTCAGCAGGGGCACCATGACGAGGGTGGCGCCGAAGCCCGTGAAGCCCTGAAGCATCCCGCCGGCGGCCGTCACCGCCAGGGTATAGGCGAACTCGGGCCGCCAGAACTCCGCCAGGTCGATGGTGAGCGAGATGGTCAGGTCGGCGGCCGGCGCCTCCGGCTCGACCGCGCCCAGGCCCGGCGTCGTCCAGTACCAGACGCCCATGGCGACGCACATGGCGCTCGTCCCGGCGCACAGGAGCAGCAGCGATCTCTTCAGGGCTGTGTCGAGCAAGAGTCCTCCGCGCCGGCGCGCCGCGGCTCCTCCGGCGGAACGTGCGGGAATTATAGACCTTCCGCCCGCCGCCCGCCTTCCCGGCGGCCGGTTGACAGGCGGGCGCCCGCCCCGACAATTCGTTCGTCCCGACCGGCAGGGAGGACCTCCCGACATGGAACCGCGCCAGCAGCTCCGCAAGCACGTCTCCGAAGACAAGTACCTCGTCGTTCCCGGCGCCTTTGACGCCCTGACCGCCCGCCTCGTCGAGATCGCCGGGTTCGAGGCGCTCTACCTGACGGGCGGCGGGTTTTCGCGGGCCAGCGGCTACCCCGACATGGGGCTGATGACGATGCTCGAGGTCACCCACTGGGTCGGTCTCGTGTGCGACGCCGTGAACATTCCCGTCATCGCCGACGCCGACTCCGGCTACGGCAACGCCGTCAACGTGGTGCGCGCGACGCGGGAGTTCGAGAAGACCGGCGTCGCCGGCATCCACCTGGAGGACCAGGTCGCGCCCAAGAAGTGCGGACACTACGAAGGCAAGGAGATCGTGCCGCCGGCGGAGATGGCGGGGAAGATCAAGGCCGCCGTCGACGCGCGGCGGGACGACGGCCTCGTCGTCATCGCGCGCACCGACGCCATCGCCGTGGAGGGGTTCGACGCCGCCATCGACCGCATGAACCTCTACATCGAGGCGGGCGCCGACGTGGGCTTCGTGGAAGCGCCCCGCAACCGCGAGCAGCTCGAGGCCATCCCCTCCCGGATCGACGGACCCGCGCTCGTCAACGTCTTCAGGGGCGGCAAGACGCCCGTCCTTCCCCGGGCGGAGTTCGCCGCCATGGGATACCGGATCGGCATCTACCCGAACCAGACCCACCGGGCCGCCATCTTCGCGGCGCAGGAGGTGCTCCGGGTCCTCAAGGAGGACGGCGACACCGAGCGCTGCGAGGACCGGATGGCCTCGTGGATGGATCGCGAGGCGGCGGTGAACACCGAATGGTGGCGGGCGCGGGAGGCGGAGTACCTGAGCCTCGAATAGTTCCGGTTGACAGGCGCCGCCGGTCCGGCATCGTGAGGCGGGACCGTCGCGGCGGGAAAGGAGACGCGCGTGGCCATTCGGGAATCCGGCTCGACCGGCGCCGGCCTTGGCGCCGGCCCCGGAGCGGTGACCGAGCCCTATTCGGGCTACCTGCTTCGGGACGTGCCGCGGGAGGACGCGGAGCTCACCCACACCGACCCGGGATCGCCGATGGGCGAGCTCATGCGTCGGTTCTGGCAGCCGGTCTGCCTGAGCCGGGAGCTGTCGGACCTGCCCAGGGCCGTCCGCGTCCTCGGCGAGGACCTCGTCATCTTCCGCGACGGGTCGGGCGACATCGGGGTTCTGCACCGCCATTGCAGCCATCGCGGAACCTCGCTCGAATACGGCATCGTCGCCGAGCGCGGGCTGCGATGCTGCTATCACGGCTGGCTGTTCGCGCCCGACGGCACGATCCTGGAGACGCCGGGCGAGCCTCCCGGCTCGCGCCTGAAGGAGTCGTTCCGGCACGGCGCCTACCCGGCGCGGGAGCATCGCGGCCTCGTGTTCGCCTACATGGGGCCGTCCGGGGAACGGCCCGAGTTTCCCCTGTTCGACACCTGCGAGGACCCCGACGGGCGCATGGCGCCGTACTCCGTCTGGCACGACTGCAACTGGTTGCAGGTGCAGGAGAACATCATGGATCCGGTTCATGCCTGCTTTCTCCACGTCAACATGACCAATCTTCAGCTTTCCGAGGATTTCGGGAGCCTTCCCGAGCTCGAATTCCACGAGACCGACGGCGGCGGCGGCATGTTGTTCGTGACCTCCCGCCGCGTCCGCGAGCGTATCTGGGTGCGGACCAATCACGCCCTGCTGCCCAACTTCCTTCAGATCGCCCCGATTTTCCCGCGCACCCACGTCTCGACCTATTTCGCCCGGGTCGGCAACACGCGGTGGTGCGTGCCCGTCGACAACCACCGGTGCAACCTGTTCGGCTGGCGCCACTTCGGCGACCTCGTCGATCCCCGCGGCGAGGGACGGGAGGACCTGTGCGGGCCGAACTCCATCGACCTGTTCGGCCAGGACGGCAACCGCGCCTACGAACGGCGGCGGCGCGAACCCGGAGACTGGGACGTGCTGACCGGCCAGCGGCCCATCGCCGTGCATGCGCTCGAGCATCTCGGCGTCCACGACCGGGGCGTGACGATGCTGCGCCGGCTGCTCCGCGCGGCGGCGCGCGGCGAGGCCCCGGACGCGGTCGCCCGCGCGCAGCGGCGGGCCGGCGGCCCCCACATCAACACCTTCACCCAGGACGCGGTGCTGGAGATCCCGCCCGCCGAGGACGATGCCGACCGCGCCCTGCTGCGCGAGACCGGGCGGCGGGTGTTCGAGACGGTGATGGAAAGCGCGCGGTTCTTCGGCGACGAACGCCGCGCCTTCGCGCGCCAGCGCTACCGGGCGCTGGAGCGGGACGCCCGAACGTCCTGAACGGCGCGCGGATCGCCACGCTATCCGGAAACCCTACCGGAATCGTGCAATGTGTGCAAAGAAAAAATACCTGAATCGGTAAATTTTTCGTGATCGCCCGGCCGACGTCGATCCTGTAGCCCGGCGCCGGTCCCCCGCCGGGCGGCTACGCCTCGCCTTTCCAGGCCAGCCTGACCTTCAGGCCGTTGAGGTGCGTCCGCGGGAGAAGCCTCCGGTGCTGGAGCATTCCGACGACGATGCCGGGGGCTATTCCCTGTTCGGCGGCGAAAGCGCGCACCGTGTCCGCGCTGCGGGGCGCGGTGGCGACGAACCGTTCCCACGCGCGCCGGGGGACCAGGGTGTCGGACGCCCACTCGTCGGCCTCCGTCTCCAGGCTGGCGGCGCCCCCGGTCGCCCCGTCGACGAAGACCGCCTTCTTGCTGTGAAGCAGGACGTGCGCCGCTTCGTGAAAGAAGCTGAACCAGAGATGGTCGTCGGACTTGTGCCGTGCACTCAACTCGATCACGGCTTTCCGGGGGGAGAGCCACCACGCCGCGCCGCCGAGCGCCGTTCCGGGGAACGGCCGGACCAGCGCGAGCGCGACTCCCGCCCCGTTGCACAGCGGCGCGGCCGCGGCCAGGGCTTCCTCGACCGGTTCGCGCGTCAGTCCGCGGATGCGCCGGACCGCCCTTCTGAACCGGCTCGCGTCGTAGTCCGCGCACTCCTGTCTTTCGGCTTCGATCTCGCCGAGGCGCCGCCACGTCGCCAGCGCGGCCTCGTCGCTCTCGAAGCTCGGCGAGTGACGGTAGGCCACGTTCGCGCTGCCATGGCACGCGGTCCACGCATCGACCGATCCGACCCGGAAGAACGCGAGCAATTTCGATACCGCATCGGCATCGGACTCCGGGGGGTCGAGGTATCCCCGCTTCACCAGTTCGCGAACCGGAAACGCCTTGGCCCATTCCGCCGGCGCCGCCGCGTGCTCCGCCTTTCGGGCCATGTGGAGCCGGTAGTTGGCCTCGATTCCGAGCCAGATTCCGGCGGCGACGCCCAGCACCCTCTCGAACTGGCGCGCGGTCGCCGGCTCGACCGGCGCCTTTCCCGCGATGATTTCGCTGATGAGCTTCGGAGAGCGTCCGCATCGCCGCGCGAATTCGGCCTGGGAGATCCCTCCGACCTCCAGACGCTCCTCCAGGACCCAACCCGGCGGAACCGCGTAGTTCGGTCTGTATGGTTCCTTCGCTGCCATCTCTCACCTCCGTCGATGATAGTCGACCACGTCCTCGATCACGATCCCGGTCACCCGTTCGATGTCGATTCCTCCGTCGCCGGTGCGCGGGACCGGGTCGTGGTCGGGCACGAAGACGAGTCGGCGCGGATGAACCAGATCGACCGCGAACTGTTCGTCCCGGTCTCCGACGAGTTGGTGCCGCCTGTCCGGGGGCGTGATCGGCACCTCCGCCAGGTTACGGGCCGACCTCAAAACCGCCATACGTATCGCGATCACCTCCGCCATTCGTGCTCCATACTTCCTTCGGAGGGTGGCTTCATCGCTGAAAAACCTCCCGAGCCTGCGGGTCCGAAAATCGATGTCCAAGTAGCCAACCTGTTTCGTTACGCATCAGGGAACAATATACGGATACGGATCGGGCGGCGCAAGTATGTGTCCTCGTTCAGTACGTATGAGACACCGGGTGGGCCGTTGGGAGCGGCGCGCCGAATTGCACACATTGCACACCGTCGGCCGCATCCCGCGGAAGTCCCGGCCGCCCCCGGAATGGCACACCTTGCACACCGTGGGGGCACCGCCCACCGGCCACCGCCCACCGGCCACCGCTCACCGGCCACTGGCCACCACGAGCGCGCCGAATGGCACACCTTGCACACCGTCGGTCGCGTCTCGCGGAAGTGCGGGTCGCGCCCCGAAGCGCGCGGCCCCGCGTCACGGGGCGGACGCTAAAGGGGCGCGATGAGGAAGAGGACCTCGTCGGTCCCCACCATGGCGCCGTTCTCGACGCGGATTTCCGCGACGCGGCCGGGACCGGTCGCGGAGATCGTGGTGTAGAGCTTCATCACCTCGATCAGGCACAGCGGGTCGTCTTCCCCGACCTCGTCGCCGACCTCGACGAACGGCGGCGCCGTGGGCGAGGGCGCCCGGTAGAACGTCCCCACCATGGGGGAGCGGATTTCCGACAGGCCGTCCGCCGGTACGGGAGCCCCGGTCGCCGGCGGATCTTCGTCGGCGGCGGGCGTCTCCGCCGGCGGGCCCGGCTCCGTCCCGGGCGCCGCGCCGGCCTCGTCGGCCCCATCTTCCCCGCCGGCCGCCGGAGCGGCCGCGACCGCCGTCCCGCCGCCGCGGCGCATGGAGAGCCTGATCCCGTCCACGTCGAGCGTGATCTCCTCGCACGAGCTGGCGTCGATGAGCTTGATGATCTCGGCGATTTCGGCGTAGGTCAGGGTCATGCGGAAGCCGGCGTGAAACGGGTCTGGGCCGCGAATGGCGCGTGGCGGCCGCGGGGATATAATCCCGCGGCGATCACGGCACGATCACGGCATTTGTAGCACAGGGGCCGCGGGTGTCGAGGGGCCGCGGAGATCGAGAGGATCGGGAGGTGACGGGATGACGGCCGCCAACGCGCCGCCGCGGGAGGGCGGGCGGACCGTGAAGCTGATCGACGTGACGCTGCGCGACGCCCATCAGTGCCTGTGGGCCACGCGCATGACGACGGCGATGATGCGGGAGACGGCGCCGCTGCTGGATCGCGCCGGGTTCGAGGCCATCGATCTCGTCGGCGGCGCGGTGTTCGACGTCTGCGTGCGCTACCTGCTCGAGGACCCCTGGGAACGCATGAGGATCCTGTCGGGCTGGGTGACGGAGACGCCCCTCGTCCTGCACCACCGCGGACAGAGCCTGTTCACCTTCGAGCTGTTCGCCGACGACGTCGTGGAGCTCACCGCCGAGCGCATGGTCGCGAACGGGATGCGCTACCACACCACCTACGACGCCCTGAACGACATCCGCAACCTCGAGGTGTGCATCCGCGCCGCCAAGCGCCTCGGGCTGCACACGGTCGGCGGGCTGGTCTACACCGAGACGCCCGTGCACACGGACGACTACTACGTCGCCAAGGCGCGGGAGCTCCTGAAGCTCGACGTCGACGGAATCTTCATCAAGGACCCGAGCGGCCTCCTGCGGCCGGAGCGTGTCCCCACGCTGGTGCCCGCCCTCAAGGCGGTCTGCGGCGACGTTCCCCTCCAGCTTCACAGCCATTGCCTCTCGGGGCTGTCGCCCTACGTCGCGGTCCTCGCCGTCGATTACGGCATCGACGCGGTGCACACGGCCACGTCGACGCTGGCCAACGCCGCCTCCCATCCGCCGACGGAACTGTTCACGCGCAACGTCCGCCGCCGGGGGCACGCCGTGGACGTCGATCTCGGTCCGGTCGAGCAGGCGGCCGACAGGCTGCGCTACATCGCGGTGCGGGAGGGCAAGCCCGTCGGCGAGCCCGTGGAGTACGACGAGTTCCACTATCACCATCAGGTCCCGGGCGGGATGATCTCGAACCTGAAGTCGCAGCTCGAGCCGCTCGGCATCGTCGACAAGCTGGACGCGGTGATGGAGGAGGCCGGACACGTGCGCCGCGAGCTCGGCTATCCCATCATCGTCAGCCCGTTCGCGCAGTACGTCATGACGCAGGCGGTGCTCAACGTGATGGGGGAGCTGCAGGGCAGGGACCGCTACGACACCGTGCCCGACGAGGTGAGGAAATACGTCCTCGGCTACTACGGCGAGATCGCGGGACCGATCGAGCCGAACCTCTACGACAAGATCACGCGCGGCGAGGAGCCCGTGACCGAGCGTCCCGGCGCGCTGGCGCCGCCGGCGCTGCCGGGGATCCGGGCGGAGCGGGGGCCCTTCGCCGGCGACGACGACCTGCTGCTGGCGGCCTACTACGCCGACAGGGAGTACGGCGCCCTGAAGGCCGCGGGGCCCATCGACACCGGGTACGCCATGGGCTCGACCCCCCTGGCGACCCTGATGAGGGCGCTTTCCGAGCGCGACGACATCAGGTCGTTCCATCTCGCCAACCCCGCCGGGTGACGCGCCGCCGATGAGCGCGGCCTTTGAAATTCCGGGTCTCGGCGCGCCGGTGCGGGCGGGCGTGGAACTGCCGCCGCTGGACAAGGGTCCGATCGGCTACAAGCATCTCGCCCGCTGGTGCGCCGCCCAGCAGAACTGGGACAAGGTCCATTACAACCAGGACTACGCGCGGGAATACGGCGGGCTGAAGGACGTGTACGTCAACGGCGCGATCAAGGCGCAGTCCGTCGTCCAGTTCCTGGGCGCGTCCTTCGATTACCGGGGCTGGACGTGGCGCGTCGACACGGACTTCCGCGGCATGGACTTCGCCGGGGAGCGTCTCGTCGTCCGGGGGACGATCGAGGAGGTCGTCGAGGCGGGGCGCCACGTCGCCGCGCGGGTCGGTTTCCGTATCCGCAACCGCGACCGGGGCGCGGACACCACCGAGGGGGAGGCCGTCGTCCTGCTGGATGCGCGCGGAGACCACGTCGTCGAGGTCGACGACCGGGACCTGCCGGACGAGTGGCGCGTCGACACCGCGGTCCGCGAGGCCGGCGAGGGCGTTCCCGACCGTATCCGCGGCATGGTCGGACGACCGGTGGACGCGGTCGAGTCGGTCATCCCGGTGGACCTGAGCCGCCTGCGGCTGATGGCCGACGCGGTGATGGACGTGAACCCCTGGCACTACCATCCGGAAAAGGCGGCGCGGGGGCCCTTCGGGGGCGTGGTGGCGATGCCGCTCTATCCGTTGCACGGCCTGGAGTCGTGGCCCGACGCCAGGCCGTTCGACCCCGATCCGGCGACGCTGGGCCGGGAGGGCGTCACGGACGTCGGCCGTCTCGACCCGGTGCGGTTGGGGCTGCCTTCCGGCGGCATCTTCAACGGCGGGAATTCGGTGGAGATCCATTCTCTCGTCCGCCCCGGGGAGACCATCGCCGCGGACTGCGTCGTCGCGGGCGCGGTCTTCGACCCGGATCACGCCGTGGGGCCGTCGGTCATGGTCCATACGCTCAACCGCTACCGCGTCGCGGCGGGCCGGGCGTTGATCACCGAACGCCAGATCATGGGCTATCGCGTCCTCGAGGACTGAACGGGAAACGCCGCGTCGGCGGCGGGATTGACGCGCGCGCGGATAGGGTCTCCTATTGCGCGTCGCGGCGGGCGGCGGCGGTCGACGAGCGCCGGCGCCGCGCGAACCGCATGATCGCACGAAAGGTCGAAGACGATGGGCGCGACGCACGTCACGGTGACGATCCGCAACCCGGCCGAGCCGGAGAGGACGTGGGAAGGGCTTTTCCTGGTCGATACGGGCGCGACCGATTCGCTCGTGCCCAGACCTGGTCTGGAAGCCATCGGACTCCAGCCCAAGGGCCGTCGGACATACGAACTGGCCGACGGCAGCGAGATCGCGATGGACATCACGACGGGAGACATCGAGTTCATGGGGGAGACGGTCGGCGGGACGATCCTGTTCGGCGCGGACGACGCCGAGCCCCTGCTTGGCGTGACCGCCCTGGAATCGGTCGGTATCGAGGTCGACCCGCTCAACCAGAGGTTGAAGCGCCTCCCCGCCGTGCGGCTCAAGGGAATGGCGGCGAAGGCGCCGTAGCACCCGCTCTTCGGGGAGGCGGTCCCTCGGCCTCCGTCAGGGCGTCGCCCTCGAGGCGCGAACGGCGTGGGCCGTCCTTCGCCGCCCGAACGGATTTTCCCTCTCTTCCTTCCATATGAACCGATGACCGGCCCGAGACACGGCGTCGAGGGGCGGCGACGTTTCGGGTTATCGGATATGATGGGAGACGGGAGACGACGCCATGACCGAGTTCGAGCAAGCCACAATCGCTTACCAGAACGCCGCGCTCTGGGCCGCCTATGGGCAGATCGCCGCCACCCTGGCGGTCGGCGTCCTGCACGCGTGGTTGATCCTGTCCGGTCTTCGCATGATGCGCCGCGCCGCCGACAGCCGGGACAAGGCGCTGGAGGAGCAGCGCCGCGAGTCGGAGCGTCGCCACGAGGAGGCCATGGAGAACCACAGGGCGACGGTGAAGGCGCTCGACGAATCGATCCGGGCCGGCCGGCGCCAGCACGAACAGATCGCCGCCGCCCTCGAACGCCAGGGTGCGGCCCTTGAACGCCAGGGCGCGGCCCTCGAATCCGCCGTCGAACGCCAAGGTGTCGCCCTCGAACGTCAAGGCGCCGCCCTCGAACGCCAGGGCGTCGCCCTCGAAGCCGTCCTCGAGCGCCGGGGGGCGGGCCTATAGCGCGGCGTCGGGGAAGTCGGGAACCATCATCCGGATGAAGCGCCGGGCGGCCAGGGGCAGGAACTCGGGGCGGTACACGACGGCGCCGTAGTTCACCGTCCGCATCTGGCGGGCGAGGCGCTCCTCGATCGGCACGACGCGCACCAGGTCCCGTTCGCCGATGCAGATGTCGGGCACGAAGGCGATCCCGACGTCCTGCTCGACGAAGGACTTGATGACGCTCCATCCTCCGGTCTCCACCACGACCTTCAGTTCGGCGCCGAAATGCCGGGCGACGAGATCCGCCGCCGCGCGGGCCACCGTGCCGCGGGCCGGCAGGACGAACGGCCAGACGGCGATGGCGTGCGGCGACGCCTCGCCCATCCGCGTCAACGGGTGGTCGGGATGGGTGATGAGCACGTACCGGCTCTCGCGGAAGGGGTGGAACTCGAGCCCCTCCGGCAGCATCTCCACCGCGCCCAGGGAGAAATCCGCCTCGCGGTCGTACACCAGGCGCAGCCCCTCGGCGAGAGCGGCGGTCCGCAGGCTCAACCGGACGCTGGGCCAGGAGGCCCGGAAGTCCTTCAGGTACCGGGGCAGCAGGAATGTCGAGGCGGTCATCCCGGCGACGACGCGCACCTCGCCCGACGTCTCGTCGCCGAGTGCCTCGGCGAGGGTGTCCGGCAGGCGGTCGACGCCCCGCACCAGGGGCATGGCGATGTGATACAGGCTCTCGCCGGCCGGGGTGAGCGCGATGCGTGGCCCGCGGCGCTCGAAGAACGTCGCCGAGAACTCCCGCTCCAGCGCCCGGACCTGCTGCGAGACGGCCGGCTGGGTGAGGGAGAGATGGTCGGCCGCCTTCGACATGCTCTCCAGCCGCGCGGCGTGGCAGAACGCCCGCAGCTGCTTCAGGCGGTCGCGCGCACGACCGGCGTCTCCTCCATCGGACATCGCGTCACCTCCCCGTCGATGATGGATCCGGGTTCCGCGGACTTTCATGTCGCCGCCGGCCTGCGCCATTCCTCGTTGGACGAATCCCGCAGATAGGCAGGTCGTGCGAAAGTATAAGCCCGGCTCCGTGAATATGACCAGAGACGTTCGCTACCATTTGGATATGGAGTGAACGCAATTGTCTCGCTTCCCCCCTCGAAGGAGGGGAAGAGCGCAAACTGCCGTCGGCCTGCTCCGTTCATCGTTGGATGACCCTGCGGACAAGCGGGTTTTTATGAATAGTATAAGTCCTGCTTTGTGGATATGGCCCGAGACATCGACTATCCTTTTGATACAAAATGAACTCAATTATCCCCCAAACGCCGATGAAAGGCGTCGACAATCGCCACCGTGAAACGGGGAAGGGGAGCGCCACGCGCACGCCGCGGGCGGGCGTTCACGCATATGTGAAATCGGCGGTTGTGAAATCGGCTGTGAAGTCGGCCGCGAAATGGGGCCGCGCGCTCGCCCTGACCGTCCCGATGCTCGCCCCTCTCGCCGCCGCGGCGCAGACCGGCGCGCCCTCGGTGACCGGGGTCTCCATCACGTCCGGAGGAGAGGGCGTCACCACCTACGGCCCTTACGGCAACATCGACGTGGCGGTCGCCTTCAGCCGGACGGTAACGGTGACGGGCGCGCCGCGGCTGGCGCTGACCATCGGCACGCGGACGCGGCAGGCGGCCTTCCGGTCGGTTTCCGGGTCCACCGTCAACTTCCGCTACGCGGTCATGGAAGGCGACCAGGACACGGACGGCATTTCCATCGCCGCAAACGCGCTGACGCTGAACGGCGGCGGCATCAGGGCGGGGAGCGTGAATGCCGCCCTCGACCTGGGCCGCCACGCGCTCGGTGCGCAGAGCAACCACAAGGTGTACGGCCGCGGGGCGACCTTCGAAGGCGAACCCTCGCCCGCCTACGTCTTCACGCGCGGCGTGCGCAAAAGCGTCACCCTGCCGGGGACGTTGCCGGGTCCGTCCGCCGGCTACGCGCTGGCGGCGACGCCGGCGCTGCCCGGCGGCCTCGTCTTCCAGGGCGGTACGCGCACGCTTTCCGGCGCGCCGGCGGCGGCGACGGCGAAGACGACCTACACCCTCGAGGCCCGCACGCTGAGGCCGGACTGGGACGACTTGAGCGCCCCGTGGATCCAGACCCTCGCGGACACGCTGCCGTTCACCATCGAAGTGGTGGAGGCGCAGGTGAGCGGGGTCTCCATCGCCTCCAGCCCGGCCGGCGGCGGCAGCTACGCCGCGGGCGAAAACGTCGACGTGGACGTGGCCTTCGACAACCCGGTGACGGTGACCGGCGCGCCGCAGCTCGCGCTCGGCATCGGCGACAAGACCCGGCAGGCGGCCTACCGGAGCCACGGCGGCTCGACGGTCCGCTTTCGCTACACGGTGGCGGCGGCGGATTTCGACGGCGACGGCCTCTCCATCGCCGCGGACGCGCTGACGCTGAACGGCGGCGGCATCCAGGCATCGAACGCGAACGCGGTCCTCGACCTCGGCAGCCATGCGATCGCGAACGACTCCGGCCACGCGGTGAACGACAACGCGCCGTCGTTCGGGACGGCGACGGTCGAGAGCAGGCTCTACGACACCGGCACCGCGATCACCCCCATCGTGCTGCCCGAAGCCGGCGGCGGCGACGGCGCGGTGCGCTACACGCTTTCGCCGGCCACGCTGCCGCAGGGGCTGATCTGGACGGCCTCCACCCGCACCATCGCGGGCACGCCGACGCGGGTCACGGACTCCACCACCTACACCTGGAAGGCGACGGACGCCGACGGCGACAGCGCGACCCTGACCTTCGCGTTGCAGGTGTGGGCGCCCGCGGGGCCGGCGATTTCGGACGCGGGGCTGCTCACCGCGGATGCGGACGACAACTTCCAGGCCGGGGACAAGATCGAGTTTCAACTCACCTGGCCCGAGAGGGTGGCCGTCACCGGCGGCGGCGTGCCGCAGCTCGTGCTGGTCATCGGCGAGAACACGCGCAAGGCCAATTACAACGCCGGACGCTCCTTCGACGTGAACTCGGGCGATACGGTCGGCAACGGCCGCCACAGGCTGGTCTTCGACTACACGGTGCGGGCGGACGATTTCGACGGCGACGGCCTCGCCGTCCCGGCGGATGCGCTGAGCCTGAACGGCGGAGCCATCCATCGCGAGAGCGACAGCGCCTACGTCAAGCTCAGCCTGGGCAGCCACGCGGTGGCCTCCGGCGACGCGGAGAGCGCCAGGATGCGGGTGCGGGACACCGCGCCTTCCTTCTCCCGGGCCGCTTCCGCCGCCAACCGGTCGCTGGCGAAGGACGTGGAGACGGCGACGACCCTGCCGCTCGCCGCGGGCGGCGACGGCGCGCTGACCTACGCCATCAACCCGGCGCTGCCCCGTGGCCTCTCGATGGCGAGCGCCAGCCCGAAGATCACCGGGACGCCCGCCGCCGCGGGCGCGACCACGCACACGCTGACGGCGACGGACGCGGACGGCGACAGCGCGACGCTCGGCCCGTTCACCGTCACGGTGGTGGACGGCGCGCCGACGGTGTCCGGCGTCGCCATCGTCTCGAAGCCCTACGCCGACGCCACCTACGGGCTGAAGGAGGTGATCGAGATCGGGGTCTCCTTCGACAAGCCCGTGCGCAGGAGCAACCTGGGAGGCCAGGCGGAGCTGGCGGTCGAAGTGGGCGGCGCGACGCGCTACGCCCAGTATGGCGGCGTTCACGGCGCCGGCGGCCTGTGGTTCGAGCTCGAGGTCGGGGCGGCGGACCGCGACTCCGACGGCATCAGCATCGGCGCGGACGCGCTCTCCCTCGGCGCGGGGAGTCTCGTCGACGCGGCCACCGGCGCCGCCGCGGTCACGACGATCGGGGCCCATGCCGTTTCCAACGCGGCGGCGCACAAGGTGGACGGCTCCGCGGCCACGCCGATGGCGGTGGAGTCGGTGGCGATCACGAGTTCGCCCGGGAACACCGACGGCTACGGCACGGGCGAGAAGATCGAGGCGGAGGTGACCTTCTCCAGGCGGGTTTCCGTGACCGGCGCGCCGCAACTCGCGCTCGCCATCGGCGCGAACACGCGGCAGGCGGCGCTCCGGCGCAAGGTCCGGGACACCCTCCATTTCGCCTACACCGTCGCCGGGGACGACGAGGATTCGGACGGCATCGGCATCGGCGCCTCGGCGCTGACGGCGAACGGCGGGACCATCGGCGCCTATGGCGGCGGGACCGTCTCCCTCTCCCTCGGGACCCACGCCATCGCCGACGATTCCGGCCACAAGGTCCACACGCCGCCGCGGGTGACCGGGGTGCGGCTGTTGACGACGAACCTGCGGTGCTGCTGGGGAGTCCAGCCGTCCGGCTGGGCCGACTCCCGGCAGACGGACCACAGCCGGTATCCACCGGGTCTCCTGGTCGCCGTGGTCACGTTCGATCAGCCGGTGGCCGTCACCGGCGCGCCGACCTTCGGGCTCACCATCGGCGCCAACACCCGCCAGGCCGTCTGGAACGACTTCCTCAGCAGGCTCGTCCACCCCAGCGCCAATCCGCACGACGAGGGCGACCTCGACGTCATGGCGTTCCATTACGAGATCCAGGCTTCGGATTTCGACGGCGACGGCATCGGCGCCGGCGCGAACGCGCTGGCGCTGAACGGCGGGACGATCCGCGACGCCGAGGGCGAGAACGCCGCGCTCGGCCTCGGCAGCCACGCCATCGCCAACCAGGCGAACATCCGGGTGGCGGACACCGCGCCCACCTTCGGCGCGGCGGAGGCGCGGCGTTATCTGCTCGACCTGCGGGCCAGCGACCGGCTGCCGGCGGCGGCGGGCGACGGCGCGATGACCTATACGCTCACCGGGCCGGGCGCGGCCACGACGCTCTCCCTGCCCCGGGGCCTCTCGTGGAACGCCGCCACGCGCACCATCTCGGGCACGCCGACCAGCGCGTCCGCTGCGGCCTCCTACACCCTCACCGCCACCGACGTCGACGGCGATACGGGGACGCTGACCTTCGACCTTTCGGTGGTGACGGACCCGGTGGTGAGCGGTGCGCGCATCACGTCCAGCCCGGCTTCCGGCGACGCCTACAAGGCCGGCGAGACGATCACCGCGGAGGTGACCTTCGATCAGGCGGTGACGGTGACCGGCGCGCCGCAACTGGCGTTCACCATCGGCAGCGCGACCCGGCAGGCGACGGGAAGCGCCGTTTCCGGCCAGCGCACGCTTTCGTTCCGCTACACGGTGACGACGAGCGACCGGGACGACGACGGCATCTCCATCACCGGCGGCGCGCTGACGCTCGCCGGCGGGACCATCCGCAACGCCGGGGGCGAGAACGCGCGGTTGGGGCTGGGCGGCCATGCCGTCGCCGGCGCCGCCGGCCACAAGGTCTCGACGCCGCCCCGCGTCGTGCAGGTGAACCTCCTCACGACCGGGATGAAGTGCTGCTGGAACCAGCATGACGCCGGCTGGGCGGACCCGCGGCAGACGGCGCACAACCGCTTCGCCCCCGCCGTGGTGGTGGCGGCGGTGGCGTTCGATCAGGAACTCGTGTTCGGCGGTGCCGGCCGGCCGAGCCTCGCGCTCACCATCGGCGGCGCCACGCGGCAGGCGGCCTACGACGGCTCTCTGAGCCGCCGGATCGCCCCGACCCTCGGCAAGAGCAACGGCCAGGTGCTCGGATTCTTCTACACCCTGCAGCCGTCGGATTTCGACGGCGACGGCATCGGCGTGTCGGCCGGCGCGCTGACCCTGCCCGCGGGTGCGACCCTCCGCGACGCGCAGGGCGAGGCGGCCGTGCTCGGCCTCGGGACCCACGCCGTCGCCAACGACCCGAATTATCGGGTGGCGGACACCGCGCCCTCCTTCGGGACGGCGACGATCCAGCCGCAGCACTGGGTGGCCGGGACCGCGTCGTCGCTCACCCTGCCGGCGGCGGCCGGGGACGGCGCCGTCTCCCATGCGCTCACCCCGGCGCAACGGCCGTCCTGGTTGAAGTTCGATTCCGCGACCCGCGTGCTGTCCGGCACGCCCCCGGCGGCCGCGGCGCGCGCCGGCTACGGCTGGACGGCAACCGACGTCGACGGCGATTCGACGGCGCTGACCTTCACCCTCACCGTGGCCGCGGCCAACGCGCCGAAGGTCTCGGAGGTCAAGATACTCTCCAGCCCCGCGGCACATTCCATGTACGCGCCGGGCAGCGCCATCGAGGTGGGGGTCAGGTTCGACAAGGCGGTGACCGTGACGGGCGCGCCGACCCTGGCGCTGGACATCGGCGGCGCGACGCGGCAGGCGCGCTACACCGCGGCGCGGAACGGCTACTTGGTGTTTTCCTGGACCGTGCAGCAGGCGGACTACGACACCGACGGCGTGAGCATCGGCACGGGCGCGCTGGCGGCACCCGCCGTCGGCGGCATCTTCGACGCGGCCGATGCCGCGGTCCGGGCGGCGCTGGGCCTCGGCGCCCACGTCATCGCCGACGCCGACGGCCACAAGGTGGGCAGTCCGCCGCGGGTCACCGGGGTGAGCATCCATTCCACGCCGCCGCAGGCGGGCACCTATACCAGGGGGACGACGGTCACGGTCCAGGTCGATTTCGATCAGACGGTGACGGTGACGGGCACGCCGCAACTGGCGCTGACGATCGGCGGCGCGACCCGGCAGGCGGGCGCCGTGGCGGAGAGCGGCGCAGGCCGCTCCCGGGTCCGCTTCTCCTACACGGTGGCGGCGGCGGATGCGGACACCGACGGCCTCGGCGTCGCCGCCGCCGCGCTGGCCCTGAACGGCGGGACGATCCGCGACCTCGACGGCCAGGACGCCGTGCCCGGTCTGGGGAGCCACGCGCGGACCGCCTTCGCCAACGCCACGGTGGACGGGAGCAGGACCGGCCTCTGGCCGGACTTCGGTTCGGCGGCCGGCCCCACGCTCACCCTGACCGCGGGAACGACGGCGACCCACGCGCTGCCCACCGTAGCCGGCGGCGATGCCCCGGTGCGCTACGCCGTTTCGCCCGGGCTGCCCGCCGGGCTGAGCGTGAACGCCGCCACCGCGGTCCTCTCCGGCGCGCCCAGGACCGAGAGCCCGCAAAGCGATTACACGCTGACGGCGACCGACGCCAACGGCGACGCCGCGACGCTGGCCTTCACCCTCAAGGTGACGGGCAACCGTCCGGTGGCAAGCGGCGTGTCGATCGCCTCCACGCCGCTTGCGGGGGACACCTACGGCGCCAGCGAGGAGATCCTGGTGGACGTGGCCTTCGAGCGCACCGGCACGGGCGCGATGACGGTGCGCGGCGCGCCGCGGCTGGCGCTCGCCGTCGGCGCGGCGGCGCGGCAGGCGTCGTTCCTCTCCGTCTCCGGCGGGACGCTGCGCTTCCGCTACACGGTGCAGGCGGAGGACCGGGACACGGACGGCGTTGCCGTCGCCGCGGACGCGCTGGCACTCAACGGCGGGCTGATCCGCGACGCCGCGGGCAACAACGCGATCCTGGGCCTCGGCCGCCACGCCCTTGCCGCGGCGCCGGCGCACAAGGTGGACGGCGGCACCGGCCGCGCCCCCACGGTGGCCGGGGTCCGGGTGATCTCGGCGCCGGCGAGCGGCAGCACCTACACGCGGGGCGAGACCATCGAGGTGGAGGTGCGCTTCGATCAGGCGGTCGGCGTCTCGGGGACGCCCAACTTGGCGCTGACCCTGGGCTCGGCCACCGCGCAGGCGGCCTGGAACCGCACCGGGGCGAGCCCGACGACGCAGATCTTCCGCCATATGGTGCAGGCGGCGGACCGCGACGCCGACGGCCTCTCCATCGGCGCGGGCGCGCTGGCGCCGGGCGGCGGCACCATCCGCAACGTCCGCGGCGGGGACGCGGCGCTCGGCCTCGGCAGCCACGCGCTGGGCAACCAGAGGGCGCACAAGGTGGACGGATCGAGGAACCCGGCGCCGGTGGTGACCGGCGTTTCCCTCCGCTCCTTCCAGAGGGACGGCTGGTACGACCACGGCGAGGTGGTCGAGGCGCGGGTGACGTTCAACAAGGCGGTGGCGGTGACCGGCAGCCCGCAACTGGCGATCGCCATCGGCGCCACCACGCGGCAGGCGTCCTTTCACGCCGCGAACGGCGCCAGCGTGGACTTCCGCTACACGGTGCAGGACGGCGATCACGACACCGACGGCCTCTCCATCGGCGCGGGCGCGCTGGCGCTGGGCGGCGGGACGATCCGCAACAACGGGGTGGATGCGGCGCTCGGCCTCGGCTCCCACGCGCCGGGCGCCCAGGCGGCGCACAAGGTGGACGGCCGCATGGCCAAGGTGACGGGCGTCACCATCGAAACCACTCCGGCGAGCAGCGCCGGCTACGGCGCGGGCGAAGAGATCCGGATACGGGTCGATTTCGATCTGGCGCTCGGCAACTATCACGGCTCCAGGCTGGCGCTGACCATCGGCGACGACACCCGCTATGCCACCTTCGCCTACGCCCGCAGAGACCACGGTATGCCGGTGGGCAACCGGAACCGGTTGCACTACACCTACACGGTCCAGACGACGGACCGGGACGCGGACGGCCTCTCCATCGCGGCGAACGCGCTGAGCAGAACCATCCGGCGGCGGGACGGCAACCCGGCGCAGACGGACCTCGGCAGCCACGCGCGGGGCGCCCAGGCGGCGCACAAGGTGACCGGCGCGGTGGTGACGCCCCGTGTGACCCGTATTTCCATCAACGGTCCGCTGAACGGCGTCACCTTCGGGCTCGGGGAAAAGATCAGGGTGACGCTCCAGTTCAACGCGCCGGTCGCCGCGCCCCGGGGGGCGCATCTGGCGCTGAACGTCGGCGGCGCCACGCACCGGCTGAACGCCCTGGGCGTGGGACCCCGCATCTACAAATCGAATTACGGATTCAGTTACGTGGTACAGGCGTCCGACCGGGACGCGGACGGCATCGGCATCGCCGCCGACGGGTTGACGCTTCCCCGGCTCGGAACCCTGCGCAGCGCGGCGGGGGTGGACGCGGCGCTCGGCCTCCCCGCGGCGCCGGTGCGCATAGTGGACGGCAGCCACAACCCGCCGGCGAAGGGGATTCAGGTGCTCAGTGGCCAGGCGCGCCACAACACCTTCCGCACGGGCGAGTCCTTCGACGTCGTGGTCTTCTGGACCAAGCCGGTGACGATCTCGGGCACGCCGACCCTGGCGATGCAGGTGGGCAGCGTCACGCGCCGCCTCAGGCTGCTGAGCGGCGGCGGGACGCAGGCATACTTCCGGTATACGGTGCGGCATGACGACCGCGACCCGGACGGCGTGAGCATCGCGGCCGACGCGCTGCGCCTGGAGGGCGCCAGCATCACGGGGCCGGGCGGCAAGGCGGCGCAGCTCCGCCTCACCAAGTCGATCGTGAACGACTCTTCCTTCAAGGTCGGCGGCGCCGCGCGGCCGACGCCGACCTTCGGCGCGGCGGTGGTGCCGGCGCGGGACTGGACGGTGGGCGTGCCGGTGAATTTCACGCTGCCGCCGGCGACCGACGGGGACGGCACGCTGCGCTACGCGCTGCTCGGGCCGTCCTCCTCACCGGGCCAGTACCGGCCCGCCCATCTCTGGCTGCCGCCCGGGCTGCGCTACACCGCCCCGGCCAACCACACGCTGAGCGGCGGCACGATCAGCGGCACCATCAGCGGCCACACGCCCACGGACGACGACATGAACGGCCGCACCTGGCGGCTGACGACCACGGACGCCGACGGCGACACGGCGACCCTGGACTTCCTCGCCCGGATCGTTCCCGACCGGACGCCGAGCTTCGGCGACGCGGCCATCGGCGACCAGGCGTGGATCGAGAACGCGGCGGTCGCCGCCTTCGACCTGCCCGAAGCGACGGGCGGCAACGGCGACCTCACCTACACGCTGGCGCCGGCGCTGCCGGGCGGGGTGTCGCGCGCCGGGCGGCGGGTGAGCGGCACGCCGGGCGCGGCCATGGCGCGGACGCAATACACCTGGACGGCGACGGACGCGGACGGCGACCGGGCCTCGCTGACCTTCCACGCCACGGTGGCCGAGGACAGCGCGCCCAGCTTCGGCGAGGCCACGATCTCCGACATGTCCTGGCTCCAGAACTCGCCCGTCGAGGTCACCCTGCCCGAGGCGACGGGCGGCAATGCCCCGCTGGCCTACGGGATCGCGACCCCGGGGTCGACCAGGGCCGGGACGCAGGAGCTGCCGGAAGGGGTCGAGCTCGACGGGCGCGTGCTGAAGGGCACGCCGACCAAGGTCCAGGAGTCGTCCGACGTCGACTACGCCTGGCTGGTGGTGGACGCCGACGGCGACACGGCGGAGCTCGCCTTCGACATCGAGGTGTACGCCGACCGGTTGCCAGGTTTCGGCGATGCGACGCTCGCCGACCGGACGTGGACGCAGCGCCGGGCGATCACCGCCTTCACCCTGCCGGCGGCCACCGGCGGCGACGGCGACCTGACCTATACGCTGACGCCGGCCCTGCCTGCCGGCGTGGTCCGCAACGCGACGACGCGCGAGGTTTCCGGGACGCCGGGCACGGCGCTGGCCGCGACGACCTACACCTGGGCGGCGACGGACGCGGACGGCGACACGGCGGAGCTGACCTTCACCGCGGCCGTGGACGGCATCCCCACCTTCGGCGACAAGACCGTCGCCGACGTGACGTGGACGAAGGGCAAGGCGATCGATTCCCTCTTCCTGCCCGAGGCGGCGGGCGGCGACGGCCGGCTGACCTATACGCTGACGCCCGACCCGCCCGCGGGCGTGGATCGCGTCGGGACGACGCGCGAGGTCTCGGGCACGCCCACCGGGAGCCTGGCGCGGTCCAGGTTCCAGTGGGCGGTCGAGGACGAGGACGGGGACGAGGAGACCCTCGAATTCCACGTCACCGTCGTCGACCCGCCCGTGGCGACGCTGGCCCTCTCGGCCTCGACCATCGACGAGAGCGGGACCGGCAGCACGGCGACGGTGACCGCGACGCTGAACAAGGCGTGGACCGCGGATACGACGGTGACGATCGCCGCGGCGGCGGGGACGAACGCCGCGGCCGGCGACTTCGCGCTGAGCGCGGCGAAGACGCTGACCATCGCGGCCGGGGCGACCGTCAGCAGCGGAACGGTGACCATCGCTGCGGTGGACAACACGAAGGACGAACACGACAAGAGCGTCACCGTCTCCGGGAGCGCGGCCAACGACGACCTGGTGACCGGCCCGGCGAACCTGACCCTGACCATCGCCGACGACGACGATGCGCCGGCGGTGTCGATCTCCTCGCCGAGCGTGAACGAGGGAGCGGCGGGTTCGACCGCGACGTTGTCGTTTGCGGTGACGCTGGACGCGGAGAGCGGCAGACGGGTGACGGTCTTCTACGCGGAAGGGTCGGGCGGCACCGCGACCGCGGGCGAGGACTACACGGCGCTGTCTTCGGGCACCCTGACCATCGCGGCCGGCGCGACGAGCGGGACCATCGACGTCTCGGTGACGGGCGACGGGACCGACGAGCCGGACGAGACGGTGGAGGTGGTCCTGGCCGACCCCGTCAACGCCGTACTGGGGCCGTCGACGGGAACCGGCACGATCCTCGACGACGATCCTACGGCGACGTCGGCGCTGACGCTCACGCCTTCGACCATCGACGAGAGCGGGAGGGGCAGCAAGGCGACGGTGACCGCGACGTTGTCCCGGGCGGTGGGCGCGGCGACGACGGTGACGGTCTCCGCGGCGGCGGGGACCAACGCCGAGGTGGGGGACTTCACCCTGAGCGCGAACAGGAAGCTGACCATCGCGGCGGGCGCGACCGCCAGCAGCGGAACGGTGACGATCGCCGCGGTGGACGACGCGGACGCGGAGCCGGACAAGTCCGTCACCGTGTCGGGGAGCGTGGACAACGGCGACGTGGCCGCCCCGGCCGCCGCGACGCTGACGATCGCCGACGACGACCGCCCGTCCAAGCCGACGCTGTTCGTCGATTCGCCGAAGGTCGCCGAGGGCGGGCCGGGCGATTCCTCGAAGTCGAACGCGCTGACCTGGACGGTGACGCTGACGCCGGCGAGCGATCGGAAGGTGGCGGTCGCCGTCGCGATCGACGAAAAGGCGGGCACCGCGACGGCGGGGACGTACCGGCGCGCGGCGGAGGGGGCGGACCACGGATTTCCGCCTGAGCCCTGGCTGGTGTTCTCGCCGGGGGAGACCAGCGAGACGGTCTCCGTGTCGGTGTACGGCGACTCGCGGGTGGAGCCGGACGAGACGGTGGTCCTGGCGCTGAGCAACCCCGTCAACGCGGCGCTGGGCGACAGGTCCGGGACCGGCACGATCCTCGACGACGACGCGCCCACGGTGACGCTGGCGCTGACGGACGGCGCCATCGCGGAGAACGGCGGGACGACCACCGTGACGGCGGCGCTCTCCCATGTGTCGGGCGCGGCGACGACGGTCACCGTGACGGCCGTATCCGGCTTCTACACGGTGGGTTCGGACGCGAGCATCGTCATCGCCGCGGGGGCGACGGCGAACGCCTCGGAGACGGTGACGATCACCGCGGTGGACGACGACGTCGACAACGTGGGCGGCCGCTCGACGACGGTGACGGGTTCGGCATCCAACAGCGAGGGTGCGGGCGGCGTGACCGGGGCGGCGCTGTCGCTTACCGACGACGAGGCGACGCCGGTTGCGACGCTGGCGCTGTCGGAGCTGGACTCGTCGAAGCCGGACACCATCAATGAGAGCGGCCAGGGCGACACGAGCACGGTGATGGCGACGCTCTCCGGCAAGTCGAGCGCGGCGGTGACGCTGACGGTGACGGCGACGGCGGTGGCGCCGGCGGCCGCGGACGACTTCACGCTGAGCTCCGGCGCGACGCTGACCATCGCGGCCGGGGCGACGGCGAGCGCGGGCGCGGTGACGATCACCGCGGTGGACAACGCGAGGGACGAGCCGGACAAGTCGGTGACGGTCTCGGCCGCGGTTTCCGGCGCCAGCGGGGTGGCGGACCCCGCGGATGCGACGCTGATCATCGCGGACGACGACGCGGCGCCGGCGCTGTCGATCGCGTCGCCGACGGTGACGGAGGGGGCGCCGGGAGAGACGGCGACGCTGACGTATACGGTGACGCTGGACGCGGTGAGCGGGCGGCAGGTGACGGTGGCCTATGCCGAGGGCGCGGGCGGCACGGCGACGGCGGGCGCGGATTATGCGGCGCTGTCGGGCGGGACGCTGACCTTCGCCGCCGGGGAGACGAGCAAGACCCTCGCCGTGACGGTAACCGGGGATGCGACCGACGAGCCCGACGAAACGGTGGTGGTGACGCTGAGCGGCCCCGCCGGCGCGACCATCCCCGACGGGGCCGCAAGCGGGACCGGCGCCATCACCGATGACGACGATGCGCCTTCGGTGGCGCTGGCGGTGGTGGACTCTTCGATCTCGGAGAACGGGGGCGCGACGACGGTGAGCGCGGCGCTGTCGCATCCGTCGAGCGCGGCGACGACTGTGACGGTGGGGGCGGTTTCGGGCTTCTACACGGTGGGCGAGGACGCGGTGATCGTGATCGCGGCAGGCGATACCACGAACACGGGCGACACCGTGACGGCGACTGCGGTGAACGACGACGTGGACAACGTGGGCGACCGGAACGTCACGGTGACGGGAACGGCGGCGAACGGCCAGGGCATCGGCGCGGTGACGGGGGCGGGCCTGACGCTGACCGACGACGAGGATACGCCGACCGTCACGCTTGCACTCTCGGAGCCGGACGCGGCGAAGCCGGATACCATCCACGAGAGCGGCCAGGGCAACATCAGCGCGGTGACGGCGACGCTCTCGGGCAAGTCGAGCGCGGCGGTGACGCTGGCGGTTTCGGCGTCGGCGGGCGCGGATACGGTTGCCGGCGACTTCACGCTGTCGGGAACGACGCTGACCATCGCGGCCGGGGCGACGGCGAGCACCGGCCTGGCGTTCATCGCCGCGACGGACAATACGAAGGACGAGCCCGACAAGTCGGTGACGGTTTCGGCGACGGTGAGCGGCGCGAGCGGCGTTGCGAACCCCGCGGATGCGACGCTGACCATCACGGACGACGATGTTGCGCCGACGGTGGTGCTGGCGGTTGCGGATAGCGCCATCTCGGAGAATGGCGGCGCGACAGCGGTGAGCGCGGTGCTCTCGCACCCCTCCAGCGTGGCGACGACGGTCACCGTGACGGCGGTTCCGGGCTTCTACACGGTGGGTCAGGACGCGGTGATTGTGATCGCGGCCGGCGCCACGGCGAACGCTTCCGACACGGTGACGGTCACGGCGGTGAACGACGCCATCGACAACGTGGGCGACCGCTCGGTGACGGTGACGGGAACGGCGGCGAACGACCAGGGCATCGGCGCGGTGACCGGGGCGGGTCTGACGCTGACCGACGACGACGCGGCGCCGACGGCGACGTTGACGCTGATCCCGTCGTCGATTTCGGAGGACGGCGGGGTGTCGACGGTGACGGCGGCGCTGAACCGGGCGTCGAGCGCGGCGGTCACCTTGACGGTCTCGGCCTCCGGCGACGGCTTCACGCAGACCGGTGCGGCGTTGACCATCGCGGCGGGATCGACGACCAGCACCGGTACGGTCACCCTCGCGGCGACGAACGACGTGACGGACGCGCCGAACAAGGCGGTGACGGTTTCGGCGACGGTGACCGGCACGAGCGGGGTGGCGGACCCCGCGGATGCGACGCTGACCATCACCGACGACGACGATGCGCCGGGGGTGACGCTGGCAGTCACGGACTCTTCGATCTCGGAAAGCGGTGGCGTGACGACGGTAACGGCGGCACTGTCGCACCCGTCGAGTGACGCCACCACGGTGACGGTGGGGGCGGCTTCGAGCTTCTACACGGTGGGTTCCGACGCGATCATCGTCATCGCGCCGGGCGCCACGGCGGCGGCTTCCGACACTGTGACGGTCACGGCGGTGAACGATGACGTGGACAACATCTCCAACCGCTCGGTGACGGTGACGGGAACGGCGGCGAACGACCAGGGCATCGGCGCGGTGACGGGGGCGGGCCTGACGCTGACCGACGACGACGCGGCGCCGACGGCGACGCTCAAGCTGTCTTCGGATTCGATCTCGGAGGACGGCGGGGTGTCGACGGTGACGGCGGCGCTCTCGGGCAAGTCGAGCGCGACGGTGACGCTGACCGTCTCGGTCTCCGGCAGCGGCTTCACGCAGAAGGGCGCGGCGCTGACCATCGCGGCAGGATCGACGGCGAGCGCCGGCACGGTCACACTTGCTGCGGTGAACGATGCGACAGACGCGCCGAACCGCTCGGTGACGGTCTCGGCGACGGCGAGCGGTGATAGCGGCGTTGCGAACCCCGCGGATGCGACGCTGACGATCATCGACGACGACGGGGTGCCTTCGGTGGCGCTGGCGGTTGCGGACTCGGCCATCGAGGAGGACGGCGGCGCAACGACGGTGAGCGCAACGCTCTCGCACCCCTCCAGCGCGGCGACGACGGTCACCGTGACGACGGTTTTGGGCTTCTACACGGTGGGCGAGGACGCGGTGATCGTCATCGCCGCCGGCGCCACGGCGAACGCGGGCGACACCGTGACGATCACCGCGGTGAACGACGACGTGGACAACGTAGGTAACCGCTCCGTCACGGTCACCGCCGCGGCGGCGAACGACCAAGGTATCGGCACGGTGACGGGGGCGGCGCTGACGCTGACCGACGACGAGGGTGTGCCGACAGCGACCCTCGCCCTGTCGCCTTTGTCCATCTCGGAGAACGGCGGAGTGTCGACGGTGACGGCGACGCTCTCGGGCAAGTCGAGCGCGGCGGTGACGCTGACGGTTTCGGCGTCGGGCGATGGCTTCACGCAAACGGGCGCGGCGCTGACCATCGCGGCGGGATCGACGGCGAGCGCCGGCGTGGTCACCCTCGCGGCGACGAACGATGCGACCGACACGCCGGACAAGTCGGTGACGGTTTCGGCGACGGTGAGCGGCACGAGCGGCGTTGCGAACCCCGCGGATGCGACGCTCACCATCACCGACGACGATGATGCGCCGACGGGGGCGCTGGCGGTGGCGGACTCTTTGATCTCGGAGAGAGGGGGCGTGACCACGGTGAGCGCCGCCCTCTCGCACCCCTCCAGCGCGGCGACGACGGTCACCGTGACGGCAGTAGCGGGCCTCTACACGGTGGGCGAGGACGCCGAGATCGTCATCGCGGCGGGGCAGACGGCGAACGCGGATGACACCGTGACGATCACCGCGGTGGACGACGGCGTGGACAACCTGGACGTCCGCCCGGTGACGGTGACCGCCACGGCTTCCAACGACCAGGGCATCGGCGCGGTGACGGGGGCGGGCCTGACGCTGAGCGGGAGCGCGGTGCTGAATCGACAGTACCCCCAGACGCCGTCGTTGTCGATTTCGTCGCCTCGCGTCACCGAAGGCGCGTCGGGAGAGACGGCGACGCTGAGCTACAGGGTGGGCTTGAGCGCGGCGAGCGCGAGTACGGTGACGGTGAACTACGCGGAGGGGACGGGCGGCACGGCGACGGCGGGCGCGGATTATGCAGCGCTGTCGGGTGGGACGCTGACCTTCGCCGCGGGGGAGACGAGCAAGGTCCTCGCTGTGACGGTGACGGGCGACGGGACCGACGAGCCGGACGAGACGGTGGTGGTGACGCTGAGCGACCCCACCGGCGCGATCATCCCCGACGGGGCCGCAAGCGGGACCGGCACCATCACGGACGACGATAATGCGCCTTCAGTGGCACTGGCGGTGGCGACCTCGGCCATCGCCGAGGACGGCGGGGCAACGACGGTGAGCGCCACCCTCTCGCACCCCTCCAGCGCGGCGACGACGGTCACCGTGACGGTGGTTCCGGGCTTCTACACGGTGGGCGAGGACGCCGAGATCGTCATCGCCGCCGGCGCCACCACGAACGCGGGCGATACGGTAACGATCGCCGCGGTGAACGACGCCATCGACAACGTGGGCGACCGCTCCGTGACGGTGACGGGAACGGCGGCGAACGATCAGGGCATCGGGACGGTGACGGGGGCGGGTCTGACGCTGACCGACGACGAGGGCGTGCCGACGGCGACGGTGACGCTGACCCCGGCGACGATCTCGGAGAACGGTGGGGTGTCGACGGTGACGGCAGCGCTCTCGGGCAAGTCGAGCGCGGCGGTGACGCTGACGGTTTCGGCGTCGGGTGACGGCTTCACGTTGTCGAGCGCGAAGACGCTGACCATCGCGGCGGGATCGACGGCGAGCGCGGGTGTCATGACGCTCACGGCGATGAACGACGCGACGGACGCGCCGAACGGCTCGGTGACGGTCTCGGCGACGGCGAGCGGTGGTAGCGGCGTTGCGAACCCGGCGAGCAAGACGCTCACCATCACCGACGATGACGCGGCGCCGACGGTGGCGCTGAAACTGTCTTCGGATTCGATTTCGGAGAACGATGGGGTGGCGACGGTGACGGCGACGCTATCGCACCCGTCGAGTGACACCACCACGGTAACGGTGACGGTGGCTTCGGGCTTCTACACGGTGGGTTCCGACGCGACCATCGTAATCGCCGCCGGGAGTACGACGAACGCCGCGGATACGGCGACGATCACCGCGGTGAACGACGACGTGGACAACGTGGGCGACCGCTCGGTGATGGTGACGGGAACGGCGGCGAACGACCAGGGTATCGGCGCGGTAACCGGCCCGGCGCTGACGCTGACCGATGACGAGGGCGTGCCAACGGCGACGCTGAAGCTGTCTTCGGATTCGATCTCGGAGAACGGCGGGGTGTCGACGGTGACGGCGACGCTGGACCGCGCCTCCAGCGCGGCGGTCACCTTGACGGTTTCGGCCTCTGGCGACGGCTTCACGCTGTCGAGCGCGAAGACGTTGACCATCGCGGCGGGATCGACAGCGAGTGCTGGCGCGGTCACTCTCGCGGCGACAGACGACGCGACGGACGCGCCCGACAAGACGGTGACGATTTCGGCGACGGTGAGCGGTGATAGCGGCGCTGCGAATCCCGCGGATGCGACGCTTACCATCATCGACGACGATGATGCGCCGACGGTGGTGCTGAAACTGTCTTCGGATTCGATTTCGGAGAACGATGGGGTGGCGACGGTGACGGCGACGCTATCGCATCCCTCCAGCGCGGCGACGACGGTCACCGTGACGGCGGTTCCGGGCTTCTATACGGTAGGCGAAGACACCGAGATCGTCATCGCCGCCGGCGCCACTGCGGCGACTTCCGACACCGTGACGGTCACGGCGGTGAACGACGCCATCGACAACGTAGGCAACCGCTCCGTGACGGTGACGGGAACGGCGGCGAACGGTCAGGGCATTGGCACGGTGACGGGGGTGGGCCTGACGCTGACCGACGACGAGGGCGTGCCGACGGCAACGCTCAAGCTGTCTTCGGATTCGATCTCGGAGAACGGCGGGGTGTCGACGGTGACGGCGACGCTCTCGGGCAAGTCGAGCGCGACGGTGACGCTGACCGTCGCTGCGTCCGGCGACGGCTTCACGCAGACGGGGGTGGCGCTGACCATCGCGGCGGGATCGACGGCGAGCGCCGGCGCGGTCACCCTCGTAGCGACAGACGACGCAACGGACGCGCCGGACAAGACGGTGACGATTTCGGCGACGGTGAGCGGTGATAGCGGCGCTGCGAATCCCGCGGATGTGACGCTTACCATCACCGACGACGACGCGGCGCCTTCGGTGGCGCTGAAACTGTCTTCAGATTCGATTTCGGAGAACGATGGGGTGGCGACGGTGACGGCGACGCTATCGCACCCGTCGAGTGACACCACCACGGTAACGGTGACGGCGGCTTCGGGCTTCTACACGGTGGGTTCCGACGCGACCATCGTAATCGCCGCCGGGAGTACGACGAACGCCGCGGATGCGGCGACGATCACCGCGGTGAACGACGCCATCGACAACGTAGGCGACCGCTTGGTGACGGTGACGGGAGCGGCGGCGAACGACCAAGGTATCGGTGCGGTAACCGTCCCGGCGCTGACGCTGACCGACGACGAGGACACACCGACCGCGGCGTTGAAGCTGTCTTCGGATTCGATCTCGGAGAACGGCGGGGTGTCGACGGTGACGGCGACGCTGGACCGCGCCTCCAGCGCGGCGGTCACCTTGACGGTTTCGGCCTCCGGCGACGGCTTCACGCTGTCGAGCGCGAAGACGTTGACCATTGCGGCAGGATCGACGGCGAGCGCCGGCGCGGTCACCCTCGCGGCGACAGACGACGCAACGGACGCGCCGGACAAGACGGTGACGGTCTCGGCGACGGTGAGCGGTGATAGCGGCGCTGCGAATCCCGCGGATGTGACGCTTACCATCACCGACGACGACGATGCGCCTTCGGTAGCGCTGAAACTGTCTTCGGATTCGATTTCGGAGAACGATGGGGTGGCGACGGTGACGGCGACGCTATCGCACCCGTCGAGTGACACCACCACGGTAACGGTGACGGCGGCTTCGGGCTTCTACACGGTGGGTTCCGACGCGACCATCGTAATCGCCGCCGGGAGTACGACGAACGCCGCGGATACGGCGACGATCACCGCGGTGAACGACGACGTGGACAACGTGGGCGACCGCTCCGTGACGGTGACGGGAACGGCGGCGAACGGTCAGGGCATCAGCACGGTGACGGGGGTGGGCCTGACGCTGACCGATGACGAGGGCACACCGACCGCGGCGCTGAAGCTGTCTTCGGATTCGATCTCGGAGAACAGCGGGGTGGCGACGGTGACGGCGGTGCTGAACCGGGCGTCGAGCGCGGCGGTGACGCTGACGGTCTCGGCGTCGGGTGACGGCTTCACGCAGACGGGCGCGGCGCTGACCATCGCGGCGGGGGCGACGACGAGTGCGGGCGCGGTCACCCTCGCGGCGACGAACGACGCCACCGACGCGCCGGACAAGTCGGTGACGGTCTCGGCGACGGTGACCGGCGCCGGCGGCGTTGCGAACCCCGCAGATGCGACGCTGACCATCACCGACGACGACGATCCGCCTTCGGTCTCGATCTCCTCGCCTGGCGTGTCGGAAGGGGCGGCGGGTACGATGGCGACGCTGAGCTTCGCGGTGACGCTGAGCGGAGTGAGCGGCAAGCGGGTGACGGTGAACTACGCGGAATCCGCCACGGGCGGCACGGCGACGGCGGGTGTGGACTATACGGCGCTCGTGTCCGGGACGCTGACCATTGCGGCGGGCGACACCGGCGCGACGGTAGAGGTGTCGGTGACGGGCGACGGTGTGGACGAGGCCGACGAGACGGTGGCGGTGGCGCTGAGCGGCCCGGTGAACGCGACGCTGGGGACGGCGACGGGGACGGGCATGATTCGGGACGACGACGCGGCGCCTTCGGTGGTGCTGGTGCTGTCTTCGGATTCGATTTCGGAGAACGGCGGGGCGGCGACGGTGACGGCCTCGCTCTCGCACGCCTCCGGCGCGGTCACGACGGTCACGGTGTCGGCGGCGGCGGGGTCGCACACGGCGGCCACGGACTTCACGTCGAGCGCGAACAGGGCGCTGATCGTCGCGGCCGGGGCGACGGCGAGTGCGGGGTTGGTGACGGTGACGGCGGTGGATGATGACGAGGACGCGGCCAACGACAAGACGGTGACGGTGACGGCGACGGCCGCCAACGTCCAGGGGATCGCGGGGAACCCGTCGCCGGTGACACTGACGATCCGCGACGACGACGTGGACCTGAAGCCGACGTTCGGGGACGCGACGGTGGCCGACCGTAACTGGCCGGTCAACACCGAGATTGCGCGTCTGGAGTTGCCGAAGGCGACGGGAGGGGACGGCGCGCTGAGCTATGCGCTGTCGCCGGCGTTGCCGTCGTGGCTGACGCGGAGCGGCTTCGCGGTGATGGGGACGACGCCGTCCGAGGCGGTGACGCAGGTGGAATACACCTGGACGGTGGAGGACGCGGACGGGGACGAGGCGTCGCTGTCGTTTGGCATCCAGGTGAGCGAGATCGCGGTGCTGAATCGACGACACCTCCCGACGCCGTCGTTGTCGATTTCGTCGCCTCGCGTCACCGAAGGCGCGTCGGGAGAGACGGCGACGCTGAGCTACAGGGTGGGCTTGAGCGCGGCGAGCGCGGGTACGGTGACGGTGAACTACGCGGAGGGGACGGGCGGCACGGCGGCGGCGGGCGCGGACTACACGGTGTTGACCGGGGGGACGCTGACGTTCGCGCCGGGGGAGACGAGCAAGACGGTGACGGTGACGGTAACCGGGGACGCGACGGACGAGCCGGACGAGACGGTGGAGGTGGCGTTGAGTGGTCCGGTGGACGCGCATATCCCGGTGAGCGGCCGGACGGGGACCGGCACGATCACCGACGACGATGCGGCGCCTTCGGTGGCGCTGGCGGTGGCGGACTCTTCGATCTCGGAGAACGGGGGCGCGACGGCGGTGAGCGCAACGCTGTCGCACCCTTCCAGTGACGCCACCACGGTGACGGTGACGGCGGTTCCGGGCTTCTACACGGTGGGTTCCGACGCGGCCATCGTCATTGTCGCCGGGAGCACCACGAACGCGGGCGACACCGTGACGATCACGGCGGTGAACGACGACGTGGACAATGTGGGCGACCGCTCCGTCACGGTGACCGCCGCGGCGGCGAACGGCCAGGGTATCGGCACGGTGACGGGGGTGGGCCTGACGCTGACCGACGATGACGCGGCGCCGATGGCGACGCTCAAGCTGTCTTCGGATTCGATTACGGAGAACGGCGGGGTGTCGACGGTGACGGCGGTGCTGAACCGGGCGTCGAGCGCGGCGGTGACGCTGACGGTTTCGGCGTCGGGTGACGGCTTCACGCAGACGGGCGCGGCGCTGACCATCGCGGCGGGATCGACGGTGAGCGCGGGGTTGGCGACGGTTGCGGCGACGAACGACGCGACCGACGCGCCGGACAAGTCGGTGACGGTCTCGGCGACGGTGAGCGGTGATAGCGGCGTTGCGAACCCCGCGGATGCGACGCTGACGATCGCGGACGACGACACGGCGCCTTCGGTGGCGCTGGCGGTGGCGGACAGCGCCATCTCGGAGAACGGGGGCGCGACGGTGGTGAGCGCGACGCTGTCGCACCCCTCCAGTGCGGCGACGACGGTGACGGTGAGGGCGGCTTCGAGCTTCTACACGGTGGGTTCGGACGCGACCATCGTCATCGCCGCCGGCGCCACGGCGGCGGCTTCCGATACCGTGACGGTCACGGCGGTGAACGACGCCATCGACAACGTGGGCAACCGCTTGGTGACGGTGACGGGAACGGCGGCGAACGACCAAGGCATCGGCGCGGTGACGGGAGCGGGCCTGACGCTGACCGACGATGAGGGTGCGCCGACGGCGACGCTCAAGCTGTCTTCGGATTCGATCTCGGAGAACGGCGGGGTGTCGACGGTGACGGCGGCACTGAACCGGGCGTCGAGCGCGACGGTGACACTGACGGTCTCGGCCTCCGGTGACGGCTTCACACAGACGGGGGCGGCGCTGACCATCGCGGCGGGATCGACGGCGAGCGCCGGCACGATCACCCTCGCGGCGACGAACGACGCGACGGACGCACCAGACAAGTCGGTGACGGTCTCGGCGGAAGCGAGCGGTGATAGCGGCGTTGCGAACCCCGCGGATGCGACGCTTACCATCGCGGACGACGACGATGCGCCGGGGGTGACGTTGGCGGTGGCGGATAGCGCCATCTCGGAGAATGGCGGCGCGACGGCGGTGAGCGCCACTCTCTCGCACCCCTCCAGTGACGCCACCACGGTAACGGTGACGGCGGTAGCGGACTTCTACACGGTGGGTTCCGACGCGACCATCGTCATTGCCGCCGGGAGCACCACGAACGCGAGCGACACCGTGACGATCACGGCGGTGAACGACGACGTGGACAACGTGGGCGACCGCTCCGTCACGGTGACCGCCACGGCGGCGAACGGCCAGGGCATTGGCGCGGTGACGGGGGCGGCGCTGACGCTGACCGACGACGAGGGTGCGCCGACGGCGATGCTCAAGCTGTCTTCGGATTCGATTTCGGAGAACGGCGGGATGTCGACGGTGACGGCGGCGTTGAACCGTGCTTCCAGCGCGGCGGTGACGCTGACGGTCTCGGCGTCGGGTGACGGCTTCACGCAGACGGGCGCGGCGCTGACCATCGCGGCGGGGGCGACGACGAGTGCGGGCGCGGTCACCCTCGCGGCGACGAACGACGCCACCGACGCGCCGGACAAGTCGGTGACGGTCTCGGCGACGGTGACCGGCACGAGCGGAGTTGCAAACCCCGCGAGCGAGACGCTGACGATCACGGACGACGATGCGGCGCCTTCGGTGGTGCTGGCGGTGGCAGACTCTTCGATCTCGGAGAACGGCGGCGCGACGGCGGTGAGCGCGACGCTGTCGCACCCCTCCAGCGCGGCGACGACGGTCACCGTGACGGCGGTAGCGGGCTTCTACACGGTGGGTTCGGACGCGACCATCGTCATCGCCGCCGGCGCCACTGCGGCGGCTTCCGATACCGTGACGGTCACGGCGGTGAACGACGACGTGGACAACGTGGGCAACCGCTCCGTCACGGTGACGGGAACGGCGGCGAACGGTCAGGGCATCGGCACGGTGACGGGAGCGGGCCTGACGCTGACCGACGACGAGGGTGCGCCGACGGCGACGCTCAAGCTGTCTTCGGATTCGATTTCGGAGAACGGCGGGGTGTCGACGGTGACGGCGGCGTTGAACCGCGCCTCCAGCGTGGCGGTGACGCTGACGGTTTCAGCGTCGGGTGACGGCTTCACGCAGACGGGCGCGGCGCTGACCATCGCGGCGGGATCGACGGCGAGCGCCGGCACGATCACCCTCGCGGCGACGAACGACGCGACGGACGCACCAGACAAGTCGGTGACGGTCTCGGCGGAAGCGAGCGGTGATAGCGGCGTTGCGAACCCCGCGGATGCGACGCTTACCATCACCGACGACGACGGGACGCCTTCGGTGGTGCTGGCGGTGGCGGATTCTTCGATCTCGGAGAACAGTGGCGCGACGGCGGTGAGCGCGACGCTGTCGCACCCCTCCAGCGCGGCGACGACGGTCACCGTGACGGCGGTAGCGGGCTTCTACACGGTGGGTTCCGACGCGGCCATCGTCATTGTCGCCGGGAGCACCACGAACGCGAGCGACACGGTGACGATCACGGCGGTGAACGACGATGTGGACAACGTGGGCGACCGGAGCGTGACGGTGACCGCCACGGCGGCGAACGACCGGGGCATCGGCGCGGTGACGGGAGCGGGCCTGACGCTGACCGACGACGAGGGCGCGCCGACGGCGGCGCTCAAGCTGTCTTCGGATTCGATTTTGGAGAACGGCGGGGTGTCGACGGTGACGGCGGCGTTGAACCGCGCCTCCAGCGCGGCGGTGACGCTGATGGTTTCGGCGTCGGGCGACGGCTTCACGCAGACGGGCGCGGCGCTGACCATCGCGGCGGGATCGACGGCGAGCGCCGGCACGATCACCCTCGCGGCAACGAACGACGCGACGGACGCGCCGAACAAGACGGTGCCGGTCTCGGCGACGGCGAGCGGTACGAGCGGAGTGGCGAACCCCGTGAATGCAACGCTGACGATCACGGACGACGATGGGGCGCCTTCGGTGGTGCTGGCGGTGGCAGACTCTTCGATCTCGGAGAACGGCGGCGCGACGGCGGTGAGCGCGACGCTGTCGCATCCCTCCAGCGCGGCGACGACGGTCACCGTGACGGCGGTAGCGGGCTTCTACACGGTGGGTTCCGACGCGGCCATCGTCATTGTCGCCGGGAGCACCACGAACGCGAGCGACACCGTGACGATTACCGCGGTGAACGACGACGTGGACAACGTGGGCAACCGCTCCGTCACGGTGACGGGAACGGCGGCGAACGGTCAGGGCATCGGCACGGTGACGGGGGCGGGCCTGACGCTGACCGACGACGAGGGTGCGCCGATGGCGACGCTCAAGCTGTCTTCGGATTCGATCTCGGAGAACGGCGGGGTGTCGACGGTGACGGCGGCGCTGAACCGGGCGTCGAGCGCGGCGGTCACCTTGACGGTTTCGGCCTCTGGCGACGGCTTCACGTTGTCGAGCGCGAAGACGCTGACCATCGCGGCGGGGTCGACAGCGAGCGCGGGCGTCGTGACGCTCATGGCGGTCAACGACGCGACCGACGCGCCGGACAAGTCGGTGACGGTCTCGGCGACGGCGAGCGGTGATAGCGGCGTTGCGAACCCCGCGGATACGACGCTCACCATCACCGACGACGACGCGGCGCCTTCGGTGGCACTGGCGGTGGCGGACAGCGCCATCTCGGAGAGCGGTGGCGTGACGGCGGTGAGCGCGGTGCTGTCGCACCCCTCCAGCGCGGCGACGACGGTCACCGTGACGGCGGTTTCGGGCTTCTACACGGTGGGTTCCGACGCGATCATCGTGATTGCCGCCGGCGCCACGACGAACGCGGGCGACACCGTGACGATCACCGCGGTGAATGACGACGTGGACAACGTGGGCAACCGCTCCGTCACGGTGACGGGAATGGCGGCGAACGACCAAGGCATTGGCGCGGTGACTGGAGCGGGCCTGACGCTGACCGACGACGAGGGCGCACCGACGGTGACGCTCAAGCTGTCTTCGGATTCGATTTCGGAGAACGGCGGGGTGTCGACGGTGACGGCGGCACTGAACCGCGTGTCGAGCGCGACGGTCACCTTGACGGTTTCGGCCTCTGGCGACGGCTTCACGCAGATGGGCGCGGCGCTGATCATCGCGGCGGGGGCGACGACGAGTGCCGGCACGATCACCCTCGCGGCGACGAACGACGCGACGGACGCGCCAGACAAGTCGGTGACGGTGTCGGCGGAGGCAAGCGGCGTCGGCGGCGTTGCAAACCCGGCGGATGCGACGCTGACCATCACCGACGACGACGGGGCGCCTTCGGTGGTGCTGGCGGTGGCAGACTCTTCGATCTCGGAGAACGGCGGCGCGACAGCGGTGAGCGCGACGCTGTCGCACCCCTCCAGTGACGCCACCACGGTAACGGTGGGGACAGTATCCGGCTTCTACACGGTGGGTTCCGACGCGGCCATCGTGATCGCGGCCGGAAGCACGACGAACGCGAGCGACACGGTAACGATCACGGCGGTGAACGACGCCATCGACAACGTGGGCGCCCGCTCGACGACGGTGACGGGAACGGCGGCGAACGATCAGGGCATCGGGACGGTGACGGGGGCGGGTCTGACGCTGACCGACGACGAGGGCGCGCCGACGGCGACGCTCAAGCTGTCTTCGGATTCGATCTCGGAGAACGGCGGGGTGTCGACGGTGACGGCGGCACTGAACCGCGCGTCGAGCGCGGTGGTGACGCTGACGGTTTCGGCCTCCGGCGACGGCTTCACGTTGTCGACCGCCAAGACGTTGACCATCGCGGCGGGATCGACGGCGAGCGCGGGCATCGTGACGCTCACGGCGACGAACGACGCGACGGACGCGCCGAACAAGACGGTGCCGGTCTCGGCGACGGCGAGCGGTGATAGCGGCGTTGCGAACCCCGCGGATTCGACGCTGACGATCGCGGACGACGACGCGGCGCCTTCGGTGGCGCTGGCGGTGGCAGACTCTTCGATCTCGGAGAACGGGGGCGCGACGGCGGTGAGCGCGACGCTGTCGCACCCCTCCAGCGCGGCGACGACGGTGACGGTGGGGGCGGTTTCGGGCTTCTACACGGTGGGTTCCGACGCGACCGTCGTCATTGCCGCCGGCGCCACGGCGAACGCCGCGGATACGGCGACGATCACGGCGATGAACGACGCCATCGACAACATCTCCAACCGCTCGGTGACGGTGACCGCCACGGCGGCGAACGGCCAAGGCATCGGCGCGGTGACCGGGGCGGCGCTGACGCTGACCGACGACGAGGGTGCGCCGACGGCGACGTTGACGCTGACCCCGGCGGCGATCTCGGAGAACGGCGGGGTGTCGACGGTGACGGCGGCGCTGAACCGGGCGTCGAGCGTGGCGGTGACGTTGACCGTCTTGACCACGGCGGGCGCGGATACGGTTGCCGGCGACTTCACGCTGTCGAGCGCGAAGACGCTGACCCTCGCGGCGGGAGAGACGGCGAGTGCGGGGTTGGTGACGGTTGCGGCGAACGACAACGCGAAGGACGAACCCGACAAGTCGGTGATCGTTTCGGCGACGGCGAGCGGCACGAGCGGGGTGGCGGACCCTGCTGATGTGACGCTCGCCATCACCGACGACGATCCGCCGCCGGTGGTGCTCTCGTCCGCGCTGGCGGCCGACGCGGGAGAAGACAGGACCGTGGGCGAGGGCGACGCGGTGACCCTGGACGGCGGCGGCAGTTCCGGCCCCGGCGGTCTGGGCTACGCCTGGACTCAGACCGAAGGCGCGCCGCCGGCGACGCTGACGGGCGCGGACACCGCCAGCCCGACGTTCACGGCGCCGCAGGTATCGGGGAGGACGGTCCTGACGTTCCGGTTGACGGTGACGGCGGGGGGCGAGAGCGCCAGCGACACCGTGGACGTGACGGTGCTGGACCGCGCGGACGGAACGGACGTGCCGAGCGCGTCGGAACGGGACCGGGTTCCGACCTTCGGCGACGCCGAGGTCGCCGACAGGACGTGGACGCGGAACCAGGAGATCGCGGCCTTCACGCTGCCGACCGCCACGGGCGGCGACGGCGAATTGACCTATACGCTGTCGCCGGCGCCGCCGGACGGCGTGACGCGCGACGAGGCGACGCACGCGGTCGTCGGCGCGCCGGCCAAGCCCATGGAGCGGACCGAGTACGCCTGGACCGTCACCGATGCCGACGGCGACGCGGCGACGCTCACCTTCGACGTCACCGTGATCGAGGACACGGTTCCGAGCTTCGGCGACGAGACGATAACGGACAAGCATTGGGCGGCGGGCCTTCGAATCGAGCCGTTCACGCTGCCTGCGGCCACCGGCGGCAATGGCGCGCTGACCTACACGCTGTCGCCGGCGTTGCCGGACGGCGTGGCGCGCGACGAAGCGACGCGGACGGTCTCGGGCGCGCCGACCGTGGCGATGGCCGAGACCGCCTATACCTGGACCGCCACCGACGCCGACGGCGACGCGGCGTCGCTGACCTTCGCCATCGAGGTCTGGCCGCGGATCACTTTCTCGCTGGGGGATGCGGAAGCGGAGGAAGGCGATGAGATCGTGTTTCTCCTGAAGCTGTCGCCGCCGCCGCCGCGGGACATGACGGTGCGGTTCGTCGCGATGCCGGGCACGGCGATGGCCGACAAGGACTACACGACGGTCCCGGCGGCGCACGGGCGGGGCCTGTTGTCTGCGGCGTCCACGGGCGGAAGCGACGCCATCGCGTATGCGACCGGTCACGACTTCCGGGTCGCCGCCGGCCAGACCGGGGTGAGGATCTCGGTGCGAACGATCGACGACGAGATGGAGGAGGCCCACGAGACGTTCACCCTGGGCGTCATGTCGGTGCGCCCGGGAGGCGCCCGCGCGGCGGCGACGGGAACGATCCTGGACGACGACCACCAGGGACGGACGCGGGCGTTCGAGGCGGTTCTCGCGGCGTTCGGCCGCGCGGTGGCTTCGGAGGCCGTGGACGTGCTCGGGGAGCGGTTCGTGGAGGCGACGTCCGGGAACCGGGTGACGCTGGGCGGGCAGGCCATGCCGCTGGGCGTCGCCCCGGCGGCGGGGATGCCGGCGGACGAGGGCGGGTTTGTGGCGGCCGACGCCGCGCCGTGGCGTTCGGACAGCGCCGCCGAGGGCGCCGGAAGCGGCATGTCGCTGCGCGAGCTGGCGGCCCGAAGCTCGTTCGCGCTGTCTCTGGGACGGGACGACGCCGCGGCCGACGCGGGCGGGACGCTGGCGCTGTGGGGCCGCGCGGGGGCGTCGCGGTTCTCCGGCCGGCCCGACGACGACCTGAAGACGGAGGGCGAGGTGTTCACCGGGTTCGTGGGCGCCGACACCCGGCCGCGTCCCGGCCTCCTGCTCGGAGTCGCGGTGGCGCACAGCCGCGGCGAAATGGACTACACCCTGGCGGAGGGGCGGGGCGACGTCGACGCGACGCTGACGAGCGTGTTCCCTTACGGGCACTGGACGCCGGTCCCCGGGGTGAGCCTGTGGGCGATGATGGGGGCCGGACAGGGCGCCGCGAAGGTGGCGGACGAGGCGGGGGCGGCGCGCGCCGATATCGGGATGCGGATGGCGGCGCTGGGCGGGCGCAAGGAGCTGGGCGCCACCGGCGACGTGGACTGGGCGCTGAAGGGAGACGGCGTCGCGGTGCGGATGAAGTCGGACGCCGGCGAGGGGCTGTCGGCGACCGGCGCGGGGACGCGGCGTCTGCGCCTTCTGGTGGAGGGCTCCGCCGATTGGAGCCCGACGGAGCACGCGAGGTTGCGCCCGCGGCTGGAGCTCGGGGGCCGATGGGACGGCGGTCGCCTGGACGAGGGGTTCGGCCAGGAACTGGGCGGCGGCGTGACCTGGGCGGAGACGCGGCTGGGGCTGGAGGCCGAGGCGCGGGGGCGGTACCTGCTGGCGCACCGTTCGTCGGGGTTCGAGGAATGGGGCGCGAGCCTCGCGGTCCTCTACGATCCCGGAGGTGACGGCCTGGGATCGTGGGTCGGGGTGTCGCCGCAATGGGGCGCGGCGGACGGCGGGGCGCAGTCCCTGTGGGAGAGCACGCTGCCGGACGCCGGCAACGCAGAGTCACCTGGGGGCCGGCTGGGCCTGGAGGCGGGCTACCGCTTCGACGGGTCGCGCGCGCTGAGCCTGACCTTCGACGAAGATGGCCAGGGAGGCGGCCGCCGCTACGGCTTGGGCGGCCGCTTCGCGCCGGACGCGCCGCGCAACCTGTCCATCGAAGCGGAGGCGAGCCGCAGCGAAAGCGCGACGAACGCGCCCGAACACGGCATCGGCCTCAAGCTCCGCATGAACTGGTAGGGGGAAGCGCCGCGGCCCGGCCGGCCCGGGCCGCTGGACTTGCCGCCGGGAAGGCCGCGGGACTGTTACGGGAAATGCGGGCTAGCAGGTGCGGCAGTTCTCGCGCGCTTCCTCGATGAGCGCCGCCAGCCGTGCGCCGTCGATATACCCGGGAACGATCTCGTCGCCGATCACGAACGCGGGGGTGCCCTGGATGCCGAGGGCCTCGGCCTGCGCGCGGTTGCGGGAGATGGCGGCCTCGATCTCCGGGGCGGCCATGTCGTGCGCGAGCCGGTCCGGGTCGAGTCCGACCTCCCTCGCGATGTCGAGGATCCGGCGTTCCGAAAGGCCCCCCCGCGCCTCCATCAACGCCGTGTGGAACGGCATGTAGAGGTCCCCGTCCTGCATCCGCGCGGCGAGCGCCGCGCGCGACGCGGTGACGGAATCGGGGCCGAGGATGGGGTACTCCTTGAATACGACGCGGACGTGCGCATCCTCGCGCAGGAGCTCGGCGAGATGGGGAAGGAACCGCTTGCAATACGCGCACCGGTAGTCGAAGAACTCCACCACGGCGACGTCGCCGTCCGGATTGCCGCCGACGTGAGAGCCGGGGTCGCGTTCGAGGTCGGGGCGGAGGCCGGCCAGAATTTCGCGCCGCCTTTCCTGGTCCGCCGCCTGCTCGCGCGCCCTCATGCGCTGGACGCTCTCGAGAACGACTTCCGGATTGTTCATGATGTAATCGCGGATCATCCGCTCGATGGCGCGTCGTTCCGGGTCCGTGAACGAAGCCTGGGCGAGGGCCGGGGCGGGAGCGGCCCAATGGCCCAGGCCGGCGATCATCGAAAGGACCGCGGAGAGCCGGAGAACGGCGGGCGGTCCCGTCGGCCGGCGAGCCCCGCCGCGCCCGGCGTTGCGAAGGTCGATCACGCTCATTCCGGGTGCATAAGAGCACAGGCGCGGGCGCGCGGATAGGGGAAACCGGCCCGTCATCGAGGGTCGAAAACGCCTCCGTCCGCGACCGCCGGCTATCTCCCGCCCAGGGTGGCCGCTTTCGTGGTCTCCATGAGGTCCCGGGATCTCAGGTGGCCGGGGGATCCCTCGGGAAGCAGTCGTTCCGCCTTGGCGGCGAACCGCGCGGCGTCCCGGGGACGCCCGATCAGCAGGTTGTACTCGGCGCTGGCGAGAGAGGAGAGCCCGATGTCGCCGTTTCGCCCCAACGCGATGGCGAGTTGCCGCCACGCCAGAGGGGCGTGCCGGTCGCGCCGGATGGCCTCCTCGAGGTGTTCGATGGCCGCCGACAGGAGACTCCCGTCGTTCGTCTCGATCTGGGCCTGGGCGAGGCCGATCCTGAGGAGAGGCGATTCCGGCAACAGATCCACGGCGGTCCGATGGAGGGCGACCGCCTCGCGCACCTTGCCGCTCTCGAACAGGATCTGCCCCTTCAGTTCGTTGAAGAACGGGTCGTTCGGATCCCGGGCGATCAGGGCGTCCGCCTCCGCGAGCGCCTGTTCCAGTCGGCCGAGCCGGTGGTAGGCGGCGGCGCGCGCGTAACGCGCCGGGACGGAGCGGTCGGACTCGGGATATCGTCTGAGCGTTTTGTCGGGTGGCTCGAGGAATCCGTGGATCTTCGCCTGCATGCGTCCAAGCGCCGGCGCGGAGGCGGAGGCGGAGGACGGGACGTCGGAACGGGCGATCCGGTCCCGCAGAAAGCGAAGGCGGTCCTGCGTCGGCGGGTGAGTCCGCAGGTAGGGATCCTGCGGCGACCCGGCGAGGGCTTCCCGGCGCCAGATGCGGTCGAGGAACGTGTAGAGACCCTCCGCGGTCTCTCCGGCCGCGGACAGAATCTCGACCGCGGCCTGATCCGCCGACGATTCCTGGGCGCGGCTGTAGCTGAGGAACGAGCCCGTCGCGGCCTGCTGGCCGCCCAGGATGATGGCGGTTCCCGCCTCGCCCTGTCCCCCGAGGACCGTCGCCGCTCCGAGCGCCATGGCCAGGATGCTGGTCGCCGACGCGTTGCGCATCGCGTCGTGGGTTCTGGCGAGATGTCCGCCGGATATATGCCCCGTCTCGTGCGCGACGACTCCCGCTATCTCCCCGATGTCCTCGACTTCGAGAAGCAGGCCGGTGTTGATGAATATCCTCTGTCCTCCCGCGACGAAGGCGTTGAGGGTGGGGTCGTTGACGATGTGCACGCGCACCGCGTTCGCGTCGAGGCCGGCCGCCTCGAAGAGTGGCGCCGCGATGCGGTAGATGATATGTTCGATCTCCGCGTCGCGGATGAGCGACTGTCCTCCGGTGCCGGCGGTGTCGGAGGCGCCGGACGCGAGCGCGCAAACGACCGTCCCGCACAAGGCCCTCAGACACGCCCGGGTGATGAAGTTCGGCAAGCCGGTGGTTCCCTTCGTCGAATCGAAAGGTAGGTGGGGGTCCGCGTGTCGTCAATCGGCGCGGGGGCTGGCGGCGTGGGTGCTGGCGCCGGGCCGCGGGTTCCGGGGGAGTTTCGGGGCCGGGGCATGAAGATCGCGAACCGGGGTACGGAGGTGGCGCCGTTCCACGCCATGGAGGTGCTGAAGGCGGCCAACGACCGCGAGGCGGCCGGCGGCGACGTGCTGCACATGGAGGTCGGGGAGCCGGGCGGCGGTTTCCCGCGCCCGGTGCTCGAGGCGGCGGAGAGAGCCCTGCGGTCCTCGCGGATCGGATACACGGAAGCGCTCGGGATCCCTCCTCTGCGGGAGCGCATCGCCCGATACTACGCGGAGGTTCACGATACCGTCGTGGACCCCTCGCGGATCGCCGTCACCACGGGGTCGTCGGGCGCGTTCGTGCTGGCGTTCCTGGCGGCGTTCGATCCCGGAGACCGGGTGATGCTGACGACGCCGGGGTATCCCGCCTATCCGAACATCCTGAAATCGCTTGGCGTCGCGCCGCGGATACTGGAAACGGGACCGGAGACCCGGTTTCAGCCGACCCCTCGACTGATCGCCGCCGCCGGTCCTCCGCCCGAGGGGCTGCTGGTGGCGAGTCCCGCCAATCCGACCGGCACGATGCTCGATCGCGAAGCCTTGTCGGAACTCGTCGATCATTGCGCCGGGAACGGCATCCGCCTGATCTCCGACGAGGTCTATCACCGCGTCACCTACGGCAAGCCGGCGGTGAGCGCGCTGGAGCTCGGCGGGGACGCGATCGTCGTCAACAGCTTTTCCAAGTACTACGCCATGACGGGCTGGCGCGTGGGCTGGATGGTCGTGCCGGAGGAACTGGCGCGTCCGGTCGAGATGCTGGGCCAGAGCGTCGCCATTTCGGCGCCCACCCTGTCGCAGTACGCTGCGTTGGCGGCGTTCGACGCCGGCGCCGAACTCGACGCCAGGGTCGCGGGTTACGCCCGCAATCGCGCGCTCCTGCTCGAGGAACTGCCGCGCGCCGGATTCGGCGAATTGACGGCGCCCGACGGCGCTTTCTACGTCTTCGCGGACGTGAGTGGACTGACCGGCGACAGCCGGGAGTTTTGCCGCCGGATGCTCGAGGAGACCGGCGTGGCGACCACTCCCGGGGTCGACTTCGACCCGAGCCGTGGCCACGCGTTCGTCCGCTTTTCCTTCGCCGGCGATTACGAAGACGTGGCGGAGGCCGCCCGCCGTATCAGGGCGTGGCTGGGCTGAGGGCGGGCCACCGGGTCACGACGCCACGCGCTGCCACCAGCCGCGCCGCTTGGGTTTGGGCCGCGGCCTGTCGCCGGTTTCGTCTTCGCCCCGGGAGATCGTCGCCGGAGGGGGAACTTCGTCCGATGCTTCGGCGGCGGGTTCGCCGGCGTCCGCGTCGGCCGCCGCGTCGAGCGAATCGACGGGGGTCTCCTCGTCGTCGGGCGAACCGGTCCGCCGTTTGGCGCCGGCGTTCCCGTCGTCTCCGCGGGATTCGTCTGCCGTCCCGTCTCCCGCGTCGGGTTCTCCGGGAGCGGAAGACCCGGCCGGGTCGGATTCCTCGTCCGGCGCCCGCCCGTCGGCGTCCTCCTGCGGTGGCTCCTCGACGGCGTCGGAGCTCGCCGCCGCCTCGGCGCCGGTCTCCGCCTTCGTCCGCCGCCGCCGGCCGCCGCGCCTTCCGCGGCGGCGGCGCTTTCTGGGAGCGTCTCCGGCGGCCTCCTCGCCTTCTTCCGCGGCCGGCGATCCGCTTTCGGCCTTGTCTTCCTCCGCCTCTTCGACCTTGGGGGCCGACCGGGCCGCGACGCGTTCGAGGCGATGGTCCGGCGGACTCAACGCCTCGTCGCCCTCGACGTTGACCCGGAGACCGAAGCGTTCCTCCAAGGCGATGAGCGACGAGCGTTTCCGATTGAGGATGTAGAGCGCCACGGCCGTGGCGACGTAGACGGTCACCTCCGAGGAGCGGCCCTGAACGCCTTCCTCCTCGATGGCGTGCAGGATGTGCAGCGCCGACGATTCCGTCGACCGGACGACGCCCGCGCCCCCGCAGTGGGAACAGGTTTCCGTGCTCGCCTCGACGATGCTGGGCCGCAGGCGTTGCCGTGACATCTCCAGGAGCCCGAACGAGCTGATCCGCCCCACCTGGATGCGCGCCCGGTCGGATTTGAGGCACTCCTTGAGGCAGCGTTCCACCTTGCGCGCGTTGCGGCTCTCGTCCATGTCGATGAAGTCGATGACGATCAGACCGGCGAGATCCCGGAGGCGAAGCTGCCGCGCGACCTCCTCGGCGGCCTCCAGGTTGGTCTTGAAGGCCGTTTCCTCGATGTTGCGCTCGCGTGTCGAACGGCCGGAATTCACGTCTATGGCGACCAGCGCCTCGGTCGTGTCGATGACGATGTAGCCCCCCGACTTGAGCCGCACCTCCGGGCCGTGCAACGACGAGAACTGTTCCTCGATCCGGTAGCGCTGGAACAGCGGGATGCGGTCCTGATACGGCTGGACGCGTCTGGCGTGGCTCGGTATCAGCATTCGCATGAAGGCCTTGGCCGACTTGTGGCCTTCCTCGCCGTCGACCAGGATTTCCGAGATGTCCTTCGTGTAGAGGTCGCGGATCGACCGCTTGATGATGTTGGCGTCCTCGTAGATGAGGCTGGGAGCCGTGCTGTTGAGGGTAAGGTTCCGGATGCTGTCCCAGAGGCGCAGCAGGTATTCGAAGTCGCGCCTGATCTCCGCCTTGTTCCTGCTCTGACCGGCCGTGCGCACGATCAGCCGCACGCCCTCGGGCACGTCCAGTCCCTCGATGATGCCGCGCAGCTTCTTGCGGTCCGCCGCGTTCGTGATCTTGCGGCTGATTCCTCCGCCGCGGGTCGAATTGGGCATCAGCACGCAATAGCGCCCGGCCAGCGAGAGATAGGTGGTGAGGGCGGCGCCCTTGGTGCCGCGCTCTTCCTTCACGACCTGCACCAGCAGGATCTGCCGCCGCTTGATGACTTCCTGGATCCTGTAGCGCCGCGTCAGTCGCCGGCGCCACTCGTCGAGATCCGCGACGCCTTCGTACCCTCTCTCCCGGGAGGCGTCGTCCTCGTCGTCCTCGTCCGCGGAAGCCGCGCGGACGGCGTCCTCGTCCTCTCCCGCGGAGTTGGCGTCGTCCCGGTCGTCCTCGGCGGCGGGTCCCTCGTCGGGTTCTTCGTCGTCCTCGGCGTCGGCATCCGGCTCCGTGTCGCCGTCGCCGTCCCGACGCGCCTCGGGCGCGTCGTCCTCCCGCCCGCCGCCGTCGTCGGCCGCTTCGTCGACGCGGTCCTGCGCGGCCTGGATGGCCGCCTGCTGTTCGAGAAGCGCCTCGCGGTCGGCGACCGGGATCTGATAGTAATCGGGATGGATGTCGCTGAACGCCAGGAAGCCCTGGCGGTTGCCGCCGTAGTCGACGAACGCGGCCTGCAACGAGGGTTCGACCCGCGTCACCTTGGCCAGATAGATGTTGCCTCTGAGTTGTCTGCGGGTCGCCGACTCCATGTCGAATTCCTCGAGTCGGGACCCTTTCACGACGACAACCCGCGTCTCCTCGGGATGCGCCGCGTCGATGAGCATACGCGTGGTCATGGACCAACTCCGGGGCGGGGCGCCGTCGGCGCGCACGACAGGCGTCCCCCCGCCACTGTTTCGGGCGCCGCCGGTCCGTCTCTTTCTGCCCGCCTCGTGATTCGACGGGGGAAATCCGCGGCCGCCGCCAATCGCGGCTGGCCGGGGCCGGTGACGCGGTTTTCACTTGCCACCGCTTCGTCGTGGGCGCGGCCGGCCACGGCCGGATCGGACATCGCCGGTTCCGGCCAACCGACCGCGCCGTCCACGCCCTCGTTGGGCGGGATCCCGACCGCGGTGTGTCGCGCGTGGCCATGATAGCCGCGGGTTCGCGGCGACGGAAGAAAAATTCGCCCCCGTTTCGTCCGCTCGACGGTTTTGTTTTTCATTGATGCGACCATACGTGCCAATATACAATACATATAGCCACCGTCTATCGGGATGCAACTAGATGTTGGGCAGAAAGGCCTTCGTATCGTTCCTGGTCGGCGTCTTGCTCGGAGGGTACGTCGCCGCGGCGGCGGCCCGGCCCGTGGTGACGGCCGTAAGGACGGGAGAGCACGTCGGTCTGACCCGGCTGGTTCTCGATCTGACGGAAAAAGTCGATTTCCGCACGTTCACGCTGGCCGACCCCTACCGGGTGGTCGTCGACCTGTCGCGGGTCGAATGGCGGGTCGCGCCCGGCAAGGACGACCGCAAGGGGGTGATCTCGGGGCTGCGGTTCGCGCAATTCGATCCGCGCACGTCCCGCATGGTGATCGACGTTCGCAAGCCGGTCGAGGTCAGGAAGGCGTTTCTGCTGACGCCGCGGGGGAACTGGGCCTATCGTTTCGTCATCGACATCGCGCCCGTCGACGAGGCGTCGTTCGCGAGCTCCGCGGGCGCGCCGGAGGAGCGGGTCGGGCGGGCGGCCAGGCCGTCTCCGCCGAAGCCGCCGCGGAAACCGGCCGCCAAGCGCGCCGCCAAACGCGTCGTCGTTCTCGACCCGGGTCACGGCGGGGTCGACCCTGGAGCCATCGGCGTATCCGGAGTCCGGGAAAAGAGCGTGACGCTTTCGGCCGCCCGGGAACTGAAGAACATTCTTCAGAAAACGAACAGGTACAAGGTCATCCTGACCCGAAACAGCGATCGGTTTCTGCGCCTCCGCGACCGCGTGGCCATGGCCCGCGACACCGGCGCCCATCTCTTCGTGTCGTTGCACGCCGACTCGATCGGGAGGCGGGGCGTCCGCGGCGCGAGCGTCTATACGCTTTCGGAGAAGGCGTCGGATGCCGAGGCGGCCGCGTTGGCGGCGAAGGAGAACAAGGCCGACCTCCTGGGCGGCGTGCTGCTGAAGGTCGAGGACGAGGAGGTGGAGGAGATTCTGATCGACCTCGGACAGCGCGAGACCAAGAACCGGTCGGCCGGATTCGCCAACATCGCGCTGCCGGAGTTGGGCCGGCGCGTGCGGACGTTGCGCAACGGTCACCGGTTCGCGGGCTTCGCCGTCCTCAAGGCGCCGGAGGTGCCCTCCGTGCTGGTGGAAATGGGTTACCTGTCCAACCGTCGGGACGAGCGTATGCTGTCGACCGCGAAGGGCCGTCGTCCCGTCCTGGAGGCGCTGGCCAGGGCGATCGATCGGTACTTCGACGAGATCGACGTCGCCGGAGTCGGCGGTTGACCCGGCCATAGACGCGCCACAATTGCCGGCTAGTCTCGGCATGACCCCTTCGGTCGCCGCCGCGCCGAAGGAAATCGAACGGTCTGACGCATGGGGCCTGGAATCGTGGCAAGGGTGTTCGCCGCAATGCTGATGGGGTTGGTGCTGCTGGCCGTCGCCGGCGCGGGCGGCACCTTGCTGATCCTGTATCATTTCGGCCGGGACCTCCCCGACTACCAGCAGTTGGCGCACTACGAGCCGCCGACCGTCACCAGGGTTCACGCCGGCGACGGTTCGCTGCTCGCCGAATACGCCCGCGAGAAACGGGTGTTCGTGCCGGTCTCGGCCATTCCGAAACGGGTCGTCTACGCGTTTCTGGCGGCGGAGGACAAGACGTTCTACCGGCATCCGGGCGTGGACCTGCCCGGGATCCTGCGGGCCGCCGTCACCAACCTCGTGAACTACGCCACGAACCGGCGCCCCGTCGGCGCGTCGACGATCACGCAACAGGTGACGAAGAATTTCCTGCTGTCGAACGAGGCCTCCGTCGAGCGCAAGATCAGGGAGGCGATCCTCGCCTTCCGGATCGAGCGGGCCTTCACCAAGGATCAGATCCTGGAGCTCTACCTGAACGAGATCTACCTGGGTCTCGGCTCCTACGGCGTGGCGGCCGCGGCACTGAATTATTTCGACAAGCCGCTCGACGAGCTGACGCTGGCGGAGGCGGCGTTTCTGGCCGCGCTGCCCAAGGGGCCCAACAATTACCATCCGGTCCGCAACCACGACGCCGCCTTCGACCGGCGGAACTGGGTCCTCGGGCGCATGGCGGCCGACGGGTTCATAAGCGCGACCGACGCCGAGTTCGCCGCGTCCGAGCCGCTCGCCGTCCGCGCGCGCAGCGAAACGCGCTTCGTCAACGCCGGGTATTTCACCGAGGAAGTGCGGCGGACGCTCATCGCGCGTTACGGAGAAGCCGGATTGTACGAGGGCGGACTCTCCGTTCGCGCGACCCTCGATCCCGGACTTCAGGACGTCGCGCGACGGGCGCTCCGCAAGGGCCTTGAGGACTACGATCGCCGGCATGGATGGCGGGGACCGGTCGCCCGCCTCGAGCCGCGTCCCGATTGGGCTGCGCGGCTCGCCGCGCTCGAACGGTCCTTCGACCCCGGCGGCCGCGCCCTGGCGCTCGTTCTGGCCCATGACGAGTGGGGCGCGGAGGTCGGCCTCTCCTCCGGCGTGCGCGGGTACGTCCCGATGGACGAAATGGCGTGGGCGCGCCCGTGGAGGGAGGGGCAGCGCGTCGGCGAGAAGCCGGCCGTGCCCGGTCAGGTCGTCCAGGTCGGCGACGTCGTTCCCGTGACGCCGGTCGGCGACGGCTCTCCCGGTATCCATTCCCTGTCGCAGGTGCCCGACGTGAACGGCGCCATCGTCGCCCTCGATCCGCACACCGGCCGGATTCTCGCCCTGGTCGGCGGTTACAGTTTCCGGGAGAGCGAGTTCAATCGCGCGACCCAGGCGATGCGCCAGCCCGGTTCCGCGTTCAAGCCGTTCGTCTACGCATCGGCGCTGGAAAACGGTTTCACGCCGTCGAGTCTGGTGCTCGACGCGCCGTTCGTCATCGATCAGGGCCCCGGTCAGGACAAGTGGAAGCCGGCCAACTACACCAGGAAGTTCTACGGACCCAGCACCCTGCGCCTGGGCATGGAGAAGTCCAGGAACCTGATGACGGTTCGCCTGGCGCAGTTCATCGGCATGAACAACGTCGCCGACTACGCCAGACGATTCGGGGTCGTCGACGAGATGCCGCGGCTGTTGTCGATGGCGCTGGGCGCCGGCGAGACCACGCTTCTCCGGCTTACGGCGGCATACGCCATGTTCGTGAACGGCGGCAAGCGAATCGTCCCGACGGTGCTCGACCGGATCCAGGACCGGTACGGCAGGACCGTCTTTCGGCATGACGCCCGGCCCTGTCCGGACTGTCGCGGCGTCGGCTGGCCTTCCCCGGCGGAGCCGGAGATCCCGGACACGCGGCCCCAGGCGATCGAGGCGTCCACGGCGTACCAGGTGGTTTCGATGCTTCAGGGTGTCGTGCAGCGCGGCACCGGGCGCCGGATCCGGGACGTCGGCCGGCCGCTGGCGGGCAAGACGGGCACCACCGACGACGCGTTCGACGCGTGGTTCGTCGGGTTTTCCCCCGACCTGGCCGTCGGGGTCTACGTGGGGTTCGACAGGCCCAGGTCGCTCGGCCCGCGGGAACAGGGGGCGAGCGTCGCGGCGCCCATCTTCAAGCGGTTCATGTCCGAGGCGCTCGCCGGCGAACCCGTCGTTCCCTTCCGCGTGCCGCCGGGGATCCGTCTGGTGCGCGTCAACGCGCAAAGCGGCCTTCCCGCTCGTCCGGGCGAGCGGGACGTCATTCTGGAAGCGTTCAGGCCCGGCTCCGAGCCCGACGGCCAGGGGGCGGTTCTGGACGGTTCCGGCGGCCTCGCCCTCGACGAGACCACGTTGCGGACCGGCACCGGAGGCCTGTATTGACCCGCCGGCCGGGCCGGCATAGCCTCCGGGCCGCGCCGTCCCGGTGCGGGCGGGTCCCGCCTTCACGAGAATTCCATGCGCGCTGAAGTCCAGGTCAGGATCGGTGAGATCAAGCAGTCCATGGAACTGCTGAGGAGGCGCCTTTGACTGGGACGCTTCGCTGAGGCGTCTGGAGGAGTTGAACGCGCTCGCCGGGAACCCGGCGCTGTGGAGCGATCCGGAGCGCGCCCGCGCCGCCATGCGCGAGCGGACCCGTCTCGGCGCCGCCATATCCGGCTACCGGGCCATCGAGACCGAGCTTTCCGACGGTATCGAGCTGATCGAGCTGGGCGAGGCGGAGGGCGATGACGACGTCGTCGCCGACGCCGAATCGTCGATCATGGAACTGGCCCGGAAGGCCGATCGCTTGCGCCTCGAAAGTCTGCTGTCGGGGGAAGCGGACGCCAACGACGCGTTCCTCGAGGTCCACGCCGGCGCCGGAGGGACGGAGTCGCAGGACTGGGCCGATATGCTCGTGCGCATGTACGCGCGCTGGGCGGAGGCGCGGCGCTACGACGTCGAGTGGATCGAGGAAAGCCCGGGAGAGGAGGCGGGGATCAAGTCGGCCACCATCCGGGTCGCCGGCGGCAATGCGTTCGGATGGCTCAAGACGGAAAGCGGCGTACATCGCCTTGTCCGGATATCGCCGTTCGACGCCAGCCGCCGCCGCCACACCAGCTTCGCGAGCGTCGGCGCCTACCCCGTCGTCGATCGGGAGATCAGCGTCGAGGTCGAGGACAAGGATCTGCGGATCGATACCTACCGGGCCTCGGGGGCCGGCGGCCAGCACGTGAATCGCACGGACAGCGCCGTGCGGATCACGCATCAGCCCACCGGGATCGTCGTGCAGTGCCAGAACGACCGTTCGCAGCACAAGAACCGCGCCGCCGCCATGGGGATGCTCAAGGCCCGGCTTTACGAGCTCGAACTGCGGCGGCGCGAGGCGGAACGCCAGGCCGTCCACGACGCCAGGCCGGAGATCGGGTGGGGCCGCCAGATCCGTTCCTACGTCCTGCACCCCTACCAGATGGTCAAGGACACGAGAACGGGCGTCGAGACCAGCGACACGAACGCGGTTCTCGATGGCGGTCTCGACGAGTTCATGGCCGCGGCGCTGGCGGCGAGGCTTGGCGAATCGGCGTCCGCGGGGGAAGATCGGAGGTAACCGGAGGCGCCGGGCGCCGGCGCCGGCCGATTCGACGAGGGGAGGGCTGTTCCGATGGCGAAGGGCATCGTCGACATGCGGCTCCGTCCGCCCATCCCCGAATGGGTCGACGGCCCCGCGTTTCGCACCGCCATGTGGTATCCGCGCAACGCGACGACCATGCCGGGAGCGAGGTCGGCCTGGGAAGAGTCGATGGATCTGCTGTTCGACGAAATGGACGAGGCCGGCGTCACGTGGGGCGTCGTCATGGGCCGCGCGGCGTCCGGCGATCTGGGGGGCGTCGGCAACGGCGCCATCGTTCGCGCGGTCGAAACCTGGTCCGACAGGTTCGTGGGGTTCCTGGGGGTCGATCTCGAGAACGTCGAGTCGTCCCTCGCGGAAGCGCGGGAGTTGGCGAGCCATCCGGGGATCAGGGGCCTGTCCATCGAACCCGGATCGAGCGCGACCCCGCGCCACGCCGACGACCCGGCGCTCGACCCCGTCTACGAGGTCTGCCTGGACCTGGGATTGCCGGTGTCGATCTCGTTGAGCGGCCTGTTGAGCGCGCTCGCGGGGCACGACGTCACCTGGTGCAGCCCGGTGCCCGTGCAGCGCCTGGCGATGCGCTACCCCGATCTGGAGATCGTCGTGTCGCACGCCTCGTGGCCCTACGCGCGGGAGATGGTGGCGATCGCCCTGTTCTGCGAGAACGTTCACGTATCGCCCGACCTCTACGTCGCGACCGCCGACATGCCGTGCCGCCAGACCTACGTCGATGCGGCGAATCTCTTTCTCGCCGACCGGACCTTGTTCGGGACGGCCTATCCGACCCGGCCGCACCGCGAGGCCCTGCGCGATTTCCGCGCCATGGGGTGGCGTCCGGAGATCGTCGACCGCATCCTCTACGACAACGCGGCCAGGCTGCTGGGGCTCCCGGATCCGGAGGTTCGGTGAACCGCGATGGAGTCGGCGTTCAACGAAATGCTCAACCCGGACGGGTCGGTCCGCACCGTCTACTCGGATCTCGAGGCGTGGCTGAAGTCGACGCCCCCCGAGGTTCTCGACGTGCGCCGCCGCGAGGCGGACCTGATGTTCCGGCGCCTGGGCATTACCTTTGCGGTGTACGGGGAGGGCGGCGATACCGAGCGCCTGATCCCTTTCGACATCGTGCCGCGGGTGCTCGCCATGGCGGAGTGGCGACGCCTGTCCGACGGCCTGATCCAGCGCGTGCGCGCGTTGAACGCCTTTCTGTTCGACGTCTACCACGCCCGGGAGATCGTTCGCGCCGGCCACGTGCCCGAGTCGTCGATTCTGCTGAACGAACAGTTCCGGCTCGAGATGCACGGGTTCGACCCGCCGGGAGGGCTCTACAACCACGTCTCGGGCGTCGACGTCGTGCGCGTGGGCGAGGACGACTTCTACGTGCTGGAGGACAACATCCGGGTCCCGTCCGGCGTGTCCTACATGCTCGAGGATCGGGAGGTCATGATGCGCCTGTTTCCCGAGCTGTTCGCCACGCACCGGGTGGCGCCGATCGACCGTTATCCCGAGGAGCTTCTGCACACGCTGCAATCCATCGCGCCCGCCGTGGACGTTCCGACGGTCGTCGTGCTGACGCCGGGCGCCTTCAACAGCGCCTACTTCGAGCACGCATTCCTGGCCGAGCACATGGGGGTCGAACTGGTCGAGGGCCGCGACCTGTTCGTCTCCGAGGGCTATGTCTACATGCGGACGCCGGAAGGTCCCCGGCGCGTCGACGTCATCTACCGCCGTATCGACGACGATTTCCTCGACCCGCTCGTCTTCAATCCCGATTCGGTATTGGGGGTTCCGGGGTTGTTCTCGGTCTACAGGATGGGCAACGTGTCGTTGGCGAACGCGGTCGGAACCGGCGTCGCCGACGACAAGTCGATCTATCCCTACGTCCCGGAGATGATTCGCTTCTATCTCGGGGAGGAGCCGCTGTTGAAGAACGTGCCGACGTACACGTGCCGGAACGAGGACGATCGCAAGTACGTGCTCGATCGTCTGGACGAGCTGGTGGTCAAGGAGGTTCACGGCTCCGGCGGCTACGGGATGCTGGTCGGGCCGACCTCGACCGCGGACCAGATCGAGGCGTTTCGCGAGCGCCTGATCGCCAATCCCGAGCTGTTCATCGCCCAGCCCACCCTGGCGTTGTCGACCAGTCCCACCTTCGTGGAGCGAGGCATCGCGCCGCGTCACGTCGACCTGCGGCCGTTCGTGCTGAGCGGCGCGGACGGCGTCCGGCTCGTTCCGGGGGCGTTCACGCGGGTCGCCTTGCGCGAGGGCTCCCTGGTCGTCAACTCCAGCCAGGGCGGCGGCACCAAGGACACCTGGGTGCTCGAGGACGCCCGGCCGTGCTGAGCCGCACCGCCGACAGCCTGTTCTGGCTCGCCCGGTACCTCGAGCGCGCGGAAAACGTGGCGCGGATGCTCGACGTGACCTGGCGCATGTCCCTGATGCCGCGGGTGAACGGCGCCGACCTGTCCGACTGGAGCTCGGCGTTGCTGTCCGCCGCCCAGAAGGACCTGTTCGACCTGCGGTACGACGAGGCGAACGCCCGCAACGTCATCCACTTCCTCGGGCTGGACGCCGAGAATCCCTCCAGCATCCATGCCTGCGTCAGGAAGGCCCGCGAGAACGCGCGGGAACTGCCGGGCGCCGTCACGGCGGAAATGTGGGAAAGCGTCAACGACACGTGGTTCGCGATCAAGGACCTCGAGTACACGGACGTGTCGCGGAACGGTTTCCACAAGTTCTTCGACCTCGTGCAGGGTCGCGCGCATCTGTTTCGTGGCGTGACCTACGGCACCATGTTGCAGGACGACGCCTATCAGTTTCTCCGCCTGGGCTGGTTTCTGGAGCGGGCGGGCAACACGGCGCGAATCCTGGACGTCAATTATCACGCGCTGCTGCCGACCGGCGAGCCGACCGACGGCGCGGTCGACTACCATCGGTGGGCGGCGTTGCTGCGTTCGGTGTCGGCGTTCAAGGCGTATCGGCGCCTGTATCGTCAGGCCGTCGCGCCGCGCGGAGTGGCGGAGTTTCTGGTGCTGTGCGAGGACATGCCGCGGTCGCTCCACGCCTGTTATCGAGAGATCGACTCGGGGTTCGCGCGCCTCCGCTTCGCCTACGGCTCGGACCTCGAATGCTATCGGCTGGGCGGCGAGATCTACGCGCGCCTGAAGTACGGCCGCATCGACGACGTCTTGCGCCGGGGTCTGCACGGCTTTCTGGTCCGGCTCGTCCGGGACAACGAAACGCTGGGCGCGGAGATCGCCCACGACTTTCTGATGGAGGCGTAGCCGTGCATTTCCGCGTCGAACACGATACGGTCTACGGTTACGACGAGACGGCCCTCTACAGTGTGCAGTATCTGCGTCTGACGCCCCGGCACCACGACCATCAGGACGTCTGGGGCTGGTCGGTGAAATCCAACGTTCCCCTGGTGTCGTTTGCCGACGCCTTCGGGAACGTCGTGCACGTCCTGACGCTCGCCGCCCGTCACCGGGAGATCAGGGTCGACGTGCGCGGAAACGCGACCACCCGCGACACCCGCGGCATCCTGCCGGCGGAGCCCGAGCCGTTTTCTCCCGTCGCGTATTTGCGGGTGACCGGGTACACGGAGGCCGACGAGGCGCTGAAGGCGTTCGCCGAGGACCACCGCGCGGCCGTTGGCCGGAACACCGTCGGCGGGCTGCACGGGCTGATGTCCGCGATCGGGGAACGGGTTTCCTATCGAATCGGCGCGACGCACGCGCGCACGACGGCGTCCCAGGCGTTCGCCCAAGGCTCCGGCGTCTGCCAGGATCACGCCCACGTCTTCATCGCCTGCTGCCGGTATCTCGGGATTCCGGCCCGCTATGTGAGCGGCTACCTCTGGGTGAATCCGGACGACAACGACTATGACGCCAATCATGCCTGGGCGGAGGCGTTCGTGCCCGATCTCGGGTGGGTCAGCTTCGACGTCGCGAACCGGATGTCCGCGACCGACGCCTATCTGCGGGTCGCGATGGGCCTGGACTGCAACGGGGCGGCTCCGCTGCTGGGTATCCGGCGCGGCGGCGGAGACGAGAAGGCGGACGTGCGCGTGCGCGTGAGCCGTTTCGACACGCGCCGGGAGGCGCGGGTCCACGAGCGGGATCAGCAGTGAACGCCGAAGACGGGCCTCGCCACCGCGCGGCCGCCTGGAAGGACGAACCCTTGAACCTGTCGGAGCGTCGATTCTCCGCGATCCTCCGGGAGCGTCGGCGTCCCGCCGGCGTCTTTTTTCCTTCCGGCGCCCTTCGCCGGATCGTCTTTCATCGTGACCGGGTCGATCAATTTCAGTTTTCCCATCACTGACTTTCAGTCTTCCCATCCTTGACTTTCAGTTATCCCACCATCCACTTTCAATCTTCCCGTCGCTGATTTTCAAATAATTCAGGTTCAGGTTTCAAATGGTTGACCTTCCGGAAAACCGCGCCATGTATCCGCGTTTTGTCGAACACCGCGTCCGCGAGGTGATGACGGACACCAGGGTCGTGCTGATTTGTGGTCCTCGGCAATCGGGAAAGACCACGCTGGTGCGGCGGGTCGCGGACGGCGATATCCCGTTCGTCACGCTCGACGACGCCACCACCCTCGACGCTGCCTCCGCCGACCCCGGCGGTTTCGTCCGCGGTCTCGACCGGGCGGTCATCGACGAGATCCAGCGCGCGCCGGACCTCGTCCTCGCGATCAAGACCGCCGTGGATGCCGACCCGCGCGCCGGGCGGTTCCTGCTTACCGGGTCTGCGGATCTGATGACGCTCCCCCGCGTCGCCGATTCGCTTGCCGGCCGCATGGGCATCGTCCGCCTGCTGCCCCTCGCTCAGGCGGAGCTGCGCGGCGCGCCCCCGTCCTTTCTGAACAGGGCCTTCGCGGGCGACATGCCGGCACCCGCGGTTCCGGTGGTCGGCGACGACCTCGTGGAGACCGTTCTCGCGGGCGGCTATCCCGAGGCGCTGGCCCGTTCCGGATGGCGCCGCCGGCGGGACTGGCACCTGGATTACGTCGAGGCGATCGTGCGACGCGACGTCCGCGACGTCGCCGGGATCGATCGGTTCGGCGCGATGCAGGGTTTGCTGCGCGTTCTTGCCGAGCATTCCGGGCGGCTCGTCAACTATTCCGGGTTCGGCGCGCCGCTCGGCATGAATCACGTCACCACGCGAAAATATGTGGACGTTCTCGGGAGCCTGTTTCTCGTGGACACCCTGCAACCGTGGTACACGAATGCCCTGAAGCGCTTTGCGAAGTCTCCCAAACTGCATTTCCTCGACGCCGGCCTGCTGGCCGCGTTGCGGGATCTTTCGCCGGACCGCCTGCGTCGGGACCGGGCGCCGTTCGGGCCGTTGCTGGAGAGCTTCGTGTTCGGCGAGTTGCGCAAGCTCGCGAGCTGGGCCGACGACCGGCACGCGTTCTTCCACTTCCGCGACAGGGAGCGCAACGAGGTCGATATCGTCGTCGAGGACGGGCGCGGGCGGATCGTCGGGATCGAGGTGAAGGCGTCGGCGACCGTTTCCGCCAGGGATTTCTCCGGCCTGCGGCGCCTCGCGGCCGCCTGCGGCGACCGGTTCGTGCTGGGCCTGGTTCTGTACGATCACGACCGGGCCGTTCCGTTCGGTGACCGGATGGCCGCCGTACCGGTTTCGACGCTGTGGTCCTGACGACGGGGGCGTCGGCGTTTTCTTCCTTCCGTTGGTTCAAGACGGACGGCCCGACCGCGCGAGGTGTTCGCGGGAATCCCCGGTCTCGACCGGAGGATGGATTGACGCGCGCGCGGAAAGGTTTCTTATTGCGCGTCGAGGCAGGCCGTGGCGCTTGACGAGCACCGCCCGCCGGAAAGGTGGAGAACGATGGGCGCGACGCGCGTCACGGCAACGGTCCGCGACCCGGCCAGGCCGGACGGAGCGTGAGGAGGGTTTTCCCGCCGTGAGGCTCAAGGGAATGTCGGCGGCGCGGAGCGGGAGCCGTGATCCGCGATAGCGCGCGGGAGGATCGACATGCTGACGCGGGCGCGCATCGAGGGTTACAAGTCGCTGGAGGATGCCGAAGTGCGGCTGGAGGCCCTGGCCGTGCTGTTCGGGCCGAACGCGGCGGGCAAGAGCAACTTCCTCGACGCTCTGCAACTGTTGTCGAAACTCGGAACCAGCCGCACCGTCAAGGAGGCCTTCGATCCCCCGTACCGCGGCAAGCCGATCGAGTCCTTCACCGTTGGAAACGGCGGACTCAAGGGCCTGATCGAGCGCGAACGCCTGGTCTTCTCCATCGAGGTCGATCTGTGGCTGTCCGACACGGTCGTCGATGCGGTCAACCGGCAGATACGGGACATGCGTCGTCCGAGCGGCGACGCGCCGTCCGAAGGGGACGACCGCCCGCCCGCGCGGGTGCGAGAACGCAACCTGCGCTATCGGGTCGAGATCGAAATGCTGCCCAGATCGGGGGTCCTGCGCGTGACCGACGAGTATCTGGCGGCCCTGAACGTCAGGGGAGAACCCACCGGCAAGCGCAAGCCCTTCGTCGAACGCCAAGGAGAGAAGATACACCTGCGGCTGGAGGGTCAGGCGCACCCGATCTATTACGATCGGTATCTCGACCGCACGATCCTTTCCATGCCCCATTATCCGCCGCATTACCCCCATCTGGTCGCGGCGCGGCACGAACTGGAAAGCTGGCTGTTCTTCTATTTCGAGCCGCGTGAGCGGATGCGTGTGGCCAACCCCATCAAGGAGGTTCGCCATATCGGGTTGATGGGCGAGGAGCTCGCCGCGTTCCTGAGAACGCTTCAGGCCCTCGAACCCCGACAATTCACCGCCATCGAAAAGGCGCTGCATACGGTGATGCCGAACATCGACGGCATCGAGGTGGATGTGAACGATCTCGGCGAGGCCGAGCTCCGTCTCAGGGAAAACGGCGTCGCCATCCCTGCGCGCGTCTTGTCGGAGGGCACGCTGCGCGTGCTCGGCCTTCTGGCGTTGTCGGGCATCGGCGAGGGCCCCGCGCTGGTGGGCTTCGAGGAGCCGGAGAATGGCGTTCACCCGCGGCGCATCCAGTTGATCGCGGAACTGCTGAAGACGCGCGCGATTTCCGGGGGGACCCAATATATCGTCACCACGCATTCGCCCATCCTGCCCGATTTGTTGCCGGACGACTCCTTGCTGGCGGTGCGGCGAGACGAACGCCGGACCCGGATCGATTCCTTCTCCACCTGGGGACCGTTGGGGCGTAGCAAAGACATCGGCCACGCATTGAACGACGGCGAAGAAAGCCTTCCCGTTTCCCGACGCATCCTGCGCGGGGATTTCGATGCGTGAAATCGCACTGTTCGTCGAGGATTACGCACACCGGCAATTCGTCGGCGCTCTGGTGGAGCGCCTTGCGCGCGAGCACGGCATCGACCTGCGGCTCGATTGGCGCAACGCCCTGGGCGGTCACGGCAAGGTCGCGCGGGAATTCGCCCGCTATCTGCGCGATTTCGAACGACAGGGAGGCCATCCGCCAGACCTGATCGTCGTCGCGACCGATGCGAACTGCGGAGGGCTGAGCGCGCGCGAGCGGGAATTCCCCGACAGTGCCGGGTTCACGCCGGTCGTGCGCGCGATCCCCGATCCGCATGTCGAACGCTGGCTGCTGCTCGATGGTGCCGCGTTCCGTAGCGTGGTTGGTCGAGGATGCGAAGCACCCGACCAAAAATGCGACCGCGGCCGATACAAGCGTCTTCTGGTCGAGGCCATTCGCGCCGCCGGCATCGCACCCAGTCTCGGTGGCGTGGAGTTCGCCGAAGACATCGCGCGCGAAATGGACTTGCCCCGCGCCGCGCGCGCGGACAGATCGTTCAAGCGTTTCGTCGATACTCTCCGTGACGTTTTTCAAACGTGGCGCCGGCCGTGATCGCCAAGCGTCCCGGACACGACGCGGACGCCGCGCTGCTGGATCGGATGGTGCGGGCGGTCGTGGACGAGGTGGACCCCGATCGGGTCATCCTGTTCGGCTCGCGGGCGGGGGGCGACGCGGCGGCGTCTTTCTTCCTTCCGGCGCGCTTCTCCGGATCGTCTTCCGCCGGTGACCGGATCGATCGGTTTCAGTCTTCCCGGCGTTGACTTTCAGTTGTCCCGGTATTCACTTTCAATCTTCCACCACCTGATTTTCAAATAATTCAGGTTCATGTTTCAAACGATTTACCTTCGTATATTGCGCCATATATCCACCATTCTTCGGGTCGTCTTCTGCCGGTGATCGGGCCGATCCGTTTCAATTTTCCGGCCGTCTGCCTTCAAAGGATTACCCGCTTATCCATGAGAGTCCGCCGATGGAGGGCTGCATTTCCCGTATGTCCCTGGGAGCGCCGGCGTCCCGCCGGCATCGTGCGAAGCGCGAACGGGCGCCATCGGAAGGTCGGAAGCCCGGGAAGGATGAGGGCCTTCGGCCCGCCATGCCGGCACACGTCCGCACCGGCGCGGCCTGATCGCGCCGCCCGGCGCGGGTGGGCTGGAGCCGGGTCCGGTTTCTCCCGCGCGCCGTCCTCTCCTCGCGGGAACCGCGCCTGAACCTTCCATACCCCGCCGGCGATGCGGAGCGGACGGGCCCATTTCGTTCACGCCGGGCTTCCGGGGGTCGTCGCGACGGCGCGGCGTGCGCGGCGCGCGTGGTGCTCGCGCGACGCCCTTGTCGCGGAGCGGGAGCGCTGGCCCCTGTGGATGCCGGTCTTCCTGGGGATCGGCATCGCGGGATACTTCTCGTTGCCGGGCGAACCGCCCGGCTGGCTCGGCCTAGCGGGCCTCCCGTGCGCGGCGGGCCTCGCCTGGGCCTTGCGGAAGGAGCCGCGCGGCCTGCTGATTGCGGTCGGGATCGCGCTGGTGGTCGCGGGTTTCGCACTGGCGCAGCTTCGCGTCCATCGGGTCGGCGGTCCCGTCCTGGCCGAGCCGATACGCTCGGCGCGGATCGTCGGCCGCGTCGTTTCGATGGAGACGCACCCTCGCGGGGTCCGGGTCGTCCTGGACGATCTCGCGATCGAGGGGCGGCCCGCCCGCGCCATGCCGGAGCGGGTGCGCGTCACCGTCCGGGGGTCCGGCGGCTTTCGGCCCGGCGATCGCGTGTCGATGCGCGCGACGCTCCGCCCGCCGCCGGGGCCCGCCCTCCCGGGGGCGTTCGACTTCGCCCGGCAGGCCTTCTTCCAGGGATTCGGCGCCGTCGGATTTTCCGTCGGCCGGGTCCGGGTCCTGTCGCCGGCGCCCGCCGGGTTCCCGCGCGACGTCGGGCGCCGGATATCGGCCCTTCGGCTGGAGTTCGGGCGGGCCGTGCTCGGGGAGGCTCCGGACGCGCGGCGCGCCGTCGCCGTCGCCCTGTTGACGGGAGACCGCGGTTCGATCCCCGAAGGGCGCATCGCCGACATGCGGGATTCGGGGCTCGCCCACCTGCTGGCCATCTCGGGATTGCACGTGGGGCTGTTCGCCGGACTGCTGTTCGCGGCCGTGCGCGGCGCGCTGGCGCTGGTCGCGCCGGTGGCGCTCCGCTTCCCGATCAAGAAATGGGCCGCGATGTTCAGCCTCGCCGGCGCGTTCGTCTACCTCCTGATGACGGGAGGGACGATCCCGACCCAGCGCGCGTTCCTGATGATCTCGATCGGTCTGCTGGCCGTCGTGTTCGAACGGATCGCGCTGTCGATGTTCGTCGTCGCCTGGGCCGCCGTCGGCATCCTGATCGTCGCACCGGAGAGCCTGCTCGCCGCCGGATTCCAGATGTCGTTCGCCGCCGTGGTCGCGTTGATCTCCGCCTACGAGACCCTGGCGCGGCGCATCCGCGGCTTCCGCTCCCGCGGGCGCATCTGGCGGCGGGTCGGCCTCTACATGGGCGGCGTCGTGCTGACCACCCTGATCGCCGGGCTGGCGACGGCGCCGTTCGCGGCGTTCCATTTCAACCGGGTGGCGACCTTCGGTCTCGCGTCCAATTTCCTGGCGGTTCCCGTCATGGCGCTGTGGATCATGCCGTGGGCCGTCGTCACCTGTTTCCTGGCTCCGTTCGGATGGCAGGAACTGTCCCTGGCCCCCATGCTCTGGGGGATCGGGCTGGTCCTGGACGTCGCCCGCGCGGTGGCGTCCTGGCCGGGGGCCGTCTGGCTCGTTCCCGCCTTGCCTCCGGCGTTCCTCGCGCTGACGGTCGTGGGCGGCCTCTGGCTCTGCATCTGGATGACGCGGCCGCGGCTGTTCGGGATCCTGGGTCTGGCGGCGGCCCTGTCGACCGGCTGGTTCGTCGACGTTCCCGACGTCCTCGTGGACGATCGGGGGCGCCGGTTTGCCGTGCGGCTGGACGACGGCCGGGTCGCGGTTTCGTCCACGAGGTCCGGCTTCGTCCGCGAGTCGTGGCTTCGCCGGCTCGCGGTCGCGGAAGCGGCGCCCTGGCCGAGGCCCGGCGCCGGCGCGGCCGCGCCGGGCCGTTGCGACGCGCTGGGCTGCCGGTTCGGGCTGAAGGGCCGGGTCGTCGCGTTCTCGACCGATCCCCGCGCCCACCCGGAGGACTGCGAGACCGCCGACGTGCTGGTGAGCTCGTGGCCGGTGCGGGTGCCCTGCCGGGCGCCACGCGCCGTCATCGACCGCTTCGACCTGTGGCGCCACGGCGCGCACGCCGTCCACCTCGACGATGGCGGGGTGCGGGTCGATGCCGCCGGCCGGCGCCGGGGGCGCCGCCCGTGGTCCCCCTGACCGTCGCAGCGGCCGCGAGGGGACGCCGCGGCCGGGAGCGGCGGCCCGCCCCCGGCGGGGAGCCGGACCGGTCTAGTACCGTCTGAGGAGACCGGTGAGACGGCCCTGGACCTGGACCCGGTCGGGGCCGAAGATCCGCGTCTCGTGAGCCTCGTTGGCGGCCTCCAGGGCGACCGAGTTCCCTTTCCGGCGCAGCCGCTTGAGCGTGACTTCCTCGTTGTCGACCAGCGCCACCACGATGGCGCCGTTCTCCGCGACGTCGCCGCGCTCGACGACGACGGTGTCGCCGTCGAGGATGCCGGCGTCGACCATCGAGTCCCCGGCCACCTCCAGCGCGTAGTACTCGCCGTTCCCCAGCAGCGAAACGGGCACGTCGACCGAGTTCGACTGGTCGCGCAAGGCCTCGATCGGCGTGCCGGCGGCGATCCTGCCGTAGAGCGGCAGGCCGACGCTCTCCACGCCCGGCGCGGCGACGGACTCCGGGGTTCTCGCGGCGAAGTTCCCCCGGATGACGCTGGCCGAGAAGCCCGGTTCCGGCGGTCTCGCCGGGCGGGGGACGGTGTCCTCCGGGAGCCTGATGACCTCGAGCGCCCGCGCGCGGTGCGGCAGCCGGCGGATGAAGCCCCGTTCCTCGAGGGCGGTGATCAGGCGATGGACGCCCGATTTCGACTTGAGGCCGACGGCCTCCTTCATCTCGTCGAACGACGGGCAGATTCCGTCCTCCGCGAGGCGATCGTTGATGTACCGCAGGAGTTCGCGCTGTTTTCGCGTCAACATTGGTTCAGACCTCGATTCCGGCCCCCAGGGGCGCAAGATGTGGGACAAAGACAAAACATCCACACAGGTTCTAGTTTGGTTCCCGCCGGAAATCAAGCGCCGCGTCGAAATAAATTTGCGCGGCGAGGGGAGGGGGCCGTTCGCGCCCTCTCCCCTGGCAGGGGGGGAGGATCGGGAGGGGGTGGACCGCCGGACCGCTATGGCGAATCCGGTCCCGGCGGGTTCAGGGGGATGATGTCCACCGGCGTCCCCTTCGGCGCGGCGGGCGCGTGGGGGGGACGGACGATCAGACAGTCGGCGCGGGCCAGCCGGGACAACATGCTCGAGTCCTGGATCTCGAAGGGCGTGGCGACCGGGGCGCCGGACCCGTCCCGCGCGAGGGTGGCGCGCAGGTAGTCTTCCCGGCGGTCGTTGGCGGCGACGTCGCGGCCCAGCGCCGCCTTGCTGCGCCGCGCCGGCGTGTCGTCCAGCCCCAGCATCCGGGCGATGGCGGGGCGCAGGAAGATCAGGCCGCACACGAGGGCGGACACGGGGTTTCCCGGCAGGCCGAGCATCGCCGTTTCGCCCAGGCGCCCGAACATGAGCGGCTTGCCGGGCCTCATGGCGACGCGCCAGAAGTCGACGTCGAGTCCCGCGTCGCCGAGAACGGTCCGCACGAGGTCGTGGTCGCCGACGGAGGCGCCGCCGATGGTCACGAGCATGTCCGCGCCCCTCGCTCCGGCGGCGAGGGTCCTGAGCGACTCCTCGGTGTCGAGGGCGATGCCGAGGTCGATGGCCTCGGCGCCGGACTCCTCCACGAGGGCGCGGAGGCCGACGTTGTTGGAGCTCACGATCTGGTTGGGTCCCAGCGGCTCGCCCGGCATGACGAGTTCGTCGCCCGTCGCCAGGACGGCGATGCGCGGCTTGCGGCGCACGCGCAGCCACGGACAGTTCATCGACGCCGCCAGCGCGACGTCCCTGGCGCCCAGAATGCGTCCGGGCCTCGGGCCGGCGTCGCCTTCGCCGAAGTCGAGGCCGGCGGGCCGGATGTACGTTCCCCGCGGCGCCCCCGCCTTGACGACGATTCGCGCGCCGTCGGCGTCCGCGTCTTCCTGGACGACGATCGTGTCGGCGCCGCGCGGCACCGGGCCGCCGGTGAAGATCCTGACCGCCTCGCCCGGGCCGACGACGCCGTCGTAGGCGCCTCCCGCCGGCGCCTCCCCGACTTGGCGCAGCGTGGCCGGCGTCCGGGCGACGTCGTCCGCGCGCACCGCGTAGCCGTCCATCGCCGAGACGGCGACCGGCGGCTGGGTGACGCGCGCGCGCACCTCCGCCGCCAGGACCCGGCCCAGGGCGTCCGCCAGCCCCACGGTCTCGACGCCCGCGGGCGCGAGCGGATCGAGGATCCTTCGCCGCGCCTCGGCGACGGAAATCATCGCCGGCTCACTCCGCCTCGAAGACGCCGGACTTGCCGCCGCTCTTGAACGTCAGGCGCGCCGATTCCACCGTCATGGCGCGGTCCACCGACTTGCACATGTCGTAGACCGTGAGCGCGGCCAGCGACACCGCCGTCAGGGCCTCCATCTCGACGCCGGTTCGGGCGGTGGTCCGGCAGGTCGCGACGATCGTCACCGCGCTCCGCCCCGAATCGCAGTTCAGGTCGACGTCGACCGCGGTCAGCGGCAGCGGGTGGCAGAGCGGAATCAGGTCCGGCGTGCGCTTGGCCGCCATGATCCCGGCGAGGCGCGCGATGCCCAGCACGTCGCCCTTGCCCACCCGTCCCTCCCCGATCATGGCCAGGGTCTCGGGCTTCATGCGTACCCGCGCCTCCGCCGTCGCGACGCGCGCGGTCTCGTCCTTGGGGGTCACGTCGACCATCCGCGCGTTCCCCCGGTCGTCGAAGTGCGTCGATCCGGTCGCCGTCCCGGGGGTCCGGGCGGCGGTCGCGTCCGGCCCGGCGGGCGCCAGCAGTTCCGACGTGGCCCGGGCGACGTCGTCCGCTCGCATCAGCGATTCCCCGACGAGGAAGCAGTTCACGCCGGCCGCGCTCAGGCGGCGGAGGTCCGCCGGCGTGGACAGGCCGCTCTCGCCGACGACGACGGCGTCCCCCGGCGCGTGCCGGACGAGGGTCTCGGTCGTCGCCAGATCGACGTCGAAGGTCCGGAGATTCCTGTTGTTGATCCCCACCAGTTCGGGGTTCAGGGCCTTCGCGCGCTCCATTTCCTCCCTGTCGTGGACCTCGAACAGCACGTCCATTCCCAGCCCGCGCGCCGCCGCGGCGAGCGCGCTGGCCCGTTCGTCGTCGAGCACCGCCATGATGAGCAGGACGCAGTCGGCGCCGAGCGCCCTGGATTCGGCGATCTGGTACGGTTCGATCATGAAGTCCTTGCGCAGGACGGGAAGGGGCGCGGCGTCGCGCGCCTGTCCGAGAAACTCGTCCGCGCCCTGGAAGTGGGGTTCGTCCGTGAGGACGGAAAGACAGGCCGCGCCGCCGGCGGCGCAGGCGCGCGCCAGCGCCGCGGGGTCGAAGTCCTCCCGGATCGGGCCCTTCGACGGCGAGGCCTTCTTTATCTCGGCGATCAGGCCGAAGCCGCCGTCCCGCGTGGCCCGCCGGAGCGCCTCGGCGAATCCGCGCGGCGGCGGCGCCGCCCTGGCGTCCGCCAGCATCCGGTCTTCCGGGATCAGGGCGCGCCGGCGGTCGACGTGAACGCGCTTGTCGGCGACGATCCTGTCGAGGACGTCACCCATCCGTCGCCACCGGCTCGTTGGTGATGGCGATCAGGCCGTCGAGCACGGCCCGCGCCCTGCCGCCGTCGATGGACTCCGCGGCCATGACCGCGCCGTCCTCGAGGGTGTCCGCCTCTCCCGCGGCGACGAGCGCGCCGGCGGCGTTCATCAGCACGACGTCGCGGAAGGCGCTGCGCCGGCCGTCGAGAAGAGCGTCGATCGCCAGCGCGTTGGCGGCCGCGTCGCCGCCCTTCAGCGCCGCGCCGTCCGTGCGCGGCAGGCCGGCGTCCTCCGGCGTGACCTCGAACGTCCGGATCCCGCCGTCCTTCAGTTCGGCGACGAAGGTGGGGCCGGTGGTGGTGATCTCGTCCAGCCCGTCGCTGCCGTGCACCACCCAGGCGCGCCGGGAGCCGAGATTCCCGAGCACCCGCGCCAGCGGCTCCACCCATTCCCTGGAGAAGACGCCGACGAGCTGCCTGTCGACGCCCGCGGGATTGGAGAGCGGCCCCAGCATGTTGAAGATCGTGCGGATGCCCATTTCGGCGCGGGCGCCGCCCACGTGGCGCATCGCGCCGTGGTGGCGCTGGGCGAACATGAAGCACATGCCCGCCTCCCACAGGGCCTTCCTCGTCAGCGAGAAGTCGCACTCGATGTCGACGCCGAGCGCCGCCAGCACGTCGGCGGCCCCCGATCTGGAGGACGCGGCGCGGTTTCCGTGCTTGGCGACGGGAACGCCGCGGCCGGCGACCGCGATGGCCGCGGCGGTCGATACGTTGTAGGTGCCGGAGCGGTCGCCGCCGGTGCCGACCACGTCGATCGCCGTCGCCGGAGAATCGACGCGCGTCATCTTCTCGCGCATGGTCATGACGGCGCCGGTCAGTTCCTCGACGGTCTCCCCGCGCAGGCGCAGCGCCATGAGGAGCGCGCCCGTCTGCGATGGCGTGGCGTCGCCGGACATCATGACGTCGAACGCGCGGCGGGTCTGGTCGACGCTCAGGCGCCCGCCCTCCGCCACCAGGGCCAGCACCTCCTTCATGCCGGGCCGGGCGTCGTTCACGGGCGCGTCTCCGGGGCGGCGGCGGGCGCGGGCCGGATCCCGTCCATTCCGGTCAGCCCGAGGAAGTTCGCCAGCACCGCGTGGCCGTGCTCCGATGCGATGCTCTCGGGGTGGAACTGGACGCCGTGGATCGGGAGCTCCCCGTGGGCGACGCCCATCACCGTCCCGTCGCCGGTTTCCGCCGTCACGCGCAGGGAGTCGGGCACGGAGTCGCGGTCGATGGCCAGGGAGTGGTAGCGCACGGCCCGGAACTCCGGGGGCAGGCCGGCGAACACGCCGGTGCCGTCGTGCCGTATGACGCTGAGCTTTCCGTGCATGATCTCGGGCGCCCGGACGATGCGTCCGCCGAACGCCTGGCCGATGGACTGGTGCCCCAGGCACACGCCGAGGACGGGGACCGATCCCGCGGCCCTTTCGACGAGCTCCAGGCAGATTCCCGCGCGGTCGGGGTCGCAAGGCCCCGGGGAGAGGACGATCCCGTCCGGCCGCAGGGCGAGGACGTCGCGCGGCGTCACCGCGTCGTTGCGGAAGACGCGCGAGTCCGCGCCCAGCTCCCCCAGGAAATGGACGAGGTTGTAGGTGAAGCTGTCGTAGTTGTCGATGATGACCAGCATTCCGATCGGCGGCGGAAAACGCCGTTTCACCGTGTTTTGCACGCCCGCCCGCTCCGCGGGCCGCGGCGAACGGTTCGACAAGGGTAGCTTGTCGCTCGCCTTTCCGACACCCCCTTCCGGCCTCCCCCCGTCAGGGGGGGAGGGGGGGCAGACGGTGCGGGATGGACCGCGGGCGTTGCTGCCGCCGCCCCGGCGCTTCAGCAGTTCGAGGCGTCGGCGGGGCAGGCGGCGGCGCCGAAGCTGCCGACCATGCCGAGGACGCCGTTGTTGACGATATCGCTGCCCACGGCGGGCAGCCACCAGGTGCCGGCGGCTTCCAGGGCGTCGGCGGGGCCGTAGAAGGCGCCCTCGACCTGGCCGTGGTTCCAGAATTGATTCATCGCCAGCCCCGTATTGCCACCCTCCTGCTTGCGGATCGTGTAGCCGTGCGTGTCCAGCGTCTCTTCGCCTCCGGTCCGGGTGCCGCCGTCGGAGGCGGTCCGCTGGCTGTCGGAAATAACGGAGTCCGGGACCGCCCTGCCCGAGAAGGCGCCGTTGGCGGTGATGTCGCCGTCCAACAGGATGTCGCCGAGGAAGGCGTAGCGGCCGCTTGGATGGGCGGCGGTGCCGCCGCTGCCCCAGGCGCCGCCGGGCAGGGTGATCTCCAGGTCGTGGATGGCGCCGGTGAAGTCGTTGGCGGCGGTGGGCTTGGCGGCGCCGGTGGGCGCGGTGAAGGCGCTCGCCTGGCAGCCGCCGCCGCCGAGGCAGGCGTGGAGGGTGACGTTGCCGCGCATCCGGTGCAGACCGCCGACGACGCCGCTGCCGTGGGTCGTCGCCAGCCAGGCCATGGTCCGCCCCTTGAAGGTGGCGGCGATGGAATCCGCCGTCGCCGCCGGCAGCCGGTTGTGCGCGCCGAAGGCGTCGAAACCGTAATGGAAGGTCTGCATGCGGCCGACGCGGTCGTCGGTGGTCTGGTAGTCGATGAACTGGAACAGGCCGTAGGCCGCGTAGCGGAGATAGCGCTCGCTGTCGTCCGTTGTCGCCGCCGTGCCCTTGTCGTCCACGCCGGCATGGTTCGACAGCAGCGCTTGGTAGCGGCCTATGATGCCGTCCGGGTCGGCGAGGGTCGTCGCGCCGGCGGCGATCGTCAGCCTGGGATCGGGGACGTCGACGGTCCAGTGATAGGCCGGGTCGCCGGTGGGATCGCGGGAGGGGGCGCCGAAGGAGACGGTGAGGTCGCGGGTGCCGGCCTCGTCGCAGGCCTCGGTGCCAGTCCCGCAATTGTAGGTGCCCTTGGCGGTGAGCGCCTCCAGGTCGCCGTAGATGAGGCTGCCCTCGCTCCCTGCGGGCGCGCCCGCGGGCCTCTGGTCCGGGGGCAGGCCGCCGAACTTCATGGTGAGGCCGGAATCCGCGTCGTACTGGAAGGAGGAGATGGCGTGGCCTTTCAGGTTGCCGCGCAGGCCGGGTCCTCTACTACCGATGGAGGGGATGGCGGTCGCGGCCGTGCCGTCGGAGGCCGGGCCGTAGGACCCCTGGCGGGGCAGCGTGAACTCCCGATGGTTGTAGCCTATGCCACGGAAGACCTCGCCGCGGCCGGGGAACTCGGTCGTCGACGGGGTGCCCGAAGCGCCGGGGATCACCATCCCGGCGGTGGCGGCATAAGGAACCGCATCCTGCTCGATGGCCAGCCGGGCGGTGCTCGCGGTCCCGTAGTTCGTGACCGTGTATCTGGTGCGGATGCCCCACGACGGGTCCGTCGCCACGAAACCGGCGTTGGCCGTCCACTCGACGCCGGCGCGGCGCGGGGTCAGGGATACCCTGGCCTTGGGGTCCGGGGCGAGCCTCGAGGCCTCCCGTCCGTCGATCGCCAGGTCCTTGCCGAATCTCATGGTCAGGCTGTCGACTTCCGCCCGCGCCGCGTCCCTCTCGGTCTCGGCGTCGGCCAGCTCCTGACGCAGCAGCGGCACCAGCGAGACCTGGGCCGTGGTCAGCGTGGCTTGGGCCTGCGTCAGCGCGGTCAGGACCGCGCCGGTGGGGTCGGCATCCAGCGCCGTCGTCAGCTTGGCTTGCGCGTCGTCCAGCGCCGCCTGCGCCGCCGCCAGCGTGTCATGCATGGCGGCGAGGGAAACCGCCCCCCCCCCGGACGCCATCGCGCCCGACGCTTCCAGAACCGCGGAGACCGTCTCCAGGGCCATGACGACCGCATCCACGGCCGTCTTGTCGGCGCCGGTCAACTGCGCTCCCAGATTGTCCCGAACCTCTTCCAGATCGTCCAGGGAGTCGTCCACCAACTCCTTGGCTTGGTTGCGTTGCGTGGCGTTGTTGGCCGCCGCCAGCGCCGCTTGGGCTGCCGCCAGCGAGTCGCGAAGATCCGCCAGCGCGGTCGCGAGCGCGTCGGCCCGCGCCTTCTCGGCCGCGATGGCCGCCGGGTCGCCGGTGCGCACGTGCTTGGTGCCGGTGCAGGCGCCGAGCGCCAGCAGCGCGGCGCAGGCAAGGACGAGGAAATGCTTCGACGCGGCCATGAGAACCTCCCGAATTCCGCCAAGTGCGAACATACCCCCCCCCCCCCCGTAGCGGGGGGGGGGGGGGTATGTTCGTTTCATATACTATGCCACAAACGACTCGGCAAGGCAAAAATTCGACCCAGCGCCACCGGACGTTGCGTGATCGACGAAAACGGTGGGCCGGGATGCGCCCTCCGCGCGGTCCGGCCCCGGCCCGGACCTCATGCGCCCGGGCGCCGGTTTCCGGCGCCGGCCGCGGGTTCCGCGGCGAAACGCACGGCCTCCTCGGCGGCGCGGATCAGGGCCCTGGCCTTGTTGCGGCTCTCCTCGTATTCGGCGTCCGGATCGCTGTCGGCGACGATGCCGCCGCCGGCCTGGACGTACATCGTCCCGTCCATCACCACGGCGGTCCTGAGCGCGATGCAGGTGTCCATGCCGCCGTTGGCGGAGAAGTAGCCGATCGCGCCGGCGTACACGCCGCGCTTCTCGGTCTCGAGCTCGTCGATGATCTCCATGGCGCGGACCTTCGGGGCGCCGCTTACCGTGCCCGCCGGGAACGCGCCGCGCAGGGCGTCCATGGCGTCGAACCGGTCGTCGATCGTGCCCTCGACGTTGGAGACGATGTGCATGACGTGGGAGTAGCGCTCGATGACCATCCGCTCGGTCACGCCGACCGTGCCGATCTTCGCCACGCGCCCCACGTCGTTGCGCCCGAGGTCCAGCAGCATCAGGTGCTCCGCGAGTTCCTTGGGGTCCGACAGCAGGTCCGCCGCCAGCGCCTCGTCCTCCTCGCGGCCGGCGCCCCGCGGGCGCGTTCCGGCGATCGGCCGGACGGTCACCGTATCGTCCCGCAGCCTCACCAGGATTTCCGGGCTCGAGCCGACGATCGAGAACCCGTCCAGCCGCAGGAAGTACATGAACGGGGAGGGGTTGGTGCGGCGCAGCGCCCGGTAGAGCGCGAACGGCGGCAGCGCGAAAGGCAGGCTGAAGCGCTGGGACAGCACGGTCTGGAAGACGTCGCCGGCGGCGATGTACGCCTTGGCCTTCTGGACCATCTCGCGATAGGCCCGGCGGCTCATGTTCGAGACCGGCTCCGGCAGCGCGATGGCCGGCTCGCGCGGGCCGGGGGCGCGCGGGAGGCTCTTCTCCAGCCCCGACGTCGCCGCGGACAGCGTGTCGCCGGCGGCCCGCCACGCCCGGTCGGCGTCGACGCCCGGGGCCGGGCGGACCGGCGTGACGAACGTGACGACGTCCTTCACCGAGTCGAAGATCGCCATGATCGTCGGGCGGACGAAGATGCCGTCGGGAATCCCGAGGACGTCGGGGTTCGGCGCCGGCAGCCGCTCCATCAGGCGCACCGTGTCGTAGGCCATGTAGCCGACGAGGCCGGCGGCCATCGGCGGGAGCTCCTCCGGCAGCTCGAGGCGCGATTCGTCGATCAGCCGCCGCAGCGCGTCGAGGGCGCCCTCCTCGCAGGCCTCGAACGCGCCCGGATCGGTCAGGGCGTTGCGGTTGATCTCCGCCCGGTCGCCATGACAGCGCCAGACGACGTCCGGGTTCATGCCGATGATCGAGTACCTGCCCCTCACGTCGCCGCCTTCCACGGACTCGAGCAGGAAGCTGTTGGGGGCGCCGTCGGCGAGCTTCAGCATGGCCGACACGGGGGTCTCGAGGTCGGCGACCAGATCGGTCCACACGACCTGGCTCCCGCCGGCGTCGTGGACGGCGCGGAATTGGTCGATCGTCGGGAAGACCGCCATGCCTGGGACGGGGCCTAGAACAGGCTGTCGATGGCCTGCTGGTTGATCTCGACGTCGTACACCCGGTTCAGCGCCACCCGGTATTGCGCCAGAACGTCGTCGGCGAGCGCCTCGTCGAGGGTGCGCCGCAGCTCGTCGCGTTCGGACAGGTCGTCGGCGCCGCCGCCGGACCGGTCGATGCGCCGCAGCACCGCGACCGCGTGGCCGGCGCCGTCCGCCGCCGGTCCCTCGGCGACGCCGCCGACGCCGGCCAGGGCGAAGAGGTTGGCCAGCAGTTCCCCCGACACGCCGGAGTCGGGCCCCGCGTCGTGGCGGGTCAGCGCCTCCGTCGAACGGATCTCCAGGCCCTCGGCCGCGGCCAGCGACTCCAGGCTTTCGCCCTGGCGCGCGCGCTCGGCGACGCCGGCCGCCCGTTCGCGGGCGAGCCGGGCGCGTTCGGACCCCTTCCAGTCGGCGGCCACCCGGTCGCGGATGGAGTCGAGCGGCCGCGCCGCCGCCGGTTCGATGCCGTCGACGCGAACGATGAAGTAGCCGCCGTCGGCGCTTTCGGTCAGCGCCGACTCCTCGCCGTTCGGGGTGGCGAAGGCAGTCGGCAGGAACTCGGGCCAGGCCGGCGCGTCGTCGACGCCGGCGCCGTCCGGCGCCCGCCCCTCGGCGTCGATCCCCGCGATCCTGCCGGCGTTCAGGTCGAGGCGGCTCGCGCCTTCCTCCAGGGTCGCGCCGCCGGCGAGTTCGTCCTCCAGCCTGTTGGCGAGCTCGAACAGGCTGTCGGCGGCCCGCCGCAGGGCGAGCTCCCGGCGCACCTCCTCCCGCGCCTCCTCCAGCGGCGTCGTCTTGCCCGGGATGACCTCGTTGACCCGGTAGACGTGCCATCCGAAGTCGCTCCGCCGGGGGTCCGTGTACCGTCCCTCGGCGGCCGCGAACACCGTCTCCGCGGTTTCCGGCGGCAGCGGGAGCTCCTCGACCGTCAGCGCGCCGAGCGCCGTGTCCTCCGGCTCCAGCCCCGCCACGTCGCGGGCGACGTCGGCGAGGGCCTCGCCCTGCTTGAGCCTTTCCAGCGCATCCCGCGCCGCGGTTTCGTCGTCGAGGACGATCTGGGACAGGTCCCGCCGTTCGGGCTCGATGAATTCGTCGAGGCGCGATTCGTACTCGTCGGCGATCTCGGTTTCCGTCACCGTCACCTCGTCGAGCAGTTGCTCGGGGCTCAGCGCGACGTAGGTGAGCGTCCGGTATTCCGGCGCCGTGTAGCGCTGTCGCGAGTCCTCGTAATACCGCTCCAGCGCGGCGCCGTCGGGCGCCGGCGGCTCCGGGACGGACGAATCGGGAACGACGGCCACGTCGGCGGCGCGCCGTTCGGTCCGGTAGCGGAAGATCGCGTCGACGACGGGTTCGGGCGTCTCCGCCCCGAGGACGACGCCGTCCACCAGCTGGCCGCGCCGCATGTCCGCGCGGCGCACGTCCTCGAAGTATTCGCGCGTGTATCCCAACTGCCGCAGCACGTCGCGGTAGTACAGCGGATCGAACCGCCCCAGCTCGCCCCGGAACGTCGGGTCGGAACGGATGTCCGCCGCGAGGTCGCCGTCCGATACCGTCAGCCCGTGGCCCGACGCCGCCTGGTCGAACAGCGCCCGGTTGATCATGCGCTGGAGCGTGAGGTTCCCGACGCCCAGCTGGCGGGCCTGGTCGGCGTCGAGTTGCCGCCCCATGCGCCGGTTCAGCCGGTCCAGTTCCCGGCGGTAGGCGTCGCCGAACTGGGACCGCGTTATCTCGACGTCGCCGACCGTGGCCACCGTCGCGTCGGACGGCCCGCGGAAGATGTCGCCGATTCCCCATACGGCGAAACTCAGGATGAGCACGCCGAGGAACGCCTTGACGATCCAGGAGCCCGTCTGCCTGCGAAGTGAGTCGAGCATGATCCGCCGTCTCCCGCCGCGCGGAGGCGCGCGGCGCCGGTGGGGGATAGCGGCCCAAACGGCCGCCTTTGTCAACCGTCCGCGCGAACGCGGGGTGCGGCCCGGACCGCCCGACGGTGTGCAACGTGTGCCATTCGCCGCGCCGGGTTGGCGCGCCGACGGTGTGCAACGTGTGCCATTCGCCATGCCGGATTGGCGCGCCGACGGTGTGCAACGTGTGCCATTCGCCGCGCCGGGTTGGCGCTCCGACGGTGTGCAACGTGTGCCATTCGCCGCACCGGATTGATGCGCCGACGGTGTGCAACGTGTGCCATTCGCCGCGCCGGGTTGGCGCGCCGACGGTGTGCAACGTGTGCCATTCGTTGCGCCGGGTTGGCGCGCCGACGGTGTGCAACGTGTGCAACCCGGACTTCCGGGGGTGTCTCAGTTTGAAATTCCTGCTTGTTCGTGAAAGTCACCCCGGGCGATAAAGGCTCCGTTCGCCTGGGAGCGCCGGCGTCCCGCCGGCATCACGCGAAGCGCGAACGGGCCTCCATGCCGGCGGGACGCCGGCGCTCCCAGGAACATGCCGGAAATACAGCCCTCCATCGGCGGACTCTCATGGACAGGCAGGTTGAAATTTCGTGATTCGCTGCGACGCGAAGCGCCATGCGCGCATAGTCGACGCAAGCTCACCCGGCGCGCCATATTTCAAACTGAGGCACTACCGGACTTCCGGGGATGTGGCCACGGGGGACGCGCGCGCCTATAACACCCGGCCGACACGAACTGCTGGAAGCTCCCGGTCATGACAGGCGCGCCTCGCCCGCTCGTCGCGGGCAACTGGAAGATGAACGGCGTCCGCGCCGGCGCCGTGGCGCTCGCGGCCGCGCTGGTCGAGCGCGCGGCGGCGGAGAACGGGGTCCCGTGCGACGTTCTCGCGTGCCCGCCGGCGCCGCAGCTCTTTCCGGTCCACGACGTCGTCGCCGGCTCGCCGATCGCGCTCGGCGGCCAGGACTGCCACGCCCGGCCGGACGGCGCGCACACCGGCGACGTCGGCGCCGGAATGCTCGCGGACGCCGGCTGCGCCTACGTCATCGTCGGTCATTCGGAGCGCCGGGCGGGCCACGGGGAAACGGACTCCGCCGTCCGCGAAAAGGCCGCGGCGGCGCGCCGCGCCGGCCTCGTTCCCATCGTGTGCGTCGGCGAGACGGAAGCGCAGCGCGAGGCGGGACGGGCGCTGCGGACGGTGGCGGACCAGCTCGGCAATTCGGTCCCGGACGGCGCCGGCGCGTCGAACACGGTGGTCGCCTACGAGCCCGTCTGGGCCATCGGGACCGGCCGGACGCCGGCGCCGGAGGAAATCCGCGAGATGCACGGCGCGATGCGGCGCCTGCTCGCGGAGCGGTTCGGCCCCGGCACGGCCGCGCTTCGCCTGCTCTACGGAGGTTCCGTGAACCCCGGCAACGCGGCGGAGATCGCGTCGATCGAGAACGTCGACGGCGCCCTGGTCGGCGGCGCGAGCCTGAAGGCGGAGACGTTCTGGCCCATCGTCCGGGCGTTCGGTCGCGGCGGTCCGGACCCGGCCTGAGCGTCCGTCCCGACGATCCCGTGGCCGGTGGCCGGTCGCCGGTGGCCGGTGGCCAGTCGCCGGTGGCCGGTGGCCGGTGCATCGAATTGCACAGCTTGCACACCCTATGGGGGGCAGGTCCGGCGCGTCGCATTGCACACCTTGCACACCGTATGGGGACCGGCCACCGGCTACTGGCAACCGGCAACTTGCACACCGCCCGGCGCAGGGGGAAGGGGGGAATTGCCTGGACGCGCCGCTTCGTCTACGAATGGGCCATGATTACGGTCATACTCGTGGCCCACGTCCTTCTCGCGCTGGCGCTCGTGGGGGTCATCCTCCTGCAGCGCAGCGAGGGCGGCGCGCTCGGGATCGGCGGCGGATCGGGCGGCGGCATGATGTCCGGCCGCGGCGCCGCCAGCCTGCTGACGCGGGCCACGGCGATCCTGGCGACCTGCTTCATCGCCACCAGCATCATGCTCGCCATCCTCTCGGGCGGCGCCCGGGGGCCGTCGTCGGTGATCGAGACCGAACCCCAGGCGCCGGCGTCGGGCGCGCCGCCGCGGCCGGCCGGCGGGCCGTCCGTTCCCCTGTCGCGATAGGCCGCCGGGCGGGTCCGCGCCGCCGTCCCGCCCGCTGGCGCTTGGGGGCGCGGCGTTCCTGCTGTATGCTGGCGGTCCATGACGCGGTACATCTTTATTACCGGCGGCGTCGTCTCCTCGTTGGGAAAAGGTCTCGCTTCCGCGGCGCTCGGCGCCGTGCTCCAGGCGCGCGGGTTCAAGGTGCGCCTGCGCAAGCTGGACCCTTACCTCAACGTCGATCCGGGAACGATGAACCCCTATCAGCACGGCGAGGTGTACGTCACCGACGACGGGGCGGAGACCGACCTCGATCTTGGCCACTACGAGCGTTTCACCGGGGTCGCGGCGCGGCGGAGCGACAACGTGACCTCGGGGGCGCTCTATCAGCACATCATCGCGCGCGAGAGGAAGGGCGACTATCTGGGGGCGACGGTCCAGGTCATCCCCCACGTGACGGACGCGATCAAGGCGTTCATCCGCGCCGACGTGGAGGATCGGGATTTCGTGCTGTGCGAGATCGGGGGCACGGTCGGCGACATCGAGGGGCTGCCGTTCGTCGAGGCGATCCGGCAGCTCGGCAACGAGCTCGGCCGCGACCGGGCGCTCTTCGTCCACCTGACCCTGCTTCCCTACATTCCGGCGGCCGGCGAGCTGAAGACCAAGCCCACGCAGCACTCGGTCAAGGAATTGCGGGGGATCGGGGTTCAGCCCGACGTCCTCCTGTGCCGGTGCGACCGGGAAATCCCGGCGACCGAGCGGGCCAAGATCGCGCTGTTCTGCAACGTCCGCGACGAGGCCGTGATCCCGGCCCTCGACGTGGACTCGATCTACGAAGTCCCGCTCCGCTATCACGAGGCCGGACTCGACCGCCAGATCCTGCGCGCCTTCGGGTTGGAGAAAACCCGTGAGCCCGATCTCCGCGCCTGGGAGCGCATCGTGGCCGGGCTCGCGGCGCCCGAAGGCGAGGTGAGGATCGCCGTGATCGGCAAGTACACGGGCCTCAAGGACGCCTACAAGTCGCTCGACGAGGCGCTGGTTCACGGCGGCCTCGCCAACGAGGTCGAGGTCGGCGTCGAATGGATCGACTCCGAGACGTTCGAGCGCGACGGCGATCCCCGTCATCTGGAGGGGGTCCACGGCATCCTGGTGCCGGGCGGCTTCGGCGAACGCGGCATCGAGGGCAAGATCGCGGCCGCCGGGATCGCCCGCGAACGCCGGATTCCCTATTTCGGAATCTGCCTCGGAATGCAGGTGGCGGTGATCGAGGCGGCCCGGAACATGGCCGGCCTGCCGGGCGCCGGGTCCAGCGAGTTCGGGGACTGCGCGGACCCGGTCGTCGGCCTCATGACGGAATGGCGGAAGGACGGGCGGACGGAGTATCGCGACGCAACCGGCGACTCCGGCGGCACGATGCGGCTCGGCGCCTACGAATGCGTCGTCGCGCCGACCAGCAAGGTCTTCGATATCTACGGGCGGGAAGAACGGATCAGCGAGCGCCACCGCCACCGCTACGAGGTCAATCGCGCCTACGAAAACGTCCTGGCGCAGGCCGGCGTCGTGTTTCCGGGCAAGTCGCCGGACGGGCTGCTTCCCGAGATCATGGAGATTCCCGGCCACCCGTGGTTCGTCGGCGTCCAGTTCCACCCGGAGCTGAAGTCCCGGCCGTTCGATCCCCACCCGCTGTTCGCGTCGTTCGTCGAGGCGGCGGTCATGCAGTCGAGGCTCGTATGACGGCGGAAGGGGGAAGCGCCGCCCGCACTGCGGTTCACGTCGAGGTCGGCGGGCTGACCCTCGGCAACGACCTGCCGCTGGCGCTGATCGCCGGTCCCTGCGCCATGGAGAGCCGGCGGCACGCGCTCGACGTTTCGGGCCGGCTCGCCGAGATCTCGGCAAGGCTGGGCATCGGCTTCATCTACAAGACCTCCTTCGACAAGGCCAACCGGACGAGCGCCGCGAGCCCGCGGGGGGTCGGCCTGGAGGAGGCGCTCCCCGTGTTCGCCGAAATCCGCGAGACGATCGGCTGTCCGGTGCTCACGGACGTTCACGGCGAGGCGCACTGCGACGCGGTGCGGGAGGTCGTCGACGTCCTGCAGATTCCCGCGTTCCTGTGCCGGCAGACGGACCTGCTGCTCGCCGCGGCGCGCACCGGGCGCGCGGTCAACGTCAAGAAGGGGCAGTTCCTGGCGCCCTGGGACATGGCGCACGTCGCCGGGAAGATCAGCGGCGCCGGGAACGACCGCATCCTCCTCACCGAGCGCGGCGCCAGTTTCGGATACAACACGCTGGTCAGCGACATGCGGTCGCTCCCGGTCCTGGCGCGGACCGGTTGCCCGGTGGTCTTCGACGCCACCCATTCGGTGCAGCAGCCGGGCGGGCTGGGAGCGCGCAGCGGCGGCGACCGGGAGTTCGTCCCGGTGCTGGCCCGCGCGGCGGTCGCGGTCGGGGTCGCCGCCGTGTTCATGGAAACGCACGAGGACCCGGACAACGCCCCTTCCGACGGCCCCAACATGGTGCGCCTGTCGGAGATCGAGTCGATCGTAGGACGTCTCATGGAATTCGACCGCCTTGCCAAGGGGTTGGATTGATATTCTGAATCTGTATATGAGGATCGAATGACGGCGATAACGGACATCCGGGGGCGCGAGATACTCGACAGCCGGGGCAATCCCACGGTCGAGGTCGACGTCGAGCTCGCCGACGGTTCGCTGGGGCGCGCCGCGGTGCCGTCCGGCGCCTCGACCGGAACGCACGAGGCGGCCGAAGTGCGCGACGGCGGCGAGCGGTATTTCGGCAAGGGCGTCCGCCGGGCGGTGGCGGCCGTCAACGGCGAGCTGTTCGACGCGCTGTCGGGGCTGGACGCCGAGGGGCAGCCGGCGATCGACGAGATCATGATCGGCCTCGACGGCACGCCCGGCAAGAGCCGGCTCGGCGCCAACGCCATCCTCGGGGTGAGTCTCGCCAACGCGAAGGCCGCCGCGCGCGCCGCCGGCCTGCCGCTCTACGCCTACGTCGGGGGAGTCGCGGCGCGAACGCTGCCGGTCCCGATGATGAACGTCGTCAACGGCGGCGCCCACGCCGACAACCCGATCGACTTCCAGGAGTTCATGATCCTGCCGGTGGCGGCGGAAACCGGCGCCGAGGCGGTGCGGATCGGCGCCGAGGTGTTCCACGCGCTCGGGAAGGGGTTGAGCGACGCCGGGCACGGCACGAACGTCGGCGACGAGGGCGGATTCGCGCCGTCCGTCGGCGGCGCCGACGAAGCCCTCGGATTCGTGATGAAGGCGATCGAGGCGGCGGGCCACGGTCCGGGCGAGGACGTGTATCTGGCGCTCGACGTGGCGGCGACCGAATTCTTCGACGACGGCAGGTACGTCCTCGAGGGCCTGGGCCGGACCCTCGACGCCGACGGGATGGTCGCGATGTACGAGGACCTCGTCGCCCGCTACCCCATCGTGTCCATAGAGGACGGGATGGCCGAGGACGACTGGCAGGGCTGGGAGGCCATGACGAGCGCCCTCGGCGACCGCGTGCAACTCGTCGGCGACGACCTGTTCGTCACCAACAGGGAGCGCCTGGCCGAAGGGGTCCGGCGCGGCGTGGCCAACGCCATCCTGATAAAGGCCAACCAGATCGGCACGCTCACGGAAACGCTCGAAACGGTCGAGGCGGCGCACCGGTCCGGCTACCGGGCCGTCATGTCCCATCGGTCGGGCGAGACCGAGGATACGACCATCGCCGATCTGGCGGTGGCCACGAACTGCGGCCAGATCAAGACCGGCTCCCTCTCCCGGTCCGACAGGCTGGCCAAGTACAACCAGCTCATCCGCATCGAGGAGCGGCTCGGGCGGTCCGCAACCTACGCCGGGCGCGCCGTTCTCGCGTGACGGACACGACCGGAAGGCGCAGAACGGCTGTCCACTGCCGACCGCCGCCCCCGGAATTTCCTTGACATCGAAGAATCGCCTGTGATTCGGTGACGGCATGAGCCCCGCGCGCGAACTGCCCCGCCGGCTTCGCCATTGCGTGACGCCGCTTCTGTGCGTCGCGACCATCGCCTACATCGGGTATCACGCCGTTCAGGGCGACCGCGGCCTCGCCGCCTGGAGCCTGCTGAGCCAGCGGATCGACCGGGTGGAGGTGGAACTGCGCGCGGCGCGCGAGACGCGGAAGCGGCTGGAACACCAGGTCTCCCTCCTGCGTTCGGACGGTCTGGACCGCGACATGCTCGATGAACGCGCCCGTATCGTCTTGGGTCTCGCGCATCCCGACGAGATCATATTCCTGACCCGCTGAGGGCGCGACCGGCCGATGGGAGCTGTTGGTCGGCGGCGCGCTCCGGGGCGACGTGGTTGAGGGGGTCATGGCGCGGACGCGCTCCACGAACGGCGGCGCCCGGACGGAAGCCGCGAACGCGAAGAAGAGCGCGCCCCGCGCGCCGCGCCGCGCCGGTGGCGGCGCCCGGCGCTCCCGGAAGCCGCCGGCGGCCTCCCGCGAACTGCTCGATCATTACCGCATGATGCTTCTGATCCGGCGTTTCGAGGAGCGCGCGGGTCAGCTGTACGGCATGGGGCTGATCGGCGGGTTCTGCCATCTCTACATCGGCCAGGAGGCGATCGTGGTGGGCCTCCAGGCGGCCATCTCCGGGAGCGACCGCGTCATCACCGGCTACCGCGACCACGGCCACATGCTGGCCTGCGGCATGGATCCCAGGGGCGTCATGGCGGAACTCACCGGGCGCGCCGGCGGCTACTCGAAGGGCAAGGGCGGCTCCATGCACATGTTCTCCCGCGAACGGAACTTCTACGGCGGGCACGGCATCGTCGGCGCCTGGGTCCCCCTGGGCACGGGCCTGGCGTTCGCGGAGAAGTACAACGGCACCGGCAACGTCGTCCTCACCTATTTCGGAGACGGCGCCGCCAACCAGGGCCAGGTGTACGAATCGTTCAACATGGCCGAGCTCTGGGGCCTGCCGGTCGTGTTCGTGGTGGAGAACAACCAGTACGCGATGGGAACCTCGGTGACGCGATCCTCGGCGCAGACGGAACTGTATCGCCGCGGCGAGAGCTTCGCCATCCGGGGCGAGCACGTCGACGGCATGGACGTGCTGGCCGTCAGGGAGGCCGGCGACCGGGCCGTCCGGCATTGCCGGGACGGCAACGGGCCTTTCCTTCTCGAAATGAAGACGTACCGGTATCGGGGCCATTCGATGTCCGATCCGGCCAAGTACAGGTCCCGCGAGGAGGTGCGCAAGGTCCGCGAGGAGCGGGACCCCATCGATCACGCGCGAGGTCTCATCCTGAAGGCGGGGCTGGCGGACGAGGACGCCCTGAAGGACGTCGACAGGGAGGTCAGGGAGGTGGTGGCCGAGGCGGCGACGTTCGCGCAGGAGAGTCCGGAACCCGACCCCGCGGAACTCCACGCCGACGTCCTGGTCGAAGCGCCCCCGGTCGAAGCCCTGGGCCGCGGGTGAGCGGCGATGCCCGTCGAACTCCTGATGCCCGCCCTGTCGCCGACGATGACCGAAGGCACCCTCGCGCGCTGGCTCGTCAGGGAGGGCGACTCGGTGGCGCCGGGCGACGTCCTCGCCGAGATCGAGACCGACAAGGCGACGATGGAGCTCGAGGCCGTCGACGACGGCGAGATCGGCGAACTGCTGGTCGCGGAAGGAACGGACGGCGTGCGGGTCAACCAGCCCATCGCCATACTGCTGGCCGAGGGGGAGCGCGCGCCCGCGCCCGCGCCCGTTCCCGCCCCCGCGCCGGCCGGAGAGCCGGGAACGGCCAGGCCCGCGCCGGCCGCAGCGGCGCGGCCGCCCGCCGCCGGCCTGCCGGCGGGCGCCGAGACCGTCTCGCTCACCGTGCGCGAGGCGCTCCGCGACGCCATGGCCGAGGAGATGCGCCGCGACCCGAAGGTGTTCCTGATGGGCGAGGAGGTCGCCGAATACGAGGGCGCCTACAAGGTCAGCCAGGGCCTGCTCGACGAATTCGGCCCCCGGCGCGTGATCGACACGCCGATCACGGAGCAGGGGTTCGCCGGGGTCGGCGTCGGGGCGGCCTTCAACGGCCTGCGCCCCATCGTCGAGTTCATGACCTTCAACTTCTCGATGCAGGCCATCGACCAGATCGTCAATTCCGCCGCCAAGACCCTGTACATGTCCGGCGGCCAGATGACCTGCGCCATCGTGTTCCGCGGCCCCAACGGCCCGGCGTCGCGCGTCGCCGCCCAGCACAGCCAGGACTACGCCGCCTGGTACGCGCACGTCCCCGGCCTCAAGGTCGTGGCGCCCTGTTTCGCGGCCGACGCCAAGGGGTTGCTGAAGGCGGCCATCCGCGACCCCAACCCGGTCGTGTTCCTCGAGAACGAGCTTCTCTACGGGCGTCCGGGAGAGGTGCCGGTCGTCGACGATTTCGTCGTTCCCATCGGCCGCAGCAACGTGGTCCGCGAAGGCGCCGACGTCACGATCGCGAGCTATTCGATGGGCGTGGAGAAGTCCCTGCGGGCCGCCGAGGCGCTGGAGGCGGAGGGGATCGACGCGGAGGTCGTCGACCTGCGGACGCTGCGTCCGATGGATACCGGAACCATCGTCGACTCCGTCAGGAAGACCAACCGGCTGGTGACCGTCGAGGAGGCCTGGGGGACCTGCGGGATCGGCGCCGAGATTTCCGCGCGCCTGACGGAACAGGCGTTCGACTGGCTCGACGCGCCCGTCGCCCGCGTCAGCGGCGCGGAGGTGCCGATGCCCTACGCCGCCAACCTCGAGCGGCTCGCCCTGCCGCAGGCGGAGGACGTCGCCGACGCCGCCAGATCCGTGCTCCGCGGGTCCTGAGAGGCGGGATGCCGACGACCGTCGCCATGCCGGCCCTGTCGCCGACGATGACGGAAGGGACGCTCGCCCGCTGGCTCGTGAAGGAAGGCGACAGCGTGGCGGCGGGCGACGTCATCGCCGAGGTCGAAACGGACAAGGCGGCGATGGAGCTGGAGGCCGCCGACGGGGGCCTCGTGGGGCGGCTGCTCGTCGCCGAGGGGACGGAAGGCGTTCCCGTGAACCAGCCGATCGCGGTGCTGCTCGGGGACGGGGAGGACGCCGCCGCGCTCGACGGTTTCCGGCCGGCGCCTGCGGAGCCGGGACCGGAGGCCGCGCCGGAGACGCCGCCGCCGCCCGCCGCCGCGGCGTCCGCGGATGCCCCCCGGCGGGGCGGTCCGGAGGGCGCCGCCGAAAGGATATTCGCCAGTCCGCTGGCGCGCCGGATGGCGGAGCGGGCGGGACTCGACCTTGCGGCGCTCCGGGGGACGGGTCCGCGCGGCCGGATCGTGCGGGCCGACGTCGAGGCGGCGCTTTCGGAGGGGTCGCCCCAGGCCGCGCCGGCGGCCGCGGACGAGGCCGCGCCGCCGGTTGCGGCGCCGCCCGCCGGCGCCGGCGAGATCGTCCCCCACACCAACATGCGGAAGACGATCGCCCGCCGGCTCTCGGAGTCGAAGCGGACGGTTCCCCACTTCTATCTCACGGTCGACTGCGGGATCGACCGCCTGCTGGCCGCGCGGCGGAAGTTCGCCGAGCGCGGCGGCGCCGGCCGCGGGATTTCGGTGAACGACTTCGTCATCCGGGCCGCCGCCCTGGCGCTGCGCGAGACCCCGGACGCCAACGCCAGCTGGTCCGACGACGGCATCGTCCGGTACGGTTCCGTCGACGTCTCGGTCGCCGTGGCGACCGGCGGGGGGTTGATCGCGCCCGTCGTCCGCAACGCCGACCGCAAGGGCCTGGGCGAGATTTCGGCCGAGATGAAGGACCTCGCGGCCCGCGCGCGGAGCGGCGGGCTGCGGCCCGAGGAATACCGGGGCGGCACGTTCACGATCTCGAATCTCGGCATGTTCGGCGTTCGCGAGTTCAGCGCCATCGTCAATCCGCCCCAGGCCGCCATCCTCGCCGTGGGCGCCGGCGAGCCGCGCCCGGTGGTCAGGGACGGGGCGCTGGACGTGGCGACGGTGATGACCTGCACCCTTTCGTGCGATCATCGGGTGGTCGACGGCGCGGTGGGCGCGCGGTTGCTGGCGGCGTTCAAGGGGTTCGTCGAGTATCCCTCGACGATGCTCCTGTAGCGGGACGCGAACGGACGTGGACATGGCAAGCGACACGACAGGGGCCGCCGCCGCGCCGCCGCGCAAGCCGCCGTGGATTCGGGTGAAGGCGCCGACGTCGGCCGAATACCGCGCGACCCGCGCGCTGATGCGCGAGTTGCGGCTGAACACCGTGTGCGAGGAGGCCGCCTGCCCCAACATCGGCGAATGCTGGGCGCGCGGGCACGCGACGGTGATGATACTCGGCGACGTGTGCACGCGGGCGTGCGCCTTCTGCAACGTCGCGACGGGCCGGCCCCGCGCGGTCGACCCGGCGGAGCCGGAGAACGTCGGCCGCGCCGCGGCGGCCCTGGGCCTCGATCACATCGTCGTCACGTCGGTCGACCGGGACGATCTGGACGACGGCGGCGCCGGCCAGTTCGTGAAGGTCGTCCGGTCGATCCGCGGCCACGCGCCGGATACCACGATCGAGGTGCTCACCCCCGATTTCCTGCGCAAGCCCGGCGCCGTCGAGGCGGTCGCGGCGGCGCGGCCCGACGTCTACAACCACAACCTGGAGACGGTGCCGCGCCTCTATCCGACGATCCGGCCGGGCGCGCGGTACTTCCATTCGCTGAGGCTGCTGGACCGGGTCAAGCGGCTCGATCCGTCGATCTTCACCAAGTCGGGAATGATGGTGGGTCTCGGCGAGGACCCGGCGGAAGTCACGCAGGTCATGGACGACATGCGGTCCGCCGGCGTCGATTTCGTGACGATCGGGCAGTATCTCCAGCCGACCCCGCGGCACGCGCCCGTCGACCGCTTCGTCGCGCCGGAGGAGTTCCGCCGCTACGAGGCGGCGGCGCGGGCCAGGGGGTTCCTGATGGCGTCGGCGTCGCCGCTCACGCGGTCGTCCTACCACGCCGGCGACGACTTCGAGAGGTTGCGGGCGGCGCGGGACGGGGCGCCGGCGGACGCGGGGCCGCCAGGCCCGTCTTCTCTTCCCTAGAGCCGGATGCCGACGCACGCGGAGGTGCGGGTTCTCCACCACCCGCCCGAGCAGTTGTTCGATCTCGTGGCGGACGTGGAGAAGTACCCGGAGTTCCTCCCCTGGTGCGTGGACGCCTCGATTCGCCGGCGCGAGGGCGACCTGATCGTGGCCGATCTCGTCATCGGCTACCGGATGTTCCGCGAACGCTTCACGTCCACGGTGGCGCTGGACCGCCCCCGCCGCATCGACGTGACCTACTCGGACGGGCCGTTCCGCTATCTGAACAACCACTGGATATTCGCCCCCGAAGGTCCCGATTCCTGCGTCATCGACTTCTTCGTCGACTTCGAATTCCGCTCTCGCGTGCTCCAGGCCGTGGTCGGACGGGTCTTCGGCGAGGCGGTGAAGGTCATGGTTCACGCCTTCGAGCGCCGGGCGGATGAATTGTTCGGCGGCGGCTGATACGCTGACGGGAGCGGGCGGCCGCGCCCGCCGGGCGACGGGAGAAGGGAAGGGACGGTATGGATTACGGGAACACGTCCGGGGAGGAGCGCCGCCGGCTCAACCGCGAATGGCTGCCGCGCCTGACGGTGGACGACGTCGACGGGTACATCGACGGGGGCAATCGGCGAAGCGCCGCGGCGCGCCGGCGTCTGACCTGCCATCTGGACGTCCCCTACGGCGACACGCCGCGGCAGGTCCTCGACGTCTTCCCGGCGTCCCGGCCCGGCGCGCCGGTGTTCTTCTTCATCCACGGCGGCTACTGGCGGGCCATGGACAAGAACATCTACAGCGAGGCGGTGGAGCCGGTGATCGCCGCCGGCGGCGCCGCGGTGCTGCCGGAGTACGAGCTGTGCCCCGCGGTCACGATCCCCGACATCGTGGACCAGGTGCGCCGCGCGCTCGTCTGGACCTTCGACAACATCGACGACCACGGCGGCGATCCGGGACGCATCCACGTCGGCGGCCATTCGGCCGGCGGGCACCTGACCGGCATGATGATGGCGACCGACTGGTCGTCCGATCACGGGCTTCCGGCGGATCTGGTTCGGGGCGCGGTTCCGATCAGCGGCGTCTTCGACATCGAGCCGCACCGCCACACGGATCTTCAGGAGGACCTCCGGCTCACGGCCGGGACCGCGGCGGCCAACAGCCCGCAGCACCTGCCGCTGCACTTCAACGGGCCGGTCGTCTGCGCCGTCGGCGGCGGCGAATCGGAGTCGTTCAAACGGCAATCGCGGGACTTCGCGCGAAAGTGCGAGGAGCACGGCCTCGAGGCCGAATACCTGGAGATGGACGCCGACAACCATTTCGACGTGACGGACCGGCTCGCCGACCCCGGACACCCCCTGACCAGGGCGATCCTGGCGCAGATGGGGCTGGCGTAGCCGGTAGCCGGTGATCGGGCAGGGGGCCGCCGCGCCTTACGAGGCGCGCAGGGCGGCCTTGAAGGCGGCGCGGTGCGCGGCGCCGTGCATGTAGGCGTAGTCCTGGGGCCAGGCTTCGCCCTGTTCGACCCGGAGGTCGACGAACACCGGGCCGCGCCTTGCGAGCACGCCGCCGATGCGCGATTCGAGATCGGCGAGGTCGTCGAAGGACTCCGCCGATCGATAGCCGGCGGCGCGGGCCAGTCCGGGAAAATCGACGGTGTCGGCGCCGGGCGTCGGATGGCCGCCGTTGGCTTCGTAGACGCCGTTGTTGCACACGAAGTGGAACAGGTTCTCCGGCGCTTCCCCGGCGATGGTCACGAGGGCGCCGAGGTTCATCAGCAGGCTGCCGTCGCCGTCGAGCACGAGGACCTTGCGGTCGGGCCGGCCGATGGCGAGCCCGAGGCCGTGGGAGGAGGCCTGGCCCATGGCGCCCGTGGCGATGAGGTTGAGATCGCCGGGGCGGATGACGATCCATTCGAAGGCGGCCTGATAGGCGGCGACCACGAGGCTGTCGCCGGCGTGTCCGGCGATGATCCCGAGCGCCGCGTCGCGTTTCATCCGTTTCATCGCTACCCCCGTCCGCCCCGGCTCATGCGGCGGGGCTTCGGCCGAGGACGAAGCATACCGGGCGGTCGTCCCGGTAGGCGGCCTCGATCGCCGGTGCGATGGCGGCCGCGTCCGCCGTCGTCTGGAGGAGATGGCGCGCGATCCCCATGACGTCGAGCATGGGTTCGACGATGCGCACGCCGACGTTGTCCGACCGGGCGGGGGGGACGTCCGGCTCCTTGCCCTGGAGGCCGACCATCATGCAGACCGGGTTGCCGTATTCCACGGCGATGGCGCGGATGGCGTTGATGGAATCGAGGAACCCCGTGTTCTGGATCAGCAGCAGGGCGCGCTTGCCGCAGTAGCCGAGCGCCGCGCAGATGGACACGCCCTCGTCCTCCTTGCAGACCCGGACGTGGCGGAGGCCGGGGTCGCGGGCAATCGGCCACAGCAGGCCGTCGCTGGTCACGATGTCGGGAACCGAGATCACGTACCCGACGCCGGCGGCCTTGATCGCCGCGATGACGGCGCGGCCCGACAGCGACTCGCCGCCGTGCGCCGTCATCGGCACGGGTCCTTCGGGCCGTCCTTCAGGACGTCCTTCAGAACGTCCTTCAGGGCCGCCAGCACCGCGTCGGTGTCGTCCGGCAGGCCGACGGTGATGCGGACGTGGCGGGGATGGCCGGGGTCGCGCCAGCCGCGCGTCAGGATGCCGCGGCCGGCGAGGGCTTGCGTGACCTCGGCCGCGTCGCCGGGCAGTTCGGCCGAAACGAAGTTCGCCGCGGTCGGCCAGGGGTTCAGGCCCAGGGCGGCGAGGCCGTCCGCGAGCCGCGACCGCTCGGCGGCCGTCAGGTCCAGGGTCCGTTGCAGGTAGGCGTCGTCCTCCAGGGCGGCGAGGGCGGCGGCCTGGCCCGGCGCGTTGACGTTGTATTGCAGCTTGGTCTTGCGCAGCGCGTCCGCGACCTCCTCCGAACCGCAGAGCGCGTACCCCACCCGCGCGGCGCCGAGGCCGTAGGCCTTGGAGAACGTCCGCAGGACCAGCCACGGGCCGCGGCGGCCCCGGAGCGCCGCGAGCACGTCCGGCCCGCCCGCGTGGCGGCCGTATTCGTGATAGGCCTCGTCGACGGCGAGCAGCACGCTCTCCGGCACGCCCGCCGCCAGCCGGCGGAGCGCCGCCGCGTCCATCATGCCGCCGGACGGCGGGTTGGGCGTGCAGCACCACACCGCGCGCGTCCGGTCGTCGATCGCGGCGAGCAAAGCCCCCGCGTCGTTGGCGCCGCCGTCGTCGAGGGGCGTCCTGACCGCCTCGCCGCCGGCGATCCGGGTCACCGACGCATAGCGGGGGAACGTCGGCCAGGGCATGACCGCGGCGTCTCCGGGGCCGGTGGTTATCCAGCAGACGAGCTGCACGAGCTCGTCGGCGCCGGCGCCGAAGACGATGCGGCCGGCGGGCACGCCCGTCCGCGTCGCAAGGGCGTCCGCCAAAGCCCGCGCGTGGATGTCCGGGTAGCGGTTGAGGCCGTCGCCGAAATTACGGATCGCCTCGACGGCCTTGGGCGAGGGGGGGTAGGGGCTTTCGTTCAGGTGCAGGAGCCGCGTCCCGCCCGCATCCACGTCGGCCGCCGTCCGCGGCCCGTCGTAGGCCGGGAGGCCGCGCACGACCGGACGAAGCCAGGAGCGCATATCGGTTGCCGGTGGCCGGCAACCGGTCATGCGGCCGCGCCGGTCCGTTCGATGACGGTCTCCAGGCTGGCGGTCTGGCGTTCGAGGGAGTGACGCTGGTCGGCAAGCGCCTGCATCGCCTCCTCGTGACGCCGTTCGTCGGCAAGGCGCTGATCGGCGAGCGCGGCCATGGTCGCCTCATGGCGGCGTTCGTCGGCAAGGCGCTGATCGGCAAGCGCGGCCATCGCCTTCTCGTGCGCAGCCATGGATTCGGCGAACGCGGCCATGGTCTCCTCGTGCGCGGTCATGGATTCGGCGAACGCGGCCATGGTCTCCTCGTGGCGGCGTTCGTCGGCCTGGCGCTGATCGGCGAGCGCGGCCATCGCTTTCTCGTGCGCAGCCATGGCTTCCTCGTGGCGGCGTTCGTCGGCCTGGTGCTGCCGATCGAGGATGGCGGCGCGGGCCTTGTTGGCGCGGACCATGGCGCGGATGCCGTACCAGATGCCGATGGCGGCGGCGGTGGAGGCGGCGGCGGATATGAGCGAGGCGACGGCGGCGACGGCGGCGATCCAGAGGGCCGCATGTTGCGCGGCAAGCGTGGCGGTCTGGAAGTCGGTCATGCGGCCTCTCCGGTGGCCGGTAGCCAGTGGCCGGCGCCGGCAACCGGCCACGGCCTATGTTTGGTGGCCATGCGTGAACCCTAGCCGCGTTGGCGCGTCTGCGTCAACGCCATGGCGGCCTTGTTTTCAGTGGCCGGTGTTTTCAGTGGCCGGTAGCCGGTGATCGGTAGCCAGTGCTGACCACTGGCCACCGGCCACTGGAAACCGGCAACCGGTCACGCGGCCGCGCCGGTCCGTTCGATGACGGTCTCCAGGCTGGCGGTCTGGCGTTCGAGGGAGTGACGCTGGTCGGCAAGCGCCTGCATGGCCTCCTCGTGACGCCGTTCGTCGGCAAGGCGCTGATCGGCGAGCGCGGCCATCGCTTCCCCGTGCGCGGCCATCGCTTCCCCGTGCGCGGTCATGGCTTCCTCGTGACGGCGTTCGTCGGCAAGGCGCTGATCGGCGAGCGCGGCCATCGCCTTCTCGTGGCGGCGTTCGTCGTCGTGACGCCGGTCGGCGAGCGCCTGCATGGCCTCCTCGTGGCGGCGTTCGTCGTCGCGGCGCTGGTCGGCGAGCGCGGCCATGGTCTCCTCGTGGCGGCGTTCGTCGGCCTGGTGCTGCCGATCGAGGATGACGGCGCGGGCCTTGTTGGCGCGGATCATGGCGCGGATGCCGTACCAGATGCCGATGGCGGCGGCGGTGGAGGCGGCGGCGGATATGAGCGAGGCGACGGCGGCGACGGCGGCGATCCAGAGGGCCGCATGTTGCGCGGCAAGCGTGGCGGTCTGGAAGTCGGTCATGCGGTCTCTCCGGTGGCCGGTGGCCGGTGGTCGGCGCCGGCAACCGGCCTACACTACCACCTTGCCCGAACTGTTGTAACCGGGGAGGGGCGGCCGTAAGATGGGGCGCGGTTCACGGAATTGGCTCCGGAGGTCGACATGAACGAGATGGCCAGGCTCGCAGGGTTCGAGCACGTCAAGCACCTCGGCATCCCGCTGCCGGCGGAGGCGTCGCGGGAAATCTTCCATGAATGCGATGACGACGACGAGCGCGTGTGGATGCCGCTCGCCGACAACGTCTGGATCCGCCCGCTCCTGTTCAACGTCGTTCAGGGCTCCTGGTGCAACATCCTCAAGGCCGAGGGCGAGGGGCTGGTGGGCCGGCACCGGCACCCGGCGCCCGTCCTGGGATACACCCTCGAAGGGACCTGGGGCTATCTGGAGGGCGACTGGATCGCCCGGCCGGGCGACTTCATCTACGAGCCGGCGGGCGAGACCCACACGCTCGTCGTGCACCCGGAAGCGGGCCACATGAAGACGTTCTTCCACAACATGGGGCCGGTCCTCTACGTCGACGAGAACGGCGATCAGATTGCCTACGAGGACGTCTTCACCCGCATCGCGGCGTACAAGAAGCACTACGCCGAAAACGGGCTCGGCGCCGACTACGTCGACAGCCTCTGCCGCTAGGAGGCGACCGCCCGATCCATAGCGGGACGGACGCTCAGACCGCGGGCGCGATCCCGCCCATCACGGCGAGCACCAGGGTCAGCAGGGCGACGCCGCCGATGGAGCCGATGGCGATCCACTTGTGCAATCGCTCTCCGAGCACCGAGGGTTCGTTTGGTTCCGACATCCGGTTTCCCCCTTGTTCTCCCTTGCGAACGGCCGACGATAGCAGGCCGGGGCTTCGAAGGATACGCGCCGCCGGGAAATCATCCGGCCGCCTCCCGCTCACGGGCGACCGCCCGTCCTACCCGTCGAACAGGCGGTCGATGAGGGTGTTGACGGTGCTGTGCACGCCCGACTCGAGGCCGACCATCGGTCCCGGCCGGAAGTTGCGCGAGGCCATGTTCTTCTGCAACGCCGTGACCATTCCCATGTCCTCGTCGACGATCCGCGCAAGAAAGTCGTCGTAGACCTTCGCCTTCCCGGCGAAGTCCTCGCGATCGATCTGCTCCGGCGCGTAGATGGAGTAGACGATGATCCTGGCGCGGGTCGGGCCGAGCGGCCAGCTCATCCAGAGCTTCACGCTGTCGCCGTGGCAGGTGAAATAGGCGTTCGGCGGCATGTGCCCGGCGGCGGCCGGCGTGCCTTCGCCGATCCACGGAAGCCGGCCGAGCAGCGCTTCCCCGGTCGGGGTGAGCGAGCGCGAGTCGGGCCGCGTGATGACGAGCTCGTTCTCCGGGTAGGGAAGCATGCGGTTGCGGTTTCCGCCGCCGCCGAACGAGGCCGCGTGCAGCACGTGGAAGTGGTAGACGTCGATCAGGTTCTCGGCGATCAGCTTCCAGTTGACCTCCGCTTCCAGCTCCAGCTTGCCGCCGAGACGGCAGTCCTCCTGCCGGAAATGGCCGAGGCGCTCGCGATACGGGGCGACGTGCCCGGCGAGGGGCGCCGCGTCCGCGTCGAAGTTGACGAAGAGCCAGCCGCCCCACTCTCCGACCCCGACCCGCGCGAGCCGGCAGTCGTCGAAATCGAAGCCCTCGACGTCGTCGGTGAACGTCGTCCGGACGAGCTTGCCGGCGATGTCGTAGGTCCAGCCGTGATAGGGGCAGCTGAACGCCCTGGCGTTGCCGCGGCCCTCCACGACCCTGGCCCCGCGATGCCGGCAGACGTTGGAGAAGGCGTGGAGCCCGCCGTCCGTTCCGCGCGTGACGACGACGGGTTCGTCGACGACGTCGAACGTGAGGTAGTCGCCGGGCGCGGCGATCTCCTCGACGCGCCCGACGACCAGCCAGTGCTTCAGGAACAGGCGTTCGGTCTCCAGAGCGAACACCTCGGGCGCGGTGTACATCCAGCCCGGAAGGTGGCGGGCCCTGGAGCGGGGGCGGGCCCGCGTCCGGGACAGTTCCTCCCAGGCGTCCGGTGCGGACGGGAGGCCGGCGGGCACCGTGTCCGGTCGGGGCTTCGTCATGCGAGGACGGCGCGCATCACCGCCTACTTCTCTGGGGGTGGTGGCTCCCCAGTGTTGATCTCGGCATTTTTGATGATTTGCTCCTGTGTGTTCGATCTGATTTCTCCATCAGGCCCGCGGGTTTCAACCTGATCGGTAATCGTGATCTGAAGGTCTTCCTCAATATGAACGTTCACCCCCTCATGAACGTTCAACTCACTCGATAGGAACGTTCGACTCCAGCGGCGGATACACCAGCTCGAAGATCTCGCAGACCACGGGCAGGTCTTCCCGCCACTCGCCGCCCCGGCCCCAGGCGTCGAGTTGCAGCTTGAAATAGTCCTCGTGGACTTCCTTCCAGTGGCGCAGGCTCGAATCGCCCTCGCCTTCGACGGCCGCGTACTCCTCGTCGATCTCGTCGAAGGGCGTGATCCTGACCGTCGTGAGCCGGACGATCCCCCGCGGCTCGAGCGCCTTGTCCAGCATCAGCCAGTAATCGCCCTCTTCGCGGACCGGAACGTCGTTGACCTCGAAGTCGATTTCCAGGTGCGACGTGGCCCGCTTCTGGCCTTGCAGCGCCAGCTCGGTGATCTCGTCGATCTCGTCGAAGAACTTCGGGTCGCCGAACGTCGAGGCGTGATAGGTCGAAGCGGGGTCGATGCCCGTCTCGCGGCACGCCTTCTCCCAGAATTCCTTGACTTCCGGAGCATCGGAAGAGAGCATTTTTCCTGTCCTTTCCCTTGGTTCGAGTCGTCTTCGTTCGGAACTCCTCGGCGGCGCCCGTCCGGCGCCGCGCCGGCGCGCGGTTTCCCGGCGCCTGCCGACATCATACCCTGTCGACGTCATGCCGTGTCGAGAGTCGTATCGAGAGCCGCGCCGGGAGCCATGCCGGGACCATGCCTCGGGCGCGGCGACCGGCGGGGAGGTCCGCATCGGCGTGTCGAGGTGCCTGCTGGGGGACCGCGTGCGCCACGACGGCGGCCACAGGCGCAACGCCTTCGTCGCCGATACGCTGGCGCCGTTCGTCCGCTACGTCGCGGTCTGTCCCGAGGTCGAGATGGGCATGGGCGCGCCGCGCGAGGCGATCCGCCTGGTGCGCGGCGAGGACGGACCGCGCCTCCGGGGCGTGGACGGCGGCGCCGATCATTCGGCGCGGATGCGCCGGTTCGCGGCGCGGCGGGTCGCCGAACTGCGCGCGCTCGACCCGCACGGCTGCATTTTCAAGAAGGGCTCGCCGAGCTGCGGGCTGTTCCGCGTTCCGGTCTTCGACGCAGATGCCGGATCGGGGGCCGCGCCCGCGCGCGACGGGCGCGGGTCGTTCGCCGCCGCGCTCGTGGACGCGATCCCCGACCTGCCGGTGGAGGAGGAAGGGCGGCTCGAGGTTCCCGCCCTGCGCGCGCACTTCCTCACGCGGGTGTTCGCGTACCGGCGCCTGCGGACCGTACTGTCGGGCCGCTGGCGGATCGGCGATCTCGCGGCCTTCCACGCGGCGGAGAAATTCCTCCTGCTGGCGCACGATCCGGGGGGCCAGGCGGCGCTGGGCCGCCTCGTGGCGGGCGCGACGGGCCTCCCCCGGGAACGGCTGGCCGACGATTACCGGGCGTCGTTCATGGCCGCCCTCTCGCGGCCGGCGACCGTCGGCGGGAACGTCGACGTTCTCCGGCGCATGGCGGGACACCTGGGGAGCCCGCCGGAGCGCGGAAGCGCGGCGGGGCTCCGCCGGACGATCGAGGCGTATCGGCTGGGGTGCGCGCCTCTCGCCGTTCCCGTCGCGGCGGTCCGCCGTCTGGCGCGGCGGCGCGGCATGGCTTGGCTCGCCGGACAGACGTATCTCTCGCCCTTTCCCGAGGAGCTGATGCCGCGCGGCGCCTGCCGGTGATCAGTGGCCGGTGGCCGGTGGTCAGTAGCCGGGTCGCGGCGGCGGCGGCCCGTCAGTCGTCGTCGTGCCTGTCGCCGCGGTGGCGGTGGTGGCGCCGCCGGTCGCGCGGCGAGAGGGCGTCGTCGCCGTCGCGGTCCAGCCGTTCGACGATGTTGGCGAGCGGGCGGTCGTACTCGGCGCGCGAGATGACGGCGTCGCCGTCGGTGTCCAGCATCTGGAAAGCGCGCACGGTGAGCGGGCGCGTGATCTCGCGCCAGACGCCGGCGAACTCCTCGAGGCCGAGGTTGCCGTCGTCGTCGGCGTCGTGCGCGGCGTGGAGGGCGTTCCGCGCCGTGTCGATCTCGGCCTGCGTCAGCTTCCCGTCGCCGTCCGCGTCCACGGCCTCGATCATCTCCATCGCCGTCAACCGGACCTGTTCCCTGGCGAGGAAACCCGGGCCGTGCCCGTGATGGCCGCGAAAGCCCCAGGGCGCGCCGTGGCCGCGGTCGTCATGGTTGGCCCAGACGAGCGCGACCCCGCCGAGCACCGCGACGACGCTGATTCCGATCAATACCTTCGTTCCCGTTCTCATCGCTTCACTCCCGTGCTGGACGCCGATGGACGATCATATAGGGGGCCGATCCGTGAAAATCATCCCCGGCGGCCTTGTTTTCAGTGGCCGGTGATCGGGGCCGGCAACCGGCCACTGGTTACTGACCACCGGTGCCAAGCGTGTCGTCTTCACGCCGAGAGCAGTTGGCGGAGGAAGGCGGAAAGGTCCGCGAAGGCGTCCGAGTCGAAGTTCCATGCGCCTTGCAGGGCGCCCTCGCCCACCCGCGCCACGGGGTCGTCCGTGGCAGCGAGATAGGCATGGGCGAACGTCTTGTCGCGGTTCCCGGAGCGCATGGCCCCGCGCTCGTCGAGACAGCTCATGTAGTCTTCGACGCATCCGCTCGCGGCGTTTCTTTCGCAGGAGCGCCGGCACAGGGTTTCGATGGCGCCGGGCGCGTTGCCGTCCGGAACGATGAACACGCCGACGGCCGGCGTGGCGTCCGAAAACCCGCCGTGGGCCGCCGGCGGCGCGTATCCGGCGTTGCGAAGATGATCGCAGACGCTCCGGAACGCGCCGCCCGCATCGTCGTCGGCATCCCGGACCGCGCCGATGGCCCGGACGTTCCGGGACGCCAGCGCGATCGCGTTCAGGTTCGCGTTCAGGTTGCCCGGAAGCCTGTCCCGGCCTCCGGCCTCGACGACCTGTATCTCCGACCGTCGCTCCTCGCCGAAGCGATGCCCTATAAACGCATTGAACAGGTTGACTTCGTCGCGGCCTTCCACCAGCAACAGGCGATCCGCCCATATCTCCAGTTTCTGCCGGCCGCTCCCCGCACCGGCGGCCATCACCGGGTCTCCAGGTCGAGATCGCGCACGCCCTCGAGCGTCTCGCCGGTGAAGGTCGTCGCTTCCACCTTCCCCGTCTTCTCGTTCCTGGACAGCCTGTGAATCGCCAGATCGTCCGGCGCGTCCTCGAACGCGGCCAGCGCCGCGTCGATACATTCGGCGCTATGGGTCGTCGCCACCAGTTGCACGTTCCACTGGCGCATCCACGCGCGCCCACGCGCCCAGACGTCCTTCAGCACGGAATGGTGAAGACCGTTTTCCATCTCGTCCACAAAAAGAACCCCACCGCGTGCAACGAAAAATCCAAGAAACAACCGACACAATCGAACGACCCCGCCTCCAAGATCGTGAAGCGACAACTGCATGCCGTCGTCCGTGGTGGCCGATAGGTACGGCTCTCCCGTTTTGTCAGTCAAGATTCCCACATCCACAACCTTGGGAAAGATGAGGTTGACTGCGTTTCTGAAATCGTCCTTATGGTTTTTCCGCACCATATCCGAATATATGTAAAAAAGTATCTCGGGTGTTTCATGTTGAAATTTTGCAGTCAAAGCAGCGTTTGTTGGCCTCTCCGAAACAGGTTCATGTGTGTGAAACGTTACCGTCCCCCAGGGAGTCGAAAACATTCCTGTGGCCTTTTGGCCCGCTGGGATTCCATCTAATTCCGTGTGGATCTGTCCTATAGTAGGTGATCCGACAAAGCTGTTCTCCGTTGAAATTGGAATCGGTAATGAGGCATCCGAAACGCCACCGACTTTCTTGAAGGTAGCTTTCAGACTATGAGGAGATTCGTTTTCCACCCCTTCCAATTCCAGCACACCGTTCGCTAATTTAGCGATGGGATCCAGAATTGGATTATCGGAACGTTGCAAGTCAGGATTCCATAAAAACAAGGTGTTGTACCGTTCGGCGAACAGCCACATCGCCTCGATCACCGCCGTCTTGCCGATCCCGTTGACGCCGGTCACAAGATTGGCGTTCGCCAGACGGGAGAAGGAAAGCCCGTCTATCCCTCGATAGTGGACGGCCTTGAAGCTGGTGAGAAAGGTCATCTCATGTCCCCGTCGAGGGGAGGTTGAGCGAGCGCTGAAGGGTCGCGACCAGCTCCTCACCGAACCTTTTGCCTTCTGGATCGTCCTTCGACCAGAGAACCGTCGTGTAATGGCTGGTGTCGAAGTGGGTTCCTTCCTTCTCAAATTTCGTCTTTTCGCAGATGTAGATCACCGGCTTACCCAGACCTGTGGCGTAGCCCGCTTCCCAATACGCTCCGTGGTTGTCATGCGTGAGATCGGCGATGACGAAGGCCGAATCCCTGATCCGAACGAGCATGATGTTGATGATGTTCCCGGCTTCTGAAACGTTGCGCAGATCGACGAGGTCGTAGCCGATTCCTTTTTTCACGGCAGGCTTCACGACATCTCTGACAAACGGATCAAGCTCGAGATCGTCAAACTCCATCGCGATGAAGCCATAATTCCCGCTGAATTTGCCACGCTTTTCAGCTTCATATCTTTCCCACCCATCCAAGGAGAGGTTAATATCTGTCGGGATAGGCGTGGCAATCGGTGATCCGGCTATTATCGCGGATGTTCCTTTAGGATTCAATCTTAGTAACCCACGTTCCCGCAGCTCTTTCGCAAGATCGATAGCCGATTGATAACTTCCAGCACCCATGACTGCGTAGACATACAGAGGAAGATTGGTAATTTTTTCACCTGAATGTGATATTTCATCACCGATAAATCGAATGAGATTCTCCGCCTGTGTGGCAGGACTAGGCAAGGTTTCACTGGAGATCCATGACTTCAAAATGCTTCTCGTAATTGTCAATATATTCTTATCATCATTCAATGAGATAGTTCGTACCTTGTGAGAAAGGATAGCTCTCCGATGTGGAGACAATTCATGGTCACTAATGTAATCTTCATATGCCTCGAAAGTCAGTTGATATATTCCACAAATTTCACATTTAAACCGGGCAATTCCCTGATCATTATTCCAAGAAAATACACGCTGACATGAACCACCTTGAGGGTTGCGACAAAGAGGACATTTGATTGCATTGGTCATGGTTTTACCGATTTCGTATTTGGTTAGACGCTTGGGCTTCTGTCAACCAAGTTCAACTCCAAAAGTTCGCGCAGGGCGTCGTCGTCGGAAATGTCCGCATCCCAACCATAGGCCGTTGCCACGGCGGCGTCGAGGGTGGTGTGGGCGTCGGCCAGCCATTGCGGGCGGGCGTTGTAGAGGTTGGTCAGGGTGCGCTTCCTGAGCTCCTTTGCCGCCGCCTCGTCGCGGGGGACGGGGCGTCCGGGGTAGCCGGGAACGGGTTCGTCCGTCCATTCCACCCATTCGGGCGGGTTGAGCCAGCGGTCGCGGAGTTCGACCAGACGGCGGGCGGCGTCGGCGATGGCGGCGGCGCGCGGGTCGTTCGCATAGTCAGCGGCGGGGATGTCGGGGGAGAGTCCTTCGGGGAAGGGGAAGGTCTCAAAGGTGGTGGTGGGGGTGTAGCGTGGCGCGGCGACCAGAGACGTGCCCAAGCGGATAGACCATGCCTCGTGAAACCGGCTGTGGAGGATGCCGAAGGTCGTGTCGTCGTCGCGGGCGATGACGATCAACTGGTGGTCGGGGCAGACGCGCGTATCGAGCCGCGCGAAAACGCGATGCTTGGTCATGGTGGGTGTCGCGATACAGCGCGTCATGCCTCGTAGCGCCTGCCACATGGCGGGGCGCGGGCGCCAGTGGTGCCACCATTCTTCCCGAAGCGCCCGGACGCGGTTGTTCGCGCGCACCGGCTTCACATGTTCCACGACATGTGCGAACGGCGCTTCGTACAGCGCCGCTTCCGCCTCGCTCATCGAAATGCCGAAGTCGATGATCCACTGGTCGGAGGAACGCCGCATCACGTCCGATCCGTTGATCCTGGGCTTCAGCACATCGGCGTTCGGTCGCCCGTTCGGGTTCGCGGGAAGCCGCAACCACTCCCGTGCGAGATCGCCGGGGATGTCGAACGGGCCGTTCTTGTTGACTCCCAGAAACGCTGCGGACCGGTTTGCCGCGAGCCTCCGCGCCCGAGTCAGATCGACGGTTCCGCCGGTAAGGTCCGAATGTATGCGCGCGGTCGCGGCACCGTTCAGGAGCACAGGGATTCCAGCGTTCTTTCGCGCAAAGCAGACCAGCGATACCCGCACTGCGGCACCGTCGTTGATCCACGGTTCATCCGACCATGCGTCGAAGATCGCGCCCCGTTCGACGATCCGGTCGAGCACCGCGCGGTTGTTCCCGCCCCGGATCGAGTTCGTCGCCACCAGACCGGCGCGGGCGAACCGGCCTTCCGTGACCAGCGCGCCCGCCTTGTGGAACCAGTAGCAGACGAGGTCGGCGGACGACGGCACCGAACCGCGATAGGCGTGGCGCAAGCGTTCCGTGTAATCGTGCCCCAAACCGCCTCTCATGACCCGATCGCCTAGGAACGGCGGGTTGCCGATCACCGCGTCGGCGTGCGGCCAGTCCGGCTCCCCACCGTCCGCCGTCAGGATCGCGTCGCGACATTCGATGGTGTCGAGCGGCTTCAGGATCGGGTCGCGCGATTCGAGAAACCCGTTGCGCCGCATCCACTGGATCTCGCCGATCCATACCGAGACCCGCGCCAGTTCCGCCGCGTAGGCGTTGATCTCGATCCCCTTGACGTTCGCCGGGCCGATCTCGGGGAACGACCGTTGCAGCCCCAGCGCCTCGGCCTCCAGCTGCACCCGGTGTTCGAGGTCCTTCAGCGCGTGCAGCGCGAGGTAGAGGAAGTTCCCCGAACCGCACGCCGGGTCGAGCACGACGAAGCCCCGCAGCCGTTCGAGGAACGCGCGGAAATCCCGTTCGGCCTCCGCCCGCCGCCGCGTCCGCGCCGCCCCCGGCCCGGCCGCCTCTCCGCGTGCGAGCGTCGCGGCGATGCCGGCCTTCGCCGCCTCCCATTCGGCGAGCAGGGGGCGGACCACCACCGGCTCGACGATACGCATGATCTTGTCGCGGTCGGTGTAGTGCGCCCCCAGCTGCGAGCGCTTGTCCGGGTCGAGACCGCGTTCGAACAGCGTCCCCAGGATCGAGGGGTCGACGTCGGACCAGTCGAGCGCCGCCGCCGCCAGCGCCGTCTCGATCCCGGCCGCGTCCAGCGGCAACGCCGCGTCGTCGTCGAACAGCCCGCCGTTGAACCACGCCACCGTCTCGAACCCCACGTCGCCGCCCGCCGACATCGCCCCGAACAGGCGCCGCGCCAGTTCGGCAAACGCCTCCGGCCGCCGCCGCGCCTGCTCCAGCATCCGCGTGAACATGCCGTCGGGCAGCAGGCCCACGTCCTCCGCGAACATGCAGAACACCAGCCGGTTGACGAAATGCGCCACCGCCTGGGCCTCGTGCCCGCGCCCGCGCAACGACTGCGCCAGCGCCGCGAACGCCGACGCCGCGCGCTCCGTCAGCGCCTGCCGGCTCTCCTCCGGGCGCAGACGCTCCGGGTCCGACATCGCCCACTTGAGCTTCTCGCGAACCGCCGCGTCCGCCAGGTCCTCCAGCGCGAACTCGTGCGTCGCGCTCACGCTGTTGGTCCAGTTGGTGCGGATGCGGAACCGCGCCATGTCGGAGACGATCAGCAACGGCGGGTTCTCCAGGGCCAGCGCGTACTGCCGCAGCTGGTTGAAGGCGGCGTCGAGGTCGGCGCGCCGGCCCTTGTACTCCCAGGCGAAGCAGTGGCGCTTCCACACGTCGGCCCAGCCGTCGCCGCCGGCGTCCTTGCGCGCCCCGCGCTCGAAGCAGTAGGTCTCGCCCGCCGGGTCGGCCTCGGCCGGCGTCGGCTCGCCCAGCAGCCGGCACAGGTCGATGAAGTGCTCCTGCGCCGCCGAGCGCTCCTTGAGTTCCGACGCCCGCCACTTGGCGATGAACGCATTCGGGGTCATGGTGATTTCGTTTCCAGTGGCCGGTTGCCGGTGATCGGTACTGGTCACTGGCAACCGGCCACTGGTCACCGGCCGCCGCTTGCGGCCCATCTATAGTTGCGGATGAACAATTCCCGCCCCTTCCCTCTGACGCCCCGAAAGCCGTCCTTGAGCTTCACGCCGTTGCGCTGATCGTCGGTCCGGTTGATCGTGTAGTTCCATTCCCTGTTGCTGACCGACTCGACCCATTCGTACATCGCCCACACTTCCGGGTGGTCGTCGTAGGTCAGAAGGAACGGGAGGCGGTCGGCGTTGCGGCGCAAGCACTTCCCCAACCGCTCGTGATCGTCCTTCGTGAACGTGCAGTTGTAGAACTTCTGCTGATCGGCGTCGTAGTAGGGCGGATCGAGAAACACGAAACAGCCGTCGGGCAGTGCGTCGATCACCAGCTCGAAATCCAGGGACGTCAGTTCCACGCCCTGCAACCTGTCCGAGACCGTGCGCAGATGCGGCGGCCAGTTCTCCGGGCACATGGAGTACTTGCGCCCGTAGCCCCAATGGCAGTTCTCCGGCCGCATGATGCCGCTATAGGACGTGCGGTTGAGGTAGAACCATCGGAAGGCCCGCGTGAGGCCGTCGGTGGGCACGTAGCGGTCCTTGTAGAAGGCATGGTTCTCCTTCGTCGCGGGGATGCCGTCGAGCAGGCCGATCAGGTCTTCGACGCGATCCCGGATCGTGCGCAGGACGTTGACGACTTCCGTGTCGAGGTCGTTGAGCGTCGAAAAGGCCGCGGGCCTTTTGGCGAAGAAGACGCTGGCGCCGCCCGCGAAGGGCTCGCAGTAGATCTCGTGCTCCGGGATCTCGTCGAGGATCAGGCGCCGGGCGTAGAACTTGCCGCCCGGATAGCGGAACGGCGAGTTGGACAGGCCCGACCGCGGCAGCGCCGCCCGATCGTCGAACAGTTCCAGCGCCGCCGTCACGACCGCGCCCCGCCGGCCAGCCCGTCGTCCGCGACGAGACCGCGATACACGAGCCGCTTCCCGACCATCCCGGCCGCGACGGACGCCATGCGCTTCGACCGGCCCATGTTCTCGCGGGCGCCGCCCACGCAGGTTGCGTCGGCCCCGGCCGGGGTCGGCTCGCCCGGCAGCCGGCGCAGGTCGATGACGTGCCCCTGCGCGGCCGGGCGTTCCTTCAACGCCGACGCCTGCCACTTGGCGATGAACGCATTCGGGGTCATGATGGTCCCGAATATGGATTCCTTGTTTGTTCCCGTCAAGGTATTTCTTGCTTATTCGTGAAAATCATCCCCGGGTGATAAAGACTCCGTTCGCTTGGGAGCGTCGGCGTCCTGCCGGCATGGTGGCCTTGTTTTCAGTGACCGGTGATCGGACTGGCCACTGGTCACTGGCCACTGATCACACCGGACGGGGAGCGCACACGGGGGGCATGAGATGAAGGAGGGAACGGGGCTGCGGCGCCGGCCTTTCGCCGGCCTGCTGTTGGTGGCGGCCCTCGTCGCCGGCGCGCCGGCGGGGGCGGGGCTGTTCGACGCGTTGGCGGCGCCGCGCGCGGAGCTCTGGGAGCGCTGGCTCGCCAACGACCCAGGCGATACGCGGACCGTCGACCACGGCGCCTGGGACCGCTTCCTCGCGGCCTACGTCTCGCCGGGCGCCGACGGGATCGCCCGCGTGGCCTACGCCGACGTGACGGCGCCCGACGAGGCGGCGCTCGACGGCTACCTCGACATGCTCTCCGGCGTCGCCATCGGCGGCTACGCGCCGGACGAGCAGCGCGCCTTCTGGATCAACCTCTACAACGCGCTCACCGTCCGGGTCATTCTCTCGCATTATCCGGTGTCCGGCATCCGCGAGATCGACATCTCGCCGGGCCTGTTCGCGCGGGGGCCGTGGGACCGGAAGCTGATCTCGGTGGAGGGCGTGGAACTGACGCTGAACGACGTCGAGCACCGCATCCTGCGGCCGATCTGGCGCGACCCGCGCGTCCACTACGCCCTCAACTGCGCCTCGCTCGGCTGTCCCGACCTGCGCCGGGCGGCCTATACCGGCGCCGGCATCGAGGCCGCCCTGGAGGCGGCGGCGCGCGATTACGTCAACCACCCGCGCGGCGTCCGCTTCGCCGGCGACGCCCTGGTCGTCTCCAGCATCTACCGCTGGTTCGCGGCGGATTTCGGCGGCGACGACGCCGGGGTTCTCGACCACCTCCGGCGCCATGCGGCGCCGGACCTCCGCGCGCGGCTGGCGGACGTCGAACGGATCGACGACCACGCCTACGACTGGGCGCTGAACGACGCGGCGACGGTGCCGGCGCGCGAGGCGGCGCGGGACCCGGAGGCGCGCCGATGACCGCCGCCGGGAGCCGGCCGGAAACGGACGCGGCGCGGCCGCGAGCGCTCCGGCGCGTCGCGTTCGACCCGGACTTCGACGGCCCGCTGAAGGGGCTGCGGGTGGTCGATCTCTCGCGCGTGCTCGCCGGCAACATGATCAGCCTGCAACTCGCCGATCATGGAGCGGACGTGATCAAGGTCGAATCGCCGGCGGCCGGGGACCCTCTCCGGGCGTGGCTGGTCGAGGGACATGCGCTGTCGTGGAAGGTGTACGGCCGCAACAAGAGGAGCCTCGCGCTCGACCTGCGGACCGGCGCCGCCAGGGAAGCCCTGCTGCGGCTGACGGCGACCGCCGACGTGTTCATCGAGAACTACCGTCCGGGCACCCTCGAGAAGATGGGCCTGGGTCCGGACGTCCTGATGGCGCGGAACCCGGACCTCGTGGTGGTGCGGGTGTCCGGGTTCGGCCAGACCGGCCCCTACCGGGAACGGCCGGGCTTCGGCACCCTGGTCGAGGCGATGTCGGGGTTCGCCTACCGCAACGGGTTCGCCGACCGCGAGCCGGTGCTGCCGCCCATCCACATGGCGGACATGGTGACGGGGCTGTACGGGGCGATGGCGACGCTCATCGCCGTCCGCTCGCGCGAGCGCGGCGCCTGCCGGGGGCAGATCGTCGACCTCTCGCTGCTGGAGCCCGTCTTCTCGATCCTCGGGCCGGAGGCGGCGTGGCACCGGGTCACCGGCAGGACGCGGGAGCGGGTCGGCAGCCGGTCGAACACCGCGGCGCCGAGGAACGTCTATCGCACCAGGGACGGCAAGTGGCTCGCCATGTCGGGGTCGACGCAGCCGCTGGCCGCCCGCATATTCGCCGCCATCGGCAGGGCGGACATGATCGACGATCCGCGCTTCGCCACCAACGATGCGCGCCTCGACCACCGCGACGAGATCGACGAGGCGATCGGCGCGTGGATCGGCGCGCGCGACCGGGACGAGTGCCTCGCCGTCTTTCGCGCGGCGGGCGCGACCGTCGCGCCGGTCAACGACATCGGCGACATCGCGCGGGACCCGCACTTCATCGAGCGGGAGGTGCTGATCGAGACGCCGGACGACGATCTCGGGGCGCTGCCGATGCACAACGTCGTCCCCCGGCTCTCGGAGACTCCGGGAGGGTTCGCCCGCCCGGCGCCCCGGCTCGGCGAGCACAGCGCGGAGATCCTGGAGTCCCTCGGCTACGCGCCCGAGGACGTCAGGGCGCTGATCGGAGTGCCGGCCGGAGGCGCGGCCCCGTGACGGCCGGCGGAACGCCTGTCTGGCGGTCGCTGCTGTACGTGCCCGCCAACAACGCGCGGTTCGTCGCCCGCGCACACACGCGCGGCGCCGACGCGATCATCCTCGATCTGGAGGACGGCGTGCCGTCGGCGGAGAAGGCGGCCGCGCGGGCGGCGCTGCCGCGGTCGGTGGCGGCGGCGGGCCGGGCCGGGGCCGACGTCCTGGTGCGCGTCAATCGGCCGCTGCGCATGGCGGTGGCCGACGTCGAGGCCGCCGTCGGCGCCGACGCCGCGGCGCTGTGGCTGTCGAAGACCGGGTCGGCGGAGCACGTCCGGCTGCTCGCCGAGGTCGTCTCCGAGGTGGAGCGCGAGTGCGGGCGCGATCCCGGATCGACGAAGCTCGTCGCCGTCGTGGAAAGCCCCGCCGCCTGGCTCCGCGCCGCGGAGATCGCCCGGGCCGACCCGCGGGTCGTCGCCCTGGCGCTGGGCTCGGAGGACTTCGCGCTGGAGGCCGGCATGACGCCCGACGCCGAGACCCTGTACGTCCCCAAGCAGACCGTCCAGCTGGCGGCCCGCGCCGCCGGCATCGCACCGCTCGGGTTCATCGGCACGGTGGCGGACTACGCCGACGCCGGCGCCTTCGCGGAGACGGTGCGCCGCTCCAGGCGGTTCGGCTTCGAGGGCGCCGCCTGCGTGCATCCGTCCGGCGTTCCGGTTCTCAACGCCGAACTGACGCCGACGGCCGGCGAGGTCGCCGCCGCCGGAAGGATCGTGACGGCATACGAGGAGGCGGAGCGGGAAGGCGTCGGCGCCATCGCCGTGGACGGCAGGATGGTCGATGCGCCGGTCGCCGAGCGGGCCCGGCGCCTGCTGGCGCGCGCCGCCGCGATCGCGGAGAAGGACCGCCGCAAGCGGGAGTCGGAACCGGCGCCGGACGGCTGAGCCGCCGACGGCTCAGTTCAGACAGTCGCCGCCGTCCCGCAGCACCCGCCGCGCGTGGTACCGGAAGGCGAGGGCGGTCTGCTCCGGCCGCGATCTCCAGCCGCGGGCCTCGCGCCCCGGTTCGGGCGCGATGGGCCTGATCGCGCCCGCGCCGCGCGCCAGCAGCTGGAGCCTGGCCGCGTGCTCGATGGTGATGCTCAGCACCGTGGCTTCCTCGACGGAGCGGCCGGCGCACAACTGCCCGTGATGGGCGAGCAGCACCGCCCGCCTGTCGCCGAGGGCGCCGGCGATCAGCTCGCCCTCGCCGTCTCCGAACGGCACGCCGGGCCACTCGGGCAGGAACCCGCAGTCCTCGTAGAGGATCGCGGTGTCCATGTGCGACACGGCCAGTTCCTCGCCGATCATCGACAGGGCCGAGACGTGGGGCGGGTGCGTGTGGACGATGGCCTGCACGTCGGGGCGCGCGCCGTAGACGTGGAGGTGGAAACGGTTCGCCGGGTTGGGCGTGCCGTCGCCTTCGAGGACGTTGAGGCCGTCGTCGACCAGCATGTAGTCGCTGGCCCTGAGCTCGTCGAACCCGAGTCCGAAAGGGTGCGTCCACATCGTGCCCGGCGGCCCGCCCCTGGCGGTCATCTGTCCCGCCAGACCCGAACCGTGCCCCTCGCGCGCCAGTATGCGGCACGCGAGCGCGAGCTTCTGGGTCGGCGTCCATCCCGGCTCCCGGCTTTGCGCGGCGTATCGTTCCGCCGCCTCGTCCATGGCCTCTTGTTTCCTCGAAACCGCCGCATCGCTCATCGGATCGTCCCCCGTGGTGAAAGCCGCGCCAGGCACCAGCGGACAGTATACACGGTTGCCGGCACCGATCACCGGCCACCGGCCACTGAAAACAAGGCAAGGCGGTTTCGTCCGGTGCGCCCGTCCGCCTATCATGACGCGCGCGGCGGCCACGGACGCGGAGGGGAGGGCGATGCCGGAGACGCTGATACTCAAGGGCGGCCTGCTGATCGACGGCAACGGCGGCGAGCCGGTCGCGGATCCCGAGATCGCGATCGAGGACGGCCGCATCGCCGGGGTCGAGGGGAAGGGCGGCATCGGCCGCACCGCCGCGGCCCGCGTGATCGACTGCGGCGGTTGCGTCCTCATGCCGGGCATGATGGACCTGCACGTCCACCTCGCGGCGGCGAACGATGGCGACTATGCCAACCTCGATCTCGCGAACGTCATCCGCACGCCGGCCGAGATGCTCATCGACGCCGCCAAGAATGCGCGGGTGCTGCTGGAATCGGGCTTCACGACCTTGCGCGACATGGACTGGATGACGCCGCGCGGCCGGAACTTCGTGCAGGAGATGGGCGCGCTGCGCGACGCCATCGCGGCCGGAAAGCTTCCCGGTCCGCGCCTCGTCGCCGGTGGTTTCGTGCTGACGACCGGAAGCCATCACGACCGGATGCAGCCGCGGGTCGTCGCCCGGGATCCGGAGCGCTACGGCGACGGCCCGTGGGACGTCCGCCGCGCGTCGCGCCGCAACCTCCGCGACGGCGCCGACTTCCTCAAGACGTGCGTGTCCGGCGGGCAGTGCTCCTTCGACCGCCACGACGACCTGTGGGACCGCAACATGACGATGGCGGAGCTGGAGGCCGTGGTCGACGAGGGCCACGCCTTCCAGAAGCCGGTGGCGGCCCACTGCCATACGCCGCTGTCGGTCAGGATGGCCCTCGACGCCGGCGTCGACACGATCGAGCACTGCACCTACGTGGACGACGCGGCCGTCTCGCGGCTGGCCGCCTCGGGGCGCTACAACGTGCCGACCCTGGCGCTGCGGGAGGAGTCGGTCATCGAGGAGCGCCGCCGCCGCGGCGCCGAGGAGTACGTCCTCTCCCAGGCCCGGGAGATCGCCGCCAACTGCTTCTCCTCGTTCGAGCGCTATCGCGAGGCGGGCGTCAGGTTCGCCATGGGCACCGACACGTGCTGGCATCCGACGTTCGGCTCCAACGCGCGGGAACTGGCGATCTACGTGTCCCTGGGCCTCACCGAGATGGAGGCCATCCAGACGGCGACCCGGAACGCCGCCGACGCCCTCGGCATGGCCGACGAACTGGGGACCGTCGAGACCGGCAAGATCGCCGACGTCATCGCGGTGGACGGCAATCCGCTGGAGGACGTCTCGCGGCTCCAGGAAAAGGAGCGCGTCAAGCTGGTGGTCAAGGGAGGCGAGATCGTCGTGAACCGGCTTGCCTGACGCCCCGGGCGCCGCGTCTTCGCATCGGGCGCGGCTCGGGATCGTCTGCGTATTCGGCGGCGTCCTGGCGCTGACCCTTCAGGACGCCCTGATCAAGTGGCTCAGCGCCGCGCTTCCGCTCCACGAGATCACGTTCGTCCGATCGGTCGTCGCCGTCGCCATCACCTTGGCGATCGTGCGTCTCGAAGGCGGGTTCGGCCTGCTGCGGACGCGGCGTCCGGGCCTGCACGCGGCGCGCGCCGCCCTCCTCATCACGGCCAACGTCTGCTTCTTCATGGGGGTGGCGAGTATGCCGCTGGCGGAAGCGACTGCCGTCTTCTTCATCGCGCCGCTGTTCATCACGGCGCTGTCGGTTCCCCTTCTCGGAGAGCGGGTGGGCGCGCGGCGCTGGGCCGCCGTCCTCGCGGGCATGGCGGGAATGGTCGTCATGCTGCGCCCGGCGGGGGAGACCTTCGACCCCGTGGCCCTGTTTCCCGCCGGCGCGGCGCTCGCCTACGCGCTGCTTCAGATCGTGACCCGGCGGCTCGGGGCCACCGACCGGGCCTCGTCGATGGCGCTCTACGTGCACGCCGCGTTCGTGATCGTCAGCGCCACCGTCGGGCTGGCGATCGGCGACGGCCGCTTCGCCGGCGCCGATCACCCGAGCCTCGACTTCCTGCTGCGGGCGTGGTCGTGGCCGATCGGCCGGGAGGTCGCGCTGCTGTCGGCTTGCGGCGTGCTGATCTCCATCGGCGCCTATCTGCTGTTCCAGGCCTATCGGGTGGCGCGGCCCGCCGCCCTCGCGCCGTTCGAATACGTGGCGCTTCCGTTCGCCCTGTTGTGGGGCGTCCTGCTGTGGGGGGACTGGCCCGACGCCGTGGCCATGTCGGGCATGGCGCTGATCGTCGGCAGCGGCCTCTACGTATTCCACCGCGAGACCGTGCGCGGCCGCCGCGTTCCGCCTCGCGACCGTTGACCGCGGCCGTCCCTACGGGAGCCGTTCGGCCGCCACGAGTTCGCCGATGCGCGCGCGGTAGGCGATGCACGCCGGATCGATGGCCAGCTGGAGCCGGAACTCGCCGTCCCGCGGCTTCTCTTCCTCGACCTGGATCGCCTCGAGGACGTCCTTGTCCTCGGCGAAGGCGACGCGGAAGGAGTCGTCCAGCGCGCGGGCGAAGTCCCGGTCTCCGACCCTGGTGTTGCGGACGTGCATCCAGCGGTCGATGGTGTGGTTCCCGGCGACGGGCGTCAGGAAATGGAGGGCGAATATCCGCACGCCCTCGCGCCGGCGGTCTCCCGTCGACTCCGGGTCGGCGTCGGCGCTGCCGAAGTCGATCACGGCGGTACTCGGCAGGTGGAGATAAAAATACTGCCAGCGGTCGACGTTGCCCTCGAACAGGCCGAGCCGCGCGAACAGCGGGATCGGCGGGGCGTCGCGGATCCAGCGGTAGGCCAGGATCGGATCGCCCCCGGTCTCGTACTCCACGGGCACGGCGGCATGGGACGCGCTGCCCAGCGTGGTCGGATGGACGTAGGTCACGTGCGCCGGATCGATCAGGTTTTCGGCCACGTTGACGTAGCCGGACCGGATGTGCAGCGCGTCGCCCCGGTGGCTTTCCCAGGCCGGGTCGGACATCTGCGGCAGGTCGAACACGGCGTTGGCGTCCGCCTTCTCCGGATCGCCCATCCACACCCAGACGATGCCGTGGCGCTCGTGGACCGGAAAGGCGCGGACGCGGGCCGCGGGCGGGATCCGGGGCTGTCCGGGAATCCGCACGCACCCGCCGTCGGCGGCGAAGGTCGTGCCGTGATAGCCGCATTCGATCCGGTCGTCGATCAGCCGCCCCCTGGACAGCGGCAGCAGCTTGTGCGGGCAACGGTCCCTGAGCGCCGCGACCGCGCCGGTCGAGGTCCGGTACATGACCAGGTCCTCGCCGAGGATTCTGACCGGATGCAGCCGGTGCTGGAAGTCGCCGCTCCATCCGGCCACGTACCAGGCGTTCCTCACGAAGGTCATGTCTGCGATCCTCTCCGGCGACCCGCCGGGTTTCCGGCCCGCGCTACAGCGGCGGCGGCCGGAACGGCCCCAGCGCCGCCTCGAACGCGGCGCCGATCCGGAGCGCCGTCGCCTCGTCGCCGCCGCGCGCCGCGATCTGCAACCCACTCGGGAGCCCGGCGGGCGTCGATCCCATGGGCGTCGACAGCGCGCACATGGCGAGATAGTTGATCGGGCGCGTGAGGTGGGCGGGGATGCGGCTCTGGTCGATGTCGGCGACCGGGACGGCGGCGGTGCGCAGCGTCGGCATGACCAGGGCGGCGAGGCCCTTCATGGCGGCGCGGACTTGGGCGACGTGTTCCCGGCGCTTGAGCATGGCGGCGACGTATTCGTGGGCCGCGACCTTGCCGCCCTGGAGAATCCGCGGGCGCACGTCCTCGTCGACCGGCGCGCCCGCGTCCTCCATCAGTTCGCCGTGATGGGCATATCCCTCGACCGTGAAGATGAAGCCGTTGGCCTCGGCCATGATTTCATAGGGGACGGGCGGCTCGAAGGTGACGACGTCGGCGCCGAGCGCGCGCAGACGGTCCAGCGCCGCGTCGTAGAGCGCCAGGGTGTCGGCGTCGACCGGCTCCCGGTCCCTGTCGGCGCAGGCGCCGAGGCGCAGGCCGTCGATGCGCGGCGGCGCTTCGCTCCCGTTCAGGTGCGCGTCGAGCTCGCCGGATTCCCGGCCCGCCATGACGTCGAGCATGAAGGCGGCGTCGCGCACCGAGCGGACCATCGGCCCCGGGGTGTCGAGCGTGTGGGAGAGGGGGATGATCCCGTCGGTCGGCAGAAGCCCTTCGGTGACCTTGAGGCCGACGATGCCGTTCCACCCCGCCGGCGTGCGGACCGACCCGCCGGTGTCGGTGCCGACGGCGCAGGGGACGAACCCGGCGGCCACGGCGACGCCGGAGCCGCTCGACGAGCCGCCCGGCGCGCGGTGGGTCTCCAGGTCCCAGGGGTTCCAGGGCGTGCCCATGCGCCGGTTGGTGCCCCAGCCGCCCATGGCGACCTCGACCGTCCTGGTCTTGCCGACGAGGATGCCGCCGGCGGAAAGCAGCCGCCGGGCCACCGTCGCCGTGCATGGCGATACGCGATCGGCCATGGCGGCCGATCCGCCCGTCGTGACGCGCCCTTCGACGTCGACGATGTCCTTGAGGGCGAAGGGGATGCCGTGAAAGGGGCCGACGGCGTGTCCCGACCGCATCGCCCCGTCGGCGGCCGCGGCGGCGGCGCGGGCCTCGTCGGCGTAGAGGGCCTGGAACGCGCCGAGCTTCGGATCGTGCGTCGCGATGCGGTCGAGAAGCGCGTCGACCGTCGCGGACACGGTGGTCTCGCCGGCGCGAAAGGCGCGCGCCAGCGCGACGGCGTCGGAATAGGGGTCCAGGGCCATGACGTTTCCTCCCGAGTCGTCTCGTGGGGCCGGGGCCGCTCCGGGCCCGGCTCGCGCGGCGTCCGCCACGCCGCTCCCGTCGTATAATCCACGCCGCCATGGGCATCGACAAGGTTCGCGTCGGCGACATCGACGTCGCCTGCCGTTGGGACGGCCCCGAGGACGGTCCCGTCGTGGCGATGGCGCACGCCATGGGAGCGAGCCATCGCCTGTGGGACCGGCAGGTGCCGGCGCTCGCCGACCGCTATCGCGTCCTGCGCTACGACTTCCGCGGCGCGGGCGACACCGACGCCCCGCCCGGGCCGTACACCCTGGCCCAGTTCGGCGTCGACGCCGTCGGGCTGCTGGACGCCTTCGGCCTCGACCGGGTGCACTGGGTCGGCATCTCCACGGGCGGCATGATCGGCCAGGGTCTCGGCATCCATTATCCGCAGCGGGTCCTGTCGTTGCTCCTCTGCTGTACGCTCTCCTATACCGAACCCGCGCACCGAAGGTGGATCGACGAACGCCAGAGGCTGGTCCGCGCGGAGGGTATGCGGGCGGTGTGGGACGCCACGGACAGATACTGGTTCACCGACGCCTTCGCGGAAGCGGCCGGTGCCGGCTACCGGGCCGTGCGCGAGGTCTTCGTCGCCACCGACGTCGAAGGGTATGTCGGCGGGACGGCGGCGGTCGCCGGGCTCGACTACCGGGACTCGCTGCGCCGGATCGCCGCGCCCACCCACGTCATCGGCTCCCGCGACGATCCGGCGGCGCCGATCGCGTGCAGCCGCGGGATTCATGAACGCATCGCCGGGTCGCGGTTGACCGTCATCGACAACCAGCGCCATTTTCCCAACGTCGAGGCGCCCGACGAGTTCAACGCCATCCTGCGCCGCGGCCTCGACGAGATGGCCGGGGCGTGACGACCGGCGCGCGCCCCTCTGCACATGTCCCGGCGCGCATTGCGCCGCGCGGGCGAAGGCGGGTACACTGGCGGTCATGATGATCGAACTCGGCGGTTTTCTCGGCCTCGCGGGTCTGATGATCGGCCTGTTCGCCTGGCTGCGTCAGGACGTCGGTGGGTTGCGCCGCGAGGTCAACGGACTACGCGACGAGGTCGGCGTGCTGCGCGGCGAGGTCGGCGGGCTGCGCGGAGAAGTCAACGGACTGCGCGGAGAAGTCAACGGACTGCGCGGAGAAGTCAACGGACTGCGCGGCGAAGTCAACGGACTACGCGACGAGGTCGGCGTGCTGCGCGGCGAGGTCAACGGACTGCGCGGCGAGGTCGGGGAACTCCGCGAGCGCATGGCCCGCCTGGAGGGCCTGCTGGAAGGTCTGCGCGAGGCGATCAGCGGTCGCCACGCGGCCTGACCGGAGCGCGCCTTCAGAACCCGTCGTCCTCGATTTCCGAATGCCGGAAGGGCGAGTGGGTGGCGAGGTAGGAGATGTCCTCGTCGACCTGCTCGCGCTCGTGGACGAGATAACGCTCCACCGCGTCCCGGAACCGGGGTTCGCGTATCCAGTGGGCCGAATAGGTGTGCACGGGCAGATAGCCCCTGGCGAGCTTGTGCGGCCCTTGTGCGCCCGCCTCCACGCGCTTCAGGCCGCGCTCGATGGCGAACTGGATCGCCTGGTAGTAGCACGCCTCGAAGTGCAGGAAGCGGTGGTCCTCCCGGCAACCCCAGTTCCGTCCGTAGAGGGTGTCGCCGCCGATGAAGTTGAGCGCGCCCGCGATGTACCTTCCGCCGCGCGACGCCATCACCAGGGCGATTTTGTCGGCCATGGTCTCCCCGACGAGGGAGAAGAAGCGGCGGTTCAGGTACGGACGCCCCCATTTCCGGCTGCCGGTGTTCATGTAGAACGCGAAGAAGGCGTCCCAATGTTCCTCTCCGAGGTCGCCGCCGGTGAGGACCTGGACGTCGATGTCCGGGTTCTCGTGGATCTCCCGGCGCTCCCGGCGGATCTGCTTTCGTTTGCGGGACGTGAGGTCGGCCAGGAAGTCGTCGAACGCGGCGTACCCCTTGTTGAGCCAGTGGAACTGCTCGCCGGTGCGCCGGAGCAGCCCGGAGGCGCCGCATTGCCGCCACTCCTCCTCGGTCAGAAACGTGATGTGGAGGGACGAGACCTCGAGCTGCCGCGCCACTTCGACGCATCCCGCCAGGGCCAATTCGCGGTTCGTCTCCCGGTCCGCGTCGTTCCGGGCCAGAAGCCTCGGGCCCGTTACCGGCGTGAACGGCACCGCGAGCTGGAGCTTGGGGTAATACCGCCCGCCCGCCCGCTCGAAGGCGTTGGCCCAGCCGTAGTCGAACGTGTACTCGCCCATCGAGTGGGACTTCACGTAGAGGGGCGCCGCCGCCCGCAACGTCCCGTCCGCGTCTTCCACCGCCACGTGATAGGGCGCCCAGCCGGTCTCGGCGCACACGCTGCCGCTCTCCTCCAGTGCCTTGAGAAAGGCGTGGGAGAGGAAGGGGTTGTCGCCGCCGGCGCAGGCGTCCCATTCGGCGGCATCGATCCGTCCGATGTCGTCGACGGCCTTGACGGTCACCGGCGCCTGTTCGACGTCACCCATGGATGGCGGTCAACCTCGTCGCTTCACCGGGGATTTCGGGTCGTCCGGGAGAAGGCGAGTGTATCAGGGCCGCGTGCCGCCGATCACCCCGGACGACGGGGAACGCAGGGCCGTTCCGGCCGATCCGAAGCGGCTTCAATCGATCTCCACCATGGCGTCGATCTCGACGGATGCGTCGAAGGGCAGCGAGCCCATGCCGATGGCGCTGCGGGCGTGCCTGCCCGCTTCGCCGAAGACGTCGACCATGAGGTCCGAGGCGCCGTTGACGACCTTGGGCTGATCCGTGAAGCCGGCCGGCGCGTTGACGAAGCCGTTCAGCTTCAGCACGCGCGCGACACGGTCGAGATCGCCGCCGCAGGCCGCCTTGACCTGGGCGATGACGTTCAGGGCGCAAAGGCGCGCCGCGGCCGCGCCGGCCTCCACGGAAACCTCGCCGCCCACGGCGCCGGCGTATTTCAGTTCGCCGTTCTCGACGGGCAACTGCCCCGCGACGTGAACGACGTTGCCGCTGACCACGTATGCCACGTAATTCGCGACGGGCGCCGCCGCCGCGGGGAGCGCGATCCCGAGTTCCGCGAGCCGCGCGTCGATCTTTCCAGCCATGAAGGTCCTCCCTGGTCCGATGGTTGACGGTTCGGGCCGAGCCGGAACTACGAAACCTGCCGATACAGGATCCGGTCGCGCCGTTCCCGCAGGCGCTCGAAACGGTCGAGCGCGTCGGGGTCGAAATCGCGTTCCGGGACCGTTTCGGGATCGAAGTGGCCGTGGCGGTCCTCTCCCCGGACCAGCATGGCGGAATCCCGGACTCCCGAGGTCTGTTCGATCTCGGTCGAGACGTAGCGCGCGACGAATCCGATCCTCGGGAGCGGCGAGACGTTGGGCGCCGAGCCGTGCGCGACCCGGACGTGGTGCAACGACATCTGGCCCGGCTCCAGTTCGACGTCCACGGCCTTGTCGTCGTCCACCTCGACGACGATCTCCTGGCCGCGCGACAGAAGGTTCCGCTCGTCGAACGTGTCCGCATGGGGCATCGGCTCCGCGTGCGATCCCGGAATCATGCGCATACAGCCGCTCGCCCGGGTGCTGGGCGTGAAGGCCAGCCACGCGGAACAGACCCGCGTTCCGCTCAATCCCCAGTAGGTCGCGTCCTGATGCCAGGAGACGTAGGTCCGGTCCCCGGGCCGCTTGGCGAAGAAATTGGTGGTCCAGCACAGGATGTCCGGTCCCAGAACGCATTCCACGGCGTCGAGGATGCGCGGGTCCCGCGCCAGGTCCGCCATCCACCTGAGCACGAGGTGGCCCTTGGTGTTGAGGACGTCGACGCCGAGTTCCGCGCCTTTCCGCCGCGCTTCCTCGTAGAGCCGGTGATGGCGCCCGGCCTCGTCCGGGGCCAGCACGTCGATCGGGAAGACGAAGCCGTCGTCCCCGTAGCGCGCGACCTGATCGGCGCTCAATCCGCGGGCCATCCGTCCGGCTCCTTCCTCGGGCCGTGCGCCGGTCACGTCAGGGCGTCCGGAGGGGTCTTCGCGGCGAAGACGGCGTCCAGGTTGTCGAGTGCCCGGAAGCCCATGGCGTCGCGGGTTTCCACCGTCGACGTCCCCATGTGCGGCAGCAGGAAGGTGTTCCGAAGGCGGCGGTATCCGGGATGGATGTCGGGTTCGCCCGGATAGACGTCCAGTCCGGCGGCGGCCAGCCTGCCGGATTCGAGGGCGGCGATCAGATCCTCGTCGACGATCAGGTCGCCCCGCGCCGTGTTGACCACGATCGCCCCGTCCGGCAGCAGGTCGATCCGTTCCCGCGTCAGGAAGCGCCGTGTTTCGGGCGTGAGCGGAGCGTGCAGGGAGAGCACCTGGCTCACTCGCAGCAACGACTCCGGGCTTTCGTGAAACCCGGCGCCGTTCTCGAGCTCCGGCGGGAGCCGGTTGCGGTTGTGGTAATGCACCTCCATGTCGAAACCCCTGGCGCGGGCGGCGACGGCGCGTCCGATGCCGCCCATGCCGTAGATGCCGAGGCGTTTCCCCGATATGTCGGTGCCCAACATGCCGGTGGGGCTCCACGCCTCCCAGCGTCCTTCGCGGATCATGGCCTCGCCTTCGGCCGCGCGGCGAGCGGCGCCGAGCATGATCATCATCGTGAGATCGGCGGTCGCCGCGTTCAGGACTCCGGGCGTGTTCGTGACGACGATGTTCCGGGCCTTCGCGGCCGTCAGGTCGATGTGCTCGTATCCCACGGAGAAGGTCGCGATCGCCTTCAGGCTCCCGGGCAGGCGCTCGATCACCTCGGAGGAGAGCGTGTCGGTCGCGCAGACCAGGAGCGCCTCGCGGTCCCGCGACAGCGCCACCAGCTCTTCCGTGTCGTAGGCCTTGTCGTCGGGGTTGAACTTCGCGTCGTAATCCCGCGCCAGCCTCGCCTCGACGGCGGCCGGCAGCTTCCGCGTCACCAGGATCCTCGGCCTGTCCCTCATTCGTTCCGACTCGTCGTTCCGAAAGGTTTCCGAATTGCCCTGCCGCCGAATCGCCCGGGCGCGGCGCCAAGAGTCCGTGATATACACTGTGGACTCCATGACGATCAAAGGTCCGAACGCGCCGGGGTGTGCGGCGATCGCAGTGCCGCTCGCCGCCGCGATCGTTTTCGCGCCGGTCGGGGCCGCCCGTTCGGCGGCCGGCCCCGACCCGTTGCCGCATCGCGCCGTCTACGATCTGGCCCTGAAAACCGCCGCTGCGGACAGTCAGGTGACCGGCGTTTCGGGACGCATGGCGCTCGAGTGGGCGGACGCCTGCGAAGGGTACACGACCGCCCAGCGTATTCATATACGGATCGACCGGGCCGAAGGGCGGCCGATCGACAACGATTTCACCGTCGCCTCCTGGGAGTCCAAGGACGGCGATACGTTCCGCTTCAGGATTCGCAATGTCGTCGGCGGCGCGCTGGCGGAGGAATTCGGCGGGCTCGCCGAGCGCGATGGCGTCCGGCGAACGGGCGTCGTTCGCATGAAGGTTCCCGTAGCCAGGATCATCTCGCTGCCCGCCGGCACCGTGTTCCCTTCCGAGTACGCCAGCATCCTGACGCGCGAGGCCAGGAAGGGGGCTACGCGCGTCGAAACGCGGGTCTTCGACGGGATGGGCGAGGAGGGCCTTTTCGACGTGGTCGCGTTCGTCACCGGGCACACTCCGGCCGGCGAGGCCGCCACCGGGCTCCCCGAGCTGGACGCCGAGGAAGCCTGGAACATGCGGACGGCCTATTTCAGGGTCGGCGACAGGTCCGGACTGCCGGAGTACGAGGTCGGGTTCAGGTTGTTCGCGAACGGCGTGGCCGACCGGCTGGTCCTCGACTACGGCGATTTCGTTCTCGGTTCGAAAATGGCGCACTTCGAGGCGCTTCCCGGCTCCGGCTGCTGACGGCGGCGCGTTCCCCGGAAACCCGCGCGCCGCGTCCGCTCCTTCCGGCGCGGCGGCGGGGCCTACCCGTCGCGGACGGGCCACAACCAGGCGGCGCCCCGCACGCCGCTGGAATCGCCGTGGACGTTCCGCCGCAACTCGGTCGTGATTTCGTCCGAGAATGCGTATGCTTCCCAGAGGCGGGGCACGTTCTCGTACAGGCGCTCGATGTTCGAGCAGCCGCCGCCGAGAACGATGACGCCCGGGTCCACGACGTTGATCACGGAGGCGAGGGACTTGGCCATTCTCCGCTCGTAGCGGGCGAGCGCCGCCTCCGCCGTCTCGTCGCCGGCCCGCGCGCGGGACGCAACCTCCTCGGCGGACACGTCCGGGCCGCCGATCGCGGCGTGGTCGCGGGCCAGTCCCGAACCCGACAGGAAGACCTCGATGCAGCCGCGCTTGCCGCAGTAGCACGGGGGGCCCGGCGTCTCTTCCGCGTCGGGCCACGGCAACGTGTTGTGGCCCCACTCTCCCGCGATCGCGTTCGGTCCGGTCAGGACCCGGCCGTCGACGACGATGCCCCCGCCGGCGCCGGTGCCGATGATCACGCCGAAGACGACCTCAACGCCGCGGCCGGCGCCGTCGACGGCCTCGGACAGGGTGAAGCAGTTGGCGTCGTTGGCGACGCGGACGGGACGGGCCAGGGCGGCGGCCAGATCCTTGTCGAAAGGTCTTCCGATCAGCCACGTGGAGTTTGCGTTCTTCACCAGCCCGGTGGCCGGGGAGACGATGCCGGGAATCCCGACGCCGACCGTGCCCTGGCCCCCCGCGTCCCGCTCCAGTTCGGCCACGACGGACGAGATCGCCCTCACCGTGCCGTCGTAATCGCGCCGGGGCGTGGCGACGCGGATGCGGCCGCGCTCCTCGCCGCTCGAGGACAACGCGATGGCCTCGATCTTCGTGCCGCCGACGTCGACGCCGATCCGCAGGTTCGCCATCTCGCGTCCCGGTCCGGCGGAAGCGGCGGCGCTCATCGGAAGCCCTGGTCGGCGAGACGGCGTTCGACGCCGCCGCGCGCGTCGGTCCGGGCGGCCGGCGCCGGGCTACCGGTCCGCCAGACGCTTCAGCCGCAACGCCGGCAGGCGTTTCAGGCGCTGGTTCACCGGATCCACCTCGATGCCGGCCGATTCCAGGGCCGTGATTCCGAGCAGGGGCTCGACGCCGTCGTCGCCGACGATGACGCGGCCCGCCGTTACGTCGCCCATGAACTCGATGCGGGCGATGGCGAAGTCCATCCTGACCTCGCGGCCGTCGGCCGTTTCGTGGACGCGCTGACCTTCCGGTTCGACCCCGATCGTCTCGATGCAGGATCGCGGCACCAGCGAGTCCGTCGCGCCGGTGTCCACGAGGAACAGGCCGTCCCAGCTTTTCGACGGTTCGGCCGGGTTGCGGATGGTGACGGTAACGTGCGTGGCGCCCATGATGCTTTCCCCATGACGTTCTGCCGGCGCCGGCCCCGGACCCCGCGAGGCGGCGAGCCGTGGCGTATTGGAACGCGCGGGGGGCGGGAGCGCAAGGCGGGACGGGAGACGAGGAGGCGACGTGCCGCGTCGGCGCTCATCGGAAGCCCCGGTCGGCGAGACGGCGCTCGACGATGGCGCGCGCCTCGGCCCAGTCGGCGGCCCGATGGTGGCTGTCCTCCGACGGCCCGAAGAGTTCCGACAACCGGCGTTCGGCCACGAAATGGATGCGAATGACGTGATCCGCGGCCCGGGCCACGGACGTGTGGTTGCGGGGGATGTCGTCGATGAAGACGGTGGGCGCGTCGGTCCGGGCGCTCAGGCGGCGGACGGCCGGGCCCTTGCCGCCGGCGTTGGTGATGACGGGATAGTCCATGCCGTGCCGCCGCAGGCACCGCGCGCGCCCCTCGCGGGCGTGCGGCGGAATGTTCGAGAGGACGACGACCCGGGCGCGGCCGGACAGGGCGCGCAGGGCCGAGGCGGCGCCGGGCAGGGGTTCGAGGTCCTCCACCCTCTCCCGGTAGAAATCATCCAGGATCGCCCTGACTTCGCCGGCCTCGACCGGCTCGTCGTCGGTCCGCCGCCGCACGTTCCCCACGAGCCGGAAGGACGTCCAGTCGAAATAGCGGTCCCGGCTTTCGAGGTATGCCTCGAAGGCCGTCATGAACTCGACGAGAACGCCGTCGGCGTCGCAGACGATCAACGGGCGCGATGCCTCGACGATGGCGGAGTCCACCTGCTCGATGGTCTCGGGGGAGAGGTCTTCCGACATGCTTCGACGCCGGCTGCGTCGGGGCCGTCACGCCCGGTCGGGCGCTGAAACCGGGCGGCGCCGGGTTCGGGTCCGCGCGGTCCGGGGAGGCCCTACACCGCCAGATTGATCCAGGTCGTCTTGAGCTGGGTGAACTTGTCGAGCGCGTGGACCGACTTGTCGCGCCCGAATCCGGATTGCTTGTATCCGCCGAAGGGCACCGTCATGTCGGCCTGGTCGTAATTGTTGACCCACACGGTTCCGGCCTTGATGGCTCGCGCCGTCTTGTGGGCGGTCGCGAGGTCGCTGGTCCAGACCGCCGACGCGAGGCCGTAGATGGTGTCGTTGGCGATGGAGATCGCCTCGTCCGCGTCCTTGAAGGCGATGACCGAGAGAACGGGCCCGAAGATCTCCTCCTGGGCGATCCGCATGTCGTTGCGCACCCGGTCGAAGATCGTCGGCTCGACGTAATAGCCGCCGGTCTCCTCGCGCACCCGGTTGCCTCCGTGGACGAGGTCGGCGCCGGCGTTCCGTCCCTCGTCGATGTAGTAGAGCACCTTGTCCATCTGGGTCCGGTCGACGACCGCGCCCATGCGCGTGGCGGGGTCCAGGGGCTCGCCCGGCACGTGGCGCGCGGCGTTCCTGATGACGAGCTCCATGAACTCGTCCTTGATCGAGTCCTGGACGAGCAGCCGCGACCCGGCGTTGCAGATCTCCCCCTGGTTGAAGAAGATCCCGAAGCACGCCGCCTTGGCGGCATACTCGAGGTCGGGCGAATCGGCGAGCACGATGTTGGGCGACTTGCCCCCGAGCTCGAGGCCGAGGCGCTTGAGATTGGATCGTCCGGCGTATTGCATCAGCTGCTTGCCGACCTCGGTGGAGCCCGTGAAGCCGATGCCGTCGATGTCCATGTGCAGGCCCATGGCCATGCCCACCTTGCCGCCGCCGCCGGTGACGACGTTGAGCACGCCGTCCGGAACGCCCGCTTCCGCCGCGAGCTCGGCCAGCCGCAGCGCCGTCAGGGACGAGACGGAGGCTGGCTTGAGGATGACGCTGTTGCCGGCCGCCAGGGCCGGGCCGAGCTTCCAGGACGCCATGAGCAAGGGGAAGTTCCACGGCACGATGACGCCGACGACGCCGAGCGGCTCGCGCGTGATCATGCCGAGGAACGCCGGGTCGGACGGGGCGATCTCGTCGTAGACCTTGTCGACCAGCTCGGCGAACCAGTCGATGCTGGCGGCCGACGCCGGAACGTCGATCCGGGTGGTGTCCCGGATCGGCTTGCCCACGTCGAGGGTCTCGAGCAGGGCCAGTTCCTCGCGATGGTCGCGCATCTTCCGGGCGAGTTTCTGAAGCACGCGCTTGCGGCGCGCCGGCGCCATCCCGGACCACACGCCGGACTCGAAGGCCGCGCGGGCGGCCTTCACCGCGCGATCGACGTCCTCCCCGTCGCACGAGGCGACGGCGGCGACCTCCGAGCCGTCCGCCGGGTTGACGCTGGCGTAGACCTCGCCGGAGGCGGCGTCGACGAATTCGCCGCCGATGAAGGCCTTGCCGCGGATGTCAAGTCCGCCGGCGGCCTCTTTCCAGTCGTCGAGGGTTTCCGCTGCCGACATGGGTCCGTTCCTTGCTGTCCGGTGTGTGTGGCCGACGGGCAAAACGAAGGCCGCGCGGTCGCGCGGCCTCGACGCCCCGTGGACGTTTCGCCTACTTGATCTTCGATTCCCTGAATTCGACGTGCTTGCGCGCGACGGGATCGTATTTCTTCATCGACAGCTTCTCGGTCTTCGTCCGCGGGTTCTTCTTGGTCACGTAGTAATAGCCCGTGTCCGCCGTGCTGACAAGCTTGACCTTGAGGACGGTGGGTTTCGCCATGACGCCTGTTCCCTTGTCGTACCGTTCACCGAAATCCTGACCGCGACTCTAGCGACGGGGACCCGCGAGTCAAGCCGCTGACCGCGTTCGCCGCCTGTGAGACGGCGGGGTCTCTTGGCCGTGAGCGATTGAAGGTGCCGGGCGGGGGGTGTCCTTTGGGCAGACGCTTGGCGTGGCGTGACCGCTGAGGGGGGATGGTGGAGACGGCAGCCCTCCAGCCGCCGAGCGCGCTCGCATGTCGGTGTGGCCCCCTCCCGATCTTCCCCCTGAAAAGGGGGAGGGGTCCGGGTGCGGGATGGATCGCGAGCATCATCACCGCCGACCATCGCAAAGTTCCCAAATGCGATCCTGCTTATCCATGAGAGTCCGCCGATGGAGAGCTGCATTTCCCGTATGTCCCTGGGAGCGCCGGCGTCTCGCCGGCATCGTGCGAAGCGCGAACGGGTGCCATCGGAAGGTCGGAAGCCCGGGAAGGATGCGGGCCTTCGGCCCGCCATGCCGGCGGGACGCCGGCGCTCCCAGGCGAACGGAGCCTTTATCGACTGGATGATTTTCACGGATAAGCAGGAATGCGATTACCCTGATCCCTTTGGGCGGTGGATCAGCGCGGTCGCCCCGGAGCGTGGCCCCTGTTGCCCTTCCGCCATTCCCAAGGCGGCTCGGGCCGTGCGCCAGACCAAGCGCCCCGGCGTGCGGCGCGGGCGTCCGCCTCGTCGGGTATGTAGTCGTCGGCGTATTTCGCGAAGGCCCAGCCCTGCCGCACGACCCAGCGGCCCAGGTCTTCGCCGTCGATCCGGCATCGACCGCGGTAGCGGAGCAGGCCCAGGCGCAAATCGCCGCAGACGACCTCCTGCTCACCGATGAGGTCTTCGACTGCCTTCTTCGCTTCGAGGCCACATGCCCAACGTTCTCCGTTCGCCCGAACGCAGCTCTGCTTCCGTTCCAGGGCGTCGATCCCGTGGAGGCGTATACCGAAGCCTTGTATCTCGATCGTATCCGCGTCTTTGACGCGGGCGCGGCCGCTGAGCGTTCCGGCGTTCGCGGGCCCGCGCGTGGCGGTGCGGCCCTCCTTTCGGAGTTCTCGCTGGATCTCCTCGCGGAGTTGTTCCCGGCTCAACCGCATCCCGAATACGGCGCGCCGCGACCGCCGCGGATCCTCGCGCCCGTCCTCCAACACCGGGCGGGAAGAGGAATAGCCGATCGCGGCCAGCTTCGCCCGGGACCAGTCCTCGAACGGCGTTCCCTCGACCAGATTCAGGCAGTGCGCCAGCACCGCTTGGGCGCGGCGCTGCGAGAGTTCGAGATTCAGGACCCAAGCTTCCCGGTTCGTCTCGGCATCGTGCCATTCCGACGAGGAATGGCCTTCTATCAGGATTTCCTCAATTTTACGGCGGGCGTCCGATTTCCTGAGCGTCTCCAGCCAGATCGGACACATCCTGTTCAGGGTCTCGACGAAGCGGGGCAGGATGTCGTCCTGTCCCACCGGGAACAGCGCGTTGTCCGGAAATGTGATCGTACCATCGAACTCGTCGATGCGTCCGCCGGCGGCTCGGATCTCGTCCCCGAGATCCCGCTCGAGTTCGTCGACCAGCTCCTCTCGCGCCCGGTCCTCCTCGGCGAGGCGTTCCGCGAGCCGGCCACGTTGGGAGAGAAGCTGGTCGATCCTCTGCTTGATCGCTTCGTTACTGTCTTCGCCGTAGGGGTCCAGATGGTCCCGCAGTGCCAGCGCGTCTTCCAGCTCCTCAAGGCGCTCGGGTTCGACGGGCTTTGCTCCGCGCTGCAGCGCCTTCCGGTCGGCTTCCGACAGCCCTTCGGCGAATGCCAGCGCGTCCTCCAGCTCCTCAAGGCGCTCGGGTTCGACGGGCTTTGCTCCGCGCTGCAGCGCCTTCCGGTCGGCTTCCGACAGCCCTTCGGCGAATGCCAGCGCGTCCTCCAGCTCCTCAAGGCGCTCGGATTCGACGGGCTTCGCCCCGCGCTGCAACGCCTTCCGGTCAGCTTCCGACAATCCCTCGGCAAGCGCAATCTCCTCACCGGCGGACGGACGCCGAAGCAGGTCACCGAGTTTGCGACGGGTTTCCGGCGGCAAAGCCTCAATATGCGGCAAGAGGCGCCAGACTTCTGGAGAAACCGACTCCTCTGGAACCGGTTTCTTTTCCTCCTCGACCTCGAAACGCCAGAACAGGAACATCATCATCAACATGAAGGTCACGAGCATGAACGCCTCGGCGACGGTCAGCCCCATGACCGCGCCACGTCGATAATGGGTTTCCTTCGGGAGATTTGGAACGGCGGGCGGTGCCATTTCCCGGTTTCGCCGTCAGCCGCCGCGCCGTCCGCCGAACAGCCACCAGCGGCGGCGGCGAAGCTGTAGGGCTGAAGCGGCCCGCTCGATGTCGTTGGCGTCACGGGTGAGTCCGCCTTCCATTTTCCGGAACGCATCCGCGGTCTGGGCGAGCGTTTGCGCCGCCGTGACGAGTCCCGACCGGAACGCGCCCACGGCCGGATCGAGCCGCCCGGATATGTCCGCGTTGGCGGCGTCGAACCGTTCGACGAGACGGGACAGCGCGCCGTCGACCTCGGCGAGCGCATCCGCTGCACGCGCGAGCCTCGCGTGAAACCCGTCCAGGGCGGCGCGGAGCCGTTCGGGGATACCGGCATCCGCTGCGTCGAGGCGGGAGGCAAGCTCCGAGAAACCCACGTTGGATTTACCGAGTGTCTCGGCCAGTGCTGAAAGCGCCGAGTCCGTTTCCGAGAGCGCGTCCACCGCTCCGGCGATCCTCTCGCGAAACCCGCCGATGGCTGGGTCGAGCCGGTCGGATATGTCGGCGGCGGAGTCGAAACTCCGAACGAAGGACGAAAGGGTTGCTCCCAAGCGAGAGAACTCGTTCCTGGTGCGCTCCGCGTCCCTGACGACGGCCTCGACGGCTTCGGTTTCCCGCTGTGCGAGGTCGGCGACGGCGGCGCGCATCCTGGCGACGCGAGCAACGAGTTCTCCGTGCCCAACCTCTGCCGCCGCGGCGACGGAGTCCGTGAGCGTGGCGACGGCCTTCTCCGTCGCCGAGCGGAGCGTGTCACCGAGTGCCGCGACCTGCGCTTCGACGCTCTCGGCCAGCACCCGGCGCTGCGCCTCCGCATCCTCGGCGGCCATCTTCTTCATGTCCTCGCTCTGTTCGGACAGAAGCTGTCGCGTTTCGATGGCGAAGTCGTTGATCGTGCGAAGACTCGCGGACAAGTTCACCCGGAAATGGTGCGCTGCGGTTTCGAGCTCGCGGCGGGAGTCGTGCGTGAGGACCTCGATATCGGGGCGCATACGGATGTGCAGGACGCGCAGTCCGATGCCGACGATGGTTGAAACCAGCGCGATACCGAAGCCGGAAATCACTTGCCGGAGCGTGTCTTGAAGCACATCGTTCTCCGCCCCGGCCGGGAAAAGTTGGTAGAGCGTGACCGCGAGGCTCACGAGCGTGAAGACGAAGCCGAGATAATAGCAGTTGTCTCCGACCGTTTCCGGATCGACGCCGATCCGTCGCCCGCTGGGAAAGCGATCGCTCCAGGACGGTGCCCACGCCACCAGACAAAAGACAACCATGACAATTACTGACCAAATTGCGGGAGCCCATTGCGGATCTCCGACCGCACTTGATCCATCCACCTTGAACCAGATGATACCAGCCGCCCCGGCCACAAACGCTGTGGCAAGAATCAATTTGTGAATGACGTCGGGACTCACAGGTCGCCAAGCGATCGTGATGATAGGCTTTTCACCCCTGCATCCTCGAAATAATGAACCCAGAAATCTTCTACCTTGGCATTATTGACCTTGGTTCCCGGGCGGGGCACTCGGTAAATTACGACGTCCATTCCTCCAACGTTTTTCGCCAGTCTCCGAAAATCGGGAGAACGCTTGAAGCTCTTCCAGGTTCCACCGCCGTAAAAGCTGAATGCGGCACTGTGTTGCAACAGGTCCGAGACGATCAGGACGCGCCGGGGATAATCGGCATCAAGGAACCCGGGCGCGGATACGAGAACGGCCTGTAACGACTCCATGATCGGCGAGCGGTCGGCGGGCTTGGCGGCCAACATTTCATCGAGCATGGTATCAAGTGGCTTTTTGAATTTCTCCTCGTAGCGTTTCTTGACGAAGGTCGGATTCTGGTAGAGCTCATTCGCCTTGACTCCTTCCAGAGGCTTGCAGAGGCCGAATTTCGCACCCCGCTCGTCGGGGCTGGCCTCGACCGCTCCCACGGCGAAGAGCGTGTTGGTCTCCGCCTCCTTGACGGTCTTTGCGAGGATCCCAGTCAGCCGCTCGTGCTGGGTCCGGCCGAGCGGATCCGTGAGATCAAGCAGGATGACGACGCCTGCCGTCGGTCCCGTTTCCTCCGGGCACAGCGTCGCCTCGTCGATGGCCGAAGGCCGGTTCGTCAGAACGAAAGCGCCGCCCGCGGCGAGCGCGGCGAGCGTGGCGGCGATGAGCATCCACCAACTGGCCTGCCCCTTGTAATGCCGTCTGCGGGGCCGCCTCATGGCGCCGCACCATCCGGTTTTCCGGTCGCTCGAAAGGAGTCGATGGCTTTGCTACAGGCAGCATGGATTCGTTGAAGCGCGTCGTCGATCTCCGCTTTGAGTTCCGCACCGGGAGACCTCGCCCCCGGAGCGTCCAGCGGCGGCGCCTTCGAGAAGTCGTAGCCTCTGTCGAAATGCGCCGGCGGCGGCGTGCTGCGCTCGGCGCGGTTGGCGGCGCGGTATCTGGTCAGGAGTCTGCCCACCGCCTGATCGCATTGCCGCAGAAACGACTCCCTCTCCCCGGACAGCGCCGCCCACTCCCTGTTTGCCCGGGCGGCATCGTCGATCTCCTGCTGCGTCGCAGTGAGATTTCCGTTGAATTCATCGCGCTTATCAGTCAGTGCGGTAATAGCCTCGTCTTGCTGGTCATGAAAGCTATCGCGCATTTCCTTTCTTTTTCGGGATACCCGTCCATAACCCGGATAGGGATGGTCGGCTCCGTAGGTCTTCCAACCCGCAAGGGCTGCGGCCAGCAAACCCAACAGCGCCAGAAGCCAAGCATCCATGCTTTCGGGAAGACGAACGGCGAGTGCGCGTTCGACCGCGCGTCCGGCGGCTTGGTCCCAAGCTGCCACCGTCATGGCGTCCCGGAAATGCGCCACGACAAAGTTGAAACACAGCGCCAGCCCCGTCGCAACCAGAAACGCGAGTGCTCCCACGACCTTGCGCCAGGATAGAATGTGGTTGAAATTCCGGGTCAAAAGGCCCGCGAGGCTCGCCAATCCGACGTTGATGACCGAGATCGCCAGAGCGTTGCCGACGCCTCCGATCAAACCCATCTCGTGAGCCTTGGAGAAGAAAACTCCGTTCAGCACCGATTCGACCGCTACGATCAGAAGAGAAACGGCGAACCATTGAAGAACCACGGACTTTTCATGAGCGGAGTCATTTATCCGATTGTCCTGACGGAATTGGTCGAAAGTGACATTCGCATCTTGAACCGCTTTCCGTGAGTCGTCGAGATCGTTGGAATACCGCACGACCTCCGCTTGGAAATTCGTTTCCGCGGTATCACAGTTCATTCTTATCTTGGCACCGATCCTATCTATTCTCATCGCGCGTTGAGCGTAGACCCGGGCATTTTCGTCACATCTGGCAAGGCCCTCGTTCCTGATCGACTCGACGCGTGCGACGATTTTCTGTTCGACCCGATCGAGGCCGGTATCTTCGGTCGACGGCAGATTCCGCACGCCGCGCTGGGCGCCTTCTTGGTCGACGCGCAGCTCGTCCGCGATCGCCGCAGCGTCGACGTTCGGGAATCTTGGCAGCAGTGCTGACCCGATATTTCTTCCGTTTCGGCCGAAGCCGAAGAAGCGGCGCGGCATGAATACTCTGTTGATGGCGTCCCCGTATGCGGCTCCGCAACGGCGACCTATTGATACAATAGGGAGCATACCGGACGCCGCCCGCCCCGACAATCCCTTGTCCCGGTTCCGCGGGCGGCGGCTGTCCCGGTTCCGCCGCCGGCGGTGCGCCGGGTCACGTTCCGTCCGATTCCGCGCTCTCGGCCGGCCCGTCCCGGACCGCCGTGCGAAGGCGCTCGAAGCCGGCTTCGAGGTCGGCGATCAGATCGTCGGGGTCCTCGAGGCCGACGTGATAGCGCAGCGTCGGTCCCGGCGCGTCCCATGTCGTCGCCGAGCGCAGCTTCTCGGGCCGGGTGGGCAGGACGAGGCTTTCGTAGCCGCCCCAGGACCCGCCCATGCCGAAGCAGCGGTAGCCGTTCAGCATGGCGGCGACGGCTTCCTGCGGGGTTTCCTCGAGCACGACGCCGAACAGTCCCGAAGCGCCCCTGAAGTCCCGTTTCCAGATCTCGTGTCCGGGATCGCCGGGCAGGGCCGGGTAGAGCACGCGCGCCACCTCGGGGCGGGTCTCGAACCATGCCGCGAGCTTCCGGGCCGACTCCTGATGGCGGGCGAGCCGGGCCGACAGGGTGCGGAGCCCGCGCTGACCCAGATAGCAGTCGTCGGGTCCCACCGCCATTCCCAGGCCCCAGGCGGAATCGCGGACCCGGGCGAAGTGTTCGTCCCGGACGGACACCAGCCCCAGCATCGCGTCGGAATGGCCGACGATGTACTTGGTCGCCGCCAGGATCGAGACGTCGATGCCGAAGTCGAGCGGCTTGAAGTAGAGCGGCGTGGCCCAGGTGTTGTCCATCATGGTCACGGCCCCGGCCTCGCGGGCGGCTGCGGCGATCGCCGGAACGTCCTGCATCTCGAAGGTCTGGGAACCCGGCGCCTCGAGGTAGACGACGCGGGTATTCTCCCGCATCAGACCGGTGATGCCGGCCCCGACCGTCGGGTCGTAGAACGTGGTCTCGACGCCCATCCGCGCGAGCAGGGAGTCGGCGAACCGGCGCGCCGGATAGTACACGGCATCGACCATCAGCATATGGTCGCCGGGATCGAGAAAGGCGAGCAGCGGCGCGGTGATGGCGGCCAGACCGGACGGCACGGCGATGCAGCGGTCCGCGCCCTCCAGCTCGGCCATGGCGTCCTGCAGCGCGAAGGTCGTCGGCGTGCCGCGCCGCCCGTAGACGACGGCGTCCGGCGCGTCCCGCCGTTCCCGCGCGTGCTCCCAGGCCTCCACGGTCGGGAACAGGACGGTCGACGCGTGGTAGACGGGCGGGTTGACGATTCCGTGGTTGTCGAAGGGCTTCCTGCCGGCGTGAACAATGGTCGTGTCGTCCTTCATGGCGTCGCTGCTTTCGTGTGGGTGGCTTCCGGATGACGGGGGATGGCGCGAGGGCCGCGCCATGATGTCACCTCGAACGGAATGGCGCCACATCATGCTGCCGCCGGTCTCCCGCCCTTGCGGAAGCGTCGCGTTTGAATTATGATTTGAATAATCCGCACCGTGGTGAAGATCGAGGCGTCGTCTTGAGCGAACGGTGGGGTCGGAACCGGCCGTCGTTCCGCAGGAGACGGGGCCGCGAAAAGAGGAGATGACAATGCACTGCAAAACGGTATTCGCCGCCGCGGCTCTCGTGGCGGGACTGGCGCTTCCGGCGTTCTCCGCCACGCTGGACGACGTCAAGGCCAAGGGGCACGTCCAGTGCGGCGTGAGTCAGGGTCTGCCCGGGTTCTCCAATCCCGATCAGTCCGGCAACTGGACCGGAATCGACGTCGACGTGTGCCGGGCGGTGGCCGCCGCCGTGTTCGGCGACGCGAACATGGTGAAGTACACGCCGCTGTCCGCGAAGGAGCGGTTCACCGCCCTTCAGTCGGGCGAGATCGACATGCTTTCGCGGAACACGACCTGGACGCTGGTGCGCGACACGGCGCTCGGCCTCGATTTCGCCGGCGTCAATTTCTACGACGGCCAGGGTTTCATGGTCCGCAAGGATCTGGGCGTCAAGAGCGCGAGCGAGCTCGACGGCGCCAGCGTCTGCGTGAACATCGGCACGACGACCGAACTGAACATGGCTGACTTCTTTCGTGCCAACGGCATGAAGTACGAGCCCGTCGTGTTCGAGAAGTCCGACGAGGTCGTGGCCGCCTACGACGCCGGCCGCTGCGACGTCTACACGACCGACCGCTCCGGCCTTGCCGCCCAGCGCGTCAAGCTCAAGGACCCGGGCGCCCACATGGTCCTGCCCGAGACCATCTCGAAGGAGCCGCTCGGTCCCGTCGTCCGCCACGGCGACAACCAGTGGGGCGACATCGTCCGCTGGTCGCTCATCGCGATGGTCGAGGCGGAGGAAATGGGCCTCACGTCCGGGAACGTCGACGACATGCGCAAGACGGCGACGAACCCCGCCACCAAGCGCCTGTTGGGCACGGAAGGCGACATGGGCAAGAACCTCGGCCTTTCGACCGACTGGTCCTACAACATCATCAGGCAGGTGGGGAACTACGGCGAGGTCTACGAGCGCCACGTCGGTCCCGACACGCCCATCGGCCTGGCCCGCGGCCCGAACGCGCTGTGGACCAAGGGCGGTCTGATGTATCCGATGCCGGTCCGCTAGGGCGGGCGAGAAACGCCGCAGGACAGCAGGGCGCGGCCGGCGTTCGCCGGGCGCGCCCTGTTTCGTTGCGTGGGTTCCGGGCGGCGAACCGAGTTCCGGGCGGCGAACACAAGGCAGATGAATGGCCGTTAACGGCGATGCCGGCGGCGCGCCGGCCCGCGCGTCGTTGTGGAACGACCCGCGGGTCCGGGCGGTGGTGTTTCAGGTCCTCGTCCTCGGCGGGGTCATCCTGTTCGGGATCTATATCGTCAACAACACGCTCGTGAACATGGAAAGCCGGGGCATCTCCTCGGGTTTCGACTTCATGACGCGGACCGCCGGTTTCGACATCGGCATGACCCTCATCGACTACGACGAGGCGTCGTCCTACGCCCGGGCCTTCGTCGTATCGCTGCTGAACACCCTGCTCGTGTCGGCCATCGGCATCGCCTTCGCGACGTTCCTCGGGTTCCTCGTCGGCATCGCGCGGCTGTCGGGCAACTGGCTGGTTTCCAAACTGGCCGAGGTCTACATCGAGATCATTCGCAACGTTCCCCTGCTGCTGCAGATCTTCTTCTGGTATTTCGCGGTGCTGCGGGCCTTGCCGCCGCCCCGGCACAGCTTCGAGCTCGCCGACACGTTCTTTCTCAATCTGCGGGGCCTGTTCGTCCCGAGGCCGGTCTTCGAGGCGGGCTTCCCGGCGATCCCCATCGGTTTCCTCGTCGGCCTCGCCGCGGTCGTGTTCGTCGTGCGCTGGGCCAGGCGCCGCCGGGAGGCCACGGGCGAGCAATTCCACACCATCTACGTGTCGGCGGGCATTCTGGCCGGGCTGCCGCTGCTCGTCGGCGCGGCGACGGGATTCCCGCTGTCCTGGGATTATCCGGTCCTGAAAGGCTTCAACTTCCAGGGCGGCATGACCCTGATCCCCGAGCTCGTGGCCTTGGTGATCGCGCTTTCCGTCTACACCGCCTCGTTCATCGCCGAGATCGTCCGCTCGGGAATCCAGGCGGTAAGCCGCGGCCAGACCGAGGCCGCCCACTCCTTGGGCCTGCGGCCGGGCCCGGCGCTCCGCCTCGTCATCGTCCCGCAGGCGTTGCGCGTCATCATTCCGCCGCTCACCAACCAGTACCTCAACCTGACGAAGAACTCGTCGCTGGCGGCGGCGATCGCCTACCCGGACCTCGTGCTCGTGTTCGCTGGCACGGCCCTGATGCAGACGGGGCAGGCCGTCGAGATCATCGCCGTGACGATGGCCGTGTACCTGACGATCAGCCTGTTCATTTCGGCGGTCATGAACCTGTACAACAGGAAGATGGCCCTGGTGGAGCGATAGGCCCATGACCGACGCGGCGGCGCAGACCTTCGAACGCGCGCCCGACCTGCCGCCGCCGGCCTCGACCGTCGGCGTCGTCGGCTGGGTGCGCCAGAACCTGTTCTCGACCTGGTACAACACGGTTCTCACCGTTCTCGCCCTGTGGCTGATCTGGGAGGCGGTTCCGCCTTTCGTCGCCTGGGCGTTCGTCGACGCGGACTGGACCGGCTCCACCCGCGACGCCTGCGCCCGCGAGGGCGCGTGCTGGGTCTTCATCAAGGAATGGTTCGGCCAGTTCATCTACGGCCGCTATCCGATCGACGAGCGCTGGCGCGTCGATCTGGGCGCCGCCATCCTCGTCGTCTGCGCCGCGACCCTGTTTTTCCCGCGTTTCCCGTGGAAGGCGTGGGTATCCGTCTTTCTCCTGTTCGGCTATCCGATCGTCGCCTTCTTCCTGTTCTCCGGCGACGTCCTGGGGCTGACGTGGGTCGAGACCCCGCTGTGGGGCGGCCTGTTCCTGACCCTGGTCCTGGCCATCGTCGGCTGCGTCTTCGCCCTGCCGATCGGCATCGTGCTGGCGCTCGGCCGGCGTTCCCGGATGCCGGGGGTGCGGGCGGTCTGCGTCGCCTTCATCGAACTGTGGCGGGGCGTGCCCCTCATCACGGTGCTGTTCATGGCGTCGGTCATGTTCCCCCTGTTCGTCCCCGAGGGCCTGACCATCGACAAGCTGTTGCGCGCCCTGATCGGGATCATGCTGTTCCAGGCCGCGTATCTCGCCGAGGTGATCCGGGGAGGGTTGCAGGCCATCCCGCGGGGGCAGTTCGAGGGGGCGCAGGCGCTGGGCCTGAACTACTGGCAGGCGATGGTTCTCATCATCCTGCCGCAGGCGCTCAAGCTGGTGATCCCGGGCATCGTCAACTCCTTCATCGCGCTGCTCAAGGACACGACGCTGGTGCTGATCATCGGATTGCTGGATTTCCTCGGCATGATCCAGGCGGCCGGCACCAACCCCGACTGGCTGGGTTTCGCCGTCGAGGGTTACGTGTTCGCCGGCTTCGTCTTCTGGGTGCTGTGCTTCGGCATCTCGCGCTACAGCCTCCACCTGGAGCGCAAGCTGCACACCGGCCACTGAGCGGGCCGGGCGACGATGGGAGGACGCGAGCGATGAACGAGTCGACGGCGGCGGTCCAGGATTCCGGCGACGGCGCCGCCATCCGCATGATCGGCGTCCACAAGTGGTACGGCCAGTTCCACGTTCTCAAGGACATCAACCTGTCCGTGGACCGCAAGGAGAAGATCGTCGTCTGCGGGCCTTCGGGCTCGGGCAAGTCGACGCTGATCCGCTGCATCAACCGATTGGAGGAGCATCAGCGCGGACGGATCGTCGTCGAGGGCATCGAGCTGACGAACGACCTGAAGAGGATCGACGAGATCCGCCGCGAGGTCGGCATGGTCTTCCAGCATTTCAACCTCTTCCCCCATCTCACGGTGCTCGACAACCTGACGCTGGCGCCGATGTGGGTTCGCAAGATGGCCAGGGACGAGGCGGAAGAGATCGCCATGACGTTTCTCGCCCGGGTGAAGATCCCGGAACAGGCGGGGAAATACCCCGGTCAGCTTTCGGGCGGCCAGCAGCAGCGCGTGGCCATCGCCCGGTCGCTGTGCATGAACCCCAAGATCATGCTGTTCGACGAGCCGACGTCGGCGCTCGACCCCGAGATGATCAAGGAGGTGCTGGACGTCATGGTCGATCTCGCGGAGGAGGGCATGACGATGATCGTGGTGACCCACGAGATGGGGTTCGCCAACCGGGTCGCCGACCGCGTCGTCTTCATGGACGAGGGAGAGGTCATCGAGCAGGCCGACCCCGAGACCTTCTTCAACAGCCCGCGCAACGAACGGACGAAGCTGTTCCTGAGCCAGATCCTGTCGCACTGACCCGCGGCGGTCCGGTCTGCGGCGGATCGGGCAGAGGCGCGCGCCGGTCCGTCCGCGGGCCGTCATCCCGGGTTGTCGTCCCGGGCCGTCGTCCTTGCCGTTTCCGGCGGGGCTTCCGGTCACGTCGCCTCCTCGACGCGCCGTTTCAGGTCGCGGTTCATCAGGTCGAGGACGCGCGCGGTCTGTTCGAGCGTCTTCCTGCCCATGAAGACGGCGAGCCAGCCTCCAATTTGTTCGCCATGACGGACCCGGCAGCCGCCGGGCGTCGGCTCCAGCGTGAACCAGTGCTCCGAGGCGAATACCTGGCGCGCGAGCACCTGGTCGCGCCAGCGGAGTTCCCGGTTGTCGGCGACGCGGACCAGGCGCGGTTTCCGCCGCGAGGTTCGCCGCCCCGGAACCGCGAGTTCGAGTTCCACCACACACCCCTCGGCGAGCTCGCCTTCCAGCCTTGGCATCACCCGGTTCCACCGGGGCCAGTTCCGGATATCGGCGAGCACGGACCACACCTGCTCCGGGCTGGCGGGGATCTCGATCTCGGAGTCGACCCGTTTCATGCCCCCGCCGCCGCCGTCATGCCGTCGTCATACGTTGGGGTCCAGCGTCGCCGTTTTCCGGGCGAAGACCCGGAAGCCGAATCGCTGATAGAGGGGGAGGGCGCGGGGATGGTCCTCGGTGCAGGTATGCACCCAGACGCGCTCCGGACCCGACGACCAGGCCCGGCGGATCGCCCAGTCCAGAAAGTAGCGCCCCAGACCCCGGCCGATGAACTCGGGCGCGAGGCCGAAGTAGGCGAGCTCCACGTCGGGCCGCTTCCGGCGGTCGAGCTCGGCGTATCCCGCCGGGACGCCGCCGACGTAGGCCACGTAGATCTCGACCCGTTGGTCCCGGATGATGGCGCCGAGCTCCTCCTCCGGCATGTGCTTGCGCTCGACCCAGGTCCAGTCGCGCCCTACCGCGTCGTAAAGGTAGAGGTAGAACCCCGTGCTCGGCTTCTCGGCGCGCAGCAGCGCCAGCTTCATGAGCGGCGCCGGGACCGGCGGCGCGGTCGGCGGGGCCGGCATTTCGAGGTAGGTGACCGTGACGTCGATCGGCGGAAGAGGCCGGGCCTCCATGGGGACGTCCTCGACCGGCCAGGGCGCGCCGTCGAGGCGCCGGCCCATCACCGTGCGGAATTCCCGCTGGTAGCCGACGCGCCGATAGAACTCCGTCGCCTCGGCGTTCTCGCGGCGAATCATCAACTCGGCCTTTGGCGCGTTCCGGTCCGTCAGCCAGCGCTCGGCCGCCTCCACGAGCCGGCGCCCGAACCCCTGGCGCCGACGTTGGGGCGCGACCGCCAGGTAATAGAGCCATCCGCGGTGGCCGTCGTGGCCGACCATGACACTGGCGACGAGGTCCCCGTCCGCTTCCCCCAGGAGGATTTCGCCGTGGCCGCTGTCGCGGCAGAACGCGATGTCCCGGCGGGGATCGTTCCACGGCCGAAGCAGGTCACACGATCGCCAGAGGTCGACGACCGCGGCCTCGTCTCCGGGCTCGAAAGGGCGGATGTCCACGCCGTTCCCGTCCGGCCCGCGCCGGCGCGCCGCCGTCAGGTCTCGACGGGCGTATCCGGATGGCCGCCCCACTCGGTCCACGATCCGTCGTACACCGCGTATTCCTCATGGCCGAGCAGGTGCAGTCCGAGCGCCAGCACACATGCGCTGACGCCCGAGCCGCAGGTGCCGACGGCGGGCCGGTCGAGGTCGACCCCGCCGGCCTCGAAGGCGGCCGCGAGCGCGCCGGGGGGAAGGAATTCGCCCGTTTCCGGGTCCATCAGCCTGGGGTAATGGAGGCAGGTGCTGCCCGGTATGTGGCCGCCGCGCACGCCCGGCCGGGTCTCCGGCTCGGTGGCGTCGAAACGTCCCGGCGACCGGGCGTCCAGCACCTGCGCCGCCCGCGACCGAAGGTTCTCCCGCATCTGGTCCAGCGAACGCACCAGCTCCGGCCGGAATCGGACGGCAAGGGCGCGCGGCGCGGGCGCGGCCTCTCCGGACTCGACGGGCCGGTTCTCCCGCCGCCATTTCGCGAATCCTCCCGAGAGCACCGCCACGTCGTCGTAGCCGAACAGCCGGAACATCCACCACGCCCGGCACGACGCCATCATGCTTCCCGAATCGTAGGCGACGACGCGGAAGCCGTTTCCCAGGCCGAGAGCCCCGACCTTGGCGGCGAAGTCCTCGGCGCTGGGGATCATGTGGGGCAGGGCGCTCGCGGGATCGCTGATCTCGTCGATGTCGAAGAATGCGGCGCCCGGGATGTGCGCCTCGCGGTACTCGGCGGCGGCGTCGCGCTTCTGCGCCGGCAGATACCACGACGCGTCGACGACCCCGACCTCGGGATCGTCCAGGTGCTGGGCCAGCCACTCCGTCGAGACGAGGGCCTCGGGCCTGGCGTAGTAGCGCATGGAAGCCGACCTCCTCTTGCCGCGCGGCGCCGGCGGGCGCCCGTCAGACGAAGGACAGCGAGACGCGCCGGTTCCGCTTGCCCTTGCTCTGGATCCGGTCGACCGCGACGCGGCCGATCTCCCCGGTGCGCCGGACGTGCGTTCCGCCGCAAGGTTGCAGGTCCTGGCCCTCGATGCGGATGAGGCGCACGCAGCCCGATCCGCGCGGCGGCTTGACCGCCATGGTCCTGACCAGATCGGGCCGCGCGTCGAGCTCCTCGTCGGTGATCCATTCCGCTGCGACGGGATGATCCTCCTCGACGAGGCGGTTGAGCTCCGCGGCGATCCGCTCCTTGTCGAGAGCGGCTTCCGAAACGTCGAAGTCGAGCCGGCCCTTGTCTTCGCCCACCTGGCCGCCCGTGACGGGATAGGGGAGAATGGCCGAAAGCAGGTGCATACAGGTGTGCATACGCATCAGGCGGTGACGCCGCTCCCAGTCGATCTCCGCCGTGACCCGCGAACCGGCCGGGATCGGAGGCGCCTCCGCCGCCGGGACGTGCAGGATGCCGTCCGGTCCGTCGCCCTTGACCGTATCGATGATGGGAACCGAAATGCCGCTTCCCGTCGCGAGCGCGCCGCGGTCTCCCGGCTGTCCGCCGCCCGTCGGGTAGAACACGGTCCGGTCGAGCCGGATGCCGCGCTCGTCGACGGAGACGACGGTCGCCTCGCACGTCCGGGCATAGGCGTCCTCGCGAAATATCGGCTCCATCGCTCCGGCTCCGTCGTCCCGCGCGCCTAACCCTGGGGTCCGCCGCCGATCCGTTCGACCCAGTCGGGGAAGTCGAAGCCGTTCTTGCGCAGGAACCCGGCGCTGAACAGCTTGCTCTGGTAACGGGCGCCGTAGTCGCACAGCACCGTCACGATCGTGTGCCCCGGGCCGAGTTCTCCGGCGAGCTTGACCGCACCGCAGACGTTGATCCCGGAGGAGCTGCCGAGTACGAGGCCCTCGTCCTCGACGAGGCCGAAGAGGTAGGGGAGCCATTCGTCGTCGGGGATGCGGTAGGGGAAATCGACCTCGAGTCCTTCGAGGTTCGCGGTGATGCGCCCCTGGCCGATGCCTTCGGTGATCGAGGAGCCTTCGGCCTTGAGTTCGCCGTGAGCGTAATGGTTGTAGAGGGCGGCGCCCGGCGGATCGGCGAGGCCGATCCTGATGTCCCTGTTCCGCTCGCGAAGGAACGCGCTGACGCCGGCCAGGGTGCCGCCGGTGCCCACGGCGCAGATGAACCCGTCGATCCTGCCGTCCGTCTGCTCCCAGATCTCCGGCCCGGTGGTCCGGTAGTGGCCGTCGCGGTTCGCCGTGTTGTCGAACTGGTTCGCCCAGATGGCGCCGTTGGGCTCCGTCGCGGCGAGTTCCGCGGCCAGTCGCCCGGAGTATTTGACGTAGTTGTCCGGGTCCCGGTAGGGGACGGCGGGCACCTCCCGGACGTCCGCGCGGCACATGCGCAGCATGTCCTTCTTTTCCTGGGTCTGCGTATCCGGGATGACGATGACCGTGCGATAGCCCCGCGCGTTTCCGACCAGGGCCAGCCCGATCCCCGTGTTCCCCGCGGTGCCCTCGACGATCACGCCGCCCGGTCGCAGCAGGCCCTTCCTTTCCGCGTCCTCGACGATGAACAGCGCCGCGCGGTCCTTGACCGAACTGCCCGGATTGAGGAATTCGGCCTTGCCGAGGATCTCGCAGCCGGTCCTCTCCGACAGCGCGCGCAGCCGGATGAGGGGCGTGTTGCCGACAGCGCCGGTGAAACCGTCACGGACGTCCATGATTCCGCCCACATTTTCGTTCGCACGTCCCGCGCGCCGCCGGCCGCGGGTCCGATCCCGGACGTGGACTGTAACCGCGCGGCCCGCCGCCTTCAAGGCGCGCCAGTGGCCGGTTTGCCGGTAGCCAGTTGCCAGTAGCCGGCGCCGGCCACCGATCACCGGCCACTTTCAAACCGGGACACGACCCAACATCCGGGTGGTTGAAAGCGGACACGGCCGCTGCCGCCGTGCTATGAGTCGGCTCCCTCGTCACCGACGCGAGAGATGGCTTCGCATGAATCTCGGACGCTTTCGCCGCCTGCGTTTCGCGCATCTGCCGACGCCGCTCGAGCCGCTCTCCAATCTGACGAAGGAGCTCGGGGGGCCGAACATCTACATCAAGCGCGACGACCAGACCGGGCTCGCCACCGGCGGCAACAAGACCCGGAAGCTCGAGTTCCTGATGGCGGACGCGCTCGCGAAGGGCGCCGACACGGTCGTCACCCAAGGGGCCACCCAGTCGAACCACTGCCGCCAGACCGCGGCGGCGGCGGCGAAACTGGGCATGGCGTGCGAGATCCTGCTGGAGAACCGCACCGGCGGCGAGGACGTCGACTTCACGCAGTCCGGCAACGTCTTCCTCGATCGTCTTTTCGGCGCCCGCATCCGCCATTATCCGGGCGGTGCCGACATGGACGCCGCCATGGAAGACGCAGCGCGGAAGATCGAAGGCGACGGGGGAACGCCTTACGTCATTCCCGGCGGCGGCTCGAACCCCGTCGGCGCCCTGGGTTACGTCGATTGCGCGATGGAACTCCTCGCCCAGGCCGGCGAGCGGGGCCTTCGCGTCGACCGCGTCGTGCACGCCACCGGCAGCGCCGGGACGCAGGCGGGTCTCGTCACTGGCCTCGAGGGCGCGTCCAGCGGCATCCCGGTTCTCGGCATCGGCGTCAACGCGCCCAGGGAGACGCAGGAGGAGAGGGTGCACGGCCTCGCCTGCCGCACCGCCGACCTGCTGGGCACGGGCATCGACGTCGCGCGGGATCGGGTGGTGGCGAATTGCGACTATGTCGGGGCCGGTTACGGCGTGCCCACGGACGGGATGGTCGAGGCGGTGACCCTGCTCTCGCGCCTCGAGGGCATTCTCCTCGATCCGGTGTACACGGGGAAGGGCATGGCCGGCCTGATCGACCTCGTCCGCCGGGGCCGTTTCGCCGCGGACGAGAACGTCGTCTTCGTCCACACCGGCGGCAGCGCGGGGCTGTTCGGCTACCGCGGGGCCTTCGCCGACGCGACGGCGTCAGACCGGCGAGCGGCCGGCCCATGAGCGCCGTCGGCGATTTCGCGTGGAGCCATCGCCATGCCGACCTGCCGGGCGCCCGGATCCATTACGTCCGGCACGGTTCCGGGCGCCCCGTCGTCCTGTGCCACGGCTATCCGGAGTTCTGGTACATCTACCACAGGAACATTCCCGCGCTGGCGGAGCGTTTCGACGTCATCGCTCCGGACTGGCGCGGCTTCGGTGATTCCGAGAAGCGCGAGCGGACGCCGGCCGTGGACGACTACGTTGCCGACCTGGAGGCGCTGATCGATCGCCTCGGACTGGACCGCGTCGGCCTCGTCGGCCACGATTTCGCGCCCTGGATCATCCAGGAATACGCGCGGCGGCGTCCGGAGCGCATCTCCGGCCTGTTCCTCTACAGCTTTCCCTATCCGCAGATCGGGGAGCGCTGGTACGCCGTCGACCACGTGAAGGAGGTCTGGTATCAGACCTTTCAGCAGCTCCCCTTCGCCGCCGACCTGGTCGCTTCGAGCCGTGAGAACTGCCGGGCCTACATCTCGCACTTCCTGTCTCACTGGAGCCGCGACCCGCGCGCGTTCGACGACGATCTCGAGGCCTGGGTCGACAACTTCATGAAGCCGGGCAACGTCCGCGGCGCCTTCGACTGGTACAAGGCCAATCACCAGAACCGGATACGGACGGTGCGCGGCGACCTCGGCGCGCTCGCGCCGGTCACCGTCCCGACCCGGGTGCGCTGGGGGGAATACGACCGGATCCTTCCGGTCGAGTGGCGCGACCGGCTGGGCGAGTGCTTCGTCGACGTGGATGTCGAGGTCTTCGCCGGCGTCGGCCACTTCGCGCCCTACGAGGCGCCCGACCGGGCCAACGCCGAGATGATCGAATTCTTCGAGGGACTGGCCTGGTAGGAGGTGGATCTCCCGCCCGGCCGCGCGGTTACGTCCAGCGGCTCCGCACGTCGGCGCGGCGGAGGGCCAGCCATTGCAGGGCTGCGACGGTGTGGGACGTGAGGATTCGTCCCCGGTTCAGGAGGTCGATGGCGTCGTCGAAGGGACGGGCGAACACGCGGATGTCCTCGTGCTCGCGGTCGAGGCCGTGCAGGCCGCCCGCGCCCGTCGCGTCGACCCGTCCCAGGAACACGGTGACGAACTCCGAAACGGCGCCCGGGGCGACGAAGAATCCGCCGATGCGTTCGACGTCCCCCGGCACGAGTCCGGTTTCCTCGACGGTCTCCCGGCGCGCGACCTCCTCGGGGGTTTCGCCGTCCTCGGCCAGCCCGGCGACGCACTCGATCAGCCAGGGTTCGTTCCCCGCCGCGTAGGCGCCGATGCGGAACTGTTCGATGAGGACCACCTCGTCGCGCACCGGATCGTAGGGGAGCAGAGCCGCCGCGTGCCGGCAGTCGAACACCTCCCGAGCCATCTCCGCGCTCCAGCCGCCCGCGAACTTCCTGTGCCTGAGGCGGTAGCGATCGACCCGGAAACGGCCCTGGAACACGGTGTCGCGGGCGATGACCTCGACGTCGCGGCGCTTTCCGGTCATGTTCGGGGTTCCGTTCTCGTGTGCCTCGCCGCGCTTCCGGGGCCGCCAAGGTAGGGCGGCGGCGGCGGCAAGGGAAGGGGGCGGTGGCCGGTAGGCAGTGGCCAGTGGCCAGTGGTCGGTGGTCGGGGATTCCCAACTGCCCACTGGCTACCGGACACTGGCCACCGGATGGCTTGCGGGCGCCCGGGGATTCCCCTAAACGGGACTCCGGCCACGGCGCCGGACGAGGGGCGCCGGACAGGGGGAGGGGGCGTGAAACCGACGAACGACGTGTTCTCGGGTTTCGGCATGACCGTGTTCGAGGTCATGTCGCAACTCGCCATGGAGCACGGGACGGTCAATCTGGGACAGGGCTTCCCCGACGACAACGGCCCCGCCGACGTCAGGGCGAGGGCGGCGGAAGCGCTGGAGGACCGTCCCAACCAGTACCCGCCCATGATGGGGGTTCCGGAGCTGCGCCAGGCCCTGGCCGCGCACGCCAAGCGTTTCTACGGCCTCGACGTCGACTGGAAGACGGAGACCATGGTGACCTCCGGCGCCACCGAGGCGCTGGCCGCCTGCGCCCTCGGCCTTCTCGGCCCGGGGGACGAGGTCGTGCTGATCGAGCCGCTCTACGATTGCTACTACCCCATGACGTTGCGCGCCGGGGCGACGCCCCGCCTGGTCCGGGTCGAGCCTCCCCACTGGGAGCTGCCGCGCGGCGAGCTGGCGGCGGCGTTCGGCGACAGGACCAAGATGATCCTGCTGAACGACCCCATGAACCCGTCGGGGAAGGTCTTCACCCGCGACGAGCTCTCGTTCATCGCCGAGTTGTGCGTGAAGCACGACTGCTACGCCGTGTGCGACGAAGCCTACGAGCACATCCTGTACGACGGGCGCGAGCATCTGCCCCTGATCGCCTTTCCCGGCATGAGGGAGCGGGCGATCAAGATCGGCTCGGCCGGCAAGACCTTCTCGCTGACCGGCTGGAAGGTGGGTTATCTGACGGCCGCCGCCGAGACGCTCAAGGCCGTGTCGAGGGCGCACCAGTTCCTGACCTTCACGACGGCGCCCAACCTGCAACGCGCCGTGGCCTACGGGTTGCAGAAGGACGACTCGTACTTCGAGGCGTTGGCGCGCGGCTTGCAGCAGCGCCGGGACTTCGTTGCCCGGGGTCTTGCCGACGTCGGGTTCGACGTCGTCGACTGCCACGGCACCTATTTCATCAACGCCGATTTCCGGCCCCTGGGGTTCGACGGCGCGGACGAGGAGTTCTGCCGGTACATCACGGTCGAGGCCGGGGTGACCGCGATTCCGGTGAGCGCCTTCTATCCGAGCGGCGCGGTGGACCATCTCGCCCGGTTCTGCTTCGGCAAGCAGTGGCCCGTGCTCGAAAGGGCGATCGACAGGCTCAAGGCCCATTTCGGTTGAGGCGGCGTGCGGACGTATGGAATCCCTGTGTCGACCATCTTCATTCATGATCGTATTGAAGATGTGTAATTTGTTGATATGAAAAGATTATACACCGTCATGAAGGGTGATTCATCCGACGGGTCCGGAACGTCTCGGGTTGTCCGTCCCCTGCTGCGGACATCGCGAGTCGCCCTCCGTCTCCCGGCTTTCCGGGGCGGTCGGTGACCGGTCGGAGCGCTTCCATCCATCGATCCCTGCGGGTCTTCGCCGAGGCCGTGACGGCCAAGACGGCGCGCGTCCCCGCCGGCGCGCCGGAGGACCGGTTGCGCGCTCCCTTCGAGACCTTGATGTCGGGCGCGGCGGCGGCGTTCGGTTGGGAGGTCGTCTGCGCCGGCGAGACGCCGCTGCCCGACCGCCTCGGCCGCCCCGATTTCGCCGTCCACAGGAACGGCCTGCTCGCCGGTTACGTCGAGCTCAAGGCCTCCGGGACCGGCGCGGACGCGCGCCGCTTCCGGGGCCGCGACCGGGAGCAGTTCAGGCGCTTCTCCGCCATCCCCAACCTGCTCTACGGCGACGGCAACGAATGGGCGCTTTATCGCGGCGGCGAGCGCGTCGGCGCCGTCGTCCGCCTTGCGGGTGACGTGACCGCGGACGGCGACGCCGCCGTGGCCGCGGCGGACGCCCGCGCCATCGAGCGGCTGTTGCGCGATTTCCTGTCGTGGGAACCGGTTCTGCCGCTGGACCGGCGGGGCCGGATCGACCTTGCGGAGTTCGCCGCGCTGCTGGCGCCGCTCTGCCGGATGTTGCGCGAGGACGTGGCCGAGGCACTCGGCGACGACGCGTCGCCGCTCGTCGAACTGGCCGGAGACTGGCGGCAGTTGCTGTTTCCTTACGCCACGGACGCGCAGTTCGCCGACGCCTACGCCCAGACCGTGGCCTTCGCCCTGTTGCTGGGCCGGAGCGAGGGGGCGGACCCGCTCACGCTCGACGGCGCCCAGGCGGCGCTCGCCGCGCGGCACAGCCTGTTGTCGCGCGCCTTGCAGGTCCTGACGGACTCGCACGCGCGAGCGGAACTGGCCGCCTCCCTGGATCTGCTGTTGCGCGTGGTCTCCGCCGTTCCGCCCGCCGCCTTGGTCGGGCCGCGCGACCCCTGGCTCTACTTCTACGAGGACTTTCTCGCCGCCTACGATCCCAGGCTGCGCAAGGACGTGGGCGCCTACTATACCCCGGTCGAGGTGGTCCGCGCCCAGGTGCGTCTGGTCGACGAGCTTCTGACCGGGCGTCTGGGCAGGCCGCTGGGTTTCGCCGATCCGGGCGTCGTCACCCTCGACCCGGCCGTCGGCACCGGGACCTATCTGCTCGGCGTGATCGCGCACGCGCTCGGCCGCGTCGAGGCGGAGCAGGGCGCGGGCGCGGTGGCGGGGCAGGCGACGACGCTGGCGCGGAATCTGTACGGCTTCGAGTTTCTGGCCGGTCCCTACGCCGTGAGCGAGTTGCGGATAAGCCGCGCGCTCGGCGACCGGGGCGCGGTGCTGCCCGAGGACGGCGCGCACATCTATTTGACCGACACACTGGAAAGCCCCCACGCCGAGCCGCCGCAACTGCCGCTCTTCATGCGGCCCATCGCCGATCAGCGTGCGAAGGCGCTGGCGATCAAGAGGGAGACGCCGGTCCTCGTCTGCCTCGGCAACCCGCCCTACGATCGCCATGAGGCCGCGCGCGCCGACAACGGGGACCGCACGGGCTCGTGGGTGCGCTGGGGCGACGACGGCGCGGGTTCGGGCGCCATCCTCCGCGACTTCCTGGACCCGGTCGCTGCCGCCGGCCACGGGGTGCGGGCGAAGAACCTCTACAACCTGTACGTCTATTTCTGGCGCTGGGCGCTGTGGAAGGTGTTCGAGCACGAGACCTCGGCCGGCCCCGGCGTCGTCAGCTTCATCACCGCGTCGAGCTATCTGGACGGCGCCGCCTTCCTGGGGATGCGGGAGCACATGCGCCGGGTCTGCGACGAGATATGGATACTCGACCTCGGCGGCGAGCAGCGCGGCGCGCGCAAGAGCGACAACGTGTTCGCCATCCGGACGCCGGTGGCCATCGCCGTGGCCGCGCGGGCCGGCGGGACGAGCGGGGACGAACCGGCGAAGGTCCGCTACGCGCGGGTCGAGGGGTCCCGGGAGGAGAAACTGGCGGCGCTGGACGCGACCGACGGTTTCGGCGCCGTCGCCTGGCGGGACTGCCCGGATGACTGGCGGGCGCCGTTCCGGCCCGCCGGAGAGGGCGATTACTTCTCCTGGCCGCTGTTGACCGACCTGATGCCGTGGCAACATTCGGGCGTCCAGTTGAAACGCACATGGCCCATCGCGCCGGACCCCGACACGCTGGAGCGCCGTTGGCGGGCGCTGCTGCGCGCTCCGCACCGGGCGCAGGCGTTCCGGGAAACCGGAGACCGGACGATCGGGGGCGCGTATCGGACCTTCCCGGCCGAGGAAGACGATTCGCCGCCGGTCGCCGCGCTTCCCGCCGACGCTCCCGTTCCGGAGATCCGGCGCTACGCCTATCGCTCCTTCGACCGCCAGTACGTGATCGCCGACGGCCGCCTGATGTCCCGCCCGCGCCCCGACCTGTGGCGCGTTCACGGCGCGCGGCAGGTGCATTTGAGCAGCCTGCTCGACCACCCTCTCGGCGAAGGACCAGCCGTCACGGCTGGCGCGCATATCCTTGATCTCGATCACTTTCGGGGTTCCTATGGCGGCAAAAGCGTCATCCCGCTGTACCGGTCCGCGGATGCGTCGGAAGCGAACCTCCCGCCCGGCCTGCTCGACCGGTTGGGTGAGGAATATGGACGTCCGGTCGCTCCGGAGGACATCCTTGCCTACGTCTACGGCGTGCTGGCGCATCCGGCCTTCACCGCCCGGTTCGCCGGGGAACTGGAGACCCGCGAGTTGCGCGTGCCGGTCACGACGGACTCCGCCCTGTTCGAGAAGGTCCGCGCGGCCGGCACGCGATTGCTCCGGTTGCACACCTACGGCGAGCGTTTCGTTCCCGAAGGCGAACGGCCGGGCGAAGTCCCGCGCGGCCGGGCGCGGTGCGTCAAGGGCGTGCCCGGCGATGCCGATGGCTATCCCGAATCGTTCCGTTACGACCAATCGGCCCGCGCGCTTCACGTCGGCGAAGGCGCGTTCGCGCCCGTCGCGCCGGATGTCTACGGCTTCGAGGTTTCCGGCCTGAAGGTCGTGCCGTCCTGGCTCGGCTACCGGATGAAGAGGGGAACGGGTCGGAAGTCCTCGCCGTTGGACGACGTGCGCCCCGAACGCTGGACCTCCCGGTTCACCACCGAATTGCTGGATTTGCTCTGGGTCCTCGAGGCGACGGTGGCTCTCTACCCCGAACAAGCGGATCTGCTCGGCCACGTCGTCACAGGTCGCTGTCTGCGGGCCGACGACCTGCCCCCCGTCCCCGCCGGGTCGCGGCGGCCACCGGCCGATGGCGCCGGCGATTCCCTCCTGTGACCGCATTCTTTCCGGGTATCCGGGGTCAAGAACATTCCTGCTTATCCGCGAAAATCATCCCCGGGTGACAAAGGCTTCGTTCGCTTGGGAGCCGCCGGCCCGCAACCTTCCTGAGCTCCTGATCCCCCGATAGGACCCGTTCGCGCTTCGCGCGATGCCGGCGAGACGCCGGCACTCCCAGGGACATGCCGGAAATGCTGCCCTCCACAGGCGGACTCTCATGGATAAGCAGGACACCCAAATCCGTAATCGAAACCGCCGTCTCTACAGAAAACCCCCGAAACCAGACCTTATGCAGAGGTCTCAGATCGTATTCAAACGGTTGATTTATTGATGTGAAAAAGTTCTACTCCATCGTAGAGAGCGGCGTATCCGATAGATGTGGAATGTCCGGAGTCGTCCGTCTCAGCTTTCCAACTTCCCGGGGCGGTCGGTGACCGGTCGGAGCGCTTCCATCCATCGATCCCTGCGGGTCTTCGCCGAGGCCGTGACGGCCAAGACGGCGCGCGTTCCCGCCGGCGCGCCGGAGGACCGGTTGCGCGCTCCCTTCGAGACCTTGATGTCGGGCGCGGCGGCGGCGTTCGGTTGGGAGGTCGTCTGCGCCGGCGAGACGCCGCTGCCCGACCGCCTCGGCCGCCCCGATTTCGCCGTCCACAGGAACGGCCTGCTCGCCGGTTACGTCGAGCTCAAGGCCTCCGGGACCGGCGCGGACGCGCGCCGCTTCCGGGGCCGCGACCGGGAGCAGTTCAGGCGCTTCTCCGCCATCCCCAACCTGCTCTACGGCGACGGCAACGAATGGGCGCTTTATCGCGGCGGCGAGCGCGTCGGCGCCGTCGTCCGCCTTGCGGGTGACGTGACCGCGGACGGCGACGCCGCCGTGGCCGCGGCGGACGCCCGCGCCATCGAGCGGCTGTTGCGCGATTTCCTGTCGTGGGAACCGGTTCTGCCGCTGGACCGGCGGGGCCGGATCGACCTTGCGGAGTTCGCCGCGCTGCTGGCGCCGCTCTGCCGGATGTTGCGCGAGGACGTGGCCGAGGCACTCGGCGACGACGCGTCGCCGCTCGTCGAACTGGCCGGAGACTGGCGGCAGTTGCTGTTTCCTTACGCCACGGACGCGCAGTTCGCCGACGCCTACGCCCAGACCGTGGCCTTCGCCCTGTTGCTGGGCCGGAGCGAGGGGGCGGACCCGCTCACGCTCGACGGCGCCCAGGCGGCGCTCGCCGCGCGGCACAGCCTGTTGTCGCGCGCCTTGCAGGTCCTGACGGACTCGCACGCGCGAGCGGAACTGGCCGCCTCCCTGGATCTGCTGTTGCGCGTGGTCTCCGCCGTTCCGCCCGCCGCCTTGGTCGGGCCGCGCGACCCCTGGCTCTACTTCTACGAGGACTTTCTCGCCGCCTACGATCCCAGGCTGCGCAAGGACGTGGGCGCCTACTATACCCCGGTCGAGGTGGTCCGCGCCCAGGTGCGTCTGGTCGACGAGCTTCTGACCGGGCGTCTGGGCAGGCCGCTGGGTTTCGCCGATCCGGGCGTCGTCACCCTCGACCCGGCCGTCGGCACCGGGACCTATCTGCTCGGCGTGATCGCGCACGCGCTCGGCCGCGTCGAGGCGGAGCAGGGCGCGGGCGCGGTGGCGGGGCAGGCGACGACGCTGGCGCGGAATCTGTACGGCTTCGAGTTTCTGGCCGGTCCCTACGCCGTGAGCGAGTTGCGGATAAGCCGCGCGCTCGGCGACCGGGGCGCGGTGCTGCCCGAGGACGGCGCGCACATCTATTTGACCGACACACTGGAAAGCCCCCACGCCGAGCCGCCGCAACTGCCGCTCTTCATGCGGCCCATCGCCGATCAGCGTGCGAAGGCGCTGGCGATCAAGAGGGAGACGCCGGTCCTCGTCTGCCTCGGCAACCCGCCCTACGATCGCCATGAGGCCGCGCGCGCCGACAACGGGGACCGCACGGGCTCGTGGGTGCGCTGGGGCGACGACGGCGCGGGTTCGGGCGCCATCCTCCGCGACTTCCTGGACCCGGTCGCTGCCGCCGGCCACGGGGTGCGGGCGAAGAACCTCTACAACCTGTACGTCTATTTCTGGCGCTGGGCGCTGTGGAAGGTGTTCGAGCACGAGACTGCGGCCGGCCCCGGCATCGTCAGCTTCATCACCGCGTCGAGCTATCTGGACGGTGCCGCCTTCCTGGGGATGCGGGAGCACATGCGCCGGGTCTGCGACGAGATATGGATACTCGACCTCGGCGGCGAGCAGCGCGGCGCGCGCAAGAGCGACAACGTGTTCGCCATCCGGACGCCGGTGGCCATCGCCGTGGCCGCGCGGGCCGGCGGGACGAGCGGGGACGAACCGGCGAAGGTCCGCTACGCGCGGGTCGAGGGGTCCCGGGAGGAGAAACTGGCGGCGCTGGACGCGACCGACGGTTTCGGCGCCGTCGCCTGGCGGGACTGCCCGGATGACTGGCGGGCGCCGTTCCGGCCCGCCGGAGAGGGCGATTACTTCTCCTGGCCGCTGTTGACCGACCTGATGCCGTGGCAACATTCGGGCGTCCAGTTGAAACGCACATGGCCCATCGCGCCGGACCCCGACACGCTGGAGCGCCGTTGGCGGGCGCTGCTGCGCGCTCCGCACCGGGCGCAGGCGTTCCGGGAAACCGGAGACCGGACGATCGGGGGCGCGTATCGGACCTTCCCGGCCGAGGAGGACGATTCGCCGCCGATCGCCGCGCTTCCCGCCGATGCTCCCGTTCCGGAGATCCGGCGCTACGCCTATCGCTCCTTCGACCGTCAGTACGTGATCGCCGACGGCCGCCTGATGTCCCGCCCGCGCCCCGACCTGTGGCGCGTTCACGGCGCGCGGCAGGTGTATCTGAGCAGCCTGCTGACCCAGCGTCTCGGCAGTGGACCGGCCGTGACGGCTTGCGCGCCGGTCCCCGACCTCCACCATTTCCCCGGCGGAAGCGGCAAAAGCGTCATCCCGCTCTACCGGTCCGCGGATGCATCGGAAGCGAACCTCCCGCCCGGTCTGCTCGACCGGTTGGGCGAGGGGTATGGACGTCCGGTCGCTCCGGAAGACGTTCTTGCCTACGTCTACGGCGTGCTGGCGCATCCGGCCTTCACGGCGCGGTTCGCCGGGGAGCTGGAGACCCGCGAGTTGCGCGTGCCGGTCACGACGGACCCCGCCCTGTTCGAGAAGGTCCGCGCGGCCGGCGCGCGATTGCTCCGGTTGCACACCTGTGGCGAGCGTTTCGTTCCCGAAGGCGAACGGCCGGGCGAAGTCCCGCGCGGCCGGGCGCGGTGCGTCAAGGGCGTGCCCGGCGATGCTGGCGGCTATCCCGAATCGTTCCGTTACGACCAGTCGGCCCGCGCGCTTCACGTCGGCGAAGGCGCGTTCGCGCCCGTCGCGCCGGATGTCTACGGCTTCGAGGTTTCCGGCCTGAAGGTCGTGCCGTCCTGGCTCGGCTACCGGATGAAGAGGGGGACGGGTCGGAAGTCCTCGCCGTTGGACGACGTGCTCCCTGAACGCTGGACCTCCCGGTTCACCACCGAATTGCTGGATTTGCTCTGGGTCCTCGAGGCGACGGTGGCGCTCTACCCCGAACAAGCAGATCTGCTCGGCCACGTCGTCGCAGGTCGCTGTCTGCGGGCCGACGACCTGCCCCCCGTCCCCGCCGGGTCGCGGCGGCCGCCGGCCGATGGCGCCGGCGATTCCCTCCTGTGACCGCATTCTTTCCGGGTATCCGCTTGACGCGGCGGTGCGCACGGCGCTAAGGATGGCGCTTCCTTGCCGTGGCGGGTGTAGCTCAGTCGGTTAGAGCACCAGATTGTGGATCTGGGGGCCGTGGGTTCGAATCCCATCACTCGCCCCAACGCCTCGCCGCGCGCGAGGCGGCGCCCTTGTCGAGGCAGGAGCGGAAGATGGAGCCGGATGCCGGGTTTGAACCGGCGACCTGCTGATTACAAATCAGCTGCTCTACCGCTGAGCTAATCCGGCGCCGCGGGAATTCCCGGACTGTAGGCGCTTCGGTGTTGACGCGAAACCCGAAATCCGCCGCCTCGCGGCATCGCCGCCGGGCTTCACAGCGCCCGCCGGATCGATACAATTCCCGAAGAAATCCCTACCGAACTCGTCCGGGAGCTTTCGCCATGCCCGATACCCAGATACCCCAAGTCCCTTACGGGGCCTACCACAAGACCGGGATTCCCGAGCATGACCCGGAACTCACCCACACCGGTCCCGGCACGCCGATGGGCGAGGCCATGCGCAGGCGGTGGCAGCCGGTCTGCCTCTCGGAAGAACTGACCGACGTTCCCAAGGCCATCCGCATCATGGGCGAGGACCTCGTGGCCTTCCGCGACCGCTCGGGCCGGGTCGGCGTGTTGCAACGGCACTGCAGCCACCGGGGAACATCGCTGGAATACGGCATCATCCAGCCCCGGGGCATCCGCTGCTGCTACCACGGCTGGGTCTACGATGTCGACGGGACCATCCTCGATATGCCGGCCGAACCGGAGGGCAGCAGAATCTACGACACCGTGGTACACGGCGCCTATCCGGCGTTCGAGCTTCATGGCCTCGTGTTCGCCTGGATGGGGCCGCCGGAGGAGAAGACCGACTTCCCGGAATACGATGGCTTCCACCTGCCGGAGGGCACCAGGCTGGTGCCGTTCTCCAACATCTATCCGTGCAACTGGTTGCAGGTCTACGAGAACATCATGGACCACATGCACACGGCTCTGCTGCACACGAACATGACGGTCGACAGTGTCGACGAAGCCATGAAGGGTGGTCTCAATCTGGACGGGTTCAACGACATGCCAATCATGGATTGGGAGTCCGTCCGCGACGGCAACGGCTGCGTGTTCATCGCCAACCGGCGTAATCCCGACGGGCAGACCATCTGGGTTCGCATCACCGAGATGGTGTTCCCGAACTTCCTGCAAATCGGATCCCTGTTCCCGTCCGCCCGGCGCGAACGGCATTCGACCATGTGTCTGTCGCGTTGGCACGTGCCTGTCGACGACACGCACATGATCATGTTCGGCTGGCGCCACTTCAACGCCGAGGTCGATCCCGACCGCGACGGCAGCGAAGAGGACTGCGGTTACGACAAGATCGACTTCCTCGTGGGTCAATGCGAGCGGCCCTACGACGAGGGTCAGCGCGCTCCCGGCGATTGGGAGGCCCTGACCGGCCAGCGGCCCATCGCCGTCCACGCGCTGGAGAATCCGGGACGCTCGGACGTCGGGGTCTATCTCTGTCGCAAGCTGCTGCGCGCGCTCGCGCGCGGCGAGACCGGGCCGGACACCACGCGGGCCGTCGGCGCCGGCGGCAAGGACACCCTGCACATGTACACCCAGGACTCGGTGCTCCATGTCCCGGCGCGGCGCGACAAGGACGACGCCGAGCTGATGAAGGACTATGGCCGCAAGGTCCTGGCGATCATGATGGAGGCCGACGGGGTGCCCAGCCACCGGCGCGACGCGCATGTCCGCGCCCGGCTCGACGACCTCGACGGCGGCTGGCTCCGGGCGGCGGAGTAGGGGGGCGGCTACGGCGTGGCGGGGCTTCCAGGGTCCGAGCCGCCACGGGTCGCGTCGCGCGTCACCTCGTACAGCGCCACGGCGGCGGCGGTCGATACGTTGAGGCTCGGGAAGTCGGGCCGGGTCGGCAGGCGCGCGAGGCGGTCGCATTTCTCCGCCGTGAGGCGCCGCAGACCGCCGCCCTCCGCTCCGAGCACGAGCGCGACGGGGCCTGGAAGATCGGTCCTGGAGAGCGGCGAGTCCGCCGTGACGGCGAGGCCCACCCGCCAGTATCCCAGCCCGGCGAGCCGGTCCAGCGCGCGGGCGAGATTGGCTGCCCGAACGCAGGGAATGATATCCCAGGCTCCGGAGGCGGCCGTCGCCAGACTGCCGCTCTCGGCCGGCGCGCCCGTCCGCGCGAGCACCACGGCCCGGGCGCCGAACGCCGCGGCGGAGCGCAGCACCGCGCCCACGTTCCGGGGATCGGTGACGCGATCGAGAACGACGACCGTGTCGCGTTCGCCGTCCCGTGGCGCGCAGGCCTCGTCCAGCGCGACTCCGGGCAGCCGTTCCGCCTTGAGGGCGATGCCCTGATGCACGGCGCCTTGCGGCAGCACCGAATCGATCTCGGCCGTCCCGACCTCGCGTGTCGGCGGAACCCGGCCCCGGGACAGCGACTTCAACGTTCCCGATAACCGCCGGAAGGCTTTCGGCGTCAGCAGCAGCTCGGCGCAGGTCCGGGACGGATTCCCGAGAGCGGCCACGACGGCGTGATGCCCGTAAATCCAGACCGTCCGGGCCGCGTCCCCGTCGCCCGGCGAACGCGACCTCGGGCGCGGCCCCGGACGTTCGCTCGATCTCGAGGACCGCGAGGGCGGCTGTGAGGACGGCTTGCGCATGGATGGCATCCAGTCTATAACCCATACCGTAGACGATCGAAGCCCGCGCCGCTGGTGATAACCATGCTGCGGTCGACGGGTTCGCGCGTCCCTGTCGAAATCGAAGTTGACATCAGGCAACGAATTCCCATAGTACGGCCAACCGGAAATCGCGGTTTGCCGTCGTCGTTCGGAGGGGTGCCCGAGTGGCTAAAGGGGACGGGCTGTAAACCCGTTGGCGCACGCCTACGTTGGTTCGAATCCAACTCCCTCCACCACGCCGGGAGTGCGTCGGAGGTCGGCACGCGGGTGTAGCTCAGTGGTAGAGCCCCAGCCTTCCAAGCTGGTTGCGGGGGTTCGATTCCCCTCACCCGCTCCAGTCCCGAGGCGGCGCGTGCGGGGAGCGTTTCGACAGGGGCGATACGGTCCAGGAGTTCGGAATACCAAGGGATGCGGGTGAACGATGGCGAAGGCGAGGTTTGAGCGGACGAAGCCGCACTGCAACATCGGGACGATAGGTCACGTTGATCATGGGAAGACGACGTTGACGGCGGCGATCACGAAGGTCCTGTCGGAGCGCGGGGGAGCGGATTTCACGCCGTTCGACCTGATCGACAAGGCGCCGGAGGAGAAGGCGCGCGGGATCACGATCGCGACGGCGCATGTGGAGTACGAGACGGAGCATCGTCATTACGCGCACGTGGACTGTCCGGGTCATGCGGACTACGTGAAGAACATGATCACGGGTGCGGCGCAGATGGACGGCGCGATACTGGTCGTGTCTGCGGCGGACGGTCCGATGCCGCAGACGCGGGAGCACATACTGCTGGCGCGTCAGGTGGGTGTTCCGGCGATCGTGGTCTATCTGAACAAGGTGGATCAGGTTGACGACCCGGAGTTGCTGGAGTTGGTGGAGTTGGAGGTACGGGAGTTGCTGTCGAGCTACGAGTTTCCCGGGGACGACGTTCCGGTTGTTCAGGGATCGGCGCTGGCGGCGCTGGAGGGCGGCGACGCGGAGGTGGGTTCGGGGACGATCGAGGCGTTGATGTCTGCGGTTGACGGGTACGTGCCGCAGCCGGAGCGTCCGAAGGACATGGCGTTTCTGATGCCGATAGAGGACGTGTTTTCGATCTCGGGCCGTGGGACGGTGGTGACGGGTCGTATCGAGCGCGGTGTGGTGAAGGTAGGTGAGGAGGTTGAGATCGTGGGTCTTCAGGAGACATCGAAGACGACGGTGACGGGCGTCGAGATGTTTCGGAAGCTGCTGGACGAGGGAGAGGCCGGGGACAACGTGGGCTGTCTGTTGCGCGGCGTAGGCCGTGACGAGGTCGAGCGGGGTCAGGTGTTGGCGCGTCCGGGGTCGATCACGCCGCACACGCGTTTCACGGCGGAGGCGTACATTCTGACGAAGGAGGAGGGGGGTCGTCACACGCCGTTTTTCTCGAACTACCGTCCGCAGTTTTATTTTCGGACGACGGACGTGACGGGTCAGATAGGATTGCCGGAGGGCACGGAGATGATCATGCCTGGTGACAACGTGACGATGGATGTCGAGTTGATCCAGCCGATAGCGATGGACGAGGGATTGCGTTTCGCGATCCGGGAGGGTGGTCGCACGGTTGGCGCCGGGGTGGTTGCGCGGATCGCCGAGTAGCGGCGGAACGCGAAAGTCCAAGCGACGGGGCGCCGGTCCGGCCCTCGCCGGAACAGAGGAGTGTAGCTCAATTGGTAGAGCACCGGTCTCCAAAACCGGGGGTTGCGGGTTCGATCCCTGCCACTCCTGCCAATCCCGGCGCCGCCCGTTCGTTCGCCGGGCGGCACTCGCGGCGCGGGGAGTAAGGCATGGCGAGGACCAGCCCGGGCGAGTTCGTAAGGCAGATCCGGCAGGAGACCTCCAAGGTGACGTGGCCCACCCGCAAGGAGGCGGGCGTCACCACGGCGATGGTCTTCGTCATGGTCGCGCTGGCGGCGGTGTTCTTCTTCCTGGTCGACCAGGTGTTGTCCCTCGGCGTCCGGCTGGTCCTCGGGATCGGGGGGTAGGCGGATGCCGGCGCGGTGGTACGTGGTGCACGCCTATTCGGGCTTCGAGAGGAAGGTCGAGCAGTCCCTGCGCGAGCAGGCCGACGCGCTGGAGACGTCCGGCATGTTCGAGGATATCATGGTACCGGTGGAGGAAGTCGTCGAAGTGCGCCGCGGCCGGCGGGTGAACGCGGAACGGAAGTTCCTTCCCGGCTACGTCCTGGTGAAGATGGACATGACCGACGAGGGCTACCATCTCGTCAGGAATACGCCGAAGGTGGCCGGCTTTCTGGGCCCGGAGGGCCGGCCGTCGCCCATCAGCGACGCCGAGGCCGCGCGCATCATGCATCAGGTGCAGGAAGGCGTCGAACGGCCGAAGCCCTCGGTGACCTTCGAGGTGGGCGAGCAGGTCAGGGTGTCCGACGGTCCGTTCACCTCGTTCAACGGCCTGGTGGAGGAGGTCGACGAGGAGCGGACGCGCCTGAAGGTCGCGGTCTCCATTTTCGGCAGGGCGACGCCGGTGGAGCTCCAGTATTCGCAGGTCGAGAAGGTCTAGCGCGGGAATCCAGGGTGGGCGGCGTCCGAAATGGCGAAGAAAATCGAAGGCTACATCAAGATCCAGGTTCCGGCGGGACAGGCCAACCCTTCCCCGCCCATCGGGCCGGCGCTGGGCCAGCGCGGCGTGAACATCATGGAGTTCTGCAAGGCGTTCAACGCATCGACGCAAGGACTCGAGGCGGGGATGCCCATTCCCACGATCATCACGGTGTTCGTCGACAAGTCCTTCGCGTTCGAGACCAGGAAGCCGCCGGTGTCGTTCTACCTCAAGCGGGCGGCCGGTCTGGAGAAGGGGGCCGGGGAGGCCGGCCGCGAGACGGCGGGCCGGGTCACCATGAAGCAGATCAGGGAAATCGCCGAAGAGAAGGTCGCGGACATGAACGCCTTCGACGTGGACAGCGCGATGGGAATGGTGGTCGGCTCGGCCCGGTCCATGGGCCTCGAGGTTACGGAGTAGCGCGATGGCCCGGACAGGCAAACGGCTGAAGGCGGCGCGGGAGTCGATCGACCGCGAGACGCTCTACCCGGCGGCCGAGGCGATCAGGCTCGTCAAGGCGGCCGCCGGCGCCAAGTTCGACGAGACGGTCGAGGCGGCGATCGGCCTCGGCGTCGATCCCCGGCACGCCGACCAGATGGTGCGCGGCGTCGTGGCGCTGCCCAACGGCACCGGCAAATCGGTGCGCGTGGCCGTGTTCGCAAGGGGCGACAAGGCGGAGGAGGCCGCGGCGGCGGGCGCCGACACGGTGGGTGCTGAGGACCTCGCCGAGAAGGTGGCGAACGGCGACATCGGGTTCGATCGCTGCATCGCCACGCCGGACATGATGCCGGTGGTCGGCAGGCTCGGGAAGATCCTGGGGCCGCGCGGCCTGATGCCGAACCCCAAGCTCGGAACCGTGACCAACGACGCGGCCGGCGCCGTCCGGGCGGTGAAGGGCGGCCAGGTCGAGTTCCGGGTGGAGAAGGCGGGGATCGTCCATGCCGGCATCGGCAAGGCGAGCTTCGGCGAGGATCAACTGGTGGCCAACCTGAAGGCGTTCGTCGACGCGGTCAATCGCGCCAAGCCGAGCGGCGCCAAGGGGACCTACCTGAAGAAGGTGACGGTGAGCACGAGCATGGGGCCCGGCGCGAAGATCGAAGTGGCGAGCGCCGTCTCCTGACATGGAGGCGGGCGCGGCGGACGGCCCGGAGAGAGTGACGGCCGGCGGAGCGCGCCGGAATGGGAAGAGTCGAGGAGTTGGGGCGTGTCGCCCGTGACGGGGTGAGAGGCATCCGCGGGCGCCGTGTTTCGGCGTGACGGCGGCGGCGACGCCCGCGCGGACAGGGGCCGATACGCACGGTTCGGACCGCCGGGGCAGGAATCGCGGGGATCGGCCCGGTGCGGGACGGCCCCTTGGCGCACCCCGGGACCGGCGTCGGGCCCGGACCGGGCCATGAGTGGGGAGGGCAGGCGTGAACCGCATGGAGAAGGAGGAGGTCGTCGCCGGCCTCAACCGCACCTTCGGCGAGGCCGCGGCAGTGATCGTCACGCATTACCGCGGCCTGAACGTCGCGGAGATGAACGATCTCAGGGGAAGGATGCGCGAGGCGGGCGCCGGGTTCCGCGTCGCCAAGAACCGGCTCGCGCGGCTCGCCCTCGACGGCACGCCATACGCGCCGCTGGCCGGGATGTTCGACGGGCCGGTGGCGATCGCCTATTCGGACGACGTGGTCGCTCCGGCGAAGACGTGCGTGAACTTCGCCAGGCAGAACGACAAGCTCGTCGTTCTGGGCGGGGCGATGGGCGCGACGGTGCTGGATGCCGACGCGGTGAGGGACCTCGCCAATCTGCCCTCGCTGGACGAGCTGCGGGGCAGGATCGCGGGCCTGCTCAACGCGCCCGCCGCCAAGATCGCCGGGGTGCTGAAGGCGCCCGCCGGCCAACTCGCCCGCGTCATGGACGCATACGCCGGATCGAGCGAGGCGACGCCGCCTCCCGCATCGACTTGAACCCAGGCTCTCCGGGGCCTTCTATCGAAGGAGCAACGACCAAATGGCCGACATCGAGAAAATCGCCGAGGAACTGTCGGGTCTGACCGTCATCGAGGCCGCGGACTTGGCCAAGCTGCTGGAAGAGAAATGGGGCGTGTCCGCGGCGGCTCCCGTCGCCGCCGTCGTCGCCGCGCCGGCCGAGGGCGCCGCCGAGGCCGAGGAGCAGGACTCGTTCGACGTCATCCTGTCGGCGTTCGGCGACAAGAAGATCAACGTCATCAAGGAGGTGCGGGCCATCACCGGGCTTGGACTGAAGGAGGCCAAGGATCTGGTGGAGGCCGTGCCGCGCCCGATCAAGGAAGGCGCCGCCAAGGAAGAGGCGGAGCAGATCAGGGAGCGGCTGGAAGGCGCCGGCGCGACCGTCGAGCTGAAGTGACGTCCGGAGACCGGCGCGGGCGCCGGGCGCCGTCGTCCGCCCCCGTTCCGGCGCCAGGAACACGCAGAGACGCCCGCGGCCGCGCGGGCGGGTTGAATTCACGCCGCATACCGCGAGGTCGGGAATACACATGACGCTCTCCTTCACAGGCCGCAAGCGCGTTCGCAAGAACTTCGGTCGCATCTCCACGGTCGCGACGATGCCCAATCTGATCGAGGTCCAGAAAAATTCCTACGACTCGTTCCTGCAACAGCACGTCCCGCAGGACGAGCGCACCGACCCCGGCCTGCCGGGGGTGTTCAAGTCCGTGTTTCCGATCTCGGATTTCGCCGAGACCGCCTTGCTCGAGTTCATCAAGTACGAGTTCGAGGAGCCCAAATACGATGTCGAGGAATGTCAGCAGCGCGGCATGACCTACGCCGCGCCGCTGAAGGCCACCCTCCGGCTGACCGTGTTCGACGTCGATCACGACACCGGCGCCAAGTCGATGCGCGACAGCAAGGAGCAGGACGTCTACATGGGCGACATGCCGTTCATGACCGATCACGGCACTTTCGTGATCAACGGCACGGAGCGGGTCATCGTCAGCCAGATGCACCGGTCGCCCGGCGTCTTCTTCGATCACGACAAGGGGAAGACCCACTCGTCGGGCAAGCTCCTCTTCGCCGCCCGGATCATTCCCTACCGGGGAAGCTGGCTCGACTTCGAGTTCGATGCCAAGGACCTGGTCTACGTCCGGATCGACCGCCGCAGGAAGTTGCGGGCGACCACGCTGCTGTTCGCCCTGGGCCTGACCACGGAGGACATCCTCGGGCATTTCTACGAGACGGTGGACTACAGGTGGGACAGGAAGCGCGAGGGCTGGCGGATGCCCTTCCGGCCCGAGCGTATGCGCGGCCTCAAGCTGGTCAAGGACCTCGTGAACGCCGCCGACGGCAAGGTCATCGCCGAGGCGGGCAGCAAGCTGACGCCACGGGCGGCGCGGCGGCTTCAGGAAAAGGGGACGAAGGAGATTCTCGTCGGTGCGGACGAGCTCGAAGGGCGCTTCGTGGCGGTCGATATCGTCAACGAACGGACCGGCGAGATCTACGCCGAGGCCGGCGACGAACTGACCGCGGAGACGATCGGGGAGATCCGGGAGTCCGGCCACACGCGGGTATCCACCCTCGACATCGACCACGTCAACATCGGCTCCTACATCCGCGACACCGTGGCGACCGACGAGAACGACAGCCGCGAAAAGGCCCTGGAGGAGATCTACCGGGTCATGCGCCCGGGCGAGCCGCCGACGCTCGAGACCGCGGAGACGCTGTTCAAGAGCCTGTTCTTCGACCCGGAGCGCTACGACCTCTCGGCGGTCGGACGGGTGAAGATGAACACCCGCCTCGGACAGGAAACCGACGACAACCTGCGAACGCTGCGCCGGGAGGACATTCTGGGTGTCATCAAGACGCTCGTCGGCCTCAAGGACGGGCGCGGCGAGATCGACGACATCGACCATCTGGGCAACCGCCGGGTGCGCTCGGTCGGCGAGCTCATGGAAAACCAGTATCGCATCGGCCTGCTGCGCATGGAGCGGGCGATCCGCGAACGCATGAGCTCCGTCGAGATCGACACCGTCAAGCCGCAGGATCTGATCAACGCCAAGCCCGTCACCGCGGCCGTGCGGGAGTTCTTCGGATCGAGCCAGCTCAGCCAGTTCATGGACCAGACGAACCCGCTCTCGGAAATCACCCACAAACGCCGCCTGTCGGCTCTGGGACCGGGCGGCCTGACGCGCGAACGGGCCGGTTTCGAGGTTCGCGACGTGCATCCCACGCACTACGGCCGGATCTGTCCGGTCGAGACCCCCGAAGGGCCGAACATCGGCCTGATCAACAGCCTGGCGACCTACGCGCGGGTGAGCAAATACGGGTTCATCGAAACCCCGTACCGGCGGGTGGTCAACGGCAAGGTCGCCGACGACGTCACGTTCCTGTCGGCGATGGAGGAAGGCAAGTACGTCATCGCCCAGGCGAACGCGCAACTGGACGGCCGCGGCCGGTTCACCGAGGACCTGGTGAGCTGCCGCAAGGGCGGCGAGTTCATCGTGACGGCGCCGAGGAACATCGATTACATCGACGTGTCCCCCAAGCAGCTGGTATCGGTCGCCGCGGCCCTCATCCCGTTCCTGGAGAACGACGACGCGAACCGGGCGTTGATGGGGTCGAACATGCAGCGCCAGGCCGTGCCGCTGTTGCAGGCGGAGGCGCCGCTGGTCGGCACCGGGATGGAGGAGGTCGTCGCCCGCGACTCCGGCGTCGCCATCGTGGCGCGGCGCACCGGGGTCATCGAGCAGGTCGACGCCCACCGCATCGTCGTGCGGGCGACGGAGGAGACCGACCTCTCGCAGTCGGGCGTCGACATCTACAATCTGCGAAAGTTCCAGCGCTCGAACCAGAACACCTGCATCACCCAGCGGCCCCTGGTCACCGTCGGCGACCGGGTGGGGGCCGGGGACATCGTTGCCGACGGGCCGTCGACGCACCTCGGGGAGCTGGCGCTCGGCCGCAACGTGCTCGTCGCGTTCATGCCGTGGGGCGGCTACAACTTCGAGGACTCCATCCTCATCTCCGAACGCATCGTCCGCGACGACGTGTTCACCTCGATCCACATCGAGGAATTCGAGATCATGGCCCGCGACACCAAGCTCGGCCAGGAGGAGATCACGCGCGACATTCCCAACGCCGGCGAGGAAGCGCTCAGGAATCTGGACGAAGCCGGTATCGTGTACATCGGCGCCGAGGTCGAGGCGGGCGACATTCTCGTCGGCAAGATCACGCCGAAAGGCGAATCGCCGATGACGCCGGAAGAGAAGCTCCTGCGGGCGATCTTCGGCGAGAAGGCGTCCGATGTCCGCGACACCTCGCTGCGCCTGCCGCCCGGCGCGATCGGGACGGTGGTCGAGGTCAGGGTGTTCTCGCGGCACGGCGTCGAAAAGGACGAACGGGCGCTGGCCATCGAACGGGACGAGATCGAGGCGCTGGCCCAAGACCGCGAAGACGAGCTCGCGATCCTGGAGCGCAACACCTATGGCCGCCTGAGCGGGCTTCTCGTCGGCCGCCAGGCCGCGGCCGGTCCGAAGGGCATGAAGAAGGGCACCCGCATCACCGCGGCCGTCCTCGCGGAACTGAGCCGCGGCCAGTGGTGGCAGATCGGCCTCAGGGACGCCAGGGCCATGAGGGACATCGAGCAGCTCAAGAAGCAGTTCGACGACGCCAAGAGCCTTCTCGACGCCCGCTTCGAGAACAAGATCGAGAAGCTGCAACGGGGCGACGAGCTCCCTCCGGGCGTGATGAAGATGGTCAAGGTGTTCGTCGCCGTGAAGCGGAAGCTCCAGCCGGGCGACAAGATGGCCGGACGGCACGGCAACAAGGGGGTGGTCTCCAAGATCGTGCCCATCGAGGACATGCCCCATCTCGAGGACGGGACCTCGGTGGACATCGTTCTCAACCCGTTGGGCGTGCCGTCGCGCATGAACGTGGGCCAGATCCTGGAGACGCACCTGGGATGGGCCTGCGCGGGGTTGGGCCGGCGGGTCGGCGAGGTCATGGAGAACGTCGGCCGCACCGGCAGTCGGGACGACCTGCGCAAGACGCTCAAGGCGCTGTACGGCAAGATGCAGTACGACGAAGCCATCGCCGACCTGAACGGGGAGCAGCTGGTCGAACTGGCGGACAATCTGCGGCATGGCGTTCCGGTCGCCACGCCGGTGTTCGACGGCGCCGACGAGGCCAGCATCGTCGAGATGCTCGAAAACGCGGGACTGGAGCATTCCGGTCAGGTGACGCTCGTCGACGGGCGCACGGGCACGCCCTTCGACAGGAAGGTCACCGTCGGCTACATCTACATGATGAAACTGCACCATCTCGTGGACGACAAGATCCACGCGCGGTCGATCGGTCCGTACAGCCTGGTGACCCAGCAGCCGCTCGGCGGCAAGGCGCAGTTCGGCGGTCAGCGGTTCGGCGAGATGGAAGTGTGGGCGTTGCAGGCCTACGGCGCCGCGTACACGCTCCGTGAAATGCTGACGGTCAAGTCGGACGACGTGGCCGGACGGACCAAGGTCTACGAGGCCATCGTCCGGGGCGACGACACGTTCGAGGCGGGCATTCCGGAATCCTTCAACGTCCTGGTGAAGGAGCTGAAGGCGCTCGGCCTCAACGTCGACCTGATGCAGAACGAGTACTGATCGCGCCAAGGGCGCGTCCCGTGCCCTCCGGGGAAGTTGTCGGCTGAAAACCCCGCCTCGCGGCGGGTGCACAAGGAGCACGATAGATGAACGAGTTGATGCGGATTTTCGGGCAGCCTGCGTCCGCCCAGAGCTTCGATCAGATCAAGATCTCCATCGCCAGCCCCGAGCGTATCCGCTCCTGGTCGTTCGGCGAGATCAGGAAGCCCGAGACCATCAACTACCGCACGTTCAAGCCGGAGCGGGATGGCCTGTTCTGCGCCCGCATCTTCGGGCCGATCAAGGACTACGAGTGCCTCTGCGGCAAGTACAAGCGGATGAAGTACCGCGGCATCACCTGCGAGAAGTGCGGCGTCGAGGTCACGTTGTCCAACGTGCGCCGCGAGCGCATGGGCCACATCGAGCTGGCTTCGCCGGTCGCGCACATATGGTTCCTGAAGTCCCTGCCGAGCCGGATCGGCCTGCTCCTCGACATGACCCTCAAGGACCTGGAGCGCATCCTCTACTTCGAGGGTTTCGTGGTCATCGATCCGGGCCTGACGCCGCTCAGGGAGCGTCAGATCATGTCGGAGGACGACTACCTCCAGGCCCAGGACGAGTACGGCGAGGACGCGTTCACCGCCGGGATCGGAGCCGAGGCCGTCCGCGACATCATGGTGAAGATGGATCTCGAGGCCGAACGCGACGCGGTGCGCACGGAACTCGCCGAGACGACGTCGGTGGTGAAGCCGAAGAAACTGGTGAAGCGGCTCAAGCTGATCGAGTCGTTCCTGAACTCCGGCAACCGGCCGGAGCGGATGATCCTGACGGTCGTCCCGGTCATCCCTCCCGATCTGCGGCCGCTGGTCCCGCTGGACGGCGGGCGGTTCGCCACGTCGGACCTCAACGACCTGTACCGCCGGGTCATCAACCGGAACAACCGCCTCAGGCGGCTGATGGAGTTGCGGGCGCCCGACATCATCGTCCGCAACGAAAAGCGCATGCTTCAGGAAGCCGTCGATGCGCTGTTCGACAACGGGCGCCGGGGCCGCGTGATCACCGGCACCAACAAGCGTCCTCTCAAGTCGCTGTCCGACATGCTGAAGGGCAAGCAGGGACGTTTCCGCCAGAACCTCCTCGGCAAGCGCGTCGATTACTCCGGGCGCTCGGTGATCGTCGTCGGGCCGGAGCTCATGCTTCACCAGTGCGGTCTGCCGAAGAAGATGGCGCTCGAGCTGTTCAAGCCTCTCATCTACTCCAAGCTCGAACTCAAGGGCATGGCCGCGACCATCAAGATGGCCAAGAAACTGGTGGAGAACGAGCGGCCCGAGGTCTGGGACATACTGGAAGAGGTCATCCGCGAGCATCCGGTGCTGCTGAACCGGGCGCCGACCCTTCATCGGCTCGGCATCCAGGCATTCGAGCCGGTGCTGATCGAAGGCAAGGCGATCCAGTTGCACCCGCTGGTCTGCGCGGCCTTCAACGCCGACTTCGACGGCGACCAGATGGCGGTTCACGTGCCGCTGTCCCTCGAAGCGCAACTGGAGGCTCGCGTGCTGATGATGTCGACCAACAACATCCTCGGTCCGGCCAACGGCAAGCCCATCATCGTGCCTTCCCAGGACATCGTGCTGGGTCTCTATTACCTGTCTCTGGATCGCGACGGAGAGCCGGGAGAGGGTCTCGCCTTCCGCGACGTGGGAGAGATCGAACAGGCCCTGCTGAACGGCGCCGTGACGCTGCACAGCAAGATCCGGACGCGCTACGAGACGGTCGACGAGGAGGGCAACCCGGTCGTCCAGCGCGTCGAGACCACGCCCGGCCGGATGCTGCTGGCGCAGGAGCTGCCGAGACATCCGAAGGTCGACCTCGGTCTCGTCAACCGGTTGCTGACGAAGCGCGAGATCACGCAGCTGATCGACGTGGTGTATCGCCACTGCGGCCAGAAGGAGACGGTGATCTTCGCCGATCATCTGATGATGCTGGGCTTCGATCACGCATGTCGCGCCGGGATCTCGTTCGGCAAGGACGACATGATCATCCCCGGCTCCAAGGAAGGAATGGTTTCCGAGACCCAGCAACTCGTCAAGGAGTACGAGCAGCAGTACGTCGACGGCCTGATCACCCAGGGCGAGAAATACAACAAGGTGATCGACGCGTGGTCGCAGTGCACGGAGCGCGTGGCCGACGAGATGATGAAGGGCATCGCCGACCTCACCGAGCAGACCGACGCGGAGACGAAGCGGCGGATGCCGGTCAACTCCGTCTTCATGATGGCCGATTCGGGCGCCCGCGGCTCCGCCGCCCAGATGCGCCAGCTGGCGGGGATGCGCGGCCTCATGGCCAAGCCGTCCGGCGAGATCATCGAGACGCCGATCATCTCCAACTTCAAGGAAGGCCTGACCGTGCTCGAATACTTCAACTCGACGCACGGCGCCCGCAAGGGGCTGGCGGATACCGCCCTGAAGACGGCGAACTCGGGGTACCTGACCCGTCGTCTCGTCGACGTGGCCCAGGATTGCGTGGTCGTCGAGGACGACTGCGGCACCCGATCGGGGTTGACGGTCAAGGAGGTCCTGGAAGGCGGCGAAGTCGTCGTGCCGCTCGCCGAACGGATCCTCGGGCGTTGCGCCGCGGTCGACGTCGTCGATCCCCTGTCGGGCGACGTCATCGTCGAGGCGGGCGGGATGATCGAGGAAGACGACATCGAGGCCATCGACCGCGCGGGCGTCGATTCCGTCCAGGTGCGGTCCGTGCTGACGTGCGAAAGCGAAGGCGGAACCTGCGCCCGCTGCTATGGCCGGGATCTCGCGCGGGGCACGCCCGTCAACATCGGCGAGGCCGTCGGAGTCATCGCCGCGCAGTCGATCGGCGAACCCGGCACGCAGTTGACCATGCGGACCTTCCACATCGGCGGCGCCGCCCAGGTCGCCGAACAGTCCACCATCGAGGCGAACTCGGACGGTGTCGTCAAGACGCACAACCGGAACGTGGTGAGCGACAGCCGCGACCGTCTGGTCGTCATGGGCCGCAACATGGAGATGACCCTCGAGGACGAGGCGGGTCGGGAGAAGGCGCGTCACCGGTTGCCGTATGGCGCCTGGCTCGCGGTCGACGAGGGCGCCAGGGTCGGGAAGGGCGACAAGATCGCCGAGTGGGACCCTTACACGGTCCCCATAATCACGGAACAGAAGGGCATCGCGACGTTCCGTGACCTTCTCGACGGCGTGAGCGTCCGCGACGTCGTGGACGAGGCGACCGGCATCACCAACCGGGTCGTCGTCGATTGGCGGCAGCAACCCCAAGGCAGCGATCTGCGGCCTCGCGTGACGTTGCGGGACCAGGCGGGCGAGGTCGTGACCCTCGCGAACGGGCTCGAGGCGCGCTATTACCTGTCGGTCGACGCCATCCTCAGCGTCGAGGACGGTCAGGAAGTGGACGCCGGAGACGTGCTCGCGCGCATCCCTCGCGCATCGAGCAAGACCCGGGACATCACGGGCGGTCTGCCGCGGGTCGCGGAACTGTTCGAGGCCCGCAAGCCCAAGGACCATGCGATCATCGCGGAAGCCGACGGGCGCGTGGCGTTCGGGCGCGACTACAAGGCCAAACGCCGGATCATCCTCAATCCGGACGACGATAGCCAGGAGCCGATCGAGTATCTCGTGCCCAAGGGCAAGCCCCTCAACGTGAGCGAGGGCGACTGGGTGGCCAGGGGCGAGCCGCTGCTCGACGGCAATCCCGTGCCGCACGACATCCTGCGCGTCATGGGGGTCGAGGCTCTGGCCAACTATCTCGTGAACGAGGTCCAGGAGGTCTATCGGCTCCAGGGCGTGCGCATCAACGACAAGCACATCGAGGTCATCGTTCGCCAGATGCTTCAGAAGGTCGAGGTGATGGATCCGGGCGAGTCCACCCTGCTCCTCGGCGAGCAGGTCGACCGCGTCGAATACGAGGAAGCCAACGAGCGGGCGGCGGCGGAGGATCTGAGGCCGGCGACGGTCGAGCCGGTTCTCCAGGGCATTACCAAGGCCAGCCTGCAGACGGGTTCGTTCATCTCGGCGGCGTCCTTCCAGGAGACCACCCGGGTCCTCACCGAGGCTGCGGTGTCCGGGCGAATGGACCGTCTTGCCGGGCTGAAGGAGAACGTCATCGTCGGTCGTCTGATACCGGCCGGCACGGGCGCGGCGATCAGCCGCCTCCGGCAGGTCGCGGTTCAACGGGACCGAGAGATCGCGGAGACTCTCGAGAGGGAAGCGGCCGAGGCGCGGATTCGGGAGGAGGAAGAGTTGGCGGCCGTCGAAGCCGGAGCCGGCGAGTAGCCGACTCGAGGCGAGAGCGGCGGCCGTCGCGGCGGCCGGCGTTCAAGGCGCGGGATTCGGAGCGGATGTCCGTTTCGAATCCCGTATCGGACGCGCTTCGGGGGGCCTCGAACGATCATATGGAAAATGCGGCTTTTCCGCTTGACCGGTAACGCGGGCGCGGCTATAGTGCGTGCTCTCGTCGGCGGCGGCGGACGATTCGCCCCGGATGCGTCGGCGAAAACCAGGAGACAACAAATCACCAAGCCCGCGGGTGGGCGAAGAACACCCGTCAAGCGAACACGCCGCGGTCGCTCGCCATCGCGCGCTTGATAGCGGCCGACGCCGGGAAGAAGCAGGATGCCTACCGTCAATCAACTGGTTCGCCACGGGCGCGCGCGTCCGGTGAAGCGAAAAAAGACGCCGGCCATGCAGCGCTGCCCGCAGAAGAGAGGTGTCTGCACGCGCGTCTACACGACCACGCCGAAGAAGCCGAACTCCGCGTTGCGCAAGGTCGCGCGCGTGCGCCTGACGAACGGGTTCGAGGTTCTCAGCTACATCCCGGGGGAGGGCCATAACCTTCAGGAACATTCGGTGGTGCTGATCCGGGGCGGCCGGGTCAAGGACCTGCCGGGTGTGCGCTATCACATCATCCGGGGCGTTCTCGATACCCAGGGCATCAGCGACCGTCGGCAGCGGCGTTCGAAATACGGCGCCAAGCGGCCCCGTTAGGGAACGGAAGGCATGTCACGTCGTCGTCGCGCCGAGAAACGGGAAGTGCTCCCCGATCCCAAGTACGGCGACCGGGTGGTGAGCAAGTTCATGAGCTGCATCATGCTCGCCGGCAAGAAGTCGGTCTCGGAACGGATCGTCTACGGCGCGCTGGACGTCATCGAGGGCAAGGTGAGCCAGGATCCGGTCGGCGTGTTTCACAAGGCCCTCGACAACGTGAAGCCGGCGATCGAGGTGCGCTCGCGCCGGGTCGGCGGCGCGACGTACCAGGTGCCCGTCGAGGTTCGGGACGACCGCCGCCAGGCTCTCGCCATTCGCTGGTTGATCGACGCGGCGCGCAACCGTTCGGAGAACACCATGGTCGAGCGGCTGTCGGGCGAGCTCCTCGACGCCGCGAACAGCCGCGGCGCGGCGGTGAAGAAGCGCGAAGACACGCACCGCATGGCCGAGGCCAACAAGGCGTTCTCGCATTACCGCTGGTAATCGGTAATCGCCGGATTTCTGAAGGCTTCAGGCCATGACGCGCGTCACTTCGCTCGATCGTTACCGAAACATCGGCATCATGGCCCACATCGACGCGGGCAAGACCACGACGACCGAGCGTATCCTCTACTATACCGGCCGCTCCCACAAGATCGGCGAGGTCCACGACGGCGCCGCCGTCATGGACTGGATGGAACAGGAGCAGGAGCGTGGCATCACGATCACCTCGGCCGCCACGACCTGTTCCTGGCATGACCACCGCATCAACATCATCGACACCCCGGGTCACGTCGACTTCACGATCGAGGTCGAGCGCAGCCTGAGGGTTCTCGATGGCGCAGTAGCCGTGTTCGACGGCGTCGCGGGCGTCGAGCCGCAGTCCGAGACGGTGTGGCGGCAGGCCGACAAGTACGGCGTGCCGCGCATCTGTTTCGTGAACAAGATGGACCGCACGGGCGCGGACCTCTTCAACTGCGTCCGGATGATCGAGGAGCGCCTCGGCGCCGCGCCGCTGGTGACCCAGTTGCCGGTGGGCAGCGAGGCCGCCTACGCCGGGGTCGTGGACCTCTTCGAGATGAAGGCCGTCCTCTGGAAGGAGGAGGCCCTCGGCGCCGAGTACGAGATCGGGGAAATTCCCGACGATCTGGCGGCCCAGGCGGCGGCATACCGCGAAAAACTGGTCGAGACCGCCGTCGAGGCGGACGATTCGGCGCTGGAGCGCTACCTGGAGGGCGACGAGCCCGACGTCGCGACGCTCAAGGCGTGCGTGCGGGCCGGGACGATCTCGGGCCGGTTCGTGCCGGTCCTCAATGGTTCGGCGTTCAAGAACAAGGGTGTGCAGCCCCTGCTGGACGCCGTGGTCGATTTTCTTCCCTCGCCGGCGGACGTCGCGGCGATCGGCGGCATCAAGCCGAGAACGGACGAGCGGGTCGCGCGCGAGTCCAGCGATGACGAACCGTTCTCCGCCCTGGCGTTCAAGGTGATGACCGATCCGTTCGTCGGCAGCCTCACGTTCATCCGGATCTATTCCGGCGTGGCGACGACCGGCGGCGTGGTGCTCAATTCGGTCAAGGGGCGGCGGGAGCGCGTCGGCCGCATGTTGGCCATGCATTCCAACCACCGGGAAGACGTCCGGGAGGCCCGCGCCGGCGACATCGTCGCGCTCGCCGGACTGAAGGGCACCTCCACGGGCGATACGTTGTGCGATCTCAACAATCCGGTCGTGCTGGAGCGCATGGATTTTCCGAATCCGGTCATCGAAGTGGCGGTGGAGCCGCGCACCAGGAACGACCAGGAAAGGATGGGCGTCGCCCTGTCCCGGCTCGCCGAGGAGGATCCTTCGTTCCGCGTGTCGACCGATCCCGAGAGCGGCCAGACCATCATCAAGGGGATGGGGGAGCTGCATCTCGAAATCATCGTCGATCGCATGAAGCGGGAGTTCAGGGTCGACGGCAACGTCGGCGCGCCGCAGGTCGCCTACCGGGAAACCATCACCCGGACCGGCGAGATCGACTACACGCACCGGAAGCAGACAGGCGGCGCCGGCCAGTTCGCCCGCGTGCGGATCGAGTTCGAGCCCCTGCCCACCGGCTCCGGCGTCGAGTTCGAAAGCCGGGTTGCAGGCGGCAGCGTTCCGAAGGAGTTCCTCCCCGGCGTTCGGGCCGGGCTCGTCTCGGCGGCCGAGTCCGGCCTTCTGGCGGGATTTCCGGTCATCGATTTCAGGGCGACGCTCGTCGACGGAGCGGCGCACGACGTCGATTCGTCGGTGATGGCCTTCGAGATCGCCGCGCGTTCGGCGTTGCGCGAGGCGGCGTCGAAGCTTGGCGTGAGGTTGCTCGAGCCCGTGATGGACGTCGAGGTGGTTACCCCCGAGGAGTTCATGGGCGATGTGATCGGCGATCTCAACTCGCGGCGCGGACATGTGACGGGGACGGCGCAGCGGGGAAATGCGCGGGTCATCACGGTGGTGGTCCCGCTTGCCAATATGTTCGGATACGTCAATAACTTGCGGTCAATGACCCAAGGCCGGGCCCAGTTCACGATGACCTTCGATCATTACGATCACGTGCCCCAGGCGGTGTCCGACGAGGTTCGCGCGAAACTGGCCTGACCCGGAATCGCGGACGGAATGACGCGAGAAAGAGTGCGATTGGAGACTGAACGATGGCGAAGGCGAGGTTTGAGCGGACGAAGCCGCACTGCAACATCGGGACGATAGGTCACGTTGATCATGGGAAGACGACGTTGACGGCGGCGATCACGAAGGTCCTGTCGGAGCGCGGGGGAGCGGATTTCACGCCGTTCGACCTGATCGACAAGGCGCCGGAGGAGAAGGCGCGCGGGATCACGATCGCGACGGCGCATGTGGAGTACGAGACGGAGCATCGTCATTACGCGCACGTGGACTGTCCGGGTCATGCGGACTACGTGAAGAACATGATCACGGGTGCGGCGCAGATGGACGGCGCGATACTGGTCGTGTCTGCGGCGGACGGTCCGATGCCGCAGACGCGGGAGCACATACTGCTGGCGCGTCAGGTTGGGGTTCCGGCGATCGTGGTCTATCTGAACAAGGTGGATCAGGTTGACGACCCGGAGTTGCTGGAGTTGGTGGAGTTGGAGGTACGGGAGTTGCTGTCGAGCTACGAGTTTCCCGGGGACGACGTTCCGGTTGTTCAGGGATCGGCGCTGGCGGCGCTGGAGGGTGGCGACGCGGAGGTGGGTTCGGGGACGATCGAGGCGTTGATGTCTGCGGTTGACGAGTATGTGCCGCAGCCGGAGCGTCCGAAGGACATGGCGTTTCTGATGCCGATAGAGGACGTGTTTTCGATCTCGGGCCGTGGGACTGTGGTGACGGGGCGTATCGAGCGTGGTGTGGTGAAGGTAGGTGAGGAGGTCGAGATCGTGGGTCTTCAGGAGACGTCGAAGACGACGGTGACGGGCGTCGAGATGTTTCGGAAGCTGCTGGACGAGGGAGAGGCCGGGGACAACGTGGGCTGCCTGTTGCGCGGCGTTGGCCGTGACGAGGTCGAGCGCGGTCAGGTGTTGGCGCGTCCGGGGTCGATCACGCCGCACACGCGTTTCACGGCGGAGGCGTACATTCTGACGAAGGAGGAGGGGGGTCGTCACACGCCGTTTTTCTCGAACTACCGCCCGCAGTTTTATTTTCGGACGACGGACGTGACGGGTCAGATAGGATTGCCGGAGGGCACGGAGATGATCATGCCCGGAGACAACGTGACGATGGATGTCGAGTTGATCCAGCCGATAGCGATGGACGAGGGATTGCGTTTCGCGATCCGGGAGGGCGGTCGCACGGTTGGCGCCGGGGTGGTTGCGCGGATCGCCGAGTAGCGGCGGAACGCGAAAGGCGAAGCGACGGGGGCTCGCGGAGAGTCAAGGGCGATGATGAATCAGAACATCCGCATACGTCTCAAGGCGTATGACCATCGGGTGCTCGACGTTTCGGCGAGTGAAATACTCAACACGGCGAAACGGACGGGCGCCCGGGTCCGCGGACCCATCCCGCTCCCCACGAGGATCGAGCGCTATACGGTTCTGCGATCGCCTCACATCGACAAGAAGTCCCGCGAGCAGTTCGAGATCCGGACGCACCGTCGTCTGCTCGATATCGTCGATCCGACGCCCGAAACCGTCGACGCGTTGATGAAGCTCGACCTCGCCGCGGGCGTCGACGTCGAGATCAAGGTCTGAGGACGATGCGCACCGGCGTCATCGCATGCAAGGTCGGGATGTCCCGGATCTTTCAGGACGATGGGGGACATGTGCCCGTGACCGTCCTCAAGGTGGACGGCTGCCAGGTGGTGGCGCAGCGGACCACCGCAACCCACGGGTACGACGCCGTCCAACTCGGCGCCGGGACGGCCAAGGTCAAGAACGTCTCGAAGGCCATGCGCGGGCATTTCGCCAAGGCCCGGGTGGAGCCCAAGCGGAGGATCGCCGAGTTCCGGGTGTCCGCCGAAAACATGGTGGAGGTGGGCGCTGAGCTCGCGGCCGGCCACTTTGTGGCCGGGCAGTTCGTCGACGTCTGCGGAGTCAGCATCGGCAAGGGCTTCGCCGGCGTCATCAAGAGGCACAACTTCGGCGGACTGGCCGCCAGTCACGGCGTTTCGGTCTCGCACCGCGCGCATGGCTCCACCGGGCAATGCCAGGATCCGGGCAAGGTGTTCAAGGGCAAGAAGATGGCGGGCCATCTCGGCGCCGAACGGGTGACGGTGCAGAGCCTCGAGGTGGTGTCGACCGACCCGGAGGAAGGACTGATCCTCGTCAAGGGCGGTGTGCCGGGGGCCAAGGGAAGCTGGATCCGCGTCACCGATGCGAAGAAGCGGAAACTTCCCGATGGAGCTCCGTTGCCGGCGGGCCTGAAGAGCGCCGGGGCCGAAGCTCGGGAGGCCGCCGAGTCGGATGGCTCCGAACCGGCGCGCGAGGCCGAACCGGAGGCCGTCGAGGACGGCGGGAGCGGGGACTAGGGGCGATGCAGGCCGAGGTAACCACGCTCGATTCCGAATCCGCCGGGACGATGGAGCTTGACGATGCGGTTTTCGGCGCGCCCGTGCGCGCCGATATCCTCAACCGGGTCGTGAAGTGGCAGTTGGCCAAGAGGCGGGCCGGGACGCACAAGACGCGTGGCGTCGGCGAGATCAGCGGCACGACGGCGAAGCCCTGGCGGCAGAAGGGCACCGGGCGCGCGCGCCACGGCAGCCGCCGGTCGCCGCAGTTCCGCGGGGGCGCCGTCACCTTCGGGCCGGTCGTGCGGGACCACGCCTTCGGTCTGCCGAAGAAGGTTCGGAGGCTGGGCTTGCGGACCGCGCTGTCCGCCAAGGCGGCGGACGGCAAGCTGGTGGTCATCGACCAGGCGAAGCTCGACGCGCCGAAGACCAGATCGCTCGTCGCGAAACTGACGAAACTGGGCTGGGGATCCGCGCTGGTCATCGACGGTCCCGAAATCGACGTGAACTTCCGGCGCGCGGCGTCGAACATCCCGCAATTCGACGTGCTGCCTCAACAGGGCGCGAACGTCTACGACATTCTTCGGCGTGACACCCTGGTGCTGACGAAGGCCGCCGTCGAGCACCTGGAGGCCCGGTTGTCATGAGATCGGCGAACATCTCCCGCGAGCGCATGTACGACATCATTCGTGGTCCGGTGATCACGGAAAAGGCGACCTTCGGCTCGGAACATGCTCAGGTGACGTTCCGGGTGGCCATGGACGCCACGAAGCCGGAGATCAAGGCGGCCGTCGAGGGCCTGTTCGCGGTCAAGGTGACGGCCGTGAATACACTGCGCCAGCAAGGAAAGCGAAAGCGCTTCCGCGGACGCCCGGGGCGCCGCGCGGCCTACAAGAAAGCCTTCGTCTCGCTGGAAGAAGGCCGGTCCATCGACGTGACGACGGGGATCTAGAGGATGGCCCTGAAATCATACAGACCGATGACGCCATCCCGGCGTCAGCTGGTGCTGGTCGACCGTTCCGATTTGTGGAAGGGAAAGCCGGTCAAGTCGCTGACGGAAGGAAAGTCCAAGGCCGGCGGCCGGAACAACGGCGGCCGGATCACCGCGCGCCGTATCGGCGGCGGGCACAAGCAACGCTACCGCATCGTCGATTTCAAGCGGCGCAAGTTCGACGCCCCGGCCACGGTGGAGCGTCTCGAATACGATCCCAATCGTTCGGCGTTCCTGGCGTTGCTGCGCTATTCCGACGACGAGACCGCATACATCCTCGCGCCGCAGCGGCTTGCGGTCGGCGATACCGTGGTTTCCGGCGAGCGGGTCGACGTCAAGCCGGGAAACGCCATGCCGATGCGCAACATCCCGATGGGCACGATCATTCACAACATCGAAATGAAGCCCGGCAGAGGCGGCCAGATGGCGCGGGCCGCGGGGGCCTATGCGCAACTCGTCGGCAAGGACGCGGGCTACGCCCTGCTGAGGCTCGGCTCGGGCGAGCAGCGCATGGTTCGGGCGGAATGCATGGCGACCGTCGGCGCCGTCTCGAATCCCGACAACAAGAACGTCAAACTCGGGAAGGCCGGTCGCAAGCGCTGGCTGGGCAAGCGCCCGTCCGTCCGCGGCGTGGCGATGAATCCGATCGATCATCCGCACGGCGGAGGCGAAGGGCGCACGTCGGGCGGACGGCATCCGGTGACTCCGTGGGGCAGGCCGACCAAGGGTAAGCGCACCCGGTCGAACAAGAAGACGGATCGGCTGATCATGCGCAGCCGACACAAGAAATAGGAGGGGTCGCGTGGCCCGTTCGGTATGGAAAGGTCCGTTCGTCGACGGCTACCTGCTGAAGAAGGCGGAGGCGGCGCGGCAGTCCGGACGCAACGACGTCATCCGGACGTGGTCTCGCCGCTCGACCATCCTGCCTCAGTTCGTCGGACTGACGTTCGCCGTCTACAACGGCCGGAAGTTCATCCCGGTTCTCGTCAACGAGAGCATGGTGGGCCACAAGCTCGGAGAATTCGCACCGACGCGGACCTACCACGGACACGCGGCGGACAAGAAGGCGCGCAGGGCGTAGGCGTATGGGCAAGCAGTCACATCCCCGACGCCTCGCCGACAACGAGGCCATGGCGAAGGCCAGGCAGATTCGCATCAGCCCTCGCAAGCTCGACCTCGTCGCCGGCGCCATCCGGGGCAAGAGCGTCAACTCCGCGCTCGCGGAACTGACGTTCTCGAAACGGCGCATCGCGCGCGACGTCAAGAAGGTGCTCCAGTCGGCGATCGCCAATGCCGAGAACAATCATCAACTCGACGTCGATCAGCTCTACGTCGCGGAAGCGAGTGTCGGCAAGGGGTTGGTGTTGAAGCGCTGGCAGCCCAGGGCGCGGGGCCGCGTCGGACGAATCCGCAAGCCGTTCAGCGAGCTCACGCTCGTGGTTCGCGAACGCGAGGAGACTGCCTGATGGGTCAGAAGGTCAATCCCGTTGGTCTGCGTCTTGGAATCAACCGGACATGGGATTCCAGGTGGTTTGCGGACAAGGATGAATATGGGAAACTGCTCCACGAGGATCTGCGCATCCGCGGGTTCCTCGAAGGCCAGCTCTCCCAGGCGGGCGTCAGCAAGGTCGTGATCGAGCGGCCTACCAAGAAGGCGCGGGTCACGATCCACACGGCGCGTCCCGGCGTCGTCATCGGAAAGAAGGGAGCCGACATCGAACGTCTGCGCGCCCGGCTTTCCGAGATGACGGGAAGCGACGTGCATCTCGACATCCTGGAGATCCGCAAACCCGAAATCGACGCCAAGCTGATCGCCGAAAACGTTGCTCAGCAGCTGGAGCGCCGAGTCGCCTTTCGACGCGCCATGAAGCGCGCCGTTCAGTCGGCCATCCGCCTGGGTGCTCAAGGCATTCGGATCAACTGCGGCGGTCGCCTCGGCGGGGCCGAAATCGCCCGGACCGAATGGTATCGCGAAGGTCGCGTGCCTCTGCACACGCTACGCGCCGACATCGACTATGGGCAGCAGACGGCGCGCACCACCTACGGCACCTGTGGTGTCAAGGTGTGGGTCTTCAAGGGTGAGATCATGGCGCACGATCCGATGGCGCAGGACAAGCTGCTGGCCGATCAGCAGACGCAGCGGTAGCTGGCCGAACGCGATAAAGGCAATCCCATGCTACAGCCCAAACGCACCAAGTACCGCAAGGCCCAGAAAGGCCGCGTCCATGGATCCGCGTCTTCGGGCAATACGCTCAACTTCGGCACGTTCGGGCTCAAGGCGACGACGGCGGGGCGCATCACGGCGCGCCAGATCGAGGCTTGTCGCCGGGCGATCACGCGCCACATCAAGCGCACGGGGCGTGTCTGGATTCGGGTGTTTCCCGATGTCCCGGTCAGCTCCAAGCCGACGGAGGTCCGCATGGGCAAGGGCAAGGGCGCGCCGGAGTTCTGGATGTGCCGCATAAAGCCGGGCCGCGTGATGTTCGAGTTGGGCGGCGTCCCGTCGGGACTGGCCCGCGAAGCTCTGACACGGGGAGCGGCCAAGCTGTCCGTGCAGACCAGGATCGTCAGTCGCGTGGAGGGCAGCTGACATGAAGCCCGAGGAACTGCGCGGCAAGACGGTGGACGAACTCAACGACCTCCTTCTCAACTCGAAGAAGGAGTTGTTCAATCTGCGCTTTCAGAGGGCCTCGGGTCAGCTTGAGAATACCGCGCGGATCCGTGAAGTGCGGCGCGACGTCGCGCGTGTGAAGACGATGCTCAACGCAACGTCCAGCCAAGCGTCCTAGGGAGGGACGGAATGCCGAAGCGAGTCCTGCGGGGTGTCGTCGTGAGCAATACCGGTGACAAGACCGTCGTGGTGCGGGTGGAGCGCCGCGTTCGCCACCCGCTCTACGGGAAGATCATTCGACGCAGCAAGAAGTATCACGCACACGATCCCGAAAACGCGCACGGCGTGGGCGACATCGTGAGAATCCGGGAGTGCCGGCCCATCTCCAGGCTCAAGAGCTGGGAAGTTCTGGCGGAAACCGGATAGGGGCGCCGGAGACGGGCGGGGTGGCGACATGATTCAGCCGGAAACGAACCTTGAGGTAGCCGACAATTCAGGCGCCCGCCGGGTCCAGTGCATCAAGGTGCTGGGAGGCTCGAAGCGGCGTACCGCGTCGGTCGGCGATATCATCGTCGTCAGCGTCAAGGAGGCGACCCCGCGGGGACGCGTCAAGAAGGGTGACATGCATCGCGCCGTGGTGGTGCGCACGGCCAAGGAGATACGACGTCCCGACGGCAGCGCCATTCGCTTCGACGGAAACGCGGCGGTGTTGGTCAACCCCCAGGGCGAGCCCATCGGCACGAGGATATTCGGACCGGTGACCCGCGAGCTTCGAGCGAGGCACCATATGAAGATCGTCTCGCTTGCGCCCGAGGTGTTGTGATGGCGGGCGCGTCCAAAATTCGCAAGGGCGATCAGGTCGTCATTCTGAACGGGCGGGAGAAGGGCAGGAAAGGGGAGGTCCTCCGTGTTCTCCGCAAGGATGGGCGCGTCGTCGTTCAGGGCATCAACGTCGTCAAGCGCCACTCGCGGCCCCAGGCGGGGAATCCGGGCGGCGTCATCGAGAAGGAAGCGTCCTTGGCGTTGTCCAACGTGGCGCTCGTCGATCCGAAGACCGGGGAAGCGACGCGTGTCGGGTTCAGGTTTCTGGACGACGGTCGCAAGGTGCGGTTCGCCAAGAAGTCCGGCGAAGTCGTGGATCTGTAGGTGTTGGACATGACCCGTATGCGGCAGCATTACGACGCCGTCGTCAAGCCGGCCATGCAGGAACGATTCGGCTACGATAATCCGATGTGTATTCCGAAGCTCGAGAAGATCGTTCTCAATATGGGAACGGGAGAAGGCGCCCGGGATTCGAAAGTGGTCCAGAGCGCGTTCTCCGATCTCATGGCGGTCGCCGGACAGCGGCCCGTGATCACGAGGGCCCGGAAATCCATATCCAACTTCAAGCTGCGCGAAGGCATGGAGGTCGGCGTGAAGGTCACGTTGCGCCGGCGGCGCATGTACGAGTTCCTCGACCGCCTGATCACCATTGCCCTGCCGCGGGTTCGCGATTTCCGCGGCGTCTCGCCGAGGAGCTTCGATGGAAGGGGGAACTTCTCTCTGGGGTTGCGGGAACAGATCGTCTTTCCCGAGATCGACTACGACAAGGTCGACGCGATCCGCGGGCTCGATATCGCGATCGTGACGACCGCGGCCACCGACGACGAAGCGAAGGCGCTGCTTGCCGGGTTCGGCATGCCCTTCATGAACTGATACCCGGCGGACGGAGTTCGGGACCATACGAGGACAGGCGGCATCATGGCCAAGAAGAGCGCGATAGAGAAGAACCGGCGGCGGCGGAAGCTGGTCGCCAAGTACGCCGGGAAGCGAGAGCGGCTGAGAGGGGCCGCGGCGGACGAGTCCCTGCCGCAGGAGGAGCGCTTCGCCGCTCGACTCAAACTCGCCGAGCTGCCGCGGAATTCCTCGGCGACCCGTGTCCGCAACCGCTGTGAAATCAGTGGGCGCCCCCGGGGCTACTATCGCAAGTTGCGCATGTCGCGTATCGCGTTGCGGTCGTTGGCATCGGAAGGACGTATCCCTGGCATGGTCAAGTCGAGCTGGTAGGGGTTTCGGGTATGTCGATGAGCGATCCCCTGGGCGATATGCTGACGCGCATCCGCAACGGGCAGCGGGCCCAATTGGGCTCCATCGTCAGTCCGGCCTCGAACCTGAGGGTGAACGTGCTGGACGTCCTGAAGCGCGAAGGCTATATCCGGGGCTACGAGCGCACGGAAAGCGAGACGGGCAAGCCCGAGATCCGCATCGAGCTCAAGTACCATGAGGGTGAACCCGTGATTCAGACGATCACGCGAGTGTCGCGTCCCGGCCGCCGGGTCTATTCCTCGATTCGGGATTTGCCGAGGGTTTCCAATGGTCTCGGGATCGCCATCTTGTCGACTCCCAAGGGCGTTCTGTCCGATTCGGAAGCGCGCGCCGAACATGTCGGCGGCGAAGTCCTGTGCAACGTGATCTAGGCGGACTCATGTCGCGGATCGGACAGAAACCCGTGCCCGTGCCGCAAGGCGTCACCGTGGAGATTTCCGGACGGGAAATGACGGCCACGGGCCCGAAGGGCGCGTTGTCGATGACGTTGGTCGAAGAAGTGCTCGCGTCTCGGGAAAACGACGAAATCGTCGTCAAGCCCCGCGACGGTTCCAAGCGTGCGCGGACCATGTGGGGTATGCAGCGGACGCTGGTCGACAATCTCGTCCGGGGCGTTGCCGAGGGTTTTTCGCGGGATCTGGAGATTCATGGCGTGGGATACCGTGCGGCCGTGGAAGGCCGGACGTTGAACCTGCAGATGGGATACAGCCACGAGATCAACTACGATATTCCGGAGGGTATCGAAATCAGGTGCGAACGGCCGACGGCCGTCTCGGTCTCCGGGATGGACCGGCAGAAGGTCGGTCAGGTCGCCGCCGACATTCGGGCGTTCCGGAAGCCGGAACCGTACAAGGGCAAGGGGATCCGATACGTGGGTGAGTATGTTTTCCGTAAGGAAGGCAAGAGGAAGTAGGAGCGATGACCAGGCGCGAGACATCGCACAAGCGCCGCGCGCGGCGTGTCAGGCATCACCTCCGCGCGGCGGCCAGGGGACGGCCGCGGCTGTCGATCTATCGCTCGAACAAGCATATCTACGCGCAAGTGATCGATGACGTTCAGGGTGCCATCTTGGCGTCCGCGTCGACGCTTGACCGCGATGCGCGGGCCACCGGCGGTTCGGGCTGTTCCGTCGCCGCCGCGACCAGGGTCGGCGAACTCATCGCCAGCCGGGCCAGATCGGCCGGTGTGGAGAGCGTGGTGTTCGATCGTGGCGGCTATCTCTTTCACGGCCGGGTCAAGGCGCTCGCCGAAGCGGCGCGCGCGGGCGGCCTCTCGTTTTAGTCGAGGGAGCGGATCATGGCGGCACCGTTCGGGGACCGCGGCGAAAGCGAAATCGTCGACAAGCTGGTCAGCATCAACCGCGTTGCCAAGGTCGTGAAAGGCGGTCGTCGATTCGGGTTTGCGGCGCTGGTGGTCGCCGGCGACCAGAAAGGTCGGGTGGGATACGGTCATGGCAAGGCCCGCGAGGTTCCGGAGGCGATTCGGAAGGCGACCGAGCAGGCGAAGCGCAACATGATTCGGGTGCCCCTTCGCGAAGGGAGGACGCTGCACCACGATGTCGAAGGCCGTTTCGGCGCCGGTCGGGTCGTATTGCGTGCCGCGCCTTCCGGCACGGGCATCATCGCCGGCGGGCCCATGCGGGCGGTGTTCGAAACCCTGGGCGTGCAGGACATCGTGACCAAATCCATCGGCACGGCGAATCCGTACAACATGATCAAGGCCACGTTCGATGCCTTGGGCCGCGTCATGTCGCCGCGCTTCGCCGCCGCCAAGCGCGGGAAGAGACTCGGCGATATCGTCGGCCGCCGGGATCAGGCCACGAAGGAAGCCAGGGAGTGACCGATGGCCGAGACGGGTGAAACGCTGAAGGTCACTCAAGTACGAAGCGCCATCGGGCGCCCCGGGTGGCAGCGCCAGGTTCTGATCGGCTTGGGTTTGAACAGGATGAATCGCACGCGCGTGCTTGAGGATACGCCGTCCGTCCGGGGCATGATCAACAAGATCCAGCACTTGGTCCGCGTCGAGGAAACGGGCCGACGGGGCGCGGGAGACATGCATGAACCTCAATGAACTTTCCGACCGCGCGAACGTGAACCGTGCCCGCGCCCGCGTGGGCCGGGGGATCGGTTCGGGCAAGGGCAGGCGGTCGGGTCGGGGAAACAAGGGCCAGCGGTCTCGTAGCGGCGTCGCGCTCTGGGGCTTCGAGGGCGGGCAAATGCCCATTCACCGGCGCCTGCCGAAGCGCGGCTTCAACAATATATTCCGTAGACGGTTCGCCGTGGTGAACGTCGGCCGTCTTCAGGCCGCCGTCGACGCCGGCAAGATCGATGCGTCGAAGCCCGTCGATGCGGCAGCCATGGCCGCGGCCGGAGTCGTGACGAAGTTGCGGGACGGCATCCGGCTTCTGGGCAGGGGAAAGCTCACGGCGAAGCTGTCGGTGACGGTGGATTGGGCTTCCCCGGGCGCCAGGGCGGCCGTGGAAGAGGCGGGCGGCAGCGTGACGGTGCTCCGTCAGGCGAAATCGGACGCGGCGATGGAGAAGAACCGAAAGCCGAAACGGGACGAGGAAACGCCCGCCAGGGAACGGGCCCGGACACGAGACAACGAACCGGGCCGGGACTCCGGAACGGAGTAACGTCCGAACGATGCCTTCGGCCGCGGAACAGCTCGCCGCCAACATCAATTTCGGGGCCTTTTCCAAGGCCACGGAGTTGAAGCGTCGGATATGGTTCACGCTCGGCGTCCTGATCATCTATCGCTTGGGGACCTATATCCCCCTGCCCGGGATCGACGCGGCGATTCTGGCGGACATATTCCGCCAGCAGCAGAGCGGCATCCTCGGGATGTTCGACATGTTCGCCGGAGGCGCGCTCGGGCGCATGACGATCTTCGCCCTGAACGTCATGCCGTACATTTCCGCTTCGATCATCATGCAGCTGATGACGACGGTATCGCCGCGGCTCGAGCAACTGAAAAAGGAAGGCGAGCAGGGCCGCAAGAAAATCAATCAATACACCCGCTACGGCACCGTGCTCCTCGCCGCGGTTCAGGCCTACGGCATCGCGGTTGGCCTCGAGAGCATGACGGGGTCGTCCGGCAGTGCGGTTCTGGAGCCGGGAGCCTTCTTCAGGATCACGACCGTGGTCACGCTGACCGGTGGAACCGTGTTCCTCATGTGGCTGGGCGAGCAGGTGACGGCGCGCGGTGTCGGGAACGGGATCTCGTTGATCATATTCGCCGGCATCGTCGCGGAGCTGCCCCGCGCGCTGGCGAGCACTCTCGAACTGGGGCGGACTGGCGCCCTGTCGACTCTGTTCATCCTGTTCCTGATGGTCATGGCCGTGGCGACGATCGCGTTCATCGTCTTCATGGAGCGTGCGCAGCGACGCATCGTGATCCAGTATCCCAAACGTCAGGTCGGCAACAAGATGTTCGGCGGGGACAATTCGCATCTGCCGCTCAAGCTGAATACGGCGGGCGTGATTCCGCCCATTTTCGCGTCTTCGCTGCTGCTGCTGCCGATAACCGTGGCGGGCTTTGGCGCGTCCGGGGGGCCGGAGTGGCTGACGACGGTGACGTCGTTGCTCGGCCGTGGCCAGCCGCTGTATCTCGGCCTCTATATCGGCGGGATCGTCTTTTTCGCGTTTTTCTATACTGCGGTCGTCTTCAATCCATCCGATACGGCGGACAACCTGAAGAAGTATGGCGGCTTCATCCCGGGAATCCGGCCCGGCAAGAACACGGCCGAATATCTGGATTACGTGCTGACACGATTGACGTGTGTCGGCGCCGCCTATCTCGCGCTCGTGTGCCTGCTTCCCGAGCTCCTCATTTCCCAATACGCAGTTCCGTTCTATTTTGGCGGTACGTCGCTCCTCATCGTCGTCACGGTGACGATGGATACGGTCGCGCAGGTGCACTCCCATCTGCTCGCGCACCAATATGAGGGGCTGATCAAGAAATCCAGACTCAGGGGTCGCAACCGCTGATCATCGTTCTCGTCGGTCCGCCGGCCTCCGGCAAAGGAACGCAGGCAAGGATCATGGAGGAGAGGTATGGCCTCAGAGCGCTGTCCACCGGCGAAATGCTCCGGACGGCGGTGGAGGAGAAGACGAAGATCGGGGAACAGGTCGAGAAGCGGATGGCATCGGGCGACCTCGTTCCCGACGACCTGATCGTCGCCATGATCGCCGAACGGATCGAGGAGCCCGATTGCGCCGGCGGCGTCATACTGGACGGATTCCCGCGCACGCTTCCGCAGGCGCGGACGTTCGACGCCTACTTGGCCGAGCGGGGCATGACCCTTGATCTCGTCATCCTGTTCGAGGCGGATGACGAGGCCATGGTGGGCCGGATTTCGGGTCGCTTCTCCTGCGCCCGGTGCGGCGAGGCGTACCACGATACGAACAGACCGCCGAGCCGCGAGGGTCTTTGCGACGTCTGCGGGGGGCATCGGTTCCGGCGCCGCGCGGACGACAATCCGGAAACCGTTCGGCACCGCCTGGAAGACTATCACATGCTCACGGAACCCCTTTTGCCGTTCTTTCGGGAAAAGGGCATTCTCAGGTCGGTCGACGCCATGACCGGCATCGAGCGGGTCGCGCGCGACATAGAATCGTTCATGGCGGCCATCTGACCGGTTGACTTGAAGAGGCGGCTCCCCGATAATCCCGCGCCTATCCACTGGCGTTGACGAGGTGCGCCCCGGGTGGTCCGGGGGGCGGTGCCTTCCTGCACTGAAATTTGGGGGTCTGACGTGGCACGAATTGCCGGCGTGAATATCCCGACGAACAAGTGTGCCGAGATCGGGTTGACGTATATCTTCGGAATCGGCCGCACCAAGGCGAGGGAGATCTGTACGAAGGCCTCCATCCCCGCGGAGCGCCGCGTCAGCGATCTGACCGACGCCGAGGTCATGCAGATTCGCGAGATCATCGGTCGCGACTATGTCGTCGAGGGCGATTTGAGGCGTGAGAGGGCCATGGACGTCAAGCGGCTGATGGACCTGGGCTGCTATCGCGGGCTGCGTCACCGCCGCGGGCTGCCGGTTCGTGGTCAGCGGACGCACACCAACGCCCGCACCCGCAAGGGGCCCGCGCGCGCCATCGCGGGCAAGAAGAAGTAGGCCAGGCTTCCCTCACTCGACCGGGAAGTGAGCGTGTAGAGGCAACGTCATGGTAACGTCATGTTGAAGGGGACGACGCGGGTCAGGCGCCGCGAACGCAAGAACATCTCTTCCGCGGTCGCGCACGTGAATGCCACGTTCAACAACACGAAGATCACGATCGCCGATGCCCAGGGCAACACCATCGCCTGGGCCTCGGCGGGGCAGCAAGGATTCAAGGGGTCCCGGAAATCGACCCCTTATGCGGCGCAGCTCGCCGCCGAGGATGCCGGCCGCAAGGCGATGGAGCACGGCGTCAAGCAGTTGGAAGTACGGATAAGGGGACCGGGGTCGGGTCGTGAATCGGCGCTCCGTTCGCTCCAGGCGATCGGATTCGCGATCACCACGATCAAGGATGTATCGCCCATACCACACAACGGTTGCCGGCCACCGAAGCGGCGCCGGGTGTAGGTCAAGCCCAGCCGGCCCGCTTCGAGGCTGGCTGACTCGTGAATATCCGGGCGGAACGGGTTTCGCCGTTCCCGTTTTCGAGGAGAGAGCCCTCCATTGACCATGCAGAGTGAACGCATCAATCAACAGAACTGGCTTCAGCTCATCAAACCGAACAAGCTGGTCGTCGAGGTGGGCGAGGAGGATCGAAAGACCTTCGTCGCGGAGCCGCTGGAACGTGGTTTCGGTCTGACGCTGGGCAACACGCTGCGTCGTGTTCTCCTGTCGTCCCTGCACGGTGCGGCCGTCACTTCGATTCAGATCGACGGGGTTCTTCACGAGTTTTCGTCCATACCGGGTGTCCGCGAGGACGTCACCGATATCGTCTTGAACGTGAAGGGACTCGCCCTGCGTATGCATGGCGAGGGACCCAGGCGGATGACGCTCAAGACGAGTGGCCCGGGCGAGGTTCGGGCCGGCGTGATCCAGACTGGCCATGACATCGAGGTGATGAACCCCGATCTGGTGATCTGTACGCTGGACGAGAAGGCCACCCTGTCCATGGAACTGACGGTGGAGTCGGGCAAGGGCTACGTCCCGGCGTCGCAGCACCGCGCGGAGGACGTGCCCATCGGGCTGATCCCGGTGGATGCTCTTTACAGTCCCGTTCGCCAGGTTGCCTACAAGGTGGAAAACTCGCGTGAGGGTCAGATCCTCGATTACGACAAGCTCACCCTCGAGGTCCAGACCAACGGGACCGTGACTCCCGATGACGCGGTCGCCTATGCCGCGCGCATTCTCCAGGATCAACTCCAGCTGTTCATAAATTTCGAGGAGCCCAGGACCGAGGAGAAGATCGAGGAACAGATCCTGCCTGGATTCAGCCGTCATCTGCTGCGGAAGGTCGACGAGTTGGAGTTGTCCGTGCGGTCCGCGAACTGTCTCAAGAACGACAACATCGTCTACATCGGTGACCTCATCCAGAAGACCGAGAGCGAGATGCTGCGCACGCCCAACTTCGGCCGTAAATCCCTGAACGAGATCAAGGAGATACTGGCTCAGATGGGCCTGCATCTGGGTATGGAGGCGCCGAACTGGCCGCCCGAGAACATCGAGGAACTGGCCAAGACGATGGAAGACCCCTTCTAGAAATAGAGGGGCCGTCCGGGGAGCGAACGAAAATGCGTCATCGCAAGCAAGGACGCCGGCTCAATCGGACCAGCGCGCATCGCATCGCCATGTTCCGCAACATGGCGGCGTCCCTGATCAAGCACGAGCAGATCGAAACGACGTTGCCCAAGGCGAAGGAGCTCCGGCGTATCGTCGATCGACTGATCACGTTGGGGAAGCGCGGCGACCTTCATGCCCGCCGCCAGGCGTTGGCCTCCATCCCCGACACCGAGCTGATCGACAAGCTGTTCACGACGTTGGCGGAACGGTACGCCGACCGATCCGGCGGCTATACCCGGGTGCTGCGCAAGGGACGCCGTTATGGCGACGCGGCGGAAATGGCCTTCATCGAGTTGGTCGACCGTGACCGGGATGCCAAGGGCATGGACTCGGGACCGGTCCCTGGGGATCCCGACGAAGAGCCGGTGGAGGTCGCCGCCTGAGTCCGGTGATCGGGCCGAGGGCAGGATCGAAAGGGGTGGCGTCGGGCTGCCTCTTTTTGGTTTCCGGACCGCCGAAAATTCAGATGATCGGGGCGGCGTGGACGCTGTCCGCGGTGCTCGGAAGACGGTGGGTTTTGCTCCTCGCGTGCGGGGCGATGTTCGCGTTCGAGGCATCCCTCGTGCGGGCGGCGGAACGGATCGTCCCGACCGGCGATGCGGAGCTGCAGCTCAGCTATGCGCCGCTCGTGCGCCGAACCGCGCCGGCGGTGGTCAACATCTATGCACGCAGGATCGTGCGGCGGGCGTTCCGCTCGCCGCTGTTCGACGACCCGTTCTTCCGTCGCTTCTTCGGGGACATGCCGTTTCCCGGCGCCCGGCGCGAACGTATGGAGAATTCTCTGGGTTCCGGCGTCATCGTGCGTCCCGACGGTTATATCGTGACGAACCATCACGTCATCGCCGACGCCGACGAGGTCATCGTGGCGTTGGCGGACCGGCGCGAGTTCGATGCCGACGTCGTGCTGACGGATGAACGGACGGACATCGCGGTTCTGCGCGTCGAAACCGGGGGAACGTCGTTGCCGTATCTGGAATTCATGGATTCGGACGACCTTGAGGTCGGAGACGTCGTTCTCGCGATCGGGAATCCGTTCGGCGTGGGCCAGACCGTTACGAACGGCATAGTTTCGGCTCTCGCCCGCACGCGGGTAGGCGTGGCCGATTACCGCTACTTCATCCAGACGGACGCCGCCATAAATCCGGGAAATTCGGGAGGTGCGATGATCGGTCTCGACGGTCGGCTCGCCGGCGTGAACACGGCCATCTTCTCGAGATCGGGCGGTTCCGTCGGTATCGGGTTCGCGGTTCCCGCCAACATGGTTCGCGTCGTCGTGGAAAATGCTCTCCGCGGCGGACGGATGGTCCGGCCGTGGCTCGGTGCGACAGGGCAGGAGGTGACCGCCGACATCGCGGCCGCACGGGGCCTCGACCGTTCCGGCGGGGTTCTCGTGAATGCCGTATATCCGGACGGGCCCGCGGATCGCGCCGGTATCGAGGTGGGCGACATCATCAAGGCCGTCGGGCGGCGCGAGGTGCTCGACCCGGAAGGCCTGGCGTTCCGGATCGCGACCCGTCCCCTGGACTCGAACGTGGAGCTGACCGTTCTGCGCGGCGGGGAAGCTTTCAAGACCGAGGTCGTGCTGGAACCGCCGCCGGAGACGCCGCGGAGGAACTTGACCTGGATCGAAGGGAAGGGTCCGCTGGCCGGCGCGCGGGTCGGCAATCTTTCACCGGCCTTCGCCGAGGAACTCGGTCTCGGTCCCATGCGCCGGGGCGTGGTGGTGGCGGAAGTGGCCCCGCGCGGCCCCGCCCAAAATCTGGGGCTGAAACCGGGAGACACGCTGGCGCGCATAAACGACAGGGAAATTCGGTTCGTGGACGACGTTCTCGCGGCGACGAACGAGGAAGCCTCGACCTGGAGGATCACGATCGGGCGGGGCGACCGCCGGCTGAAGGTCGTGATCGGGCAATGAGTTCCTTGTTCGAGGCCGCGGGGCTCGCGGAGGGGACGCCTCGTCCGCTCGCCGACCGTCTTCGTCCGACGACGTTGAAAGAGGTCGTCGGACAGGGGCACCTGCTTTCCGCCGACGGTCCGATCGGCCGCATGGTGTCCACGGGCCGCATCGTGTCGCTGATTCTCTGGGGGCCGCCCGGGTCCGGCAAGACCACGATCGCAAGGCTTCTTGCCGAGCATACCGGGTTGGAGTTCGTCCAGTTGTCCGCCGTATTCTCCGGCGTGGCGGATCTCCGAAAGGTATTCGACGCGGCGAAGAGTCGGCGTTCGGATGGCCGCGGAACGCTGTTCTTCGTCGACGAGATCCATCGCTTCAACAGATCGCAACAGGACGCCTTTCTGCCCGTCGTGGAGGACGGAACCGTCGTGCTGATCGGTGCGACTACGGAAAATCCCTCGTTCGAGTTGAATGCGGCGTTGCTGTCCCGGTGCCAGGTTCTCGTCCTGAACCGATTGGACGATTCCGCCCTCGAGACGCTCCTCCGGAGGGCCGAGGAAGCCGAGGCGTCGTCGTTGCCCGTAGACGAAGACGCGCGCCTCGCGTTGCGGGCGATGGCGGATGGCGATGGTCGCTACGTGCTCAACCTCGCCGAAGAATTGTTCTCGCTGTCCGGCGACGACGTCCTCGATTCGCGGGCGTTGGTGACGGCGATCCAGAAGCGGGCGCCACTCTACGACAAGTCACAGGAGGGTCATTACAACCTGATCAGCGCGCTGCACAAGTCTCTTCGGGGTTCGGACGTCGATGCGGCGCTTTATTGGCTTGCCCGCATGTTGACGGGAGGGGAGGAGCCGCTTTACATCGCCCGGCGTCTGGTTCGGTTCTCCGTGGAGGATGTCGGTCTCGCGGACCCCGATGCTCTCCTTCAGGCGCTGGCGGCCAAGGAGGCATACGACTTCGTCGGCAGTCCCGAGGGAGAATTGGCGTTGGCGCAGGCCGTCATCTATCTGGCGAACGCTCCCAAATCGAACGCAGCCTACCGGGCGCTGGGAGCCGCGATGCGGGAGGCGCGGGAGACGGGGTCCCTGATGCCGCCGAAGCATATTCTCAACGCGCCGACCCGCCTGATGAAGGACCTCGGATATGGCGACGGATACCTCTACGACCATGACACGGAGGAGGGCTTTTCCGGCCAGAATTACTTCCCTCCGGACATGCCGCGCCACACCTTCTACCGACCGGGCGAACACGGGTTCGAGCGCGATGTTCGCGAGCGCCTGGAGTACTGGCGGAAGCTGCGGGAGCGACGAGGGGAGGTCGACGCGGAATGACGAAAACCCCGTCCATGGCCTTTGACCGCTTCGTCGGCGTGGATTGGTCGGGCGCGCGCGGTCCAGGGCTGCCGGGCTTGCAGGTCGCGATGGCGACGGCCGGGCGGTGCCCGCCATGTCTCGTGCCGCCATCGAATGGGAGAAAGTATTGGACCCGCAGCGTATTCGCGGACTGGTTGGTGAAAACCCTCTCGGGAAACGACTGCGTCCTGGTCGGACTCGATTTCGCCTTCTCGTTTCCGCGCCGCGACACGGGTGAGTTCTTTCCCGGCGTTCCCGATCCTGATGCGCCCTCTACCGCCTGCGACTTGTGGCGGCGCGTCGATAAGATATGCGAGGACACGGAAGATTTTTATGCCGGGACGTTCATCGAAGACGAACGATATGCCCCCTACTTTCAAGGCGGTGACCAATACGAGCACCGCCTTCGCATGACGGATGAGCGCTGTGACCAAAAGGGCTGGGGGCGTCCGGAGACCGTGTTCAAGTTGGTGGGGCCGACGCAGGTCGGGAAGGGGTCTCTCGCCGGGATGCGCGTCCTCCACCACCTGCGTCGCGAGGTCTCCTATCTGTGCATCGGGCCCTTCGACCGGCTGCCCCGGTCCCGTTCGGTTGACGTCGTCGTGGAAGTGTATCCGGGCGCCTTCGTCCGCATGTCGAAAGTCACGAGCGGCAATCCACCGAGCAGACCGACGGTCAGGAAAGCGAAGGTTGGCGATATGGAAACGCTCAATCGAATCATGGAATTTTATGACTCGGAGCCGTTGCGGGACGATGTATTGGAGGGCGAGGCTGCGGGCGACAAGGCGGATGCCCTGATCGTGGCGGCGGCCTTGCGGCGCCTGTCGCGCAAGGGCGAGTTCTGGAACCCTCCGGGGTTGCGCGACGCGCGCCGGTGTCATGAAGGCTGGATATTCGGTGTCGCATGAGCTCGTCGCGGCGTCACGCATCGTTCGGACGAACCGTTCCATGAAACTCGTTCTGGCCATCGCCGCCGGGGGCGCCATCGGCGCCGTGGGCCGTCATTACGTCGGCGTGTACGCGCTCAAGTGGCTCGGTACCGCGTTCCCCTACGGAACGCTTGTCGTCAACGTCGTCGGCTCGTTCCTGATGGGCGTTCTCGTCGCTTCGATGACCGTCAAATGGAACGTCGGCAACGAGCTTCGCGCGTTCCTGACCGTCGGTCTGCTCGGCGGATTCACGACGTTTTCGGCGTTCTCGTCGGACTTCGCGGCATTGATGGAGCGGGGCGAGACCGTACTCGCGGCCGGATACGTGACCGTTTCCGTCGCCCTGGCTCTCGCCGGCATGTTCGCCGGCATGTCCTTGATGCGCGTTCTCCACGCGTGAGCGACGTCGGATTCCACGAGGTATCCGCTGGCGAGGCGGACATGCGCCTCGACCGTTGGCTCCGTCGACACTATCCGGCCCTGTCCCACGGCCGGGTGGAGAAACTGCTGCGCGGGGGACAGATCCGGCTCGATGGGCGGCGCGTGAAGGCCTCGACCCGGATCGCCGAGGGCCAGACCATCCGTATTCCACCGATGGTCGAAGGTGGACGGGGTTCCACGAGCCCCCCGGACGAAAGCGTCTCGATCGGGGAAGACGACGCCCGGCGGATTCGCGCCTGTGTGATCTACCGCGACCCCGCCGTCATCGCGCTGAACAAGCCGGCGGGGCTGGCGGTGCAGGGAGGAAGCGGCGTCGGGCGACACGTCGACGCGATGCTGGACGCGTTGAGATTCGAACGGACCGAGCGGCCGCGTCTGGCGCATCGACTGGACAGGGATACGAGCGGTGTCCTGTTGATCGGCCGGACCCCCGAGGCGACGGCCGCGATTGCCGACGCGTTGCGGCGGCGCGAGGCGCGGAAGACCTATTGGGCCGTGGTGGTCGGCGTTCCCGAGCGTCTCGAAGGATCGATCGACCTTCCTCTCGCCAAACAGGGCGGGCGGGGACGCGAGCGTATGGCGGTGGGCGCCGACGGCAAGCGGGCGCGGACCGATTTTCGCATCGTCGAGACCGCGGGCCGCCGGGTGGCCTGGGTCGAACTGGCGCCCGAAACGGGCCGCACCCATCAGCTGCGGGTTCACATGGCGGCGATCGGGACGCCGATCCTGGGGGACGGAAAGTATGGAGGACCGGCCGCGCATATATCGGGGCTTTCCCGCCGATTGCATCTCCACGCCCGGTTCATGGACGTTCCGATGCCGGATGGCGGCAGGATTTCCGTGTCGGCGCCGCTCCCGTCCCATATGCTGCGAACCTGGGAGTTCCTGGGCTTCCGGGAAGGGCGTGACGACGTATCGCGCGATCATGAAGACCCGTGATGAAACCGCGCCGGCTGGTCATATTCGATTGCGACGGCACGCTGGTGGACAGTCAGCGGACGATCGTCGGCGCGATGAATCGGGCGTTCGACGGTCTGAATTTGTCCCGCCCATCCGAAGACGCCATTCGCCGCGTCATCGGGCTGTCGCTCTCCGAGTCCATGGCGCGGCTGCTGCCCGAGGGGTCGGCGAAAGATCATGAGCGGTTGATCGAGGGTTATCGTTCGGCCTTTCTCGAGACGCGAAGCGCCCCCGATTACGAAGAGCCGCTGTATCCGGGGGTCGTCGAGGCGCTCGACCATATAGAAGGGAGCGGAATGCTCGCTGGCGTGGCCACCGGAAAATCGTTGCGGGGCCTTGAGGCGACGCTGCGGCATCATGGAATTCACGATCGGTTCGTCACGCTTCAGACCGCCGACTGGAATCCCGGAAAACCCCACCCGGCGATGGTGGAGCGCGCGATCGCGGAAGCGGGCGCGGAACCCGGGACCACGATCGTCGTCGGCGACACCACCTACGACATGGAGATGGCCCGGGCGGCCGGAGCCTGCGCGGTGGGTGTGTCGTGGGGCTATCATCCCGTGGACGAATTGCGGGCCGTCGGCGCGCACGCCGTGATCGACCGGTTTCAGGACCTGGCAGGCGTCTTGACGGCTCTGCTCGACGGGCGATGAGGCCGGCTCGTGAAACCGGGCCGCGGGCTCGCCCCCGGAACGGCTGGCGTATCGGCGCTGCCGTCGGCGAGGCGAGCGGCGAATGACTCTTGATCCGCTCAAGCGTGCCTGCAAGGAAGTGGGCGTAGGCGTGGTCGATGGCGCGCCGGTGGTGACGCTGGACGGCCGGCCTTTGAGATCGCCCGCGAAGTCGATCGTCCGGCTTCCGAACGAACCCCTGGCGCTCGCGGTCGCGCAGGAATGGCGTGACCGGCGGGACGAGGTTCGGCCGTGGCACATGCCGCTGACTCGCATCGTGGTGTCGGCGATCGACCGGGTGGCGCCGGGAAGGGATGAGATCGTCTCGCGGACGTCCGCTTACGGGGAAACGGATCTGTTGTGCTATCGATCGGAGTGCGCGGACCTTTCCGCCCGTCAGGCGAAGGAATGGCAACCCCTGCTCGACTGGGCCGGCGAGGCGTTGTCGGCCCCCTTGATCGCGGCGTCCGGCATCATGCCGGTCGAGCAGGCGCGTGGCAGTCTGGCCGCGCTGCGCGACGCCGTCGCCGCGCACGATGACCTGGAGCTCGCCGCGCTTCATCTGGCGACCACCACCACCGGCTCTCTGGTATTGGCGCTGGCCTTGTCTCGCGGTCGTCTGGACGCCCGGTCGGCGTGGGACTTGAGTCGTCTCGACGAGACATGGCAGGCCGAACGCTGGGGTGACGATACGGAGGCGGTCGAACGCGCCGAACGCCAGCGCGCCGACCTGTGCGCGGTCGAGCGCTTGCTCGAATTGAGTCGCCTCCCGTGACGGGGGCGTCTTCGCCGCCGCCGGGACTTTTCGCCGGCCGCGCCGCCGCTATAATGGCGTTCTGGACGTTCCCGGGCCGTTGATTCCCGCTACTTTCCGAACACCCGGTACATGGCGCGACTGACCGAACTTCTGACAGACCTCGTGCGTCGTCGCGAGAAGGCCCTGCTCGGCGGCGGCGCGGACAAGCTGGAGCAACGCCGCGAGCGCGGCCAGATGACCGCTCGGGAACGGCTTGTCGGCTTGTTCGACAGCGATACCTTCCAGGAATTCGGGCTGCACGTGCGCCATGAGACGCGGCACTTCGGGATGGAGGAGCGCGAACTCGCCGGCGACGGCGTGATCACCGGGATCGGATTCACCGAAGGTCGCACCGTCGCCGCCTTCAGCCAGGATTTTACCGTCGCCGGCGGATCGTTGGGAAAGATCCACGCGCAGAAGATATGCAACATCATGGACTACGCCGGCACGAACGGGATGCCCGTCGTCGCCTTCAACGATTCCGGCGGCGCCAGGATCCAGGAAGGCGTGGAATCGCTGGCCGGCTACGGGCAGGTGTTCGTCCGCAACGTCCGGATGTCCGGCGTGGTGCCCCAGATCGCGATCATCGCCGGGCCGTGCGCGGGCGGGGCTTCCTACTCGCCGGCGCTGATGGACTTCATCGTCATGACGAAGTCCAACGCCAACATGTTCATCTGCGGCCCCGACGTCATCCGCGCGGCGACCGGTCAGATCACGACCATGGAGGAGATCGGCAGCGCCGCGGCGCACGCCACGATCAGCGGCAACATCCACTTCGTGGCCGAGGACGATGCCCACGCCATCGCGATCGTCCAGCGGTTGTTGTCGTACCTGCCGTCGAACAACGTCATGGATCCGCCGCACGAGCCCGCCGAGAACCTCACGCTCCGGGAGGATTCCGGCATGAACGCCCTGGTTCCGGAGTCGGAAAAGGAGCCGATCGATGCGCATCTGGTTATCGCCCGGCTGGTGGACGATGGGTCGTTCATGGAGGTGCAGCCCGATTTCGCGGGCAACGTCGTCATCGGTTTCGCTCGCATCGGCGGGATCGTGGTCGGCATCATCGCCAACCAGTCGACGGTGAAGGCGGGCACGCTCGATATCGACGCCTCGGACAAGGCGGCGCGCTTCATCAACTTCCTCGACTGTTTCAACATTCCCGTCGTTACGCTGGTCGACGTTCCCGGATTCCTTCCCGGCGTGACGCAGGAGCTGGGCGGCATCATTCGGCACGGCGCGAAGATGCTGTTCGCCTACGGGAATGCGACGTCGCCCAAGGTCACGGTGTTCATGCGCAAGGCCTACGGCGGCGCCTACCTCGCCATGTGCAGCCGCGATATGGGCGCCGATCTGGCGTTTGCGTGGCCGAGCGCGGAAATCGCCGTGATGGGCGCCGACGGCGCCGTGAACATCCTGTACCGGAGGGAATTGCAGGAGGCGGGGGATCCCGACGCTCGCCGCGCCGAACTCGCCACCGAATACCGCGAGCGGTTCGCCTCGCCGTACTTGTCGGCGAGCAAGGGCTTCATCACCGATATCATCGAGCCGTCGCATACCCGCTCGGCCGTCGCGCTCGGCCTCCGCAGCCTGCTGTCGAAGCGCGAAACCCGGCCGCCCAAGAAACACGGCAACATCCCGCTTTGACGGGACGGGACGGGAAACTGCCGCCGCCGGACGCCATGACGCAATGGATGGACCATATCCCGGTCGTCGCGACGGGCCTGTGTACCGTTCTCGGGGTCCTCGTCGCGCTGTGGGCCGCCTGCGCGCTGATCGGCGTTCCGTTCGTCCGGCGCGGCGCGCGCGCATTGCCGGCCGCGTCCGGCAGGCCTCGGGACGGCATCCCGCCGGAGCACGTCGTCGCGATCGCCGGGGCGGTCGCGGCGGTCATGGATGGACCGCATCGGATCGTGCACATTTCCGCCCCCAGTCACCGGCCGCCCGGCTGGTCGCTCAGGGGACGGTTCGACAGCTTCGGCGCCCATCGCATACCGTGGGATCGGTGGCCGCGCGTGGCGACGAAGGGGTCGCGAAGGAAGAGCAGGTAGATGAGACGTTTCAGGATCACCGTCGGCGGCGCGACATACGACGTCGCGGTCGAGGAAGTGGAGGAGGCCCCCCTCGCGGCGCCCCGTGTCGCGGCCGCGCCTCCGGCGGACGGCGCCGGCGCTTCGGCGAGGATCGCGCCGCCGGCCGCTTCGCCGCCTGTCGTATCCACCGGCGCCGCCGGCGCGAACGACGTCGCCAGCCCGCTTTCCGGAACCGTCGTCGAGATTCACGTCGCCGAAGGATGGGACGTCCGGCGGGGGGAGAAGCTGGTCACGCTCGAGGCGATGAAGATGAACACGGCCGTGCCGGCGCCCCGCGACGGCAAGGTCGAATCCGTGAAGGTGCGGGTCGGCGCGCCGGTCCAGGAGAGGCAGATCCTGCTGACCTTGCTCTGACGCTACATGGAAAACCTTGCAGACCTCGTTGAACTGACGGGATTCCTTCACGTCACCTGGCGGATGCTGGTGATGTGGGGCGTGGTGCTCGGGCTGCTCTATCTCGCCGTGTACCGCCGGTTTGAGCCGCTTCTCCTGGTGCCGATCGGCTTCGGGGCGCTGCTCGCCAATCTGCCGACCGAGGGTCTCGTGAATCCGCCGACGGCGGAGGCCGCCGGCGGCCTGTTTCATTACATCGGTCTCGGCATCACGCTGGAGCTGTTTCCACCCCTCATCTTCCTGGGAGTCGGCGCGCTGACGGACTTCGGTCCGCTGATCGCCAATCCGCGGATGCTGATTCTGGGAGCGGCCGCGCAGTTCGGCGTGTTCGTCACTTTCGTCGGTGCCATGGCGCTCGGCTTCGCCGCGCCCGAGGCCGCGGCGATCGGGATCATCGGCGGCGCCGACGGTCCGACCTCCATATTTCTCGCCAACAAGCTCGCGCCGCATCTGTTGGCGCCGATCGCCGTATCGGCCTACAGCTACATGGCTCTCGTGCCCCTCGTTCAGCCGCCCATCATGCGGTTGCTGACCACCGAGAGCGAGCGCCGCATCCGTATGCGGTCGCTGCGCCCCGTGTCCAGGCGCGAGAAGTTGGCTTTCGCGCTCGTCGTCACCGTGCTCTGCATTCTTCTGGTCCCCGCGGCCTCGGCGCTGATCGGCATGTTGATGCTCGGCAATTTCCTGCGCGAATGCGGCGTGGTCGAGCGCCTCTCGAAAGCGGCCCAGAACGAGATCATCAATGCCGTGACGATCTTTCTCGGAGTCGCGGTCGGAATCACCATGACCGGCGAGCGGTTCCTGCAGGTCGAGACCCTGAAGATCCTCGTGCTCGGGATCGTGGCCTTCGGTTTCTCGACGGCGGCGGGAGTGCTCATGGCCAGGCTCATGAACCTGATGAGCCGGAAGAACCCGATCAACCCGTTGATCGGATCGGCGGGCGTGTCCGCCGTTCCCATGGCCGCCCGCGTGAGTCAGGTGGAAGGGCAGCGCGCCGATCCCGACAACTTTCTGCTCATGCACGCCATGGGTCCCAACGTGGCCGGCGTGATCGGGACGGCCGTCGTCGCCGGGTTCTTCATCGCCGTCTACGGTGGCTGAGCGCGCTTCCGGCGGCGGCACGGCGGCGCGGGTGCGTATCCTGGGGCGCGTTCAGCGCGTGGGGTTCCGCTACTGGACCATCGACGAGGCGTCGCGTCGCGGTCTCGACGGCTGGGTCCGAAACCGCGCCGATGGCGGCGTCGAGGCGGTGTTCGCGGGTCCGTCCCGTGAAGTGGACGGCATGATTGCCGCCTGCGCCGACGGCCCGCCCTTGGCTGTCGTGAACGGCGTCGTCGAGTCGGCGGTCGACGAAGACGAGCGGGCGGCCCTTGTCGGACGAGGGTTTTCCGTCCGACCGACCGCATGAGGGAGGAGCGGCGAACGGGCGGCTGCGACGGGATCCAGGGACCCGGATCCGGTCCGGGGCCGATCAGTCGACGAGGGGTTCGCCCGGCGGTCGGTCGCCCCACGGCATCATGGCGACGGCCGAGACGGAGTTCTTCGGCGAGCCGTCGATCAGCTTGTCGCTGTAGGCGAGATAGACCAGCGCATTGCGCTCGCGGTCGAGAAAGCGCACGACCTGGAGTTTCTTGAACAGGACGGAGCGCCGCTCCTTGAACACGCGCTCCCCCTCGTCGTCCGGCGAGATGGCTTCGACGAACTCGATCGGGCCGACCTGGCGGCAGGCGATGGAGGCGTCGGACGTCTCCTCCGCCAGACCCAGCGTGCCGGATATGCCGCCCTTGCGGGCCATGCTGAGGAAGCAGGCGACGCCCTTGATCTTTGGGTCGTCGAAGGCTTCGACGACGATCTTGTGGTTGGCGCCGATCAGCTTGAAGGCGGTGTCCACGGAACCGATTTCATCGCCCAGGGCCGGACCGCCGATGGAAACGGCGATCAGGCCGAAAAGAAGGGTGCGAAGGGTCATGCCGACGTCCTTTGCGGTGAATGGTGTATGCGCCATAGATAGGTGGCGCGCGCCGCGTTTCCAGATGAACGCCGCGGGAGAGCCGGGAGCCTGCGCTGGTCGGCGCCTCGCGCTGGAGGCGATCAGGCCCCGGCGCCCGCCGCCGGCGCCCCGAACACCTCGCCGAAGGCTTCGATCAACGCCGAATCCACCTCGGCGGTCGTCACGGGGATTCCCAGATCCGCGAACGACGTGACGCCGTGTTCGCCGATGCCGCAGGGCACGATGCCCCGATAGTGGTTCAGGTCGGGTTCCACGTTCAGCGATACGCCGTGATAGGTGATCCAGTGGCGGACGCGCACGCCCGCGGCGGCGATCTTGGCCTCGCGTCCGCCGCCCCGGTCGATCCAGATGCCGATCCGTCCCGCGCGCCGCCGGCCCTTGACGTTGAATCGTGCGAGGGCGCGGATGAGCCACTCCTCGAGCCGGTCTACGTGCCCGCGCACGTCGCGGCCGCGCTTCCGCAGATCGAGCATGACGTAGGCCACCCGCTGGCCCGGGCCGTGATAGGTGTACTTGCCGCCCCGGCCGGTGGCGTGGACGGGCAGGAGCGATCCGTCGAGCAGGTCTTCGGGCCGCGCGCCGGTGCCCGCGGTGTACAGGGCCGGATGCTCCAGGAGCCATGCGAGCTCCGCCGCCCGGTGCTCCCGGATGTCCGCGACCCGCGCCTCCATCACGGCCACGGCCTCCTCGTAACCGACCGGCGTATCGCTGATCCGCCATTCGACCGCCTTCATGATCGGAATCGTAGCACGCACGGGCCGCCGCCGTCGCCGACAGGGCGGTTGCGCGAGCGGCCGTGGTTTGCTATTTCCCGCCGACGGCGACGCGGTCGTGGCGGAAGTGGTAGACGCGCAGCGTTGAGGTCGCTGTGGGCGAGAGCCCGTGGAAGTTCGAGTCTTCTCGACCGCACCATCCCTTGAGCACGCCGTCGTGTGCGCCGCGGGCGTCGCGCCGTCCGGAACGTCCGCGAATCGCGCGACCGTGCGGGCTTCCGCCCATGCGAACGCCATGCTGTCGCCCGGCGTCGGCGGTCGTCGGCCGGTCCCGTGCATCCCGTCGTGGGCGCCGTTCGGTGTGCGGGAGGCGGAAGTGACGGACGAATCGCCGATGGAGGAGTCGCTTGGCCTGTCGCCGGACCACGTGCAGGCGGTGGTCCGGGCGATCGACGAGAACGACCTCGACGGGGTGCGGGATCTGGTGGAGCCCCTGCATTCCGCCGACGTCGCGGATCTCGTGGAGCAGCTCGAACCGGACGAGCGGCGCATCCTGGTCGACGTCCTGCGCGGCCTGATCGCCCCCGAGGTCCTGCCCCACCTGGGCGAGGCCCTGCGGGACGACGTCGTCGAGCATCTCGGGACCAGGGGTGTCGCCGCCGCCCTGGCCGAACTCGACGTCGACGACGCCATCGACGTGTTCGAGGACCTCGACGAAGAGGACCGGCGCGAAGTTCTGAACGCCTTGCCCGCGTTCGAGCGGCTGCGGATCGAGGAAGGACTCGCCTTTCCCGAGGACAGCGCGGGCCGCCTCATGCAGCGCGATTTCGTCGCGATTCCGGCCTATTGGACGGTGGGCCAGACCATCGACTACATGCGCCGGACCGACGATCTGCCCGATGAATTCTACGAGATCTTCGTCGTCGATCCGTCCCATCGTCCGATGGGTACCGTTCCTCTCTACCGCGCCATGCGCGCCAGGCGGCCGGTCCTCGTCGGCGACGTCATGGAGTCGGATCCGGTCCTGATCCCGGCCGGGATGGACCAGGAAGAGGTGGCCTATCACTTCCAGCAGTACGACCTCGCGTCCGCCGGCGTGGTCGACGAGGGAGGGCGCCTGATCGGCGCGATCATGGTCGACGACGTGGTCGACGTCATCCACGAGGAGGCGGAAGAGGACATCATGCGCCTGGCCGGCGTCGGCGAGAGCGACATATTCTGGACGGTTGCCGAAACCATCCGGCGGCGTTTCCCGTGGCTCGTGGTCAATCTGGGGACGGCGATTCTCGCCTCGGTCGTGATCTCGCTCTTCGGGGCGACCATCGAGCAGGTCGTGGCCCTGGCCATCCTGATGCCGATCGTCGCGTCCATGGGCGGCAACGCAGGGACCCAGACCATGACGGTGACGGTCCGCGCCTTGGCGACGCGCGACCTGACCGTGACCAACGCCTTTCGCGTCATCGGCAAGGAGTTGTTCGTCGGCCTCGTCAACGGCGTGCTGTTCGCCGCCCTGGTCGGAACGGTCTCCGCCGTCTGGTTTGGCGACCTCTTGCTGGGGGGCGTGATCGCCGTCGCCATGATCGTCAACATGATCGTCGCCGCGCTGGCCGGCATTCTCGTTCCCTTGGGCTTCAGCCGGTTCGGCGTCGATCCCGCCGTGGCGGCCACCGTGTTCGTGACCACCGTGACCGACGTGGTAGGTTTCTTCGCCTTCCTCGGACTCGGGGCGTGGCTCCTGCTGTGAACGGCCCCGCGCCGTTTCCGAATCCGCGCGGCAGGGCGGCGCCCCGTCTCGTATCCGTCCGAACTTGATGGTGTGACCGGGTTCGGACGGATACGAGACGGGGCCCTCGAAGGAGGGCAGGGGCGAGGAGAGGACCGGGATGAGCGGAATTGCGCTGTTGCGCCGCGGCCGGGGACGGGCGGCGGCGGGGTTGCTGGGAGCGGTGTGGCTTCTGACGGTCGGGTGCGCGGAGAGCCGGGCGGCGGGTCATGCCGTTGCCACCACGCCGGTGGGCGTGGTGGTGAAGGAAGCGGAGGCGGCGCCGGGCTACACGCTGTTCGTCCCGCTCCCGTTCCGGAATACGGGGACGGCGTATCTCGTCGATCTGGAAGGGCGGGTGGCGCATAGCTGGACGTTCCCCACGGCGGCCCACGTCCTCCTTGCGCGGTTGCTGGAGAACGGGAACCTGATGGTGATGACGGGCCTCGGAGTGCGGGAGCTGAATCCGGACGGCGACGTCGTCTGGGATTATGAGGCCGCCTGGCTGCACCACGATTTTCTGCCGTTGCCGAACGGGAACGTGCTGCTGCTGATGCTGGAGAAGAAGACGGCGGCGGAAGTCGTCGCCCGGGGCGGCAATCCGGAAAACGTCGGCGAGCAGGACCTCGGGGTGGATTACGTCGTCGAGGTTCGGCCGACGGGGCCGGCGGCCGGCGAGGTGGTCTGGCGCTGGTCGGCGTGGGAGCACCTGATCCAGGATTTCGACCCGGGCAAGCCGGATTACGGCGTGGTGGCGGAGCACCCCGAGCTGGTGGACCTGAACTATCGGCTGGCGGAAGCCTACCGGGCGGCGCCCGCCGGCGGGTACGCCGACTGGTTGCGCGTCAATTCGCTGGACTACAACCCGCAGCTGGACCGGATCGCGCTGTCGGTGCGCAACCTGGGGGAGTTGTGGATCATCGATCGCGGCACGACGACGGCGGAGGCGGCGGGGCACGGCGGGGGCAAGGGAGGACGCGGGGGCGATCTGCTGTATCGGTGGGGGAATCCGGCGGCCTGGGGCGGGGAGGGCGATCAGGAACTCTGGTGGGCGCACGACGTCCAGTGGATCGAGCCTGGATTGCCCGGCGGCGGCAACGTCATCCTGTTCAACAACGGGGCCGGCTATCCGGGCAACAGGCGGTATCATTCGTCGGTCGAGGAGGTGGCGTTGCCGGTGGGGGCGGCGGCGGCCGCTCGGAACGGGGCGCGGCGGGTGTGGCGGTATGCCGCGGATCCGCCGGAGGAGTGGTATTCGGCGCGGGCGTCGGGAGTGCAGCGGCTGCCCAACGGGAACACGCTGATCTGCTCTGCGCAGCAAGGGACGATATTCGAAGTGACGCCGGCGGGGAAGACGGTGTGGAAGTACGTGAACCCGGCTACCTCTTCCCGCGGCCGGCTGCGGCAGGGTGACCCGATGCCGATCGATCCCGGCGCGGAGGCGCGTTGGCAATCCGGGCGGGAAGTCTGGCGCAACCGGGTGTACCGCGCCCATCGCTACCCGCCGGACCATCCGGGGTTGCGGGCGCTGGATCTGACGCCGGGGGAGACGGTGGAGCTGCCGGCCGCAGCCCCTTGACATGAGCAACCCCTTGACATGAGAGGCAGACGGGAAACAATTCCGGGACTCCGGAATTGGGCGCCCCGAGGATCCCCATGAAAAACACGCACTCTCTCGCCCTCGCCGCCGTTCTCGCTTCCGCCGTTTCCGCTTCCACGGCCGACGCCGAAACCTTCGCGCACTGGGCCTTCGACCGCGTGGGCGCCTGCATGGGCGCGCTCTCGGGGGGGGGGGGGACGCGGCTGATTGGGATGGCGGCGCGCGCTGCGTCGGCGACCGGCTCGGCGGCCTCCTGGTCGGGGAAGTTGCCAGCTACCTGACCGAGCAGGGGCGGGGCGCGTTCGGGGAGCGCTTCAGCCTCGTGCACCGCATGTCCTGGTCCCCCCTCGGCCAGGGGCTGGCCGGGGAGCTGGACACGGTCATCCCGCTCGGCTTCGCGGCGGCGCAGCCCGGCGCCGGCGATGCGGATACGCTCCACGGCAGCGCGTTCTTCCTCCAGCAGGGCGTGACCCGCTGGACCGACGGGCAGGGGTTCCGGCGCCACGACGTGCGCTTCGGCACGGCTTGGCGCTTCGCGCTCCCGCACTTCGCGGGGGCGGACGTGCTGGGTGCGATGGCGCTGGTGCAGGAGAACGTCGAGCGGGGCCACCGGCGCCTCGTGCTCGGCGCCGACTACGCCGGGCGCTGGGGCCATGCCTCGCTGCAGCACTACCTCCCGACGACGCGGTGGCGTCCGGGGCGTCCGGGCCACGAGGAGCGCGCGGCGGGCGGGATCGAGCTTGGCCTCCGCTTCGACCTGACCACCACCCTGTCGCTCGACACCGCGATGGGCCGGTGGGAGCGCGACGACGCCGGGCGGACCACCCTCGACGGGCGCCTCGGCCTCGGCTGGACGCCGCATCCGTATCTGCGCTTCGACGCGGGAACGGGCCTCGGCCCCGGCGCGGACGGCGGCGCGTTCCGGCTCTCGCTCAACGTCCCGCTCGGCGGCCCGCGCCAGCGGACGCGGTGGGAGGGGCTCGGCGCCTTGCGCCTCGCCGGCGGCGCCGCGGCGGTCGACCTGTGGCGCCCGGTGGAGAACGTGGGGCGCATCCGCACCATCGAGCGCGTCGCCCCGCGGGACACGACGGTGGACGGCGTGACGGTGCGCTTCCTTCAGCCCTCCGCCCCGACCGGCGGGACCGCCGAGGTGGAGGTGGTCCTGTCCGCCCCGGCGGCCGAGGACGTGCGGCTGACCGTGCGCCTGGCCCCGGGCAGCGGGGGCAGCCCGGCCGTGGCCGGCGTGGACTACGTCGACGAGCCGGCCCTCGTCACCATCCCCGCGGGCGCCACGACCGGGCGGGCGACGTTCCAATTGCTCGACAACCCCGCGCTCGCGGTTGACCGGACCTTGACCGTCACCGTGGCCCGCGCGGCCTGACCCTGAAGACGCCCAATCCGTCGGCCCTGCCGGGAGGGGAGAGAAGACGATGATGCTGCCCGAGACGACGAGCTCTGCCCGTGTGGCCCGCGCCTTCCGGCGTTTCGCGCGAGGCGCGCTGGTCGGCCTCGCGCTGGGCGCATTGGCAGGCTGCGGCGGTGGAACCTCCACTTCCACGAAAACGGCTCGAACCCCGGAAATGACCGGGACCCCGGAAATGACCATTACCTCGGCGGTCACGGTGAAACCTGAATACCGGCAGCAGGGGCAGCCGGGTGTAGACGTCGAAGACGACGATCTCCGTCCCGACGGCAGCTGGCGTTCGGAACCGCTCGGCACCTACTTCAATTCCCCGGACGGCACGCAACTCAGATTCACCGTGGGGCCGCGGACTACGGGAGCAACCGCTACGGGAGCAACCGCGGAGATCCGGGATTCGATGCTGGAGGTCGGGGCGGGCTTCCCGCCCGGGTACGTCGTCGAGGTGGTCGCGACCAGTGCCGTGGATCCTGCGAACAGAGCGTCTCTGACCTTCAGGTTCCCCGTCGGGTCGGAAGAGGAAATGGGCGGGGAAGAGGAAACGGGCGGGGAAGAGGAAAGGGGAAGCAACAGCGCGCCGACGATCGCGAAGCCGGAAGACAAGACATACGACCGGGGAGATGCGATCGCTCCGTTCGACGTCGCGGTGAGCGACGCGGACCGCGACACGGTGACGGTGATGGTGTCGGGACTGCCCGGCGGCCTGACGTATTCGCAGGCGACGGGCCGGGTGTCGGGGACGGTGGCCGCGGACGCGGCGGCGCGGGACCACACGGTGACGGTGACGGCGGACGACGGAGTGAACGATCCCGTGACCGCGACGTTCACGATCCGGGTGTGGAAGCTGGTGGAGCAGACGCTCGCCGTCGCCGCCGACAACGCCCGGCTGGTGCAAACGCCCTTTTCCACCCAGCTCGGCATCCCCCCGCTCAACAACATCTCGCAGGCCCAGCAGGTGGCCCGGACCGGGTACGGCAACTCCCCGCCCGCCAGCTTCAACCCGACGACGCGGACGGCGGCCCAGATCACCGCGGCCTGGACGGCCCTGGCGGTCACCGCCGCCACCGCGTACTGCGCCGCCCAGCCCCGGGGGGACGATCCCGACGACCCGGCATACGCCTACCGGGCGGAGAGCGCCGCCACCGGGAGCGAGGGTTGGGCATACAGCTCGAACCAGAACACCTACGCGGGCACCTATCAGTACTTCGCCCGCAAGACGCGCACCTGGACCGCCACCTGCGAACGGACCGTCCGCCGCCTCGACGACGAGTAGCGAAGGTCCGGCGCCCAGGCAGCAAGAGGCCGTCGGCGGCAAGGAGTTGTTCGTCGGCCTCGTCAACGGCGTGTTGTTCGCCGCCCTGGTCGGCATTCTCGTCCCCTTGGGCTTCAACCGGCTCGACGTCGATCCCGCCGTGGCGGCCACCGTGTTCGTGACCACGGACTCGGGGCCTGGTTCCTGCCGTGAACGGCCCCGCGCCGTTTCCGAATCCGCGCGGCAGGGCGGCGCCCCGTCTCATATCTGATCTGAACCTGATCATCCGCTTGACGAACTCGCACATGCCGGATAGCGTATGGAGATTGATCTTCCGTGAAGCCGGACATGCGTTCCGGGCGGCGGACGGGAAACAGGGTGGAGTGCGGCGATGATCGTGAAGAAAGATCTCATAGAAGCTATACATGAAGGGGTCCGTAAGGCACACAGGGACTTCGAATTATTGTCGAATGACTCCTGGATAGCCGATCCGCACATCGGTGGTACGGAAGGTTTTCTCGTTTCGAAAATTTTCCGCGAGATAAGCCGACACATGGGAGATGATGAGAATCTCATCTTTGAACTTCAGTTTGGTCATATTGAGCAATGGTCCGGTGCTCAAGCAACAAGAGGTCGTCGGCGTCAAGGTATGTCAAGGGGTAACCGTGTGGATATTACTCTTTTCAACAGAATGGGGAATCCTATTCGCGTCATTGAAGTAAAGCGAAAGTGGGTTGAGGAAACCTGTAAAAGAGACATTAGAAAAATAAAAGAACTTCTCCACAGAGCAAGTCTGCGAAAAGGCGGCTCTTTGAGGAGTGGTTATCTTTCTGTATATCACCAATGTAAGAACCGGCCATACTTGAAAGAGAAAATGGGTGAGGTGGAAGAACTCATTCGAGATTTGGATATAAAGGATGTGAATGTAAAATTTCACAGTAAAATATGGCCTGCTGAAAATAAATTTCTCAAGAGAGAAGATGGGAAAAAGCAATACGGTTCTCATATCATCGAGTTGTCCAGGAAGCGCGATACAGAGAGGAGATGACGAATGCCCGGATACCAAGGTGAATACGATGGCCTGTGCGGTATGTATGCGATCGCCAATGCCTATGAGATATGCGGATATAACACACCTGACGATGAAGAGAAGATATTTCATGTCGCCTGTAGTGCGTTGGCGGGTAACAGGTGGCCCAGCGTCCTTTGGGAAGGAACGACGTTGGGAGATTTGAGGAAGATGATTGCCGGATGCCAGGAATGGTTGCTTGATGAAAACATCAAGGTGACGTACCCGTTCTCCAGAAACACCCCAAGAACGAATGAAGATTATTGGGACAAACTTTTCGATATCTTCGAAGATGAAAATGTCTACTGTGCAATTGTAGGTATGGAAGGAGGGCCGGTCGGGCACTGGATTGTGGTCGAATTTGACAGACAGGGAAGACTGCTGTTCTCGGATTCGGAAGATGGCGGAATGCGTCGAGTGGGTGTTGACGAGATTCATGCCGGGGAAAGAAAGCCCGGCTGGAAAGACTACAAGTTCAACCGCAAGGAATTGATCGTTTTCTCCGTCGCATCGGTGGAATAGGGGAAGGCTCGCGCAGCCGGGTCGGTTGCGGTCGGAACGGACACCGAGGCCGGCTTTCCCGCGAAAACGGCTCCCGTTCGGCCCCGCGGTCCTTGCGGCGCGCGGACCCTCGCGACAACATGCGGTCCGGGGCGGGGAGACGGTCGCCCCCGACGGCGAAGGCGTGCGATGTTCGAATCCGCGGAACTCGGTCGCAAGCTCGACAAGGCGACCTACAGGGAAAAGGAGCCGAAGATCCGGCAGGCGTTGCTCGAGACGCAGCTCGAGCTGGCCGAACGCCGGGACTTTTCCGTCGTCGTCCTGATCGACGGCGTGGACGGCGCCGGCAAGGGGGAGATCGTCAACACCCTCAACTTCTGGATGGACCCGCGGCAGATCGAGACCAATGCCATGGGCGCGCCGACGCCGGAGGAGCGGGAGCGTCCCCGGATGTGGCGTTTCTGGCGCGCCCTGCCGCCCAAGGGCAAGATCGGAATCTTCGTCGGCTCCTGGTACACGGCGCCCGTCATCGACCGGGTCCACGGCCGGACCGACGACGCCGATCTGGAAACGGGCATCGACGAGATCCTGCGGTTCGAGGCGATGCTCGCCGCGGAAGGCGCGCTCGTTCTCAAGTACTGGCTGCATCTCGCCAAGCGGCAGCAGCGCCGGCGGCTGAAGGCGCTCCAGAAGGACCCGCGGACCCGCTGGCGGGTGAACGACACGGATTGGGAGCGCTTCAAGCTCTACGACACGTTCCGGAACGTGTCGGAGGTCGCCGTGCGCCGCACCAGCGTGGCTCACGCACCGTGGATCGTGATCGAGGGCGCCGACGCCCGTTACCGGATGGCGACGACGGCGGCGTCCCTGGCCGAGTCCTTGCGCCGGCGGCTCGACGAAACGCCGCCGGGGCCTCCCGCCGTCATGCTCCCCAGGCTCCCCGCGCTCGACGAGCGCAACGTCCTTCGCGCGCTCGACCTGACCCGGCGGCTGCCGCGCAGGAAATACCGCCAGGCGCTCGAACGCCTCCAGGGAAGGCTCAACCTGCTGGCGCGGCACCGGAAGATGAAGAACCGGTCCGTGGTCCTGGTCTTCGAGGGGGTCGACGCGGCCGGAAAGGGCGGGACGATCCGGCGGGTGGTGGCGGCGCTCGACGCCCGCTTCTACAGGATCGTTCCCGTCGCGGCGCCCACCGACGAGGAGAAGGCGCGCCCCTACCTGTGGCGGTTCTGGCGTCATCTGCCGCGCACGGGCCACTTCACCGTCTTCGACCGCTCCTGGTACGGACGGGTTCTCGTGGAGCGCGTCGAGGGCCTCGCTGCGGACGCCGACTGGCTGCGGGCCTATGGCGAGATCAACGACTTCGAGTACGAAATGCACCGCCACGGCATGATCCTCGCCAAGTTCTGGCTGCACGTCAGCCAGGAGGAGCAGCTCCGGCGCTTCGAGGAGCGCGAGAGGACCGGCCACAAGCGGCACAAGCTGACGGACGAGGACTGGCGCAACCGGGAGGCGTGGCCGGCCTACGAGGAGGCCGTCTGCGACATGGTCGAGCGCACCAGCACCAGCGTCGCCCCGTGGCGCCTCGTCGCCGCCGAGGACAAGTATCACGGGCGCGTCGAGGTGCTGCGCGAGGTCTGCGACGCGATCGAGGCGGCCTTCTGAGTCCGCCTCCCGCCGCGTGGCCCCGGCGCGGCCGTCCGCGGACGGCCCGGCGCGGACTGGAAATATCCGCGGACGGCCGTTATGACTGTTTCCCGTCATGATGAACAAGATTGTCGACAGCCTCGCGGACGCGGTCGCCGGCATCCACGATGGCGCCGTCGTCCACGTCGGCGGGTTCGGGATGGCGGGCAGTCCGATCGACCTGCTCCACGCGCTGGCGGAGCGGGGCGTCGGGAACCTCACGATCGTCAGCAACAACGCCGGCGTCGGCCGCGTCGGCATCGCCAGGCTGCTGGCCGGCGGGCAGGTCGGCAGGATCGTGTGCTCGTTTCCGCGTCAGGACAATTCGACGGTGATCGACGACCTGCACCGCGAGGGCAGGATCGAGCTGGAGCTGGTGCCCCAGGGGACGCTGGCCGAGCGCATCCGCGCGGCGGGCGCGGGGATCGGCGGCTTCTACACGCCCACGTCCGTCGGCACCCCCCTGGCGGAAGGCAAGGAACACCGCGTGTTCGACGGCCGGGAACACGTCCTGGAGCTGCCGATCCACGCCGATTTCGCGCTGGTCAAGGCGGAGAAGGCCGATCGCTGGGGGAACCTCGTCTACCGCAAGGCGCAGCGGAACTTCGGGCCGCCGATGTGCATGGCGGCAAGGACCACCATCGTCCAGGTTCGGACCATCGTCGAATTGGGGGCGCTCGACCCCGAGGCCGTGGTGACGCCGAGCATCTTCGTCGACCGCGTCGTCGCCGTGCCGGACCCGCTCAGCGAGCGCGAGCTGGTCGCCCGCGAAAGGGAAGGAGGGTGAGGACATGACCGAACGCCTCGACCGGAATCAGATCGCCTGGCGCGTGGGCCGGGACGTTCCCGACGGCTCGTTCGTCAATCTCGGCATCGGAATGCCGGAACTGGTGGCGAACCACCTGCCGGAGGACCGCGAGATCGTGTTTCAGAGCGAGAACGGCATTCTCGGCATGGGACCGCGGCCGGAACCGGGGGAGGAGGACGAGGAACTCGTCAACGCCGGCAAGAAGCTGGTGACGCTGCTGCCCGGCGGGTCCTTCTTCCACCATGCCGATTCGTTCGCCATGATTCGCGGCGGCCACATCGACATCTGCGTCCTGGGCGCCTTCCAGGTGTCGAGGACCGGGGATCTCGCGAACTGGACGACGGGCAGGGACGCGCTGCCGGGCGTCGGCGGCGCCATGGACCTCGTGGCGGGGTCCCGGCGCGTGTTCGTCATGACGACGCATACGACCAGGAGCGGCGATCCCAAGATCGTCGAGGAATGTGCGCTGCCGCTCACCGGCAAGGGGTGCGTGTCCACCGTCTATTCGGACCTCGCGGTCGTCGATTTCGGGCCGGACGGTCCGGTCGTCCGGGAGAAGCTCGAGGATCTCGACTTCGACGAGCTCCGCGACAGGACCGGGACGCCCCTGCGTCTGGCCAACGACTGGAAGCCCCTGAAGGTCCCGGCCCTCGATTAGCGCCGCCGCCCCCGAAAGCGGAAGGAGTCGATGAAGATCACCGACGTCGAGGCGATCGCCCTCGCCGTGCCGATGGAAAGGCCGATCGCGGCGCCGATCAGCATCCCGCGCGCCGGCGAGGTGGCCGGCGTCGTCTTCAGGGAATACCGTTCGGTCCTCGTCCGCGTCCATACCGACGACGGGATATCCGGTGTTGGCGAGTGCATGACGCGGCTTTCGGGCACGGCGCTGCGCGACATCGTGCACTACGTGAAGCCGCTGCTGATCGGCAAGGACCCGCGCGACGTGGAGTACCTCTGGGACCTGCTGTGGTCGGTCATGATCAATCGCGGCCACCACAAGGGGTTCTACCTGGAGGCGATGGCCGGCATCGACACCGCGTTGTGGGACGTCTGGGGCAAGTCCGCCGGCGTGCCGGTCTGGCGGCTGCTCGGGGGCCGGACCAACCCCCGGATCTGGTGCTACGCGTCGTCCCTGCGGCTGCGCGACCTCGCGACCCTGCGCGACGAGGTCGACCGCCACAAGGACAACGGCTTCAACGCCATGAAGATCAAGATCGGCAAGGACCCCGCGGACTGGCGGCGGGAACTCGATACCGTCGAACGGATCCGGGACCACGCCGGCGACGGCGTCACCCTGATGGCGGACGCCAACTGCGGCTACGCCCGCGACCTCAAGACGGCGCTGCAGGTGGGCCGCGCCCTCGAGGCCCTGGGTCTCTTCTGGTACGAGGAGCCCCTGGCGCCGGACGACATAGACGGGTATGCCTTCCTGAAGGCGAACCTCGGTATCCGAATCGCCACCGGCGAGGCCGACTTCAACCGCTTCAGCTTCGCCCGCTTTCTCAAGCGCGAGGCTCTCGACATCGTGCAGCACGACGCTGCCCGCGCGGGGGGAATCACGGAGTCGCGGAAGATCGCCGACATGGCGTCGGCGTTCCGCGTCGGATACGCGCCGCATACCGGAAGCTCGTCGAACGTCATCAACGCCGCGTCGTTGCATCTGGCGACCTACGCGCCGAACTTCCTGATCTACGAGTACATGCAAAGCGACTGGAGCCGGGAGCAGCGCAATCCGCTGCATTGGGACCTGTGCGAGATGCCGGTCAGGTCGTTCGCGGACGGCTGCCTCGAGATCGAGGACCGGCCGGGACTCGGCATCGAGTTGAACGAGGACGTGATCCGCAGGTACCGGCTTCCGTAACGCCCCTGTCGCCGCGGGGACCGGCGACCGCCCGACGACCCGACGACCATATGGAGTTTCGCGACGCTCGATGAACCGCCCGACCCCATCCGTCCGCATCGCCTTCGACATCGGCGGCACCCACACAGAATCTTGTTTTCTCATTCTGCGTCACAGAACGTCGGGTCTGCGCCTATAGACTCTAATCTACTATGGTAATTGGATAATTTTACCTCTCTCGAATACATTTCGAGCTTGCGTTCCTGCTTTTCGTACGCTCCAATACGCCCCGGTTTCATGTCGGCCGCTTGCGCTATGCTTACGGTATGAAGGCGGGCGGTCGGCGCCGGAGGCGCCAACGGAACGGAGTGAGCAATGGCCAAGCTGCAATACCGAACGATCTCCAAGCGCACCGTCGACGGCCTCTCCGCCGGGGACAAGGATGCCGTGTTCTGGGATCGCGAGCTTCCGGGCTTCGGAGTGCGGGTCTATCCGTCGGGCGCCAAGGTCTATGTGGCGCAGTGCCGCGCGGAGGGCAAATCCAGGCGGATCACCCTTGGCCGCCACGGGATCATCTCGGCCGATCAGGCCCGGCGCAAGGCGGCGCTCGCCATTGCCCGCATCAAGGGGGGCGAGGCTCCGGAACCCGCGCCTGCGAACAAGGTTACGGTGGCGGCGCTCGCGGAGCGGTATCTGAAGGAATACGTGGCGGTGCACTGCAAGCCGAGCTCGGCGAAGCTCTACCGCCGGGTGATCGACAAGTTCATCTTGCCGGCCTACGGCAATCTGGCCGTCGAGGCGGTCGATCGCGAGCGCGTATCGGCGCTGCACTACCGCCTGCGGGACATTCCGTATCAGGCGAACCGGGTACTCGAAATCGAGTCCAGGCTCTTCAACTTGGCGGAGCTGTGGGGACTGCGGCGCGAGGGCGGCAATCCGTGCCGGTTCGTGCGCAAGTACAAGGAGCGCAAGCGGGAGCGGTTCCTGTCGGACGAGGAGTTCCGTCGGCTCGGGGAGGTCCTGAACGAGATGGAGGCGGAAGGATCGGTGTCGGCATACGCGGCGGCGGCGCTCCGTCTGTTGATGCTGACCGGATGCCGGCGCAACGAGATCGTGACGCTTCGCTGGGAGGACGTGGACCTGGAGGCCGGCGAGCTGCGGCTGCCGGACGGCAAGACGGGGGCGCGCCTTGTGCCGCTGTCGCCTGCGGCGGCGGAGGTGCTGTCGCGCCTGCCCCGTCTCACGGACAATCCCTGGGTCATACCGGGCAGCAAGCCGGGTGCGCATCTGTCCGATCTTCAGCCTCCGTGGGAACGTGTGCGAAAGCGCGCCGGACTGGATGACGTTCGGATCCACGATCTTCGGCATTCATTCGCTTCCCGGGCGCTGGCGCTCGGCGAAAGCCTTCCGATGATAGGCAAGCTGCTGGGCCACACACAGGTCCAGACCACGGCGCGCTACGCGCATCTGGCGCGGGATTCGGTCAAGGCGTCGGCGTCCAGGATCGCGGGCAGCATAGGCGCGGACATTCTTGCGAAGGATGCGGCCTCGAACGCGGCGTGACGGCCGTCGGCGGACGCCGGCAGGACCGCCTCGGTGCGGGTCCGACCGAACTTGACGGACGCCCGCGACGCAGTGCGTTGGGCAAGGGTGCGCTCCTCCATCGCCTCATCCGCGATCGCCTGACGATCCCTCGTGCTCGCGGGGATGCCGAGGGGCCATGCCGGCCGTCTCTCGGAAAGCGAACGGCGTTGCGTCCGTGACCCCGGATGACGATCGACCCGCGCTTTCGTGTGCGCTCGCCGCTCGTGCGCAAGGGTCCCCCGGTTTCGAGACAGGCGCGGCTTTTCCTCCTTCCAATCGGGAGCGCCAGCCCCGACGCGCCTCGCGCCGCCGGGAGTCCGGGTTGGGCCGTGAGCGGGGCGGCGGGGGCGTCCGCGAGGGCGTCCCCGCCGCTCCCAACCACGAACCAGGCGGAGACAGGACCATGCGCACGGCAACCATCCCCCATCGCAACACCCGGACTTTCCTCACCCACCTCTTCGGACCCGGCCTCGACGACGACCGCTACCGGGTCGAGCGCTTCCGGTCCATGGCCAGCGGCGAGATACGCCGCCGGACCGGCGATGCGCCGCCGGCGAAGGGCCGGCGCAAGGCGAAGGGGGAGATCGTGTCCCTGCGGGCGGTGCAGCAGATGCGGCCCGCACGCGACGAGATCATCGTCTGCACCGGCATGCGCCTCAAGGGCGGCGTGCAGTACTGGGGCGACCTCGCCACCGGCCTGTTCGTGGAGCGCAAGCGAGGCTGAGCGGCGTTCTCCGTGGGCGTCCCGCCGGCCCCGCGCCGGCCGGGCGTCCTTCGCCTGGACTTCAACCCCGGCCGGGAGGACGCCGCCATGGCCTACAAGAACCCAAAGGAGGGCCGCGCGCGCGACCGGGAACGGTTCCGGAAGCGCACCGCCGAGCGCCTCGCCCAAGGCCTGTGCCCCAATTGCGGCAAGGCGCCGCCCGAACCCGAACGCCGGCTGTGCGCGCCCTGCGCCAAGAAGCGGCGTCAATCCGAGCGCGTCCGGGACGCGAAGCGCAGGGCCGCGGGCAAGCCCCGCCACAGGAACTCCGAGACGGAACGCGCGCGCGAGCGGCGACGCACCGCCGAGCGCGCCGCCCAGGGCCTGTGCCTGAGTTGCGGCAAGGAGTCGCCTGCACCCGAACATCGGCTGTGCGTGCCCTGCGCCGGGAAGCGGCGGGCGGCCGAGCGCGCCCGCTACGCGAAGGCCAAGGCCGCCGGCAAGCTCTACGGCGGGCGCGACCCGAAGGAGCGGCGGCGCAACGCGCGCGGCACGGCCAAGCGGCGCTACGACGCCCGCCGCGAGGCTGGCCTGTGCACCCGGTGCGGCCAGCACCCGCCGGTCGAGGGCGGCGCCGCCTGCGAGCCGTGCCGCGATGCGCGGCGGGCGGGCGAACGCCGGCAGTGGGCGGCGCGCCGGGCGGGCGGCCTGTGCGGCCGGTGCGGGGAGGCCACGTTCGACGGCGCCGCGCGCTGCGGCCGGTGCGCTGCACTGGAGGCCGGGGGCCATCGGCGGAAGAACGCCGCCAGCCGCAAGCGCTACGCCCGACGTCGTGCGCGGGGGCTCTGCACCGACTGCGGACAGCCCTCGCAGGGCGCGGCGCGGTGCGAGTCGTGCGCCCGCAAGTCGTACGAGCGTTCCGATCACTTCCGCGGCCTGCCGTGGTTTGCGCCGAGCTACACGGTCATCGAGGTTGCGACGGGCGCGGACCACGGGACGTTCGAGAGCCTGGCGGAGGTGGCGGGGTGCCTGGCGTTCGCGCGGCTGTCGCCGGACGAGGTTGAGATCGTCTCGGACGTCCCGGCGATAGCGGCCTCGTGGTGACCGGCGTTTGACCGGGCCACTCGGACCCGGGCGGCTCGACGCGTCTCCATGCCGGGGCTGGCCCCACTTCCGCCACGGCCGCGCGGCGGGTTCCAAAGGCGCCACGCGGGTTGCCCGCTCTACACGGAGCGGCCGGAAGGGCCATGACCCCGATCTCGAAGCCGGTCAGCAGCAGGCGACCGCCGCGGTCCGTCCGGCCGGCGCGGTTCCCGGGACCGGAAGGACCAGGGAAGGGAAGGCAAGCCTGGAGGAGGGCGAGCGCCCAAGGGGCGGGAGGGAGACTCGACTCCTACCCGCCGGCGTTCTCGATCCCTCCATCACAGGAGCTTGCCATGTCAGACGACCCCTTCGAGATGCCAGCCGCCGCCGTCCGTCTCGCCGACGGCAACGACGACTTCCCGCTCCCCTTCGCCAGCGACGGGCTGCTGGCCGAGATCGGACTGTCGGTCCGCGCCGTCCGCGAACTCCGGGGCTTCCCTCCCGGGGCCGGCGCGGACCGATGACCGGAGTTGGAGAGGGGCCTGGAGAAGGGTGAACGGGAAGGGATCGAGAGAGATCGGCCCGTTCGCCAACCCAACGTCCGCAACCAGAACCACAAGGAGACGCGTCATGACATTCGGCCTGCATCGCCTTCACCACCTCGAAGGCTTCCGGTAAGCTCTCGATCGTCGCAGTCCGCTGTGGCATCGGGGTGCTCCTTTCCGTCGTGGTCCGCTGAACCACCGGGGGAGTACCCCTTTCCACCTCTGACACATAACTTGATACGTCACCATACTGAACCATGACCTTGACTAGCACCGCGACATGTGGTACTATGTCCGCGTGTTGGTCAGGAAATCGACTTCCCGGATCGTATCCTTGCCTTATGTGGGTAAGGATCTGGCCGAGATTGGGTGATATCAGTTTGTTGTAGTTACTTGTTGTGTGCAAGCAATACGGAAATCACAAGATGTGGATTGAGATCACTCGCTGCAAGCATGTGTGCAAGGGGCTGCGCTATCGCCGAGAGAGCCGTTGGGGCGGCCTCGTGCGAGGTCGTGAATGCGATCCTGTTTTTGGGTCAGATTTATAGATAATAGGGGAATATTATGAATTTACCAACTGTATTTTTGTCGTTATCTGGAAGTGATGAAAATTTCGTCCAACATGTATATAAATTTCTACCAGATGGGTTAGCATATTTTTATCGACAGAGCTTCACTTCTGGAGAAAACTTGATATCTGCAATGGAGGAGCGTGTGGGAAAGGCCACAATGTTTGCCTTTTTTGCCTCCAAGAAGTCGCTTGAATCCTCTTGGGTTGGTTTTGAACTTGAACGTGCTCGATTTTCCAAAATAAAGGATCCTAAAATGCAGATACTCGTATTTGTAATTGACAAGGATGTGGGATATGAAAAATTGCCAGATTGGATGCGCGAATACTGGGTGAAAAATGTAGGTAATAATCCTCGTGAAATTGCACGATATATCCGTCGTGTTTTAGTCAGTAGGATGCTCAATGATTTTCCTGGTCATGAAATTTATGGTCGTGGAACGCTCACTGATAGGGCAAGAGCCGAAATTGCAAGTGTTATGCTACATACTGGAGAGATGCCAAACATTTTTATTCTTGGCGGTAGTACTGGAATTGGTCGTCGTACTTTTAGTCGAAAGATGCTTATAGAAGCATTTCCTGTGATACCAGAATTGAATTTTGGTCCTGAATGTCAACTTCCTCAGTTTGCTGATTTAGTGGATTTATATCGTGCTCTCCGGCAAGAGATAGAGACAAGCTTATCATTTACAGAGATGAGAGGGGATATCGATGAATTCGGCACAGCCCCAATCAATGAACAAGTGCAAGAAATAGTGAAAAAAATGTCTCATTTTAGAGAACTTGGACAGGCGATTACAATTGTTACGGGAAATGGGATTTTTGAGGAAAGTGGTCATCTGAAGCCATGGACTCCAAAATTACTTCAACAGCTTGAAGAGGATCGAAGAATCAAGCTTGTGATAGTTTCAAACCGTTTAGTGCATCATAAGGAGTTGCGAGCACATCCAAATGTTTTGCAACTGCAAATCCCACCTATAAGCGAGACAGATATTCGTACTTTAATGATTGGATCGATGACCGCGCTTGGTATACGGCCAGCACTCCCAGGAAATGATGTGATCCGTTCGATTGGTGGTCATCCTGGGATCGCACGTGCTGCTGCAGCACTTGTTGCGAGGAAAGGGCCAGCAGTTCTTGATAGCGACCCAAGGGATCTTTTCGCACTTCAAGAGGATATTCTTAGCGAAAGTCTCGACTTTGCGAATCTTTCTGAAATTGAAAAGGATGTCCTTTCAATATTGAGTTGGGTACCACAGCTTGGTGGCGATATGCTCAGAACTGTTATCTTGAAACGACACCAGATAAAATCCAAGAAATTCGCGAATGATGTGTATGAATTGATTCTAGCGTGTTTGATTGAGGTTTCTGGAGAGAATTATCAAATTACGGCGCCTGTTCGGGCTCTTTTCCGACGGCTTCATGGCCACGGGTCAACCGAACTTATGACTATTTTCTCAACAACCTTGAAGGATACTTGGGCACACGCCCTCAAAAATGATGATCTTCGGACGGAGCTACTTGACGCGCTAACCTACATGGTGGCGCTAGAGGGTGGAATACTTCCCCATGAATTAAGATCACTACTTTTGCCATCGAAATTGCAAGAGGTTGTTCGAGAAACCTATGACCGTAACCATGATAATCCGGAGATGCTTCGTCGTGTGGTGACTTGGGGACTGCCCGCCGCAGAGATTAGAATGGACGAAACTACACGAGAAGAGATACTTTCCTACGTCGTACGTGCCCAAACGCGACTCGGTGCCGAGGTCGAAATCGAGAAACTTCTCGATTTCTTCGATAAACGATCATATCGGTCACGCTTCTACCTTCGTGCATTTTATGTAAGACTGTACAGAGGGGATCATCGGGCTGCGATCAGTTATCTTCTTAAGGCACGCCAAGTTGGCAAGTATATGGCCCGGGTGGTCGGTGAACTCGCGGCCTGCTACCAGCGTCTTGGGATGTGGCCTGAACTACATCGCCTCATTCAAGATGAGGAGCGACATGTTAATCGTAACCCAGTGCTTCTCAATGTCCATATTGGAATGCTGATCGCACAGAATGAATTCGAAATGGCAGAACGTGATATTCGGGTATTGCGTTCATTCGAACGTCAGGAAGCAACGGCCGATGCTCGAACTGCTATGATAATGATGAGGCGTCAACAGGACTATCGTGGTGCACAGATACTACTGACAAATCGACTGCAACGTAGTTCGGAAGCACGGTCGAATATCCGTCGCCTAAGAGCGATTGCCGCTGCATCTGCAGGAGATCTAGAAACGGCACGCTCCGACGCAGAATTCTTACAAGCTCGAACTCCTAACTACAAAGCGCATGATATTGAAGCCAGAATTATGCTTTTTCAAGGTGATTACGATGGAGCAGAGCGCGCACTTGCGAAGGGCGGAGGTATAAGTGTCCAAGATAAACTTCTACAAGCTAGGATACTTGATACTAAGGCCACTGATCCGATGACTTCTCTCGCCGATCAGAAGCGACTTCGACAGGAAGCTGCGGAGATAAGGGCTCAGAATCGTATGCTTAACGAGTACGAAATTGAGTCCTGAATTGAACCGACCGGAGTGGACGGGTTGCGAGTACCGTGTACTCCTCGGAACCATTTCTCAATCAGATTGAAACTTGTCTCATCCCGGATAATATGAAACGAAAACCAACAATCAAGATGGCAGATATCCCTTGCCAATCGACTACCTCTCCCCGTTTCGGAGGTGGCCGTGATGGGTCCCAATGGCTTCGGCAAACGGATGATATCATAACCCTCACCGAAGGGCTCTTCAATCTGCTTGCGGCACCTATGAATCGCCTGATAGTCCACACTACCTACCACAACCGTGCCCGCCCCAACGACGTGACCGAGGGCTACGCTGCAGACTTGACCGCAGAGCAACTCCGGGAGCCTGCCCAACGGATCTCCGACCGGGTCGATATGCTGATGGGCAAACGTGGGATAACTGAGAAGGGTGAGTTGAATTAACTCCGTATCGAATCAATAATAGTCGCCATATTTTGTGGCTGAATTACCCATCGGTATGCAGGATGAATCTTCCAATCGTATCCAAGTCTATATTGATCAATATCCTGGAGCTTCACTCGGCCTCCGCCGTGCGTGGTCTTTCATTTCTTCGCGGTCAGCGAACGCGGCAACGCCAAGGACATTCGAGCGTCTGCGATGCCGACTCCGGCGATCACGGCGCAACCCGTCGTGGCCAATCCTGGACGGCGCGGCACCGGCTTGGCGGGCACTTTTGCGCGTCTCAGCCGTCGGCCCGCACCAGGCCCACGGTCAGCCTCGTGCCGGTCGCTTCGGCGTAGCGGCGCAGGGTGGTGAAGGACGGCGACACCCGGCCGCCCTCCAGCCGCGCGATTGCGGACTGGGTCGTGCCGAGCCGCCGGGCGACCTACCGCCTGCGTCAGCTTCGCCGCCGTGCGGGCGCGAACCAGCGCCTCGACCAGCGCGTACTCTTCGTCGGCTCGCGCGTATGCCTCCCGGAACTCCGGGTCCTCCATGAAACGCTTCTTCAGCTCCTTCAGTTTGGTCATGACGTCACCTGCTTCATCCATTCCCTGGCGGTTGCGAGCGCCCGGCGCGGCGTCTTGCGCGACTTCTTCGCAAAGACGTGCAGAACCGCCACCCGCCGTCCGGCCGCCGTCACATAGATTCTTCTGGCAGTCCCGCCCTCGGCCCTGACCCGAAGCTCCTACAGCTTGCCGTCAAGATGCCTGACATGCGGTGCGCGAAGCGCTTCCAGACCGACATTCTCCACCGTCTCCAGCAGTCGGATCAGCCAAGCCCGCAACGTTGCCGGCAGGGCTTCGATTTCGGCGTCGACAGCCGAGCGGTGCGAGCCGTGCGTCCGCAGGTCGTACGAGCGTTCCGATCACTTCCGCGGCCTGCCGTGGTTTGCGCCGAGCTACACGGTCATCGAGGTTGCGACGGGCGCGGACCACGGGACGTTCGAGAGCCTGGCGGAGGTGGCGGCGTGCCTGGCGTTCGCGCGGCTGTCGCCGGACGAGGTTGAGATCGTCTCGGACGTCCCGGCGATAGCGGCCTCGTGGTAACCGGCGTTTGACCGGGCCACTCGGACCCGGGCGGCCCGGCGCGTCTCCATGCCGGGGCTGGCCCCACTCCCGCCACGGCCACGCGGCAGGTTCCAAAGGCGCCACGCGGGTTGCCCGCTCTACACGGGACGGCCGGAAGGACCGCGATCCCGATCTCGAAGCCGGTCAGCAGCAGGCGATCGCCGCGGTCCGTCCGGCGCGCCCGGTCGGCTTGGTTCCCGGGACCGGAAGGGCCAGGGAAAGCAAGCCTGGAGGAGGGCGAGCGCCCAAGGGGCGGGAGGGAGATCCCCACCCGGCGGCGTTCCCGATCCCTCCATCACAGGAGCTTGCCATGTTCGACGACCACTTCGAGACGCCGACCGCCGGCCTTGTCGATGACAACGACGACCTCTCCCCCCGGTTCCTCGCCAGCGACGGGATGCTGGCCGAGATCGGACTGTCGATCCGCGCCATCCGCGAACTCCGGGGCCTCCTTCCCGGGGCTGGCGCGGACCGATGACGGGAGTTGGAGAGGGGCCTGGAGAAGGGTGAACGGGAAGGGATCGAGAGAGACCCGGCCCGTTCGCCAACCCAACGTCCGCAACCAGAGCCACAAGGAGATACGTCATGTCCTTCGGACTCAACCGCGCGCAGGTGATCGGCCGCCTCGGCGGCGACGCCACCATCCACGACCTCGCCACCGGCGGCCGGGTCGCCAACCTCAGCATCGCCACCGACGAGGGCTACATCGACAAGACCACCGGCGACCGCCGCGACCGCACCGAGTGGCACAAGGTCGTCACCTTCCAGGACGGCCTGATCACGATGCTCGCGAAGCACGCCCGCAAGGGCCGGCTGGTCTACGTCGAGGGCAAGCTCCAGACGCGCAAGTGGCGCGACAAGGAGAAGGACGTCGACCGCTACTCGACGGAGATCATGCTGGTCCCGGGCGGTCGGGTGCAGTTCCTCGACAAGCCCAACGGCGCCCCCGCCCCGGCGGCCAACGGCGAGGCGCAGCCGCCCGCGACCGGCAATGAGGCCGTCCAGGCGTCGGGCGACGGGACGCAACCGCCCCCGGCCGGCAACGAGGCCGTGCCGGCGGCGGACGAGATCGGCGACCAGATCCCGTTCTAGCGGGCCTCCTTCTCCTCCCTCCCACTCGGGCCGGCGCTTCGTGCGTCGGCCCCTTTTTTGCCCGCCGGTCGGAGTCCGCAGCCCCGAACGCACCCCCGGCCGGCGGGGCGGCGGCGCTTGCGCTTCGCGCATCGCCCGCCCGCCGCGCGCCGGCGAGAGGCGCGGGGGCGGGCCGGGACGGCGCGTCCCGCACTGCCCGGAGGAAGCCGCCATGAACGCCACCGACACCGCCGCCGCCCTCGCCGCACGCGCCGAGCAGGTCTGCCGACGCTACCTCCCCAACGGCCGCAAGCGGGGCCGCTACTGGACCGCCGGAGACGCCCGCGGCGCCAAGGGCCGGTCCCTCTTCGTCCGCCTCGCCCCGCCCGGCGCCCCCGGCAAGTGGACCGACGCCGCCACCGGCGAGCACGGCGACCTCCTCGACCTCATCCGCATCGCCATCGGCGCCGCCGCCCTCAAGCCCGCCCTCGACGAGGCACGCGCCTTCCTCGCCATGCCCGCGGCCCCCGCCGGTCGTGACAGCGACGCCTACGACCGGGTGCGCGCCGCACGCCGCCTCTGGCGCGCCTGCCGCGCCATCGACGGCACCCATGCCGAGGCCTACCTCGAAGCCCGCGCCATCCACCGCTGCCGCTTCCACGCCCTCCGCTTCCATCCCGCCCTCAACTACCGCGACCGCGACGGCTTCCACCGCCTCCCGGCGCTCGTCGCCGCCGTCACCGGCGACGGCGGCGCCATCGACGGCATCCACCGCACCTGGCTCGACCCCGACGCCCCCGCCAAGGCCACCGTCGCGCAGCCGCGCAAGGCCCTGGGCCACGTCCATGGCCGCGCCATCCGCTTCGGCAGACCCCACCGCACAACCCTCCTCGTCGGCGAGGGCATCGAGACCGTGCTCTCCCTCATCGCCGCCGTTGCCGCCATCCCCGCCGCCGCCGCGCTCTCGGCCGGAAGCCTCGGCGCATTCGCGCCGCCCTCCGGCCTCGCCCGCCTCGTCATCGCCCGCGACAACGACGCCGAGGGCGAACGCGCCGCCCGGCGCCTCCGGCGGCGCTGCGACGGGCTGGGCATCGCCACCGCCGTCGTCGCCCCCCAACGCGGCGACTTCAACGACGACCTGATCGCCTTCGGCCCGCAAGCGCTCGCCGCCAGGATCGCGCCCCTGTTCCAGGGTTCGAAGCCGACGGGACCGTCGCTGGAGGAAGAGGGGAGCGAGGGAGAGGGCGTTCGCCGCGAGACCGGGAGAGAGACCCGGACTCCCCGGCGCGTCGTCACACACCCATGGGAGGGAACCCCATGACCCCCATCTACGCCGGCATCGGAGCACGCACCACGCCCCGGGCCGTTCTCGAACGCATGACCACCATGGCCACCTGGCTCGCACGCCGGGGTTGGTATCTCCGCACCGGCGGCGCACGGGGAGCCGACGACGCCTTCGCAAGCGGCGCACCCCGCACCCGCCGCGTCCTCTTCCTGCCCTGGCCCCGATACAACGGCTGGAGCGGGGACGAGTGCCATTTCCTGTCCTCCGACCGGCTGGACGCGCTCGCCCCCATCGCCGCCGCCCTCCATCCCGCATGGAACCGGTGCTCGCCCGCCGTGCGCAAGCTCCACGCCCGCAACGCCGCGATCCTGCTCGGTCCCGATCCCGGACGCCCCGTCCCCGTCCGCGCCGTCGTCTGCTGGACCGAAGGCGGGCGCGCCCAGGGCGGGACCGGGATGGCCATCCGCATCGCACAGGCGCACGGCATCCCGGTCCTCGACATGGCCGTCCTCCACCCCCGCGCCGTCTGCGAACGCCTGGAGGCCCTCCGCACCGATCCCGCCCAACCCCCCGGCGCCGTGCTGGCCACGAGGCCGTAGGGCGGAGAGAACACAGCCGCCCGCCGTGATGTCCGATTGTGCCACACGTGCTCTCTACGCCAACCCGCTTCGCGGGTCCTTCGCTTCGCTACGGCAACGACTCGCAATGCCAGGGAGCGCCGGGAAGCCGTCCGACCGTGGCTCCGCACTCCTCGCCCCGCCCAACCCCCCGGCGCCGTGCTGGCCACGAGGCCGTAGGGCGGAGAGAACACAGCCGCCCGCCGTGATGTCCGATTGTGCCACACGCCCTCCGCACCGATCCCGCCCAACCCCCCGGCGCCGTGCTGGCCACGAGGCCGTAGGGCGGAGAGAACACAGCCGCCCGCCGTGATGTCCGATTGTGCCACACGTGCTCTCTACGCCAACCCGCTTCGCGGGTCCTTCGCTTCGCTACGGCAACGACTCGCAATGCCAGGGAGCGCCGGGAAGCCGTCCGACCGTGGCTCCGCACTCCTCGCAAACCCTAAGCGCGCAAGCGCGCGCGCCAAGGGTTTCCGGTCGTTTGTACGCCCGCACCACTCGGACGGCTCCCCGGCGCTGGCATTGCGGTCGTTGTGGCTCCGTTGCGCGCGCGTGTCCCAAACGAACATCACGACGGGGACCAACGCCCCGAAGGATGCAACACCAACTCAGGAGATCGTCATGAACACCTTCCACACCATCGACACCGACACCGGATACGCCGCCTCCCCGACCGCCGCCGCCTGCGAGCACGCCAGGCTCTACGGCGCAACCCCCGGGCCCGACGAACCCGACAACCGCCCCATCTGGGACCACGACGAGGCCATCGCCGGCGTCGAGCAGGCCTTCCACATCCTCGCCCGCGCCGTCGCCCCAGACGGAACCCAGCTCGCCGATGAGCGCGAGAGCCTGCTCTGGGGCATCGTCAACACCTTCCACGCCCAGGTCATGCGCCTCGACCGCGCCGTCGACAGGCTTGCCTCCGAGATGCGCCAGCTCGAACGCGCACAGGACGGAACCGAGGTCAAGGCCTGGGAACTGGAGCGCATCACCGAGCGCGCCCACAACCTCGGCGACCGCCGCGACGCCTTCGAGAAGGTCCGCGACTTCACCGCCGACGCCTACCGGGTCGAGACCGGCGAACAGTGGCGGCCCCGCCACGGCTCCCACGCCAGCCACACCGGCAAGCTCACCTCCGCCGCCATCGACGCCCGCGACTTCATCCGCGCCCGCAAGGACCGCGAGACCCGCGCGCACCTCCCCGACGGAACCCTCGTCGCCGTCGCCGGCGGCAAGGAGGCCGAGGACGCCGGCGCCATCTGCAACGCGCTCGATACCGTCAAGGCCAAGCACGGCGACATGATCCTCGTCCACGGCGGCGGACCCGGAGCCGAGAAGGTCGCCGCCTCGTGGGCCGAGCGCAACGAAGTCCACCAGATCGTCTGCAAGCCCGACTGGGACCGCCACGGACGCGCCGCACCCTTCCGCCGCAACGACGACCTGCTCAACCTGCTGCCCAAGGGCGTCGTCGCCTTCCCCGGTTCCGGCATCACCGAGAACCTGATCGACAAGGCGCGCCAGCTCGGCATCCCCGTCCACCGCGTCGCCGCCTGAGCGCGACCCCGACCTCCAGGGCCGGTCCCCACCGCGGGATCGGCCCTTCTTCCTCGCCTCGTCACGGAAGACCGCGCCGACGGAAGCAATGAGCAAGCCGCCATCCGCGCGACCCACCGTCGCGACCGCACCGGCTCGCTCCCCTCGCCGGTCCCGGCCCCAATCCTTTCCTTCCCCTCCCATGGTACGATCACGGCATGGAAGCCGGTTCGCTCCACACCCGACGCAGCACGCTGCAAGGTGTTGAAAAGGCTGCGACTGTCTGCGCTCGACCGCGCCCCGCCATGATCGATCACAGTCCCGCGCATGTCTGTCTCGCCGGAACGAGTGCGTCGCTTTTTGCGTCGCATGGCTGATTCCGGGAGCATACACGAACGATATCAATGGCTTGGGCGTAGCACATGCGTCACACGCCGGCTTCCGAAGGTTGTAGGAAACAATCTCCTTACACCGCCCGCGTCGCCTTTTGCGTCGCAGCCACACCTGCGCAGGACTATGAACGGCGGTATTCTGCGTCGCTCCCCGCACGGCCCATCTGGCGCCATCTTGCGGTCCGTTCGGATCGGGATTGCGCACAAATCGGCACCCATCCACTCCAAAACGGGACAGGAACGAGGCGGTCGCGTACACTGTCGGTGCGGCAAGGACGGTGAAATGGCTCGCGCGGTCATCGAACCTGTCCCAAAATCCTCCCGATGTTCATGCGATTCGTTGCCGGTTACGGTACTCTCCGGCAGGAAATTCGCGGGCTGCCTGCGCCGGTCGGCGCCCGAACGCGGGCAGATGTCGACCGTGATGCGCGACGAAGCGAGAGGGGGAACGCGGTGGCCGGGACCGTCAACAAGCACATTCGCATCGACGGGGAGATATGGGAGCGCCTCGAAGCGGCGGCAAAGGACCGCGAGACCACGGCGAACCGGCTGCTCGCCGAGCTCGCCGCGCAGTGGCTGGAGAGCCGTGAATGGCCGCGAACCGACGTGCAAATCCAGGTTGCCCGGTCATCGCTGTTCACGGCGCAGGCCGTCGCGCGCGACATGATCGCGGCCGGACGTGAGAAGGAGATTGAGGAAATCCGCAGCCTTATCTCAACCATCGTGCCCGATATGGATATCGAACAGCCGACCGTGTCGCAGCCCAGTAAGAAAAGTGGCGACGTCGATAAGGATGGTTCGTTGACTTAATCCCGTCCCAATGGACACGGCTTCAATGAGACCGGGGCGATATCACCCCGGATTCTATCGGAGCTGGTTACTGTCGCAAGTTGGATTCAACCCCCTATGCAGAAGCCGCCATCATCCGTATCTCCGGGCGAAGATATCGACCCAAGGTCAAGGCGTCGTATCGGTTGAAGAACGTCTCGAAGTGGAAACAGTGTCGGCTACCGTTATCATCCATCAGGATGAGCTCGTCTTCTCCCAGCGGCCCACCTCCCTGAGCACCGCAATAGGTGGCGACGGCCGAGAATATATCCGATCCTGACGTTTTTCCGAAGTAACGCGCAAAGGCCGGAGATTGAATGAAGTGTCTGCACGGATCGGATGAATTGAAGTCATTGGACCGTCGCGACACATGAGGGTGACCAGTAATCATTCCTACTATCGGAAGTTCGGCGCCAGCGGTTTCGATGAACCGGTACAACGTCGTTGAGAGCGTATTTCCAAAGGCCTTCCGTAGTCTTTTGACAGCTTCGATCGATGGCTCGACAGACTGAACCTCATCGATGAAGCGATCCCGAAGAAACAACAACCTTGCTGCAGCAAAATTGGCCTCCGCTTCGACCTGTTCCCTACAGTCCGGAGACAGCGTACAAGAATTGTCTCCAAGCATCGTGTCCTCGTGCCAAGGAATGATGCTGTGACCGATTTCATGTGCCTCGTTCCAACGATGCTTTAGTTGGGGAAGTTCCGCATCCAGAAGAATTCGCTTCCGATCCGGAAGGTAGAGCGCCTTGAGCGAGGATTTCCGGATCGCGTCGATGAGCAACATCGGCCGTTTGTAGACCTGGATTCCTGCAACACGGATTCGGCTAATTGCCTCATCTGCGACACTGGAATCATCAGCGGTGTAAAATGCGAGGTCAAGCTGCAACAGCTCGCGCACCTCCTCCAGCCGGAGCGGGGGCTCAGGATGACCAAGCCCCCGCAGCACACGTTCGACGCGACCGTCGATGTCGTCAGCGGTTTTGGCAGAGATGATCCGATTCTTGGTCAAACTCAGCTCCTGTCCGCTACTTCTGTTCGCTGAGCACGGCGACGAACGATTCCAGCGCTGCGCCCTCTTCGGGTGTGAGCGCCGTCATCGGCTCCGACCGTGCTGCAAACCGGACAGCCTCATCGAACAACCTCGCATCCTTCGGCTCGGTGAGTCCGGCCACTTGCAAGAGACTGGACCGAGACACATTGAAATAGTTGGCCAGCTGGTAGGCCGTACGCAGTTCCGGCTTGTGGTGCGGATCACTCTCGATCTCGACCAAGTCCGTCATGTCCACGTCCGCATCATCGGCGAGTTTCTCGAGGCTGAGCCCACGCTGTCGGCGCATCAGGCTGACAAAACGACCGAATGCGATATTCGGTCCCTCGTCGTCGCCCACCACGGCCGAAGTGGTTTCGCCATCGAACACCGGGTCGATCGCCAGTCGACCAGCTCCGATTTCGGCATCGCCCTCAAGCTGCGCCATGCGCATGCACCACTCCTGGCTGATTTCCATCTTCATGAGCGTTCCCCTTGAGCAAAAAGGCCCTTGTATGCCCTCCGGGCATTGTTTCAAAGCAATGGAGGTTCCCATGGTCAGGATCGGTCCCAGTATCCGTCATACCACAGGCGTTGGCGTGGAGACCGCCTCCTGGTGGCAGCGAATGATGGTCGATCCGTTCGAGAGTCTCCAAGTCCTTGCTCTGCACGGTCGCGGTTCCGGTCAAGATTATGCCGGCATCGCGATCCCATGGGGGTGGTTCCTTCCGTGTCTATGAAGCGTTCTCGGCAAGCTCCACTCCTTCCTGGTATTGGTTGCGTTCATCGTGTGCTCCCTCCTTTCGTGGTAAAGGCTCGCGCCTGTTTGGACGTCATCTCGAAGTAGCGCAAGCCGTCATAGGCCGGATCGATCCCAAGGTCCGTCATGCCGCAGGTATTGGCATAGAAGCCGTTCGCCTGTGGTAGCGAATGAAGGCCGATCCGTCCATGAAACTCCAGGTCTTCACTCAACATGATGGCAGCTCTGATCAGGATGGTCCCGACCCCACGATATCGTGGGGGATTGAACAATTCCGGGCGGTTCCACGGCGCGTTCTCGACAAACTCCACATAGACGAGATGCTTGCCTTCCTGACCGTCGATCCGACATCGCTTCGTCGCCGTATCAACGATCATCATGCCTTGCGTCAGATCGTTGCAAACAATGCTGAAGCCCGGATGAGCCAACATTCCCTGTAACGCCACGGTCTTCCGGCGCCAGTCCCAGTGACGGCTCTGCGGCCAATGACGACGTTCGACGCCCGCACGCCTGAGACGCTGCATCGCCCTGAACAGCTCCGGCATCCATTCGCCTTCCCAATCGGCGAGTTGCTGCTCGGTGATGGCGTCAAGGAGTTGTGCGGCCTCCGGTCCGCCACGCTCCACATTGAACAGATGAACTTGGATGACCGTGACCGTCATAGCATCATGACCTCCGCCTTCTCCTTGGTCTCCTCGTCCTCGAAGAAGAGCCTGTCACCTTTCTCGAGCCGCGCCTCGACCAGTTGGTACATGCGCAAGGCCTGACGCAGCAAGGCCGTCTTGCTCAGGTCCTTTCTCATGCTCAGCTCCTCCAGAACCCGCATTTCGGCCTCCGTGAGGTTGAGCGTCATCGTCCTTTTCGTGCTCACCCGCTTTCCCCCTCCGCCGGTCTCGACAGCTTCTGGACACCCTCCCCATAGGGGCATGGCGGCCAGATGTCAAGCAGAAAATAATTTGTCTATAGCTCTTGAATGGCTACTAGATAGCTATTATATGATGGCCATGGAGCCAAGTGGCGGCTTCCAGCAGAAGGATTCGATCCCATGGATACCCAAACCGAACCCCACATCGAGGACCTTGAAGAAGCGGCGCGCGCATGCCGGCCGGTACGTTCGCACGGGCCGTGGCGCGTCCGAATCGGCGATGCCGAGCTGAACTTCCGCCCTGCGGTGCTCGACGATCCGGTGCCGACGGGACTTCAGGTCCTGGAGCTCGTCGATGCCCGACCGCCTGAGGAGTACATGGTGTTCCAGCTCCTCCGCGACGGATCGCTTGAGGAGCTGCGCCCAACCGAGACGACCGATCTGCGTAGCAGGGGCGTCGAGCGCTTTCTCGTCTTCAAGGGTAGCGCCTCCTACCGGATGGAGCTGGACGGCCGCGTGATCAAGTGGGGCAAGCCGGTGATCTCGGGGCTCACACTGAAGAAGCTCGCCGAGGTGGACCCCGCCACCTACGGGGTATGGCTCGAGGTGCGCGGCGACGACGACCGCCCGATCGACGACTGCGAGCTGGTCAACCTCTCCTGCGAAGGGCTCGAACGCTTCTTCACAAGCAAGACCCAGACCACCGAGGGATAAGCCATGTCCGTTCTGCCGATGAAGTGCCGCCGTTACCTCACCGAACGAGGTATCCGGTTCGAGGAACATGAGGAGGGTGGGCAGAAGGCGATCATCGTCAAGCAGCTCGGGCTCCCGCCGGGGCGTTTCGACGCCCCGGCGGCAGACATCCTGATCCTGCTGCCGTGCGGCTATCCCGATAGTCCCCCTGACATGTTCTACGCGTTGCCGTGGCTGAAGCTGGCGGCATCGGACCGTTACCCGAACGGGGCGGATGTTTCCTTCGAGTTTCAAGGACACAACTGGCAGCGCTGGTCACGCCACAACAACGAGTGGCGCGCTGGCATTGACGGTATCTGGACCATGCTCAAGCGGGTCGGGGCGGCGCTGGAGTGCGCGGCATGAGCCTGTTGGATCTGACCATCCGGAAGGCGGACCTCGATGCGCTGCGCGGCCTTGTTGGCCGCGAAGACGGTCTTGAAGCCGCCGCCTATTTGCTCTGCGGCGAATCCTGCATCCAGTCCGACCCCTGGGAGCGGCGAAGCCGGCGCCGGCTCACCGTCCATGCCGTGGCGCCGATCCCGAGCGAGGACGCGATTTCAGCCAGCGAACGACACGTCACCTGGTCCACGACCTCGTACATCAAGCTGATCAAGCGGGCCAAGGACGAAGGGCTCGTGCCCGGCATCGTCCACACCCATCCGCGCGGCCCGGCGCGATTCTCCGATCAGGACGATCGCAACGAAAAAGACCTGCTCCAAACGGCCCGCAACCGGAATGGAGATCAGGCGGTGCTGATCAGCGTCTTGTTGACCGGTGACGGTCAAGTGAGGGCGCGGCTATGGCCCGATCTCCACGGCCCCGTCGATGCCGTTGCGGTTCGGGTTGCCGGGGGGCGGCATGCGGTGCATTCCCCGGAGGCAGACCCTGCCGATCTCGACTTCCTTGCACGCCAAACGCTCGCCTTCGGCTCTTCGCTCAATGCCCAGCTGAGAACGATGCGAATTGGAGTCGTGGGCTGCGGCGGAACCGGAAGCGCAACCGCCATGCTGCTCGCACGGCTGGGAGTGGGCCAGATCGCGCTGTTCGACGACGACATCGTCGACGTCACCAACCTGAATCGCTTGCACGGCGCCCGCCGCACGGATGCCGATGCCATGCGTCCGAAGGTCAAGGTCGTTGCCCGAGAGATCACGCGACTCGGCCTCGGCGTTCGTGCCGTTCCCATACGTCATTGGATCGGTGACCCTCGTTGCCGTGACGCCCTGAAGGCCTGTGATGTAATCTTCGGCTGTACCGACGACCACGATGGTCGCCTGTTGCTCAACCGGTTGGCGTATTTCTATCTGATCCCCGTTATCGACATGGGCTTGGCGATTGATCCCGGACCCGACGGATGCGGCTTACGCGATCTAACGGGACGGGTTACCGTCTTGTTCCCCGAGACGCCATGCCTTCTGTGCAGAGGCATCATCGATCCCGTCACTGCACGCGACGAAGGGCTGCGGCGCCAAGCGCCCGAGGAGTATGAACGGCGAAAGCGCGAAGCCTACGTTCGTGGCAGTGGAGACCCGGCCCCGGCGGTGGTGACATTCACGACCGCAACGGCCTGTCTTGCCATCGACGAGTTGCTCCATGCCCTGACGGGCTTCCGATCTTCCGAGGGCTGGGTTTGGCAACGCACCCGCCGCTTCGACCACCTCGCCGATCGGCGCCCGGGCGGCAAGTCGCATCCTGACTGTCCGGTGTGTTCGTCGAAAGATTATTGGGGTCGGGGCGATGTCGAGCCATTTCTTGATCGGTCGGGGTGAGGCGATGTGGCGCGGTCTTGTGTTGAGGGCATTGGTCTTTCTGCATCTCGCCGATCGGCCCGAACTGGCGGTCCGCATCATGGACCGTCATCCCGCGCCTGAAGAGTTGCACGACGGCGAGTTAGTAGTTGTTCAAGACGGCAAGCGCCGGAAATGGGCCTGCCTGCGTTGTCCCGGCGGTTGTGGGGAGAAGATGCAACTGACATTGGCGTCGCACCGAAGACCACGCTGGTTCGTGCGTCTCGACTGGCTCCGGCGACCAAGCGTGACCCCGTCGGTGCGTCAGCTCAACGATTGCCGATGCCACTTCTGGATCAAAGGAGGCAAGATTCATTGGTGTGTCGATAGTGGACGAAGTGCTGAACGGCCCCAAAGGAAACTTCCAATTCGTTTCAGTTTCTAAAGCTCCAACTCGACCCCCGGTGATTCCTTGGCTTTCTCCATGACAGGCCTCGGTGCCTGTTCCCGTTTCTCCTGTACACCACCCTCCCGATCACGGCCATGCATAGCCTTGTGTTCCTGTTCTCGGAGCTTTGCACGCTCGGGCTCCACCGCCTCCAGCGCGGCGATGCGCTCGCCGGTGGCGGCCTCCAGCCGCTCGCGCAGCGCGTTCCGGTCGTCGGTGACCAGTTCGGCGCGGTCGCGGGCGCGGCTGATCTCGACGTAGAGCGTCTTCTGCGTTGTCAGGTGCGGGTGGTTCGCTTCCATGGCGGCGATCACGGTATCGACGGTGCGGCCCTGGAAGGCGTGGACGGTGGAGGCGAGCGAGCCTTCGTCCACCACCAGCACGGTCTTCCCGAACGCCGCCCGCATCGCGCGTTCGCCCCTGGCCGTGAGCCGCCCCTCGGCGACGCCGGCGTTGCGGGCGAGGAACCGCTGCAAGGTCTCGCTCTCGACCCCGGCCTCGGCGGCGAGCGTTCGCGCAGCCGAGGCCGAAGGGGCGAGACCCGCGACCTCGAACCCGCGCTTCTCCAGGAGCGCGCGGGCGCGGTTCAGCATGGCGGTCTTGTCGGTCCCTGCGTAGCCTTGGACGCCCACCGTCCGATCCTTCGCCGACAGGATCAGCTTCACCGCGTCCTTCTGCCCGGCCGTGAGAGGGCCGGAGCGCAGCGAGGGAGCCGCGAAGCGGCTTGACGCGCCGTTCCCAACGGCCCACCCGGCGTCTCATACGTCATGAACCGGTACAGGCTCTTGACACGCCGTGCAATCCGTCGCACCCCTTGTGTGAGTGGGGTGTCAACGTTGGGGGCGAGTGGTGCCGCACTCCGGCCCATCCGCCTCGGACCGATCGCACCCCCCGTTACCGATGGGCCAACCTGTTTGACTTATCGGCTTTTTCATACATACATCATGGAGAGTCAAAATGAAAAATCCATTCAGGAGGGGAACAGCATTCAATTTGAAAAGCTTGTTCGAAAAGTATCATTTGGAAAACATAAAACTGAATGCCATAGTATTGAAAGGGGAGGTCCGGATAACCGATGTCGGACGCAATGCTGCTTGGGAATTGTACGTGGAGATGTTGACCAGGGTCGTCACCCAACCTCTGCCGTCCGAGGATGGGGACGATGGGACCGCTCTGGACAGCGTATATTCTCTCTTCCCGACGACGCGGGAGATCCTGCGCCGTCATGGGCCGAAAGCCGCGCAATTCGCCAAGATCGCCATACCAATCCTGAACCAGAAGGTGCGACCCTTCACCGCCAAATGGCACCGCTTGTCCGTCGCGGGCGCCTTCGACGACGAGGACAGGCGGACGGAATTCCGCGGGGAACTGAAGGCGCTTCAGGCCACGTTGCGTGATTACAACCGAATGCTCGCCGAAATCGCCGGAGTCGAGGACATGACCGATCTCGAAAATATCGAAGGAGAAATCCGATGAACAGTACTTCCATACACAAGGTTTTCGTCATCTATCACCACGATGACCAAGTCTACAAGAACACCTTCATCAGAATGATGGGAGGAGATATCGTGGATAAATCGGTCGAAGATGGCGATATAGACGATACTCGGTCATCCACGGAAACAATACGACAGAAGATCCGTGACGAGTTCATCCGCGACGCCACCGTGACGGTCGTTCTCATTGGTCCATGCACATGGCAGAGGAAGCATGTGGATTGGGAAATCGGCTCCAGCTTGCGACATACGAGTCCGAATCCTCGCTGCGGATTGTTGGGAATACTCCTTCCCAATCATGCGGATTATCGAAAGGGAAAACACACGTCCCGCCTGATACCGCCACGGCTTGCGGACAACTGCCGCGGAAATGACCCGTTCGCCCATGTCTGTGACTGGACTACCGACCCGACGTCCGTCAGAGGCCGTATTCACCGGGCGTTCGAGCGCAGAAACGGGACACCGCCCGACAACAGTCGAGAGCAGTTCGGACGCAACTGGAGCGGCGAATGCTTGAAGGGCTGGACTGACTGAAGCTGTTGTATTGTGTCGGTGTCGGTATCAGGTTTCTGACAAATCGCGACTCGACATCGCCGTGCCGAGCCTGTCGAGGCGCATCCTGGAGCACGCCGTTGCGCTGCCCGAGGCAGCGCCGCTGTGCCCGAACACGCTGCTTCACTTGCGAAGCCGCGCAGCGGTCGATCAGGCACCGTCCCAGCGCACGCGATCATGGCCGGCCTGGAACGTTCGCTCTCCTCTACAGGCACGGAACAGGACCGATCTCTGCGCTTCATCGCGCCTTCCGAACCCGGAGGGCAGCGCCCGCGCGCCGGGGCTGTGGGATGCGGGGGGCGGTTGGGGTATGCTGGGCCTATGAGCTGGACGGGCGGGCATTTGCGGACGGGGCGCCGGCTTTCCGCCGGGGGCGGGAAGGCGGCGGCTGGCGGCTTTCCCGCGCGCGCGAGTGCGGGCGCGGCTGACGGCGGCGGCGGGGCCGGGCCGCGGGCGCGGCCGCCCGCACTCCTGACCCCCCCCCCCCCCCGCGACGCAGCCGCCTCGCGCTCCTGCTGCCGGTCGCGGCGCTCCTCCTCGCCCCGGGCGCGGCGGGCGCCCAGAGCGTCTCCATCACTTCGACCCCGGCCAACGGCACCCACTACGTCACCGGCGACGTCATCACCACGCGCATAAGCGGCCTCCAGCAGATCGCGGGCGGCGCGATCACCACGGCGCAGATGAGGATCACCGTCGGCAGCACCGAGCGCCGGGCCCGCAGCACATCCTCCTACGTTTTCCGGATGACGCAGGTGAACTTCGCCTACACCGTCACCGCGGCCGACTTCGACGCCGACGGCATCGCCATTCCGGCCAACTCCATCGTCGGGGGGGCCTGGTTCCGCGTCTCCCAAGCCGGCGTGGGCCTCACGGCCGCCAACCGCAACCATGCCGCCCTGGCGAACCAGGCCGCGCACAAGGTCCACAGCAACCGGTCCGCGTCCATCTCCGCCACCAGCCCGGCGTCGCTGACCGAGGCGACGCTCCACACCGCCACCGTCTCCGTCGCGCTCACCGGCGACACCTTCGCCGCCGGCGTCCTGGCCTCGCACTTCGAGCCGGTGGGCGCCATCCCGGGCCTCACCGTCTCGCAGGTCTCGGGGGCGTCGAGCGGCAGCGCCGCCGCCACCCTGACGCTCTCCTTCACCGGCGACTTCAGCGTCCCGGCGACGCTCGCCGTGCGGGTCAAGCCCGCGGCCCTCACCCTCACCGGCACGGACGGCCTCACCACCGCCACGGTGGCCGTGGCGCCGACCGACGAGGCGCCGTCGTGGCCCGCCATCGCGGACCTCCACGTGCAGCGGGGCGTGGCCATGACGCCGGTCCAGCTCCCGGCCGCGACCGGCGGCAACGGGGCGCTCGACTACAGCCTGAGCGGCGCCCTGCCGGCGGGGATGAAGTTCGACGCCACCGGCGCCGACGCGAACGGCTGCACGGCGGCGGACTTTCCCGCCGGCTACGCCGACACCGCCAACCTCGCCGCCGCCCCGCGCGTCATCTGCGGCACGCCGACCGGCAGCACCAACCTGAGCGTCACCCCCATCGCCCACGACGCGGACGCGAACCGGGCGTCCAGCGACAGCGGGCGGGGGAGCCTTATCGTGTTCACCTACGGCGCGTCGGTCTCGGCCACCAGCCCCTCGGCGCTGACCGAGGCCAGCCTGAACGGGGCCACCGTCACCGTGGCGCTGGAGGACACGACCTTCGCCGCCGGGGTCACGAAGTCGAGCTTCGCGCTGGTCACCAGCCCCGCCATCGCCGGGCTGACCATCGGCAGCGTCTCCGGCGGGGCGTCCGGCAGCACCACCGCCACCCTGACGCTGGCCTTCACCGGCGGCTTCGACGCCGTCCGCACCCTGGCCGTGCGGGTCAAGGCCGCCGCCCACCAGCGAAGCGGCGACCTCGCGACCGGCACGGTGGCCGTCACGCCGACGCCGGGGATCGCGCTCGGCCGCACCGCCCTCGCCCTGGAGGAGGACCCGGCCGCCGGCGGCGGGACCAACGCCCACCGGGGAACCTACACCCTGGCGCTCGCCGCCGACCCCACGCCCGCCGGCGGCGGCATCTGCGTCGTCAACGTCGAGGTCGCCAGCAACAACCCCGACGTGACCATCGACACGGACCAATCGCCGCTGACGAAGCGGATCGCCTTCGACGGCAGCGACTGGAGCACGGCGCAGACCGTCACGGTGACGGCGGCGGGCGACGCCGACGGGGTGGACGACGTGGCGACCATCAGCCACCGCCGGGTGGGGGGCGTCTGCGCGGGGGGCTTCTTCGGCAGGCCCACGCTCCCCGCGGTGACGGTGACGGTGAACGACGACGAGACGCCGGGCGCCGCCATCGCCTCGCCCAGCATCCTCACCGCCGCGACCCTGAACGGGGCCGCAGTCACGGTGTCGCTGGACAAGACCACGTTCGCAAGCGGCGTCGGCGCGGCGAGCTTCGAGCTCGTCGCCAGTCCCGCCGTCGCCGGCCTGAGCGTCGGCAGCGTCTCCGGCGGAGCGTCCGGCAGCACCAGCGCCACGCTCAACCTCTCCTGGAGCGGGACGACGCTGGCGGCGGACGCGAAACTCAAGGTGCGGGTGCTCGCCGCCGCCCACGCCGGCGACACGAACCTGGAGACCGGGGAAATCGACGTGCTCGTGGCGAACACGGCGCCGTCGTTCCCCGTCCCCACGTTGTCGGACAAGCACTTTCCGGTGGGGGCGGCCATCCGGCCGTTCCAGATCCCGGCGGCGAGCGGCGGCAACGGAGCGCTCTCCTACACGGTCCCAACCCTCATCCGGTTACCGGGTCTGAAGTTCGACGTCACCGGCACGGACGCCGACGGCTGCCCGGGCACGACGCCGCGCGTCGTCTGCGGCACGCCTACGGTGGCGCGTGCAGCAACACTCCAGTTTCGCGTGCAAGACGCGGACTCGGATCGAGATTCTACAGACGAAGCAAGTCTTACCGTCGATACCTACATCTACGGCGCCTCGATTTCCTCCACCAGCCCCTCGCCGCTGACCGAGGCGACCCTGAACACCGCCACCGTCACGGTGTCGCTGGCGAACACCACGTTCGGCGCCGGGGTCACGGCGTCGAGCTTCGAGCTGGTGACGAACATCCCCAACGTCTCCATCTCCGGTGTGTCGGGCGGGGCTTCGGGCAGCACGACGGCGACGCTGACCCTGGCCTTCACCGGCGACTTCTCCACCGATCGGACCCTGGCGGTGAAGGTCAAGGCCGCCGCCCACGCCCGCAGCGAAGACGTCACCACCGGGGCGTTGACGGTGCCCCCGGCCGGCGTGACGAACACGGCGCCGTCGTTCCCCGTCTCCACGTTGCCGGACAAGCACTTCCCGGTGGGGGCGCCCATCGAGCCGTTCCAGATCCCGGCGGCCACCGGCGGCAACGGAGCGCTCTCCTACACGGTCCCAACCCTCATCCTGCTATCGGGTCTGAAGTTCGACGTCACCGGCACGGACACGGGCGGCTGCACGGCGGCGGACTTCCCCACCGGGTTCACCGACACCGCCAACCTCGCCGCCGCCCCCCGCGTCGTCTGCGGCACGCCTACGGTGGCGCGTGCAGCAACACTCCAGTTTCGCGTGCAAGACGCGGACTCGGATCGAGATTCTACAGACGAAGCAAGTCTTACCGTCGATACCTACATCTACGGCGCGTCGATTTCCTCCACCAGCCCCTCGCCGCTGACCGAGGTCGGCCTGAACGGCGCCACCGTCACGGTGTCGCTGGTCTCAACCTCATTCGCCAGCGGCGTCTCCGCCTCGAGCTTCGAGCTGGTGACGGACGTCCCCAACGTCTCCATCTCGCAGGTCTCCGGCGCAACTTCCGGCAGCACGACGGCGACGCTGACCCTCGCCTTCACCGGAAACATCAGCACCGACCAGACCCTGGCGGTGAAGGTCAAGGCCGCCGCCCACGCCCGCAGCGGTGACCTCACCACCGACGCCGTGACCGTGGCCGTGCCGAGCGCGGCCATCGCTTCCACCTTGCCAACCGTCCTCACCGCCGCGACCCTGAACGGGGCCGCGGTCACGGTGTCGCTGGACAAGACCACGTTCGCCAGCGGCGTCGGCGCGGCGAGCTTCGAGCTGGCCGCCAGTCCCGCCATCGCCGGCCTGAGCGTCGGCAGCGTCTCCGGCGGGGCGTCCGGCAGCACCAGCGCCACGCTCAACCTGTCCTGGAGCGGCACGACGCTGGCGGCGGATGCGAAGCTCAAGGTGCGGGTGCTCGCCGCCGCCCACGCCGGCGACGCCAACCTCGAGACCGCCGAAATCGACGTGTTCGTGACGAACACGGCGCCGTCGTTCCCCGTCTCCACGTTGCCGGACAAGCACTTCCCGGTGGGGGCGCCCATCGAGCCGTTCCAGATCCCGGCGGCCACCGGCGGCAACGGAGCGCTCTCCTACACGGTCCCAACCCTCATCCTGCTATCGGGTCTGAAGTTCGACGTCACCGGCACGGACACGGGCGGCTGCACGGCGGCGGACTTCCCCACCGGGTTCACCGACACCGCCAACCTCGCCGCCGCCCCCCGCGTCGTCTGCGGCACGCCTACGGTGGCGCGTGCAGCAACACTCCAGTTTCGCGTGCAAGACGCGGACTCGGATCGAGATTCTACAGACGAAGCAAGTCTTACCGTCGATACCTACATCTACGGCGCCTCGATTTCCTCCACCAGCCCCTCGCCGCTGACCGAAGCGAACCTGAACACCGCCACCGTCGCCGTGTCGCTGGCGGAGACCACGTTCGGCGCCGGGGTCACGGCGTCGAGCTTCGAGCTGGTGACGGACGTCCCCGACGTCTCCATCTCCGGCGTGTCGGGCGGGGCTTCCGGCAGCACCACGGCGACCCTGACCTTGGCCTTCACCGGCGACTTCGGCACGTCCCGGACCCTGGCGGTGAAGGTCAAGGCCGCCGCCCACGCCCGCAGCGGCGACCTCACCACCGCCGCCGTGACCGTGACCCCGACCGACACCGCGCCGGCCTTCGCCCGCGGCTGGCCGGCCACCGGCTTCCCGAGCGGGGCGGCCATCGTGCCGTTCCAGCTGCCGGCGGCGAGCGGCGGCAACGGGGCCGTCACCTACGCCGCCGCCGGCCTGCCCGCGGGCCTCAAATTCGACGCCACCGGCGCCGACGCGGGCGGCTGCACGGCGGCGGACTTCCCGACCGGGTTCGCCGACGCCGCCAACCTCGCCGCCGCGCCGCGCGTGGTCTGCGGCACGCCCGCCCGCGACGGGGCGAGCATCGTGGTCGTCACCGCCCACGACGCGGACGCCAACCGGGCGTCCACCGACCGCGCCCGGCTGTCCTTCACCTTCACCGTCGCCGCCCCGGCCGCGGCCCTCGCCTGGAGCCTGCCGCCGGCGCTCACCGAGGCCAGCCTGCACGGGGCCACCCTCGGGGTGTCGCTCAGGCAGAGCGCCTTCGCCGCCGGGGCCGGGGCGTCGGGCTTCGCGCTGGTCACCACCGTCCCCAACCTCTCCATCGCGCGGGTGTCGGACGTGGCCGAGGGCGGGACCACGGCGACCCTGACGCTCGCCTTCACCGGCGACTGGCGCGGGGCCGGGCGCCCGCTGGCGGTGCGGGTGCTGGCCGCCGCCCACCGGCAGGCCGGGGACCTCACCACCGCGGCGGTCACGGTGCCGCCGGCGCCGGGGCTGGCGCTGGCGCCGGCGACGTCGGCGGCGAGCCGGCTGCGGACCACGGAGGCGGGGGACACGGCGACCTTCACCGTGCGGCTCGACCGCGCGCCGTCGGGGAACGTGGTGCTCGACGTGACCAGCTCGGACACCGGCGAAGGCACGGTGGCGCCGGCGCGGCTGACCTTCACGCCGTCGGACTGGAACACGGCGCAGACGGTGACCCTGACCGGGGTGGACGATGCGCCCACGCCGTCGGACCCCAACCCCTCCGCCGGGAACCGCAACTACACGGTCTCGGTGGCGGTGGACGCGGCGGCGACGGCCGACGCCGGCTACGACGGGCTGGCGGCGGTCACGGTGTACGCGGTCAACGCCGACGACGAGTACGGGCTGGAGGTGGGCGCGGTGACGGGGCAGGCGACGGAGGCGGGCGGACAATCGACGTTCACGGTGGCGCTGCGGACGCAGCCCTCGGCGGCGGTGACGGTGGCGGTGACGAGCCGGGACGAGGGCGAGGGGACGGTGGAGCCTGCGTCGCTGACCTTCGCCGCGGCGGCCTGGAACACGGGGCAGACGGTGACGGTGACGGGGGTGCAGGACCCGGTCGACGACGGGGATGCGGCGTGGCAGGTGCGCCTCGATCCGGCGAGCGGGGATGCGGACTACGCCGGCGTCGGCGACGTCGACGTGGACGTGACCACCGCCGACGACGACGGCCCGCCGGGGGTGACGCTGGCGCTGGACACCGCGACCCTCGACGAGAGCGGCGCTGCGACGATCGCCACGGTGACGGCGCGGCTCTCGCACCCTTCGGGCGCGGCGACGACGGTGACGGTGAGCGCGGGGACGGCGTGGACGGCGGGTTCGGACGCGGCGATCGTCATCGCGGCGGGGGCGACGGCGAACGCCTCGGACACGGCGACGGTGGTGGCGGCGGACAACGCGACGGACGAGCCGGACCGGACGGGCACGGTGACGGCGACCATCGCCAACGACCGGGCGGCGGCGGATTCGACGACGATGGCGGTGACGGGGGCGGCGCTGACGGTGCGCGACGACGACGCGGCGCCGGGCGCGACCTTGGCGCTGGCCCCGGCATCGGTGACGGAGAACGGCGGGATTGCGACGGTGACGGCGACGCTCTCGAACCCGTCGAGCGAGCCGTCGACGGTGACGGTGGCGGCGGTCTCGGGTGGTTACACGGTGGGCACGGACGCGACCATCACCATCGCGGCGGGCGCCACCACGGCGGCGGCAGACACGGTGCTGGTCACGGCGGTGGACGACAGCATCCACCAGGGGAGCGCGGGGCGCAGCGTGACGGTGACGGCGGCGCTGGCGAACGGCCACGGCGCGGGGGCGGTGACGGGGGCGGCGCTGACCTTGAGCGACGACGAGACGCTGCCGACGGTGGCGCTCGTGTTGTCGTCTTCGTCGATTACGGAGACGGGCGGGATTGCGACGGTGACGGCGACGCTCTCCGGCCCGTCGAGCGCCGCGGTGACGGTGACGGTGGCGGCGGCCGCCGGGAGCGGCGCGGTGGCCGCGGACTTCGACCTGTCGAGCGCGACTACCCTGACCTTCGCGGCGGGCGCGACCACCAGCGCGGGCCTGGTGACGGTGACGGCGAACGGCAACGTCGTGGATTCGCCGAACAAGTCGGTGACGGTTTCGGGAACGGCGGCGGGCGGCAACGGGGTTGTGAACCCGCCCAACGTGACCCTGACGCTGGAGGACGACGACGCCTTGCCGACGGTGGCGCTGGCGCTCTCCGCGTCGTCGATTACGGAGACGGGCGGCATCTCCACGGTGACGGCGACGCTCTCCGGCCCGTCGAGCGCGGCGGTGACGGTGACGGTGGCGGCGGCCGCGGGGGCCGGGGCGGTCGCGGGCGACTTCACCTTGAGCACGGCGGCGACGCTGACCTTCGCGGCGGGGTCGACTACCAGCGCGGGCGTGGTGACGGTGACGGCGAACGGCAACGCGGTGGATTCGCCGAACAAGTCGGTGACGGTCTCGGGGACCGCGGCGGGCGGCAACAACGTGGCGAACCCGCCCAACGTGACCCTGACGCTGGAGGACGACGACGCCTTGCCGACGGTTGCGCTGGCGCTTTCTTCCACGTCGATTTCGGAGACGGGCGGGGTTGCGACGGTGACGGCGACGCTCTCCGGCCCGTCGAGCGCGGCGGTGACGGTGACGGTGGGAGCGGCCGCGGGGGCCGGCGCGGTCGCGGCGGACTTCGCCTTGAGCACGGCGGCGACCCTGACCTTCGCGGCGGGGGCGACCGCCAGCACGGGCGTGGTGACGGTGACGGCGAACGGCAACGACGTGGATTCGCCGAACAAGACGGTGACGGTCTCGGGCGCCGCGGCGGGCGGCAACGGGGTCTCGAACCCGCCGAACGTGACCCTGACGCTGACGGACGACGACGCCTTGCCGACGGTGGCGCTGGCGCTCTCCGCGTCGTCGATTACGGAGACGGGCGGGATTGCGACGGTGACGGCGCGGTTGTCGGGTCCGTCGAGCGCTGCGGTGACGGTGACGGTGGCCGCGGCCGCAGGGACCGGGGCGGTCGCGGCGGACTTCACCCTGTCGAGTACGAATACCCTGACCATCGCCGCCGGGGCGACCACGAGCGCCGGCGAAGTGACGGTGACGGCGAACGGCAACGCGGTGGATTCGCCGAACAAGACGGTGACGGTCTCGGGAACGGCGGCGGGCGGCAACGGCGTGGTGAACCCGCCGAACGTGACGCTGACGCTGACCGACGACGATGCCTTGCCGACGGTATCGCTGGCGCTCATGCCGTCGTCGATTGCGGAGACCAACGGGGTGGCGACGGTGACGGCGACGCTCTCCGGCCCATCGAGCGCCGCGGTGACGGTGACGGTGGCCGCGGCCGCCGGGACCGGCGCGGTCGCGGCGGACTTCACCCTGTCGGGCGCAACGACGCTGACCATCGCCGCGGGGTCGACGGAGAGCGCGGGCCTGGTGACGGTGACGGCGAACGGCAACGACGTCGATTCGCCGGACAAGCCGGTGACGGTCTCGGGAACCGCGGCGGGCGGCAACGGCGTCGCCGATCCGCCGAACGCGACGCTGACGCTGGCCGACGACGACGCCCTGCCGACGCTGGCGCTGGTGCTCACGCCGGCGATCGTCGGCGAGAACGGCGGCGTCTCGACGGTGACGGCGACGCTCTCGGGCAAGTCGAGCGCGGCGGTGACGCTCACCGTGTCGGCCGCTCCGGTGGCGTCGACGGGCGCGGTGGCCGGGGACTTCGCGCTGTCGAGCGCGACGACGCTCACCATCGCGGCCGGGGCCACCGTCAGCGCGGGCGCGGTGACGGTGATGGCGAACGACAACGCCGCCGACGAGCCGGACGTCGAGGTGCGCGTGTCGGCGGCGGCGGCGGGCGGCAACGGCGTCGCGGCGCCGCCGGCCGCGGCGCTGACCATCCGCGACGACGAAGGGCCGCCGACGGTGACCCTGGTATTGACGCCTTCGACCATCGACGAGAGCGGGACGGGCAGCACGGCGGCGGTGACGGCGACGCTGAACCGGGCGTCGAGCGCGGCGACGACGATCACGGTGTCGGTCGCCCCGGTGGCCTCGACCGGCGCGGCGGCGGGCGACTACGCGCTGTCGAGCCCGGCGACGCTGACCATAGCGGCCGGCGCGACTACCAGCAGCGGCACGGTAACGGTCGCTGCGGTGGACGACGACACCGACGCGCCGAACAAGCAGGCGACGGTCTCGGGGGCGGCGGTCAACGACCAGAGCGTGCAGCAGCCGATCGCCCGGACGCTGACCATCGCGGACGACGACGCCGCGCCGGACGCGACGCTGGCGCTGTCGTCCACGTCGATCTCGGAGAACGGCGGCGTTGCGACGGTGACGGCGACGCTGAGCCGGCGTTCGGCGCAGGCGACGACGGTGACGGTGCAGGGGGTGTCGGGGGCGTATTCGGTGGGTTCGGGGGCGGCGTCGCGGATCGTGATCGCGGCCGGGGCCACGTCGAGTGGGGGCGGGGCGGCGCTGACCGCGGTGGACAACGACGTGGACGCGGCGGACCGGCAGGTGACGGTGACGGCGGTGCTGGCCAACGGCCACGGCGTCGGCACGGTGTCCGGGGGCGGGATCACGCTGACGCTGACGGACGACGACACGGCGGGGCTCGCGGTCGATCCGGCGACGTCGGCCGGCTCGCGGCTGGAGACGACGGAGTCGGCGGGGACGGCCACGTTCACGGTGAAGCTGGCGACGGAGCCGACGGGGGACGTGGAGATCGGCGTTGCGAGTTCGGACACCGGCGAGGGCACGGTGGGGCCGTCGACGCTCGCATTCACGACCGCCGACTGGAGCACGGCGCAGACGGTGACCCTGACCGGGGTGGACGATGCCGCCGCCGACGGCAACCGGGACTACACGGTGACGCTGACCATCGACCAGACGAACACGGCGGACGCCAACTACGACGCGCTCCCGGCGGTCACCGTGTATGCGCGGAACCGCGACGACGAGTTCGGGCTGAACGTGAGCGCGGTGAGCGGGCAGGCGACCGAGGCGGCGGGCGGGATGGCGACGTTCACGGTGGCGCTGCGGACGCAGCCGACGGCGGCGGTGACGGTGTCGGTTTCGAGCCGGGATGCGGGCGAGGGATCGGTCTCGCCGCCGTCGCTGACGTTCACGACGGGGGGCTGGAACACGGCGCAGACGGTGACGGTGACCGGGGTCCAGGACACCATCGACGACGGGACGGTGACGTGGGCGGTGCGCCTCGACCCGGCGAGCGGCGATGGCGACTACGACACGTCGTCGGTCGAGGAGGACGTCTCCGTCACCACGACGGACGACGACGGCCCGCCGGGGGTGACGCTGGCGCTGAACCCGTCGAGCATCGCGGAGAGCGGGACGGGCAACGCGGCGACGGTGACGGCGCGGCTCTCGCACGCCTCCGGCGCGGCGACGACGGTGACGGTGACCGCGGTCTCGGGCCTCTACGCGCCGGGGACGGACGCGGCGATCGTGATCCCGGCGGGGAGCACGCAGGCGGCCTCGGACACGGCGACCGTCGTTGCGGTGGACAACGCGACGGACGCGCCGGACCGCGCCGGCACGGTGACGGCGGCGGTGACCAACGCCCGGGCGGCGGCGGACGGGACGACCATGTCGGTGACCGGGGCGGCGCTGACGGTGCGCGACGACGACCCGGCGCCGGGGGTAACGCTGGCGCTGGACCCGGCGTCGGTCTCGGAGAACGGGGGCGTCTCGACGGTGACGGCGACGCTCTCGCGTCCGTCGTCCGAGCCTTCGACGGTGACGGTGACGGCGGTTTCGGGGGCCTACACGGTGGGAACGGACGCGACCATCACCATCGCCGCGGGCGCCACCACAGCGGCCACGGATACGGTGCTGGTGACGGCGGTCGACGACAACATTCACCAAGGCACGGCCGGGCGTTCGGCGACGGTGACGGCGGCGCTGGCCAACGGCCACGGGGCGGGGGCGGTGACCGGGGCGGCGCTGGCCCTGACCGACGACGAGTCGCTGCCGACGGTGGCGCTGGTGCTCACGCCGGCCTCGATCCCGGAGAACGGGGGCCTGTCTACGGTGACGGCGACGTTGACGGGACCGTCGAGCGCGGCGGTGACGGTCACGGTGTCGACGGCGTCATCGAGCGACTACACGCAGACGGGTTCGACGCTCACGATCGCGGCCGGGGCGACGACGAGCGCGGGGCTGGTGACGGTGCGCGGGACCGACAACGCCGTGGCTTCGGGGAGCAGGCAGGTGACGGTTTCGGCGACGTCGGCCGGCGGCAACGGGGTGGCGAACCCGCCGGACGCGACGCTGACCATCACCGACGACGACACGCCGCGCTCGGCGCTGGTCCTGTCGTCCAACTCGATCGCGGAGAACGGCGGCGTGGCGACGGTGACGGCGACGCTGGACCGGCAGTCGACCGTCGCGGTGACGGTGACGGTGGCGGCAACGGCGGTGTCGCCGGCGGTCGCGGGCGACTTCACGCAGACAGGGACGGCGCTGACCTTCGCGGCCAACGCGACCACCAGCACGGGCTTGGTGACGATGACCGCGGTGAACAACACGACCGACGCGCCGAACAAGTCGGTGACGATCTCGGGTACGGCCTCCGACAGCCTCGGGCAGACCAACGACCCGCCGTCGGCGACGCTGGCGATCACCGACGACGACGCGGCGCCGACGGCGACGCTGGCGCTGAATCCGGCGAGCATCGCGGAGAGCGGGACGGGCAGCACGGCGACGGTGAGCGCGACGCTCTCGCATCCGTCGAGCCAGCCGTCGACGGTGACGGTGACGGCGGCGCCGGGGGCCTACACGGTGGGAGCGGACTCCACCATCGTCATCGCCGCGGGGGCCACCACGGCGGCCTCGGACACGGCGACGGTGACGGCGGTGAACGACGACGTCCACCAAGGGAGCGCGGGGCGCAGCGTGACGGTGACGGCTTCGCTCGCCAACGGCCAGGGCGCGGGCGCGGTGACCGGCGCGGCGCTGACGATCACCGACGACGAGACGCTGCCGACGGCGGCGCTGGTTCTGGGTCCGGCCTCGATCTCGGAGAACGGCGGGGTGGCGACGGTGACGGCGGAGTTGTCGGGTCCGTCGAGCGCGGCGGTGACGGTGACGGTGGCGGCCACTGCGGGAACGAACGCGGTTGCGGGTGATTTCACCTTGAGCACGGCGACGACGCTGACGATCGCGGCGGGATCGACGACAAGCGCCGGTGTGGTGACGGTGACGGGCGTCGACAACAACGTGGACGTCGGGACCGCGACCAAGTCGGTGACGGTTTCGGCGATGGCGACGGGCGGCAACGGGGTGGCGGCGCCTTCCGCTGCGACGCTGACCATCACCGACGACGAGGCGACGGCGACGGCGACGCTGGTGCTGACGCCGGCGGCGATCCTCGAGAACGAGCAGGTGTCGACGGTGACGGCGCGTCTGTCGCACCCGACGACGGAGGCGGTGACGCTGACGGTGGCAGCCGCGGCGGGTGAGAACGCGGTGTCGGCGGACTTCACGCTGAGCACGGCGACGACGCTGACCATCGCGGCGGGATCGACGGTAAGCGCCGGTACGGTGACGGTGCAGGCGCACGACAACTCGGTGGCTTCGGGGCGCAAGCGGGTGACGGTGTCGGCGACGGCGGCGGGCGGGCGCATGGTGGCGGCGCCTTCGAGCGTGACGCTGATCATCCGCGACGACGAGTACGGGCTGAACGTGAGCGCGGTGACGGGTCAGGCGACGGAAGCGGGCGGGACGGCGACGTTCACGGTGGCGTTGAATACGCAGCCTTCGGCGTCGGTGACGGTGGCGATGTCGAGCCGGGATGCGGACGGGAATCCGGATCCGACCGAGGGCCGGGTTGCGCCGTCGACGCTGACGTTCACGGTGCAGAACTGGAACACGGCGCAGACGGTGACGGTGACCGGGGTCGACGACAATCTCCACGACGGCAACGTGACGTGGCAGGTGCGCCTCACCCCGTCGAGCGGCGATGCCGACTACAACACCCTCGACCCCGTGGACGTGGACGTGACCACGACCGATGCCACCCCGCCGACGGTGACGCTGATGCTGGAGCCGGCTTCGATCCCGGAGAACGGCGGGGTATCGACGGTAACGGCGACGCTGTCGCACCCGTCGAGCGCGGACACCACAGTGACGGTGGAGGTTTCGCCGGGCGAGAACGCGGTTGCGGGCGACTACACGCTGAGCATGGCCACGATGCTGACCATCGCGGCGACCGCGACCAAGAGCACCGGCGTGGTGACGATCACGGCGAGGAACAACGATGTGGACGCGGACGACAAGACGGTGACGGTCTCGGTGGCGACCGTGGGTAACTCCCGCGCCGAGGCGGACAGCACGACCTTTGGTATGACGTCCGCGACGCTGACCATCGCGGACGACGACGACAGGGGGTTCGCGTTCGTTCCCGAGGGACCGGTGCTGGCGGCGGTGGGGGGCGCGGCCGCGACGTACACGGCGAAACTGACCAGCAAGCCCACCGCGACGGTGACGGTCTCGATCTCGATCGCGCCGGACGACGCCGACCTGACGATCTCCCCCTCCCGCCTGACCTTCACCCCTTCGGACTGGAGCGCGGCGCAGACGGTGACGGTGACCGCGCAGCGGGACGACGACGACCTCGCCGAGGCGGCGGCGCTCGCGCACACGGCGTCGGGCGGCGGCTACGGCGGGGTGACGGGGACGCTGCCCGCCGCGGTCTCCGATGTCGGCGATACCAGGATCGCGACGGACGGCGCCGCGGGGGAGACGATCTACTACGTCAACCGCCGGACCGTCACGGTGACGGTGGCGGAGAGCGTCCGCGAGGACGTGGTGGCGATCGAACTGCCGCCGGACCTCGACCGCGCGGTGACGGTGACGGTCGCGCCGCTGCCCGGGGGCCGCGCGGCGGCTACGGCGGGAAGCGGGTACGGCCTGGGGCCGGCGGAGTCGCGGGTGGCGGTGGACGTCGATGTCTCCCCGGTGCCGCCGGGCGGCCTGCGGCAGCTGTGCCTGCGGGTGACGGACGGCCTGCGCGCGGCGGCGAAGGGCCGGGAGCTGATCCTGCTGCGCGACGGGGAGCCGCTGCCGGGGAGGCCGCACGACGACGAGGGCGCGCGGGTATGCGCCGCCGGGGTGGCGTCGTTCTCGCCGTTCGCGGTGGGGTACGCGGACACGAAGCCGGAGTTCCCCGAGTTCACGATGACGGCGATGGTGTTCACCGTCGACGACGCCATCGCGCCGGTGACCCTGCCGGCGGCGAAGGACGGCGACAGCACGAGCCACGAGTTGTTGCCGAAGCCGTGGGTCCTGCCGCCGGGGCTGAGGTTCGACGAGGCGGCACGGGTCCTGTCGGGGACGCCGACGGAGGCGTTCGCCGAGCGGCGCTACGTCTGGACGGCGACCGACGTCGACGGGGAGAAGGACGAGCTGGCGTTCACCATCGAGGTCATCCCGGCCCTGGGGCTGGCGCGGGAGCGGCTCGCGGCGGTGAATCGGTCGATCCTGCCGGAACTGGCGCGGGCGACGTGGGGGAGCGTCGTGGACGCGGTGACCGAGCGGCTGGAGTCGCCGGGCGCGGCGGGCGGCGGCGGCCCGGCGGCGGGCCTGGCGGGCGCGGCGGAGTTCCTGCGGGCGAACGAACGCGCGCTCGGGGAAGGCTCGGCGTCGTGGAAGGAACTGCTGGCCGGCGAGTCGTTCGCCGCCGGCCTGGGTCCGGGCGCGGCGGGCGGCGGCGGTGGTTCCGGCTCCCCGGCGGTGGCCTGGGGTTCGGGCGACTGGCGCCGGCTGGCCCTGGACAAGGGGGCGCTGGACTGGTCGGGCGATCTGTTCGCGGCGCACGTGGGCATCGACGCGCCGCTGGGCGGCAGCCTGCGGGGCGGGCTTGCGGCGTCGTGGATCGAGGGCGAGATCGAATACACGGACCGGAGCGGGGATGCGGCGATCGCCGGCGTCCACGAGAGCCGCCTTGCGGCGGTGCATCCCTATCTGGGCTGGTCCGGGGCGGACGGCGCGCGCCTGTGGGGCGTGCTGGGCTACGGCGAGGGCGAGATCGAGATCGCCGAGGCGGATCTGGTGGAGCGCTTCGGGGTCCAGAAGGGCGGCAGCGCGTTCGCGGCGGCGGCGGCGGGCGGCTCGGTTCCGGTGGTGTCGGCGGACGGGCTGGTGCTGGCGCTGAAGGGCTCGGGGGAGGCGACGCGGTATTCGGTGAAGGACAACGGCTCGGCGATCGCGGGGGTGTCGGTGAAGACGCAACGGCTGCGGGTCGCGGCGGCGGCGAGCCGGACGTGGGCGCTGGCGGGCGGCGGCGCGTTCACGCCGGCGCTGGAGGTGGGCGCGCGCTGGGACGGCGGCGACGGGGAGACCGGCGCCGGCATGGAGCTGGGCGGCGGCCTCGAATGGGTGTCGGGCGCCCTGTCGGTGGAAGCGCAGGGCCGCGCGCTGGTGGCGCATGAGGGCGACGTGGAGGAATGGGGCGTGTCGGGGTCGGCGCGGCTGTCGCCGGGGTCCGGCGGCCGCGGCCTGTCGCTGGCGCTGTCGCCGCGCTGGGGGGCATCGGAGAGCGGCCTCGCGCGCCTGTGGGACGAGGGGATGGCGGGCCGCGCTTCGTCGTCGGGCGCCGCTGACGCCGCCGCCGCCGGCACGGCGCGCCTGGAGGCGGAGCTGGGCTACGGGTTCGGGTTCTGGGAGGGAACCGGGGTGATGACGCCCCATGCCGGGTTCGGCTACGAAGAAAGCGGCGCGCGGCGCTACCGCCTGGGAACGCGCTTCGCCTTCGGCCCGGACCTCGCCGTCGGCCTCCAGGCCGAACGCAAGGAAGGCCCCGCCGACCCCGAACACGGCGCCCGCCTCGAACTGCGGCTCAGGTGGTAGCAACCTCCCGCCCGCGACCGTGCGGACGGCAGAGGACGGCCGCAGGGCCGTGAACGCCCGCCGTTCGGTCCCGGAACGCAACCTGCTACACTACCGCCGGCCGGAGACCTCCGGGGCCGGTTCATGGGCGGCGATGGCCTCGTCGGCGGCGACAGGAGCGCGCCCGGATGCGTCCGCATCGCATCGAATCCGCTTACGGTATGCTTACGGCAACACGGCGTCGCCACGGATCTCGAAACTGCATACTCTAGCAACCCCTTGATTGACAACGAAATATGAAAGAATCCCGGACCGGATACCGCATCGCCTTCGACATCGGCGGCACCTTCACCGACTTCGTGCTCCGCGATGCCGGAAACGACGGCATGAGCTTCTGGAAGGTGCCGAGCACGCCCGACGATCCGAGCCGCGCCGTCCTCTCGGGACTGTCCGACATCTTGGAGGAGACGGGGGTCGAGGGAGAGGACGTCGACGCGATCCTCCACGCGACGACGGTGGCCACCAACGCCATCATCGAGCGCAAGGGGCCGCGGACCGCCTTCGTCACCACCCGCGGGTTCCGCGACGTCATCGTCATGGGCCGGCAGAAGCGCTACGACACCTTCGACGTCTACCTGACCAAGCCGGCGCCCCTGGTCGACCGCCGGGACGTGTTCGAGGTCGACGAGCGGATCGACGTCCACGGGGAGACCGTGAAGCCCGTCGATCGCGCCAGCGTCGACGGCGTCGTCGACGCGATGGCGGACGGGGGCTACGAGTCGGCGGCGGTGGCCTTCATCCACGCCTACGCCGACGGTCGCCACGAGCGGGCGGTGCGCGACGCCATCGCCGCCCGGCTGCCGGACGTGCCGGTCTCGCTGTCCTCGGAGGTCTCGCCCAAGATGCGCGAGTTCGAGCGCTTCAGCACGACGTTGGCAAACGCCTACGTGAAGCCCGTCGTCGACCGCTATCTCGGCAGGCTCGAAGGCGCGCTGAAGGAGCGCGGAATCGAGAGCGATCTCTTCATCATGCAGTCGAACGCCGGCCTCGTGCCGCCGGAGCTCGCCCGCGACATGCCGATCCGCATCGTCGAGTCCGGCCCCGCGGCCGGGGTCATGATGTGCGGCGTCGTCGGCCGCGAGGAAGGCCGGCGGGACCTGCTGACGTTCGACATGGGCGGCACGACGGCGAAGCTCGGCGCCATAGAGGGCGGGGAGCCCGCCGTCATGGCGACCTTCGAGGTGGCCATGATCAACTGCCGTCCCGGCAGCGGCATCCCCCTCAACGTCCCGGCCGTGGAACTCCTGGAGATAGGGGCGGGGGGCGGCAGCGTCGCGCGGACGGAGCTCGGGGTCATCGTCGTCGGGCCGGAGAGCGCGGGCGCCGACCCCGGCCCCGTCTGCTACGGCCAGGGCGGCGCCGAGCCGACCGTGACCGACGCCAACCTCGTTCTCGGCTATCTCAACCCCGACTACTTCAACGGCGGCGCCATGTCGCTCGACCGCGCCGCCGCGGAGGAGGGCATCCGCCGGGCGATCGCCGAGCCGCTCGACCTCTCCGTCGGCGAGGCCGCCTGGGGAATCCACGCCGTCGCCAACGCCAACATGGAACGCGCCATGCGTGTCGTCTCGGTGGAGCGGGGGCGCGACCCGCGCGGCTATACGCTGGTCGCGTTCGGAGGCGCGGGGCCCGTGCACGCCACGCGCCTCGCCCGGTCGCTCGGGATACCGGAGATCATCGTTCCCCACGGCGCCGGCGTCGGATCGGCCGTGGGCCTGCTGGAGGCGGACAACAGGATCGACGCGGCGCTGACGCGCGTCGTCCGCATCCGGCCGGACGCGGCGGCCGAAATCGCCGCCGTCTACGAGGAGCTCGAGGCGCGCGTCCGGGCCGATCTGGCCCGCCTGGGCGGGGCGGAAGCGCCGAAGTGGTCGCGGTACGCCTACATGCGCTACGTCGGGCAGGGATACGAGCGCAAGGTCGACCTTCCCGGCGGACCCATCGACGGAGACTACCCCGGCAAGGTCGGCGAGGCGTTCGTCGAGAGCTACCTGCGGAACTTCGGATTCACCGATCCCGGCGCCCGGATCGAGGCCATCGACTGGTGCTTGGTGGCGACCGTGCCCGGCGACCGCGCCGCGCCGCGCCGCTTCGAGGGCGCCGGGGAGGCGGGCGGGAGCGCGGTCGTCGGCGCGCGCCAAGCCTGGTTCCCGGAACTGGACGGGTTCGCCGAATGTAACGTCGTCGACCGCTACCGCCTGCGGGAAGGCGATGCGTTCGCGGGACCGGCGATCGTCGAGGAGCGGGAGTCGACCACGGTCGTCCTTCCCGGCGACACGGTGACGGTCGGCCCGTCGGGGCACATGGTGATCGAGATCGGATACGAGGGGTGAACTGACATGACCGAAGCGGCGCGCGGCAACCGGCCGATCGACCCCATCACGCTTTCCGTGATCTGGGGCGGCTTCGTTTCCATCGCCGAGGAGATGGGCACGACCCTGCGGCAGACGGCCTTCTCCGATGCCGTGCGCGAGGGCGACGACTTCTCGACGGCGATCTTCGACCGCCAAGGGCGGATGCTGGCCCAGGGCAACTTCACGCCCGGCCACCTCGGGTCCATGCCCCACGTCGTGCGATCGGTGATGGAGTACTTCCCCGAGGACAGGCTGAACCCCGGAGACGCCGTGCTGGTCAACGATTCCGCCATCGGCTCGGGCCACTACCCCGACTGTTTCATCGTCATGCCGGTGTGGTTCGAGGGCCGCGTCGTCGGATACGCCACCGACATCTGCCATCACGCCGACATGGGCGGCGCGGTGCCCGGCTCCCAGGCGATCATGGGGGTCACCGAGGCCTATCAGGAGGGGCTGCGCATCCTGCCCGTCAAGATCATGCGCGACGGGGAATTCTGCGACGACATTATGCGTATCATCCTCGGCAACGTGCGGGTGCCGAACAAGGTGGGCGGCGACCTCCGGGCGCAGGCCAACGCCAACTACGTGGGGTCGCGGCGGCTCGTCCGCATGTACGAGCGCTACGGCGAGGACACGATGGAGGCGGCGATCGAGGAGATCCTCGATCGCTCCGAACGCCGCATCCGCGACCTCATCCGCCGGATGCCGGAGGGCGTCTACGAGTTCGAGGACTTCTTCGACGACAGCGGGCCGGACACGGAGCCGATACGCGTCCACGTGCGGATGGAGATCCGGGACGGCGGCATCGTCGCCGACTTCTCCGGGAGCTCGGATCAGGTTCCGGCCGGCATGAACTGCTACAAGACGTTCACCCAGTGCTGGCTGTACTTCATCGTCAAGGCCTATACCGACGCGCTGCTGCCGCAGAACGACGGCGTCATCCGCGCCCTCGAGGTGCGCGGCCGCGAAGGCTCCGCGTTCAACCCGGTCTATCCCGCGCCGTCGGGCGGGCGGGCCGTGGCGCAGATCCGCATCTACGAAGCCATGAACGGCATCCTCGCCAGGCTCCTCCCCGATCGCGCGATGGCGGCGTTCTCCCACTGGACCAACATCCAGATGGGCGGCGTCGACGACCGCACGGGCGAGCCTTTCATCCTCTACGACGTCGTGTTCGCGGGCTACGGCGGGCAGGCGATGAAGGACGGGATCGAGGCGATGAGTCCGGTGATGAACTGCCCGAACATTCCCGTCGAGGTGCACGAGGCGCACAACCCCGTTCTCGTCCATCGGGTCGAGTTCATTCCCGACTCGGCGGGTCCCGGCAAGTTCCGGGGCGGCTGCGGACTGCGCAAGGACATCGAGCTGCGGACCGGCGCGGCGACGCTCAACCTGCTCGGCGACCGCCACAAGTTCGAGCCCTACGGGATCGACGGCGGGGGCAGCGGCAGGCTCGCGGAGACGATTCTCAACCCCGACGGCGAAGCGGAGCCGATGAGCTCGAAGGAGCGGCGGGAGCTGAAGCGCGGCGACGTCGTCAGCGTCCGCCTGTCCGGCGCCGGCGGGTTCGGCCCGGTCGCCGAACGCGACCCCGCCGCCATCGAGCGCGACGTCGCCGAGGGCTACGTCACGCCGGAGGGCGCGGCCGAAGCCTACGGCTGGTCGCCCGGCCCGTGACCGACCGGCCCGCGGGGGGTGTGCGCGACCGCGGCCGGTGGCCGTCGGTTTCGGCTTGAAGCGCGAGTCGTCGCTGGCTAATAATGCCGCAGACCCTGGACGCGGAGAAATCCGGGATCGGCTCCGTGTGCGAGGGAGGCGGCGGCATCGGCGTGTCGTCCCGCCGTCCGGGCGCCGCTTCGGCAATCGCTGACACGAGGGGCAGGATGACCTTCCGGGACTCACTCCCGAGAGCCGGGCGCCGATGGCGGCGGTCGGCGGCCTGCGCGGCGGCGGTCGCGGCCCTGGCGTGGGCGTGGTGGCCCGGTCCCGGCTGGGGCCAGTCGTCCCCGCCGCGCGCGTTTTCGGAGACCTACGGCGACTGGGTGGTGCGGTGCTCGGGCGACGGAGAGGAGCGCCGCTGCGCGATGGAGCAGCGGTTCTTCTGGCGGGACGAGGAGACGGGGCAGAACCGGCCGCTGTTGACGGTGACGCTGACGCCCAGGGCCAGGGGCGGCATGGAGGCGGCGGTGCTGGCGCCGTTCGGGCTGTTGTTCGAGCACGGCCTGCGGTTGAGCGCCGATCAGCACGAGGGGACGGTGCTTGCGTTCCATACCTGCCTGCCCGACGGCTGCGTCGCGCGCGGCCTTCTCGATCCGGACGTGGTCTGGAGCTTCCGGGCCGGGGCGGTCCTGCATCTGGAGGCGGATCCCGCGGCGGGCGGCGACCCGTTCCACCTCAAGGGATCGCTGGGCGGATTCGACGACGCGCGCGAACGGCTGCTGGGCGAAACCGGGATCCGGTGACGAGGGCCACCCGTTCGCTCACGTCGGGAATCCCTCGGGCCCCGGCCGGGGCGGCCCGGTTCCGCCGAGACCCGAACCGCCGTCGACGAACAGCGTCTGGCCGGTCACCCAGCCCGTTTCCTCGGCCATGAAGAAGGCCACGGCGTTGGCTACGTCGGCGGGTTCTCCGATGCGTCCCGCCGGAATCCGGGCGAGCTTGGCGTTCCGCAGCGCGCTCCCCACCGGGTTGCGCCGCGCGAACATGTCCGTGTCCACCGGCCCCGGCGCGACGGTGTTGACGGTGATCCCGTGCGGCGCCAGTTCGTAGGACCAGGTGCGGGCCAGGGCATGGAGGCCCGCCTTCGCCGCCGTGTATCCCGTGCGGTTGAAGTGCCCGCGGACGAGCTCGCTCGAAACGTGGACGATGCGGCCGAATCCTTCCCGTTTCATCCGGGGAACGCAGGCCCGCGCGGTCTGCACGGCGCTCGTCAGGTTGACCTGGATCTCGGCGCCGAGGTCGTCGAGGTCGTAGTCCTCGACCGGCCGGTGGCCGGTGAGGCCGGCGTTGTTGACGATGCCGTCGACGGGGTGCCGGCGCGCGATCCCGGCCAACGCCTCCGACGCGGCCTCGCGGTCGGCCAGATCGACCTTCACGAGCTCGCCGGGGAAGCTCCCGTCCGTCCCGCGGCGCGCGATGCCGACGATGGCGTGGCCCCGGCCGGACAGGAGCTCGGCGCAGGCGCGGCCGATGCCCCGCGTGGCGCCGGTGATCAGGGTAACGCGGTCACGGACGGCCACGGTCCGCCCCCGCGCCCGCCGCGTCCGGCGTCCCGAACGGACGGTCTCGCGTGTTCTCCGGCATGAGGCGCGCCTCCTTTGCGCGGAAATTGACACATCGGGCGCCGAAAGCGAAAGTCGAACGATTCGCGGAAGGAAGGAGCGAACGGAAATGAGCATCGACGTCGCCGTGCCGACCGGCAATTTCAAGGGTTACGACCTCAACACCCGGTCGCTCCGGGAACCGGACGACGAACTGACGAAGGTCGGCCCCGGAACGCCCTGCGGAGAATATCTGCGGCGTTACTGGCACCCCATCGCCATGACCGGGCAGATCGACGAGTTCCCGCTCCGGATCAGGCGGTTCGGGGAGGACCTGGTGCTCTTCCGCGACAAGTCGGGCCGCTACGGGTGCCTCCATCTCCATTGCAGCCACCGCAACACGTCGCTGGAGTTCGGCATCGTCGAGCGCGAGGGGATTCGCTGCTGCTATCACGGCTGGCTCTACGACGTCGACGGCACGATCCTGGAGACGCCCGGCGAGCCCGCGAACAGCCGGATCAGGGACCGCGTCGCTCACGGCGCCTATCCGGCCGTCGAATACCGGGGCCTGGTGTTCGCCTACCTCGGCCCCCCGGAGGAGATGCCGACGTTCCCGTTCCTCGACCACATGGACCTCGGGCCGGCGGACGAGATGGTGCCGTTCCTCATCCCCAACCCGTGCAACTGGCTCCAGACCTACGAGAACTCGTTCGATCCCTACCACACCGTCTACCTGCACACGCGGGTGTCCGGCGCCCAGTTCACGGACGAATTCGCCGTGCATCCGGAATTCGAGATATTCGAGCGGCCCTACGGCTACTTCTACACCAACGCCCGCCGGATCGGGGACAAGGTGTGGATCCGGTTCCACGACCACCTGCCGCCCAACTTCTCCCAGAACGGCAGCATGTTTCCGGACGCCAAGCGCAACGCCTACTTCCTCAAGGCGGGCCTGACCCGCTGGGTGGTGCCGGTCGACGACGAGAACAACATCACCATCGCCTGGCGCCACTTCATCGACGGATACGATCCCTTCGGGTTCGCCGACAAGTCGAAATGCGGCTACAACTCCGTCGACTTCTACGGCCAGACCGACGCGCTGCCCTACGAGGAGCGGCAGCGCCGGCCGGGCGACTACGAGGCCTGGGTGGGGCAGGGCGCCGTCAGCGTCCACGGGGCGGAGAACCTCGGCGAGACCGACAAGGGCGTGGCCATGGCGCGGCGCCATCACCGGGAGCAGATCCGGGCCTTGCAGAGGGGCGAGCGGCTGCCGCAACCGACCGATCTCGGCCTGCCGGTGCCGCTCTACGGCGGCGATTCGGTGTTGACCATCCCCACGGGCGGCGAGGACGACCGCGAGACGGTGCGCGAGGTCTGCCGCCGCGTGGCCGCCATCTACATGGCGGGCGACGAATACCGGGGCGACGACCGCGAGGCGTTCATCGTCGGGAGCCTGAAGAAGCTCGAGGAGACCTGGCCGGCCGCCGGCTGAACCGCCCCGCCCGGTCCTTGCGGGCGGCGCGCCTGCCGGCGGGCGGGGCCGTCAGCGGTAGGGCCGGCCGGCTTCGGCCATGACGGCGTCGTAGCGGCGGAAGATCTCGACCACCCGCGCGGCGCGCGGGCTGGTCGCGGCGATCTCGTCGTGGAAGCGCGCCGCCTCGGCCTCGACTTCGGCCCATTCGTCGTCCGGGATGGCGGTGAGTTCCAGCTTGGCGCCCCGGACCCTGAGTTCGGCCTCGCCGCCCCAGTACCAGTGCTGGCGATAGTAGTGCGACGACTCCATCGTCAGCCGCCACAGGGTCTTGAGATGGCCGGGGAGCGCGTTCCAGCGCGCCTCGTTGGCGAAGAAATGGCCGATCCAGGCGCCGCAGATGTTGTTGACGAGGAAGTAGCGGGTGAAGTCGGCCCAGCCGACCGTGTAGGCCTCGGTGATGCCCGACCACGCGATGCCGTCGACGTCGCCGCGCCGCAACGCGGTCCCGATGTCGTCCCACGCCGGCAACGGCATCGCCACGACCCCGAACCGGCGCAGGAACCGGCCCGCCGTGGGGAACGTGAAGACGCGCTTGCCCGTCAGGTCGGCCAGCTTGCGGATCGGCTCCCTGGTGATGAAGTGGCACGGATCCCAGGCGCCGGCGGACAGCCACGTCACGCCGGCCTCGGCGTAGGCCTCCGCCCAGATCTCGCCGAGGCCGTAGCGGTCGAACAGGACCGGCACGTCGAGGCTGTGCCGCAGGGCGAGCGGGAAGTAGCCGCCGAACACGGCGACGTCGGTCGGCGCGGCCATCGAGTCGTCGTCGGACTGCACCAGGTCGATCTCTCCGTCCCGCAGGGCGCCGAACATCTCGCTCATCGGCGCGATCTCGTCGGCGTGGAACAGCTCGATCTCCATTTCGCCGTCGGCGGCGTGGTTGAACGCGTCGACCGCCGGCTTGACGACGTGCGCCGCGAGCGAAGGCCCGGCGTAGGTCTGGAGACGCCAGCGGATCGGCGACCGGGCGCGCACCGCCGGCGCGGCGAGCGCCGCCGCGCCCACCCCGCCCGCGAGCGCCTTCCCGCCCTTGTTCAGGAACGAACGTCTGGAGTGGGTCATCTCGCACCTCCCTCGCGCGCCGCCGGCGCGGGCGATGCCGACGGCATGTGGCCACCGGGCGACCGGGCGGCTATAAGTGCCGGGAGCGTCGGCGGGCGTCAAGGGCGGCGCGGGCGACGAGCGGGGGAGGGGGCGATGACGATCCGGGTTCGGGAGCCGACCGGCGACTATCGGGGATACGACAAGGCCGGCGCGGTCTCGCTGCCGCCCGAAGACCTGCTGCATCGCGTGGGGCCCGGCACGCCCTGCGGCGAGTACCTGCGCCGCTTCTGGCATCCCGTCTTCCTCTCCTCGATGCTCGGCGGCCTGCCCGTGCGGATCCGCCGCCTCGGCGAGGACCTCGTCGTCTTCCGCGACGGTTCGGGCCGCCTCGGCCTCGTGCACGCCCATTGCAGCCACCGCAACACGTCCCTCGAATACGGCATCGTCGAGGAGCGCGGCATCCGGTGCTGCTATCACGGCTGGCGCTACGACGTGGACGGCACGATCCTGGAGACGCCGGGCGAGTCCGACGCCGGCAGGATCGGGAAACGGATCGTCCACGGCGCCTATCCCGTCGTCGAGGTGAAGGGCCTGATCTTCGCCTACATGGGTCCCGTCGGGAAGATCCCGCCGTTCCCCCTGTTCGACACCATGGACCTCGCCGGCGACGAGATGGCGCCGGCGATGATCCCCAACCCCTGCAACTGGCAGCAGATCGCCGAGAACTCCATCGACCCCTATCACGTGGTGTTCCTGCACTCCCGCGTGAGCGGGATACAGTTCCAGGACGAATTCCACCTGATGCCGGTGTTCGACTATTTCGAGCGTCCCAACGGCGTCTTCTACACCAGCGCCCGGCGCGTCGGCGACAGGATCTGGCTCCGCGTGCACGACCACCTGATCCCCAATTTTTCCCAGAACGGCGGGATGTTCACGCAAGGAGATCAGAAAGAGCTTTATTTCGCCCGCGCCGGCCTGACCCGCTGGATCGTGCCCGTGGACGACGAGAACTCCCTCTACGTCGCCTGGCGCCACTTCAACGAGGAAACGGACCCGCTCGGCCTCGGCGACAAGGACAGGGTCGGCTGGAACACCATCGACTTCTACGGCCAGACCGGCGAGCGGACCTACGAGGAAGCGCAAAGGAGTCCGGGCGACTACGAGGCCTGGGTCGGGCAGGGGGCCATCACCGTCCACGACCGGGAGCACCTCGGGCACACGGACCAGGGCGTCTCGATGTACCGGCGCCGGTTGCGCGACGCCATCCGGCGGCTGGGGGAGGGGGAGGAGCCCATGCAGCCGTCCGACCTCGGCCTGCCCGTCCCGACCTACGCGGGAGACACCATCCTGCGGATACCGGAGAACGGCGCCGACGACCGCGCGCTGCGGTCCGAAATCTCCGCGAAGGTGGCCGAGATCTTCCGCGGCGGCGACGGCCTGATCGGCGAGGAGCGCCGCGAGCACATCAGGCGCCGCCTTCGCGCCCTGGAGGACCGCTGATCCCGGATAGCGCGCGAAGAAGCCTTACGCAGGCTCCCGCCGCGTTCCGGCGCGCCCCGCGATCCGGCACGGCCGCCAGTTCCTGGTCCAGTGCTCGTCGCTCTGCACGTGTCCGGGGCGGACGCTCTTGCAGGCGTTGTCCGGGAATTCCGCCGCCGGAAACCCTCGCGCCAGCCGCATCACGATACCTTCCCGCTCGCCCCCGAGCGCGGACGGCTCGCCGTGGGCGCGTTCGATGAACCCGCGTATCTCCCCGATCGACCCGAAACGGCCCCTGAACAGAACCGGAACGACCGGTATCTCTCGCTGCCGCGCATACGCCTCGACCTCGGTGAAGGCGGCGAACGCGCCGCCGCCGTCGCGCAGCGCGAACGCACGGAACGTCTCGTGTTCCGCGACGGGATCGTACTCGATGCTGTGCACGCCGTAGACGTCCTCGCCGTACAGCCAGACGTCGGGCTCGGTCACCTTCCAGGCGTGATGTTTCTTCACCATCGCCATCCACTTCGCGTCGGAAGGGACGGCCACGCTGCGCCCATAGACCTCGCCGGCGTGCAGGAGCGTGTTGCCGCCGTCCAGCTTCTCCGTCATCACCACGTCCTCGCCGACGAAGCGCTCCGGATTCGCGTGCACGCTGTCGTCCCGGCCGGTGGCCGGGGACCATGGCCAGTACGGAGTGCCGGGGTACTTCGCGTTCCAAGACGGGCTAGAACCGGCTCTCTCGGTCATTGTTCGTCGGAATGTGTTGTGGGCAGAGTTGCTCCACCTTGACGCCCAGCTCGCTCATCAGCTTCCGGTGCTCATGCCAATCATTGTCGGTCGCGTTCAGAACGGTTGCTTTCGCGACCACCGCGACCGCCAGGAACTTCCGGTCCGAAGGGTCGAAGGTGTTTTCCGGTAGCTCCTCGAAGCTTCGCCGTTCGTCCGCGGACGGCGTTATCGTGACCAAGCGGATGCGCTCGTATTGTTTCAGGTTGTTGAACACGTGTTTGAAGAACATGTCGCCAACTCCTGGTTCCCCTGGGGGATTCATGTATTCCCTGTATTCTTTCAGAATGAGATACCTGTCGTCGATGGCGACTATCTTTTGTGTAACCAGAGACTTCAATTTCTGAATGCAGTCCGATTGACATTTATTGTTTGCGTGGATCCCGCGGCCATTGGCGACTATCGCAACGTTGGTATCCACGACGAACATCATCCAGAGCGCCTTTTCAAACCAGCTTCCACGATTGCTACGATCTCGCCCATTTCGTCGCCGAAGAATCCGTCCGGCCAGTTTTCGATTTCTCCCCACTCATTCAAGATCAAATCGGAAACATGCGCCTGGCCTCGTTGCGAGGAAACGAAGTACAGTTTCACGTCTGAGGAGGACAGCTTCATGTACGAGTAGGGTTCCTCCTGTTCGGCGACCCGGCGTTGCAGGCGCCGCAGCAAGTGTTCGCTGTGGCTCTCCACGATGATCTGGACGTTTCGCACCTTGGCGACGTTCAGCATGATGTCGGCCAGACCGCTTTGCACGGCGGGGTGGAGATGGATCTCCGGTTGTTCCATCAGCACCGTGGAGCCTTCCGGAACGTAATAAAGCAGAACCAGCGCGGGCAGAACCTGGGATACGCCGAATCCGACGTCGGTGAGTGCTGTAGGCGTGCTCGACGGAGAGGTCTGGACCATTGCCCGGTGTAGGTTCGTATCTTTGATCTCCTTGAGGTGGAATTTACTGATCAACCCCAGCTTGTTCAGCCAGTATGCGATTATCTCTTGGAACGTCCTTTGTCGTTGCCGATATCCAAGGCTCCTCGTCTTTCCGTCGCGAGTGGCGGCGAGTATCGCGTCCACCGCGCGCTCGCCGCGCTGGCCGACGTCCTCTGGACTTGATCCGGCCCAGTGGTACTCCCGCTTCGGATACTCGCGCAACGGCCCGAGATAGTAGAGCGAGTCCATGAATATCTCGTAAGCCAGCTCGAAATCGGCGATAAAACCCGAGTTCTGGTAGTAATTCCTTGCCTCGTTGGGAAACAGGTATGTCTTGATCGGAGGGGGAAGCGGCCAAGGACGGCCCGGGTTGCGCACGAATTGGAATTCCTTGGCATCGGTTATCAAATCACTAAATTCGTTCTTCTTCGATCTGCGTTTCGGTTGCAGCCAAAAATTTATGTCGTTGAATCGGTATTCCAGCTTGTATGTCCAAGGACGTTTCCGCTTCAAGCCGACCTCACACTCCATCCTCAAATTCTTCCCTGAGAACAGCGGTTTACTCTTGGGGTTCGTCGGATTCCGGATCTCCAGTGGCTTGGGCAACGTCCAGTCCAAGGTCCAGCTTATTGGACTTTGTGTGTCCTTGCCGTGGACGATATCGGCGAACGTCCCCAAGTTCGCCAAGCTTTCCGGTCCGCCGAAATCGAGAACCAGCCCCCGGTCCGTGGCGTTCCGGGTCTGCTTGAGCAACAGGAGGAACTGGAGGAGGCTGCTCTTGCCGGCGCTGTTGGTCCCGAAGAATCCGGTCACCTTGCCGAAGGCCAGGTCGGCTTCTTGCCACGCCTTGAAATTCTTGATTTCCAAACGTTTCAGCATCGCCGTGTCTCCCGCCGGGTTCCCGATGACCGCGCCATGTCTGACTGATTCGCCGGGCACTGCTCACTATGTACCATACCCCAACTCTGCCGGGTGCAACACTCCGCCTCCGCCGGATGCCGGTTCCGTCATCGCCTTGCCGCCATGCACTCCCGCTTCGGCCCCCCGAGCCGTCCGCCACCATCGCCGTCTCCTCTGGGGGCGCCTGACGACATTGCGCCAGCCGCAAGCGATGCGTCCGGGGATGCTGCCCTGTCGGCAGGCGCGCGCGATATTGTGTATCGCACCGGGACGCCCGCTTGCGTTGCCGTGCGGGAGGGGTAGAATTGGCCCGCCTCGACGACGCCGGCCCGGGTGGCCGCGGGAACGGGGGCAAGGCGCATGAAGGCACGCTGGGACCTCATACTCATCCCCTCGTTCGTCCTGAGCTTCGTGCTCATGGCGGCGTCGCAGGTCATCTTCCTGCGCGCGAGCTTCTACAAGGACCTCGGGCTGGGGCGCCAGGGCGAGGACATCGTCTTCACCAACTATGGCCGATTCTTCACGGACGAGTTCTATCTCGACGTGCTGTGGCTGACGATCCAGGTGTCGTTCCTGGCCATGCTGTTCACCCTGGTGTTCGGCTTTCCGGTCGCCTACATGATCGCGCGGCTGCGGTCGCGCTGGGCGATGATCCTGCTGGCGGGCATCGTGATCTCCACCTTCATCACGATCGTGATCAAGGTGTTCGGCATCTACATCATGTTCTCGGCCAGCGGCATCGTGAACCAGACGCTGATGGGGCTCGGCATCCTCGACCGGCCGTGGACGGTGATCGGCAACGACGCCGGCGTCGTGGTCGGCCTCATGCACTTCACGCTCGGGTTCGGCGTGCTCGTCCTCTACAGCGTCGTGCAGACCATACCGCGGTCGCTGGAGGAGGCCGCCCAGATCCACGGCTCCAGCCGCTGGCGGGTGTGGGCGCGGGTGATCGTCCCACTGAGCCTGCCCGGAGTCACGGTCTCCGCCCTGATGATCTTCAACATGTGCATGGGCGCCTTCACCTCGGCCGCCCTGCTCGGCGGCGGGCGCGTCTTCACGCTGCCGGTGCTGATCCAGCGCGTGGTGATCATGGAGGTGAAGTACTCCATGGGAGGAACGCTGGCGGCGGTTCTCCTGATCTCCGTGCTGCTCATCAACCTGCTGTCGATCTACCTGATGACGCGGATGCGCAAGCAGAGGCTGGTGGTCACATGACGGTCTCGATGCCGGCCGCGACCGCGGCCCCGAACGGCGCCCGGCCACGGCCCGGGTTCCGCTTTCCCACCGCCAAGGTCTCGTTCTACGGATTCTGCAGCCTTTCCTACATCTTCCTGCTGTCGCCGCTGGTCGTCGTCATCGGCGCCTCCCTGCACCGGGGGTCGCGGTACACGGTCGTCAAGTTCCCGCCGGAGGACCTCTCCCTCTACTGGTACACGCAGATCCCGGACGCCCACTGGGAGGCCCTGACCCTGAGCTTCGGCCTGGCGTTCATGGCCTCCATGCTGGCCTGCGCCGTCGGCATCCCCGCGGCGCTGGGCCTCGTGCGGAGCAACATCCCCCTCAAGGGCCTGTTCTCGTCGATCTTCCGGGCGCCGCTGCAGATTCCGTCCATCGTCACCGGCGTCGCCTTCCTGCAGATGTACTACCTGTTCGGCGACCTCACGGGCCTCTACGTGAACGGGACCTTCGCGGGCCTGCTGCTCGGGCATCTGTTCGTCGGCATCCCCTACGTCGTGGGGACCGTCGGCGCGGTCCTGCAACGCTTCGACACGCGCCTCGAGGAGGCGGCGCAGAGCCTGGGCGCCAGCCGCCTCACCACGTTCCGCCGCGTCACGCTTCCCGTCATCATGCCGGGCGTGTATGCTGGCGGCCTCTACGCCTTCATGGTTTCCTTCGGCGACGTGCCGATCTCGATCTTCCTCTCGGCGCCGGGGTTCGTCACCTTCCCGGTCGAGCTCTTCTACGGTATGGAGAACGACTTCAACCCGTCCGTGCTCGCCTCGTCGACGCTCGTCATCCTGTTCTCGCTCGGCCTGCTGCTGCTCATGCAGCGTATCGTCGGGCTCGAGAACCTGTTGCGCTCCGGCGGCGGCTCGTGATGTCCGGTCCGCGGCCCCGTCGGCCCGCGTCGCGTGGTGGGAAGGGCGGTCCTTCCGTGAGCACGAAAACCAACCCACGATCGGGGAGGAGAGGACACATGCGCATGAATCTTCTGTCGAAACTCGCGGTCCTGACCGTCGCGGCCGGGGCGATGGCGGTCGCGGCGCCGGTCTCGGCCGGCGATCTCGACGGCCAGGAAATCAAGGTCTGCACCTGGGGCGGATCGTGGCGCGACGTGCAGCTGGAGAGCATCGTCAAGGGCCCCGACGGCCTCGAAGCGCGCGGCGCCAGGGTCGAGTTCGTGACCGGAAGCCCGCAGGACAACATGGCCAAGCTCATCGCGGCGCGCGGCCGGCCGGTGTGCGACGTCATAGAAGTCCTCGACGCCACCTGGGACGAGATGGTGGAGCTGGACTTCGTCGTCGACGAGCTCGACTTCGGCCTGATCCCGAACGCCGAGGAGACGCTGGCCTACCTGAGGGGGAAGAACCACACCGGGAGCTGGTTCACGCAGGAGGGCATCTGCTACAACGCCGACAAGTTCAGGGAGCACGGCATTCCCGAGCCGACGACCTACAAGGACCTGATCCATCCCAAGCTCGAGGGCCTGATCCAGATCCCCGACATCACGTCGGGCGGCGGGCTGGCCAACTTCTCCGCCATCGTGAAGGCGGCGGGCGGCGACGAGACCAACGTGCAGCCGGGGCTCGATCTCATCAGGGCGATGAAGGTGCGGAAGTTCTGGAAGCGCGGCAGCGAAGGCGTCACCCTGCTCGAGAACGGCGACATCTGGGCGCTCGTCGCCTACGTCGGCTGGTGTATGCGCGGCTACAAGGCGGGGCAGGACTATCTCAAGTTCGTGCATCCATACATCAACGAGAACCACACCGGCGTGCAGAAGTACGGATACCTGTCGATCGTGAAGTCGATCGACCGGAAGAACTGGGAGGCCGCGCACGCGTACATCAACGGCTTCCTGTCCGAGGAGACCCAGTACCAGATGTCCACGCAGTCGGGCACCACGCCGGTCAACGTCAAGGTGTGGGCGCGTCTGGAGAGCGATCCCGTGCTCAAGGAGATGGCGATGTTCGATCCCGAGAAGATCGAGATGCACTATCGCGCCGACTACCGGATCGCCGACCGGTCACTCTGGCTCGATCAGTGGAACCGCAACGTCACCCAATAGGGCGGACGCGGTTCGTGGTAGCAACGGACCGGCCCGGCGCGGGCCGGTCCCATCGTTCCCGAGGAGGCCGCGGGCATGATGCCCGCGGTCCGCGAACAACCCAGCGCAAGGGGAGGAGGAAGCACACATGCACAGTCTGTTGAAGCTATCGGTTCCGGCCGCGGTCGCCGGCGCCCTCATGGCGGCGGCGCCCGGCGTCGCGACCGCCGGCGACCTCGACGGTCAGGAAATCAAGGTCTGCACCTGGGGCGGGTCGTGGCGCGACATCCAGCGTGACAACGTCGTCACCAGCCCGGGCGGCCTCGAGTCGCGCGGCGCCAAGGTCGAGTTCGTGACCGGAAGCCCGCAGGACAACATGGCCAAGCTCATCGCGGCGCGCGGCCAGCCCGTATGCGACGTCATCGAGATCCTCGATGCCACCTGGGACCAGATGGTCGAGCTGGACTTCGTCGTCGACGAACTGGACTTCGATCAGCTCCCGAACGCCAGGCACCTGGCGGACTGGCAGATCGGCAAGAACTTCACCGGCTCCTGGTTCACCCAGGAGGGCATCTGCTACAACGCCGACAAGTTCAAGGAGAACGGCATTCCCGAGCCGACGACCTACAAGGACCTGATCCATCCGAAGCTCGAGGGCCTGATCCAGATCCCCGACATCACCTCGGGCGGCGGTCTGGCCAACTTCGGCGGCATCGTGAAGGCCGCCGGCGGCGACGAGAACAACGTCAAGCCGGGTCTCGACCTCATCAACGCGATGCAGGTGCGGAAGTTCTGGAAGCGCGGCAGCGAAGGCGTCACCCTGCTCGAGAACGGCGACATCTGGGCGCTCATCTCGCACGTGGGCTGGTGTATGCGCGGCTACAAGGCCGGGCAGACCTATCTCAAGTTCGCGCACCCGGTCATCGACGACAAGCACGTCGGCGTGAACAAGTTCGGCTTCCTCAGCATCGTCAAGAACAGCCCCATGGAGGTCCGGGCCGCCGCGCACGCCTACATCAACGGGTATCTCGACGAGGAGACCCAGTTCCAGATGTCGTCCCGCGCCGGCACGATCCCGGTGAACGTCAAGGCGCAGGCGCGCCTGGCCGAGGATCCGGTGCTGGCCGAGATGGCGGTGCTCGACGCCGAAGGCATCGCCAAGGAATACCGCGTCAAGTACAAGGGCATCGACATCACGACCTGGAACGACCAATGGAACCGCGCCGTCACCCAGTAAGGCGCCGGCGGTTCTGAGCGCAGGACGGAGGAAGATCCATATGTCGCGCGTCAAGCTCGAACGGGTGGTCAAGCACTACGGAAGCGTCGTGGCGCTCCGGGAGATGGATCTCGAGATCCAGGAGGGTGAGTTCCTCACCCTCCTGGGCCCCTCCGGCTGCGGGAAGACGACGACGCTGCGTCTCGTCGCCGGGTTCATCGAGCCCACCCAGGGCACGATCTACCTCGGCAACGACGACGTGACCTACGTCCCCCCGCAGAAGCGGGAAATCGGCATGGTCTTTCAGGACTACGCCCTGTTCCCGCACATGACGATCGAGGACAACATCGGCTTCGGCCTCAAGGAGCGCGGCGCCCGCAAGGAGGAGATCCGGAGCCGCGTCGGCGAGCTGCTGGACCTGATCCATCTGCCCGGCGTCCAGGAGCGCTATCCCGCCGAGCTCAGCGGCGGCCAGGCGCAGCGCGTGGCGGTGGCGCGCGCCGTCGCCTACGCGCCGCGCGTGCTGCTGATGGACGAGCCTCTCGGCGCACTCGACCTCAAGCTCCGCGAGGCCATGCAGATCGAACTCCGCCGCATCCAGCAGGAACTGAAGATCACGACGGTCTACGTCACCCACGACCAGGGCGAGGCGATGAACATGTCGGACCGGATCGTGGTCATGAACCTCGGCCTGATCGAGCAGACGGGCAGCGCCGAGGACATCTACAACAACCCCCGAACCAAGTTCGTCGCCGACTTCATCGGCTCGATCAACTTCCTGCCGGCGCGGATCGTCGGCGACGACGGGGAATGGTCGGTCGCCGAAACGGTGGGGGCGAAGGTCAAGGTGCCGAGGAGCGGCGCTTCCGCGTCGTCGGGCGAGGTGGCCATCGCCTTGCGCCCGGAACGGCTGGAGCTGATCGCCAACGGCGGCGACGGCCTGAACGTCGTGCCGGGCACGATCTCCAACAAGATCTTCAACGGCAACCTCATGCGCGTGTTCGTCGACGTGGGCGCCGAGGAGCCCGTCGTGATCGAGCTTCCGCCGGCGGAAGTCCGGGGCGAAACGGGCGATCCGGTGAACGTCGGATGGGCGCCGCGCAACGGCCAGGTGCTGACGGAATAGGGTTTCCGGTGCCGTCCCCTCCCGTTCGGGGGCGCCGGCCGGACATGACGATGGACACGGGCGGACAGGGGGTTTCATGGCCGAGCAGCGGGTTGCGGTGAATCCGGGGACCGTCGACTGGTCCGGCGAGAACCCCGGCATCTATCTTCGCGACGTCGACGACGGTCCGTGGGTGACGCTGGGCGTCTTCTTCCGGGTGGTCATGTCGCCCTACGGGCGGGGCCACGCGATGCTGGTGCTCGACGAACCGGACACCGGCAAGGGCTGGCCCGACGTCCGGAACTTCATCGTCAACGACAACGAGGACCTGACGCGCTACCTGATCCGCGATTACGTGTCCGGGTTCCCGTCGTTCCGCGACAAGCCGGGCCTCGGGGCGATGACCTACGTGCCTCTCGAAACCGTGGCCTGCGCCGGCGATCCCCGGACCGCGTACTCGGAGACGGTGACGGCGGAGGGCCTGACCGCCGCCATGACGTGGTCCGACACCGCGGCGCCGATGGCGGTCGAGGTGACGCCGGAAACCTCCGCCACCGGCCGGCACGACATGTACAGCCTGTTCTTCGAGGCCAGGGAGGCCAGGATCGAGGTCAACGGCGATCGCCTCTCGGGGAGCGTGTCGACCCGCCAGTTCTTCGGAAAGACCATGAGCACGGCGTTCCTGGCCTTTTCCGAGACCTGGGTGCGGCCGGCGTGAGGCGGAGCGGACGGACACTCGCACGGTAGGGACATCAGGGAGGGAATCGGATGCCGTTGTCGACGCCGGTCAATCCGGGAAGGATCTGGTGGTCGGGCGACAATCCCGGGATGCTGCTGAAGGAGTCCGGGGACGGGCCGTGGACGGCCATGGCGTTGTTCTTCCGGATCGTCTACACGCCGGCGGGCCGGGGAAACGCCCTGTTCCTGTACGGGCGGCCGGACTCCGGCGAGAGCCTGCCCGGCGCCCCCAACGTCGTGCTGCACGACAACGAGGACATGGCCCGCTGGCTGGCCGACAACTTCGTGGCCCGCCTGCCCGGACCGTTCTCCGAATCGCCGGCCTTCGGGGCGCTGCGCTACCTGCCGCTGACCGAATGCCGCACGTCGGGCGATACCTCGAGCCGGTACGTTCAGACGGTCGCGGCGGAGGGCATCGAGGTCGAACTGATCTGGGACCGGCTGGGCACGCCGCGGGCGCTCGAGCTGTCGCCGGAACACGTGGGCACGCGGTCTCACGACCTTTTCAACCTGCTCGTCGAATCGCGCGACGCGTCGATCGTGGTGAACGGCGAGCGGCTGCCCGGAAACGTGGTACCGCGCCGGCAGGCCGGGATGGATACGACGACCGGGTTCGTCTATTTCTCCGAGATCTGGATCGAGCCCTGAACCTGCGGGGGAGGGGGCGGCGCGGCGCCGGTCCCGGAACCGGGTTCCCGCCGTCGAGACGAGGGACAGGACAGTGGCAGACCTCAACGCCGCCGACCGGGCGGCCATCGACAAGGTCCTCGCGGTCGAGCCGGTCCTTCGGGGGCTGAAGCCCGCGTCGGAAGCGGTCGGCCTCGGCCGGAACACGGTTCTCCACGCGGGCCCGGCGTTCGCCAAGCCCGCCGACGTCACCAGGCCGATCCTCAATTCCGCCGTCGTCGCGCTGGTGTTCGAAGGCATCGCCGGCGACTTCGAGGCGGCCGAGCAGATGATCCTCTCCAGCGACGTCGTGCTGCGGCCGGCCCAGGACCACGACGTCGTCACGCCGCTCGCGGCGTGCGTCACCGCGTCGTTCATGCTCCAGGAAGTCGCGGACGCGGCCGGGCGGGGCCGCGCGGCGTACACGCCGATAAACGGCGGCAACAGCCCCGGCGCCATGCGCCTCGGCGTGCGCACGGAGGAATCGCTGGCGCTCGCGCGTTGGCTCAACGGAGATTTCGCGCGCGCCCTGGGGGGCGCCCTGGGCGAGCCCGTGCCGACGCTGCCCCTGGCGAGGGCGGGCATGGAGGCGGGCGACGACTGTCACGGAAGGACGCCGGCGGCCACCGCGGCGCTCGCCGGCCTCCTGGCCCCGAGGCTGACGGGAAGCGCCGGCGCCGGGAAGGCGGCCGCCTTCATCGGGGAAAGCCCCAGCTTCTTCCTCAATCTCTGGATGGCCTCCGCGCGCTGCATGTTGAGCGCCGCGTCGGACGTCGAGGGCGCCAGCCTGGTCGTCGGCGCCGGCGGCAACGGCGCCGCGGCGGGCATACAGGTCGCCGGCCTGCCCGGACGGTGGTTCACCGCGCCCGCCGCTCCCCCGCGGCACGAATCGCCGGACGGCGTTCCGCACGGCCGGGCGCTGGGCGCCATCGGGGATTCGGCGATCGTCGACGCCATGGGGTTCGGCGCCATGGCCATGGCCCTGGCGCCGGAACAGAAGAAGGGAATGGGCCACCTGATGCCCGCGGGCGGCCTCGACCTGCCGGCGCTGCTGCTGGCGGCCGAGCATCCCGGATTCGGCGGCCTGGGCCTGCGCGTCGGCATGACGGCGCGCGCCGTCGTCGACGCCGAGCGCCGGCCCGTGGTCAGCCTCGGCGTGCTCGACAACGAGGGCGAGCTGGGCCGTCTGGCGGGGGGCGTCTTCGAGACCCCGGCGAGCGTCTTCCGCGACGCCGTGGCGGCCCTGGAGGCGGCATGACGACCGGGCTCAACGAGCTCGGCGCCAGGGAGGTCGCCGGCCTCGTCGCGTCGGGGAAGGCCGGCGTCGAGGAGGTCGTCGCGGCGTGCATCGCGCGGATCGAGGCGCGCGAGCCGGACGTCGGCGCCTTCGAGTGGTTCGACGCCGACCATGCCCTGGAACAGGCGCGGTCGCTGGACAACGGCCCCGTCAAGGGCGTCCTCCACGGCGTGCCCCTCGGCGTCAAGGACATCATCGACACCAGGGACATGCCGACGCGGAACGGCAGCCCCATCCACGCCGACCGCCGGCCCTCGTCCGACGCCGGCTGCGTCGCGCTCTCGCGCGCGGCCGGCGCCGTCATCCTCGGCAAGACGGTGACCACGGAGTTCGCCTATTTCTTTCCGGGAAAGACGAGGAACCCGCACAACCCGGACCACACGACCGGCGGGTCGTCCATGGGGTCGGCGGCGGGCGCGGCCGACCGCATGTTCCCGATCGGGTTCGGTTCGCAGACCGCCGCCTCCGTGACCCGGCCGGCCGCCTACTGCGGCGTCGTCGGCTACAAGGCGACGACGGGGGATTTCGATCTGCAAGGGGTGTGCGGTCTCGCGGCTTCCTACGACACGCTGGGCTTCCTGTGCCGCGAGCTGGAGGACGTCGCGCTGATGCGCGAGGCGCTGCTCGGCGACCGGCCGCCGCCGCCGCGCGCCGACGGCGCGCCGCCGCGGGTGGGCTTCGTCCGCACGCCGTGGTGGGACGAGGCGGACGCCGCCACCCACCGCGTCCTCGAGTGGGCCGCCGGGAAGCTGGCGGGCGAGGGGGCGGACGTGACGGAGCCGGAGCTGCCGGCGGAGTTCGGCGAGCTGGTCGCGACGCACAAGCTGGTGATGGCGTTCGACGCCGCCCGCGCCCGCGCCCATGAATACGCCGCCCATCGGGACGAGCTCAGCCCTCAGTTCACCGCCCTGATGGAGGAGGGCCGCGCCGTGTCCTACGCCGACTACCGGGTCGCGCAGGAGCGGTCGGCCGCCTGCCGGCGGCGGTTCGCGGACCTGACATCCGGCTTCGACGTCCTGCTCGCGCCGAGCGCGCCGGGCGAGGCTCCCGAGGGACACGCCGCGACCGGCGATCCCCTGTTCAGCCGCATGTGGACGCTGCTCCACGTCCCGTCCGTGACGCTGCCCGTGGCGACGGGCGAGTCCGGACTGCCCCTCGGCGTGCAGATCGTCGGCAAGGCTCACGGCGACGGCGCACTGCTCGCCGATGCCCGGTGGATCCACGACCGCCTCCGGTAACGCCGCGCCGCCATCGGGGGCCGCAATTGCCACCGGGCTCCGGCAACGTCCATGAATGCAATGAAAACAACCGGTTGGATGACGTTCCTGAACTGAAAATACCGGAATTGGACTCGGACGATCCCGATAGGGGCGATCGGGGAACGCGACGGGGTGCGGTCATGATTACGGAAGCCTTGCGTTTGAGCGACGATGAATTGGGGCGCCTGAACGAGAGGCGGCGATACGGCGACCGTCCGTTCGATATCGTCCCGATGCCGGGCACCGGACCGGACGACCTCCATCGCCGGCAGTTCGAGGACGAGTATCTGCCGAAAGCCGTGGACCGCCAGGTGCTGGAGGCGAACGAGCGGAGCTTGGAGGAACGCCTGGCTGCGGCCAAGATGATCGCGTCGGTCGACGACCGGCGCGCGACGATACTGGGGTTGCTCACGGTCGGGATACGCCCGCGCGACTTCGTTCCCGGCGCTTATGTTCAGTTCCTGCGCATCGCCGGGAGGGAGCTTGCGGACGAAATCGTGGACGAGAGCGCGATCGACGGGACCGTATCCGACATGCTTCGGGGCGTGGAGGACAAGCTGCGGTCGCATAACCGCCATCGGGTCGATTTCGTGAGCGGGGATCGGGAGCGCCGGACGGCGCTCTATCCTCTCGCGGCCTTGCGGGAGCTCGTGCGAAACGCGATCATGCATCGCGATTACAAGGCCACGAACGCCCCGGTCCGCGTCACCTGGTTCGACGACGGGATCGAGATCCAGAGTCCGGGCGGTCCGTTCGGCGCCGTCACCGAGACGAATTTCGGGGATCCCGGCGTCACCGACTACCGCAACCCGAATTTGGCCGAGTCGATGAAGGTCCTGGGATACGTTCAGAGATTCGGCGCCGGCATCCCGACCGCCCGGCGCCTGTTGCGGGAGGCCGGTCATCCGGAGCTGGTTTTCACGGCCGCGCCGACGCATCTGCTGGCCACGGTCGAGGCCGTTCCCGAACCGGGGCGGGCCACCTGACACGGGTCAGGCTGTCGTGATATATCGTGACGTATCGGGCATCCTTTGAAATTCGACGTGGACACGCGAGTGAAATACGCATTCTGGAACAACAAGGGTGGGGTCGGAAAGACGTTCCTCTGCTTCGCTACGGCGTCGGAATATGCACGGCAGCATCCCGACGTGGCCGTGGTGGTGATGGACCTTTGTCCGCAGGCCAACATCAGCGAAATCCTGCTCGGAGGCAATGGCGATGGAGGCGGTAAGCTCAAGGACCTCCTGCAGCGGCTGCCTGTGGCGCAAACCGTCGGCGGCTACTACCACCAGCGCATCCTGCAACCCCACGGGCTCACCGGAACGGAAACGAACTTCCTTGTCCGCGTGCGGGACTCGAACGGACATGCGCCGGAGAACCTGTATCTGGTGGCGGGGGATCCGTCGTTGGAACTGCAAGTGCAGACCATCAACAACATCGCTGTGCAGAACGTCCCTGCGGGGGCCTGGCGCAACGTCCACTCGTGGGTGATCGACCTCCAGACGGCGGCCGCAAGACACCTGGGGGAGTGCGCGTTCTTCATCGACTGCAATCCGAGCTTTTCCGCCTACACGGCGCAGGCAATACTGGCCGCAGAGCGGCTTGTGGTGCCCTGCACGGCTGACGGTTCGTCTGCCCGCGCCATCCACAACGTGGGTCAGCTCGTCTATGGTCACGGTGTGCCTCCGGAGTATCGAGACGCGAGCTTTCGGGCGCGGGCGGAGGCGTTCTCGATGACGCTGCCGAAGCTGCATGTCGTGGCACTGAATCGATCGACCACCTATCACCGGAGGCCCGCCAGAGCATTTGCGAAGATGTTCGGCAATATCCGCAGCCGCGTGCAGGCGCAGGCGAAGGCGTTGCCCGAGAGCGTCTCGAGAGCAGTAGAAAAGATGTTCATCGAGATTCCCGACGCGCACACCGTCGCCATCGTCGCTTCGCACCTGGGCATTCCCACCGGCCAGCTAACGGCCGGGCAGTACACCCTGGAAGACGACCTGGAAGGTGAGCGGGCGCAGCCCACGCAGGTCAACGGCGAGACGCTGGAACGCTATCAGGATTCAATTCGCAATCTGATAGGGCTGTTGTGATCGGTCGAGAGCGTCGGATTCCCCGATCAGGCCGATCGACTATCCGTTGGTGTCGGGGTGAGGGCATGACTGCGGACGAGGACGTCATGCGCCCGGAATACGACTTCTCCCGCGGGAAACGGGGAAACACGTGATGGCCGGTGACGATCTCGACCGTGCGCCCGAACCGTTCCTCTTCCGGCATTCCGCGCGGCAGATCCTGTTCGGGCCGGGCCGGCTCCGCGAGCTCGCGGCGGTCGCCGCGGCGCGGCGCGTCGAACGCGCCGTCGTGGTCATGGACGGCTTCTTCATCGGCGGGGCGCTGGAGGCCCGGGTCCGCGACGTGCTCGGCGGCCTGTCGCGCGTCGAGGTCCACGGCGTGCCCATCCGGGAACCCGACACCGGGACGGTGGAGGCCTGCCGGCGGGTCCTGGAGGCCGCGCGTCCCGACATGGTCGTCGCGGTCGGCGGCGGCTCGACCATGGATACCGCCAAGGTCGCGCGCATCCTGCTGTCCAATCCGGGCGCCGTGGAGGAGATGGCGGGCTTCGATCGCCACTACGAGCCGCACCGATCGATCATGGCGTGCGTGCCGACCACCGCGGGAACCGCCTCCGAGGTCTCGGAGATGGCGGTGATCGGCCTCGAGGGGTCCGACGTCAAGCTCCGCTACCGGTCGCAGAACATGACGGCCCAGTTCGCCGTGCTGGACCCGGAGCTGCTGCTGACCATGCCGCCGGCGGTCACGGCCAACACCGGCTTCGACGCCCTGACCCACGCCATCGAGTCCTACGTCTCCCGCGGCGCCAACATCATGTCGGACCCTTACGCCCTCGACGCGGTCCGGCGTCTGGTCAGGTGGCTGCCCGCCGCCTATCGGCGCGGCGACGACCCGGTCGCCCGCGGCCACTGCCACGTCGGCTCGATGCTCGCCGGCGTCGCCTTCAACTCGACCCAGCTCGGACTGGCCCACGCCATCGCGGCGCCGCTCGGCAACATCCACCACGTGGTCCACGGCAAGGCCAACGCGCTCGCCCTGCCGGCGGTGATGGCCTACAATGAGCCGGAACTCGGCGACAAGGGCCGGGTGCTCGCGGACGCCCTCGGCGGCGCGACCGCGGCGGAAGGCGTGGCGCGGATCCGGGCCGAACTCGACCTCGACGTCGGGCTCGACGAGATCGTCGCCACCGAAGGGGAGCGGGAGGCCATCGTCGAGGCGGCGATGAAGAGCGGCAACGTGCCCTACAGCCCGCGCCGGCCGTCGGTCGGCGACGTCCGGGCCATCGTCGCGGCCATGCGGGCGCCCGTCGGCGCCGCGCGGCCGGTCGTGGAGGCGTAGCGATGCGCGGAATACACGATCTCGGCGGGCTGCCCTCCGGCGCCATCGACCTGGAGGAGCACGAGCCCGGCTACTGGGAGAAGCGCATCGACGGCATCCGGCTGCTGCTCGCCGACCGGAAGCGCCGGCTGATCACCGTCGACGAGATGCGCCGGGGGATCGAGTCGCTGGGCAAGGACGCATACGACAGGCTCGGCTACTACGAACGCTGGACGGCCTCGGTCACCGGCGTCATGCTGGAGAAGGGCGTCATCACGACCGACGAGCTCGGCCGCAGGATGGCGGAGATCGAGAAACGCGACAAGGCGCGGCTGGAGGGGGCGCGGCCCGACGGGGCGGGGGCCGGGGATGGCTAGGTTCGCGCCGGGAGACAGGGTGTTCGTGCGCGAGGCGTATCCGCCCGGCCACGTCCGCACGCCCTGGTACGTCCGCGGCAAGTCCGGCGTGGTCGAGCGTGTCTGCGGCGAGTTCCGCAACCCCGAGGAGCTGGCCTACGGCCGCGACGGCGCGCCCGAGCGGACCCTGTACCGGGTGAGGTTCATGCAACGCGAGGTGTGGGACGATTACGCCGAGCACCCCCGGGACACCGTGGACGTCGAGATCTACGACCACTGGCTGGAACCGGCCGCATAACGTTCGAGGTATCGCCATGAGCCGCCACGCTCGCGAACACGATCACGACCACCATCACCACCATCACGCACATGGTCACCGGCATCCGCCGCAACCGGACGTCGATTCCGGGCCGATGGGGTACTACCAGCTCATGGGCGCGGCCCTCGGCGAACTGCTGATCGACAAAGGCGTCATCACGGCCGACGAGCTGCGCGCGACGATCGAGCTCATCGACGGCAAGTCGCCGGAAGGCGGCGCCAGGATCGTGGCCCGCGCCTGGACGGATCCGGACTACGGGAAGCGGCTTCTCGAGGACGGGAACGCGGCGGTCGACGAGCTCGGCGTCGAGATGCCCGACACGCATCTGGTCGTCGTCGAGAATACGGACAAGGTCCACAACGTGATCGTCTGCACCCTGTGTTCGTGTTATCCGCGGATGCTGCTCGGGCTGCCTCCGGACTGGTACAAGGCGCAGGCGTATCGCAGCCGCGTCGTGCGCGAGCCGCGGGCGGTCCTGCGGGAATTCGGCACCGAGCTCCCGGACGACACGGAGATCCGCGTTCACGATTCGACGGCCGACATGCGGTATCTGGTCCTGCCGCGGCGCCCCGACGGAACGGAGAACATGAGCGAGGAGGAACTCGCGGCGCTGGTCACGCGGGACTGCATGATCGGCGTGTCCGTGCCGAAGGCGCCCTGAGCGGCCGGCCGGCACCCCGACCGGCGCGTTCCCGACGGCCCACCCGGTGTCTCATGATATCGTGAACGAGGGCAACCCCTTGCGGACCTCGCCCGATGGCGTCAGAATGGCGGAATGACGATCGCTTTCGACACGCTCCGGGCGGCGACGCGCCTGCGGGAAGAGGCGGGTTTCGACGAGAGGCAGGCCCACGTTCTCGTCGACACCCTTGCCGAGGGCTTGACCGAATCCTTGGCGACCAAGGCCGACCTCGAAGGGACCGAAAGCGCGCTGCGGTCCGATCTGGAGAAGGTCGAGACGGCGCTGAGGACCGACCTTGGGAAGGTCGAGACGGCGCTGCGCGGCGAGATCGCGGATGTGCGGACCGACCTTGGGAAGGTCGAGACGGCGCTGCGCGGCGAGATCGCGGATGTGCGGACCGACCTCGGGAAGGTCGAGACGGCGCTGAGGACCGACCTCGGGAAGGTCGAGACGGCACTGCGCGGCGACCTGGAGAAGACCGAGACGACGCTGCGCGGCGAGATCGCGGATGTGCGGACCGACCTCGGGAAGGTCGAGACGGCGCTGCGGACCGACCTCGGGAAGGTCGAGACGGCGCTGCGCGGCGACCTGGAGAAGACCGAGACGACGCTGCGCGGCGAGATCGCGGATGTGCGGACCGACCTCGGGAAGGTCGAGACGGCGCTGCGCGGCGAGATCGCGGATGTGCGGACCGACCTCGGGAAGGTCGAGACGGCGCTGCGGACCGACCTGGAGAAGACCGAGACGGCGCTGAGGACCGACCTCGGGAAGGTCGAGACGGCGCTGCGCGGCGACCTGGAGAAGACCGAGACGGTGCTGCGCAGTGAGATCGCGGATCTGCGGTCCGATCTGGAGAAGCGCGAAACGGCGCTGCGGTCCGATCTGGAGAAGCGCGAGACGGCGCTGCGGACCGACTTCGGGAAGATCGAGGCGGCGCTGCGCGGCGAGATGCGGGAGCTGGAGCAACGCATGACCATCCGGCTCGGCGGAATGATGGTCGTCGCCGTCGGTCTCGCCGCCGCGGCGGTGCAGTTTCTGTAGGCGCGGGCCGGCGACGCCAGCGAATTTTCGTCTTGTGGCGTCTTTGGCGGTTGTGGTAAGATAGAGACGTGAACTTCACGGGGCCTCTTCACGGGGCCTCTGACTTGACGGATGGAGGTCCCGATGGCCGTATCGAAGCATCTTCTTGTCCTTGCCTGCGCCGTTCTGCTGACCTTGGGCGCCTGCACCAAGACCAAGCACGTGCGCATCGTCGATGAAACCGCGTTGGCGGCGGCCGAGGCGGCGCTGGCGGACCTTCGCAACTCGCTGGCGGCGGCCCAGGCGGCGCTGGCGGCGGGCACCGACAACCGCGGGGAAGCCCGCAAGGCACTGGCCGCCGTCCAGGAAGACCTGGACGATCTCCAGGAGGAACTGGGGAGCCAGCCCGACAGCGCCGCCAAGACGGCGATCGTGCAGGCCGTGGCGGCGATCGAAACGGCCGTGGGGGAGGTCAATGGCGCGCTGGCGGCCGACGCGGGGAGCGCTTCCTTCGTGGCCTCGCTGGATTCGGCTCAGGAGGCGCTGGACGACGCTCGCAGTGCGCTGGACGACGCGCTGGAGAGGGACGACCTTTCCGACGGGCAGCGCATCACGCTTACGCAAGCCCAGGGCTTGCTGACCGCGGCCCAGGTCTCCCTGATACCGCAGCTGGAGCAACTGAAACCGACGGCGCAGGAGCGGGCGTTGCGTTCGGCGCAGACCGCCTTCACGACGGCGCAGACCGCGACGGCGACGGCGAGGACGGCGCTGGCGGCCGCCCAGGCGGCCCTGGAGAAGGTGGAGGCGGACTTCCAGGCGACCGCCGCGGCCTGGACCGGCGACACGACGGACGAACAGAAGACCACCGACCGCAACGCGGCCAGGACCGCGAGAGCGGCGGCGCAGACGGCGCTGGCGGCCGCGGAGGCGGCCTACGCAACGGCGCGGGCGGCGGAGAGGACGGGCATGACCGCGGCGGCGCTCGCCACGGCGGCGCAGGCGGCCCTCGACGCGGCGACCACGGACGAACAGCGGGCGGCGGCCACGCGCGCGCTGACGGAGGCGAGGGCGGCCGAGGCCGCGTTGCGCCCCTGGGCCTCCACCCGCATCGCCGACGACGCCGGGCTGGCGCGGCCTCCCGCCATCCTGAACGACATCCCCGAGGCTCCCGCCGTATCGGTGGACGACCGTCCCCCCTTCACCGTGCGGGTCTCGCTCACGCCGAGGGAGGCGGCGGCCAGCACCTGCACGGTCAACACGGCGTGTCCCAACCCGAACGCGCTGGACATCAAGACCGCCGCGACGCCCTATGCCGCCGGCAAGACGGTGCTCTCGCCGGACGCGACGGGCGACGGCGACTGGTTCGCGCTGCGGACGATCTCCATGCGCGGCGATGTCCGCCACAGCTATGAAGGCACCACCGGCGACAGCGCCAGCAACCGGCCGAAGGTTCCGGTCGTCCAGCGGGCGACCACCATCGACGGCACCACCGTGACCGGATCGGGGATCACCGCCTACCAGCGCCATTACCAGAACCCGATGACCAGCTCGATCCGCTTCACGCCCGACGGCATGGTCTTCAGGACCGGCGGCGAAGGCACCGTCATGAGCCTCTTCAAGCACGATCTCGACAGGTCGTCGAGCCGAGGCCGCGACGGGATCAACCAGCCGGGCGCCTGGGGAGTGGGCACGCCTCCGTCGGACGATTGCAGCGGCGCCTATCCGGCCTACTGCTTCGACTTCAACCGCAGCGACGCGGAGGCCTCCTTCGGCGCGCCCTACGCCGATCCCGACGGCGAGCCCAACTACTACTGGGCCTCGCGCTTCGGACTGGCCGGCAACCAGCCCCAGCCCGATCCCGCCGACAGCGACGGCCGCCGGCTCGCCGCCCACGGCGCGATGGGCGACCTGCGGACCTGGGTGTCGAACTATGGCGGCCTTGACGCCGGTGCGATGGCGGACAGCGCCAGCGACGACGCCGACCGCTACCTGTCCTATGCGGCCTATGGCCTGTTCGTGTACACCGACTACATCGACGAGTATCCCCGGCCGGGCTTCCTGCAGGGCTACCACTTCGGCTACGACGCCTTCCGGGACGCGGCCACTGCGAGGACGGGCGACGTCTCGACCTCGATCGCGGCCACGTTCGAGGGCCGGACGATGGGGATGATCCTGCATCCCAGGTCCAACTCGGTGGGGTCCGAAACCGCGCCGCACGTCGGCCACTTCACCCGCCTGCGGGGCGACGTGACGCTCAACGCCTGCATCGGCGGCAGCACCTGCACCGGCGACGGCATCCCCACCCAGGCCAACAGGATCTCGGGCAGCATCGCCAATCTGCAGGCGCTCGAGAACGGCGTCTGGCAGAAATACGCCTTCCTCCGCCACGCGGCGGCGGCGCACGCCACCCATGCCAACATCGCGATCAGGCTGGTGGAGGACGACATCGAGGCCGATGGCAGCTATTCGGGCGCGGCGGATTCGTGGCAGGCCGGGCAGTGGAACCAGGGCGAATACAGCGGCGCCCTCTACGGCCCCACGGACAAGCTCGAAACCGCCGGCTGGTGGCGCCTCGAGACCGACAGCGCCTACCAGAACCGGCACCTGGTCGCCTTCGGCAGCTTCGGCGCCTGCCAGGCGGAGCATTGCCGGGTGACGGACTGACGCTCCCGCCCCCGCCGGACCTTCTTCGGCGGGGGCGGCGCCCGGACGGACGTTTCGAGACCGCTCCGGGCGCCGTCGGCGGCGTCCGTCCGGCGCCGATGACATGCGCGCATACATTTCCTCTTGACTTCATGCCCTGACGAGTTGTGTATGCCGTTGCGGCGGGACCGTCGCGGCCGAAAACGTCTAGAGGGGAGGGCGCCATGCAAGTCGTCTCGTTCACCGAAGCCGGAAGCGATCTGAAGTCGGTGCTCGATCGGGTCGTGGACGATGCCGACGTCACGATCATCGCGCGCCAGGACGCCGAGGACGCCGTGGTCATGTCCCTCGACTACTACAACGGCCTGATGGAAACCGTGCACCTGTTGCGATCGCCCGCCAACGCCGCTCATCTGGCCGAGTCGATCAAGCAGTACAACGCCGGCAAGGTGGTCGAACGCGATCTTCTCGACAAGTAGCAGCGATGGGCAGGAAGTTGGCGTGGACCAACTCCGCCTGGAGCGATTACCTGTATTGGCAGAGGCAAGACAGGAAAACGCTGAAACGGATCAACCTGCTGATCGCGGACCTCCTCCGTTCGCCATTCGAAGGTGTCGGCAAACCGGAGGCGTTGAGGAAAAATCCGGCCGGGTTCTGGTCAAGGCGAATCGACGAGAACAATCGTCTGGTCTACGCCGTCGACGACACCCACGTCACCGTCATATCCTGCCGCTATCATTATCCTGCTTATCCATGAGAGTCCGCCGATGGAGGGCTGCATTTCCCGTATGTCCCTGGGAGCGCCGGCGTCTCGCCGGCATCGTGCGAAGCGCGAACGGGCGCCATCGGAAGGTCGGAAGCCCGGGAAGGATGCGGGCCTTCGGCCCGCCATGCCGGCGGGACGCCGGCGCTCCCAGGCGAACGGAGCCTTTATCGCCCGGATGATTTTCACGGATAAGCAGGATCATTATTGACGTCCGAGCCGCGGCGAGCCGCTATTCCGGCATCACCCGGTGAAGGTATTCGTCGAACAACGGCACCGTGAAGGCGGTGTCGCCGTGGGCGGGGCTGTACACCATTCCTTTCCTGATCAGATTCGCGCGGGTCGGCGCGACCGCGCGGACGGACCTGCCGAGCACCTGCGCGACCCCGCCGGAACGGTGGGGGCCGGGGCCGAGTTCGGCCATGGCGCGCAGATACCGTTTCTCCGATGGGGCCAGCCGGTCGAAGCGGACCCGGAAGAAACTCGCGTCGAGCTCGGCCACGGCCTCTGCGGTGGCGGCTTCCACCTCGGCCAGGGTGATCGGTGAAACTTCCGCACGGTCCCAGCAGCGTTTGCCCCACTCCTGCAAGAAGTAAGGATAGGACTGCGTGCGTCGGACGATCTCGTCCAGCGCTTCCCGCTCGTAGAGGACGCCAAGGCGCTCGGCCGGCGCCCGAACCGCAAGCGCCGCGGCGTCCGCGTCGAGAGGTCCGATCTCCGGAAAGGTGAACAGGCGCTCCGCGTAGGATTTCGCGACGCCGGCGCGGGCGACGAGTTGAGGCAGGCCGGCTCCAAGCAGCGTGACGGGGAGCTGGAGTTGTGCAGCGCGATGCAACGCGGCGATCAGGGCGCCGAGTTCACGCGCATCGACGTGTTGCAGTTCGTCGACGAACAGCACCAGCGCGGTCTTCTGGGAACGCGCCGCCTCGCCGGCCGCTTCCAGCAAGGCGCTCAGGTCGTTGTCGAGCGCGCCGCTGTCGGCGAGGCCGGGTTCCCTTTCCACGTCCAGGCGCAGGGTCAGATCACCGAAACCGACCTGCATCGCGCCGGCGAATCCGGCCAGGGCCCGTAACGCGCGCCTCGCCGCGTCACCCGCCGCGGCGAGGCGATTCATCTTCAACAGGACACCGTGCAGCGGCCCCGCGAGCAGCGCGGGCAGGGAGCGATCCTCCGGCGCCTCCAGGAGCAGGGTGATGAACCCGCGACGTTCCGCGTCGCGACAGATCCGGTTCAGGAGCACGGTCTTGCCGACCCCGCGCAGACCCACCATCAGCAGGCTCTTGGCCGCGAAGCCGTTGCGGATGCGGTCAAGGGCGATCGACGCGTCTTCGATCAGGCGGTCTCGCCCCGCGAGTTCCGGCGGAAGCACGCCGGCGCCGGGGGCGTAAGGATTCCGTCTCGGGTCCATCGCGGGTCCATCATTTCAAGTAAAGTTATCCGAGGTTATCAAAGTTATCCAAGGTTATCTCGGTCCGCAAGGATCGGCGCGGACACAAGCCCCGCGCGCCGGAGGCGCGACGATGCGCGCAACCGGTTCGCCGCCGGCCTATACGTCGGGGCGTTCGGCGGCCCACGGGCGCGCCCGTTCGAAGGCCGCCGCGACCTGCAGGAGCCGGTCCTCGCGATACCAGGGCGCGACCAGTTGCACGCCCACCGGCAGGCCGTCGCCGGTCCGTCCGCAGGGCAGCGTGAGCGCCGGATGTCCCGACATGTTGAACGGGTGGGTATAGGCGTACCACGCGGCCCTCAGCCTGCCGGCGCGCCGGCCCCCGATCTCGATGTCCTCGTGGGCGTCGAAGTCGGCGGCCGGCGGCGGCGCGGCGAGGGTCGGGGTAATCATCAGGTCGTAGCCCGCGAAGACCTTCTCGATCGCGCGGTAGATGCCGCCGCGCGCGAACAGGGCATTCTGAAGATCGGCGCCGCCGACCCTCATGCCCTCGTCCATGTTGGTCCGCAGGGACGGGTCGACGAGATCGGGCGTGGCCTCCAGATGGGATGCCATGCGCGCGTACTGGGCCGAGTATCCGATGGCCCGCCACGTCGCGTCGCCCGCCTCCAGCACGTCTTCCTCCTGCTCGACGTCGAGGCCGAGACCGGACAGGCACCGGACCGCTTCCTCGACGACGCTCCTCACGCTGTCGTCGAGCGCGGAATTGCCGAGGAAGGGGAACCACGCCGCCTTGAGGCGCTCCGGCGGGGGCGGCGCCTCCCGGAACGGCGCGAGGTCGAGGCCGGGCTGCCCCAGGGACCAGGGGTCCGAGGCGTCTGCGCCGGCCATCACGGACAGCATCAGTGCCGCGTCCGCGACGGTCCGGGTCATCGGGCCGATGAAGCTCAACGTCCCGAACGGGTCCGGCGCCGAGTCCTGCGGCACGCGGCCGAGGGTGGGCTTGAGGCCCACGATGCCGCAGGCGCTCGCGGGAATCCGCACCGACCCGCCGCCGTCCGTGCCGAGCGCCAGCGGACCCTGGCCGCTGGCGACGGCCGCCGCCGCGCCGCCGCTCGACCCGCCGCAGGTGCGTTCGAGGCTCCAGGGGTTGCGGGAGACCCCGGAGACCAGGCTGGTGGTGATGCCCTTGTGGCCGAGGGCCGGGGTCGTCGTCTTGCCGAGAAGGATTCCGCCGGCCGCCTTCAGGCGCGCCACCGCCACGGCGTCGCGGTCGGGCACGTTGTCGGCGAAGACCGCCGAGCCGAACGTCGTCCGCACGCCCGCGGTCGGCACGAGGTCCTTGACGGAGTAGGGGACGCCGGCGAGCGTGCCCGTGCTCCTGCCCCCGCCGTTGGAAAGGGCGGCCTCGGCGTCCCTGGCGGCCTGCCGGGCGTCGTCCCCGCAAACGGTCACGAAGGCGTTGACGGTGGGTTGCAGCGCCTCGATGCGGGCCAGCGCCGCGTCGACCACCTCGACCGGCGAGACGCGCTTGCGCCCGTAGGCGTCCAGCAGTTCGGTCGCCGACAGGTAGAGAAGCTCGTCCGACATCGGGTCTTCGCGGGACGGAAGGGCGGGACGGGACGCGCGCCTACAGCGAGCCCGCGATGTCGACGAGGGCGCCCGAGACGTAGGACGCTTCGCCGGACAGCAGGTGCAGGATCACGGACGCGACCTCGTCCGCGCGCGCGACGCGCCCGATCGGGAGCCTGGGGCCCACTTCCTCCACCAGGCCGGGCGGCTGGATTTCGGTGTCCGTGATTCCCGGCCGGACGCAGTTCACGCGGATCCCCTCTCCCGCGACCTCTCCGGCCAGTCCGATGGTGAAGCTGTCGACCGCGCCCTTGCTGGCGGCGTAATCGACGTACTTGCCCGCCGCGCCGAGCCTGGAGGCGGCGGACCCCACGTTGACGATGGCGCCGCCCCTGCCGCCGTGGTTCGTCGACATGCGCAAGACCGCGTGGCGGCAGGGAAGGACGGTTCCGGTGATGTTGACGGCCCAGAGGCGGGCGAGGAGCTCCCCGTCGATCCGTTCGCCGTCGAGCCGGCCCATCCCGGCGGTCATGCCGGCGCTGTTCACCAGGGCGTCGACGCCGCCGAGCTCGGCGTCGACGGTGTCGAACATGCGGGCCACGTCCGCCTCCCGCGCGACGTCCGCCTGCACGGCGACGGCCTTGCGGCCCTTCGCCTCGATCCTGTCGACGATCTCGCCGGCGCGGTCGCCGCGCTCCAGGTAGTTGACGCAGACGTCGTAGCCGCGGTCCGCAGCCATGAGGGCCGTGGCCGCGCCGATGCCCCGGCCGCCGCCGGTGACGACGAGAGTGCCGGTCATGGGTTCCTCCCCGTCCTCGGCCGCGCGAGGGATTCAGGCGCCCGCCGGGGCGCGGGTGAAGCGCTCCCGCGCCATGCACAACCGATCGACCGCGTCGCGGTCGAGCTCCGGCCGGAAGCCCTTGTCGAGCACGATCGACCCGTTGCGGAAGGGCAGGGCCTCCCTGAAGAGCCGTTCGCTGTTCTTGAGATAGCCGTTGTTCTCTGCCGCGTTGTCGATCGTGTGGCGGGCCACGCAGGATTCGACGAAACAGCCCACGTCCGACGCGGCGCCATTGCCCAGCACCGGAGTCATGCCCAGTTCCCGGATGCGGTCCAGCCCCCGCCGGAGCAGGTCGACGCCCGTGAGCTTCGAGATCTTCAGCTTGACGAATCCGCACCCGTCCATGGCGCCGGCGCGCTCGACGTCGTCGATTCCGTATATCGATTCGTCCATCATCACGGGCACGTTGGAGACGGCCGCCACCGCGGCGTTGCCGTCCCAGTCCGCCTTGTCGCAGGGCTGTTCGAAGAGTTGCAGTTCGCCGTCCGATTCCAGGGACGTGGCGAACTCGATCCCGTCCTCGCGGGAGAAGCCCTGGTTGGCGTCGATCCGGATGTCGGCGCGTCCGGCGTTGGCCTTCCGTATGATCTCGAGACGGGCGAGATCGGCCGCCGGCTCCCAGCCGACCTTGACCTTGAGGGTGCGATGCCCCTTCTCGACGAGCCTGTCGACCTCGTCCGGGATCTCGTCCGGCGCCTTGGTGTTGACGGCGCCGAGGATGGGGATCTCGACCGGTTCGTCCGGCAGGTCGAACAGGGGGTTCCCCTCCATCATCTCGATCGCCACCTGGAGGGCGCTGACCGCGTGGGCGTCGCTGAACCGGTACGGGTCGAGGCTGGCCCTGGCTTCGCCCGCGTCCATCCCGACGATGCGTTCGCCATGCTCGAGGCAGAACCTCCAGCCGCCGTCGCACGTCTCGTGCGTGTAGCCCGGAAGGATCGTGGCGTCTCCCACGCCGACGCGGCCGTCTTCGTCATGCGCTTCGCAGACGATGGTGTCGAGCATCCTGAGCCCGTCCGGCTGGAGCCTGGTGACGTAGGGGAAGGACAGGGGAATTTCGACCCGGTAGAGAGCGAGATCGTGAATCTTCATGGGCATCGGTCCTCGGGGCGGCGCGCGGCGCGGCCGACGATCGCCCTTCATAGCACGCCGGCCCGCCCCGGGGCCACGCCGCGCGCGACGGGGTGCGGATGGCGCTTGATCCGCCGGACCCTCCGTACTATAGCAGCGCGGACCATCGATCATGAAGAGGAGGAGGAACCCGATGTTCGACATTCGCGGCAATCTCGTGGCGGTGCTGGCCGCCTCGGGTCTCGTGTTCGGGGCCGGCGCGGCCCAGGCGCAGATCAGGATCGCGACCGCCGGACCGATGACCGGGCAGTACGCGTCGTTCGGCGAACAGATGAAGCGCGGCGCGGAAATGGCGGTCGCCGACATCAACGCCGCCGGCGGCGTTCTCGGCGAGAAGCTCGAACTGCTCATCGGCGACGACGCCTGTGATCCCAAGCAGGCGGTCGCGGTCGCCAACAAGATGGTGAGCGACGGCGTCGTGTTCATGGCGGGCCACTTCTGCTCCGGCTCGTCCATCCCCGCCTCGAAGGTCTACGAGGAGGAGCAGATCACGCAGATATCGCCGGCGTCGACGAATCCGAAGCTGACGGACGAGGGCGGCGACAACGTGTTCCGCGTGTGCGGCCGCGACGACCAGCAGGGCATCGTCGGCGGGAATCTGCTGGCCGACGTCTTCGGCGGGAAGAAGGTCGCCATCCTTCACGACAAGACGGCCTACGGAAAGGGCCTCGCGGACGAGACCAGGAAGCAGCTCAACGCCCGCGGCGTGACGGAGGCCATGTACGAGGCCTACACGGCCGGCGAGAAGGACTACACCGCGATCGTCTCGAAGATGAAGGCGGCCGGCATCGACGCCTTCTACGTCGGCGGCTACCACACCGAGGCCGGCCTGATGATCCGCCAGGCGCACGAGCAGGGCTACAAGCCGCAGCTCGTGTCGGGCGACGCCCTGGTCACGGACGAGTTCTGGAAGATCACCGGCGCGGCGGGCGAGGGCACGCTCATGACCTTCAGTCCCGACCCCCGGAAGAACCCGGAAGCCGCCGAGGTGGTGAAGAAGTTCCAGGCCCAGGACTACGAACCCGAGGGCTACACGCTCTACACCTACGGCGCCATCCAGGCGTGGGCGCAGGCCGTCGGGAAGGCCGGCTCCACGGACACCGCCGCCGTGGTCGCGGCGCTGCGCGGGAACAGGTTCGATACCGTGCTCGGCAGCATCGGCTTCGACGGGAAGGGCGACGTCACGGCCCCGGGCTACGTCTGGTACGAATGGAGCGGCGGCACCTACGACTACGCCAGGAAGACGATGTAGCCGCCGCGCCCGGCGCCCTCGCGCGGGTTCCTCCTCCCGGCCTCCCGCCGGGGGGAGGGCCTTCGCGGGGCACGGACCGGACGGCGGGGCGTCACGTCGCGCCCCGGTAGATCACCGCCGCCCCGGCGGCCACGAGCAGAACGCCGACGGCGCGGCCGACGAGGTCGCCGCGGGGCGCGACCTTCTCGACGAACACGAAGGCGGTGATGGTCGCGACCCACAGCACGTTCATCACGCCGGCGACGAACAGGAGCGCCATCAGGACCCAGCAGCAGCCCACGCAGAACGCGCCGTGGCGCAGCCCCATGACGAGCGCGCCCCTCCGGCCCGGCCGCCAGGACGTCACGAGAAAGGACATCGGGGTCCGGCAGTGGACGAGGCAGGCGCGCTTGAGCGGCGTCCACTGATAGACGCCGGCGGCGATCAGCAGGGCGCCGCCGAAGGTCGCGCCGGCGCCGGTCATCGCCGCCGAGACCAGCGCCGCGGCGTGGAGGACCCATTGCGCGAGGGCGGCGGCGGCGCTGAAGCCCGTCCAGACGGCGAGGTATCCGAGCACGAACACGCCGACCGGAAAGAGGTCGGCGCGCGCCGCCTCCCGGCGCCTGCGGTTCACGGCCGCGAACGTCATCGTCATGGGCGCCGCCGACGGCGTCATCATGGCGACCATCATGACCGCCCACATGACGAACAGGAAGCCGAGGTATCCGGGGTCCCACGACGCCGGATGGGGCATGGCCGCGGCCACGTCCATGCGCGACATCCGGTCCGCCTCGACGATCAGGTAGAGCCAGGCCAGCGCCGCGACGCCGGCGAGGCCGAGGCCGACGACGGCCCGGTCGCCGGTCAGGACGCTGGCGAGCCGCCGGTTCACGGATGCGTTCGCGCCGGCTCTCAGTTCCGGCTCTCGTGCGTGTGGGTGTAGCGCCCCCAGAAGACGTTGCCGCCCGAGTTGTCCCATTCGAGCCCGAAGCTGCCGAAGCGGCAGACGCTGGACCGGCCGCACTTGAGCTTGCCGCCGAGCGCGATGCGCTGCCGCGTGTGCTCGAGCTCCGGCGTGCGCCCGCCGAACCCGTCGATCGGCGCGTAGTCCACCTCCAGGATCCCGGGGACCGCCGCCCGCCGCGTCTCCGTGCTGAACTCGATGGGCGCCGCGTCGATGCCGAGCCATTCCACGGTGAGGGCGTCGATGCCCTCGAAGACCCCGCCGGCCGCGCCGCCGAAGATCGCCTTCATCGCGGCCTGCTGGTCCGGGTCTCCGCGCTCGTCGACGAGAACGCCGGTGCGATAGCCGCCCGCCCGCATGTTGCCGGGCACCTCCGCCACGAGGACGGCGTTCAGGCCGTCGAGCGGCGTCGCGCCGAAATTCCCGCGGACGACGTGGAAGGCCATCATCAGATGACAGCCCCCGTAGTCCGTCGACGGCGCGCCGGTGAACGGGCAGGGGCAGTTCGGCGGGCAGTTGCAGGTCTCGATGTAGTCGAATTCCAGTTCCCAGGGGGTCACGGCGTCGCTCCTCGATATCCGGTTCGGCGCGATGTTCGCACATCGGACGCCGGTCCGCACACGCCGTTCGATGGGGGGCTGCATTTCCGGCATGTCCCTCGGAGCGCCGGTGGCCGGTCAGTGGCCGGTGACCAGTGGCCAGTGACCAGTGACCAGTGACCGGTTGCCGGCACCGATCACCGGCCACCGGCCACTGAAAACAAGGCCGCGATGCCGGCGAGACGCCGGCGCTCCCAGGCGAACGAAGATGGCGCTTCCCATCGGGCCGGAACCGTGTTACGGGAGGATACGTCCGGACGCCGGAAGCGCCGGCTTCGCGGCGAGCAGGGAGGGAGCGCGACAGCCGATGTCGATCGTCGAGAACGCCCAGGGTTCGATGCTGTCCCGGCGGGAGGTCAAGCCGTACCTGAAGCGCAAGGACTGGCCGGGCCTCGTCTACCTCGCCGTTCATTTCGCCATGATCGGCGGCACGGGCTGTCTGGTGTACCTGACGATGGGCACGGGCTGGGTCGCGCCGGCGGTCGTGCTGCACGGGCTCGTCCTGTCGACCCTGTTTCATCCGCTGCACGAATGCGCTCACGGCACGGCGTTCAGGACCCGGTGGCTGAACGAAACCGTGATGCAGGTTCTCGGCTTCGTCTACATCTGGCCGGGCCTGCTGTTCCGCTACGATCACGCGCCGCATCACAGCCATACCCAGATCCAGGGCAAGGACACGGAGATGGCGCTCCCGATCCCGCGCAACCTCGGCGACTATCTCCTCTACGTCTCCGGGCTCACGCACCACTGGCGCAACCTCGGCTGGCTGTTCCGTCACTCGATGGGCCGCATCCTGCCGGAGGACGAGGCCAACGTGCCGGCGAGCGAACTGCCCAGGATATTTCTGGAGGCCCGCGTCATGCTGACGGGCTATTCGCTGATTCTCGTGGCCGGAGTCGCGTCCGGGTACTGGTGGGCGCCGATCGTCTACTACTTCCTGCCGAGATTCCTGGGCGAGCCGCTGGTGCGCTTCTTCCGGGTGGCCGAGCACGTCGGCATGGACGAATCCCTCGACATGACGCGCAACACGCGGACGACCCTCACCAACCCGCTGGTGCAGTTCCTCACCTGGAACATGGGGTTCCACGGCGAGCACCACGTCTATCCCTCGGCGCCCTTCCATCAGCTTCCCGCCCTTCATCACAGGATCGGACGCAACGTCCACGTGGCGAAGGGCGGGTATCTATGGGTCCACTGGGACGTCATCCGCAACCGGCTCGACGGATTCTCCCTGACGCCGGCGAGAAGTCTCCAGGCTCTTTGACCCGGCAGGGCAGAGGCGATCGTTCCGACGACGATCCCCGCGTCCCGCCGAGGAGGCCCCCCGCCATGACCGGCTTCGAATGGAACCACCGATACGCGGACCTGCCGGGTCTGCGCGCGCACTACGTCCGCCACGGGCGGGGAATGCCGATCGTCCTGCAACACGGCTGGCCCGAGTTCTGGTACACGTGGCGCAAGAACATACCCGCGCTGGCCGAACACTTCGACGTCATCGCGCCCGACCTGCGGGGATTCGGCGACACCGACAAGCCCGAACGGGTCCCCGAGGTCGAGGACTACGTGGACGACTTCTCGAATCTGGTCGAGCATCTGGGTCTCGACGGTTTCGGAATCGTCACCCACGACGTCGGCGCGTGGATCGCCCAGGCCTACGCCCGGCGGAATACCGGACGCCTGAAAGGGCTGTTCTTCACGAATTGCCCGCATCCCGGAGTCGGCGGGCGCTGGAGCGAGCCGGGGCACCTGATCAACACGTGGTACCAGCAGTTCCACCAGATGCCGTTTTCGGCGGAACTCCTCACGCGGGACCGGGAGAACGCCCGGATCTACTTCCGCTATCTGCTGGACCGCTGGACCTATGCCGACGGCGCCTTCGACGAGGACTTCGAGGCCTGGATCGACAACTTCATGAAGCCCGGCAACATGCAGGGCGGCTTCAACTGGTACGTCGCCGTCAACGCGCTGCGCCTGAAGATCTCACGGGAGGGGCCGCCCGACGCGCCGCGGATCGACGTCCCGACGCGGGTCTTCTGGGGCGCGGACGACCCGGTGCTCAAGGCGGAATGGTCCGACAATCTCGGAGACTGCTTCGGCGATCTGCGCGAGGTCGACGTCGTGAGCGAGGCGGCGCATTTCGTCCATTACGAGCAACCGGAACGGACGAACGAAGAAATCATACGCTTTTTCAACAGCCTGTAGCCCGTTGTCGAGAAACGGCACGATGCCGGACGCCGGCGTCGAACGGGGCGCCGCGGACCGCGGTCAGCGTTCGATCCAGAGACGCGCGGGGGTCGGCCGCCACTTCCGGGCGCGCGCCCTCGCCTCGGCGATGCGCGCGGGGTTCATGAGCCGGGCCGCGTCGCCGCGGAGGAGAACCGCCTGCTGGCGCAATCCCGGAACGCCGCTGTCGGCGGCGAGGCTGAGCCACATGTAGGCGCGCGTCAGGTCCTGGGCGACGCCGACGCCGCGGATATGGAGCGAGCCGTAGGCGAGCTGCGCTCCGGGGTGGCCCTGGGCCGCGGCCTTGTGAAACCAGACGGCCGCGAACGCATCGTTTCCGGGCACGCCCCGGCCGTGGAAGTACATGACGCCCAGCATGAACTCGGCCCGGGGATCGCCGCGTTCGCTCAAGAGGCTGAATTCCTCGAGGGCGATGTCGTAACGGCCGGACTCGTAGGCGAGAATCGCCGTGTCGTAGCCGGCGCGCGCGGCGGCGGACGGCGCGCACAGGAACAGCACGGCAAGGATCGACCGCATGAACCGCATGATGGGCGCCCCCCGAGGTTCCGCGAGGATAGCGCGACGCCGCCCGGTCCGCCAGAGCGGGAGACGCCCGCGCGTCCCCCTCCCTGAAAGCGGGGAGCGTGGCGCCGTGCTGGACATCGCGCCGGCCACGGGCCATATGTGAGCCGCGCACGGGCGGGCGGGCGAACGATGGACGATCGACGGCAAGCGGAGGAAAAGGGCGAGGAGGAGCGTCCGCCGCACATCATCGTGCCGGTGAAGGTGGGCTTCCCGCATCGTCTTCGCACCTACCTCCTTACCGGGATCGTGGTCACCGCGCCTCTCGGCATCACGATCTTCATCGCCTGGAAGTTCATCGGCCTCGTGGACGGCTGGGTCACGCCCCTGATCCCGGCGCGGTACAACCCGGGCACCTATCTGCCCTTCGACGTTCCGGGCCTGGGACTGGTCCTCGCCATCGCGGTCCTGACCCTCGTCGGCGCCCTGACGGCGAGCTTCGCCGGACGGATCCTGGTCAGGCTCGGCGAGCGGCTGGTCGCCCGGATGCCCGTCGTCCGCGCGGTCTACGGGGCGCTGAAGCAGATCTTCGAGACGGTGCTGGCCCAATCCTCCAAATCCTTTCGGGAGGTGGTGCTGGTGGAGTACCCGCGACGGGGAATCTGGGCGATCGCGTTCGTCACCGGCCACACCGAAGGGGAGATACAGAGCCTGACCGAGGACGATCTCGTCAACGTCTTCCTGCCGACGACGCCCAACCCGACCTCGGGCTTCCTGCTGTTCGTGCCGCGCCGGGCCCTGGTCACGCTCCACATGACGGTCGAGGAGGGCATCAAGCTCGTGATCTCCGGCGGCATCGTCACCCCGCCCGACACGGGCGAGCGCACCGGCCCGCGGATTCCGTCCCGCGAAGCCGAGGCGTAGCGCGGCGGGGGCCGGACGCGGCCCGCCTCAACCGGATCTCAGGTAGCCCACGGCGGCATCGCGCTCGAAGAGATAGAGCAGCACCCGCAGCGCGCGTCCGCGGTCGGAGGACAGGCCGGGGTCCCGCTCCAGCACCAGCCTGGCGTCGTCGCGGGCGGCCAGCATGAGCGCCTCGTGCGCCGCGACGTCCGCCAGCCGGAAATCGGGAAGGCCGCTCTGGCGGGTGCCGAGCATTTCGCCGGCGCCCCTGAGACGCAGGTCCTCCTCGGCGATCCGGAATCCGTCGTCGGTCCGGCGCAGGATCAGGATGCGCGCCCGCGCCGCGGCGCCCAGCGGGGCGGCGTAGAGCAGCAGGCATCGGCCCGGCCGGTCCCCCCGGCCGACGCGCCCGCGCAGCTGATGGAGCTGGGCCAGGCCGAACCTCTCCGCATGTTCGACGACCATGACGGTCGCCTCGGGAACGTCGACGCCGACCTCGATCACGGTGGTCGCCACGAGCACGGATACCTCGCCGGCGGCGAACCCGTTCATCCGCGCGTCCTTCTCGGCGCCCTTCATGCGGCCGTGCAGCAGGGCGACGCCGTCACCCAGACTCCCGGCGAGCGCGGCATGGCGCTCCTCGGCCGCGGCGACGTCGACGATGTCCGACTCCTCCACGAGCGGGCATACCCAGTAGACCCGGTCGCCGCCGGCGACGGCCCGGCGCACCGCCTGGACGACCTCGTCGAGACGGTCGAGCGGCATGGCGCGCGTGTCCACGGGCGTCCGGCCCGGCGGCTTTTCGTCCAGCCGCGAAACGTCCATGTCGCCATACGCGGTCATGGTGAGCGTCCGGGGAATCGGCGTCGCCGTCATGACGAGAAGATTGGCGCGGGCGCCGGCGGCCTTGGCCGTCAGGGCGAGGCGCTGGTGGACGCCGAACCGGTGCTGCTCGTCGATCACCGCGAACGCGAGATCGCCGAAGGCGACGCCTTCCTGGAAGATCGCGTGGGTGCCGACGAGTATGTCGATCTCGCCCGCCCGCAGGTCGGCGAGGGTCCGCCGGCGGGACTCGCCCTTTTCCCGCCCCGTCAGAAGAACCAGGCGGATGCCGAGCCCGTCGCAGAACGGCGCGAGCACGTCGCGGTGTTGCCGGGCCAGAATCTCGGTCGGCGCCATGAGCGCCGCCTGGGCCCCGCTTTCGACAGCGTTGAGCATGGCCAGAAAGGCGACGATCGTCTTCCCCGACCCCACGTCGCCTTGCAGCAACCGCAGCATACGGGCGGGGGAGGCCATGTCGTCGCATATTTCCTTCAGCGCCCGCTTCTGGGCCCCGGTCAGGGAATAGGGGAGGGACTCGAGGGTGCGCGACCGCAGCGAGCCGTCCCCGGAAACGGCGCGTCCCGCGCTCGCGCGGACGCTCTCGCGGACGAGGGCGAGGGCGAGCTGGTTGGCCAGAAGCTCGTCGTAGGCCAGCCGTTCCCGCGCCGGACGGTCGGGCGTCAGGCAATCCGGCGACTCCGGGGCGTGCGCGGCCAGGAGCGCGTCCTTCCACCCCGGCCACCGGCGTTGCGAGAGGAACCGGGGCTCCAGCCATTCGGGCGGGTCGGGCGCCTTGTCGAGCGCCGCCCGGACGGCGCGCCACAACGGCCGCGCGGTCAGTCCCGCGGTCAGCGGGTAGACGGGCTCCACGGTCTTGAGGGTTTCGATCTCCTCGACGGTCCCGATGCGGTCGGGGTGGGCGATCTGGATCTCGTCCCGGTAGCGCTGGACGCGGCCGCTCACCACGCGCTCCTCGCCGACGGGCAGCACGCGCTCCAGGTAATCCGGCCGGGCGTGAAAGAAAACCAGGGTCAGCGGGGCGCTGTCGTCGCGGCACAGGACCTTGTACGGCAGGCGCTTGTCGGGGGCCGGCAGGTGACGTTCGACGACCACGGTCAGCGTCACGACGGCGCCTTCGGGAGCGTTCGCCACCGGGGGTGAGTGGCGGCGGTCGATGATCTGGACCGGCAGATGCCAGTACAGGTCCACGAGCCGGGGGCCGGCGACCTTCTCGATCAGTTTCGCGATACGGGTCCCGACGCCCGGCAGGCTGGCGACGGGCGCGAAGGCGGGGAACAGGATTTCCGGGCGCATGACGGGCTGGTGCGAGCGCGGACCACGGCGATACGGGCCAGGTCCGGTGACCTTATCGCAGGCGCGGAACGCCTGTCATACGGGCCGTCCGGTCCGTCGCGGAACGCTCGGCGGTCGTGACAGCGAGGCCGCCGGGGACTATATCGGGCCCAAGTCGACTCCGGACCGCCCGCGGCGGGAACCGCGCGGGGGGCCGGAGTCCGTCCACCCCGCGGACCGGAGCCCGGTGACCGACGAAAGCCCGCCCATCGACGAATCGGAGGCGAAGCGAAAGCGCCTGCGGCACCGCAGCCGGAACCGGGGAACGAGGGAGGCCGACCTCCTGCTCGGCCGATTCGCGAACCGCCATCTGGAGGGGTTCGACGACCGGCAACTCGCGCGTTACGAGGCGCTTCTGGAAGAGAGCGACCCCGACATCCTGGCCTGGATTTCCGGCCGCGAAACCCCGCCGCCCGAACACGACAACGACGTGACGAGGTTGCTTCTCGAGTTCAAGGACCATGAATAACCTTCTGAATTTGAACGATATCCAATGGGGAGAACAGGCATCCGTCACGTTGTCGGGCGCCCCCGAGGGGATGGATGCGCTCGCCGTGGCCGAGATCGCGCGCCTTCACGACACGGGGGCCCTGCATGTCGCGCTCGACGCGGAGCGCATGGACATGACGGCGCGGGTGATCGCGTTCTTCGCGCCCGACGTCGAAGTCGTCAGGATTCCGGCGTGGGACTGCCTGCCCTACGACCGGGTGTCTCCCAACCCCGAGGTGGCCAGCGCACGCCTGAACGGCCTGTGCCGGCTCGCTTCGCCGGAACCCGCGTCCGCATCGTCCGCGCGGGTCGTCGTCACCACCCTCAACGCGAGCGTTCAACGGACGCCGGCGCGGGAGGTCGTGGGCGCCGCCGTCTACCGCGCCGCCGTCGGGGAGCGCCTGGAACTCGACCGTCTCGTCGCATTCCTGGCGCGCCACGGATATCAGCGGACGGGGACCGTCAGGGAACCCGGCGAGTTCGCCGTGCGTGGCGGCATCGTGGACGTCTTCCCGCCGGGCGCCGGGGACCCCCTCCGTCTCGACCTTTTCGGGGACGAGCTGGAGGGCGTTCGCACGTTCGATCCCCTTTCCCAGCGCGCCGTGGCGCGCGTCGGGACCCTCGAGCTGGGGCCGGTCGGCGAAGCCTTTCTGGACGAGGAGTCCATCGCGCGGTTCCGCGGCGGATACGGCAGCCGCTTCGGTGCCGTGGCCGGGCAGGCCGATCCGCTCTATCAGGCCGTCGCCGCCGGCAGGCGGCACATGGGGATGGAGCACTGGCTCCCGCTGTTCCACGAGAAACTGGAGACCTTGTTCGATTATCTGCCCGGAGCCGTGGTCACGCGGGACGCCTCGATCGACGACGCCCTGGACCAGCGGCTCGAGATCATCGCCGATTACTACGAGGCGCGGAAAGCGGGAGAACGGGGCGGCGGGACGGACGGCGCGGCCGTCTACCGCCCGCTGCCGCCGGAGGAACTCTATCTGACGCGGGAGGAATGGCGGGCGCGCGCCGCGTCGCGCGCGAGCGTCGCGTTCTCCCCATTCCGTCTGCCCGGGTCTCCGCGGGTCCACGACCTCGGCGGACGGCGGGCGCGGGATTTCGCGCCGGAGCGCGCCCGGCAGGACCTCGCCCTGTTCGATGCCGTGCGGGAGCACGTCGACGGCCTGAGGCGCGCCGGAACGTCCGTCGTCATGGCGGCGTATTCGCCGGGCACGCGCGACCGCCTGTCCGGCCTTCTGGCGGATCACGGCATCCGGAGTCGCGTGAACGTGGAAAGCTGGCCCGAGGCGCGGCGGTCGGCCCCGGACGCGGTCGGTCTCGCGGTGCTCGGTCTGGAGCACGGTTTCGAGACCGACGGGCTCGCCGTCATCACCGAGCGGGACGTCCTGGGCGAGCGTCCATCCCGGCCGACCGGGCGCGCGCGCCGCGCCGGGGACTTCATCGTCGAGGCCTCGGCGCTCTCGCCCGGAGACGTCGTCGTCCACGTCGAGCACGGCATCGGGCGCTACGCGGACCTGCTGACGATCGACGTCGCCGGCGCGCCCCACGATTGTCTGCTGATTCTCTACGACGGCGACGACAAGCTCTACATCCCCGTCGAGAACATCGACGTCGTCTCGCGATACGGATCGGAGGATTCGGAAGTCCGGCTCGACCGCCTCGGTGGCGGCGGCTGGCAGGCGAGGAAGGCGCGCGCCAAGGCGCGGATCCGGGACATCGCCGACCAGCTGATCAGGATCGCCGCGGCGCGCGAACTGCGGAAAGGCGAGGTCCTCACCCCGCCGGAAGGCATGTACGAGGAATTCTGCGCCCACTTTCCCTATCACGAGACCGAGGACCAGCAACAGGCGATCGAGGACGTCCTGCGCGATCTCGCCGCCGGCCGGCCCATGGATCGCCTGATCTGCGGCGACGTCGGGTTCGGCAAGACCGAGGTCGCGCTTCGGTCCGCTTTCGTCGCCGTCATGGCGGGCAAGCAGGTCGCCCTCGTCGCGCCGACGACCCTGCTGGCGCGTCAGCACCACGCGACGTTCCGCGACCGTTTCGCGGCCTGGCCGGTGAAGATCGGACGCCTGTCCCGCATGGTCGGACCCAGGGAAGCGGCGGAGACGAGGGCAGGGCTGGAATCGGGCGACGTCGACATCGTGATCGGCACGCACGCCCTGCTCGGCAGGAACGTCAAGTTCCGCGATCTCGGCCTCATCGTCGTCGACGAGGAACAGCATTTCGGCGTGGCGCAGAAGGAGCGCCTCAAGAACCTCCGCTCCGTGGCCCACGTTCTCACGCTCACCGCGACGCCGATCCCCCGGACGCTGCATCTGGCGCTGTCGGGCGTTCGCGAGCTGAGTCTCATGGCGACGCCCCCGGCCGACCGGCTCGCGGTGCGGACGTTCATCACGCCGTTCGACCCGGTGGTCGTGCGCGAGGCGCTGATGCGTGAACGCCATCGGGGCGGCCGGAGTTTCTACGTCTGCCCCCGGATCTCCGACATCCCCGACATCGAGGCGTTCCTGCGCGAACACCTTCCCGAGGCGCGTATCGGCGTCGCTCACGGACGGATGCCGGTGGGCGAACTCGACGACGTCATGCACGCCTTCTACGAGGGCGGCATCGACATCCTGCTGTGCACCAACATCATCGAGTCCGGCCTCGACATCCCGACTGCGAACACGCTCGTCGTGCACCGTTCGGACATGTACGGGCTGGCCCAGCTCTACCAGCTCCGGGGCCGGATCGGTCGCTCCAGGACCCGGGGATACGCCTACTTCACCCTGCCTGTCCGCCGTATCCCCACGGAAGCGGCGGAGAAGCGGCTGAAGGTCATGCAGGCCCTGGAAGGGCTCGGCGCCGGATTCTCGCTCGCCAGCCACGACCTCGACATTCGCGGCGCCGGAAACCTCCTGGGCGCGGAGCAGTCCGGGCACGTCCGCGAAGTCGGACTCGAGCTCTATCAGGAAATGCTGGAGGAGGCGGTGGCGGCGGCGCGCGGGACCGACGGCGACGGCGCTGCCGAGGACAAATGGTCGCCGCAGATCAGCATCGGCACTTCCGTGCTGATTCCGGAACGGTACGTTGTGGATCTCGATGCGCGGCTGGGCCTGTACCGGCGGCTGGCGCGGCTCGAGAGTCGCGCCGAGATCGACGCCTATGCGGCCGAGCTCATCGACCGGTTCGGCCCCCTGCCCGAGGAAGTGGACAATCTGCTGCGGGTCGTCGCGATCAAGCAGCTCTGCCGCGGCGCCGGCGTCGAGCGCGTGGAGGCCGGCCCGAAGGGGGTCATGATCGCCTTCCACAACGACAGCTTCGCCAATCCCGCGGGACTGGTCGAGTTCATCTCGGGTCAGGCGGGCACCGCGAAGCTGCGGCCGGATCACCGCCTGATCTACATGCGCGACTGGGACGACGCCGACTCGCGCCTGTCCGGCGTCACGCACCTGGTCCGCAATCTGGCGGAGATCGCGGATCAGGCGTCGCGGTCGACCGCCTCCGACGCCGACTCGCGCGCCATGTGATCGAACAGCTCCATGAAGGCGTCGGGCTCCTGCGCGCCGAACACGACGTACTTCTTCGCGAACACGAAGCAGGGGACCGCGTTCACGCCCATGGTCCGCGCCGCGTCGTCTTCCTTGCGAACCAGATCGACGTCCTCTCCCCGCTCCAGGAGATCGGCGACGAGGTCCGCGTCCATGCCCGCGTACCGCGCCACCGCGACCAGTTCCTCCCGGTCGCCGATGTCTCCACCCTGGGTGAAATAGCGCTCGAACAGCCGCTCCACGACGGCGTCCTGCACGCCGGCGGCGCCCGCCCAGTGGATCAGCCGGTGGGAATCGATCGTGTTGGGCGTTTTCGGCATGGCCGCGAAATCGAAGGGTATCCCCTCGCGCCCGCCGGCGCCGCGGACGTTTTCGTAGACCGCCCGGGCCCGCTCCTCGCCGCCGAACTTCAAGGCCACGTACTCGCTCCGGTCCATGCCCCCGGCGGGCATGTCGGGATTGAGCTGGAACGTTCGCCAGCGCACGTCGACCTCGACGTCCGGCCGTTCGGCGAGGGCGCGCTCGAAACGACGCTTGCCCACGAAACACCACGGGCAGATCGTGTCGGAGACGATGTCGACGTTCACGTACACGGGGTCATCATAACATGCCCGGCCCGGTTTTCGGCCTGCCGTCGAAGGGACGGGCGGGGTGATATATTCCGGGACGGACACCGGGATCCGGAAACGACGTCCGTCGCGGAGCATGGAGGGGGCGATCCGTGAGCAACCTGTTCTCGCTGGAGGGCCGGACGGCCCTGGTGACGGGGGCCTCGAGCGGCCTGGGGCGGCATTTCTCGTTGACGCTGGCGAGGGCCGGCGCCCGCGTCGCGGTCTGCGCCCGGCGCGCGGATCGCCTGAAGGAGCTCGTCGAGGAGATCGAGGCGTTCGACGGACGGGCGCTGGCGTTCTCCATGGACGTGACCGATCACGACAGCATCGTGAGCGCGGTGGACGGCGCGGAAACCGAGCTCGGAGCAATCCGCGTGCTGGTCAACAACGCCGGAACCACGGTCACCAAGAAGGTCGTGGACTTCACGGTCGAGGACTACGACCACGTGATGGACACCAACCTCAAGGGCGCATGGCTCGTGGCGCAGGAAGTGGGACGGAAGATGATCGCCCACGGGCACGGCGGCTCCATCGTCAACATCGCGTCGATGGCGGGCATTCACACCGTCCGCCTGTTGAGCGTCTACGGCATGTCGAAGGCCGGCGTGACGCACATGACGCGGTTCATGGCGCAGGAATGGGCGCGTCACGACGTCCGCGTCAACGCCATCGCGCCGGGTTACATCGAGACCGAGCTCAACGCCGACTTCTTCGCCAGCGAGAGGGGGCGGGAGTTCGTCGGACGCTTCCTGCGCAAGCGGGTCGGCAAGCCCGCGGACCTCGACGGCGTGCTGCTGCTGCTGGCGTCGTCGGCCTCCGACTTCGTTACCGGAACGGTCATCGAGGCGGACGACGGTCTCGGCCTGGTGATGTGACGGAGACGTGATGGATCTGATCCTTCGGGGCGGCAATCTTCCCGACGGGCGCGAAAACGTCGACATCGGGGTCGAGGCGGGGCGGATCGCGGCCGTCGGCGCCGTTCCGCACGCCGCCGGCGCGGAGGAGATCGACTGCCGGGGCCGTCTGATCGCGCCGCCGTTCGTCGATGCCCACTTTCACATGGATGCGACGCTGACCGCGGGCCGCCCGCGGCACAACGGCTCGGGAACCCTTCTCGAGGGCATCGCGTTGTGGGAGGAGTTGAAGCCCACGCTCACGTTCGACGACTACGTCTCGCGGGCGCTCCGGTACTGCGACTGGGCCGTCGGGCGCGGCCTGCTCGCCATCCGCAGCCACGTCGACACGACCGATCCGGGCCTCACGGGCGTCGCGGCGCTCCTCGACGTTCGCGAAACGGTCAGGGACCACCTCGACCTGCAGCTCGTGGCCTTTCCGCAGGACGGATACCTGCGCTCGCCCGTCGGCGTGGCCAACCTGACCAGGGCGCTCGACATGGGCGTGGACGTGGTCGGCGGCATCCCTCATTTCGAGCGCACCCAGGGAGACGCCGCCGAGTCCGTCCGCGCGCTGTGCGAGATCGCCGCCGAACGCGGCCTCCCCGTGGACATGCACTGCGACGAGACGGACGATCCCGCGTCCCGTCACGTGGAGACCCTGGCGGCGGAAACGATCCGTCTCGGCCTTCGGGGGCGGGTCGCGGGATCGCACCTCACGTCCATGCATTCGATGGACAACGACTACGCCGGCAAGCTGATCGACCTGATGAAGGAAGCCGATCTTCACGTCGTGGCGAACCCGACCGCCAACATGCTGCTGATGGGCCGTCGGGACACCTATCCCAAGCGACGGGGCATGACGCGGGTGCCGGAGCTCATGGCGGCCGGGATCAACGTCTCCCTCGGTCAGGATTCGGTGATGGACCCGTGGGGGCCGCTCAACGCCGCCGACATGCTCGACGTGGCGCACATGGCGGTGCACGCGGGCCACATGTCGGGACGGGAACAGATCCTGTCCTGCTTCAAGGCCGTCACGGAACATCCGGCCCGCACCCTGGGCCTGGAGGGGTACGGGCTGGAACCGGGCTGCCACGCGGACATGGTCGTATTGCAGGCGGCGGACCCCGTGGAAGCCGTGCGCCTCCGGCCGCCGCGCCTCTACGTGATCCGGCGGGGCAGGATCATCGCCCGCGGCGCGCCCGCGGAAGTCCGGCTCGACCTCCCCGGCCGTCCGCACACCGTCGACTACGCCGGCGCCGGAGGCGGGTAGGCGATGCCGGCCGCAAGACGGCCCGGCCGGGGCGCCGATCTGATCCTGACGGGCGGCCGCGTGCTCACCATGGATCCGGGTATGCCGGTGGTGGAGGCCATCGCCCTGTCGGACGGTCTCGTCTCCGCCGCGGGCGGGGCGGACGACGTCCGCGAGATGGCGGGTTCCGGGACGGAGACCATCGACATCGGCGGCCTGACGGCCGTTCCCGGATTCAACGACACGCACGCCCACATGGACCGTGAAGGGCTGAAATCCCGCCGTCCGTCGCTGAACGGCGCGATGTCCGTTGCCGACGTTCTCGACCGCATCGCGAAGCTCGCGGCCGGGACACCCCCCGGGGAGTGGATCGTCACCATGCCCGTCGGCGCGCCGCCGTGCTACTTCGGCGGCCCGGAGACCCTGGCGGAGGGCCGGATGCCCACGCGCGGGGAACTCGATGCCGCCGCGCCCGACCATCCGGTCTGCATCCCCGGCGTGTTCGGGAACTGGGGCGCGCCGCCCGGATATACGGCCCTCAACAGCCGCGCGCTCGAGCTCAACGGCATCGACCGCGACACGGTTCCTCGCGTCGCCGGGCTCGAGATCGAGCGCGACGAGGCCGGCGAGCCGACCGGGGTGATCGTCGAATACAACCAGCGGCCGTTCGTCGAATTCGATCTGCTGCCCGCGGTCCCCCGCTTCGGCCTGGAGGAGCGCGTGGACGGTATTCGCCGTGCCATGAAGGCCTACAACGCCGTCGGAACCACGAGCGTGTACGAAGGCCACGGCCTGGGCGCACAGACCATCGCGGCGTACCGGGACCTGTGGGAGAAGGGCGAGCTCACCGTGCGGGTGGCGCTGACGATCAGCCCCGCGTGGCGCGACGTCGCGGAAGCGCGAACCGTCATGCGCGACTGGCTGAGCCACGCGCGGGGCCGGGGCATGGGCGATCCCTGGTTCTGGATCACCGGCGTCCACGTCGCCTATGGCGGGGAGGGGGCCGTCGCCGATCTGGCCCGCGCGGACCTGCCGAACACGGGCTGGTCGGGCTTCGTCGAGCAGGCGGTCACGCGGAACGAATTCCGGGACTACTGTCTCGCCGCGGCCGAACACGATCTTCGGGTCCACACCATCGTCGGCGACGATCTGGGGGACGTGGCTCCCGTGCTCGCGGAGGTGGGCGAGCGCCATCCCGTCGGAGAGCGGCGATGGGTCGTCGAGCACGTCGGGCGCGCGCGGCGGGAAGATCTGGAAACCCTGAAGAGGCTCGGCGTTCTGGTGACGACGATCCCGGCCTATTTCGTCTGGAAAGGCGGCGGGTGGTACGTCGACGACCCGGACTTCGGCGACTCGGTCGTCGCCCATCGCACCATGCTCGATCTCGGCATTCCCGTCGCGGCAGGCACGGACAACATCCCCTACGATCCGTTCTTCACCCTGTGGGTCATGGCCACCCGCCGCGAACGGCACGGCAACCGCGTGCTCGGCCCCGATCAGCGGATTTCGGGACTGGAGGCTCTCGACCTGCTGACGACACGCGGCGCGTGGCTTACCTTCGAGGAGGGGAGAAAGGGCAGGTTGACGCCCGGGCGATACGCCGACGTTGCCGTGCTGTCGGACGACCCGACGGCGATGGACCCCGAGAACCTGCGGAACCTCCGCTGCCGTCTGACGATGGCGGGGGGAAAGGTCGTGCACCGCGACCTGTAGGCCGCGCCGCCACCGCTCAGCGTTTGCGGGGCTTCCCGCGCCTGAAGATGTGGTTCCAGTTGTCCCGGTAGGCGTCGGTGACCGGTTTCTGGTTCTCGCCGCGGCTGTAGTTCTTCGGTGCGCCGCCCGAGCCGGAGCCGCCGGACGACTCCGAGCCGCCGTCCGAACCCGTCGCGCCGCCGCCGTCGGATGCCGTCTCGCTCTTGGCGCCGTCCGTCGTCGTTTCCATCGGTCCTCTTGTTCGCGTTGGGGAAATCGACGCCGCATTTATCGCGCCCGGGCGAGAAAGAAAAGCCTTTTTTGACGGCGCATCGGCGGCTCGGGCGGGCCGAAATCCGCCGTACTTGTCGGTCGACGGCCTTGGTGGTTCTCCGGACGGCCGCCCGTTTCACCCACTCCGAAACAGGCCTTGCCGCGCTATGCGTCTTCGCGATGGAGGTTCGTCTTCAGGGCCGTCGCCGTGACGCCGCCGTCGATGACCAGCTCCGATCCCGTGACGAACCGGGCGTCGTCCGAGGCCAGATACAGGCACCCCAGCGCGACGTCCCGTGGTCTACCGAACTCCGCGAGCGGCGTCGCCTCGAGTCGGGCCTTGCCGTACAGCGAATGTGCGTGAACCTCCCTGGTCATGCCCGTGTCGATGAAGCCCGGACAGACCCCGTTCACGCGGATGTTGCAGGGCGCGAGCTGAATCGCCGCCGCCCTGGTCAGGGACATGGCCGCGCCCTTGGAGGCATGGTAACCCGCGTTCGAGTCCGAGCCGAGCAGGGCGTAGATGGAGACGATGTTGACGATGGAGCCGCCACCCGCGTCGCGCATGGGCGCCACGGCGTGCTTGAGGCCGAGAAACACCCCGGTCGCGTTCACGGACATCACCCTTTCCCAGGTCTCCAGCGGCAGATCGTCGACACGCGGCGCCGCGGGATCGTCGGGCGTTCGGCCGGAGATGCCCGCGGCGTTGACGAGAACGTCCAGGCGGCCGTGACGGGCGACCGCTTCCGTGAGCGCTCTCTCCCATTCGTCTTCCCGGCTCGTGTCGAGACGCCGATAGGCGGCCGCGCCGCCGACGTCCGCGATCTCCCTCGCCACGGCCTCGCCCCCGGCGTCGTTGACGTCCGTCACGATCACCGAGGCGCCGTGTTCGCCGAAAACCCGGGCCGTCTCGGCGCCGATGCCGGACGCGCCCCCGGTGACGAACGCCACCTTGCCGTCAAGTCTCTTTTCCGAAGCCATGATTCGCCTGTCCTCCGCGTGTGAGTGGATTGCCGGGTGACGGGATCATACCAACGCAGGCGGGAACGCCCACCCCGCCGTCGCGCCGCCACGCTCCCTCTCGCCCCGACGATGCACGGCAAACAAGGCTCCCCGTCTCGCTGCCCCGCTACCCTTGATGAGATATCCGGGCTAAGAATGACCGGGAATCGATGGGGCCCGAGGGTGCCGGCTCTCCGGGAGACGACGAATGACATCAGGCAATCTGCCGGAAAAGGCAAAACGCTTTCTCGAGCGCTACGTTCACTGGATGGTGATCGCCCTGTTCAGTCTGGGCGTATTCGTGTTCATCGCGATCATGAATCCGCAGACGCTCGTCTGGGTGGGGCTGGTTCAGCTCGATTGCGACTTGCCGCAACATCAGAAATGCATCGCCGAGAACCCCTTGAAGATGCTGTTCGGGGGCGATTGACGGCGCCATGCCGGGCTTGGGGTCCGACCCCGGCGCGACTCCGGGAAGTGGCGGATGGGGTGGGATTCGAACCCACGAGGAGCGCAGACTCCTGCCGGTTTTCAAGACCGGTCCCTTCGACCGCTCGGGCACCCATCCGTCGGAACGCAATCAATAGGACAAACGGCCGCGGACCGCACGCTTTTCCGGGCATCCTGGCGGCGCCCGGCGGATCGTTCGCGCGAGCCGGTCCTTCGCCTCATGGAATAGATCGCGTCCGGACCGCTTCGCGACTTGAATCCGGCGAGTCCGCCGCGCAGGTTACGGCCCGCGAATACGGCAGACCCGTTCAGGAAGGAGAGGGATCATGGTTCATCGCTACAATCCGGACTCCATGTTCGCGCCGGTGGCCGCCTACGTGCACGGTGTCGAGGTCGAGGCGGGGGAGCGGATCGTCCACGTCGCGGGCCAGGTCGGCATCCGGGCGGACGGTACGGTACCCGAGAGCATGGAAGAACAGACCGAGCAGGCGTTCCTCAACATCCGCACCGTGCTCCGCGAACGGGGCATGGACCTCGAGGACGTCGTGTCCACCCAGACCTTCATCGTGAACAGGGAAGACGTCCCGGGCTACCGCGCGGGGCGGGAAAAGGTCGTCGGCACGGGCCCGGATGCGCCGAAGTGGGCGGCCGCGATGATCACCGTCGCCGGCCTGACCCGGCCCGAATGGAAGATCGAGATCTGCGCCGTCGCCGCCAGGAAATAGCGGCCGCAGGTCGCCTCCGCTCGCGTCGCCACGCACGGCGCGAGGCTGGCGGTGGGATCAGATTCTCTCGCCGTTCTCGTCCGCGTACCGGACGAGAACCTTGCCCAGGTGCCGGCCGGCGAGCTTCTGATTGAGAAATTCGGGCGTGGCCTCCATGCCGTCCAGGACGACGTTGTGCATGGTCAGCCGGCCGGCGCGCAGCAACGCGCCGAGCCGCTCGATGGCGTGCGGGTAGAGTTCCGCGTAGGCGTAACGGCTGAAGGCATGTACGGTGGTTTCCCGGGACCAGACGTGGCGCATGTTGGCCATGTCGCGCTCGGGCGTGGGGCCGTTGTTGGCGGCGATCCGTCCCACCAGCAGGATATGGGAGCGCATGGCGAGGATTTCCGACACCGCGTCCGACACCCGCCCCCCGACCAGATCGAAATACAGGTGCACGCCGTCGGGACAGGCCGCGGCCAGTTCCTCTTCGAAGTTCCCGGACCTGTAGTCCACGGCCGCGTCGGCGCCGATGCGGTCGCGGACGTAGGCGGTCTTCTCCCGCCCGCCGGCGATGCCGACGACGCGCATACCGCCGAGCTTCCCGAGCTGCACGGCGTATGAGCCGACGGCGCCGGCCGCCGAACTGACGACCAGGGTTTCACCCGGCATCGGACGCGCTTTCCGGGTGAACGCGAGGTAGGGTGTCTGACCCGGCGACGACAGCGCCGTCATCCATTCCTCCGCCGTGTAGGCGTCGGCGACGACCTTGACGTCTCCGGGCGTGACCACGGCGTAGTCTTGCCAGCCCTGGCGGCCCATGACGGCGGCGCCGACCGGCAGCGCGTCGCATTCGCTCTCCACCACCCGGGCGAAGGTGTCGCAGCTGATCAGTTCGCCGATCCCGAAGGGCCGGATGAAGTTCTTGAAGTCCTTGGTTCTCATGCCCTGCCAGGCGGAGAGAGCGGCGATTTCGACGGCGACCAGGGCCTGTCCCGCCTTCAGGGGATCGGTCCGGACTCTCTGAAGCTCGAAGTTCTCGGGCCCGGCGAGCAGCTGCGGGCGGCCGCGCAGCACGAAGCGGCGGTTTTCACGGGGTGCGATGACGTGATACTCCAACGGAAACGGGTATCCGATCGATAGATGGCCACGAGAGATGAGTCAAACGCCGTTCTACCGGGACATGACGCGCGAGGAGTTCCTCTTCCAGTACACCCCGCAACTCCACGTGCCGGAGCACGAGGTCTGGAAGGCGCAATGGACCCTGGCGAGCGCACTCGTGCGCGCGCGGCGCGAAGGAAGGCTGCGCATCCCCTACGGGGACACACCGGGACAGACGCTCGACATCTTTCCGGCCCGAAAGCCGGGGTCCCCGATCAACGTCTTCGTTCACGGGGGGTTCTGGCGTTTCCTCGACAGTTTCGACCACAGCCTCGTCGCGCCCGCCGTTCAGGACGCCGGCGGGGCGTCGGTGCTGCTGAACTACGATCTTTGTCCCGCGGTTCCCCTGATCGAGGTCATCGGACAGGTGCGCGCGGCCCTGAAATGGGTTTGGGAGAACGCCGGGGAGGCCAACGGGGACCGCGACAGGATTTACGTATCGGGCCACTCGGCGGGCGGCCATCTGGCGTCGATGATGTGCCGGGACGACTATCTCGACGATCTCGGCCTGCCCCGCGACGTCGTCAAGGGCGGCACGATCGTCAGCGGCATCCTGGATCTGGAACCCATCCTGATGGTGCCAGGCGCCGAGGAGCTGCGGGTCGAACCGGACGACGTGCGCTCGGTCAGCGCGAATCACATGCCGCCCGCGCCGCATGTCCCGCTCGTCGTCGCCGTGGGCGCGCGCGAGACCCGGGAGTGGATCCGCATGACGGACGAGTACGTGGACGTCCTGAAGCGGCAGGGCAGCCGGGTCACGTACCTGAAGCCCGAGTACGACCAGCATTTCTCGACCCTGTTCTCGCTGGGCAATCCCTTGACGCCCCTGTGTTCGGCGATGCTGGAGCAGATGCGACTCTCCGGTGACGGTTGAAGCCGCGGCCGGGCCGCTCCCGCGGAAGACGACCGCAGAAACGCTCCGTTCAATCCTCGAACGCGACCCGGAAGGGCTTCCGGACGTTCGTCGCCGGATCGAACTGCGAGCGGTCGATGAAGCCCACGTGCCTGCCGTAGACGTGGAGGGAGATGCTGGTCCGGTCGGTCCGGTTCTCGACGCTGTGGACTTCGCCCGTGATCATGGTCACGGCGCTGCCCGCTTCGACGACCGTCTCGGCGCCCTTTTCCAGCTCCGCGTATCCGGTGCGCGAGCCGTCGTCGGCGCGGCGCCAACGGGTGTCGACCTCCTCGCCCTCGACACCGGCCACGATGGCCCAGGTTCCGTGATCGTGGGGCGGGAATCCCCGTCCGGCCGCGTAGGCCGAGGAGAAGACCGCGAGGCCGTGGTCGGGTTCTTCGTGCAACAGGTGAACGGCCGCCGCCTGGGCGTTGTCGCACTCCCGGTGTTCCGGCTTGAGCCAGCTCCTGTCCCGGGCCAGCCGGATCGCCAGTGGTTTCAGGCGTGACACGATCTCGCCGTCGTCCGACGTCTCGGCGGTGACGGCGCGCATGTCGGCGATGAACCGGTCGAGTCCGTATCCCTCGGTCATCGATGTCTCTCCGTTCGATTCTCCGTTTCCGCGCCGGGGAATGGCGATCGTCACGACACCCTCGCGCCCGGCCATCGGTTTCCGGGCCGTCCCGTGCGGTGCTCGCCATGTTACACGGGGCGCCGCGTCCGTGTGGCGCGGGATCGCAACCGCACGATCCGCACACCGTCGGGGCGTGTATTCTCGGAGTGTCAACCCAGCCCGCGACGAATTTTGACGTTGCGGCGTCGTTTGTGATATAGTAGGAAAGTGAACTTCACGGGGCCTCTTCACGGGGCCTCTTCACGGGGCCTCTTCACGGGGCCTCTTCACGGGGCCTCTTCACGGGGCCTCTTCACGGGGCCTCTTCACGGGGCCTCTTCACGGGGCCTCTTCACGGGGCCTCTTCACGGGGCCTCTTCACGGGGCCTCTTCACGGGGCCTCTTCACGGGGCCTCTTCACGGGGCCTCTTCACGGGGCCTCTTCACGGGGCCTCTTCACGGGGCCTCTTCACGGGGCCTCTTCACGGGGCCTCTTCACGGGGCCTCTTCAGGATGAAAGAGAGGTCCTCGATGCGTGCCGGAATCCTCAAAACCCTTCTGTCGACCGTGCCGGTTCTGCTGGCGCTGCTCGCGGCCCCGTCGGCCCTGGCCTACAAGGCCGGGCAAGGCGCCGACGACGAGCCCGCCGGCATCGTGGAATACGCCGACGTCACGGCGTATCTCGCGGATTCGGGCCGGAACGAGCACAGGTTCGTCAAGATCGGGACGCGCACCTTCTCGAGGCCCGAGCTCGAGACGTTCCATTCCAGCACTGGCCTGACGGACGCCAACCTGATCGCGAGCTACGCCGACGTCGCCGCCTATCTCGCCGATGCGGGCCGGGCGGGCAGGTTCTCCGCCGAGATCAACGGCAAGGTCTACCTCGTCACGGCGCTCGAGGCGGCCAACAACGCCGGCACCCTCGCCGACGCCAGCTTGCCGAATCCCCTCGAACCCAGGTTCGCCACCACCGCCGTGGGCGACAACGCCGAGGCGACGGCCTACGACGCCACCGCCGTGGGCGAATCGGCGCGCGCCTCCGGCGGTCAATCCACTGCCGTGGGCCAGTTCGCCCGCGCCTTCGGAGGCAATTCCACGGCGGTCGGCGATCACGCTCGCGCCTACAGCAGTGACTCCGTCGCGGTGGGACAGTACTCCCACGCCTCCGGCCACGGCGCCACGGCCGTGGGTCGGTTGGCGGACAGCTACGGCGCGGGCGCCACGTCGTTGGGGAGGAGCGCCGTCGCGCTGGGCGAGCAGACCACGGCCTTGGGCCGCGGGGCGATCGCCGCGAATTTCGACGCGGATCAATATGACCGCGATGCCGTTCCGGAACGGGGGGGCATCGGAACCTTGATCAAGTGCGCTCACGATCCATCCTACAGCATCCAGTACTTCACCACCGAGTGCAATCAGTACATGACCGCCGGCGAGAGGGCCGACGCGAGGCTCGCCCAGGACAATGCAGCCGGGGAAACCTTCCGTCAGGGCATCCGGACGCGCCTGCAGGGCCGCCTGACCGCGCTGTCCACGAGCAGCGCCACCGCCGTCGGGACGTATGCGCGGGCCTTGAACACGAGGGCCACCGCGGTGGGGCAGTACGCTCAGGCGACCGGTGAACGGAGCACCGCCCTCGGCCAGGCCAGCGACGCCGCGGGCGATCGCAGCACCGCCCTCGGTAACCTCGCGTGGGCGACCGGCAGGCACGCCTCCGCCGTCGGCCAGTACGCCGAGGCTCACGGCGAGAACACCGTCGCCTTGGGGCGGAAGGCCGTGGCCGGCGGCGTGTCTGCGGGTTGGATCTACACCGGCGTCGGGGAATACTTGGCCGACTCGGACCGGACCACGCGCGGGGACAACGTCGTCATCGGCGGCAAGGTGTATGCCGTGACCGCGCTCGAGGCCGTCAGCGGCCTCTCGCGGACGAACCTTCCGACCCCGGTGGCCGCCACGTCAGGCGGCGTCGCCGTCGGCGCCGATTCCAGGGCCGCCGGTCAGGACAGCATCGCGTTCGGAAGGGGGGCGTCGGCGACCGCCGCCAACGCCATCGCCATCGGCGCCGGGGTCGCGGCTTCCGCCGAGAACCAAATCGTGATCGGCGGGAGCAACCATGCCTACCGCCTGCCGGGGGTCGCCGCCGCGCAGTCCGTGAACCCGGAGGTGATCACCGTGAGCCGCAACGGCCAGCTCTCCGCCGACGGCGGAGCGTTGCACCGCCTCGTGGGCGTGGCCGACGACAGCGCCAGCAAGACCGGCAACGCCTACGCACGTCTCAACTTCATACAGAAGACCCTTGACGATGCCAGCAATGCTGACCCTGACCTCCTCCGCGCCATCGGGCGCACCAACGTGATTAATACGGTCACGGATGCCACACGATCCCTCGACGCGGACACGGACGGCGATGGCTTGGTGGACGGCGCCGGCGACGGGCGCAGGATCCGAGAGATCGTCGACCAGGTCGACCGGGGCGTCGAGGATCGGGTGACCGTCGCCAAGATACGCACGGGGTCGGGCGCGGACCGCACGGTCGTGACCCTCAAGGGCGCCACCAACGAGCAGATAACGGCGCTGGTCGCCCTGCTCACCGACACGCGGCTCTCGACCGAGCCGGTGGTGGACGCGAACGGCGACCCGGTGGGCACGACCATGACCGAGTTCCTGACGCTGGACGAGGAGAAGGGTCAACCCCTCAAGGCGAGTGAACGGCTCGCCTACCTGTTCCAGGCGCTGTACGGGGCTCCCTACGGCGCCACGGGCGTGGCCGACGCGGCGACCGACAGCGAGAGCCCGCATGCGGCCAGCATCGCCGGGCGCCTCGACAGCATCGACGGCTTCATCCCCCGGGGGACGGACGGTACGCTCCAAACGGCCCCGGTGACCGAGGCCGAAGAGACGCCGGGCGGCGTCGAGCGCAAGATCGTGGTGCAGGACGTGTACCAGGACGGCGACACGCGGCGGGTGCGGCTGCGCACCTTGGACTTCAGCCAGCTGGCGGGCGCCGACCAACGTCTGAATGCGCTCGACCGGCAGGTGGGCGAACTCGACGCGCGCCTCGACAAGACCACGGCGATGGCGTCGGCGCTCACTGCGCTGCCCAACGTCGTGCCGCATGGCGGCCGGTTCTTCCTCGGCGTTGGCGCCGGACAGTACGGCGGCGAGAGCGCGCTCGCCATCGGCATGAGCGCCCGCGTCGGCGAGATGAACAACGTCTTCGTCAACGCGGGCGTGGCCGCCTCCAGCGGCGCCTCGGCGGCCGGCCGCGCCGGCGTGGGCTTCGTGTGGTAGGGAGATCGTTCCGGTTCGCTCCCTCCCCCCTGTCGGGGGAGGGGGTGCGCCGCAGCCCGGCGCGCCAGGGATCCGTCGTTCCCGCGCAAGCGGGAATGACGATCCGAAGAGGGCCGAAAGGGGCGCGGTCATGAAGTTCCGGTCGGGAACGCCAGGGAAATTCCCTACTCCGATGGCGGACTCTCAGATAAGCAGGTCTGGTCTTGACCAATCGGTTATGACAATTGATAGTGCACGGCACGAACCAACCGTCTCCGCCGTCTCATGCCGCCGCGCTCGCCCCGCTATCTCGACGTCGCCGCCGTCCTCACGGACGAGATCGGGCTGCTCGCCCCGAACTCGCTGCTCCCCACGGAGCAGCAGCTGGCGAAACGGTTCGGCGTCAGTCGCGTCACGGTCCGGGGAGCGCTGGATCTGCTGGAAAGGAGCGGGCTCGTATCGCGGCTGCGCGGCCGGGGCACGACGGTCAGTCCGCCGAAGATCGTGCGTCATTTCGCGCCCCTTCGGAGCTTCGAGCAGGACCTTGCCGTTCAGGGCATAGACTTCGAGACGCGGATACTCGCCTTCGATCCGGGTTCGTCCGCCCCGGATTTCGTCCTCGACCGGCTGCGGCTGCCCTCGGACGGCACGGTCGGATATCTGTCGCTGGCGCGCCTCGTCGACGACCGGATCGTCTGTCATGACGGCCGGTACTATCCGCCCGAGGTGGCCGTGGCGCTGAGGCCCGGGCGCGTGGTCGATCACGACGCATCGAGGGTTCTCGAGGACGTCATCGGATCGCGCATCGCGCAGGTGCACTGGGAAAGCGAGATCGTTTCGGCGTCCGGCGAGGTTTCCGAAGCGCTCGGCATCGCGCCCCGGGCACTGGTTCTGGCGAACACCTATACGTGGCATTCCGAGGGCGGCGAGCCGGTGGAGGCGGGCGTCATCTCGTATCGCGTGGACCGCTGCAAGTTCAGCTTCGAGGCGTCGTTCCATCAGGCGAGTCCCGGGGCCGGCGGAACTCCCGGGCACCGGAGAGGGGACGATGGGGGGATGGTCGAGGTCGGGAGAGGTCGGGCATGGGCGCGGTAAGGCTCGGCATCGACATCGGCGGAACCTTCACCGACATCACGGTCCTCGAGGAGGACACGGGCCGCGTGACCGTCGCCAAGGTTCCGAGCCGCGGGAGCGACCCCGGCGGCGCCCTGATCGACGCCGTCGAGCGCGGCCTCGAACTGGCGGCGGTGGACGCCGGCGACGTCGCCATGCTGGTCCACGGCACCACCATCGTGACCAATGCCGTCCTCGAGAAGAAACTGCCGCGAACGGCGCTGCTGACCACGGAAGGGTTCCGGGACGTCCTCGAAATCGGACGCCATTTCCGCCCGGACATGTACGACCTGATGCAGGACAAGCCGGAACCCGTCGTTCCCCGGGAGCGGCGCTATTGCGTCGCCGAACGGACGGATGCGGCAGGGGAGGTCCTGCGCGAACCGGACCGGGGAGAGGTGTCGGAACTCTTCGCCGTCATTCGCGACGGCGGTTCCCGGGCCGTGGCCGTCTGCTTCCTCAATTCCTTCGTCAACCCGGCGAACGAGGCCGTCGTGCGCGATTGGCTGCGGCAGGGCGTTCCGGGGATTCACGTTGCCGCCTCCCACGAGGTTTGCCGCGAGATCCGGGAATTCGAGCGCATGAGCACGGTGGCCCTGAACGCGGCCGCCATGCCGCTGGTGACCCGATACCTCGAGGACATCGCGCCCCGGATCAAGGCCGTGCTGCCGAACGCCAACATCCTGCTGATGCAGTCGAACGGCGGCTCTCTCACCGTCAACGCGGCGCGGGACTATCCCGTTCGCATGATCACCTCCGGTCCCGCCGGAGGAGCCCTGGCGGTGCAGCGTCTCGGCGCCGTGACCCGGCGGCCCAACGTGCTCGGCGTCGACATGGGCGGCACCAGCACGGACATCTCGCTCATCCACAAGGGCGAGCTTCGGATGACGACGGAAGGCGGCATCGCCGAACTGCCCGTCAAGGTGCCGATGATCGAGATCAACACGATCGGCGCCGGCGCCGGCAGCATCGCCTGGCTCGACGACTGGAACGGCCTGCACGTGGGTCCTCGCAGCGCCGGTGCCGATCCCGGGCCTGCCGCCTACGGGCGCGGCGGGACGGAGCCGACGGTGACCGACGCCAACCTGGTGCTGGGCCGTCTGCATCCCGACCGGTTCGCCGGCGGCGACATGACGGTCGACCGGGAGGCCGCCCGGAGGGCGATCGAGGCGAAGATCGCCGGGCCGCTCGGCATGTCGGCGGCGGCGGCGGCGGCGGCCGGCATCGTCCGCATCGCCAACGCCAACATGGAGCGCGCCGTTCGCGTGAGCTCCGCCGAGAAGGGATACGATCCCCGCGACATCACGCTCCTCGCGTTCGGCGGCGCCGGGCCCATGCATGCCGCTGCGCTGGCGGCGGCCGTGGGCATTCCCGAAGTCCTGGTGCCGAAGCATCCAGGGGTGTTCTCGGCCGTGGGCCTCGTCATGTCGGACATCCGCCACGATTTCGGCCGGACCAAGGTGCTGCGTGGCGAAGACGTCTGTGGAGACAACCTCGGGCCGCTGTTCGACGGTCTCGACCGCGAGGCGAACGAAGCCCTGGAGCGGGACGGCGTTGCGGAACCGCGGCGCGACCTGCGACGCTCCGCCGATCTCCGTTACGTCGGTCAGGCTTACGAGGTGAACGTGCCGGTGCGGGAGGGGCCGGTCGATGACGGGGCGGCGGCCGACGTCGTCCGGCGCTTTCACGACCGCCATCGGCAACTCTACGCTCACCACCACCCGGACAAGGCCGTCGAGTTCGTCAGCGGCCGGGTCGCGGCGATCGGCTCGATGTCCGCGCCGGAACCCCGAAAGCGCGACATGAATGTGAATGGCGGCGCGGAGCGGAAGGAAACCCGCCCCGTGTATTTCGAACGGGCTGACGAATACGTGGACACGGCCGTATATGACCGGAATACGCTATCCTCGGGCGGTGAAATCGAGGGGCCGGCCATCGTCGAGCAGACGGACTCGACGACGGTGATCCATCCCGGTCAACGCGCCCGCGTCGATGAACTGGGCAACCTGCTGATCGCGATCGGGGAGTGATCCGATGCGTGTCGATCCCGTAACCCTCGAAGTCGTCAACAACGCGCTGGTCGGCGTCGCGGAGCAGATGGCCGCGACCATCCTGCGGACGTCGTACTCGACGGTCATCCGGGAGATGCTCGACTATTCGACCGCTGTCTTCGACCTGAACGGGCGGATCATCGCGCAGTCGTGCCGCATCCCCATCCACCTCAATTCGATGTCGCGCTCGCTCCGCACGACGCTGGACGAGGCGATCCCCATCGGCGAGTGGCGGCCCGGCGACGTCGTCGTCACCAACGATCCCTACAAGGGCGGCCAGCACCTGCCGGACGTGCAGACGTTCCTGCCGGTGTTCGCCGGCGACGATCTCGTCGCGATCTGCGGCACGCTCGGGCATCACCTCGATATCGGCGGCATGAGGCCCGGAAGCTATGCCGGGGACGCCGTGGAGATATTTCAGGAAGGACTGCGGCTCCCCCCGATCAAGCTGTTCCACGAAGGCCGGATTGACGAACGCCTTTTCGCCGTGATCGAGGCGAACATCCGGCAACCGGCGATGACCATCGGCGACCTCCGGGCCCAGATGGCGGCTCTCGAAATCGGACGCGACGGCGTGCTCGAACTGATCGAACGCTACGGCGTGCGTACCATCATGGATTGCCTGGAAGAGGCCGTCGAGGCGTCGGAAGGCCGGTTGCGGGACCGTCTTCGCGAGATTCCCGACGGTACTTACGAATCCTCGTATTTCGTGGACGACGACGGCGTCGTGGACGAACCCATCAGGATCGTCACCAGGGTGACCATCGAAGACGGAACGATCCACGTCGATTTCACGGGCACCGATCCCCAGCGCCGCTCACCGATCAACGCCACCTTGTCGTCATGCGAATCGGCGGTCTACTTCGCCGTTCTTTCCGTCGTCGACCCGTCGATTCCCGCCAATTACGGTGTCTACAAGCCGATCCGCATCACCGCGCCCGAGGGCACCGTCGTGAACGCCGTCCCGCCGGCCCCCGTCGTCGGCCGGAACGCGATCACCCACACCATCGTGAACTCCCTGATGCGGGCGCTGTCGGAGGTCGTCCCCGAACGCGTGACGGCGGCCTACTACGGCATGTCCAACGTCCACATCCTCGCCGGAGACGGCGGAGACGGGCGCGACGGCTGGATATTCTTCGACATCGAGGTCGGCGGCTGGGGGGCCCGGCAGGACAAGGACGGCCTCGATTGCTATTCCCAGGGCATCCACAACCTGGCGAACACCCCGATCGAGATGGTGGAAGCCACCTATCCGCTCCGCTTCAGGCGCTACGAGTTCATCCCCGACACGGGCGGGGCCGGACGGCGGCGTGGCGGACTCGGCGTCCGCCGGGATATCGAGTTCCTCGACCGGAGCGGGTCGCTCAACACCCAGTTCGACAAGTTCAAGATCGCCCCGTTCGGCCTGTTCGGGGGCGGGGAGGGCGCCACGGGCGGCATGGTGATGAACCCCGATGGACCCGACCCCGAGGAGCTCCATTCCAAGACCGTCGACCGCGCGTTCAGGTACGGCGACGTCTTCAGTATGCGAACGCAGGGGGGGGGCGGCTTCGGCGCGCCGGAAGAACGCGATCGCGCCCTGGTGGAGCGCGACCTGCGGGAAGGGAAGATCTCGGACGGCCACGCCCGCGAGGTCTACGGCCTAAAGGGAGCTCGATCGTGAAGGTCGAGGCGCTGGAGACCATCGTCGTCGAACTGCCGCGGCGGTCCGACTATGGCTGGCGCTCCCTGGAGGATCCGATCGGGCGCTATGTCATCCTCAGGCTGACGACCGATACCGGGATCACTGGTCTCGGAGAGGCGCCGGCCATCCTCAGTTGGGGCGGAGAGCACGGGCGCTATTTCGGCGAGGACCCCCGGATCGTCCGTTACCTGACCGACGAGATCCTGTCGCCCCTCCTGATCGGCGCCGATCCGCGGTCGGCGCGGTCCCTGCTCGCCCGGATGGACGAGGTCGCCCGGGGGTTCCCCTACACGAAGGCGATGATCGAGTCCGCGCTGCTGGATATCGTCGCCAGGGCCGCGGACGTGCCGCTCCATCAACTTCTCGGCGGCGCCATGCGCCGGCAAGTCCCCATCTGCCACAGCGTCGGTCTCGCGGAGCCGGAGGACGCCGCCGCCGAAGCGGCGCGGGCCGCCGCCGACGGCCTGGAATGGATGCAGATAAAGGTGGGCGGCGATCCGGCCGGGGACACCGAGGTGCTGCGCGCGGTCCGCCAAGCGGTCGGAGACGGCGTCAATCTCTATCCCGACGTCAATCGCGGTTACCGCGACGTCAAGACGGCGATCATGGCCGTCAAGGCCATGCGGGAAGCGGCGGCGATCTGCGCTGTCGAGCAGCCGGTCGAGGGGATCGAGGCGATGGCGGCGGTGGCGGCCGGCGTCGACGTTCCCGTCATCGTCGACGAGGGGTGCTGGTCGCCGCAGGACGCGCTGGAGATCGTGAACCGCCGCGCCGCGGACGTCGTTTCGATCTACTACACCAAGGCCGGCGGGCTGCTCCGTTCCATGGAGATCGGGGCGATCGCCCGCGCGGCCGGATTGCCGGTGAACGTCAACGGCTCGCTGGAGGCGGGCGTGGGAAACGCGGCGAACCTGCATCTCGCCGCCGCGCTCGACGGCGCCGTGATGCCCGCCGTGATCACCATCAACACGCTGGAAGGCCGGGAACAGACGGCGGTCGGCGGCGTCTTCTATACCGACGACGTCATCACCGAGCCGTTCGCCTATGCCGACGGTTGCCTGACGGTTCCCGACGGGCCGGGGCTGGGCGTCGCGCTCGACCCCGACAGGATCGAGAAGTATCGCGTGGAATGATCATCGAGTCCGGGGCGCCGGGAGAGGCGTCCGCGGGCCGCGACGGGAGGAACGATGCCAGCCAGATTCGGAGTCACGTGCGGTGGCGATCTGTGGAGCGCGGAGGACATCCGCGCCGTCGAGGAATTCGGTTACGATTCGTTCTGGACCGGTGAGCACATCGTCTACCACCGGCCCATCTTCGAAGCCGTCACCACGCTGACCCGCGCGGCGGCGCTTACCTCCCGCATCAAGGTCGGACCCGCGACCCTCCTGCTGCCCTTGCGGCATCCGACGATGGTGGCGAAGCAGTTCTCCTGCCTCGACGTCCAGTCGGACGGGCGCGTTTTGATGACGGTCGGCGTCGGCGGCGACTACCCGCGCGAATTCGCCGGTTGCGAGATCCCGATGAACGAGCGGGGCCAGCGCGCCACCGAGGCCATCGAGATCATGAAGAAATACTGGACCGGCGAGCGTTTCGATTACGACGGAAAGATATTTCATCTGAAGGACGTCGACATGCGCCCCGTTCCGGTCCGGCCGGGCGGCATCCCGATCTGGGTCTCGGGACGGCGGGACGGCCCGATGAAACGGGCGGCGCGAATCGGCGACGGCTGGCATCCGTACATGTACACGGCGGACCGCTGCAGGATCTCGTTCGATCAGGTCGTCGAATACGCCGGCGGTTACGGCCGCACGCTCCCCGATGACTACGCGTGGGCGTGTTTCATCTACGTCAGCCTCTACGACGACGTCGCGGAAGCCCGGAAGTGGGGGGTCAAGGAGCTCTCCTACCGCTACGAGCAGGACTTCGGGGAACTCGTCGACAAGTACTGCGCCTACGGCCCGCCCGAACGCGTCGTCGACTATCTGTCCCGGTACGTGGAGGTGGGCGTGAACTACTTCATCCTCGCCCCGATCATGCCGCCCGGCGATCGTCGCGCGCACCTCGATCGTCTGGCGAAGGACGTGCTGCCCGCGCTCGAGAGGATGGAGCCCCCGAAGGTCCAATGACGATTGCCGCGGCCGACGAGCTCGTTTCCGATCGGTTGTTCGACGTCGCGGAACGCGATCCCGCCCGCGAACTGATCTGCGATTCGGTCCACGGGCGCATGACCTACGCGCAGGCCGCCGAGCAGGTCGAGCGGCTGGCTTATGGACTGCGGAATCTCGATATCGGTCACGGCGACGTCGTGATCGTCCAGCTGCCGAACTGGGCGCCGTTCCTGATCCTGCACATGGCGCTCACGGCGATCGGCGCCGTCACCGCGACGATCCCCATCGTCTACCGGGAGCACGAACTGACGGGAGTGATCCGGCTGACCGCCGCCAAGGCTCTCGTCGTCCCCCGTGCGTTTCACGGTTTCGACTTCGCGGCCATGGGAGAGCGCCTGCGCGAGAGCGCATCGACGCTGAAACACGTGATCCACGTGGGCGGCGGCGCCGGGTTCGGAGGCGGCGTCGGCTACGAGGCGTTGATGCGGGAGCCCTGGGAGGCCCGGGGCGGACCGTCCCTGGCGGAGCTGCGGCCCGCCGCGGACGACGTCACCGCCCTCGGCTTCACGTCCGGCACCACCGGGGACCTCAAGGGAGCGGTCTACGACACGCGAATCCTGCACGCCACCAACATGGGGTTCATAGAGCGGTACGGCTTCGACGAAGGCGACCGCATCTTCGGATGCTCGCCCATCGGCCACGCGGTCGGGTTCACCCACGCACTCCGCATGACCTTGGCCATCGGCGGCAGCATCGTGCTTCAGGAGCGCTGGGACCCGGCCCGCGCCCTCGAGCTTCTGCAACGCGAGAAATGCACCTTCATGGCGGCGGCAACGCCGTTCCTGATGGACTTGGTCTATCACCGGGATCTGGAGAAGCGCGGAAGCCTGTCGTCGGTGAAGCTGTTTCTCTGCGGCGGCGCCTCGATTCCCGCCCGGCTCCTGCGCGACGCCCGGACCGCCTTGCCGCACACGTTCACGTCGCCGCTCTGGGGCATGACGGAGTGCGGCGGAGTCACCACGTGCCCTTACGATGCGCCTCCGGAAAAGCTGTTCGAGACCGACGGAGTGCCCTGCGGCTCGATGGAGCTCAAGGTCGTCGACCGGGACGGCGCCGAAGTTCCCCGCCGCACCGACGGCGAACTCATGGCCCGCGGCGCCATGGTGACGCGGGGCTACTACGGACGTCCCGACCTGACCGCGGAGAGCTTCCTCGACGACGGCTGGTTTCGCACCGGCGATCAGGCCTGGATGGACGAGGACGGCTACGTCAGGATCACGGGCCGCATGAAGGACCTCATCGTCCGGGGCGGGGTCAACATCTCGCCGGCGGACGTCGAAAGCGTCCTCTTCTCCCATCCCCGCATTGCCGGCGCCGCCGTCGTCGGAATGCCCGACCCGCGATTGGGGGAGCGCAGTTGCGCGTTCGTCGTCCTGTCCGAGGGCGACCGCCTGGACCTCGCCGAGGTCCGGGACTGGATGGACAGGTCCGGCGTCGCGAAACCCAAATGGCCCGAGCGGGTCGAGATCGTCGACGCCTTCCCGATGACGCCTTCCGGCAAGGTCCAGAAATTCCGCCTGCGGGAAATGATCGCGCGCCGGATGGCGTCCGAGGCGAACGTGAAGACCACGGCCTGACGCGGGGTTCGGATGACGTTTCGGCAATCGACGGACGAGCCCGCGCGCCCCCGGACGCCGGCCGGGCGCGACATCGGTTTCCTCGATCGTTTCTTCGCACCGGGGAAGGTCGCCATCGTCGGACTCTCCCGCTCCGCCGTCGGCGCTCCGGTCAGCGTGCTCACGACCCTGAAGGACTACGGCTACGGGGGCGAGATCTACGTCGTCAATCCCAACATGACCGTGGCCGACGCGGACGGTTTCGAGGTTCGCGCGAGCCTCGATGCGCTTCCGCCGGACGTCGATCTCGCGGTGATCAGCGTCGCCCGGGAGCAGGTCCAGGGCGTTCTCGAGGGGTGTATCGCCAACGGGATCGAGGGCGCCATCGTCATCACGCAAGGGTTCGCCGACGCGGACGCGGAGGGCCGCCGCCTGCAGGAGGACATGCTGGCCCTGGCGCGCGCCAATGGCCTCCGCATCCTCGGTCCCAACACGATCGGCGTCGCGGATGCGCTCTCGTGTTTCACGTCGTCGTTCATCGAGCTCGAACGCGACGAGGCGCCCATCGGACAGGTTTCGCAGTCGGGCCTGTTCATGATGGGGCATCACCTGATCAACAACGAGCCCGCCGGTTTCTGCATGTCGATCGATCTCGGAAACGCGAGCGACGTCGATCTCGTGGACGTGCTCACGTACTACGGACGGAGCGACAGGATCGAGGTCATCCAGTGTCATGTGGAGGGCATCGTCGATGGCGGCGCCTTCGTGAAGACGGCTTCGCAGGTCTCGAAGGAGAAGCCGATCGTCCTCCTCAAGGCCGGTCGCAGCGAGACGGGGCGGGTCGCCGTCGCTTCCCACAGCGGCGCCGCGGTCGGCGAGAACGAGGTGTACGACGCGGCGTTCCGCAAGGCCGGGGTCGTACCCGCACGCAACGCCGAAGAGTTGCGCCTGCTGTCCAAGGCGCTGGTCACCTACACGCCGCCCAGGGGAAGACGGGTCGCCGTCGTGAGTTTCTCGGGCGGCGGCGCCATCCTCGCCATCGACGCCATCGAAGGCGCGGGCCTGGAGCTTGCCAGGCTCTCGGAAGAGACGGTACGCGCCATCGGGGATCTGTTCCCGCCGTGGCTGGCCGTCGACAATCCGGTCGACGTCTGGATTCCGGTCGCCCGCGACTTCGACGCCTCCTTTCCCCGTATCCTGGAACAGGTCCTGCGGGACGACGCCGTCGACGCCGTCATCTGCATCTACTGTTCCTACACCCTGCCCAAATACGCGGTGCTCGACAGCTCCCGATACGTAGGCGAGATCGCGTCGCGGTTTCCGGAGAAGCCCGTCCTGTGCTGGAGCTACGGTCTCGACATCGCGGGTTTCAGCAGGCGGATCGAGGAGGGGGGCGCGGCCATGGTGTTCCCGTCGCTGGACGCCGCCGCCAACGCGATCGCCAGGATGGCCGATTACGGGGCCGTGCGCCGCGCCCCGCCCCGCGGCGTCCCGCCCCGGTTCAACGTGGACGACGCGCGCGTGGGCGAAGTGCTGGCCTCTGCGGCGCGGTCGGGCGCCCGCTACCTGTTCCGGGAAAGCCTCGAGATCCTGGAGGCTTATGGCATCGGCACGGCGCGGTGGAAGCTGGCCCGGAGCGAGGGCGAACTCGCGCGCAAGGCGGCCGAGGTCGGATATCCGGTCTGCATGAAGGTCGTGTCCGCCGACGTCGTTCACAAGTCGGACAGCGGCGGCATTCGCCTCGACATCGCCGACGATCGGGCGCTCCTCGACGGCTACCGCGACATGCGGGAGGACGTCCTGCGCGCCAGTCCGGGAGCGACGATCGAGGGTGTCCTGCTTCAGGCGATGGCTCCCGAGGGCAAGGAGGTCATGATCGGCGCCAGGAGGGATCCCGCGTTCGGCCCCTGTCTGGTCGTCGGCGCGGGCGGCGTCTACACGGAAGTCCTCGACGACTACGCGTTCCGTCTGGCGCCCGTCGACGAGACCGAGGCGCGCGACATGCTGGCCGAATTGAAGTCGTATCCGTTGCTGCGGGGCGTGAGGGGCGAGCCGGCCGCCGACGTCGACTCCATCGTGGAGATGCTGCTGAAGGTGTCGCAACTGGTCGCGACCCATTCCACGATCAGGGAGATCGACATCAACCCCGCGATCGTCGACGAGCACGGGTCCGTCGTCGTGGACGCCCGCATCGTCACGTGAAAGGATGAGTGCCGGACAGGCGAGGGGAGGGGAGGCGCCCGGATGACCCTGGGGGACTGGAGGGAGCCGGAAGGCGAGAAGTTCGCGCTCGGGACCGTCGACGAGCAGGCGCACTGGCAGGCCGAATACCATCGCCTGGTCCGGGATGCGGTGGAGCGGGAGCGCGCGGTTCCGGGAAGGGACGCCGACGCCGATCCGCGGACCATCGGGATGCGTATCCCGCGCAACGACGCCCTGTACAAGGTGCGCGGCCGCGCCCGTTACGCCGGCAACGTCGAAATGGAGGGTATGCTCCACGGGCGATTCGTCCGCAGCCCGCACCCTCACGCCCGCATACTGAAGATCGACACCTCCAGGGCCGAGGCGGCGCCGGGGGTCAGGGGGGTTCTGACGGGCGCGGAGATTCCCGACGACAGGCTCCTGGTCGGTCCGATCGCGGACGATACGCCGATCCTGGCCCGCGACAAGGTGCGTTTCGCCGGGGAGCCCATCGTCGCCATCGTCGCGGAGACGGAGCGGCAGGCGGAGGCGGCGTGCCTGCTCGTCGAGGTGGAGTACGAACCGCTGGAGACGGTCACCACGCCGGAACAGGCGCTGGCCGAGGGCGCCGTGCGGATCGACCCCGAGGACGGCAACGTCATCACCGATCTGCATCACGGCCAGGGTGACGTCGAGGCCGGCTTCGCGGAAGCGGACATCATCCTGGAGAACGACTACGAGACCGAACCCATCGACCATTGCTTCCTGGAGCCGCCGGCCGGGGTCGCCTTCGTGGATCCGGACGACGTCCTGACCGTTCTGGTCTGTACGCAATATCCCCACTACCACCACAAGCAGCTCGCCCGCGTCACGGGCCGTCCCATGGAAAGGGTGCGGGTCGTCCAGACGGTGGTGGGCGGGGCGTTCGGCGGCAAGATGGACAACACCGTCGAGTGCGCCTCCGCGTTGCTGACCCTCAAGACCGGCCGGCCGATCAGGATGGTGTTCACCCGCGAGGAGGTCTTCACCGCGACCACCAAGCGCCACGCCATGAATATCCATCAGCGCCTGGGGGCCACGAAGGACGGCCGGATCACGGCGCTCGAGGTGCGCAACCTGTTCGACGGCGGGGCCTATCGTTCCTACAGCACGATCTGCAGCGGCCGTTGCGTGATCCACGCCGGGATGCCTTACCGCATCCCGAACCTCAGGGTGCATCACACGGCCGTCTTCACCAATCACGCGCCGAGCGGCGCCATGCGGAGTTTCGGCGTGGTCAAGGTGGCCTTCGCCATCGAATGTCAGATCAACGAACTGGCCGACAGGCTGGGCATGAGTCCGATCGGGATTCGGCGCATCAACGGCTTCGTCGACGGTGACCGCACCAGCACCGGCCAGACCCTGACGGACGTCGGATTGCTGCAATCGCTCGATGCCGTCGAACCCGTCTACGAGCGTCGAAAGAAGGAACTCGCGGGCCGGTCGAACGGCGGCGCGCCGCGCCGGCGCGGCCTCGGGATCGCCTGCCTGGGCTACGGCATCGGCTACAGCGGAGTCCGCAATCCGTCGACGGCGCGCGTCCGCGCCGATGCCGACGGTACGGTGACCGCCTTCTGCGGGACGCCCGACATCGGCACGGGCTCGGACACCTCGTTGGCCATGGTGGCCGCCGAGTCCGCGGGCGTCGCCGTGGACCGTGTCCGGGTGGTCAGTGGCGATTCGACGAAAACCGACGATTCGGGGCCGACGTCGGCGTCCCGCACGACGTACTTTTCCGGCAACGCGGCGCATATCGCCGGCCAGGACTTCAAGCGGCGGTTCGAGGCGGCCGTCGCCGACGCGCTCCGTGCACCGCGGGAGGAAGTGCGGCTCCAGGACGACGCGATCACCGTCCGCAACGAACGCCTGACCTTCGAGGAGGCCTGCCGGCTGATCGGCGGCGACGTCGACCGGATCGGCGGCTACGGCAAGTTCGATCCCGACATCGCCGTGGACATCCTGACGTTCGAGGGCAACCCCTATCCCACGTATGTCTTCGCCACCCATCTCGTCGAGATAGAGGTGGACACGGAGTTGGGCTCGATCGATCTCCTGGGGGCGTGGTGCGCGCACGACGCCGGCACGATCGTCAACCCGACGGGCGCCGAGGGGCAGATTGAGGGCGGCGTCGCCATGGGGGTCGGCCAGGCGCTGTGGGAGCGTGTGGTGCGCCGGGACGGCCACGTCGTGAACCCCCATTATCGGGACTATCTGCTGCCCGGCGCCAAGGACGTCACCCAGGAGATCGAGAGCATCTTCGTCGACAACCACGACCGCACCGGCCCCTACGGCGCCAAGGGCGTGGCGGAGGTGAGCCTGATCCCGATCCCGGCGGCGATGGCGAGCGCGGTCGCCGACGCGACGGGCGCGCGCCCCGACCGGCTGCCGATGGATTCCGAATACGTGCTCGGCCTCCTGAACGGGAGCGGCGCGTGAGCTGCCGATACACCCGCGCCGGCACCGTCGCCGAGGCCATCGACGCCCTGGCCGCGGCGAAGGGGGAGGCGCACGTCATCGCCGGCGGCGTCGCGCTGGTCATCCTGATGAACGAGAAGCTGGTCGAGCCGAGCTGGCTCGTCGACGTCTCGCGGATCGACGCCCTGCGCGGCATCGACCGGCTGCCCGACGGAACGGTCCGCATCGGCGCCGCCGTCACCCATCGCGAGGTCGCGGAGTCGGAGGTCGTCGCGGAGGCGTTTCCCATGGTGCCGGAGATGGCCGCCGAGATCGCCTGCGGCCGGATCGTGAACAGGGGCACGATCGGCGGGAGCGTGTGCCTGGCGGACCCGCAGGGCGATCCGCCGGTCGCCCTGCTCGCCCTCCACGCGACCATGCGGACCGTGGGGCCCGATGGCGTGCGCGACGTTCCCGCGCGGCAGTTCTTCGTCGGCCTCTACGAAACCGCCCTCCGCGACGGCGAACTGCTGCAGGAGATACTGATCCCTGCCATGAAACCCGGCTCGGTCACGGCTTTCGGCAAGTACGCCGCGCGCAAGGCCATGGATTACACGTCCACGATCAGCGTCGCGGTCCGCCTGATCCGGGGCGCCGGCGGCGGACCCGTCGAGGAGATGTCGCTCGGCTTCGGCGGCGTGGGGCAGACGCCCGTCCATTCGGAGGAGGTGGAGAACGTATTCATCGGCGCGGTCCCGTCGGACGCGGTGTTCGGCCGCGCGCGCGAGGCGCTCTTCGACGTTCTGGAGCCGATCGAGGATCATCTCTATTCGGCCGATTACAAGCGGCACGTCGCGGCGGTGACGCTGCGGCGCACCGTCATGAAGGCGTTCGACGGGACCTGGGAAGGCGAGGGGGTGCTGATCCGATGACCATGGACGTCACCCTGAACGTCAACGGCCGGTCTCATGCGCTGCCGGTCGAGCCCACCGAGACCGTCGTCGACGTCCTCCGCGAGCGGTTGGGCCTGACGGGCACGCACAGGGATTGCGGCATGGGCGTATGCGGCGCCTGCACGATCCTGCTCGACGGCCGGCCCGTGAGTTCCTGCCTGCTGCTCGCGCCCCAGGCCGACGGCCGGGACGTCAGGACCGTGGAGGGCCTGGAGCGGAACGGCCGGTTGAGCCGCCTGCAGGAGGCCTTTCTCGTCCACGGCGCCGTGCAGTGCGGGTACTGCACGCCGGGATTCCTGATGACGGCGACCGCGTTGCTGGAAGAGAACCCCCGGCCGACGCGGCCCGAGATCGTCGAGGCCATCAAGGGGAACCTGTGCCGCTGCACCGGCTACAAGAAGATCGTCGAGGCCGTGGAGGCGGCCGCCGGCCAGACGGAAGCGGGAGCAGAAGCGGAGGCGGAGGCGGGAGCATGACGACCCTCGCGATCGACCACGACACCGACGCCCTGGTCGTCATCGACGTCCAGAACGACTTCTGCCCCGGCGGCGCGCTCGAGGTCCCGGCCGGCGACGAAGTGGTGGCGCCGATCAATGGATTGACGAAGCGGTTTCGCCACGTTCTGCTGACGCAGGACTGGCATCCCGCCGATCACGTCTCGTTCGCCTCCATGTACGAAGGACGCGACCCGTTCGAGGTCGTCGAGGTCGACTACGGTCCGCAGGTGCTCTGGCCCGACCACTGCGTCCAGGGCACCGCCGGCGCCGAATTTCACGCCGGCCTGAAGGTCGATTCGGCGGAGCTCGTCATCCGCAAGGGATACCGCCGGAGCATCGACTCGTATTCCGCCCTGTTCGAGAACGACCGCGCCACGCCCACCGGACTCGCCGGGTATCTCCGCGAACGCGGTTTCAAGCGCCTGTTCATGGCCGGCTTGGCGACGGACTACTGCGTCGCCTATTCGGCCCTCGACGGCCGCAAGCAGGGTTTCGAGGTCTTCGTCATCAAGGATGCCTGCCGCGGCATCGACCTGGAGGGTTCGGTGGACGCCGCCTGGCGCCGGATGACGGACGCCGGCGTGAAGCGGACCGACAGCCGGGCGCTGGCGGGCTGAAGGAACCTCGCGCCAGTCCGCAGGTTTGCTCGGTGCGGCTTCCGGGTGGAGCGGCGTGACGGACGAACGCCGTGAAGAAGGTTACGTCTTGGAAGAGCCGGTCGGTCACCCGCTGCGCCGGACATCGCATCGCATGGCACATGGCGTGCAAGCTCGGCAGCCGACGCTCGCGGGGACGGAACGGTTGGAGCATCGTTGGTGATGAATGTCCGCAATCGATAGCCTCATCGCGCTCTTCCCTCGATGATCGACGGAACCGCCGGAATCTGTCGGACTCCGACGGTGTCGAACCCTGATTCGCCGAAGAGCGCGGCATACTCCCCAGCTGTTCGTTCCTTGCCTCCGGTGGCGGCAAGCAAGTGGAGGTCGCACAGACTGCCGGCCGCTCCGTTTTCCGGTATCACCATCTCCACTATGAACAACCGGCCTCCGACCGGCAATGCACGGCGTGCGGCGCAGAGAAGCTGAAGAGCCCGCGGGTCGTCCCAATCATGGAGAACACGGGCCATCACCACGACGTCGCCCTCCACTCCCCACGATCCGAACAGGTCGACGGGTCGCGCCTTCACGCGGTCTCCGAGCGCCCGGCGAGCCGTCTGCTCAATCACTTCAGGTCGATCGAGAACCGTGACGTGTAGCTTGGGGTATTCGTTTACGAGCAATTCCGCGAGCGCTCCCAACCCGCCGCCCGCGTCAATCATGTGCTCGTCACCCCGCAGTCCAAAGGCCGCCGGTGCTTGGGCGTAGTCGTGGAGGGCGTAACTCATCAACATGCGGTGGTGGGTTGCGACGCGATCGGAATCGGCGGCGACTTCAGCGAAGATGTCCGGGGGACTCTGGTCGGCACCACGCAGGATGTCTGGCAACGCTTCCCACATCCTCGAGAAAACGCGGCCGTACTCATGGGCAGCCCCGGCGAGGGTCCAGGAGTGTCCAGCCTTCAGATAGGCGCCACGCTCGGTAACGCACCATTCACCGTCGGTTTCCTCCGTCAGATGCAGTTCCGAGAGGGCGCGCAGCAACCGCCGCGCGCGGTCCAAGTCCAGATCGCACGCCCGAGCAACGGTCTCGGCGGTAGCCGGCAGCGCTTCGAACGCGCCCAGTTCGACAGCGGCGCATATTGTTTGTGTCCGCCAAAAGCCCGTCAGGTCGTCGGACAGCGTGGCGAATTCGCTCCTCTGCGACGGACGCAGTTTCACCAAAGCGCATCCAGCGGCGTCGATGACTTCGAGACATCCATCGAAGCGTTCCACACGGGCCTGTCCGTTGTAGAACGGCTCCACCATTGCAAATCGCCTCGTGTACAGCGGGTGTCCTGTCGCGTCTATGTGCGTCCAACCCCTTTCGTCACAGGCACGGGCGTAGCCCTTGTGAAAAATATCCAGATCGAAGAACCGGACGCCATGAACCGATTTGCCCCGAGAGTCGATATGAGTCGAGCGCCCGTCGCCGGACTGCGCCACTGCCATTCCGTCGTGAAAATCGCCAGCATACTGCCATCGGATGTCGTAGGCGGGTTCCCCCTCGGGCGTGATGTGCAGATAATTCCCGTCGAACTCGCGAACTGCGCAACGTTCTTCCCGGAAGTTACCGCACCAGTCGAAGCGGGTGGGGTAGAGGTCTACGCCGTCCGGGCGAATGTGGCGCCACCCGTCGAACCCGGCAGCGGCAGCGAGACCTTCGTAGAAGCCGAAGGTCCGATGGAAGCGCCGACGATAGGCCGGCGCGCCATCGGTTTGGATGTGCCATGCCCGTTCGTCCCGCCGCGCGGGGGCAAGCCCCGGCTCGCGGAAGTCGAGGACCTCATCGAAACGCGCGGTATAGAGCGGTGCCCCGTCCCGAGTGTGGTGCGTACCCGTCGGCGATACGCCGATGCGCCGCCAGGTCACGGTCCTGCCGGCGCGGGTTTGCGCATGTTGCAGCCGAGGCAAAGGGCCCGGCTCCTGTACGTGGCGACCAAGGTCCGATAACGCTTCCCGTTCCAGATGTCCGTCAGCCGCTGTTCGTACAAGTTCCCGAAATCGCCGAGCGATCGACGCAGCGCGTCAGGCGCACAACACGGATCGAAACGCCCCAGCGCGCTGACCCATGCCTCCCGCCCGAGGAATGGGCACGGCCCGCCTGGAGCAAGGTCGTCCTTCGCATCTTCCGCCAGGAGAGAGAAATTCTCGAGCAGCACGTATTGGCCGTTGGACAGCGGACGTTCGGAAGCCGCTTCCCGCGCCGCGAGAACCGCATTGTTCCAGCGCCGAACCGCATCCGGGCTACGGCGCATCGACTGGTCATCGATCTCGTTGAAATGCGCCCACAGATGGTGTCCCTTGACGCGGTCGATCCCCAACTTGACCGCTAGACGCACGATGTCGGCCAATTCGCTAACGTTTGCTTCCAGAAACGTGAGTTGAAAGGTTACGCGGCATCGGTTGCTGCCGTGGGCTGCATGTGCGTCGCGGACTGTAACGAAAGCGCGGACATTGGCCAGCACCTTTTCCCAGACCGAACCGCGCATGATCGCTTCCTGTGTCGCCTTCGTGGCGCCGTTCCAGGAAATCTTCACGTCGGACGCGACCGGAACGATACGCTCCGCCCATGCCTTCGCCCCAAGTCTCGGAAAGGTCCCGTTCGTCGTGAGATTGAGCCGCACGTCGTGTTGTGCACAGATCTCCAGAATCTCATCGAAATGCTTATAGAGCAGCGGTTCGCCCATTGTGGACGGAATGATTTCCCGGAGCCCGTTCGTCGCTGCGTCCGCCACCACGCGGCGGATCAGCTCGATGGGCATCAGCCGGCGGGGCTTCCCTTTCCTTCTGCGGGTGACCTGCGACGTGCTGTGCGGGGAGTGCTCCTCGCACATAATGCACCGCATGTTGCACGTATCCGGGTTCGTATCGAAGGTGATCCGCCACGGGCCCGTAGCGGTTCCGATCTGGGCACTGTCGCGCCGCTTCAGAATCTGCTCATAGAGGCATTCAATCTCCGCGACGTGATCTTCGATCGCCGGAACGTCTCCGTTATCGCTGAACATGTAACCGCGCTGGCCGAGGCTTCGGGCGAGACCGGGGTCATCGACGAATCTCTGCATCTGGCTGGCGAGCGAGCGATACGATCGATGTTCGAATTGCAGGCCGTTGACCTCGTGATGGACGTACTCGGCCATGCCGCCCACATCTGCCGCAATCACCGGCACGCGCGCCTGCTGCGCCTCGTGGATAACCAGCGGCGAGTTTTCCGCCCATATTGAGGGGACCACGATGGCGTCCACCCGGTTGAAGACATCCTTGATGATGTCGCAATTGCGATACTCCGGGTGCCACTCCACGCACTCCGATTTCCTCTCCGGAAGACCTCGGGAGAGCGCCTTGAGAGCCTCTGTGTTCTGACCGCGCGGGCGGCCCCAGATGCGCATGGCTGCCTTCCCGTTCACATCACCAAATGCCGAGATCAGGTCGTGGATTCCCTTTGCCGGGATGTGCGTGCCGATGTAGCCGAAAGTGAACGGTTCTCCCGGCGTGCGCGTCCGGCCGCGTAGACGCGCGAGGTCGAAGCCGTAATCGAGGTAGACCAGCTTCCGCTCCGGGAGCCCGAACTCGTCTCGATACCGGTCGTGGAGGGACCGTGCGGGCGCCACGAAGAGGTCCACAAATTCAGTCATTTCCCGTACATGGCTCATGCGGCGCCCGACCCAATCTGTCCAGTAGCCGATGTCTTGATCTTTTTCCTCCGGCGAGCCGCCGAAGTAGCGGGCATAGCAGTGTTCGGCGCATTTTCGGTTTTGTTGGCCATCGCAGACAGCCCACGGATTTTCCGGATCCCGTGGAAACGTCTGCATGAACTGGCCGCGCGGACACATCACCCAATAGTCGTGCAGGGTATAGACGATCGGGATGTTCCGGCTCGCGGCCTCGACCGGCAAGGCGGTCGACAAATGGTTCAGGTGCCCGATATGCACGACCTCCGGTCGAATACGATCAAGAGCTTCGGCGAAGTGCCGGTCGATCCCGGGTTCCCTGTAGCGGTCCTTGTTGCGCGGATTGTTGACGATATGGAGCGTGATCCGGGCATCGTCTGGGTCGCGTTCGACGCGTGTCTGGAAATCTGGCGCGAACGGGTCCTCCTCGCGCGTGAAGACGTGGACCTCGTGGCGGTCGGCGAGCCTGTGGCAGAGGGTCTGCGTATAGACCTCAGAGCCCGCGTTGTAACGCATCGGGTAGCCGTGGATGACCTGAAGAATCTTCACGATGCGGCCTCCTGGTGTTCTGGCACGCCGAGTTCGCCGCGGAAATCGTGGATCAGTCGCGCCAGCCCCTGCGGGAACGTAACGTGCGGAATCCATCCGAGCAGCCGGCGTGCGCGCGACGGATCGCCGCAGAAGCGCGAAACGTCGAATGATCGCGGCGGTGCCTGTGCGATGGGCGCTCCGGTTCCGGCGAGTTCGACAGCCAGCGCCGCAAGCTTGCCGAGCGTAAGCGAACGGCCTGTGAGCAGGTGGATCGGCGGCGGCTCTTCTCCACCGGTCAACACGCGGATGACCGACGCGATCCCGCGAACCGCGTCGTCGATATGGGTGAAGTCGAAGGTGTGGTTCGCGCCCTCCACGCGTAGAGTATCGCCCATCACGGCGTTCCGTGCGAATACCGGGACGACGCGGTCCGCATGGTCTCGTGTGCTGCCATAGGCATTGGAGAGCCTGACAACAGCGGTCCGTAACCCGTCGTCCCGGGCCGCCCTGACGAGCCGTTCGCCCTCGACCTTTGTGCGTCCGTAGACGTTGATGGGCCGAAGCGGCGCATCCTCGGTGACGGGGAGGCTGTCGGGTTGCCCATAAACCTCGCGACTGCTGGCAAAGACGATCCAAGGCCGATGTGTTTGGCCCTTGGCCGCAGCGACGACGTTGCGCAACCCGCCGATATTGACCTCCCGACAGGTTTCCGGGTCGCGCTCTCCCCATATGACGCGGGAAACCGCGGCGAGATGGACGATGCCGTGGCACCCGGTCACGGCCTGCCGGACACGCCACGCGTCCCGCACATCACCTGTCTGGCCGCCCGTTCCTCTGATATCCAGTCCTGCGACGTCCGCCCCGAGCCCTTCGAGGGTCTCTCGAAGGGCTTTCCCGACCAGCCCTTCCGAACCGGTAAGCAATATCCGGCAACTTATTCGGGAAGATCTGATCAAGCCGCTCCCGCCTTCGGGTAATACGGGCGCACCCGCGCCTCCAGCTTCTCCAACGGGATCAGCCCATCCATGCGAATCAGAAACTTGCCTTGTCCACAACCATGGCAGAAAACAGATACCTGCTTATTCTTGAAAGTCCACCGTAGATATGTGTCGATGAGATGAAGTGCCTCCGACACCTGGACGCGCAACGCCTCGAAGACGCGCAGCTATACCTCCGTTTGGCTTGGCGGTTGTAGCCCGTCGGGTACGGACCATAGTGTACCAGCAGGTCGCGCCGTGGAGACCCGGTGCGTAGAATGTAGAAAATCCCGTTTGGTGCCCGCCGGTCATCGACACGCGGTGCCCCGCGCGGCTTGTCGGGAAGCGGCGGCGCGATCACCGGCCAAACGCCGAATCGAAGTGACATGACCGAATCGCGATCCCGATACCGTATCGGCGTGGACGTAGGCGGGACGTTCACGGACGTGGCCGTGGTCGACGAAGCGAGCGGCCGCGTCGGCGTCGTCAAGACGTCGACCACCCCGCAGGACTTCGTCGCCGGCGTGATCGACGCGCTGAAGGCGGCCATGTCGCGCCACGGGGTCGACGCACCGGACGTAGCGCTCCTGTCGCACGCGACCACCGTCGTGACCAACGTCATTCTCGAGGAGAAAGGCGCGAAGACCGCGTTGATCGCCACGCGCGGCTTCAGGGACGTTCTGGAGTTGCGCCGTTCGGCCCGCGCGCGCCTCTACGACCGCAACCAGGAACCGCCCGCCGTGCTGGTGCCCCGCCACAGGCGGTTCGAGGTCACCGAGCGCGTCGCCGCCGACGGCGAGGTGGTGGTTCCGCTCGCGGAAGACGAGCTCGACGCCATCGTCGAGGAGATCCGCAACGAGGGAGTGGAGGCGGTCGCGGTATGCCTGCTGTTCTCGTTCCTCCATGACGACCACGAACGGCGGATCGGCGCGCGGTTGCGGGCCGCGCTGCCGGACGTCCCGGTCTTTCTCTCCTGTGACGTCCTGCCCGAGCTGAAGGAGTTCGAGCGCACCAGCACGACCGCCGTCTGCGCCTACGTCGGTCCGCTCCTAGTGTCGTATCTGGAACGCCTGGAGCGGGCCACCCACGAGCTGAAGCTGCCGCCGCTCCACGTCATGGGGTCGAGTGGCGGAGTCCTCGACGTCGCCGAAAGCGTGAAGGTGCCGGTCATGGCCGTGGAGTCCGGCCCCGCCGCCGGCGTCATCGCCGCGGCCTTCATCGGCGGGCAGCTCGACGAGCCGAACCTGATCTCCTTCGACATGGGCGGGACGACCGCCAAGGCGAGCCTCGTCGCGGACGGACGGATCGAGGTGACGTCGGAGTACGAGGTCGGCGCCGACGCCAACGTCGCCCGCTGGATGCACGGCGCCGGCCACCCGATCAAGGTGCCCGTCATCGACCTCGCGGAGGTCAGCGCCGGCGGCGGCAGCATCGCGTGGATCGATTCGGGGGGTGGCCTGCGCGTCGGCCCCCGCAGCGCCGGCGCCGAGCCGGGTCCCGTATGCTACGGACGGGGCGGGCGGGACCCCACGGTTACCGACTGCGACCTGATCCTCGGATACCTGAACCCGGACCGCTTTCTGGGCGGCGAGCTGGCCGTCGACGCGGCGGCTGCCGAAGCCGCGCTTCGGGAGAAGATCGCCGATCCTCTCGGCCTCTCCGTCCTCGAAGCCGCGGCCGGAGTCGTCGAAGTGGTCGACCACAACATGGCGGAGGCGTTGCGCATCGTTTCCGTCGAGCGCGGCCACGACCCGCGCGAATTCGCTCTCGTGGCGTTCGGCGGCGCGGGGCCGGCGCACGCCGCGAGCCTCGCCCGCGAGCTCGGCATCCCGAAGGTCGTCGTGCCGCCCATTCCCGGCGGGTTCTCCGCCCTGGGCCTCGTCGCCACCGACCTGCGCCGGGATTACGTCCGCACGTTCCACGGATGGCTCGACCGGGTGTCCCCGGACGAGATGTCGGAGGCGTTGTCGACGATGGAGGCGGCCGGGCGCGCCATGCTGGCCGCGGCCGGCGTGCCGGAGGCCAGGTGCGGGCTGCAACGGGCCGCGGACGTGCGTTACACGCGGCAGGCCTACGAGCTCACGGTGCCGATCGAGGATGGCGCCATCGGCGCCGCGCACCTCGCCAGGCTGGCGGAGGCGTTCCACGCCCGCCACCGGGCCATCTACGGACACGACAGCCCCGGCGAGCCGCTTCAGATCGTCAATCTCCGGGTCGGCGCCATCGGCGTCCTCGAGGGCCTGGACCTGAAGGCGGACGACGCCGGAAGCGGCGCCGTCGACGACGCCCGGCGCGGGACGCGCCCGGTCCGTTTCAAGGACACCGGCGCGGTCGCGTGCGATATCCTCGACCGGGACCGCCTGCCGTCGCGCGGCGACGTGCCGGGGCCTGCCGTCATCGAGGCGGCGGACGCGACGATCGTCGTTCCGCCCGGATGGAGGGCGCGGACCGGCCCGAAGGGAGTCCTCGTCATGGAGGAGGGCGGCGATGGCTGACACGGCGCCTGGAGCGCCCGCCGACAACGATCCGGTCACGTTCGAGGTGGTCAAGAACAGCCTCTACTCGATGGCCGCGGAAATGCGGGTCGTCCTGTCGAAAACGGCCTATTCGCCGATCCTGAAGTCGGCGGGCGATTTCTCGTGCGGCATCTTCGACGCGCGGGGCGATATGGTGGCGCAAGGGCCTGACCTGCCGATGCATCTCGGCTCGATGCCGCTGGCCGTCAAGGCCGTCATCCGGGCCTGGGAGGAGATCGCGCCGGGCGACGTGTTCATCCACAACGACCCGTACTTCGGCGGCTCGCATCTGCCGGACGTCAACGTGGTGACGCCCGCCTTCGCGGACGGCGGACGCCTGCTGGGGTTCGTCTGCCTGCGGGCACATTGGCCGGACGTGGGCGGCGGTACGCCCGGCAGCTACGGCGCCGAGACCGAGATATTCGCCGAAGGGCTGCGCCTGCCTCCCGTCCGGCTGTACCGCCGGGGCGAACCCGTGCGCGAGGTCGAGGACATCATCTTCGCCAACGTGCGGACGCCGGAGGAAGGACGGGGCAACCTTCGCGCCCAGGTCGGCGCCAACCGCCGCGCGGCGGCCCGGCTCGAGGGGCTGGCGCGCCGCCACGGAGCGGACCGCCTGTCGCGCATCATGCGGAGCGTGATGGACCGTTCCGAAGCGATGATGCGCCGGGCTTTGGCGGCGTTGCCCGACGGCGAGGGGAGCTTCGAGGACTTCTGCGATGGCGACGGCATCCTTGAGCCGGGTGAGACCGAGGACGCGCCGTTCGCCATCAAGCTGCGCGTGAAGAAGAGCGGCGACACGCTCGCCGTCGACTTCGCGGGCACCGATTCGGTGGTGCGCGGCCCCATGAACTCACCCCTCGCGGTGACGGCATCGGGGGTCTACACGGCCGTGAAGACCGTGGCCGATCCGGACGCGGCGATTCCCCCGAACTCGGGCTGCTGGCGTCCGATCTCCGTGGACGCCGAGCCCGGGACCGTCGTCAACGCCGCGTTTCCCGCGCCGGTGGTGTACGCCAACCACGAGATCGCCCACCGGGTCTGCGACATGGTGTTCATGGCCATGTCGGGCTTCGCGCCGGACGACGTGATGGCGTGCTCCCAGGGAACGTCGGCCATTCTCGCCATGGGCGGCATCGACCCGCGCGACGGCGCCCGCTACGTCAACTACGAGGTCGTGAAGGGCGGGTTCGGCGCGCGCCCCGGGAAGGACGGCATCAACGCCATCGCCGCCAGCGTCGCCAACACGGCGAACACGCCGGTGGAGGTCGTGGAGATGAGCTTCCCGCTGCGAATCGACCGCTACGAGCTGATCCCGGACTCCGGCGGGGCGGGGGAGTACCGCGGCGGTCTGGCGGCCCGCCGCGTGTGGAAGGTTCTCGGCCACGCGGCGGAGGCCACGGTGTGCTGCGAACGCGCCAAGTCGCCACCGTTCGGCCTGTTCGGGGGCGGGGCGGGCGCGCCCGCGCGCATCTACCTGATCGCGGCCGACGGCGCCCGGCGCAACCTCAACAGCAAGGAACACTTCGTCGCGCCCGAGGGTTCCGAAATATGGTACGAGGTGCCCGGATCGGGTGGGTTCGGCCCGCCGTCGAGGCGCGACCCGGCGAAGGTCCGGGCCGACGTGCGCGACGGATACGTCAGCGCCGAATCGGCGCGGCGCGACTACGGCGTCGAAGTTTGACCTACAGCAGGCGTGCGATCGGCTCGATGCAGCGCGGATCGTCGTTCGCGGGGCGGTTGACGCAGGTGCTCACCGGCCAGGCGGTCATGGCCTCCGGCGGATGCGGTCCGAGCGCCACCTCCGCGCCCGCGAGCCAGGGGCCGAACGCCGTCGGCGCCAGGATCACCGGCATCCGGTGGTGGATCGGCGCCACGACCTCGTTGGCGGCCGTGGTGAGGATAGTGAAGGTCTCCAACGCCTCCGCTCCGCCGCGCGGCGCAGGCCAGCGCTCCCAAAGGCCCGCGAAGGCGAACGGCGCGCGGTCCTTCATGCCGACCAGCCAAGGCTGTCTCGTCCCACCCGCGCGCTTCCATTCGTAGAACCCGTCCGCCGGGATCAGGCAACGGCGCGAGGCGAACGCGGCCCGGAACGAGGGTTTGGTGTGTGCCGTCTCGGCGCGCGCGTTGATGAGCTTGTGGCCGATGCGCGGGTCCCTGGCCCAGGCGGGGACCAGGCCCCAGCGCAGCATCGAGAGCCGCCGCCGGCCCTCCCGGTCCGCGCGAACCACCGCGACTTCCTGGCTCGGCGCCACGTTGTAGCGGGGCCGGAGGTTCAGCGGCGCGCCGGACAGACCGAGGAGCAGGTCTGCCTGATCCCACGCAAAGGTCTGCGTGAAGCGGCCGCACATGAGCGCCGTCGTTATCCAGTTGTTTGCGCCCGCGGGAAACCGCGAGACCGGGTTGGAACGCCCCTCGCATGAGAGCTGCGTCCGGGCGTCGGAGCCGTTTCCGCCATGCGCCCGCTTCGCACGCGCCGCGGACCACTGGTCAAATCACCACCAAGGAGTCTTCGCTCGCCCCGGGGACGGCGGAGAGCGGGACGGACTTGTCGAGCGTGACCATCCGCACGCCATGCGCAACGGCGAGTGTCAGGAGATAGACGTCCGTCACTTGCCGGGGTCCCGACAGCCTCCGACGGTCCACAACGGCATAGTCGAGCAGGCTTACGTCGTCGGCGATGAATCGGTGATGTGGCGTGGACACGGCGGTCTGGAGACGCGCCATGGCTTCCCCGACGTCCAGGACGTTGGGATACCGGGGCTGGGAGAGGATGCGAACGCATCCGTTCTGCGTCAGGGGGCAGGACGCCCATCCCGACTCGATACGCTCCGCGAGCCAGTCCGACGTCGCCGCGTGGTGGGTATGGTTCTCGTCGAGCAGCGCGATCAGGACGTTGACGTCGAGCAACGCCCTCACGAATCAGACCCCCATCTCCTCGCGAAGCTCATTGACCAGTTCGTCGGTGACGACGGCTCCCCCGGCCGGAATGGGATCGAAGCCATGTAAATGCGATACGCGTCGCGGCCTGTCGGCAGGCGCGGGATGCGAGCGCACATGCAGGGCCTCGCGCATTACGTCCGAGACCAACTTCCCGGTCGTCGTCCGCTCCCGTCTGGCAAGCTCCTTCGCCGCCGCAAGGACGTCGTCGTCGATGTCGAGCATGGTGCGCATGGGTGTCTCCTGAGTATGCCTCAATCTATCCCTCGTTGTGTGCCGTATCAAGGCGAGGGGAGCGAGGCCCTGGAACCTTTGACGAGGGGGGGCGCCGCGGCGCCGCTCCACCATCCAGCCGGCGCGACCTCAACAGCAAGGAACACTTCGTCGCGCCCGAAGGTTCCGAAATATGGTACGAGGTGCCCGGATCGGATGGGTTCGGCCCGCCGTCAAGGCGCGACCCGGCGAAGGTCCGGGCCGACGCGAGCAACGGATACGTCAGCGCCGAGTCGGCGCGGCGCGACTATGGTGTCGAAATTTGACTTACAGAAGGTGTACAAAATGCCGGAACGGGAAGAAGTCCTTATCTGGAACCCCGAGACCGGTATTATGGACCTGGATGCCGATTGGGAGGAGTTGTCCGTCTCGGAGATTCCGGGAATCAAGGCGGCGTGGCGCGGCCAACAGGAACGTCTCAAGGGAACGAATCTCGTTTCCGACTTCACCCAGCGGCTCGGGCGCGAATGGGCGATCGAGACCGGCATCATAGAGAACCTCTACGACATCGACCGCGGAGTCACCCAAACGCTGATCGACCGGGGCTTTCGGGAGGAGTTACTGACCCACGGTTCGATCAATCGTCCGCGTGAATTCGTCCTTGGGCTGCTGCGCGATCAGAAACGGGCCCTCGACGGCGTGTTCGATTTCGTGAAGAGCGCGCGGCCCTTGTCCACTTCCTACATCAGGGAACTCCACGCCGTTCTGCTCCGGAGTCAGACGGTCACGGAAGGGATCGATTCGCTCGGCCGGCCCGTTGAGGTGGAACTGATCAAGGGCGACTGGAAGGTCCAGCCCAACCATCCGGTCCGGGACGGCGTGACCTACAGGTACTGTCCGCCGGAGCATGTAGCGGCCGAGATGGACAGACTCGTCGAGCTGCACTTGGCGCATGTCGACGGGAGGATGTCGGCGGAGGTACAGGCGACCTGGCTCCATCATCGATTCACGCAGATTCATCCGTTCCAGGACGGCAACGGCCGGTTGGCCCGGGCGCTCGCGTCGCTCGTCCTGATCAGGCAAGACCTGTTCCCGCTGGTCGTGACCAGAGACGACCGAACGGCCTATCTCGATACTCTCGAAGCCGCCGACGCAGGCGATCTCAAGCCGCACGTCGACCTGATCGCCAAGCTTCAGAGAGTCCAGTTCGCCAAGGCGGTGGCGATATCCGAAACGGTATTGTCCGACAAGACTGACGTCAAGGAGATGCTGGGCGGTCTTTACAAGGCTGCCGACAAAACGGCCGTCGAAAGAAGGCAGGAGCTCGAAAAGGTTTTCGATATAGCCGGCGCGGTAAAGGAACGTCTGCGCGAACGGCTGGATGAAATCGCCCCGGATGTCGGGAACGCGCTATTGCGGATGACGACATCGGCCGGAGCTCGGGTCGGGATCGGAGACGACGAGACCGGCCATTGGTACCGGGCGCAGATCATCCAGAACGCAAAACATCATCTGGGATACTTCGTCAACTTCGGCGAGTTCCGCTCCTGGGTGGCGTTGAATATGACCTGGGAACGGAAGGCCCGTCTGGTGTTCGCGATCCACGGCATCGGACACGGGTTCACCGGAAGTCTGATCTGCGCGCCGTTCCTGGAGATTCAGGACGAGGACGAGGACGGGGACCGGCGCTCCACGCTCGTTCCGGTGGCGGAAGAGGGGTTCGTTTTCTTCTACAATGATACGGAGGAGGCGGCCCGGAAGAGGCTCGATCCGTGGCTCGAAAACGTGCTCAAGGTCGCCTTGAACGAATTGACGGAGAACCTTTGACGAGGGCGCAGCGGCACCGCTCCACCTCCAGCCGGCCGCGACTACGGCGCCGACCCGTCGCTCCCGTCGTAGCGATCGTCCCACAACGTCATCAACGCCGGACTCTCCCACGCGCCCCTGCCGCGCGCATGGACGGCGGTGTTGAACTGGGCGATGAGCGCGGTGACCGGGAGCGCGACGCCGAACTCCTGCGCCTCGTTCAGGCACAGGCCGAGATGGGTCATCAGGGAGTCGATGCCGCCGTCGGCGGAGTCGAGGTCGCCGTCGATCATGCGCCGGATCCGATGGTCGAACCACCAGGATTGCGCCGAGCCCCTGGCGAGCAGCGAGAAAGTCCTGTCGAGATCGAGGCCGGCCGCGCGGGCGAACGCCACCCCCTCGGCGAGGCCCTGCATGGTCGCCGAGATCAGAATCTGGTTGACCATCTTCACAAGCTGGCCGTGTCCGCTCGGCCCGACGTGCTCGGCGGTCCGCGAGTAGGCGGCGAGGTACGGCCGCGCCGCCGCCACGCCGGCCTCGGCGCCGCCGATCATGACGGCCAGTTCTCCGGCGTCGGCGAGCTCCTCGGCCCCCGACACCGGCGCGTCCAGGTAGTGGATGCCGCGTTCCGCGGCCGCGTCGGCCGTCGCCCGCGCGGCCTGCGCCGTCATCGTGTCGTGATCGACGAACACGGCGCCCTCGGCCATCGTCCGGAAAGCGCCCGCCGGCCCCTGGGTCGCCTCCCGCGACTCGTCGTCGCCGCCGACGCAGGCGGCGACGTAGACGGCGCCGTCCGCGGCCTCGGCGGCCGTGCGGGCGGCCCGTCCGCCGTGCGTGGCGGCGAACGCGTCCGCCTTCGCCGGCGCGATGTCGTGAACCGTCACCTCGTGACCCGCGTCGGCGAGATGCCGCGCCATGTGTCCGCCCATCCGGCCGATGCCGATGAATGCGACCTTGTCGGCCATTGGAGTCCCTCCGGAAGGTCGTCCGCGCTCAGCTCTTGCGGAAATCGGGCGTCCGCTTGTCGAGGAAGGCGTTCACGCCCTCGTCGCGTTCGCCGCTCGCCAGGCACAGCGCGAAGAGCTTGCGCTCGTAGTCGATGCCGGCGGCGAGATCGGCGTCCGGGCCGGCGAGGACGGCGTCCCGCGCCGCCATCAGGGAGACGGGGCCCTTGGCCTGCCACTTGCGGCATATCCCGCGGCCCGCGTCCATCAGTTTGCCGTCCTCGTGAACGGCGTTGACCAGCCCGATGGCGAGCGCCTCGTCGGCGGATACCGGCTCGCCCAGGGTCACCATCGCCATGGCCCGTCCGAGGCCGACCATGCGGGTCAGCCGCTGGGTGCCGCCGCTGCCGGGAATGACGCCGAGGTTGATCTCGGGCAGGCCGAGCCGCGCCGAGCGCGCCGCGATGCGGAGCGTGCAGGCGAGCGCGATCTCGAGGCCGGCACCGAGGCAGTGGCCGTTGATGCAGGCGAGCGTCGGCAGGCGCATGGTTTCCAGCAGGCGCGGAAGCTCGCGGCGCAGGCCGGCCCTGGTGGAAAGCTCGCTCGCGACCGTGCGCTCTTTCAGCTCGTTGACGTCGGCACCGGCGGAAAAGGCCCTGTCGCCGGCCCCGACGAGGATGACGCAGTCCGCTTCGCCGCCGTCCTCCAGGGAGCGCAGGGCGTCCATGCACTCCTCCCGCATCGGCAGGCTCATGGCGTTGCGCCGCTCCGGGTCGGCGAGGGTGACGGTCGCGATGCGCTCCGCGATATCGACCGCAATCCGGGTGTAGGTCGTCATGGCCTCTCCTTTCCGGGTTTCAGGCCGATGCCGATGCCGCTTCCCGCAGGCTGGCCGCGAGTTCGGCGCGAACCGTCTTGCCGCTGGCGTTCCTGGGGATCGCCGCCATCACCTCGAGCCGCCGGGGTTTCTTGAAGTCCGCCAGTTCCCGCGCGCAGTGGGACTGGAGCTCCGCCAGGTCGGGGCGCGCTCCCCGGTGCGGGACGACGCACGCGGTGACGATCTGCCCCCATTTGGCGTCGGGCAGGCCGACGACGGCGCAATCGAGCACCGCCGGATGGGACATCAGCACCTGCTCGACCTCGGCCGGATGGATGTTGACGCCCCCGCTGATGACGATCTCCTTCAGCCGGCCGACCAGATGGAGATATCCGTCCTCGTCGAGACGGCCGAGATCGCCGGTGTGGAACCACCCGTCCGTGAAGGCCGCCTTCGTGGCCTCGGGGTCGTCCAGGTATTCGCGCATGACCGAGGGGTTGAGGCACAGTATCTCGCCGACCTCGCCGGCGGGCAGGGGGGCGCCGTCCTCTCTGGCGATCCGCACCTCGACGCCGGCGAACGGCCGACCGACCGACGTGGGCTTGCGCCGCTGATCGGCAGGCTCCAGGACCGTCATGCTGTTCGATTCCGTCGAGCCGTAGTAGTCGAACAGCCGGGGCGTGACGCGCTCCAGAACCCTTTCCTTGAGTACCGGTTGCAGGGGCGCTCCGCAGGTCACGAGGCGGGACAGGCCGTCCAGCTTCGGCGGGACGCGGCGGCGCTCCAGTTCGTCGAGCACCATGACCAGCACCGTGGGCACGACGAGGCTCGACGTCACCCGTTCGCCGGCCACGATCTCCAGATACCCGGCGGGATCGAAGGCACGCTGGATATGCACGCGGCCGCCCACGCACAGATGCATCAGCGTGAACGTGAGGCCCGCCGAATGTGCCTGGGGCATGACGCCGAGATAGGTGTCCTCGGGGCCGAGGCCGTAGACGTCGATCGCCTTGTGGATCCAGGTCATGCGGGCGCGATGGGTGGAGAGCGCGCCCTTGGGCCGGCCCGTCGTGCCCGAGGTGAACATCAGGCCGAAGTCGTCGTCGGACGCAACGTCGGGAAGTGCGCCCGGCGCCGGCTCGCGCGTCCGCTCGAACGCGGCGTCGCTCGTGTCCCCGTCGGGGTCGATGACGACGATCCCGGGGCGATCGATCCCGGCGCGGGCGACCGCCCGCTCGATCGTGTCCGCGCGGTCGACGGTGGTGACGAGGCCGCGGGGGCGGGCGAGGGCGAGAAGGCCGGCAATCTCGCCTTCCTTCAGACGCGGGTTGACGGGCGAGAAGACCCCGCCCGCCCGCGCCGTCGCCAGGACGACGACGACGTAGGCGACGCAGTTGGGGAGGTACGCCGAGACGACGTCCCCCTTCCGCACGCCGAGGCGCGCCAGGGCCGTCGCGAAGCCGTCGGCGCGGCGGTCGAGGTCGCCGAAGGTCAGCGAGACGCCGCCGTCGGTCAGGGCGATTCTCTCGGGCGCGTCCCGGGCGGCCGCCGCGCCGATCCGCCCGACGAGGAGCTCCTCGTCCCCGCGCGGCCGCTCAGCTGTCGTCGTCATGGCCGGCGACGAAGGCCTTGAGCCGCTCCAGCGTTTCGGACAACGGTATCCGGGCGGGGCAGACGCTCTCGGCGCGGGCCATCGCCTCCGCGCTCAGGCCGCGCGCTTCCCCGGCGACGGCGCTCAGGCGCGCGGTTCCGGCGTCGTCGCGTTCGTCGAGGGCGAGCATGAGCACGCGGTTGAGGGCGGCCGGGCCGACGCCGTCATCGCCCGCCGCCTCGCCGACGACGGCGGAAACGCAGGCACCGCAGGTGAGGCAGCCGTTCCGCGCCTCGATCGCGGTCCGGTCGCCGGCGCCGGGCGGCAGGACGGGCAGCCCGCGTCGGTCCGGCTCCCGCGGACGAAGGGCGGCCCCGGCGCGGGCGAGGCCCTCGAAGAAGGGCCGCATGTCGACGATCAGATCGTGCCGCGCCGGCAGGCCTCGCAGCGGCTCGACACGCAGGGTGCCGCCGTCGACGTCGCCGAGCGTGGCCTGGCAGGCCAGGGCTTCCCTACCGTCGATGACGACGGCGCAGGCGCCGCACATGCCGACGCGGCAGGCGTAACGGAACCCGAGCGTCGGGTCCTCGTTCTCACGGATCCAGTGCAAGGCGTCGAGGACGCGCGCGTGCGCGGACCGGACCGGCGCCTCGAAGCGGCGCCGGCTCGCCGGATCAGTGCGGGCGATGTCGAGGGTAACGGTCGCGTTCGATTCCATGTCTCGATCCGGTCGCGCCGCTCACGCGGGGATGAGGGTCTCGCCCGACAGCGCCTCGGGCGCGCGGCGGGTGAAGGCCACGGGGCGGGGTTCGGTGCGCGGCTTTCCGTCGGCGCCGCGGCGCTGGACGAAGTTGACGAGAAAGCGGCCGTCCGGGTCGGGGAAGTCCTCGCGGAAATGGCTGCCCCGGCTCTCCTCGCGGCGCTCCGCCGCCGCGCCGACGAGGCGCGCCACGTCGATCAGGTTCTCGGCGTCGAGGCGCTCCTGCAGGTCGGGGTTCTGGCCGCGCCGCGCCGGCATGGCCACGGCGTCGAGTTCGCCTTCGATGGCGTCGAGCTCGCCCGCCGCCGCCGTCAGGCCGCCCGCGTCGCGGAGAATGCCGAGACGGTCCCAGGCCAGGGCGCGCAGCCGCTTCTTCAGCGCGAAGGGCCGTCCGGTGACCGCGCCGGAACCCTCCAGACGGGCGCGGGCCGCGTCGAGCCGGTCCCTGTCGATGGCCGCGCGCGCTCCTTCCGTCGCGTGACGAGCGATCGATTTCCCGGCGATGGCCCCGAACACCATCGATTCGGCCACCCCGTTGCCGCCGAGGCGGTTGGCGCCGTGGACGCCGCCGGCATCCTCGCCGGCCGCGAACAGCCCCTCCAGGGTCGTGCGGCAGTCGGCGTCGATGCGGATGCCGCCCATCTGGAAGTGCGCCGTGGGGGTCACCTCGATCAGGTCGGTCGCCATGTCGACGCCGACGGTCAGGCAGCGGGCGTACATGCCCGGGGAGGACTCGAGCAGGAAGTCCTTCCCGAGATGCCGGACGTCGAGATGGACGCCGGCGCCGGCGGTGCCGCGGCCGGCCCGGATCTCCATCATGCCGCTGCGCGAGACGAGATCGCGGGTGGAGCGCTCCATCTTCTCGGGATCGTAGCGCGCCATGTAGCGTTCGCGGTCGGCGTTGAGCAGGTGGCCGCCGGCGCCCCGCAGGCCCTCCTCGAGGACCGTCCCGTTGAGCAGCGAGCCGTCGGCGACGAGGCCGGTGGGGTGGAACTGCATCATCTCCATGTCGACGAGTTCGGCGCCGGCCCGGTAGGCCATGGCGAGGCCGTCTCCCGATTTCTCGAGCGACGCCGCGGTGACGCGGTAGAGCGGGGCGGCCCCGCCCGTCGCCAGCAGGACGGCGGTGGCGTGAACGGCGATGAGCTCGCCGCTGTGCTGGTCGAGCAGCAGCGCGCCGGCCACCGCCCGGCCCGAGGGGTCCGGCAGCAGGTCGACGCCGCGCACTTCGTCGAGCAGTTCGACGTCGCGGACCAGAACCTGTTCCGCGAGGCGTCCGACGATCTCGATTCCGGTGAGGTCGCCGCGGTGGATCGTCCGGTCGAACGACTGTCCGGCCAGCGCGCGCTGGTGGATGGCGCCGTCGGCGCGACGGTCGAAGAAGCAGCCGAAGGCGTTCTCCATCTCGAAGACGCGCTCCGGCGCCTGCGTGACCAGGGTCCAGGCCAGCTCCTGATCGTTTATCAGGCCGCCGCCCCGGATCGTGTCGTCGTAATGCCTGTCGAACGAATCGTCCTCGTGCAGGACGGCGTTGTAGCCGCCCTGGACCATGCGGGTGCAGCCGCTCTTGCCGAACAGGCCCTTGCTGGCGACGACGACGTCGAGGCCGGGCGCGGCGTCGCGCGCGTGGATCGCCGCGTACAGCGCCGCGCCGCCGCCGCCGACGATCAGCACGTCACAGGTCATGGATTGCACGTGGGTCTCTCCGGACGCCTCTCGGGAACGGGCCGCGCCAAGGGGCTACCCTTCGCGCGCCCGTTCGCTTCTTCGTTCGGTCATGTCGCCGGCCGGTCAGGAAGCGAGCACGGCGTCGGCGCGTTCGCGGGCGGCGGCGGCGCGCGCCGGGTCGCCCAGGGCCTCCAGGACGTCGGCGTACTTGAGCCAGTTCCCGCGGCTGTGGGGCCTCTCGGCGACCCGTTCGGCGAGCAGCGCCCGCGCCAGGGCGAGGCGCTTGCCCCGGATCGCCGATTCGATCAGCACCTGGGCGAAGACGTCGCGCTGCGCGTGGCTGCCGCCGAGGGGGGCGAGGTCGTAGCGCCGGGGCAGCAGGCCGTCGACCACGGCGTCGTGGTCGTCCCTGGCGAAGTCCAGCAGGGCCTGGCAGACCGGGATCGCCACCGGCTTCATGGTCGCGGCGGCGAAGTTGTCCGGCGTCCCGGCGAACGCGCGCAGCGACGCCAGCAGCTTCTCGGCGGCGTCGAAACGCCTGTCGGCCGCCAGCGCCATCATCGTGTGGGTGTCGGTGAAGACGAGGACGTGATCGTCCACGTGCGCCTCCATGGCGTCCGCCATGGGCTTCCAGCGGTCGCCCACGTCGACGCCGAGGAGGTCGAGGCGCAGCAGCATGGAGGCGCCGTTCTGGACGTCGAGGTAGAAGTCCCACGCCTCGGCGGGCGTCACGGAGCGGTCGAACAGCGCCAGCGCGGCGCCGTAGTCGCCGGCCTCGACCGAATACATGGTCCGGTGCCACCACAGATGCCCGCGGAAGGGGTTGCGGTCTTCCCAGACGTCGGCCGGGTAGTCCAGCCAGCCCATTCCCTCGCGCAGGCGGCCCTGCATCTCAAGGACGTGGGCGACCGCGTGGATCGCCCACAGGTCGTCGGGGTTGGCCTCGACGGCCCGGCGCCCGAATTCCTCGGCCCGCGCGTACTCGCCACATTCCTCCAGGCCGAAGGCGTACATGCCCTGAACGCTGCCGTAGCCGGGCACCGACTCGTCCCATTGGTCGATGATCCGGGCGACGCCGTCGCGGATGTCCTGCGTCCGGCCCATCCAGAAGGCGTTGTAGTGCTGGAGGCGCAGCGCCAGCAGGTCGTGGGGGTGTTCGCGGAGGATTTCGTCCCACACGGCGCAGGCCGCCGTCAGGTCCCCGCGCGACCAGGCGCCGAGCGCCGCCACGTGGGCCGCTTCCCGGCTCGTGACCTTGCCGGCGCCGGCTTCCGCGGCGGCGAGGCTTGCCGCGATCCTGGGCTCCACCGCGGTGGTTCCGAACAGGTTGAAGAGGTAGCCCTTGAAGCACTGCCCCATGACGAAGCCGGGGTCGGCCCCGAGCATCCGCTTGACGGCGTCCCCGACCCCCGCCCGGTAGTCCAGGTACTGCGCCATCGTCTCGTCGAAGCCCGCGGCGGCGGCGGCGCTGTCGGTGGTCAGGGCGAGACCGCGTTCGTCGGTATGCATGGCTATGGCCGTTCCTCTTCGTTGCCGTCGTCGAGGCGGACGTAGACCTTCCCGCCCTCGACCCTGGTGGCGTAGGTGTCGAGGGCCACGGACACCGGCGCGCCCTTGGGCTTGCCGGTGGGGATGTGGAACCGCCCCTGGTGGACCGGACACTCGATGACGTCGTCGATCACGACTCCTTCCGAAAGGAAGGCGAAGGCGTGGGTGCAGACGTTCTCGGTGGCGTAGAACTTCCCCTTGACGTTGTAGACGGCGACGGCGGCGCCGGCCACGTTGACGCCGATCACGTCCTCTTCCTCGACGTCGCCGGTCGACGCGACCAGGTGCCACTCTCCGGCCATGCGGCGGGTCTCCTGTCGTTCCGTGGCCGGGGAGGGGAGGGGCCGGACGCCGGATCAGAGGGACTGGACGATGCGGAACCTGAACTTCCGCTCCAGATGGCGGCGCAGGACGTCCAGCTGGACCGCCCAGTACCCCTTGTCGACGGGGTTCATTTCGTGTCCCACCTCGGCGTGGAGCGCGGGCAGGGCGTGGAACGGCACCGACGGCGCCAGATGATGCTCGCAGTGGTAGGGCATGTTCCAGCACAGGAACCGGGTCAGCGGATCGGTCTTCACGGTGCGGGCGTAGGTCCGGAGATCGAGCTTCCCTTCCGTGCAGCCGGTATGGTCGGCGATGCGGATGGCCCGCGCCACGGGCACGCCGATGATCGTGGGGACGGCCCAGTAGATGACGACGGCCCACGTCCCCAGGGCGACGCTGACGACGGCGAGGCCGGCGTAGATCGCCAGCATGACGCGGGCCTCGAGGAAAATCCTCGGAAGCTGGTCCTCGGGCACGAACTGGCGGTTGAACGGGCGGATGCGGCCCATGGAATGACGCAGGATCCAGCCGACGTTCTTGATCCACAGCTGGGTGGCCGTGACGTAGTACACGTAGTCCATCCACGACGAGGGGCTGGGCAGGACGAATTCCGGATCCTTGCCGAATTCCTGGGCGTGGGTGTGGTGTCCGGTATGGTCGTAGCGGAAATACGTCGGCGGCCACAGGATCAGGATGCCGGTGATCCAGTGCACGGTTTCGTTGAGCCAGCGGGTGCGGAAGGCGGTGCCGTGGCTGCACTCGTGCATCGGCGCGAACAGGTGCCCGAGCATGACGCCGTGCAGCAGCATCGCCGGGACGAGCCAGCCCGTTCCCGTGGCCAGATACACCAAGTATCCGGTCCCGAAGATGATCGCCATGTGCCCGCCGAAGTAGATCAGGCCGTGGCGGTCGGTGCGCTTGGTGAAGGGCTTGAGCCGCTGGCGCGAGACGATCTCCCGCTGCGCCGCCAGCAGCTTGGCGTTGGCCTCGGGGCTGGTCAGCTTCCGGGTCCGGGGGTCGTCTGCGGCCGCAGCTTCCAATGTCGTGCCCTTTCGCTACACTCCCGCCGGAGCGGTCGGGGAGAACGGCGCCGAACCTAGCAGCGGCGCTCCGTCTCCGCAAGCGGCCGTGGATCCGCGGCGACGGCGCGGGAAGCGTTCCGCCGGCGCCGCAATCATGTCTCGGGGAGGCGATGAAACAGATGTCAGCACCGAATTTCCTTTTCATTCAGGCCGATCAGATGGCGGCGCCGGTCCTCCCGGTCTACGGCCACCCGCTGGTCAAGGCGCCGCGCCTGGAGGATCTGGCGCGCGACGGGGTGGTCTTCGAGAACGCCTACTGCAACAACCCGATCTGCGCGTCGTCCCGCTTCTCGATGATGGCGGGGCAGCTTCCCTCGCGCATCGGCGCCTACGACAACGCGGCGGAGTTTCCCGCGACCGTGCCGACCTTCGCCCACTACCTGCGGGCGCTCGGCTACACGACGTGCCTGAGCGGCAAGATGCACTTCGTCGGCCCGGACCAGCTCCACGGCTTCGAGGAGCGGCTGACCACCGACATCTATCCGTCGGACTTCGGCTGGACGCCCGACTGGTCCAGGGGCGACAGGCAGTTGCCGCCGTCGGGCATGAGTATGCGCAGCGTCGTCGAGGCCGGCCGCTGCCGGCGCAGCCTTCAGATCGACTACGACGAGGACGTGGGCTTCCAGGCGGTGCGGAAGATCTACGACTACGCGCGCGACCCGGACGGCAAGCCGTTCTTCCTCGCGGCGTCGTTCACGCATCCGCACAACCCGTTCACGATCACGCCGGAATTCTGGGATCTCTACGACCACGACGACATCGACCTGCCCAGGTATCCCGGCAAGCCGGTCGAGGAGCGCGATCCCTGGAGCCGCCGCTACCACTACCTGATCCGCCAGGACGAGCACGAGATCACCGACGAGCACCTGCGCGCCGCGCGACATGCCTACTACGGGATGGTGAGCTACGTCGACCGCCACGTGGGCCGGCTGCTCGACGCGCTGGAGGCCACGGGCCTCGCCGACGACACGGTCGTGATCTTCACCGCCGACCACGGCGAAATGATGGGCGAGCGCGGCATGTGGTACAAGTTCAATCCCTTCGAATGGTCCGTGCGCGTGCCGCTGATCGTGCGCGCGCCGGGGAACGCCAGGGGGCGGCGCGAGGCGAAGTCGGTTTCGCTGGTCGACCTGCTGCCGACGCTGCTCGACCTCGCCACGGACGGCGGCCCGCCTGATCTCGTGGAGCCCGTCGACGGATACACGTGGTCCGGAATGCTCCACGGCCCGGACGACTCGCGCCCCGACGAGGCCATGATCGAGTTCACGGCCGAGGGCGCCGTCGCGCCCTGCCTGATCCTGCGCAAGGGTCCCTACAAGTACGTCTACAGCGCCCCCGACCCCGGCATGATGTTCAACGTCGAGACCGACCCGGGGGAACAGCAGAACCTGTGCGGCGACCCGGCGCACAAGGACGTCGCGGACGCGATGCTGGCCGACGTCCTCGGCCGGTGGGACCCGCAGCGCATCGAGGAGGACATCCTCGAAAGCCAGCGGCGGCGCCTCTTCCTCCAGGGCGTGCTGACGAGCGGCCGGCCCGCCCCGTGGGACTATCAGCCGATGCAGGACGCCTCGCGGCAGTACCTGCGGTCGGGCGGCAGCCCGACGATGGTCAAGGGGCTGGCGCGCTTCCCCTACATGGAGCCGGTGCCCCCGGACTTCCCGCGGCCCGCCGCCTGACCCGCTCGCGGACGGGAGGCGCGATCGCGTCCCGCGCCGCCGGAGTCACGGCCGCGGCGATCGGCGGACGCGGGGGCGGGGCAGCACCGTCGAGACGCCGCCGACGAGCAGGAGGAGGGCGAGAACCTCGACCCAGCCCAGCGGCTCGTCGAGCATGACGGCGCCCGACACGAGGCCCACCGCCGGGATCGCCAGCGTCGACAGCGAGGCCACCCACACCGGCACGAGCTGCACGATCCTGAAGTAGAGCCAGTGGGCGAACGCGATGCCGACGACGATGACGTAGACGGTGGCAATCATCGTCTCCCAGGTCACGCCGCGCAGGTCGGGGAGCTGGACGGCCCCGGCGACGATGACGGGCAGGCCGCCGATCAGCGCCTGCCAGCCCACGACCACGGTCGCCGAAACCTGCCAGCGCACCCGTTTCACGACGATCGAGGCCACCGCCCAGAACACGGCGCCGACGCTCATGACCGCGAGGCCGAGCCCGCCCCGCCAGGTCGCCTCGAGATCGCGCGTGGCCAGCAGCGCGATGGCGCCGAGGCCGAGGGCGAGGCCGAGCCACTTGCCGGGGGTCGGCCGCTCGCCCAGGAACAGCGTCCCGATCAGGAACACGTAGAGCGGCATGGTGTAGGCGGCGATCGCGGTGTGGCCCGAGGTCGTGAGCCGCACGGCGAGCGCCGAGCAGATGAACCACACGGTCATGTTGCAGAAGCCCGCGGCGCCGACGCCTATCCAGTTGTCGCGCGGCATCCGCAGGCGCTCGCGGTTGGCGGCCGCGATGGTCAGCATGAGGACGCCGACGCTGAGCGCGCAGATCGCCCGGAACGGGAGCAGCGGCAGACCCGTCGACGCGATCTTGAGAATCGGCCAGTTGACGCCCCAGGCCAGGGTCAGCAGTCCCAGCAGCAGGAGGCCGCGGGCCGGAAGGCGCGTCGGCTCCGGTTCCGGCGCCGCGTCGGGGCCGTCCCCATGCCGGCCCGTCGCGTCCGTCATGGCCGGCGGCGCTACGGGGCGCGGCCGGCGCCGCGGCCGGGTTCCGGCGGCGCCGCGGCGAAGGCGAGGGGGGTTCTCCCCATCCCGGTCCGGCGGCGCGGCTATCCGGCGAACGCCGGAATGCCGGTCTGCGCCCGGCCCAGCAGCAGGGCGTGGATGTCGTGCGTTCCCTCGTAGGTGTTGACGGACTCCAGGTTGAGCATGTGGCGGACGACGTGGAACTCGTCCGAAATGCCGTTGCCGCCGTGCATGTCGCGCGCCGCGCGCGCGACGTCGAGCGCCTTGCCGCAGGAGTTGCGCTTGACGAGCGACACCATCTCGTGCGTGGCGCGGCCTTCGTCCATCAGGCGGCCGACCCGCAGGCAGCCCTGAAGGCCGATGGCGATCTCCGTCTGCATGTCCGCCAGCTTCTTCTGGATCAGCTGGGTCGCCGCCAAAGGGCGCCCGAACTGCTCGCGGTCGAGCGTGTACCGGCGCGCCGCGAACCAGCAGGCCTCGGCCGCGCCGAGCGCGCCCCAGGCGATGCCGTAGCGGGCACGGAACAGGCACGACAGCGCCGCCTTCAACCCGACGGCGTCCGGCAGCACGTTCTCCGCCGGCACGAACACGTCGTCCATGACGATCCCGCCGGTGGGCGAGGCGCGGAGCGAGAACTTCCCTTCGATCCCGGGGGTCGTCAGGCCCTCCATCCCCCGTTCGAGCACGTAGCCGCGCACGCGCCCGTCGTCCACGCCGCGCGCCCAGACGACCATGACGTCGGCGTGGGGGGCGTTGCTGATCCACGTCTTGGCGCCGTTGAGCACGAAACCGCCGTCCACGGCCTTCGCCCGCGTCTTCATGCTCGCCGGGTCGGAGCCGTGGTCGGGCTCGGTCAGGCCGAAACAGCCGATCCATTCGCCCGACGCCAGCCGCGGCAGGTATTTCAGGCGTTGCTCCTCGGCGCCGAAGGCGTGGATCGGGTGCATGACCAGGCTCGACTGGACGCTCATCGTGGAGCGGTAGGCCGAATCCACGCGCTCGGTCTCCCGCGTCATCAGGCCGTAGGCGACGTAGGACGCCCCGGCGCAGCCGTACCCCCGGATCGTCGGGCCGAGCATTCCGAGCGCGCCCATCTCGGTGACCGTCTCGCGGTCGAACCGTTCATGCCGATTGGCCTCCAGGATGCGGGGCATCAGCCTTTCCCGGGCGTAGGCGCGGACCGAGTCCCGGATCAGACGCTCGTCTTCCGTCAACTGATCGTCGAGAAGGAAGGGGTCGTCCCACCGGAAGGCCGTTTCCCGCGCCGCGGCCGGCGCGACGGTTTCCGTTTCGGTTTCGGCGAGCGCTGCGTTCATTGCGTTTTCCTTCACGATTCGGCGGAACCAGGGCGGTCGCCCCGGTTGTATATCACGTCGAAGGGCGCGCCGCCGCTTGCCGGCTGCCGGTCGCCGGTTGGCGGTTCCCAGTTGGCGGTCGCGCCGGATTGCACACCTTGCACACCGTAGGGGGCATGGGTGCGGCGCGCTGAATGGCACACCTTGCACACTGTGGGGGGCATGGGTTCGGCGCGTCGAATGGCACACCTTGCACACCGTGGGGGGCATGGGTTCGGCGCGTCGAATGGCACACCTTGCACACCGTATGGGGGCATGGGTTCGGCGCGTCGAATGGCACACCTTGCACACCGTATGGGGGCAGGGGTTCGGCGCGTCGGATGGCACACCTTGCACACCGTATGGGGGCAGGGGTACGGCGCGTCGGATGGCACACCTTGCACACCGTGGGGGGCATGGGTTCGGCGCGTCGGATGGCACACCTTGCACACCGTAGGGGGCATGGGTGCGGCGCGTCGAATGGCACACCTTGCACACCGTGGGGGGCATGGGTTCGGCGCGCCGAATTGCACACCTTGCACACCGTAGGGGCATCGCCTACCGCCCACCGGCAACCGGCAACCGGCCACCGATCCACCGGCCGCCGATGGACAACGCGCCGGGGCTGTGGTGCTATTGACGGGACGCGGCCATCGAAGGAGCACGTTCATGACGGAGACCACCACCCTCGCTTCCCAGGCGAAGTCGCTGACGTCGCTGCTGGGATTGTCCGACCCACCGCTCGCCATCGCGTTCTCGTCCGCGGCGCCCAATGGCGTGGCGCGTTTCGACGCCGCGATGCCGGAGCCGACGCCGGACGGTCGGACGGGCCGGGTCGCCGCAAGCTGCGTGTTCTGGGTCAAGGCCCGCGACCGGACGTTCACGACGGTGGCCGAGGACCACGGCAATTGCAGCGTCGGCTCGCTGACCCACGGGTTCAAGACCCTGGAGGAGGCGGCGACCGGCGCCGACGTGGCGGCGCTGGTCGAGTCGGAGTGGGTGACGCCCGACGTGTTCCCGCACATCCCGACGGTGAGCGGGAAGCCCGGATTCGTGACCTACGGCCCCCTCGCCGACTCCCCGGCCGACCCGGACGTCGTGTTCCTGCGGCTGAACGGCAAGCAGGCCATGATGCTGCACGACGCCTGGCCCGACCTTCGCGTCGAGGGCAAGCCCCAGTGCCACATAATCCCCATCGCCAAGGAGAGCGGCGAGGTCGCGATGAGCGTCGGCTGCATGTTGAGCCGCGTCCGCACGGGCATGAGCAACAACGAGGTCACGTGCGCCGTTCCGGCGGCCCGGCTGGGCGAACTCCTCGAGCGGCTCGAGACGGCGAACGCCGCCGACATGAAGGTGGCGGCCTACGCCGCGGCGGACGCCGGACGTTTCGCGTAAGGCCCGCCTGCGGCCCTCGCGGGCGCGGGGCAGGACGGGGCAGGGCGAGGCGGGACAGCGTATGCTGGGGACGTTCGAGTACTTCGTCGATCAGACGATCAACGGCGTCACCCTGGGGGCGATCTACGGGCTGATCGCCATCGGCTACACGCTGGTCTACGGCATCGTCGGCATGATCAATTTCGCCCACGGCGAGATATTCATGATCGGCGCCTTCGTCTCGATCATCGCCTTCCTCACGCTGGGCCTGCTCGGGCTGACGTGGGTGCCGCTGGCGCTGCTGCTGGTTCTGGTTGCGACCATGCTGCTGACGGCGGTCTACGGCTGGGCCCTCGAGCGGCTCGCCTACCGGCCGCTGCGGCGCTCGCCGCGCCTGGCGGCGCTCATCACCGCCATCGGCATGTCGATCTTCCTTCAGAACTACGTCCAGTTGCTGCAGGGCGCCCGCAACAAGCCGCTGCAACAGGTGATCGGCGGCGGATTCGAGATCATGCGCGAGGGCGATTACGTCGTCACCCTGAGCTACCTCCAAGTGTTCATCCTGCTGCTGACGGTCGTCCTGATGGCCGTGTTTACGCTCGTCATCGGGCGCACCGCGCTGGGCCGGGAGCAGCGCGCGTGCGAGCAGGACCGGGACATGGCGTCGCTGCTCGGCGTCAACGTCGACCGCACCATCTCGCTCACCTTCGTGATGGGGGCGCTGCTGGCGTCGGTCGCCGGCCTGATCTTCTTGCTGAACTACGGCGTCATCGACTTCTACATCGGCTTCCTCGCCGGCATCAAGGCCTTCACCGCCGCGGTGCTGGGCGGCATCGGCTCGGTTCCGGGGGCGATGCTCGGCGGTCTGCTGATCGGCCTGATCGAGGCGCTGTGGTCCGGCTACTTCACGGTCGAGTACAAGGACGTCGCCGCGTTCTCCATCCTCGTCCTGGTGCTGATCTTCCGGCCCACGGGGTTGCTCGGGACTCCCGACGTCGAAAAGGTCTGAGCCGGTGACGGACGCCGCGGCGGCGCCCCCGGCCGCCCCCGGGCCGTTTCCCGCGCGGGGCGCGCTGCGGGAGGCCGGCCTCGCGGCGTTCGTCATGCTCGGCCTGAGCCTCGCCCTGGTCGGGGCGCGCATCGACGACGTGTCGGGCGGACTCGCGGTCCGGTGGCGCCCGTTCGACGTCCTCGCGGCCGTCGCCGTGGCGTTCCTCGGGCGGCTCGGCCTCGCGCTCCTGCGCGCCGGGCGGCCGGCGCCCGTGGCGCTGGCCGCGGGGCTGTTCGCCGCGGCGCTGGCGCCGTTGCTGGCGGTCTCGACGACGGGCGGCGGCGCCGCGGGCTGGGCGCGGGCGGCCCTCCCGTTCAGCGGTTTCGCCGTCAACGTCCTCGTCCTCGCCGTCGCCCTCGTCCTGGCGCTGCGCGCCGGGCTGGCCTGGCGCCGCGGCGCGCGGGCCGGCGCCGGCGCGAGAGCGGGAGCGAGGACGGGGGCGGTCGGGGCGGAGACGATGGACCGGCTCGCGGCCGCGGCGCGGCGCGCCGCCGTCCCTGCCGTTCCCGTCCTTCTGGCGGCGGCGTTCGCGGCGGCGGTGATCTTCCCGTTCCTGCCCTTCGCCGACCGCCGCATCCTCGACATCGCCATCCTCGTGGTCACCTACGTCATGCTCGGCTGGGGGCTGAACATCGTCGTCGGGCTGGCCGGCCTCCTCGATCTGGGATACGTCGCCTTCTACGCTGTCGGCGCCTACGCCTACGCCCTGCTGGCGACGGAAATGGGCCTCGGCTTCTGGCTGTGCCTGCCGTTCGCCGGCGCCGTGGCGGCGCTGGCCGGCGTGCTCCTGGGGTTCCCGGTGCTGCGCCTGCGCGGCGACTATCTCGCCATCGTCACGCTCGGCTTCGGCGAGATGATCCGCATCGTCCTGCTGAACTGGTACGAGGTCACGAACGGCCCGGACGGCATCTCCGGCATTCCGCGGCCCACGTTCTTCGGCCTCCCGTTCGTGCGCTCGCCGCCGGAGGGCGCGGAGTCGTTCCACACCTTCTTCGGGCTGACCTACGCGCCCATCGACCGCATCGTCTTCCTCTACTACGTGATCCTGGCGATGGCGCTGGTCACCAACCAGTTCACGCTGCGGATCCGCAGGCTGCCCGTGGGCCGCGCCTGGGAGGCCCTGCGCGAGGACGAGACGGCCAGCCGGTCGCTCGGAATCAACCCCCGCAACACCAAGCTCACGGCGTTCGGCATCGGCGCCATGTTCGCCGGGTTCGCGGGGTCGTTCTTCGCCACGCGCCAGGGCTTCATCAGCCCGGAGAGCTTCACGTTCATCGAATCGGCGGTGATCCTGGCGATCGTCGTGCTCGGCGGCATGGGAAGCCAGATCGGCGTGGTGCTCGCCGCTGTCCTGCTGATCGGCCTGCCCGAGATGTTCCGGGAGCTCCAGGAATTCCGGATGCTGGCGTTCGGGGCCGCCATGGTGCTGATCATGACCTGGCGGCCGCGCGGGCTCCTGGCCCATCGCCAGCCGACGATCCGCCTGTCCGGGAAGGGGGCGGACGGGCGATGACGGCGGCGCCCGACGTCGCCGGGGCGGCCCGGCCGCTGCTCCACGTCGAGCACCTGACCATGCGCTTCGGCGGCCTCGTGGCCATCGACGACGTCTCCTTCGCCGCGGCGCCGGGGGACATCACGGCGATCATCGGCCCCAACGGGGCGGGCAAGACGACCGTGTTCAACTGCCTGACCGGCTTCTACCGGCCGTCGGTCGGGCGCCTGGCGCTGCGCGGGGGCGGGCGCGAGCACCTGCTCGAGCGCATGGAGGGCCACGACATCGCCCGCGCCGGCGTGGCGCGGACGTTCCAGAGCATCCGGCTGTTTCCGCAGATGTCCGCGCTCGAGAACCTCGTCGTCGCCCAGCACAACAAGCTGATGCGGGCGTCGGGGTACACGGTGTTCGGGCTGCTGGGGATGCGGCGCTATGCGGCGGCGGAGGCCGCGGCCGTGGAGCTCGCCCGGTACTGGCTCGAGAAGACCGGGCTGGTGGACCGCGCCGACGACGACGCGGGCAACCTCGCCTACGGACAGCAGCGCCGGCTGGAGATCGCGCGGGCGATGTGCACGGAACCGCTGCTCCTCTGCCTCGACGAGCCGGCGGCGGGGCTGAACCCGCGCGAATCGGCGGAACTGGAGGAGCTCCTGCTCTTCGTCCGCGAACGGCACGACGTCGGCATCCTGCTGATCGAACACGACATGAGCGTGGTCATGGAGATCTCCGATCGCATCGTGGTCCTCGATCACGGGCGGAAGATCGCCGACGGGACGCCGGCGGCGGTCCGCGGCGACCCGGCCGTGATCCGCGCCTACCTCGGCGAGGCGGACGGCGCGGACGGCCGCCGGGACGCGGGCGCGGGGGAGGGGGAGGGCGAGAGCGAGGGCGCGTGATGCTCGAGGCGACCGGCGTCGAGACCTTCTACGGCAACATCCAGGCGTTGCGCGGGGTCGACGTCTCGATCCGGCAGGGGGAGATCGTGGCCCTCATCGGGGCCAACGGCGCCGGGAAGTCGACGTTGCTGATGACGATCTGCGGCAATCCGCGCGCGGCCGCCGGGCGCATCGTCTTCGAGGGCCGCGACATCTCGTCCCTGCCGACCCACGAGATCGCGCGGCTGGGGATCGCCCAGGCGCCCGAGGGGCGGCGGATATTTCCCCGCATGACGGTGCTGGAGAACCTCCAGATGGGCGCGACGGTGGCCGGGGAGGCCGGTTACGAGGAGGACGTCGAGCGCGTCTTCGAACTCTTTCCCGTCCTTCGCGAGCGCCGGCGTCAGCGCGGCGGCACGCTGTCCGGCGGTGAACAGCAGATGCTCGCCATCGCCCGCGCCCTGATGAGCCGGCCCCGGCTGCTGCTGCTGGACGAGCCCTCCCTCGGCCTCGCGCCGCGTCTCGTGGCCCGGATCTTCGAGACCATCGGGGAGATCAACGAGCGCCAGGGCATGACCATCTTCCTCGTCGAGCAGAACGCCCATCACGCCCTGCGCCTGGCGCACCGGGCCTACGTCATGGCCAACGGCGCCATCCTGTTGACGGGAACGGGGCGGGAGCTGCTCGACAACGACGAGATCCGCGCGGCCTACCTAGAGGGCGGGGCCCGGAAGACGGACGTCGGACGGGCGGAGGGCGCGTGATGGAAGGGCCGCCCGGCGCGGACCTCGGCGTCTTCCTCGTCGTGACCGTCGCGGTCATGGGCTTCGCCGCGTACATGACGGGGCAGGCGTGCGCCAATGCCTGGCGTCCCGCCGGCCACGCGGTCTTCTACTGCCTGCTGCTGGGTCTGGCGGACCGCTTCCTGGTCTTCGCCCTGTTCGGGGGCGAGTTGCTGTCGGTCGGCGGCTACCTCGTCGACACCGCGGTGCTGACCGCCATCGCGCTGTTCGCCTTCCGGCTGAACCGGGCCGCGCGCCTGACGACGCAGTATCCGTGGCTCTACGAGCGCGCGGGCCTCCTGTCGTGGCGCCGGCGCGCGGGACGCCGTCCATGACCGTTCGACGGGAGGGTTCGATGTTGCGGCTTTTCGATTTCCTGCCGTCGGGCAACGGCTACAAGGTTCGGTTGCTGCTCTCGCAACTGGCATTGCCCTACGAACTGACGGAGCTCGATATCCTCAAGGGGGAAACCCGGACGCCGGACTTTCTGACGAAGAATCCGAACGGTCGCATCCCGCTGTTGCAGCTCGAGGACGGCGCGTATCTGTCGGAGTCCAACGCAATCCTGTTTCACCTGTCCCGAGGAACGCCCTACTGGCCCGACGATCCGTTGGCCCAGACGCGGATCATGCAATGGATGTTCTTCGAGCAGTACAGCCACGAACCGAACATCGCCGTCGCCCGGTTCTGGCTCCACCATGCCGGGATGACCGCCGACCGGCGGGCGCGACTCGCCGAAAAGCAGGAGGCGGGACGGGGTGTCCTCGAGCTGATGGACAGGCACTTGTCGAATCGATCGTTCCTGGTCGGAGAAGATTATTCGATTGCGGACATCTCGCTCTATGCCTACACGCACGTCGCGGACGAAGGAGGATTCGATCTCGAGGCCTGGCCGGCCGTGAGGGCCTGGCTCGGACGGGTCGCCGCGCAACCGCGTCACGTGCTCATCACCGACCGGCCCGCGGCGGAATAAGCGGAATGCCATGCGGTACCTGGTAGCTGCCCACCACGAACACCGAGATCGGCGTCCGGCGTTGCGTCTTGTCCAAGGTATCGAAGACAGGGTCGACATCGACATCGTAGGTACAAATGGTGAGCGGCTGCATCTGCATCGACAGTGGTTCGACAGGGCGTGGCGCGGTGTGGTACATTGTCGGGCGTCGACATCCGTCGGAAATGGAAGGTCCCTGGAGATCGAGGAGCACGTCATGTCCGCAGCCGAGGAATTGATCGATTACGCCATGCCGTCCGGCGAGATCGCCGGGCCGACCGTCTGGTACGGCCCCGACATGGCGGCGCGGGAAGACACGTGGATTCGTCCCTTCGGCGAGGAGGAACTCGCCGAGCTCGACGCCGCCATGCGGGGCGTGAAGTCCCGCGGTCTCGGCATCCTGGACGTCGACAGCGCCGCTTTCCCGCTGCCCACGCTGGCGCCGGTCTTCGACGGCATCCGCCGCGAGCTGCTGCGCGGCCGCGGCTTCGTCCTGCTGCGCGGAATCCCGGCGGAGCGCTACTCCATCGAGGAATCGGCGATCGTCTACTTCGGCATCGGCTCCCACTTCGGCATCCCCCTGCCGCAGAACGCCAGGGGGCACGTGCTGGGACACGTCAAGGACATCGGCCGCCACGAGTTCGACACCCGGTCGCGCATCTACCAGACCACCGCGCGCCAGACCTTCCATTCCGACACCGCGGACATCGTGGGCCTCATGTGCCTGTGCCCGGCGAAGAAGGGCGGGGAGTCGGCCGTCGTCTCGTCCGACACCCTCTACAACGAGGTGCGCCGCCGCCGTCCGGACCTGCTGCCGCTGCTCTTCCAGCCCTACGCCACCGACTGGCGCAACGAGGCGCCGAGCGGAGGCGAGGGCCATTACTCGGTGCCGGTCTTCAGCTGGCACATGGGGCGGCTCTACTGCCGGTACGCGCGGCGCTACATCGATTCGGCCCAGCGTTTCGACGACGTGGCGCCGCTGACGGAGCGCGAGATCGAGGCGCTCGATTTCTTCGACTCGGTGGCCGACGATCCCGCCATCCATCTGAAGATGGAGTTCAAGGCGGGGGACGTGCAACTGATCCACAACCACCAGACCCTGCACGACCGCACCGAGTTCGAGGACTGGCCGGAACCCGAGCGCAAGCGCCACCTGTTGCGGCTGTGGCTCAACTGCGCGGACGGCCTGCCGCTGCCGGAATCCCTGCGCCCGCGCTACCGCGAACTCGACGTCGGAAGCCCCCTGCGCGGCGGCCTCCGCGTCCCCGGCCAGGTCCTCACCGCGCCCCTCGAGGCGGAATAGCCGGCGACGCGGGGAGCGGGGAAGGGGGGCGGCCGCTACTCCAGCCCCACCCAGACGCTCTTCTGCTGGAGATACTCGCGGATCATGGCGGCGCCCGACTCGCGCCCGAGCCCGGATTTCTTGTAGCCGCCGAAGGGCATCATCGGGGACTGCTGGCGATAGGTGTTGATCCACACCGTTCCGGCCTGCACGCCGCGGGCGACCCTGTGCGCGCGGCCCAGGTTCTCGGTCCAGATGCCGGCGGCGAGACCGAAGTCGACGTCGTTGGCGATGCGCACGGCCTCGTCGTCGTCCCGGAAGCGGATGACCGAGAGGACGGGACCGAATATCTCTTCCCGCGCCACGCGCATCCCGTTGTCGACGCCGTCGAACACGGTGGCCTCGACGAAGCGGCCGGCGCCGCATTCCGGCCCGGTGCCCCGATTGCCCCCGCACACGAGCGCCGCGCCGTCGGCCCTGGCCACGTCGACGTATTCCATGATCTTGTCGAACTGCGAGGCGGTGGCCACGGGGCCGAGTTGCGTGTCCTCGCGGGTCGGATCGCCCATCTTCCGGGAGGCGGCGACGGCGGCGACGGCGGCCACGACCTCCTCGTGGATGTCCTCCTGGACCAGGAGGCGCGAGCCGGCGATGCAGGTCTGGCCGGTCGAGGCGAAGATGCCGGCGACGACTCCGGGGACGGCCTTGTCGAGGTCGGCGTCGGCGAACAGGATGTTGGGGGACTTGCCGCCGAGCTCCAGCGTCACGCGCTTGAGATGCCGGGCGCCGGCCTCGTAGACCCGGGCGCCAGCTTCGGTGCTCCCGGTGAAGGCGACCTTGGCGGTCAGCGGATGCTCGACCAGTGCCATGCCCACCTCGCCGCCGCCGCCGGTGACGACGTTGACGACGCCCGGTGGAAACCCGGCCTCCTCCACGAGGCGCATGAAGACGAGAGTCGACGTAGACGTGTTGCTGGAGGGCTTGACGACCATGGTGTTGCCCGCGGCGAGCGCCGGGGCGAGCTTCCACGACAGCAGCCGCAGCGGAGAGTTCCACGGCGTGATGGCGACGCAGACGCCGACCGGCTCGAAGCGCGTGTAGTTGAGGAACCTGTCCTCGTCGACGGGAACGGTGTCGCCCTGCACCTTGTCGGCGAGACCCCCGTAGTAGCGATACCAGCCGGCCATGGTGCGCATCTGGTTGCGGGTCTCGCCGATGACCTTGCCGTTGTCGCGCGTTTCGGCCTGGGCGAGTTCCTCGGCGTTCTCCAGGACCAGATCGCCCAGGCGGTCCAGCAGCCGGCCGCGGTCGGACGCCCCCATCCGCGGCCATTCGCCGGTCGTGAAGGCGCGGTGCGCCGCCCGCACGGCCCGGTCGGCGTCGGTGGCGCCGGCCTTGGCGACCCTGGCCCAAGGCGCGGCGGTGTAGGGGTTCTCGGTGTCGAACCAACCGCCGGCGGCGGCCTCCCGGCGTTCGCCGTCGATGTACATGCCGAAGTGTTCCATGAGGTCGCGCCTCTCCGTCGTGGACGTTCTCGTAAATTCGGACGCCGGTCAGCCGGAACCGGCGGGCGGATATTCGGCCACCGCGCGCGCGAGCAGGTCGAGCGCCGCCAGGACCGTCGCCTGGCGAACGGCCTCCCGTCCGACCTCGCCGAACTCGCGGCGTCGATGGACGACGCTGCCGTTCCGGGAGGCGGACGCCAGGTGCACCAGTCCCACGGGCTTTTCCGGCGATCCGCCGCCCGGCCCTGCGACACCCGTCACGGCGACGCTGACCTCGGATGCGGACCGCCTCAGCGCGCCCAGCGCCATTTCCCTGGCCACGGCCTCGCTGACGGCGCCGTGCGCCGCCAGACTCTCTTGCGAAACCCCGAGATCCTCGGCCTTCGCTTCGTCCCGGTAGGTGACGAAGCCGCGTTCGAAGACGTCGGAAGAACCCGCGATTTCGGTCAACGCGGCGGCGATCAGCCCGCCGGTGCACGATTCGGCCGTGGTCACGCGAACCCCCCTGGCCCGGCACGCCTCGAGAAGGGACCGGGCCTTGCCGCGAACGTCCTCTCCGGGCATCAGCTCCCCCCGACGAAGTGACGGTACAGCAGCAGGCACGCCGCGGCGTAGACGGCGGCGGCGACGTCGTCGAGCATCACGCCGAGGCCGCTCTTGAGGCGCCTGTCGATCCACCCCGCGGGCCACGGCTTCATGACGTCGAAGGCCCGAAACAGAAGGAATCCCAGCGCATAGAGGAGGATGTCCGGAGGCACGACCGCCAGCGCGAGCCACTGGCCGGCGACCTCGTCGATGACGATTTCCCTGGGGTCGTTCTTCGTCCCGTCCCCGGATCTGCCGGCCGCGAGAAAGGCGTTGGAGGCCATCCAGCCGACGAGGAAGGCGAGCGCCGCCGCCACCGCCAGACCGACGCCGCCGCAGAAGACGTGGATGAGGGCCGCGAACGGCAGCGCCGCCAGCGAACCCCAGGTGCCCGGCGCCCCGGGCAGCAGGCCCGAGCCGAACCAGGTGGCCGCCAGCACCACCGGGTGCGTGGGGCCGAGCCTCGGCGGCAGGCGGCTTTCGGCGCGAACCCCGGTCACGCGCCGTGGTGTCCCTCGGCCGAATCGAAGGCCGGTCGGTCGAAAGGCAGCCTTACCGTCGCCGTGGCGAAGGCCACGATGCCCTCGCCGCGGCCGGTGAACCCGAGCCCTTCCGTGGTCGTGCCCTTGACGCTCACGCGGGAGGCGTCGACGCCGAGGACGGCGGCCAGATTCGCCCGCATCGACGCCCGGTGCGGGTCGATCCGGGGGGTTTCGCAGACGATCGTGACGTCGACGTGCGTCAACGCTCCGTTCGCCTCGCGGACCTTGGCGGCCGCGAACGACGCGAAGGCCTCCGAGCGCGCGTCGCGCCACTCGTCGCTCGACGGCGGGAAATGGACGCCGACGTCGCCGGCGCCGATCGATCCCAGGAGCGCGTCGGTCACGGCGTGAAGGGCCGCGTCCGCGTCCGAATGTCCTTGCAGGCCCCTGTCGTGCGGGATGGCGACGCCGCACAGCACGACGCCGTCGCCGGGACCGAACCGGTGGGCGTCGACGCCGTTTCCGACCCGGACGTCGCCCAGCCGCGCCGCGAGCAGCATTTCGGCGCGGGCCAGATCGTCGCTCGTCGTGATCTTGAGGTTTCCGTCGTCGCCGGGCACCAGCGCTACGTCCAGCCCCGCCGCCTCCGCCACGGCCGCGTCGTCGGTAAGCCCGCGTCCGGCGGCCTCTTCGTGCGCCCGCGCGATCTCGTCGAACCGGAACGCCTGTGGCGTCTGCACCCGCCACAGCCCGCTGCGGTCGAGCGTTTCGGCCACCTTCGCGGTTCCGCCGGGCGCCCGTCCGGGCTCCGCGCGCTTGACCGTATCGGCGACGGGCAGGGCGGCGGCGGCGCCGGCCCACGCGGCGCCGTCTTCCTCCAGCGGCCGGAGCACGCGGTCGACGAGATCGCCGGTCACGAAGGGCCTGGCGGCATCGTGGATCACCACGTGGCGGGGGCGGGGCGAAAGGGACCGCAAGCTTTCCAGGCCGCGCCGAACGGATTCCTGCCGCTCGCCGCCGCCGCCGACGGGTTCGAGAACGGGGACGTCGGAAGGACAACCGGTCAGCGCCCGTTCGTAGAGCGGCAGGTGATCCTCGCCGACGACCACCCGGACGGCGTCGACGGCCGGATGCCGGCCGATCGTCGCCAGGCCGTGCGCCAGCACCGCCCGGCCGCCGAGGGCCGCATACGGCTTGGGCGTCGTCTTTCCGAACCGGGTGCTCCGTCCGGCGGCGACGACGAGGGCGACGATGCTCATTGCTGGCTCCGAACGGTCGAACGGATTCGTGCGACTCTATTCCATATCGCGCCGGATTGCGCGCCGGAGAGGCCCTCGATATGGTGCTTGGGAACGCCCGGCCGGCCGAGGCCGGGGACGGGCGGACGGGACCGGGAGCGCATCCATGACGGAACCCCGCTTCGATTTGCTGTTCCGGATCGAGATCGCGCTGTCGTCCGCGATTGAACTGGGGGCAACGCCGTATGGGCGGCTGCGCCGGGTCGACACCTTCGTCGAGGGGCGTTTCGACGGCCCGCGACTCTCCGGCACGCTCATGACCGGCGGCAACGACCTGAGACTGACGCGGTTCGACGGCGCCTTTCGTCCCGACGTCCGGGCCTTGCTCCGCACCGACGACGGACACCACATCCAGATGACCTACGAGGGGATCAGGTCGGGGCCGGAAGAGGTGTGGGACAGGGTCGAACGCGGCGACGACGTCGATCCTTCCGAGTACTACTTCCGAATCGCCGCGCGATTCGAAACCGGCTCCGGGGAATACGGCTGGCTCAACCGCATCCTGGCCTTCGGCAGCGGCGTGCGCCTGCGGAGCGGACCCGTCTACGACGTCTATCAGGTACTCTGACATCCGCCGCCGGGGATGCCGGGCCTTGCGCCGCGGCGGGCGCGGGCATAGCTTGCGCCCGGAATGCGGCCGACCTCCGTATTGCACGAGATGCACGGGAAATGAGCATTTTCATCGGCGACGTGGAGCTTTCGGCGCCGGTCATCCTGGCGCCGATGTCGGGCGTGACGGACCTGCCGTTCCGCGGCCTGGTCAAACGTCTCGGCGCCGGGATGGTGGTCTCCGAGATGATCGCCAGCGAAGCCATGATCCGCGAAAACCGGCGGACCCTGCTCATGGCCGCCAACCGGCCCGAGGAGTACCCGATGGCGGTCCAGCTCGCGGGATGCGAGCCGGGAATCATGGCCGAGGCCGCCCGTCTCAACGCCGACCGCGGCGCCCGCGTCATCGACATCAACATGGGCTGTCCGGCGAAAAAGGTCGTCAACGGATACGCGGGTTCCGCCCTGATGCGCGACGAACTGGCGGCCTCCAGGATCATCGAGGCGACCGTGAACGCCGTGAACCTTCCGGTGACGCTGAAGATGCGCACGGGCTGGGACGACGGCAACCGGAACGCGCCGGCGCTCGCCCGAATCGCCGAGAACGCGGGCGTCAGGATGATCTCCGTCCACGGGCGGACACGCTGCCAGATGTACCGGGGGCGGGCGGACTGGCGCTTCATCCGCAAGGTGAAGGAGGCGGTCTCGATCCCGGTGGTGGCGAACGGCGACGTGACGACGCTCGACGACGCCAGGCGCATCCTCGAGGACTCCCGCGCCGATGCCCTGATGGTGGGCCGCGGAACCTATGGAAAGCCGTGGTTCATCAGTCAGATAATGGAATTTCTGAAGTCTGGATCGAAGCCTCCGGAACCCTCTCCGGAGACGCGGTTCGAACTGCTGTCGCAACACTACGAGGCCATGTTGAGCCACTACGGGCACGAGGCGGGAATGCGCGTCGCACGCAAGCATCTGTCCTGGTACACGAAGGGGCTGGCGGGATCCGCGGCGCTGCGCAACCGTCTCAACCGGCTCGACACGGCGAAGGCGGTCAAGGCCGCGCTTTCCGACTTCTTCGGCGCCCACATGGCGGAGCGCCGCGGCGCGGTCGCGGCGACGGGGCCGGCCCGGACGGGGAGGCCATGCCCCTGATCGGGCGCTCACCGGCGACGCGGGAGCTCCGCCAACTGCTCGCGCGCCTCGTCGAAACCGATCTCCCCGTGCTGATCTCCGGGCCTGCGGGCGCCGGCAAGGGATTCGTGGCCCGCGCGCTGCACGACCGCGGGAAACGCCGGCACGGTCCGTTCGTGCCGGTCGACATGGCGGCGACGCCGCGGGAACTCGTCGCAAGCGAACTGTTCGGTCACGAAAACGGCGCCCTCGCGGACGCGACGCCCCAGGGCGCCGGCGGGAAGTTCGGGCAGGCGGAAGGAGGGACGCTGTTCCTCGACGAGATCGGCGACATGCCCCCGGAGGCGCAGACCCGCCTGCTGCGGGCGTTGCAGCAGGGCGGACTCGTCGCCGGCGGGGACCACCGTCCGACCGGCGCGGGCGCGAGAATCGTCGCCGCGACCAGGCGAAACCTCCGCCGGCTCGTCCGCCGGGGGCTCTTTCGCGAGGATCTGTTCCATCGGCTGAACGCCGTTTCCGCGCGCCTGCCGCCCCTCAGGGACCGCGCGGAGGACATACCGGATCTGGTCCATCACTTCCTCGACGTGGCGGCGAACGACGGGTCGCCGCGGAAGACGATATCGGCCGAGGCGCTGCGGCTTCTCGAGTCCCGTTCGTGGCCGGGCAACGTCCGGGAGCTGGAGAACGTCGTCCGGCGTCTGGCGGCGCCGGGTGCCGAAGGGCCGATCGACGCCGGAGCCGTCGGCGCGGCGCTCGCGCCGGACGCGGAGGCCGACGCCGGCGCGTGGCGGGAACCCGACGGGCCGGCCGATGTCGATTCGTTCGGGGAGTCGGTGAAGCGCCACCTGGGTCGATATTTCGCGGCGCACGGAGAGGGCCTGCCCCCGGACGGGCTGTACGACCGCGTGATCGAGGAAATCGAACGGCCGCTGATCGCGATGTGCCTGAACGCGACCCGCGGCAACCAGGTCCGCGCGGCAAGATTGCTGGGGATCCACCGGAACACGTTGCGCAAAAAGATCGGCGAACTTCAAATTCCGGTTGTACGGCGCCCCCAATGAGGCATAGTTGTCACACGCGCGCGCATTCGAGCGTCCGTCGCGCGCCTCGACGCACCAGCACCGGGCAGATCGAACTGCCGTCAGCCGCCGGGCGATGTCCACCGAGCCATATACCCTGAACGAGAGTTCGCTCGCCCGGACGTCGGCCTGGATCCGGGACGTGGGCTTGGCGCGCAAGCTGGCGCCGGTGCTGCTCGTCATGGCGGTGGCGTCCGGCGTGGCGACCTACGTCGCGCTCACCGGCTCGTCGCCGTTCGGTCCCGACCCGCGGGCGGTCTTCGCCCTGCTCCTCGTGGATCTGGTCCTGGGGCTGCTTCTCGGCGCGATCGTGTCGTTCCGCTTGGTGCGGCTGTGGCTGGAGAGGCGCCGGGGAGGGGCCGGCTCGCGGCTGCACACCCGTCTGGTGTTCATGTTCAGCTTCGTCGCGGTCGCGCCCGCCATCGTCGTCGCGGTGTTCTCGTTCCTGTTCTTCGATCTCGGCATCCAGGCCTGGTTCAGCGACCCCGTCAGAAAGGCGGTTTCCGACTCCCTGGTCGTCGCCAGGGCGTACACCAACGAGCACCGTCAGCTCATTCGCGCCGACGCGCTGGCGATGGCCGCGGACCTGAACCGGGAGGCGCTTTCCCTGATTCGCAACCCGGCGCGGTTCCGGCAGATCGTGACCGCGCAGGCGGCGCTGCGGGGGTTGTCGGAAGCCATCGTCTTCGAACGCGGCGGACGGGTTCTCGCCAAGTCGGAACTGGCGTTTTCCATGGCCTTCGAGCTCGCTCCCGACGAGGCCATCGAACGGGCGGAAAGCGGCGAGGTGGCGATCGTCAACGACGCCAACCACGATCGCGTGCGGGCGCTGGTCCGCCTCGACCACGTTCCGAACACGTTCCTCTTCGTCGGCCGGTACGTGGACCCGAAGGTCCTCGGCTACGTCGCCCGGGCGGAGTTCGCCGTCGACGAATACCGGCGCCTGGAAGGCGAGAGGTCGGGCATTCGCATCAACTTCGTCCTGATCTTCGCCATCGTGGCGCTGCTCATGCTGCTCGCCGCGATCTGGTTCGCGCTGTCGTTCGCCGCGCGCCTGATGGGGCCGGTGTCGAGCCTGGTCGGCGCGGCCGAGCAGGCGCGCGGCGGCGACCTGTCCGTCCGCGTCCGCGAAGGACCGCCGGACGACGAGATCGGCACGTTGAGCCGGGCCTTCAACCGGATGACGTCCCAGCTCCAGGCGCAGCGCACCGAACTCGTCGACGCCAACCAGCAACTGGAAACCCGTCGACGATTCACGGAAGCGGTGCTTTCCGGCGTGTCCGCCGGCGTCATCGGCCTCGATGCCCGCGGCCGGATCAACCTGCCCAACCGCTCGGCGAGCCGCCTGCTGGACACGGACGTCGAATCGCTCTCGGGCCGGCCTCTCGTCGACGCGGTTCCCGAGATGGCGGATCTCCTCGCGGCCGCCCGCGGCCGTCCGAGCAGGATCGCCGAAGGCGACGTCGCGATCGCCCGGCGCGGCGGGAAACGGACCCTGCATTGCCGGATCTCGGCGGAAACCAGGAGCGATCGTCTCGAAGGCTTCGTCGTCACCTTCGACGACATGACGGAGCTCGTGACCGCGCAGAGGACGGCCGCATGGGCGGACATCGCGCGGCGGATCGCCCACGAGATCAAGAATCCGCTGACCCCGATCCAGCTGTCGGCGGAACGCCTGAAACGCAAGTATTCAAACGAGATACTGTCCGATCCCCAGGTCTTCAGCCAGTGCACCGACACCATCGTTCGTCAGGTCGGAGACATCGGGCGGATGATCGACGAGTTCTCCGCGTTCGCGCGGATGCCGTCGCCCAAGTTCAGCCTGGAGAACCTCAGCGACCTCGCGCGGCAGGCGCTGTTCATGCATCAGGTCTCCCACCCCGACATCGAGTTCGGGAGCGCGTTGCCGGAAGCGCCGGTCGAGGTGATGTGCGACCGCCATCAGACCGCGCAGGTGCTGACGAACCTGTTGCAGAACGCCGCCGAGGCGATCAACGAGGATCGGGCGACCGGCGACGACACCGGCCCGTCCGGCAAGGTCGAGGTGACGATCGAGGACGGCGGCTCGTCGGTGACCGTGGAGATTTCCGACAACGGTCCCGGCCTGCCGGCGGCGCAGCGGGACCGCCTGTTCGAGCCCTACGTCACGACGCGGACCAAGGGAACGGGCCTCGGCCTGGCCATCGCCAAGAAAGTGATGGAGGATCATGCGGGCGAACTCGTTCTCGAGAACGGACGGGGCGGCGGCGCCTGCGCCCGGCTGACGTTCCACCGGGAAGCGAAGCCATCGCCGAACGAACGGGCGGCATGACGTCGACGCGAGCGGGTAGCGAAGCATGGCCAGCGACATACTGATCGTCGACGACGAAGCCGACATCCGGGAACTGGTCTCGGGAATCCTGCTCGACGAGGGATACGAGGCGCGCGTCGCGTCGGACAGCGGGTCGGCACTCCAGGAAATCACCCGGCGGCTGCCGGCGCTCCTGATTCTCGACATCTGGCTTCAGGGCAGCGAAATGGACGGGCTCGAGCTGCTCGACACGGTGCTCGGCGACCATCGCAGCCTGCCCGTCATCATGATCAGCGGCCACGGCAACATCGAGACGGCGGTTTCGGCCATCAAGAGAGGGGCATACGACTACATCGAGAAGCCGTTCCAGACCGACCGCCTGATCACCGTCGTCTCGCGGGCCATCGAGACGGCGCGCCTGCGCCGCGAAAACCGGGAACTTCGCCTGCGGACGTGGCACGAAACGGATCTGACGGGCGAATCGCACGAGATCGGCGCCCTGAAGGCCGTCATCAACAAGGTGGCGCCCACCGGCGCGCGCGTGCTGATCAACGGACCGTCGGGCTCCGGCAAGGAGGTCGCCGCCCGGCTGCTCCACGAACGTTCGGGAAGATCAAGGGGGCCGTTCGTCGTCCTCAACGCCGCCAGCATGGCGCCCGAACGGGTCGAGGTCGAACTGTTCGGCGTGGAGCAGGGCGCGGGAGGGGCCGGCCGGCGGCGCGAGATCGGCACGCTGGAGCAGGCTCACGGCGGGACGCTGTTCATAGACGAGGTCGCGGACATGCCGCTGGAAACGCAGGCGAAGATCCTGCGCGTCCTCCAGGAGCAGCGTTTCGAAAGGGTCGGGGGAACCACCACCATCCAGGTGGACGCGCGGGTCGTGAGCGCGTCCACGCGCGACCTGATGGCCGAGGTCGCGGCCGGACGGTTCCGGGAGGACCTGTATCACAGACTCAACATCGTCCCCATCCGCGTTCCCCCGCTGAGGGATCGCCGCGGCGACGTTCCCATCCTCGCGCGCCATTTTCTCGAGCGCATCGCCAGGGCGTCGGGCCTCGCCCCCTGCGAGATCAGCGAAGACGCGCTGGCGATCCTGCAAGCCTACGAGTGGCCCGGAAACGTGCGCGAGCTGAGGAATCTGATCGAGCGCCTTCTGATCATGGCGCCGGAGCAGTCGGACAGGGTCATCCGGGTCGACGAGCTGCCGCCGGAGTACGCGACGGGGACCCAATCGGTCATCGCGTTCAACGGCCGCGAGGAGATCATGGCCATGCCGCTGCGCGAGGCGCGCGAGGTGTTCGAACGCGAGTATCTCGCGGCCCAGATCACGCGATTCCGCGGGAACGTCTCCCGGACGGCGGGATTCGTGGGCATGGAGCGGTCGGCGCTTCATCGCAAGCTGAAGACCCTCGGGGTCGGCGGCAACGGAACCGACCGCGTCGCGTGAACCCGCAGCGGGCAGGCCCGATCCATGAAAGTCATCGTGTGCGGCGCCGGCCTGGTCGGCTTCAACATCGCCCGCTACCTGTCGAGCGAGAAGAACGACGTGACGGTCGTCGATCAGTCGCCCGAGCTCGTCAAGCGGGTCGGCGATCAACTGGACGTGCAGAGCATCGTCGGGTTCGCCTCCCATCCGGACGTGCTCGACGCCGCCGACGCCGGCAGCGCCGACGTCATCATCGCCGTCACCCAGCGCGACGAAGTCAACATGATCGCGTGCCAGGTCGCGCACAGCCTCTTCGACGTTCCCACGAAGATCGCCCGCATCCGGGCCCAGAACTATCTCGATCCCGTGTGGAGCAATCTGTTCACCCACGAGAACCTGCCCATCGACGTGACCATCTCCCCGGAGATCGAGGTCGCCCGCGCCGTCATGCGCCGTCTGCAGGTCCCGGGGGCGATCGACATGGTTCCGTTCGCGGAGGGCAGGGTGCAGGTGATCGCGACGCGCCTCGACGAGGGGTGCCCCGTCGTCGACACGCCGCTGCGGCGGCTGACCGAGCTGTTCCCCGATCTCCACATCCGGGTCATGGGTATCGCCCGCGGCCGGGAAGTCGTGGCGCTGTCGGGAGACAGCTCGATGTCCGTCGGCGACGAGGTCTACTTCGCGGCCGAAGTCGATCACGTGCCGCGCGCCCTGGCGGCGTTCGGACACGAGGAAGCCGAGGCGCGCCGGGTGCTGATCGTCGGCGGCGGCAACGTCGGCCTGTCGCTCGCCAGGGAAATCGAGGAGTCCCATTCCCGGGTTTCGCCCAAGATCGTGGAGCACAAGCGGGAGCGCGCGGGCGAGATCGCCGAACGGTTGCGGCGAACGGTGGTCCTGCACGGCGACGTCCTGGACCACCACATGCTCAACGAGGCCAACGTGCAGGCCATGGAAACGATCGTGGCGGTGACCGATGACGACGAGGTCAACATCCTGGCGTCGCTGCTGGCGAAGAGCGAAGGCTGCAAGCGGGCCATCACGCTGGTCAACAACGCGACGTTCGAGCCGCTGCTGACGTCGCTGGGGATCGACGTGATGGTCAATCCCCGCGCCATCACGGTGTCGCGAATCCTCCAGCACGTGAGGCGCGGCCGCATTCGCGGAGTCCACAGCCTCGGCGACGGGCTGGCCGAAATCATCGAGGCGGAGGCCATGGAGACCTCGCCGATGGTCGGCATTCCGATCAGGGATTCGAACCTCCCGGACGACATGATCGTGGGGGCGGTGATCCGCGGCGACGAAGTGATCATTCCCAGGGGCGGCACGGTGATCCAGCCCAAGGACCGGGTGGTGATCTTCACGACCGCCCGGAGGGTCAGGCATTTCGAGAAGATGTTCTCCGTGCGCCTCGAGTATTTCTGAGGGACTGCCCGGCGGTTCCCATGGCTTACGTGGTCGCGCTGTCCATCCTGGGATGGACGCTGGCGGGGTTCGCCCTGACGATGCTGGCGCCGGCGTTGGTGGCCTTCGGATACGCGGAAACCGATCAGGCGTGGACCTTTCTGGTTTCCGCCGGCGTGACCCTGTTCGCCGGCGGCGCCCTCGTCGCCGCGACGCGCGGCATATCGCGGCGCCCCAATCAGCGGGAAGCCTTCGCGCTGGCGGTTCTGGTGTGGTCGGTGCTGCCGTTCTTCGGGGCGCTGCCCCTGTACTACGTCGGCGTCACGCCGACGGCGACCGACGCATATTTCGAGGCGATGTCGGGCCTCACCACCACGGGCGCGACGGTGCTTGCCGGGCTGGACACCGTCGAACGCAGCGTTCTCGTCTGGCGGGCGCTGCTGCAGTGGCTGGGGGGCCTCGGCGCCCTGATGCTGACGTTCGTCCTGCTGTCCTTCTACAGCATCGGCGCCATGAAACTGTTCCGCAGCGCCATGCCGCGCGGGGAGCGCCACGACCTCCGGGTTCAGCTGGCGCAGTCCCTGCAGGCCATCTGGTGGATATACCTGGCGCTGACGGCGGCCTGCGCCCTGAGCCTGTTTCTCGCCGGCATCGGCGTCTTCGAGTCCGTCTGCCTGGCGATGAGCACGTTGTCCACCGGCGGCTTCTCCACCCGCGCGGATTCTCTCGCGTCGATCGCCTCGCCGGCCGTCGAGACCGTTCTCGTCGTCTTCATGCTGATCGGCGCCGTGAACTTCACCTTTCACTGGGCGCTGTTTCACGGCCGGGGATGGCGGGTCTACGCGGGCGACCCGGAGGTGAGATACCTCGCCGCCGTCACCGTGGCGGGGAGCGCGGCGCTCGCCGCGGCGCTCCTCGCGGCCGGGCAGCCGGGAACGCTCGAATCGATTCGCGCGGGAGTCTTCCACGCGGTTTCCATGATGACGACCACCGGGTTTCACACCGGCGCGCCCGAGGTCTGGGGCGCGCCCGCGGGCTGGCCGCTGTTCGCGACGCTGCTGCTGGCCGTGCTCGCGCTCGTCGGCGGATGCACGGGGTCGACCGCCGGCGGCCTCAAGCTGTTGAGGCTTTCGCTCCTGATCAAGCTGGTGGTCCGCGAGCTGAACCGGCTGCCCCATCCCAGCGCCGTCCGGCGGATCGTCTATGCGGGCCGGGCGGCGGACGAATCGCCGCTGAGCGGCATCCTGACGTTCTTCTGCACCTACGCGGTGGCGCTGAGCCTGGTCGGCGTCGTGCTCTCCTTCTTCGGGCTGGACTTCCATCACGCGTTCATGGCCGGCGCGGCGGCCCTGAGCAACACCGGCCCCCTGGCGGTACTGGCCGAGGGCGGGGAAGGGGGCTACGATGCCCTCGCGGCGGGGGCGAAGTGGACGTTGTGCGTGGCGATGCTCCTGGGGAGGCTGGAACTGTTCGCCCTGCTGGCGTTTCTCGCCGGCGCGTTTCGGCGGACGTGACGAATCGGAGTCGGAACATGTCGCGGATCGCCTACGTCAACGGCCGGTATGCGCCGTTCGCCGACGCGACCGTTCACATCGAGGACCGCGGCTATCAGTTCGCCGACGGCGTCTACGAGGTCATCGCCGTGCGGGACGGGCGCCTCGCCGATCTGGAGCCGCATCTCGACCGGCTCGACCGGTCGCTGTCCGAACTCCGCATGGAGACGGCCATGTCCCGCGGCGCGCTGGCCGTCGTCCTCGAGGAAATCGTCAGGCGCAACCGGGTCGCCGACGGGATCGTCTATTTGCAGATGACGCGCGGCGTCGCCCGGCGCGATCACGCGTTTCCCGACGAGTGCGGGACGTCCGTCGTGGCGACCGCGCGCAACGTGCCGCCGCGCCCCGCCGCCGTCGCCGAGAAGGGGGTCAGGGTCGTCACGGTCCCGGACATCCGCTGGAAGAGATGCGACATCAAGTCCATCTCCCTCCTCCCCAACGTCCTCGCCAAGCAGGAGGCCAGGGAGGCCGGCGCCTACGAAGCCTGGATGGTCGATGAGGAAGGCCGCATCACGGAAGGCAGCTCCACCAACGCCTGGATCGTCGATGGCGCGGGAGACCTGATCACGCGCCACCTCGACAACGCCATCCTCGCGGGCGTCACGCGGATGGCGGTCGGCGATCTGGCGATGAAGCAGCAGCGGCGCCTCGTGGAGCGGCCGTTCACCCTCCGGGAAGCGGAATCGGCGAGCGAGGCGTTCCTGACCAGCACGACGTCCTTCGTGACGCCCGTCGTCCGGATCGACGACGTCCCGGTCGGCGCCGGCGCGCCGGGTCCGGTGACCCGGTCCTTGCGCGACCTCTACGAAGCGCATCTGTCGGGGCGGCAGGACGGGGCGGCGGCCGGCGTTCGTCCGTCGAGGCCCTTGTCGTGAACCGCGGACGCGCCATATGCTGGTTCGAGCGGTAAGGTCACATGACGATCGGGTGCCCATCTGGATGAATTCGGCGACGGCGTCGGCCGATCGCATGAAAGACGGGGGCGGAGGGACATGGCCGCAAGCAAAAGCCAACATCTGCAAGACGCGTTTCTCAACCAGATCCGGAAGAACAAGGTTCCTGTCACCGTGTTTCTGGTCAACGGGGTCAAGCTTCAGGGCGTCATCGGCGCGTTCGACAATTTCTGCGTGCTGTTGCGCCGGAACGGCCACGTTCAGCTCGTGTACAAGCACGCGATCTCCACGGTGATGCCGGGCCAGCCGGTGCAGTTGTTCGACCCGGCGGACGCCGGCGCCGCCGGGGAGGAATAGAATCCCGGACACCGGCGGGAGCGGCGCGAGCTCCGGCGCCGTGAACGACGGGGCGGACCGCAGCCGTTCCGCCGGTGCCGGAATCGCCTTGGTTCTCCATCCGCGCCTGAACCGGGCGCGCGACGGCGCCGCTCCGGTCAAGGACGCCGCCTCCGCGCTCGAGGAAGCGACGCGCTTGGCCGACGCCATCGGGCTCGTCGTCGCACATGCCGAGGCGGTCGCCATCGCCCGGCCGCGGCCGGCGACGCTGTTCGGCGAGGGGCGCGTCGAGAGCATCGGCCGCCTGGTCCGCGACCTGTCGGTCGAAGTCTGCGTCGTCGACGGGAAGCTGAGCCCGATCCAGCAGCGCAATCTCGAACGCGCCTGGAACTGCAAGGTGATCGACCGTACCGGGCTGATCCTGGAGATATTCGGCGCCCGCGCGCGGACCCGGGAAGGCCGCCTGCAGGTCGATCTGGCGGCCCTGGAGTACCAGCGCAGCCGGCTGGTGAGGTCGTGGACGCACCTCGAGCGCCAGCGCGGCGGCTTCGGGTTCATGGGCGGTCCCGGCGAGACCCAGATCGAGGCCGACCGCCGCCAGATCGCCGAACGAACGGCGCGCCTGAAGCGCGAGCTCGGCCGGTTGACGCGGACGCGCAGGCTCCACCGGTCCAGCCGCAGGAAGGTTCCCTGCCCGGTCGTCGCGCTGGTGGGGTACACCAACGTCGGCAAGTCGACGGTGTTCAACCGCCTGACCGACGCCGGCGTGGTCGCCGAGGACATGCTGTTCGCGACGCTGGATCCGACGATGCGGGGCATCACGCCGCCGAGCGGCCGGCGCGTCATACTGTCGGACACGGTCGGATTCATCTCCGATCTTCCGACGGCTCTCGTCGCCGCCTTCCGGGCGACGCTGGAAGAGGTCGTGGAGGCGGACCTGATCGTGCACGTGCGGGACGTGTCCCATCCGGAATCCGCCCGGCAGAAGGCCGACGTGCTCGCCGTCCTGGAGGAACTCGGCGTCGCGGCGGACGCGACCGACCGGACGCTCGAGGTTCTCAACAAGATCGACCTGCTGGACCCCGGCAAGCGCGCCGCCGTGACGGCCCGGCCGGCGGCCGGCCCTCGGCAGATACCCGTTTCCGCGCGCACGGGGGAGGGGATCGACGAGCTTCTGTCGGAGATCGACCGGGCGCTGTCCGGCGGCCACAGGACCCTGGATCTGCGGATTTCGCTCCGCGACGGGGCGACGCTCGCCTGGCTCTATCGTCACGGCAACGTGGTCAGCCGCGAGGACGTGGACGGCCTGGCCCATGTGAGGGTGGGGCTGGACGCCCCCGACGCCGCCCGTCTGGAGCATCGCCTGAAATCCGCGGACGAGCCGGCCGTCCGGTGAGGTAGTGTCTCAGTTTGAAATATGGCCCGCTGGGTGAGCTATCTGGCATATCCTTGGGAGCGCCGACGGCCAGTGGCCAGTGACCAGTTGCCAGCACCGATCACCGGCCACCGGCCACTGAAAACCACGAACAAGCAGGAATTTCAAACTGAGACACCACCTCCGGTGACCTTTCGTTGACAGGGAATCGGCGCGTCGCTATATGTGCTGGCACTCGCGGGATCGGAGTGCCAGCACGGCCGCGCGCGGCGGCGTTCGCCGCCGCGGCCGCCGTCGACGGCGAGGAGCCGTCGTCATGCGCGAATCGAACGTCACGAGTATCTTGAAATTGTCTTGAAGCAAGGGAAGTTGGAAGCAATGGCTGCGAAAGACATCAAACTCAGGGAATCGGCCCGGGAGCACATGCTGCGCGGGATCAACACGATGGCTGACGCCGTGAAGGTGACGCTCGGTCCCAAGGGCCGCAACGTCGTCCTCGACAAGTCCTTCGGCGCGCCCCGGATTTCAAAGGACGGCGTGACCGTCGCCAAGGAAATCGAACTCGAGGACAAGTTCGAGAACATGGGCGCCCAGATGCTCCGCGAGGTGGCGAGCCGCACCAGCGACGTCGCCGGCGACGGCACGACCACGGCCACCGTTCTGGCCCAGGCGATCGTTCGCGAGGGCATGAAGGCGGTCGCCGCCGGCATGAACCCGATGGACCTCAAGCGCGGTGTCGACAAGGCCGTCGAGACTGCGATCGGCTTCATCGAGGGCGCCTCGAAGAGCGTGCGCTCGGAGGCGGAAATCTCCCAGGTCGGCGCCATCTCCGCCAACGGAGAGGGCGAGATCGGCGAGATCATCGCCGAAGCCATGCAGCAGGTGGGGAAGGAGGGCGTGATCACGGTCGAGGAGGCCAAGGGCCTCGCCACCGAGCTCGACGTCGTCGAGGGGATGCAGTTCGACCGCGGCTACCTCTCGCCCTATTTCATCACGAACGCCGAGAAGATGCAGGCGGAGCTGGAGAATCCCTACGTCCTTCTGCACGAGAAGAAGCTCTCGAGCCTCCAGGCCATGCTGCCCGTTCTCGAGGCCGTGGCCCGGTCGGGCCGGTCGTTGCTGATCGTCGCCGAGGACGTCGAGGGCGAAGCTCTGGCCACGCTGGTGGTCAACAAGCTGCGCGGCGGCCTCAAGATCGCCGCCGTCAAGGCTCCGGGCTTCGGCGACCGCCGCAAGGCCATGCTCGAGGACATCGCCATCCTGACCGGCGCCCAGGTGATCAGCGAGGACCTCGGCATCAAGCTCGAGAACGTCACCCTCGACATGCTGGGCCGGGCCAAGCGGGTGCTCATGAGCAAGGACGACACCACCGTGGTCGAAGGCGCCGGCAAGAAGGCCGGGATCGAAGGCCGTTGCGGCCAGATTCGCGCCCAGATCGAGGACACCACCTCCGACTACGACCGCGAGAAGCTGCAGGAGCGGCTGGCGAAGCTCGCCGGCGGCGTCGCGGTGATCAAGGTCGGCGGATCGACCGAGACCGAGGTCAAGGAGCGCAAGGACCGCGTCGACGACGCGCTGCATTCGACCCGCGCGGCCGTGGAGGAGGGCGTGGTCCCCGGCGGCGGCGTGACCCTGCTTCGCGCCATCGAGGCGCTGGACGGGACCAGGGGCGAGAACCGGGACCAGGACGTCGGCATCGACATCGTGCGCCGCGCCTTGCAGGCGCCGGTTCGCCAGCTCGCGGAAAACGCCGGTCACGACGGTGCCGTGGTCGCCGGCAAGATCCTCGAGTCGAAGGACGCGAAGTTCGGCTTCGACGCCCAGAACGAGACCTATACGAATCTCGTCAAGGCGGGCATCATCGATCCCGCCAAGGTGGTTCGGGCGGCGCTTCAGGACGCCGCGTCGGTTGCCGGGCTCCTGATCACCACGGAGGCCATGGTCGCCGAGATTCCGGAGAAAAAGGAAATGCCGCCGATGCCTCCGGGCGGCGGCATGGGCGACATGGGGGGCATGGGAGGCATGGGGTTCTGACCGCCCCGGTCCGGCGGCGCGACGGAAAGGGCCGCCGAGTTGGCGGTCCTTTCCCGTTGCGACGGGTGTCGGTCTTGGCGCCGGCTTCCCCTTACCTGCTTATCCATGAGAGTCCGCCGATGGAGGGCAGCGTTTCCCGTATGTCCCTGGGAGCGCGCCGGCGTCCCGCCGGCATCGTGCGAAGTGCGAACGGGTGCCATCGGAAGGTCGGAAGCCCGGGAAGGATGCGGGCCTTCGGCCCGCCATGCCGGCGGGACGCCGGCGCTCCAGGCGAACGGAGTCTTTATCGCCCGGATGATTTTCACGGATAAGCAGGTCCCCTTATTCCTCTCTTCGATGGAGGTTCCAAGGCGCGTAGGCCTGCATCACGGGCATCAGCTGGATGACGTTGACGTTGATGTGGTCGGGGAGGGCGACGCAGTAGTAGATCGCGTCGGCGACGTCTTCCGGCGTCAGGACCTCGAGACCCTCGTAGCCGGCGTCCGCCTTCGCCGCGTCGCCGTCGTAGCGCACCAGGTTGAATTCCGTTCGCGCGACTCCGGGTTCGACGCAGGTGACCCGGATCTCCTTGCCGAAACACTCCGCCCGCACGTTCTTCGAGAACAGGTGCACGAAGGCCTTGGTCCCGCCGTAGACGTTGCTTCCCGGGTTGGGCTGCCGCCCGCCGACCGAACCGACGTTGACGACGTGGCCGCGGTTGCGCGCCACCATGCCGGGAAGGATCGCGTGGGTGCAGTAGACGACCCCGTTGACGTTCGTGTCGAGCATCCTCCGCCACAGGTTGATATCAGCCTCATACGCCGGCCCGAGGCCGAGCGCCGCGCCGGCGTTGTTGACCAGCACGGAGATCTCCCGGAACGCATCGGGCAGGCCGTCGACCGCCGCCTGCACGCCTTCGTGGTCCGTGACGTCGAGGGGCAGGGGATGGCAGGGGTCCCCGAGCTCGTCCGCCAGCGCCTCCAGCCGGTCCACGCGGCGGCCGGTGGCGATGACCTTCGCGCCTTCCGAGACGAAGCGCCGCGCCGCCGCCGCGCCGAAGCCCGACGTGGCGCCGGTGATGAAAACGATCATGTCTTCCGGTGTCATGGGTCGTGTCTCCGGGTTCGTGCGCGTCAGGTCGCGCGGTGGACCGCCACCCGGTTCCAGTTCTGGTCGGTCGGCATGATCTCGATGATGTTGGCGTTGACGTGCGGGGGCAGGGTATACGCGTAGAACAGGATGTCCGAGAACTCCTCGGCCGTGATCATCCGAAACCCGCGCCTGAAATCCTCCAGAGCCGACTTGTCGCCGCGGGCCCGGACCTCGAAGAATTCGGTTTCCACGGCGCCCGGCTCGAGTATCGTCACGCGGACGTGATGCCCCAGCAGCTCCGCCCGCAGGTCGAGCGTGAACATGTGCAGGAACGACTTGGTCGAGCCGTAGACGCTGTTTCCCGGCGTCGTGTAGACGCCGCCGACGGAGCCGACGTTGAAGACGTGGCCGCGGTCCCGTTCGACCATGCCCGGGAGAATCGCGCGGGTCACGTGGACGACGCCCTTGATGTTGGTGTCGATCATCGTCAGCATGTCGTCGAGATCGTCCTCGTGAAACCTGCCGCCGCCGAGCGACAGCCCGGCGTTGTTGACCAGCACCGATATTTCGGCGAAATCCGGGGGCAGGGCGGTCACGCAGCGCCCCACGGCGTCCCGGTCGCGGACGTCGAGCACGGCCACGTGCAGGCGGTCGCCGAGTTCGTCCCGCAGGGCATGGAGCCGGTCCGCGCGGCGGCCGGTCGCGACGACACGGGCGCCTTCGGCGACGAACTTGCGGGCGACGGCCGCCCCCATGCCGGAGGTGGCGCCGGTGACGAAGGCCACGTCGCTGGACAGGTCGCTCATTTCATTCCTCCGTGGCGGCCGGGTTGCCGCGCTCCCGTTCCTTGGCGCGTTTCCAGGCTTCCTCGTATTCCGCGAGGGAAAGCCGTTCGAGGTCGCGCCCCGACGACGACGTCTCCGCCTCCACGTGGCGGAAACGCCGCTCGAATTTCACGTTCGCGCGGCGGAGCGCGGTTTCCGGGTCCACGCCCAGGTGCCTGGCGTGGTTGACGATGGAGAACAGCAGGTCTCCCAGCTCCTCCGAAATCGCCTCTCCGTCCCGCGATTCCCCGTCTTCCTTCGTCTTCGACACGGCTTGCCGGAGTTCGACGACCTCTTCCTCGATCTTGGCGACGACGTCGTCCGCCGTGGTCCAGTCGAACCCGACCCGCGCCGCGCGCTCCTGCAACTTTCGCGCCCGCAGCAGGGCGGGGAGTCCGTGTGCGACGTCGTCGAGGACGCTGGTCCGGCGTCCTTCCGCACTGGCGCGCGCCTCCCGCTCCCGCGCCTTGTGGACCTCCCACGCCAGCGTCTGTGCCGCGGCGTCCGCGACGTCGCCGGCGCCGTCGCCGAAGACGTGGGGATGCCGGCGGATCATCTTGTCGCTGACTCCGTCCACGACGCCGCCGAAGTCGAAGCCGCCCGCTTCGCGCGCCATCTGCGCGTGGAAGACGATCTGAAAGAGCAGGTCCCCGAGCTCGTCGCGCAGACGCTTCATGTCGCCGGTCTCGATCGCGTCCGCGACCTCGTAGGCCTCTTCGATGGTGCAGGGCGCGATGGTCTCGAAGGACTGCTCGAGGTCCCAGGGGCATCCGCCGTCCGGATCGCGAAGCCTGGCCATGATGTCGAGAAGCCGGCGAATGTCTCCGGCCTCGGGGGAGGCGTCCATGGGGCGATTATCGGGGCCGGATCGGAAGCGCGCAACCACGACTCGTTCCGGTCGCTCCGGTATCGCGCGGGTATTTTTGCTGAATCCTATTTGTCGCATAATGTATATTATCGGAAATAAAATGTTTTGGAATTTCAATCATGAAGCGCGTCCATGGGTGTGCCGGGTGTCCGAAGCGCATCCACGGGCGCGATTATGGGACGTCCAGGGCATATCCGGCGGGGTCATGCCGACGGACTCCGGCCGGCGGTGTCACCCGCGCGCCGGCATGGCGTCCACGGGCGCGCCCGGGTGTCCGAATGGACCACCCACCGCCCCCCATCCATCCGGGCGCATGAAGCGCGTCACGGGCGAGATATGACGATCCCCTAGGGCTATGCGGGCGGGATGGGCGGCGCGCCGGCGGCGGGATCGTGGATCATAGGCAAGGAAAGACCCGCCGGAAGGCGGGTCCTTGGAAGTCGGATGTGACGGCCGCGCGGGGGCGGTGGCAAGCGCCCAGAAAGAAAGCTCGGCATTAGCAGTGCTTCATGCCCACCAGCTCGCCAGCGGAATGCTCAAAAACAAGGCATGTCCCACTTGGTAAGCGCGCGACCCAATCGCCATGCATCTTGTCGTTCACAATGGGTCCTTCGGAAACGCCTCCGTCTGCGCCGCGTATGACCCAATTGCCATGCCTCTTGCCGTCCACAAAGGGTCCTTCCTCACCCCCCCCGTCTGCGTAGCGCATGACCCAATTGCCATGCTTCTTGTCGTTCACATAGGGTCCTTCTTGAACATGCCCGTTTGGGAAGCGCTCAATCCAATCGCCCTGCTTCTTGTCGTTCACATAGGGTCCTTCTTGAACCGTCCCGTCCGGGAAGCGATCAGTCCAATTGCCCTGCCTCTTGCCGTCCACAAAGGGACCTTCTTGAACCTCCCCGCCTGCGCCGCGCAAGACCCAATTGCCATGCCTCTTGCCGTCCACAAATGGTCCTTCCTCAACCTGCCCACTTGGGAAGCGCTGAATCCAATTGCCCTGCCTCTTGCCGTCCACAAAGAGTCCTTCTTGAACCTCCCCGCCTGCGCCGCGTATGACCCAATTTCCATGCCTCTTGTCGTTCACAAAGGGACCTTCCTGAACAGTTCCGCTTGCGAAACGTTCAATCCAATTTCCATGCCTCTTGCCGTCCACAAAGGGGCCTTCTTGAACCTCCCCGCCTGCGCCGCGCAAGACCCAATTGCCCTGCCTCTTGCCGTCCACATAGGGTCCTTCCTCAACCTGTCCGCTTGGGAAGCGCTGAATCCAATTGCCCTGCCTCTTGCCGTCCACAACGGGACCTTCGCACGCCGTGAAGGCGGTCAACATGACGATGGCGTAAAGCGCCGGAACCACCCTTCGCATAATCAATCTCCCATTGCTTGATGACGAATGGGCGGGACCTTCCCGCGCGGATAGCCCACTACATCCGCGCGGATCGTGTCAAGTCCGGCGCATGAAGCGCGCCCGTGGACCCGCCGCGCGCCATCCATTCGGGATCGTGAAGCGCGTCACGGGCGAATTTGGGACGCCTAGGATGGTCCGGGCGGGATGGTGAAGGTGACGATCCGGCCGGCGGCGTCACCCGCGCGCCGGCATGGCATCCACGGGCGCGCCCGGGCGTCGGGGTGGGCTTGCGCCCCATCCGTCCGGGCGCATGAAGCGCGTCCACGGGCGAATATGAGCGTCATCATTCATCGGCGGTTGCTCTCAAGTGGGCATGGGCGAACTTGTCCAGGTCCGTAACGCGGTAACCAAGTATGTCCGTGACGCGGTAACCAATCCGTGCGTAGACGGCGATAAATCCAAATTCCTCGTCGCAACGACGATTGACGTACTCTATAGACTCTATGGATCGTATGCTCCAACTACGATGTGGAACTTCTAACAACCATATGTCGCTCGCCACATTCTTTGCCCATTCCCAATAATGGGTTTCAGGGTCAATCATGTCTCTACTCATGTCACTACCCTACTCCACCGGCGCGGATCGTGTCAATCCCGGCGCATGAAGCGCGTCCAGCGGGCACGCCGGGCATCGGATGGTGCCATCTATTCGGATGGGAAAAGCGAGTCACGTGCGCGATATGGGACGCCTAGAGTTAATCGTGCGGGTCCATCATCAACGCCAGAGGATTTCATAATCCGGATGGACATGCCAAGATCCCCACCCGTTCGGAGAATCGGCGAAAATTCCAAGCAGCACCATGTCGGAATTGGCATCGACATCAGTTCTCATATCCTGATAGAAAAGAACACCCCCGCGACTATTCGGAAGATGGATCACTTCAACAATAACGTCTTTGTTGCTAAAAACCTCCCATTTGGCCCCGATGGCGCCATTACCCAAGTCGGTAGTGGACAATGTGGCAGTTGCCACCACTTCTTGATCTTCCTTCTTCACCAGTTCCATGGTGATTTTCGAGGTCCAAGAATTACCCTGGACACTAACCATATGGATATCCATTGGTTCATTCCTCCCCTTCCTCTTGCGTTTCCTAACGAAGCACAATCTCCAAGGCTTCATCTTCATCGTTCACTTCTTCCCTTCGCTTGCCTCTCTGATCTCGTCCCACCATCTACCGACAGTCGCGTGGAATCGGTCCGCGTCCACGATATGCATACTTTCCACGGTCTCCTTACCGGGCAAACCTTGCCAGTAGTTCCCGATGAAGCCGAACCGCTTGGCAAGCACTTCGTTGAGTTCGTCCTTGCTTATCGCTCCGGCCGGAAGACCCCGACGCGCGAATTCGTCCATATGCGCCTTGTAGGCAATCGTCAACATGAACGTCAAGAACTCTGGATCTCTGATACTGTCTTCCTGATACTTCCGATATTCCATCGGTTCACCTCTTCTTTCGTTTCCTGGTACGATAATCCGCATGATGCTTGTTGATGTCGCATGACCTCAAGAACGCCGCTTCGTCGGTGACAAGGCATATTCATACCAAACCGTTACCGCGTCGATCAGGCCGTCCGGCCTTGGTGAACAGATCGAAGAAGTTGGCGGTCGTCGCCGCGGCGAGTTCCGGGGCCGGCATCCCTCTCAGTTCCGCCACCTTGCCGGCCGTATGCACGACGTAGGCGGGCTCGTTCGTCTTGCCCCGATGCGGAACGGGCGCCAGGAAGGGAGAATCGGTCTCCACGAGAAGCCTGTTCAGCGGCACGATCCGGGCCGCCTCTCTCACCTCTTCGGCGTTCTTGAACGTCACGATCCCGGAAAAGGAAATTCGGAAGTCGATTTCGAGAGCCTTTTCAGCAAGTTGCCGGGTTGCGCTGAAGCAATGCAGCAATCCTCCGTAGATGCCCGCGCGATACTCCTCCGCGAGGATTCGCGCCGTGTCCGCCTCGGCGTTGCGCGAGTGGACGACGAGCGGCAGGCCGGTTTCGCGCGCGGCGGCGATGTGGGTGCGGAACGACCGTTGCTGGACGTCGCGCGGACTGTGCTCGTAGTGGTAATCGAGCCCGGTTTCGCCGACTCCGACGACCTTCGGGTGAACGCCGAGCTCGGCCAGGCGCCGCGCGGTCACGTCCGGTTCCGAGTCCGCCTCGTGCGGATGGACGCCGACCGAGCACCAGACGTCCTCGTATCGTTCGGCGATCGCCAGCACGCCGGGGAATCGGTCGAGGCGGGTGGCAATCGTCAGAAAGGCGCCGACTCCGGCCGACCGGGCGCGCGCCACGACCGCGTCGAGTTCCTCGCCCGAAGTGACGTAATCGAGATGGCAATGGCTGTCGACAAGCATGGTGGTGATTACCGCGATCGAGCGTTTCCCTTGACGCGCGGTTCGTCACGCCGGGGTCGTGGGATCCTTCGTCATGGGCTTGATCCCCTTATATTCCCTCTTGAGAGAGGGTCTCATTGAGATACACCTCATGCGCCATCCTGAACTTCTTCATGTCGATGATTCCGACTTCAACTGGCTGATGGGGAAGTGCTTTGTCCCATTCGAGAACTACGATTCCAACGTTTTTAGCCAAGGTATCAAGTGCGTGTTCGGTCCATTGGCGCCGGTCGGGGTCGAACCATTCCTCTTTCAGCTTGCCAATGTTGTGGGGAACGACGTTCCAATGTTTGCTGACGAACGAATCCTGGTCAGCTTTGTAGACGTTCATGACCACCTTGCGGGGAAACACGGCCTCCGGTTGGGGCAGCGGGAGGCCGGGTTGGAGAGCGCCGCCCTCCCCCAACCGCGCGAAATCGCGCGCGTCCTCCGGCTGGTTCAGCTGGTCGAGCAGCTTCGAGGCGGAGCCCGGCATGACCGGCTGGAGAAGGATCGCCAGATGCCGAAGCGCCTCGGCCGCCACGTAGAGCACGGTGTTCATGCGCTCCGGGTCCCGTTTCCGCAGTTCCCACGGGGCCTGCGCGGCGACGTACCGGTTGGCGTCGCCGACGACCTTCCAGATCGCCTCGAGCGCCCGATGAATGCCCTGGACGTCCATTTCCGCCCGGACGGCGTCGATCAGGCCGTGGACGCCGTTCAGAAACCCATGATCGTCGTCGTGCAGCCGGCCGGGCCCCGGAACGGACGCCGAGCAGTTCCGGTTGATCATCGACAGCACGCGCTGGGCGAGGTTGCCGAGGTCGTTGGCCAGGTCCCCGTTGAGCCGGTTGATCATGGCGCGATGCGAGAAGTCGCCGTCGTTGCCGAAGGGCACCTCGCGCATCAGGAAATAGCGCACCGGATCGAGGCCGTAACGCTCGACGAGCTGCAACGGGTCGATCACGTTGCCGAGCGACTTCGAGATCTTTTCGCCTTCGTTGGTCCACCAGCCGTGAGCGAAGACGCGCTTCGGCGGCGGCAGGCCGGCGGACATCAGGAAGGCCGGCCAATAGACGGCGTGGAACCGGAGGATGTCCTTGCCCACCATATGGACGTCGGCGGGCCAGTACCTGGCGAAGGACTCCGATTCGACGTCGGGGTATCCCACCGCGGTGACGTAGTTGGTCAGCGCGTCGAGCCAGACGTACATGATGTGATCGTCGTTGCCCGGCACCGGGATGCCCCACCTGAAGCTCGTCCGCGAGATCGAGAGATCGCGCAGGCCGCCCCTGACGAAGCTGACGACCTCGTTGCGCCGGGTCTCGGGCAGGATGAAGCCGGGGTTCTCATCGTAGAACGCGAGCAGGCGCCCTCCCCACTCCGAGAGCCTGAAGAAGTAGCTCGGCTCCTCGACCCACTCGACCTCCGCGCCGGTGGGCGCGAGGCGCGCGCCGTCCGGCCCGTCCGTCAGCTCCTCCTCGCCGTAGAAGGCTTCGTCGCGGACCGAGTACCAGCCCGAGTAGGTCCCGAGATAGATGTCGCCGCTGCGCTCGATGGCCCGCCAGATCGCCTGGCTCGCCCGGGCGTGCCTGGCCTCGGTCGTGCGGATGAAGGCGTCGTTGGAATATCCCATCGGTTCGGCGAGGCCGCGGAAGTTCCGGGACACGCCGTCGACGAAGGTGCGGGGATCGAGGCCCGCGTCCTGCGCCGATTTCTCGACCTTCTGGCCATGCTCGTCGGTGCCGGTGAGGAACATCACGTCGTACCCGTCGAGTCGCTTGAAGCGGGCCAGCACGTCGCACGCCAGCGTCGTGTAGGCGTGGCCGACGTGCGGCGCGTCGTTCACGTAATAGATCGGCGTCGTGATGTAATAACGGGGGGTGTCGGGCGACATCGAACCTCGGTCCGTTCCTGGCGCCGCCCGCCCGGCGGGAGTCATGCGCGGGATGCCGTCCGCAGGGTGGCAAAGACGTTCAGCAACACCTGCTTCCGGTCGAGATTGACGGCCTCCGCCGCGGAAAACAGGTCGCGCACATTTTCCCATACCTCGCACCAGCGTTCAAGGCTGGCGGTTCGGGCGAGACGCGCCATGGCCTCGCTCTCGCCGGGCACGACCGGTTCGGGGAAGGCTCCCGTCGCGGCCCCGCGGACCAGGCCCTCGATCCAGCGCGGCAGCAGGCCGCCGATCAGGCGAAAGGCATCGCCGCCGTCCCGCCTGCCGACGCGGTCTCCCAGACGATGGACGGAGAGCATGTCGACGGCGGGCAGAGCCGAGACCAGCGCGACGAGCTCTTCGTAGAGCGCCAGGCCCTCCGCGTCGGCCAGCGCCAGCGCCCGGCCCGGACTTCCGTCCGCTAGGCGTCCGAGCGCCGCGCGCCGGTCGGCGGCGACGTCGGGCCTTTGCTCCGCCACGATCCGGCCGACGAGCTCCGGAGCGAGCCCGCGCAACGAAAGGCGGCGGCAGCGCGACCGCAACGTCGCCGGGACGCGGCCCGGGACGTGCGCGACCATGATCACCAGGCCGTGGGCGGGCGGTTCCTCGAGCGTCTTGAGCAGCGCGTTCGTCGCGTTCCGGTTCATCTCGTCCGCCGCGTCGACGATGCCCACGCGCCACTTCCCTTCCGCGGCCGTCATGGCGAAGAACGAAACGAGGTCGCGCACGTCGTTCACCACGATTTCCTCGCGCCACCGGCTGCGCTGGGCGTCGAATCCGCGCTCCACCACCTTGAGGTCGGCGTGGGCGCGGGCGGCGACCCGGCGAAACACCGGGTCTTCCCGCCCGACCACCAGGCTGTCCGACTTTCGGAACGGCCCTTCCCCGCCGTCGGCGAGGACGAAGCGCGCGAGTCGATAGGCGAGAGTCGCCTTGCCGACGCCTCTCGGGCCGGCGATCAGCCAGGAATGGGCGAAGCGGTTTCCGTTCCAGGCCGAGAGCACCGCCGACTCCGCCTCGGCATGGCCGAGCAGATGCGGGTTTTCACGCGGCTCCATGACCTTGCCGCCGGTGTCGCCGGCCGCCATCGGCTACACCCCGAACCGGCGCGCGACGAACGCCATGACGGCGTCGTGGACGGAGTCGGGGGATCCGGTCGCGTCGACGACGACGCAGCGCTCGCCGTTCCGTTTCGCGATCTCGAGAAATCCCCGGCGCGATCTTTCGTGAAAGTCGATCCCCATTTCCTCGTAACGATGCCTGCCGTCTCCGCGGCCGGCCGTTCTGTCGAGTCCCCGGGAAACCGGGACGTCCAGGACGACCGTCGCGTCCGGCCAGAGGCCCCCCACCGCCTTGCGGTGCAGATCCTCGATGATCGATATGTCCACGCCCTGTCCGTACCCTTGATAGGCGATGGTCGAATCCGTGTATCGATCGCAGACGACCCAGGTTCCCTCGTCGAGCGCGGGCTCGATGACCCTCGCCACATGGTCGCACCGCGCCGCGAAATGAAGCAAGGTCTCGGTCATCGGGTCCCAGCGGCCGATCTCGCCGTGGACGAGCAGCTCGCGGATGCTCTCCGCCCCTGGGGAACCTCCCGGTTCACGGGTGGCGAGACACGGGACGCGCTTGTTCCCGAGCGCTTCCGTCAGGCGCCGGACCTGGGTGCTCTTGCCGCCGCCCTCGCCGCCTTCAAACGAAATGAAACGCCCGCGGGTCACGTCGACGATCGGCCGCGGCGACCGGGAGCGACGCCGCCTTCCGCCGCCGACCGGCCCCCTACTCCGCCGCGCCCCATGCCAGATATTCCAGGGCGGCGCCCAGGCGTCCGAACACCCCCAGTCTGGGAACGTCCTTTCCGGCGACGAGGGGGATGCGCACGGTCTCGGTGTCGGGGGTCGAGATCGTGAGCGTGGCCAGCTCCTGGCCGGACCGGATGGGCGCCGCGATGGGGCTGTCGTAGCTGACCTTCACCTCCATTCCGCGCCGGGCCTGGCGCGGCAGGGTGAAGATCACCCGGTTTTCGACGACGAGCGGCACTTCCGCTTCCTCTCCGAGCCAGACCGCGGCGTCGTCCACCGTCTCTCCGGCGTCGAACAGCCTGAAGTTGTCGAATTCCCGGTAGGCCCAATCCAGCAGCCGCTCGGCCTCCCGGGCGCGCTGTTTGGAACTGGCGAGGCCGTTGACCACGAGGATCAGCCGGCGGTCCCGCCTGTTGACCGATGCCGCCACTCCATATCCGGAAGCCGAGGTGCGGCCGGTCTTGAGGCCGTCCGCGCCGTCGTATCCGTAAAGCAGGGGATTCCGGTTTCCCTGCTTGATCTCGTTGTAGGTGTAGGTCCTTTCCGCGAACAGCGGGTAGTACTCCGGGAACTCCTCGATGATGAGCGCCGACAGCTTCGCTATGTCGCGGACGGACATCCGGTGGCCGTCTTCGGGCCAGCCGGTCGAGTTCGTGAACGTGCTGGCGGCAAGGCCGATCTCGCGGGCCCGCCGGGTCATCTCTTCGGCGAACGCGGCTTCGTCGCGGGCCAGTCCTTCCGCCACGACGATGCACGCGTCGTTGCCCGACTGCACCACGATGCCGCGCAGCAGGTCCTCGAGCCTGACGCGCGTGTTGACGCCGACGAACATCTTGGAGCCGCCCATTCGCCATGCCGTCTCGCTTACCGGAAAGGTGTCCTCCAGCCGGAGATTGCCGGACTTGAGGCGTTCGAAGACCATGTAGAGCGTCATCAGCTTGCTCATCGACGCCGGGGCCGTGGGTTCGTCCGCGTTCTTCTCGAGGAGGACGGCGCCCGTCTCGTAGTCCATGAGGATGGCGAATTCGGCGACGGTCTCCACTGCCGCCGCCGGTTGCGACACGGCGAGGCCGGCCGCCAGGGCCAGCGCCGGCGGCATCGTCCACCTGGTCATGGAGCGGGTGAATCCACCGGCGGCACGGGGGCGGACCGGCGCGCCGTCAATCGACGATGATGATGGCATCGACGTGTCCGTTGTCGATCAGGTGTTCGAGGGTCTCGTCCGCCTGATCGAGGTCGGCGATCGGCCCGATGCGGACCTGAAACAGCTCCCGCCCCCTGACTTGCGCGGGCGTGATCGAGGCCTCCGCGAGATCCGCCAGACGCTCCCGGAGACGCTCCGCGTTCTCGCGAAAGGAAAACGCCCCTGCCTGCACGTAAAGTTCCGTGGGTCGGGCTTTTTTCGCGGCCTCCGCGCCGTCGCCGGCGGGCGGTTCGGGAACCTCCGGCGGCGGAGCCGCGGCGATTCCCGTCGGCGGCGGCAGATGGGCGGTCTGCACGGCGGCCACGGGCGCCGCCTTCACCGCGAACCTGTCCTCGTCCGGCGTGACCGGTTTCTTCGCGACCCCGACGTCGTCCGGCGCCGGCACCGCCTCGACCCGCACGCGGGCGACGCCGTGCTCCTCGAAACCGAGAAGCTGGGCGGCCCGCCGCGAAAGATCGATGATCCGGCCATGCACGAACGGGCCGCGGTCGTTGACGCGGACGGTGATCGCCCGCGCGTTCACGAGGTTCGTCACGCGCACGTAGGTCGGCATCGGCAGCGTCTTGTGGGCGGCGGTAAGGGCGTTCATGTCGTAGATCTCGCCGTTCGCCGTCGGCTGGCCATGAAACGGCTTGCCGTACCAGGACGCGATTCCGGTCTGGCGGTAGTCCGGGTCCTCCTTCGGGTAGTACCAGATGCCGTCGATCTTGTAGGGGTTGCCCACCTTGTACGTCCCCTGATCTGCGGCCGCGCCTTGCGGCGCCGTGGCGGCTTCCGTTTCCGCTCCGGTCCTGTCCCCTTCCGAGATTCGGATGGCTTCCTTGGCCGCGTGAACGACGAGACGCGTCGGAGCGCACGCCGTCGCCGCCATCAGGAGCACGACCGCGATGCCGGCACCGAGCCCGGATATCGAAGAGCCGCCGACCGAGCGCATGGCATTTAGTATGCGTTACAGGATTGACCCCAGTATCTTGTACATACTATCGGGCGCCGATGCGGTCCGCAAGACGTCCCACCGCGACGGCGAAGAAGTCCGACCGGTTCCATTTGAGTATCGTCTCGAAATTGTCGTAGACCAGAAACGCGGGCTCCCGCTCCTGCCTGTCCGGAAGGACGATCGAGGAGCGCAACTGGCGGCGGGGCAGGTCGCCGCCATCGAGCCGACGCACCCCGAGTTTCTGCCATTCGCCCGTTCGTTTCTTGACCTTTCGCCCGGTCAACCCGAGGTCGAAGTCCGGGGGCAGCCGGACGCCCCGGCCCCAGGTGACGTCGTCGCGCCACCCCGCCGCCGCCAGATAGTTGGCCGTCGACGCGAACACGTCGGCCTTGCTCGTCCAGATGTCGCGACGCCCGTCGCCGTCGTAATCGACGGCATGTCGCGCGAAGGACGAGGGCATGAACTGGTTCTGGCCCATGGCTCCGGCCCACGACCCCTTCATCCGCTCCGGTCGAATGTGTCCCTGGTCCAGGATTTCAAGAGACGTCAGCAATTCCTTGCGAAAGAAGGCACTTCTTCTCCCGTCGAAGGCCAGCGTCGCGAGGGAGGCGATGACCGGGAATCCCCCGGTATGCCGGCCGAAACCGCTTTCGATGCCCCAGAGCGCGACGATGAACCTTGGCTGCACCCCGAACTTCGCGCCGACCTCGTTCAGCAGTTCCCGGTTCCGGGCGAATTTTTCCCTTCCTTCGTCGACCCGCTTCCGGGTGACGACACGGGACATGTACTCGTCGAAGGTCATCGTGAACTCGGGCTGGCGCCGGTCCAGCTCGATGACGCGCGGTATCGGCGCCACGCCGTCCAAGGCCGCATCGAGCGTTTCCGCCCGGATGCCTCGGGAGAGCGCCTCGGCGCGGAGCGCCTCGCGCCACTGGTCGAAGCCGCGCTCCCCGGCGAACGCGGCCGGAACCTGGCCGGCCGACAGCCCGAGACACAGAACGGCGACAAGCCATGGGTATCGCTTCAACGCGCCGCGCCTTTCGTGCGGAACGGACCATCGATGGACGTACCTTGTGCCACAGCTCCCGAACGCTCCGCAACGTTCTCCTCGTCACGGCGCCGGGAACAGTTCGGACGACCTGCCCATCAGGCGGTAGACGACGAGGCCGGTCCATTCGTGTTGCGCGTGTCTCAGGCGCTTCAGGCCGGACCCGAGATCGAACCCCGGCGCCCCGGAGGCGGAGGTCGTCCGGTAATCGACCGGATAAGGGACGATCCCGGGCCACCCCGCCCCGCGGAACGCGCCCACGGCGCGCGGCATGTGACGGGCCGACGTGACGAGCAACCACGTCTCGCCGGGTTCCGGAGACGCCAGTTCGAACGCCCTCTCCGCATTGTCCATCGTATTGCGCGCGCCGTCGTCGACGGCCAGTCTTGCCGTGTCGACGCCGAGGCCGGCGAGCAGCGCCGAGGCGACCTTCCCTTCCGTGACGTCGGGGGACGTCAGGGAACGGTATCCGCCGGTGTAGATCAGGCGGGCCTCGGGGTATCGCCGCGCCAGCATCACGAACGCGGTCAGGCGTTCCGCGTTGCCGGACAGCGACGGCCGTTCGCGGGCCGCCGATACCGCCAACGCGACCGCGCCGCCCAGAACGACGATTCCATGGACGCGCGAAGGATCCGGCTCCGGTGGCGGAAAGCGGTCTTCCAGCGGCGAGAGCAGCCAGGAGCCGACGGGGACGGTGGCGACCGCCACGAAGGCCAGCGTCGCGGCGGCGATCATCGCCCGTCCCGCGTTCCGCCGCCGCGTCCAGAGCAGAGCGGCGCCCGCGGCGAGGACGGCCAGCAGAATCGTCGCCGGGTCGAGGACGGGGGCCAGCAGGATCGATGCGGTTGCGTACATGGCGCCTCAACCCGCGACGTCCTCGACGCGGTGGCAGGCGACCTCGCGGCCCGCGAACGGTCGCAATTCCGGCCGCCTGTCCGCGCAGACGCGCGCCGCGAAGGGGCACCGGACCCTGAAGGCGCAGCCGGATGGCGGAGACAAGGGGGACGGGATTTCGCCACGCGGCGCCGCGCGCTCCCCGCGGGTGGTCCTGTCCACCCGCGGCGTGCTGGCGAGCAGAAGGCGCGTATACGGGTGGGCGGGCGCCTCGAACAGGGTTTCGACGGCGGCCCTTTCGACGGGACGACCCAGATACAGGACGATGACCTCGTCGGCGATGAAGCGAACGACGGAAAGATCGTGCGAGATGAAGACGTAGGCGAGCCGGAACTCGTCCTGGAGGTCGAGCATCAGGTTGATGACCTGGGCCCGCACCGAGACGTCGAGGGCGGAAACCGGCTCGTCCGCGACCACGATCCGGGGATTTGACATCAATGCCCGCGCGATGGCGACGCGCTGCCGCTGGCCTCCCGAAAACATGTGTGGATATCGCCCCGACAGCTCGGGCCGCAAGCCGACCCTGGTCATCATCGCGTGGACGGCGTCGCGACGCGCGGACGCGCTCAACGTCGAGTTCATGACCAGGGGCTCGCCGAGGATCGCGCCCGCGGTCTTGCGCGGGTTCAGGGAGCCATACGGGTCCTGGAAGACCATCTGGATCGAGCGGCGCAGCTCCGGCCGTTCGCTCCGGTCGAACGAGCCGACATCGCGGCCGGAGAAAAGGACGTTGCCCCTGGTCGGGGTTTCGATCAGCGTCAGCTGGCGCGCGAGCGTGGACTTGCCGCTTCCCGACTCGCCGACCACGGCCAGCGTCCTTCCCGGAGAGAGGGCGAACGAGACGCCGTCCAGCGCCCGGAGCGTCGCCGGTCGCCGCGGAAATCCGCGGTTGACCCGATAGTGGCGCGCGAGGTCGACGGCTTCGAGGATGGGGACCGGGGTCATGCCGCGGGCCGCCCGTTCGCGTCCAATGGCGTATGGCAGCGCGACCGGCCGCCGCGAAACGGCGAGATTTCCGGCGCAGTCGTCCGGCATCGCTCCGTCGCGAAACGGCAACGGGGGTGGAACAGGCAACCCGAGGGCCGGTCGTCGATGCCGGGAACCACGCCCGGGATGCTCGCCAGACGTCGTCGGCCTTCGGCCCGCTCGGGCAGCGCGTCCATCAGCGCGGCCGTATAGGGATGGCGCGGCGCCGGGAAGAGTGCCTTCGCGTCGCTCGTCTCGACGATCCGGCCGGCATACATCACGAGAACCCGTTCCGCCGTCCCGGAGACCACCCCGAGGTCGTGCGTGATGAGAACCAGCGCCATCCCGCGGTCCCGTCGCAGGGAAAGCAGCAGATCGAGGATCTGGGCCTGGATCGTGACGTCGAGCGCCGTCGTCGGCTCGTCGGCGATGAGCAACCGCGGGTTGCAGGCGATCGCCATGGCGATCATCGCGCGCTGGTTCATGCCGCCCGACAACTGATGCGGAAACGAACGCAGCCTCGATTCGGGATCAGGGATGCCGACCTGATCGAGAAGCTCGATGGCCCGGGCGCGGCGCGTGCGACGCCCGCCGCCGTCGTGGATGCGGATGGCCTCCATGATCTGGAAGCCGACCGTGAAACACGGATTCAGGCTGGTCAGCGGCTCCTGGAAGATCATCGCCAGCTCGCGGCCGTTGACGCGGCGGCGCGCCCCGGCGTCCAGACTCGCGAGATCGCGTCCGTCGAGCGCGAGCCTGCGGGCGGAGACGTGGCCGGGACGGGAGATCAGCCCCATGACCGCCAGCGCGGTCACGCTTTTCCCGGAGCCCGACTCGCCGACGAGTCCGACGACCTCCCCTTCCCTCACCTGAAACGCGACGTCATCGACCGCGCGCAACGAACCGCTCCGCGTGCGAAATTCCACGGTCAACCCCTCGACGTCGAGGAGCGCCGTCACCGCCGCATCCTCGGATCGAGCGCGTCGCGCAGTCCGTCGCCGAGAAGGTTGAAGGACAGCACGGTTATCAGGATCGCCAGTCCCGGAAACGTCACGACCCACCACGCCCGCTGCATGAACTGTCGCGCGTCGGCCAGCATCGTGCCCCATTCCGGCGTCGGCGGCTGCGCCCCGAGGCCCAGGAACCCCAGCGCGGCGACGTCGAGGACGGCCGTGGAGAAACCCAGCGTCGCCTGCACGATGAGCGGCGCCAGACAGTTCGGCAGCACCGTGGCGAAGGCGAGCCTCGGGGTTCCGGCGCCGGCGAGACGCGAGGCGGTGACGTAATCCTTCGCGCACTCCGCGATCACGGCCGCCCGGGTCAGGCGCACGTAGTGAGGCAGGCCGACGATCGCGATCGCGTACATCGCGTTGGTCAGGCCCGGCCCCAGCACGGCGACGATGACGATGGCCAGAAGGAGCGTCGGCAGGGCCAGCATGACGTCCATCGCCCGCATGATCGCGATCTCGACGATCCCGCGCGCGAAGCCCGCGAGAAGCCCCAGCAGTATCCCCGCCGCGAGGGACAGCGACACGACGATCCCGCCGACGAGCAGGGAAAGCCGGGCGCCGTGGACGATGCGTGAAAGGACGTCGCGTCCGATGTCGTCGGTGCCGAGGGGATATCTCCACGTTCCGCCCGGCGCGAAGGCCGGCGGCGTCAGAAAGGCGTCGCGGTACTGCTCGTGCGGCGGATGCGGCGCGATCGCGTCGGCCAGCAGCGCCGCCGCGACGATGGCCGAGACGACCCACAGGCCGGCCACGGCGCCCGGGTTCTCCCGAAAGGTCAACCAGAACCGCGCCAGCGGGCGCGGCGACGCCACGGGCCGGGTTTCGGCGGCGGCGGTCATGGGCTACGGCGCGCGCCGGACGCGCGGGTTGATGAAGCCGTAAAGCGCATCGACCAGCAGGTTGACGAGGATGACCGTCGTGGCGACCAGCAGGACGCCGCCCTGCAATACCGGGTAATCCCGCCGGTGCACCGATTCCACCAGCCATTTCCCGATGCCCGGCCAGGCGAAGATGGTCTCGGTCAGGATCGCGCCGGCCAGCAGCACGCCGGTTTGCAGGCCGATGATCGTCACCACCGGGATCGCGGCGTTGCGCAACGCGTGAACGGCGACGACCCGCAGCGGCGAGGCGCCCTTGGCGCGCGCCGTCCGGATGTAGTCGTCGCCCATCACCTCGAGCATCGAGGACCGGGTCATGCGGGCGATGACGGCGAGCGGGATCGTGCCGAGCACCACCGAGGGCAGGACGAGATGAAGGACCGCGGACCTGAACGCGCCGGGTTCGTCCGCCAGCCACGAATCGATCAGCATGAACCCGGTGACGGGTTCGATGAAGTAAAGCAACGAGATCCGGCCCGACACGGGCGTCCAGCCGAGCGTCACGGAGAAGAACAGAATCGCGAGCAGCGCCCACCAGAAGACGGGCATCGAGAACCCCGTCAAGGAGACCGCCATCACGGTGTGGTCCATCGCCGAGCCCCGCCGGACGGCAGCCAGCACGCCGGCCGGGAGGCCGATCGCGAGCGCGAACAGGATCGCGCAGGCGGAGAGCTCGAAAGTCGCCGGGAAGCGCGCCAGAAACTCTTTCAGCACCGGCTCCCGGGTGAGGATCGATTCGCCCAGATCCCCGCGCGCGACGTCGGCGATGTAGATGCCGTACTGAACCAGCAGCGGCTTGTCGAGCCCGAGACCGGCCCTGAGCTCGGCGTGCCGGGCGGGGTCGATGCCGCGTTCCCCCGCCAGCAATTCGATGGGGTCGCCGGGAATGACGCGAATCAGCGCGAACGTCAGCAACGTCACCCCGACGAACGTCGGGACGATCAGGCCGACCCGTGTCGCCAGAAACCGAAACATGCCCCGGCGCCTCCCCTTCCCTGTCCCGTGGCGTCCGTATCACAAGTCGAACCGATGATATATCCGGCTTGTTCGCGCACCTCTGTGAGGAGACGGAATTGGGAATCGTCTGATTGCGACGTCCGCGCAAGGCAGGATTCGCTGGGATGCACCCGGGATTCGGGGGGACGGGGTTCAGCGGGACGCGGCGCGGCGGAAGTAGTTCTCCACGACGTCGAGGACGTCGGCGAGCCGTTCGAGGCGGCGCTCCACGTCACGCATCCCCGAGACCTCGATCGTGATCCTTGCCATGGCCTCGATTGCCCTATAGATAATGCGTGGTGACGGGCGGGCGTGAGTCCATGACGCATCCACCACGTGCCTCTCGGGGCCGTGCGAAACGGTGGGAGAAGTGGCAGTCGGCCCGTCGCCCTCCCCTTTCCCCTGCCTCCCTCCGGTCAAGTCGTCCAGCGTCCCCTCGATGAGGGTGTGACGCGGGTCAAAGCAAAGCAGCTTGAGGCTGGCGGCGATGGCGATGAACCCGCCGATGACGGCGACGATGCCGACCCCTTGAATCCACAGGGCGCGATAGAGGTCGGCGCGCATCCGGGATTCGAGCACATCGAGGTCGGCTTTCGTCGCAGCGCGTTCGTCACCGTGGTTGATGGCCGTCGCGATGGCTTCGGCTTGGCGGCGTTCGAATCCGGACGCTTCGAGGTTCTGGACGGCGGTGAGGGTGTCGAAGGCGGCGGTGCTCATGGTGGTGGCGTCTCCGGCGGCGGTTGCTTCCGGCGACTATGATCCATCGTTCGCCTTTCCGCACGCCCGCGGTCGTCGCGCGGCTTCCGCCTCCCCCCTATGAGGAGGGGGTTGGGAGGGGGTGGGCCGCCGGGGCGCCTTATTGCAGGCCCACGCCGTGGAACACGTGCCCGCCCAGCGGGTCGACCTTGTACCCCGTCACGTTGCGCCGCATCGGCATGTAGACGATCGAGTGCGCGATCGTGACCCAGGGCGCCTCCTCCTTGAAGATTTCCTGGGCCTTCATGTAGAGCCTGGTCCGTTCGGCGACGTCCGTCGTGCGCTTGGCCTCGGTGATGAGGTCGTCGAACGGCCGATGGCACCATCGCGCCCGGTTGGTGCCCTTGGCGCCGGCGCAACCGAGAAGGACGTGAAGGAAGTTGTCGGGATCGCCGTTGTCGCCGGTCCAGCCCAGCAACAGCGTCCGATGTTCTCCGTCCCTGCTGCGCTTGAGGTATTCGCCCCATTCGTAGCTGACGATCCGGGCCTTCACGCCGACTTTCGCGAAGTCCGCCTGGATCAGTTCGGCCATCCGGCGCGCGTTCGGGTTGTAGGGCCGCTGTACCGGCATCGCCCAGATGTCGGTCTCGAAGCCGTCGGGATAACCCGCCTCGGCCAGCAGCCGTTCGGCCTTTTCCGGGTCGTAGGGATAGTCCCGGACGTTCTCGTTGTACGACCACATCGTCGGCGGAATCGGGTTCTTCGCGATACGGCCCGCCTCCTGGAACACCGCGTCGATGATGGCCTGCTTGTTGATGGCGTGGTTCAGGGCCACCCGGACCCGCCTGTCCGTGAACGGCTCCTTTTCCGTGTTGAACGCGAGGTAACCGACGTTGAGGCCTTCCTGTTTCAGGACCTTGATGTCCGGGTCCGCCTCCATGGCCGGCAGGTCGGCGGGATTGGGATAGGGCATGGCGTGACATTCGCCCGCCTTGAGCTTGGCGAACCGGACCGATGCGTCCGGCGTGATCGCGAACACGAGGTTGTCGATCGCCGCCTTGCCGCGGAAGTGGCCGCGGTGGGCCCTGTAACGGATCACGGCGTCCTTCTGGTAGTTGACGAACTGGAACGGGCCGGTTCCGACGGGTTCCAGGTTGACCTTCTCCGGCGTGCCGGCCGCCAGCATCCTGTCGGCGTATTCGGCGGACAGGATCGATGCGAAGTCCATGCCGAGGTCGGCGATGAACGGCGCCTCCGGCTGGTTCAACGTGAAGCGGACCGTATGGTCGTCGATCTTCTCCACGCTCTTCAGCAGGTTCGGCATGTCCATGCCGTTGAAGTACTCGTAGCTCCCCCCCGATACCTTGTGATACGGGTGGTCCTTCCTCAGCTGGCGATCGAAGCTGAACACGACGTCGTCGGCGTTGAAGTCCCGGGTCGGCTTGAACCACGGGGTTTCGTGCCATTTGACGCCGCGCCGCAACCTGAAGGTGTAGACGACGCCGTCGTCGGAAACCGTCCACGATTCGGCCAGCGCCGGGACGGTCTCCGTCGTGCCGCGCTCGAACTCGACCAGGCGGTTGTAGAGCTGGCGCGAGGACGCGTTGAACGTGGTCCCCGCGGTGTAGAGCTGCGGATTGAATCCCTCCGGGCTTCCCTCCGAGCAGAAGATCAGCGTCTTGCCGTGCGTGGGGAAAGCGGCCGTCATCAACGCCGCGACGCCCGCCGCCGCCAGGGTTCCGTCGAAAAACATGAAGCCTTCCCTCCTCTCGTGATGACGTCCGGTTTCGGGCGCGATACGGGCCGCCGGCCGCCGCGCGATTCCGCGGCGCCCGGCGAAGGCGGTCACCGCTCCGCGAGATACGCTCGGACGCGCCTCTCGATCTCGGCGCGGCGTTCGGCGTAGGGCAGGTGCTCGGTCTCGACGACGATACGGCCGATGGCCCGGCCGATCTCGCCCTGGATTTTCCGGTCGTCCGGCATGTCCCCGACGTCGACGATGACGTCGCCGCACTGCGTGGGCACGTGGCCCGCGGCCGTCGGCGCCAGCGTCGGCGGATCCCCGCCCTCCCCGACCGTCCGGATGCCCTCGCGCAAGGTCCGGCGCAGCAGCGCCACGCCCGTGTCCGTATATCCGAGATTCCCGAGCGCATGGACGTTGATCGGCCCCTGCCCCACCTGGGCTTCGTAGTCGCCCGGAATCCGCTGCCCCTCCTCGTAGGATCGCGCGCCGGTCTGGCCCAGGAAATCGACCTTGTTGAACCCGATCGCGGAGCGGTCGCCCTTGCCGTCCAGGTCGAGGTCGTCGTTGAAGTGCCGCCAGGCGATGATCATCGTGTTGGTGTCGTCGACGGGCACGGCCCATTTGCTGAGGCCGGCGCGGACGAAGAACTTCTCGCGGTCGGGGTTCTGGTAGATGTCCGGGGTCTGGGCGAAGTTGGGCGCGACCCACTCGTTGATCCGCGTCCACAGGTGATTCTTCCAGCGCCGGGTGTTGGTGAGGTGGACGCCGGCGCCGCCTTCCTTCACGTGCCATTCGACCACCGGCAGGGCGCCCCAGGATACGTCGAAGTGCGCCTCGGTCACGCGGCTGTGCAGAAACACGCTGTGGTAGGGATCGACGGGGTTTTCGTTCACCTGCAACCAGTTGCAGGGGTAATGGATGGCGTATGGCGCCAGCTCGTCGTCCGGCAGTTCCAGGGAATCGTAGACGGGGAAGTCCGGTCTGGAACCGGGCGGCCCCATGTACGCGAACACCAGCCCCTTGTATTCACGGGTCGGATAGGCCCCGTGCACGAAACCGTCCTTGAGCGGGGAATCCGGCGGCTCGGCCGGCGTCTCGAGGATCCTGCCGTCCACGTCGAACAGCCAGCCGTGATAGCAGCAACGGATGCCGCGGTCCGAGACAATCCCGAACTCGAGCGAGGCGCCCCGGTGCGAACAGTGCCTGTTCAGCAGTCCCACCCGTCCCGACCTGTCCCGGAAGGCCACCAGGTTTTCGCCCATGACGGTCAAGGCGAGAGGCAGGTCGGCGAGTTGCTCCGTCATGCAGACCGGTTGCCAGAAACGCCGCAGATACTCCCCGCACGGCGTGCCGGGGCCGACGTGAGTGAGCTCCGCGTCCTCGGCGACGCCGCGAGGCTGGTGGTAACCCGTGTAGGGGCCTTGGGGCATGGCGAGCCGCTCGCTCATCGCGTTCCGGCCTCGAAGGGACGAAAATACGTCGATTTCCATATCTTGATTATTATCGCTGTTTCAAGGCGTTGAGAATTGAAATTCATGAATTGTCGTAACCCAGTCCCAATCCCGTCAATCCGGTGCGCCGGGAGACCGCGCCGTCAGAGCGCCATGCCGCCGTCGATGACGAAGGCGGTCCCGGTCACGAAGGCGGCGTCGTCCGACGCGAGGTACACGCAGGCCCGGGCGATCTCGTCCGCCTCGCCGAGGCGTCCCATCGGCTGACGGGCGACGTAGGCCGCGCGCGTCGCCGCTTCGTCGTCTCCACCGGCCCGTATGCGTTCGGCCAGCGACGGGGTGTCGACCGTGCCGGGGCACACGGCGTTGCACCGGATGCCCCGTTCGACGTAATCGGCGGCGACCGCCTTGGTGAGGCCGATGACGGCGCCCTTGCTCGCGCCGTAGGCGCAGCGCTCCTTCACGCCCGTGATCGACGAGACCACCGAGGCGACGTTGACGATGGCGCCGCCGCCGGCGTCCAGCATGGCGGGCAGCATCCGGCGCGTGACCAGGAACATCCCCCGGACGTTGACGTCGAAGGAGCGGTCCCACGCCTCGTCGTCGCAGGAAAGGATGTCGCCCATATGGACGTAGCCCGCGCAGTTCACGAGCGCGTCGACCGCGCCGATCTCGGCGATCGTCCTCTCGACCGCCCGGCGGTCGGTGACGTCCATGCCGCGCGACGTGACGCCGGCGGCGCGGTCGAGTTCGCGGAGTTTCTCCTCGTCGACGTCGGTCGCCCAGACCGTCGCGCCTTCCGCCGCGAAGGCCAGGGCCGTGGCCCGGCCGATGCCTTGCGCGGCGGCGGTGACGAGCGCCGTCTTGCCCGCGAGGCGTCCGCTCATGGCCGTCCGCTCCGCTCCGACGTCGTCAGGCGCCGCGCCCGCCCGGCTGTTCCTGGCCGAGGTGTTCCCGCTTCACGTAGAGCAGGCACCCTTCCGGGGAATGTGGATGATGCGCGCTGCCGACGGGGTGGCGAAACCACGTACCCGCATCGTGGCGGCCGTATTCGTCCTCCACCCGGCCTTCGACGACGAAGACCTCCTCGCCGCCCGGGTGCGGGTCGTGCCCCATGTCGCATCCCGGCGGCACGCGGGTCAGGCGGGTGATGCCCTTGCCGGGGTCCGGGTCGTTGTAGAGCGGCAGGAACTCCATGCCTTCCATGCGGCCCGGACGCCATTCCGCGGACCTGGTGTCGACGACGACACGCGGTCGATCCCCGCCCGCGTACTGCCGCGACTTCATGAACAGCGTGCACCCCCGTTCGGACCAGGGAGCGTGACTCGTCCCTTCCGGATTGAGGACGTAGGCGCCGGCGGGGTAGTCGCCGCTCTCGTCGGAAAGCACGCCGTCGAGGACGAGTATCTCCTCGCCATCCGGATGGGGATGGCCGGGGGACCGGGCGCCGGGATCGAACCGCACGACGGACGTGATCCGCCGCGTTTCGCCCTCCCCGACGAGCTCCAGGCGCTTGCGCCAGATTCCCGGCGTCGGGCCTGGGCGCCATTCCATGTCGTTCGTCCGGACGACGACGGATCGGGAGAAGTCGGCGTTGATCTGATCGGTCATGGCATCCTCCTGGCGTTCGTCACGGCTACCCTTCCCCGCCGTCCCGAATGAAGGGGAACACGCGGGTGAAATCCGCCCCCGGCATCTCCCGGCCCATGTCCGCCCAGATCCTGTTGACCACGGAGCCCACGGCATTGGGAAGATTCGCGTTCTCGATTTCCTCGACGTAGACCCCGACGTCCTTCACCAGGATCTCGACCGCCGCGCCGACGTCGTAGGTCTCCGGTTCGATGCACGTGGGGAAGATGTAGGAGGTCGCGACGTTGGCGCCGCTCGAGACGTTGATCACCTCGAGGATCGACTTCATGTCGAGGTTCTGGCTCAAGCCGTAGTTCAGCGCCTCGCTCGCCGCGGTCATGGCCGTGCCGATGAGGAAGTTGTTGATCAGCTTGATGGCCTGCGCCTGGCCCGGCTCCTCGCCCACGTGGAACAGCTTGCGGCCCATTTTCTCGAGCACCGGGCGGACTCTCTCGACAGCGTCGCTTCTGCCCGCGACGATGAACGTCAGGTTCGCCGCCTGCGCCGCCGCCGGACCGATCCCCGTGCCGCCCGACGCGCCGGCGACGGCCGAGTCGATGTAGGTGACGTCGACGGCCCCCAGGCGGGTCTCGGCGTCGCGAGCCGTTTTCGAGCCGATGGTCGAGGTGTCGACGACGATCGAGACGGCCCGGTCGTTCGCCGCCGCGATCTCTTTCGTGACGTCCTCGACCGCCCGCCGGCTGTCCACGCTGACGATCGCGAAATCGGCGCTTCCGGCGATCTGGGTGATCGACCCCGCGATCTCGGCCCCCTCGGGCGCCCGTTCCCTGGTGCCCGCGATGTCGTAGCAGACGAGGGGATATCCCGCCGCCGCCAGATTGGCCGCCATGGGCTTGCCCATGTTGCCGAGACCGATGAATCCGATACGTTCTCCCGCCATGCGATCCTCTCCTGCGCACCGTTCAGCGACCGCCCCCTGTGTAGCGGATGGCAGCCCGTCGGGCAAGGCGATCGTAACCTCGCCGCCGCCGGAAACCGCCTTCAGGCCCCCCGTCAGGTGTCCAGGACCGAGTCGTCGAAGAGGCTTTCGACGGGGATCGGCGCATCGATCAGCCGCTGGTCGGCGAGGTATCCGATGAACTGCTCGAGATTGGCCCGGTTGGCCCGGAGGCCGTTCGGGAACAGGTCGGGGCCCATGTTGTCGCGCTGCCATTCGTACTCGTTCCGGGCGAACATCAGCATCGAGAACGCCGGGTCGTCGTAGAACTCGTCCGTCCGGCGCTTCGCGTCCTCCCAGACGTCGATCATCGCCCTAGGCAGCCAGGGCTCCCGCGCCACGAGCTCGCGCGCGAACACCAGCAGGTGCATGACGGGGCAGTAGCCGAACTTCCCGAAGTGGCGGAGCGCCTCGGCGCGCGAGTCCGGAAACAGGCGGCGGACCCGCCCGGGGGCGCGCAGGACGGCCGGGGGCGGCAGCGGGTGGAACAGGGCGTCGACCTCGCCGGCCACCAGCATCTCGCCGGCGTCCTTGCCGTCCGGGACGTTCTGGATCGACAGGCCCTCCCCTCCCTCCCAGGGGATTTCCTCGTGGTGCTGGACGTACCAGCGCATTTCCTCCCAGGGCACGCCGTGCTCGCTCTTGAGGTCGCCCTTCGCGAGGACGCAGAGCGTGGTCTGGAAGGACCACACGGCGACCTTCTTGCCGATCAGGTCCCGGGGCTCGTCGATCCCCGAGTCGACGTTCACGAACATGCAGATCTGGCTGAACAGGCGCCGGGGAAACACCGGCGTCGCGACGAAGTCGTCGGACCGCGCGCGGGACATGACGAAGGACGCGAGCGACTGTTCGCAGATGTCGAACTCCCGGTCGCGGAACATGCGCCCGTGGCGATCGATGCCGTCGCGGCGGCCGGGGTCGAAGCCGACGCCGACCTCGAGCGCGCGCAGCGACACGCCCTCGGGGCGGCTCACGGTGCCCATGAAAAACGGCGCGTGGCGATCGAGCCGCTCCAGCGCGATGGTGAACGTCCTGTCCGTCATGCCCTCTTCTCCCTCCCCTTCCCCGGGTTGTCGGGGCACGGTAGACGCTCAACGCCGGTAGTTGAACATCGTCGCGCCCCGCCCCACGCAAGCGCCGCGCCCGGCAGCGTTGGCCGTTTCGTATGCCGCGTCATCTCGAGAGGAATTGAATCACGTGCGTTTCTCGCGCATATTGCGAATGTGGAATTGGGGAGGATGGCCATGCACGAGGAACTCCAAAAGGAAGTGGATGCCAACTACAAGGCGTTTCGACGGATGCTCCCGAATCTGCTGCCGCACCACGCCAAGCGTTGGGCGCTGATGAGACACGGCGAGTGTATCGACCTCTACGATACGCTTCGGGATGCACATCTCGCGGGCAACCGCCTTTACGAAGACGGCATCTTCTCGACGCAGGAGGTCACGACCCTCGTCGCCGATCAAGGCTGGTATTCACGTGCCGGCCGTTAGCGGCGACTACGATCCCGATGTCGGTATTCTGTTGCAGGTGGGAATCCTTACGGGTGGAACGGTCCAGGCGACCCGGAGAGACGAAGGTGCCGGAAACAGCTTGACGGTCGCGGGCGCCCAGACACTGGGACTCGTCGACACCGGCGCATCGAAAACCTCCATCTCGCCAAAACTCGCGGGTAGTCTCGGTCTCAAGCCGAGCGGCAAGGTACCGATCCAGGGTGTGACGGGAACGATGCAGGTCAACAGCTATGTGGTTGATCTCATGCTTGGCTTCGGAGCGCACTCGGCGGTGATCGAGAATCTTGAAGTCTGCGAGCTCGATTTGGGGCAGGCGCGCTTCGATATGCTCATCGGCCGCGATGTCTTGTGCCAAGGCGTATTGACGATGGACTTCGCCGGTCACTTTACCTTTTCGATCTGACGGCGACCCGCCTCGACCACTCCGCGCTCCAGTGCCTGCCTCTCACCTGACCGGATTTCACGCCGCGGGGTATGCTATGATCCGGGCGGTTCCCATCGTTTCCCGAGAGTGCGGGATCCGTTCGGGACCGTTTCCTTCCCCGGCGGGCGCATGTTTTTGGAAAACCATTGGTACGCGGCAGGCTTTCCGGGCGAACTGGGACGGGAGTTCCTCGCGCGGACCTTCCTGAACCAGGCCATCGTCATGTTCCGCACGGAGGACGGAGCGCCGGTCGCCCTGGAGGACCGTTGCGCCCATCGGCGGGTGCCCTTGTCGTTGGGCCGCCTTGTCGGCGACACGGTCGAGTGCGGCTACCACGGGCTTCAATACGACCGCTCGGGCAGATGCACGAAAATCCCCGGACAGGCGCGCGTTCCGCCCGGAGTCGGCGTTCGGGCCTACCCGCTCGTGGAAAGGCACCGCTTCCTGTGGATCTGGATGGGCGACCCCGAGGAGGCGGACGCGGCGTCGATTCCCGACTACGGCATACTGGACCGTCCGGGACTGCGGGTCAGCGACATCCAGTTCCATCTGGACACCCACGTCCAGCTCGTCATCGACAACCTGCTCGACCTCTCCCACCTCGCCTACGTCCACGGGACGACCACCGGGAGTCCCGAAATCTCCGAGACCGCCCGGGTGAAGACCATCGAGGACGGAGACTCGGTGCGCGTCCTGCGCTGGATGGAGAACGTGCCGCCGGCACCGACCTTCCGCCGGTTCGGCGGCTACGAAGGGAACATCGACAGCTGGCAGGTCTCCGAGTTCCGCCCGCCCACATACGTCCGGGTGAGCTACGGCTCGGCGCCGGCGGGCCACGGCATTCCCGAGGGCGACTGGTACGAGGACCAGGGCCATTGGGGGTTCCACGTCCATCACGGACTTACGCCGGAGACGGAGAGGCGTTGCCATCAGTACCGCTACGTCGCCTTCGATCCGGGCATGGGCGACGCGCGGACCATCGAGGAGTTCCGTTCGCAGTGCGACCGGATCATCACCGAGGACTCGGTTCTGTTCCCCGTCCAGCAGGACTCGATCGACCGCGACCCGGCGCCGACGTCGACGCGGGACATCAACGCGCGGGTGGAGATCGTCCACGACGGCGGACTGCTGGCCGCGCGCCGGATCGTCGACGGACTCCTGGCGCAACAGGAGAAGAATCGCCGCGCCGCCGCCGGGGCGGACGGAACAGCCGGGCGCCGCACCGGGCAATCCACCCGATATTGCCACGACGGATGAAGGATCCGGCTCATGTTCCTGAAAAACCACTGGTACGTAGCGGCATGGTCCGACGAACTCGGCGCCGAGCCGCTGGCCCTGACCATGCTCGACGAGGACGTGCTGCTCTACCGCAAGCGGGACGGCACGCCGGTGGCGCTGGAGAACCGCTGCGCCCACCGCCGCCTGCCGCTGTCGAAGGGCAGGGTCGTCGGCGACGAGATACAGTGCGGCTATCACGGCCTGGTCTACGATGGCGACGGCGCCTGCGTGAAGGTTCCCGGCCAGGCGCGCGCGCCCAGGGGGGCGCGCGTCCGGTCCTATCCCGCGGTCGAACGCCATGCGTTCGTCTACGTGTGGATGGGCGATCCGGAAGACGCGGACGAGGCCCGGATCATCGATTTCCCGCGCCTGGACGATCCCGAGTGGGGGGTGACCAAGCTCCACCTGCACATCGAGGCCAACTACCTGCTGCTGATCGACAACCTGCTCGACCTCTCGCACGTCGCCTATCTGCACGACACGACGATCGGCAACGCGCCGGTGGCCGAGGACGCCGAGGTCGTTCACGAGCGGGTCGGCGACATGGTGCGGGTCACGCGCGAGATGGTCGACGTTCCCGCGGCGCGGACCTACGCCGAGTTCGGATCCCATCCCGGCAACTTCGACCGCTGGCAGCTCGCCGAGTGGCGGCCGCCGGCCTACTTCCTCATCAACAACGGCTCCGAAGGCACGGGCTCGCGAAAGCCCGGCCGATACCGGACTTTCGATCGAGGGGAATGGGGCTTTCAGGTCTATCACGGCATCACGCCGGAGACCCGGCGGGCGACTCACCAGTTCTGGGCCATCGCCTACGAGTTGTCGGCCGTTGCGGAGAAAAGCCGCCCGGAGTTCCACCGTCAGTGCCGCCAGGTGATCCGGGAGGACGTCGCCATCTACGAGGCGCAGCAGCGTTCGCTCGACAGCGACCCGGAGGGCGCGACGCCGGAGAACGTCAACGAGCGGGTGCGGATCCGCTTCGACCAGGGCCTGCTGCAGGCCCGTGAGATCATCGCCCGCATGTCGCGGGACGAGGCGGCGGCATAGAGGGGCGGCGATGCTGGAGGCGCGGATGTTTCCGAGGAACTACTGGTACGTCGGCGCGTACTCGGACGAGGTGACGACGCGGCCGCTGGGCCGCATCCTGCTCGGCGAGCCCGTCGTGCTCTTCCGGACCGAAAGCGGCGAGGCCGCGGCGCTCGCCGACCGTTGCGCCCACCGCCTGCTGCCGCTGTCCATGGGCAAGGTGACCGGGGACGTCATCCAGTGCCATTACCATGCCCTGGAGTTCGACCGCGCGGGCGCCTGCGTGCGCATCCCCGGCCAGGAGCGTATTCCGCCGAAGATGAAGGTCAGGAGCTATCCGGTGGTCGAGCGCGACGGCCACGTCTTCGTCTGGATGGGCGAGGCCGAGAACGCCGACCAATCCAGGGTTCCCGAGTTCTTCGGGATGCTCTTCCGGGACGGCTGGAGCGCGGCCAAGGTGCATCGCCACGTACGGGGTCATTACCAGCTCGTCATCGACAACCTGCTCGACCTGTCGCACCTCGCCACGGTGCACGCCTCCACCGTCGGCAGTATGCACGTGGCGGACCTCGCCGACGTGGAAACGGAACGGGACGGAAACCGCGTCAAGGTCTCCCGCTGGACGATGGACGTTCCGGCCGCCGAGACCTACCGGCGGTTCGGCGATTACGATTCCAACATCGACCGCTGGCAGATTTCCGAGTTCATGCCGCCCTCCTACTTCCGCATCAACAACGGTTCGGCGGTGGCGGGGACCGGCGCCCGCGAGGGCAAGGGCGAGAAGCGCTGGGACTTCTGGGTCTGTCACGGCATCACGCCGTCCACCGAGGACTCGACCCACTACTTCTGGCACCTGGGCCACAGGCTGTGGACCGACGACATGGACGAGGTGAGCGCGTTCCACGAGCAGTGCCGCCACGTCGTCGGCGAGGACGTCGCCGTGTTCGAGGCGCAACAGAGGAACATCGACCTCGACCCCGGCGCGCCGACGGTCGATATCGGCTACGACGCCGGCCCCCTCCTCGCCCGCCAGATCATCGACCGGTTGTTGAGGGAAGAAGCAGAAGCCGCTGCCGCGAGAACGTGATCGCGGTGCCACAGGGCGTCCCCTGTAAATCTCCTCCCTCGCGCGTAAGGGAGGAGTGTCGATGGGTCCCGGGCCTACGGTCCCAGCACGCGGGGCAGGAACAGCGATACCTCGGGGACGTAGGTGATGATCCCGAGGGCGATGACGTTGATGAGGATGAACGGCGCCACGCCTCGGTAGATCGCGGCGAGCGGCGCCCGCAGCACCGACTGCACGACGAAGATGTTGAGTCCGAACGGCGGCGTGAACATGCCGATCTCGATGTTCATCACCATGATGATGCCGAAGTGGACGAGATCGATGCCGGCGGCGTTCACGATCGGCAGCAGGAGCGGCGTGAGGATGATGATCGCCGAGGTGGGGTCGAGCAGGCAGCCGACGATCAGCAGCAGCAGGTTGATCACCAGCAGCACCATCCACGGCGTGGCGCCGACGTCGTCGATGAAGCCGACGATCGATTGAGGGACGCCGCTTATGGTCAGCAGCCAGGAATAGAGTCCGGCGGCGGCGATGATGATGAAGATCTGGGCGCACACGTAGGCGGTCCGGACCGCCGCTTCCCAGAGGCCGCGCCAGTCGAGTTCGCGGTAGGCGAACATGGTCACCAGGATCGCGTAGATGCCGGCCACGGCCCCGGCCTCGGTGGGATCGAAAATCCCCGTGTAGATGCCGCCGAGGATGATGAGGGGCGTCATCAGGGCGAGGATGCCGGCGCGCGACGCGCGGACGACCTCGCGGAACCGGAAGCTCTGTGTCCGCCCCGTGCCGCTCAGGCGGGCGTAGAGATGGATGTAGCCCGCCATCAGCGCCGCCAGCAGAAGGCCGGGAACGAACCCGGCGATGAACAGCTTGACCACCGACACCTCGGCCGAGCCGCCGTAGATGATCATGGCGATGGACGGCGGGATGATCACCGCGATGGCGCCCGAGGACGCCAGCACGCCGGCGGAGAAGCTCTCGTCGTACCCGTCGCGCAACAGGGGCCGGTAGAGAACCTGGCCGACGGCGGCGGTCGTCGCCGCGCCGGACCCCGACATGGCGCCGAAGAAGGCGCACGATCCGACCGCGGTGATGGGCAGGCTGCCCCGCACGCCCCCGGCGATCGACCGCACCCAGTCGACGATCCGGTTGGACAGCCCGCCCCGGCTCATCAGCTCGCCCGCGAAGATGAAGAAGGGCGCGGCCAGGAACGACAGCTTGTCGATGCCGCCGAACATCTTCAGGTGCGCGATCTCCAGCGGCACGTTCATGAACAGCAGGAGCACGACGGCGGACGTCGTGATCAGTATGAGGAACACGGGGAACCCCAGGGCCAGCAGGCCGAGGGGAAGAAGGATCATCACCCAGGCCATGGCGCTCCCCGGATCGGGGTCCGGGCGCGGACGACACGGCCGGACGTCCTAGACACCGCCATCCCCCAGGCGCCGGCCACCGTCGTCCGCCCGCGCGACGTCGTCGCGCTCGCCGCCGAGCTCTCCGGTGACGTTGGCGCGGAACCGGATCACGGCCGCCACGAGCATGAAGAAAAAGCCTATGAGCACCATCGAGTGCGGAATCACCATGGGAATTTCGGCCGCGACGCTCCGTTTCCCGAACTCGATCTGCACCATCGTCACCTTGAACGACTGCACGACCACGAACGCGCAGACGGCGATGAACAGGACCGTGGAAACGAAGTTCACGATTTCCTTCCACGGCCTCGGCAGGTATTGCGACAGGATGTCCATGCGCAGGTGCCGGCCGTCCCAGGTCACCAGGATCGCCGCGACGTAGACGAAGCAGATCATCACGTAGGTCAGCGCCTCCTCGGCCCAGAAGAAGGGCGAAAGGAAGACGTAGCGCGCGATGACGTTGGCGCCCGAGACGGCGACGACCGTCAGCACAAGGACGCCGCAGATGAAGCGGGGGACGGCGAGGGCGATTCGCTCGAGGCGCCGTCGGCGGGCCTCGTCGGGGGAACCGGACTCCACGTTCATGACGACGGCAGCTCCTCCCCGCGGCGGCCCCGCCCCGAACACGCCGTCGGCGCCGCGCCGACCGCTTTTCCAGGCCATAAAATCCAAGGAAAAACAAGACTCAAGAGGCCCTCGCGCACTTTACAGTACCGATACGGCTATCTAAGCTCAACTCGCCAACCATACTTGAAACGAGACGAAGGGAGGCTTCAGATGTCCAAGATATTTTCGAGATTGATTCCTGGTTTGCCGACCGCCCTGTCGGGCGCGGCGGTGGCGGCGTTTCTGATCGTCGGTTCCCAGCAGGCGGTGGCGGCGGCCGAGTTCGTGATCAAGGTCGCCATTTTCCCGACCGACGAGATCCATCACGAATTCGGACGGAAGTACGAGCAGCGCCTCGAGGAAGTGACCGGCGGACGGATCGACGTCCAGCTCTTCCCCGGCCACCAGCTCGGGGGCGTGGCCGAGATGGTGGACGGCGTCCAGGTCGGCACCATCGAGATCAGCATGTTGCCGCCCGGCTTCTTCAAGGGTGTCGACCCGCGCTATCAGGTGACCGACGTGCCCGGACTGTTCGACGACATCGCCCATATCTCCCGGGCGCTGAGCTGTCCGCATTTCCGCGACCACTTCATGCGGATGACGGAAGACAAGGGCATGATCGGCGTCGCCATCTTCGATTACGGGCCGACGGCCTACGCGTCGCTCGAACCCATCCGCACGCTCGCGGACTTCAAGGGCAAGAAGATCCGCGTGCTGGCCACCGACGTCGAGCGCGCCGTCATCAGCGAGTTCGGCGGCACCGGAATCCCCATGGACATGGCCAACGTCATCCCGGCGTTGCAGCGCGGCCAACTCGACGGTATCCGCAGCACCATCGTCGTGCTCGCAGCGCTGAAGTTCTTCGACGTCACCAAGTACGTCACCCTGGTCGAGGACACCCACATCCCCGACATGGCGATGATGAGCAAGAAGTTCTTCGACTCCCTGCCGGCCGATCTGCAAAAGGCGGTGCTGGACGTCGGCGCCGAGCTCGAGCGCTACATGGAGGACGTGGTCATCCGCTACGACCGCCGGGCGGCGAACCTGTGGCGCAGCAAGGGCGGCGAGGTGATCCGCCTGTCGACGGCGGACCGCGACGAGTTCATGAAGCGCACGGCCCCGATCAGCGACGAGATCATGGGCGGCGATCCCGAACTGGCGCCCATGTACAACCGCCTGAAGGAATGTGCGCGGATCACCCGGCTCACCGATCACGAACGCAAGAAGGGCTCGGGCCTCTGAGCGAGGCCGGGGCGCGGAACGGGCGGCAGGGCGCCTCACGGCGCCCTCCCTCTCCCCCGCCAGAGGGGGAAGAACACGAATCGGACGCCAAGCTATCGGCGGACGCCGACGTATCGGTGGAGCGGCCGCGGGTCCGCGTCGAGTTCCTCCGGCGTCGCCTCGCCGGCGACCGCCCCGTTCTCGATGAAAACGACGCGATCGGCGACCTGCAAGGCGGCCTCCACCTTCTGCTCGACGAGCAGCACGCCGACGCCGCGGTCCTTCAGGCCGGCGACGGTGTCCAGCAACGTCGCCACGACCGTCGGCATCAGCCCCTCGCTCGGTTCGTCGAGCAGGAGAAGCCGCGGGTCGAGGCACAGGGCGCGGGCGGTCGCCAGCATCTGCTGCTCGCCGCCGCTCAGCGTTCCGGCGCGCTGGCGCAGGCGCTCCGTCAGGACGGGAAACAGGCCCAGCACCCGGTCGAGGGTGTCCTCTCCGCTGCGCCGGGCCAGCAGACCCATCCGCAGGTTCTCCTCGACACTGAGCCCGACGAACAGCCTCCGTCCCTGGGGGACGTAGGCGATGCCGAGCCCGGCGACGTCGTGCGGCGCGAGAGCGGTCAGCTCGTCGCCGTCCATCTCGATACGGCCCGCGCGCGGCCTGATCTGCCCCATGACGGCGCGCAGCACGGTGGTCTTGCCGGCGCCGTTCCGGCCCAGCAGGGCGACGATCTCGCCGGCGCCGACGCCGAGGGACACGCCCTTCAGGACCCGGACGGCGCCGTAGTGGCAATCGACGTTCTCAAGCCGCAGCATCGGTTCCCAGATATGCCCGCTGAACCTCGGGGTCCCGTTCGATTTCCGCCGGAGTTCCCTCGGCGATGACCCTTCCCTTGTCCATTACGGTAATCAGTTGGGCCAGTTCGAGGACGACCGACATGTTGTGTTCGATCAGCAGCACGGTGGCGCGTTCCGAGATGGCGCGGACGAGATCGCAGAAGCCGGAGATTTCGTCCAGGGCCAGTCCCTGGGTGGGTTCGTCGAGGATCAGCAGCTCCGGATCCAGCGCCAGCCCCATGGCGACCTCCAGGAGCCGCTGGTGGCCGTAGGGGAGCTCGCCGGCGCGGCGGCGCGTCTCGTCCGTCAGGCCGACCCGCGACAAGGCTCGCTCGACATCCCGCGCGACACGGCGCTCGGCGAGCGCGAGGCGGTCGCGCGGACCCTTCATCAGGCGCCGCTGCGCGGCCAGGGCCACGTTCTCGTAACAGGTGAGGTTGGCGTAGACGCTCGTGACCTGGAACGTGTAGACGATCCCCCGGCGCACGCGGTCCCAGGCCCGCAGGCCGGCGACGTCCTCGCCCTTGAACCGGATCGTGCCCGCGGTCGGCTCGAGGCGGCCGCTGACGAGGCTGACCAGCGTGGTCTTGCCGGCGCCGTTGGGGCCGATGACGGCCCTGATCTGGCCGGCCGGGATGGCCAGCTCCACGTCCTCGACGGCCCGCAAGCCGCCGAAGCGCTTGCTCAGGCCGGCGGTCTCGAGCAGGGTCACGGCAGCCACGGCAACCACTTCTCGCGGATCGTGCCCAGGAGACCCTTGGGGAAATAGAGCACCAGGGCGACCAGCACGACGCCGACGACGATCAGGTGGCTTTCGGTCAGCCCGCTGGCGACATCGACGAGATAGAACATGAGCCCGGTCCCGAGGAGAGGGCCGAGCAAGGTGCCCATGCCGCCGACCAGGGTCCACAGCAACGGGAATATCGAGTACTCGATGGATGCGAAGGTGGACCCGATATACGAGAACAGCAGCGCGTACATGGCGCCCGAGGCGCCCGAGATCGTGGCCGAGATCGTCAGCGACGCCAGCTTGTATCTGTAGGTGTTGTAACCGAGCATACGGGTGCGTGCCTCGTTTTCCCGGATGGCGACGAACACGCGGCCGATCGGCGAATACACGATCGCCATGCAGGCGAGGAAGGCGACGGCGAACAACAGGAGCGCGGCGTTGTACTTCACGGCCGGGTCCGAGAATTCCAGCACGACGCCCCCCACCTCGAGGGGCGGCAGCGCCCGCGAGATCACGATGCCCTGATCCCCGAGCGTGATTTCGTTGAAATAGAGGGTGGCGAGGAACGCCGCCTGCGCGAACATGAGGGTGACGATCAGGAACGAGACGCCGCCCGTGCGAATGACGATCAGTCCGAACACGACGGCGAGGACGAAGCTCGAGACGACGCCGGTGGCGAACGCCTCGGGCGCGCCGAACCCGAGATAGAACACCGGCAGCCCCGCGCCGTAGACGCCGGCGGCGAAGAACATGGCGTGTCCGAGGCTCAGCAGGCCGGTGTATCCAAGCAGAATGTTGTAGCCCGACGCGAACGCGGCGAAGATCATGATCCGCGCCAGATTCGTGTGGTGGTACGGCGACAGGAAGAACTGCGCCGCCAGCAGCAGCGCGACGACGCCGAGATGGAGGGCGAGAACCCCGATCGAGATCCGGCGGTTCACGTCTCTTCGTCCCCGAACAGCCCGCCGGGCCGCACCACGAGCACCAGCGCCACCAGCAGCGTGGCGAGAATCTTGGCCAGCGTCGGCGAGAAGAAGACGGAAATCACGCCGTCCGTGATTCCGATGACAAAGGCCGCGACGAGCGTCCCCCGCAGGTTGCCGAGACCGCCGATGATCACGACGATGAACGACAGCAGCAGCGGATCGAGCCCCATCAGGTAGTGGGCCTGCTGCATGGGCACGACGAGCACGCCGGCCGCCGCGGCCAGCGCCGCGCCGAAGCCGAAGACCAGCGCGTACACGCGGCGCACGGGAACGCCGTAGGCCTGGGCCATCTCCTCGTCCTGCTGGGTGGCCCGCATGTAGAGGCCCATCTGAGTCCGGGAAATGACGACCCACGTCCCGATCAGCAACAGCGCGGACGTCCCCGCCACGACCAGCTTGTAACCGGAGTAGCCGAACCACGGGAACGAGACGCGGAAGTAGACGGGCGCCTCGACCGACTTCGCGTCGCCGCCGTAGAACGTCAGCACGATCTGCTGGATGATGTAGAGCAACCCGATGGTCGCCACGATGGTGCTCTCCGGGTCGTAATCGACGCGCCTCAGGATGAGCCAGTCGGAGGCGACGGCGATGGCGCCGACGACCAGCGGCCCCAGGAGCAGCGCGACGAGGAAACCCACGAGGGCCGAGCCGCCCACCAGCGAGCCGAACCACCAGGCGAGCACGGCGCCGAGCATGAAGAATTCGCCGTGCGCGATGTTGACGATCCGCATCACCCCGAAGACGAGCGACAGCCCGAGCGCGGTGAGCGCCAGGACGAGCGCGGTCACCGTGCCCTCGAGCAGGGCCAGGAACAGATGGGGGCCGAGGCTCATCCCGGTCTTTCGGCGGGACCGGCCGGTCGATGATCGGGCGAGGTCATGTGGCGGATGGGTATCCCGTTCCGTCCCGTATCGGGCGTTTCGCCCCTCGATTTTGCGGCGCGCCGGGTTCGGGGTGTAGTCTGCCGCGCCCGGCCGCCGGCGGAGGATCGCCGGACGAGGCAGGCACACGAAACAGGCACGCGACGCGAGCGGGACATTGAGCAAGACCCTGTATCTGGCGAACCCCTACGGATTCTCCGCGCAACAGCGCCAGGGGCCGCTGGCGGCTCTGGTGTCGGCCCTGGAAGCGGCGGGCGCGGAGGTATGGGAGCCGTTCGTCCGCAACAACCAGATCGACCGGACGGGCTCCGGCTGGGCCTACCGTATCGGGCAGGCCGACCTTCGCGACGTGCGCGACGCCGACGGGCTGTTCGCGGTGGTCAACGGCTGTCCTCCGGACGAGGGGGTGATGGTCGAGCTCGGCATGGCGATCGCCTGGGAAAAGCCCGTGTTCCTGTTCCGGGACGATTTCCGCCGCTGCACCGACAGCGAGGCCTATCCCCTGAACCTGATGCTGTTCGCCGGCCTGCCGGAGGTGGGCTGGGAGGCCCACTGGTACGGTTCGGTCGAGGAGATCGCCCATCCCGGCAAGGCGCTCGCGCGGTGGCTGAGGGACGGCGCCGCGTGACCGGCCGCGCCTGACGGCGGGCGCCGGCCGGTCGGGCGGTCGTGACCGGGGGGGCCTACAGGGGTTCCTTCGTGTAGTCGTGCTCCGGCTCGTACAGCGAGTCCTCGATGGTGGTCCTGTGCACCACGTTCAGCCTCTGGTCCTTGACCTCGGAGATGAACTGCACGGCGTGGGCCTGATGGGTCCCGCCCCGGAACAGCTTGTGGCCCTGGGGATGCTCGATCCCTTCGTTGAACCAGCGGGTGTTCTCGAGGGTCTCTATGAACGCCGCCTTGTCCCTGGCCGTCGGGTCGACGTAGCCGCTCTGCTCGACCGTCTGCTTGATGGCGAACAGCGTCTCCCAGCAGCCGAACATGTGCGAGGCGTAGGCCGTATCCTTGGGATCGTCGACGTAGGTCCCGGTTTCCGTCATGCCGACCTTCTGGCGATAGAAGTCGGCGGCGCGGGTGGGCAGGCCGTCGGCGTAGCGCGGGAAGCCCTCCCAGAAATGCGTTCCTTCCAGGAACTCCAGCCCCGGGCTCGCCATGTCGACGCCCTCCAGCGAGTCGATGAAGCCGAAGATCTGCGGCCGATTGTTGCCGAAGTGCTCGCCCATCTCGCGCACGAACGTCAGGACGCCCGGCCCCACCATGACGTGGTAGAGCAGCTCGGTGTCGGACGGAATGCGCGGGAAGTACTTGGTGAACGACGACTCGCGCGGCGGGATCGGGATGAGCTCCTTGATCGTTCCGCCGTTGGCCTTCACGGCCGCGCCGAAGTAGTCCCGATGGGCGTAGCCGAAGGCGTAGTCCGGGAAGATCATGGTCACCTTCTTGCCGAACTTGTCCAGGACCCACTTGGCGACCGCGACCATCTGCGAGCGCACGTCGGAGGTGCCGGCCTGGAACACGTAGCGGCTGAACTGCCCGTTGGGAACGGCGGGAGTCTCGCTGACCACGAAGTACGGCATCTTCAGTTCGCCGGCGCGCGGCGCCGAGCCGATGACGACGTGCGAGAACAGTGTGCCGAAGACGAAATCGACCTTGTGCTGGTTGGCGAATTTCTCGACCACCTCGGCGCCGCGCTTGGGATCGGTGCCGTCGTCCTCGACGATCAGCTCGATCGGCCGTCCGCCGACGCCGCCGGTCTCGTTGATCAGCTTCACCGCGGCCTTGGTGGTGCGCTCGTACCAGCGTCCGTATCCGGCGCCGATTCCGGTGCGGTGCGCCTGAAAGCCGAGCTTGAGGGGCTTGTCGGTCGCCGAGGCCGCCCGCGGCGTGAAGGGGCTCGGAACGACGCCGCCGACGAGCCCACCGACGGCCGCCCCGCCCGCGAGGGCGGCGCCCCTGAACAATCCGCGCCGGGAGACGCCTCGGCGACGCGGCCGGGCCGCCTTCCTGTCGCTGTCCTTGCTGGTCATCTCTGCATCCTCCCCTCGAAACGTGCGTCGTCATCCACGACGCCGCGACGATACCACGACGGACGTCGACGCGCCAAGGCCGTCCGGTTCAGTACGAGGCCCTGAGAGTCTTCAGGTAGGTCGCGCCGTGAGGTTCGCTAAAATCGCCCTTGATGACGGAAACCTCATGACCATTGAGGTTGGGGGTGATCCGAGTTGCCAACCAATTCGTGACAGAAGTTGTTTGAGCAGCCCAGTTCTTGTAGCCGTAATCGCCTATCTGCTTACCCACAGGCGCTCGGATTCGTATCCGGATTCTGTCAGTCTTCCAAACGGCTTCTTCAAACTCATCAACCCGCATTCCCTCTCCTCCTCATTCCGACGATGCCCGCTCCGCCAAGCTCAACGGGGTTGGACCAAATTACCCTGTCTTTGTCAACCGCTCATCCGGCGGCGGGCGTCGACAGCAGCCATAGTCCGAACATCGTGTAGCCGATCATCAGGACGGTCATGGGAATCTGGCTGAGCACGGCGGCCCGCGTGCTCGCGAAGAGACGGATGGCCAGGAAATGGGCGATCGCGACAGCGACGACGTGGGCGGCCACGATGCCGACGACCTGGAGCTTCCAGATCAACTCGATGGACGCCCGGTTGGTCACGACCGAGGCGTGAACGTGCATGTCGCGGGCGCCGATCAGGTCCCAGCCGCGCGCGAACGGATCGGACAGCGCGCGCAACGCGAACTGGCTGTCCAGCAGCAGCTCCGGAAGGTAGTGGGCGAAGTGATAGCCGAAGGCGATCGGCGCGATGGCGACCACGAAGCACCCCAACTGCGTCCCGACCGGGACCCCGGACCTGGCGAGCGCGTGCCCGACGGCCACGGCGAGGCAGTACACGCCCACGAGAGCGGCGAAGACCGCCGCCAACCCCAGCGTGTTGATCCCGACGAGAGCGGTCCGGCCCGGATATTCGAGCGGGTTCACGCCGACGAGATCGAGCCAGAAGAAGGTGCGCGAGAAGCCGTCGAACGAGACCGAGGACAGCGCCAGCAGGATGAAGGCCACGCCGCTCGCCGGGAAGACGCCGGCGTCGAGCAGGCGGATGCCGGGGACGGTCGCGAAGACGACCCGGCGCCCCCCTGCCCGGCCCGTACCGAAGGGAGACAGCCACGAGACGATGCGAAAGAAGATCGAGAAGATCTCGCCGTGGCGCAGCCAGGCGTCGAGGCCGAACAGCAGCGTGCCCGCGGCCGTGATCAGGAAATAGACGATCACGGCATTTGCCAGCAGCGCCGGATCCTGGGGCGCGGGATGAACCAGCTCGAACCAGGCGAAGGCGAGGAAGAGAGCGACCGCCGGCCAGTATCCCGCGGCTTCCGGATACGACAGGGGCGGCGCCCGTCTCCAGCGCCGCAGGAACGGCGGGACGGTCAGCAGGCGGTGGAGGGCGAGCCAGGGATGGCAGAACGCCCACAGGTTGCCGAAAATCGCGTGAAGGAACGTGAGCGCCACCCACCATATGGTCCACAACATCAAGGGGAGCGGGTTGGAGAGAGGGTCCCGGTTTCCCCAGTAACCGGCGGCGACGAGCGCCGCCACGACGACCAGCATGGCCGCGCCCGGCGCCAGCGGGGCCCGGTCCGGCGCCGGGCCGAGGACGCGGCGGGCGCGCTCCAGCGCGCGCAGGCCGGCCGCCGGGACGGTCGCCATCAGCGCGAACGTCAGCGCGACGACCGCGGCGCCGCCGCCGATATAGAGATCGGTCGGCAGAAGCAGGATGATCCCGCGCTCCGTGGCGTGGGCGAGCGCCGGCGCCGGCGCCGTCAGCCAGAGACCGAGCCACGGAAGAACCCCTCCCGCTCCTCGAACATGCCGCGCCATCCGTATTCCCTCCGTCCGCGCGGGGATGGGCGCGCCGCCGGCTCGAGCCTCCCGCCCTTCCCTACTCCGCCGCGCGGGCGGTGGCGCGGCGCGCGGCGCGGAGCGCTTCGGTGGCCGCCGGGTCCACGGCGCCGCCCGCCGACAGTGCCACGCCGTAGAGTTCGGCCGCCTGCCCGACCGTGTAGTAGCCCCGGCTCACGTCGGCGCGCACGAGCTCGGGGTCGCGGTCGAGCGGGTCGCCGAAGCCGCCGCCGCCCGGCGTCGACACGCGGATCCGGTCGCCCGCCGAGACGTGGATGTCCTGCTCCTTGGACAGGTGCGGCGGAACGTGGGTCCTGCCGCCGCGGGTCACGCGGACCTCGTTGACGCCGCCGTCGGCGCCGCCCAGCACGCCCTGGGGGCCGGTGCGCCCGTGGTCCATGACGAAGGAGGCCCTGGCCTCGCCGCGCCGCAACGTCACCTCGTAGTTGATCCCGAAGCCGCCGCGCCGCTCGCCGGCGCCGCCGGAGCCCTCGTGCAGCGAATACTCCTCGAACAGCACCGGATAGCGCTGCTCGACGATCTCGACCGGCTGGGTCTTGGAGATGCCGATGGTCGAGCAGCCGTTCGAGATGCCGTCGCCGTCGGCGTTCCCGCCGTACCCGCCGCCGCTCAGGAGGTACATGACGTAGCTCCGGTCCTCCTCGGGGTCGTGGCCGCCGAGCGCGAAGTTGCCGCTGGTGCCCGCCGGCGCCGCGAACAGGAGCTCGGGCAACGCCGGGGTCAGGGCGGCGAACACCGCTTCCGCGATGCGCTGGCTCACCTCGGCGGCGCAGCCGGAGACCGGGCGCGGATACTCGGCGTACAGGAAGGTGCCTTTCGGGTCCTCGATGTGAAGCGGCGCGTAGGTTCCGGCGTTGATCGGAACCTCGGGGAAGATGTGCTTGACGGCGAGATAGACGGCGGAGCGCGTGGTGGCGATCACGCTGTTCATGGGGCCGAGGCACGGCGGGCTCGACCCGGACATGTCGAAATGGAGGTCGGTACCGGTCTTGCGGATCTTCATGTCGATCTCGAGCGGTTCGTCCACGACGCCGTCGGAATCGACCCACGCCGCGCCGTGGTACTCGCCGTCGGGAATCGTCGCGATCCTGGCCCGCATCTGCCGTTCCGCCCGCGCCCGCAACTCGACGATGCAGTGGTCGACGGTGTCCTTGCCGTAGCGGTCGAGCAAGGCGGTGAACCGCCGCTCGCCGACGGTCAGCGCCGCGGCCTGGGCCTTGATGTCGCCGATGCGCTGATCCGCCAACCGGATGTTGGAGAGGATGATCGCCATGATCTCCTCGTCCATCACCCCTTCCTTGAACAGCTTGACCGGCGGCAGCCGCAGCCCCTCCTGCTCGACTTCCGTGGCGTTGGCGGAGAAGCCGCCGGGCACGCCGCCGCCCGTATCCGGCCAGTGCCCCGTGTTGGAGAGCCAGGCGCACATCTCGCCCTTGTAGAAGAACGGCCTGTTGAAACGCACGTCCATCAGGTGCGTGCCGCCGAGATACGGATCGTTGACGATGTACACGTCGCCCGGCTTCAGGTCCCGGGCACGCCTGATGACCTCCTGCGTGCCGAACTGCATGGTGCCCACGAAGACCGGCAGGCCGAGCTCGCCCTGGGCGATCAGCTCGCCCGTATCCTTGTGATAGATGCCGTCGGACCGGTCCAGCGCCTCGGATATGACGGGGCTGAAGGCGGAGCGCACGAAGGCCAGGTCCATTTCGTTGCAGACCTGCTGCAGGCCGCTCTCGATCACGGCGAGGGTCACGGGGTCGATCGTCGACGTCATGATCCGGCCTCGTTTCGGTTTTCGGCGAGCGCGCCGACGGTGACGACGAGGTTGCCGGCGGCGTCCACGCTCACGTCGCATTCCGGTTCGATTACGGTCGTCGTATCCAGTTGCTCGACGATCACCGGGCCGCTGAATCCGGTTCCCGGAGGCAGATCGTCGCGGCGGTGGACGGGGGTTTCCCGCCATCCGTCCCGAAACCAGACGTCACGCACGGCGGCGGGTCCGTTCCGCCCGCCCGCGCCGCGCGGCGCCAGCCCGGCGAGGTCCGCGCGCCTTCTCCGGCCGATCGCCGCGGTATGCAGGTTGACGAGAACCGCCTTGATTTCCGGCAGATCGACGGCGAAGCGCTCCCAATACGCCTTCTCGAACGTCTCGCGCAACTCGTCGCGGGTCACGCGGGGAGACGGGAGCGGGACCGTGAGGATGTGGCTTTGTCCGACGAACTGCATGTCCGCGTCGTGGACGAAGCGCAGGTCCTCGACCTCGACCCCCTCGCGCTCGACGGTCGCCCGGCCTTCCGCCGTCTGCGCCTCGAGGATCGATGCGAACCGGCCCATGTCGAGCGCGTCGAGGGGCGCGTTGACGGTGTTGACGTAGTCGTGCCGCACGTCCGCGACCACGCAGCCGATGGCGCTGGTGATGCCGGGACGGACGGGGACGACGACGGTGGGAATGCCGAGTTCGCGCGCCAGGGCGACGACGTGCAGCGGGCCGGCGCCGCCGAACGCGAACAGCGCGAAGTCCCGGGGGTCCCGCCCCCGCGCGAGGGTCGCCATCCGCAAGGCGCCGGCCATGCGGTTGTTGGCTACCTGGAGGATGGCGCCGGCGGCCCCGTCGGCGTCCAGACCCAGGGGCGCGCCAACCTCCCGCAAGATCGCCTCGCGCACGCGGTCCGGAGCGACGGGCGAATCCACCGCCAGCAGCGCCGCCGGATCGAGCCGTCCCAGGACGAGGTTGGCGTCGGTGATCGTCGGCCGTTCGCCGCCGCGGCCGTAGCAGACGGGTCCCGGCGCCGCGCCGGCGCTTTCGGGACCCACCCGGAGCAGGCCCGCGTCGTCGATGCGCGCGACGGAGCCGCCGCCGGCGCCGATGGTGTGGACGTCCACCATGGGAACGTGGATCGGCAGGGCGTAGGCGAGTTCGAGTTCGGAGCTGACCTGCGGGATGCCGTCCTGGACGATGCCCACGTCACAACTCGTCCCGCCCATGTCGTAGGTGACGACGTCCCTGAACCCGGCGTCGGCGGCGACGCGGGCGGCGGCCATCACGCCGGAGGCCGGACCCGACATCACCGTGTTCACGGCGGCGTCGGAGACGATCCGCGCCGAAACGGTGCCGCCGTTGCCCTGCATGACCAGGAGGTCGTTGGCGTACCCGTCCCGCCGCAGCTCCTCGGACAGGCGATCGATGTAACGGTGCAGGATCGGTTGCACCGACCCGTTGACGGCGGCGGCGGCGCCCCGTTCGTATTCCCGGTATTCCGCAAGGATGGCGTGGCCCATCGTGACGTAGCCGTTGGGCCAGAGCTCGGCCGCGATCTCGGCGGCGCGGCGTTCGTGGGACGGATCGACGTAGGAATGGAGAAAATGGACCACCAGCGATTCGACGCCCCGGTCGAGCAGCGTCCGGCAGGCCCGCCGCACGCCGTCCTCGTCGAGCGGGCGATGCACCCGCCCCTGCGCGTCCATCCGTTCGTCCACCTCGACACGGAGTTCGCGCGGGATCAGGGGTTCGAAGGTCCCCTTCAGGCCATAGGCGTTCGGGCGCGTTCTCCGGCCCAGCTCCAGCACGTCGCGGAACCCCTTCGTGGTGACGAGGCCGGTCCGGGACAGCTTGCGTTCGAGCACCGCGTTCGTGGTGGTGGTGGTGCCGTGCACGATCACGTCCACGTCGCGCAGCGCGACGCCCGTCTCCGCGATCGCCGCGAGCACCCCGTAGGCCTGATTGTCGGGCGTGGTCGGCACCTTCGCGATGCGCGGCTCCCCGCCTTCCGCGCCGGTGACGATCAGGTCGGTGAAGGTGCCGCCAACGTCGACGCCGATGACGTGACCGCTCATGGCGCACGCCCCGCGTGGTTCAGCGTCGTGGCTCCCCGATGGTCCATTCGTCCAGGCCGCCCGGTCAAATTCGACGTCACTTCCGGTGCCGCTCGTCCGCGGTTCGCCGCGCCTTCGGCGCGGCGGCAAACTCCCCGAGATCGCTGGCCGTCCAGGTGGCATAGCGACGCAGGCGCGCACGATTCGCGCCCGATCCCACGGCATTGCGCCAAAGATGGGGAATTGCATGCATTGGTTGACGGTGCTCAAGCCGCCTTCGGCATGATGGGAGCCCGCCTGTCGAAGTAGTCTTCCACGGTGTAGATTTGCACGGTCGGCGCGTCCATGAACCGGCCCGTGCTGGCGGCGGCGTCGCGCATACCTGGCGTTACCCGTTCCTTGAAGCATATGAACACGCCCATGTCGGCGCCGGCTTGCTGCCGGGCGCCGTTGAAGGCTTGCACGTCGCTCGGGCCGGTTCCGCCGCCCTTCACTTGCGACACGATGTCCACGAACTTCCCCTTGCGGATGGCAATGCGGCCGCGTCCGTCGATGCCCTTGTCGCCGCGTTGCTTGCGGTTGGCCTCCATGCCGTCCACCAGCGACGCGGCCCAGCGCTCGAACCGGAACTTGTCGAGGCTGGCGAGCGTCTTGGCGTCCTCGGCGGTCTTGGGCATTCCGATGAACGCCACGTCGTCCCACAGATGCTCGAAGTGGCCGCGCAAGCGCTGCTCGATAATCTTGCAGGCGTTGACGCACACGTCGATACCGATCCACTTTCGCCGCAGGTTCTGGGCGGCGTGAATGGTGGTGCCGCACCCGCAGAAGGGGTCCAGCACCACGTCGCCCTCGTTGCTGGACGCCGTGATGATGCGGGTCAGTAACGCCAGAGGCTTCTGCGTCGGGTAGCCTAAGTTCTCCGTCTTGGACCGGGCTACAATTGCCAACCCGTTACCGCGCTCTTGCGCCCACCATGTTTCGGGCACCTTGCCTTTGCTTCTCATACGTTCAATGTTTTCTGGATCGAAAGCGTTGCCTGTGTTGTAGGCTTCACGTGGTCTTTGATTAGAATCTTTGTATGGAATCCGCACTGCATCGCGGTTGAAGGTCCACGTCTTCCCCATCGTGTACCAGAACAACGTGTCGTGTTTGCGGTTGAATTGGCGCATGGAAGGCGATCCCGGTCCCGTGTAGCACCATACGACCTCGTTCCTGTAATGCGCCCGCCCATAGATGCCGTCCATGAGCACCTTGAGATAGTGGCTCATGGTCGGGTCGCAATGCAGCCAGATGGAGCCGGTGGGTTTCAGCACGCGCCGGCATTCGGCAAGCCGATTGGCCATGTAGGCGAGATAGGCGAGCTCCGGCCCCTCGCCCAGGATGCGGCGCAGGCCCTCCATGGTGGAGGCGATGTCCAGGCGCCCGGCGACCTCGTGAAAGTCGTCAACCGCCTCGTGCCAACGCCAGGTGTCGTCGAACGCCACCCATTGCGCCCCGCCGATGAAGGCGTTGTAGAGCCGTTTCGAGTTGAACGGCGGGTCGAGATAGATCAGGTCGACGGTTTCGTCGGCGACATCCTCGCGGAGCACGTCAAGACAGTCACCGAAATACAGGCGGTTCCCCATGGCAGGTTGTCAACCTATGTATGTAATTCCCCGAAGATGGAGCACCGTATTGTTCAGGCTCTCGCGACGTTCCATGCTCATCGCCCGGAGCAAGGCCCCGGCTCCACGTCGTGAACGGCAATCCGACCGGCAGGCATGACGTGGATTCTATTTCATGACCGCGCGCCGTCAATCGCCCTCCGCCAGAAGACAATGGACAGATTACGGCGCATCTTCGCGGCGCGGTCCGTCCGGCGTCGCGGCATCAGGCGACCTTCCGTCGTTCCTCGACGGCGCGCGGTTCGCCGCCCACGGTCCGGGTCTCGCCATGCAGCGTCAGTGCCGCCGCGACGACCCGTCCTCTCGCCCGCATGGTCCGGGCCGCGTCGGCGCCGCGTTCGAGCGCCCTGTCGACGGAAACCGGATCGAGAACCCCGACGTCGACCGTGACGGGGCGCCCGCCCAGGTCGCTGTCGGGGTCCAGATCCACGGCCGGAACCCGCCGCACCACCGGATGATCCACATCGACGGCGTTGGCGATCAGGGTCGCCGCGACGTCCGCGTCCGCCGCCGTGGCGGCGAGCACGGTGACGCTGTCGGCGATGCCGAGCGACATGCTGCGTCCCCGCCAACCACTGGTCGCGATGCCGCGCACCGGGCTTTCAAAGGGAATTTCCGCTCGTCCGCCCAAGGCGGGAGCGGCGACGTCGGGCACCAGGCCGACCGTGAACCTCTCGCCTTCCGTCAGATGCAGCGCAACGTCCCCGCCGTTGTTGACGTAGGCTTTCTTCAGGGTGCGATGCTCCGTCATTGCCGCGAGCGTCGCGTCGGCGACGGCGCCCGCCACCGCCGCCATGGGCGTCACGAAGACGCCGCCGTGGCGCCGGACGGCGGCCGTCATGCGCCGGGCCACGGGCCCGCCGGGGTCTTCCCGGATTCGGGACGCGGGGGTCCGCAACAACCGGAGCTCGTCCACGAGCCGATGCAGCACGCCGTCGAAGAAACGCGCCGCCTGTCCGCGGGCGGCCGCGACCTCCGGTTTCGCGCCGAACGCCTCGACCACGAGATCGATCGGGCCGTGATGGAGATGCAGGCGGCGCCCGTCCGCAAGCATGACGCCCGAGGGAGAGCTTCGGGACCGGTCCATCACCCGTTCGCCCCGGGAGCCGGCGCGTCGTCGAGGGGCCAGGGAGTTTCGCCGGACCAGGCTTCCTGACGGAGGCCGTCCACGTCGATGTCCTCCAGCTCCCGGATGCTGTCCGTGTGTCCGCCGAGCGCCGCGTAATCCTTCCGGCCCAGCGTGAATTCGATGGGGGCGACGACGGCGGGCGTCGGAACGTATCCGAACCCGTTCGCCGGCACGCGGGTCACGTCCACCATGATCGTGATCCCGCCGCCGGGCCAGACGAACGCCGGGGCCCCGCCGCAGGTCACCCGGGTCAACGCCCGGTGCACCGAACGGGTCAGCCGGACCGGGTTCTCGGTCACGCCGGCGCGGAGGCTGCCGCCGGCGCCGGCCATGAACAGGATGGACGTGAGCGCCGGCTCGCAGTTCTCGCCGATCCGTTCGACGACCGTGTCGAGACGTTCAGGCATGGCCGCGGGTTCCGGCTTCAAGTCATTGTCGAGAATGAAATATGCGGAATCCTCCCCTGTCGTGCTGACCATGAGAAGGCGCAGTCCCGGGCGCGCCTTCCCCGGGTCGATCTTCTCGATGATCGCCAGGGGATCGGTGACGTCGGTTCCGCCCCAGCCGCTCCCGGGCTCCGCCACCCGGAAGTAGCGTCCGGGCGTCGAGCGGCGCCCGCGGACCCGGATTCCGGACGGCTCCATGCCCAGGAAACGGCCGGCCTGATGTTCGCTGAGCACGCCGGTGATGTGGTCGTCGACGACGATGACCTCGTCGGCGTGGCCGTGCCATTGCCTGGCGAAGATGCCGATGGTGGCAGACCCGCAGCCGACCCTCATGCGCTCTTCCCCGAGGCCGTCGATGATCGGGGGGTGTCCGGCCCGCAGCGTGAGGTTCGCGCCGCCGTCGATGGAGAAGTCCACGGCCTCTCCGTTGCAGAGATCGAGCATCATGCGACAGGTGACGGTCCCCTCCTTCTTGCCGCCGCCGGTCAGGTGCCGGACGCCCCCCAGCGCGAGCATCTGCGAGCCGTATTCGGCCGTGGTGACGTGTCCCACCTCCTCCCCCTCGCAGCGAACCGGCGCCGTCTCCGGTCCGACGTACCGGTCGGTGTCGATCTTCGCCTTCAAGCCGCAGTAGCTGAAGATCCCTTCGGAGACCACCGTCACCGTGTCGACGCCCCGATGCGCGCTGGCGACGATGAACGGCGCGGGCTTGTAATCCGGGTACGTGGTTCCGGAGCCGATCCCGGTGACGAAGGTGTCGGCGGGGCGCAGGACGGCGCCGTCCCAATCGCCGGCGCCGGCGAAGGGAACGGCGTTTCCCGCCGCGTCCGTGACCTTGCGCATGACGGCCATGGGGTCCATGCGGGCGAGCGCGCCGTCCACGTTGCCGTAGCGGTCGCAGGCGCCGGTCCGCCCCGGCCGAATCCGGCACAGCACCGGACAGGCGTCGCACGTGATCACACCCCCCGCTCCGGCGTCCGGGCCGGCTTCGGCAACGCCCGCGCCCGCGCCGTCCGCCCCGGTGCGGGTCGATGGATCGTCCGGCATGGTTCACCTTCCCTCCCGTTCGAGCACGGCGGCGCGAACCCGGTCGGGCGTGGCCGGCAACGTGCGGATGCGCACTCCCGCCGCGTCGTCGATGGCGCCGAGGATGGCGGGCGCCGCGGGAATCAGGGCGGGCTCGCCGATCCCCTTGGCGCCGTAGGGGCCGAGCGGCTCTGCGTCCTCGATAAGGATGCATTCGACGTCGGGCACGTCGCCCACGGTCGGAATCAGGTAGTCGTGCAGGTTCTCGGTGAGTCCGGGGACGTACTCCTCCATGAGGGCGAACCCGATGCCCTGGGCGATGCCCCCGTGAATCTGGCCCTCCACCTGCGTCGGGTTGATCGCCCGCCCCACGTCGTGCGCCGCGGCGAACCGCAAGGGACGGACGAGGCCGAGTTCCACGTCGACGTCCACCTCGACGATCTGCGCGGCGAATCCATAAGTTGCGTAGGGTTCGCCCTGTCCGTTCGCATCGAGCGGGGTCGTCGGCGGATCGAAGCTTCCGCGTCCCCTCAGCACGTCGCCGCCGTCGATTTCCGGGAGCCGCGACAGATCGACGTGGCGCGTGGCGTCGCCGTCGGTGACGACCAGTTCGGCGCCGTTCAACCGGATGCGCGCCTCCGGATTGGCGTTGGAAAGGCGCAGTATTTGTGCCCGCAGGTCCTCTCCGGCGAGGCGCGCCGCGTTGCCCGAGACGAACGCCTGCCGCGAGGCGGAGGACTTGCCGGCGTCCGGCGTCAGGTCGGTATCGCCCATCACTTGGTCGAACGCGGCCACGGGCACGCCGAGCGCGTCGGCGCATATCTGGACCATGATGGTGGCGGCGCCCTGCCCTATTTCCTGCGCGCCGTTGTAGAGCGTGACGCGGCCGCGCCGGTCCAGGCCCACCTCCATGGTCGAGGGATTGGACATCGCGGTGTTGCCGATGCCGTACCACATGCACCCGATGCCGACGCCGCGCCGGTGGGCGCCGCCGTTCCCGTTGAATTCCGCCGTATCCGCCTTCCAGTCCCGCCATCTGGATCGCAAGGCCTCGAGACACCGGACGAGGCCCACACTGTGGGTCAGCCGCTGTGACGTGGCCGTTTCGTCGCCGGCACGGATGGCGTTGATCAGGCGGAACTCGAGCCGGTCCATCTCCAGCTGGTCGGCCAGTTCGTCCATCAGGCCCTCGTGCGCCAGCGCCGCTTGCGGTACGCCGAACCCGCGGAAGGCGCCCGAAGGGGGACAGTTGGTGTGGATGGCGCGGGAACGCGCATCGACGGCCGGAACGGCATATGGTCCGGAAGCGTGCACCGGCACCCGGTCGGCCACCGTCGGTCCCCACGAGGCATAGGCGCCGGTGTCGAAATCTCCCTCGAACCGATATGCCGTCAGCCTGCCGTTCCGGTCGGCGCCCGCCCGGGCGGATATTCGCGACGGATGCCGCTTCGTCGAAGCGGCCATCGATTCGGGCCGCGTGTAGACGCAGCGGACGGGCCGGTTCAGGCGCCACGCGGCGACCGCCAGGAGCGGTTGCACGGACAGGTCGAGCTTGCCTCCGAACCCGCCGCCGCAGGCCGTGGGCACGATCCGGACGCGGCCGGGATCGAACCCCATGACGTGGGCGACCTCGTCCCGGTCCATGCAGGGAGATTGGGTCGAGGCGTGAATCTCGATACGGTCGCCGATACGCACCGCGTAGCCCGCTTCCGGCTCGATGTAGGCGTGCTCGACGCCGCGCGTCTCCCAGACGCCGCCGGCCTGCGCGTGAGCGCGGTCGAGACCGGCATCGGCGTCGCCCTTCCTCACCCGCCCCCGGGTCAGGACGTTTCCGGGACAGCCGGCATGAAGCTGCGGCGCGTCCTCCGCGAGCGCCGGGGCGAAGCCGGCGACGGGCGCCAGGGGCCGCCAGTCGATGGGAAGGCTCTGGTCGGGGAGAGCCTGGACCGTCCTCCTCTCGCCGACCAGCGCGACCACCGCGTCCCCCCGGTAGCGCACGACGTCCTTCGCCAGAACCGTCTGATCCTTGATGTCCGGATAGATGCCGAAGCCGTTGTTTCCGGGAATGTCGGCCCACGTCAGCACGCGCTCCAGGCCCGGCGTCCGGGAAACGAGACCGTCGAAGTCGCCCAGCGTGAACTCGGCGCGGGCATGGGGAGACCGGACGACGCGCAGCCACAGCGCGTTCTCCGGCGCATGGTCGGCGCCATAGAGCGCCTTGCCGGTCAGCTTCCCGGGGGCGTCCAGGCGCTTCAGGCGCGCGCCGACCGCGGCGCCGGCCTCCGGCGCGACGTCTTCCGTGGACGTGCCGCCGTTCGCGGCGGCGAGAACGGCGGCGACGACGTTCCGGTATCCGGTGCAGCGGCAGAGGACGCCGCCCAGCGCGTCGCGAACCTCCCGTTCCGTCGCCGGCCCTCCGTTCCTGCGCGACAGAAGGTCGCTGGCCGCCATCAACATGCCCGGCGTGCAGATGCCGCATTGCGCGGCGCCAAGGGAATCGAACGCGGACTGAAGACGCGACAACGCGCCGTTCGCCGCCAGGCCTTCGACGGTGACGACGCGCCGGCCCGCGGCTTGCGCCACCGGCGCCATGCATGCACAGACCTGACGGCCGTCCATCAGGACCGTACAGGCGCCGCAGTCTCCGGCGTCGCAGCCGACCTTCGTGCCGGTGAGGCCGAGTTCGTCGCGCAGGACATCCGCGAGGCGCGAGGCCGGCGGCGCGGAAACGGCGACCGTTCGGCCGTTCACGGCAAACGCGATGGGCGCGGCGGCCGGAGGCGGCGGCCGCTCGCCGGCCGCGGATTCGGCGGGCTGCGTGGAATCGGGGTCCGGTTCTCCGCGCCCGAGCTCGGCGAGGGCCCGGCGCACGCAGGTCAGGGCGGCGTCGTACCGGTAGGCGCTCGTCCCGCGCACGTCGTCGATGGGGGCGAGATCACGGAAATGCCGCGGCTGCGGGACGTCCGCCAGGTCGGCGGAGAGCGGCCGACCGATCAGCGCCCGTTCGAGGTCCGCGAGGCGGCGGGCAACCTCGGAACAGGAACCGACGGCGATGCGGGCCGCGGCCACTTCTCCATCTCCGGTATCCTCGAGGATCACCGACACCATGACGATCGAGATGACGAGGTAGCGCCGGGCGCCGAGCTTGACGAACGTCGACCGGGTGGGCCTCTTCGGCCTGGGGATGCGCAGCCCGGTCACGATCTCGTCCCGCGACAGCACGGTCCGCCGGTTGCCGGTGACGAACTCGCCCAGCGGGACGCGCCGTTCCCGGCGCGCCGATGCGATCTCGACGACCGCGTCCAGGGTCAGGAGCGGCGGAACGCCGTCGGCCGCGGGCGAGGCGTTGCAGAGGTTGCCGCAGACCGTGCCGACGTTCTGGACCTGCGCGCCGCCCACCTCCCGCGCCGCCAGCCGCAGACCCCGGAAACACGGCGGAAGGTCCGCCGCGATCACGTCGCTCCAGGTCGTCGTGGCACCGAGGCGGATATGATCGTCCGTCTCGACGATGTCCCGGAGCCCGGCCACCGCCGTTATGTCGAGCACGTCCTCGTCGATGGGCCGGCCGACCCGGGCGGGATAGAAGTCGGTCCCGCCCGCCAGGATCGTCCACTCTCCCGCGCCGAGCGCCCGGAGCGCGGCGTCGAGAGTGTCGGGGCGCGAATAGGTCCCCATGGCCGCCCGGCCCCATCATTCCGGTATCCGTATGCGAACACTAGAAAGGGGGGCGTGAATACTGTCAAGGTCGCGGGCGACTCCCGACCGCCGGGCCGGGACGCGCTTGCCTCCCGTTCGTTCCCGTTCGCGCCGGCGGCGTCATTTCCGGCCGTCCTTGGCCAGTCCCGCCCACTGACCGGATTCCTGCCACGGTCGACTCGGCTCGGAAAAAGCCGCGACGGACTTGTTGTTGATCTGGATGAACTGTTCCACGAGGGCCAGGACGATCTCCGGTGCGTCTTCCTGCAGAAAGTGACCGACACCGGGCAGCATCACGACCGGCCCGTTCGGCCACAGGCTCCTGAAACCGAACGCCCGCAGCTCGGCGGGCATCGTCCGTTCTTCTTCACCAACCACGCACATTGCGGGAATGGCCTGCAGGGCGGCGATATCGTGCTTCTCCGAAAGTTCCTCGTAGAACTCGTAGGTCTTCGCATCCGAGATGTTGCGAGGGAATTGCAGCGCGCCGCGACAGGATTCGGGCGTCGGAAACGGACTGGCGTAGGCGCGCAACCAGGTCTCGTCGACGCGATCCAGGCGCTCCATGCCTATTCTCTGCATGACGGACAAGACGGTCGCGCCGAGATTCGAGAGCACCGGCTCATACTGATCCGACTTCGACCAATCGAGCCATTTGTGACGTCGTGGCGGATCGACGGGCGCATTGGCCCACGGAACGCTGCCGTTGCAGATGCACAGGCACTTGATACGGTCCGGATGCCGGAGGGCGAAAACGGAACCGATCTGCCCGCCCCAGTCCTGCAGGACGAGGGTGACGTTGCGCACATCCAGATCGAGCAGCAGGCGTTCCAGATTGTCGCTGTGGTCACGTGTGGAATAGTCACGATCCTGCGGGGTTTCGCTTTTGCCGAAGCCCATATGGTCCGGCACGATGACCCGCCCGAGGCGGCTCAGACGCGGAATGAAATTCCGATAGAGATACCCCCATGTCGGCTCGCCATGAAGGCAGACGATGACGTCGTCGGTTTTCGCGTCGTTCGTGTGAACGTCGATATAGTGCTGGCGAAAACCGTTGCCTTCAAAGAAGTTCGGCTCGTATGGCCAGGTGCCGTCAAACGTCTCGTCTGCCGCAATCATCGGATCGTCTCCTCGTTTCGTGACGTTCCCCCGGTCGCCGTCAAGTATAATCCCCCTTCACAGGGCGCGCATGGAGCGCGGCGCAACGCGACGGAAGGAACGCCGCCGATGGCCGAGGCGACTGACGCCGGAACCGGGCTTCGAGGCCGCGCGGCGGCCACGCTGTGCGCCGCCTGTCTGCTCTGGGCCGCCGGCGGCCACGCGGGCGAACGGGACGTCCAGCCCGAAACCGGCACCGGAACGAGCTCGCGCGCGGGCCTCGTGGCGGAATCCGGGATGGTCGTCGCGGCCAACCCGCACGCCGCGCGCGCGGGGGCCCGGATACTCGCGGCCGGCGGCGCCGCGATCGACGCCGCGATAGCCGCGCAACTCGTGCTCAACCTCGTCGAGCCGCAGTCGTCCGGCATCGGCGGCGGAGCGTTCCTCCTCCACTACGACGGGGCGGCCCGCGCGCTCGCGACCTATGACGGGCGGGAGACCGCGCCCGCGGCCGCGACGCCCGCGTTGTTCGTCAAGCCGGACGGCAGCCTGCCGGGCTATATCGAGGCCCTGGCGGGGGGCCGGTCGGTCGGCGTGCCCGGCCTGTTGCGTATGCTCGAGGCGGCGCACCACACGCACGGCGCGTTGCCGTGGGCCGACCTGTTCGAGCCCGCGATCGCGCTCGCCGAGGCGGGGTTCGCCATCGGTCCGCGGCTCAACAAGCTGCTGGCGCGCGTTCCGACGGTGGCCCGCTTCCCCGACACGGCGGCCTATTTTCTCGACGGCGCCGGGAAACCGAAGCCGGTCGGCGCGATGTTGCACAACCCGGCCTTCGCCGACACGCTCCGGCGCATCGCCGCCGGCGGCGCCGACGCCTTCCATCGCGGCGCGGTCGCGGACGACGTCGTGCGCGCGGTCGCCACCTCGGCGATCAATCCCGGCGGACTGAGCGCCGGCGACATGGCGGGCTACGCGGCCAAGCTGCGGCCGCCGGTCTGCCTCGCCTATCGCGGATACCGGGTCTGCGGCATGGGTCCACCGAGCTCGGGCGGGCTGACCGTTCTGCAAATCCTCGGATTGCTCGAACGTTTCGACGTCGGAGCGCTGGCGCCGAACTCGGCCGACGCCGTGCACCTGTTCGCCGAGGCGAGCCGCCTCGCCTACGCCGACCGGGACATGTACATCGCCGATTCGGACTTCGTGGCGGTGCCGACGGGCGGCCTGCTCGACCGGTCCTACCTGCGGGCGCGCGCGGCGCTGATCGACGCCGACGTCGCCGCCGCCGACGTGGCGGCCGGCGCGCCGCCCGGGGCCGAGGGCGCGCGGCGGAAGGCCCGGTCGCCGGAACCTCCGGGCACGTCGCACGTCAGCGTCGTCGACCGCCGCGGCAACGCGGTCGCGCTCACCTCCAGCATCGAGTTCGCGTTCGGCTCGGCGCTCATGGTGCGCGGGTTCCTGCTGAACAATCAGCTCACCGACTTTTCCTTCGCGCCCGAACGCGACGGGCGCGACGTCGCCAACCGCGTGCAGCCCGGCAAGCGCCCGCGCAGTTCGATGGCGCCGACCATGGTATTCGACGCGGACGGACGATTGCGCCTGGTCGTCGGCTCGCCGGGCGGCTCGCGCATCATCTGCTACGTCGCCGGGACGCTGGTCGCGGTGATCGACTGGGGGCTCGACGCCCAGGCCGCGGTCGAGTTGCCGCACCGATGCAACCGGGGCGACGCGACCGAGCTCGAACGGGACACCGCGTTGGCCACGCTCCGGGACGCGCTGGAGGCTCGGGGCCACACGGTGAAGTTCCGCGACATGAACAGCGGCCTGCACGCCGTCCAACTCGACCACGAGGACGACGAGGCCGTCCTCTTCGGCGCCGTAGACCCGCGCCGGGAAGGACTCGCCGCCGGCCGTTGACCGGTCGTGGCCGCGCCGCCGGGCAATGGGTGGGACCAGACGATGTGCCGACCATAATGACAAGGGACGTCACGGGGCATCGTCACAGGCCGAGGATCGGGAGACGCGCCGGCATTTCCGCCCGCGCGGGATGCGGACCGCATCGCCGTCGCCTCTGCCATACCGGCCTCCCGACTTTGCGGCTCCTGAAAAATTCAGCGTGGTCCACGATTATCGCTCAAAACAATCCATAGACGGGAACTGTCGCCCACCAAGCGATGATGCCTTGCAAATAACCTATATTGGGTTATCATGAATCTTATATTCAACTATCATGGAGGCACGGGAGATCATCCATGACGACCTCGGGAACACCAGCCAAGCGCTCCATATCGACGAGCACCGGTCGATGAGACTACGGGACCGGTTCGACTTCGATTTCGAAGGTGATGCATGACCGATACCAATTGGCAAAACCGGACGCTGTTTGTGGCAGACAACATCTTTATTCTGCGGGGCATGGACAGCGAGAGCGTCGATTGCATCGCCACCGATCCACCGTTCAACGCAAAGCGCATCTTCAATGCCCCACTCGGATCGAAGTCGGCAACGCAGCGCTTCGATGATCGTTGGCGCTGGGATGAAGTAACGGATGAATGGCAGGATCTGCTTGCGTCGGACTATCCGGCGATCAAGGAGATCATCGAAGCGGCTGCTGTAATCGAGGGTGGGAGCATCGACCATCGCACGGGCAAGATCACGACCGGGGCCAAGAACTCGATCGCAGCCTATCTCGCCTACATGGCCCCCCGGATCGTGGAAATGCACCGGGTACTCAAGCCATCAGGTGTGTTGTTTCTGCAATGTGACAGCGAGGCAAGCGCCTATCTGCGGTTGCTGTTGGATGCGATATTCAGGAGAAGCCTGTTCATCAACGAAATCACCCGGCGACGCACCACTTCCAAAGGGCTCGCGTTTAGAAGATTACCAAGGAATAGTGATACCATCTTTACCTACGGCAAGAGCAAGAAATACAAATGGAATCCATCCTACGAACCCTACGATATCGGCGACCTAGATGAAAAAACGCGTCAACAATATGATAAGATCGAAGGGGGTAGACGCTATCAGCTAACGGACTTGACCAACCCCAATCGGGACCGTCCGAATCTCACTTACGAATTCCTCGGCGTGACGCGGGTATGGCGGTGGACACGGGATCGCATGGAAGCAGCCTATGCCGAAGGGCGTGTTGTGCAAGCCGCACCGGGCCGCGTGCCGCGCTTCAAGCGATATCTCGACGAACAGCCGGGCAAGCCGAGAGACGACATATGGAACGATGTCGGGCAGGTCGAATCCAACGATGTCGAATGGGCAACCCGGAAGCCGGTAAGCCTCTACCGTCGGCTGATTGAGTGCGCCACGGACGAGGGCGATATCGTGTGCGATCCCTTTGCCGGGTGTGCCACGACCTGCATAGCGGCGGAACAGCTACAGCGGGAGTGGATCGGGATCGACATAGATCCTGTAGCCGAGCGCGTGACGCTGGAACGCCTGCAAGACGAGACCGGCCTGAACATACTGGAAACGCCTGTAATCGTCCGTAAGTCGCTTCGCCGCTCGGATATTCCCCACATTCCAGATACGAAGCTCAGGCAAGCTCTATGGGCGCGGCAGGGCCACCAGTGTGCAAATCCCTACTGCGATTCAGAGAACCTTCGTGCCGCCGATCTCGAACTTGATCACCGCATCCCGAAGGTTCGGGGCGGCGACAATGACGCACTCAATCGGATCGGGTTATGTTCCAACTGCAATCGGAGGAAGGGTCGGAAAGGATGGGGATTGTTCTTGGACGAGGAACGCGCTCAACAACCCCATCCTTCACGCTAGCATCTGCCTGTCAGACAACGCTATATTCATCAGGTGATATTCTCATCCGAAGTCGATCTGGCGAACAAATGCCCTTCGATTTCCTGGATGATGCTACATGCATCGACATTCAGAAAATGGCATATCGTGATGAACTCGACAACATCCAATCTCCTTTCCCGGCGTTCGTACTTGGAAACGAATGACTGGGGCTTCTTGAGATGATTGGCTAATTTCGATTGCTTCATCCCGGCTTCCTTCCGCGCCGAGATCAAGCGCCGGAGAAACAGCTCGTACTCGTCTGTAAAGATCGACTTCACGTCAGGTCACTATTCGCTGCCCCTCTGAAACCTGAAGCCGGTTCTTGTTTATTCCAAAACAGGTTTCAGCATGGATGTGGATCGTCCCGGCTTTTCCGGTCCCGCCACCCCCCTCCGTCGGGAGCGGTCTTCAGCGGCGGACGGTCTCGGGAATCATGCCGCGCGGGCTGAAGCGCATCACCAGAAGCAGGATCGCTCCCATCAGGATCGGCCGCATATGCGCCGCCGACGCGACCAGATACGCGCGCACCGGATCGTCGGGCGCCATGGCCGACGTCAGCGCGTCGACCAGCCACAGGCCCGCCGGTTCGGCCTCGACCCAGACGAACCAGATGACGAAGCCGCCGAGCACCGCGCCCAGGTTGTTGCCGGAACCGCCGACGATCACCATCACCCAGATCAGGAACGTGAACCGCAACGGGTTGTAGGTGGAAGGCGTGAACTGCCCGTCGAGCGTGACGAGCATCGCGCCGGCGATGCCGACGACCGCGGAACCGAGGACGAAGACCTGCCGATGGCGGCGAACGACGTCCTTGCCCAGCGCCTCCGCCGCCGCCTCGTTGTCCCGGATCGCCCGCATCATCCGCCCCCACGGCGAACGGAGCGCCCGCTCGCCGAGCAGCAGGACGACCAGAAGGACGGCGGCGAACAGCCCCGCGTAACAGAGCTTGACGAAGATGCCCGCCGCCTCGATCGCGCGTTCGTGCAGCGCCGCGGCGCGCTCGGCCGCGTCCAGGGCGGAGAGCCGGCCGGTATTGAGCGTCGCCACGAGGTCGCGGAACCAGACGGCCTGCTGAAGGTCGAGCTCGTAGGGGACCGGACGGTCGAGACCGGTCACGTTCTTCACGCCGCGGGCGAGCCAGTCCTCGTTCTTGAGAACCGCGATCACGATCTCGGAAATGCCGAGCGTGGCGATGGCGAGGTAGTCCGAGCGGAGCCCCAGCGCCACCCGACCGACCACCCAGGCGACGGCGGCCGCGAACGCGCCGCCGACCGCCCACGACAGGACGATGGGCAGGCCGAGACCCCCGAGATAGCCGCTCGTGGAGGGATCGACCGCCTCGATCGCCTCGACGGCCGGATCGAAGAAGGCGCGCGTCGCGAAAAAGCCGGCGACGGCCGCCGCCGTCACGCCCAGCGACCGCCAGCGACCCGGAGGCAGACGCCGGAACGCGGCCAGGACGAGGGCAAGCGTCAGACACGCCGTCACGGCCGCCCACAGAAGACCGCCGCCGCCCGCCGCCACGGCCGCCCACACCGGCGGCCGGGAGACCAGCACCCCCGCCAGCCCGCCGAGGGCGGCGAAGGCCATGACGCCGGCGTTGAACAGGCCGGCGTAACCCCACTGGATGTTCACGCCGAGCGACATCACCGCCGAAATCAGGCAGAGATTGAGCACCGCCAGGCTGACCGACCAGGATCGGCCGAAACCGACGGCGATCAGCAACACGGCGACGATCGCAAAGCCGCCGATGGCGCGCGACCGCTCGCTCACAACACCCGTCCCCGGAACAGGCCGGTGGGCCGCCACAGCAGGACCGCCACCAGGATGATGAACGAGACCGAGAACTTGTAGTCGGTCGACAGAAGCTGCACCAGGCCGTCGGGATGCAGGTGTTCCGGGAGCAGATACCGCAGGAACTTCTTGTAGGCGTAGGTGATCGCGACCTCGGAGAAGGCGACGAGGAATCCCCCGGCGATCGCCCCCAGCGGCTGGCCGATGCCGCCGACGATGGCGGCGGCGAACATGGGGAGAAGAAGCTGCAGGTAGGTGAACGGCTGGAAGCTCTTGTCGAGGCCATAGAGCGTCCCGGCGACGGTCGCGAGCACGGCGGTAATGGTCCAGGTCACGAGCACCACCCGGTCCGGGTCGACGCCCGAGAGCAGCGCCAGATCCTCGTTGTCGGCGTAGGCCCGCATCGACTTGCCCACGCGCGTGCATTGCAGGAACCAGAACAGGGCGGCCACCGCCGCGACGGCGACGAGCACCGTCAGAACCTGGGAAGAGCGGACCGCCAGCCCCTCGTCGAGGCCGGTCATGCGCTTGAACCCGCCCGCCGTCATCAGGTAGCGGGCGCCGTCGGCGAAGGAGCGGTCGTCCGGACCGATGACGAAGCGGACCACGCCGTTCAGCACGAACATCACGCCGACCGACACGACGGTCAGCACCACCGGCCCGCTCCGCGCGACGCGGTAGAAGCGGAACACCGACCGGTCGACGGCGAGGCTCGCGACGACCGTGACCAGCGCGCCGAACGGCAGGGCCAGCAGCGCCGTGGGCAACGGGCCGATACCGACGCCCCAGCGCTGCAACTGCCAGGTCGCGAGGATCGTGACCATCGTGCCCAGGGCCATGAGATCGCCGTGGGAGAAGTTGGCGAAGCGCAGGACGCCGAACACCAGCGTTATGCCGAGCGCGCCCAGGGCGAGTTGCGAACCGTAGGCGACGGCCGGAACGACGACGAAATTGCCCAGCAGGACCAGGGCATTGGCGATATCGACGAACATCGCCCCGTCATCCCCTCCGGTCATCCGCCGAGGAACGCGCGCCCCACCTCGGGATTGGCGAGCAGCGCGTGTCCGGTGTCGGTGAAGCGGTTTCCGCCGTTCACCAGGACGAAGCCGCGGTCGGCGATGGCCAGCGCCCGGCGGGCGTTCTGTTCGACCATCAGGATGGCGATCCCCGTCCGCCGGATTTCGAGCAACCGGTCGAACAACTCGTCCATGACGATCGGCGACACGCCGGCGGTCGGCTCGTCGAGCATCAGCACGCTCGGCCGCGTCATCAGGGCCCGTCCGATGGCGGCCTGCTGGCGCTGGCCGCCGGACAGCGTGCCGGCCTGCTGGCGGCGCTTTTCCTTCAGCACGGGAAACAGCCCGAAGACCTCCTCCATGCTTGCGGAGACGTCGTCGCGGCGCAGGAAGGCGCCCATCTCGAGGTTCTCCTGGACCGTCATGGTCGTGAACACGTTGTCGGTCTGCGGAACGAAGGCCATCCCCGCCTTCACCCGGTCCCGCGGCGTCAGATTCCCGATGTCGCGCCCGTCCAGGAACACCCTGCCCCGCCGCAGCCGCAACATGCCGAACAACGCCTTCATCGCCGTCGACTTTCCGGCGCCGTTGGGGCCCACGATGACCGCGATCTCGCCCCTGTCCACGGCGACGGCGCATCCACGCAGTATGTCGGCGGCGCCGTAGCCGCCGCGCATGTCCTCGCCGGTCAGATAGCTCACGCGGAACCGGCCGGAGGGTTTCCGCGCCCCCTGCCCAGATAGGACTCGATGACCCGCTCGTCGGCCCTCACGTCCGGGGCCGGGCCCTGGGTGAGCACCGTCCCCTCGGCCATGACGATGACCGGATCGCACAGGAGGGAGATGAGGTCCATGTCGTGCTCGATCATGCAGAACGTGAGGCCGCGTTGCAGGTTGAGGCGCAGGATGGCGCCGGAGATGTCCCTCAGCAGGGCGCGGTTCACGCCGGCCGCTATCTCGTCGAGCAGGATCACCCGGGCGTCCGTCATCATCACGCGCCCGATTTCAACCAGTTTCTTCTGGCCGCCCGACAGGTTGCCGGCCGGTTCCCCGGCCACCGCCTCCAGGTTCAGGAACTCCACGACCTCCTCGGCCTTGCGGCGGAGCGCCGCCTCTTGGGCGCGGACCCGCCCCGGCCGCAGCCAGGCGCCGAGAAGGCTTTCGCCGATCTGGTCCACGGCGGCCACCATCAGGTTCTCCAGCACCGTCAGCGTGGAGAACTCGTGCGCGATCTGGAACGTCCGCGCCACGCCCTTGCGGAACAGCTCGTGGGGCCGGAGCCCGGTGATGTCCTCGTTTCCAAGGCGGACGCGCCCCGAGGTCGGCGGGTAGACCCCGGCGATGACGTTGAACAGGGTGGTCTTGCCCGCGCCGTTGGGGCCGATCAGCCCGGTGATGGCGCCTTCCTCGATTTCCAGGCTGGCGCCGTCCAAGGCGCGGACGCCGCCGAAATGCTTGCGCACGTCGGCGACATGGATCACGGCACGCCCGTCGTCCGAGGGCGCGGAACAGGCGCGCCGGAGCGCTCCGCTACGGGGTCAGTGCACGTTGACGGTCGTGAACTTGCCGTCCCTTACCTCGTATTCCTTGTAGGACCCGGAAGCCTCGCCGACGTCGTTCAGCTCGACGTCCGTCGCGCCCTGGAAGTTCACGGCCTTTCCGGCGGCGAGCAGCTCGAGCGCCTTGCCCAGTTCGCCGGGTCCGATCGCCTCGCCCGGCGCGTTGGCGACGGCCATGACCTTCGACTGGATCGCGGCGCGGTCCGTGGAGCCCGCCGCCTGCGCCGCCAGGATGATCAGGGCTGCGGCGTCGTAGGCCTGGCTCACGAACGGCGCGTCGCCCTTGACCCCCGCGGCCTTGGCGACGTCGACGAACTTCATGGCGTTGGGAGAATCCGAACCCGGCGCGGTGGCGACGGCGCCGTTCAGCGGCTCCCCGATGGCCGCGACCAGCGAGTCCCCGATCATGCCGTCCGCCAAGAGGAAGCTGTCGAACGCGCCGGTGTCGATGGAGGCCTGGATGATGCCCTTGCCGCCCTTGTCGATGTAGCCGAAGACGGCCAGATGCCCGGCGCCCGAGGCGGCCAGCGCGCCGACTTCCGCCGAATAGTCGGCCTTGCCGTCCTCGTGCGACGCCGAAAGCTCGACCTTGCCGCCGACGGCCTCGAACGCGCCGGCGAACGACTCCGCCAACCCCTTGCCGTAGTCGTTGTTGGTATAGGTGACGGCGATGCTCCCGATGCCGCGCGCCTTGGCGACCTGCGCCAGCACCTCGCCCTGCCGGGCGTCGGAAGGCGCCGTGCGGAAGAAGTATCCCTTGTCCTCGATGGTGCTGAGCGCCGGCGAGGTCGCCGACGGGGAGATCATGACCACGCCGTTCGGCACCGCGACGTTGTTGGTGACGGCGATGGTCACGCCCGAGCAGTCCGCGCCCATGACGGCGGCGACGCCGTCCGAGGTGATCAGGCGCTCGGCCGTCGCCGTCGCCGCCGCCGCGTCGACGCAGGTGGAATCGCCGCGCACCGGCGCCACCTTCCGGCCGCCGAGGAACTTGCCGGACTCCGACGCCTCCGTCATGGCGAGCTCGGCCCCGGCCGCGATGTCGGGAGTCAGGGATTCGATCGGTCCGGTAAAGCCCAGCAGAACGCCGATCTTCATGTCGGCGGACGCGGACGACGCCATCATCGCGAGGGCCACGGAAGCGACGAGGATTCTTCTCATGTCGGGTCTCCTTCAGGTTCGAACGGCCTCCGGGAGGCGATCCGGTTCGGATGATATTTCATGCCCTGTCCGATGTACACAACGAACTTCCCGTTTTCCGCCCGTCCGTGAAAGGGGAACCACCCGCGCCCTTCCCCTTGCAAGGAAGGGTCCACACGGACGCGCGAGCGCGAGCCGGAGAGGCGCCCGTCACGACCTCACGAACGCGCCGTGCAGTCCGAGCGGCAGCGGATAGGGCAGGACGCCCTCCCACACCGGGCCGTCGGAAAGGCGCGTGGCCTCGAAGACGCCGAGCCCCGTAACGCGGCGGCGGACGTCGAGGAAGGAGCCGACGAGCCAGCCGTCGCCTTCCGCCTCGCCGCGCGGCACGAACACGTGCTCCTCGGGAATCCGGTGCCCGGGGAACGTCCAGCCGTCGACCTCGCCGTCGCCGGGCGCGAAGCGGACGACGCGCGAAAACGGCCAGCGCCCCCCCTCTCCGCCGCCGGCAAGCGCGAAGACCATGCCGTGCCGGCGCCCGGTGCGACGGGAATCGATACGCGGGAACTCCGCCGCGCCCGGGACCGGCGGCTCGATCCCGGCGGCGCCGTCCGGCCCGAGGACGACCTGCCGGTAGCTCGGATGGGCGGAGGAGAACCGCCCCTCGCCGCGCATCACGGCCCGCAGATCCCGGGTGACGAACTCGGGACCGGGCGCCTGGCACAGATCGAGGCGGATCGTCCCGTCCGCTTCCTCCCAGCCGTTGCCGTGGTGGAAATGGAAGCCCGGCGGCAGCTCGTGGCGCCGTTCGACCTCCAGCGTGTCCCTGTCGATCGTCAGCACCCTGGTGCCCAGGGCCGGGCGCCAGACATGGGCGTCGAGAAAGCTCACGCGGCCGGAGGCCAGCAGGTCGGGTTCGAGCACGAACGGCGGCAGCATCACGACGAGATGCCGCGCCGTCACGACGAAATCGTGCGCCATCCCCAGCGGCGCGACCGGCTCGACGTTGGCCTTGACGAGGCGCCCGGCCCGGTCGATGCGATAGAACACCAGCACCGGGCGCGGCCCCGGCACACACCCGATGTTCCACAGCGTCCCGTCCCGCTCGACCTTGGGGTGGGCGGAGAACGGAACGCCGGCGACGCTCGGCGCCCAGTCGACGAACCGCCCGGCGGCGAGCGTTTCCGGATCGACCTCCAGCGCCGAACCCCCCTCCCACAAGGCCATGAGGCGCCCGGCATGAGCGAGAACGGACGTGTTGGCCACGTTCATGTCGTCGGGCCCGAACACCGGCGCGTGCCCCGGCGGGAGCGTGGCGAACGCGGGGACGACACGCTTGCCGTGCCGGGTCTCGCGGCGCCGCTTGGGGGTATCCAGGACCCGGCCGCGGTGCGTGACGCCGGTTCCGGTGAAGGCGAAGGCCTGCACCATGCCGTCGCCGTCGAACCAGTGCTCGTATCGGTGGCCGAAGCGATCGTGCTCGGCCGGGCCGTTGCGCCACAGGACGCCCGCGAGTTCCGCCGGCAGCCGCCCGCTCGATGTCTCCAGCGGGGCCGAGAGTCTCTCCGCCACGGCGGAGGCGAACCCGATCGTCGGGGACCGGCGCGCCGATGCGGTGGCCGGCGCCGTCGACGCGCCGGCCACCGCCCTCGCCGCAAACAGCGCCGGCAGGCCGGCGGTGGCCAGCAGCACTTCGCGGCGGGACGGGGTTTTCTTCATCATCGTGTCGTCCTCCTTCTCTCCGTGTCAGCTTCCGGGATAGCCCATGGGCACGGCGATGGAGAGCGGGTCCGCTTCCTCCCCGACGGTCACGGCCGCGGCGTCGAAACGGGGCGGTCCCATGAAGCCGCGGGCGCCGTTGGAGAAGCCGTAGCCCTCCGTCGGCATTCCCAGAATGTTCGTCGCCAGCTCGCCGTCTCCGTCGGCGTCGTGAAACGCCGCCACCGCGTAGTCGCCGGGCGGCAGGTCGGTGAAGACGACGCGCACCGAACCGGCGGCGGCGCGCCGGGATATCGCGGCGACGACGCCGGCGTCGTCGGGAAACTTCACGCCGTCGACGCGGCGATGAAGCGCGATACGGGCCTCTCCGTCCGCCGAACGCAGGCCTTCGAGGCGAACCTCGAGGTCGCCCGCGAGGGCGGCCGGGGCGGCGAACGAGGCGAGACATGCGAGAGCGAGGCCTGCCAGCGTGTTGTTCGATCGGGTCATTTCGCGTACTCCCGTTTCGGTTGTGGAACGTGACCCCGCCAATGTCGGACGCCTTCGCCGTCGAAGTCATTGCCAAATACGCGAACGGCGCGGAATTATTCGTGTAATGCCAGATTCTCCATCCGCGCATCGTGAATTGCTCGGCGCCGGGTCGCTCGCGGGCCAGGCCGTGGCCCTCGCGAGCCTCGTGACGCTGTTCGCCTTCATCGGGCCGTTCGGAACCTACGATTCGATGGGGCCGCTCGAACGCCTGGGCTACTGGACCGTGGCGATGGGCGCCAACTGGCTCGTCTGCGGCGGCGTCATGACCACCGCGCTGCGCCTGGTGCGCGACCGGCCGCCGCGAACCCGGATGTTGACGGTGGCGGGAACGGCGCTCGTGGCCGCGTTTCCCGGGACCGGGGTCGTGTTCACCGCCGAGGCGCTGTTCCGGCCGGGCTACTCCGACGAAAGCTCGTTGCCGATCATCTACGTGTCGGTGGCCGTGCTGATGCTGGCCATCGGCTCCACGGTGGTCGCCGTTCTCGCGTGGCGGCGCCGCGACTCCGAGCGGGCGGAAGCCGCGGCGAACGGCGACGGAGACGGAGAGGCCGGCGGAAAGGCTGCCGGTCGGCCGTCGTCACGCTTCCTCGACCGCCTGCCCCCGGAACTCGGACGCGACCTCGTCCACCTGCAGATGGCCGACCACTACGTCGAGGCGTTCACCACCGCCGGATCGACGCTGGTCCTGATGCGCTTCGCCGACGCCGTCGCCGAGCTCGACAGCGCCGACGGCCTGAGAGTGCACCGCTCCCATTGGGTCGCCCGCGGCCACGTCGTCGGAACGGCGCGCCGCAACGGCCGGCAGGTGCTTCGTCTCACCGGCGGACGGGAGGCGCCGGTCAGCCGCGGCTATCTCGCCGACGTCCGCGCCGCCGGTCTGGTCTGATCCCGCCCCCGGGCGCAGGCGGCGAAGGGAGGACGGCCACGGCCGCCCCCCCTTCTTCCCGGAGAGTCCCGGAAACGTCAGGCGGCCTTCGCCTTGCCTTCGATCTGCCTCGGGGCGCCGATCTCGATGGTGCGCGGCCTCTTCTCCTCGGGCACGATCCGCTCCAGATCGATCCGGAGCAGGCCGTTCTCGAGCTCCGCGCCCACGACCTCGACGTGCTCGGCGAGCTGGAACTTCCGCTCGAAGGCCCGCGCGGCGATGCCGCGATGCAGGAACTTGTGGCTTTCGTTCCGGCCGTCGGCCTCGCCCCGCGTGCTCTTCACGGCCAGGGTGCCCTCGTGGACCGTCAGGGCGAGGTCGTCCCCGGAGAACCCGGCCAGCGCCATCGTGATGCTGTACCTGTCCTCACCGACCTGCTCGATGTTGTAGGGCGGGTAGGAAAGCGCGCTGTCCTCGATGCGCGCCGCCGAGTCGAGCAGACGCGACATCCGGTCGAAACCGACGGACGTGCGGAAAAGGGGGGAAAGGTCGAACGCTGTCGTGCGCATGATATCCTCCTTCAAGCGATATCGGCGGGTCCGGATGGCCGGTTGTGACGCGCCGTTCGGCCCCGCCTGGTCGACGATGCGACGGCCCTTGCAAGAAGCGACCGTCGCAAGGACATGTAGGCGCAGCGCGACGGGTTTCAAGACCCTGCCGTCGGATTTCGGTCTCCGGTTGCCGGTGGCTGGTGGCTGGTGGGACCGCCTGCCCCTGGCCGCCGCGCGCGCCCGTCGAACCGGCCGCACCGGTTCCCATGCTATTTCGAAATCCTGCCCGAATCGTGCAACGTGTGCAAGAGAAAATTTTCTGTTTCAGTAAATTTTTTGTGATAAGAGAAAAATGACGGCCCGTCCGACACATACGCGCCCCCTCCCCCGACGGCGCGGCCCCGGCGGGCGTCTTGATACGGCGAAGCCGAGGTCGTATACTGGACGATACCGAGTGCATCCCCCCTTGATCGAGCGGGCGGGACCGTCGAGCGGCGCAACGTTCGAAGGTGGGTTCTCCCTTTCGCCTCGTGAAAGGGGCCGGGGCACTCCGAATCGTCAACGGGGGCGCGGCTCCGGGCCGTCCCCGTCTGCGTCGAGACAAGAAACGACAAAGGGAGGTACGCAGAAATGAAGCGGATCAAGGTGGGTATCGTCGGCGTAGGGAACTGCGCCAGCTCGCTGCTCCAGGGTCTGTGCTATTACGACGGCAAGCACCCCGACTCCGCGATCGGCCTGATGCATTGGGACCTCGGGGGATACCGGCCCTCGGACGTCGACGTCGTCGCCGCGTTCGACATCGACGAACGCAAGGTCGGACGCGACCTGTCGGAGGCGATCTTCGCTCCGCCCAATTGCACGACCGTGTTCCACGAGGACGTCCCGGCCATGGACGTTCCCGTTCTCATGGGCCGGATACTGGACGGGTTCTCGGCCCACATGGCGAACTGGGACCCGTCGCGGACGTTCCGGCCGTCGCCGGCGCGACAGCCGGAGCAGGACGACGTCGTCCGCGCGCTCCGCGATCGCGGCGTCGAGGTCCTGATGAACTACCTGCCGGTGGGATCCGAGGAGGCGACGCGGTTCTACGCGGAATGCGCCATCGAGGCGAGGTGCGCCTTCGTCAACAACATTCCGGTGTTCATCGCCTCCGACCCGGTCTGGGCGCAGCGCTTCGATCTCACCGGACTGCCGATCATCGGCGACGACATCAAGGCCCAGATGGGCGCCACGATTACCCATCGCGCCCTGGTCGACCTGTTCAACAAGCGCGGCGTCAAGCTGGAGCGCACGTATCAGCTCAACACGGGGGGCAACACCGATTTCCTCAACATGCTCAACCGCGACCGCCTGGCGTCGAAGAAGCAGTCCAAGACCGAGGCCGTCCAGTCGGTGGCGGGAGTCCGGCTGCCCGACAGCGAGATCCACGTCGGCCCCAGCGATTACGTCCCCTGGCAGAAGGACAACAAGATCTGCTTCATCCGCATGGAAGGCAAGCTCTTCGGCGACGTCCCCATGAACCTCGAGTTGCGCCTGTCGGTGGAGGATTCGCCGAATTCGGCGGGCGTCGCGATCGACACCATCCGCTGCGCGAGACTGGCTCTGGACCGCGGACTGCGCGGCCCCATCCATCCGCCGTCGAGCTATTTCTGCAAGCACCCGCCGGTCCAGTACACCGACGACGAGGCCTACCGCATGATGGAGGAGTTCGTCGCGGACACCGAAGAGTTCCGCAACGAAGTGTTCGATTTCGGCAGCGGACAGAGGATCAAGGCCGCCGAATAGGGCGCCGGGCACGGCACTCCCGCCTCCCGCCCGTTCCCCGGCGGGCGCCCTCCCCCGACCGGACGGACCGCCGCATTTCCCTGGGAGCGCCGGCGTCCCGCCGGCATCGCGCGAAGCGCGAACGGTAGCCGGTGGCCAGTTGCCAGCACCAATCACCGGTCACTGGCCACTGAAAACAAGCCGGCGCTCCCGGGTGAACGGAGCCTTCATCGCCCGGGGACGGTTTTCACGAACAATCAGGAATTTCAAACCGGGACACCGCCGGCGCGCGGCGAACCGCGTGCCCGCGCCGCCGTTTTGCGCTAAACAGGGTGCCGTCGTCCGAAGGGGAACCCATGACGTCACGAATCGCGCAGGTCTACGACGCCCTGGTGCTCCGCCATCCGAAACCGGTCCTGGCGGCGTTGCTCGCCATCCTGGTCTTCTTCGGCCATCACGCGCGGGACTTCAAGCTCGACGCCTCGGCCGACTCCCTGCTGCTGGAGGACGATGCCGATCTCGACCTGTACCGGAAGATCCGCGATCGGTATCCGGGCAGCGCCCTGCTCGTCGTGACCTACGGCCCGGAGGCGGACCTGTTCTCGGATCGGGCCTTGGAGCCGCTGAAACGGCTTCGCGACGAGCTGAAGGAGGTCGACGGCGTCGCCTCCGTGTTCACGATCCTCGACGCGCCGCTGCTCGCCAGCTCCGACGTCCCCCTCCAGGAGCTGATCGAGGACGTCCCGAGCCTCGAGAAGCCCGGCGTCGACCGCGCCAGGGCCAGCGAGGAACTGCGCACGAGCCCGATCTACCGCAACCTCGTCGTCAGCGCCGACGGGCGGACCACCGCGCTGCTGCTGGAGCTCGCCGGGGATCCGAACCTCGACGACCTTCTCAAGGAGAGAAACGAGCTGCGCGCCAAGCGGCGCGGCGCCGGCCTTTTGGACGAAGAGGCGCGGACCCTGGAGCGCGTCGCCGCCGGGTACGACCGGGCGCGCGAGGCGCTCGATAAGCGCCGCCATCACGACATCCGGCGCATCAGGGACGTCATCGCGCCGTACCGGCGGCACGGCGTCCTCCATCTCGGCGGCGTGCCGATGATCGCCGACGACATGGTGACCCTCGTGCGCAACGACCTGATCGTCTTCGGCGGCGGAGTCCTCGCGTTTCTCGTCATCATGCTCACGGCCATATTCCGGGAGGCGCGCTGGGTGGCGCTGCCGCTCCTCGGCTGCTTCTACGCCGGCCTGACCATGATCGGGACGCTGGGGCTGATCGGCTGGAAGGTCACCGTCATCTCGTCCAACTTCCTCGCCCTGATGCTGATCGTCACCATTTCGATGAACGTCCATCTCATCGTGCGCTACCGGCAACTCCACCGCGACCGCCCCGGCGACGACCAGTCGGCGCTGGTCCGGACCACCACGGGCAAGATGGCGAGACCCTGCCTCTACACCGCCCTCACGACCGTCATCGGGTTCGGCTCCCTGCTGGTCAGCGGAATCAAGCCGGTCATCGACTTCGGGTGGATGATGAGCGCCGGGCTGGCGGTGACGTTCGCGACCTCGTTCCTCCTGTTCCCGGCGCTGCTGATGGCGATGGGCAAGGCCCGCACCCCGCCGCCGCCCGATCGCGACCGGTTCCTCCTCCCCGTCTGGCTGGCGCGTCTGACGGAGACCCGGGGCGCCGGGATCATGGCGGCGGCGGCGATCCTGGCCATCGCCAGCGCCGCCGGGACGACGCAACTCCGCGTCGAGAACAGCTTCGTCAATTATTTCAAGGCCGACACCGAGATATACCAAGGTCTGAAGCTTATAGATCAAGAGCTCGGCGGCACCACCCCTCTGGAGATCCTCGTCAGATTCGAGCCCAATGCCGACGTCTTCCCCACGCCCGAGGATCTCGAAGGGCTGACCGAGGAGGAGATCGAGATGGAGATGGAGTACGCGCGGGAGCTGGCCAGCTCGCCGCGCTACTGGTTCACGGCCGACAAGATCGACCGCATCAAGGAGATCCACGACTATCTCGACGGGCGCCCCGAGATCGGCAAGGTGCTGAGCCTCGCGTCGACGGTGCGCGTCGCCGAGGCCTCCCTGAAGAAGGAGCTCGACGGAACCGAACTCGCCATCCTGTACGGCAAGGTCCCGCCCGAGGTGAAGAGGAATCTCATCGACCCCTACGTCTCCATCGGCGACAACGAGGCGCGGCTGCTCGCGCGCATCGTCGATTCGAGGCCCGACCTGCGCCGCAAGGAGTTGCTGGAAACGGTCCGCCGCGACCTCGTGGACGTGCTGGGATACGACGAGGCGGACGTCACCGTGAGCGGGCTCCTCGTGCTCTACAACAACATGCTGCAAAGCCTGTTCGCGTCCCAGATCAAGACCATCGGGGTGGTGATGCTGGGAATCGCGGTCATGTTCCTGGTGCTGTTCCGGTCGGTCGTCCTGTCGGTCATCGGCATCCTGCCGAACCTGCTCGGCGCCGCGGCCGTCCTGGGCTTCATGGGGTGGGCGAGGATCCCCCTGGACATGATGACCGTCACGGTCGCCGCGATCGCCGTCGGCATCGCCGTCGACAACGGCATTCACTACATATATCGTTTCCGGGAGGAGTACGCGCTGAACGGCGACTACCTGAAGACCCTGCACGTCTGCCACCGCACCATCGGCAAGGCGGTGTTCTACACGACCATGACCATCGTCTTCGGCTTCTCCATCCTGATGCTGTCCAACTTCATCCCCACGATCTACTTCGGCGTGCTGACCGGGGCGGCGATGTTCATCGCCCTTCTCGCCGCCCTCACGGTCCTGCCGCTGCTCATCCTGGCGTGGAAACCCTTCGGCCGGGAGCCATCGCCCCTCGTCCCGTCGCAGCAGCAGGGAGGCGGAGCATGACGACCGGCGGAAAGACCGTCTGCGTGGCGGGCGCCAGCGGCCTCGTCGGCTCCAACGTCGTCCGGGCGGCTCTCGAACGGGGCTACGCCGTTCACGGCACCCTGCGCGACCGGAGCGACGCCCGCAAGGCGCCCTGGCTGGAGGCCCTGCCGGGCGCGCCGGAGCGTCTGCGGCTGTTCAGCGCCGAAATGGCCGAGGACGGCGCGTTCGACGAGGCCGTGTCGGGGTGCGACGGCGTCTTCATCGCCTGTCTCGTCCCGGTGTACGCGGGCCGCGACGGCACGCCCGCGCGCGAGATGGACGACGAGCAGGGCTACGCCGAGATCATCACGCCCACCGTCGAGGGTTGCCTGAACGTCATGCGGTCCGCGGCGCGGGCGGGCGCCGGGACCGTCGTCGTCTGCAGCAGCACCAGCAGCACCAATCCCGTGCCGCCGGTGCCGGTCAAGAACGAGATCGACCATTGGTCGGACGAGGAAGAGCAGTGCCGGGCGAAGAAATACACGTCCGCGACCAAGACCGTCATGGAGAAGGCGGCGATCCGGTACGCCGCCGAAAACGGCCTGCGCCTCTGCATCCTCCTGCCGACGGGCATGTACGGGCCGCTGATCCTGCCCGGACACATGAGCCACAACCCTTACGTCTGGCTGCGGCGCGCCATGGACGGCGGGGCGCCCCGGCACGGCAGGGTGCCCAACGACTCCCATTCCATGATCCACCTGCACGATCTCGCGGCCCTGTTCCTGGCGGCGTATGAAAATCCCGGCGCCTCGGGGCGGTATTACGGGGTGTACGAGAGCTGGCGCTGGCGGGACGTCTACGCGGAGGTCGGAAAGCTCCTGCCGGACATGAAGATGCCGGAACCCCTGACCGAGCCGCCCGTCCCTCCGACGGGGTTCGACTTCACCCGCCGGGACAGCCTGGGCGTGACGCTCCGCGACGTTCCCACCATGTTGCGGGAGACCGTCGAGTGGCTGCGGTCCGATCCCTTCGGGCCGGACGGGCGGACCGGATAACCGGACCGGCGCCGGCGCCGCCCGCGGCTGCCGACCGACCGGGCGCCCGCGGCCCGGTCAGAACGGGATTTCGTCGTCGATGTCGGCGCCCGCCGCGGGCTCGCGCGCCGCGGACGGCTCGTCCACCGGAACGCCGGGGTCCGGCGCGCCGAACTCCCCGCCCCCGCCGCCCCGCGAATCGAGCATTATCAACACTCCCCGGTAAGGTTGCAGCACGACCTCGGTGGTGTAGCGGTCCTGTCCGTCCTGAGCCGTCCACTTGCTGGTTTGCAGCTGACCCTCGAGGTAGACCTTGGACCCCTTGTGCAGGTACTGCTTGGCCACGTCCCCGAGTGGCTGGTTGAAGATCACCACCCGGTGCCATTCGGTGCGCTCCCGGCGTTCACCGGACTGCCGGTCATTCCAGGTCTCGCTGGTCGCCACCGAGAAACGCACGATCTGACCGCCTGATTGCGTGTTCCGCACCTCGGGGTCGCGCCCGAGATTGCCGATGAGTTGCACCTTGTTGAGGCTCCTCGCCATGTGTTCGTCCCTCCCCGAAATCAGCGACGGTCACGGAGGCGACCGGCGGCGGCACTATAGGCATACGCCGCCCGCCAAGACCACACGACGGCCGGCCCCCGCGGCCCGCCGCCGACCGCCACGTCCGGTTATGGAAGGATCAGGAAGGGATCGTCCGGGGAAGGCCGGAGGTCCGCAAGGTCGTCGCGTGCCGCCGCCGCCCTACGCCGGCTCTCCCGCCCGCGGATCGAGCGGCACGCGGTCCTTCAGGCCGGTGAGCGCCTCGAATGTGGCCGCCGCCGACAGCAGCGCCGCCTCGCGTCCCATCGGCGCCACCATCTGAAGCCCGACCGGGCGCCCGTCGTCGGTGAAGCCGGTGGGAACCGACATCGCGGGACAGGCGATGAGCGTGACGGCGAAGGCCATGACCAGCCAGCCGAAGTAATGCTCGAACCTTACGCCGGCGACCTCCTCCAGGTAGCGCCGGCGATGGTCGAACGGCGGCGCCACCACCGCCGGACAGAGCAGCAGGTCGTAGGTCTCGAAGAACGCCGCGGCGCGATGATAGAGCGCCCCCCGCGCCCGTTCGGCGCGCGCGACCCTCTCGGCGTCGACCTTCAGCCCCTCCTCGACGTTCCAGACGAGCTCCGGCTTGAACCTGTCGCGGTGCTCCGCCAGCAGGTGCGCCCGGTCGCTGGAGAAATAGACGGCGCGGAGCACCTCGAAGATCTCCACCGCGTCGTGGAAGTCGATGCAGGCCTCCTCCACCGCGACGCCGGCGTCCGCGAAGCGCTGCGCCCCCTCGGCGCACAGCCGCCGGACCTCCGGGTCGACGGGGCCGAGACCGAGATCGGGGCTGAAGGCCACCCGCCGGGGCGGCGCCGGCTCGATGGCGGCGCGGCGATACGGAACCGGCGGCGCCGGACGGGTGAGCGGGTCACGCGAATCGAGGCCGGCCATGGCATCGAGCATCAGGGCCACGTCCTCGACCGTCCGCGCCATCGGACCGTTCACGGCGAGCGTGTTGAACGGCAGCCGGACGGGACCGTGAGGCGCCACGCCGGGCCCCGGCCGCAGACCGACGGTCGAGGTGAAGCTCGCGGGATTGCGGATCGAGCCGCCGTGATCGCTGCCGGTGGCGAGCCACACCTGACCCGCGGCCAGGGCGGCGGCCGACCCGCCGGAGGAGCCGCCCGGCGTGAGCACCGTGTTCCACGGGTTCGTCGTCGTGCCGAAGACCTCGTTGAAGGTCTGCGAGCCGGCCCCGAACTCGGGCGTGTTCGACTTGGCCACGACGAGGGCGCCGTTGGCCTCGAGACGCTCGACCATGTAGTCCGACCGCCGCGGCACGTGATCCGCGAAGGCCAGGGAGCCGTAGGTCGTGCGCACGCCGGCGACGTCGCTGAGGTCCTTCACGGCGACGGGCAATCCGTGAAGGTAGCCGGGTTTCCCCGCGTCCTCCCCTCCCCCTGCCCCGCCGGCGAGTCGTTCGGCGTGCGCCCGTGCCCGGTCGAAACAGCGGGTGGGCAGCGCGTTGAGCACGCCGTCCGTCGCGGCGATCCGCGCCTCGGCGGCGTCCAGCAGGTCGAAAGGGGTCGCCTCGCCGCGCGCCAGAAGGTCCACCGCGTCACAGGCGGAGAGGCGGACGAGGTCTTCGCCGTTCATGGCGGCACTGTAGAGCGCGGCGGCGGGATTGCAAGGGCGGGGCGGACGCCGGCGCGATTCGGAGTCGCGTCCCGCCGCCCTCATCCCCTATGATGCCGCGATCGAATCGACGTTCCTCCGTCCATGCAGAAATCGATCAGCATCCGCGGCGCCCGGGAGCACAATCTCCAGGGCGTCGACATCGACATCCCGCGGGACAAGCTGGTGGTGATCACCGGGCTGTCCGGCTCCGGCAAGTCCTCGCTGGCCTTCGACACCATCTACGCCGAGGGCCAGCGGCGCTACGTCGAGAGCCTGTCGGCCTACGCCCGGCAGTTCCTCGAGCTGATGCGGAAGCCCGACGTCGAGTCGATCGAGGGCCTGTCGCCGGCGATCTCGATCGAGCAGAAGACCACCTCGCGCAATCCCCGCTCCACCGTCGGCACGGTGACCGAGGTCTACGACTATCTCCGGCTCCTCTACGCCCGCGTCGGCGTGCCCTCTCGCCCGCCACCGGCCTGCCCATCGAGAGCCAGACCGTCAGCCAGATGGTCGATCGGGTCCTGGAGATGCCGGAAGGCGCCCGGCTCTACGTGCTCGCGCCCATCGCCCGCGGCCGCAAGGGCGAATACCGGCGGGAGTTCGCGGACCTGCTGAAACGCGGTTTCCAGCGCGTGAAGGTGGACGGCGAGCATTACGAAATCGAGGACGTCCCCACCCTCAACAAGAACGCCAGGCACGACGTCGAGGCCGTCGTCGACCGCGTCGTCCTGCGCCAGGGCCTGGGCAGCCGGCTCGCCGACAGCATCGAGACAGCGCTCGGCGTCGGTGACGGCATCATCGTCGTGGAGAACGCGGACGACGGCGAGCGCACCCTGTTCTCCGCCAGGTTCTCCTGCCCGGTCTCCGGTTTCACGATCGAGGAGATCGAACCCCGGCTGTTCTCGTTCAACAACCCCTTCGGCGCCTGCCCGACCTGCGACGGACTCGGCACGCGCATGTACTTCGACGCCGCGCTGGTCGTTCCCGACGGCCGGCTCTCCCTCGCCGCGGGCGCGGTCGCGCCGTGGGCGCGCGCGTCGTCGCCCTACTACGATCAGGCGCTGGAAAGCCTGGCGCGGCACTTCGAGGCGAGCACGGGGACGCCGTTCGACGAACTGCCCGAGCGCGTGCGCGAGGCCATCCTGACCGGAACCGGCGACGAGCCCGTGACCATGAACTACCACGACGGGGACCGCGCCTATTCGACGACCAAGCCCTTCGAAGGGGTGATTCCCAACCTCGACCGCCGCTGGCGCGAGACCGATTCGTCGTGGCTGCGCGAGGAGCTCGGCAGGTACCAGAGCGTCGCGCCCTGCGAGACCTGCAACGGGCAACGCCTGAAGCCCGAAGCCTTGGCCGTGAGGATCGCCGGCCGGCACGTCAGCGAGATCACCGGGATGTCGGTGGGCGCCGCGGCCGACTGGTTCGCGGAACTCCCGGCCCGTCTCACGAAGAAGCAGAACGAGATCGCCGACCGCATCCTGCGCGAGATCAACGAACGCCTGGGTTTTTTGGTCAAGGTGGGGCTCGAGTACCTGACCCTGAACCGGTCCTCCGGCACGCTGTCGGGCGGCGAGAGCCAGCGCATCCGCCTGGCTTCGCAGATCGGTTCGGGCCTGACGGGCGTGCTCTACGTCCTCGACGAGCCTTCCATCGGCCTTCACCAGCGCGACAACGCCCGCCTGCTCGAAACGCTCAAGCGCTTGCGGGACCTCGGCAACACCGTTCTCGTGGTGGAGCACGACGAGGAAGCCATCGCCAGCGCCGACCACGTCGTCGACATGGGTCCGGGGGCCGGGACGCACGGCGGGCAGGTCGTCGCCCACGGCGCGCCGGAGCGCATCATGCGGTCGAGCGAGAGCCTGACCGGGCAGTACCTGACCGGCCATCGGCAGATCCTGCTGCCGGCGGAACGGCGGCGGGCGCGGATGGACCGTTCGGTGACGGTGGTCGGCGCCAGCGAGAACAACCTCAAGGACGTGACGGCGGAAATCCCCCTCGGCACATTCACCTGCGTCACCGGCGTCTCGGGCAGCGGCAAGTCCACCCTGATCATCGAGACGCTCTACAAGGCGGTCGCCCGCCGCCTTCAGGGCAGCCGCGTGGTTCCCGGCGGCCACGAGCGCATCGACGGCCTCGAACACGTCGACAAGATCATCGACATCGACCAGTCCCCGATCGGGCGCACGCCGCGCTCCAATCCGGCGACCTACACGGGGGCGTTCACCCCGATCCGGGACTGGTTCGCGGGACTGCCCGAGGCGGTCGCCCGGGGATACAAGCCCGGCCGTTTCTCGTTCAACGTCAAGGGCGGGCGTTGCGAAGCGTGTCAGGGCGACGGCCTGATCAAGATCGAGATGCACTTCCTGCCCGACGTCTACGTCGAGTGCGACGTCTGCAAGGGCCGACGGTACAATCGGGAGACTCTGGAAATACTTTTCAAGGACAAATCGGTAGCCGACGTCCTTGATATGACGGTGGAAGAAGCGGCGGAGTTCTTCTCGGCCGTTCCGGCGATCCGCGACAAGCTCGCCACGCTGCGCGACGTGGGCCTCGGGTACATTCATCTCGGCCAGGCCGCGACGACGCTTTCCGGCGGCGAGGCGCAGCGCGTGAAGCTGGCCAAGGAACTCTCGCGCCGGGCGACGGGGCGCACGATCTACATCCTCGACGAACCGACCACCGGCCTCCATTTCGAGGACGTCCGCAGGCTTCTGGACGTGCTCTCCGCCCTGGTCGACGCGGGCAACACGGTGGTCGTGATCGAACACAACCTGGAAGTCATCAAGACCGCCGACTGGATCCTCGATCTCGGCCCCGAAGGCGGCGACGGCGGCGGCCGGATCGTCGCGGCGGGGACGCCCGAGGACGTCGGCAAGGCCGGCGACAGCTACACGGGCCGCTACCTCAAGCACTACCTCGCCCGCGCCGGCCGCACCCGGCGGGCGCCGGCCAAGAAGAAGAAGGGCAACGGCCGCGCGGGCGCGAGCCGCGGCGCGACCGCCCGCCCGGCCCGTCGCAAACGGGCATAGAAGGCGCGATTCCGGTCCGCGGCCTCCCGCCGGGGTTCCGGCGGTCGTTCACGAGATGCGCCCGGCGCCGCAGCGCGGACGCTCACGTGACGGGCCGGCTCGCCGAGCTCGTGTGCTCGAACTCCTTCCGTACCAACGATGCCGGGAACAACGCGGTGGGGCTGCTGCACGAGGAAATACAGCCCGCCATCGGCGGACCCTCATGGAATCGAAAGGATTCCCGCGAGGCTTCCCCGCCGCAGAGCCGCGCCGGGGAAGCCTACTGGGTACCCGACGGGCCCGACGGGCCCGGTGCGCTCGGCGCACCCGCCGACGGAGAGGTTCCCGTGGCCGCCGCGCCGTCGCCGGCCACGGCGATGGCTATCCCGGCGGCAATGGCCGCGACCGAGGCCGCCGCGGCCGCACCGGTCGTCAAGGCGCCTGCGGCGGCGGCGGCCGCCACCGCGGCTGTGGGGGCGACGGCGCCCGCGGACCCCGGAGCCGCGGCCGGAGCCGCCGCCGGGGCTGCCGCCTGACCGAACGCGAGCGCGGGCATCGTCGCCAACGCGCCAACCAGAGCCGCCGTCGTCATCGTCTTTCGCAGGAACATGTGAAGCCTCCCCATCCTGAAACCCAGTGAAATCTCGAGAAATCGCCTACGCGGCCGGCCGCAAGGGCCGGTCGGCGGTCCTCGACCGCCGGCCCTTCGGCTGGCCACGCGCATGGATCCCCTTCGTCCCGGGGATCGTCAGAAGCGAACCCGCAGATGCAGTCCCGCGCCGTGCTCCACCTCGCCGTCGACCTCCATCCCGGCGTAGCCGAGGCGCAGGCGCCAAGCGCCGGAGCCCGCGGCGGTCGCCGCCGCGGCGAGGCCGTGGATCCGGCGGGGCAGACCGGCCATCACGCCCCGGCTGGCGAAGCTCAGCACGCCCGCCCTGTCCGACTGGCGCATCGCCAGCGACGACGGCCCGTCCGTATCGACGCTCACGGTCGAGAAGCGCAGGCTCGGCCGCCAGCGCAGGCCCCCGGGGCCGGGCAGCCACCCCGTGCTCGTCACCCCGAGGCCGGCCTTGACCCCCGAGTAGCGCCGCGACACTCCGGGCACGCCGGCCGTCAGTGCCGCGCTCGCCGCCGTCCAGGCGTCCTGACGCAGCGTGCCGGCGAAGGGCGTCAGCGCCGGCGTCAGGCGCGCGCCCCCGAGGTCGATCCGCGCCCCCGCCGTGGCCCGCGCCTGCTGCTGGACCAGATCGAAGGTCCCGGACAGGGCGCCGCCGACGGCCGGATTGTCGAGCGTCGCGCTGGATTCGTACCGCCCGCGCGACAGCTCGGCGTCGGCGAACAGCGGACCGTCGCGCCAGCCCGCGCGCAGGGCGAAGCGCTCGCCATCGAGGGCGGCGCCGGAGGCCACGCCCGGCCTCCACGGTTTCGACGCCGTCATCTCGGGCGTTACCGCGACGCCGAGGCGGAAGCCGCCGGCGAGCCGCGCGTCCATGCCGATGGACAGGCTCTCCTCCGTCGCGCCGGCGATGCCGGCCGCCGGGACCGCGGTGTCGGTTCCGACGAGGCGGGTCCAGGTTTCCAGCCCGCCCAGCCGGGCGCGCTCCTCGATCGTTGCCGGCGCGCCCGGATCGGCGAGCGAGAGCGACGTGCACCATCCGCCCGTCCGGGGGGCGTCGGCGCACTCGTCGAGCGCCGCCTCCTCCGCTCCGGCGTCGTCGAAGAGACCGGAACCGAAGAGGAAGGCGAGCAGGGCCGTGGCGCCGGCCGCGATCTCCGGGCCGTCGTTGCGACCGCCGCCGCGAGAGGGCGCGGCCCTGGCCAACTCCTCGCCCCCCTCGATCTCCTTGGCTATGCCGAGGTTCGCCGGGTCGATGGTCGCGGTCCCGTCCGGGTCGAAGCGGCCGACGGTCGTCTCGCCATCTTCGGTCGTCGTGACCGCCGTGACCGGCGTCGGCGCCGCCTCGGAACCGCTCACCTGCTTCTGTATCCGGATGCCGTCCGGGGAGCCGCCCGGAGCCCGGAAGAATTGGAGGGTGTTCTCACCGGCGGCCGCCGCCGCGATAGCCTCTCCCTTGTCCGCCGCCTCGGGCGCCACCAGTATTTCGATCGTCGGCTCCCCGGCCTCCCCCTCCTGCCGGAACGTGACGCTGCCCGCCGTGATGCTCCCGTGGTCGTCCGGGTTCTCGGTGATGTCGCCAAGCAGGAAGGCCAGCCGCGCGCCGTCATGGACGGTGACCGTGCCCCCGGCCCCGAGGTCGACGTGGTCCCGCACTTCGATCCCGCCCTCTTTCAGGACGACGCTGCTGTCCGGGAGGCTCACTTCATGGAGCCGCGCGGTCCCCGCGCCCGTCTTGTGGAGCGCGACGATCCGTCGCCCGGTCTGAGCCGGCGCCGCCGACGCCACGCTCAGCACACTGCTGCCGGACACACGCATGAGGGGACCAAATCCCACCGGGGGAACGCATATGTCCCTGGCGACGTTCAAACAAACTTCGTCCCAAGGGAGGGTGCCGGCCCGCCAATACGCCTCGGCAAGGGCTCGTCCCTCATCCGTCGTGGTATCCGTGAGGCAAATTTGGTAACCGGGCTCAGACGGCGCTCCGGGCTCGGGCTGCGCTCCGGGCTCGGGCTGCGCTCCGGGCTCGGGCGGCGTTCCGGGCTCGGGCGGCGTTCCGGGATCAGGTTCGGCATCGAAGTTGATGCGGCCTCTTATGATTGCGCCGTCTCCAAGCGTCAGCCTATGGGTGCGGCAGCCGCCGCTGAAACTGATGTCGCCCTGGATCTCGCTGTTCTCGACGGTAGCGCCCCCGAAGCAGCTACGGACCCGGAGGGCGGTGCCGGCGGTGACGTAGGCGCCATCGGAGAACGTGGCCTCGGCCGTGCCCTCCGGGGCCTCGATCCAAACGCCGACACCGTCGGCGCTCGCCTCGACGCGGCCGCCGGGCATGGTCACGCCCGCCGTCGTTCCGGTTCCGAAGGCTCCCGCGTAGATGCCGGCGCTGTCGCCGGTCACCGTCACCGTGCCGGTGTGGGTGACCGCCGCGGCGCCGAGCGTGGACAAAGCGACGATCCCCGTCGCGCCGACCCTGTCGTCCGCCCATTCGGAACGGACGTCCGGGTTGAGTTCGCTGCGGGCGAGCGAGTTCGCGGAATGGGTGGCGATGCGGCCCGCATTGACGGCCGTGGCCCTACCGGACCCGAGCGCCGACACGGACATCCCCCGGCCCAAGGCGCCGTGGGTCTCGATCACGCCGCCTGCCGCGTTAGTTGCCGTAACGGTCCCGGAGGTGGTCCAGGCCGAGATACCGTCCGCGCGCAACTTGTCGCCGTCGGGCTCTTCGTGGACGCCCCCTCGGGTGACGATCGTACCGACGTTCGTCGCCGCCGCGGTGCCGGAGTCCGACCGGGCCCCCATGCCGTCGGAACCGGCCCCGGTCGTCGCAATGGCGCCCCGGTTCGTTCCCTCCGCGCGTCCCGCGTCGCCTCGGTCTTCCGCCCACATGCCGTAGGCAAATACGCCCCCGGTGCTGATCTCGCCGCCAGCCTCGTTGATCGCCCGCGCCGTACCGCCCCGGGTGATGGCGACGAGGCCGTTGGAGACATACACGACTCTCTGGAAGTAGAGCGCGTCGCCGGTCGTGGTGATCGTGCCGCGGTTGATCGCCGTCGCCGTCGCTCCCCGGCCCGCATTGGCTCGAACGCCATCGGCTCCATCTCCCCGAGTCGTGACGGTGGCGCCGGCCTCGTTCGAACTCTCCGCGTCGCCGCCGGCCGACCATGTCTGCACGCCGCGTCCCGTCAACCTCCACGTCGAAAACTCCGGCCCTTCGCCCTCGGTGACGATGGCGCCGAAATTGCGCGCGCGGACGACCTTGTCGGTGTCAGTATCCTCCGAGATGATGTTGATTCCCCGACCGCCTCCGGTCATGTGGATGTTGGCCCAGGAGTCCACGAACAGGTCGTCGCGCAAGGTCCCCGGACCGCCGGGGCCGCCGGCGGCATACCCCGAGCCGTCGCCCCGCACGGTGCCCAGGTAGACGAGGCCGGCCGTGACCACCCCCGAGTGCTCGTCCGTGAGGCGGAACTGCGGGAGGTGGAAATCGATGGGAACGCCGTCAAGATCGAAGACGAACCTCAGATCGGCGCTCACGACGATCGCGTCCGCGCCGGCCGCGTCCCGCGCACCATTGAAGTCGTCCAGCGTGACCAGGTCGCCCGCCTCGCCGCGGCAGGCCATGCGGTAGTCGGTATCGGTGGCCGCCGTCCCCCGGGTGAAGACGCCGCCGCTCAGGGAGCCCCGCTGGAGCGGGTCGCACGTCACGGCTGCGAGCGCCGGCCCGGTTGCGAACAGCGCCAGCACGGCAAACAGGGAAAACTTGGTTCCGGTATTCATCATGAGGCCCCGTGATGAGGCCCCGTGATGAGGCCCCGTGATGAGGCCCCGTGATGAGGCCCCGTGATGAGGCCCCGTGATGAGGCCCCGTGATGAGGCCCCGTGATGAGGCCCCGTGATGAGGCCCCGTGATGAGGCCCCGTGATGAGGCCCCGTGATGAGGCCCCGTGATGAGGCCCCGTGATGAGGCCCCGTGATGAGGCCCCGTGATGAGGCCCCGTGATGAGGCCCCGTGATGAGGCCCCGTGATGAGGCCCCGTGATTTGACGATTCTATCATGCCACGAACGACGCCGCAAGGTAAAAATGCGCCGCTGTGTCGATAACAGACGATATGACCGGCCTGTGCGATCCACATCCTCCCAAGAGGAAGTAAGGACGACAGCCGCGCGGGCGCGATTCCGGTCCGCGGCCTCCCGCCGGCGGTCGGGGAGCCGGGGTGACACCGGGACGCGAGTCTCCTATCGTCCCGGGCATGAGCGGGAGACGGCCGATTCACGTCGTCGGCGGCGGTCTGGCCGGCTGCGAAGCGGCATGGCAGGCCGCGCGCGCCGGGGTTCCAGCGGTCGTTCACGAGATGCGCCCGGAGCGCGGCACGGACGCTCACGTGACGGGCCGGCTCGCCGAGCTCGTGTGCTCGAACTCCTTCCGTTCCGACGATTCCGGGAACAACGCGGTAGGGCTGCTGCACGAGGAAATGCGCCGGGCCGGCTCCCTCATCATGCGCGCGGCCGACGCCCACCGGGTCCCCGCGGGCTCGGCCCTCGCCGTGGACCGCACCGGTTTTTCCGACGCCGTCGAGTCCGCCATCGAAGCGGAGCCCCTGATCGACGTCGAGCGCCACGAGGTCACGGGCCCGCCGCCGGAGGACTGGGGCTTGACGATCATCGCCACGGGGCCGCTGACGTCGTCCGCACTGGCCGCCGCCATCCGGGATCTGACCGGCGAGGACGCTCTGGCCTTCTTCGACGCCATCTCCCCCATCGTCTACCGGGACAGCATCGATTTCTCCCGGGCCTGGTATCAGTCGCGTTACGACAGGGGCGATCCCGGGGCCGGGGGCGACTCCGGCAACGGGGGCGACTACATCAACTGTCCGCTCGACCGCGCGCGGTACGAATCCCTGGTCGCGGCGGTCGTGGAGGCCGACAGGATCGAGTTCAAGGAGTGGGAAGCCATCACGCCCTACTTCGAGGGCTGCCTGCCCATCGAGGTCATGGCGGAACGCGGCGCGGAGACCTTGCGATACGGACCCATGAAGCCGGTGGGACTGACGGATCCCCGGACGGGCGCGCGGCCGCACGCCGTGGTCCAGCTCCGCCAGGACAACGCGCTGGGGACGCTCTACAACATCGTGGGATTCCAGACCAAGCTCCGCCATGCCGAGCAACGGCGCGTCTTCCGAACCATTCCGGGGCTCGAGCACGCGCGTTTCGCGCGCCTCGGCGGCGTACACCGCAACACCTTCATCAACAGCCCGCGGCTGCTGGATTCACGGCTCAGGCTCAAGGCCATGCCGCGCCTCCGGTTCGCCGGCCAGATCACCGGCGTCGAAGGCTACGTGGAGAGCGCCGCGACCGGCCTGCTCGCGGGCCGTTTCGCCGCCGCGGACTCGACGGGCGATTCGCCGGACCCACCGCCCGCGACGACGGCCCTCGGGGCCCTCCTCGCCCACGTGACGGGTGGCGCCGATCCCGGCACGTTTCAGCCGATGAACGTGAACTTCGGCCTGTTTCCGCCGCTGGCGGAGCGCACCGGAAAGCGCGCGCGCAGGCCGGCCCTGACGCGCCGCGCCCTCGCCGACGTCGACGCCTGGCTCGGCGTTCAGTAGCGCTTGCGGAACCACGCCCGGAAGAGGCGCAGCTGACGCCGGAGCCGGCCCGATTCGCCGCCGAGCGCGAACGGGTCGTAACCGCACCGCCGCAGTTCCCGGGCATACGACTCGACGAGAACCGCCGGCAGCAGCACCGGGAGGGACCCGGACGGGACGTCGCGCCGCAGGTCCCGCGCCTGCCGCACGTGCCGCGATGCCCTGTCGACGATCGTCTCGACGACCGGCGCCAGACGCGCGCCCGCCCCGGGACGGGACAGGCCGTCCACGTCGAGCCCCGCCCCGGCGAGTGCATCCAGCGGCAGGCACACGCGCCCCGTGCGGACGCCACGGGGCACCCCGCGGACCGCGCCGATCAGGGCCAGCGCCGCACCCACGTGGTCCGCCGCCGTGGCCGCTTCCGGGGCGTCGACGCCCAGCACCGCCAGACAGGCGCGCTGAAGGCCGCCCGCGGTCCCGCTGGCGAACCGGTCCAGCGCCTCGAACGACGGAAACCCCCGTCCGGCGAACTCCCGCTCCCGCGCGTCGATCATGCCCGCCAGCGCCTCCCGCGGGATCGGATGCCGGGCGACGGCCTCCGCCAGGGCGCCGGCGACGGGGTGGCGACGAGGCGCCCCCGCGAAGACTCCGTCGACGGTCTCGCGCCACCACGCCAGACGGATCCGGCCCAGCATCGGCTCGCCGACCCGTTCGCGAATCCGCCCGAGCTCCAGATTCAGCGCCAGCAGCGCGACGAGGGCCGGGCGCCGATGCGCGGGCGCGAACAGCGCGCAGAGATAGCGGTCGCGGTCGTGGCGCCGCACGTCGGCGGCCAGGGAGGCGTCGGGAGGAGCTTCGGCCACGACTCTCACAACATCATGGGCTGCCTCTGATCGCCGACGCGATATATTGATGTCGTGATATGGACAGTGATGCTATAATCGGTCCGGTTCGTCGGGACAATCCGCAACGACGAAGAGGCGTTACACAAACGAGGGAGCGCAAATGAACCCGCTGGACTCACTAACCGGAACGATCATCTCGGGACTCGTGATAACGGTCGTCATGGTCATACTCGTCAACGCGATCGGCGCCTAGGGACAGGGGAGACCGACTATGGAACTCGACTACGCTTGGTGGACCTTCTTCATTCGCTGGCTGCACGTGCTCAGCGGCTTCATGTGGATCGGCCTGCTCTGGTACTTCAACTTCGTGCAGACGCCGAGTATGCCCAAGATCCCGGACGAGCAGAAGCCCGCCATATCGAAAGTCATCGCGCCCGCGGCGCTGTTCTGGTTCCGCTGGGCGGCGCTGTCGACGATCGTCTTCGGCCTGATCCTGGCCTACATGCAGGGATACCTGGGGCCGGCGCTGAGCCTCGGTCTCACGGACAACGTGGCCAGGCACGCCGCCATCGGCTTCGGCATGTGGCTGGGCCTGATCATGGCCTTCAACGTCTGGTTCATCATCTGGCCGAGCCAGAAGAAGGCCCTCGGCATGGTCGAGGTGTCGGACGAGGAGCGGCCCAAGGCCGCCCGTCTCGCCGGCCTCACGTCGCGCGTCAACACGATGCTCTCGATCCCCATGCTCTACGCCATGGTGAGCGCGCAGAACGTCTACTGACCGGCAGGCCGGACGGTCGAACGAATCGGGGGCCTCCGGGCCCCCGATTTTTCCCGCCCGGTCCGTCGGCCCGGCCGCCGGCGGGAAGGACGTCCCGGAAGCCGCGGCGCGCCCGCTCATTCGATGGCGATCAGGGCCGCGGCGGCCCGGCGCTCCTCCGTCAGGAGGACGTTCCAGGTCCGGCACGCCGCGCCGGTATCCATCGGCTCGACGACGATCCCATCGCTCCGCAGGCGGGCGCGGACGTGCTCGGCGATGCCGGCCGCCCCGGAGGACCCGCATCCGATCAGCAGGACGTCGACGCCGTCCGCCGCCTGCCGGACATCGGCGAAGTCATCGACGGAGAGCGCGTCGACGCCGGACACCGGCCACGGCAGGACACGCTCCCGGAAGACCAGGACCGATCCCGCGTAACGCCGTTCCGCGATGAGGAACCCGCCGCCGCCGTATCCCCGGATGACCTGACGCCCCCTCGGAAGCGGCGGGGTGACGTCCATGCCTCAGCCCGCGTCGGCCGCGGCCTCTCCGCCGTCGCCCGCCTCCGCCTCCGGGACGTCGCGGCGCAGACCGATGTAGAGGAGGAGAGGCGCGGCGACGAAAATCGACGAGTAGGTCCCGACCACCACCCCCCAGATCATCGCGAACGTGAAGCCCTTGATGACCGCGCCGCCGAAGAAGAACAGGGTCAGCAGGGCGATGAGGGTCGTCGCGGACGTCATCGTGGTGCGCGACAACGTGTCGTTGATGCTGACGTTCAGGAGCTCGACCAACGGCATCCGGCGGTACTTGCGCAGGTTCTCGCGGATGCGGTCGTAGACCACGACCGTGTCGTTCACCGAGTAGCCGACGATGGTCAGGATTGCCGCGATGATGGAGAGATTGAACTCGAGCCGGGTGAGCGCGAAGATGCCGATGGTCAGCACGACGTCGTGAACGAGGGCCAGCACGGCGCCGATGGCGAACTGCCACTCGAAACGGAACCAGATGTAGACCAGCATCGCGACGACCGCGAGGATGCTCGCCAGCGTGCCCGCGCGCACCAGTTCCGCGCTGACCTTCGGTCCCACGAACTCCACCCGGCGGTACGAGAGCTCGCCCGGTATCTCCGCGGCCAGCGCCTCCTTCACCGCCGCCACCGCGCGCTGCTGCGCCGTGGAGTCCCCCGGCTGGCGCTCGACGCGGACCAGCACCTCGGTATCGCGGCCGAATTCCTGCAACGCCACCTCGCCGAGATCCAGACCCGACAAGGCCCCGCGCATACGGCCGAGGTCGGCCGGCTCCGGCGTGCCCACCTCGATCAGGATGCCGCCCTCGAAGTCGATCCCGTAGTTCAGATCGGCCGCCAGGAAAAGCCCGATGGACGCCACGAACAGGACGGCCGACAGGACGAACGCCTTGACCCGATGGGCCATGAACCCGACGTTCGTCTTCGCGGGAACGAGTCTGAGGTGCATTTCGGCCGCCCGTCCTCAGATCGGCAGCGCCGCCGGCCGCCGCCGGTGCAGCCACTGGGCGATCATCAGGCGCGTGACGGTGATCGCCGTGAACATCGACGTGACGATGCCGATCGCCAGGGTGACGGCGAACCCCTTGACCGGCCCCGACCCGAACTCGAACAACAGGATCGCGGCGATCAACGTCGTCACGTTGGCGTCGACGATGGTGGTGAGGGCGCGCCGGTATCCGGTCTCGACGGCCGCGAACGGGGTCTTGCCGGTCCTGATCTCCTCGCGGATGCGCTCGAACACGAGCACGTTGGCGTCCACCGCCATGCCGATGGTCAGCACGATCCCGGCGATGCCCGGCAGGGTCAGCGTGGCCTGAAGCAGCGACAGCGCGCCCGCGATCAAGGCGACGTTGATCAGCAGGGCGATGTCCGCCGCCACCCCGAACCGGCCGTATGCCATGCCCATGAAGACCATGACGAAGACGAACGCCAGGACGCCGGCGATCTTGCCGGCGCGGATGGAGTCGGCCCCGAGGTCCGGCCCCACGGTGCGTTCCTCGAGTATCTTCAGGGGCGCCGGCAAGGCGCCCGCCCGCAACAGGACGGCGAGGTCGTTGGCCTGCTGCACCGTGAAGTCGCCGGTGATGATCCCCGAGCCTCCCAGGATCGGTTCCCGGATCTGCGGCGCGCTGATCACCTTGTCGTCGAGGACGATCGCCAGCGGCCGGCCCACGTTCTCCCTGGTCACGTCGCCGAAGCGCTTGCCGCCGACGGCGTCGAAACGAAAGCTGACGACGGGCCGGCCCTGATCGTAGGTGGGCTGCGAGTCGACGAGGTTCTCGCCGCTCACGTAGACGCGCTTCCGCACCACGTATTCGGCGGCGCCCCCCTCCTCCCGGGTATCGGCCGCGAGGAGACGCGAACCCGGAGGGATACGGCCGGCCCGCGCGTCGGCGACCGGGGTCGTGGTGTCCAGCAAATGGAAGGTGAGCTTCGCCGTCTTGCCCAGAAGACGCTTGATCCGGTCCGGGTCCTTGACGCCCGGCAACTGCACCAGGATGCGGTCCTCGCCCTGGCGCTGGATCGCGGGCTCGCGCGTGCCCACCTCGTCGACCCGGCGGCGCACGATCTCGATCGACTGCTCGACGGCCGAACGCTTGCGGTCACGGACCGCCTGCTCCGTCAGCGCCACCGTGACCAGGGCGTCGGAGTCGGCGGAGACGTCGATGTCGACGCCGCCGCCCTGGCCGAAGATGTCGGGCGCCATCGGATTTCCCAGGTCCCGGATCAGTTCGAGGGCGCGGTCGACCCGGTCGGCCTGCCGGAGACGCACCGTCACCGTCCGGCCGTCGGCCACGCCGAGACCGGTGTAGCCGATGCGTTCGCGGCGGAGTTCGGTACGGATCGAGTCGACCAGGGACTCGAGGCGTTCGACGATGACGGCATCGACCTCCACCTCCAGCAGCAGGTGCGAGCCGCCCTGGAGATCAAGGCCCAGGTTTATCTGCTTGTGGGGGAGCCAGGTGGGAAGACTCGCCGCCGACCGCTCCGGGACGAAGTTCGGCGCCGCGAAGACGAGGCCGGCGAGGCAGAGAACCAGGACGAGCCCGATCTTCCATTTGGCGAAATAGAGCATCCGGGAGATCCGGCGTTCGTCCGCGCGGGCTATTCGCCCCGCTTGCGGCCGAACCCGAGCGATCCGAGCAGGCCGCCGAGCGCGCCGCCGCCCGATGGCCCACCCCCCGCCGCCGGCGCGCCGCCCTTGACGGGTTCCGTCTTGCTCCGCACGTCGGAAAGGGTGCCCTTCACGACCTGGACGCGGACACCCTCGGCGACCTCCACCGTGATGTCGTCGGTCTCCCCGACCTTCGTCACCTTGCCGACGATCCCGCCGCCGGTCACCACGACGTCGCCCCGACGCACCGCCGCCACCATCTCGCGGTGCTGTTTCGCCTTGCGCTGCTGCGGTCGAATGAGCAGGACGTAAAAGACCACGAAGATGATGATGAGGGGCAGCAGACCTTCGAAGAGGCCGACCCCCCCGCCCCCGGCTTGGGCGTAGGCAGGAGAAATCAACATTTGCGGTTCCCGGTTGACGAGCGTGAATTCGCCCGGACTATAACTTCACGCCCCCCATATGCAAACCGCGCCCGCCCGGCGCGGGAGAGGCGCCGGACAAGATGCCCGACGAAGAACTGGAACCGCTGCTGCGCCGGATCGCCGAGGCGCTCGAACGCCTCTCGCCGCCGGCGGAAGCCGCCGGACTCGACGGCGCCGACGCATACGTGTGGCGCGCCGAACGCCATCGCCTGGAGCCGGTCGCCAGGGTCAACCGCGTCGACCTGAAGCTGCTCAAGGGCATCGACTCCGTCCGCGACACGCTGCTCGAGAACACCCGGCGTTTCGCCGCCGGCCTGCCGGCCAACAACGCCCTGCTCTGGGGCGCCCGCGGCATGGGCAAGAGCTCGCTGGTCAAGGCCGTCCACGCCGAGGTGAACGCCGGCTCCGGCGGCGGGCTGGTGCTGGTGGAAATCCACCGCGAGGACGTGCCCTCCCTCCCCGACCTGCTGAAGCTGCTGGCGGACGTGGACCGGCGGTGCATCCTGTTCTGCGACGACCTGTCCTTCGACGGGGGGGACGCCGGCTTCAAGTCCCTCAAGGCGGTCCTCGAGGGCGGTCTGGAAGGACGGCCCCGAAGCGTCGTGTTCTACGCCACCTCCAACCGCCGGCACCTCATGCCGCGCGAGATGATCGAGAACGAGCGCTCGACGGCGATCAACCCGGCCGAGACGGTCGAGGAAAAGGTGTCGCTCTCGGACCGGTTCGGGCTGTGGCTCGGCTTCCATGCGTGCAGCCAGGACGAATTTCTCGCCATGGTGCGCGGCTACGCCGCCCACCACGGGATTCCCGCGGACGAGAACGCGCTACGCGCGGAGGCCATCGCGTGGTCGGTCGCCCGCGGGGGCCGCTCGGGCCGCGTCGCCTGGCAGTTCATCCAGGATCTGGCCGGACGGCTGGGGGTCGGACTCGACGCGCCCTGAAGTGAGCCGGGGCAGATGGCCGGTCGGGTCGACCGTTCGCGTTCCCTTGCGGACCTCGAAATGAAGCTGCGGTGAGCGGACGCTCCCCGTCTGACCGACCCGGCCGACGACCTGACCGCGTTTCACGACGTCCCCGCGCTCGACCAGCAACGCCTCGTTGTGCGCGTAGGCCGTGATCCACCCGCCGGCGTGGCGGATCACGAGGAGGTTCCCGAGGCCGCGCAGCTCGTCGCCGGCGTAGGCGACGACGCCGTTGTCCGCCGCGCGCACGGGCTGGCCTCGGGTGGCGGCGATGTTGACGCCGTCGTTGTACCGTCCGCCTCCCTTGGCGCCGTAGCCGTCCACGATACGCCCCTGGACGGGCCAGACGAACAGGGAGCCGCCCCGTGGCGGCGGCGTCCCGACGGCGGCGCGCCCCGTCCCGCGCCCCGCTTCGCGCCCCGTTTCGCGCACGGCCGGCTTGCCGCCGGCCGGCGGCCTCCGCGCCGCGGGGCGGGGCGGGGCGGCCAGCTTGGCGCTGGCCGGGAGCCGCAGCTGCTGGTCCGGACGTATCGTGTAGGGCGCCTTCAATTCGTTGAGCCGGGCCAGGCTCGTCGTGTCGACGCCGTAACGCCGGGAAATCCCGTAGAGCGTCTCGCCCTTGCGGACCGTGTGGCGTCTGGCCGCCGGAATCGTCAGCTTCTGTCCGGGTCGCAAGGTGAACGGCGCCTTCAGGTCGTTCGCCGTGATGATGGCCCGGAGCGGAACGCCGGTGCGCCGCGAGATCCCCCAGACCGTGTCGCCTTTCCGCACGACGAGGCCGGCGACTTGGCCGGAGGGGGACGCGGCGTCCGCCGGACGCCGGTCCGGGGCGGGGAAACCGGCCATGCCCTTGTTCTCCAGGGGCGCCGGCGTCGGCCGCGCGCAGGCGGCCGCGCACAGGACCAGGATCAGGCCAAGAACCCGGAACCGTCCGCGACGAGGAGCGCGGCGCGGCGACCCCAGCCCCGTGGAATCGCCCAATTCATTTCGGGACGGACGTTCAGGCATCCGCTTGCCGAAGGGCGCGCCAGACACGCTGTGGCGTCGCCGGCATGTCGAAGTCGACGATCCCTCGCTCCGACAGGGCGTCCATGACGGCGCTGTAGACCGCCGGCAGGGCGCCGACGGCGCCGGCCTCTCCCACACCCTTGACGCCCATCGGATTCGCGGTCGTCGGCACGTCGTTGTGTTCGATCTCCATGTCGGGGATGTCGTCCGCCCGAGGCATACAGTAGTCCATGAACGATCCCGTGAGCAGCTGTCCCGACTCCTCGTCGTAGACGATCTGCTCCACCATCACCTGCCCCAGCCCCTGCGATACGCCGCCGTGGACCTGTCCCTGGACGAGGGGCGGATTGACGGCCCGCCCGACGTCATCGACCACGCGGTAGGACAGCACCTCCACGACGCCCGTCTCCGGGTCGATCTCGACCTCGCAGACATGGCAGCCGTTGGGGTAGGTCGATGCCGGCGGGACGTGGGTGCGGACGGCGCCCAGACCGGGCTCCACGTCCTCCGGCAGCGCGCCGAGCCTGTACGCGGCGCGGGCGACCTCTCCGATTCCCAGCTTGCGGTCCGTGCCCGCCACCCGGAAGACGCCGTCGTCGAACTCGACGTCGCCGGGCGCCGTCTCCAGCATATGGGCGGCGATGCGCCGGCCCTTCTCGACGACGATCTCCGCCGCTTCCTTCAGCGCCGCGCCGCCGACGCAGGACGAGCGCGAACCGAAGGTGCCGCGCGCCCGCGCGACGACGTCCGTATCGGCGGCGACGACGCGGACGTCCTCCGGCGGCAACCCCAGGAATTCGTTGACGTACTGGCAATACATGGTCTCGTGGCCCTGGCCCTGGGCGTCGGTGCCGGCGAGGACCGTGGCCGTCCCATCGGGGTGCAGCCTGATCTCCATGGTCTCGTCGACGCCGGCGGGACCGGCCATCTCGATGCAGTTGGCGATCCCGAAACCGCGCAGAAGACCGCGGCCGCGGGACGCCGCGCGGCGGTCGGCGAACCCCGCGCGGTCGGAGATCTCGAGGACCCGGACCATGTTCTTCTCGAACTCGCCGCTGTCGTAGCGGAACGTGAGCGGCGTCCGGTAGGGGAAGGCGTCCGGCGGGATCATGTTGCGGCGCCTGAGCTCGGCGCGGTCCACCCCCAGCTCGCGGGCCGCGACGTCGATCACGCGCTCGATCGCGAACCCGGCCTCGGGACGCCCGGCGCCGCGGTAGGGACCCGTGTTCATGGTGTTGGTGTAGACGCCGACGACGTCGGTGTAGATGTGCGGCGTCGTGTAGACGCCGGCGAGACCGCCGACGTTGTTGGTGCCGCAATGCGGGCCGTAGATCGAGAGACAGGCGCCGAGATTGACGAGCGTCGAGACGTGGAGCGCGAGGAACCGGCCGTCGGCGTCGAGCGCGAGCCTCGCCGTCGACACGTTGTCCCGGGCCTGGGCGTCGCCGAGAAGACCCTCGCTGCGCGTGGCCGTCCAGCGGACCGGACGGCCCACCTTCCGGGCCGCCCACAGGACCTGGACGTTCTCGGGATGCACCATGCCCTTCATGCCGAAGCTGCCGCCCACGTCGGCCGCGACGATCCGCAGCCGGTGCTCGGGAACCTTCAGCACGCTGCCGCAGATGATGCCGCGCACCGTGTGCGGATGCTGGACGTTGGCGTGGAGCGTCCAGCGCCCGTCGCGCCTGTCGAAGCGCCCCACGGCCGCCCTGGGTTCCATCGGGTTCGCGGTGATCCGGGAAATCACGAACGTCGTCTCCACGACGCGCGCCGCCGCGGCGAACGCGGCGTCCACCGCGCCCTTGTCGCCGAGCTCGAAGAAGAAGGCGTTGTTGTCCGGCGCCTCCTCCCAGATCGCGGGCGCCCCGGGCGCAACGGCGGCGGCGGTGCCGGTGACGAAGGGCAGGTCCTCGTACTCGACGACGATGAGGTCGGCGGCCTCGGCGGCGGCCTCGGCGCTCTCCGCCACGACGAGGGCGACGCCCTCGCCGACGTAGCGGACCCGCCCCACCGCCAGGACGGTATGGGGCGGCACGAACATCGGCGAACCGTCGCGCCTGTCGCGCGGCACGATGTTGGGAATGACGCCGAGACCGTCGGCCTCGGCGTCGGCGCCGGTGAGCACGGTCAGGACGCCGGGGTGCGCCAGGGCCGCCGACGCGTCGATGCCGCGGATGTCCGCGTGAGGCTGCGGCGAGCGAAGCACGTGGGCATGGGCCTCGTTCGGGAAACGCACGTCGTCGACGAACTCGCCTTCGCCCCGCAGGAGGCGCGGGTCCTCCAGACGCGGGACGGGCTGGCCGATGCCGAATTCACCCAAGCGTTCCCCTCCACCGAACGGCCGCGCGGGCGGCAAGATACCCGGCGGGGATCGGTCCTCCAAGGGCTTGCGCCGGCAAATGTCGCCAACACGACTCGCCGCGCCACGACCCGTGGTGGAACAGGGCGCAGGCCGGCGCCGGCGCATGAACCGCCGCCGGCCCCAGGGCGAACCGCGGGGCCGCGCCGTCGGCGGGAGCGAGGAAACCGCGCCGGCCGAGCGCGGGTTTCAGGCGGGGCGGGGCTTGCGCACGGCGGGGCCGGTGTCGGGCCGCGGCGCCTGGAGCAGAACGTCCGCGGGGTCCACCTCCATCTCCAGGGCGTCGCCCCGGGCATAGCGCGCGAGATTGCCGAGGAAGAGATCGTCGCCGCGCGGAACGGTGCCGTCGCCCGCCCACGAGGTATGGGCCGTCACCCGCGCGCGGGGATGGCTCCAATAGGGACTTTCGGGATCGAGGGGCTCCGCCGCGAACACGTCGAGGACGGCCCGGCGAAGACGGCCCGAATCGAGACAGTCGATCAGCGCGGCGTCGTCCACGAGCGCGCCGCGGGCGACGTTCACGAACACGGCGTCCTCCTTCACGCGGCGGAAGAAGCCGGCGTCGGCGAAGCCGCGGGTCCGGTCGTTGAGGGAACAGGCCAGCACGATCACGTCGGCGCGGGGCAGGAGACCGGGCAGGTCCTCCATGCGCCCCATCTCGTCGGCGAGCCCGTGGGAGTCGGACCCGCGGCGCACGACCACGATATGGGCGTCGAAGGAGCGCGCCCGCGCCGCGACGGCCCGGCCGATCGGGCCGAAGCCGACGATCAGCCAGACGCTGCGGGACAGCTCGCGGAAACGGGTCTCGAGCCACTCGCCCCTGGCCTGGGCCGCCACCTGTTCCTCGAACGGCTGATAGGCGTTCAGGACCTGGGCCAGAACGTATTCCGCGATGGCCACGGCCTGGGCGCCGCTGTTGCTGAGGCGGATGCCCGCCTCCACGATCTCCCGGTAGCGCCCGCGGTCGAGACCGGCGGTCACCGTCTGCATCCATTTCACCGTGCCCGGCCGCAGCGCCATGTCGAAGGCGTCGTCGAACTGCCTGGCGGCGATGAAATCCAGGCTGAGCCAGAACGCTTCCGGTTTCGCGTCCTCGGGCGCGATCTGCCCGCCGTCACGGATATAGCGCCCGTCGGCGTCGACGCGGACGACGTTCAGGTCGAGGCCGAGGCCGTGCAGACGCGGGCGCACGCGCGCGTAGGACTTCTCGTGCAGCAGAACTTCCATCGGGGCGCGAAGAGTACCAACTCCGCGTGGCGCCCGCGACGCTCCCGGATCAGAATGTTCGCCTCGCGCGCGGCTCGTGCCGGGCGCCCGCGCGCCGGGAGGCGGGAATGAAGCTCTACTACTACGACACGCAGAACCCTTGGCGAGCCTGCGCCATCGCCCGGTATCTGGAGTTCGAGGTGGATTACGTCCACGTCGACGTGGGCAAGGGCGAACACCGCGATCCCGAATTCCTGGCCATCAACCCGAACGGCAAGGTGCCGGCGCTCGTCGACGGGGACGTGAAGATGTGGGAATCGGTGGCGATCATGGCCTACCTGGCGGACAAGGCGGGCTCCGGCCTGTGGCCCCGGGACGGGCGCCAGATCGAGATCACGCGCTGGCTGGTCTGGGATGCGGCCCACTTCACGCGCTGGGGCGGCATCCTTCACTTCGAGAATCGCATCCGCAGGCGTTTCGGCCTGGGCGATCCCGACCCCGTCAGGGTCGGGGAGGCGCTGGACAACTGGAACCGGTTCGCCGCGGTGCTGGACGCGCACCTCGAGGGCCGGACCTGGCTCGTCGCGGATACCCTCAGCATCGCCGACTTCGCCGTCGCCTGCCTGCTGCCCCTGGCGGAAGCCGCGAAGCTGCCGCTCGACGACCATCCCCGCATCCGGCGCTTTCACGACAACCTGATGGAGATCCCCGCCTGGCGGCGGCCGTTCCCCGATTAGCGGCTCTTCAGCAGGTCCGGATCTTCCGTGAGCACGATGCCGGCGCGGTCCAGATCGCCGTGGCCCGCCGCCATGCCCCGCTCGTACCAGTTCAGGGCGGCGCGCCCCATGTCGGAGGGCGAACCCAGTTCGTCGGCCATCTCCACGGCCAACGCCACGTCCTTGCGGGCCAGCGAGATCCTGAAGCGGGGCGAGAAATCGCCGGCCAGGGCCTTGCCGACGAGGCCGTTGCGCAGCTGCCACGAATCGGCGGCGGAAGCCGGCAACAGTCGCGTCATGAGCCCGATGTCGGCGCCGGCGCGCCGGGCCAGCGCGTAGCCCTCCGCCACCACCGCCATGGTCGTCGACGAGACCATGTTGTTGACGAGCTTGATGGCCTGCCCCGCGCCGAGGGGTCCGCAGTAGTGAACGTCGCTCCCCAGCAGCGACAGCAATCCACGCGCCTCCTCGCAGTCCTCGGGTCTGCCGCCCATGAGGACGAACAGATCGCCGGTCTCCGCTTCCGCCGGACCGCGCCCCACCGGCGCGTCGATGATGCGGATGCCCTTCTCCGCCAGCGGCCGCTCCAGGCGCTTCACCACGGACATGCCGTCCGTCGCCATGTCCACGAGAAGACCACCCGCGGCCATCCCCTCGATCAGGCCTTCCTCGCCGACCGCGACCGTCTCGAGGATTCGCGGGTCCGGCAGCATCGCGACGACGACGTCACTGACGGCGCCCAGCTCCCTCGGGCTCTCCGCGACCTCGGCGCCGGCGTCGGCCGCCGCCCGGACCGCCGCCGCGTCGATGTCGAAGACGGTCAGACCGACGCCGTTCGCGAGCAGACGGCGCGCCATGCGGCCGCCCATGATCCCGAGGCCGACGAAGCCGACCCGTCGCGACTCGACGTCCCGCATCTCGCGTTCCCTCTCTCCCGACGGGTTCATCCGAACAGCATTTCGGGCAGCATCCGGCCGGGCGCGAGGGCGCCCGCCCCGGCGGCGACGAGACCGACGAAGGTGCCGATCATCCAGCCCGCGTGAGTGCGGACCCTGCCCCGCCTGATGGCCAGGACCGCCACGGCCGCCGCGAACAGCGTCCACGCGGAAAGTGCGTGAATGAAACTGAAGCCGGCGCCCTGGCGAATCTCGAGAATCCAGAAGGACGAGATCGCCGCGACGGCGACGAGACCCACCCACGCCCGGCCGAACGCCTTGTGCATGGGCGTGCCCTTGGGCCGCAGAAGCACGACGGAACCGATCCCGAAGGCCGCCATGGCGGCGGCGAGATGGATGGCGATGGCGACGGTCATGATCGCGAGGCATTATACACGCCGCCATGCACATCGCCCCGCCGGACCGGTCCGGCCTTGCTCCCGCCCGGCGCGGCGGTGCACACTGGCTCTCCGACGATCGGCGGCGGGAGGCTCCGGACATGAAAGCGGTGGAAATCGACGCCTTCGGCGGAGTCGACGTGCTCCGGGTCCGGGAGGTGCCGGAGCCCGAGCCGGCGGAGGACGAGGTCGTCGTCAAGCTGGCCTACGCGGGGGTCAACTACACGGACATCTATCGCCGGAACGGCGACTACGCCCGGTCGCCCACCTACCCGACGCCGCTCCCCGCGCGCATCGGGGTCGATGGCGCGGGCGTCGCGAGCGCCGTCGGAGACGCGGTATCCGGCGTGGCCGTGGGCGACAGGGTGGCCTTTACCCGCATCCAGGGAAGCTACGCCGAATACGCCGCCGTACCCGAGGCCGTGGTCATGCCCGTGCCCGACGATCTGGAGCTGGACGTGGCGGCGGCGCTCGTCACCCAGGGCGTGACGGCCCACTACCTCGCGACGTCGGCCTGGCCGCTGGAGACCGGGCACACCTGTCTCGTTCACGCCGGCGCCGGCGGCGTGGGGCAGCTCCTGATCCAGATCGCCGGGATCAGGGGCGCGCGGGTGCTGACGACGGTGGGATCGGCGGAGAAAGCCGGGATTGCGACGTCGAGAGGCGCCGATCTGGCCATCCTCTACCGCGACGTGGACTTTCGCCAGGCCGTGATGGAAGCGACCGAGGGCGCGGGCGTGGACGTGGTCTACGACTCCGTGGGCAAGGCGACGTTCCACGACTCGATCCGCTGCCTGCGCCCGCGCGGCCTGTGCGTCCTGTTCGGCCACGCTTCCGGCAGGATCGACAGCCTCGACCCCCTGGACCTGTCGGAAGCCGGATCGGTCTTCTTCACCCGCCCGCACATGGCGCACTACATCCGCACGAGGGACGAGCTCGCCGGCCGGTGGCGGGACCTCGCCGGCTGGGTAGCGGACGGCCGGCTCGCGGTGGCCATCGACCGCGTCCTGCCGCTCGACCGGGCGGGCGAAGCCCACCGGCTCATGGAAGCCCGCGGGTCCCGCGGCAAGCTGCTGCTGGACGTCGGCGGGAGATAGCGGGTCCGCTCATGCTTCCCTTCCCGCGCGGGAGGAAGGCCGGGAGGGATCAGAAGAACGTCGCGGAGAGCCCGACCGCGATCAACAGCGCCAGCGCCACGCGCCGGTAGGTCGTACCTCTCGTCCGGCCGAATGTCCGCGCGCCGATCCACAGGGCCGCGCCGTAGGGTAGCGTCAACGCGACGCAGCGGACCACGGTGTCGAGCCCGACGGCGCCGCCGATCGCCAGGGGCACGACGACCAGCATCCCGATCAGCATCATCGACAGCAGGATGTTGGCCCGTTGCTCCCGCGACGACGCCCGGGCCGACAGGAAATAGAGGCTGACGAACGGGCCGCCGAGACCCACGTATCCGTTCGCGCTGCCGGCGACGATGCCGGCCAGGAACCCCGTGAGACGATTCCGCGGGCCGGTATAGGCCAGGCCGCACAGCATCGACACGGCGGCGAACAGCACGACGATGCCCATCACGCGGCGGGCGACCTCCGGATCGCCGACGAGCAGGAACCAGGCGCAGATGGGCGACGCGACGGCGGCGGCGAGCAACAACGGCGCGACTTCCCGCCACCGGATGTGAGGCCGCACCGAGGGCAACACCTGCCAGGCCGTGAACAGCGGGACCGTGTTGGCGATGATGACGCCCTCCGTGGGCCAGTAGATGAGCGCCAGGAGAGGCGCCATGATCAGCCCGCCGCCGAACCCCGCGAACCCGTACATGAATCCCCCGGCCACGGCGAGCAGGACCGCCAGCCCGAAGTCCACCGTCGCCAGGGGTGCGAGCAATTCCACGGCGGGTCGCCGCTACGCGAAGGCGACGGCGAGGCCGACGGCCGCCAGCAGCCACAGAGCCGTCTGGCGGTATATCCGGTCGGTCGCCCTGCCGAACAGCCGTCCGCCGAGGACGATCGCGGCCACGAACGGAATCAGCAGCGCCGCCGATCTCAGCAGCAGGTCACCGGACACGACGCCCGCGGCCGCCATGGGTATGACCGTCAGGACCGCCTGAAGCGTGGAGGCCACGGCGATGTTCGCCCGTTTCACGATCGCCGGCTCGTCGGAAGAGATCAGGTAGAGGGTGACCGGCGGCCCGCCGACGCCGCCCGCGCCGTTGGCGAAGCCCGACACCAGCCCCGCCCCGAAACCGATCCTGGCGTTCCGCCGCCCGGTATAGGACCAGCCTCTCAGCATGACCGCGGCGGAGACCAGGACGAACCCGCCGATCGCCCGGCGCATGACGTCCGGATCGGCGCTCACCAGCAGCCAGGTGCCCGCCGGCGTCGCGAAGACGCAGGCGACGGCGATCGGCGCGAGGTCCCGCTTGGTCGCGTATGGCAGGGCGCCGGGGATCATCTGCAGGCCGCCGACCAGCACGGTGATCATCATGATGACCACGGCGTCCACCGGCCCGTAGACGAGCGCCAGCAGCGGCGTCATGACCAGCCCGGCGCCGAAACCCGAGAAGCCCCGCACGACGCCGGCAAGGACCGCGGCGCCGGCGGCGAGCGCGAACTGTTCGGTCCACAGGAAGTCGAGGTACGCCACACGCCGTCTCCGCTACGCAGCCGAACGGAGCCTGGGCGGCCGGGAGATCAGGAAACAGGCGGCGGTGGCGACGACGAACACGATGCCGATGCCGTAGAACATGTCGTTGTAGGCCATGATCAGCGACTCCCGCTCCACGAGCGCGTCGAGGGTCGCCACCGCCTGGTCCCGCGCCTGCCCGACGTCGCCCGTGTAGTCGAGAAAGCGCCGCGTGAGCAGGTCGAGGCGCGCCGCCGTCTCCGGATCCGCGGCCGACACGTGCTGGCCGACATGGTCGGTGTGGAACTCGGAGCGCCGCACGATCCCCGTCTTCAGGATCGCGATGGTGACGGCGCCGGCGAGGTCCCGGGTCCAGTTGATCAACGCCGACGCCGACCCCTGGTTGGCGGCTTCCATGGCCACCGTGGCGACCCCCGCCACCACGATCATGATGAAGGGCTGGCCGAAACCGCGTATCGCGTTGATCGCCATCAGGTCCCCGTATCCGGTGCCGTAGCTCATGTTGACGTTGAGGAAGCAGCTGGCGGCGAAGAGGGCGCAGCCGAACCCCATCAACACGCGGTTGTCGACCCGGGGGATCAGCCACAACACCAGGAGGCCCGAGAGGAACTGCGGCAACCCGACCCACATCAGGACGGCGCCGACCTGTCCGGCGCTGTACCGGGGCACCTGGATCAGATAGAGCGAGACCGTGAACTGCGCTCCGAACACCCCGACGCCGAACGCGCCGGCGACGATGCAGCACAGGAAGAAATCGCGCCGGGCATAGAGGCGAAGGTTGATGTAGGGGTCCCGGTGGCGGAGCTGGACGATCACGAAGACGGCCAGCAGCACGGCCGATATCGCCGCCAGACGCGCGATGAGCGCCGATTCGAACCAGTCGGCGCGGTTGCCTTCCTCCAGCACGACGATCAGCAGCAACAGACCGACGGCCATGAACGCGATGCTCGGCCAGTTGACCCGCCGCAGCAGCCCGAGCTGGCGGGGAGACGGGTCGAGGCAGGCCCAGAGTACCGCCAGAACGCACGCCGACGGAACCAGCTGCACGTAGAACACCAGGGTCCACGAGAACTCCTCCGTCAGCCAGCCGCCGAGCACCGGCCCCATCGTCGGGGCGAGCGCGATGGCGATCCCCCAGAACACGAAGGCCACCGGCCGCCGCGCCGGCGGCAGGGTGATCAGCAGGATGTACATGGACATCGGGATGAGCGCGCCGCCGAAGAAGCCGCTCACGAAGCGCATGGCGATCATCGCCGTCAGATCCCAGGCCAGCGCGCAGCCCACGACCGAGACCATGAACAGCGTCATGTTCCAGATCGTGTAGGCCCGGACCGAGAAGACGCGCACGAACCAGCCGGTGAGCGGCATGACCACCAGCGACGAGGCGACGTAGGACGTGGTGATCCACGAGGCCTCCGTCAGGGTCGCCGCCAGGGCGCCCTGGATCTCGCCCAGCGACGCGTTGGTGATCTGGATGTTGAGGACGGCGACGAACGAGCCGGCGATGGCTCCGTAGACGGCGACCCATTGGCGGAGCGTCACGGTTTCCCGCTCCGCTCTCGCCGCCCGCTCCGGCGATTCCGAAGATCGTGTTTCCGTCCGTCCCCCGGATGCGCCCTCCGCCGCCGCGGGCGGCGTCAACTGCCGCTCTCCCGCGTCGCCGTATCGGCCGCCGATCCGCCCAGGAAGCCCCGGACCGGGCGTTCGCGCTGCGCCGCGGTCCGCGTGTCCACCCGCGCGACCACCGACATCCCCGGCCGCAGCCGACCTTCCAGGGCGTGCCCCGGCTCCAGGACGATCTTCACCGGGATGCGCTGCACGACCTTGGTGTAATTGCCGGTCGCGTTGTCGGGCGGCAGCAGGCTGAACTGGGCTCCGCTGGCGGGCGCCACGCTGTCGACGCGACCCTGCACGACCGCGCCCGGAAAGGCGTCGACCTCCACCGTCACCGTCTGGCCGGGAGCCATCCGGGTCAGCTGCGTCTCCTTGTAGTTGGCCACGACCCAGACCTCCCGCAGGGGGACGACCGCGGCGAGCCTCATGCCGGTCCGGACGTATTCCCCGCGCTCGACGCGCAGGTTGCCGACGACGCCGGACGCGGGCGCGTTGACTGTGGTGTGGCGGAGGTCGATCTCGGCCAGGGTCAGCTCGGCGCGCGCGCGCGCGATCTCGGCCTCGGCTTCGGCGCTCTCGGAGTCGATGACGGCGCGCTGCCGCTTCTCCGCCATGAGGCGCGCCCGCGCCCGCGCCACCTCGGCCTCGGCACCGCGTTCGTCCGCCACCGCGTCATCGTGATGCCGCCGGCTGGCCCACCCCCGGTCGGCGAGCGCGTCCGCGCGCTCGAGTTCCTTCCGGCTCCGGTCGGCATCGGCCTCCGCCGCGCGAACCGCGGCCTCGGCCTCGGCGACGAGGGCCGCCTGGAGCGCCCGCCGCTGGTCGAGATTGGCGAAGGCGGCCTGTTTCTCCGCGAGCGCCGCCCGCGCCCGCGCCACCTCCGCCCGGAAGGAGGAATCTTCGATGAGCACCAGCACGTCGCCGGCGGCCACGGTGGCGTTGTCATCGACGAGGACCTGTGCGACGTACCCGCCGACCTTCGGGCTGACCGCCGTGATGTCGGCGTGGACGAAGGCGTTGTCGGTCTTCTCGATGAACCGTCCGGTCAGCCACCATTCCCGGCCGAACACGGCGCCGGCGCCGAGCGCCGCCACGACCGCCAACACGACCGAGAACGCGCGTACCCCGCGCTTCATGTCCCGACCGTGGCCGCCTTCCGGGCTCGGTCGGGGCCGGCGCCGGCGCGCGGCGCGATGGCGACGATCATGGCGTCCCTCCCCCCGCGGGAGCCGCGCGTCGTCTCCGCCATGAGGGGGGCTTCCCTACGGCGTGACGGCGGCGGCCTCTGTATCGAGGTCGGTCTTGGCGGCGAACGTGCCGAACGCGACGTCGGACACGGCGGATTCTCCCTTCGCCGGCAACGATAACCGCGGCTGCCGTCGCCGCCAACGGCCCGTCCCGGTTCGGAGGGGTTCGACGCCGCTATCGCGGGTTCGGCGAGACGCCCCTCCCCCTGGCGATCGGCCGCGCCTTGCGGGCGGTCTCCTCGATGATCGCCAAGTTCTTCAAGGCCCGCCGCGCCGCCCGCCCGCCGTTCGCGACGTTGCCGCGCACATAGAGCGCCCGCGAGGCCTCGATCTCGTCGATCGCCTTCAGCATCCGCGGCGCGACGATGTTTATCCGCACACGGTCGGCATTGTGCAGGTACTCGGCATGAAGCACGTCCCGGTCGTCCGGGCGCAGGCCGAACCGGTGCAGGGCGGCGTTGAACCAGTGCGTTCCGGCCAACATGCACCCCTCGATCACGGCCTCGTAGTCCCGCGCCGTGAAATGGCGCATGGCGCGGGTGATCCTCCTGGCCTTGTCGCGGTGGAACTCGGGGGTCATCGGCGTTTCCTCCCTCCTCCGGCTCGGGTCGCCGCGCGGCGCGGCTTCGCCGGCGCCTTCCCGGCCCCGGCGCCCGCCTCCTCGACCACCTCGCGACACAGGGTCACGGCGGTCGTGAAGGCGGCGTCGACGTCGCGGATGATCTTCTTCGTGATCTTCCTGCCGCCGCGCACACAGGGGTCGCGCACGTCCTCGAGCACCTGCATCGCCGCGTAGGCCTTCTCGAGCCTGGGCGTCAGCGGCTTCGATATCTCGGGCATGTGGATGTGGATGACGTCCACGTCCCACATGAACCCCGGCTTCCAGGAGTCCGGGTCGTCGCGCTTGCCGCCGCGCATGTAGACGTCGACCGACTGGGTGCAGAAGTAGTCGCCGTCGTCGGTCAGTCCGGCCGCGTGCTGGGCGGCGTTGACGGCGCTGGTGCCGCCGCTGAGCGACATCCAGTACCACATCTCGAACTCCTTCTCGGGGTCGAGCCTGTCCCTGTAGCGCTCGAACCGCTTCACCTTCTCGAGGTGCGAGGCGATGTCCATGGATCGATTCTCCCCGATTGCGTCCGGCTCCCGCGAACGTCCCGTCATGCGGGCCAAGCGGTATCTAGCACGATTCCCCGGCGTCGGGCCATATGTTAGGGAAACGCATGGGCATCCCCGCCGACCTCCTTTCCGCCTCGGCGGCGGCGACGCTGGCGGTGGGGTTCGGCGCCGGCGTGCTGCGCGGGTACACGGGGTTCGGCGGCGCCATCTTCGCCATTCCCCTCCTCGGCCTGATCTACGGGCCGACCACGGCCATCGCCGTGGTCCTGGCGTGCGGGATGATCGGCACCGTCCAGCTGATGCCGGGCGCGCTGCCGCTGACGAGCCGGCGACGGGTCGTCCCCGTCGTCCTCGCGGCGCTGATCACGATGCCGTTCGGCACCTGGCTGCTGCTGACGACCGATCCCGACCTCGTGCGCCGGGGGATCGGCGTCTTCGTGCTCGCGTGCGCCATCGCCATGCTGCGCGGCTGGAGCTGGCGTGGCCCGCGGACGACGGCGACCGACGGCGTCGTCGGCGTGGCCTGCGGCGTGGTGACGGGCCTCGGCGGGGTCGGCGGCGCCATCGCCACGCTCTACCTCATCTCGGCGCCGGAGCCCGTGGCGGTGATCCGGGCGAACCTGATCGTCATCATCGGCGCGTTGACCGCCATCGGCCTCGCCTTCCTCGCCGCCGGGGGCGGTGTGGCCGCCGCCGACCTGCTCAAGATGCTGGTCTACCTGCCCGCCTACCTGACCTCCCTGTGGATCGGCTCGCGAATCTTCCGGGGTACCTCCGAGACGCTCTACCGCCGGGTCGCGCTGTGGCTGCTGGCGACGGTGGGAGTCGCGGCAACCGTGCTCTGAACCCCGTCACGGGCTCGCGCGGACGTCGATCCGGACGCCGGCGACGATCAGCCCCGCTTCCTCGGGCGACAGGCGCTTCAGGGCATTCTCCGGAATCTCATGCACGGACGGAGCCTGTTGGACGATTTTCTTGATTTCAAGGTCAATTTCAAAACTCTTTCCGGCCGGTAAGCCCGGCGGTCCCTACTCCTGTCCGCCGTGGCACTCCCGAAAGGGCGCTCCTCGTTCGCCGCAGGCCCCGTAGTTCAGCGTCCCGTCCGTCCGGTAGCGGGTCAGCGTCAGCGACACGGGGCGGCCTAGGTGGTGTTGCAGGACGACGGCCTTCCCGTCCGCGGTCTCTCCGGCAAAGAACGGGCTGTCCCCCGGACCCATGCGCGCGCGCAGCCTCACGGCGGCGTTCAGGAAACCCGCGCGGACATACGTCCCTTCCGGTCGGTGCTCGACCTCCATCCGGCACGATTCGCCCGTGAACCGGGTGCCCGTCCACCAGTTGCCCGGATCTTCGACCGCGATCTCGCCGGGGTACGTCCCGGCCCGTATCTCATGGACCGGGCCGCCGTCCGGGGCTTGCGCCGCGGCCTGATACTGCTCCCGGTTCCAGCAGTCGGCTCCGGGATCGAAACACCCGCTCAGCGCGGCGCCGGCGGCCAAGGCCAGCATCGCCGCCTTGGCGAATCCGCAGAGCCTGCCGGAAGACGTGGTGACCCCAACGGGATTCGAACCCGTGTCTCGACCTTGAAAGGGTCGTGTCCTGGACCTGGCTAGACGATGGGGTCGCGCCGCCCTCATCTAGACGCTCGGCCCCCCGGAATCAAGACGGCCGGCGCGCGCCGGCGCGGCGGCGTCCTCGACGAAGAGCTGGGCCTCGCGGCGGCCCCGCCATTCGTCGGCCCGCAGATGCCCGGCGACGTGGAGGTCCGTCCCCACCGATCCCAGCAGCGCCTCGCCGAGCGCGTCGCCGGCGCGGCGGAAGGCGATGGTCTTGAGCCGCCCGCCCCCGGCGCCGGCCAGGATACAGCGGACGTGAGCGGACCCGACGACATCCGCCTTGACGACGCGCGCATCCGTCACGGCGAACCGCGGCTCCTCGTTTCCGGATCCGTAAGGCCCCGCCCGCTCCAGCAGATCGACCAGCTCCGGCGTCGCCGCGGCGACGGCGAGGGCGCCGTCGAACCCCATCGACAGCGCGCCGGGCGCCGTCGATCCCTGCGCCGCGAGTCGCTCGGCCAGGAATTCCTCCAGCGCGGGAATCCCGCCCGCCTCCACGGTCAGTCCCGCAGCCATCGGATGGCCGCCGCCGTTGACGAGCAGGCCCGCCTGCCGGGCGGCGATGACGGCCGCCCCGAGATCGACGCCGCGGACCGACCGGCCCGACCCCTTGCCCACCCCGTCGGAGACGGCGATGACCAGGGTGGGGCGGCCGTACCGTTCGGCCAGCCGGCTGGCGACGATCCCGATGACGCCCGGATGCCAGCCTTCCCTGGCGACGACGAGCAGCGGCCGGTCCGGGGCGGCGGCCTCGGCGAGGGCCGCCGCGTCTTCCATCACCAGCGCCTCGACGGTCCGGCGCTCGGCGTTGTGACGGTCCAGTTCCGCCGCCATGCGCTCGGCCGCCGCCGGGTCGTCCTCGCTCAGGAGACGCGCGCCGAGGTCGGCCCGGCCGACGCGTCCCCCGGCGTTGATCCGCGGACCGAGAACGAAGCCGGCGTGATACGCCCCCGGCCGCTGACGGACGCCGGCGACGTCCGACAGGGCGGCGAGACCCGCATTGGACCGGGCCGCCATGACCTTGAGGCCCTGCGCCACCAGCGCCCGGTTGAGTCCGCGCAGCGGCACGGCGTCGCAGACCGTGCCCAGCGCGGCGAGGTCCAGCCACCGCCGGAGATCCGGCTCCTTCCGGCCCGCCCCTCCTCCGGCGTACCACCCCCCGCCGCGCAAGGCCCGATTGACGGCCACGACGAGCAGGAACGCCACGCCGACAGCGGCGAGGTGGCCGAACTCGCCGCTTTCGTCCAGCCGGTTGGGGTTGACGACCGCCGCCGCCTGGGGAAGGCCCGCCTCGGGGGTGTGATGATCCACGACCACGACGTCGAGACCGGCGGCCCGGGCTTCCTTCAGGGCCTCGTGGGCCGTGGTCCCGCAGTCGACCGTGATCACCACCTCGACTCCCTGTTCCGCCAGACGCCGCAGGGCGGGAACGTTGGGGCCGTAGCCCTCGGCGATGCGGTCCGGGATGTGGATCCGGACGTCGGCGCCGACGGCGCGGAAGAACCGGACCAGAAGGGCCGTGGAGGTGGCGCCGTCGACGTCGTAGTCGCCGAAGACGGCGATGGGTTCGCCCTTCCGCACCGCCCGGGCGATCCGCTCGCTCGCCGTGTCCATGTCCCGGAAACGCGAGGGGTCGGGGAGAAACCGTTTCAGCGTGGGATTGAGATAGTCCTCGCCGGTCTCCGGCGTCACCCCCCTCCCGGCCAGCACGCGCCCGACGACATCGGGCACCCGCAACGACCGGCGGAGCGCGGTGGACGCCTCGTCGTCGACGACCCGTGAGCGCCAGAAGCGTCCGGTGAACGAACGCTCGACGCCGAGAAAGGGGAGCGTCCCTCTCGGGTCGTGGGGGGGTGCGCGTCCGGCGTCCGCGTTCATTCCCGGCGCCTAGGCGTCTTCGACGAACGGGGATTTGGCGAGATCGCGGCGCGATCGCACCCACCGCGTGGTGCCGGTCCGCGAGCGCATCATCAGGGAATGGGTGGTGACGAAACCGCCTTCCCGGCGCACGCCGTCGAGCATGTTGCCGCTCGTGACGCCGGTCGCCGCGAAGACGACGTCGCCCCGCGCCAGATCGTCGAGCGCGTATTTGCGGTCGAGGTCCTCGATCCCCAGGGCGCGGGCGCGGGCGCGTTCGTCGTCGGTGCGGAACACCAGCCGGGCCTGCATCCGGCCCCCGACGCAGCGCAACGCCGCCGCCGCCAGGACTCCCTGGGGCGCGCCGCCGGTCCCGAGGTAGACGTCGGTCCCGCTTGCCGGCGTCGAGGCGGCGATCACCCCCGCCACGTCGCCGTCCGGGATCAGGCGGACCCGCGCCCCGGCCTCGCGGACCCCGGCGATGATCTTCTCGTGCCGCGGCCGGTCGAGAATGCAGGCGACGATTTCGGACGCATCCACGCCCCGGGCGTCGGCGAGCGCGCGGATGATGTCGGCCGGCGCTTCGTCCAGATCGGCGAGCCCGGCGGGCAGGCCGCCGCCGACCGCGAGCTTGTCCATGTAGACGTCGGGTGCGCGGAGCAGGCAGCCCGGCTGGGAGAGGGCGACGACGGACATGGCGTTGGCGCCGCCGGTCGCGGCGATGGTGGCCCCTTCGAGGGGATCGACGGCGACGTCGACGCTCGGCCCGTCGCCGCTCCCGACCTTCTCGCCGACGAACAGCGTCGGGACGTCGCCCCGCTCGCCCTCGCCGACGACCACCGTGCCGTCGATGGCCACGCGGTCGAGGGTCTCGCGCATCGCTTCCGCGGCGACCTGGTCGGCCCGGCGTTCGTCACCCTTGCCCACCAGCCCGGCGGCGGCGATCGCCGCGGCCTCGGACGCGCGAAGCGCCTCGATGGTCAGGTGCCGGTTGAGCGCGTCGCGTTCCGTCATCGCCGGATCACAGCGATTCCACGCGGATCATCAGGGGCGGCTCCACCACCGGCTCGAGGTCCGCGATCTTCCGCAGGGCCTCGCGCATTCCCGCCTCGACCGTGGCGTGGGTCGTCAGGATGACCGGGACCACCTCGCCGGGGTCCCGGCCGCGCTGCAACACCGACTCGAGCGAAACGCTCTCGTCGCGAAGAATGGCGGCGACGTCCGCCATGACGCCCGGCCTGTCGATCACCATCAGCCGGACGTAGTAGGCGCCCACGTGGTCTTCCATGGGAACCGCCGGCGTCGCCTCGAGGGAGGCGGCCGGAACGCCGAACGCCGGCGGGCCGTTGGCCCGCGCGAGGTCGACGAGATCGGCGACGACGGCCGACGCCGTGGGTCCCTCGCCGGCGCCCCGGCCCTCGTAGACCGTGCGGCCGACGAAATCGCCCTCCGCCACGACGGCGTTGAAGACGCCCCGAACGTGCGCTATCGGCGTGTCCGTCGACACCAGGCAGGGGTGCACCCGCTGCTCCACCCCGGCCCCGGTCGTCCGGGCGATGGCCAGCAGCTTGACGCGATATCCCAGCTCGCGGGCGTATTCGATGTCGACCGCGCCGACGTCGCGGATGCCTTCGACGAACACCGAGTCGAACTCCACCGGGCGGCCGAACGCCAGACCGGTGAGCAGCGCCAGCTTGTGCGCCGCATCGATGCCGTCGACGTCGAAGCCGGGATCCGCCTCCGCGTACCCGAGCGCCTGGGCCTCGGCGAGAACCTCGTCGAACTCGCGCCCCGTCTCCTCCATGGCCGTCAGGATGTAGTTGCAGGTGCCGTTCAGGATGCCGTAGACGCGGTCGATGCGGTTCCCGGCGAGCCCTTCGCGCAGCGCCTTCACGATGGGTATCCCGCCGGCGACGGCCGCCTCGTAGGCGAGGCCGACGCCGGCCCGCTCGGCCGCTTGTGCGAGGCGCGTCCCGTGGACCGCCATCATCGCCTTGTTGGCGGTGACCACGCTCTTGTTCGCGGCGATCGCGGACTCGACGACGGCGAGCGCCATCCCGTCGGAACCGCCGATGAGTTCGACGACGACGTCGATCCCGTCGTCCTCCGCGAGCGCCCGCGGATCGTCGAACCACCGGGTCCCGGAAAGGTCGATCCCGCGGTCCCGGTCGCGCTTCCGGGCCGAAACCGCGGCGGCGACGAGCCTCCGGCCGCAGCGCCGCTCCAGCAGCCCGGACTGGCCGCGGAGAAGCCTGACGACGCCGACGCCGACGGTGCCGAGCCCGGCGACGCCGATTCTCAGGGCGTCAGAGGCGTCAGACATGAGCGCTCCAGGGATGAGCGCCCGAAGCGCGAATGCATCGGGGCTCCGCCGGCGGGCGTGTTCGCGGGCACGGTCCGGTCACTGGAACGAGTGGAAGATCTCGGCCCGGCGGTTCCCCGCCTCGCCCTCGGGCATCGATTCGTCGAATACCGGCCGGGAGTCGCCGACGGCGGCGATCCGAACGGCGCTCCGGTCGACCCCGAGCCGGATCAGCTCGTTGGCGACGGCCGTCGCCCGATCGAGGGAAATACCGAAATTGACCAGCTTGTGCCGTCGCGTCGCCGGATTTGCGGCGGCCGGCCTCGATGCGTGACCCACGACGCGCACGGCGCCCCCCTGCGCCTTCCAGGCCTCGGCGACGCCGCGGACGATCGCCTTCGCCTCGCCGCTTAACCGCGCCGAGCCGTTGGCGAAGTGGACCGTGGCGGAGGCGTCCGCGCCGGGCGCGACGACCGGCGAGCCCGGCGCCGCGGCCAGAGGCTCGTTGTACGCCGTGCGCACGACGTCGGGAACCGGGGTCTGGCCCGCCGTCAGCGGCGCCGCCGCCGGGGCGGCGAACGACGTATCCGGGGGCGTCGCGGCGACCGCGCTCGCCGATTGCGCCAGGGCTTGGGCGAAAGCCTGGGTGAAGGCCTGCCGTTCGGGTCCCACCGACGCGAGCACCGCGACCCGAGGCGCCGCGGCCGTTCCCGTCGGCGGCGCGGCGGGCGGCGCCTCCGTCATCGCCGCCCGGTCGCCGGCGCCCGGCGACCCGTTCCCGGACGCGACGACCGGACGCGGGGCGGACGCGGGCGGAGCGGTCCGCGCCCGAGGGACGGCGGGCGGCGGCGGAGCGGCGGCGGTCGATGCGCCGGCCCTGGGCCGCCGGTCCAGCTTGGGCAGCCGCGATCCGGCGGCGCGGCGGGCGGCGGCGAGACCCTGGGCCACCCGCTGGCGTTCGGCGCTCGAGGACGTCCGGGGCGCCCGCCGCGGGACGCTGCCCAGACTCGGAAAACCCTTCGGCTCGCTGGCCGCCGCCGGTCCACGCGCCGCGCCGGCCGTCTCGGGATCTCCCGGATCGAGGAACGAGCACGCGGGCAGGCCCAGCGGCGCGATCAGGACCAGCACGGCCGCCGCGCGCGTCAAGGGGAGCCCGATGAGTGGCCTCGCGTCCGGTTCCGACCGTTTCATTCCTTCCGTCCCCCCTGCGCTCCCGGCCCTTCGTGCTCGGAGAAAGCGGTGTCCGTCCCCGCCACGCGCCATTATGCCCCATGGTCGACGTTTCACGCGGATTTTTATGAGGCTTCCTCGACCCGGTCGCCGGAACGGCCTCCGGCACCGCGGCGGATCACGTCCCGGCCAGCCGCTCGCGGTAGGTCCGCCCGAGCCATGCGTAATGTCGCGCCGTGTCCTCGATGTATTCGAGCTCCTCGGGCCGCAGCGCCCGCATCGGCCTCGCCGGGGACCCCGCCCACAGTTCGCCGGAGGGCACGCGCTTGCCCGGCGTCACCAGGGCGCCGGCGGCGACCATCGCGCCGCTCTCGACCACGGCGCCGTCCATCACCGTGGCGCGCATTCCGACGTGGCTGCCGTCCTCCAGGGTGCAGCCGTGGACGATGGCGCCGTGCCCGATCGTGCAGCGGGATCCGATGAAGGTTCCGTGGGTCCGCCGGGTCACGTGCACGACGGTCCCGTCCTGGATGTTGGTGAGCTCGCCGACGCGGATGACGTTGACGTCGCCGCGAAGGACGCACCCGTACCAGATGCTGCAACCGCCGCCGATCTCGACGTCGCCGACGACCGTCGCCCCGTGGGCGACGAAGACGTCCGGGGCCACCACCGGCGACGCGTCGCGGAAGGGCAGCAGCAGGCCGCCGCCCAGGCCGTCGCCCGGAGCGTCCGCGCCCCCGCAGATCACGGGAACAGGGTCTCCTGCATGAGCCCGGCGGTCTCGTCGAGACCGCAGACGACGTTCATGTTCTGCACCGCCTGGCCCGACCCGCCCTTGACGAGATTGTCGATCGCCGACACCAGGATGGCCCTCCCCGGAACGCGGTCGGCGAAGACCCCGATCAGGCAACGGTTCGAGCCGCGCACGTGCCGCGTGGCCGGCGCGACTCCCGAGTCGACGACGCGCACGAAGGGTTCGCCCTCGTAACGCGACCGCAGGATAGCGCGCAGATCGTCGGCGGTGTGTCCGTCCGTCATGGTCACGTATATCGTCGCCAGGATGCCGCGGTTCATGGGCACCAGATGGGGCGTGAAATTGAGCGTCACCGGCGCCCCCGCCACCTTCGACACCTCCTGTTCGATCTCCGGCGCGTGGCGGTGGCCGCCGATCCCGTAGGGGTGGACGCCCTCGGCGACCTCGGAGAAGAGCTTCGCCTCCTTGAGGGAGCGCCCCGCGCCCGACACGCCCGACTTGGCGTCGATGACGATGCCTTCCAGCCCGATGGCGCCGTTCTCGACCAGCGGCGCGAGGGGCAGCAGGCCGGCGGTCGGGTAGCAGCCGGGACACGCGACGAGGCGCGGCGATCCGGCGAGGGCGCCGCGCGCGAATTCCGTCAGCCCGTAGACGGCTTCGGGTTGCAGGTCCGGCGCCAGATGACCGTGGCCGTACCATTCCGCGTAGGTCTCGACGTCCGCCAGGCGGAAATCGGCCGACAGGTCGATGACCTTCACGCCCCGCGCCGGGCCGGCGGCGCCCAGCAGCCCCGCGACGACCTCCTGGGTGGTCCCGTGGGGAAGCGCGCAGAACACGACGTCGACGTCGAGTCCCGTCCAGTCCACCTCGTCGACACGCACGAAATCCGGCGCACCCAGACCGCCGAGATGCGGAAACACGTCGCCGAGCGGCTTGCCGGCGTGGCGGTCCGCCGTCAGCACCGCCAACTCGACGCCCGCGTGACGGGCGAGCAGGCGCACGAGCTCGGCGCCGGTGTAGCCGCTCGCGCCGAGAACGGCGATTCGCGGCCTGTTGGTTCCGCTCTTCACTTCACGGTCTCCTCGGCCGTCCGCCGACGGCCGTCCATCGGCCGCCCGCCGGTGAGCACCGGCCGGGAACGGACGCCCGCCGAGGCGCCCCCCGTCACCGGCGTTCCGCGGGCGGGCGCCTAGCGTTTCGAGAACTGGAAGCTGCGTCGCGCCTTGCGCTTGCCGTACTTCTTGCGCTCGACGACGCGGGGATCGCGCGTCAGGAACCCGCCCGTCTTGAGGACGCCGCGCAGCGCCGGTTCGAAATTCGTCAGGGCGCGGCTCAACCCGTGGCGCACCGCGCCCGCCTGGCCGGAGAGTCCGCCGCCCTTGACGGTGCACCAGACGTCGTACTGCCCCAGGCGGCTGGCCGCGACGAGCGGCTGGTTGACGATCATCCGTAGCACCGGTCGCGCGAAATAACGCTCCCCCTCGCGGCCGTTGACGGTCAACATGCCCCTGCCCGGCCTGATCCATACCCGGGCCACGGCGTCCTTGCGCTTGCCCGTCGCGTAGGCGCGCCCCCGCGCGTCGATCCGGGGTTCCGGCAGGGAAACCTCCGGGGCGAGCGCGGCGAGCGGCGAGTCCTCGCCGCCGGGTTCCCCGAGGTCCGCAACCGTCGGCTGCTCGTCCGGCATCGTCATTGCACCCTCTTGTTCTTCGGGTTGAGCGCCGCGACGTCCAGAACCTCCGGCTTCTGCGCCTCGTGCGGATGATCGGCGCCGGCGTAGACCTTGAGATTGCCCATCTGGACGCGGCCGAGCTTGTTCCGGGGCACCATGCGCTGGACGGCCTTGAGGACCACCCGCTCCGGGTGCTTGCCGTCGAGCCAGTCCGCGGCCCGGCGGCTGCGGATGCCGCCGGGATACCCGGTGTGCCAGTAATAGGTCTTGTCGGTGCGCTTGCGTCCCGTCAGCCGCACCTTGTCGGCGTTGACGACGATGACGTTGTCGCCGCAGTCGATGTGCGGCGTAAAGGTCGGCTTGTGCTTGCCGCGCAGGCGCGTCGCGACGACCGAGGCGAGGCGGCCGAGGACGACGCCGTCGGCGTCGACGACGATCCACTTCTTGTCCACGTCCGACGGTCTGGCGGAATAGGTCTTCATCTTGCCGGTCTTCAGGGTCGCGCCGCCGTCCGCGCGGCGAAGGCGGAGTATGCCACGCCCGCAGCCCGAGTCAATGGCCGGAACGCGGGACGAGGGAAACTTCCGCCGCCTTACGGCGCGCCGGCTCCGTGGTCTCCCGAGTCCGGCGGAATCGAGTACGTCGCCGTCACGTGCGCCACGGGTTCGGGATCGCCCTCGCTGTGCAGGGACACCTCCCCCACCGCCAGGCGCTTGCCGAGCTTCAGTATCCTTCCCTCGGCGACGACATCCGCGACCGGGGGCCGCCGCAGGAAGTTGCAGGTCAGGCTCGTCGTGACGGCGAGCTCCACCGGACCGATCATCCCCAGAACGACGGCGTACATGGTCGCGTCGGCGAGACCCATCAGCGCCGGTCCCGCCACCGTGCCGCCGGGCCGCAGATGCCGCGCGCCGACCGGCAGGCGCATACGGGCGGTCCCGTAACCGATGGCCTCGACCCGGAATCCCATCAGTTCGGCGAACGGGAGCCGCTCGACCGAGAGCGCGTTGAATGCCTCGACGGTGATCTTCGGATCTGGCAAGGCGGACCCCTCTCCCCAGCGGCCCGGCCGCCGACTCCCGCCGCGGGTGAACGGCCCCGAAGGCCGCACTCCCCCTACAGTATTCACGGCGCGCCGATCAAGGCCGGGCGCCGCCGACCGGTCGCCGCAAGGACCTCGCGGGAGGTTGGCCACGCCCGCGCCGCCGGGCTATGATGACCCGCAATTCCCGCCCCCTCCTCCGACGCGACGCCGAAACCGAGATGGACCACGACAACTATCCGGACTCGTACCTGCGGGAGATATTGAGCGCCGCCAGGACGATCGCCATGGTGGGTTCGAGCGACAACTGGGTGCGGCCCAGCTATTTCGCCATGAAGTATCTCCAGTCCAAGGGCTACCGGGTGATCCCCGTGAACCCGAAGGCGGCGGGCAGGGAGATCCTCGGCGAGAAGGCATACGCCAACCTCGAGGACGTGCCCCACCGGATCGACATGGTGGACGTATTCCGCAACTCGGAGGCCGCAGGCCCGATCACCGACGAGGCCATCGAGATCGGCGCCCCGGTCGTGTGGATGCAGCTCGGCGTCCGCAACGACGCAGCCGCGGCGCGCGCCGAGGCCGCGGGTCTCAAGGTGGTCATGGACCGGTGCCCCAAGATCGAGTACGGCCGGCTCAACGCCGAACTGAGCTGGAGCGGCATCAACTCGCGCGTCATCACCGCGAAGCGCGCGCGGAAGGCCGGCGGGCCGGTCCGCCGCGGCGGCCTGTCCAGCCGGCGCTGACCCCCGCTTCCAGCCCCGATACAGCCATCGATTCCGAGGTCGGAGGACCCCATGAACGCCACCCCCGAACACCCCGAGGACAAACCGGCGGGCGACGGCGACGACGGCAACCAGGCGCCGGAGTACGGGTTCGAGACCCTGGCGATCCACGCCGGCGCCGCCCCCGACCCGACGACCGGGGCGCGGACGACCCCGATCTACGCCACCGCCTCCTACGTCTTCGACGACGTCGATCACGCCGCGTCGCTCTACAACCTCCAGACCTTCGGCTTCATCTATTCGCGCCTGACGAACCCGACGGTCTCGGTTCTGGAAGAGCGGCTGGCCGCCCTGGAGAACGGGCGCGGCGCGGTGGCCTGCGGCTCCGGCCACGCCGCCCAGCTGCTGGCGTTCTCGACGCTGCTGCGGGCGGGCGACGAGTTCGTCGCCGCGCGCAATCTCTACGGCGGTTCCATCACCCAGTTCAGCTACGTGTTCAGGAACTTCGGCTGGACCTGCCACTTCGTCGACCCGACCGACCCGGAGAACTTCCGCGCGGCGCTGACCCCCAGGTGCAAGGCCATCTTCTGCGAAAACCTCGCCAATCCGGGCGGAATCGTCGTCGACATCGAGAAGGTGGCCGACGTCGCCCACGAGGCCGGCATCCCGCTGATCGTCGACAACACCATCGCGACGCCGTACCTCTGCAACCCGTTCGACTGGGGCGCCGACCTGATCACCCATTCGCTGACCAAATACCTCTGCGGGCACGGCAACTCCCTGGGCGGGGCGGTCATCGAATCGGGCGGGTTCGACTGGTCCCGGAACGACAAGTTCCCGGCCCTGAGCCAGCCCGCGGAGTCCTATCACGGGATGACCTTCCACGAGACCTTCGGGGACTTCGGCTTCACCATGCACGCCCGCGCCGTCGGCCTCCGCGACCTCGGGCCGACGCTCTCGCCCTTCAACGCCTTTCTCATCATCACGGGCATCGAGACGCTGGGGCTGCGCATGGAGCGTCACGTCCAAAACGCCCAGGCCGTGGCCGAATTTCTCGAGGCCCACCCGAAGGTCGCGTGGGTCTCCTACGCCGGCCTCGAGTCGAGCCCGTTCCACGACCTCGCCCGGAAGTACATGCCCAAGGGTCCGGGAGGGCTGTTCACGATCGGCCTCGAAGGCGGCTACGAGGCCGGCGTGAGGATGGTCGAGGCCTGCGAACTCTGCTCGCACCTCGCCAACGTGGGCGACACGCGCACCTTGATCCTGCACCCGGCGTCGACGACGCACCGCCAGCTTACCGAGGAACAGCAGCGCGCCTCGGGGTCGGGTCCGGAGGTGGTCCGCCTTTCCATCGGCCTGGAGACGGCCGCCGACATCATCCGCGATCTCGACCAGGCCCTGGCGGCGGCGTAGCCCGCCGGCGCGCCGCGTTCAGAACTCGGCGCCCTTGCGGATGACGTAGGTGTAGACGCCCCCTTCCCCCTCTTCCGCCGACACGAGCTCCTGGTCCGTCGTCTCGCAGAACAGCCGGATGTCTATGTAGGACGTGGGGTCCGTCGCCCATACGGTCAGCGTCTCGCCGACGGCGACGGCCCTCAACGCCAGCCGCGTCCTGATCAGCGGCATGGGACAGTTGAGCCCCCTGGCGTCGAGCGTCGCTCCCATCTTCCGCCCCCGTGGAGCGTGGAACGTCCGCGTCATGCGCGCTCCCGCTCCCTTCCGCAACCGTACCCGGATCGCGCAAAGCGTGTCGAGCCGGACGGCGGCGGACGGACCCGACCGGCTTTTCTGCCTGTCCGTGAAAATCATCCTCGGGCGATAAAGCCTGGGAGCGCCGGCGTCCCGCCGGCATCGTGCAAGGATGCGGGCCTTCGGCCCGTCGTGCCGGCGGGACGCCGGCGCTCCCAGGGACGGAACTCCACCGGCGAACTCTCATGGGCAAGCAGGATCGGCTTTCGTGATACATTCCCGCCCGCTCCGGCATCGTGCGGAGCTTTCGGAGCGACGTCGACATGGAGCAGCGCGTCAGCCTCATCTCCCTCGCCGTGGCCGATCTCGGCCGGAGCGTCGCCTTCTACGAAAAGCTCGGCTGGACCCGCTCCTTCAGGGCCGCCGAAGGGATCGCCTTCTTCCAGATCGGCGGGCTCGCGTTCTCGCTCTATCCCCGCGGCGACATGGCCCGGGACATCGGGGTCCCGGCGGAAGGCTCCGGCTTCGCCGGCTTCGCGCTCGCCCACAACACGCGGTCGCGGGACGAGGTCGATACGGTCCTCCGGGAGGCCGAAGCCGCCGGCGGGCGAATCGTGAGGGCGGCCGCCGAACAGTTCTGGGGCGGCCATTCCGGGTGTTTCGCGGACCCGGACGGCCATCTCTGGGAGGTCGCCTGGAACCCCCATTTCCCGATCACCGAGGACGGCGGAATCACCCTGCCGGCGTGAGGGGAACGCAGCGGGCATCCGCGCCCGCCGAGCACCTTCAAGCGCTCGCGGCCGAAGAGACCCCCGCGTTTCATATGCACCGAACCGGGACACGGACTCGACTCGCGCCGCCCTTCCCGCTTCAATGGTGCCCGAACACAACCAACCCGCCGGGGAGGCATCGAAGTGAAAATCGGACTCCATTTTCCGCAAGCCGAAATCGGTTCTGATTTCAAGGTCATACGGGAATTCGTGCAGACGGCCGAGGAACTCGGCTTCAACCACGTCAACGTTCCCGATCACGTCGTCCAGACCAGGACGCCGCGCGGGCCGATGCCGCTGGCCGCCAACTACACGACCGAATTCCCGCATCACGAGACGATGACCACGCTCGCCTTCATCGCCGGCGTGACGAATACGCTCGGGGTCAGCTCGGCCGTCGTCATCATGCCCCAGCGGCCGGCGGTGCTGACCGCCAAGCAGGCCGCCCAGATCGACGTGCTGAGCGGCGGGCGTATGCGCCTCGCCATCGGCATCGGCTGGAACGCGCCCGAATACGAGGCCCTGGGCATGAACTTCCGCGATCGCGCGACGCGCGTCGAGGAACAGATCGAGGTGTGCCGCCGGCTGTGGACCGAGGAGCACGTCACCTACGAGGGCAAGTACCACACCATCACCGATGCGGGCCTCGCGCCCATGCCGATCCAGCGGCCCATCCCCGTCTGGATCGGAGCGGTCGCCGAACCCGCGGTGAGGCGCGCCGGCCGGATCGCCGACGGCTGGCTGGTCATCGCCATGGACCAGCCCGGCGACGAGACCAGGCACAAGTTCGACGCCTTCCGCGAAGCCGCGCAGGCGGCCGGGCGCGACCCCGCCGCACTCGGCATCGAGGCGTCGGTCTGGGCCGGCGAGGACGAGGACCCGGAGGAGTGGATCAAGGCCGCGCGGGCCTGGATCGACCTGGGGGCGACCCAGCTCCTGTTCCGGCCGCGCGGTCAGCTGCCGGCGATCCGCAAGGCCGTCCAGGCGTTCGCGCCGGTCATGAAGGACGTCTGAGGGGGCGGGAGGCCGGCCGGCTTGGCCGCGCGGCGGCGTCCATGACCACGTTCACCATCGGCCACACCAGGACGCCGGCGCGGGAGTTCTTCGGCAAGCTCTCGAACGCCGGCGTGCGGCGGGTGATCGACGTGCGGCTGAAGAACACGTCGGCGCTGGCCGGATACGCCCGCAGGGACGACTTGGCGTATCTGCTGGAATCCTTCGCCGGCATCCACTACGTGCACACGCCGGAACTCTCGCCCGACGAAGGGCTTTTCCGCGACTACAAGAAGAACGGACTGCCCTGGGCCGAGTACGAACCCCGCTTTCTCGCCCTCATGGAAGCGCGCGGGATCGAGCGCAAGGTCGACCCGGCGCTGCTCGAGAACGCCTGCCTTCTGTGCGCCGAGAAGACGCCGCACCGGTGCCATCGGCGCCTCGTCCTCGAATACCTGGGGGACAGGTGGGGGGCGGAACTGGACGTCGTTCACCTCTGATTCCGGCGCCTCTGATCCCGGCGCGGGCCGCCGTCAGCCGCGGCCGACGAGGCCGTCCGCCATCAACTGCCCGATCGTGCCCTCGATCGCCTTCAGGGTGATTTCGACGTCCTCGTCCGTATGCGCCGACGAGGTGATGCCGCCCAGGTGGGACATGTTGTTGACGCCGCGTTCGAGCAGGGCCTGCTGGTAGGCGAGCACCGTCGACGACGGAATCCCCCGGATCTCCTCGGGCGTCAGCCCCTCCACGGAATCCCGCGACGGCGTGTTGCCGAAATGGACGTGAAAGGTGGACGCCTCGCCGTAGGCCGCGCCCGGAACCTGGCGCTCCTCGAGGATGACGCGGATGCCCTCGCGTATCTTTTCGGCGATGGCGTCGGCGTGCCGGTGCGGATCGCCCGTCTTGACGATCCTGAGCGTGGCGACGGCCGGCGCGGCGACGAGCGGGGCGCCGTTGAACGTGCCCTTGTGGACCACCTTGCGGTCGGCGTGGGTGGTCGTGCGCGGATTGAGCACCTCCATGACGTCGGCCTTGCCGCCGAGGGCGCCGCCCGGATTCCCGCCGGTGACGATCTTGGCCATGCAGGTCATGTCGGGAACGATGCCGGTGAGGCCCTGGACGCCGCCCGGACTCCACCGGAAGCCGGTGATCACCTCGTCGAAGATGAGGATGACGCCGTAGCGGTCCGTCAGCTCCCGCAGGTCCTCGAGGAAGTGCGGCGGCAGGGGAACCGATCCCCAGTTGGCGCCCGAGGCCTCGACCATGACGGCGGCGACGTCGTCGTCGGACCGCAGCGTCTCCTCGACCCGGGCGGGATCGGTGGGCAGCACGATGATCGACTCCGCCGCCCCCGGCGCCACGCCGGCACCCGGCGCTTCGTCGTAGGGCGCCTCCGACCCGGTGACGGTGACGTCGCTCCATCCGTTGTAGTGATTGCGGAACCGGATGATCCTGCTCTTGCCCGTATAGGCGCGGGCGATGCGCGCGGCCAGCAGGGTGGACTCCGATCCCGACCCCACGAAGCGGACGCGCTCCGCCGACGGCATCAGCTCCTGGATCATGCCCGCCCATTCGATCTCCAGCGCGTGGCAGCTGGCCGTGTAGGTGCCGTGAGGCGCCTGCTCCTGGATGGCCTTGACGACGTCGGGGTGGGCGTGACCGAGGAGCAGCGAGGCGCTTCCCATCGAGTAATCGACGTACTCGTTGCCGTCCACGTCCCACATGCGGGACCCCTCGGCGCGGGCGATGTAGACGGGGGCGTCGTTCTTGCGCCGGTTGGGATGCGAGATCCCGCCCGGCATGGTCTCCAGCGCCCGCATCCAGAGATCCTGCCGTGAACTGGTGGTGTCGGCCGTCGAAGGCATGTCGCTCCCCTCCCCCGGTGGACGGCCCGGAAACCGCCGGGCCGGCGAACGCGCATGATGACACGGGAACCGCACCCGCGCCAGCCCGCGCGGCCTCGGCCTCGGGATTCAGACCGGAACCCCACCCGTGATTGACGAATGTAGTCACGAATGACAACGTATGATATGGGTAAGGATACACGCCCGGTCGGTTGGGTCCGGGCGGCGCGCAAGGCCTATGAGGGTTTTCCGGAGGCCACGATGAAGAATGAGGACATCGAACTGATCGAGGGCAGCGGCAACGTCTTTCGCGACTTCGGCGATCCCGAGGCCGACCTGAAGCAGGCCAAGGCCATCCTCGCGGCCCGGATCATCGCCGTGCTGGACGAGCATGGTCTCGGCGTGCGGAAGGCGGCGAGCGTGACCGGCTTCGCGGCCGCGGACTTTTCGCGCGTCCGCAACGCGGATCTCGGACGCTTCACCCTGGACCGGCTGATGAAGATGATCACCGCCCTGGACGGCCGCATAAGGGTGACGGTCCAGATCGGCCCGCGCGAAGCAAGCCAGGCGGCGATGGCGAAGTAGAGGGCGACGCGCCGCGTCATTCCGGCGCGGCGGCGGTCTCCGCGGCGAGCCAGCTCAGGTACTCGACGTTCCCGTCGAGGATCGGCCATGAAACGACGCAGGGAACGTCGTGGGAATGGAGTTCCTTGACCCGGCCGACGAGAGCCTCCATCAGCTCGGTGCGGGACTTCAGGATCACCACGGCCTCGGGGTCGTCCCGCACCTCGCCCTCCCACCGATACAGCGACCGCACGCCGTCGATCACGTTGGCGCTTGCACACCGTGGGGCGTATCCCTCGGGGTGCAATTCGGACTTCCGCAAGAGATGCGACCGGCGTATGCAGGTCGTGCGAATCGATACGCCGGGATGCGGCCCTGCGCGCGTGGCGCGGAACCGCACCCGGCAGTCGCGCCGGGCGGGCTACCTCGGCGCGATACCTGATCGGAAGTTCACGGCATCCGATCAGAAGCTCATCGTCACGCCCAGGCCGCCGCCATACGCGCTGTTGTCGCTGCCCGACGACGTGTAGTCCGCCGAACCCCGAAGCGACGCGCCGTTCCCCAGGTCGAACTGACTGCCGATCCCGACGCGCACGCCCGTCGTCTCCGCCGACGCCCGCAGCGGCGTCCCGGACACCATCGCCTCGGTCTCCTCCGAGAACTCGTGCGTCACGTCCACCGACCCGAACAGGCGCACGCCCGCCGAAGCCACCGACTCGACGCTCAACCCGGCGCGGCCCGTCAGGCTCTCCGCCTCCTCCAGCGACAGCCGGGCCGTGGCGTCGTCGCGGGCCACGAAGTCGCTCAGCGACACCGCCGACCACGCAAGGCCCGCCCGCGGCGTCACCGATACGCCCTCCGCCGCCGCCACCCGGCGACCGACCTCCACGCCGACCGCGTAGCCAAGGCCCTTCGTCCCGTCCTTCGACAGCTGCCCGGTGCTCCCGGGAGCCGCCGTCAGGCTCAGGTCAACGTCGTACCACGTCGCCGCCGCCTGGGCGTCCACGTGGAAGCCGCCGCCGAACAGGCGCGTCGCGCTCGCCCCCAGGCCGACGCCCGACAACTCGACCTCGCCGCCCGAGGCCACCTCCGCCGAGCCGCGCAGGCCGTGCATCGAAACGCCCAGGCGCACGCCGTCGCCCGACGCCACGTCCACGCCCCCGCGCACGCCGTACCGGTCATGGTCGAGGGACAGGCCCGTCGCCGTCGAACGCGCCGCCGTCCACTGCCCGCTCGCCGCCTCCACACGCGCCCACGCCCCGCGTCCGTCGCGCGGCGCCGACATGCGCTCGTCGCGGCTCGGAAGGCCGTTCATCGCCAGCAGCACCGACGGCAGCGCCTCGTACAGCCGGCACCGGTCAGGCGCCATGTCGCAACGGAACGGGGCCGCCGCACTCGCACCCGCACCCTGCCCCGGGAGGGCAAGACCGCTCGTGTCCGGCCGGCCGTCCTCCCCCAGCAACACCGTCCGGACGGTGCCGGTGGGAACGCCGTTATCGTTCACCCGGGCCGCAGTCGTCCGAACGCCTGCCATGCCACCCTTCACCGCCCGCTCGAAGGCCGCGTCGACGTCCGCCCTCAGGCGCACGTCGCCGGTGCTGTAGACGATCACCTCGCCGGGACCGCCACTGCTCCGGATCGACCTGTCCGCCCCGCCGGCGTCCACGACGCCCTCCAGGCCAACCACCACCGTGCCGCCGCCGGTCAGATCCACCGCCGCGCCGGCGCCGGCGCCGCCCGTCACCCTGCCGTCGACGTGGATGAGCGCCGGACCCGGATCGTTCACCAGCACCGCCATACCCGAGGAGCCGGCGGCCACCCTGCCGGCCTTGCCGACGATGAGCGCCCCGCCGCCCGCGAGGTGAACCGCCGCGTCCGTCCCGCCCGTCACCGTTCCATGCACCCGGACAACCTGATCGGGATAGGCGTCCGAGAGCGCAACGAGGTCGTCGGGTCCCGCATCCGGGTTCGCAAGCTGGACGGCCGGGGGCGCGTACTTCTTCTCGAGGCGCAGGCCCTCGCCCGCGTTGGCGACGTAGATGCCGGCCGCAGCGCCGGTCACCGTCGCGTCCTCGGCGACGCTCACGCCGATGGCGCCGTTCATGGCGTGCGGCGTCGCGTAGTAGGCGCGAATGCCGTCGCTTTCGGGCCAGCCGGCCGCGATGGAGCCGCCGTTCACGGCGATGCGGATGTCACCGACGTTGTATTCGTCGAGCAGGGCGCGCACCGCGGCCTTGTAGTCGTCGGAGAAGCCCGCCTCCTCGTCGGCGAGCGCGGCATTCAGATCGGTCGTCGACCTTCGCGCCACCGCTTGGAGCACCACCCTTTCCTTCTCGGAGAGACTGCGCCACAGGACATTCCGCAGCAGAACCCTGCGGGTGGCGTCGTCCACGCTCAGCCAGGTCGTGATCTCGGTGTCGGAGTAGCTGCCGTCATCGTTGGCGTCGATGGCGTCCGCACCCGGAATCGTTCCGAGAGTCTCGTCGGTCAGCAACGAGCGGAGCCGTGCGACGATGGCCGCCGCCCGCGCCTTGGTGGCCGCGTCGGCCCCGTCGTCGAACAGATCCGTCACCGCGTCCGCCTCCGCGAACGGGCCCGGGTCGTCGCCCGTGCTCACGGTCCAGTTCATCCGCTGCCATGCCACGACCTCGGCCTCGATGCCCGGGGTCGGCCCCGCGCCGCGGAAGATGGGCAGCGCCGACAGGTCTTGCGCTCTGTCGATCGCATGGGAAACGCTCGTGACGGGGCGGATTGCGGGTTCGGAAGACGCGTACGTCCCCGTCCAGACGATGTCGATCAGTGGCTGGGCCGACGCCGCCCGCACCTCGCCCGTAGCGCTGCTTCGACTCACATGGGCATGGACCCCCCCTCTCGCCGCCGTGATCTCCCCCGCCTGGGTGACCTTGATCCGTCCGCGGGTGTTCTGCTGGTCGCTCAGCGTGGCGTCGATAGCCGCGTTGTTGACGCTCCTCAACTTCACACCCTGCCGTACGTCCACCTCGACGGAGCCGTTCTCGTAGTTCCACGCCGTGATGGCCGTCCTGCCGCCCGGGATAGCTCCGTACATATCCAGAGTCCTGACCGTCCCGCCCGTGACGATGACCTTGAGGTCCGCCGTGCTGGTGGGTGCGGGGGGAGCGACGCCGTACCCCAAGCCGCTGTAGATCGGATATTCGCTCCGCCACCGGCCCACGTGGGCGAAGATGCCCTGACGCCCCCCGCCGGAGATCTCGCCCGCCGAGTGGGTGACGGAAACGGTCCCTGCGGCGCCCTCCCCGCGGACGAAGAGGCCGTGGCCCCCGCCCGTGACGTTGCCGCTGTTGACGACCGCGATGTCGCCCTTCGCATCCACGAACATGCCGTCGCCGTTGGTGGTGATGTCGCCGCTGTTGGCGACCGAGACGGTGCCCGATGCCGCCGTGCGGCTGACGGAGATGCCGTGGCTGAGCGTCGTCCCCGTCATCCCCGCCGCTATCTTCGCCGTGTTGGTGACGGAGATCGCACCCGACTCGCCGGTCCCGGTGTGGCTCAGCGCGATGCCGTGGCTCCCCGCCGTGATCGCGCCCGAATTCTCGACACTCATGGCGCCCGTCCCGGCGTGCCGGAGGAAGACGCCCATCGAACCCGACCCAGACGAGGTGATCGCGCCCGAATTCGTGATCGAGGCCGCGCCCGTCCCCGTCCTGACCAGCCTGACGCCGTTGGCGTTCGCCCCCGTCACCGTGAGGGCGCCCCTGTTCGTGATCGAGGCCACCCCCGTGGCAGCACCCAACACGTCGAGGAAGAGACCGTACCCGCCCGCGTCGATGTCGCCCGTGTTCGTGAGCGTGTTCGCGCCGAGGCCGCTGTTGGACAGGTAGATGCCGTCGATGGTCGCGTGGATGCGCGCGGCGCTGGTGACGGTGTGCGCGGCCGTGCCGGTCTCCTTCGCCAACTGGACCCTCACACCGCTGTGCAGCATGGCCGCGTCAGAGGTTCCGATGGCCACCCCGTCGTTCAAGGTCACTGTCACCGCCTCGGTGTTCTCGGTCGCGGCGACGTTGGGCTGCAGAACGTATATCCCGTAGCCCGATTCAGGCGTAGGGGTGGATTGGGTGATGCCGGGGCGCTGCGCGATCTGGACGGCATGGGCGGTCCCGCCCGTGGCGCCGCCCACGATGAGTTCGACGTCGCCGGCGACCCTCATGAACACGCCGGCTTCGTCATCCCTGCTGGTGCCGGTGAAAGTCGTGCCGGTGGTCGTGATCGTGACCGGGGAGCCCGAGGCGCCGGGTATCTTGAGCGTCAGATCGCTGAATTGCGGAGTATCCCACCGGGTATTATACCAGATGCCGTCCGCATAGGCGGCGGCGCTGCAGGTGATCTCCGTGTTCGATGCCGTGACCGCGCCGCAGACGTTCTGCTGCGCCCGCGCCTCGCCCAGCGCGAGAAACAGGACGGCAACCAGCACCAGCGGAACGGCGCAGGCAAAGGTGAGGAAACGCTTCGATACGGTCATCGGGACCCCTCGTTCGTCAAATCGAAGAGGCCCCGTGAAGAGGCCCCGTGAAGAGGCCCCGTGAAGAGGCCCCGTGAAGAGGCCCCGTGAAGAGGCCCCGTGAAGAGGCCCCGTGAAGAGGCCCCGTGAAGAGGCCCCGTGAAGAGGCCCCGTGAAGAGGCCCCGTGAAGAGGCCCCGTGAAGAGGCCCCGTGAAGATCACTTTCTTACTTTATCACGAACGACGCCGCAAGGCAAAAATCCTCTTCAGGTCCGGGTCGCACCCCTCGGGGTGACGACCCCGCGCCATGCTTGCAGGCCCGCCGGCGCGCCGCGTCATTCCGGCGCGGCGTCGGTCTCCGCGGCGAGCCAGTTCAGGTACTCGGCGTTCCCGTCGAGGATCGGCCATGAAATGACGCAGGGAACGTCGTGGGAATGGAGTTCCTTGACCCGGCCGACGAGCGCCTCCATCAGCTCGGTGCGCGACTTCAGGATCACCACGGCCTCGGGGTCGTCCCGCACCTCGCCTTCCCACCGATACAGCGACCGCACGCCGTCGATCACGTTGGCGCAGGCGGCGAGGCGGTCCGCCACCAGCGCCCTGCCGATTCTCGTGGCTTCGTCCCTGTCGGACGCGGTGACGTAGACGGAACAGAAGGTCATGACTCGATCCCCGGCCCGCGGCCCGCGTCGCGCCGAAGCGCGAACGCCGCCGCGACCATCGCCCCGAACAATAGCATGGCGCCCGCCTGATGCGCGGCCGCCAGGGGCGCCGGGACGACGAGCACCACGGTCGCGACGCCGAGGGCGATCTGGAGCGGAACCACGGCCGCCGCCGCGCGCAACGCCGTGCGGGCGAATCCGCCACGCGCGCGGGAGCGCTCCCGCCACCACAGGACGAGAACGGCGGCGGCCGTCGCGACGGCGAGCCATCGGTGGCCGAACTGCACGGTGATCGGGTTCTCGGCGAGGTTCGCGTACCACGGCGTCATGGCCATCATCCCTTCGGGAATCCACATGCCGTTCATGGTCGGAAAGGTGTTGTAGGCGAACCCCGCGTCGAGACCCGCGACCACGGCCCCGGACAGGATCGTCGCGAACACCGCCGCCAGGCAGGCCGCGGCGCCGCGATGATGCCGCCGCGCCGGACCGTCGCCGAACAGCGCCGTCAGCGCCGCCCACAGCAGCAGGCCGAGGATGACCACCGCCAGGCCCAGGTGGACCGCGAGCCGGTAATGGCTGACGTCGGGCCGGTCCACCAGGCCGCTGCGGACCATCCACCAGCCGACGGCTCCCTGCGCCGCACCGAGACAGAAGATCGCCGCCAGCCGCCAGGCGGTCCGGCGATCGATTCGGCGCGCGCCGAGGAACCACAGGAGCGGGAGGAGAAAGACGATCCCGACGATCCGGCCCAGCAGGCGATGAAGGTACTCGAGCCAGAAGATCGACTTGAACTCCTCGAGCGACATCCCCCGATTGAGCTCCCGGTATTCGGGAAACCGCTTGTAGCTCTCGAACGCGGCGCGCCATGCCGCTTCGTCGAGAGGCGGCAGCCACCCCGTGACCGGCCGCCAGTCGACCATCGACAGGCCCGAATGGGTGAGGCGGGTCAGCCCGCCCACGACGATCGTCAGAAGCACCAGGGCGGCGCAGACGAGGAGCCAGACCGCCACCGGACGCCCGCCGGCCGCACGCGCGGCCCCCGACGACGGCGCGCCGCGGGTCACGCCCGCTCGTGGCAGGGACGATCCCGGCGACTGGCCACCGGCCACCGGCAACCGACGGTCACGCCCGCTCGTGGTACGGACGATCCCCTTCGATCTGCGTGCGATGCATGACGCGGCGTTCGCCGTCGTCGAAGGCGTCCCGTCGATGGAGGACCGCGCGGTTGTCCCACATCAGGAGGTCGCCGGCGCGCCATCGATGATGCCAGGTGAAGGCGCTCTGGGTGGCGTGGGCCCAGACGGCGTCCAGCAGCGCCTCGCTCTCCTCCACGGCGAGTCCCGGAACGTAGGCGTTCCGCCGGCGCCCCAGGAACAGGACCGGACGCCCGGTCTCCGGGTGCGTGCGGAACAGCGGGTGCCGGGCGCCCGGCGTCCGGGTCACGTCGGTCACCTCCTCGTAGCCCCGGCGCAGGAATCCGGCGCTGTTCAGGCTGCCGTCGTGCAGGCAGACGCGACCGTCGAGCGCCGAGCGCAATTCGTCCGGCAACGTCTCGCAGGCGAGATACATGTTGGCGAAACCGGTGTCGCCGCCGGACCGGGGAACCTCCAGGGCGTACAGGATCGCGCCCATGATCGGCTCCTCGATGTAGGACATGTCCGTGTGCCAGACCGCCTCGGCGTTCCCGAGGCTGCCGATGGGAAGGCCGTCCCTGATCACGTTGGAGATGATCGCCACTTCGGGATAGCCGTCGGGCGACCGGGAGCGCCCCCGCATCCGCGCCTCGCCGAGCGGCGCCGGGCGGAGCTCCCCGAAGTACGCGCTGAACCGCACCAGATCGGCGTCCGAGATGTCCTGATCGCGGATCGACAGCACCAGGTGATCCCACCAGGCCCGCCTGACGGTTTCGACCGCCTCGGCATCGAGGTCCCGACGCAGATCCAGCCCCCGGATCTCGGCGCCGAGGGCCGCGCCCGTCCGCACGATTTCAATGGTCATCGCTTCCCTTCGGTGTCTCGACGGCAAACTTCTCACTGTCGCGGTAGCTCGATACTTCAGGGAAACCCTCGACAGTCGGCCCTGCAAGCTTCACTCGAATTCGGACCGGGGCAGGCCCGACTGGCGAACGATCGACAGCAGCGTTCCAGCACGTAACTCCCTGTGATCCGGCACCGGAACGGTAGTTGTGTCACTCCCCTCGATCTTCTGCATCACTATATGACTACCGCGCCTCCTCACCTCGATGAAACCATGAGACGCCAGGATTCTGCAAACTTCACGACCGGAAAGGACACGCAGCTTAGCCAACGGCGACCTCGACGTGAGTCACGTAGACTTCGCTACGCAAGCGCTTGTCGATTTCCTCCGCCGGAGCCGTCTCGAAGAACAGGGTCAGTGCCTCTTCGAGATTGTCGCGCGCTTCGGCTACGGTGCTTCCCTGGCTGGCGACGTCGACTTCCGGGCACAAGGCCACGTAACCGTCGTCACCTTCGCGTTCCACGATTGCCGTCAACCTCCTGTTCATGCCGCATTTCCTCCCTTGTAAAGACGACCCATGCACCGTCCCGGTCCGGGATACCGTTTCACACTCCTCGGTCACTGGCCACCGGCAACTGGCCCCCCCTGCGGCGTCAGGCCGTCTCGGCGATCCCCTCGACGAGAGGCACGAACCGGACGGGAAGGAGCCGGTCGCACGAATACCCCTCCTCGCTCCGGCGGATGCGGACGACCTCCTGGTTGGCGCCGCTGCGGCCGACGGGGACGACCATGATCCCGCCGACCGTCAGTTGCTCCTTCAGCGCCGGCGGCGGCGCGGGCGCGGCGGCGGTCACGAGGATGCGCTCGAACGGCGACTGCTCGGGCCACCCCAGATAGCCGTCGGCGACCCTGGTGACGATGTTGCCGAGGCCGAGTTGCCGGAACCGCCCCTCCGCCTGGCGCAGCAGCGAACGGTAGCGCTCGACGGTGTAGACCCGCCGGCACAGCCGCGAAAGGACCGCCGCCTGGTATCCCGACCCCGTCCCGACCTCGAGCACGCGCATCCGCGGACCGAGCGCCAGGGCCTGGGTCATGAACGCGACGACGTAGGGTTGGCTGATGGTCTGGCCGTGCTCGATCGGCAGCGCCGTGTTCTCGTAGGCCTGATCGCTGAAGTTGGAGAGCACGAACTCCTCGCGGGGAACGCGCTCCAGGGCCGACAGCACGCCGGTGTCGGTGATCCCCGCCCGCCGCAGTTCCATGATCAGGCGGATTCTCCGCGGGTCGTCCGTCATTTCAGCGCCTTTTCGAGGGCCTGGCGCGTGCGCCGGTGGGTGAGGTCGATCTGCAGGGGCGTCACCGAGATGCCGCCGCGCGCGACGACCGCCAGGTCGGACCGGGGATGGGGTTTCCCGTCGTGCCGGCGGAACCCGATCCAGTAATACGGCACGTTCCGGGCGTCGATACGCTCGTCGATGAAGACGTTCGCGGCGTCGCGCTGCCCCTGCCGCGTCACCGCCAGCTCCGTCACCCCCGCCGACGCGACATCGGGAAAGTTCACGTTGATGAACACGCCCGCGGGCCACCCTTCCCGCAGCAGCCGGCGCAGCAGGCCGGGCGCGTGATGCTCGGCCGTGCTCCACTTGACGGGATGCGGGCCGGTGAACCCCTGGCTCAGCGCCACGGACGGGATGCCGAGAAGCGTCCCCTCCATGGCCGCCGCCACGGTCCCCGAATAGGTCACGTCCTCCCCCAGGTTGGCGCCCCGGTTCACCCCCGAGATCAGCAGATCGGGCGGCTTCCCGTCCTTGAGAATCCGGTCGAGGGCCATGATGATGCAATCCGTCGGGGTACCGCGCACCGCGTGCCGCCGGCGCGACAGTCCGCGCATACGCAGCGGCTCGTGCAGCGTGAGCGAATGGGAGGCGCCGCTCTGCTCGAATTCGGGCGCGACGACCCACACGTCGGACGACAGCGTCCGGGCGATCCGCTCCGCCACCTCGAGGCCCGGCGCATCGATCCCGTCGTCGTTGGACACGAGGATGCGGAGCGCCCGGCCCCGGCCCCGATCAGTCTCCGGCACGGATGACCTCGCGACCTCCCATGTAGGGGCGCAGGACCTCGGGGACGACGACGCTGCCGTCCGCCCGCTGATAATTCTCGACCACCGCGATCAGGGCGCGCCCGACGGCGAGGCCGGATCCGTTGAGCGTGTGAACGAAGCGCGTCCCCTTGGGCTGGCCCTCGGGGCGGAACCGCGCGTTCATGCGCCGCGCCTGGAAGTCCCCGCAGTCGGAGCAGCTCGAGATCTCCCGATAGGCGTCCTGGCCGGGCAGCCACACCTCGACGTCGTAGGTCTTGCGCGCCGAGAACCCCAGGTCCCCGCAGCTGAGGGCGACGACGCGATAGGCGAGCTCCAGCCGCTTCAGGATCGCCTCCGCGCATCCGGTCATGTATTCCAGCTCCTCGTCCGAACGATCGGGATGGGCGATGGTAACCAGCTCGACCTTGGTGAACTCGTGCTGGCGGATCATGCCGCGCGTGTCCTTGCCGGCCGCGCCGGCCTCGGAGCGATAGCACGGCGTGCAGGCGACGCGGCGGAGGGGCAGGTCGTCCTCGGCGAGGACGCGCCCGCCCGCGAGGTTGGTCAGCGGCACCTCGGCGGTCGGGATCAGCCAGTACCCGTCCTCGGTGCGGAACAGGTCTCCGGCGAACTTCGGCAGCTGGCCCGTGCCGTAGGCCGCGGCGCCGCGCACCAGGCTTGGAGGCCTGGTCTCGCGGAAGCCGAACGCCTCCGTCTGGACGTCGAGCATGAAGTTGGCGAGGGCCCGTTCGAGACGCGCCAGGCCATCCTGCAGGACGACGAAACGCGCCCCCGAGAGGCGCGCCGCGGCCTCGAAATCCATCATGCCGAGCGCTTCGCCCAGATCGACGTGGTCGCGCGCGTCGAAATCGAACCGGGGCGGCGCGCCGATTCGCCGCACCTCCACGTTCGCCGTTTCGTCGCGACCGTCGGGCACGTCGTCCGCCGGCAGGTTGGGCAGCGGCGACAGCAGCGCCTCGACCTCGTCGGCGAGGCGGCGCTCTTCCTCCTCGCCGTCGCGGACGAGATCCTTGAGCCTGCCGGCCTCCGCCGCCAGTTCGTCGGCATCCCCGCCCCGTTTCCTGGCCGCGCCGATCTCCTCGGATACCTGCTTGCGCCGGTTCCTGGCCTGCTGGACCTTCGTCCGCGCCTCCCGGAGGCGCTTGTCGAGGGCGAGCGCGTCCGCCGCCGCGGGGCCGTGGCCGCGGCGCGCGAGTCCGGCGTCGAACGCCTCCGCGTTTTCGCGAATCCACCTGATGTCGTGCATGGAACGAACGTGTCGGCCTGCCACCCGCCGCGCTCCTTATACGACCGCCGCCGGCGCGGCGTCCAGCGCGGCGTTCGGGCCGGGGCGGGACGGACGTTCAGGCGGCTTCCTCGGCGGCCTCCGCCTCGCGCTTCTTCTCCACCATGCGCGCGCACAGGATCGATATCTCGTAGAGCACGATGATGGGCACGGCGAGGCCGACCTGGCTGAGCGGGTCGGGCGGCGTGAGGATGGCGGCGGCGACGAAGGCGAGGACGACCGCGTAGCGCCGCTTGGCCTTGAGGCCGTCCGAGGTGGCGAGGCCGACGCGCGCCAGCAGCGTGATCAGCACCGGCAGCTCGAAGCTGATCCCGAAGGCGAAGATGAGCCGCATCACCAGGCTCAGGTACTCGCCGACCTTGGGCAGAAGCTCGATGGGAAGCGCCCCCTCGGCACCGAACTGCTGGAAGCCGGCGAAGAACCGCCAAGCCACCGGCATGACGACGTAGTAGACCATCGCGGCGCCCATGAGGAAGAGGACCGGGGTCGCCACCAGAAACGGCAGGAAGGCCATCTTCTCGTTCCTGTAGAGGCCCGGCGCGACGAACATCCAGACCTGGCCGGCCACCAGCGGAAACGAGACGAACAGGGCGGAGAAGAAGGCCACCTTGATGTTGGTGAAGAACTTCTCGTGCAGGGCCGTGTAGATGAGGCGGCGCTCCTCCTCGCCCTCCCACAGGGCGGCCAGCGGCTCGACGAGGAAATCGAAGATCGGGTTCGCGAAGTAGAAGCAGATCAGGAACGCGGCCAGCAGCGCGATCAGGGAATGGACGAGACGCCGGCGCAGCTCGATCAGATGATCGATCAGCGGCATCCGCCCCCCTTCCTCGATCCGCTCCTCCCCGGCGTCCGCCTCGGCCATCACGTCCCCGACCGCCCCCCGGCCGCGTTCTCAACCGGCGGTTCGGCCGGCGGTTCGGCGTCCGGCGCCGCGCTCGCGTCCGCGGCGCCGGCGACCGCTCCGCCCTCGCCCTCGCCCTCCGGCGGCGTCTCCCGCCGGTCGCCGTCCGCCGGAGCCGATTTCGCGGCGGCGCCGGAGGCCGGGGGAGCCGGCTCGTCGAGATCGAAGGCGCCGTCCATGTCGCCGGCGGGATCGACCGCGGCCTCGAACTCCTCCGCGACGTCGACCTTGGCCGCCCGCTCGACCTCCTTCTTGATGTCTTCGAGATCGGCTTCGCGCGCCATGTCGTCGAGGGTCCCCCGGAACTCGTCGGCCAGACCGCGCGCCTTGCGGATCAGGCCGGTCACCGCGCGCACCACCCGCGGGAGTTCCTTGGGCCCGACGACGACGATCGTGACCACGGCGATCAGAAAGAGTTCCGGCCAGCCGATGTCCAACATCGCGGTGCGCGGAGACCGCCGCGCCGGGCGGGCCGGGGGCCTCGCGGCCCTAGCCGCTGGCGGCCTTGTCCCTCTCGACCTCCGACCGGGCCGTCGCGGAAGCGGCGTCCGCGTCGATGACCTTGGCGTCGTCGCCGTCGGCCGCGGCCTCCTCCTTCATGCCCTTCTTGAAGCTCTTGATCCCCTTGGCGATATCCCCCATGAGCGCCGGGATCTTGCCCCTGCCTCCAAAGAGGATGAGCACGACCGCGAGGACGATCAGCCAGTGCCAGATACTGAATGTTCCCATTGTCTCGTCCGCCTTGCCGGTGGTGGGTTGGTCTTACACTAGCCGGACGGCGTTGGAAACGCGAATGTTTTGCGCGGGAGCCGTGACCGGCCGGCATCGGCGCCCCCTTTCCCCCCGGCGGGAGGGGTTGGCAGGAGGACGGGCGCCCTACTCGACCGGCCGCGGGAACTCCGAAATCTCGGCGCCGCCCGGCGGCCCGTCGTCGTCCTCGTTCTCGCGCGCCGCCCGGACGCGCGCCTCCTCGACCATCGCCGACGGCGGACGCGGCTGAAGCAGGCCCGACGCCCCGAGCTCGTCCAGCCCCGGCAACTCATCGATGGCGTCGAAGCCGAAATGCGCCAGAAACTCGTCCGTGGTCCCGTAGGTCACCGGCCTGCCGGGGGTGCGCCGGCGCCCCCTGGGCCTGATCCAGCCGATCTCCAGCAGCAGATCGAGGGTGCCGCGGCTCGTTCCCACGCCCCGGACCTCCTCGATCTCGGTGCGCGTCACCGGCTGGTGGTAGGCGATGATGGCCAGCGTCTCGATGGCGGCGCGGCCGAGGCGCCGGGTCTCCCGGATCTCCTCCCGCAGCAGGAACTTGAGATCGGGCGCGGTGCGCAGGGTCCACCTGCCGGCCACCCGCGCGACCTGGACGCCCCGCCCGTCATACGCCTCCCGCAGCGCGTCGAGCGCCGCGGGAACGTCGACGTCCCCGGGCAGGCGCGCGGCGAGGCTCGATTCGTCCAGCGGCTCGGCCGCCGCGAACAGGAGGGCTTCCACCATGCGAAGATGCCGCGGATCGACGCTCATCCCGCTTCCGGTCCCGTGCCGCGCGTCTCGTCCGCCGCCCGCGGCCCCCGGCGCCGGCGCCGCATGTAGAGTGGACCGAAGGTCCGGTCCTGGCGCAACTCCGCCCGCCCCTCCCTGGCCATTTCGAGGCCGGCGCCGAGCATGGCGGAGACGGCGGAACGGTAGAGCGCGGTGCCCCTGACCTCGGGCGGCAGAAACGTCTCCAGGCGCTCCCAGCCCGGAAGATCGCCGAGAACCCGGCGCAGGCGCTCGTGCGCCCGCTCCATCGAATAGAGCGCGCGCGGCGCGATGCCGAGCGGCTCGCGCGCGCGCCGCGTCCGATGATCCGCGTAGGCGCGGAGCAACTCGAACACCGAAACCTCGTAGACCGTGTCGCGGACCGCCAGAATCCCCTCCGGCTGGCCGCGCGGGAAGACGTCCCGGCCCAACCGGTCGCGGCCCATGAGCTGCGCCGCGGCCTCGCGCATGGCTTCGAGGCGCCGCAGCTGGAACGACAGGTGGGCGGCGAGCTCGGGTCCGTCCGGGGCGTCCTCGTCCTCGACGTCGGGGAGCAGCAGGCGCGATTTGAGATACGCCAGCCACGCTGCCATCACCAGGTAGTCGGCGGCGACCTCGATGCTGAGGCGCCGCGCCCGGGCGATGAACGCGAGATACTGCTCGGCAAGCTGGAGGATCGAGATCCGGGCGAGATCGACCTTCTGGGAACGCGCGAGGACCAGCAGGAGATCCAGCGGCCCCTCGTAGCCGTCGAGATCGACGATCAGCGCCGCGTCGCCGGGCGCCTCCCGAACCGGGTCCGGGTCGGACCAGGCATCGTCTCCGTGATCGGCGTTCATACGCGCCCCGTCAACACGACGATCAGACTATACAGCAACTCGACGGGCGGCCAAATCACGGCGTCGAACAGGCTGACCCTCATGCCGAACCAGCCGCTCAGCGGCGGCAGGGCGAGGAGCAGCAGGATCAGGATCGGCATCCCCCAGCGCTCCAGCCGGGCGAGCGGCAGGGCCAGGACGCGCGGCAGCAGGCCGACCGCGACCCGGCCGCCGTCGAGCGGCGGCAGGGGCAGCATGTTGAAGACGGCGAGGACGAGATTGAGGAGCAGAGACCGGCGCAGGCTCTCCTCCAGCCACGCGCCCACCTCGCGCGGAAACGGCTCGAGGACGTGGAGCAGCAGGGCCGAGACGAACGCCAGTGCCAGATTCGCCGCCGGTCCCGCCAGGGCGACCAGGATCATGTCCCGCCGCGGGTGGTCAAGCCGGCTGAAATCGACGGGCACGGGCTTGGCGTAGCCGAACATCATCCGCCCGCCGGACAGGAACAGCAGGAGCGCCGGCAGCACGACCGTGCCGAAGGGGTCGACGTGGCGGAACGGGTTGAACGACACGCGGCCCAGGCGCCGGGCGGTGTCGTCCCCGAGTCTCCAGGCGACGTAGCCGTGGGCGGCCTCGTGGAAGGTGACGGCGATGAGGACGGGAACGACCCAGACCGACGCTTCGTAGACGAAATCCGCGATCACCGTCACCCGCCCCTCCCCGCCCGGTTCAGGGCCTCGTCGATGCGCGCGACGGCGGCCGCCACGTCGAGGGGCTCGGGCTCGGGCGCGCGCGGCCACCCCAGGGCCGCGTCGAGCCGCCGCCGTCCGGCCGCGTCGAGCGGACCGGCCCCTTCGGCCACCGCCGCCATCTCGCCGGCGTCCCCGTTGCAGTGCAGCACGACGTCGCAGCCGGCCACGCGGGCGGCGCGGGCGCGGTCTCTCGCGCCGCCGCCCCCCGGAACGCCCGCCAGCGCCTTCATGGAGAGGTCGTCGGTCATCAGCAGGCCGTCGAAGCCGATGTCGCCGCGGATCAGCCCGACCGCGCCGGGAGAGACCGTCGCCGGGCGGTCCTCGTCGACGGCGGTGAACACGACGTGCGCGGTCATGGCGAGCGGGGCGTCCGACAGCGCCCGGAAGGGCGCGAAATCGTGGCCGTCGAGCGCCGCCCGGTCGGCGGCGACGACGGGAAGCGCCTGGTGGCTGTCGACCGCGGCGCGGCCGTGCCCCGGAACGTGCTTGACGACCGGCAGCACGCCGCCCGCCGCAAGCCCGTCGCACGCCGCCCGGCCGAGCGCCGCGACGACGCCCGGATCGGCGGCGAAGGCCCGGTCCCCGATCACGTCGTCGGCGCCGGGGACCGGCGCGTCGAGGACGGGGATGCAGTCGACGTTGATCCCCAGCGGCCGCAGGTCGGCGGCGATGAGGCGGGCGTTGAGGCGGACCAGCGCGGCGGCGAGGCCGCCGTCTTCCGCCGCCAGGCGGCCGAACTCGGCCGCGGCGGGCGGCGCGCGCCAGTGGGGCGGACCCAGCCGGCACACGCGCCCCCCCTCCTGATCGATCAGCACCAGGCAATCGTCCGTTCCCACGGCGTCGCGCCACGAGTCGGTCAGCCGGCGCACCTGCGCGGGCGAGCGGCAGTTGCGCGCGAACAGAATCAGGCCGACCGGCCGCGTCTCGCGAAACAGGGCCCGCTCGCCCTCGGCGAGTTCCTCGCCGGCGCACCCCAGTATGGCGGCGAGACGCCCGGTCACCTGGCGGCGGGGCGAACGACCAGACAGCCGAGCTTTCGTTGCTTGAGCCGGGCGCACGCGGCGCGGGCGGCCGCGACGCTCTCGAACGGACCCGCCTGCAGCCGGTAGAAGACCCCCCGGTCGCCGAGGTCGGCGCGCGCCACGAGAGGACCGACGGCGCCGAGGATCGGCTTCTCCTGCGTGCTCAGCCGCTTCCAGGCGCGCTCCGCGTCCGCGGCGCTCCGGTAGGAGCCGAGCTGAACGCGGGGAGGCTGCCGGTTCGCGCTGGTCCGGGACGCCACGGCCGCCCGCGGCGGCGGCGCGACGGCGGCCTGCCGCGCGGGCTTCCCCTTCGTTTCCGCGGTCTTGCCCGGCGCTGACGGCGGCGGCGGCGCTGCGGCCTTGGCGGGCGGCGGCCCGGAGGCCGGCGTCTTCGCCGCCTTCGCCGGCGCGGCGGGCGCACTCCCGGAGGCGGAATCGGCCGCCTTCGGCGGCGGCGCGACCGGCGTGACCGTCGTCTCGGCCGCTGTCCCGGCCGCGCTCCCCCCGCCGGCGCCGGTGGTGGACGACGCGATCAGGGCCTCCCTGGCCACGGGCCGCTCGGGTTCCGGCCGCAGGCGAGCCTCGTCTTCCACGGGCGCCTCGTCGCCCGCCATGCGCTCGTAGATCCGCTTGTCCTGGTGCGGAACCTCGAGCCCGCCCGGATCGTCGGGCCGGATCTTGACCGGACCGTCGTCCGCCCGGACCACCGGGAACCCCGTTTCCATGCCCTTGCGCACGCCCTGCTCGTAGGCGAACCAGAGCGCCCCGGCGAAGGCGGACAGCGTGACCCAGGCGATCAGGGCGGGGACCCCCCAGCGGCGGCCGACGGCGCTCCGGTGCGCGGGCGGCGCCAGCCCCGGCGGCGGCCCGGGCGGCGGCGCGGCCGGGTCGAGACGCGGACGGACGCCGCCGGCCGGCGTCCCGAGGCGCGGATTCGGCGGCGGCTGGGAGGCATTGGAGGCCATCTAGCGCATCTCCTCCACGGGTTCCACGCCCATCACCTCGAGCCCGCTGGCGATCACCGTCGCCACGCCCTGCACCAGCGCCGCCCGCGCCAGCGTGAGTTCCCGGTCCTCGTCGACGATGAAGCGCAAATCCGGCTCCATGTTGCCCCGGTTCCAGAAGCGATGAAACGCCGACGCGAGATCGTGGACGAAGAACGCGACGCGATGAGGCTCATGGGCCTCCGCCGCGGTTTCGACCACGTGGGGCCATCCGCCGAGCGTCCTGATCAAAGCAAGCTCGTCGTCGTGGGTCAAGCGATCGAGCCTGGCGCGCTCCAAAGCCCCGTCGCCGACCTCGCCCCCCAGGCGCCGGGCCGCGCGGCGCAGGACCGAGCGGGCGCGGGCGTGGGCGTACTGCACGTAGAACACCGGGTTGTCGCGGGACTGCTCGGTCACGGCCTCGAAGTCGAAGTCGAGCGGCGCGTCGTTCCGGCGCGTCAGCATGATGAAGCGCACCACGTCCTTTCCCACTTCGGCGACGACGTCGCCGACGGTCACGAAGCTTCCGGCGCGCTTCGACATGTGGACCGGCTCGCCGCCGCGGCTGAGCTTCACCAGCTGATAGAGCTTGACGTCCAGTTCGGCCCGGTTTTCCGACAGGGCCGCCACGGCCGCCTTCACGCGCTTCACGTGGCCGGCGTGGTCCGCCCCCCAGACGTCGATCATGGCGTCGAAGCCGCGCGCCATCTTGTCGCGGTGGTAGGCGACGTCGCCGGCGAAGTAGGTCCAGCCGCCGTCCGACTTCCTGAGCGGCCGGTCGACGTCGTCGCCGAACGCCGTGGACCGGAACAGCGTCTGCCGGCGCGGCTCCCAGTCCTCCGGGCGCTTGCCCCTGGGCGCGCCGAGGACCCCTTCGTAGATCAGGCCGCGATCGGCCAGCTGGCGCTCCGCCTCGTCCACCCCGCCCGATTCCGCCAGCTCGCGCTCCGACGAGAACACGTCGATGCCCGCGCCGACGGCCTCCAGGTCGGCCCGGATCAGCGCCATCATCGCGTCCGTGGCGGCCCGGCGCACGACCGGCAGCCACACATCCTCGTCCTCGTTCAGCCAGCGGTCGCCATGCTCGGCCGCCAGCCGTTCGCCCACGGGGATCAGGTAGGCGCCCGGATAGAGGCCCTCGGGTATCTCCCCGACGTCCTCGCCGAGCGCCTCGCGGTAGCGGAGATGCGCCGACCGGGCCAGGACGTCGACCTGGGCGCCGGCGTCGTTGACGTAGTACTCGCGGGTCACGTCGAACCCCGCCTTCCGCAGGAGGCGGGCGAGCGCATCCCCGAACACCGCGCCGCGCGCGTTGCCGACGTGCAGCGGACCCGTCGGGTTCGCCGACACGTATTCCACGTTGACCGCCCGCCCCTGCCCGAGACCGGAATCGCCGTAGGCCGTCCCCGCCCTCAGCGCGTCGCGGAGGCGGTCGCGCAGGAAGGCGGCGCTCAACCGCATGTTGATGAATCCGGGGCCGGCGACGTCGACCCGGGACAGCTCCGGGGCGCCGCGCATGGTCATAGCCAGCGCCTCCGCGAGCTCGCGGGGCTTCTTCCCCGCCTTCCCGGCCAATACGAGGGCGGCGTTGGTGGCCACGTCGCCATGCGACGGATCTCGCGGCGGCTCGACGTTTATCGCCTCGAGATCAAGCCCGCGTGGCACGGCGCCATACGCGACCCACTCCTCGACCGATTCGAGAACGACGTTTCGCAAGTGCTTGAAATAGTTCATGTCACCCGGACGGAAACAGGCGTTCATGCTCCGACATCGCGTACCGGTCCGTCATGCCGGCAACGAAGTCGCAGGCGAGACGGGGGAGGCCGCCGGGGCCGGAGCGGCGCGCGTTCTCCCGCCAGTCTCCGGGCAGCGACTCCGGTTCCTCGAGGTAGCGCCGGAATATCCCGGCGACCACCCGCCGCCCGCGCTCCGACGTCTCGTCGACCCTGGCGTGGCGGTACATGTTGGCGAACAGGAACGCCTTCAGGTCGCGGTCTCCCCGGGCCACGTCCGCGCTCATCCCGATCATCGCCCGGTCGCTCCGCCGGATCGCGTCGGCGCTCGGCGGCGCGGCGCGGGCGAGACGGGACCGCGATTCCGCGACCACGTCCTCGATCATCAGCGAGATCAGGCGCCGGATGGTCTCGTGGACGACGCGCGAGCGTTCGAGCTCCGGGTACAAAGCCCGGACCTCGGCGAGCACCGGCCCGACGAGGGGGACGTCCCGCAGATCGCCGAAGTCGAACAGGTGGGCGCGGAGGCCGTCGTCCACGTCGTGGTTGTTGTAGGCGATGTCGTCGGCGATCGCGGCGACCTGGGCCTCGGCGCTGGCGAACGTGGAGAGTTCGAGATCGGGCGCCGCGGCGCAGTCCGCCAGCGCCTCGTGGAGCCGGTCGCCGCCGCCGGACCCGGACGCGCGCGGGCCGGTCAACGGGCCGTTGTGCTTGACCACGCCTTCCAGGGTCTCCCACGTCAGGTTGAGGCCGTCGAACGCGGCGTAGCGCCGCTCCAGCCCGGTCACGACCCGCAGCGTCTGGGCGTTGTGGTCGAAACCGCCGTAGGGGGTCATGGCCCCGTCGAGGGCCTCCTCCCCCGCGTGTCCGAAGGGCGGGTGGCCGAGATCGTGCGCCAGCGCCAGCGTTTCCGCGAGATCCTCGTTCAGGCCCAGCGCGCGGGCGATGGTCCGCGCGATCTGCGCCACCTCCAGCGAATGCGTCAGGCGCGTGCGGTAGTGATCGCCCTCGTGATAGACGAACACCTGGGTCTTGTACTTGAGCCTGCGGAACGCCGTCGAATGGAGGATGCGGTCGCGGTCGCGCTGGAACGGCGTCCGGGTCGGGCTCTCCGGCTCCGCGTGAAGACGCCCCCGGCTCGCCGCCGGATCGCAGGCGTAGACCGCCGGCGGCGGCGCGCCGATACGCGAAACGCCCGGCGCGGCGGAGTTCATGGACCGGGACACTACTCCGGGCGCCGCCCGCCCGCAATGCCGCGCGCGCCGCTCCCGGCCTTCCCGCGCGCCGCGTCCGTCGGCGGCGGGCATGACGTTACCACACATGAGGATGCCTCCCGTCCCTGTTTGGCGAACAATATAGGAACATGCAGAGGCCATGTCAAGAGAAAAATTCCATAACGGAGAAAAATATCCGCGGGAGCCGGATCCGCGCGATCCCCTCCCCCCGACGGCGGGAGGCCGGGAGGGGGATCGGTGCGGAACGGCCAGGTTGCGGGCCTGCACCCTTCACGGCCCGCGATTGATCGTCGGCGCCGGCAGCGCGTCGGCATCGAGGCGGGCGTCGACGTCGGGGAGGACGGTCTGCGGCTTGAAGACGACGCGGTAGTGGAAGGCGGAGACGGCCTTCGCGTCGACCTGCTCGACGATGTAGCTCACGTTGTCGGAGAGGCCGAGGAAGTGCTTCTTGAACTGGCTCTCGCCGGTCTTGCAGGTGACTTCGAGTTGCTTGTCGAGGCCGTCGGCGTCGATGCTGCACCGGCCCTCGATGACCAGCATGTAGGCCCCGGTGATGCCGTTGTAGAAGACGATCCGCCTCTCGATCTCGAACATGTCGGCGGCCTTCGACAGGTTCTTCGAGGCGATCCGCGCGTCGTCGCACGCGGACAGGGCGAGGGCCGCGGCGCCCGCGGCGGCGATGGCGATGAAGGCTTTCATGTCCCCTCTCCTTTCCGGCCTGGCCCGACCGCTCGTGCCGTGACGGGCCCGCAACGTGTCGTTCCGGATCAATATACCATATTTTGAAATCGATGATCCGAAGGCACAACATATTGTGTCTTGAAGCCGATGCAGGGTCGCACCCCTCGGGGCACGCCCGGACTTCCGCGAGATACGCCCCGACGGTGTGCAAGGTGTGCAATTCCAGGTCGCCGGAGTCATGCCCCCACGGTGTGCAAGGTGTGCAATTCCGACCCGCCGGAGTCATGCTCCCACGGTGTGCAACCTGTGCAATCCGGCGCACCGGATTCATGCCCCCACGGTGTGCAAGCTGTGCAATTCGACACGCTCGTGGTGGCCGGTGGGCAGTAGCCGGTGGCCGGTGAGCGGTGCCCCCACGGTGTGCAAGGTGTGCAATTCCGGGCCGCCGGAGTCATGCCTCCACGGTGGTCAGTTGCCGGTCACTGGTCACTGGCCACTGGTCACTGGCGATGTGCAATTCGGCGCGGCCGGCCTTCGGCGCATTGACCGGGCGCTCGAAGTCCCTTACATAGATCGAACGGACGACGCGAAAACGGCCTCCGGCGACAGGGCGACGAACGATGAGCGATCACGAACTGACCCCCATGACGCTGAGCGCGAACGCCGCCCGGCGCATCCGTTTCCTCATGGAGCAGGAGAACCGGCTCGACGCGGCCGTCCGGGTCGCCGTGACGGGCGGCGGCTGCGCCGGCTTCCAGTACGGTTTCGACTTCGACTCGGCGGTCGCCGAGGACGACTTCGTGTTCGAGCGCGACGGGGCCCGCATCGTCGTCGATCCCCTGTCGTTGAGCTTTCTCCAGGGCTCGGAGGTCGATTACGTCGAGGAGCTCATCGGCGCGTCGTTCCAGATCACGATCCCCAGCGCCACCTCCTCCTGCGGTTGCGGAACGTCGTTCGCGATGTGAGGCGCGGCGAGAGACCGCGCTCATGAAGATCGCGACCTGGAACGTCAACTCGGTGAAGGCGCGCCTGCCCCGCCTCGTGGACTATCTGCACGAGGAATCGCCCGACGTCGTCCTGTTGCAGGAAACCAAGGTCGTCGACGAGGCGTTCCCCGCCCCGGACGTCGAGGAGCTGGGCTACAACGTCGCCTGCCACGGCCAGAAGACCTACAACGGGGTCGCCATCCTCGCCAGGCGGCCGATCGAGGACGTGGTCCGGGGCCTCGACGGCGACGACGCCGACGGACAGGCGCGCTACGTGGAAGGGACGGTCGGAACGGTCCGCGTGGCCTCGATCTACCTCCCCAACGGGAACCCCGTCGGAACCGGCAAGTTCGCCTACAAGCTGTCGTGGATGGCCCGCCTCCGGGACCGCGTGAAGGCGCTGCTGGAGGAAGAGGAAACCTGCGTCCTCGGGGGCGACTACAACGTGTGCCCGGCCGACGTCGACGTGTACGACCCGCCCGCATTCGCCGACGACGCGCTCTGCCGGCCGGAAACGAGGACCCTGTTCCGGTCCATCGTCCATCTCGGCCTGACCGACGCCGTGCGCGCGTTCCACCCCGGACCGGGCGTCTATTCCTACTGGGACTACCAGCGGGGCGCCTGGACCAAGGACCACGGGCTGCGCATCGACCACCTGCTGCTGACCCCGCCGGCGGCCGACCGCCTCGAGGCCGCCGGCGTCGACCGCCGTCCGCGCGGCGGGGAGAAACCCTCGGACCACACGCCGGTGTGGTGCGAGATCGGGGAGTGACGGACATGGACGTGACCCCGGCCGCGGCGGAGGCGGAGGTGAAGGTGGAGGCGGCCCCGCTCCGGCGCACCGTCCTGCACGGCTGGCACGTCGAGGCCGGCGCCCGGATGGTGGCGTTCGGCGGCTGGGACATGCCGGTCCAGTACCCCGCGGGGACGGTGCGGGAGCATCTCGCGACCCGCCGGGCCGCGGGCCTGTTCGACGTCTCGCACATGGGCCGGTTCCGGATCGGCGGCGCCGGCGCCGAGGCCTTTCTCGCCCACGCCCTCACCAACGACGCGCGGGCGCTCGACCCCGGCCAGGCGCAGTACACGTTCATCGCCAACGAAACCGGCGGCGCGGTGGACGACGCCTATCTCTACCGGCTGGCGCGGGACGACTTCCTGCTCGTCGTCAACGCGGCGAACCGGGACAAGGACCGGGCGTGGCTGGAAAGCCTCGACTCCGGGGAGGTCATCACGTTCGCCGACGAGAGCGAGGCCCTCGGCATGATCGCGCTCCAGGGGCCGGAGGCCTCGCACGTCCTGGAGCGCGTCGTCGCCAAGGGCGAGCTGCCGGAGAACAAGCGCAACCGGCTCCGCGCGGCGCGGATCGACGGGCGCGAGACGATCGTCGCACGCACGGGCTACACCGGCGAGGCCGTCGGCTTCGAACTCTTTCCCGAACGGGACTTCACGGTCGAACTGTGGCGGCGGCTGATCGACGCGGGCGCCGCTCCCGCCGGCCTCGGCGCCCGCGATTCGCTGCGCCTGGAGGCCGGCCTGCCGCTCTACGGACACGAACTCGGCGCGGACGCGGAGGGACGCGACATCCCGATATTCGCCAACGGCCTCGCCCGCTTCGGCGTCCGCCCGGCGGGCGGGGGGAACTACGTCGGCCGGGCGGCGCTCGAACGGCAGCGGGACGAACACGTCCGCATCCTGCGCCGCGAGCTCGACACGCCGGTAGCGGAGCGCGTGCTCACCCACCTCGTGCAGCCGGTCGCCGTCTTCGGCGGCCGCAGGCCACTGCGCCCCGGTTTCGCGGCGTACTTCGACGGCGCCCGCGCCGGGTACGTGACCTCGGGGACCAGCGTGCCGTTCAGCGGCTTCCGCGGCCAGGGGATCGCGGCGGCGCCCTCGGACTCCCACGAACTGCGGCCCATCGGCCTCGCCCTGCTGCGCTCCGACGTCCTGTACGCGGCCGACCGCCCGGTGACCCTGGAGATCGAGGATGCCCGCGGCAACCGCGCGACGGCCGAACTGGCGGAGCGCAACCTGTGGCCCGTGGCCCCGTACAGCCGCCCCTACACCGGCTTCCGGCGCGTTCCCGAACCGCCGCGGACGGACCTCTCCGGCCTGACCGAACGCGCCCGGAACCTGAAGCGGGAGGCGGCCGCGAACGACCGCTGGCGGCGGACGGAATGCATCAACCTGATCCCGTCGGAGCAGACAACCTCGCGCTTCGTCGACTCGCTCACGACCGCCGATCCCGCGGGCCGCTACAACGAGCACAACCGGATCAAGGCGCTCGGTCCCGACGCGCCCGACGTGCGCTACTACAAGGGCACGTCGTTCATCATGGACAAGGAGGAGGAACTGCGCGCGGCGCTCAGGACGTTCTTCGGCTGCCGCGACGTGGAGGCCCGCGCCGTCAGCGGCCAGATGGCCAACGATGTCGTGTACGACGCCCTCAAGCAGTACCGCAACCGCTTGCGCGGCGGCGATCCGCGACCCATCGGCCGGGTGCTGGTGCACGACCTCAACCGGGGCGGCCACCTCAGCGCCCAGGTGGCGGGCGCCCTCAAGAACTACGTCGGCCTCGATCCGCGCACCCACCGGCCCGCGGTCGAGCACTTTCCGTTCCAGAAGGAAAACCCCCACCGCATCGACGTCGACGCGACCACGGAGCTGATCGCCCGGACCCGGCCCGAGCTCGTCGTCTTCGGGCGCAGCGTCATCATCCACCGGGAGCCGGTCCGCGAGATCGCGGCGTTCGTGCACGCGGAGTTCGGCGCCGACAACCCCGCCCGGCCGGTTATCCTCTACGACGCCGCCCACGTGCTCGGCCTGCTCGGCCCGTATTTCCAGGACCCGTTCGCGGAAGGAGCCGACCTCGTCACCGGCTCCACCCACAAGACGTTCTTCGGGCCGCAGCGCGGGGTCGTGCTGGGCAACATGCCGCCGGGATCGGCGTTCGAACCGCTGTGGGACCACGTCGCCTCGCGGACCTTTCCCGGCCACGTCAGCAACCATCACCTCGGCACGATGCTGGGCCTCCTCGGCGCCACCTACGAAATGCTCGCCTTCCGGGACGACTACCCGCGGCAGGTCATCGCCAACGCCAAGGCCTTCGCGCGCGGACTGGCGGAGAACGGCATGACGCTGGAGGGCGACCCCGGCCACGACCATACGGAGACCCATCAGGTGCTGATCCGCACCGCGCGCGGGCGCGGCGAGTTCATCGCCAGCCTGTTCGAGGCCAACAACGTCGTCACCAACCCGCAGGCCTACTGGGACGACGCCAGCTTCGCCGCCGCCAGCGGCGTGCGCACCGGCACCCAGGAAATGACGCGCCACGGCATGAAGGAGGCGGACTTCGGCGAACTTGCGGCGCTCGTCGCCGACATCGCCCGCGACGGCGAGACCCGGCCCGAGGGCCACTGGAAGGCGCCGGTGAAGGCGTTCCGCGCCCGCTTCCGCGAGATGGCGTACTGCCTGGGGTGAGCGTCGAGCACCGACGGCCGGTGATCGGCGCCGGCAACCGGCGCTCCCTTCAGGCCTCGCCGCGCGCCGGCATCCGGATCAGGGCCAGGATCGGCAGGCACAGGAGGCCGGCCACCGCCAGCCACAGGAAGTCGTCGCCGTAGGCCACGGCCGCGGCCTGCCGGGTCGCCTCCAGGTTGAGCGCCGCGGCGCCGGCCGGCTCGGCCAGGCTCCAGATGTCGGGGAGCGGCAGGTGGCGCAGCGTCTCGTTGAACGGCGACGCGTAGTCGCGGAGCACGCTGCGGTTGGCCTGCGTCTCCCGCACCAGATAGGCGACGGCCAGCGAGACGCCGACGCTGCTGCCGAAATTCCGGCTCAGGGAGAACAGCCCCGTGCCCACGTCCCGGTACTGCCGCGGCAACGTGGAGAACGTCACCACGCTGAGCGGCACGAAATAGAAGCCGACGCCGAACCCGTGGGCGAACACGGCGGCGTAGAACAGCCGGACGTCGAACTCGGGCGTGAACAGCGACATCCGCCAGTTGGCCCACACCAGCGCGGCGACGCCGACGGCCATCAGGGGCACCGGATGGACACGGCCGACCAGCCGGCCGCCGGCCACCGAACCCATCGCGTTGCCGACCGCCTGCGGCACCATGACGAGGCCGGTCAGGAACACCGGGTAGCCCGCCAGCGATTGCAGGTACGGCGAGATCAGCGCCAGAAACGCCAGCCAGTGGATGCCCAGCATGAACATCAGCAGCAGGCCGGCCATGAAGTTCCGGTCGGCGAAGACGGTCCGGGGGATGAAGGGGCGGGAGGAATAGATGCTGTGGACGACGAAGAGGTACAGGGCGGCGGCGGCGAGCGCCGAGGCGAGCACGATCTGCGGCGCCGAGAACCAGTCCATCCGCTCGCCGCGGCTCAACACGATCTGAAGCGACACCAGCCCCACCGACAGGATCAGGAAGCCGGCGAGGCCGAAGGGCTGGACGCCGGGACGCCGGGTCCGGGCCGGGGCGAAGACGTAGATGACGGCGAAGGCGACGGCGCCGAACGGCACGTTGATGTAGAAGGCCCAGCGCCAGCTGTGGAATTCCGACAGATACCCCCCCAGCGCCGGCCCCAGGACGATGCCCACCATGACGCCGAGCGACCACCAGCCCATCGCCTTGCCCCGCTCCTCGGGCGGGAAGGCGTCGAACACGAAGGATTGGGATATGGGGACCAGGGGCGACGCGAACACGCCCTGCGCGAACCGGTACACGACGAGTTCCTGAAGGCTTTCCGCCCGGCCCGTGAACACCGAGGCGACGCAGAAGCCGACGGTGGTGATCAGGAACAGGCGCCGGCGGCCCAGGTGGGCGGTCAGCGTTCCCGTGAGCGGCATGAAGATGGCGACCGCGATCAGATAGGCGGCCAGCACCCACGCGATCTCGTCCTGGGTCGCCGAAAGCGATCCCTGGATGCGGGGCATGGCCACCGTCGCCATGGTGGTGTCGAGCACCTGGAGGTTCGCGCCCAGCACCACCCCGGCGAAGATCAGCAGCCGGTAGCGCATGGGCGCGTCCGGGGCGGCGGCCTCCGGGGCCGCGGGCGAGGAGTCCCGAGCCGTCATCGCGCGTTCGCCGGCTCCGCCGCGCGGGCGGAGCGATTCGATCCGTCTCCCTTCTCCGGGCGGCCCGCCAGGGGCAAGGCGGCCTCAGACGTCGGCGTACTGACGGACCTCCGCGCGGCCGCCGGGATGGGTCACGGCGCCCTTCTCCGCCGGGCCGACGGTCTGGGCGTACTTCCACAGCGTGCCCGACTGGAAGTCGCTGTCCCGGGCGGTCCACGACTCGCGGCGCCGGGCCAGCTCGTCGTCCGAAAGTTCGACGTCGAGCGTCCCCTTCTCCGCGTCGATGCGGATGACGTCGCCGTCCCGGAGCAGGCCGATCGGGCCGCCCACCGCCGCCTCGGGGCCGACGTGGCCGACGCAGAAGCCGCGCGTCGCGCCCGAGAACCGCCCGTCGGTGACGAGCGCGAGCTTCTCGCCCATGCCCTGGCCGTAGATCGCCGCCGTCGTCGCCAGCATCTCGCGCATTCCGGGACCGCCGCGCGGCCCTTCGTGGCGGATGACGATGACGTCGCCCTCCTCGTAGGCCTTCCTCCGCACCGCGTCGAAGGCGTCCTCCTCGCGGTCGAACACCCGCGCCGGGCCGGTGAACCGGAGACGCGCGAGGCCGGCGGTCTTCACGATCCCACCCTCCGGCGCGAGATTGCCCTTGAGGCCGACCACGCCGCCGGTCGGGCTGAGAGGGTCGGAGACCGGGCGGATCACGTCCTGGTCCTCGCGGAACGCGAACGCCTCGAGATTTTCGGCGATGGTCCGGCCGGTCACCGTCGGGCAGTCGCCGTGCAGGAACCCGCCGTCCATCAGGGTCTTCATCAGCACCGGCACGCCGCCCGCCTCGTACATGTCCTTGGCGATGTACCGGCCGCCCGGCTTGAGATCGGCGATGTAGGGCGTGCGCCGGAAGATCTCGCAGACGTCGTGCAGGTCGAAGTCGATCCCCGCCTCGTGGGCGATGGCGGGCAGATGGAGGCCGGCGTTGGTCGACCCGCCCGACGCGGCAACCACCGTCGCCGCGTTCTCCAGCGCCTCCCGCGTCACGACGTCGCGCGGGCGAACGCCGTGCGCCAGGAGGTTCATCACCGCCGCGCCCGACGCCTCGGCCAGCGCGTCGCGGGATTCATACGGGGCCGGCGCCCCGGCCGACAGCGGCAGGGCGAGGCCGATGGCCTCCGAGACGCAGGCCATCGTGTTGGCGGTGAACTGCCCGCCGCACGAACCGGCGGACGGACACGCCACGCATTCGAGCTCGTGCAGCGTCTCGTCGTCCATCGCGCCGGCGCTGTGCTTGCCCACGGCCTCGAACACGTCGACCACGGTCACGTCCCGGTTGCGGAAGCGCCCCGGCAGGATCGAGCCGCCGTACATGAACACCGAGGGCACGTTGAGGCGCACCATCGCCATCATCAGGCCCGGCAGCGACTTGTCGCACCCGGCCAGCCCCACGAGGGCGTCGTAGGCGTGCCCGCGCACGGTGAGCTCGGTCGAATCGGCGATGACCTCGCGACTCACCAGGGAGGACTTCATCCCCTCGTGGCCCATCGCGATGCCGTCCGTCACCGTGATGGTGGTGAACTCGCGCGGGGTGCCGCCGTTCGCGGCGACGCCCTTCTTCGCCGCCTGGGCCTGGCGCGAGAGGGCGATGTTGCACGGGGCGGCCTCGTTCCACGTCGTCACCACGCCGACCAGGGGCTGGTAGATCTCCTCCTCGCTGAGGCCCATCGCGTAGAGATAGGAGCGATGCGGCGCCCGCTCCGGCCCGACCGTCGAGTGACGGCTCGGCAGTTTCGATTTGTCGAAGGTCTTGACGTCCATCTGGTGCTCTCTCCGGTCTTTCCCGCCCCGCGAAGGGGACGCCCAAACGTTTCACGGGCGCGGGCGAAAATCAATCGGGGTCATGTACGAAAGCAACCGCCGCTCGTGCGGTCACGGGGCGAACTATGCTTCGCCGGTTTTTTCCCGCAGGGAAACGGCATAGTCGGATTGGCTGATCCAATGCGCCAATTTGCGGCGCCACCAGGAGATGGACGGCCACCGCGCGGGGTCGTCGCCCTTGGACCGCAGCAGCTCGTAATGGCACATCACGTCGAGCAATCGCAGCACGGGAGGCTCACCGGCCTCGATCGACAGACGCTCCTTCACCAAATCCTCGTATTCGGCGTCGTCCAGGTTGCGGCCGTGGGCGAAGCGCTGCTCCAGGGAGATGAACCGGCGCGCCAGGTCGCCATGCAGATTCGCCTGGCGCGCCGTTCCGACCGCCAGGTCCACCGCGCCCAGGAGCGCCACGACCCCGGCGAAGGCCGCCGGCAGCCAGCTCCACTCGGCGGACAGTCCGGTCAGGAAGGCCGCCGCGGCCGACGACCCCCCGAGCACCGCGCAGGCGACCGTGGTCGCGTTCCAGATCTCGTAGAACCGCCGCCGTCGATTGTGGTAGCGGATCGAACGCTGGATACCGAACAGCAGGTGGTATGTCCGCCGGTCCGTCACTTGCCGTCCGTGTCCTCTGGCTGCGGCTTCGGCACGGGCCTTTTCGGCTCCTCCGGTTCCATCGTATCGGATACATGACTCCGTTTTTCAATACCAGCAATTGTCTTCCTTGATTTTCGCGAGGGCTACCCGTCCATCTCCACCGTGGGCTCGATCTCGAGGACCATGTCCGGCGACGCCAGCCGCGAGACCTCGATCAGGGTTGCCGAGGGACGGCTGGCGTAGAGCTCCCGGATCGCGTCCCGCGCCTCCTGGAAGGCGTCGAGGTCGGTCGTGTAGATCGTCAGGCGGACGATGCCGTCGAGGCCGGCGCCGGCGGCGGCGCAGACGTCCTCGATGTTGCGGACGATCCGTTCGGCCTGCCGGCGCATGTCGCCGGGGCCGTCGACGGAGCCGTCGGGCAAGCGCGCGGTGATGCCCGAGACGTGCAGCAGTTTCCGCTCCGAGACGTTGCCCGGCGCGTGCGGGACGTCCTGCTCCCACGGCTTGCCGGTGAATACGGTGTTCCGGCCCATGTCGATTCTCCCTTCGCGTCATCCCGCACGAACGTCCGGGTCTGGTTACACCCCCGGCGCGGCCGAGGCAATTGCCGGTTGCCAGTGGCCAGTGGTCGGCACCGGCTACCGGCCACTGGAAACATTGGGGTTGACGGGGCGTCGTCAAACGGGTAGTGATCGGATCGTCATGGGTATCCAGATTCAATCCGTTCTGAGTCCGTTCGACGACCCGAGGGTGACGCCGGCCGCGGTCGGGGCCTTGATCCGGGCGGAAGCGATGGGCCTCCTGTCCGGGGAAATCACCTGCCTCGACGAATCGGCGATGCGGGGCCTCGGAAAGGGCATGGCCGAGGCCGGTATCGGGGGCGCCTTCCTGTCGGAGCTCAATCGTTCGCCGAACGCCGATCCGGCGGCGCTGGCCGTCTTGCTCGAAATGGTCAACGGCGTGCTGGACGAATCGCCCGCCCCCGAGCACGAATGGCCGGCGCTACGGGACGTTCTGGGGTTGGAGTCGCTCGCCGGACTTCTCGGAATCTCGATCTCCAGCGCCCGCCGTTACGCTTCCCGCGCCCGCCGGACGCCCGATTCCGTGGCCGACCGTCTTCACTTCCTCGCCCTTGTCGTCGGCGACCTCACAGGCGCCTACAACGACGTCGGGATCCGGCGCTGGTTCCGCCGCGAGCGCAGGCAGCTCGACGGGCGCGCGCCGGTCGAATTGCTGAGCGGCTACTGGCGGCCGGACGACGACGGGCCGCAGCGGGTGCGGGATCTCGCCCGCGCTCTCGGGCCGTCGCCGGCGACGTGATCGCGTTCCGCCACGCCGACACCCGATTCCCCTTTCTGTGGGAGGATGCCTCCCAACCGGCGGGAAGGTGGAACGCCGCAAATCAGTTGACGCACTATTTCAGCGATACGCCGGACGGCGCCTGGGCCGAATTTCTCCGCCACGAAGAGATCGTCGATCCGCGGGACCTGCCGACGATCCGCCGGGCGCTATGGGCCGTCGATATCGGGGACGCGCCGTTGCCGCGGGCGCCGCTGCCGCTCGCCACGTTGACCGGCGGTCCGGAGAGCTGGCCGCACTGCCGGCGCTGGGCCGGCGACCAACGGGCGAAGGGCGCACAGGGGATCGCGGCGCCTTCGGCCGCGCTGGTCGCCGGCGGCGCGCGTGGCTGGCGGGTGGACGGCGGACTCAAACCCGGCCCCGACAAGGACGGCATGACTTTCGCGCTTTTCGGCCCGCGCCCCGATCTGGTCGGCTGGGCGGCGGCCGCGGACGGCCACCCCGGCGAAGACCTTCTCGACCGGGTCCGTCACTTCTGACGGCGGGGGCCGGTGGCCAGTGGTCGGTTGCCAGTGGTCGGTTGCCAGTGGCCGGCGCCGGCTACCGATCACCGGCTACCGGCCACTGAACCCGGCGCCGGGGCTTTTCTCCGGCGGCTTTTCTCCCCATGCTGGCGCCCGGCGCGAGCCGCCGCGAAACACGAACCGGGAGGACATCGACCATGACGTTCACCATCGTCGGACGCTGCCGGCGGACGGGCCGGCTGGGAGTCGGGATCGCGACCTATTCGCTCGCCGTCGGGTCCTACTGCCCGCACGTCAGGCACGACGTGGCGGCGCTCTCCAACCAGGCGTTCGTCAATCCGCCGCTGGGGTCCATCGCCATGGACCTTCTGGAGAACGGCATGGCGCCGGAGGACGTCCTCGACGACCTCGAGACCCACGACCCCCTGCTCCGCTACCGCCAGATCGGCATCGTCGGCCGCTTCGGCGCCGCGGCGTGCCGGTCGGGGGACGACTGCCGGCCCTGGGTCGGACACGAGATCGGCGACGGGTACGTCGCCATGGGCAACGCGCTGGCGGGACCTCACGTCGTCGAAGCCATCGCCGCGGCCTTCCGGAAGAACGAGGGCGAAGACCTCGACGAACGCCTGATGCGGGCGATCGAGGCGGGCCGCGACGCCGGCGGCCAGGCGACCGCCGACGGCGAGCACATGGCCGAACGCTCGGCGGCCCTTCACGTCGCGCAACCGGACATGGCGGCGACCATCGACCTGCGGGTCGACGTCCACGACACGGCGGTGGAGGAACTGCGGCGGGCGTTCGACGCCTACAAGCCCTACGTGGCCCACTATCTGTGGCGCTCCCTGGACCCGGCGACGCTGCCGCCGCAGGACGCATGGGCCAGGGAACGGGGGCTCGCCACGTGAGGACGCGGCCCGGAGTCCCCGCCCGCCGATGAAGGCGCCCCTCGACATGGCGGTGATCGGGGTCGGCCACTTCGGCCGCTTCCACGCCGAGAAGATCGCCGCCCTCGACAGCGCGAACCTCGTCGCTGTCGCGGACACGGACGCCGAAAAGGCGCGCGAGACCGGCGGTAAGTTCGGCGCCGAGGCGGTATCGGACTTCCGGGACCTCTTCGGGCGGATCGACGCCGCCTGCGTCGTCGTGCCGACGCAACATCACTTCGACGTGGCCGGCGCCTGCCTGGAGAACGGCGTCCACGTCCTGGTGGAAAAGCCGATCACCGACGATCTGGCGACGGCGAAGAAGCTCGTGGACCTGAGCGAGCGGCGCGGGCGGACGCTCCAGGTCGGCCACCTGGCGCGGTTTTCCGGCGTCGTCGAGGCGCTGCGCCGGCAGGTGAAGCGCCCGCTCTACATCGATTCGGTCCGCATCGCGCCGTACAAGCCGCGCGGCACCGACGTGAACGTGATCCTCGACCTCATGGTCCACGACCTCGACCTGATCCTGTCGCTCGTGGACGCGCCGCCGATCGGCCTCGACGCCGCGGGAGCGCCCGTGATCTCGCCGTCCGAGGACATCGCCAGCGCCCGGATCAAGTTCGCCAACGGCTGCATCGCCAACATCACCGCCAGCCGCATCAGCTTCAAGACCGAACGGAAGATGCGCGTTTTCGAGCCCGACGCCTACACCACCGTCGACTTCGTCACCCAGCGCATCCGCACGCTCCGCAAGGGCGAGGGGTCGGCGGCGGCGGGCCTTCCCGGGATCGACGGCGACGAACGGCGGTACGACGAGGGCGACGCGCTGGAGCGGGAGATCGGGTCGTTCGTGGACGCCGTCCTGAACGACCGCGCGCCGGTCGTGCCGGGCGCGGACGGCGTCAGGGCGCTGGAGGCGGCCCTGCGGATCAACGACAGCCTGCGCGCGCACCTGGAGTTCGTGCGCGAGGCCGACGCGCGCCTGCGGGGCGACGCCTCCCCGGCGGCGGGGTGAGCGGGGCGCCACCTCCGAACGGCCTTCGACATCAGCCGCCGGCGCGCCCCGCGGCGTCTCGGGCCTTGCGCCAGACGGTGGCCAGCCAGGGCTGCTCGCGGCGCGGCCGGCCCGGCGGGCGGTAGTAGTGATCGAGCTCGGCGAAGTTCGCGGCCGTCAGGTAGCCGCGCCACGTCTCGAGGTCGTGGAAGCAGTTGTACCGGCTCCCGTACAGGCCCTCTTCGCCGTTCCCCCGCGGATTGGAGCAGAAGAGCACGCCCCCGGCCTTCAGGGCGGCGTGGAGCTCGCCCAGGACGCGCGGCAGCTCCCGGCTCGGCACGTGAAACAGGGAGGCGTTGGCGAATATGCCGTCGAATCTTCCGGGCGGCAGGTCCATCGCCAGGAAGTCCCGGCACAGCACCTCGCAGCCCGAGTGGGCGCGGGCCATCTCCACGAATTCCGGCGCCCCGTCGAGACCGACCGCCTCGTGTCCTCGAGAGCGGAACCAGGCCAGATCGCGGCCCGGACCGCAGCCGAGATCGAGAATGGAATACGGCGGCCGCGCCTCGATGGCGCCGAGGAGGGCCGCGTAGTTCTGGCTCACGTCGTGGTCCAGGGTCCCTTCCCGGAACCCGCGGGACACGCGCCCGTAGTCCTCGACCGTCAACCGCGCGTCGACCCGGGCGAGCAGCCGCTCCAACCGCCGGTCCCGGGCACCCGACGCCTCGAGGTTCGACAGGGTGTCGGCGAGATAGTCGCGGCACGAGCCCCGGCTCCCGCGCGCCCGGGCGATGTGATGGACGACGGCTTCGGGCGCAAGGCCGGCCGCGTACTGGACATGGCCCCGGCGGGCCACGAACGTCAGCGCGTCGACCGTCCGATGGCGCAGCCGCGCGACGGTCCAGCGCGGTTCGTAGCACCCGGTGTGCATTTCGCGCCGCCAGACCGGCTCCAGCGCCGCCTTGGCCTCGTGGCGGGCGATGCGGAAGGCGATTCCCCGGCACGACCCGCCGGGCTCCAGGCCGAGGGACAGCCCCGGCATTTCCGGCGATCCGCGGGCCGATGCCGTCCAGATGCAAAACGCGCGGCGGTAGCCGCGGAGCAGGGCCGGCTCGCGTTCCCGGAACGGAAAGACGGCGCGGTCCCACATGAGCGATCCGTAGGCGAAGAGCCAGGGGTCGCCGGGCGGCATGGCGTCGACGATCCGGTCCAGCGACGCGCTCCGAACGTCGTCCGCAAGCGGCTCGAACGGCCCGTCGAACCGGACGCCGGGCCGCCCGCGCCCCGCCGACCGCCCCGGCGCGGCTTCAGACATGCGGCGAACCGGCCCCGGCGGCCGCGTCGAGCACCGCCGCCGCCGCGCGCTCGCTGGGCGCCGGCGTTCCGGCGCCCAGCGCCGCGACGGCCTCGGCGAGCCCCGCCCGCTGCCGCGTGCGCGCCGCCTCGTCGTCGAGGAGACGGGCGAGCGCCGCGGCCAGCCGGTCGGGGCGGCAGTCCTCCTGAAGGAACTCGGGCACGACCTCCCGGCCCGCGAGAAGGTTGACCAGCGCCGCGTTGTCCACCGACATCAGGCGCCGCGCGAGCAGGGCCGTGACCGCGCCGACCCGGTAGGCGACCGCCATCGGGACGCCGGCGAACGCCAGCTCGAGCGTGGACGTTCCCGACTTGGCGAGCGCGGCGTCGCCGGCCGCGAACGCATCCGCCTTCTCCCCGGCGTCGTCCACCAGGATCACGCGGCAGGGCCAGCGCCGCGCCGCGTCGGCGACGGCGGCGGCCGTCGCGGCGACGGTCGGCGCCACCGCCACGAGGCCCGGACGGGAGTCCCGCAGCCGCGCCACGGCCCGTCCGAACGTCGGCAGCAGCCGCCGCACCTCGGTCGTGCGGCTGCCGGGCATGACCACGACGACGGGACTCCCGCCGTCGATGCCGTGGCGGCGGCGAAAGGCCGGGCCGTCGCCGGCGTCCAGCCCGGACTCGACCACCGGGTGTCCGACGAAGGCGCACGCGACGCCGAAGCGGGCAAAGAACTCGGGTTCGAACGGCAGCAGGGCGAGCACGCGGTCCACCTGCGACGCGAGCCTACCGCCGCGCTCGGGATTCCAGGCCCAGAGCTGGGGCGCCACGTACTGGACCGTGGGCACGCCGAGACGGCGGACCCGCTCGGCCACGCGGAGGGAGAAGCCCGGCGAATCGATGGTCACGACGACCGACGGCCGCAGGCGGGCGACGGCGGCGACGGTCTCCCGCAGGCGGCGGACCAGGCGCGGCAGATGGGGAACGACTTCCGCGAGTCCGACGAGGGCGAGGTCGTCCATCGGAAACAGGCTGTCGAGCCCGCGCGCGCTCATGGCCGGGCCGCCGACCCCGGAGAAGCGGACGTCGCCGCCGGTTCGCCGCTCGACGGCCGCCATCAGCCGGGCGCCGAGGTTGTCTCCCGACGCCTCCCCGGCGAGGACGAAGACGTTTGGCGGAGGGTTCGTCACATCCCCGGCGGCGGCGTCATTCGGCCGCCGCGGCGGCCTCGGCGTCGTCCCCGCAGTGGATGATTCCCTCCGCCTCGAGCCGGGAGAGTTCGGCGTCGTCGAGACCGCACAGCTCCCGGAGCACCGCCCGCGTGTCCTGGCCCGGCCTGCGGCCCGCCCAGCGGACGCCGCCCGGCGTCGCCGAAAGCCTGGGCACGACGCCCGCCAGCGTGACGGCGCCGAGCTCGGAACTCGGCGCGTCGACCAGCATGTCGCGGGCCGCGAAATGCGGGTCCTCGTAGATCTCGGCCATCGTGTAGATGCGCGCCGACGGCACCCCCGCTTCGTTGAGGCGGCCTTCCAGCTCCCCGGAATCGATGCCGGCGGCCCAGGCGCCGATGATCCCGTCGAGCGCGTCCACGTGCCGCCAGCGGGCGGCGTGGGTGGAGAACCGCCCGTCTTCCGCGAGCTCGGGCCGGCCCATGACCTCGGCCAGCCGCCGGAAGATGCGGTCGTTGCCCGCCGTGACCTGGACGTACAGGCCGTCGCGGGCGCGGTAGAGGCTGTTGGGCGCGTTGCCCGGAAGGCGCGGGCCGGCACGCATCCCCGCCTCCCCCGTCTTCCCGTACTGCGGCACGAACGGCTCGGTGACACTGAACGCGCTTTCGTACAGCGCGGCGTCGACGCATTGCCCCTCGCCCGTCTTCTGGCGATGCGTCAACGCCGCCAGCGCCCCGCAGACGGCGAACAGGCCGCCGATGTAGTCGGTAAGCGGCACGGCCACCCGCGACGGGGGCCTGTCGGGATCGCCGGTGATGTGACGCAGGCCGCTGACCGCTTCGGCGACGACGCCGTACCCGGCCCGCCCGCCGTAGGGACCGGTCTGCCCGAACCCGCTGACGCGGACGACGATGATTCCGGGATTGACGGCGCGGACGTCCTCGTAACCGAGCCCCCAGCGCTCCAAGGTCCCCGGCCGGAAGTTCTCGATCATGAAGTCGCATTGCGGGATCATGCGCCTGACGAGGTCGCGGCCGGCCGCCTCCCGCAGATTCACCGAGACGTTGCGCTTGTTGCGCATGATGCTGGCGGCGTAGAGCGACTTCCCCTCGAAGCGCCGGCCGTAATCGCGCACCGGGTCGCCCTCGGCCTGCTCCACCTTGAGCACCTCGGCGCCGAAATCGGCCAGCAGCCGCCCGACGAACGGCCCGGCGACCATGGTCCCGAGCTCCAGCGCGCGGTAGCCGACGAGAGGGCCTTGGGCGGTTTCTTCGGGCATCGTCTCCGGGTCCGGCGGTTCGGAAGGCGGACGCCACGCCCGCCTCCCCGGTGGAGCGCGCGGCGTTCGCGTCCCGGATCATAGCCGAACCGGTCACTCCTCCATGAGAAAACGCGACACGATGCGGTTGAAGATCCCGGGCGCCTCCGCGTGCGCGGCGTGGGCGCTGTTGGGCAGGATGCAGAGCTGGGCGTCCGGGATCTTCTCCCACATCTCGATGGAGTGGCGCGGGTGGGTCGTCCGGTCCATGTCGCCGCAGACGATCAGCGTCCTGGCCCGCACCTCGCCCAGGCGGGCGCGGACGTCGAAGTTCGCCATCGCGCGCACCAGCTGCTTCGCGCCTTCGTGGCTGGAATTCTCCCCGCAGCGCCTCATGAACTCGTAAAGCGGATGCCGGGCGCCGGCGTTGGTCCACGTCGCGGCGATGCGGGCGGCGGTGGCCACGATGCCGTCCGCGTCGATGCGGCGGAGCGACTCCTCGTAGGATTCGTAGCGCTCCGGGAGGTCCGCCGGACAGCCGCCGTAGAGGATCAGCTTGTCGACCCGTTCGGGAAAGTCGAGGGCGAGATGGAGCGCGGTCTCCGAACCCAGGGAGTGACCCAGGATCGAGAACCTGTCGACGCCGAGCCCGGCGAGGGTGTCGGCCAGCATCCGGGCAAGTTCCCCGACGTCGTCGGGGGCCGGAACGCCGGCGCTGCCGCCCAGGCCGGGAAGATCGGTGGCGATCACGTCGAAGTTCGGGGCGAGTTCCGCGATCAGGGGCGCGAAGATCTCCCCGCTGCCGACGAAGCCGTGTTGCAGGACGACGGTCTCGCCGGCGCCGAATCGCCGGTGGTGCAGCATCGGCACGCCTCCCCTCTCCCCGGCCGGAGACGCCCGCCCCCGGACCGATCTATTCCGCGGCTTCCCGCCGGGCGGCGGCGGGTCTCGGTTCGCCCGTATAGACCTTGGAAACGATCCGCCAGCGCCCGTCCAGCTTCAGCAGGTTCAGGAAGTCGGTGTAGAGCCGGTCGCCGAGCGCGATTTGCACCTTGGCGAGAGCGGCCTCGGGACCCGACTGGTCGATCGACAGTATCCCGTCGAACCGCTCGAAACCGCGCGACGCCGACGACGGCCGGCTGCGGACGCCTGCGTAGACCTGCTCCATGTCGCGATCGGTGAGCGGCCCCTCCATCGCGGCGTAAAGGCGGGCGCTCGGATGGAATATCCTCTTCAACGCCTCGACGTCGCCCTGGTGGAAGCCGATGAAGTAATCCTCCAGGGCCGCGGCGATCTCCGCGTAGGCTGAACTCATCCCTCGTCCTCCCCGTGGCGGGCCGGTTCGCTTGCCGGCGAAGCGTAAGGGAAGCGCCGCGACATTGGAAGCGCGACGCGCCGTCGCGGTTTTCGGTCGGATGCGATCAGAGATGCGAATCGAACCAGGCGACCGCCTCGGCGCACGCCCGGTCGAACGGCGCGCCGGAGTACACTTCGAAGTGTCCGCAGTCCGGAATCGTCACGAGCTTCCTGGGATCTCCAGCGCGATCGTAGAGCGACCGGCTCTCCATGCGAGACGCTGGGCAGGCAGTTGGGAGCGGCGCGCCGGGCCGCTTCGCGGCTCCTTCGCTTTGGAGAACCGGGCACTCGTCCGCTCCCGTTCAGCGCGGCCTGGGAAAGCCGCTGGTCAAACCATCGATATGCTCGGAAAGATCCGACGATACACATCGATGTCGGGCCGGACTGTCGGCAACCGCTTCAGGAAGTATCCACCGTCGATGAGGATCGCGGCTTTCGTCATGTGAGACGCGGGCAAGGGAAAGCCCCAAGGGTTCGGCCTCGCTCGTGATCGCTAGGAGCGGGGCGTACTGCCAAGGGGCGGATGACGGCATTATCAGGCGCCGCCGGAGGGGTCGTCAAGAACTTTTTTCCCGGCGCAATCCCGCGAAAGTCCGGGTCGCACCCCGCGGGGTGCGACCCCGCGTCATGCGGGCGGCTTTCCCCGGGCGCTTCGGGGGATCAGAAGTTCACGATCAGGTTCAGCCCGCCGCCATACGCGCGGTTGCCGCTACCGCCGGTCAGCGCGTAGCCCGCCGTGCCCTGCAACGACGCCCCGTGCCCGAGAGCGAACGTGCCGCCGACGATGATGGCGACGGGTGCGAGGTCGTTCATCAGCCCGTCCCTCCGAGGACCCGAAGCAGGCCGACGGTCAAGGCGGTGTTTGCCGCCACGATCCCGATGGCGAGCTTGAGCATGTCCACCTTGAGACCGTTGAGGCCCGCCATGAGGTCCGCCTTGGTGGCGAGTTCGCCCTGACTATCCCGGATCGCGGCCGCAATGGCTTCGGGTTGGGGGGCTTCGGCCTGGGGCCGTTCGACGCCGGCGGCTTCGAGGTCGTGGGTGGCCTTGAGGGTATCGAAGGCGGCTGCGGTCATGGCGTGTCTCCCGGTTCCCACGATCGATGACCCCATAGCAGAGCGCCGCGAGGTTCGCCCTGTCAAGCGCTTGTCCCGGTTCGCGCGATGCCGGCGGGACGCCGGCGCTCCCAAGGGAAGATGACGGCCCCGCGCCGGGCGGGCATACCCCGGCGCGATACCCGATCAGAAGTTCACGATCAGGTTCAGCCCGCCGCCATACGCGCGGTTGCCGCTGCCGCCGGTCAGCGCGTAGCCCGCCGTGCCCTGCAACGACGCCCCGTGCCCCAGATCGAACGTGCCGCCGACGCCGAAGCGCACACCCGTCGTCTCCGCCGACGCCTTCAGCGGCGTTCCCGACACCGCCACCTCCGTCTCCTCCGAGAACTCGTGCGTCACGTCCACCGTGCCGAACAGGCGCACGCCCTCCGAAGCCTCCGACTCCACGCTCACACCGGCGCGGCCCGTCAGGCTCTCCCCCTCATTGACCGAGACCTCCGCCCCGCTGCCTATCTCGTCCGTGAAGTCGTTCAGCGACACCTCCGACCACATGACGCCCGCGCGCGGCGTCACCGACATCTCGTCCGACACCGGCGTGCGACGGCCCACCTCGACGCCCACCGCATGGCCCCGGCCCTTCACGTCGGCCTTCAACGGCGTGGCGTGCATCGACGACTTCAGGTCCACGTCGTACCACGTCATCGCCGCTTGTGCGTCCACATGGAACCCGCCGAGCATGGCCGTGGCGTGAACCCCCACCCCCACACCCGACAGCTTCGCCATGCCCGACGACGGCACCTTCGCCTCGCCCCGGAACCCGTGTACCGACGCGCCGAGACGGCCGTTCTCGCCCACCGCCGCGTCCGCGCCCGCGTGCACGCCGTACCGGCTGTGGTCGAAGGACAGTTTCGCCCCGGGCGAGGCCGAGCGCTCCGCCGTCCACTTGCCGCCCCCGCCCTCGATGCGCGCCCAGCCGCCACTGCCGTCGCGCGCCGCCGACGCGCGCTCCGCCCGGGTCGGAAGGCCGTTCATCGCCAGCAGGATCGACGGCAGCGCCTCGTACAGGCGGCACCGGCCGTCCTGCGCGTTGCAGCTGAAGCGAAGCTCGCCGAACTCCACATCGATCTCTTCATCCTCATCGACCTCGGCGTCGGCCGGGTCGACAGGCAGGAGGCCATCCCTCGTGAAGCCGGTGGGAACGCCGCCCTTGATCTCGGCAAAGGTGACCTCTGTGATGCCTTCGCCGGAGAACAGCTTTTGAGAGCCGCCCTCGATCCGCGCCAGGTCCGCGCGGGCCTGCTCCTGCGTCAGGGTGTCGACCGTGCTCTCGGTGTGGACGATCACCGCCGTCGGCGCGTCGCCGCGGATGGCGCTCATGGCGCCGCCCGCATCCACACGCCCCTCGAGGCCGATGGTGACGCTGCCGCCGCCGGTCAGATGCACCGCCGCCGGCGCCCGCGCGTCTTCCGGGCCGGCGCCGCCCGTCACTTCGCCGTCGACGTAGATGACCGCCGGACCCGGATCGTTCACCAGCACCGCCCGGCCCGAGGAGCCGGCGACCAGCTTGCCGGCGCCGGTGACGATCAGCGCCCCGCCGCCGTCGAGGTGAACGGCCGCGTCCGTCCCGCCCGTCACCGTGCCCTGCACCCTGACCACCTGATCGAGGTAGTCCGGGAAGGAGACGAGGGCGTCGGCGTCCAGCTCTCTGTTCGCCTCCGCTTCCTGGACCTCCTTGGACGTGTACTGCTTCTTGACGCTCAAACCGGTCCCCGCGCCGCTCACGTAGATGCCCGCCGCGTCGCCGGTGACGGTCGCGCCCTCGGCGACGATGACCTCGATGCCGCCGTTGCTGGCGTGGGACCTCGCGAACCAGGCGCGGATGCCGTCGCCGCTCGAGTCGATGGAGCCGCCGTTCATGGCGACGCGGATGTCGCCGACGTTGTGGTTGGCGAGCAGCGCCTTCACCGCCGCCTTGTAGGCATCCGAAGCGCCGGGCACGGCCGCCAGCGCGGCGTCCACGTCGCCGCCCGTCGCCACCGCCTCGAACACGTCCACCTCCTCGTCCGTGAGCGACAGCGCCAGGACGTTGCGCAGCAGGGTTCTGCGGGCGTTGCTGTCCTCGCTCAGATACGCCGTGATCTCGTCGTCGCTGTAGCTGCCGTCGTCATTGCCGTCGACGTCGTCGGCGCCACGAATGGTCACCGTCCTGGCGGTGAACGCCGAGTTGGTGAGCACCGACCGCAACTGCGCCACGATGGCCGCCGCCCGCGCCTTGGTGGCGGCGTCGGCGTCGTCGGCGAACAGCGCGTCCTGCGCCGCCTTGTCCGCTATCGCGCCCGGATCGTCGCTCCTGGCCACGACGTCCCTGAAAATCGACCACTTCATGACCCCGGCGTCGATCCCCGCGTTCCCCCGCGTATAGTGGATCTCCGCCTCCTCCACGGCCTGCTGCCGCACCGCCTGCAGCGCGCGGGTTACGTTGGGGATGGTCCGCACCGCGTCCACTTCACGGGGCGTGAACGTCCCCGTCCACTCGATGTCGATCGCGCGGGCCGGGCCGGCGCCGCCGCTCCATGCGACCTTGGCGCTGATGCCGTCTTTCGCCGCGCTGATCGTCCCCGCCTGGTCGATGGCGATGGTCCCGCTCGCATTGCCCACGTCGCGCAGGTCGGCCTCGATGCCGTGGTCGTGGGTGGAGGTCAGCGTGACGCCCTCCGAGACGTCGATCTCGACCGAGCCGGCCTCGTAGTTCGCCACCTCGACGGCCACTCCCTTCGCGCGGACCGACCCGCCGGTGACGGCGGCCCTGGCGAGGCCCCTGTTCCTGGGCGCGACGTAGCCGGCGTGGCCGGCGTCGGTCTCCTGCCGCCAATTGCCGACCCGGACCACGATGCCCTCCTTGACGCCCTGCGAGCCGTCGTCGACGGGCTCGTCCGAGGCGACGACGACGGCCCCGGCCGAATGGGTGACGGTGACGCCGACGTTGGCGTTCTCGGCATCCTGGCCTTTCGCCTGGGCCAGGATGCCGTGGTCCGTCGCCGTGATGGCGGCGCTGCTGGCGACCGTGACGCCGCCGACGGCGCCCGAGCCGTCGTGCGAGACGAAAATGCCGCGGGCCACCGCCGCGTCCGCCTTGCCGATGGCGCCGCTGTTGGTGACCGAGACGGCGCCGCCGGCGCCGTCGGCTATGACGAAGATGCCGTCGCCGCCCGCCTCGATGGCGCCGCTGTTGTCGACCGTGACGGCGCCCGACCCTCCCCTGCGGATGGCGACGATGCCGTATCCGGCGGTCACGACGATCTTCCCCGCATTGGTGACGGCGACCGTCCCGCTCGCGTTGCCCGCGTCGGCCACTTCGGCATGGATGCCGTGGTAGTGGGTGGAGGTCAGCGTGACGCCCTCCGAGACGTCGACCTCGACCGAGCCGGCCTCGTAGTTGATCGCTTCGACGGCCTTCCCCTTCGATGCGATCGAGCCGCCGGTGACGGCGACCTTGGCGAGGCCCACGTTCATGGGCGCGACATAGGGCCCGCCCACCACCGCACCGGTTTCGTCCAGCTTGTTCATCCCCTTGGCTTCGTCACCCCTTTTGACGCCCACATGCGCCACGATGCCGGCGCGGCCCGTGCTCGCGATGGCCCCGGCCGAATGGGTGACGGAGACGCCGGCGTTGGCGCCGGCGGCGTCCTGGCCGTCCGTTCTGGCGAAGATGCCGTCGTTGCCCGAAGTGATGGCGCCGCTGTTGGTCACCGTGACGGCGCCGGCGGAGTTCGAGCTCCGGACGTAGATACCGTCGCCGCCCGCCGTGATGGCGCCGCTGTTGGTGACCATGGCGGTGCCTGCGGAGTTGCCGACACGGATGCCCCTTACCCCGGCGTAGATCCTTGCCGCGCTGGTGACGGAGACGGCGCCGGGGACGTCGACGATCTCGATGCCGGTGTTGCTCATGCTGGTGGTCGTCGTCCCGATGGTCACGCCGCTCTTGACGTCCACCGTTACCGTGGAGCCGTTCGCGGCGTGCGGCGAGATGAGGATGCCGTGATTGCGCCACCAGGCGTTGGCCTCCGGGCTGCTGCCCTGCACGATGGCGACGGCGCCCGTGCCGCCGACCGTGAGGGCGATGTTGCGGGCCTCGGTCGCGTGGGCGCTGGTGCGGATGGTGATGCCGTTGTCCAGGCCGTTCCACGCGGTCGTGGATGCCGTGATCGTCGCCGTGGTCGCCGTGCCCGGGACGGTGAGCGTGACGGCGCTCGCCTGATTCCAATAGACGATGCCGTTGGCATAGGCCGCATCCGGGCAGTTTTCGGTGAACGAGTTGCCCGAATTGAGCGCCCCGCATGTGGCGTTGGTCTGCGCCTGCGCCGCGTCCGGCGCGAGAAGCAGTGCGATGGCCAAGGCCAGCCCGCCGACGAAAACCGGGATACGCCCCGAAACAGCCGTCATCACCATCAACCTCCGTCCGTCAAATCCGAAGACGCCCCGTGAAGCGGTGCGCCGGGCGGGCTACCTCGGCGCGATACCTGATCGGAAGTTCACGGCATCCGATCAGAAGCTCATCGTCATGCTCAGGCCGGCGCCATAGGCGCTGTTGTCGGCTCCCGACGACATGTAGTCCGCCGAACCCCGAAGCGACGTCCCGTTCCCCAAGTCGAACAGGCCGCCGACCCCGACGCGCACGCCCGTCGTCTCCGCCGACGCCGCCAGCCGCGTCCCGGACACCATCACCTCGGTCTCCTCCGAGAACTCGTGCGTCACGTCCACCGAGCCGAACAGGCGCGGACCGCCGTCCGTCTCGGCCATGGCAGCCACACCCAGACGACCGACCAGGCTCTCCGCATCGTCCATGGACACGCGGGCACCGCGGGCGTCGGTAAAGGTGTCCAGCGACGCCTGCGACCAGACGAGGCCGAGGTTCGGCATCACGGACAGGCCGCTGTTCAGCGTCATCGAGCGACCGGCCTCCAGGCCCAGCGCCCAGCCGCTGCCGTCGCTCTCCTTCAGCCTCCGCCCCCGACTCGACGTCATGTCCACGTCGAACCGGGTCGCCTGCGCCGAGGCGTCCACGTGGAAGCCGCCGCCGAACAGGCTCGTCGCGCTGACCCCAAGGCCCACGCCCGACAGCTCGACCTTGCCGCCGCGCCGCGTCATCTCGGCCTCGCCCCGAAGGCTGTGCACCGAGAGGCCGAGGCGGGCGCCCTCGCCCACCACCACGTCCACGCCCGCGCGCGCGCCGTACCGGCCGTGGTCGTAGGCGAGGTCGGTCCGGGTCGAGTCCGCGGCCTTCCACTGCCCGCTCGCCGTCTCCACGCGTGCCCACGCCCCGTGCGCGTCGCGCGGGGCCGACATGCGCTCGCCGCGGCTCGGAAGACCGTTCATTGCCAGCAGCACCGACGGCAACGCCTCGTAAAGCCGGCAGCGATCGTCCGAGGCATCGTCACACGTCATATCCATGGGATCCATGGGCATCTCCGGATCCATGGGATCATCGGGATCATCACCCGGCGGCGTCATCGAAGGAAATCCGGAGACGACGGGATCGCCGCTCTCGTCGAGGGGCGCGTCCCTCCCCATGCCGGTGTCGCCATTCTCGTCGAGGACGGCAAATCTAACGACCTTATCGCCGCCATCATTCTCGGCGACGGCATTGCCGCGGACGGCACCACCCAGGCGGCCGGCCGCGACACCGGCGTTTTCGCTATAGACCATCGCGCCGTCCACAATCACGACGACACGGGTGGTTGCATCGCCGTCGGCGCGGATGGCGTCGGTGGCGCCGCCGGCAAGCATCACGCGCCCGGTCCGCCCGAGGGTGATGCGGCCGCCGCCATCGGTATGGATCGCCGCCACGGCATCGTCACCGGAGCCGGAACCGCCCGACACCACGCCGTTGATGACGATCATCGAGCGTCCGGGGTCGTTGACCAGGATGGCGCGGCCCGAATCGCCGGCCACCACTCTACCCTTGTCGCCGACCAGCAGGGCGCCGCCGCCCGCGAGGTGAACCGCCGCGTCCATGCCGCCCGTCACCATGCCGTTCACCGTCACGAACTGCTGGCGCAGCATCACGGTCTCGTCCAGATCCAGGGATTGCCCCCAGTCCGAGGTCGCCGTCACCTCGCCCATTCCCGCGTTGGCGGCATAGATGCCGGCATTGGCGCCGGTGACGGTCGTGCCGGCGGCGATGGTGACGTCGATACGGCCGTTCCTGTCGTTGGGCGTCGCGTAGTAGGCGCGGATGCCGTCGCCGCGCGAGGCGATGGAGCCGCCGTTCATGGCGACGCGAATGTCGCCGACGTTGAAGTCGTTGAGGAATGCCTTCACCGCCGCCTTGTAGTCGGCGGAGAAGCCCGCGTCCTCGTCGTCGAGGGCGGCGTCGAGCCCGGTGTCCGTCACCGCCGCCCGCAGCACCGCCATCTCCGCCTCCGAGAGGCTGTACTTCAGGACGTTGCGAAGGAGGGTTCTCGTGTCGTCGTCGTCCGTGCTCAGATAGGTCACGATCTCGGCGTCCGTCACGCCGGTCAGGCTCGTCGCGCCCGTCTTGACGGCGTCGAAGACCCCGTCCGCAACGGCGATGTCGCCGTTTCCGAGCGCCGCCTTGAACGCCGCAAGGATGGCCGTCCTCCGCGAACCGGCGCCGGTCTCGGCCAGCAGGACCGTCTGCGCCGCGTTGTCCGCGATCATGCCCGGATCGTCGGCCTCCGCCACTCGCGCCGCCACATCGTTCCAGGACATGACCTGGGCATCGATGCCGGCCGGCGTTCCGTAGCGGGTGGCCTTCCCGGCCTCCACGGTCCGATGGTGGGTGAGCGCGAGGGTGGCGTCGGAAGCTGCCCAGCGGTCGCTGTCGTCCTGGGCGACGGTGGCCGTCGTCCCGTGCGAGAACGCGCCCGTCCACGTGACGTCGATCAGCGGCTGGTTCGCCTCCGTGCGCGTCTCGGTCGTGGCGCTGTCGCGCGAGACGTAGGCGTGGACGCCCGTGCGGCCGGCGATGGTCCCGCCCTGGGTGACCTTCACCTGCCCCTCGTCGTTGCCCGCGAGGCGGAGCCGGGCCAGGATGCCGGCGTTCTGCCTGGAGACGATCTCCGCGCCGGCGGAGACGTTCACGACGGCGTCGCCCGTTCCCTCCTGGAACGCTTCGACGGCGTGCGTGCGCGCCCCCTCCGTCGTCACCGAGCCGCCGGTCACCGCGACCGTCACCGTGCCCCCGTTGCCGGCCGAGTTCCGCGCGCGGATGCCGCTGAACATCGAGGCGGTGACGGCGCCCGCCGACGTGACGGAGACCGTCCCGGCCGTGTTGCCCACGTCGGTCAGCACGGCGTCGATGCCGAAGCCCTCCGTGGAGGTCAGCGTGACGCCGTCCGAAACCTCGACCACGACCGAGCCGGCCTCGTAGTTGACCGCCGAGATGGCGCTCCCCTTCGATGCGACCGAGCCGCCGGTGACGGCGACCTTGGCGAGACCCTCGTTCTCGGGCGTGACGTAGGTGCCCCCCCCCGTGTCGCCCTCCGACCGGGACGTGCCCACGTGCGCCCTGATGCCCACGCCGCCCATCGCCACCGCGATGGCCCCGGCCGAATGGGTGACGGAGACGCCGGCGTCATCGCCATCGGCGTCCTTGCCGGTCGATACGGCGCGGATGCCCTCGAGGGCCGTCGTGGCCGCCGAGGTGATGGCGCCGCTGCTGGTGATCGTGATGGCGCCGGCGGAACCGGTGTCCTCGACGTTGATGCCCCGGGCGTCCGACACGATGGCGCCGCTGTTGGTGAGCATGACCGCGCCGCTGCCGGCGTTGCCGATGTGGATGCCGCCGGGCCGGTCGCCGTCGGCCTCCGAGTAGATCGCCGCCCCGCTGGTGACGGTGACGGCGCCAGCGTCGCTCTGGTCCACCACAACTTCGATGCCGCCGTTCTCCATCTTGTCGGTCGGCGTCCCGATCGTCACGCCGCTCTTGATGTCCAGCGTGGTCGTGGCGCCGTCCCCGTCGCGCTGACGGACGAGGATGCCGCGGTTGTTGTACCAACTGCTGCTTCGCGTGCCGGACTGTCTGATGGCGACGGTGCCCATGCCGCCGACCGTGAGGCCGATGTTGCGGACCGCGGAGGTGCGGGGCGAGGTCGTGTCGTCGTTGGTGCGGATGGTGATGCCGTTGTGCAGACCGTTGTTCGTGCCGGCCGTGATGATCGTCGCCTGCGAGGTCGTGGTGCCTGTGACGGTGATCGTGACGGGGTTCGTCTGATCCCAATAGACGATGCCGGTATACGCCGCACCCTGGCAGTTCTTGGTGAAGTCGGTGTCCGTGAGCGCCCCGCAGTCGTTGACCGCCCGCGCCGCGTCCGATGCGAAGATCACGGCGGCCAAGGCCAAGGCCAGCCCGCCAACGAAAACCGGGATATGCTTCGATATGGTCATCGGGACCCCTCGTTCGTCAAATCGAAGAGGCCCCGTGAAGAGGCCCCGTGAAGAGGCCCCGTGAAGAGGCCCCGTGAAGAGGCCCCGTGAAGAGGCCCCGTGAAGAGGCCCCGTGAAGAGGCCCCGTGAAGAGGCCCCGTGAAGAGGCCCCGTGAAGAGGCCCCGTGAAGAGGCCCCGTGAAGAGGCCCCGTGAAGAGGCCCCGTGAAGAGGCCCCGTGAAGAGGCCCCGTGAAGAGGCCCCGTGAAGAGGCCCCGTGAAGTTCAGGTCTCTACCCTACCACAACCGTCAAGGACGCCGCAAGGAAAAAAGCTCGACCCGCCTGCCCATGAGAGTCCGCCGATGGCGGACTGCACCCTGAGAGCGCCGGTGACCGGTGGTCAGTTGCCAGCACCGATCACCGGCCACCGGCCACTGAAAACAAGGCCGCGATGCCGGCGGGACGCCGGCGGTCCCGGGCGAAGCGGCGGGTCAACCGGACCGGACCGGCGGCGCCAGCACGGTCACGCCGAGACCGGATACGACCAGGATTCCCCCCAGCAGGAGCCGCCACGTGATGACGTCGCCCAGAAGGACCACCCCGCCCAGCACGGCGAAGACGGGCGTCAGCAGCATGAGCGGGGCGACCGTGCCGACGGGATAGCGCTGGACGAGGTAATAGCGTCCCGCCTGCGCCAGAACGGCCCCGAACAGGCCGGCGAGCACCGTCGCCAGCACCGCCGGCCACGTCGGGTCGAGAAGCGCCTCGACCTGCCCCTCCTCCGTCGCCACGGTGAGGAGGAACATCGGCGCGACGCCGTACAGGCAGACCCAGAATTGCAGCGACAGCACCGAGATCCCGGCGGTGCGCCGGGCCTGCACCACGCACAGGCCGCCGGCGAACGCCGCCGCGACCGCCAGAAAGAACGCATCGAGGTGACGGAACACGCCGGGTTCGAAGCCGATCACGACGACGCCCGAGAACGACACCGCCATGCCGGCCCAGCGCCGCCCGCCCACCGTCTCCCGGTAGACCACGGCGGCGATGATGATGGCGAAGGCGACGTAGAGCTGATGCACCAGCGCCATGGACGAGGCGTCCCCCGACTTGGACAATGCCGAAAACATGAGGACGTACTGCGCCGTCATGCTGACGGCGATGCCGATCACCGGCCGGCGGCGGCCCTCGGGCACCCGCCACCAGGCGACGAGGCAGACCCCGACCAGCGCGTAGCGCACCGCCCCGAAGAGGACCGGCGGGAAATGGGTGACGCCGATCTTGACGATGGCGTAGGTGATGCCGGCGGAAAACGCCACCAGGACGGCGAGCAGGAAGTGGTGGAGCTTCACCGGCGGCCCGCGCTCCGTCCCGCCGCCCCGCGACGCGCGAGGGACTCCCGGATCACGCGCGCTTCACGGGACCGGCCGGAACCCGGCTACAGGCGCGCCAGCGCGGCGGCGAGCCGCGATTCGGCGGACTCCGCGTCGCGCTTGCGCTCGTGCTGCTCCTCGACCACGTGTCCGGGCGCCTTCGCCAGGAACCCCTCGTTCCCGAGCTTCCGCTCGAGCCTGGCGATTTCCCCGCGCGCCCTGTCGAGCTCCCGCGACAGGCGCTCCTTCTCCCGGACGACGTCGACGACGTCCGCGAGCGGCAGCACGACGGTGGCGTCGTCGAGGACGATCTGCACCGCCCCGGCCGGAACCTCCCGGTCGCCGTCGAGGATCTCCCCGAGACCGGCGAGACGGACGATCGCCTCCTCGTTGTCGCGCAGGCGCCGCCGGGTCTCCTCCCCGGCCCCGTTCAGCCACAGCCCGGTTCGCGCCTTCGCCGGCACGTTCATCTCGGCGCGCACGGCGCGCACCTCGCCGACCAGGCGGACGACCCAGTCCATCTCGGCGTCCGCCGCCGGATCGGCGAGGTCTTCCGAAAACGCCGGCCAGGCGGACTCGATGAGCATGGACGCGCGGCCGCCGCCGCGTTCGCCGGCGTGCCGCCACAGCTCCTCGGTGACGAAGGGCATGAACGGATGCAGCGCCTTCAGGATATGGTCGAGCGCCCACCCCGCGGCGGCGCGCGTCTCCGCCCTGGCGTCCTCGGGCCCGCTCCGCAGCCCGGACTTGGCGAGCTCCAGATACCAGTCGCAGAAGGTCCCCCACGTTCCGTGATAGACGGCGTTCGCCGCTTCGTTGAAGCGGTACGCCTCGATCTCCTCGCCGACGGTGCGGCAGAGGCGGGCGACCGCGCCGACGATCCATCTGTTGACGGGCAGCCGGCAGGCCGCGGGATCGAACCCGTCCACCGCGCGGCATTCGTTCATCTCGCAGAAGCGCGCCGCGTTCCAGAGCTTGGTGGCGAAGTTGCGGTAGCCCTCGATACGGCCCTGCGAGAGCTTGACGTCCCGGCCCTGCGCCGCCATGGCCGCCAGCGTGAAGCGCAGGGCGTCGGCGCCCACGGTGTCCGCGACCTCCAGGGGATCCATGACGTTCCCCTTGCTCTTCGACATCTTCTGGCCCTTCTCGTCGCGCACGAGCGCGTGGATGTAGACCGTGTGGAAGGGAACCTCGTCCATGAAGTGGAGGCCCAGCATCATCATCCGGGCGACCCAGAAGAAGATGATGTCGAACCCCGTGACCAGGACGTCGGTGGGGTAGTGGCGCGCGAGCTCGGGCGTTTCGTCGGGCCAGCCCAGCGTCGAGAAGGGCCACAACGCGGACGAGAACCACGTGTCGAGCACGTCCTCGTCGCGCGTCAGCGCCACCGGACCGCCGTAGCGGGCCGCGGCGGCGGCGCGGGCCTCCGCCTCCGTGCGCTCGACGAAGACCTCGCCGTCGGGGCCGTACCACGCGGGGATCCGGTGTCCCCACCACAGCTGCCGCGACACGCACCAGGGCTGGATGTTCTCCATCCACTCGAAGTAGGTGCGCTCCCAGTGCCGGGGAACGAAGACGGTGCGCCCCGACTTCACCGCCTCGATCGCCGGTCCGGCGAGCGCCGCCGCGTCGACGTACCACTGGTCGGTCAGCCACGGCTCGACGACCACGCCCGACCGGTCCCCGTAAGGCACGACGTGGGTGTGGTCCTCCACCTTCTCGACGAGACCCTGCGCTTCCAGGTCGGCGACGATCCGGTCCCGCGCCTCGTAACGGTCGAGACCGCGATAGGCCGCGGGCGCGGCGTCGTTGAGCGCCGCGTTCTCGTCGAAGACGTTCACCAGTTCGAGATCGTGCCGCCGGCCGACCTCGAAGTCGTTGAAGTCGTGCGCCGGCGTGATCTTGACCGCGCCCGAGCCCTGCGCCGGGTCGGCGTGCTCGTCGGCGACGATCCGCAGCCGCCGCCCCACCAGGGGCAGAACGGCGTACCTGCCGACCAATGCCCGGTAGCGGTCGTCGTCCGGGTGCACCGCGACGGCCGTGTCGCCGAGCATCGTCTCGGGCCGCGTCGTCGCCACCGTGATGGCGCGCCCCTCCTCCCCCTCGACGGGATAGCGAACGTGCCAGAGATGCCCCCGGGTCTCCCGCTGCTGAACCTCGAGATCGGAGATCGCCGTGTGCAGCTTCGGGTCCCAGTTGACGAGGCGCTTGTCCCTGTAGACGAGCCCCTTCCTGTAGAGGGCGACGAACACCTCCAGCACCGCCCGCGACAGGCCCTCGTCCATCGTGAACCGCTCGCGCTCCCAATCGCACGAGGCGCCCAGCCGGCGCAGCTGATTGACGATCGCGCCGCCCGATTCGGCCTTCCAGGCCCAGACGCGGTCGATGAAGGCCTCGCGCCCGAGATCGCGGCGGTTCGCGCCCTCGGCGTCGAGTTGCCGCTCGACCACCATCTGGGTCGCGATGCCGGCATGGTCCATGCCGGGCTGCCACAGCGCGTCGCGGCCCCGCATCCGTTCGTAGCGGATCAGGACGTCCTGCAACGTGTTGTTCAGGGCGTGCCCCATGTGCAGGCTGCCGGTGACGTTGGGCGGCGGGATGACGATCGTGTAGGGGGGCGCGCCGCGGCGGCGGCCGGCCGCGAAGACGCCCGACTCCTCCCAGAGCCGGTATTGCGCCTCTTCGATCTCCTGCGGTCTGTAGGTCTTGTCCAGCACCGCCTGCCACCTTTCACGCGCGACGCCTGCGACGGACGGAACGCCCGCCGGCCCGGGCGGACGAACGCCGGATCGGGCAAACGCCGGATCGGGATCGTCGCCGGCGCCTCCCGGCCCCGGCGGGCGGCAATCTAATCGTCGTCGATACGCCCGACAAGCTTCGTGAGCTCGCGCGCGACCGCCCGCGAGACGACGGGCTGAAGGTTGTTGCCGAGCCACTCCTTCAGCATCGGCTGGAGAAGCTCCCTGACCACGTCCTCCAGGGTCCGGTCCGCGCCCCCGACCCGGACCCCCGGAGTGCTCGCCACCATGCTGACGAAATCCGCCAGGGTCATCGCGGTCCGCTCCGCCGCCTCGCGCGAAATCGGATCCTTGCGCTCCGGGTCCGGTCTGGACCCGGCCCGGGGCACGGGCGCCTTCCCGGCCCCCCCGCCGGAGACCGCCGGCGCCGTCCTGTCCTCCCCGACGACCTCGGTGAGCTCGAGAACGTCTCCGGGTTCCGGTTCGGGCGCGAGCTCCCGCAGAACCAGGACGTCCTCGTCTTCCTCCACCGCCGCGCCGTCTTCCGAAATGACGCGGCGGATCGACTCGAGGATCTCCTCCATCGTCGGTTCCGGCCGGCTTCTCGCGTCGCTCATCGCCGTCTTTCCCGGCTCGCCTTCCGTCCGGCCGGACACGTCCCGCCCATCGGGACTCCGCCGCTCATCGCCACGGACGGTCCGGCCCCCATCGCAGATTCCGCACCCCGAGGTAGTGCGCCTCCGCGTCGTACAGATCCACGGGGAGCTCCAGATTGGCGGCGGTCAGCCCGCCGATCGCCGCGGCCAGCTCGAACGAGGCGACGAACTCGTCGCGCTCGACGACGACCAGCGCGACGCGCGCATCGAGAAGTTCCTGCTCGGCGTCGAGCACGTCGAGCGTCGTCCGCGCGCCGACGATCGATTCCTGGCGCACCCCTTCCAGCGCGATTTCCGCCGCCCGCACCTCGTCCCGCCGCGACAGGATTTCGGCGCGCGCGGTGTTCAGGGCCTCCCACGCCCGGGTCACCCCTTCGACGACCTGGCGCCGCGTCGCCTCGACCTCGATGCGGCGGCGCGAATTGTCCTCGCGGCTCCGGCGGATCTCCGAATACACGGTGCCGCCCCGATAGAGGGGGACCGTGACCCGGGCGGTGAGCCTGTAGTCGTCCGCCCGGCCCACCAGGGCCGACACGTCCGTCCGGCGGCTGTGCTCTCCGTCCAGCCGGACCTCCGGGAGCAGACGGCCCAGGGACACGTCGATCGCATGACGCGACGCCTCCTCGTCGGCGCGCGCGGCGTGAAGCGACGGATTGCTCTCCATCGCGACGTCGATGGCGGTCGCCTCGTCCTCCGGCAGGTCCGTCAACCGCGACGCCGGCTCGAGGGCTCCCGGCGCGGCGCCCACCAGCCGGACGTAGGCCGCCCGCGACGACGCGAGGTTGCCCTCGGCCTGGACGAGATCCGACACCGCGCGCGAAAGCCGGGCCTCGGCCTGCGCCACGTCCGTGCGGGTGATCTCGCCGACCTCGAACCGGTCCCGCGTCGCCTCCAGCTGACGCTCCAGCACCTGAACGTTGTTGCGGTTGAGATCGATCACCGCCTCGTCGCGGAGCACGTTGATGTAGGCGACGGACGTCGCCAGGAACACGTCCTGCTCGGCCATCAGCAGACGCGCCCGCTCCGCCAGCACCTCGCTCTCCGCCCGCCGGGTCGCGGCCGTGGTGCGGCCGCCGCGATAGAGCGGCTGGCTCGCCGTCAGCTGCCCCGACAACGGCTCGAGGGTCTCGTCGCCGAGCCCGCTCGCGTCGGTGTGGTGGACGCCGGCGCGACCGTCGATCTCGACCGTCGGCCGCCACCCCGACAGCGCCCGGGGCACGTTCTCGTCGACCGCGCGGAGCCGCGCGCGGCCGGCCTCCAGGGTGGGGTTGCCGGAATAGGCGGACACCAGCGCGTCGACGAGCGTCTCCGCCGAGGCCGGCGCCGATATCGACGCCGCCGCCAGCAACGCGGCTCCCGATGCGAGCGCACGCCCCGACGTCGCCAACCCCCGCCAGGCGGCGCGGCGGCGCCGTCCGCGGCCCGGACGGCCCGATGTCACGAACCCGGTCAATACACGAACCCGGCCCGGCGCTCGAACCCGGCGAGATACGGAACCTGCCCGTCGAACAGGACGACCGGGTCGATCCGTCCGTCGCGCCGCGTCACCAGCGTCCCCTTTCCGACCGCGCCGTCCTGAACCACGGCGACGAGCCGCCCTCCCTCCGCCAGCTGATCCACCAGGGCGGCGGGAACCTCGGCGACGGCGCCGTTGACGACGATCACGTCGTAGGGCGCCTCGGCCGCATACCCTCGGGTCAGGTCGCCGGCGACGAGCGCCACGTTGTCGACCGGGAGCCGTTCGAGATTGGCGGACGCCCGGTCGCGCAGGCCGGGATCCGATTCCAGGGCCACGACCGTACCCACGAGGCGCGCGATCACCGCGGCGGAGTACCCGCCGCCGCAACCGACGTCGAGAACCACGTCGTCGGCGTCGATGTTCGCCGCCTGCAACAGGCGGGCGAACACGCGCGGCTCCATCAGGTAGCGGCCGGGCGCGATCTCGAGGTCCTCGTCGACGTAGGCCACGGCCTGGAGCCGCTCGGGCACGAACCACTCGCGGGGGACGGCCCCCATCGCCTCCCGAATACGCTCGTCGGAAACGCGGTCCGGTCGCAGCTGGCCGAGAACCATGCTGGCGCGCGCGGCGGCGAGTTCACTCATGAAAATCCGCCTCCAAGACATCCGGTCCGTCATGTATACAAGCCGCCGCTCGACTTTGGCAACATGCGCGCGCATCCGGGTGCGCGGGTCCGGTCTCGCGCCGGGACGCGCGGTCTGCTACATACGGGTCCGCGAAGCCGCGCGAGGCCAGGTGGCGGAGTGGCTACGCACCGGCCTGCAAAGCCGTGTACACCGGTTCGATTCCGGTCCTGGCCTCCACCCTCCCCTTCCGTCCGGGGCGGCCCCGACACGCGCGGGGCGCGCTCACGGGGGTAACGCCGATGTCGGAAAACGGGCGCGACGGTGGCCGGGATTCCGGGGAAGCCATCGGGTCCGGCAGCGCCGGCCACGGCGGCACGGACGTCACGCGCGGCACGGGCGACGGGGACGTACCCGGACCGCGAAGGATTCGCTTCACCGGGAGCGGCTCCGAATACTTCGGCATCTGGATCGTCAACGTGCTCCTGTCCGTCGTCACCGTCGGCGTCTGGACCGCGTGGGCGAAGGTCAGGCGCCTGCGGTACTTCAACGGGCGCACCGTCATTCTGGGCGACCCGCTCGAATACCACGCGACGGGATGGATGATCTTCAAGGGGCGCGTTCTCGTGCTCCTCGTCCTCGCCGCGTCCTCCGGCCTGTCCGAAGCCCTCGCCAACGTTCACGCCGCCGCTTCGGCGGTCCCCGGCCTCGCCCTGCTCGCCCTCTACCCCTGGGTCCTCAACCGCTCGCTGCGGTTCTCCGCGCGCATGACGTCGTGGCGAAACGTGCGGTTCGACTGGCGGGGGACCTATTGGGGCGTGACGAAAGCCTACTTCCTGTGGCCGCTGCTCGGGCTGCTGACGCTGGGCGCCTGCATACCCCTGGCGGCCCGGGCGCTGCGCCACTACACGGCCAACAACCATCTCTTCGGGACGACGCGGTTCTCCGCCCACACGCCCGTCAGGCCCTACTACGCCGCCTTCGGCTGGAGTCTGCTGTTCGTCCTTGCCGTCGTGGCCGGCGTGCTTCTCGTCGTGGCCGGTGTGTTGGGATCGTTCGCGCTCTTCGGGATCGTGAGCGGCGCCACGTTCACGGTCGAGGAAACGCTGTCGACTTCGAGGATCCCCTTCGGGGCCGGAGTCCTGCTGGGTCTCCTGGCCGGCATCCTGCTCATGTTCTCGGGCCTGGTGTTCACCGCCCTGGCGCGGAACGTCATCGTCAACGCCCTCGCTCTCGGAGACGCCGCGACGTTCGGGTCCGACCTCGAACCCCTGCGGCTCGTCTGGATCGCGTTCTCGAACTTCCTCGTCTCGATCGCCACGCTCTTCCTCCTGCTGCCCTGGGCCCAGGTCCGGGCGTTCCGGTATCAGGCCGAGCGCGTGACGGTGGCGCCGAAGGTGCCCCTGTCGACGTTCGTCGATCGGGAAGCCCGGCGGGTCGCGGCGTTCGGACAGGAGTTCGCCGAAATGGAAGGGCTCGACGTGAGCATATGATCGTCGCCGGACACCTCTACGACCGGGGCTCCTCGAACCGCGTCGCGGCCCGCCTGTCCGGGCGCCGGGACCGCTACGTCCTGACGACGGACGACGGCGGCGAGACGGTCGTCGACGTGATCTCGGCCGCCCCCTTCATCAACGGCATCCCTCAACGCCTGGTCATGTCGACCGGCCAGACCTTCGTGCCCTTCGGCGAGCTTCCGAAGGGATTCCTCGGGGGGAGGCGAAACCGCTTGTGGCGGGCGCTCTCCAGGGCGGAGCGGTTCTCGCCCGGGACCGCCGTCGTCTGCGTCGTGCTGCTGGCGGGGATCGTCGTTTCCCTGCGGGCCGCGCTTCCCGCCCTGGCGGACGCGGCCGCGCACCTCGTCCCCGGATCGCTCGAGGCCGCCGTCGGCCGGAGCACGTTCGCGCAACTGGAGTACTGGCTGCTGGAGCCGAGCGATCTGAGCCCGGCGCAAACGGTCGCCCTGAGACGCGCGGCGAAAAGGCTCGTCGAGCAGCAGGGGATGTCCGAACCGCCGCGGGTCCTGTTCCGAAGCGCGCCGAAGATCGGCGCCAACGCCTTCGCGCTTCCGGGCGGACCGGTGGTCGTGACGGATCAGCTCGTGGACCTCATGGAGTCGGAGGACCTGGTCGTCGCGGTGATCGCGCACGAGCTGGGTCACGTCGAGGAACGGCACGCCGTGCGGCAGATGCTGAGGGCGACGGGACTGCTGATCCTGTTCGGCGCGATTCTCGGCGCCGACGAAGTCTTCGTCGAGGAGCTGTCGGCCTTCGCCCTGTCCCTGGCGACGTCCGGCTACTCCAGGGAGTTCGAAAGCGCCGCCGACGCGTATGCCGTCCGGTTGCTGCGCGACGCCGGCCATGCGCCCGAGGCCTTCATCGCCGCCCTGGAAGCCCTGGCGGCGGAATGCGGACCGCCGTGCGCGGAGGAGAGCTGGTTCTCCACCCACCCGAGCATCGAAACGCGCATCGAGGCCATGAGGGAGCTCGTCGGGAACCCCGGCGGCGGTCCGGGACGGTAGCGCGGAGGGCCCGTGGCGCCGCCCGACCTGCTCACCCCCGGGCTCCTGCTCGCCGCGGCGATCGCGGCGGCGGGAGGCGTCCTGCGGGGATTCACCGGCACCGGGAACTCGATGCTGATGACCCCGCTGTACGCCCTCATCTTCGGACCCGTTCCGACGGTGGCGCTCATCGTCCTGTTCGACGTCGCCGTGGCCCTGCCCCTCATGCGGAGCGCGTTCCGCCTGACGCGCTGGCGCCTCGTCCTGCCGCTGGTCGCCGCCTCGTGGATCACCATGCCCGCGGGCGCCTGGCTGCTCCTCCACCTCGACCCCGAAATCATGAAGAAGGTCATGGCCGGCGCGGTGCTGATCTTCGCGCTCGTCCTGCTGACGGGCTGGCGGTATCGGGGCGGCGTCGGCACGCCGGCCACCCTCGCGGTCGGGGCGGTCACCGGGGTATCGGTCGGCGCCACCGCGCTGGGCGGGCCGATCTACAACCTCTACATCCTCAATTCCCCCGGAGACCGCCACGCCCACCGGGCCGCCTTCAACAGCGTCATCTCGCTGACGGCGGCGGCCGTGCTGGCGCTGCTGATCCTCAACGACGCGATCGCCGTGCTCACGCTGTGGCAGGCCCTCGTCATATTCCCGGTGTTCGCGTCGTTCATCTGGGTCGGAAGCCGCCTTTTCCGCCGCGCCGACGAACGGATCTTCCGCCGCGCGGTGCTGATCGCCCTGGCCGGCATGGGCGTCGCGATCCTCCTCACCTGACACCCGGCTTGCCGCGCAAGCGCGCCGTGACCTGGTTCGGGCAGAAGTGAAAGGCAGTCATCGAAGGGGCGCAGGGGGCTCGGCGGCATCGACCTCCTCGAACTCCCCCCGCGATCCCCCGACTTTACCAGGCACTCGACGGACGCGCACCCCGCCGAGTACCTTCAATCCCTCACGGCCAAAGAGACCCTCCCGTCTCATACGTGGTGAACCAGGACACGTTCTGGCCGGCAGCCCCCCCGCAATGCTATGGTTTTTCGGCCATGCCGGGGTCTGACGGCGCGTGTCCGTCAACGGGAGCCGCAGCGATGAACGCCGCCGTCGAATCACCAACGGAGCTTCCCCTGGAGGCCGTCTCCTCCGTCGCGGTGGAGCGACTCGTTCTGGATCGCAGGAATCCGCGCCTGGTGGACCTGGACGGCGCCCCGACCGAAGCGGACATCGTCGCTCAGCTCTATCGCGCGGAAGATTTGGGCGAATTGCTCCAGTCGATCGCGGCCAACGGCTATCTGGACATCGAACCTCTCATCGTCCTGGCCGAAGGCGAAAGCCTCACCGTGCTCGAGGGCAACCGCCGGCTGGCGGCCCTCCGGCTGTTCCGGGAAGCGGGACTGGCGGACCGGATCGCCGGCCAAGCGCAGATCAGGATCGCGCTGCCCGATATTCCGGAGCGACATCGCCGCACGCTCGACCGAGTTTCGGTCTATCGCGTGGCCCGCCGCGAGGATGCACGCTCCTTCATCGGCTTCAAGCACATCAACGGCGCAGCGAAATGGGACTCCTATGCGAAGGCCAGGTTCGCCGCGGAGTGGTATCGCGACGGCGGCGCTCCGCTCGCGGAGATCGCCGGACGAATCGGCGACAGGCACGATACGGTCAAACGCATGGTCAGCGCGATCTACGTGCTCGAACAGGCGCAAAAAGCGGAAATTTTCCGCATCGACGACCGCGTGAACCCGCGCTTCAGCTTCTCTCATCTCTATACGGCGTTGTCCCGCGCGCCATACATGCGGTTCCTCGGTCTGGACGACGCATGGACACGCTACGACCCGAGACCCGATCCCGTCCCCGGCAATCGATTGGGCCGCCTGTCCGAAGTCCTGCTGTGGATGTACGGCTCGCGCACGGAGGGCGTCGACCCGGTGGTCCAGTCGCAGAACCCGGACGTCAAGCGCCTGGGAGACGTGCTCGAAACCGCCGAGGGGCTGGAGGTCCTGCGAGCGGGCGGCTCGCTCTCCGAGGCTCACGAGAGCACGCAGCCGGCCGGTCGGAGATTCCACGAAGCCTTGCTCAGAGCGCGAAAGGAAATCCGCGAAGCGTCCCACAGCCTGCGTGGGTTCGACGGCCGGAACGAATCGCTTGTCGGTATTGCCGAAGACATTTCCGAAACGGCGCAAGCGATCCACGACCGGATGAAGAAAAAGATGCGGGACGCCGCGACAGGCGATGAATGAGCGTCGCCGTCTATCTCCCGTCCGATGAATTCGGCGGCGCCAGGCCGCCGAATCTGGATCTTGCCGCCGACTATCTCGAACTGAAGGCGGTCTTCTCCGCAGAGGGACAGTCCTTCAGTCAAGACATCGTCGATTCGCTGGAGATCTCGGCAGAATCCGAATTCCACGACGTCGACGACGAAATGGAGAAGCGCGAGGAGATCGCGAACGGAGCCATGGCGCGCATGGCTTCGCGAAAATCCGTGCTCGAGACGGCCTACCCATTCGGTTTCGGCAATCGTGGAGACACGATCTTCTTCACCGCCGAACAACCGGATCCCGGCCAGACTGCCTACGTGACATCGCTTCTGTTGTCCAACCTTCGTGCCGCGTCGCCTTTGCTCGATGGCTCCGAAATGCATCCGTCGGACCAGGAGGCGGACACTCTCCGTCGGTGGTTCCAGTATTTCGCGACCGCGGCGCTCGCGGCGGAGATCGGCGGGCAGGCGTGGTCGTTCGGCTTTCCCCGGCCGGACCAGAGCGGATTCACCGACAAGCTCACGGAAATCTGGGGCGTGCTGAAGGACGGAAGCGTCGAGCGCCATTCATCGGCCTCGAAAAGTCCCAAGGACGACGGAATAGACGTCTTCGCATGGCGTGAGCAAAAAGACGGGCTTCCAGGCTTTCTCCTGGCCGCGGCGCAGGTGGCGACGGGTAAGGACTGGAAGAACAAGTCGATCCGGTCCCACGTCGACAACGTGTTTCCTCGCCGGTGGTTCAGGCGTCCGCCCGAGACCGGGATGGTTCCCTATCACGTCATCCCGTTCGCGCGCCCGGACGACGAGTTTCCCGACGACGTTCGGGTCCTCGGCAACGTCCTGCACCGCCTTCGCGTTCCGCTCCGCGTGAGGGAGGCCGTCACCCTCGCCCGGAGGGGCGTTCCGATCGAGGCGTTCGACCGGCTGGAGGAAGCGGCCGAGTGGGTCGAGTCCTACGTGAAACGGGCGCGGACGCCGAAGGACGCGCCGGAGGGCTGATCGGGGGCAAGCGGGCGCGCGCCGTTGATGAAGGCGGGGGGCGGCCTGTAGACTTCGCCGCGCCGGGCGCCGGGCCGGCCTTCCGGGGAGAGGATTCCATGGCCGTCGAAAGCCATCGATTCGACGTCGTCGTCGTGGGGCACGGCGTCGCCGGGATGTGCGCGGCGCTGACCGCGCACCAGCAGGGCGTGTCCGTATGCGTCCTCGAGCGCGCGCCGCGGGAGGATCGCGGGGGCAACACCCGGTGGACCGAGGCGTTCTGGCGCATGAGCTCCCGCGAGAAGGTCGCGGACGACCTCGAGGATCACATCGCGGAACGCACCGGGGGCTACCTCGAACCCGAGCTCGTCCATTCGATGAACCGGAGTTCCGACGCCTGGCCCGGATACCTGCGCGCCATGAGCTTTCCCGATCCCGAGCTGGTCTCCGCCTTCGCCGAACAGGCGCCGCCGACCCTGGCATGGCTCGAGGATCAGGGGCTGCGCTTCGACTTCCTGCCCATCCACCAGATCGTGCAGTCCTTTCCCAAGCTCGCCCCCGTCGGCGGCGGATTGCAGATCGTCGAATCGCTCGCCGGGAAGCTCGAGGCCGACGCCGTGCCCATCTTCTACCGGACGACCGCCCGCCGCCTGATCCTGGACGAGGACGGGGCGGTCGTCGGGGTCAATGCGGTGGGGCGGCGCAACCGGCCCGCGCGGTTCCTCGGCCGCGCCGTCGTCCTGGCCTGCGGCGGCTACCAGGGAAACCCGGAGATGATGACCCACTACGTCGGCCGCAACGCCGTCAACGTGCGGCCGGTGGCGCGCGGCGGCCACTACAACAAGGGCGAGGGCATCCGCATGGCGCTCGACGTCGGGGCGGCGCCCGCCGGCGAGTACGGCAACTTCCACGCCGAACCCGTCGACCCCCGCGCCAGCGGCCCGGAACCCGCCGTCATGGTCTTTCCCTACGGCATTCTGGTGAACAAGCACGGCCAACGCTTCGTCGACGAATCGCCGGGCCCGGTCGACCGCACCTACGAACCCATCTGCTACCGCCTGCTCGACGAGGACGACGGCATCGCCTACATCGTCTGCGACGACAAGCTCGAGGACGTGCCCAACCACCGGCGCGCCATCCGCAGCGAGGTCCCGCCGGTGACGGCCGACGGCATCGGGGCGCTGGCGGACCGGCTCGGCATCCCCGCCGCCGCCCTGGAGGAGACCGTGGCGCTCTACAACGCCGCCTGCCCGACCGACGGCGCGTTCCGGCCCGAGGAGGTGGACGGCCTCGCGACCCGCGGGCTGCGGCCGCGCAAGTCGAACTGGGCGCGGCCGCTGGACCGGCCGCCCTTCCGCGCCTGGCCGATGATCGTCTCCAACGTCTTCACCTTCGGCGGGCTCAAGGTGAACGCCAGGGCCCAGGTCCTGAACAGCGACGGCGAGACGATCCCGGGCCTCTACGCGGCGGGCGAGACGGTGGGCATCTACTACCGCTACTACACCGGCGCCACGTCGGTGATGCGGGGCGCCACCTTCGGCCGCATCGCCGGGCGCGACGCCGCCCGGCTTCAGGCGCCCTGACCGGCCGCCGCGCCCGCGCATGAGATTCGAGGGTCGAACCGCGCTCGTCACCGGCGCGGCCGGCGCCATCGGCGGCGCCACGGCGCGGGCGTTCGCCCGCGAAGGAGCGGACCTGTGCCTCGCCGACGTCGGCGACACGGCCGCCACCGCCGCCATCGCCGCCGCGGCGGCGGGGCCGGGCCGGCGCGTCGTCGAGGTGCGCGCCGACGTGACCGACCGCGTCCAGGTCCGGGCGATGGTCGACACGGCGGTCGCCGCCCTCGGCGGCATCGACGTCCTCGCCACCGTCGCCGGCGTCACGTCGCTCGGCGCCGCCGAGTCGCTCGACGAGGCGGAGTGGGACCGCGTCATCGACGTCAATCTCAAGGGCACCTGGCTCTGCTGCCAGGCGGTCATCGCCCAGATGCGCCGGCAGCGCTACGGCCGCATCGTCACCGTCGGTTCGCTGATCGGCAAGAACGGGGGCAACCCGCGGCCGTGGATCGACCGCGCGGAACAGGCGGGATCGTCCAACGTCGCCTACGGCGCCTCCAAGGCCGGCGTCCACGCGGTGACGTTCTTTCTCGCCAAGGAACTCGCGGCCGACGGCATCACCGTGAACTCGGTGTCGCCGGGACCCATCGCCACCGGGATGACGGCGAACGTCGACCCGCGGCTGCGCGAGATCGTTCCGGTGGGCCGCATGGGGACGGCGGACGAGGTGGCGGACGCCATCCTGTTCCTGGCCGGCGAGTCGAGCGGCTTCATCACCGGCGAGACCCTCGACATCAACGGCGGCATCATGGTCGACTGACGGCCGGCCGCGCGGGGAGGACGCATGAACGACGGAGTGACCCTGGAGAGGGACGGCGCGGTGGCGACGGTCGTCCTGTCCAATCCCAGGCGCCTGAACGCGATGACGCCCGGGATGTGGAGCGAACTGGAGGCCCGCGTGAACGAGGCGTCGGGCGACGACGGGCTCCGCGCCGTGGTGCTCAGGGGCGCCGGCGCGAACTTCGTCTCCGGCGCCGACATCTCCGTGTTCGACAGGGAGCGCGCGGACGGCGCCCAGGCGCGCGAATACGGCGAGCGCACGCGCGCCGCCATGGCCGCCGTGCGCCGCTGCCGGCATCCCGTCATCGCGTCGATCGAAGGCGTCTGCGTCGGCGGCGGCATGGAGATCGCCTGCATGTGCGACATCCGCGTCTGCGGCGAATCGAGCCGCTTCGGCGTCACCAGCAACCGCCTCGGCCTCGGCGTGGGACACGACGAACTGCGCGCCCTGATCGCCGTATGCGGCAGGGCCTTCGCGCTCGAGATCATGCTCGAAGGGCGGATCTTCGGCGCCGCGGAGGCCGCCGCCAAGGGGGTCGTCCACAAGATCCTTCCCGACGGCGAAGTCGCCGGGGAAGCCTACGGGCGGGCGCGCCACATCGCCGGTCGCGCGCCCCTCTCCAACCGCTGGCACAAGGCGGCGATCCTCCGCCTCGACGATCCCGCCCCCGTGGCGGCGGACGAGGCCGGCCCCGGCTTCGACCTGTTCGACTCGGAGGACTACCGCGAAGGCGTCCGCGCGTTCATGGAAAAGCGGGCGCCGCAATTCAAGGGGCGTTGACGGGGGCGCCGACGATGGCCGAGCCTGCCCCCGGCCCCCTCGCGGGCGTCAAGGTCGTCGACCTCACGCACCATCTGGCGGGACCGACCTGCGGGCTGATGCTCGCCGACCTCGGCGCCGACGTGATCAAGATCGAGAAGGTTCCGGGCGGCGACGACTCGCGCCGTTCGACGCCGCCCGTGATCGGCGGCGAGTCCGCCGCCTTCATGATGATGAACCGCAACAAGCGCGGCATCGCCGTCGACCTCAAGACGGAGGGCGGCAGGCGCATACTGCGGCGCCTCGCGGCGGACGCCGACGTCCTGATCGAGAATTTTCGGCCCGGCGCCCTCGACCGTCTGGGCGTCGGCTACGAGACGCTGAAACGGGACAACCCCGGCCTCGTCTACGGGACGATCTCGGGCTTCGGCCTCACCGGCCCCTACCGCGGCCGCGGCGGCTTCGACCTCGTGGCCCAGGGCATGAGCGGCCTGATGAGCATCACCGGCGACGCCGCGAGCGCGACGCCGACCAAGGTCGGCGCGCCGGTCACCGACGTCACCGCGGGGCTGCTGCTGGCCATGGGCGTTCTGGCGGCCCTCCACGAGCGCATGCGCACCGGCGAGGGCCAGGTCGTCGACACGTCCCTGTTCGAGGCCGGCATCACGCACACCTTCTGGCAGTCGGCCATCGCCTTCGCCACCGGCGTGGCGCCGCGCGCCATGGGAACGCGGCATCCGCTGAACGCCCCCTACCAGGCCTTCCGCACGGCCGATTCGTGGATGTGCATCGGCGCCGCCTCGCAACGCAACTGGGGACGGCTCATGGCCCTCGTGGACGATCCGGGCATCGCCGCGGATCCGCGCTTCGCCGACAACGCCGCCCGCATGGCCAACACCGACGCGCTGGAAGAGAGGCTCGGCGCCGTCTTCCGCACGGCGACGACGGACGAATGGCTCGCCCGCTTCGAGAAGGCGGGAATTCCCGCCGGACCGATCAACACCGTCGCGGACATGCACGCCGACCCCCAGACGGCGGCCCGCGGCATGACCCCGGAGGTCGCGCACCCGACGGCCGGGACGGTGAAGACGCTCGGACCGCCGGTGAAGTTCTCGCGGACCCCGGCGGCCGTGCGGTCGCCGGCGCCGCTCTACGGCCAGCACACCCGCGAGGTCCTGGGCGAGCACGGCTTCTCCGGCGCCGGGATCGACGCGCTCCTCGACGAAGGCGCCGCGGTGGCGGCGGACGGGGTTGAAGACGGGGGCGACACCGGCTAAACAGAGGCTCGCGGTCAGCGGGACATGGACGATCCCCGGTAGCTCAGTTGGCAGAGCGGGTGGCTGTTAACCACTAGGTCGCTGGTTCGAGTCCGGCCCGGGGAGCCATTTCTCCGACCGCAGGCCGGGTCCGCGCCGGTCAGACGGCGGGTTCGGCCGCGCGGCCCTCGCGCAGGGCGCGGCGGCGCGCTTCCGTCTTCTCCGCATCGACGGCGGTCGCGGACGCATCGAGCACGACGCCGTAGGCGTCCCGCGCCGCCTCCACGCTCACGACCTCGTCGCCCACGTCGCGCAGCACCCGCTCCGGGTCGCGCTCCAGGGGATCCCCCCACCCGCCGCCGCCGCCGGACACCACCCGGAGACGCGACGGCTCGACGTCGACGACGCCGTAGGCCGGCGGCGCGTAGGTCTCGCCGTCCCGCGGCGTCAGCGTGACCGTGGACACGGTGCCCCGATGGCCGCCGTTGCTTCCGTGCGCCCAGGGCTTCTTGACGGATTCGGCCCGGAACGACATCTCCGAGGGGAACAGGATGTCGGCGACGTAGTCGACTCCGGGACCGCCCCGGTACTCCCCCGCGCCGGCGCCGTCGAGGCGCAGTTCCTGGCGCGCGACGTGAACCGGGTAAAGCTGCTCGCTCATCTCGGCGTTGGGCAGGATCAGCGCCCCGAACGCGCACAACGGCCCGATCTGGGGAAAGCCGTCGCGTCCGCTCACGGCCCCGCCGCCCGAACCGCCGCCCCAGTGGTACATGGTCGAGACGCGCCCGTCGTAGCCCGCGGCGGAGGACAGCGGAAAGGCGTTCATGCCCCAGCCCGCACATGCCCGGGACGGGTCCGCCTGGCCGAGGGCCTGCCAGATGGCGTGAATGATCTGCTGCGCCGGGGACACGGTGCACATGGTCACGGGAGCGGGCGGGCGGGCGTTGGCGAGCGACCCCTCGGGCGCGACGACGGCGACGCACCGGAACGTGCCCTCGTTCCGGGGGATCGAGGGATCGAAGAAGGTGGAAAGCGCCGAGAACACGGACGAATACGTGTTGGCGAGGGAGCTGTTCTTGAACCCCCGGATCTGGTCCGCCGTCCCCGTGAAGTCGACCGTCATCTCGTCGCCGTCGATGGCGATGCGGACGCGGATCGGCAGCTCCACGTCGTCGAAGCAGTCGTCGTCGAAACCCGATTCGGCCCTGTACACGCCGTCGGGGAGCCGGGAGACGGCTTCGCGCATCAGGGCGTCGCCGTGGTCGAGCACCCCGGCGAAGTGCCGGCGCCCCTCTTCGAGGCCGTACCGCCCGATGGTCTCGACGACGAGGCCGCGGCCGATGTCGGTCGATCCGATCATGGCGCGCAGGTCGCCGTCCATGAAATGGGGCATCCGCGAGTTCAGGATGAGGAGGCGCCACAGGTCCTCGCGGGTCTCGCCCCGTTCGACGAGGCGCAGGGCAGGCAGGCGCAGCCCCTCGTGCCAGATCTCGGTCGCCGAGGAGTTGTACGTCCCGGCCGCGCCGCCGCCGATGTCCGACTGATGGGCGCGGTTGCACGCGAACGCCACGAGCTCCGAGTCGACGAATATCGGCCGGGCGATCACCCAGTCGGGCAGGTGGTTGCCGCCGGCGACGTAGGGATCGTTGAGGACGAAGACGTCGCCGTCCGCCATGTCGTCCCCGAAGGCCTCCAGGAGGGCGCGGACGGCGAAGCCCCCGCCGCCGGTGTGGATCGGAATGCCGTCGGCCTGCGACACGAGATTGCCGTCGCCGTCGGCGACGAAACACGAAAAGTCGTGGGACTGGTTGAAGATCGGGCTGCGGGACGTGCGGATCATCACCCAGCCCATCTGCCGGGCGACGTAGTCGAGCCGGTTCTGAAACAGCGCCAACGTGATGGGATCGGTCACGGGTCCCTCCTGCCCTGCGCGACTTGCGGCCACGTGCTTGCGGCCACGTCCTTGCGGCCAAGTGCATTGTAGGGCGGTTCCGGTGCGGCCGGAACGCCGTCGAGCCGGTTGCGGAACGGGGCCGGGGCGGCGGGACCGGGCATCCGCCGATTCCCTACGCCGCGGGCAGATGGATGAGGAAGTTGCCGACGCCGTCGACCTCGAGTTCGTCGTCGGCGCCGACGAACACGGTGGTCGTCGCCTCCTCGACCATCGCCGGTCCGGCGATCCGGCGTCCGGGCGCCAGACCGGACCCGGCGTGGATCGGAACCTCCCGCCAGCCGCGCGCCTCGTCGATCCAGACGCGCCGCCGGCCGGACGGCGGCGGCGCGCCCTCGCCAGCGGCCGCGCCGGGCATCCCGATCTCGGGGAGGAGACCCTCGGCCACCACGCGAAGCGCCGAGATGCGGACGAGTCCCTCGGGCTGGACGTGCCCGTAGAGACGCCGGTGCTGCCGCTCGAACAATTCGCGCGCGCGGGCGGCGGAGAAGGTCTCGGACCCGTCGAGCCGGACCCGCACGTCGTATTGCTGCCCGGCGTAGCGGAGATCGATTTCGCGCGAGACGCGCGCGCGGTCGCCGGCGAACCCGTCGTCGCGCAGCGCCTGCCGCCCCCGGTCCGACAGCGCCACGAACTCCCGTTCGACCGCCTGGGCGCCGACGGTCTCCAACGGCTCCAGGAAGACCCGCATGAAGTCGTGCCGGACGTCCGTGTGCAACATGCCCAGCGCGCAGAAGACTCCCGACAGGCGCGGCACGTAGACCCGGGGGCAGCCGAGCGCCCGGCCCACGGACGCCCCGTGCATGGGCCCGGCCCCGCCGGTCGCCACCAGGGTGAACCGGCGCGGATCGTGACCCCGTTCGCTGCTGATCTCCTGGACCGCCTGGAGCAGGTTCTGCTCGACGAGGCGGACGATGCCCGCCGCCGCTTCCTCCACGCTCACGCCGAGCGGCGCGGCGATACGCTCGGCGAGCGCCTCGCGGGCGGCGGCCTCGTCCAGGTTTATGGAATCGCCCGCGTAGACGCCGGGGCGCAGGCGGCCGAGGACGAGTTGCGCGTCGGTGACGGTGGGTTCGGTGCCGCCGAGGCCGTAACAGGCCGGGCCCGGACTGGCGCCGGCGCCCTCGGGGCCGGCGTACAGCATCCCGCCGGAATCGACGCCGGCGATGGTGCCGCCGCCGGCGCCGACGGTGAAGATGTCCACCGACGGGAGGGAGAGGTCGTATCCGCCGATCTCCAGGCTCTCCGAGACGTCGACGGTCCCGCCGCTCATCAGGATGACGTCGCAGCTCGTCCCGCCGACCTCCATGGAGATGAGATCGTCGGTTCCCGCCGCCTGGCCGTGGAGGCGCAAGGCGCCGACGCCCGCGGCCGGACCCGACAGGAGGAGGGTCGCCGGCCTGTCGGCGACGCGGGCCACCGGGACGGCGCCGCCGTTGTTCTGCACCAGCAGGATGCCCCTGGGCAGGCCGAGCTCGCGCAAGCGCCGGTCCAGGCGCCGCAGATAGCCGACGGTGCGCGGCGCGACGTAGGCGTTCATGACCGTCGTCGACGTGCGCTCGTATTCGCCGATGGTGGGGGCGATGTCGACCGAGGCGTACACCCAGTCGCCGTCCCGGCTCTCCCGCAAGGCCGCCTCGGCCCGCTTCTCGTGAGCCGGATTCAGGAAGCTGTTGAACAGGCAGATGGCCGCGGACTCGACGCCCGCGTCGTCGAAGACCTTCGCGGCCGCCTTCACGTCGTCGACGGAAAGCTCCCGGGTCTCGTTCCCCTCGCGGTCGAAACGCCCCGCCACCGGACGCCGCAGGCTGCGCGGAACCAGCACCGGCGGATACGGCGTGCGGTGATCGAAGGGATTGACGCGGTAGCCGCGGCGGATCTCCAGCGAATCCCGGAACCCCTCGGTGGTCAGCAGGCCGACCCTGGCCCCCTTCCCTTCCAGCACCGTGTTCGTGGCGATGGTGGCGCCGTGAACGAACAGGGCGCAATCGCCAAGCAGGGACTCGAGATCCACGCCGAGGACGTCCGCGGCCTTGCGCAGCGCGTCGAACACGCCTTCCGCGGGATCGGACGGCACCGAGGGAACCTTGACGGCATGGATCTCGCGGTCGGCGTCGGCGAGCACGAGATCGGTGAACGTGCCGCCGATGTCCACGCCGATACGGTATCCGGTCCGGGATTCTTTCATGTCTTGTCGTCGATCGATGGCTTGCTGGACTGGAGTGGAGCGGTTCCGGGATTCCGTGGCGACGCCGCCGCGCTCCCGTCGTCGCCGGCGAGGCCATCGCCGCCCACGACCGGCCCCGGAGGCCCCGACCGGCGGTAGTGTAGCAGGTCGCGTTCCGGGATCGAACGGCGGACGTTCACGGCCCCGCGGCGATCCTCCGCCGCCCGCACGGCCGCGGGCGGCGGGCTGCTACCACCTCAGCCGCAGTTCGAGGCCGGCGCCGTGCTCGGGGGCGGCGGCGCCTTCCTTGCGTTCGGCCTCGAGGCCCACCGCCACGGCCGGCCCGAAGGCGAACCGCGTCCCCAGGCGGTAGCGGCGCGCGCCGTCGTTCCCGTAGCCGAGCCCGGCATGGGGCGTCGCCAGACCGGACCCCTCCCACACGCCGAACCCGTAGCCCAGCTCCGCCTCCAGACGCGCCGTGCCGGCGTCGGCGCCCGACGAAGCGTCGCCCGTCGTCCCTTCGTCCCACAGCCGCGCGAGGCCGCTCTCCGACGCCCCCCAGCGCGGCGACAGCGCCAGCGACAGGCCGCGGCCGCCGGACCCCGGCAACAGCCGCGCCGAACCCGACACGCCCCATTCCTCCACGTCGCCCTCATGCGCCGCCAGCATCCGGCCCCGCGCCTCCACCGACAGGCCGTCCGACAGCCATTCGAGGCCGCCGCCCAGCTCCACGCCCGCGCCGGTCTCCCCGTCGCCGCCGTCCCAGCGCGCGCCTACCTCCAGCGCCGGCGTGAGCGTGCCCCCGTCCGCCAGCGCCCAGGTCCGGCTCCCTTCCGCCGCCAGCCGCAGCCGTTGCGTCGTCACCGACACCGCCGCGAGCGCCAGCCCGTTGTCGTCGACCGAATACCGCGTCACCTCCCCCGAGCCCTTCAGCGCCAGCGTCAGCCCGTTCGCCGACGCCACCGGAACCGAGCCGCCCACCGCGACGCCCACGAACGCGCTGCCGCCCTTCTGGACCCCGAAACGCTCCACGAACTCCGTGTCCGCGATCTCGATCTCGCCTTCGCCGAAGCCCAGCGCGCCCCACAGCCGTGAGCCGTCCGCACCCGTCCACCCCGCATACGGATGCACCGCCGCGAGGCGGCTCTCGTGAACGCCCGTCACCGCCTCGTCCCCGCTCCGGTCCGTGTACGCGATCTCGCCCTCGATCCACGACGCCGCAAGCCCGCCCCGCAGACCCTCGCCCAGCGGCGCGTCGACGCCCACGTGGGCCGCGAACAGATCGCCCGACCAGTCCAGAGATTCCTTGTCCAGCGCCAGCGAACGCCGGCTCCCGCCGCCCCACACCACCGCCGAGGAGCCGCCGCCGACGCCGCCATCGGCGCCGCTGCCGCCGCCCGCGCCGCCACTACCGCCGCCCAGCGCCACCGCGAACGTCCGCCCCTCCACGACGTCGCGCCACGTCACCCCGGACTCGTCCTGCGCGTCCTCCCGCGCCTTCAGCGCCGAGGCCAGCGTGTCCGCCATCCCCGAACCCGCGCCCGAGGACTCCAGACGGCCCGTCACCGCCTCCACCACGCTCCCCCACGTCGCCCGCGACAGCTCCGGCAGAACCGACCGGTTGAGCGCCGCAAGCCGCGCCCGCGCCTTGTCGAGCGCCGGGGCCACCTCGATGGTGAACTCCAGCCGTGCAACCTGCCCGTCGGCGTCCGTCGCCGTCCAGACGTAGTCCGTGACCCCCATCTCCGCCGTCGGCATCCCCGACAGCCGCCGTCCTTCCGGCCCGTCGCGCTCGACGCCCTCCGGCAACGCCGGCGACAGCGCGTACCCTATGGTCCCGTCGCCGGTCGCCGCCGGCAGCGTCACCGGCTCGATCTCCTCGTCCACATCCCAGACAAACGCCTCCGGGAAGTCCTCCTCAAAGGACGGCGCCGCGTCCTTGTAGCCCACCGCGAACGGCGAGAACGACGTCACGCCGGACGCGCAGACATGCATCCGCTCCGCATCGTAGGAAGAAGCGCCCTCCTCCACCGCCTCCGCCCAGGCGCTGCCGTCATGGCGCAGCAACAGCAGGGCACGATCAGCCGACCCGTCCCGCACACCGGCCGCCGCCGCCCGCAGGCCGGCGCTCACCGGCAGGCAGATCTCCACGCCCGACGACGGAACCGAACCCGTCGTCACGCTGATGTCCACCACCGTCCGCGCCGCCGCCAGCGTCTCCGCCAGACCGCCGAAGCCGTCGCCCGCCGCCTCCGCCACCGTCGCCGCAGCGACCTCCGGCGAGAACATCAGCACCAATGGCGGACCCGCGCCCACGCCCTCCAGGTCGACCTCGATCCCTGCCGGCGTTCCGGACTCCACCGTCACCGTCACCCGGCGGCCCGCGATGCCGTAGGTCGTCGTGCCCGCACCCGCAATCCGAATCCGGGTCGCCCCCGCCACCGACACGCTCATCGTCCCCGTCACGCCGTCGCCGCCGCCGTAATCGCCGCCCGACGCCCTGTGCGCGATCGACAGCGCCGCGGCATAGCCACCCGCGCCCACCGACGCCGGCACCATCGCCGTCACCGTCTGCGCCTCGTTCCAGTTCGTCGCCATGAACGTCAGGCTGGAGTGAGAAACCGTCAGTCCGGCGCCGTCCGTCGTGAGCGCCACCGTCACCGGCCCCGTGGGCTCCGAGTTCAGACGCACCGTGTAGCTCGCCTGCCGCGCACCCTCCCCCACCTCGACCACAGCCGCCGGATCGAACGTCAGACCCTTCTCGTCGTCGTCGGTGATGGTCAGCGTCGCGTCCGTCACGGTCATGGTCGTCGAATCCGCCGCGGCGCGGGAGTTCACCGCCGTCCCCGAGACCCTCACCGTCTTGTCGTCCGCATCCACCTTGTTGTCGACCGCCGCGATCGTCACCACGCCGGTGCTCTCGGTCGCGCTCGCCGCGATCGTCAGAATCGTGGCCATGCTCAGCGTGTAGTTGCCTTCCACCGCCGGCGACACCGGCGAAGCCGTCACCGTCACCGTGGTGTCCGCGCTCGACGGGTGCGAAAGCCGCGCCGTCACCGTCGCCAGCCCGCCGTTCTCCGCCACCGAAGACGGCGACAGCGCCATCGTCACCGTCGGCGCCCCGTCGTCGTCCGTCGTCGTCACGTCCACGTCCACGGCGGTCACCGCGTTGTAGTCGCTGTCCCCGCTCGACGGGTCCAGGCGCACCTGCCACGTCACCGTCCCGTCGTCGATCGTGTCCTGAACGCCCGTCACCGTCACCGTCTGCGCCGTCCCCCAGTTCTGCGTCGTGAACGTCAGCGTCGACGGCGCAACCCGACCCTCGGTCGTATCCAGGCTCGACACCGCCACCGATACCGACGCCGAGGGCTGCGTATTCAACCGCACCGTGAAGGTGGCCGTCCCGCCCGCCTCCGTCACCGGCCCGCTCACCGCGCTCTCGGACAGGCCGAACTCGTCGTCACGGATGACCAGCGTCGCGTTCGATGGCGCCGACACCCCGCGGCCCCCCGCCGCCGTCGCCGACACCGTCACCTGCTTGTTCCCCTGCGCCATGGGCGGGGTGTCGTCCACTGCCGTCACCGTCACCAGCCCCGTGCTGGTGGTGGCGTTCGCCGCGATGGTCAGCGTGGTGGTCGAACTCAGCGTGAAGTCGCCCGCCGCCGCGTTCGTCCCCGCCGCCGCAGCCACCGTCAGCGTCGCCGCCTCCGTCGTCGGATGCGACAGGCGCGCCGTCACCGTCGAGATGCCGCCGTTCTCCAGAATCGCCGACGGGTCCAGCACCAGCGTCGCCTCCGCGTCGTCGTCGTCGGTGATGAGCAGCGCGTCGGCCCCCGGCGCCGCCATGCCGTTGCCGCCGGTCGTCGTCCCCGTAATCGTCACCGTCTTGGTCGCGGTCCCGACGTCCAGGTTGTTGTCGACGCCCGTCACCGTCACCAGCCCCGTGCTCGTCGTCACCCCCGCCGCGATGGTCAGCGTCGTCCCCGACTGCGTGAAGTCCGTCGCAACCGCGCCCGTCGAGGCCACCGCCGCCGCCGTCACCGTCACCGTCGCCGCCGCGCTCGACTTGCCCGACAACGTCGCCGTCACCGTGGCGATGCCGCCGTTTTCCGAGATCGAGGTGGAAGACAGGGCGAACCCCACCGTCGGCAGCGTCTCGTCGTCGGTGATCGTCAGCGCCGCGCCCGTCACCGCGCCCGCGCCCTGGCCGTTCGCCAGCGCCGCCGTCACCGTCGCGCCGCGCCCCGCGTTCCCATGATGGAGGTCGTCGTCCACCGCCGTCACAAGCACCGTGTCCGACGCCGCCGTGGTGGCCCCCGCGGCGATGACGATGGTCGCGTCCGTTCCCACCGTGTAGGCCCCGGAAACCGCCGTCACCGTCACCGTCGAAGGCTCGCTCGACGGATGCGACAGCGTCGCGCTCACCGTCGAGACGCCGCTGGGCTCCGCTATCGACGACGGGTTCAGCGCCAGCGTAACCCCCGGCGCCGCGTCGTCGTCGGTAATCGCCAGCGTCACGTCGGGCGGGTCGTTGGTCAGCCCGAGACTGTCGGAAGCCATGCCCGAGATCGTCACCGACTTGTCCGGCGCGTCGGTCGTGTCGTTCACCGCCGTCACCGTCACCAGCCCCGCGCTCGTCGTCGCGTTGGCCGCGAAGGTCAGCGTCGCCGCCGTGCTCAACGTGAAGTCGCCCGCCGCCGCGTTCGCTCCTGCGGCCGCCGCCACCGTCACCGTCACCGGCGCCGACGACTGCCGGTCCAGCGTCGCCGTCACCGTCGCCACGCCGCCGTTCTCCGCAATCGAGGCCGACGACAGCGCCAGCGTCGTCTGCGGCGCGTCGCTGTCGGTGATGGTTAGCGTCCGGTTGGCCGGGTTCGCGACGCTGTTGCCACCGTCCGCCGTTCCCGAAACCGTCACCTGCTTGCTCCCCGTGGCCGTGGTGTCCTCGTTGGCCATCACCGTCACCACGCCGGCGCTTGTCGTCGCCCCCGCGGCGATGGTCAGCGTCGCCGCCGTGCTCAGGGCGAAGTCAACCGACATGGCCCGCATCCCCGCCGCCGCAGCCACCGTCACCGTCACCGCCTCGGTCGATGGACCCGACAGCGTCGCCGTCACCGTCGAAACCTCGCTCAACTCCGAGATCGAGGCCGGCGTCAGCACCAGCGCCACCGTCGGCAGCATCTCGTCGTCGGTCAGGGTCAGCGCCGCGCCCGTCACCGCGCCCGCCCCCTGCCCGTTGGCCAGCGTCGCCGTCACCGTCACGCTCCGCCCCGCGGTCCCCTGGTGGACGTCGTCATCGACCGCCGTAATCAACACCGTGTCCGAAGCCGCCGTGGTGGAACCGGCGGCGATGGTGATGGTCGCATCCGTTCCCACCGTGTAGGAACCGGAAGCCGCCGTCACCGTCACCGTCGACGGCTCGGAAGACGGGCGCGACAAGGTCGCCGTCACCGTCGAGACGCCGGCGTTCTCCGAAACCGACGCCGGGTCCAGCGCCAGCGCCGCCCCCGGCGCCGCGTCGTCGTCGGTCAGCGTCAGCGTCGCGCCCGTCACCGCCATCGTCGCCGAATCGGCCGCCGCCCGGTCGTTCGCCACCGTCGCCGTCACCGTCGCCGTCCGGTCCGGCGCGTCGGTGTCGTTGTCCACCGCCGTCACCAGCGCCGTGTCCGTGCTCGTCGTATCCCCCGCCGCGATGACGACCACCCCCGCCGCGCCCGAACCCACCGTGAAGGCCCCGGAGACCGCCGTCACCGACACCGTCGTCGCCGCCCCGGAGGCGCGCGACAGCCGCGCCGTCACCGTCGAGATGCCGCCGTTCTCCGAAACCGACGCCGGGTCCAGCGCCAGCGTCACCCCCGGCGCGCCGTCGTCGTCGGTGGTGGTCACGTCCACGTCCACGTTCGCAAGGCCGTTGTAATTGGTGTCGCCGCTCGCCGGGTCGAGGCGCACCTGCCACGCCACCGTCCCGTCGTCGACGTCGTCCTGAACGCCGGTCACCGTCACCGTCTGCGCCGTGCCCCAGTTCCCCGTCGCGCCCCCCGTGAAGATCAGCGACGGCGGCGACGCCGTGCCTTCGCTCGTATCCTGGCTCGCGACCGCCACCGTCACCGCCGTCGTGGGCGGCGTCTGGAGGGCCACCGTGAAGGTGGCCGTCCCCCCCGCCTCCGTCGCCTGGCCCGCGACGCTGCCCACGGCCAACCCGAACTCGTTGTCCTGGTTGTATGCGGTGAGACTTACCGGCGCCATCCCGTCGTAGGTGTCGTCCGCGGTGTTCGCCTGATCCACCGTCAGCGTGACCATGTAGCTCTGGGTCCCGTCGGCGGGGTTGGGCGGGGTGGCCATGTCGTCGTCCACGCCGGTCAGCGTCACCGTCTGCGGCGTCTGCCACGCCGACGGGGCAAAGGTCATGGTCGTCGGCGATACCGTGCCTTCGTCGGTGTTCGAGCTCGCCAGGGTCAGCGCCACGGCGCCCGCCGGTCGGGTGGCCAGCCGCACCGTGAAGGTGGCGGTACCGCCCGATTCGGTGGTGCGCAGCCCCGTCGTCGGCGCAATCGTCAGCCCCGGCGTCGGCGTCACCGGCGCCGCGCCCGTCACCAGATTCCCGCTGCCCGCATGGGCGGCGGCCAGCACCCGCACCTTCAGGGTCCGCGGCGTGTCGAAGGCCGTGCCGTCGTAGGCCAGATTCAACGTGGCCGTGCCGGTCGTGGGCACGCTCGCAATCGACCCCAGCGTCAGCCCCGGCACCGTGGTGTCGAGCGCAAAGTAGCTGTCCACCGCCGCCGTCGTCTGCACGCCCGCCGCCCACGTCGTGTTCGTCACCTGCACCCCGACCGTCGCCCCGTTCAGGCTCCCTTGCACCAGCGGCGACGGGTTGGACGTATAGATGCGCGCACTCGCCGCGTCGTCGTCCGTCACCGCGACCGTCACCCCCGGCACGCGCGACGCCGGCAGCGCCGGCGGGACGTATTCCACCGCCCCCGTCAGCGTGTGCGTCACCGTCACCCGCTCGTGCTCCCCGTCCGCGTCGTTCGCGACCGGCGTCGCCGTCACCGTCTGCGCCGTGTTCCAGTCCTGCGTCGTGAACGTCAGCGTCGGCGGCGACAGCGTCACCGCGCTCGAGTCCCCGTTGTTCACGCTCACCGTCACCGCCGCGGTCGGAACCACCGCCAACGCCACCGTGTAGACCGCGGTCGCCGTGCTCCCCTCGCGCACTTCCAGCGCCCCCGTCTGCACCCCCGCCGTGCCCGGGTCCGTGTCCACCACCAGCGCCGGCGTCTCGTCGTCGGCGACCGTCACCGTCGTGTCGGGGATGGGGGTATCGATGACAAAGCCGCGGGCGCTGACGTAGCCCTGGTTCCGGGCGTTCCCGTCGATCGCGAAGTACTCGTTGATCAGCACCACCTCTTCGTCCCGCCCGTCCGGGTCCGACTGCGCGGTCACCGTGACGGTCTGCGGCACGTTCCAGTTCGTAGGGGAGAAGATCACCCGCCACTCGCCCGAGCCGGGGACGAGGGGGTCCCAATCGGTGCGCACCCGCACCGCGTCCCGGTTCTGGCTCCTTACCCGCACGCCGACCGCGGCCCCGGTGCCGCTGATGCCGCTGGTCAGCACCATCGTGTAGGTCCCGACGTTCCGGCCCGTTCCGCCCCCGGCACTCGGGTCCTCCTGCAAGGTCATCCGCAGCCGGCTCACCCTCACCCCCGGCGTCTCGTCGTCCTCGATCGTCACCGTCACCCGCTCCGTCGCGCGCTCCGTGTAGTTGTATTGCGCGTCCGCGCTCGCCACCGCGTGGGTGATCCTCACCGGGGCCGGGTCCACCCCGTCCACGTCGTCGGCGGCGCTCGTCGCGCGCACCGTCACCGTCTGCGGCGTATTCCAGTTCGTCGTGCTGAACTCCAGGACCCGCGTCTGCGGGCTGGTGTCCGTGTCGAGCGCGACCTTCGTGTCCCCGCTCGCCACGCTCGCCGTCACCGTCACCGGCCCCGTCGGCGTCACGCTCAGCGCCACCGTGTACGTGTCCTGCACCGTCCCCCCTTCGCGCACCGTCACCGCCCGCGGCGTCACCGACAGCCCGGCGTTGGTGTCCGTCACCGTCACCGGGAACGTCACCGCGCCCGTGGCGACGTATTCGGGCGCGCCCCCGGAGACCGCATGACGCACCGTCACCCGCTCGTGCGTCGCATCCGCGTCCGTCACCGCCGTCACCGTCACCGCCTGCCCCGTCGACCAGTTCATCGTGCTGAAGCTCAGGTCCGACGAAGCCGCCCCGTTCACCGTCACCGCCCCGGAGTCGGCGCTCGACACCCGCACCGTCACCGCCGCGCTCGGAACCACCGACAGCCGCACGGTGTAGGTTGCGCTGCTCGTGGTGCCCGTTTCCGCCAGCGCCAGCACCCCCGTGCCCCGGCTGACCACGATCTCCGCCCCCTCGTCGTCCGTCACCCCCACCCCCAGCGTCACCGCCGCCACGTCGTCGTATTCGTCCGCGCTGCTCGCCGCCACCACCGCGTGCGTCAGCGTCACCGTCGCGTGCGCCGCGTTCGCGTCGTGCACCGCCTCGACCGTCACCGTCTGCGCCGTGCTCCAGGTCGACGCGTCGAAGGTCAGGGTCTGCGCCGCCGCGGCCGTCCCCCCGGCCTTGTTCACCGTGACCGCGGCGTCGTCGCTCGACACCCGCACCTCCACGTTGCCCGCCGCCGGCGGCGCGCCCAGCCGCACGGTGTACGTCGCCGTCTCCCCTTCCCGCAGCGCCAGCGCGGCGCTCCGGCTCAGCAGCACCGCCGCGGTTTCGTCGTCGTCGATCGTCACCGTCACGTCGTCCCCGGATTGGGCGGAGTAGTTGTACGGCGCCCCCGCGCTCGCCACCGCGTGCGACAGCGTCACCGTGCGGTCCGCGGCGTCGGGATCGGTCGCGCCGGAACCGGCCGTCACCGTCACCGCCTGCCCCGCGCTCCAGTTCGTGGTCGTGAACACCAGCTCGGACGGCGAGACCGCGACCGCGGTCGCGTCCCCGCTCGGCGCCGCCGCGGTCACCGTCACCAGCCCGCTGGGCCGGCTCTTCAGCGCCACGGTGTAGGTCGCGTCCGCCGCGCTGTCCTCCTGCACCGTCACCGCCCGCGGCACCACCCGCAGCCCGTCGTCGTCCGTCACGTTCACCGCGAACGTCACGCCCGCCGCCGGGTGGAAGTCGTCCGCACTGACGTCGGTATCCACCCAGGCGGATATCGTTACCGCTTCGTCCCGCAGGTCCCCGTCGTGCACCGCCGCCACCGTGACCGTCTGCGCCGTGTTCCAGTTCGTCGTCGTGAACGTCAGGTCATCCTCGGAACCCCCGTTCACTGTCGCCGCGTCGGCGTCCCAGCTTGAGACGTCTACCACCACGTTCCCCGTCGGCGGCTGCCCCAGCGCCACCGTGAACGTCCCGCTCCCCCCTTCCGTCAGCCGCATCGGCCCCCGCTGGCTCACCCGCAACGTCGGCGTGTCGTTGTCCGTCACGTACACCGTCAGATACGCGTCCGGCGCCGGGCGGTAGTCGCTCGAGCTCTGCGCGTCCTGCACGTAGTGCCGGATGCGCACCGTCTCCCCCACCACGTTCGCGTCGTCCAGCGCCCGCACCGTCACCGTCCGCGCCGTGTTCCAGTTGCTCGTGTTGAAGATCATCCCGCTGGGGTTCGTCGAGATCCCGGCCGGCGCCTGGATCTGCACGTTCACGGGCCCCTGCGGTCGCTGGCCCAACTGCACGCTGTACGTGGCCGCCGCCCCCTGCTCCGTTACCGACAACTCCCGCGTCACCGTCGCCGCGCTCGGACTCAGCGTCACGCCCGGCGGCGGCCCCTGCACCCGGATGGGGCCGAAGGAGACACCACCGGAGTTGCCTTCGACGGCATGGTTTGTACCGACGATATAAAGATTCCAGTCCCTGGTGGAATTTCCGGTGGCCCGGATGACGAGGTTGGCCCGGGTACGACCGTGGGTCAGCTTCGGTTCGGCAGCGGTCACGACCGTGACGGTCACGCCTGGGGGCGCCCCGCTGGCGCTCCATCGGTCGTCGAGCGCGGCAGCGAAGCCGAACCTTCCGCCTGCGGGCGCCTGGAGCGTGATGCTCGCGCCGTCCAATGAGCCCGCCTGCAGCACCGCCGGGTTCGGGGTCAGGACGGTCTGCGCGCCCGCCGCCCCCGGCGCGAGGAGGAGCGCCGCAACCGCCAGCGCGAGCGCGGAAACCGCAAGGCGCCGCCTTCGCGCCCACGGCGGAAAGCAGGCGCTTCGTCCGCAAGTGTCCGGCCGTCCGCGCTGCGGGGGGGGGGGGGGGGGGGTCGGGAGCTGGAACGACGCATCGATCAAGTACGAACGTGGCGGCGCTCTTCAGGCGGCGGCTTTCCACACGACGCCGGAAGCGTCCGTCGCTGCACATGCCATCACCGTGCGGGCGAGCTCGTCCCGTTCGCCCGGACCCTCAACAACAGGCTTTTCCTGCGCTTCGCGCATGAGTGCATCCACGGGGCGGGACGCGCCATTGTTTCCGGAGCGACCGCGCCAGCCGGTTGGGCCGGATCCGTTGCCGTCGTCCGGTGCCGCCAGCACGCGAAGAAACTCCGTCTCCGGAGCGGCTTCGGGGAATTGCCCCGCCAGATGCCGCCAACGATCGGGACCGGCCGACTCTTGCCAATACCGGCAAGCCTTCCACGCCCAGGCGTGTGGAGGCCCCTCCGGAGTCTCTTCCGGCATCAACCATTGCGAATAGAAGCCGGCCAACGGGTCGCCTTTCAGGCTTTCCTGCCTGATTCGATCCGTCGATGCGGCGGTCCCGCGGCCGGCGGCGATCAGGGCGCGACTGAATTCCCCTGCCAGCCTGCCGCGACGAAGGAGTTCTTGCGGAGCACCGGGAGGAGGCATCGGCGGATCACCATTACCGCCTCCCTCCTGAATCTCGCTGTCTCGAACATTTTCAGACGTGGCGGTTGCGGTATCGAAATGGGCGCCAGCCCGCAACCGGTCGAGCGATTCCCGCGCAATCGCATTGCCGGGGTGCCTCCCCAGGAACTCGGCCAGCATGGCCTCGGCCTCTGCGCCGCGGTCGCGCAAGACCAGCAATCGGGCCATGACTACGCATGGGTGGCCGTCATCTGGATCTCGATCAATCGCGCTCCGCAGATGGAACTCGGCCTCGTCCCGGTCGGCATCTCCGCGGTCGATCAGGAGGCGCGCCAGCTCGACCTGCGCCGGCAAATTATTTGGGAACAGCCGCACCATCTCACGCAACGTCGCTTCGTGTGCGTCCCCATGGCCCTGAATCTTGAACCATTCCGCCCAGAGCATCCAGCAATAGGGATTCGCCGGTTCCCAGACCAGGGCGCGTTCGATCATGACTCCGAACCGGGCCATGTCGGCCGAACCGAGCCTGTGCCGTTTCAGCAACGTAGTGCCGACGTTGTGCAACGTGCGGACGAAGAAGTGGCTCACGCCGGTGGCCTCGGCGTACTCGTGGTTTCGCTCCAGTATCTCGAACAGACGCCGGGCCAGCATCTCCGGTCGATGGTCAGAGCCGAGGACGTCGCTCTTCAGATCGCTCCATTCTTCCCGGGTTGCAGGCGTGGGCATCCGCGTTTTTCCGGACGATGGACGGCGACGTTCGGCCTGCGAGCCGGTTCGCGCATCGGCCCGCAAAGAGCCGGCCAGTTCCTTTACAATCGGCGCCACCGGCTCCTCCGTGTGCTCCAGGAAACCATCCAGCGCCTCGTCCAGAGCCCGGTTCCAGTGTTGGGGGCCGCGTGGGAAAAGGCCGCGCAGCGCTGCAAAGTGACGGTCGAAGAAGGCGCTTGCCTTACCGGCATCGCGGTGGATATTGACGGCGTGGCGCAACAGCGCTTGCAGCATCAGGGCCTGGTTCTTCCGCGCGTTGCCCTGGTTCGGCAACAAGCGCAGCCCCGCCAGCGCCACGGTCAGGTACTCCGGTCGGGGATCCGTGGCGAGGCGCAACCACAGGGCCATGTGGCGGGCGTCAGGCTGGCCCCGGGTCAACAGCCGAAAACACTCCAGCCCGGGATCCCGCTCCGGAGCCAGTCTCAACGGCGACAGCCAGCGCAGCCAGGCGCCCGTGTCCGTACGGATCCGATCCCTGGTCTGCGGCAGATCAATCAGCTGCAAGGCAACCAGGGCATCGCCGACCCGCTTGCCATAGACGGAAAAATCGAGGCGCTTCACCTGAGAGGCATAATCCTCGCGCATGTCGGAAAGCCAGGACCCGAGCGCGTCGTCAAGCTGCGCGCGTTCGCCGGCCATGTCCGTCGGGAACTGCTGGTACAGCAATTCCGGCACGTCGAGGCGGAGGTCCGATCCCGCGCCCGCGCGTCCGCTGAAGAGGTCGGCGATGGCCCTATGGGGATCGCGGCGGAAGGCTTCGAGCCACGGGCCGCTCATGTCCGCCCCTCCAAAGCCTCGCCGAAATCCTCACGGCCGGACTCCACTTGCAGCGCGAGCAGGTGCAGGTCGCGGGCCTCGCGCAGTTGGCCGTCGTCCAGAAGATGCGGGCGCGTGATCGTCCCCAACCGGCACAGGTGCTCGCGCCGGTAGTCGATCCGGCAGTGCACGATCTCGGCCGTCAGGGTATCCGCCCGGCCCGGCCGCAGATGTACGGTGGCGCCGTAGGGACGTTCCCGCGGGACCGGAAAGAAGAACTGGTGCATACCGCCGTCGAGAACCGTGGGCAGGGCGCAGGCGCTGGAAAGCGACTGCCGTTCCTGGGCCGAGTAGACGTCCGCGAGAGAGTAACACATCAGCGCCACCGGCAGCGGGGCGCCTCCGGCGGGTCCGCAGTGCCCAAGCCCGAGGCGGTCGCGGAGCGCGTGAGGCCAATCGGCGTCGTCCGACTCCTGCTGCACCTCATCGTAAAAGGCGGCAAACGCCGGGCGGGCGTCGCGGCGCTGATTCCATGCCTCGAAGAAGGAGTGGACGGCGCGTGTCGCGTCGCCATCGCCGCTGTCCGTCCGCTGCAACAGGTCGTGCAAACGGTCAATATCCAGACCACTGCCCTGCAAGGGTCGGCTGAGGTCCTCGATGCGGACCAGGGTCCGGTTGCCGGAAGGCTCGTCCAGCCAAGCACTCCGATTGATATCGAGAAATGCATCGGGCACGTTCGGATGCGAGACCTTGCAGTATAGGTCCAGGTGCCGCTGATTGGCCTCGGTCCAGTCCTGCCACTCGACCGCGCCGGGATCGGCTACCCGCTCCGAAAGCAGGTCCTCGAACCGCTGCCAGCGGTCAACACTCGCCCGCTCGTCAAAACGGCAATTGTCGGCTACGGCGGCTTCGGTCGTGTCGCGGGAACGGCTGTAGCACCGCAGGAAGTCATCATAGGTCGTCATGGAGTCATCCGGGGATTGGCGGGATCGGCGGGGCGCCCGGGCAACCGGACGGGTGCCGGGATGCCGGGACGAATGGCCGGCAAGGCGACCGGACGCCCCTTTCCCGGAAGCCTGGGCGTCGCCGAAAAGGTGGAGCGCACGGGCGCGGAACGGGGCCTGCTCGCCGTAGCCGGAACGCGGACGGAAGCGGCCGTCACCCGGCCAGAACCGGCGTCCTGGAGCCGCTCCGCCCCCCCTTCCCGGGACCCTGGGGGCGCGCGGGCGGCTCCTCGTACTCGAAAACGACCTCGCCGTCCACGACGTCCACGGTGACCCGCCCGCCTTTCTCGAGCCTGCCGAACAGCACCTCCTCGGACATCGGCCGCTTAACGTGTTCCTGAATGACGCGGCCGAGCGGCCGGGCGCCGAACGCCCGGTCGTATCCCTTCTCGCCCAGCCAGTGGCGGGCCGCGTCGGTGGCGGCGATCTCGACGTCGCGGTCCTGCAACTGGACCTCCAGCTGCAACAGGAACTTGTCGACGATCCGCATCATGATTTCGGGGGTCAGGTGTGCGAAGGCGATGGTGGAATCCAGCCGGTTGCGGAACTCCGGCGTGAACAGCCGCTTGATCGCCTCCTCGTCCTCGCCCTCCCGCAGCCCGCGCTCGAACCCGATGGACTGCCTGGCCATCTCCTGCGCCCCGGCGTTGGTCGTCATGACCAGAATGATGTTGCGGAAGTCGACCGACTTGCCGTTGTGGTCGGTCAGCTTGCCGTGGTCCATGATCTGCAGCAGCAGGTTGAAGACGTCGGGGTGGGCCTTTTCGATCTCGTCGAGCAGCAGCACCGCGTGAGGGTTCTGGTCCACGGAGTCGGTCATCATGCCGCCCTGGTCGAACCCCACGTATCCGGGCGGCGCGCCGATCAGCCGGGACACCGTGTGCCGCTCCATGTACTCCGACATGTCGAAGCGGATGAGTTCCACGCCCATGAGGTCGGCGAGCTGGCGCGCGACCTCCGTCTTGCCGACGCCCGTCGGACCCGAGAACAGATAGCAGCCGATGGGCTTCTCGGGTTCCCGCAAGCCGGCCCGGGCCAGCTTGATCGCGCTCGCCAGGGCGGTGATCGCCTTGTCCTGCCCGAAGACCACCGCCTTCAGATCGCGTTCGAGGGTCCGCAGGACCTCCTTGTCGCTCTTCGACACCGACCGCGGGGGAATGCGGGCGATCTTGGCGACGACCGTCTCCACCTCCCGGACGCCCAGCGTCTTGCGCCGCCGGTTGGCCGGCTTGAGCATCTGCGCGGCGCCGGTCTCGTCGATGACGTCGATGGCCTTGTCGGGAAGCCTGCGGTCGTGGATGTAGCGGGCCGCCAGCTCCACCGCCGAGCGGATCGCCTCGGCGGTGTAGCGGACCTTGTGATGCTCCTCGAAACAGGGCTTGAGGCCCCTGAGGATCTTGACCGCGTCCTCGATCGACGGCTCGTTGACGTCGATCTTCTGGAACCGGCGCAGCAACGCCCGGTCCTTCTCGAAGTAGCCGCGGTATTCCTTGTAGGTGGTCGACCCGATGCAGCGCAGCACGCCCGCCTGGAGGGCCGGCTTCAGGAGGTTCGAGGCGTCCATGGCGCCGCCCGAGGTGGCGCCCGCGCCGATGACCGTATGGATCTCGTCGATGAACAGGATGGCGCTCCCGTGGTTCTCGACCTCGGTGATCACCGCCTTGACCCGCTCCTCGAAATCGCCGCGGTAGCGCGTTCCCGCCAGCAGCGCGCCCATGTCGAGGGCGAAGATCGTCCCCTCGGCGAGCACCTCGGGAACGTCGCCCTCGACGATGCGGCGCGCCAGACCCTCGGCGATGGCGGTCTTGCCGACGCCGGGATCGCCCACGAACAGCGGATTGTTCTTGGACCGCCGGCAGAGGATCTGGATCGTCCGGTCGACCTCGTCGCGGCGGCCGATCAAGGGGTCGATCTTCCCGTTCTCCGCCTTCTCGTTCAGGTTGACGCAATAGGCCTTGAGCGCGTCGCCGCCCTGCTCGCTCCCGCCCTCGTCCACGTCCTCCTTCGCGCCCCGCGCGGCGCGGGCCTCGGACATGCCGGCGACCTTGGCGACGCCGTGCGAGATGAAGCTCACCGCGTCGAGCCGGGTCATGTCCTGCTTCTGAAGGTAATGGACCGCGTGCGATTCGCGTTCGGAGAACACGGCGACGAGCACGTTGGCGCCGGTGACCTCCTCGCGCCCCGACGACTGGACGTGTATCAACGCCCGCTGGATGACGCGCTGGAACCCGGCGGTGGGCTTGGGACCCTCGTCGTCGTCGACGATCAGTCCGTCGAGGTCGCCGTCCAGGTACGAGCCCAGATCCCGGCGCAGCGTCTCGACGTCGACGCCGCAGGCCTTCATCACGGCGACGGCGTCGTCGTCATCGGTCAGGGCCAGCAGGAGATGCTCGAGCGTCGCGTATTCGTGGCGGCGCTCGCCGGCGAGCGCCAGCGCCCGGTGAAGACTCTTCTCAAGGCTGTTCGAGAAACCCGGCACGTCAGTCCTTCTCCATCGTGCATTGCAGGGGATGCTGGTTTCGGCGGGCGACGTCCTCCACCTGGCTGACCTTGGTCTCGGCGATCTCGAAGGGGTAGACCCCGCAAACGCCGATGCCCTTCTGGTGCACGTGCAGCATGATCTGCGTCGCTTCGTCGCGGCCCTTGCGGAAGATACGCTCGAGAACGTACACCACGAACTCCATGGGCGTGTAGTCGTCGTTCAGGAGAAGCACCTTGTACAGCGAGGGCTTCTTCGTCTCGGTCCTGGTCTCGGTGACGACGACCGTCCCCGCGCCGCCGTCCCTGTCGCGATCCATCCCCCTGTTCGACATGGCAGGTCCTCATCGAATCCGGCGCGCCGGGGCCGGAACGCGATCCCGGCTCGTCGATCGCCGCCCGGCACGCGATCGAAGCATCCCCTATCAAAGACCGGTTTTCGGGTTCGGCGCAAGGCCTCGACGACGTGCCTCGACGACATGCGCCGGCCGCGCCGGGACCGCCGCGCCGCGGCGCCCGCGGCTCCCCCGCGGCTCCAGTGCGGCGCGCGAAGCGGAAATCAGGGGAATCCCCCGCGATTCCCGGTAAGGACGGGCTTCTTCAAATAACGGGTGGTGTCTCAGTTTGAAATTCCTGCTTATTCGTGGTTTTCAGTGGCCGGTGGCCGGTGATCGGTGCTGGCAACTGGTCACTGGCCACTGGTCACTGGCCGACGGCGCTCCCAAGGATATGCCAGACAGCTCACCCGGCGCGCCATATTTCAAACTGAGCACTACCAAATAACGGCTGGACACGGAGTCGCCTTTTTACTAGATTATCATGGTTGCGGGGTCTGAACGCGATCGGGGAGAGGGATTTGTTCGCGAGGCTCATGACCGCGCGGGCGTTTCGTGTGCGCGCGTTTCCGTCGAACGACGCCGGCGGGCACGGCCCGTGATTCGCGTCCGCAGGGCCTTGCGCCGGGCGGTTCCGGCGGCGCTCGTCGCGGCGGCGATGGGACTCGCCGCCTCCGACGGCCTCGCCGCCCGCTACAAGGCCATCGTCGTCGACGCCGACACCGGCAAGGTCCTGTTCTCGAGACACGCCGACAAGCGCCACTATCCGGCGTCGCTGACGAAGATGATGACCCTGTACCTCGTCTTCGACGCCCTCGAGTCCGGCAGGCTCGCCCTCGACCAGCGCGTCCGCGTCTCCCGGCGCGCGGCGGGCCAGACGCCGTCGCGGCTCGGGCTGAAGCCCGGACGCTCGATCTCCGTGGAAGACGCCGTCCTGGCGATGATAACGAAATCGGCGAACGACGCCGCGACGGCGCTCGCCGAGGCCGTCGGCGGGACCGAGGTGAACTTCGCCAACCGGATGACGCGGACGGCGCGGCGGATCGGCATGAAGAACACGGTGTTCCGCAACGCGACCGGGCTGCCCAACCGGCGCCAGTACAGCACGGCGCGGGACATGACGGTCCTGGCGCGGCGCCTGCACGGCGATTTTCCCCAGTATTACCACTACTTCTCGACCAGAAGCTTCAAGTGGGGGAAGCGGACCTACCGGAACCACAACAAGCTGCTCAGGACCTACAAGGGCGTGGACGGGCTGAAGACCGGCTACATCCGGGCGTCGGGCTTCAACATCGCGACCTCGGCCCGGCGCGGCGGCAGGCGCATCATCGGCGTCGTTCTCGGAGGGCGCACGCCGGCATGGCGCGACCGCCAGATGGCGTACCTCCTGAACGTCGCCTTCAAGAGGCTGGAAACGTCGCGACGCGCGGCGAAGCGCGGGAAGCCCAGGCGCAAGGCGGTCGCCTCGATCCGGATTCCGGCCCCGAAACCCCGGTCGTCCAAGCTCGACCTGCTGCGGTCGAAGCCGGCCGCGCCGGCCGCGCCGGCCGCGCCGGCCGCGCCGGTCGTGGCGGGCATGGGGGAGAGCGTGCGCGGGACCGGCGACTGGGGGATTCAGGTGGGGGCGCACTGGGCGCGCCGCGTCGCTCTGAGCAAGATCCGGGAAGCCGTCGAGGCGCTGCCGGACCTGCCGGCGTCGGTGCACGCGGCGGTGGACCGGGCGTCCGTGGGCCCGCGCCAATTCTACCGCGCCCGCCTGTGGGGGTTCAGCGAACGCCTGGCGCGGGACGCCTGCCGCCGGCTGGCCGCCCGCCAGCTCGCCTGCGTGCCGGTTCGGCCGAAGGGCGGCCTCGTGACCGTCGCCAGCAACTGAGCGTGCGGCGGCGGCGCGCCCGTTTCGCCGTCCGGCTTCACCCCCGGCGGGCGGCGAGGGCCGCCGCGAGGCTGCCGGCGAGCGCCGCGTTGTTCGCCGCGAGCGCCTCGTTGCACGCGACCGTTCGCCCGCCCGACAGGCGGTGCAGGGAGTCGAGGACGTAGGGCGTCACGTCCGGTCCGCCAACCCCTTCCGCCGCCGCCTTCGCGAGCGCCTCGCCGACCCAGCGCTCCAGTTCCCCCGACGACAGGGCCGCGTCGTCCGGCGGCGGGTTGCAGACCAGAACGCCGGACCGCGACCCCAACGCGCGCTGGCGCGCCACCGCGGCCGCCAGACCGGCGACGTCGCCGAAGGCGTGGCGCAGGGGAATCCCGCTCGACGCCGCGTAGAAGGCCGGGAAGCGATCCGTCCTGAACCCGTAGACCGGCACGCCGAGGGTCTCCAGGGCCTCGACGGTGGCGGGCAGGTCCAGAAGCATCTTGGCGCCGCTGCCGACGACGGCGACGGGCGTGCGCGAGAGGGCCAGAAGATCGGCGGAGACGTCGGGCGCCCCGGCTCCCGGCCCGCCGCCCCCCGGCGCTCCCCGCCGGCGATGAACGCCGCCCAGCCCGCCGGTGGCGAACACGTCGATCCCGGCCTCCGCGGCCAGCGTGATGCCCGCCGAAACGGTGGTCGCCCCGTGGCCGCCGGCGGCGCAGATCGCGGCGACGTCGGCGACGCCGCACTTCCTCACGGCCTCGCCGCGGGCGATGGTGTCGACGGCGGCGTCATCGAGACCGACGCGGACCTCCCCGGCGACGACGGCGATCATGGCGGGGACCGCGCCGGCGCCGCGCACCGACTCGGACAGCGCCCGCGCCACCCGGACGTTCTCCGGATGGGGAAACCCGTGGGCGACGATGGCCGATTCCAGGGCGACGACCGGGACGCCGGAGGCGAGCGCCCGCCGCACCTCCCCGGAAATCCGCGTCATGTCGCTCACCACCCCTCCCCCGGACCCTCGCCCCTCACCCCTCGCCCGCACCGCAGCGGTCAGTCGGGAAGCCGGATCCCGCTCCGGGCCAGCTCGGCCTCCAGGGCGGCCCTGACGCGGGACAACGCGGCCTCGTCGCGGGCCTCGCACCGCGCCACCAGCGCGGCCTGCGTGTTCGAGGCGCGGAGCAGCCACCAGCCGTCCTCCGACGTCACGCGGACGCCGTCGACGTCGTTTATCCGACGGCCCGCGGACACCAGGCGGTCCCGCACCTCGGCGACCACACCGAACTTCCGGTCGTCCGCACAGTCGAAGCGCATCTCCGGCGTGCTGGGGAGCGTCGGCAGCCGGTCGCGCAGGGCCGACAGGCTCTCGCCCGACCCCTCGATCGTATCGAGGAGCCTCACCGCCGCGTAGACGGCGTCGTCGAACCCGTAATACTCGTCGGCGAAGAACAGGTGGCCGGACATCTCGCCGGCCAGGGGGGCGCCGGTCTCGGCCATCCTGGCCCGGATGAGGGAATGGCCCGTCCGCCACATCACCGGGTTGCCGCCCAGGCGCGCGATCTCGTCGAAGAGGACCTGGCTCGACTTCACGTCGGCGATCACCGTGGCGCCGGGCCGCGCCGCCAGGACGTCGCGCGCCAGCAGCGCCAGCAGCAGATCGGCCCAGACGATGCCGCCGCGGTCGTCTATCACGCCGATGCGGTCGCCGTCGCCGTCGAACGCGATCCCGACGTCGCCCGACCCCTCCTCGACGCACCGCCGCAGCTGCGCGAGGTTCGCCGCCACCGCCGGGTCCGGGTGGTGCGCGGGAAACGTCCCGTCGACGTCGCCGTTGATCACGTCGTGGCGCCCCGGCAGCCGGCGCACGAGCGCCCGCACGACGTCGCCCGCCGCGCCGTTGCCCGGATCCCAGACGACCTTCAGCCGCCCCCGCCCGCGGCAGGCGGCGGCCAGCGTTTCGACGTAGGCGTCGAACACGTCGGCGTCCCCGATCCGCCCGCCGCCGGCCGCGGGCGCGCCCGCCGCCGCGAGGTCGCCGAGTCGCTTGATCCGGTCGCCGTGGAACGGACCGCCCGCGTGCATGAACTTGAACCCGTTGTACTCGGGCGGGTTGTGCGACCCGGTGACCATGACGCCGGCGTCCGCCCGCAGATGGTGGACCGCGAAATAGAGCATGGGCGTGGGTCCGCGGCCGACGCGCGCGACCGCCGCGCCGGCCGCCGCCATCCCCTCGGCCAGCGCCGCCTCGAGCGCCGGCGACGTGAGCCTGCCGTCGAACCCGAGGCAGATCGCCGGCGCGGCTCCCCGGTCGGCGGCGACCGTCGCGGCGAACGCGCCGCCGATCGCCAGCGCGTCGTCGGCGTCCAGCGTCTCGCCGACGACGCCGCGAACGTCGTATTCGCGAACGATGGAGGGATGAAGCGCGCGGCCCGCGATCATCCGGCCGCCCCGGCGCCGCCGGTCCCGCGCCCGCCGGGCGGCGTATGCGGCCGTCCGATCGAGTGGTAGTCGAACCCGGCGGCGGCCATTTCCGCCGCGTCGTAGATGTTGCGAAGATCGACCAGCACCGGCGCGGCCAGCAGCGCCCGGACCCGGTCCAGATCCAAGGCCCGGAACTCGTTCCATTCGGTCACGATGACCAGCGCGTCGGCGCCCTCCATCGCGCCATAGGCGTCGTCGCGCCACGTCACGCCGTCGAGAAGCCCGCGCGCCTCGCCCATGCCTTCCGGGTCGTAGGCGTGCACCGCCGCCCCGGCCTCCCGCAACGCCGGAACGATCTCCAGGCTCGGCGCCTCGCGCATGTCGTCGGTGTTGGGCTTGAACGTGAGGCCGAGGACGGCGACGCGCTTTCCGGTGACCGAACCGCCGCACGCCGCCACGACCCTGTCGGCCATGCGGCGCTTCCGCGCCGCGTTCGCCGCGGCGACGGCCGCGACGATCCGGCTGGGCGCGCCCGATTCCTCGGCGATCCGGCTCAGGGCCGCGGTGTCCTTCGGAAAGCAGCTGCCCCCGTAGCCCGGACCCGCGTGGAGGAACTTCGATCCGATCCGCCGGTCGAGCCCCATGCCCCGCGCCACGTCCTGGACGTCGGCGCCCACCTTCTCGCAGACGTCGGCCATCTCGTTGATGAACGCAACCTTCGCCGCGAGGAACGCGTTGGCCGCGTACTTGGTGAGCTCCGCCGTTTCCAGCGTGGTGTACAGCACCGGCGTTTCCATCAGGAACAGCGGCCGGTAGATCTCCCGGAGCACCTCTCGCGCCCGTTCGGAATCCGTCCCGACGACGACCCGGTCGGGGCGCATGAAGTCGTCGATTGCAGAGCCTTCGCGCAGGAATTCGGGGTTGGACGCCACGTCGAAGTCGGCGTCCGGGCGCCGCGCCGCGATGAGATCCCGCACCTGCCGCCCGGTCCCGACCGGAACCGTCGATTTCATGACCACGATCGCGCGACCGTTCAGCGCGCCGGCGATCCGCTCCGCGGCGTCGAAGACGTACCGGAGGTCGGCGTGTCCGTCGCCGCGCCGGCTGGGCGTTCCGACGGCGATGAAGACGGCGTCCGCCGCCGCGACCGCCGGCGCCAGCCCGGTGGAGAAGGAAAGGCGTCCCGCCCGGACATTGCCGGCCACCAGCTCGTCGAGTCCCGGCTCGTGGATGGGAATCTCGCCGCGCGCCAGCCGCGCGATCCGGTCGGCGTCCACGTCGACGCACGCGACCTCGGCGCCGAATTCGGAAAAGCAGGCCCCGGACACGAGCCCGACGTACCCCGCGCCGATCATCGCGATACGCATCTAGCGCGGTCTCCGCCGGGGACCGGGACGGCGCGGCGAGCCGGGCGCTTCACTCACGGGCCGGCAACGTCCGCGCGACGTCGCGGACGATCTCCCGGACGGCGTCGGCCATGTCCGGCCGGGCCAGGGCGAAGGCGAGGCCGGCGTGAAGGAAGCCGATCCTGTCGCCGCAGTCGTAGCGCACGCCGTCGTACCGAAAGCCGTGGAACGGCGTGGTTTCGAGCATCGCCGACAGGGCGTCGGTCAACTGGATCTCCCCGCCCGATCCCGTCGCCGCGTTCTCCAGGCGATCGAAAATTCCCGGCTGGAGTATGTAGCGGCCGATGATCGCGAGGCGGGAAGGCGCGCTCCCGACCCGGGGCTTCTCCACCAGGCCCCTGGCGGCGACCAGACCGCCGGTGTCCGAGGCCACGTCCAGGATGCCGTACCGGGAAACGTGTTCGGCCGGGACTTCCATCACGGCGACGAGGTTGCCGCCGGTCCCCCGCCAGGCATCGACCATCTGGCTCAGGCACGGCGGATCGGCCATGACGAGATCGTCCGCCAGAAGCACCGCGAAAGGCTCGTCGCCGACGAGATGGCGCGCGCACCACACGGCATGACCGAGACCGAGCGGCTCCCGTTGCCGGGTATAGGCCACGGAACCCGCCGCGGGCAGCCATGCCTCGATCGCCGCGACCGCGTCGTCCCGGCCCCGGGCCTCGAGCAGGCCGCGCAACTCGACGGCGCGGTCGAAGTGGTCCTCGATCGCCGTCTTGCCGCGTCCGGTGACGAAGACGAACTCCTCGATCCCGGCCGCCCGCGCCTCCTCGACGGCGTACTGAACGAGGGGCTTGTCGACGACCGGCAGCATTTCCTTCGGCAGCGCCTTGGTCGCCGGCAGGAACCGCGTTCCCAGCCCGCCGACGGGGAACACGGCCTTGCGCACGGGATTCGACATGGGGAGCTTCCGCGGGAACCGCCGATCGGGAAGAGCGCGAGCGCGCCGGAGACGACGACGGCCTTGTGCCACGGCCGGCCGCGCGACCGCAAGGGCGGCTCGGCGTCCGTCCCCGAACGGACCCGTTTCCGGACGGACGCTCAGGCGCCCAGCAGCAGTTCCTTCGCCTGGTTGATCTTGGCGGCGATGTAGGTCGACCCGCCGCGGTCCGGATGCATCTTCAGCATCAGCCGGTGATGAGCCTCCTTGACGTCTTCCTCGCTGGCGCCCTCCTCCAGCCCCAGGATGCCGAGGGCCTCCTCCCGGGTCATGGGGCCCTCCCCGCCCGCGGCGCCCGCAGCGCCGGAGGGCCGGTCGAGCTCCCGCCACTCGTCGCCGTGAACGCGGTCGAGGAAGGTCTCGATCAGCGTGGCGCTCTGCGAATCCTCCCGCCGGCACTCCCACAGCAGCCGGAGAACGTCGTCCACCCCCATGTCGCCGAGGGACCGGCCCTGGAACCGCCCCTTGAGCACCGTTCCGTCGACGGCCCCCGTATCGTGGTCGAGGACCATCCTCAGCCAGGCGGTCTCCACCTCGGAGGTCTGGCCGCTGGAGGGATTGGCGCGCTGGGCGAAGGACGGGATGGAGCCGCGCCAGCGGCGGAGAAAGCTCAGGGCCATCAGCCCGAGGAGGGCGGCGAACGGAAAGCGGCCGGTCACGGCCAGGTACGCGGCCCCTCCCCCCGCCAGCCCGACCAGGGTCCAGCGCAGCGCGCGCACCACGGTCGCGGGATCGGCGCTGACGAACCATCTCGCGGCGAGGACCACCGCGACGAGGACGCACAGACCGAGGACGAACCAGGCCAGCAAGGCGACTCACTTGACCTGCCGGGCGATGAGCAGGGCCTCGCCTCCGGCGCGCTCGCCGAAGCTCTCCAGCGCCTTCCGCCCCCCCGCGGCGAAGACCGCGACCGCGCTCAGAAGATCGCGGAGCTGATCGGCGCTGGACGAATCGAAGCTGCAATGCGCGCCGCCCGTGAGGCGGGCGATCTGCCTGAACGCGCGCGCGGCGATGGGCTCATCGCCTTCCTGGAAGACGAACGTCGGCACGCCGAGAATGCCCAGCTCGCCGGCCAGCCGGCACAGCTCGTCGACGCTCTCCTCCATGCAGTCGCCGACGAAGACGACGGCGTTCACCTTGCGGGCGTTGGCCTCGGCGATGGCGTGCTTCAGGACCTTGGCGATCTGCGTCTGTCCGCCGAGGCAGAAGACCCCCGTCATCCGTCTGACCAGCTGGGCCGAGTCGGCAAGCCACTCGGACGCCCGGAATTCCCCGAACCCCCGGTAGTAGGCCATCTGGATTTCGAGGCCGCCCGCGGAACCCGCTTCCTGGAACATGCACCCCTGAATCTGGCAGGCCCGGTCCCAGGTCGGCTCGCGGCTGGCGGTCGCGTCGAGCGCGAAGATCAGGCGCCCCCTCTCGCCCGACGGGGGAGACACGGGGGTCATCGCCATCTTGCGGACGAAGGCGTCGACCTCCGCGTTGGTCGCGGTCTTCGATACGTTTCCGGTCTTCTCGCTCATCGGTCGGACCGCCGGTCGGGGACACCCAGGCGCCGGGCAGTCTAGCGCAACCGCGCCCCGGCGGGCCAACGGACGGCCGCAGCCGGCCGGAAGCCGGCCCGGCGAGCCGGATCCGGGCGGTCAGCGGACGTGAATGGGACTGTCCGGGTGGAAGGCATGGAACGCGAACGCGAAATCCACGCCGTAGACGGCGTCCTCGTACCCGCCGCCCGACTCGCGCCGGACGACGACGTTGCCGACGTCGACCCCCTCGGCGATGCTTCCGGAGTCCAGGGCCGAGTTCTGGCCCGGCTCCCAGGTGATGACGAGGCCGGCGCCGGTCTCGATCCGGCGCCTTTCGCGCACCAGGTCGAGGCTCCAGGCCTCGCGTCCGCCGGACGCCGATTCCACGGTCACGACCCGCGCCAGCGGCGCGATCCCCTCCGGCATCGCGCCGCGGTAGAGGAACGGCCGCGGCGCCGAATCGTAGTTCACGTAGGGGTTGGCGCCGTACCGGCGCCGGTCGGGATCGTTCGGCGCCAGCACCCTTCCGCCGGGGGCGCGGTCGCGGAACCTGGCGAACGACTCCAGGCGGGCGGGAATCGTCTTCAGCGCCTTGCCGGTGAGGGTGCCGACGATCGCCTCGCCCGTGAACTGCTGCCACCAGCTTTCCGTCTGGCGGTCGTACATGACCAGATCGGAGTGGCGCAGACGGCCCGTGGTCCCGAAGTCGAGCACCATGCCGTCCAGCCGCCGGTCGAAGACGACGGCCGCGTTGCACAGCGGGCAGAAGGTCACGGCGACCGGCACGCCGCCCACGGTGTCGTTGACGATCTCGTGCCACATCAGCACCCGGAGCGGATAGGCGCGCGCGTCGTCGCCGACGACGACGCCGACGACGGGCTCGGTGTCCGCGAGACGACCGGCGGCCGACAGCGGCTCGAACCTCGGATCGTCGATCGGGGGAATGCCGTCCTTGGGCGGGCCGCCCGACACGATCTCGCCGAGATCGACGGAGCGGACGTCGAAGTCGGTCTTCCACGACTCGGCGACCGCCGCCCACGCGGCGACGAGCACGCCTCCCAGGAACACGGCCGCGATCCCGTGGCCGAGATGCGCGCGCGGACGCGACATGACGCTTTCCCCTCCGGCAAGGCGATGCGATGGTCCGGGGCGACCGCCGCGCATGTTCGGCTCCGCCGCGCGGCGCCGCAAGCGTCCACGGCATCACGGTTCCGTGACGTCCCGCTCCACGAGGCGCACGCCGCGTCTTGACGCGGCCGGCGCGGCGGCCCGACAGTCACGGGGAGCGCGGAGCGGGGCAAGGCGTGGCGTAGCGAGGCAAGGCGTGGCGGAACGGGTCGAGTGCGTGGTGGTGGGCGCCGGCGCGATCGGGCTGGCGATCGCCCGGCATCTGGCGATGCGCGGCCGGGAAGTCCTCGTTCTGGAACGGCACGACGCCATCGGCACCGAGACGAGCTCGCGCAACAGCGAGGTCGTTCACGCGGGCATCCATTACCCGAAGGACAGCCTCAAGGCGCGCCTGTGCGTCGCGGGAAGGCGTTCGCTGTACCAATTCTGCGCCGATCACGGCGTCGCCCACCGGCGGATCGGCAAGCTCATCGTCGCCACCACCGAGGAGGAACTCGGCGTCCTGGACGGCATCCGGGCGGCCGCCCATCGCAACGGCGTGACCGACGTGGACCACGCGACGCCGGAACGGGTCCGGGAACTGGAGCCCGCGGTCCGCTGCGCCGGCGCGCTGATCTCCCCTTCCACCGGGATCGTCGACAGCCACGGTTTCATGCTGGCGCTGCAGGGCGACGCCGAGGACCACGGCGCCGTGGTGGCCTTCCTGAGCCGCCTGGCCGGGGGCGCCGTCGCCGCCGACGGCTTCCGTCTCGACGTCGAGACCGGCGCCGCCGCGTCGCCGCGCGAGTCGCTGACCCTGGAATGCGGGATTCTGGTCAATTCCGCCGGTCTCGGCGCGCAGGAGGTCGCCCGGCGCCTCTCGGGCCTGCCCGCCGGCTCCGTCCCGCCGCTGCATCTGGCGCGGGGCTGCTATTTCACGATGAGCAGGGCCTCGCCCTTCCGCCACCTGATCTACCCGGCGCCCGGCCGCGCCGGCCTCGGCGTCCACGTGACCCTGGACATCGGCGGCCGGACGAGGTTCGGCCCCGACGTCGAGTGGATCGACGCCATCGACTACGACGTCGACCCGGCGCGGGGGGAGGCCTTCTACGCCGCCGTCCGCCGCTACTATCCCGACCTGCCGGACGGGGCCCTCGAGCCCGGCTACGCCGGCATCCGCCCGAAGGTCCAGGCGCCCGGCGAGGCGGCGGCGGACTTCGTCATCCAGGGGCCGCGGGACCACGGCGTTCCGGGCCTGGTGAACCTGTTCGGCATGGAGTCGCCCGGACTCACGGCCGCCCTGGCCGTCGCCGGGCACGTGTCGCGGTTGCTGGAAACGGAAACCCGGACGGACGGAAAGGAGCGCACATGGCCATAACGGTATCGGGCCTCGACCACGTCGTGCTGCGGGTCCGGGACGTGTCCGCGTCCCTCGCCTTCTACCGCGGCGTCCTGGGTTGCCGCGTCGAACGGGAGGTCGAGAGCCTCGGCCTCGTCCAGCTTCGCGCCGGCCGCTCCCTGATCGATCTCGTGGACGTGGCGGGAGAGCTCGGCCGCAGGGGCGGAAGAGCGCCGGGGCCGGAAGGCCGCAACCTGGATCACTTCGCGTTGCGTATCGAGACGTTCGACGAGGAGCGACTCCGCGCGTGGCTCGCCGGACACGGAATCGACGCCGGCGAGACGCACGACCGGTTCGGCGCCGAAGGCACCGGGCCGTCGCTCTACGTCCGGGACCCCGACGGCAACGTGATCGAGCTCAAGGGCCCGCCCGCCGGAGGGCGATGATCCGGTCCGGACCCCGCGGAATCCCCGTCGCCGGGCCGGTTTCACGGATACCGAAAAAAAATTTCTGAATATGTAATTTTTTTCTTGCACACATTGCACACTTCGGATATCGATTCGGCATAGCGTCGGGGGACGTATGGCCGATCCGGGCGGAACGCCGGAGATCGGGCGGGCGGGCGGGCGCGGAAACAGATGCGCGCTTGCGCCGTGAAGAGGCGTTCGGTTAGGTTGCCGCGCCCGCGGCGGGGGCGTCCGGGGCCACGCGCCGCGTGCGCCGGAAGAACGACGCCGGGAGAACGACATGGCGATAACCGACGACGGCAACCGGTCCTGGGACGACGAGTTCGACGTCGTCGTCGTCGGGTATGGATACGCCGGGGGCGTCGCCGCCGTCGAGGCGAGCGAGGCCGGCTGCTCGGTCCTGCTGGCGGAGAAGATGCCCGACCCCGGCGGCATCTCGATCTGTTCGGGCGGCAACGTGCGCGCCGCCGAGGACGCCGACGCCGCGTTCGCGTATCTCAAGCGGACCTGCGCCGGCACGACCCCCGACGACGTCCTGAAGGCCCTCGCCGACGGCATGACGGAGGTCGTCGACTACTTCGAGTGGCTCGCCGAGGCCAGCGGCGCCGAGGTCCAGTACCGCGCGAGTCCGGGCAACTACCCGTTCCCGGGCGCCGAGACCTTCGGCTACGCCAGCATCGCCAGCGTTCCCGACTACGACGCCGCGGCGCGGTATCCGCACGTCAACAGCTACGTCCCCATCCATCGCGCCGCCGGCGCGCGCCTGTTCAAGGTGCTGGAGGACAACGTCGCGCGGCGGGACGTCACGGTCTGGCTGGAGGCGCCCGCCCGGCGCCTGATCGCGGGCCCGGCGGGCGAGGTCCGCGGACTCGCCGTGGACACCGGAAGCGGCGTCCGCAACGTCAAGGCGCGGAAGGGGGTGATCCTCGCCTGCGGCGGGTTCGAGGCCGCACCCGATCTGCAATCGCAGCACTGGCCGGAACAGCCGGTGCTGCTGGCGGCCTTCCGCGGCAGCACGGGCGACGGCATCCGCATGGCCCAGGACGCCGGCGCGGCGCTCTGGCACATGTGGAACTACCACGGCGTCTACGGGTTCCGGCATCCGGACCCGGACTACCCCTACGGCCTCAGACCCAAGCGCCTGCCCGACTGGGTTCCGGGAAAGCCGTATCGCGAGGACGTGAAAATGCCGTGGATCGTCGTCGACCGGCGCGGGCGCCGGTACATGAACGAGTATCCGCCCTACATGCAGGACACCTCGGCGCGGCCCATGTCCCTCTACGACACGCACACGCAGAGCTATCCGCGCATCCCGTCGCATGTCGTCCTCGACGATCCGGCGCGCTGGACGTGGCCCCTGTGCTCGCCGACGTTCAACGACCGGGGGTTCTCGTTCGAGTACAGCGAGGACTCCCTGCGGGCGCTGGAGGACCGTATCGTCACCACGGCCGACGGCCTGCCGGAGCTGGCGTCGCGCATGGGTTGCGACGCAACGGTCCTGGCGGAGACGGTGGGGCGCTGGAACGCCATGTGCGACGCCGGGCGCGACGACGACTTCGGCCGTCCGCCGCCCTCGATGATGAAGATCGAGACGCCGCCCTTCTATTGCGCGGAAGTCTGGCCGGTCTGCTCCAACACCCACGGGGGGCCGGTACACGACGCCCGTCAACAGGTCCTGAACGCGTTCGACGAGCCCATCCCCCGCCTGTATGCGGCCGGAGAGCTCGGCGGCGTGTTCGGGCACCTGTACCTGGGCGGCGGCAACATGGCCGAGTGTTTCGTCGGCGGCTGGACGGCGGCGCGCCACGCCGCGCGCCTGGACCCGTGGGACCGGGAGGCGCCGTGAAGCCGCCGCCCTTCCGCTACCACGACCCGGACACCGTGGACGAGGCGGTCGCCCTGCTCTCCTCGCTCGACAACGCCAAGCTCCTGGCGGGGGGGCAGTCCCTGATGCCGATGCTGAACATGCGGTACGTGCTGCCCGATCATCTCATCGACCTCAACCGCATAGCCGGCCTGTCCTACATCGAGGAGTCCGGCGGCCGGGTGACCATCGGGGCGATGACGCGCCAGCGGGACGTCGAGCGCTCCGGGCGCCTCCATCGGCGCTGTCCCCTGCCGCGGATGGCGCTGCGGCAGGTCGGGCATCCCCAGACGCGGAACCGCGGCACGATCGGGGGCAGCCTCTGCCACCTCGATCCCTCGGCGGAACTGCCGGCCGTGCTCGCCGCCCTCGACGCGACCGTCCACGTCGTCGGTCCGAACGGCGCGCGCGACGTGCCGATGGCCGACTTCCCGGCGTTCTACATGACGCCGGCCATCGGGCACGACGAGATCGTCGGCGCCGTGAGCTTCGACCCCTGGCCCGCCGGACACGGGGCGGCGTTCGTCGAATTCGCCCGCCGTCCCGGCGACTTCGCGATCGTCGGCGTGGCGGCGCTGCTGAATCTGGGAGCCGACGGGACCGTCGATCGCGCGGCCGTCGCCCTGGCGGGCGTCGGTCCGGGGCCGGTGCGCTGCGCCGCCGCGGAGGAGCACTTGGCCGGCCGGGCGCCGGACGCCGACGCCATCCGCGCGGCCGCCCGGACGTGCGCCGACGTCGAGGCGCTGGAGGACGTCCACGCGCCGTCGTCGTACCGCCGGCATCTGGCGGTGGAGCTCACGTCGCGCGCGCTCCATGCGGCCCTGGCGGAAGCGGGCGCGGACTCGCCGGCATGACCGACGCCCCGGCCTCCCCGAGACGCGATCCGTCGTACTGTCGGTGAACGGCGAGCGCCACGAGGTCGACGTCGAGACGCGCATGACCCTGGCGGACTGCCTGCGGCGCAAGCTCGGCAAGACCGGCACGCACCTCGGCTGCGAGCATGGCGTCTGCGGCGCCTGCACGGTGCTGATCGACGGCCGCAGCGCGCGCGGCTGCCTGATGCTCGCCGTCCAGGCGCACGGCGCCGAAATCACGACCGTCGAGGGACTCGCCGCCCCCGGCGGGGAGTGGCACCCCCTGCAACGGGCCTTTCACGAGCATCACGCGTTGCAGTGCGGCTTCTGCACCGCGGGCATCCTGACCTCGATGGCCGAGTTCCTGGGCGAGAACCCGGACCCCACCGAGGACGAGGTCCGGGAGGCGCTGTCCGGCAACATCTGCCGCTGCACGGGATACCAGGGGATCGTGAGGGCGGTGCTCGACGCGGCGGGCCGGCTCCGCGCCCGAGACCGGGACGGAGCCGCCGCGCCGCGGCCGGGGACGCCGTGACCGGGACTCTCGTCGGCGCGCCGGTCCGCCGCCTCGAGGACGCGGCCCTGCTCACGGGCGCGGCCCGGTTCACGGACGACGTCGAGCTCCCCGGCATGGTGGAGGCGGCCTTCGTGCGGAGCCCGCATCCGCACGCGCTGATCCGGTCCGTCGACCCGACCGCGGCCCGGAACCTGCCCGGCGTCCACGCCGTGCTGAGCCATGCGGACCTGGCGCCGCTTCTGACCCGGAACCTGATCCCGCCGGACAACCCGACGCTGAAGTTCGCCGAATCGACGCGGGCCGTCGTGCTGGCGAAGGACGAGGTGTGCCACGTCGGCGAGATCGTGGCGATCGTGGTCGCCGACTCGCGCTACGTCGCGGAGGACGCGACCGCCCTGGTCGACGTGGACTACGAGATCCTGCCTTCGGTCTCGGACTGCCGCGACGCGCTGGCGCCCGGCGCGGCGTGGGTCCACCGGGACGCCGCCGACAACGTCGTGGCGACGTTCCGCACGGAATACGGCGATTGCGGGCCCGCCTTCGCGGCGGCGGCGCACGTCCTCCCGCTCGCGCTGAAGCAGCACCGCGGCGGCGGGCACCCCATCGAGGGACGGGGGATCGTCGCCCGGTTCGACCCCGCCGCCGAGGGATTGACGGTGTGGTCGTCGACGCAAGGGGCACACCGGGTGCGCAACGCGCTCGTCGACCTGTACGGCCTCGACGAGACCCGGGTGCGCGCCATAACGCCGGACGTCGGCGGCGGGTTCGGATCGAAGCACATCGTCTACCCCGAGGAGGTGATCGTCGCCGGCGCCGCGCTCGCGCTGAAGCGTCCCGTCAAGTGGATCGAGGACCGGCGCGAGCACTTTCTCGCCGCCATCCAGGAACGCGACCAGTACTGGGACGTCGAGGTCGCCGCCGACGCCGACGGCCGCCTGCTCGGCCTGCGCGGCTCCATGATCCACGACCAGGGCGCCTACACGCTGCTCGGTTTCAACGTCGCCCACAACGCCTCCCTCGCCGTTCCCGGACCGTACCTGCTGCCGAACTACCGGCTCGACGTGACGGTCGCGGCGACCAACCGCGTCGGCACCATTCCCGTGCGCGGCGCCGGCTACCCCGAGGGCACGTTCGCCATGGAGCGGGCGATGGACGCGATCGCCGACGAGCTGGACGTCGACCGCGCCGAGATCCGCCGCCGCAACCTCATCCCGGCCGACCGCATCCCCCACGAACTGCCGCTGAAGGCGCGGGACGGCTCCACCACGCGCTACGAAAGCGGAGACTTCCCGGCGTGCCTGGAGAAGGCGCTGGAGGGCGCCGGCTACAGCCGGTTCGCGGAGCGGCAGGCGGCGGCCCGAGGCGCCGGCCGCTACATCGGCATGGGCGTCGCGAACTGCACGAAGATCACCGGCCGCGGCCCCTTCGAGACGGGGATCGTGCGCATCGGCCCGTCCGGCCGGATCACGGTCCACACCGGCGCCATGGCGATGGGGCAAGGCATCAGGACCGCCTACGCGCAGATCTGCGCCGACCAGTTCGGGGTGGATCCCGGAGCCGTCAAGGTGATCGCCGGGGACACCGGGACCGTTCCGATGGGGATCGGCGGATTCGGCAGCCGCCAGACCGTCACGGCCGGTTCGTCCATACACTTGGCGTCCGTCGAGGTGCGCGAGAAGGCGCTGAAGACGGCGGCGCACATGCTGGAGGTCTCGGACCGGGACCTCGACCTGAAGGACGGCATGATCTCCGTCGCCGGCGTGCCGGACCTTTCGGTGTCGCTGGCCGACGTCGCCAGGGCCCTGTCCGGCGCCATCGGCTACGCCCGGCCCAGGGACGTGGCGCCGGGGCTCGAGGCCACCGTCAACTTCCTGCCGGACGGCCTCACCTACGGCAACGGCGCGCACGTCGTCGAGGTCGAGGTGGACGTCGGCACCGGCGGGGTCCGGATCACGCGCTACCTCGTGGTCAACGATTCCGGCCGTCTGATCAACCCGACGATCGTCGAGGGGCAGATCGTCGGCGGCGTCGCGCACGGCATCGGCAACGCGCTCTTCGAGTGGATGGGCTACGACGACGCCGGACAGCCGGTGACCACGACGTTCGCGGAGTATCTCCTGCCGACGGCGCCGGTCGTGCCGAACGTCGAGATCATCCACCACGAGACGCCCTCGACGGTCAACCCCCTGGGCGTCAAGGGGGTGGGCGAGGCCGGCGTCATCCCGGCCGCGGCGGCCGTGATGTCGGCGATCGAAAGCGCGCTGGCGCCCTTCGGCGTGCGCATCCGGGAGACGCCCATCAGCCCGCCGCGCCTCGTCGAACTCATCGAGGAGGCGAAGGCGGCCGGAAGCTGACGGTGGCGACGGTATTGCGTGGACAGGGCAATCGCACTTGAAAACCGGAGGCGCCCTTTGCGAGCCGATTCCCCGCCAAATCGGGCACAATGAGCGAGACTTTGGCGTCTTCGCCTTCGTGTTCGATCTTTGTTCGAGGCTGGATGTCACAAGATTCCACAGAATTTCCAAGTGCGATTGCCCTGATTGCGTGGATAAGGGGTATTGCGCGGACAAGGCATACGGTGCTATGAAGTCGATCGGCGAGCGTTTCCCGTCGGGACGGCGTTCGCAACGTCAAGGAGGTGGAATGCTCATGACGGGAAAATTGCACTACGTCGAGACCACCGAACATTCCCCGAAGGAGCTTCGGGACGCGCACGCCGACGCGGTCTTGGACCGCGGTCTCGTCGACGAAAAGATAGCCGCGGGAGAATCGTCCTATGCGGCCGACGGCGGCGCCCCGATCGAGGAAGTTTTCGCGCGGTTGATCGCGAAGTATGGGTAGGGTGCTCGTTCCGCCCGCGGTGGAGGCGGACATCGAGCGTATCGGCGGTCCTGCTTATCCATGAGAGTCCGCCGATGGGGGCTGCATTTCCGGCATGTCCCCGGGAGCGCCGGTGGCCAGTGGCCAGCACTGATCACCGGCCACCGACCACTGAAAACAAGGCCGCGTCACGTCCGGGTCCGGCGGAAGATTCGCGCGAGGCCGCGGATCAGCGCCGACCACGCGCTTCCGGCCAGAAGGCGGAGCCCCGGGATCGGAGGCGCCGAAGCCGGCGGCGCCTCTTCGGGAACGTCGGCAGCGGAGGCCTGGCCCGCGGCGGCGATCTTCTCGTGGAGCGCGTCCGCGAACTGCCCGACGAGACGGTCGGCGAGTTCGGCGATCATCCCGGCGCCGCGCCCGTACTGGGCCACCGAACCCGACAGGTTCAGGTCCGTGTCGATGAACACGCGGGTTCCCGGCTCCGCAGGCTCGAGCCGGAACGTCACGTCGGCCGTCGCCCCGCCCCGGCCCTTGCCGTCGGCGCCTGTCGCCGAGACGCGCGCGCGGAACGCCTCGGCGTCCATTTCGTCGAAGCGCGCGGTTCCGTCGAAGGAGAGGGTGACGGGCCCCAGCCTGACGGTCACCTTGCCGCGATAGGCGTCGTCGCCGAGGACTTCCGTCAACTCGGCGCCCGGCATACAGGGCGCGATCCCCTCTATGTCGGTGAGCAGGTCCCATGCCTGGGGCACCGGCGCGGCGACGTCGAAGGAGTTCCGTATCCGCAAGGGGTCTTCCGGGGTTCGCGGGGCGGCGGCGATCCAAAGGCCGCATGTTACGCGGCCAGACTGGCGGTCTCGAAGTCGGTCATGCGGCGGTTCCTTGGCCGGGCGCGGCCTACGGAAGCAGCTTGATGAGCGCGGCGAATCCCTTGTCGAGATCGCCCCTGGTGGCGATGCCTTCCGTCACGGCGGCTTCGGCTTGGCGTTCCTTCCCGAAGGGCCTTGGCGGCGGCGTAGGCGTCGAAGGCGGTGGCACTCATGGAGCGAAAATAGGCCACGCGCCGACCCGGGCGCAAGATGGATTTATGATGCGGCCGCCCGGTTCAGAAGCGCACCTTGAGGGTCATTCCGCCGCCATAGTCGTGGGTGCCGCCGCGGGCCGCTGCGTAGCGCACGACGCCCCGCACCGCATACCGACCATCTCCCCACTCATGCGCGAACCGCCAAGCGCCAGCAACGCCCGCATCTCCGCCGACTTCGACGACAACCCCACGCCCGATGCCTCTACCCGCGTATCGGGCCGGAACTCACGCTCCAGTTCCACCGAACCGAACACACGACCCGCCTCACCTGAAGCCTCCAACTCCACGCCCGCACGGCCCGACAGGCTGCCGCCATCCCTCAGCGACACCGCCCGCCCCGACGGGTCCGTGAACGCATCCACCTTCACGTTCGAGCGCACCAGACGCGCGCGCGGCGTCAGCGACACTTCCCTCCACGAACCGGGACCCAGACCAAACCGACGGCCCGCCTCCAACCCCACCGCATGGCCGAACCCCTTGGCCTTGGCCTTGGCCTCGGATTCGAGCGCCCCGCGACGGCCCGACGCCAAGTCCGCCTTGTACCAGGTCGCCTCGAACTGGCCGTCCACATAGACGCCGTTCCCGAACCGCCACGCCCCCGACAGCCCGAACCCGCTGCCCGCCGCCTCGATCTCGCCGTCCCTCCCGGACAGCTTCGCCTTGACCATGCGGCGATGCGCCGACACCCCCCACAGGCCCGACGCCCCCACCCCGAAGTCCACGCCCGCCTGTGCACCGTAACCGCGATGGTCGTAGGCGATCCGCCCGGTCGAAGTCGAACGCTTCGCCCGCCACTCGCCACCGCCTGCCGCGATGCGGACCCACGTTCCTGTCGACGAACGCAACCCCGACAGCCGGTCGCGATGCGTCGGCAGGCGGTTGAGCCCCAACAGCACCGACGGCAGGGCTTCGTACACCCTCAATGCCGCGTCGCCCATCCCGACCATCTCGCCCATGCAACCCATCCCGATGGCAAATCTCTCCCGGGATCCGATCTCTGCACAGGTCGTCGCCTGCCCATTCTCCAGCACCACCACCGTCACCGCACCACCCCCCGCGTTGACGATGTCGCCCCGTATCCGGCCCAAGGCCCGACCGGATGGCTCGTCTTCGCCGACCTGGAGCGTCACCACCAAGTCGCCCCCGGCGTTGTGGACCGCCACATCCTCCCCCTCCGGCGCCAGGATCCGACCGTCCGGCCCCACCGTGAGGGCCCCGCCCCTGTCGAACCGCACGTAGCCGGCGACCGTGCCGTCCACCCGAACCGTGCTCGCCGCAACGCGGATGACGCCCGTCACCGTCCCGCCCTGCGCCACCGTCACCGTGTGATCGCCGTCGCCAAGGCCCAGGACGTCGCCCGTCACCATGCCCGCAACCGTCACGTCCAGATTGCCGGCCTCGCTGCGGATCGCTTCGGTCCTGCCACCGGCCTCGACGCCGGTGAGCGCGCCTGTCGCGGCCACCGTCACCGTGGCCCCGTCGGTGTAGAGCAGCCGCCCGATGCTGCCCGTCACCGTCGGCAGGCCGACGGGGTCGCGCACCGTCCCCGTGACGACGCCGCCTTCCGGCACCGACAGCTTCAGCGTGCCGCCGCTCGGTGCGCGCAGGTCGCCCGCCACCCGTCCGGCCACGGTCACGTCCAGGTCGCCGGCCTCGGCGCGCAGCGCCTCGATCCCGCCGTCGACCTCGACGCCGGTGAGCGCCCCCGTCGCGGCCACCGTCACCGTGGCGCCATTGGCGTAGAGCAGCCGCCCGATGCTGCCCACCACCGTCGGCAGGCCGGCGGGGTCGCGGACCGTGCCGGTGACGACGCCGCCTTCCGGCACCGCCAGCGTCAGGGCGCCCGTGCCCGCCATGCGGACATCGCCCTCGACCCGCCCGGCGACCGTGGCGTGGAGGTCGCCCGCACCGTCGGCGAGGACGCCTATGCCCGACGTCGCGCCGATGCGCCCGGTCCTGCCGACGGTGAGCCGCCCGCCGCCGGCCATGTGCACGCCCGCGCCGGTTCCGCCCGTCACCCGTCCGTTCACGGTCACGCTCTGAGCGCGGAAGTTCCCCTCCTCCGCGGCGCCCGCGCTGCCGACGTAGATGCCGTTGCGCTCGCCCGTGATTCGCGCGCCATCGGCCACGGTCACGGAAATCGCCCCGTTCCTGTCATGCGTCAGGACATAGCGCGCGTGCACGCCATCGCCATCGGAGACGATCGTTCCGCCGGTCACGTCCACCTGGATGTCGCCGGCGTTGTAGCTCCGGGCGTGCTTGCGCGCCTCGTTCTTGTATTCGTCCGTATAGGCGGCAGGAAGCGCCGCCAGCGCCGCCTCCAAACCGCTGCCCGTCAGCACCGCCTCCAGCACCGCGCGCTCGGCGGCCGAGAGCTTCTCCTGCTCCGCCAGCGCCGCCTGCTGCTGCTCCGTTCGACTCGTTGCGGCGATGGCGATGATCACCGGGTCGCGATCGCCCTGGCGGATGTAGTCGGCGATGACGGTGTGAGACAGCGCCATGGCGCGGATGCCCGCCCGCGGGATCCCCGCAAGCTCGACCGCCGCTTCCTCTGCTTCCCTGGAGGCAGCCGTCGGCACGTAAAGCTCCCAGCCGGGGGCGGGGCCGCGGCCGTCCGTCGGTTTCTTGCCGCGCGCACTCAGATAGGCGCGGGCGCGCGCCTTGTAATCGTCCGTATAGGCGGCGGGGAGTGCAGCAAGCGCCGTATCCAGCGCGTCACCCCCCCCCCCCCCGTAATGGCGTCGAGGACGGCCTGCTCGGCCGCCGAGGTCCCGTCGGCGCCTGCGATCCCGTTCGCGATGAAGGCGTCCATGACACCCGCACCCACCGTGACGTCCCCGCTCGAGGTGACGTGGATCGTCGGCGCCGTCCGGCTCGCGTCGTCCACCGGCGTTCCGTCCCCGAAGGTGGAGCCGCTGGAAGGTTCGATCCAGGCGAGAACGCCCGCGCTCCGGGCCTCGACGGTGCCTCCGTGCGCGATGACGATCCGGCCCCCCGTGCCCGGGTTGCTCGCCAGCCGGCCATGGACGCCGGTGGCGAAGGGCGCGCTTATCCGCGCCCCCGCGCCGACCGTCACATCGACGGAACCGCTCGCCGCCGTGAACCGATCACCCCCGCCGCGAACCGCGTAGACGCCGACGCCGCTCTCGCCTCCCGCCGAAACGTCGGCGGCACCCGACACGCCGAGGGTGACGTCGCCCGTCGTGCCTGCGTGAGCGCCGAGGACGGCGTGGCGCAGGACGCCGTTCGTCCTGACGACGGCGCCTGTCACGCTGACGCCGACATTGCCGTGCGAACCACTGTACCAGCCCTCCCGGTGATAGCCGAGAACGGCGTGGCGGTCCTCCGTCTCGACGGAGCCGCCCTCGACGCCGACGCTGATGGAGACCGTCCCGGCATTGGAGGGATGGGTCAAGGCCACCACGCCGTAGGAGGTGGCGCCGCTCGTCTTGACGGCAGCGCGTTTCACGGTGATGTCGATGGCGCCCTTGTAGCCGTCGTGGTAGCCCATGACGCCGTGGGCGCTGGTCCCAGCGGTCGTGACGGAGCCGCCCGTCACGTCGATGTCGATGTTGCCGTCGTCATAGAGTCTGCCGCGGATGCCGTTGGCAGTCCGGTTCGTCGTCTCTATGGTGACGTTTTGCGCGTCGATCAAGACATCGCCTTGGCCGGTCCGTACAATGCCTATGATGCCGTAGGCGCCTACACCCGTCGTCTTCAAGGTGCCGCCCGACACGCGGATGTTGACGTCGTTGTCGCCTGTGCCGCTGTGTCTGCCATAGATCCCGTCGTGGTAGGTGCCCGTCGTCGAGATGGCGGGGTTCTGCGTGTTGATATCGATGTCGCTCGTGCTGAATCTGTTCTCCTCGCAATAGATTCTCTGGCCGGAGGTGGGCGTGTTGCTGCACACGGCTTGGGCCGCCGCCTCGCCCGCGCAGAGAAAGAGCGCGAGGCCCAAGGTGAGAGCTCTCATATTAGCGTGAAGCATCATCCGAATCCCGTGTCGTATCCCCGCGATCGTGCCGACAGGCGCCAGACGGTCCACGACCGAACGACAGCCCGGCTGGCGAGGAAAACGGTTTCGAAGTCCGTCACCAAGTGACCCCGCACAGCGATCCTGCGCCAGACATTAGGGCATAACAGGTCATGGGCGCAAGCGCGTGTCCGGGTTTGGGACATGGGACATGATGAGACGCGGGGGCCTCTCTGTCCGTATAGCGACCGTCGCAGCCGCCTCCCCGGCGGTCAAGCCGCGCGCCCCGCCACCGGTTCGACGATCTCGACGAGCCGAAGCCCCCGGTGAAATGTCCACGCTAAATCAGCCCGATCTCGCTCAGATCCATCGCCATTTCCTCGGGGACGTCCTGCTCCTGGCTCCGGGTGGAATCGAGGTCCTTCGGCGCGTGCTCGGGTTGCAGATACCGCCAGCCCTGATGAGGCCGCCGGGGTTGAGGCTCGGTCCGTATCAACTCCGGGTCGAGCACGACGTCGCAGCGCGGAACGCCGTCGCGTCCGATCACCGCCTCCAGCCCGACGATGCGCTGCCGGACCCGGACGAACCGCTTGATGATCCAGAACATCGAGCCGCCGCCGAGCACGTCCGCCTCGCGCCGGGGCATGTGGCGCGTGCGATGCCACAGCCTGGCGCCCAGCCCCCGCGCCAGCGACTGCTCGATCTTGGCGGCCTGCACCTGCCTCAGATGCTCGACGTCCTCGATTCCGACACACATTTTCAGGAGGTGAACGGTCATCGCGGGACCGCTTCTATCACAAATCCGGAGGCGAGCGGAATCGATCAGTCGAGGTAGCCGAGCATCGACCACCAGAGGAAATCGAGCGGGAACAGCACGGCCATCGTCACCGCGGCGAGCAGAAGGCAGAAACGCGACGTGACCGCCAGCCCCAGCCCCGCGACCTGGGCGGCGACGAGGAGCGGCGGCAGCTGGTAGGGGAGAAGCACCGTCGAATAGGCGACGGCCTGAGTCATGAGAACGACGTCGAGCGGCATTCCCGTGGCCTCCGACACGCCGCCGGCGAGCGGGGTCATGACCGCGGGAACGCCGACGGCGGTCGCCGCCAGCCCGACGCCGATCGACGTCGCGACGAGGGAAACCAGGGTCTTTCCCTGATCCCCGCGCGACAGGTCGGCCGTCTCCAGCATGGCGTGGCCCAAGTGCTCCCCGACGCCGCTGTAGGCGACGAGCCCCGCGACCCCGAGGATCGCCGCGCTGGTGAACATGGGCGTGAAGTCGATCTTCGCCGCGAAGGCGGTCGCGGGCAGCACGCCGACACCCGGCGTCAGGCACAGGAGCGCGGCTCCCAGCGCGACCCAGCCGGGCGATACGTGGTGCAGGAAATCGAAGATCCACAGCAGGAGCGCGGCGCCCACGATCGCGGCCAGCCGCCATTCCGCGCTCTGCGGCGCCCTCGGCGCGGGCGGAAACGGGTCCTCCCGCCCTTCCCCGGCATGGCGTCGCGGCGCCTCGCGGTAAAGGAGCCAGACCAGCGCCACCACGACGGCGCACTTCAGCAGACCGAGCACGGGAAAGTGGAGCAGCATGTACTCCGCGTAGGACAGGCGCAGGCCGTACTGGGACTCGATGCCGCCCATGAGGACGACGTTGGGCACGTTCGCGGGCAGGATCGTGAACCCCGGAAAAATGGCGCAGAACGAAAAGGCGATGAGGATCCCGGTGCGTCCGCGCGTCCCCTCGACGAATCCGAACCGGTCGGCGACCGCCATCACCAGGGGAACGAACACGACGACCCGCCCGATCCCGGACGGAATCAGGAACACCGTGAAGAGGCCGAAGGCCGCCAGACCGGCGACGATCGCCGGATACGAGGGACGAAGCCGCGCCGCGACGGCGCCCGCGACGCGGGCCCCCAGACCGGTTTCGCGGACGGCGGCGCTGATCACCACCCCGCCGAAGATCAGCCAGAACGCCGTGGAGTGAAACCCCGAGAAGACGACCCCGGCCGGCGCCACCGCGAACAGCATGGCGATCAGGAAATAGAGGACCGCGGTGACGTGCTCCGGGAACAGCCCGGACGCGAACAGGCCGAGCGCGAAGACGCAGAGCGCCGCGGCACGCGCCATCTCGGGCGTGAAGGCGTCCGGCGGCCACAGCAGGAGCGCGAGAGCGCCCGCCGCCGCCGGCAGGGCGATCAGTTTCTGCCAATCGGTCATCGGCGCTCGGCGCGGATGGCCGAGGTATCGACGATCACCTGGGCAGACCCCGTTCGTCGTAGAGCAGGTCGCCGTGCTCCACGGCCGACGGTCCGGGCCCCAGAAGGCCGGCGCACCGTTGTCCGATGGCGTGCAAGTTCCGAGCCAGGGCATCGGCGTCGCGCCGGCGCTTCTCGCGCTCCAGGCGTTCACGCAGCGCGACGGTGATGGCGCCGGTCATGGTCTCGCCGGTCAGCCGCGCCAGTTCCCTGGCCAGCCGGCAAGTCTCCTCATCCCTGACGTTCAGGCTCATCGCTCGTTTCCGGTAGAAGAGTCGGCGGATGTCCACCCCGTGCGCCGCAACGGCCGGGCGCACCGAAGCAAAGCATACGCGTACCTGCTTATCCATGAGAATCCGGGCAGCATGTCCTTGGGAGCGCTGGCGTCCAGTGACCAGTTGCCAGCACCGATCACCGGCCACCGGCCACCGAAAACAAGGCCGCGATGCCGGCGGGACGCCGGCGCTCCCAAGCGAACGGAACCTTCATCGCCCGGGGATGTATCTCGTTTTCGGAAACAACGGCGGACCGGCGGGCCGCGCCGGGACTCGGTGACGGTCGCGGAAGCGGAGCGCGGCTCCGGGCGCCGGACCTCCCGACTCAGTTCATGCGGACGACGAACGTGTGCTCACCGACCGTCGTGGAGATTTCCATGTCCCCCTCGACGGCGCGCCAGTCGTCCGACGCCGCGCCGTCGGCCACGAGGGCGCAGCGATCCGGATCGACGTTCGTTATGCGGAAGGTCGTCGGCTCTCCCGCCGCCCTGGGCGCGCCGGCGTCCGTCGCGACCGCCAGCAGACGGCGCTCGACGTCGTAGGTCGCCTGCGACAGACAGACCTTGGGAAAATCGACCCCATGGACCGTCGGCTCCAGGAATTTACGCAGATTGGGCCGGTCGAGCAGATCGGCCCAGGCGCCCGGCGCGGCGGCCTCGGCCAGAGCCGCGGTGGCGTTCATCTGACCTCTCGGGTGCGGTTCGTCGAGCCCGAACCGCCATGTGAATTCGCCGGTCCCGGTGTCCCAGCTCGGCTCGTCGTGGGCCTCCGAACGGGCTTGCAGCCTGGCATGGACCGCCTCGTCCCCGAATTCACGCGCCAGGAACCGGGCCATGAGCTGGACGAACGACGCCATCGGATCTCCGGCGTTTTCCGGGCCTGCGCCATCGGGTCCGGTGGACGCCTCTTCGCGCCAGTTCAGTCGCCCGATGGCGTCGTCGTACAGCACGCGGGCGTCGCCGGGGTACAACGGCAACACGCCGTGCGCCGTGCCGAACTGAAAGTTGTAGCTGTCGCCGACAGGGTGGTGACAGGGAACCAGCGGGTCGTAGTACATCGTCACCGAACCCGTGACCTTGCCGTCCCGGATCGGGTTGTAGTGGCGTTTCGCATGGTCCCAGAACGCATCGAAGGCGGGACGGAAGTCGCTGCCGTAGAGCACGTCGTGGAGGCCCAGACCGAGCCCCGCGCGGCTTATTCACATGGGCCAGATCTTGGTGTTCTCGCAGTGGACCCCCTCCGGCCGTTTCGTCATCTGGGAGAACAGATACTCGGCGATCCGCGTGTGGGTCCAGGAGAACGTGTCGGCGCCGTTGCGCACCAGGTCGAAGGGCCGGTTCCATTTTTCGTCGCCGGTGACGTAGAGATGGAGACCCAGCACGAACAGGAAGTCTCCCTTGAAGAACAGGTTGCCGTCGGCGGCGACCGGGTCCATTTGCAGGCCCCACGGCTCGACGCCGTTGGCGGTCCACCCCGGCACGTCGTATCTCCCGCGAAGGAACGGCGGGATCAGCGTCCGGTACCATTCCTCCGGATATTGCCCGCGGCGCGGGTCGTCGCCGATCTGTTCGAGCCAGTCCCTGGACGTCCAGTAGCCGGTGAAGCGGATGACCAGTTCATCCAGGATACGGCCGTAGACTTCGCGCCACGCCGGGGTGCGGTCGGCCATCAGCGGCATCGCGAAACTGCTTCTCACCAGATCCATGCGGTGCCAATCCGCCAGGGGCTCGTTGGTGACGTCGTCCCAGTGCGCGTGCGGCTGGCCGTCCTTGTCCCAATTGTCCGGCGTCGTCGCCTTGCGATAGAGGTAGCGGAGCCAGCCCCTCGACCGATCCGAGGTCGCCGGATAGCCGCGCACCAGTGCCGCCATCGTCCTTCCTCTCGCATCCGTCATCGCATGGCGATCGAAAGTCCGGCGAATGACGGTTCAGGCGCGATTCTAGCCGCCATCGCTCTCGAAATCCAGCAGCGTGGCGCCTTCCTCCACGAGATCGCCCGCGGCGACGTGGACGGCTCCGACGATCCCGTCGGCGGGGGCGAGGATCGTGTGCTCCATCTTCATCGCCTCGATGACCGCGAGCCCGGCCCCCTTCGCAACACGGTCGCCCCGGCCGGCGAGGAGGGCGCAAACCTTGCCGGGCAACGGCGCGACGACGACCGGGTCGACGTATTCGGCCACCTCGGCCGCCGCCGCGGGATTGTCGAGACGCAGACGGCGCACGTATCCGTCGCCGTCCACGATCCAGATCCCGTCCTCCGACCGGTATGCCGAGACGACGGTCCGAACGCCGTCGAGGTCGGCGCGGAGACGCTCCCCCTCCTCCAGCTCTCCGGCGGCGACCGCCGGACCGCCGGGAAGGTCCACGTCGAAGGCCGGAAGACCGCCGGACGGCGGCCGCGCCGTCGCCGTCACCGTCACGCGGCCGCCGTCGCGCTCGCGGCCGGGATCGACGAAGACGATTTCCGCGACCGCCGGGCCGTTCAGCCGCCAGCCGTCGCCCCGGCCCCACGGCGAACAGCGGTCCCGCGAGTTCCGGCTCCTTGCGACCGCATCGGCGCGGCGGCCCGCGAGAACGGCGAGGGCCGCAAGGGCCAGCGTCCCGTCGGGCGCCGGCGCCGTCCCGGGAACCAGTTCGGCGAGATGCCGGTCGATGAAGCCCGTGTCGAGGACGGCGTCCGCGAACGCCCGGTGCCTGGCGATGCCGAGCAGGAAGTCCCGGTTGGTGACCGGGCCGACGACGTGGAGCCCGGCCAGCGCGCGCGACAGCCGGCGCACCGCCTTCGCCCGGTCGTCGTCCCATACGACGAGCTTGGCGATCAGCGGGTCGTAGTGCGGCGTGACGTCGTCGCCGGCCGCGACTCCGGCGTCGACTCGGACGTGCGGGCCTTCTTCGGGAAGCCGCAGACGAACGAGGCGCCCCGGCGCCGGCAGAAAGCCCCTGGCCGGATCCTCGGCGCAGACCCGCGCCTCGATCGCGTGCCCGGCGCAGGGAACCTCGTCCTGCGCCAACGGGAGCGGGTTCCCGGCCGCGACGACGAGCTGCCACTCCACGAGATCGAGGCCGGTCACCATTTCGGTCACCGGGTGCTCGACCTGCAGGCGCGTGTTCATCTCCATGAAGCAGAAGCGGGACGCGCCGGGGTCAATCGCGCCGGGATCGGATGCGCCGTCGACGAGAAACTCCACGGTTCCCGCGCCGACGTAGCCGACGGCGCGGGCCGCGCTCACCGCCGCCTCCCCCAGCGCCGAGCGCATCCCGGCCGTCATGCCGGGGGCCGGCGCCTCCTCGATCACCTTCTGGTGGCGGCGCTGGAGGGAGCACTCCCGCTCGAACAGATGGATGACGTTGCCGTGGACGTCCCCGAAGATCTGGACCTCGACGTGGCGCGAGTTCGCGAGATAGCGCTCGATCAGCACCCGGTCGTCGCCGAACCCCGCCGCCGCCTCGCGCCTGGCCCCGTCGAGGGCCGCCGCGAAGCCCTCCTCCGCCTCGACGATTCGCATCCCGCGCCCGCCGCCGCCGGCGGAAGCCTTGACGAGAACGGGGAATCCGATCTCCCGCGCCGCGGCGAGCAGGGTTTCTTCCGACTGGTCGTCGCCGTGATAGCCGGGCACCACCGGAACGCCGGCAGCCTCCATGAGGGACTTGGCGGTGTGCTTGGCCGCCATGGCGCGCATGGCTTCCGGCGGCGGTCCGACGAAGGTCACGCCGGCGGCGAGACAGGCCTCGGCGAACCCGGCGTTTTCCGACAGGAACCCGTATCCGGGGTGAACGGCGTCGGCGCCCGTCCGGACCGCGGCAGCGACGATCGCCTCGACGTCGAGATAGCCCCCGGCGGCCGCGGTGCCGCCCACGCGGACCGCCTCGTCCGCCGCCGTCACGTGGCGCGCGCCGGCGTCGGCGTCGGAATGGACCGCGACCGTCCGCAACCCGAGCCGGCGCGCCGTGCGCGCGACGCGGCAGGCGATCTCGCCGCGATTGGCGATCAGGAGCTTGTCGAACATCGGGCGCGCCGCCGGTCGCTCACATCCTGAAGACGCCGAATCCGGTCTTCGGGATCGGCGCGTTGAGCGCCGCCGAGATCGACAGCCCGAGGACGTTCCTGGTCTCGGCAGGGTCGATGACGCCGTCGTCCCAGAGACGGGCGCTGGCGTAGTACGGGTGTCCCTGCGTCTCGTACCGTTCGCGCACGGGGGCCTTGAACGCGGCCTCGTCCTCCTCGGACCAAGCCTCCCCCTTCGCCTCCAGCGTGTCCCGGCGCACCTGCGCCAGCACGCTCGCGGCCTGCTCTCCTCCCATGACCGAGATCCGCGCGTTCGGCCACGACCAGAGGAACCGCGGGCCGAACGCCCGCCCGCACATGCCGTAGTTCCCGGCGCCGAACGATCCGCCGACGATGACCGTGAACTTGGGCACCCGCGCGGACGCCACGGCGGTCACCATCTTGGCGCCGTGCCTGGCGATGCCGCCGGCCTCGTACTTCCGGCCGACCATGAACCCGGCGACGTTCTGCAGGAACACGAGGGGAATCCGCCGCTGGCAGCAGAGCTGGACGAAGTGCGCGGCCTTCAGGGCCGATTCGGAGAACAGGATCCCGTCGTTGGCGACGATGCCGACGGGATAGCCGTGGATGTGCGCGAATCCGGTCACCAGCGTGGTCCCGTAGAAGCGCTTGAACTCGTCGAGCTCGCTGCCGTCGACGATGCGGGCGACGATCTCGCGCGCATCGCAGGGCGAGCGCACGTCCGGCGGCACGGCGCCGTAGATTTCCCGCGGGTCGTAGAGCGGGTCGACCGGCTCGCGGCAGACGACGTCCGGGCGCTTCTCGCGGCCGAGGCCGGCGACGATCCGCCGGGCGATGGAGAGGGCGTGTGCATCGTCGCGCGCGAGATGATCGACGACCCCCGACGTCCGCGCGTGGACGTCGGCGCCGCCCAGCTCCTCCGGCGTGACCGTCTCCCCGGTCGCCGCCTTGACCAGCGGCGGTCCGCCCAGAAAGACGGTTCCCTGTCCGCGCACGATGACGCTCTCGTCGGACATGGCGGGAACGTAGGCGCCGCCGGCCGTGCACGACCCCATCACCAGGGCGATCTGCGGGATGCCGGCGGCGGACATCGTCGCCTGGTTGTAGAAGATGCGGCCGAAATGCTCGCGGTCGGGGAACACCTGGTCCTGGAGCGGCAGGTAGGCGCCACCCGAGTCGACGAGATACAGGCACGGCAGCCGGTTTTCGCGGGCGATCTCCTGGGCGCGCAGGTGCTTCTTCACGGTGAGCGGAAAGTAGGTTCCGCCCTTGACTGTCGCGTCGTTGGCGACGACGACGCACTCGCGGCCCTCTATACGGCCGACGCCGGTGACGATTCCCGCCGCCGGCGCGTCGTCGTCGTAGACTCCATACGCGGCGAACTGGGACAGTTCGAGAAAGGGAGAACCGGGATCGAGCAGCCGCCGCACACGGTCCCTGACCGGCATCTTGCCCCGCCGCGCGTGACGCTCCCGCGCCGCCTCGCCGCCGCCGAGCCGGATCTTCGCCACCTTGGCGCGAAGATCGGCGACGAGGCCCTCCATGTGCGCCCGATTGTCGGCGTAGACGGCGGAGCGCGTATCCATGCTGGAACGGAGCCGGGTCATGGCGGCAACGTAGCACGCCCGCGGAGACGCGCGGAAAACCGAGGAAAGACAAGGGGCTGATCCGGCATGTCCGGGTGGGGCGGGAAATGGTAGCGTCCCGGTCTGAAATTCCTGCTCCACTCACTTGGGAGCGTCGGCGTCCCGCCGGCATGGCGGCCTTGTCTTCAGTGGCCGGTGATCGGTGCTGGGCAACTGGTCACTGGCAACCGGCCACTGCCCACTGGCCCCCGGCGCTTGCCGGATGCGCGCATGGCCGACGCAAGCTCACCCGGCGCGCCGTATTTCAAACCGGGACACTACCCGGGAAAACAGGGGAGAACCGAAACCGATGACCTATACGGCGTTCGATCTGACGGGCAAGGTGGCGTTGATCACGGGCGGCAACCGGGGGATCGGCCTCGGCATGGCCGACGCGCTCGCCCGGGCGGGCGCCGACGTCTGCGTCTGGGGGCGCGACGCGGCGCGGAACGAGCGGGCGGCGGAGTCGCTGCAGCGGCACGGCACGCGCGTCGCCGCCGCCGTCTGCGACGTCTCCGACGAGGCCCAGGTATCCTCCCGCCTCCAGGACTGCCTCGCCAGGTTCGGCCGCATCGACGGCTGTTTCGCCAACGCCGGCGTCCTGGGAGGGGCAAGATCGTTCTTCGACATCTCGGCGGACGACTGGCGGCGGGTCCTCGGGGTCAATCTCGACGGCGCCTTCTTCACCCTCAAGGCGGCGGCCGAACACATGAAGTCGCGCGCCGAAGCGGGCGATCCCGGCGGCCGCCTCGTCGTCACCTCGAGTCTGGCGTCCATCTCCGGCGCCGCGCGGAACGAGCATTACGCGGCCACCAAGGGCGGCGTCACCGCCATGATCAAGGCGCTGTCCGTCGAGCTCGCCCGCCACGGCGTGACGGCGAACGCCATCCTGCCGGGGTGGGTCGAGACGGACATGACGGCGAAGGTCATGGCCAACGAGAAATTCGCCGCCAACGTCATGCCGCGAATCCCCGCGCGCCGCTGGGGCCGCCCGGAGGATTTCGGCGGCATCGCCGTCTACCTGATGAGCGACGCCAGCGCCTACCACACCGGCGACGAGATCCTCATCGACGGCGGATACTTCCTGTTCTGACGGGGCGGCCGCCGGCCGCGCGCCTCGAGCCGCACCCCTTGCATGACGGGCGACGCAGTGGCAAACTCCGTGACCGTCGCGACTTTTGAAGGGCAGAGCTATGGAGCGTACCTGTCGAAACGGTCTGGCAATGCTGGCTGTGCTTGTGGTTGCCGGATGCGTGACGAGTATGCCGCCCGCTAATTTCAGCGTGCCGAACGTCGGGATTTCCGAACATCGACTCGATGCGGAAGTTCGATCGATCACCGTCACGTATGGCCGTCCCGACGAACAGATCGGGCAGATCGATTTCTTCGTGTTCGGGGAAGGAAGCAACGTTTCCATTGCGTGGAAGACGGCGTTGGAGGAAGCGCTCAATCGTATGCTGATCTTCACGGATGGCGGATCGAAAACGGTTTCGATATCCGTGAAGATCCTCAAACTGTACGTGCCGATTTTCGGAATTTCTCCGACGGCGAAATCCGTGGCGCGTTATGAAATCATCGACCGCGCGAACGGAGACGTCATCTTCTCCCAGGACGTTTCGTCTTCGGGAACGACCCCGCTTACCTATGCCTGGGATCAGGCGGTTCTTGTACGGGAAAGCGTCAATCGCGCGGTTCAGAACAACATCGCCCTGTTTCTCCAGGCGGCCGAAACGATCGACCTGGCGAAACCGATGTTCCCCGCCGGGAGGTCGTGACATGAAAAGGATCGTGCTGGCAGTCGCATCGGTTCTCGCCTGTCTGTCCTTCGCGTCGTGCGCGCCCAACATTTCGCCGGACAGCTATTCGATCGGTTCGGTCGGGCAGGTCAACCGTGTGGTGCGCGGCGTTGTCGTGAGCGCCCGTTCCGTCGCGGTTTCCGGGACCAATTCCGGTATCGGCTCCGGCGCCGGCGCCATCGCCGGCGGTGCGGGCGGATCGGCGATAGGCGGGAGCCTTGACGCCAACGTCGTGGGCGCGGTCGGCGGAGCCGTGATCGGCGGGATCGTCGGCGCGGCCATCGAGGAAGAGGCGACTCGTCAAACGGGCATGGAATACGTCATCGAGGCTGAAAACGGTTCGTTGATAACGATCGTGCAGGGCGACGAAGACCCGCTCGCGGTGGGGCAGAAAGTGCTGGTCGTCTATGGGACTCGCTCCCGCGTGATCAAGGCGCCGGATTAGAGGCTGGAAGTCCAGCACCCCCTGTTCGGGATCGTCAAAAGCTTGTTCGGGGCGTGGCGAGTCAATGACGGACGCGACGCCTGCGGCAAGACTGTCGTCTTCGGTATCTTCGAGCGTTGCAATCGCATCGTGTTTCCGTTTTCCGGGGTGAAGGGCTGAACATGCCACGGCAGATGTCGGGGGGCGAGGACGTGGCGCACTTCTACGGTGCCCTTCGACGACTGGAAGAAAGCATCGGGGGAACGCGCCGGCTGTCGCGCTGTGACGGCCGCGCGGACTGGCCGGAACGCGGTGTCTATTTCTTCTTTGAGGACGGGGAGGGTCGCACCGGGTCCGGTGTAGGCCCGCGCGTCGTCCGCGTTGGGACTCACGCCTTGCATTCGAGATCCGGAACCAACTTGTGGAATCGTCTTCGTAACCACCGCGGCGACACGAAGACCGGCGGCGGCAACCATCGCGGCTCGATCTTCCGGCTGCTCGTCGGCGCGGCACTGATGGCGCGCGAGTCCGGTCTGGGCATCGACACATGGGGGGATGGTTCGTCGGCCTCCCGTGAAGTGCGTGCCCGCGAAGCCGCGCTGGAACGGCGGGTCAGCGACGAGATCGGGAAAATGCCGATGCTCTGGTTGGGCATCGACGACCGGCCCGGTCCAGAAAGCTTGCGCGGGTACATCGAGAGAAACGCCATTGCCTTGCTCAGTCATTATGGACGGACCGAGATCGACTCGCCGTCTGAAGGATGGCTTGGACGGTATTGTCCGCGTGAAAAAGTCCGCCGCTCGGGTCTGTGGAACCAACGGCACGTCGATGACGAATACGACCCGGGGTTCCTGCCGGCGTTCGAGGGGCTGATCGCGGAACGGATTGATGGGGGGTGACTGCCGTGAACGGAAACGTGAGCGTGGTGATCCAGTGCGCCGCCGGCAAGAGAGCGGATGCCGGGCATTTCATGTCGGACGACGGCCGGAAGATCGTGTTCGTCGCCGATCCCTGCCGTGCGCCGGCGAGCTCCTCGGCTACGTATCAGCGGCCCGATGACATCGCGCCTTCCGGATGTTCGTATCGCGATATGCTCATCGCGTACAATCGCGACCAGCGGGCGGAGAACCCCTTCGTCCTGCTTCCCGCGCTGGACCTGTACCAGAACGAAGTCTATGGCGAACTGGCCGGGAAGTTCGGCAGGGAAAGAGTGTTCATCCTGTCCGCCGGTTGGGGATTGATCTCCGCCGACTTTCTCACGCCGTACTACGACATCACCTTTTCCAGCAGCGCGAGAGGCGAGGACGCCTACAAGCACCGTTCGAGATGCGACTCAGGTTATCAGGACTTTTGCACGATACCGAAAGACACGTCCGATCACGTCGTTTTCCTGGGAGGCAAGGGCTACGTTCCGCTTTTCTGCTCGACGACTGCAGGAATCGCCCGGAGAACGGTATTCTACAATGCCGACACACCGCCGAACGCGCCCGGCTGCACGCTCCGTCGATACAAAACGACGACGAGAACGAATTGGCATTATGAATGTGCCAAGGCATTGATCGATTGCGCTATTGTCATCTGACTGCCCCGCAGTCCGATTTGCGCCACGGAGAACGAGAGGAGGGAGCGATGTCCAGAACCAGTAACGATGTGCCGCAACGGCAGCATAATAAAGACCGGATGCGTCGTGCCGAAAGCTGGCTGGCGAGGGCGGATAGGGCCACGACCGAGGGTGAGAAGGCAGGCGCTGGCGCCGATGACACCGGGTTCGCGTGTGAGCGATTCATGTTTCTCTGGATATCCTTCAACGCCGCCTATGGATACGAGATGGAGGAGGATCAGAGCCATGCGGTCTATTCAGAAGAAAAGAGGAAATTCACAGAAAAGGAGAAATTCACGAAATTTTTGGATGAAATCGTGAGACAGGATAGGAAACGGATCATACATAACATCTTGTGGGAACGGTACTCTGGTCCTGTGCGGGACCTCTTGGAAAACAAATATGTTTTCAGGCCATTCTGGGAATCGGTCCGTGGCTCTTCAAGCGGCGGGGGTTGGAAGCAAAAGTTCGAGGGGGATAAACGACGGTCGTTTCGTGAGCTGGCGAACGGTAACGTTGAGCGTGTGCTCGAAATCGTCTTCTGGCGGCTCTATGAGCTGCGGAACCAGATATTTCACGGCGGCGCCACCTTCGCCGAGGGTTGGGGCCAGGACCAGATCACGAACGGCAGCCGCATCATGGCAGATCTCGTACCGGTGATTCTCGACATCATGCGCGCCGACATCGACGAGAACCCGGATACCGAAGCTTGGGGCAAGGTCGCCTACCCGCGCATCAACAAGAGCAGGGAGTAGCGAAAGGCATCCGCGGTTCGCCGCCGGGATCTCGCGTTCGATCATGCGCCCTTTTTCTCCCGGCCGTCGCGACGTCGTCCACGCGCAGACTGGCGAATAGCCGCAAGCGATCCGAAGTCGAAACAGAAATCGATGGGGTCGGCCCTGTGTCCTGATCCCCTCGAATGGCGCGAGAGACGACCGCCGGTCACCGGCCGCGATAGGCGGTGACCTCGATCTCGACCTTCATGCGCGGATCGACGAGGCGCGCCTCGACCGTCGTATTGGCGGGGTCGATCCCCCTGAAGCGCGCCCCGATGACCGGCGCGACGGCCCCGAAGTCCTCACGGTCGGCGAGATAGACGACGACTCGAACGACGTCGGCGAGGCCGAATCCGGCTTCACGGAGCAGCCAGTCGATGAGCTCGAAGGCCCGTTCGGCCTGTTCGGCCGGATCCTCGGCGATGCCGTCCGTATCGGGGTCGTAACCGGTGCAGCCGGAAGCGAAGAGCCAGTCGCCCTGTACGACCGCCCGCGAAAAGCTGGCGATCTTCTCGTAGGGCGAACTGGTCGAGATGCGCCTGCGGTCCATCGGCCGGCCCTTCAGCCGAAGCGCTCCACCGCGATCGCCGTCGCCTCGCCGCCGCCGATGCAGAGCCCGGCGATGCCGCGCCTGGCGCCCACCCGGTCCATCGCGCCGAGCAGCGTGACCACGATGCGCGCGCCCGTCGCGCCGAGGGGATGGCCGAGCGCGCAGGCGCCGCCATGCACGTTGACCCTTTCGCGGTCGAGGCCAAGTTCGCGCATGGCGACCAGGGCCACGACCGCGAAGGCCTCGTTGATTTCGTAGAGATCGGCATCGGCGGCGGACCAGCCGATCCTGTCCAGCAGACCCTCGACGGCCCCGACCGGCGCGGTCGTGAACCACTCCGGCTCGCGGGCGTTCGTGGCGTGGCCGACGATGCGGGCGAGCGGCGCGATCCCCCGGCGTTCGGCCTCGGAAGCCCGCATCAGCACCAGGGCGGCGGCGCCGTCCGAGATCGCGCTCGAGTTCGCCGCGGTGACGGTGCCGTCCGCGGCGAACGCCGGACGGAGCTTCGGCACGTTGTCGGGATCGACGGAGAAGGGATGCTCGTCCCGAGCCACCGTGTCGACGCCCCCGCGCGTCTTCACGGCAACCGGGGCGATCTCGTCGTCGAACCACCCCTCCTCCGTGGCCCGTCGGGCGCGACGGAGCGATTCGACGGCGTAGGCATCCTGGTCGTCGCGCGAGAACTGGTAGGTTCGCGCCGTCTCGTCGGCGTAGGCTCCCATGAGCCGGCCCGGCTCGTAGGCGTCCTCCAGCCCGTCGAGGAACATGTGGTCCGTCAGCTCGCCGTGACCCATGCGCAGGCCGCGCCGCGCCTTCCGCATCAGGTACGGGGCGTTGCTCATGCTTTCGAGGCCGCCGGCGACGACGACGTCGCCGGTTCCCGCGGCGATCAGGTCGTTGCCCAGCATCGCCGCCTTCATGCCCGATCCGCACATCTTGTTGATCGTCGTGGCGCCGACGTCGACGGGAACGCCGGCGCGGATCGCCGCCTGACGCGCGGGAGCCTGGCCGAGACCGGCGGGCAGGACGCAGCCCATGATGACCTCGTCGACGTCGGCGGCGGGCACGCCGGCGCGTTCGAGGGCGGCCTCGATCGCCACGGCGCCGAGCTCGGGCGCGGAGGAGGCGCTCAAGCCTCCCTGGAAATCCCCGATGGGGGTTCGCGCCATCCCGGCGATGACGATGGGATCCTTTTCGCTCATGTCACTCATGACGTTCTCCCCGCGCCCGAGTCGCGGCCGGACCCGCGGCGCCCGCGGATTTTCGGCGTTTCGAGGGCCTTCACGCCGTTTCCTCGAACAGTTCGCGGCCGATCAGCATACGGCGGATTTCGCTGGTCCCGGCGCCGATCTCGTAGAGCTTGGCGTCGCGCAGCAGGCGGCCCGTCGGGGACTCGTTGACGTAGCCGTTTCCGCCCAGGCACTGGATCGCCTCCAGCGCCATCCAGGTGGCTTTCTCCGAGGCGTAGAGGATGGCCCCGGCGGCGTCCTTGCGGGAGGTCTCGCCCCGGTCGCAGGCCCGGCTCACGGCGTAGACGTAGGCCCGGCAGGCGTTCATCGTCGTGTACATGTCGGCGAGCTTGCCCTGCATGAGCTGAAATTCGCCGATGGGCCTGCCGAACTGCCGGCGCTCGTGCACGTAGGGGATGACGACGTCCATGCAGGATCGCATGATCCCGAGCGGACCGGCGGCGAGCACGGCGCGCTCGTAATCGAGACCGCTCATCAGCACCTCGATGCCGCCGCCGACGACGCCGAGCACGTTCTCCTCCGGCACCTCGCAATCCCGGAACACGAGCTCGCACGTGTTGGAGCCGCGCATCCCCAGCTTGTCGAGCTTCCGCGCCGTCGAGAACCCCGGGAAGGTCTTCTCGACGAGAAAGGCGGTGATGCCGCGCGAGCCGACGTCCGCATCGGTCCTGGCGTAGACGACGAGGACGTCGGCGTCGGGACCGTTGGTGATCCACATCTTGGCGCCGTCGAGCGCGTACCGGTCGCCCTTCTTCTCGGCGCGAAGCCGCATCCCGACGACGTCGGAGCCGGCTTCCGACTCGCTCATGGCGAGCGCCCCGACGCGCTCGCCCGAAACGAGACCGGGCAGGTAGCGGCGCTTCTGATCGCCGGAGCCGTGGCGACGGATCTGGTTGACGCACAGGTTCGAGTGGGCGCCGTAGGAGAGCCCGACCGAAGCGGAGGCGCGGCTGATCTCCTCCATGGCGACGACGTGCTCGAGATACCCCATGCCGGCGCCGCCGAACTCCTCCTCGACGGTGATCCCGAGAAGGCCGAGCGCCCCCATCCTGGGCCAGAGGTCCATGGGAAACTCGTTGGTCCCGTCGATCTCCGCCGCCCGCGGCGCGATCTCGCCGGCGGCGAAGCCCGCCACCGATTCGCGCAGCAGGTCGGCGGCGTCCCCGAGATCGAAATCGAGGGCGGGCCAACGGTTGGGGATCATGCGTTCCACCTGGTCACATGGAACCGAAAGCGGGAAGTGGTCGGAGCGAGAGGATTTGAACCTCCGACCCCCACACCCCCAGTGTGGTGCGCTACCAGGCTGCGCTACGCTCCGACGAACGAATCGCGCGATCCCGCGCGACGTTCACCGCCACGGATACCCCCTCGCGCGCGTCCGGTCAAGGCATGGACGGCGGTTTCGGGCGGAGATCAGACCCTGCGGCGGGCGAGGATGTCGTGAAGCGCGGCGAGCTCGTCGACGACGCCCTGGAGCGCGCGCCGCCGTTCGGCGTCGAGACCGCCGTCGGTCTCCGCGCCGTCCCGGCGCCTGGCCCCTTCGCGAAGCACCCGCTGAACGCCGCGAATGGTGTAGCCCTCGCCGTAGAGCAAGCGCCGGATCCGCCGCAGCAGTTCGACGTCCTCGGGCCGGTAGTAGCGCCGCCCGCCGCCCCGCTTCAGCGGTCGGACCTGGCTGAATTTTTCCTCCCAGAAGCGCAGGACGTGCTGCGGGACCTCCAGCTCGGCGGCGACCTCGGAGATCGTCCGGAAGGCGCCCGACGATTTCGCCGCGCGCCGGGTCCGGGAGATGCCGCGCTCCATCGCGTCCGCCATCGCCGGTCTCCTGCCCGCCCTAACCGCCCCCGTCGCCACGCGACAGGGTACGGTCGACGCGGTTCCTGAGGACGTGAGACGGCCGGAAAACCAGAACGCGGCGGGGCAGAATCGGCACTTCCTCGCCCGTCTTGGGGTTGCGGCCGATCCGGCGCCCCTTCCACCGGACGTAGAAGCTGCCGAACGAAGAGACCTTCACCGTCTCCCCGGTCGCCAGACGATCGGCGATCTCCTTCAGGACGACCTCGACGAGATCGGCGGACTCGCTGCGCGACAGCCCGACCTCCTGATAGACCGCTTCGCTCAGATGCGCGCGGGTGACCGTTCTTCCCGCCATGCCCTCCCCTCCCTGACCGGAGCACATCGTAGCGTCGCCGGATAAAGCCGTCAATATCAAAGGGATGGGCCGCCATCCTTCGATGCGCCGAGGCGGAGCGTCCCCGCTCCCCGCATCCCGTGATCGGTCGGTCGACGATCATGCGCCGATGAAGCGGCGCTCCCGGACCAGCGAAGGGACGGGGCGGGCGGGGATGTCCGCTACCACCGCGCGAGACAGGCGCCCCAGGTGAAACCGCCGCCCATGGCTTCCATGAGGACGAGGTCGCCCGGCTTGATTCGGCCATCCGCCGCCGCCGCGTCCAGGGCGAGCGGGACCGAGGCCGCCGACGTGTTCGCGTGATCCTGGACCGTGACGATCACGCGCTCGGGCGGAAGCCCGAGCTTCCTCGCCGTGGAATCGAGGATCCGCCTGTTCGCCTGGTGCGGCACCAGCCAGTCGATATCGCCCGTCGTCAGACCCGCGTCCGCGAGAGTCTCGTTCACGACGCTCGAGAGATTGGCGACCGCGTGGCGGAACACCTCCTTGCCGCGCATCCGCAGGTGGCCCGTGGTCCGCGTCGAGGACGGTCCGCCGTCGACGTAGAGCATGTCGTGCTTGCGGCCGTCCGCGTGAAGCCGGGTGGCGAGGATTCCCCTATCCCCGGCGGTGCCGTCACCTTCCGCGGCGCCGAGAACGACCGCCCCGGCGCCGTCGCCGAAGAGAACGCACGTGCTGCGGTCGGACCAGTCGAGGATTCGCGAAAAGGTCTCGGCGCCGATCACCAGCGCCGTGTCCGCCTGTCCCAGGCGCAGGAAATTGTCGGCCACCGCCATGGCGTAGACGAAACCGCTGCATACCGCGTGGACGTCGAACGCGAATCCCCGGGTCATGCCGAGCCGGGCCTGGACGGCGGTCGCCGCCGCCGGAAACGTCTCGTCGGGCGTCGCGGTCGCCAGGACGATCATGTCGAGGTCTTCGACGGCGACGTCCGCATCCGCGAGCGCGGCCGTCGAAGCGCGCAAGGCGAGGTCGGACGTCGTCTCGCCGTCGGCCGCGATGTGCCGCCGCTCGATCCCCGTGCGCGCCACGATCCATTCATTGCTGGTGTCGACGATTCCCGCCAGCTCGTCGTTGGTCATCACCCGGGCCGGAAGATAGGACCCGCAGCCCACGACCCGGGAGCGCCGGAGCGTCACGAGACGGCCGCCTGCGGCGTCACGTCCGCAAGTTCCTGCGGAACGACGTAGCTCTTTTCGAGATCGGCCTGGATGCGTTCGGTGAAGCGGCCCCGAACCAGATCGATCGCGACGCCGATCGCGTTGGCGTATCCCGCGTCGTCGGCGCCGCCGTGGCTTTTCACGGAGATTCCGTTGAGGCCGACGAACACGGCGCCGTTGTAGGCGCGCGGATCGATTCTCGCCCTCATGCGCCGGAAGGCGGGTTTCGCCAGCAGGTAACCCAGCTTCGCAGCGGTCCCGCTCTGGAACGCCTCGCGCATGAAGCCCACGAACATGCTGGAGCCGCCCTCGAGAGCCTTCAACACGGCGTTGCCCGTGAAACCGTCGGTGACGACGACGTCCACCGCGCCTTCGCAGATGTCGTTTCCCTCGACGAATCCCGAGAACTCGAACCCGAACCCGCCGTCGCGGAGCGCTTCGCCCGCCGACCGGACCGTGTCGTTGCCTTTGAGCTCCTCCACGCCGACGTTGAGCAGGCCCACCGTCGGGCGGTCGATGCCCAGCTCGATCCGGGCGAACGCGGCGCCCATGACGGCGAACTGAACCAGGTTGTCGGTGCCGCACTCGACGTTGGCGCCGAGGTCGAGAACGGCGGTCCGTCCCTTTCGCGTCGGGAAGAACGAGACCATGGCCGGACGATCGATGCTCGGCTGCGTCTTGAGGACGAACTTGGAGACGGCCATCAGGGCGCCGGTATTGCCGGCCGACACGACGCCGCCGGCGAGCCCCTCCCGCACGGCGTCGATGGCCAGACGCATGCTCGACTCCTGCCCCCGGCGCAAGGCTTGCGAAGGCTTCTCGTCGGCGGCGATGGCGTGTCCGGTGTGGCGGACCTCGCAGACCTCGCCGAGACGGCGGAAGCGCGCGAGATACGGCGCGATCCGATCCTCGTCGCCGAAGAGCAGGAAGCGCGCGTCGGGATGCCGGGACCGCGCGAGCTCGGCTCCCTCGACGACCATCCCGGGGGCATCGTCGCCTCCCATGGCGTCCAGGGCGATATGCACGAGAGACGTCACGGTGGACCGTGGACCTGGATACCCCTGCCTCGAGCGCCGGCCTCGGGGTGCTAAACGGCGTCGACCGCCTCGGTCACCTCGCGGCCGCGGTAGTGACCGCACGCCAGGCACACGTGATGCGGACGCTTGTACTCGCCGCAATTGGCGCACTCCACGTAGGCGGACGGCTTCAACGCGTCGTGGGAGCGCCTCATGTTGCGCCTGGATTTCGACACCTTCTTCTTGGGTACTGCCATGATTCCTGTCTTTCGTCAGCGACTCGCCAAGGGCACGCTCGCCCTGCGGCGCCTGCCACGCGCCCGGCCCCTTCCCGGAACCGTCCCGAGAACGGCGAACGGACCCTCCGCCGGCCGGCCTTCGCCGGTGTGTGCGGCATGAACCGCCAACTCCGCTCCCGGCTTCCTCGGATAGTCGTCCAGCGCCAACGCCAAGCGCTCCGCGACCGCCTCCCCGACGTCGAACGATCCATCCCGCATCGTTTCGGGGGGATCGTCTTCCTCGGGATCGAAGATCACTTCCCGGACTCCCTGGGCGTCGGCTTGGGGAACACAGTCGAACCCGAACCACTCGTCGATGCGCGTCGCCACGGGATCCAGCGTGACGACGCAGGACTGTAACACGTCGGCGACGAAATTGACACGCACCCGGACGACCGGCGTGGCGGCGACCCGGCGCGCCCAGACCCGGGCCTCGAGGCGCTCGACGTCCAGCAACGAGAAGCGCTCCGCCAACCGGCGGCGTTCCGCCGGCTCGCATCGGAACGAGAACTCCGTATCCCGGTCGGAGAGTCGGTCGGCCCGGATGAGCCGGCTGAATTCGGGTGGCGATTCGAGGGTCATGTCGACGATCCGAGGCGCCGGCGCCGCCGGCCGTCGCGCCGCGTTCGGCCGACGGCGCCGACACCAGCCTGAAGATAGGGACCGCGTCGGCGCTGGTCAACCTCCCGTCCCGGTTCGCAGCGCGCTGGCGCACCGTATGCGAGGACGCGGGTCTCGGCGGGCGGCGGCTCCGCGTTCTTCGTCATTGCCCATGCCGGCCAATGCCGTCGGCATCAGCCTCCTTGCTATTGCCTGCGCCGCAGGCTCTGATACAATACCACGCTTGAACGACACTGTATCATCACTCACGAGAGGAAATATCAGATGAAACGAGACATGGACCTCGTGCGAGAGATCTTGATTACAATAGAGGAGGGGAATTTAGCCCTCGATGGTCTTGAGTACGATCAAGATCAAATCTATTTGCATGTCGAGCTGATGAAAGAACATGGCCTTGTAGAGGCAGTTATTGTTCCAGACATCGACGGTGCCGAACACAAAATACTTCTGTGTTCAGTGAAACGTTTGACATGGGAAGGTCATGATTTTCTGGAAAGCGCACGCGACGAATCCATATGGGATCGAGCGAAGGAAAAATGCCTGGAAGGAACAGGTGGCCTTGCAATCGAGACGTTGAAAGCGTGTTTAGTCCATGTTGCCAAGCAGATGTTGAGGATCGAATAGACTTATCAAGGCAAAAATCGTCAATATCTTATCGTTGTTGCAAAGTGCTAACGAAAGATCGCGCCGCTATCTGCACATTATCGCTGCGATGCGCCTTGCCGTGTCAGCGAAGTGCTGGACTTCTTCGAGCGAGAGGGGGCGGCCGAGGATGGCGCGTTCGCGGTACGACAGCCATTTCTTGAGGACCTGGTAGCCGCCGAGCCTGTAGCGCCAGAAGGCGTGGTCGTTGAGATACACGTCGAACGTGGTTTCGCCGAGTGCCGGGAGTGTGTCGCCAAAAGTGGTGCGCTCCTCCGGCGTGAAGGCGCGCTCCACGGCGCGGCCTTGGCCGGGCATGACGGCCCCGCCGGCACTGACATGGCCCCAGCCGGCGGAGAGCGCGAAGTCGTCACCCGCCATGTTGCGGCCGTCCGTGGTGGAGGGAACGGCGACGGCGGCGAGGTCAGGGCGCAGCGGGCCTTGGGTCACGCCGGGGACCGGGGTTTCCGGGTCGAGCAGGGCAGCGAGTTCCCGGCCCCGCTCCGTCGAGCGAGCGAGCACGTCTGCCGTGTCGCCATCGGCGCCCTCCGGCCAGCCGGGGAGCGGGATGCGGGGCCATTCCATGCGCAGCGCGCCAGCGTTGGTCTCTTGGTAGGCGGGGTCGTGCAATGTGGCGAGGACATGGTGGAAGAGGTCTTCGACATCAAGACCGAGGCGGTCGAAATAGCGATGCACCTTGCCCGACAGGTTGGGACGACGACCTGTATCTTCGTGGAACCACGCGGGAATGCAGGTCGCGCTGCGGTCCATGAGATCGAGGCAGCCGATAAGCGAGATCGCTTGCGGCGGCGACCATTCCCGGCGTGGCTTTTGCTGTGTCACCAGCCATTTATTCCCCTCGAACACATGCGGGCGATAGTCAGGGCGCGGACGGTCAAGCAGCGCGCCATCTCCTTCCCAGTAGAGCCAGCGGGTGTCGAACGGACGGTAGGCATGACGCACGAACCCGGCCTCGTCCGGCCCGCCACGCGCAAGCAGGACATCACGTACCATGTGAGGGTTGAACCGTGCCGTCGTCTTCATCGCCGCCGGATAGCGCCGGGCGATCTCCTCGTGGCTCAAGGTCGGATCGAAGTAGTCCCCGACGCGCGCCTTGAGCCGGTCGAGATCCGTGTCGACCAGGAACCCGTTGCGACTGGTCTTGACGCCGGGGAAGTGCGCCGGGAACAGCTCCGGCAGCGAAGGCCAGTCGAACCAGCCTTCACCGACCGCCGTTTGCACGAACGGCAGGCCGAGCGGAAGCACCGGCGCAACATCGTCGTACAGCGTGCCCGGTGCCGCCTCCGCCGTCTCCAGCAGATCCGCCCGTTTCGACCGCCCCCACAGATGCCGGAAGCCCACCGCTCGCGCCGGCACATGGTCCGCTTTGCGCACCAAGGTGGCGATGGCGGTCCCGACCTGAATGCCTACCGAGTTTCCGGGAACCGTGAAGACGCTCGAATCCGGTCGACCGTCGGGAGTCTTCCCGCCTTTACGAACGTCTCCGTTCAGGCAGTCGATCCGCACCGAATCGAATGCCTCCAGATAGCGCTCCCGCATCCCCGTGAACGACAGGCCATCCAGCCACGAGTAGTTCGAGATGAAGCACACCACACCTTGGCCCGTCTTCTCGGCGATGCGCCGCTCCGCCATGCGGAAGAAGCGGACATAGAGGTCGTTCAGACCCTGCCCCTCCGGCCGCCGCACACGCTTCGTCGTCCGGTAGGCGTCCGACAATTCCCGCTCCTCCTCCACCGCCAGTCCCGCGAAGCCGTTGTAGGGCGGGTTGCCGAGGATGACGAGGATCGGGGCCTCCCGCTTCACACGCTCGGCGCGGTCGCGCTCCTCCTCCAGTTCCGGGAACGGCAGCGGTTTCGTGACGCGCGGCTCCCAGCCGGTGAGCGCGTTGGTAAGGAACACGCCGGCACGCTCCGTCCCGTCGTCCGCCAGCGGCGCGTCCAGTTCCCGCATCGCCAGGCCCACCTGCAAGTGCGCCACCACGAACGGCGCCGGCATGATCTCGAACCCGAACACACGCTCCAAGGCCGCCTGCTTCACCCGCGCACCCGCCAACGCGCCGAGACCTTGGCCCTTCAGGTTGAACGCGATGCGCCGCAGCACTTCCGCCAAGTACGCCCCCGTCCCGCAGCACGGGTCCAGCACGTAGACGTTCTCCGCCGCCAACCCCTCCGCGATGCCGAGATCGTCCTTCAACGCCCGGTCCACACGCGCCACCATGTAGCGCACCACTTCCGAAGGCGTGTACCAGACCCCGAGTTGCTTGCGGAGTTCGGGATCGAACGCCTCCAGGAACGGTTCGTAGAAGTAGGGCACCGCCGCGCCCTCGTCGAAGCGCGAGAAGAACGCCGCCCGGTCCACCCGCTCCAGCGCGGCGGCCGTCCAGTCCAGCACCTCCACCAGCCCGAGCGGCTGCAACCGGCCGGGGTCGGAAAGCTGCTGGAACAACGCCCGCAGCACCGGGGCGCGCAGATGCCAGACCGCTTCATGCCAATTGAACCCGCCGACGGGTGGTGGTGACTGCCGCGCCCACAGCACCCAGGCGGAGAACACGCCGTAGAACAGCGTCTGCACCAATGTCGAGCGGAAGAACCGCGCGCCCTGCTCGCCCTCGAAACGGACGCCCAGCGCTTCTTCGAGTGCCGAGCGCACCGCCGCCAGCGCCGGCGCTTCCCCCGCCACCTCGACCCGCGCCAGCCCGTCGCGGGCGTGGGACGCCAGCAGCCACGCCAAGTCCCGCGGTTCCGAGAGTGCCGCCCGGTGCGACAACGCCCGCACCAGATACTCTGCGAGACCCGCGCCCACATCACGGGCGAAGGCTCGCGGCGTCTCCAGCCGGCGCGTGAAGTCCTCGGCGTTCTCCGCCAGCCGCAGGCTCTCCAACTTCGCGGGGCGGCCTGCCGCGTCCTCGCCCACCAGCACGAAGTCGCGGGTGTTCGTTACCAATACCAGACGATAGCGGCCCCAATAGCGGCTTACCTGATCGCCCGCCGCCGTCAGCCAGGCGTCGTCATCGACCGCCTTCACCTCGATCACGCCGCGCTCCGGCGTCTGCCCTTCGTGCGGACGTCCTTTCTGAATCTGCTTCGCCGTGTAGAGGCCGAAGTCGGGGTGGCCCGCGCCCTGGTCCGCGAGCTGACCGACGCAGAACACCTTCGGCTTCAGCACAGCACCGACAGCGTTCAGCAACCCCGTGAGCGGCCCGTAGCTCGACAGCTCCCCGGTCGCCCCACCGGAGGCGCGCACGCGCAGCAAGTCGGCGAAGTACGCCTCCACCGCCGCCACGAGCTTCGCGTCCGTTCCCGTCATCGCCCCCTTGTCGCCGACCGCGCCCCGTCACGCAAGCGCCGTCCCCGGTATCGCCTTCGCGACGCCAACCGCACCGGTCGCCCCTTCGTCCGTCATCGGGCGACGTCAAGCGCCCGTCCCGGTCCGGGGCGCGGGATCATCCGGATTCCGGATCGGGCGCGGGATAGTCCACGAAGCGGACGTTGCCCCGTGCGATCCCCTCGATCGGCTGTTCCCGCAAGCCCTGCGCCGCCGCCACGACGTAGCGGGCCATGCCGTCGACGGCGCCTCGCGTCTCGTCGTCCGGAGGGACGGTGCCGAAAACGTTTCGGCGCAACGCGCCGGACAGGTCGGCGCCGCCCGCCGACAGCGCGGAATCGTAGGCCCGCGACCGTCCGTAGTAGGCCTCGGCCATCGCCTTGACCTTCCTCCCGACGCCGAGGTCGCCGACGCCCATCTCGCGCAGGCTCCTGTCCATATCGGCGATCATGGCGTCGAACAGGCATTGGGCGATTCGTTTGGCGTCGTCCCCGCCCGCCCTCAACCTGCCGATCACCAGCCAGGCGTGCAGCACCACCATCTCGAACCTGCCGTCCACCGTGTCGGGGACGCCCCCGTCGGCGTAGAACGACGGCGATCTGGCCTGGCGCACGACCTCGTCGTACAACCGCCGTGCGGTCGCGCGCTCGCGCCTCTTTCGACGACCGAAGCCGGGCATGTCGCCTCCCTCGACGGACTCGCGGCCGGTGGCCGGGAGACCGGACGGCGGATTGACACACCCGGCCGGCCGGTGCAAGGTTCGAGCGGCGGCCGACGGGGTGAACGAGCGCCCCGGGACCTTGGTGGAGCAACGGGAACCGTCCGTATGTCGTTTCTTCGCGGATACGTCGCGTTCGGCCTGATGGCCGGGCTGCTGGGCGCCGGCTGCGCGCCGATCCAGAACGTCCGCGGCTACGTCATCGACGACGCACGGATCGCCAGGATCGAGAGCGGCGTGGACGACAAGAACAGCGTCCTGGAGAGGCTCGGCTCACCCTCGAACGTATCCACGTTCGGCACCGATACCTGGTACTACATCAGCCGGAAGACCGAACGTCTGGCCTTTTTCGAGGAGAAGGTCCTCGATCAACGCGTGGTGGCCGTCGTATTCGACGACTCGGGCGTCGTCGCCGGGATCGAGCGCTACGAGGCCGAGGACGCGCGCCCGGTCGCGATAAGCGAACGGGTCACGCCCACGCGCGGCAAGCAGTTGAGCCTGATGCAGCAGCTGTTCGGGAACCTCGGGCGGTTCAACCAGGACACCGGGACCGAATAGACGCTCCCGGACGGCGGTTCCGGGTGGGTGGCCGCGGCCACGCCGCGCGCTCAATGCGCCAGCACCGCCAGCAGCAGCAACGCGACGATGTTGGTGATCTTGATCATCGGGTTCACGGCGGGCCCGGCCGTGTCCTTGTAGGGATCGCCGACGGTGTCGCCGGTCACGGCCGCCTTGTGCGCCTCGGATCCCTTCCCCCCGTGGTGGCCGTCCTCGATGAACTTCTTGGCGTTGTCCCAGGCGCCGCCTCCGGCGGTCATCGAGATGGCGACGAACAGCCCGGTGACGATCACGCCCATGAGCATCGCGCCGACGGCCGCGAAGGCTTCCGCCTGACCGGCGATCGCGAGAATGACGACGTAGAGCACGATCGGCGCCAGCACGGGCAGCAGCGACGGGATCACCATCTCCTTGATGGCGGCGCCGGTCAGCATGTCGACGGCGCGCGCGTACTCGGGCTTGCCCGTGCCCTCCATGATCCCGGCGATCTCCCGGAACTGGCGGCGGACCTCGAGAACCACCGCGCCCGCCGCCCGCCCCACGGCGGTCATGGCCAGCGCGCCGAACATGTAGGGCAACATTCCGCCGACGAAGAGACCCACCACGACGTAGGGATTCGACAGGGTGAATTCGACGGCCACGTCGGAGAAGAACGCCTTCAGATCCTCGGTGTACGCGGCGAAGAGGACGAGCGCGGCGAGGCCCGCGGACCCGATAGCGTACCCCTTGGTCACGGCCTTCGTGGTGTTGCCCACGGCGTCGAGCGCGTCGGTGGTCTTGCGGACGTCGGCGTCGAGATCCGCCATCTCGGCGATCCCGCCGGCGTTGTCCGTCACCGGACCGTAGGCGTCGAGCGCCACCACCATCCCGGCGAGCGCCAGCATGGCGGTGACGGCGATGGCGATGCCGAACAGCCCGGCCAGCGAAAAGGCGACGACGATGCCGGCGCAGATGATCAGGGCCGGCAACCCGGTCGCCTCCATCGAAATGGCGAGGCCCTGGATGACGTTCGTGCCGTGGCCCGTTTCCGAGGCGCCGGCGATGCTGCGCACGGGGCGGAAGCCGGTGCCGGTGTAGTATTCGGTGACCCAGATGATGAGGCCCGTGACCGCCAGCCCCACGAGGCTGCAGGCGAACAGGGCGCCGCCGACGACGGACCGGCCGCCGAGGGAAAAGGCGCTGTCCATCCCGATCAGGTAGTCCGTCGCCGGGTAGAACCCGATCGCCGACAGGACGGCCGCCGCCAGGAACCCCCTGTACAGCGCCGCCATGATGTTCCCGCTCGACCCGAGGCGCACGAAGAACGTCCCGATCACGGAAGCGACGATGCACACGCCCCCGATGACGAGCGGATAGAGCATCATCGACGCCTGCGCGGCGGCGTCGCCGGCGAGGAATATCCAGGCCAGCACCATCGTGGCGACGACGGTCACCGCGTAGGTCTCGAACAGGTCGGCGGCCATGCCCGCGCAGTCGCCGACGTTGTCGCCGACGTTGTCGGCGATGACCGCGGGGTTACGCGGGTCGTCCTCGGGGATCCCGGCCTCGACCTTGCCGACGAGGTCGGCGCCGACGTCCGCGCCCTTGGTGAAGATGCCGCCGCCCAGCCGCGCGAAGATCGAGATCAGCGAGGCCCCGAAGCCCAGGGAAATGAGCGCGTTGACGATCTCGCGCCCCTCGACCCCCAGCGCCAGCAGCACGGCGTAGTAGACGGCCACGGCGAGCAGCGCCAGCCCGGCGACGAGCATCCCGGTCACGGCGCCCGCCCGGAAGGCGATGCTCAGCCCCTCCCGGAGTCCGCGGCGCGACGCTTCCGCCGTGCGCACGTTGGCCCGCACCGAGACGTTCATGCCGATGTATCCGGTCGCGGCGGAGAAAACGGCGCCGATCAGGTAGCCGATGCCCGAGAACGCGCCGAGGAAGACGAACACGAGGACGCAGACCGCGGCGCCGACGACGGCGATCGTGCGGTACTGGCGGTTGAGATAGGCGCCGGCGCCTTCCTGGACGGCGCCCGCGATCTCCCTCATGCGTTCGTTCCCCGGACTCGCGGCGAGCACCGACCGGCTGGCGAACAGGCCGTAGAGAAGCGCCAGCGCGCCGCAAAGCATGACGAACCAGAGTTCCGCGGACATCCGTGTTCCCCCCCAATCTTTCCCGGATTCCGGGCGGTTCCGGCGCCACCGGCCGCACCCGCCCAGGCCGCGCGGACCATAGGGGAGTGCGGAGTCGAACGCAACACGGTGTCCTGGTTCATACCACGCGAGGGGCGGACCGGCCCTCGCCGTCACGCGGGATGCGGCTCAAAGAGTGCCATTGCCGAGTTTGGTTCGCTGCACGATGGCGCGATCGATGAGGCCCTCGACGGTCGGATCGACGTTGTGCATTTCGATTCGCGTCATGAAGGCGCGCGGTCCCATGTCGACAAACAGACGTCCGAAAACCTCGTCGGCAAAGCTGCTCGAAATAACGGCCACACCGTCGAAATCGAGTGTGACCGAAGGGTGGTCGCGCAACAGATTCTCGATCGTGCCGCGAATCAGCTTCCCACCTTGGCGGGAACCGAAATCGCGCTGGGCCCTTTCCTTCATATCGAAAACCAGCTCCCCCTCGCGATCTTCGAACTCGCGCTCGATGTAATCGTAAGGCGGGTCGTGCGGGCGCCCCTTGAAGCGAAGTGCTTTATGAAGCAGGTCAGGATCGCCAACATCAATACCACACAAGACCGACGTACCATTGTATGGAACCGGTCGAGATTGACTCTCAATCGAGCCATCAGATCGTTTGTAATAAAGCTCACCATGCAGAGAATTGATTACGAATCGACCTTCCGAAAGCGTCGAAACCCGATAACTTCCATAAAGACCATTTCCAGCGTTCCTGGATTCATCACGAGTCGTACCTTCGTCAATGGCGCTTCTCAACGCACGCTCGTGGTCATTCATTCGCATACTTTCAGGAATACCCATGCCGGCATCAGCGACGACAAACTCAACAAGATTAGCGCTTTTGAACGCTGTCGCCTGTATGAATCCACCTACCGGGGATTCGGCGTGATTGGATACGTTGTCCATGATTTCGCCAAGAGACCACTCGACGGCCTTCAGAGTACTGCGGTCCGTGTCCAATTCCCGTAGAATCAACTCCATGACCCTGTTGAGAATACCCCCAGCGTCCTCAGCTTCGTCGATACCGAACTGAAGGGCCGGGACATTACCGCCCTCATATGTAGACGGATTATAATCGTCCGGTTGGATATGATGAGCCCAATTCGTGTTGATAAAGAGCCTCTTGAGATACCCTCCTTCCGGGAGGATGATTTTGAAATCGACGCCATGTCTTCGGTAATTGGAAATGATTGGAATGAGAGGGAGCATCGTCGCTTCGGAGATCGAATCGCACATGGAGTAGTCCAGTACTACTTGAGAGAATCCTTGATCATTTATAATTTGATGAAGAGCAGCGCAAAAAGATCGCAGATCCGGAGGCGCTACCCGGTCTCTGGCAACGATTCTTCCATTCTCCCACTCTATGCGTCTAGGTTGTACCTCGTTTGCCATTCTCGCCACCTCCTATGCAATAAACGGATCAAAAATGGAAGCATTCTTCCGGGACCAGAAGCTCCCATCTCCATTCATCGGTCGAACGCGGCCCGTCGACCGGCTCGATGTTATCGGCCGGGGGCGTCCGCATCCGCCCAGGCCGCGCGGACCATAGGGGAGCGCGGAGTCGAAGGCAACACGGCCGCCGGCGGCGGGTTCAGGTCCGCGCGCGAAGCACCGGCGCCAGCGTGCCCTCCCGGAAGGCCAGCCAGATCGTGGCGCCGGCCGTCAGCAGGATCACCGGCAGCAGCGTGTAGCCCACGGACTCCCACCCGATCCCGTAGATGAGGGCGCCGGACGAGAACGCGCCGGCGGCCTGGGCGACGAAGATCAGGAAATCGTTGAACCCCTGGGTCCTGGCCTGCTCCTGGACGGTGCAGCACTCGGTGACCAGCACCGTCGCGCCCACGAACAGGAAGCACCAGCCCGCGCCGACCAGGAGACCGCCCCACCAGAAATTCCACAGGTCGATTCCCGACACGACGGCCGCGACCGCCCCGAACATCATCGCCGCGCCCCACAGCATCAGGTTGTACACGCCGTACCTGTCGATCAGCACGCCGGTGACGAACCCCGGCAGGAACATCGCGAAGTTGTGCCAGCGCATGACGAACGCCGTGTCCGAAAACGGCAGGGAGCAGACGTGCATGGCGACCGGCGCCCCCATCATCAGCTGATTCATCGCCCCCCAACCGACCATGCCCGCGATCACGGCGACGACGAAGCGCGGCTGACGGGCGATCTCGCCCAGGGGGCGTCCGACCCGGCGGCGGGCCGCTCGCGGCGGCGGCGGTATGTCGATGAAGACGAGAAGCAGGAATTTCAGATAGGCCAGCGCCGACACGAAGGCATACGTGCCCATGAATATCCACGGCGCCAGCAGGTCGCGGCTCCAGTCGGCGCCATAGGGTCCGAGGACGCCGCTGAACACCCCGCCGGCGAGAACGATGGAGACGGCATGGTGCCTGAGCCTCCCCGTCGCCACGTCGGCGATCGCGAACCGATAGTACTGGCCGAAGGCGAAGTAGACACCCATGAACAGCCCGGTGAAGCAGAGGAGCCCGAAACTGCCCGCCGCGACGGACCAGGCGCCCAGAACGCCGCCGTGGAAGCCCACGGCGGCGCCGATGAGGAATCCCGGCCGCCGGCCGATGCGGCCCATCAGCAGGGAAGCGGGATACGTGGACAGCGCCGCGCCGGTGATGAACAGGCCGAGCGGCACGGTGGCGAGAGACGGATCGGGCGCCAGGGTGGCGCCGACCAGCCCGCTCACCATGACGAAGGCGGTGTTGATGCTGAACAGGAGGCCCTGGCACGTGGCCAGAATCAGCAGATTCCTTCCCGTCCCGCCGAGTCGAAGCTGCGTCAACGCCATCCGAAGACCGCCGATGGACAGGCCGCCGGGCCGCCGCGCCGCCGCCCGCCGGTCAGGCCGACTGGCGCGCCGGGCCCGAACGGCGGCGGCGCAGCAGAAGCCAGACGATCGCGGCCGTCGCGACCGCCAGGAACGGGAACGCCCCCGCGTTCACGGCGTTCCATCCGAACAGGTGCATCAGGCCGCCCGACGAAAGGGACGCGCAGGCGACGGCGCCGAACACCATGAAGTCGTTGAGGCCCTGGACCTTCGCCTTCTCGGCCGGGCCGTAGCTCTCGGTCAGCAGCGTCGTCCCGCCGATGAACATGAAGTTCCACCCCACGCCGAGGAGGAACAGCGCGATCCAGAAATTGTACGCCTCGATGCCGGCGAGCGCGGCGGCGATGGCGGCGAGGCAGCAGGCCGCGCCGGCCGTCATGACGTTGAGCACCCCGAAGCGGTCGATCAGGTGGCCGGTGAAGAACGACGGCGCGAACATCCCGATGACGTGCCATTCGATGACGAAGATCGTGGCGCCGTAGGAGAGACCGCAGGCGACCATCGCCAAGGGCCCGGCCGTCATGACGAGGTTCATGACCGCGTACCCCACCATGGCGCCCAGGGCGGCCACGAAGAAGGCCGGCTGGCGGACGATCTCCGACAGGGGCCGCCCCCTCTCCCGTCGCTCCTCGGCCGTCGGATCCGGGATCCGCAACCGGCTCAACAGAAGGATCGCCATCCCCGACAGGACCACGACCGAGAGAAAGGTGCCGAGGAAAACGTAAGGGGCGAACAGGTCCTTCGTGTACTTCGAGCTCTCGGGTCCCAGGACTCCGCCCACGATCCCGGCGGCGAGAACCCACGAGATCGCCTTCGCCCTGAATTCGGGCGTGGAGCTCTCGGCGGCCGCGAACCGGTACTGCTGGCCGAAGGCGTTCTGGATCCCGAGCATGAGCGTGCCCAGGCAGAAGATCCGGAAGTCGGCCGCATAGAGGGCGAGGCAGCACACGACGGCGCCCGCCATGCCGACCGCCGCGCCGCTCATGAACCCCGCCCGGCGTCCGACGAGGCGCATCCATTGGGAAGCCGGGATGGTCGAAAGCGCGACGCCGACGATGTACGTGCTGACGGGCAGCGTCGCCAAGGCCTTGTTCCCGGCGAGCGAATGGCCGACCAGACCGGCCAGCGCGATGACCGACACGTTGACCGTCAGCAGGATCGCCTGACATGCCGCCAGGACGGCGACGTTCCGTTTTATCGACCTCATCGCGACCCCTCGCAGCCGGCGGAAGCACCGCCCCGGAACTTGGCCTGCATCCGTTCAAAAATGTGTGTAACCGGAGGAAACAAGGGGCAATTCCTCATCTTTCTCATCAATGACGACAACGCCCCCGCCGGGTCGCGTGCGGCCAATCCGGGTCACCGCCACGCCGCGGCTCCGGGCCAGCGTCTCGACGTCGTCCCGCCGTTCGGGCGAAGCGCAGAACAATAGCTCGTAGTCGTCGCCGCCGCCCAGAATCGTCGCGACGCGCCCGGCGTCCGCATCGACCGCGGCGCGCGCCGGCGGCGAGAGAGGAACGTCCGCGCTCCGCACCACGGCTCCGACGCCCGAGCGCCGGCAGACGTGGCCGAGGTCGGCCACGAGGCCGTCGGAGACGTCGATGCAGGCGCTCGCCACCCCGCGCAACGCCATGCCCAGCGCGACACGCGGCCGGGGCAGCAGGTAGCGGTCCCTCAGAAAGGCCGTGTCCGCCGCGCCGAGGCCGGAAAGGCCGCCGCGCATGGCGTGCAGGGCCAGCGCGCCGTCGCCGACGGTGCCGGAGACCCAGACGTCCTCGCCGTCCGCCGCACCGGATCTCCGCAGCGCCGCACCGTTCGGAACGATGCCGAACGCGGTCAGGGAGAGGACGGGAACCCCGTGCGTCGAAACGGTGTCACCGCCGGCGAGATGGACGCCGAACTCCCGCTGGTCCCGCGCGAGACCGCGGGCGAAGCGTTCGAGCCACGCGTCGTCGCATCCGCGCGTCAGGGCGAGGGTGAGCAGATAGACATACGGCTCCGCGCCCATGGCCGCGAGGTCGGAGAGGTTCACCCGGAGGAGCTTGCGTCCGATCATGTCCGGGGCGTCGTCGGCGCGGAAGTGGACCCCCTCGACCAGCGCGTCGGTCGTCGCCACGATCCCGTGCCCCGGCGCGGCGTCGAGGAGCGCCGCGTCGTCGGCGAGCGACAGCCCCGCGCGGTCGCCTTTGGCGAGCGGCGCGAACAAGCCGTCGATGAGATCGAATTCGCCGCGGCGCGTCACGTTCGCCCGGACGCCGCCGGCGCGTCCCTCGCGGCGGCCATTTCTCCGCTCCGATACCTGCGCCCCAGCCGGTCGAGAACCGCGTTCACGAAACCCGGTTCCGAACCGTCGAAAAAGGCGTTCGCCAGTTCGACGTACTCGTTGATGACGGCGCGCGCCGGGACGTCGACGCGGGCCATCAGCTCGTAGGTCCCGGCCCGCAATATCTGGCGGAGCGTCGTGTCGAGGCGTCCGTAGGACCAGCCCTCCGACAAGGCGCCGCCCACGGCGCTCGCGATCTCGGCGTCGCGGACGTCCACGCCGGACACGACATCGCGAAAGAAGTCGGGGTCGGCCCGTGCGCCGGGATCTTCGCCGCCCTCGCCGCCTTCCTCCCCCTCCCCGTCCATGCGGAACCCGATGAATTCGTCGATCACCGGCCCACGACCGGCGCCGCCGATCTCGATCTGATAGAGCGCCTGCACGGCGCGCAACCGGGCCAGTCCCCGCGGGCCGGGCGGCCCGGCGGCGTCGGCACCCTCCGCGGTCACGGCGATCCTTTCTCGAGGCCGCGCTTCACCTCGATCATGCGCAACGCGGCGCGCGCGGCGGCGCCGCCCTTGTCGCCCTTGCCGACGGCCGCGCGTCGCCGCGCCTGATCCCCGTTCTCGCAGGTCAGCACGCCATTGCCGATGGCGACGGCATGGGCCGTCGCCAGCCAGGCGATGCCGTGCATACATTCCCGGCACACATGGTCGTAGTGCGAGGTCTCCCCCCGTATGACGCATCCCAGGGCGACGAAACCGTCGTATGGTCGGTCCCGGGTTTCGTCCGCCTCGATGGCCATCCCGATCGCCGCCGGTATCTCCAGGGCGCCGGGGACCCGGATGCGGTCATGGACGGCTCCGGCGGCGGCGAGCGCCGCTTTCGCGCCCCTGGCCAGCTCGTCCGCGATGTCCTCGTAGAACCGGGCCTCGACGACGAGCAGACGCGGCCCGCCGATCAACGGTCGGCCTCCATCGGCGGGATGGGACGCACGTCGGTCACCGACAGGCCGTAACCGTCCAGTCCCACGATCGTCCGCCGGGCCGTGTTGGAGAGGAGGATCATGTCCTTCACGCCGAGGTCCAGGAGAATCTGGGCGCCGGCGCCATAGTCGCGCAGCCGGGGCGACCGGGCCTCCCCGGCCCCCAGCCGCCGCTCCACGAGGTCGGAGAGCGCGGTCGGGCGCGGCTCGCGGATGAGGACGATCACTCCCCGCCCCCGGCGGCCGATCTCGGCCATCGCCGCGTGAAGCTGCGAGCCGCGGTCGGGTTCGTCCCCAAGGAGGTCCTCGAGGACGTTGAGCGCGTGCATCCGCACGAGCACCGGACCGCCGCCATCGACATCGCCCTTGACCAGCGCGATGTGCTCCGCGTACTCGACCCGATTGACGTAGACGACGAGGCGGAACCGCCCCCCGTACCGGCTTTCGAAGTCGATCTCGTGGGTCCGCTTGACGATCGTCTCGTGGCGGCGCCGATAGGCGATCAGGTCCGCGATGGTGGCGATCTTCAGGTTGTGGAACTGGGCGAACTGCACGAGGTCGGACAGCCGGGCCATGGTGCCGTCGTCGTTCATGATCTCGCAGATCACGCCGGCCGGCGCGTATCCCGCCAGTCTCGCCAGATCGACCGCGGCCTCGGTATGGCCCGCCCGCACGAGAACGCCGCCGTCCCGCGCGACGAGAGGGAACACGTGCCCGGGACTGCCGATGTCGGACTTGCCGGACCCGGGATCGATGGCGACGGCGATCGTCCGCGCCCGGTCCGCCGCCGAGATTCCCGTCGTGATGCCTTCTCGAGCCTCGATCGAGACGGTGAAGGCCGTTCGATGGCGCGACTCGTTCGTCCGCGCCATCAACGGCAGGTCGAGCTCGCGAACCCGCTTTCCGGTCAACGCGAGGCAGATCAGCCCGCGCCCGTGCTTGGCCATGAAGTTGATGGCGTCGGCGTCGGCGAGCTCGGCGGGTATCGCCAGATCCCCCTCGTTCTCCCGCCCCTCGTCGTCGACGAGGATGACCATGCGGCCGCGCCGAAACTCCTCGACGATCCCCTCGGCATCGGTCAGATAATCGAGGTCCGACAGGCTCATCCATCCTCCGCCAGTCGCGCGACGTACCTGGCCAGCACGTCGATTTCCAGGTTGGCCCGGTCGCCGCGCGCCACGTCGGCGAACGTCGTCGTCGCGCGCGTATGGGGAATCAGGTTCACGCCGAACGTATCGCCTTCCACTTCGTTGACGGTCAGCGACACGCCGTCGAGGGCGACGGAACCCTTGGGAGCGACGAAACGCTTCAGCGCGCCGTCGATGCGGAACACGCAGCGGACCGAATCCCCCTCCCGGACGGTCGACACGATCTCGGCGGCGCCGTCGACGTGGCCCGTGACGATGTGGCCGCCCAGTTCGTCCCCCACCCGAAGGCTCCTCTCGAGGTTGACGCGCGTCCCCTCCGTCCAGTCCCCGAGCGTCGTCCTCGCCAACGTCTCGGCCGAGGCCGTGACCGAAAAGACGCCCACCGAACCGATGGCCGGCGGCTTGTCGACGACCGTCAGACACACGCCCGCACAGGCGATGGAGGCGCCGACGTCGACGTCCGAGAGGTCGCGGGCCGTCCCGATCGTGAACCGGGTATCGCCGTTCGATTCCACGGCACGCACACGCCCCACGTCCGTGACGATGCCGGTGAACACGGACTCAGGCCCTCTCCGGGCCCCGGCCGCCGGCGTCGAACGGACGCTCCACGACGTAGGACTCCATGACGTCGTCGCCGACCACGGTCGATTCCACCCGCCGGAGCGCGGGGGCGTCGGCCACGGTTTCCACGCCGAATCCGGCGATGGCGGGCGTCCCGTCGCCGCCCAGCAGGCTGGGCGCCCGGAACCAGACCACGCGATCGACGAGACCGCCGCGAACCAGGGCGCCGGCGATCCGGCCGCCGCCTTCCACGAGAATGCGAGTCAAACCCAACGAGCCCAAGCCTTTCATGGCTTGTCGCAGATCCGGCCGTCCCGCCGAATCCGGCGCCACTTCGACGATCTCGACGCCGCTGTCCGCCAGGGCCTCGCGCCGGCCAGCGTCGGCGCCGGGCAGTGTGATGACCCACGTCGGAACGGTCAAGGCGGAGGCCGCGACATGCGCCGTGAGCGGAAAGGACAGGCGGCCGTCGACGACGATCCGGATCGGCGACCGTCCCTCGAGTCCGGGCAACCGGCAGGTCAGCCGCGGATCGTCGGCGATCACGGTTCCTCCCCCGACGAGGACCGCGTCATGCCGCGCCCGCAGGGCATGGGCCTGGGCCCGCGCGGCCTCGCCGGTGATCCAGCGGCTGTGGCCGGTTCGCGTCGCGATTCTGCCGTCGACGCTGCCGGCCAGCTTCAAGGTCACCAGCGGCCGGCCTTCCGTCGCCCTGAGGAAATAGCCGGCGTTCAGTTCGCGCGCCGCGTCGGCGCCAACGCCGACGTCGACGACGACGCCGGCGTCGCGCAGCGCCCCGGCGCCGGCGCCGTCGACGCGCGGGTCGGGGTCGAGGCAGGCGATCACCGTCCGCGCCACGCCCGCCCGCGCCAGCGCCTCGCAGCAGGGCGGCGTCTCGCCGTGGTGGGCGCACGGTTCGAGCGTGACGTAGGCGGTGGATCCCGCCGCGAGATCGCCCGCCCGGCGCAGCGCCTCGGTTTCCGCGTGCGGGCGGCCGCCCTCGCGCGTCCAGCCGCGCGCGGCCACGCGGCCGTCGCGGACGATGACGCACCCCACCGCGGGGTTGGGCCAGACCCGGCCGAGCCCTCGCCGAGCCACGCCGAGCGCGGCGGTCATGAAGGAGGCGTCGGCTGGATCAGTCGTCCCTGGCGCCACTCAACCCGCCGATGAATTCCTCGAAGTCGCGGGCCTCGCGGAAATTCCGGTAGACGGACGCGAACCGCACGTAGGCGACCTGATCGAGGTTGGAGAGCGCGTCCATGACGATCTTGCCGATGACGTCGGAGGAGACTTCCGTTTCCCCGAGGCTCTCGAGCTGACGGACGATGCCGCTGACCATGCGGTCGATCCGCTCGGGCTCCACGGGGCGCTTGCGCGTGGCCACGAGAACGGAGCGCAGGAGCTTGTCGCGATCGAACGGCGCCCTCTGGTTGTTCTTCTTGACGACGGTGAGTTCCCGAAGCTGCACCCGTTCGAAGGTCGTGAAACGGGAGCCGCAGTCGGGACAGAACCGGCGCCGGCGAATCGCGTTCCTGTCCTCGGTCGGACGGGAGTCCTTCACCTGGGTGTCTTCTGCTCCGCAGAACGGACAGCGCATGGCTCACCCCACCCCCGTCGCCGCCGCGGTCATGCGAGCTTCGCGACCCGCAAGGCGTGCCGTCCGCCTTCGTAAGGCGTCTCGAGGAACGTTCTCAGGCAGGCCTTCGCCGTCTCCGGGTCCGTCGTCCGCCCTCCCAGCGCCAGCAGGTTGGCGTCGTTGTGCTCCCGGCCCAGCCGCGCGGTCTCCACGTCATGGCACAGGGCCGCCCTGATCCCGGGATGCCGGTTGGCCGCGATGGAGATGCCGATCCCGGTTCCGCACACGATGACCCCCCGCGCGCTCCGGCCGTCGGCGACGGCTTCCGCGGCGGCCCGCCCGAAATCCGGGTAATCCACGGACTCCGCACCGTCGGCGCCCAAATCCAGCACCTCGTAGCCCATGGCCGTCAACTCCCGCTTGAGGACTTCCTTGAGTTCATGCCCGGCATGATCGGAGGCGACGACGACGGTTTCGGTGGGCATGACGATCGGTCCGTGAACGACCCGGCCTGATACCACATGTCGGATGCGAACGCCAACATCGCACAAATCCTGTGTTCCGGGGACGACACGATACGGCGCTCGACTCCGGTCGTCGCGGCGAACGTCCTGACTCCGCTCCAAATTCGACCCCGCCCCCCTTTCAGGAGAAGGTCGGGAGGGGGTACGCGGCGGCGCTATCCGCACATTATCGCTGCGATTCGCCGAGCGGTATCAACGAAGTGCTGGGCCTCCTCCGGCATCAGGTCGCGGCCGAGGATGGAGCGTTCGCGGTACGACAGCCATTTCTTGAGGACTTGGTAGCCGCCGAGCCTGTAGCGCCAGACGGCGGCCGGGACGTTGCGCCAGAAGGCGCGGTCGTTCAGATACACGTCGAAGGTCGTTTCGCCGAGCGCCGGGAGTGCATCGCCAAGGGCTTCGCGTTCCTCCGGCGTGAAGGCACGCTCCACAACGCGGCACTGGCCGGGCATGACGGCCCCGCCGACGCTGATGTGGCCCCAACCGGCGGCGAACGCGAAGTCGTCGCCCCCGTCTGCATGTGGTATCTGGCAGATCTCTAGCGGACGGAGTTCGCGGCCTTCCTCGCGGTCCTCGTGTTCGTCCGCCATCACGCGAACGTCCGTCGCCTTCTCAAGGGCGAGGAACCGACCATCCGGCTCAAATCGTAGGCGGCACGGCCTCCCTGCCAAGGTTATTTCGGGGGCGATGTGTTGACTATAAACCATAGATATCTCACAGAACAATGCCGCAAGAGAACGATAAATCCTATTTCACAATTTGTTTGTATAAATCGCCGCATATATTTAGAATTTACCATGCTTTTCACAATACTCCAAAAATTCAGAATAGTTCTTTTGCTTTCTGGATTTATGAGTTTTCCCAAGAATCGTTCCATCTATTCGTTGCTGAAGATATCCAGATAACTCATCAAACCTCTCCATCGGTATCATATCCCATTTAGCCCCAAATTTCCTCTTTATTGAACTATACAAAATACTATATTTCATTTCTTTACGTCCAACATCAGCTTCCTTGAATTTATGATACCTATCAATAAGATATTTTATGTAATTCTTATGCATTAGATCAGATGCGATGGATCCATCAGGCGGACTCATCTTCACTGTGTTTCTTGGAGTCACTATCTTCGTTTTATTTATTACATTGGCTATAGTACCTTGGTTTATCCCTTTCGGAAAATTAATGACGTTGCTTGGTACACTTGCAGTCTTATGCGATTGCGATCGATTGACGTTACGAAGTGATTTTTTCAATTTCAATATATCTGATTCCTTGATTCCACCATGTGTTACCTTGGAATGACAGCTAGAACAAAGCAAAATTAAATTCCCCTCCTCAGTTTTCCCTCCCTCGGAAATTGGCTTGATGTGGTGAATTTCAAAAGTCGCAACATCTTCCTCTCCACACATCGGACAGACCATGCCGCTCTCTTGGTATATTTTCTTCTTGATTTTTTCAGGTATTGATTTTGCCATAGACTTGATCCTTCAAGAGGTTATCGTAAGTCCCTCATTTGCACTCATAGTAAAACAGAGAGCTATTACTCGTCTTGCGGTATCGGCGAAGTACTGGACTTCCTCTGGGATGAGGGGACGGTCTAGGATACCACACTCGCGGTAGGAGAGCCATTTCTTGAGGACCTGGTAGCCGCCGAGCCTGTAGTGCCACACGGCGGCCGGGACATTGCACCAGAAGGCGCGGTCGTTCAAGTGCACGTCGAACGTGGTGTCGCCCACGGCGGGGAGCGCGTCGCCGAGGGCTTCGCGTTCCTCCGGCGTGAAGGCGCGTTCGATGGCGCGGCCCTGACCGGGCATGACGGCCCCGCCGGCGCCGATGTAGCCCCAGCCAGCGGCGAGCGCGAAGTCGTCGCCCGCCATGTTGCGGCCGTCCGTGGTGGAGGGAACGGCGACAACGGCGAGGCCGGGGCGCAGCGGGGCTTGGGTGATGCCGGGGATCGAGGTTTCCGGGTCGAGCAGGGCGGCGAGTTCGCGGCCCCGCGCGGCCGACTCGGCCAGCGCCTCGACATTTCCGCCATCGGGCCAGCCGGGAAGCGGGATGCGCGGCCATTCCATGCGCAGCGCCCCGGCCTTGGCCTCGCGGTAGGCGGGATCGTGCAATGTGGCGAGGACGTGGTGGAACAGGTCCTCGACGTCCAAGCCGAGGCGGTCGAGGTAGTGGCGCGCGGTGGCGGACAGGTTCGGGCGGCGGCCCGCGTCTTCGCCATCGTCGCGTAGCCATGCGGGGAACCAATTGGCGCCGCGTTCGATCAAGTGCCGTGCGCCAATGTGTCGTGTGAAATACGCTTGAGGTTCATCCACGCCCTTCCGCACATGCTGTGCATTGCAGAACCACAGATTCCCCTCAAACACATGCGGCCGACAGGCACCGACCGGCCGCCTGAGCAACCCGCCATCCGCCTCCCAATACAACCAGCGAGTATCGAACGGCCGGTAGGCGTGACGCACGAACCCGGCCTCGTCCGGCCCGCCGCATCTCAACCGCATGTCGCGCACGGAGCGGGGATCGAAACCCGATGTATTCTTCATCGCGGCCGGGTAGCGCCGGGCGATCTCCTCATGGCTCAAGGTTGAATCGAAGTAGTCGTCGACGCGCGCCCTGAGCCGGTCGAGATCGGTATCGACCAAGAACGAATCGCGGGCGGTCTCTACCCCCGGGAACGATGTCGGGAACAGCTCGGGCAACGCCGGCCAGTCGAACCAATCCTCGCTCACCGCCATCGGTCTGAACGGCAATCCGAGGTTCAAGGAGGGTCTCACCACCGAATACCCCGAGTCGATGTCGGGAGCATCCAGACTGTCCAACATCGCCTGCCGCCTGTCGGCGGCCCGCGCCTGATCAAAATCGCGGTACAGGATACGTCCGCGCGCCGACGCGCCGGCACCCGACCTCGACAGCAAGGCGATACCGGTCCCGACCTTGATCCCCGGCGATTGTCCCGGCAGGGCGAACACCGTTTCGCTGGTCCGCCCGTCGGGCGCGTATTCGGAGACGATACGATCACCATGCAAATTGTCGATCCGCACCGCGTCGAACGCCTCCAGATAGCGTTCCCTCATTCCGGTGAACGACAGACCATCCAGCCACGAATAGTTCGAGATGAAGCACACCACCCCACGGCCCGTCTTCTCGGCGATGCGCCGCTCCGCCATGCGGAAGAAGCGCACGTAGAGGTCGTTCAGACCCTGCCCCTCCGGCCGCCGCACCCGCTTCGTCGTCCGGTAGGCGTCCGACAATTCCCGCTCCTCCTCCACCGCCAGCCCCGCGAACCCGTTGTAGGGCGGGTTGCCGAGGATGACGAGGATCGGGGCCTCCCGCTTCACCCGTTCGGCGCGGTCGCGTTCCTCCTCCAGTTCCGGGAACGGCAGCGGCTTCGTGACGCGCGGCTCCCAGCCGGTGAGTGCGTTGGTCAGGAACACCCCGGCGCGCTCTGTCCCGTCGTCGGCCAGCGGCGCGTCCAGTTCCCGCATCGCCAAGCCCACCTGCAAGTGCGCCACCACGAACGGCGCCGGCATGATCTCGAATCCGAACACACGCTCCAGCGCCGCACGCTTCACCCGCGCCCCTGCCAGCGCGCCCAGGCCCTGCCCCTCCAGGTTGCCCGCAATGCGCCGCAGCACTTCCGCAAGGTAGGCCCCGGTGCCGCAGCACGGGTCCAGCACATAGACGTTCTCCGCCGCCAAGCCCTCGGCGATGCCGAGATCGTCCTTCAGGGCACGGTCCACCCGCGCCACCATGTAGCGCACCACCTCCGCCGGCGTGTACCAGACCCCGAGTTGCTTGCGGAGTTCGGGATCGAACGCCTCCAGGAACGGTTCGTAGAAGTAGGGTACCGCCGCGCCCTCGTCGAAGCGAGAGAAGAACGCCGCCCGGTCTACCCGCTCCAGCGCGGCGGACGTCCAGTTCAGGACTTCCACCAGCCCCAATGGTTGCAGCCGACCGGGCTGCGATAGCTGCGCGAACAGCGCCGCCAACACCGGCGCGCGCAGATGCCAGACCGCTTCATGCCAATTGAACCTGCCGACGGGTGGTGGTGACTGCCGCGCCCACAGCACCCAGGCGGAGAAGACGCCGTAGAACAGCGTCTGCACCAATGTCGAGCGGAAGAACTGCGCGCCCCGCTCCCCCTCGAAACGGACGCCCAGCGCCTCTTCGAGCGCCGAACGCACCGCCGCCAGCGCCGGCGTGTCGCCAGCCTTCTCCACACGCGCCAGCCCGTCGCGGGCATGGGACGCCAGAAGCCACGCCAAGTCCCTCGGCTCCACCAGCGCCGCCCGGTGCGACAACGCCCGCACCAAATACTCGCCCAAGCCCGCACCGACCGCGCGGGCGAAGGCCCGCGGCTTCTCCAGCTTGCGATGGAACTCCTCCGCGCTCCCGGCAAGCCGGAAACTCTCCAGCCGCGCCGGCCGCCCCGCCGCGTCTTCGCCGAGCAGCACGAAATCGCGGGTGTTCGTCACCAGCACCAGCCGGTAGCGGCCCCAGTAGCGGCTTACCTGATCGCCCGCCGCCGTCAGCCAGGCGTCGTCATCGACCGCCTTCACCTCCACCACGCCGCGCTCCGGCGTCTGTCCTTCGCGCGGCTGGCCCCGCTGCACCTGCCGGGCCGTGTAGAGGCCGAAGTCGGGATGACCCGCACCGTGGTCGGCGAGCTCCTGAACGCAGAACACCTTCGGCTTCAGCGTCGCTCCGATGGCGTCGAGCAACCCCGCGAGCGGCACGTAGCTCGACCGCTCCCCGGTCGCCCCGCCCGAGGCCCGCACACGCGCGAGATCGGCGAAATACGCCTCGACCGCCGCCGCGAGCTTCGCGTTCATTCCCGATCAGCGCCTCGGTCCACGAGCACCATCAGTGCCGCTATCCGCCTTGCCGTATCGGCGAAGTGCCGGACTTCCTCGGGCGAGAGCGGGCGGTTCAGGATGGTGCGTTCGCGGTAGGACAGCCATTTCTTGAGGACCTGGTAGCCGCCGAGCCTGTAGCGCCAGGCGGCGGCCGGGACGTTGCGCCAGCAGGCGCGGTCGTTCAGATACACGTCGAAGGTCGTTTCGCCGAGTGCCGGGAGTGCGTCACCGAGGGCTTCGCGTTCCTCCGGCGTGTACGAACGTTCGACGACGCGGCCCTGGCCGGGCATGACGGCCCCGCCGGTGCCGAGGTAGCCCCAGCCGGCGGCGAGCGCGAAGTCGTCGCCCGTCATGTTGCGGCCGGAGGTCGTGGCGGGAACGGCGACGGCGGCAATCTCCGGACGCAGTGCGCCCGTCGTGACGCCGGGAACCGGGGTTTCCGGGTCGAGCAGGGCGGCGAGTTCGCGGCCCCGCGCGGCCGACTCGGCCAGCGCCTCGGCATCGCCGCCGTCGGGCCAGCCGGGAAGCGGGATGCGCGGCCATTCCATGCGCAGCGCCCCGGCGTTGGCCTCCCGGTAGGCGGGGTCGTGGAGGGTGGCGAGGACGTGGTGGAACAGGTCGTCCGCGCCCAGACCCGGACGTTTCAGATAGCAATGCGCCGCCTCGCTCAGATTGACCCGGCGAGCGCCCTCGCCGTTGCCGCCGAGGTCGTCGTCGCGCAGCCATATGGGAAAGAGGTTGGCGCCGCGTTCGATCAGGTGCGCCGAACCCATATGCGCGGTGACATATGCCTGCGGTTCCGTCTCCTCCTTGCGGAGATGCCGGGCCGCGGACAACCACAGGTTTCCCTCGAACGCATGCGGACGATAGTCAGGGCGCGGACGGTCAAGCAGCGCGCCATCTCCTTCCCAATACAGCCAGCGGATGTCGAACGGCCGGTAGGCGTGACGGACGAACCCGGCCTCGTCCGGCCCGCCGCGTTTGAGCAGCGCGTCACGCACCGTGCGGGCGTCGAACTGCGCGGTATCCTGCATCGCGGCCGGGTAGCGCCGGGCAATCTCCTCATGGCTCAACTTCGGGTCGAAATAGTCGCCGATCCGTGCCCTGAGCCGGTCGAGGTCCGTGTCGATCAGAAACCCGTTGCGGCTGGTCTTGACGCCGGGGAAGTGCACCGGAAACAGCTCCGGCAGCGAAGGCCAGTCGAACCAGCCTTCACCGACCACCGTTTGCACGAACGGTAGTCCCAGAGGCAGCACCGGCTCAACATCGTCGTACAGCGCGCCCGCCTCCGCCGTCGCCAGCAGGTCCGCCCGCTTCGACCGCCCCCACAGATGCCGGAAGCCCACCGCTCGCGCCGGCACATGGTCCGCTTTGCGCACCAGCGTGGTGATGGCGGTCCCGACCTGGATGCCCACGGGGTCGCCCTCGGTCGAGAACACGCTCGGGTCCGGCGTTCCGTCCGGCGCGACCTTCCCCGTCTTGTACTTGTCGCCGTTCAGGCAATCGACGCGGATGGTGTTGAACGCCTCCAGATAGCGCTCCCGCATCCCCGTGAACGACAACCCATCCAGCCACGAGTAGTTCGAGATGAAGCACACCACCCCACGGCCCGTCTTCTCCACGATGCGCCGCTCCGCCATGCGGAAGAAACGCACGTAGAGGTCGTTCAGCCCCTGCCCCTCGGGCTTGCGCGCCCGCTTCGCCATCCGGTAGGCGTCCGACAACTCCCGCTCCTCGTCCATCGCCACGCCGGCGAAGCCGTTGTAGGGCGGGTTGCCGAGGATCACGAGGATAGGACGATCCCGCTTCACCCGTTCGGCGCGGTCGCGTTCCTCCTCCAGTTCCGGGAACGGCAGCGGCTTCGTGACGCGCGGCTCCCACCCCGTCAGCGCGTTGGTCAGGAACACCCCAGCCCGCTCCGTCCCATCTTCCGCCAGCGGCGCGTCCAATTCCCGCATCGCCAAACCCACCTGCAAGTGCGCCACCACGAACGGCGCCGGCATGATCTCGAACCCGAACACACGCTCCAAGGCCGCACGCTTCACCCGCGCACCCGCCAGCGCGCCCAGGCCCTGCCCTTCCAGATTGGACGCGATACGGCGCAGCACTTCCGCCAAGTAGGCTCCCGTCCCGCAGCACGGGTCCAGCACGTAGACGTTCTCCGCTGCCAAGCCGTCAGCGATGCCGAGATCGTCCTTCAACGCCCGGTCCACCCGCGCCACCATGTAGCGCACCACTTCCGAAGGCGTGTACCAGACCCCGAGTTGCTTGCGGAGCTCGGGATCGAACGCCTCCAGGAACGGTTCGTAGAAGTAGGGCACCGCCGCGCCCTCGTCGAAGCGCGAGAAGAACGCCGCCCGGTCTACCCGATCGAGCGCAGCGGACGTCCAGTCCAGCACCTCCACCAGCCCCAGGGATTGCAGGTCACCGGGATCCGAAAGCTGTTGGAACAGCCTCCGAAGGATCGGCGCGCGGAGAAGCCAGACCGCCGTGCGCCAGTCGAACCCGCCGGCGGGCGGCGGTGACTGCCGCGCCCACAGCACCCAGGCGGCGAACACGCCGTAGAACAGCGTCTGCACCAGCGTAGACCGGAAGAAGCGCGCGCCCTGCTCGCCCTCGAAACGGACGCCCAACGCTTCTTCCAGCGCCGAACGCACCGCCGCCAGCGCCGGCGCCTCCCCCGCCGCCTCGACCCGCGCCAACCCGTCGCGGGCATGGGACGCCAGAAGCCACGCCAAGTCCCTCGGCTCCACCAGCGCCGCCCGGTGCGACAACGCCCGCACCAGATATTCGCCCAGGGCGGTGCCAACCTCGCGGGCGAAGGCGCGCGGCGTCTCCAGCCGGCGCGCGAAGTCTTCGGCATCGTCCGCAAGCCGGAAAGTCTCCAGCTTCGCCGGACGGCCCGCCGCGTCCTCGCCCACCAGCACGAAATCGCGGGTGTTGGTCACCAGCACCAAGCGATAGCGGCCCCAATAGCGGCTCACCTGATCGGAAGCCGCAGTGAGCCAGGCGTCGTCGCCAAGTGCCTTCACTTCGATCACGCCGCGTTCCGGCCGTTCCGGCGTCTGCCCCTCGCGCGGGCGGCCCTCCTGAACCTGCCTTGCGGTGTAGAGGCCGAAGTCGGGATGGCCCGCGCCGTGGTCGGCGAGCTCCTGAACGCAGAACACCTTCGGCTTCAGCGCCGCCCCGACGGCATCGAGCAACCCCGCGAGCGGCACGTAGCTCGACCGCTCCCCGGTCGCCCCGCCCGAGGCCCGCACACGCGCGAGATCGGCGAAATACGCCTCGACCGCCGCCACGAGCTTCGCGTTCGTTCCCGTCATCGCCCCCCTTGTCGCCGACCGCGCCCCGTCACGCAAGCGCCGCCCACGATCAATCGAAGATTCGAACCGGCCGAAGCCCCGATACCCATACCCCTCGCGAGAAATGCAGGCTAACATCGCCGACATCGCCATGACGTCGCGAGGCGTCATGAAGCATTCGGTCGAAGAAACCGAAGAATCGATGATCATCGGGGGACTGCAATCATGGCGGACGACAAGGATTCGGGCGTTTCCGACGTCGAACTTCTTCACATGGCGTCGGACATCACCGCCGCCTACGTGAGTCGCAACAGCCTCCCCGCCGAGGAGCTGCCCGGGGTCATCAGGACGATCCACGCCACGCTGTCGTCCGTCGGCCGCGGTTCGGGAGGAAACCACAATGGCCTCCGTCCCGCGGTGCCGGTTCGACGGTCCGTCACGTCCGACTACATCGTGTGTCTCGAGGACGGCAAGCGCCTCAAGATGCTGAAGCGCCATCTGCGCTCCGCCTACGACATGACGCCCGACGAATACCGCGCCAAATGGGGCCTGCCGTCGGACTACCCGATGGTGGCGCCGAACTACGCCAGGCAACGCTCTCGATTCGCCAAGGAAATCGGGTTGGGGCGCAAGGGGAAAGGCGGGGAAGGAGGCGCCGGCCACGCCGGGAAGCCCTGACGCCGCGCGATACCACGGAGAGGCAACGAATCCCATGACCAACGACGCGGTCATTTACGAGCAGGACGGCGCCGTCGTCACGCTGACGCTCAACCGGCCCGACACCCGGAACGCCATCGCCGAGGACCTCTTCGAGGCACTCGTCGCCCACTGCGACCGGATCAACCGCGACCTGTCCGTCCGCTGCGCCATTCTGACGGGCGCCGGCAAGGGCTTCTCGTCCGGCGGCAACGTCAAGGACATGCGGGACCGGGCCGGCCTGTTCGGCGGCTCGGCAGCCCGGATCCGGGCGGCCTACCGCGAAGGCATACAGCGTATGCCACTGGCGATGCACCGCCTGGAGGTCCCGATCATCGCGGCGGTCAACGGCGCCGCCGTCGGCGCGGGTTTCGACATCGCCATGATGTGCGACATGCGGATCGCGTCGGAACGGGCTTCCTTCGCGGAGGTGTTCGTCAAGCTCGGCATCATCCCGGGCGATGGTGGCGCGTGGTTCCTGCCGCGCGCCATCGGCATGGCGCGGGCGGCCGAAATGGCCTTCACGGGCGACCGGATCGACGCGGAAACGGCGCTCGAATGGGGCCTCGTGTCGCGGGTGGTGCCGCCGGAAAGCCTGATGGACGAGGCCCGGGCCCTCGCCGACCGCGTCGCCGCGAACCCTCCCGAGGCCCTGCGCATGACCAAACGGCTCATCCGGGAGGGACAGCGCGTCGATCTCGAAACGCTGCTGGAACTCTCCTGCGGGATGCAGGCGATCGCCCACCGCACGGCCGACCACCGGGAAGCCGTGGACGCCATGTTCGAGAAGCGCCCGCCGAACTTCACCGGAGAGCGCTGAACCCCGCGTTCCGGGCCGGCCGTTCGCCGGCGGCGTTCCCGCCGTCACCCTCTGGACGATGGCGCCGGATACCTTTCACCTCCAAGGGCGCCGCCGCGTCAGGCCCCACGAGGCGGTCGTGGCGGGGACGACAGTCACGCGGCCTATCCGTCCGCCACCAGCTCCTGACGCTGGACGCCCAAGCCTTCCACGCCGAGCTCCATCACGTCGCCGGGCTTGAGGAATCTGGGCGGCCTGAAGCCCGCGCCCACGCCGGGCGGCGTTCCCGTCGACACGATGTCGCCGGTGCGCAACGACGTCATGGCGCTGAGATAGCTCAACAGGTGCTTCAGCCCGTAGACCATCTTGTCGGTGCTGCCGTCCTGCCGGGTCTCGCCGTTGACCTTCGTCCACAGACGCAGCTTCTGCGGATCGGCGATCTCGTCGCGGGACACGAGCCAGGGACCGAGGGGCGCGAAGGTGTCGCAGGACTTGCCCTTCGTCCACTGGCCGGCGCGCTTGAGCTGGAAGTCGCGCTCGCTCACGTCGTTGCAGATGCAGTAGCCGGCGACGTGGTCGAGGGCGTCAGCTTCGTCCACGTACTTGCCCGGCACGCCGATGACGGCGGCGAGTTCGACCTCGTAATCGGTCCTTTCGGAACCGCGGGGAATGACGACCGGATCGTTGGGACCGCCGATCGCGCTCGTGGCCTTCATGAACAGCACCGGCTCCGGCGGCACTTCGAGGCCCGACTCCGCCGCGTGATCGGAATAGTTGAGGCCGATGGCCATGATCTTGCCGACGCCGGCCACGGGCGGGCCCAATCGCGGGTTTCCGCCGACCTCGGGCAGCGCGGCGGGATCGAGCGCCGCCAGCCGCGCCATGCCCTCCGGGAGCAGGACGTCGCCGGCGACGTCATCGACCTCCCCGGAGAGATCGCGGAGGCCGCCGTCCGCGTCGACGAGGCCGGGCTTCTCCCGCCCCGCGGGACCGTAGCGAACCAGTTTGACCATGGACTCCTCCTGTTGCGTTTTGCGTTCGCCGGCGCGTCGGTCGCCGCGCCGGAGCCTTCTACGATAGTCGCGCCGACGCGAACTCGCGCAGGACGTGTCCGGGGCGGACGCCGTCCACGCAGCAGGCGCTCCCGTCCCAGACCCGGACGCCGTTCACCCAGACGCCGTGGACGCCGACCGGATCGCGCACCAGACGGCTGGCGCCACCCGGAAGGTCGAACACGCGGCGCGGTTTCGAGATGCCGACGGTGGCCGGATCGAACAGGAGCAGATCGGCGAAGGCGCCTTCCCGCACGCGCCCCCTGCCGACGATGCCGTAGTGATCGGCCTGATCGCTGGTGAGCCGCCGGATCGCATCCTCGAGGGTCAGGCTCTCCTTCTCGCGCACCCAGCGCGACAGCAGGTAGAGCCCGTAGCCGGCGTCGCACAGGAACGAAAGGTGCGCCCCGGCGTCGGAAAGCGCGAGGACGCTCGCCGGGTGCTTGATCATCTCCTCGACGGCCTCTTCGTCGAAGTTCTGCACTTGCGCGACGAACACCGTCTTGAGGTCTTCCCCGAGAGCGAGATCGAAGAAGAAATCGACCGGGTCCACCCCTTCGCGCCCGGCCAGCGTCCCGATCGTTTCGCCTTCGAGGCGGCGATTGCCGGGCGACGAGACTTCGGCGACCTGCACGCGCGACCAGTCGCCATAGAATATCTTCTGCGGCTTGGGGGCGGCGAGCCCGGCCCGGAAGGCCTCGCGGAACGACGGGTCGGCGATGGCCCGGGCGATCTTCCCGGCGTCGGCGCCGACGAGCGGATGCCAGGCGTCGTGACTGCCCATCGGATAGGCGTTCTCGAGCGTGAACTCCATGCTGACGGGCTGGCCCGTCACCTGGGCGAAGACCCGGCGGCCGCGCTCCCGCGCTTCCGCGGCCTGGTCGAGCATGTTCCGCGCGCGGTCGGGAATGGCGGGAACGTGCAGGAGCGCCGACCAGAACACCGGGCGTCCGGTCATGTCCGCCCATCTTTCCATGTCGGACACCTGGATGTCGGGGCCGCTGGCGATCTGGAAGACCCCGTGGCCGGCGTCGGCAAGCGCGCCGGCGAGAACGTCCCACTCCTCGCGGGCGGCGAGCCGCGAGGGCATGGGCAGACCGTCGTCGCCGAAATGGTTATGGGAATCGGACGACGCGAAGCCGATGGCGCCCGCGTCCAGAGCCTCGGCCACCAGGGACCGCATGGCCTCGATCTCGTCCTCCCGCGCCTCGCGCAGCGACGCCTCCTCGCCCATGACGTAGGTCCGCGTCACCGAGTGGCCGGCGAGAACGGCCATGTTGGGCACGATGCCGATGCGCTCCAGCATGTCGAGATATTCGGGAAAGGTCTCGTACTCCCAGCGGATGCCGGCCCTGAGCGCCTCGATGGGCATCCCCTCCACCTGCGAGAGGTTGCGGGCGACGAGATCGCGGTGTTCCGGCCGGCACGGCGCGATGCCGAAGCCGCAGTTGCCGGAGACGACCGTCGTCACGCCGAGGGACGTCGACGGCGAGGCGACCGGATCCCAGGTGATCTGGGCGTCGTAGTGGGTGTGGATGTCGACGAAACCGGGCGCCAGCACGAGGCCGTCGGCATCGACCGTCCGCGCCGACGCCTCGCCCTTGAGATCGCCCACGGCCACGATCCGGCCTCCGGCGACGGCCACGTCCGTGCGTCCGGGCGGCGCGCCCGAGCCGTCCGCGACCTCCGCGCCCACGATGAGAAGATCGTGCATCGCCAGCCCCTTCCCTACGCGGCGCAGCGCCCGCCGTCGACGGGCAGGAGCACGCCGGTCAGGAACGACGCGTCGTCCGAGGCGAGGAAGACGGCGGCGCGCGCCACGTCGATGGGTGCGCCGAGGCGGCCCATGGGCACCGTCGCCGCGAAGGCGGCGATCCGGTCCCGGTCGCCGCCGAGGAAGGCCTCGAGCATCGGCGTGTCCGTGGCGACCGGGCACAGCGCGTTGACGCGGATGTCCGGGGCCAGCTCCTGGGCCATGGTCAGCGTCAGGTTGGCGACGGCCCCCTTGCTCGCGTTGTACCAGGCGAGGCCCGGCCGCGGCCGCGCCGCGGCCGTCGACGCCGTGTGGATGATCGTCCCGCCGGCCGTCATCAGCGGGATGCCGTGAACGGAGGTGAAGTAGATGCCCTTCACGTTGACGTCGAAGATGCGATCGAAGGTCTCCTCGTCGGTCTCCGTGAGCGGCTGGTTCCACTGCGGCGCGCCGGCGTTGTTGACGAGCACGTCGAAGCCGCCCCAGGCGTCCATGACCGCGCCGAACATGCGCCTCACGCCGTCGCCGTCGGTGACGTCCGCCTCGTGGAACGCCGCCTCGCCGCGGGCCTTCCCGATGCCGTCGACCACCGACCGGCCGGCGGCGGCGTCACGGTCGACGACCGCGACGCGGGCGCCTTCCCGGGCGAACTCGGCCGCCATCGCCGCCCCGAACCCGGAGCCGGCCCCGGTGACGATCGCGGTCTTGCCCTCAAGCCGCATTTCCGACCCCCGTCGTCCGCCGGTCCGCGCGCGCGGCGCGGTCGGTCAGGCCCTCGCCGAAGCTCACCTTCTGCCACAGTCCCTGGGCGGTGAGGATCGTCTTCCCGCCCGACGTGAGCAAGCCGCGGGCCCAGACGATCCTGCCGCCCTCGCGCGTGATCTCCGACCGCCCCTCGACCCAGTCGCCCAGCCTGACCGGGTTCATGAAGCTGATGTCGAGGTTCACGGTCACCGCCTCGATGCCCGCCCGGATGAGCGCCGTGGTGATCAACTGGTCGGTGAAGGTGCACAACATGCCGCCCTGGACCAGCCCCACCTGGTTGATGTGCTTCTCCAGCGCCCGAAAGGCGCGGACGAAGCCGCCGTCCGGCAGGTCCTTGTGATAGTACGGGCCGACCAGTTCGCCGAACGGGCCGGGATGATAATAGGCCTCGAACCCGGGCGGGAGATCAACCTCGGCGACGGCGGTCACGCCGGCTCTCTCCTAACGGTGCGCGATCAGCATGGAGGGGACGGCGCAGGTCACGGCCGGCTCCATCGTCGCGCGATCGCCGTCCTTCCGCCAGCGGCACGAGGTGACTTCGCCGGTATCGAGGTCGACCCAGTTGCCGGCGCCGGTGTCCGCGTGACAGGCGCGCCGGCCGATCGCGGCGCCCACGTCCATGCCGCCCTCCCCCTCCGGCAGCAGCAGGAACAGCCGCAGCCGCTCCTCCGCCCCGCGCAGCATGGCCACCCGACCGCCCGCGACGTCGGCCACGTCCAGCGCCGCCATCTCGCCGCCGACCACCTTCAGGACGCCGTGGACGTGGCGGACCGCGCGAGCGGCAAGGCGCGGATTGAACAGGCGGTCGATCAGGCCGTTGCGCATGAAATAGCCGCGGTCCTGATCGACGAGGGTGTCCAGGAACACGGTCAGGCGGTCCGCCGCGAGCGCCGCGGCCGTCGCCTCGGCGGCGCGGCAGGCCGTCGCGAGGTCGTCCATCCGGTCGCCCTGCATGTCGTCGGCCGCGAAGCGGACATTGACGATGGCGCGGTTGCCCTGGGCCGCCGCGAACGCCTGCGCCTCGCCGATGCCCGACCAGGCGGACACGCCGCGGTCGACCCGGAACACGACGCCGTCGACGAGCCCGGCGGCGCCGACCGAGTCCACGAACCGGGCCACGTGTTCGCGCTCCTCGATGGGAAAGCCGCTCGATATCATGTGCTTGAAGGCGCCGCCCTCGCGGGCCGACCGCGCCAGAGAGTGGAGCGCCGACAGATAGACCGGCGCGTCCGTCCCCGCCTTGATCTCGCGGATCGCCGCGACGGCTTGCGCCGCCTCGTCTTCCGGTGCGATGAACTCGATGGCGTCGTAGGCGTCCCGACATTCGGCGAGCGCGGCGACGGTCTTCGGCCCGGGCGCGCCGTAGACGAACACGGTGAACTCGTGGCCGACGGCCCGGAGATCGCGCATCCGCCGCAACGACGCCGGGTCGGTCAGGTCACCCACGGGCGCCCGGAGCTTGCGCACGCCCATCTCCCACAAGGCCAGCAGCGGATAGTCGTTGCGGACGCGCTTGCGCATGAATTCGTCGAGCGCGTAGTTGTGCGGAATCGTCGTCGTCTCGCTCCAGGGATGGCGGAGCTGGACGCCGATTGACGCCGGCGCGTCGTCGCGGGCGTGGACGGCCGGCAGAGCGGGACGTGCTTCCGGGAGCTCCTCGCCCTCGCCCAGGATGCGGCCGTGGGTGCGGACGTTGTGGGCGATGTGGCCGTTCTCGTAGACCTCGACGGCGAAATAGCCGAGCTTGGGAAGGTCGTTACGGCCGCCTTCCGCCGACGGCTCGGGCCGGGCGCGCGCGAACTCCGCGTAGTCCTGGCGGACGAACGAGATCGACGGCAGGACGTAGTGTTCCGTCGCCCCGTGGCGGTTGTAGAAGAAGTTGTGCACGTGGCCGGCGAACACCGCCTCGATCCGGTGCTTCTCGATCAGGTCCAGGAGCCAGCCCCGCGCCGGCTCGTCGATGTTGTCGTAGTGGGTCTCCTCGTCCGGGTCGGCGACGTAGAGCGGATAGTGCGTGAAGAGGAAGATCCGGTCGCACGCGGTCTCGGCCAGATCCTTCTCCAGCCAGGACCGCTGCTCGGCCTCGAGATCGAGGCCGGAGTTCATGACCGGCGAATTGACCAGCACGAAGTGAATGCCCTTGTGGTCGAAGGAGCCGTAGTGCGGGCCGAACAGCTCCTCACAGGTCTTCAGGAAGGCGTCGTTCACCTGCACCGCCGGCATCCAGGAGATCTTCTTGTCGCCGCAGTCGTGGTTGCCCGGCGTGACGCGCAGGGGCGCCTCGATGCCTTCGTAGAGCCGGTTGAAGTCTTCCGCGACCCGCCCGAACGTCGGGTGGCCCGGCACCGGATGCACGAGGTCGCCCATGTGGATGACGAAGTCGGGCGCGAGCCGGTTGATCTCCGCGATGGCGCGGCGGGAACGCCCGTTCGCCATCGCGTTGGTCTCGAACGGCGAGGCGTTCTCGTCGCCCGGATTCATGTGCGAATCGGCGATCAGCGCGAACGTGAACAAGGGCGATTCGCCGTAGGCGATGGTCATGCGGTCCTCTCCGATCGTCGGTTCCGCCCGCCGACGGCGCGAGCAGGGGCGTGGCCCCGCAGCAGATTACCCTGTCGGCCCCCGATGGACCATAGGGCGGCCCCCGGGCCTCGTGCCTCCGGCGCCCCCCGTGGACGCGACCGGAAAACGGCACCCGTCACGGCGCGGCGGGACATCTGGATGGTGCACAAGGTGCGAAAAAGATCTTGACATCTTCATGAGACCTCTGTATGGTTAAGAGACTAGTGGAAGGAGGAACAATACAGTACCCATTCCTGACATATTCAGGCCTAATCCAAAACCTACAATACGCAAAGATGCTTTGATTTGGCTTTGTCACACACGTTTCAGTTAAAATCCTTGCAAAAGACTGCAAAGAAGGGAGATTGCAAATGACCAAAAAAACATGCTTCGCAAAAATTCCTAAAGATAGATTCTCGTGGGTGGATGTTTCTCAATGGGTTTTTACCGATATAATTCCAGTATCCGCAGGCTGTCAAATAGACGCTTGGCGTGCGGCGAATTGACAATCGTTCCACGGCAGTGGTAGCGCAATATATTGGCTTGATATTGCTGGACTTCAAATCACCCAACTTAAGGAGGAATTAAAATGACTAGAAAAAAATTAATAAAAGTCCGAAAGATTAAGTATTCCAAAGGGTATTTAGACGAGATAGATGAAATAATATTTCAAGATATAGAAGAGAAAAATATGTCCAATTATGCCAAGAATCCATATCAGGTTGTTCAAATACTCGTGCAGGTTGTTCAAATACTCGTGATGGTCGTGCTTGTTATGATACCTTGATTAGGGCATTACATACCTTGCTAGTGTTCTGTATCACAAATAGACTGACAGTATGATTTGAGGGTGTGGAGGATTTGGTCGGCGGTTTTGGTCCACAGGAACGGCTTTGGGTCCTGATTGTAGAGGTCGAGATAGTCGGCGATCGCCTTCTCCAGTTGCGCCGTGCTCCGGTGGGTGCCGCGTCGGATCTGCTTTTCGGTAAGCAGGGCGAACCAGCGCTCGACCAAGTTGAGCCAAGATGCGCTGGTCGGCGTGAAGTGGAGATGGAAGCGGGGATGTCGGGCCAACCATTGGTGGATCATGGCAGTCTTGTGTGTGCCGTAGTTGTCGAGGACCAGATGGGCTTCCAGATCGGCGGGCACGGCCTTGTCGATCAATCGGAGGAAGTTGCGGAACTCGACCGCGCGGTGCCGGCGATGGCATGCGCCCAGCACCTCGCCGGTGGCCACGTTGAGAGCGGCGAACAGGGATGTGGTTCCGTGGCGCTTGTAATCATGGGTGCGCCGTTCCGGTGCTCCTGGCCTCAAGGGCAGGAGCGGTTGGGTCCGGTCCAGCGCCTGTATCTGCGACTTCTCATCGACGCACAGCACCACGGCGCGTTCTGGCGGATGGAGATACAGCCCGACGATATCCCGCACCTTCTCGATGAACAGCGGGTCGCGCGACAGCTTGAAGGTCTCGACACGATGGGGCTTCAGACCGAACGCCCGCCAGATGCGCCCCACCGTCGCCGGACTGAGCCCGCTGGCCTCGGCCATCGAACGCGTGCTCCAGTGGGTGGCGTCCCGCGGCATTGACTCCAGGGTCATCGTGACCACGCGCTCCACATCCTCGTCGCCGATCTTGCGCGGAGCGCCGGGCCGCGCCTCGTCAAGCAAGCCATCGCACCCGGCCGTGACAAACCGCCGACGCCACTTGCCGACAGTGACCCGCGTCGTACCCAACCGCTCCGCTACCGCGATATCGCTTTCCCCGGCGGCGCTGGCCAGCACGATCCGGGCGCGCAAGGCCAGCGCCTGCGAGGTCTTTGGCCGACGTACCCATCGCTCCAGTTCCTCGCGCTCGCCCGCCGAGGGTTCCGGGACTGTTCGTGTATGGTGGTTCGCCATCGTCTGCCCCTCCAAAAGTGAAGAGGCGACACGTTAGCAAGGCCATGCCATATGATAAAGAACTTATGATGCAGAACACTAGCCAACGTCACCCCGGCCCTAGGCGGGGGATATGAACCCGATCAGTAGACAGGAGCCGGCCTCACTTGAACCGGGCTTCGTTCAACCGCCAGTAGACATCGGTTCCCCGCAACGCCTCGTTGTCCTTCGCGTAATCGAAGGGAGTCTTGCCGTCATCGTTGCGCGCGTTCACGTCCGCGCCGGCTTCGATAAGCTCCGCGATAACCGAAGGCTCAGAGTTCTTCCACGGGTTCCGGGACGCCGCATAGTGAAGCGGCGTCCAACCGTCTTCGTCGCGGGCGTTCGGGTCCGCGCCGGCCTCTATCAGCGTCGCGACAACCGAAGGTTCGGGGTTCCAGGACGCCGCCCTATGTAGCGGCGTCCTGCCGTGCGCGCGGGCGTTCGGGTCCGCGCCGGCCTCTATCAGCGTCGCGACAATCGAAGGTTCGGGGTTCCAGGACGCCGCCCTATGTAGCGGCGTCCAACCGTCTTCGTCGCGGGCGTTCGGGTCCGCGCCGACTTCGATCAGCACCTCGACAACCGAACGTTCGGAGTTGTTGTGCGCCGCCTTATGTAGCGGCGTCACACCCTCTTCGTCGCGGGCGTTCGGGTCCGCACCGCCCTCTATCAGTGCCGAGACAACCGAAGGCTCGGGGTTCTCCCACGCCGCCCAATGAAGCGGCGTCATACCGATTTCGGTGCGGGCGTCAACGTACGCGCCAGCTTCTACCAGCGCCCTGACAACCGAACGTTCGGAGTTGTTGCGCGCCGCCTTATGTAGCGGTGTCCAGCCGTGCGCGTCGCGGGCGTCAACGTCCGCGCCGCCCTCTATCAGTGCCGAGACAACCGAAGGCTCGGGGTTATTGGACGCCGCCGCATGTAGCGGCGTCCTGCCCGAAATCCAGCCGCGGGCGTTCGGGTCCGCACCGGCCTCTATCAGCGCCGAAATCGCCGCAGGGTCGGGGTTCTCCCACGCCGCCTCATGTAGCGGCGTCGCCGTCGCAATGCCCAGCGGCCTAGCCAAGCGCAATCCTATATCCACCCAAATCGGCGTCCTGCCCGAGAGTTTGTCGCGGGCGTTCGGGTCCGCGCCGCCCTCTATCAGCGCCTCGACAACATCCGGCCCAAGCCGAACACCGGACGAGCCCCGACCGTTACGCGCCGCCGCCCGATGTAGCGGTGTGCTGCCCAATTTGTTGCGGGCGTTCGAGTCCGCGCCGGCGGCTATCGCGGCGCTCACTTCGGAAGCGGTCCCGCCCTTCGCCGCGGCAAACAGATCATCCTTCGCATCAGCGAAGACCGGCGTGACCGCGGCTGTCGTCAGGGCCATTGCCAAGGCGAATACCAAGCCGGCGCGGACGGCGAGCATGGGTGGTTCTCCGATTCAAGCTACAGGGGCTGACCTTAGCCCCCATCTCCAGCCCTAGAGCGGGGGATATCCCTATTGCAATTTGTCCAATGACCGCAAGGCGCTGCCCCACAAGATTCGAGCATTCCGCCGTGTTGGCTAGCAATGTATGTAATTCCCCCTTGATTATGTAGAGAGTCGGGGACCGCCTCGTAACGAAAATCTCTGATCTGATGACGAGACATTCAGCAGTCTTCTGATAGACCTCCTGCTCAATCCGCATTTCTCGTACCGGTGGAGGATCGAGGATTGCGCGGGGTTGCGGGACCGCGATCCACCCCCCTCCCAACCTCCCCCCTGCCAAGGGGGAGGAGAGCGCGGGACTGTGCGTCCCCTCTTCCCCCTCCTCCTGGCAGGGGGAGTCGGGGTGGGGGGTCGCGCCAGGGGGGAAGGCGCCAGTCAACCCGGAACCGCGTCGCGAATCAATGCGTTCGCACCACGAAGGTGTGCTCGCCCACCGTGGTCGATATCTCGATGCCGTCGCCGACGGCGCGCCAGTCGTCCGACGCGACCCCGTCGGCGGTCACGGCGCAATCGCCGGAGCGGACGCCGGAAACGCGGAACGAGGTGGGTTCGCCCGCGGCGCCGGGAGCGCCCCTGTCCGTGGCGACGATCAGGCACCGGCGGTCGACGTCGTAGACCGCCTGGGACAGACACACCCTGGGGAAGTCCACGCCCGTCACCGTGGGTTCGATGAACTTGCGCAGATTGGGTTCCCGGAACAGGCGCTCCCAGGCCCCTTCGGTCATCGTCTCGGCCAGGGCGGCGATGGCGTTGAACTGCCCCCTCGGATGAGGTTCGTCGAGCCCGAAGCCCCAGTGGAATTCGCCGGTGGCGTCGTCCCAGGTCGGCTCGAAGCGCTCCTCGGCGTAGGCCTTCAGTCTGCCGTGAAGCCCTTCGTCGCCGTATTCGCGGGCGTAGATCATGCCGTAGATCACCTCGCGCGGGTTGCCGCCGGGGGTCGTTATCGGGGCGCCCTCGCGCCAGCCGAGCCCGTCGAGCGCGGCCTCGACGAGAACGCGCGCATCGTCGGGCCGCGAGGCCTGGATCAGCTGCGCGATCCCGAACTTCTGGAAGGGTTCGTGATCGCTCGGCATGTGGATGCCGAGGATCGGGTCGTAGTACATCGTCATCGAGCCGACGACCTCGCCGCCGCGAATGGGAACGTAGTGCCGCTTCGCGTACTCCCACCAGTTCTGGAAGACGCGGTTGTAATCGCTGCCGTAGAGGGTGTCGTGGAGCCTCAGACCGAGGCCCGCGGCAGACATTCACAACGGCCAGATCTTGGTGTTCTCGCAGTGGCAGCCCTCGGGACGCCCGGCCCACTGGCGGGCCAGGAACTCGGCGATGCGGGAGTGCGTCCACGTGAACGTGTTGTCGCCGTCGCGCACCACGTCGAACGGCTCGTTCCACTTCTCGTCGCCGGTGACGTAAAGATGCAGGCCGAGGTTGACGAGAAAGAACCCGCGGAAGAAGAGATTGCCGTCGGCGCCGATGGGGTCCATCTGAAGACCCCAGGGCTCGATGCCGTTGGCGGTCCAGCCGGGCACGTCGTACCTGCCGCGAAGCGTCGGCGGAATCAGCGTCTCGTACCAATCCTCCGGATACTGCTCGCGCCGGGGGTCGTCGCCGATCTGGTCGAGCCAGTCCTTCGCCGCCCAATACCCGGTGAAGCGCGCGACGAGCTCGTCGAGGATGGCGCCGTAGACCTCGCGCCACGCCGGCGTGACGTCGGCCATGACGGCGACGGGCATCGCCGAATCCTGAAGGTCGAAACGATGCCAGGAGCGCCGGGGCTCGCCCGAGACCCCATCCCAATGCGGGTGCGGCTGGCCGTCCTTGTCCCAGTTGTCCGGCGTGGTCGCCTTGCGATGCATGTAGCGCAACCAGCCGCGCGCGCGATCGGTCGTTGCGCCATAGCCGCGAACGGTCTTCGACATCCATCTTCCTCCCTGCCGGCCGGAACCTTACCGGCAGAGGAACGAACGTCGCAACCGGCCGCGCACCGGCCCACGGCGACCGCCGGGCCACCCTCTGCCGACGGCAGGCGCGACAGACCGACCGCCGGCGCCGGTCATGGCGGTGGGCGAGAATTGCCGGGCCGCGGGTCCGGTGGCATAGTGCCGCGCCATGAGCGCGGCGCCGACACTCGCCGAGCGGATGGCTCGTCTCGGCACCGAGACGGCCTTCGAGGTTCTGGCGCGCGCCGAACGGCTCGCGCGCGAAGGCCGCAACATCGTCAATCTCGGCATCGGCCAGCCCGACTTCAAGACACCGCCGAACATCGTCGCGGCGGGCCGGCGGGCCCTCGCGGACGGCCACCACGGCTACACCCCCGCGATCGGCATTCCGGCGCTGCGCGAGGCGGTGGCCGCGGACGTCGAGCGCCGGCGGGGCGTGCCGGTGGATCCCGACCGGATACTGATCGTTCCCGGCGGCAAGCCCACGATGTTCTTCTCGTGCCTGATGTTCGGCGAGGACGGCGCCGAAATCATGTACCCGAATCCGGGCTTCCCCATCTACGAATCGGCGATCCGGTTCTCCGGCGCCACCCCGGTGCCGATCCCGCTTCACGAGGAGACGGGGTTTTCCTTCGATCCCGACGAAGTGCTCGACCGCATCACACCGAACACGAGGCTGATCATCGTCAACAGCCCCGCCAACCCCACGGGCGGAGTCGTCTCCGGGGACGACCTCGACACCCTGGTCGCCGGTCTCGCCGCCCATCCGCACGTCTGCGTCCTGGCGGACGAGATCTATTCGCGCATGGTCTACGACGACCGGCCGCACGCGAGCCTGCTCGGCTACGAGGAGATCCGCGATCGCCTGATCCTGCTCGACGGCTGGTCCAAGACCTACGCCATGACCGGTTGGCGGCTCGGGTATTCGTTGTGGCCCGAACCGCTCATCGATCACGCCGTCAGGCTCTGCGTCAACGACCATTCCTGCGTCAATGCCGCCGCGCAGTACGCGGGCATCGAGGCGCTGACCGGCCCCCAGCACGCCGTGGACGAAATGATGCGGGCCTTCGACGAGCGCCGCCGGGTCATCGTCGGCGAACTCAACGACATTCCCGGCGTGCGCTGCGTCATGCCGGGCGGCGCCTTCTACGCCTTCGCCAACGTCTCCGGCACCGGCGCCGCCTCCCAAGACCTGCAAATGCGGCTGCTCGAGGAAGCCGGCGTCGCCGCCGTCGCGGGCACGAGCTTCGGGGAATACGGCGAAGGCTTCATCCGCTTCTCCTACGCCAATTCCGTCGACAACATCAGGGAGGCCATGCGCCGGTTCCGCGAACTGCTGGCGCCGTAGCCGCCCTCGCCGACCGGCAGTGCCACGAGGCCCCCGACGGATGTCCACCGAAGACATAGCGGCCGAACTGCGGCGCGCGCTTCTCGCCAGACTCGGCGAGGAACGGGTGGCGGAACTCGCCTCCGAAATCGACGCCACCGCCGGGCAGCTGGCGATGGTGCTGGGCGAACCCGTGGCGCTCGACGACGAGGACCCGGACTTCATGGGACCGCCCGCGCACGACGCATGACCGGCCTCCCCGACCTCACGGCGACCGAGGCGCTCGACCGGATGCGGTCGGGCGCGCTGTCGCCCGTCGATTATCTCGACGCCCTGCTCGACCGCATCGACGACCGGGAACCGACGATCCGGGCCTGGGTCCACGTGGACAGGGACGGCGCCCGCGACGCCGCGCGGTCCGCGCAGCGCGCCTGCACGGACGGATCGGCAGGGCCGTTGTGCGGCATCCCGTTCGGCGTCAAGGACCTGATCCTCACCGAACGCCTGCCGACCGCGGGCGGCTTCGCGCCGTTGCGGACGTTCAACCCCGGTCACGACGCGACGTGCGTCGCCAGGCTCCGCGCCGCCGGCGCCATCGTCCTGGGCAAGGTCGAAACCACCCAGTTCGCCGGCCGCGACCCGTCGCGGACGCACAACCCCTGGAACCTCGAGCGCACGGCCAGCGGCTCGTCGAGCGGTTCGGCCGCGGCCGTCGCCGATCGCATGGCGCCCATCGCCCTCGGCACCCAGACCGGCGGCTCGGTGATCCGCCCCGCGGCCTACATGGGGATCGTCGGCTTCACGCCGACCTTCGGCCGCGTGAGCCGCCACGGCCTTCTGCCCCGCTCCCATTCCTTCGACATGATCGGCGCGATGGGACGGAGCGTCGCCGACGCGGCGCTGTTCGGCGCCGCGATCTCCGGTCCCGACCCGCGGGACCGGGCGGCCGCCAGCCGGGGCGCCTTCGAGTGCCCCGCCGGCCCCGCGGACCACCCGCCGCGCCTGCTCCTGCTCGAGGACTTCCTGGAGATCTCCAGCCACGACGTCGCGGACGGCATCTCCGCCGCCGTCGACCGCCTCGCCAAGGCGGGCGCCGAGATCGGGCGGGCGCGGCTGCCCGTACCGCTGGAACTGCTCCTCTCGCTGCACACCACGATCCTGATCGTCGAGGCCGCCGCGACCCAGGCGGACAACATGGTCAGGCATCGCGAGCACTACGCGCCCGGCCTGCTGGCGCAACTCGACGTCGGGTCGGCCGTCCCGGCGACGACCTACATGCGCGCCCAGCGCCTCCGGCGCCGCGTCCGGCACCGGTTCGAGGCCATGATCGCGGGCATCGACGGTTTCGTCCTGCCGTCCGCGTCCGAGGTCGCGCCGGACCGGAGCACCATCGGCCCCCGCCTGTGCCAGACGCCGTGGACGGTGCTGGGCTGGCCCTGTTTCACGGTTCCCGCCGGACTCGGCGACGACGGCCTGCCCGTGGGCCTGCAGCTCGTGGGCCGGCCCTTCGACGAGACCCGGCTGATCGAGGTCGCGGACTGGGTCGAGCGGCGGCTCGATCCCCTGCCCGCACCCGCTGTGCGACGATGAGCCGGGATTCGTTTTCCGTCGGCGTGGACGTGGGTGGCACGTTCACCGACGTCGTGCTGTTCGACCGCGCCGAACGGCGCACGCGGGTCGCCAAGGTCCCCTCGGACCCGCGCAACCAGTCCGCCGCCTTCATGAACGCGCTGGCCAAGGTCGGCGCCGATCCGGGCAAGGTCGAGCGCGTGCTGCACGGCACCACCGTGGCGACGAACGCCATCCTCGAAGGCAAGGGAGGCCGCGTCGCCCTGCTCACCACCGAGGGGTTCCGCGACGTCATCGAGATCGGCCGCGGCGAGCGCACGAAGCTCTACGACCTCAAGCTCGTGAAGCCGCCGCCGTTGATCCCGCGCCCGGACCGTTTCGAGGTCGCCGAGCGCACCTGGGCGGACGGCGCCATCGGTCGCGCGATCGACGCCGACGGCCTGCGCGCGGCGCTCGCGTCCTGCGACCCGGCGTCCTACGACGCCTGGGCCGTATGCTTCCTTCACGCCTACGCGAACCCCGCGAACGAAGAGGCCGCGCGGGACGTGCTCGCCGGTATGGCCGGCGGAGTCCCGATCTCGACGTCGTCGTCGGTGGCCCCGGAATACCGCGAATACGAACGCTTCAGCACCACGGTGCTGAACGCAGCGGTGGCGCCGGTGATGGACCGATACCTGGGCTCGATCGAGGGCCGCCTCTCCAACGGGGGCCATGCCCGTCCGATGCTGGTCATGCATTCGAGCGGCGGCGTCATGACGGCGCGGGCCGCCCGCCGGCTCCCGGCGGCGACCATCCTGTCGGGACCCGCCGGCGGCGTCGCCGGGGCGCGCGCCATCGCCCGCGACGCGGGCATCGTCAACGTCATTACCTGCGACATGGGCGGGACCAGCACCGACGTGGCCCTGATCGAGGGCGGGGAGATCCGGCACACGACCGAAGGCCGCATCGCCGGTTATCCGACGCGCATTCCGCAGGTGGACGTCGTTACCGTGGGGGCCGGCGGCGGCAGCATCGCGAGCGTCCCCGGCGAGACGCTGCGGGTCGGACCCGAAAGCGCCGGCGCGCGGCCCGGCCCGGCCTGCTACGGGCTGGGCGGCGAAGCGCCCACGGTCACCGACGCGAATCTTCTGCTCAACCGTCTCGACGCCGGCAACCGGCTGTCGGGCGAGATCGCGCTCCATCCCGGCCTCGCGGAAGCCGCCGTCGGCCGCCTGAAGGCCGCCCTGCCGGGCCTGGACGCCATGACGCTGGCGGAGGGCATCGTCCATCTGGCGACGGTGAAGATGGCGGGCACGATCCGCGAGGTGTCGGTCTACCGGGGTCACGACCCGCGCGACTTCGTGCTGCTCGCCTATGGCGGCGCCGGGCCCATGTTCGCCTCCGAGCTCGCCAGCGAGCTGGGGATGACCTCGGTCCTGATCCCGCCCCATCCGGGCAATCTCTCGGCCCTGGGGCTCTTGCTCTCGCCGCTGAAACGCGACTTCGTGCGCACCTTGGTGCGCCGCCTGTCGGACATGGAAGCATCGGAGCTGGCGGCCGTCCACGCCGGGCTTCGGGCCGCCGGCGCGGGCGAGTTCGAGGCCGACCGCCTGCCCGTCGCGGACGTCGAATTCGAACACTCCGTCGATGCGCGCTACGTCGGGCAGTCGTCCACGCTCAACCTCAAGTGCGCGACCGGATCGCCGGATCCGGCGACGCTCGCCGCGCAATTCCACGCCGCCCACGACGCCGCCTTCGGCCATTCGGACGCCGGCGAGCCGGTGGAGCTGGTGAACGCGCGGGTATCGGCGGTGCTGCCGGCCGACCCGCTGGACATCGGCTACGAAGCCCCGACGGAGGGTGCGCCAGCGCCCCGCCGAACCCGCTCCGTCCGTTTTCGCGGCCGCGCCGTGGACTGCCCCGTCCACACGCGCCGCCGCCTGCCCCGGGATTCGGAGATTCGCGGGCCGGCGATCGTCGAGGAGGCAGGGTCCGTCACGGTGGTCTGGCCCTCCGACGTCGTGCGCGTGGACCCGCGAGGCAACCTGCGGCTGGAGGTCGGGAGGAAATGAGCGGGCTCGACCCCGTCACGGTCGAGGTCGTCACCGAACGGCTGATCGCCGTCGTGCGCGAAATGCGCGCGACCATGATCCGCGCCGCCTATTCCGTGACCATCACCGAGATGAAGGACTTCTCGTGCGCGCTGTTCGACGGCGAGGGGCGCCTCGTCGCCCAATCCCGGGAAGATCTGCCGGTCCACGTGGTGCCCATGCCGTGGACCGTCGAGGCGATCCTGGACGCCTGCGGCGGCGACGTGCATCCCGGCGACGTCTTCCTGATGAACGACGCCTACCGGGGCGGAACGCACCTCAACGACGTCACCATGCTCTATCCGATCTTCGAGGGCCGCACGGCGGTCTTCTTCGCCGCCAACCGTTCCCACTGGGACGACGTCGGCGGCATGGTGCCCGGCAGCATGTCCGGCCTGGCGACCGAGATACTTCAGGAAGGCGTGCGCATCCCGCCGATCCGGATCCACGAACGGGGCGAGCCCAACCAGGCCGCGCTCGACCTCCTGTTCAGCAACATGCGCGTGCCCGAGAACCGCAAGGGCGACTTCCGCGCCATGCTGTCCACCTGCCGCGTGGCCGAGAGTCGCATCCGGGAGATCCTCGACCGCCACGGCCCGGAAACCATCGCCGCCTGCGTCGACCACAACGTCGCGCGAACCGAGCGGCGCACGCGCGAGCGCATCCGCGCGCTTCCCGACGGCACCTACCGCGCCGAGGACTATCTCGAGTTCTATCACGACGGCGTCTTCGACCCCGTGCTCCTCCGCCTCGCGCTGACCGTCGAGGACGACGCCATGCGCATCGACTTCTCCGGCTCCTCGAAGCAGGTCGCCGGCGTGGTCAACGCCTCGCTCGCCGTCAGCGCCGCCGGCGCGGTGATCGCGCTCAAGGCCTTCCTCGACCCCGACGACCCGATCAACCAGGGCATCTTCGCCCCCCTCTCCTTCACGGCCGCGCCCGGCACCGTCGTCAACGCCGTCCCGCCGGCGCCCTGCGGCGCGCACGCGGAAATCCGCCGCCGCGCGATCACCCTGACCATGGCCGCGCTGGCGGCGGCGCTGCCCGAGCGCATGGCCGGCGACATGCAGGGGACGTCCAACCACACCCTGATCGGAGGCGTGGACGACCGCACCGGGCGCGCCTACGTCTTCTACGAGGTCCCGGTGGGCGGCTCCGGCGGGTTCGCGGAACACGACGGATCGTCAGTGTTCGGGACCGTCGACTGGGCCGACAACCAGCCGATCCTGCCCGCCGAGGCCATCGAGACACACTTCCCGCTGGAAGTCGTGCGCGAGGAGATCCGCGCCGATTCGTGCGGCCACGGGCGCCGGCGCGGCGGGTTCGGCCTCCGGCTCGAGATCAGGTCCCTGGCCCGGCGGGCAACGTTCTCGCTGGTGTCGGACCGGGCCATCGTGCCGCCGTTCGGCGTACTCGGCGGCGCCAGCGGCGCGCCCAACGCCTACGCCATCCGGTCGGGGAACGGCGAGGCCGCCGCCCTCGCCACGCCGGGCAAGGCGAGCGGCGTCCCCCTGTCCCGCGATGACGTCGTGGTCGCCCATACGGCCGGCGGCGGCGGTTACGGGGCGCCGCGCGAGCGCGAACCCGAGCTCGTGGCGGCGGACGTCGCCGACGGATTCCTCTCCGCCGCGGTGGCCCGCGACGTGTACGGCGTCGTCGTGTCGGACGCGGGAGGCCTGGACGCCGGAGCGACCGAAGCCCTGCGCGCGGCCGCGCGGCCCGACTGGTGGGAGCTGGCGGTCGTCGGGGAGGACGAATCCTGCGTCGGCGACCTCGGCCGGCACCGGGTGTTCCGCGTCCATCCCCGAACCGCGGCCGAGCGCGGCCTGCGCGACGACGACCTGGCGGAGGCGCTGGGCCGCGTCCCCGTCCCGCTGCGGGGGTGGGTGCGCACCGCCGACGAGATGCCGACGGACGCGGTCTCGCTGGATTCGTGGGGCCAGCGGCAACTCCGGGTTTCGGAAGGAAGTCCGGTGCGCCTGCGCCTGCTGCGGCGGCGCGACGCCCGCGACCCGCCGCTCGCGGGCGGACCGTCCCCCGGAACCTGACGCGCCGCAGGCGGCGGGCGGCCGACGTCCGCCGCCGGCGTCGAGACGGCGGTGGCAAACACGGGCGCGGTCGTGATAGGGTCGAAGCCTGAAAAGTGGGCCGCGGACGCCCGGCATGTTGAAACCATGAAGGTTTTGGATCAGTCTTCGCGCCACGAACCACGCTCCGGCAATCCTCGATACAGGGCAAGCATCCAGTGAACTTCATCGATCGGCACTTCAAGCTCCAGGAGAACGACACCACGGTGCGGCGGGAGATCGTTGCCGGCGCCGCCACCTTCCTGACGATGGCCTACATCATCGTCGTCAACCCGCTGATCCTCCAGGACGCGGGGATGGATTTCGGCGCCGTCTTCACCGCCACCATCATCGCCGCGGTGGTCGGCACCGGGATCATGGGCCTGTGGGCCAACTGGCCGGTGGCGCTGGCGCCCGGCATGGGCCTCAACGCCTTCTTCACCTACGGCGTGGTCCTCGGCATGGGCCATGCCTGGCAGGTCGCGCTGGGCGCCGTGTTCTGCTCCGGCGTCCTGTTCATCGCCCTGAGCGCCACCAGGTTCCGGCAGTGGATCATCGAGGCGGTGCCGATGAGCCTGCGCTTCGGGGTCAGCGCCGGGATCGGCTTCTTTCTCGCGATCATCGGCCTGCGCAACGCCGGCATCGTGGTCGACAGCCCCGCCACCCTGGTGACGATCGGCGACCTGACCAGCTCGACCGCGGCCCTCGCCTGCCTCGGCTTCATCGTCATCATGGTGCTCGACGCGCGCAGGATTCCGGGCGCCATCGTCATCGGCATCCTGGCCGTCACCGGCCTCGGCCTGATTACCGGCGACGCGACCTGGGGCGGCGGCGCCTGGGCGCCGCCGAGTCTGGCGCCGACGTTCCTCGCCCTCGACGTCGCCGGGGTGTTCGAGCTCGGCCTCGTGATCGTCGTGCTGACGTTCCTGTTCGTCGATTTCTTCGATACCGCGGGAACGTTGACCTCGGTGGCCAACATGGCGGGAAAGGTGGACGAGAACGGCAAGGTCGCGGGCATCGGCCGCGCGGTGTTCTCCGATTCGATCGCCAGCACCGTGGGCAGCCTCGTCGGCACCAGCACCACCACGAGCTACATCGAGAGCGGCGCCGGCATCAAGGAAGGCGGGCGCACCGGGTTGACGGCCGTCACCTGCGCGGTGCTGTTCCTGCTGTGCCTGTTCCTGGCCCCCCTCGCCAAGACCATCCCCGGATGGGCGACGGCGCCGGCGCTGGTGTTCGTGGCGACCTTCTTCGCCCGCAACCTCAAGGACCTCGACTGGGAGGACATCGGCGACTACGGCCCGGCAATCCTGGCCGCGGTGGTGATGCCGTTCACCTTCAGCATCGCCAACGGCATCGCCATCGGCTTCACCGCCTACGTCGTGGTCAAGGCGTTGACCGGCAAGATCGGCCAGATCCACGTCGCCATGTGGTTGCTGGCGGCCGCCAGCGTGCTGTACTTCCTCAAGGACCTCTGAGGGCCGGGCCGGGAACCGCGGAACCCCGCTCCTTCGTGCGTATCGAGGCGCTGCGCCGCCCCGACCGGCGTCCGGGCGCGCCGATCGGATGTCCGGGCGGAACCGCCGCGATCCGGCGACGGAGAACCACGGGGTTCCGGCGTTTTTTGCATACGCGGCGGCGCAACCAGGCGCGCCGCCGGCAGTGATCGTTCAGTATCCACTTCGGGTTGTCCAACGGAGACCGACGCCATGAAAAAGATCGAAGCCGTCATCAAGCCCTTCAAGCTCGACGAGGTGAAGGACGCCTTGCACGAGATCGGATTGCAGGGGATAACCGTGACGGAGGCCAAGGGATTCGGCCGCCAGAAAGGCCACACCGAGCTCTACCGGGGCGCCGAGTACGTGGTGGACTTCCTGCCCAAGGTGAAGATCGAGATCGTACTCGAGGACGGTATGCTCGAACGCGCGGTGGAAGCCATACGGCAGGCGGCCCACACGGGCCGGATCGGCGATGGGAAGATATTCGTCTCGTCCATCGAGGAAGCCGTCAGGATACGAACGGGAGAAACGGGAGCCGAGGCCATCTGACGCCTCCCCCGGGGTTGCGAAGTCCACAACGGGAAACAAGGAAGAAGGAAGGGAAACCATGTCCGACGCCAATTCGGTCCTCAAGTCGATCGAGGACAACGATGTCAAGTACGTAGACCTGCGCTTCACGGACCCGCGGGGGAAATGGCAGCACCTCGCCATGGACGTGAACATGGTCGACGAGGAGATGTTCGAGGACGGGGTCATGTTCGACGGCTCGTCCATCGCCGGCTGGAAGGACATCAGCCAGTCCGACATGACGCTGGCGCCCGACCCGGAAACCGCGACGATGGACCCCTTCGCCGCCCAGAATTCGCTGATCGTCTTCTGCGACGTGATCGAGCCGACGACGGGCGAGGGCTACTCGCGGGACCCGCGGTCGGTGGCCAAGCGGGCCGAGACCCATCTCGGCTTCACGGGAATCGGCGACCGCGCCATGTTCGGCCCCGAGCCGGAGTTCTTCGTGTTCGACGACGTGCGCTTCAACGTCAGCACGAACGTATGCTCCTACGTCATCGACCAGGAGGAAGGCCCGTACAACAGCGACCGCCGGTTCGAGGGCGGCAACACCGGTCACCGCCCCCCTACCAAGGGCGGATACTTCCCCGTGCCGCCGGTCGACTCGATGGGCGACCTGCGCGCCGAGATGACCACCATCATGCGCGAGATGGGTCTCGACACCGAGAAGCACCACCACGAGGTCGCGCCGTCGCAGAACGAGCTCGGCCTCCGGGGCGCAGACCTCGTGCGCACCGCCGACATGACGCAGATCTACAAGTACGTCGTGCACAACGTGGCGCACTCCTACGGCAAGACCGCGACGTTCATGCCCAAACCCGTCATGGACGACAACGGTTCGGGAATGCATACCCACCAGTCCATCTGGAGAGGCGACGACAACATCTTCGCCGGCACCGGATACGCAGACCTGTCGGAAAACGCGCTCTACTACATCGGCGGCATCATGCGGCACGCCCGCGCGATCAACGCCTTTTCCAACCCGACCACCAACAGCTACAAACGGCTGGTGCCGGGTTTCGAGGCGCCGGTGCTGCTGGCCTATTCGGCGCGGAACCGCTCGGCGTCCTGCCGTATCCCCTATGCGTCCAGCCCCGGCGGGAAGCGCGTCGAGGTCCGCTTCCCCGACCCCGCCGCGAACCCCTATCTCACCTTCGCGGCCATGTTGATGGCGGGCCTCGACGGAATCGAGAACAGGATCCACCCGGGCGACCCGATGGACAAGAACCTGTACGACCTGCCGCCGGAGGAACTGAAGGACGTCCCCACGGTATGCGGCTCGCTGCGTCAGGCGCTCGAATCGCTCGACGCCGACCGCGACTTCCTCAAGAAGGGCGACGTCTTCACCGACGACATCATCGACGGCTACATGGAGCTCAAGTGGGACGAGGTCTACGCCTTCGAGCAGACGACCCACCCCATCGAGTTCTCGATGTACTACAGCGTCTGACGGGAGAAATCCCGGAACCCGGCTCGGAGAGGGCCGGCCCGCGCCGGCCCCCTCCGTCCGTCCGGGACCGGGCACGGCCGGTCGGTGCGCCGCGATCCCGATTCGGGCCAGATGTCGTCGTTGCCGAGGGTGGGCATACCGTATAATGTGCCGCCGCGAGCACCGACCAGACCACCGCGGAGGCGCGCCGGGTGTCGACGGCGATAAACGACCTGTTCGAGAACGGCGGCGAACGCCCGAAGCCCGGCAAACGCCCGACCCCCCGGAAACGGGGGAACGCCGGGTACTCCGCCAGCGACATAGAGGTCCTGGAGGGTCTCGAGCCCGTGCGCCGGCGCCCCGGCATGTACGTCGGAGGAACCGACGAGGCCGGCCTGCATCATCTGGCGGCCGAGGTCCTCGACAACGCCATGGACGAGGCGGTGGCGGGCCACGCCGGCCGCATCTCGATGAACCTGGGACCGGACGGGACCCTCACGGTCGAGGACGACGGCCGCGGCATCCCGGTCGACCCCCACCCCAGGTTCGAGGACAAGTCCGCCCTGGAGGTCATCCTCACGACGCTGCATTCGGGCGGCAAGTTCAGCGACAAGGTGTACCACACGGCGGGCGGGCTGCACGGCGTCGGCGTGTCGGTCGTCAACGCGCTGTCGGACCGGTTCGAGATCGAGGTGGCGCGAAACAGGCGGCTCTGGTCGCAACGCTATTCCCGGGGGAAGCCCGAATCGCCGCTCGAGGACCGCGGCCGCTGCGGCAGCCGGCGAGGCACCAAGGTCGCCTTTCGGCCGGACCCCGAAATTTTCGGCCGGAATGCGGCGCTGGAGCCGGCGAAGCTCTATCGCATGGCCCGTTCCAAGGCCTTCGTGTACGGCGGCGTCGAGATCGACTGGTCCTGCGACGAAGCGCTGCTGAAGGGAAAGGACGAGACCCCCGCCGGGGAAAGGCTCCACTTTCCGGGCGGCATCGTCGATTACCTCGCCGCGATGACCGAGGGGTCGGAAGCGGTCACCGACGCGCCGTTCGCCGGCCGGGTGGCCATGGACGCCCGAGGAGGCCGGGTCGAGTGGGCCATCGCCTGGCTCGCCGCCGGCGATCCCTTCCTGAGCTCCTACTGCAACACGGTCCCGACGCCCGAGGGCGGCGCCCACGAGGCGGGATTGAGGGCCGCCCTGTCGAAGGCGCTGCGGGACTACGGCGAACGCCTGAACAACCGCCGGGCGGCCCAGATCACGGCGGACGACGTCGTCGGCTCGATGGCCGGCATCCTCTCGGTGTTCATCGCCGAGCCGCAGTTCCACGGGCAGACCAAGCAGAAGCTGGCCAGCCCCAAGGCCCGGGCACTGGTCGAGTCGGCGGTCCGGGACCATCTCGACCACTGGCTCTCCGGCGCGCCCGAAAGCGCGCGGCGGCTGCTCGACTTCGTCGTGGAGCGCGCCGAGGAGCGGCTCCGGCGGCGCCAGGAACGGGACCTTTCGCGCAAGACGGCGGGCCGGCGCGGGCGGCTTCCCGGAAACCTCACCGACTGCACGCGGAGCCAGAAGGACGGCACCGAGCTGTTCATCGTCGAGGGGGACTCGGCCGGCGGCTCGGCGAAGCAGGCGCGGGACCGCGTGACCCAGGCCGTCCTGCCCATGCGGGGCAAGATCCTCAACGTCGCCAGCGCCGGACAGGACAAGCTGCGCGCCAACCGCGAACTGTCGGACCTCATGGTCGCGCTCGGCTGCGGCGCGGGCGAGGGATACCGGGAAGACAAGCTCCGCTACGACAAGGTCATCATCATGACGGACGCGGACGTCGACGGCGCCCACATCGCGTCGCTCCTGATGACGTTCTTCTTCCGGGAGATGCCCGCCCTGCTCGACAACGGCCATCTCTACCTCGCCGTACCGCCCCTCTATCGCCTGAGTCAGGGCGGCAAGACGCTGTACGCGCGGGACGACGCGCACCGCGACGAGTTGCTGGCCGAGGAGTTCGACGGCCGGGGCAAGGTCGAGATCAGCCGGTTCAAGGGCTTGGGCGAGATGCCGGCGGCCCAGCTCAAGGAAACCGCCATGGCGCCCGGCAAGCGCACCCTGCTGCGCGTCACCGTCCCGGAACCGGAAGGCGCGGAAACGGACCGGCTGGTGGAGAGCCTCATGGGCAGGAAGCCGGAGCTCAGGCTGGCCTTCATCCAGGAAAAGGCCGCCGGGGTCCGGGACCTGGACATTTAGCGCCCTGATCCTTGCATATGCGCGTATATGCGTATCGCGCGGGTTTCGGGAGCCGGGACGGGGCGTTCGAGGGTAGCGGGGTTCGGTCGCCGGATCCGACCGAATCGACCGGGCGACCGGCAAGACTTGAGGGTTCGCTCATGAGCGATTCCGGATCGACATGCTCAAGCGCACTCACGAAGGAACGTTCCACAAGATGAACCTGAAATATCTCAATCGTATATCCCGGGGTTCGCCGGTAAGCACAACTTCCACGACCTCGATACCCTCGATATCATGGGTGCGGTCGTCACCGGCATGGACGGGGAACATCCCGAGCACGATGCTCTCACTGCCGACAATGCCCCCGACTCCGGAGCGCGGTCATGAGTGAGGCGCTGTTATTCGAAGAATTCTCCTCCAATCGTGCGGAGAAAACATCTGTCGAGATTCTGCCGGCTGCCGATGTATTGGATACGCTTACGACATCTATGAGGGTCGGAACAGTCATTATTGACCCTTGGTACAACAAGGGGATTGGCGGTACTCGACCAGACTATGACAATTGGCTTACTGAAGTTATCCATGCTTCATGTCGAATTTCCGATCATGTGTTCGTCTGGGGGTTTCCGGAGATATTGGCATCGCAAATCGCTCGTATTCCGTGCGGTTTCGGACTTCTAGCATGGCTTACGTGGTTTTACAAGAACTGTCCCTCCGTAATTCGAGGATGGCGATCTGCACAAAACACATGTCTTCATATTGCTGCCGATCATGCAAAGGTCTACCCTGAGAATTTCTTGAATGAAGAACAGTGTATTCGATGGAAAAATGGAAAAATGAGATTCATTCCTGGTCCGCCTTCGGTACTCGAATCTCCGCTTAACATCGGTTTTGTTGGTCGAAATGAGCAGACGGGACATCCAGCACAAAAACCTCTTGCAGTTATCGAACCGTTGATTCTCATGACAACAAAGGAGAACGACATTGTGCTCGATCCCATGTGCGGCTCGGGTACTACGGGAGAAGTATGCCTGCGACTTGGACGCAACGCTGTTCTATGCGACAGTTCTATTGAGTACCTATCCATTACGCGGACAAGAATAGCCAAATTCCTGAATTCCAATGACGGATAGAAACGCCGTTATCAGAGGCCCCTATCTCCAGCACTCGATACGGGCACGCATCGAAGCGTTTTTCCTCGACAATCTTGGCAAGGTCGCCACTCGCGAACAGTTGATCGAAGTCGCTACCGATCCAGAGACGGGGCACGCTCCGGAAAACTGGCATCAACGTCTGTCCGAACTGCGAACCGACAAGGGGTACACTATCCTTTCATGGCGCAACCGTGGCGATTTGCGAGTCAGCGAGTATATGATGCCCAACGCTGAACGTCGCGCCACCGCAGCGCGAAGAACCCGCCCTACCGCCGCAACCTGGCGACAGGTGCTGACCGACCACGATCAACGCTGTGCGTGGACGGAGAGTGGTATCAGGTGTGGACTTCGCGGTGGAGACATCGATCCCGTGGGAGGAGGAACCGTCAAGCTCACACCTGACCATAGAACTCCTCATGCACTGCACGCTGACACCGATCCTCGCGATCCCACCAAATGGCAACCACTTTGCGGACGCCATCAGGTCATGAAGAAGAACTATTGGAACGACGAAACTGGATGGCTTAATGTGACGGCCATCGTACAATCGGCATCGGAGGAACAAAAATGGGAAGTGTTTGAGTTCTTGAAAATCTATTTCAGAGAATCTCCGTGATTGAACTATCTCCCTACGTGCCGGCCCGACGTCAATCCCGTAGCGAACCGAGCCATCGGCGCAGCAGACCGGTCGTCTTCTCCGGCCATTCGAGCATCGGAACGTGACCGCAGGCGTCGAGGACGGCCAGTTCGGCGCCGGGAATCCCGGCGGCGATCTCCTCCGACATCTCCAGCGGCGTGACGAGATCGTCGCGACCGCAAAGGACGAACGTCGGGCACGCGATGTCCGGGAGGATCGGCCTGCTGTCGGGGCGGTTCGCGAACGCCTTCTGCTGGTTCCGCAAGCCCGCGTGGCCGGCCTCCTCGATCATCAGGCGGAGCACGCGGGCATGGGCGCCGCCTCCGGTCCGCTCCGGATGGAAGAACGCCGGCGCGTACATCGCGGCGATGGCCTCGAAGTCGCCGCGCGCCGCGAGCGCCGCCGCCGGCCGGCGGCGCGCGTTCTGGGACGGCCATTCGGGACGCGCCGTGCAGCCGACGAGGGCGAGACCGATGACGCGCTCGGGAACCCGGCGCATGATCTCGAACGCGACGGCGCCGCCCATCGAATTCGCCAGGACCGCGAACTCGCGCGGCATCGGCGCCTCGGCGGCCGCCGCCAGCCCGCGGACGTCGTCGGTGCCGTACAAGTCCGCGACGGCGACGTCGGCGACGTCGGACAGATGGCGCGTCTGATGGTCGAACAGCCGGTGATTGCAGAGATGCCCCGGCAGGACCAGCAACGGAACGGAAACGCTCATCGGACACCCCCGCGCCCGCACCCGCACTTGACGCCGTGCGCCTCGATCCCCATATTCACGACGTCGGCGGCGGGCAAGGAGCGCGCCGGGCGACGAAGGTCCGGGATGCCGGCCCTCCGGCAGGCGAAAGGCCGCGCGAGAGGTGGTTGACATCCAGGGCCGCTTGAAGTATTGCGCCCCCTATCCCGCGACCGGACGGTCGCCCCGACAGTCACGTTGGTACGCCGCGACACCCGGCAACACATGAATTTCTCCGATCTTGGCCTGAGTTCCGAAGTTCTCCAAGCGGTCGCCGAAGCGGGGTATCGATCCCCGACACCGATCCAGGAACAAGCGATACCATTCGTGACCCGGGGCCGCGACCTCATGGGGTGTGCGCGGACCGGCACGGGCAAGACCGCCTCCTTCACCTTGCCGATGATCGACATGCTGGCCACGGGCCGCGCCCGGGCCCGGATGCCGCGCGCGCTGATCCTCGAGCCGACGCGGGAACTGGCCGATCAGGTCGCCGAGAACTTCGCGGTCTACGGCAAGTATCGAAAGCTTTCGACGGCGCTGCTGATCGGCGGCGTCTCGTTCGACGAACAGGACAAGAAGATCGACCGCGGCGTCGACGTCGTCATCGCCACGCCCGGGCGCCTGCTCGACCATTTCGGGCGCGGGAAACTGCTGCTCAACGGCGTCGGCCTCGTGGTGATCGACGAGGCGGACCGGATGCTCGACATGGGTTTCATCCCCGACGTCGAACGCATCGTGAAGCTGCTGCCCCCGTCGCGGCAGACCCTTTTCTTCTCCGCCACCATCATGCCCGAAATCCGGCGCATCGCGGGGCGGTTCCTCACCGATCCCGAGGAGGTGGCCGTCGACCCGCCGGCGTCGCCCGCCGAAAACGTCGATCAACGGCTGGTCGTGGTCCGCCCGGAAGACAAGCGCGAGGCGCTGCGCCGGATCCTCCGCCGCGAGGAAGTCGGGTCGGCGCTGATCTTCTGCAATCGCAAGCGCGACGTCGACATCGTGGCGCGGTCACTCGACAGGCACGGGTTCGACGCCAAGGCCCTCCACGGCGACATGCGGCAGTCGGTGCGGATGGAGACGCTCGAGGGTTTCCGCAACGGCGACGTAAGCCTGCTGGTGGCCAGCGACGTGGCGGCCCGCGGGCTCGACATCACGAGCCTTCCGTTCGTCCTCAACTTCGACGTGCCCTTCAACGCCGAGGACTACATCCATCGTATCGGTCGAACGGCGCGGGCGGGCCTGTCCGGCATCGCCATCACGATCGCGACGCCCGACGACGGCAAGCTGGTGGCCGCCATCGAACGCCTCATCGGCTCCGCCATCCGGGTCGCGGACCTCCCCGAGATCGAGAGTCCGGGGATCGGAAGCGAGTCCGAAAGCCCGGAGACCGGCCGCGGACGCTCCCCGAGCCGGCGCGGCCGCCGGAGAAAGGCGAACGGCCGGAGCGGCCAATCGGCGGCCGCCGGAAACGGCCCGGCGGCGGACGCGCGGCCGGGGTCGAAGGCCGGGACCCGGACGCGGGACGCCAACGGGAAGCGCCCCTCGGCGAGGACGCGCGAACGAAAGGGGACACGCCGCGACCGCGGGGCAACCGCCGGAGCGGACCTGAAATTCGGCGTCACCGACGACGTGCCGGCGTTCCTGGCGCGCCCGTCACGGTCCCGCGACGACTGAGGCGGCAACAGTGCCGTGGCGTTCGGGCAGGCGCCCGGACGGGCCGGCGCTCCCCGCCTCCAGCGACCGGCCGGAAACTCCACGATGATCGCCGCGCAGATCACGGACTTCCACATCGGGCTCCCGGGCGGGCGCATGGACGAGAGGTTCCGCACGGCGGCGTTCCTGGAGACGGCGGTCGCGCACGTCGCGTCCCTCGACCCGCCGCCGGACGTCGTGCTGGCGACGGGCGATCTCGTCGACCGGGGACTGCCGGAGGAATACGAACGCCTGCGCGGGATCCTGGCGCCCATCGGCGTTCCCGTCTACGTCATCCCCGGCAACCACGACGACCGCGCGGCCCTGTCGCAAGCCTTCGCGGACCAGGGATACCTGCCGCGCGGAGGCGGGTTCCTGCACTACGCGATCGACGACTGGCCGGTGCGTCTGATCGCCCTCGACACGGTGATCCCGGGGAAGATCGGCGGCGAACTGTGCGAGGAGCGGCTCCGATGGCTGTCCGACCGCCTGGCGGAGGAGCCCGGCAGGCCGACGCTGATATTCATGCACCACCCGCCCATGAAGAGCGGGATCAGCGGCATGGACCGGCACGGTTTCGGCGCCGGCGCCCGGGAAATGGGGGCCATCGTGGAGGGCCACCCAAACGTCGAGCGGATCGTCTGCGGCCACCTGCACCGCCCGGTCACCGCGCGCTGGCACGGCGCCGTCCTCAGCGTGGCGCCGAGCACCGCCCATCAGATGGGGCTGAACATGCTCGAAGGGGCCAAGCAGCGGATCGTCATGGAGCCCCCGGCCTGCCACCTCCATCTGTGGCGGCCGGACACCGGCATCGTCAGCCACACGTCCTACACGGGCCGGTACGAGACTCCGCCGCCGGCCGAGCCTTCCTGACGGCTCCGCCGCCGGGCGGCGCCGCGGCCCGCGAGCCGCCGGTACAGCTTCTCCCAGGCATCAACGAACCGGTCCACGTCCGCGGACCGGGAGGCCCAGCCGAGACTGACCCGGACGGCGCAGCCGGCCCGGTCTTCCGGCAGTCCCATGGCGGCGAGGACGTGGGAGCGCGCCACCTTGCCCGAGGAACAGGCCGACCCGGCGCTCACGCCGACGCCATCGAGATCGAAGGCCATGACCTGCGTCTCCGCCGGCACGCCGGGCATGGCGATGCACGACGTGTTGGGCAGGCGCGCCGCGGTGGAGCCGACGACGATTTCGTCGCCGGCGATCGAGCGTATCCGGTCCTCCAGCCCGTCGCGCAGCCCTTCGACACGGCCCGGCGTTTCCGCGTCCGCCAGCGCGCTCTCGGCGGCCACGCCGAACCCCACGATCCCGGGGACGTTTTCGGTGCCGGCCCGCCGGCCATGCTCCTGCCCGCCGCCGAGAAGCATCGCCTCCAGCGCCTCGGCGCCGTCCCGCGCCACCAGCGCCCCGACGCCCTGGGGGCCGCCGAACTTGTGCGCCGACAGGGACATCGCGTCGACGCCGAGGCGGTCGAAGTCCACGGCGATCTTTCCCGGCCCCTGCACGCTGTCGCAATGCACCGTGGCGCCGTGCGCCCTCGCCGCCGCGACCACTTCGGCGATCGGTTGAATCACGCCGGTCTCGTTGTTCGCGATCATCACCGAGACCAGCGCGCCCGCGGGCAGCCGTCGCAACTCGCGATCGAGCGCCACGACGTCGACCACCCCGTCGCGACCGACGGGTATCGACGATCCCGCCCGCGCTGCGGACCCGGACCCGACGGCGGCCAGCACCGAATCGTGCTCGATGGCGGACGCCACGAGAGGCCGTCCCCGCGCCGCCGCGCCGCGCAACGCCATGTTGTTCGCCTCGGTGCCGCCGCTGGTGAAGACGACGGAGCGCGGGGACGCACCGACGAGGCGGGCCACCGCCTCGCGCGCGGCCTCGACCCTGGCCCTGGCCGCGCGACCGGGCCCGTGCACCGACGACGGGTTCCCGCCCGCCTCGAGGGCCGAGGCGACGGCCCGCGCCACCTCCGGCCGAACCGGCGCGGTGGCGTTGTAGTCGAGATACGCGGGATGCCGCCCGGTCATCGCCGTGGACGCCCGCTCGGAAACCGCTTCCCCGGCCGGTCGCCGCCACCCGCCCTTTCCCGAGCGGTAGCCGCCCGGTCGCGGTCAGTCGGGCGCATCCCCGGAGGCGGCGTCCCCGGCGTCTTCGGAGCCGGGCCGCCACGACATGACGCCGTCGCGGTCGCCCGACCGCTCCTCCAGCTCCGCCACGCGCGCGCCGAGGGACTGAACCTCGTCCAGCAAGGCGTCGATCCTGCGGGCGATCGGATCCGCATCCTCGTCGACGGGCGTGCCGTAGGGATCGAAGCGCTGCCCGGCTTCACGCTTCGCGGCCGCGCCCGCCGGACGCGCGGGAATGCCGACGACCGTCCCGCCGGGCGCGACGTCCTTGAGAACGACGGAATTCGCGCCGATCCGGGCGTTGGCGCCGACGACGATCGGGCCGAGGACCTGAGCGCCCGACCCGACGATGGCGCCGTCGTCCAGGGTCGGATGCCGCTTCTCGTTCACCTGGGCCTGGCTGTCGACCGCGGGAGCGATGCCGCCCAGCGTCACGTCGTGGTAGAGGGTCACGTTGTCGCCGATGACCGAGGTCTCGCCGACGACGACGCCCATCCCGTGGTCGATGAAGAAGCCCCGGCCGATGCGCGCGCCCGGGTGGATCTCGATCCCGGTGAGGAACCGGCCCAGGTGGGAGACGAGCCGGCCCGGCAGCTTCCAGCCGCGCGACCACAGCGCGTGCGCGACGCGATAGAACAGGACGGCGTGGAATCCCGGATAGCAGAGGACCACCTCGAGCCTGGACCGCACCGCCGGGTCGCGTTCGAAAATCGCCCGGACGTCCGCGCCAATGGTATTGAACATTGGCTTCCCCACTGTATTATCAGGGTACCGGCACATCTTCGAATCGGGCCCGCGACAGGTCGTCGAAAGGCATTCGGCACCCGACCTTGCTCCGGTATAGGTCGGCCGTACGTCCCAGTCAACGATTCGAACCGGTTCGGAGCGCCGCCCCGGCCGCCGCGCGGCGCGCCGTGTCCGCCTCGCGCGTGTCCGCGGCGGGTGCGCCGGAACGGGACCACGGTCGTCGCGCCGCGCTTGGAGGACGAATGCCCGAAGTCAACATCGTCGGTCCCGAAGGCCGGCTCGAAGGCCGCTACCATCACCAGCCGAACGCCGATCGGTCGCCCATCGCGCTGATCCTTCACCCGCATCCCCAATTCGGCGGGACCATGAACAACAAGGTCGTGTACAACCTGTTTCATGCGTTCGCGCGCAAGGGGTTCTCGGCGCTCAGGTTCAACTTCCGGGGCGTCGGGAAGAGCCAGGGCGCGTTCGACAACGGCCAGGGCGAGCTGTCCGACGCCGCCTCGGCGCTCGACTGGCTCCAGACCTCCAACCCGAACGCTTCCGCGTGCTGGGTCGCGGGCTTCTCGTTCGGCGCCTGGATCTCCATGCAGCTGCTCATGCGCCGTCCCGAAATCGACAGCTTCATTTCGGTTGCGCCACCCGCCAACGTGCTCGACTTCAGCTTTCTAGCCCCGTGCCCGGCGTCGGGACTGATCGTCCACGGCGCCAACGACGACATCGTGCCGACCGAAGAGGTCGAGAAGCTGGCGGCCAAACTCCAGAGCCAGCGCGGCATCGAGATCACCTACGAGACCATCGCCGGCGCCAACCACTTCTTCGAGGAGAAGCTGCCTGACCTCGATATCCAGGTCGAACGGTACCTGACGACGGCCGTCGCCTGAGCGTCCGCCCCGGAACCGTCCCGGCGCTCCCGATCACGCGGGGCGGTGGACGACCCCGCCCACGCAAGGACGCCGGACACCCGTCGTCGCGGGCCAGCTCGAAGGCAGTTCCCGCACGGTCCGGACGGCGAGGTACGCGAACGCTTCCGCCTCCAGTGCGGCGCCGTCCCATCCCACCGCCTCCACCGGCTCGACCGGAGCGCCGATCCGGGCCGCCAGTTCGTTCATCAGCGCCGCGTTGCGCCGCCCGCCGCCGGCGACCAGCCAGCGCGGCGGCGCCTCGGGAAGACGCCCGAGCGCCGCCCGAACGGCCTCGGCCGTGAACGCCGTCAGCGTCGCCGCGCCGTCCTCCGGCGAGAGTGCGTCGACCGCCGCGAGCGAGAACGCGTCGCGGTCGAGGGATTTCGGCGGCGGAAGCGAGAAATACGGATGGCTCATGAGCGTCTCCAGGGCCGGCGCGCCGACCCGGCCCGTGGACGCGAGCGCGCCGTCCCGGTCGAACGGCGCGTCCGTCCGCGACCCGACCCAGTCGTCGAGCAGGGCGTTTCCCGGCCCGGTGTCGAACGCCAGGATTTCCGCCGCGGCCGGCCCCGTCGCACCGGACGTTGGGGAGACGGCCGGCGCCTCGCCGATCCAGGTCACGTTGGCCACGCCACCCAGGTTGAGGATCGCCAACGGTTTCGGAAGCGCCCGCGCGAGAGCCCAATGATAGACGGGGGCGAGCGGCGCGCCCTGCCCGCCCGCCGCGACGTCGGCGGCGCGGAAATCGTCGACCACCGGAACGCCGGTCATCCTCGCCAGCAGCCGGCCGTCGCCGATCCGGCGCGTCCGGCCCGCCTCCGGCGCGTGAAGAATCGTATGTCCGTGAAACCCGATTACGTCTATTTCGGAAAACGTTATGGAATTTTCCTTGAGCAGATCATGAATGACGGCGACATGCCTCATCGTCAACTCGGACTCCACGTCGGAGAGCTTTCCCTCGCCGCCGACCGCGGCGGCCAGCCGTTGCCGGAACGCCTCCTCGTAAGGCGTCGTCGAAGACGGGCCGCGCCCGAACACGGATATGCCGTCCGTGCGCACGATCGCGGCATCGATTCCGTCCCGCGAGGTCCCGCTCATCAAGCCGAGCGCGGTCATCGTCGAAAACGAACGAGCGCCCATCGAACTGGCCTCCCTGCCGGGGGGTCCGCGCGCGGTGTTGTCGCGGTCCGGGGTTCGTGTTACACGGCCGGACGCCGCCCCAGGCCCATCCCCTTTCGCGCTTTCGCGCGCCCGCCGCGGCGAACGGCGAAACCGACGGGCGCGAACGGCATGGTAACGAATCCCGGCTGCCGACGATGCCACGACAACCGAAGTCCGAGCTCCTGCGCGTGCTGACGGCGCGCGGCTGCGTCCACCAGTGCACGGACATGGACGGCCTCGACCAGCTGGCGTCCGCGGGAACGCTGACCGCGTATGAAGGCTTCGACTGCACCGCGCCCAGCCTGCACGTCGGAAATCTCGTGGGAATCATGATGCTTCGGCGCCTTCAGCGCGCCGGACACCGGCCCATCGTGCTCATGGGCGGCGGCACCACGAAGGTCGGCGACCCCTCGGGCAAGGAGGAAGGAAGGCGAATCCTCTCCGAGGCGGAGATCGCCGCCAACAAGACGGGCATCGAACGGACGTTCGCGCGGTTCCTCGAGTTCGGGGACGGTCCCGCCGACGCCCTGATGGTCGACAACGCCGACTGGCTCGACGCCCTCGAATACATCCCGTTCCTGCGGGAGTTCGGCTCCCGCTTCTCCGTGAACCGTATGCTCGCCATGGACAGCGTGAAGCGGCGCCTCGACAGGGAGCAACCGCTCAGCTTCCTCGAGTTCAACTACATGGTGCTGCAGGCCTACGATTTTCTGGAGCTCGCCCGGCGCCACGGCTGCGTCCTGCAGATCGGCGGCTCGGACCAGTGGGGCAACATCGTCAACGGCGTCGAGCTCGGCCGCCGCGTGGACGACCGGACGCTTTACGGCCTGACCTCCCCGCTGCTGATCGCGTCGTCCGGCGAGAAGATGGGGAAGACGGCGGACGGCGCCGTGTGGCTGAACGGGGACATGCTCTCCGCCTACGACTACTGGCAGTTCTGGCGCAACACGGACGACGCCGACGTCGGCAGGTTCCTGCGCCTGTTCACCGAACTGCCGCTCGACGAGATCGAACGCCTCGACTCCCTTCGGGGCGAGGAGATCAACGAGGCGAAAAGGATCCTCGCGAACGAGGCCACCGACCTCTGCCACGGCCCGGAGGCGTCGCGGACGGCCGCGGAGACGGCCCGCGATACGTTCGAAGGCGGCGGATCGAGCGGGAACCTGCCGGGAATCGACGTGCCGCACGCCGAACTGAGCGCCGGCGTGGCGGCGTTCGAGCTGTTTCATCGCGCCGGCCTCTGTCCGAGCCGCGGCGAGGCGCGCCGCCTCATCAAGGGCGGCGGCGGACGCATCAACGACGTCGCCGTCGGAGACGAGACGCAACCGGTCACGCTGGAACACTTGCGGGCCGAAGGCTCGATCAAGCTGTCGGCCGGAAGGAAACGGCACGCGCTGGTCAGGCCGTCATAGGCGGCCGTCACAGGCGGGCGGCATCGGTCCGGGAGCGGAAACCGCGTCTATTCGCTCCGCGGCGCATCCTCCTCCGGCGCCCCATCCTCCGGCGCTCCGTCCGCCGACCCCCAGTCGCCGGACACCAACGACCGCAGGAACCCGGGCGCCAGGGCCGACAACGGATTGACGGTGACTTCCGGTTCCCCGATCGGTCCGTCGATGGCGTAGGTGATCGCGAAGACGCCCTCCCCCTCCTTGCCCACGAAGAGCTTGCCGAACAGCGGGACGTTCCCGAGCAGCGAGTTCAGGGTGTAGGAGGGAACCAGGGTTCCCCGCAGCGCGATCCGGTCGTGCGGCCGGTCCAGCGTTCCCTCCAGGGTGACGCCGAGCGCCGGGCCGACGGCGCGCGCCTCTCCGATCTCCAGCCGGCCGTCCCGAAGGTCGAAGGGCGCCTCGAAACGGGCGAACGAAATCCCCTCGCCGTCGAAAAGGTTGGCTATCCCCGTCAGACTGGCGACCGTGAGCAGCCGCGCCAACACGGGCATGTTCGCGATCTTGAATCCGTCGATGCCGATCCTGCCCGAGACCGGGCGCGACGGCAGCGTTTCGTCGATGGCCGCCGTCAACTCGAGACGCCCCCCGACGACGCCGTCGAAGACCCCCAGAGCCTTGGCGAGCGCGCCCGCGTCGTCCGAGTTCACGGCCAGGCGCGAGCCGCCGGCCCCATCGCCGAGGGACACCCGCACGGACGCCCCGCCGGTCAGCACCCCTTCGGCCTCGATTTCCCGCCAGGACGCGCCGGAGTGAACGGCCCTGCCGTTCACGTCGGCGAGACCGCGCCGGTCGTCGATCAGGACCTCCCCGACGCGCACCGACAGCACCAGGGGCGGAATCGGCCGGGAATTTCCGGCGCCGGACAGGCCCGCGACGTAAGGACCCATGTCCAGACGGCGGCCTTCGACGGCGATGACGAAACCCTCGGGCGCGCGGGGCCTGACCGAAACGGACACGCTGGTCTCCCCCACTTCGAGCAGCGACAGGTCCAGGCTTCGCATCTCGTTGCCGGCATCCAGCCGGCCCCGTCCGACGGCCTTGAGACCCGGCCCGGAGAGCTCGAACGACGCCGCCCATCCGCCGCCCTCGCCCGGCGGCGCGGCGTCCATCCGCAGGGTCGCGCCGGCGCCCGCGGGCTTGCTCCACACGAGTTCCGGCACGTCGAGCCGCGCGGCCGTCAGATCGGCGGTCGCGTCGACGCCGACGATCTTCCGCCCTTCGGTGCGGATCCGGGCGTCGACCGGCGTCACGCCGGCCACGCGGGGCAGCGACGGCAGCCCCAGCGTCCGCCGATGGCCGTCGTCCAGACTCGCCGTGAGCGACAGGGAGCCGGCCGCCGCACCCGCCGGCCGAAAGGCCTGCCGCCACTCGAATTCGAACGGCACGCCGTCGATCGACGCCGCCCCCGACGCATCGATCCCGTTCGTGTCGAGCCGCACCAGCATGTCGCCGTCCGCCAGCGCACGGTCGCCGGCGAGAGGAGACACGCCCAGACCCTGCAGGTTCGCCGCCGCGACGTATTTCACCTCGTGGCCCTGGAGTCCGGGCTTCAACGGCAGTTCGAGCCGAACCCTCGTGGCGCTGGAGCCGGACACGGTTTCGGGCCGGATCCGGTCGGACTCCAGGAGCCGGAACGGAGCGTGCGCGAGAACGGTCAGAACGTCGGACACCTCGCCGCTCCCGACGAACTCGACATGGACCGTCTTGTCCGGGGTGCTCAACCCTTCGACCCGCACGTCGCCCTCGGAAATCGCGACCTCCCCCACCCGTCCGCCGTCGACGGCCAGCGCGATCGTGCTTCCCGTCATGCGCATGGAGCCGCGCGCGTCGACGAGCCGCGGCATTCCGGGAAGGTATCGCGCCGAAACCCCCTCGAAATCCAGCGCCAGATCGAGGGCGTCCTCCCGCAGGCCGCGCCCGACCCGCGTTTCCGGCGAGACTTCCAGACGCACGGCGCCGCGCGCGATCTTCCCGCCGCTGAACCTGGCGGCAACCCAGTCCCTGGACCTGCTCAGGAAGTCGTTGGGCCAGTAACGCCGCAAGGCGTCCACGGGAAGGTTCTCGAAACTTCCCTCCAGGGCGACGGCCGGGCGCTCCCCGAAATCGATCGACACGCTCGCCGAGGCGGAAGCGTCTCCGAGGTCCAGGAACAGGTCGTCGAACCGGACGCCCGCAAGGCCCTCCAGGACCCGTCCCTTGACCGCGAGCCGCCGGAGCGTCAGATCGTCGTCGAAATACCGGGGGAGCCGAACCCGTCCCGGGTGCGCCACGAGATCGAAGGCGACGGCCCCGACGATCCCCCCGGCGCCCAGGGTGAGGTCCACGGCGCCGTCGACCGGCGTGCCGATGCCCTCGAGCCCGGAGAGCGACGGGTGATACGCCGTGAGCCGGCGCGGCTCCAGGGCGGACACGCGCACGTTCACGGCCACCTTGCCGCTGTCGCGGACGTGCGACAGCCGGGCGGTCACCGGCGTCGCGACGCCGTCCAGCTCCAGGAGGCCGGAGACGCGCCCGGAAATGCCCGCGGCGTCCTGCGTCAGGGAGACGCCGACCCCGGTCGATCGCAAGGTCCGGTTCAGCACGCGATCGACCAGGATGACCCGCGCGTCCCGCACGCCGACCCGGGACAGCAGTTCCGTCGACGCGCCCGCCTCGCGCCGCGCCCGCAAGCGGTCGACGAGAGACGCGATCACGATCCCCGCGTCCTCGCCCGCGTCGTCGTCCGTCCCGATCCCGAAGGCGCCCTGCTCGTCCCGGAAAAGCGTGATCCGGGGGCGGAGCAGCTCGATCCGGGTGAACGCCAGGCGACCGCCGAGCAACGCCACGCCGCTCACGCCGAGCGAGATTTCCGGGACGCCGGCGATGACCCGATTCTCCGTATCGAGGAGTCGCGCGCCGAGGACGCGCACGTCGACCGCCCGCTCCCAGCCCGCCCAGGCGAGGACGGTATCGTCGAGGTCGACCCGGATCCCCTGGACGCCGCCGTTCAGGGCGTCGCGCACGTAGGGAACGAGAGGCCGCAACGAAACCGGCCCCGACCAGAGCAGCCAGCCGGCGACGACGAACAGGACCGCGGATCCCGCGGTAGCCGCCGCGAGCAGCCAGAGCGTCACCTTGCCGATCGAGGCGATCACGGCCTCCCCGCGCCGTATCCCGAAGTGCGAACCGGGGAACCGGCGGTCCGCGCGCGCCTTGACCGCCGTCACCCCGTTCCGCAGTGTGCCCCATACCTCGATGCAAAGGAATGACGGGCTTGCCGTTTCTGTCCCGGATCGAAACCCTTCCCCGGCCGTACTCGCGCGAACGCCTCGAGCACGGCCTCGAGGAATGGCGTGAGCGGGCGGCCGCGTCCGGCGACCCGGCGCTCGACGATTTCGCCCAGCACCTCTCGGCGCACCCGGCGGGCCGCGACTTCCTGGCCGCGATATTCGGCAACAGCCCGTTTCTCTCCGCGTGCCTGTTGCGGAACGTCCCCTTCGCCCGCGACCTCTTCGAAACGGGGCCGGATCGACTCCGCGACCGGACCCTCGATTCGGTGCGCGCGGTCCGCGGCGCCGGGCGGGATGCGCTGATGACGGCCTTGCGGGACGCCCGCGAGAAGATGGCGCTTCTGGTCGCGGCCGCGGACGTCGCCGGCGCCTGGTCCCTCGACGACGTCACCGGCGCCCTCGGCGACTTCGCCGCCGCCGCCGCCGGGGCGGCGGTGGACCACCTTCTGGCGGCGGCGGCCGCCGCCGGCGACCTGGATCTTCGCGACGCGGAACACCCCTCGGAAGAGAGCGGCTTCACCATCATCGGCATGGGCAAGCTCGGCGCCCGCGAACTCAACTATTCCAGCGACGTGGACCTGATCGCGCTGTTCGACGAGGAACGGGTCCGCTACACGGGCGACAGGTCGGCGCGCGACCTTTTCGTGCGCCTGACCCGGGAACTGATACACCTGCTTCAGTCCCGGACGAGCGCGGGCTACGTGTTCCGGACCGACCTGAGACTGCGCCCCGACACCGGCAGCTCGCCGCTGGCGATGTCCACGGCGGCGGCGGAGAGCTACTACGAGAGCGTCGGGCAGAACTGGGAGCGGGCGGCGCTGATCAAGGCCCGTCCCGTCGCCGGCGACGTCGCGGCCGGGCGCGCCTTCCTGAGCCGCATCTCTCCCTTCATCTGGCGGAAATACCTGGATTTCGCCGCCATCCAGGACGTCCACTCGATCAAGAGGCAGATTCACGCGCATCGCGGACACGGATCCGTCACCGTTCCCGGCCACAACATCAAGGTGGGAAGGGGCGGCATCCGGGAGATCGAGTTCTTCGCCCAGACCCAGCAGCTGATCGCCGGAGGGCGCGACCCGGCGCTGCGGGTCCCGGATACCCGCGGCGCCCTGAAGGCCCTCGCGGCCGGCGGCCGCATCGAGCGCGGCGTCGCCGACGACATGGCGCGCGCCTATGCCTACCTGCGCCGGCTCGAGCACCGTCTGCAGATGATCGCCGACGAACAGACGCATACCGTGCCGGAAACCGGGGAAGGCCTGGCGCACGTCGCCGCCTTCATGGGCTTCCCGGACACGGCGGCGTTCGTCGCCGAGACGCTGGACACGCTGCGAACGGTCGAGCGGCACTTCGCGCGGCTCTTCGAGCACGCGCCGGCCCTGGGAGACGCCGGAAGCCTCGTCTTCACGGGGACGGAAGACGACCCCGAGACGGTCGCGACGCTGGCCGGGCTCGGGTACGGCGAACCCTCCACCGCGGCGGCGCTGATCCGCCGCTGGCATCACGGCGGCCACCGGGCGACGCGGAGTGCGCGCGCCAGGGAGCTGCTCACCGAACTCACCCCGGCATTCCTGCGGGCGCTCGCCGGCACGGCCAATCCCGACGCCGCCATCCTGAAATTCGACGAATTCCTGTCCAAGCTGCCCACCGGGGTCCAGATATTCTCGCTGTTCCACGCCAACCCCGGCCTTCTCGACCTGATGGCGGAGATCATGGGCAGCGCGCCGCGGCTGGCCGAGCATCTGGCGCGCAATCCCCGCCTCATGGACAACGTTCTGAGCGGCGACTTCTACGATCCCATCCCCGGCGTCGACCCGCTCGCCCGCGAGCTGTCGCGAACGCTGGCCGATTGCCGGCATTACGAAGAGGTGCTCGACGGTTCCCGCCGGTGGGGTCACGACCAGGCGTTCCGGGCCGGCGTGCACGTCCTGCGGAACGTCGCGTCGGCGACGGACGTGGGACCGGGCCTGGCGGACGTCGCCGACGTTCTGCTGCGCGAACTGTACGCCGCCACGCACGCCGAATTTGCGCGGGTCCACGGCGACGTCCAGGACGGCGCCTTCGCGATCGTCGCCCTCGGCAAGTACGGCGCGCGGGAGCTCACGCCGGAGTCCGATCTCGACCTCGCCTTCGTCTACGACTGTCCCGGCGCCGGGAAGTCCGCCGGCGGCGGGCGTCCGCTGACCGTGGGCGAGTACTACTCCCGGCTCGGCAAGCGCGTCATCAACGCCATCGCCGCGCCGACGGCGGAGGGCCGGCTGTACGAAGTCGACATGCGCCTCCGGCCGTTCGGCGCCAGCGGACCGATCGCGGTCCACGTGGACGGGTTCGAGGAGTATCAGAAGGACCGGGCCTGGGCGTGGGAGCACATGGCCCTGACCCGGGCGCGCGTCGTGCTGGCGCCTCCCGCCCTGCGGGATCGAATCGAGGGCATCATCGACGCCGTCGTGCGCCTGCGCCGGGACCCCGCGAAACTCCTCCGGGACGTGGCGGAGATGTACGAGCGCACCGAACGCGAGCACGGCACCGAAGACCCGTGGCGGATCAAGCACGCGCACGGAGGCCTGTTCGAGCTCGAGTTCCTGTGCCAGTACCTGATCCTTCGCCACGCCGCCGACCATGCCGAGGTCGCCGCCGGAGGCGCGTCGGACGCGGTCCGCGCGCTGCGCCGGGCGCGGGTCATCGACGGTGGCCTCGCAGACGAGTTGACCGAGGCCCTGCGGCTGTTCAGGAACGTCCAGGGATTTCTCCGGCAGACCCTCCAGGTCGATTTCGTGGAGGAACAGGCGCCGGAAGGCCTCCGCCGGGCGCTGGCGCGGGCGACGGGCCGGGAGAGCTTCGAGGCCCTGAAATCGGCGATCCTCGACACCGAACGCCGGGTTCACCGGCGGCTGCGGGAGTTCATCGTCGACCCGGCCCGCGCCGAAAATGCGGCGGAGCCCGGCGGCGCGGCCGATTGACCCCGGACTCCCGCGCATCGCCCGACGGAATTCGATGAAATCGCCGGGACGCGCTACCGGGCTGCCAGAACCCCCTCCATCTCTCCGCGAAACCTCTGTTCATCCGGCAACAGCTCGATCGCCTTGCGATAGGCTTCTTCGACCTCTCCGACCGGAGCCCGTAGCCAGTTGAGCGTGCGCGCCAGTTCGCGCCACGCCCAGGCATGGCGCGCCGGCGATGCGTCGAGTTGGACAGCGCGCTCCAGCAGCACTCGAGCCTCCATGAGAAACCGCCGGTTCAGATCTCGCTGCCGTTGCCGGTGGGCCTCGCCCGCCAGCCGGAGCTTGGTCTGCGCGAACTCGAGCAGCGCCCGAGGATCGGCATATACCGCATCGCCGGCACGCTCGAAGTACCGGTGCGCGGCGCGGGAGTCCTCGACGCGCCGGGCCAGGATGGCCGCGTCTATGGCATCCCGGCCGAACAGTACGGGACGGCTCTTGCCGAGCAACCGCCGTGCCCCGCTCTCGTCGCCCGCCTCCGCGAGCACCTCGATCATCGTGTTCGTGACGTAGGAAACCGCGCTCTCCGGCCCTTGCGCCTCAAAGGTTTTCAGGACTTCCTCGGCGCGCTCGAACTCGTCGCTTTCCGCATACGCCCGCACCATCTCGGACGCAAGGACCGCCGAACCCTGGTTGGACGTCCACGCGGCTTCGATGCGACGGAGAGCTTCCCGGTGCTCCCCCAATGCCCGCAGATGGGCCGCATCCCGCAATGCCGACAGCGCGCCATACTCCGGATGGGCCGGCAACGTGGCCTGGAAGTAGGTCCGCCGTTCGTCGAAATCGAAACGGGGCGACGGAGAGCCGTTGGTTTCCATCGCCTGGAACACCTTCCGCAGCCCGGTGAGCCGTCCCTCCGCAAGCCCCAGTTCCTTCAGGAACTCTCCGATGCGGCGATTGCGGGCGGGCGCGGGCCGAACTTCCGCGTCGGGAAGCAGGTGCCGGGCTTCGATCCCCGCAACCGGTCCGGGATAGCTGATGACGTCGATGCGATCCGGATAGAGATAGACCTTGGTGGGTTCGGGCTGGTCGACGTCGTAGTCGCGGTGATAGACCGCGTTGACGAGGGTTTCGCGCAGCGCCGGCAACGGATAGCTGACCCAGCCGCGGATCCGGCTCCGATGTCGCTGCTTTTGTAGATGAAACGCCGAAAAGTTTTCAAGATAATTCAGGCAGTCGCGAAGCTGATCCACGAGAGTGCCACCGAAGACCCGTTCCTCCTGTACGTCCCCGGCCCGGTCCGCGGCGAACTGCACGACCTCGATCTTCGCCCCCCGGAACCACTCCGCGGGATCCTTCGAAAAGAACAGCAGGCCCGCGTTCCGGGGGACCTCGTGATCGTTGACCTTCGTCGTGATTCGCATACGCCGATAGACGTTCTCCGCGTTCGGTTCGTCGAGGAGCCCGCTGCGTACATCGCGCAGGTATTCGCGAACCTTTGCTTCGCGCAGATCCTCGACTCGGGCATCCGGCGCCCGGCGATCGTCCCAGGGCACGCGCGCCGTCTGCTGGATGAGGCTGCGAAGCAGGTCGCCGCGCCGTTCGGCGTCGACGGTCTCGGAGCCGAGACGAACCCAGTATCGCCCTGATTCACCACCGATCCCGGGTGCGCGATGGGGCCTCGTGTCGCTCGCCGGGGCCCACACCACCAAGACAAGTCGATCTCCCACGGTCTCGGGTGACGGAATGGGGTGATAGGGAGGATCGAGCCGGTTGCAGTTGCCGCGGACCCACTTCTGCGCGGCCTCGATCTCCTCGGCGGACAGACCGGCAGGAGGCAGGACCGCCCTTCCGCCCCGCTCCTCGACGCCGATGACGACGTAGCCGCCGTTCAGGTTGTGATGGTCATTGGCGAACGCACAGATCGTCTTGAGCACCTGGGGCCCCGTCGTGTGCGGGTCCCACGATGCCTTGAACTCCACCCGTTCCGACTCCACGCCGCGGCAGTGGAGGAGGTCGTCGAGGTTGATTGGCAGAATCGCGTTCACGGATGAGTCCGAACCCTTTGCCCCGGATCAAGATCCAGGTTCGTGCCGATTTCACGGCAACCCTGTTCGTCTGGAGGGTGCGCCCCGCAATACTGGAGAAAAGAACCGTCCCACGCCACACCGAAGCATGGCGCGGCCAGCCGGCATGACGGATACGACGCGTCCGGCCCACAGACCGGAAATGCAGCGCATCATCGCCGCGGCGGAATTCGATGAAATCGCCGGGGCGCGCTTGCCGTCGCTCTCGGGAACGGGCACAATCGCCGGGTCCTGGGGTCGCGGGCGGCCGCCACGCGACCGCGACCTGAAGGGAAGTTCTTTCATGTGCATCGGGAGTTCGACAGGGTGACCCGACCGGAAGGCGCCGGACCACGAGCGGGCGATCGGGCGCCGGATTTCTCGCTGCCCGACGACCGGGGCGCGCCGGTCGCCCTGAAGGACTTTCGCGGGAGGAGCGTCGTCCTCTACTTCTACCCGAAGGACGACACGTCGGGATGCACGAAGGAGGCGATCGGCTTCACGGAGGCCCTGGGCGCCTTCGAGAAGCTCGATACCGTCGTTCTCGGGGCGTCCAGGGACAGCGTCGCCAAGCACCGGAAGTTCAAGGACAAGCACGGCTTGGGCGTGACGCTGATATCCGACGAGGACGGCGGCCTGTGTTCCGATTACGGCGTCTGGGTCGAGAAAAGCATGTACGGACGGACCTACATGGGCATCGAACGGGCGACGTTCCTGATCGATCGGGGCGGCCGCGTGACGCGCGTGTGGCGGAAGGTGAAGGTCCCGGGTCACGTCGAGGACGTGCTGGACGCGGCGCGCGCCGTGGCCCGAGAGGGATGAGGCGAGCGGGGTCCGAAGCCCGGCGATGAGAAACCGTCACCACCGGGCCTGGCGCGACGTTCCGGCCGGACTGCTCGACCGGGTGTTTCCGGAGCGGCAGCTCTATTACCGCCACGGGGGGCGCGTCCGGTTCGTTGCACTCGGCAAGTCGGCGCAGGCCGTTCTGGCGCTGATCCTCGTCGCGTCGTTCGGCTGGGTGACGTTCGCCTCCGTCCATCTCCTGTTCCAGGATCGGGTCATCGAATCCAAGAACCGCCGGATCGCCGACCTGGAGTCGGCCCACGGGCAACTCTCCCGCGAGCTCTCGGACACCCGGAGCCACTTCGTTTCGCTGACCGGCGACATCGAAGCCAGGCACGAGCGGCTCCTGGACCTCCTGCTTCGCAAGCAGACGCTGGAAAAACGGCTGAGCGCGCTGACCGACGAACGCGACACGGCCGTCGGCGAACGAAACCGGGCCCTCGCCGCCAAGCGGGCGCTCGAGGCGCGGGTGGAGCGGCTGAAAACCGACCTGGACGCGACGTCGGCCCGCAACTCCAGCCTGTCCGAGGCGCTCGGAGAGACGCGCCGGTCGTTGAGTCGCGCCATCGGGGACCGGGACCGCGCGCGTCGTCGGTACGACTCCGCCGAGAAGCACGCGGGCGAACTGGAGCGGCGCCTGAGCGCACTGAAGTCCTCCCAGCAGGTTCTCGTCGATCGACTCCGGGACCGGACCCTCGCCGGCGTCCGGGAGATGACGTCGGTGATCGAGCTCACGGGTCTCGACGCCGGCGAGCTGCTGCACCCGACCGATGTCGGCGAACCCGGTCGGGGCGGCCCGCTCGCCATCCTCGATCCCGCCGGGTCGGCGAACGAATTCGCCGACATGGGGGACGAATTCGAAAACAGCGTCCTGGAGCTCGAGTCGCACCTGGTGCTCCGGGAAGGACTGCGGCGGATTCTGCGGACGCTGCCCCTGACCCCGCCGGTGGACCATTACCGCCTCGCCAGCGGCTTCGGCAAACGCCGCGACCCGATCACCGGGCGCTGGGCGATGCACTCCGGGCTGGACCTCAGCGGGCCGTTCAAGAGCGTCGTCCGCGCGACGGCCGCGGGGGTCGTGACGTATGCCGGCCGGAAAGGACCCTACGGCCGGATCGTGGAGATAGACCACGGCCGCGGGATCAGCACCCGGTATGCACATCTTCATCAAAATCTTGTAAAAAGGGGCGAAGAGGTTGAGTTCCGTCAGCCGATCGGCAGGATGGGCACGACGGGACGCAGCACCGGTTCGCACGTCCACTACGAAGTGCTGTTCAAGGGACAGCCCCAAGACCCGGCAAAATTCCTGGAGGCAGGAAGACATGTTTTCAAAAACTGAACAGAGCAAGCCCGCGGCGCCCTCGTCCGGCTCCTCGAAGGACGCCAAGAGCCCGCCGTCGATCGTCAGCGGCAACCTGCGTATCGTCGGCGACCTCGAAACGGACGGCGAGATACAGATCGACGGAAGCGTCGAGGGCAACGTGGCGTCGCAATCGCTTACCGTCGGCGACAAGGCGTCGATCTGCGGCGAGGTCGTCGCCGGGGAGGTCGAGATTCACGGCGACGTTTCCGGAAAGATCCGCGCCGGCAGGGTCAGGCTCGGCAAGACGGCGAAGGTGATCGGCGACATCTGGCACGAGGTCCTGTCGATCGAGCCGGGGGCGCACGTCGAAGGCCAGCTGATGCGCGCGAAGAAGGACTCGACGAGCGACGATCTCCCGCGGGTCCAGGTCACGGCGACCCGGGCGCCGAAACCGGACGCCGGCGACTCCCCGAAGGCGGCGACGGCCGGGCGGGAAGGCGACGCCGCCAGGGAAGCCGCGCGAAGCTGACCGGCGGACGGCGCGCCCCGCCGGGAACGCGCCCGCCTCGATCGGAACCCTGAAACCCGGGAGCGTCCTGATGTCGAAACTCGATGGCGAGGTCGCGTTCGTCACCGGCGCGACCGCGGGCTTCGGAGAAGCCGTCGCCGGGCTCTTCGCCGCGGAGGGCGCGCGCGTCGTCGCGTGCGGGCGCCGCGCCGACCGGCTGGAGAAGCTGCGGTCGCGGCTGGGCGACCGTTGCCTGACGATCGCCCTCGACGTGCGCGACCGCCACGCGGTCGACGCCGCGGTCTCCGGCCTCCCCGGGGACTTCGCCGAAATCTCGATCCTCGTCAACAACGCCGGGCTGGCGCTCGGCCGGGCGCCGGCCTGGGAGGCGGACGTCGACGACTGGGAGACGATGATCGACACCAACATCAAGGGCGTCCTGTACTGCACCCGGGCGATCATGCCGGGCATGGTCGCCCGCGACCGGGGCCACGTGATCAACGTGGCGTCGGTGGCCGGGAACCATTACGGCCCCGGCGGCCCGGTCTACGGCGCCACCAAATCGTTCGTCACCCAGTTCGCGATGAACACGCGCGCCGACCTCAAGGGCCGGAACGTCCGGGTCACGTCGGTCTCGCCGGGGATGTCGGAGACGGAATTCGACGTCGTGAGGACGGGCGACGCCGACGCCAACTTCTACGAAGGCTTCAAGGCCATGAGCGCCGGCGACGTCGCCCGGGTCATCCTCGACGTCGCCGCGCTTCCGCCGCACGTCAACGTCAACACGCTCGAGGTCATGCCCCTGGCGCAGACGTTCGGCCCCCGGCTCGTTCACCGGGGCCCGCCGTAGCTCCCGCGACCGGGTCCGGGCCCGGTCACTCCTCGATCCGGGACGCCTCCTCCATCGCCCTCGCCAGCGCGTCGACGGTGAAGCCGGGGCTGCGGGCGGCGTCGAGGATGATCCTTTCCCGGCGCGCGACGAGGCCGGCGCCCCCGGCGATGGCGCGGGCCAGATCGTGGGGAACGACGACCGCCCCGTGCCGGTCCGCGTGAACCAGGTCGCCCGGCCGGACGACCATGCCGAGGACGTTGACGTCGCATTCGAAGTCGACCACGTGCACGAAGGCCCGGCTCGGGACGACCTTGCGCGCCAGGAGCTGAAACCCCGCCGCGATGGCGTCGACGTCCCGGATGCTCCCGTCGGTGATCCCGCCGGCGCATCCCAGCGCCTTCAGCGACGTCGACGTCACCTCGCCCCAGAACGAGCCGTACCCCGCCCGGTCGCCGTCGAGGTCCTGGATCACCGCGATGCCGGGGACGGGCGCCGCCGCGACGTGCCGGAAGTAATCGAGGCGGGCCTGCCGCGTCCGGTCGGCGGACCGGCCGGACGGCCGCGTGCTTCGGATCGCCGCGGTCTTGGCGTACCCGACGAGAGGCGGAAGGCCGGGATCGACGCAGACCATCGTGTCCGTCGTGTAGCCGAAGCCCTGACGCTCCGGCCGCAGCATCTCGATCGTGTTGCAGACCGTCGGCGTGTCGAGCTCCCGCAGCGGAGCCAGTTCCTCCTCGTTCAGCGGCGTGTCCGTCATTCCGGCCTCCGGTGGCGTGAAACGGGAAAAGCGAGCGTTGGTCCCCGAATATACCACCCTGCCCGTCCGTGCAGGTCCGTCGACGAACGAGGCGCCCCCGTCCCACCGCTCCCGCACCCGTGGCGAGCCGGGCTAGAATTGCCGCACGAGACGCAATTCGGCGCGGTTGCGGTCGTAGGAGTAGAGCTGCGCGCTGGATCTGCGCGCCTCGTTGGCCAGCACCAGTTGCGGGCTGAACCCCCGTATCGTGAAGGCCCGGTTGAAGGCCGAGACGCTCAGGACCCGGACCCGGTCCTTGCGCGCCGCGCCGTCCGGCGTGAACGGCCACCAGCGGCCCCGGTATCCCGTCCACCGCAACTCGGCGCTCGCGCCCAGCGTGAACCCCGCCGGCAGCGCGGCGGAAACGCCGGCCCGCGCCCGGCGGGTGGAATTGCGCCAGACCGCCGCCTTCGGACGTTCGCGGGCGTAGCCGGCGGTCGCCTCGATTCGCAGCGTCGGCGCCGCGCGCCAGGCGGCGCCCAGCGAGAAATCGAAGACCAGCCCGTCGAACCGCCGGCCGTCACGCCGATGTTCGCGCCGATGCCAGGATGCCCGCGCCCGCACCGTCCAGCGCCGGTCGAGCCGGCGGTCGATTTCGAGACGGGCGCCGAGCGCGTGGCTGTACGGCGCCCCCGCGACCCAGCGGCGGCGGGCGCTGGCGAGCAGGCTCGCCTCCGTCTCCGCGCCCGCCAGCCACCGCGGGCCGGCGTGCCCGGAGAGGAAGGTGCGGTCGAAGCCGCTCCCGGCGTAGTCCCGGCGGGCGGCGTCGGCGCCCAGGCGCAACCGCCACCGGGGGCCGAGCGGATGCTGATACTCCCCGCCGCCCCAGACGACGACTCCCGTCCCGGAGCGCCTGTCCGCCGGCGCGTCGAGGCGGAACGGCAATCCGCCGATACGGATGACCTCCGCGCCCGAGGCCGCGTTGACGTTGCTGTCCGGCGCCAGCGCGGCGCCGAAGTAGCCCCGCACGCGATCGCGCGCCCGTATCGCCTTCAGGAAGCGGCGCACGTTGGCGGCCACCGCCGGGGGCGGCCTGCCGGCCAGCACCCGCTCGAAATGCGCCCGCGACAGGCCGTCCTCTCCCAGGAGGAAGAACGCCCGCGCCAGCTCCAGGCGCACGCGCGTCAGCGCCGGCCGGTCGATCAGGATGGCGCGGAGCGCGGCGACGGCCTCGTCGAGCAGAGCGGTTCGGTCCCCTTCCCCGATCCCGCCCCGCTGCGCCGCCCCGACCGCCGCCAGACCGAGGAGGAACAGCACGTCGGTCCTGTCCGGGTGGCTTGGCGCCAGCGGGCGCAGGGCGGCGAGCGCCTCGTCGAAGCGGCCGCTTTCGACCAGCGCCCGCGCGTCCCTGACCCTGGGGTCCGACGACAGATGCGACCGGTCGGAGGCCGCGGCGGCGGAGGCGGAGGCGTGGAGCAGGATGGCGGCGGCGAGCGCACGGAGGAGCACCGCGCGGCAGCGCCTTCCGCCCCGCATACAGGCGAGCGGCGCGGCCTTACTGCGCCTGCCGCTCCGCGCCGAACGCGCCGACGAGGCTGCCGGTCCCGGTCCCACCCGCTTCGCTCGTGGTCGCGCCGAAGGTCCCGGCGACGGAGGCGGGAGCATCGGTGTCGGCGCCGTGGTCGAAGAACTGCCCCCCCCAGCGGCCCGCGTAGGTTCGTCCACCGAACGTCATACTGGTGGCCCCCGTGAAGAACCCGGCGTTCGAACTCCCGATGTCCGCCGACCCCAGGGCCAACGTCGCGTCGATTGCAGTGCCGTCCTGCGTCTCGACGTCACTGACGGTTCCGGAAATCGATCCGAGCGCCTCGGCGGTGCTGAAGTTGGCCTCCAACGCGACGTCCGCAGTGAAGGGACCGGCTTCGCTCTCGTCCGCGGAGAAGGAGTAATACACGCCGACCGCCTGACCCCCATATCGCGCGGTGCCGGTCAGAGCCTGTAGAGCCTGTAGATTGGCGTCGGTGAGGGGGGCGCCGCCGTCCGCGAAAGCGCCGAATTCGTAGTCGCCGAGCGCTTCGCTGTCCGGGACGAAAGCCCAGATGCCGGCGGCCAGCCAGTCGGTCCCTTCCTCTTCGTCGGCGGCCCTCGGGTAGGCGACGACCACCCTTTGCCCGCCCTCCACCTGCTGGACCAACCAGATGCCGTCATCCGCCCCGGCCTCCGCGTTCAGCGGTTGGGCGTTGCCGGTGCCGATTGTCCATCCTGCTCCGGCCGCCGTGTTCGTGTTCGTGATCGTGAAACTGCTGTTGGCCGGGTCGAAATTCGTGACCTGGACACGGTCGGCGGCATTCGGGGATTGCGTGACGCTGCCGGGCCTCGGCACGCTCGTCGCGGCGCGAGCTGCGGCCATCGCCGTGTTGTTGCCGCCAATCGCCTGTTGCAGGGACATCTGTCCGGAACCGGACGAGCCGCAGGCGGACAGGACGAGAGGAAGGGCGGCCGCTGCGGCCAGCGACGCGGCGCCCGCGAGGCGAGTGAACATGGTTCCGCTCCTTGCTTCGGTCAGGATGTGCAGGGCCTTTCCCGAGGAATGGGCAGGAAACCTTCTACCGATTCCCGGGAAGAAAGCCAACGATATTCGAGCGCCGTGAAGTTTATTCCTGCCCTGTCACAAACGACTCCCATTGTTCTCTTGACGACCCCCTATGGCTTTTCTCGTCCGGGCGCCGACCGCATCGCTGCCCCTTGCTTCGCCTCGTGTCCGGGTTCGGTCGGCGGCGAGCGTCGGCGCTCCTGGGCGCTTCGGAGGATCGGAAGTTCACGATCGGGTTCGGCCCGCCGCCATACGCGCTGTTGTCGCTGCCCGACGACGTGTAGTCCGCCGATGGAGGGCTGCATTTCCCGTATGCTCCCGGGAGCGCCCGCCATCCGGCCGCGCGGCCACGCCCGGACCGCTGCGGCGGCGCTCACGCCGCCGGTGGAGGCGCAAGCGCAAGACGGGTTTGCCGGTTCATGATCGATTCATGGTAGCATTGACCGGGTGCGCCGGCTCTCCCGGCAGGACCCGTTTCCCCGAGCGCGGCGAAGTGTGGGATGAACACCGAACCGATCGAATGGCTGAACGTCTCCGAGCTGGCGTTCGACGTCCGCAACCCCCGGCTTCCCGAGTTCGGCCTGTCAGGCGCCACGCCGGAGGCCGAGGTCGTCCGCATATTGTGGGAAGCGATGGACGTGCGGGAACTCGTGATGTCCATTGCCGCGAGCGGTTTCTTTCCCCACGAACCGCTGATCGTCGCGCAGGAAGGCGGCAGGAACGTGGTGATCGAGGGCAATCGCCGCCTCGCCGCCGTGAAACTTCTCCTGCATCCCGGTCTTGCCGAAGAGGTGGGCGCAGAGGTCCCTGCCCTTGCGGAGACAGGGCGGAAGGCGCTCGAGGAACTTCCCGTCATACGCGAAACGCGCGAAGGAGCGTGGCGCTATCTCGGTTTCAAGCACGTCAACGGCCCCGCCAAGTGGAGCAGCTACGCAAAATCGAGGTATATCGCTGAAGTACATAGAAATTACGGCGTCGATCTCGAGGACATCGGCAAGCAGATCGGCGATACGCACAAGACGGTCCAGAGGCTGTACAGAGGCCTGATGGTCATCGAGCAGGCGGAAAGACGGAAGCTTTTCAGCCGCGAGGACCGCTGGAGAAGACATTTTTCCTTTTCCCATCTGTACACGGGCATCGACTATCCCGGCATCGGCGGGTTCATCGGCCTTCATCCCGCAACCGACGAGAGCGCCGAACCGGTTCCGGCCGACAAGATGGAAGAGCTTCGCGAGCTCTGCCTGTGGATGTACGGAAGCAAGAAAGAGGAAAAACCGCCGCTCGTCGAACGGCAAAACCCGGATCTTCGGTATCTCGAATCGGTCGTCGCCAACAAGGAGGCCATCGCCGCCCTTCGGGCCGGTGAAACGCTTCTCACGGCCTATGAAATAGGCAAACCGTCTTCGGGCGTTTTCGAGGAAAGCCTGACGGCTTCGAGGAGGAGTCTCGAAAAGGCGCGAAGCAAGCTTTCCTCCGGTTATGACGGATCCGAGAATCTGCTTCGAATCGCCGGCACCGTGTTGACGATCGCGGAAGACCTGTACAATGAAATGGAGCGCAAGCACGCGCCGCAAAACGAAAAGAAACGCCTTACGGTCGACGACTGATGTTCAGGCATCCGGGCGTTCCCACCATGCGTGCATCCGCGCACGAACTTGCCGATTTCGCCGAGCTGACGGCGTGGCGTGACGGGGGCACGTCGACCGCCGCCTTGTCACGGGCCTTCGGAAGAATCGAGGAAAACGACTATGGTGACGGGGTGCCCGAGGAGGACGCGGCGGATCGCGACGCGGAAGAGGCCTGCGTCGAGATGGAGGCTCGCAGCCGGGCTTGCGGGGGAAGCGCGGGTTACCCGTTCCTGATCGGCACCCGGGGGAATACGCTCGCACGGCGTCCCGGGGAGTTGAATTGCCGGCAGCTGGTCTATCTTTACCTGCTCCTCGCCACCCGACTGAATATGCGCGACGACCGGAGACATGCCGGAATAGACGGCGCGAGTCTTTTCGAGAAACTATGCGCCGGGGTGGCGAGAGCCTATCTCGGCTCGCGCGCCGAAAGCATGGTGTTCGGCGCGGCATCGGGAACCGGCGGATTCCGGGCGAGGGTCGCGGATCTCTGCCGCCGGCTTGGCGAAGGAAACGGCGCCAAGGACGCGGCAGCTCCGAACGCGAAAGACGGTAGGCTGGACGTCGTCGCATGGAAATCGTTTGCCGATTCATGGCAAGGCAAGCTCATGATCTTCGGCCAGTGCAAGACCGGAACGGAGTACAGGGATACGCTGACGCAGCTTCAACCGGATGCCTTTTGCGCCAAATGGCTGCGGGAGAGGCCCGCGGTCCTCCCCGTGCGCGCGTTTTTCGTTTCCGAAGCCTTGCTCCGATCGGGAGCTTCGGCGCGACGCCAATGGCACGAACGCTCCACCGACGCCGGACTTCTCTTCGACCGCTGCCGGACCGTCGATTTCTGCGACGGCGTAACGGACGACGTGTTGGAGGAAGTGAGGACATGGACGGAGGCGGCCGCCGAGAACAATGAACTTCCCGCCCCCTGATGCGGCCTTGCGGGTGACCCCGACCCACGAAAGGACCGGCTAGTCACGTGGCTTTTCTCGTCCGGGCGCCGGCCGCATCACTGTCCCTTTACCCCGCCTCGTGTCCGGGTTCGTAGCGCTTGACGCCGATGTCGCCGCTGCGGCGCCGCACGACATGGCCCTCATACCATGCCGCCATGCGCAGCAGGGTATCCATCGACACGCCGAAGGCCTTCTCGATCCTGAGCGCCATCTCCGGCGACAGACCCGCCTTTTCGTTCAGAAGGTCGGACAGCGTGGCCCGGCGCACCCCCAGCAGCCCGGCCGCGCGGGTGACCGAAAGGCCGAGTTCCTCCAGGATTTCGGTGCGGACGAAGCTGCCGGGATGCGGCGGCGTCATGCCGATCTTCACTCCTTCCCCGTCCATCGGTCACAGTCCTCCAAGTCCCTATCCGCGACGGCAGCCTTCAATCGGAAAAGAACTTCGACCGCAGATCGTCGCCCGGAACAAGGCGCGCCGCCTGCCGGTAGATCGCTCGTACCGTGCCGACCGCCAGTCGCGCATGTATCGGAACCGTCAAGACCTGCCGGCCGCCCGACTCCGATATGCGAACGAGCTTGGCGTGGCTGCCGCGGATCGAGACGACCTTGAAGCCGAAATCACCGAGGATCTTCAGCACCTCCCTTGACGTCAGCCGCCGCAAGCGGGGCATCAGGCCGCAAGGGTCGAGGTCTCGTAATTCAGGACAAGGCGCGGCGTCGGCGACAGACCAGCCTGCGCGAGCGCCTCGTCGTCGAGATGCTGTTCCAGAGCGCTTCTCAGGTTCGCCAGGGTTTCATCCAGCGACCGGCCCTGGGTCACGACCGCGACCTCCAGACATTCCGCCACGTACCAGCCTTCGCTTTCCGAAACGACGACATGGATGGCCGACCGCAGGTCGTCCTCCGCGCCCTCCCGAGCCGCCGCATGGCCGCTCCCGCCGTATCGAGCCATTCCTGCCCCCCTGTCGCCTCAGGTGAAACCGCAGGCGACTCTACAACCCGGCAGGTGGACGATTGTCAAGTCGCCGGCCCGGTTCGGTCGGCGGCGAGCGCCGGCGCTCCTGGGCGCTTCGGAGGATCGGAAGTTCACGATCGGGTTCGGCCCGCCGCCGGCGCGCCCTTGCCGCCGCCCGTCCTTTTCTTCTAGCCTCCGGCCTCGGGTCCCGACTCCGTTCCCGCGCCGGCGACGCCCGCGCCGATGCCCGTCATGCCGCCCGGAGGCCTTCCCATGAGCGACTGCGACACCTCGTTCGACGCCTTCAGGGCGGTCGTGGAGGGCTTCTCCGATTCCGGGAAGCGCAAGCCGTTCCACGGCAACGCGGCGCGGACGTACCGGGTTTGAACGCCCCGATGCCCCGCCCTCCGGGCCGGCGAGCCTGCCGATGCGGCTGACGGAGGACAAGGTCAAGGCCTGGCTGCGGGAGAACCGGTTCCCGGTTCCCGAAGGCGCCGCGGCGGCGAACCCGTCGGCGGCGGCGGCCGTCGCCGAACGCCTGGGCGGCGGCGTCGCGGTGAAGGCGATCGTCCCGACGGGAAGGCGCGGCAAGGCCGGGGCCGTTCGCCTGGTCGACACGCCCGCGGAGGCCGCGGACGCGGCGGACGCCCTGATCGGCCGGACCGTCAACGGGTATCCGGTCGAGAAGGTCTACGTCGAGGCGCGATTCCTCGCCGCCGCCGAGCACTACCTGAGCTTCGCCTTCGGGGCCCGGGCGCCCGCGGTCGTCGTCAGCCGTCACGGCGGCGTCGAGATCGAGCGGACCTTCGAACGGGACCCGGATTCCGTGGTCACCGCGGACGTCGACCCCCTGGCCGCCCTGCGGCCGTGGGAAGCCGTCGGCCTGTGGGAGCGGGCCGGCGTCGAGGGGCCGGTGCTCGCCCGGCTCGGACGGCTCGCGGCCCGGCTCTACGAGGCCTTTCGCGACGCCGACGCCGTGATGATGGAGTGCAACCCCCTGGCCGTCGACGGGGACGGCCGCGTCGCCCTCGTCGGCGCCATGATGGAAATCGACGACAACGCGCTCTTCCGCCGCCGCGACTGGGCCGGCGCGGGGTCCGGCTTCGGCGCCGAGGGGCGCATCCTGAACGAGCGCGAGCTCGCCGTGATGCACGCCAACGAGACGCTGCCGGGCGGCGCCCTGCGCTATACCGAGCTCGACGGCGACATCGGCGTCCTCATGGGCGGCGGCGGCGCCAGCCTCCTGCAGCACGACATGGTGGCCGACCTCGGCGGCCGGCTGGCGAACCACACGGACTTCAGCCCGGCGCCGTCGATCGACAAGCCGCTCGCCGTCCTCGACGCCATCCTCCGCAACCCGAACGTCAGAAGCCTGCTGCTGAGCTTCAACTACCTCCAGCTCCTGCCCTGCAACGTCCTCGTGGGCGCGCTGTGCGAGGCCCTCCGCCGGCACGCGGTCGACACCCGGACCTTCCCGGTCGTGGTCCGCGTGTTCGGCCCCGGCGAGGACGAGGCGCGCGCCATGATCGAGGCATTCCCCGGCGTGCGCTACATGCCTCCCGGAACCTCGCTCGACGACGCCGTCAGGCTCGTCGTCGACCTCACCGCCGCGGCGGCCGGCCGCGAGGACGCGGCATGAGCATCCTCGTCGACGAATCGACGCGCGTCCTCGTGCAGGGCATCACCGGGTCCCAGGGCCGTTTCGACACCCGGTACTGCGTGGCCTACGGCACCAACGTCGTGGCCGGGGTGACGCCCGGCCGCGGCGGGCGCGACGTCGACGGCATCCCCGTCCACAACACCGTCAAGGCTGCGGTCGAGGCGTCGGGGGCGACGGCGTCGGTGATCTACGTCCCGGCCGCGGGCATCAGGGACGCCGTGCTGGAGGCGGTCGACGCCGGGATCGGGGTCATCGTCGCGCTCACCGAGAACGTGCCCCGGCACGACGCCGCGGTCGCGGTCGCCGCCGCCCGCGCCGCCGGCGCCTGGCTGGTCGGGTTCAACACCAACGGCGTGATCTCCCCGGGCAAGAGCAAGCTCGGCGGCATCGGCGGAAACCGGGCCGGCGAGCTCTACGTGCCGGGACGGATCGGCGTGTGCTCCCGCTCCGGCGGCATGTCGGCGGAACTGAGCGCGGCGCTGGCGGCCGGCGGCTACGGCGTCTCCACCTGCGTCTCCATGGGCGGCGACCCCATCGTCGGCAACGACATGTCCGAATACGCCCGCCGGTTCGAGGACGACCCCGACACCGACGCGATGCTGTTCTACGGCGAGCCCGGCTCCGAACTCGAGCAGGGCCTGGCGCGCGCCATGCGCGACGGAGAGATCGCCAAGCCGGTCGTCGCGCTGATCGCCGGGGTCTTTCAGGAGAGCCACCCGAAAGGGCTGAGCTTCGGCCACGTCGCGGCCATGATCCGCGCCGAGGGCGACTCGGCGTCGGCGAAGCGGAAGCTTCTGGCCGCGGCGGGGGCGCGGATCGCCCACCGCCTGGGAGAGATACCCAAGCTGCTGAACCGGGCGCTGGCCGACCGGCCGGGGCGTCCGGTTTCCGGTCGCCGGTGACCGGCTACCGGCCACCGGCTACCGAAACGGCTACTCCGCTTCCTTCTTCTTGAGCTTCGACCACAGGCCGCCGCCGGGCTGCCGGCCGTCGTTGGTCCGCGTCAGCGTCGCGGTGCCGGCCTTCTCGGCCTTCTCGTCCTTGATGGCGTAGAGGTTGACTTCCTGCTTGTGGGTGCAGGTCTGGTCGAACCCGCCGCAGTCCGTGGCCTTGTGGAGCTTCTGCGCCATTTCGAGCTGCTTCTTCTCTTCCTCGGTCAGCTCGGATTCGTCCTTCATCGAACCGCCCATCTCGACCGGCTGCTGCGAGGACGATCCGGACGCCGCGGACTTCTCCTCCTGCTTCGCCGGCGCCGGCGTGCTCGCCTCCTGCGCCGCCTCGTCGCAACCGGCCAGCAACAGCGAGGCAACGAACGCGACTCCAATCGTGGAAAGAACTTTGCTGATCATGGAACGCCTCCTCGAGTCTCCTTGGTCCTCGTCGCCACGACGCCCTTCGCGGGCGTCAGGTCGGTTTGCCCGGTTCCCCGTGACGGAGTCCGGACATGGCTGCAGGTTATACGCGAAGAACGCGATTCTCAACCATCAAAGACGACCCGGACGGAAAAAGGGGGCGCGCCGAGGCGCGCCCCCAATGTCTCGGGCCGGTGTCGCGGGCCTAGAGAGCGCCGGCGTCCTTGAGCACGGCGATGAATTCGTCCATGCCCTGCTGCCTGAGCGCGCGCTCCGCGATCTCGGTGGGATAGGTCCCCTTGGCCTCGACCCAGGCGTGAAGCGAGCCCGCGAACCACTCGAGCATCTCTTCGTCCGTGGGGTAGTACACGTCGCAGCATTCCTTGAGCTCGATCGTCGCGGTCTTCAGCCACTGACGGTCGATCTCGTAGACCAGGCCGTGCTGAAGGTCGTCGCCGGCCTTGTTCACGGCGTAGATGACGTCCTTGTCCCACTTGCCCTGGTGCTCGTGCGACGTCCACAGGCCGCAACCCGTGTAGGAGCCGCCGGTCTCGGTGATGTACGGCGCCACTTCGTTGAGCTTGACGTGAACCGTCCAGCCGTCGGGAATGTAGAAGCCGTTGACCACGCCGGCCTGCATCCCCTGGTAGAGCTGCGCCCAGTCGTAGGGAACCGCGATGCCTCCCCAGCCCTTGATCAGCTCGTAGGCCGTCGGGCTCTTGGTGACGCGGATCTTGATGCCCTTGAGGTCGTCGGGCCTCGCGACCCGGCGGACGTTGTTGGCGAGCTGGCGGAAGCCGCCGCACGGCACCACCGCCGGCGCGCCGACGTTCATCTTCTCGCGCGATTCCTTGTCGAGCCACTCGGCGAGCCACTCGTTGAGGATCATGTCCGCCCATTCGAGGTCGCGGAAGAAGTACGGCAGGTTGATCACGTCGAAGACGCGGCCGAACGAGCCGATGTTCTCCGTCGACGATGTCGCGATCTGGATCAGGTCCTGCTGCATCTGCTCGACGCATTGATGCTCGACGCAGATGGCGCTGGGACCGTCGAACTCGACGAACGCCTTGCCCTTCGAATACTTCTCGACCCGCGGGATGAAGTGGTCGAGAAGCGCGATCCCGAAGCCCGTCGGCGGTCCCTGCACGGTGCCGAGGACGAGCTTCTGCTGAGCGATGGCGCCGCCGCTCGCGGCCAGCATGGCCACGCCGGCGACGGCGATCAGGGTCTTTCTCAACATAATCGTCTTGCCTCCCAGTTGGTCTTGTGCCAGTCGGTTTCGTGCGACCGGGCGCTGGTCGTTGGCGCCTCCCGGAGACCGACCGAGCCGAGCCGGTCGCGGACGCTTCGCCCTGTCCGTTTCCGGCGCGACGCGAGCCCAACCGGTGAAGAAGCGGAGTGGTGCCCGTCGCAACGGGGCGGGATTATCCACTTTCGGCCCCGCCCCGTCCAGTGCCGAAACGACTAAAATGCGCCCTCCCCCACCCGAACGCAGGAACAGGAACAGCCCATGACCAATCGATTCCCGCCCCGGGGCCGGACCCGCGAAGAAGTCCTCGCCGAACTCGCGGCCGCGAAGGACGGGGACGTCGACTGGCGCGGCGGACGGATCGGCCTCTACACGCATTTCGGCGGCGACGACGTGCTCGAAATCGCCCAGGACGCCGCCCGCATGTACTTCTCCGAGAACGCGCTCGGAGGCAGCGCGTTCCCCAGCCTCGCGCGCCTGGAGAACGACGTGATCGCCTGGACGCTGGGCCTGCTCAACGGCGGCGACGACGCCGCCGGCAGCATGACGTCCGGCGGCACCGAAAGCATCCTGATGGGGGTCAAGACCGCGCGGGACTGGGCGCGGGACGCGCATCCCGGCGTGGAACGGCCCGTCGTCGTCGCGCCCCGGAGCGCCCATCCGGCGTTCGACAAGGCGGCGCACTACCTCGGCGTCGAGGTGCGGCGCGTGCCGCTCGGCGGCGACTTCCGCGCCGATGCGGGCCGCATGTCCGCGGCGATCGACGACCGGACCGTCATGCTGGTCGCCTCGGCGCCGCAATTCGCCCACGGCGTCGTCGACCCCGTATCGGACGTCGCCGAGCTGGCCCGCAACGGGAACCTGTGGCTGCACGTCGACGCCTGCGTCGGCGGCTTCATCGCCCCGTTCGCCCGCGAGCTCGGCCGTCCCGTCCCGCCCTTCGACTTCTCGGTGCCCGGCGTCGCGTCGATGTCCACCGATCTGCACAAGTACGGATTCACCGCCAAGGGCGCGTCGGCCTTCCTGCTCGCGGACCGGGCGAACCGCCGGTATCAGGTGTTCGAGTTCGACGACTGGCCGCGCGGCCGCTACGCCTCGCCGACGATCCCCGGTTCGCGTCCGGGCGGGCCCGTCGCCGCGGCCTGGGCGGTGCTGAGCTATCTCGGCCGGGACGGCTACCTGCGGATAGCCGGCGAGCTCCTGGACGCCGTCGACCGGCTGAAGGCGGGCATCGCCGCCATCGACGGCCTGAAGATCGTCGGCGACCCGCCGCTCACGATCCTCTCGTACACGTCGGAGGACCACGACGTCCTCGCCGTCGCCGAGGCCATGACGAGGCGGGGCTGGTTCGTCACGCCATCGGCCGACCCGCCCGCCGTTCACATGGGGATGCTGACGATGACCCACGTCCCGGTCGTCGACCGGTATCTCTCCGACCTGGCCCGGTCCGTCGACGAGGCGAGGTCGGGGGCCGTCAAGGCCGCGGAACGGGCCGTCACCTACGGCGGATAGCGGCCGGGCCGGACCGGAACGGAGGGCCGCGCGAACGGCCTCGGTGGCGGACGAAGGAAGAAGGCCGACCCGATGGTGGCCTTCACGGTGCGGGCCGCCCGATGGTTGCGGGTGGATTATCCACCCTGGGGCGCGGGCCGGTCTACGGAAGCAACGCGATGGCGGCGACGACGACTCCACCGACCCCGACGATGGCCAGCAACAGCGTAACCTTCAGTTCGGCGATCCGGGTTTCGAGTTTGGCGACGTCGGTCTTGGCGGCCATACCGTCCATCTTGTCCTCGATCCGGGTGATATCAGCCTTGAGCGCGGCGAGTCCCTTGTCGAGATCGGCCTTGGTGGCGACGCCCTGGGTGATGGCGTCGCGGACGGCCTCGGCGTGCGTTTCGTCGACGCCGGCATCCTTGAGGCGCCGCGCGTAGGACAGCGTATCGAAGCCGGGGGTGTCCACCATCATGGCCATGCGTGGACGCTGGCGGTTCGGCGCGCCTGCGTCAACGCTGGGGCGGGCCGGTCTACGGAAGCAACGCGATGGCGGCGACGACGACTCCACCGACCCCGACGATGGCCAGCAACAGCGTAACCTTCAGTTCGGCGATCCGGGTTTCGAGTTTGGCGACATCGGTCCTGGTGGCCATCTTGTCTTCGAGGCGGGCGATATCGGCCTTGGTGGCGACGCCTTGGGTGATGGCGTCGCGGACGGCTTCGGCTTGCGTGAGGCGCCGCGCGTAGGACAGCGTATCGAAGCCGGGTGCGTCTACGATCATGGCCATGCGTGGACGTTAGCGGTCTGGCGCGTCCGCGTCAACGCCATGGCGATGGCGGGGCCGCCGGGCGCCCCGCCCCGCCCCCCGGTTCTAGTGCGCGCCGGTGCGCTCCTCGACGTCGACCTCGTCCGCGTCGATGCCGGCCATGCGCTGGTACGTCTCGATGTCCTCGAGCTCGTGGGCGTGCACCTGTATCTGCCCCTTGCGGAACCGGATGACGTCCTCGATCAGGACGGCGAGCGCGGTGACGAACATGAGCACGCCGACCGTCGGCATGATCATCATCGGCCACTTCTTCGACATGTAGCCGAACTCCCAGTACTTGCCGGGCACGTTCCACGAGGCCTCGAACCCCCAGATGGCGATGAAGATTCCGAAGGCGCAGATCAGGAGGGTCCACAGGAACTCGCACGAGAACCCGACGATCGGCGGCAGGATCTCGTAGAGCATCGTCATGGAGATGTGGTTGCGGTCGCGCACCGTGATGGCGAGCGCCAGGAACACCATCCAGACGTTGAAGAACATGGTGAGCGTGTCGCTCCAGAACGGGGCGTTCAGGAACACGTACCGCATGACGACCGTCCATACGGTGAAGAACACCATGAGCACGATGAAGGTCGAGCAGACCGTGTTCAGCACGCCCTTCAGGCCGGTATCGAACTTCTGCGCCAGAGCCACCATGTCCCCGATCCTTCCCCGAATTCCCCCGCTTGACCTTGCCTTCCCGTCGGTGGGCGCCCCTCCCCGCGGGAGGGGCCGGTTCACTCGACGAAGCCGAACACCCTCGGCAGCCACATCGTCAGCGGCGATATGACCATCATGAGGAACAGCACGCCGAACTCCGCCAGGAGGTACGGCACCATTTCCACCGCCACGACTTCGAGGCGGGCCCTCGCGATCGACGATCCGGTGAAGTAGGCCACGCCGATCGGCGGCGTCACCGTCCCGATCAGGAAGCCCACCACCACCACCAGCGCCGCCTGCACCTCCGGGAAGCCGGCGTCCACGCTGACCTGGATGAGCACCGGGCCGACGACGATGATGTTGGCGGCGGCGTCCATGATCATGCCGACGAGCAGGATCAGCAGCACCAGCATGACGGCGAACATGAAGGGCGAGTCGGTGTAGCCGAGCATGAAGTCCTGGACGAACTTCAGCGTTCCCAGCCGCGTGAGCAGCCAGCTGAACGGGCCGGCGGCGGCGATGATGATGAACACCGCGGCGGCGGTCTTGAAGGCGCGCGTGATGGCCCCGACGAGGATTTCGGCGGTGACGCTGCGGTAGACGAAGAGCCCGAGGATGAAGGACGTGATCGCGGTGATCGCGCCGGCCTCGACCGGGCTCGCCACGCCGCCGACGATCGACCCCACCAGCACCAGCGGAATGGAGAGCGCCAGCGCGCAGCCGAGGAACGCCTGCCAGATCCGCCGGATGTTCCACGGCTCCTCGCTGCGCTCGTAGTTGCGCTTGCGGGCGATGAACCACGTGATGACCATGAGCGCCGCGCCGATCAGCAGCCCGGGAATGATGCCACCCGAGAACAGGGCGCCGACCGACAGCGACGCCACCGTCGCCAGGATGATCATGCCGATCGACGGCGGGATGATGCCGCCGATGGTCGCGCTGACCGACGTGATCGCCGCCGAGAAGGCCGCCGAATACCCGGCGCGCTTCATGGCGGGAATGAGGATCGAGCCGACCGTCGCCGTATCCGCGACCACCGAGCCGTTCATGCCGGCGAAGAACATCGACACGACGATGTTCACCTGCGCCAGGCCGCCGCGCGCGCGGCCCACGAGCGCCCGGCTGAGCTCGATCAGCCGGTCGGTGATGGTGGCCGACGTCATCAGCTCGCCGGTCAGCATGAAGAACGGAATGGCGATCAGCGGCGGATGCGCCAGCGATTCGTACATGTTGTAGGGGATCATCGTCCACGGCACCTCGCCGGTGATGACGATGTACGCGGTCGGGATCAGGACCAGCACGAACCCGATCGGCGCGCCCAGCAGCACGAACACGACCAGGAGGGTCAGAAGGATGACACTTGCCATGAGCGCCCCGATTCTCCGTTTCCGGCCGCCGCGCCGCGCCCGTCGATCCGCACCGGACGGCCGCTCGCCGGCCGTCCCCGCAACCATGCCACCCCGCCGGCGGCCCGATCCGCCCCGGCGATTCGTCCGGGATTCCGCGGGCCGCTCCTTGTCGTTGCCCCGAGACTACCGGCCAATCCGCCCGCGATCAAGTGCAAACGGAGACGGGGTGTCCCGGGCGCGCCGGTGGCCGGTGGCCAGTGAACGGTGGCCGGTGGCCAGTTGCCAGCACCGATCACCGGCCACCGGCAACCGGCCACTGAAGACGGGGACGTCCGCTGCGTCCCCGCGCGCCCGGCCTCACTTGCGCATGGAGCGCGTCACCGGCCCGAGCTGCCCGGGCAGCGTCTTCCAGGCGTCCTCGAGCCAGTTCCAGAGGACCTCGCGGGTCCGGCGGGGATCGATGATGTCGGGCACCCGGAAGCGCTCGGCGGTGAGGAACGGCGAGGCGAGGCGCGAATAATGGGTGTCGAGCTCCGCCATGCGCGCGGCGCGCTCCTCCTCCGGCAGGCCGTCGAGCTCGCGGCGGTAGGCGGCCATGATCCCGCCCTCGAAGGGGATCGAGCCCCAGGTCGCCGACGGCCACGCCACGTGATAGTTGAGGCCCTGCATCCGGCCGTAGCAGTTGCCGGCCAGCCCGAACAGGCGGCGCACCACGACGGCGCACCACGGCACCTGCGTCTGTTCGATGGCGGTGAGCACGCGCACGGCCTTGCGCACGTTTCCCTGGCGCTCCGCGTCGACCCCGACGACGGTGCCGGGCTGGTCGACGAAGTTGACGATCGGCAGGTGGAACGTGTCGCAGATGTCGATGAAGGTCTCGAACTTCTCGGCCGCGGTCCGGTTCATGCCGCCGCCGAAGAAGCGCGGGTCGTTCGCCAGCACGCCGACCGGCAGGCCGTTCAGGCGGGCGAGGCAGGTGACCGTGGAGCGCCCGAACTTCGGCGTCACCTCGAACACGGAGCCCCTGTCGAACACGAGCTCGACGATGCGCCGGGGGTCGTAGACCTTGCGCCGGTCGCGCGGGATGATCGACAGCAGCTCCTCCTCGCGCCGGTCCGGCGGGTCGTCGGAGTCCGCGGCGGGCGGCAGCTCGTAGACGCTGTTCGGCATGTAGGACAGCCACCGCCGGGCGAGCGCGAAGGCGTGCGCCTCGTCGTCGGCGGCGTTGTCGATCACGCCGCTGGTCTCGGTGTGGATCTTCCAGCCGCCGAGCGTGTCCTTGTCGACGCGCGTTCCGGACATGCCGGCCTCGAAGGCGACGGGCGGCCCGCCGGCGAAGACCTGGCTGGTGTCCTTGACCATGATCGAGAAGTGCGCGCAGGCCGCCTTCAGGGCCCCCAGCCCGGCGCACGGGCCGAGCGCGAGCCCGATCACCGGGACCTTGCCCAGCAGCCGGCCCATCGGCCACGTCGGATAGCCCGGGATCTTCGTGTGCCCCATCTTCTCCACGAGGCGCACGCTGCCGCCGGCGCTCTCGACCAGGCGCACCAGCGGGATGTTCATCTCGTGGGCCCACTGGTCGGCGTAGATCCACTTCTCGGAGACCGTGGCCTCGGAGGAGCCGCCGCGGTTGGTGTAGTCGTCGCCGTCGATCGCCACCTTGCGGCCGTCGAGGCGCGCGGTCCCGATCACCGCGTTGGCCGGCTTCACGTCGCGGAGCCCGCCGTCGGCGCCGTAGGCCGCCGTCCCCGTCAGGACGCCGATCTCCCGCCAGCTTCCCGGATCGACGAGCCCGTCGATGCGCTCGCGGATGGTGAGCCGCCCCTGGTCGTGCTGGCGGTCGACGCCCTCCTTGCCGCCCAGCTGGCGGGCGAACCCCTTGCGGCGTTCGATCTCCTCGACTTCCGGCAGCCAGCTCATGGGTTCCGTCGCCCCCTCCGCGCCGCGCGCCCCCCGGCGCCTACCCCCGGGGGTACCGGCGCGACGCCGCCCTGTCAAGCAATGGCGCGATTCGGACACATGTGCAACCCGGACGTCCGCGGGATACGCCCAACGGTGTGCAAGGTGTGCAACTCGGCGCGCTCGTGGTGGCCGGTGGTCAGTGGCCGGTGGGCGGTGCCCCGACGGTGTGCAAGGTGTGCAATTCCGGGTGCGACCTGGACACCCGTGAGTGCGACCGACGGTGTGCAAGTTGTGCAAGTCGCTACCTGCTTATCCATGAGAGTCCGCCGATGGAGGGCTGCATTTCCCGTATGTCCCTGGGAGCGCCGGCGTCCCGCCGGCATCGTGCGAAGCGCGAACGGGCGCCATCGGAAGGTCGGAAGCCCGGGAAGGATGCGGGCCTTCGGCCCGCCATGCCGGCGGGACGCCGGCGCTCCCAGGCGAACGGAGCCTTTATCGCCCGGATGATTTTCACGGATAAGCAGGAGTCGCTATGCCGGGCCGCGACTGGCGACCGGCCACCGGCCACAGTGTGCAAGGTGTGCAATACCAGCGCGCCGAACCCCCAACCGGCAACTGGCAACTGGCAACTGGCCACTGGCCACAGTGTGCAAGGTGTGCAATCCAGCGCGCCGAACCCCCAACCGGCAACTGGCCACCGGCGACCGGCCACCGGCCAAGGCGCGCCCCTCCGCCCATGCGGACAAGGCGTTGGTGTCGAGGATCACGCGAGGTCTTCGGGAGCGAGCCTCTCGAACTCCTCCTCGATCGTGTCGAGGACGCGGCGGTGTTCGTCCGCGAGGTCGGACAACGCGCCGAAGCCGGCCATCCAGGGAGGCCGTCCGTTCCCGGCCCGGTTCCCGTCCGCGCAGCGCCGGAGCTGTTCCTCGAGCGCTTCGGTGAAGAAGCTCCGCAAGGTGACGCCGCGGGCGGCGGCAAGCGCCCTGGCCTGCCGCAACACGGCATCGGGGAGATCGATGGTCGTCTTCATCGGGCCATGCTTCCATGAAGAAGGCATGTCGTCAAACCGTTGTCCCGGTTCGCCGGCGTCCGGCCCGCATGGCGCGGGGCCGCATCCCTCGGGGCGCAAGGTGTGCCATTCGGCGCGCTCGTGGTGGCCGGTGGTTCAGTGGCCGGTGGCCGGTGGGCGGTGCCCCCACGGTGTGCAAGGTGTGCAATTCGGCGCGCCGGGCCGCGACCGGCGACTGGCGACTGGCGACTGGCAACTGGCCACCGACGACCGGCCACCGGCCACCGGCCATAGTGTGCAAGGTGTGCAATTCCGGCCTGTCGCCGCACCGGGGCGGCAGGGCTACGCATCCGGTTCAGACCACTTGATGGATATTTTTTGTTCACAATGGAACTTTTCTCTTGACACGACCCGCCGTGTTCCCATATCGTTCCACAACGGGAAACCCAACCGGAGACGGAGACACCCCATGCACGCCAACACCGACCGCGACGGCGCCAGGCGTCCGCGACGCCAGCGCGCCTTCCTCAAGTCCCTCGCCCACTCCGTCAACGTCGCCCGCGCCTGCCGCACCGCCGGCATCCCCAGACGCACCGCATACCACTGGCGCGACGCCGACCCACGCTTCGCCCGCCAGTGGGACGACGCCCTCGACGACGGCATCGACCTGCTCGAGGCCGAACTCCACCGCCGCGCCTTCGAAGGCGTGGAGAAGCCGGTCTGGCACAAGGGCGAGCAGGTGGGCACGGTGCGCCACTACTCCGACGCCCTCGCCATGTTCCTGCTCAAGGCCCACCGCCCGGCGCGCTACCGCGACGGCTACCGCCCGCCGGACGCGGACCGCCTCCCGCGCGCCGGCGCGGCGGCGGGGGCGGTCGGGGACGACCGGATCGAGGACGCCGCCGCCGGTCTCGATACCGGGACGGAGGAAGCACCGGGCGCGGCGGGCGTGCCGGACGCGGAGATGACGGCGGAGACCGTGCTGGTGGACGCCCTGGTCGCGGCGGCGACGGCGACGGTGACGGGCGTCCCGGCCGCGGCGGCGACGGCGGCGACGGTCACGGTGGCGGGCGTACCGGACGCGGCCGCGACGCCGACGGCGGCCGGCGAGGGCCGGCTAGAACAGCCCCGCGACCTTCCCGTCGGCGTCGAGGCGTATGCCGTCCGCCGCCGGGGTGCGCGGCAGGCCCGGCATGGTCATGACGTCGCCGCAGACCGCCACGACGAAACCGGCGCCGTTGGACAGCCGCACCTCCCGCACGGGAACGGTGAACCCCTCCGGCGCGCCCTTGAGGCCGGCGTCCGCCGAGAAGCTGTACTGGGTCTTGGCGATGCACACGGGGTACGCGCCCAGCCCGTTCCCCTCCAGCTCGGCGAGCCGGTCGCGGACGCGCGCGTCGGCGGTGACGTCGTCGGCGCGGTAGATCTTCCGCGCGATCGTCCGGATCTTCTCCCACAGCGGCATGTCGTCGGGATAGAGCGGCGTGAAGTCCGCCTCGCCGCTCTCCGCCACCGCCACGACCGCGTCGGCGAGCGCCTCGGCGCCGGCGCCGCCGTCGGCCCAGTGCGTGCACATGACGGCCTTCACGCCGCGCCCGGCGCAGGCCCGCTCGACGAGCGCCGCCTCGGCGTCGGTGTCGGCCGAGAACCGGTTGACGGCGACGACGAGCGGCACGCCGTAGCCGCGCACGTTCTCCACGTGCCGGGCGAGGTTGTCGAGGCCCCTCTCCAGCGCCGCGAGGTTCTCGGCGCCGAGATCCTCGCGCGCGACGCCGCCGTGCATCTTCAAGGCCCGGATGGTGGCCACCAGCGCCACGGCGTCGGGCCGCAGGCCGGCCATCCGGCACTTGATGTCGAAGAACTTCTCGGCCCCGAGATCGGCGCCGAACCCGGCCTCGGTGACCACGAAATCAGCCATCCTGAGGGCCGCCTTCGTGGCGATGACCGAGTTGCAGCCGTGGGCGATGTTGGCGAACGGGCCGCCGTGGACGAACGCCGGGTTGTTCTCCAGCGTCTGCACGAGGTTGGGCATCAGCGCCTCCTTCAGGAGGACCGTCATCGGCCCCTCGCCCTTCACGTCGCGGGCGAACACGTGGCTGCGGTCGCGGCGCTGGGCGACGACGACGTTCGACAGCCGCTCGGTCAGGTCCGGCAGGCCCGAGGCCAGGCAGAAGATCGCCATCACCTCCGAGGCCACGGTGATGTCGAATCCGTCCTCGCGGGGGTAGCCGTTGCCGGCGCCGCCGAGGGACGAGACGATGCTCCGCAAGGCGCGCTCGTTCATGTCCATGACCCGGCGCCAGGACACGCGGCGGGGGTCGATCCCGAGCGCGTTGCCCCAGTAGACGTGGTTGTCGACCAGGGCCGCCAGCAGGTTGTTGGCGGCGCCGATGGCGTGCATGTCGCCCGTGAAGTGCAGGTTGATGTCCTCCATCGGCACGACCTGCGCGTAGCCGCCGCCCGCGGCGCCCCCCTTCATGCCGAAGCAGGGTCCGAGCGACGGCTCGCGAAGGCATATCATCGTCCGCTTGCCGATGCGGTTGAGCGCGTCGCCGAGCCCCACCGTCGTGGTCGTCTTGCCCTCGCCCGCCGGCGTCGGCGTGATCGCCGTGACGAGGATCAGCTTCCCGTCCGGCCGGTCGGCGAGAGAGTCGACGTGGTCGAGCGAGAGCTTCGACTTGTGGGGGCCGTACCGGTAGAGAGCGTCTTCCGGCACGTCGAGCATGGCGCCGACCTCCTCGATCGGCTTCAACGTCGCCTCGCGGGCGATCTCGATGTCGCTTTTCATGGGTGTTCGTCCTCCGCCTCCGTTGCCGACGGCCCCCGTCCCGCCCGGAAGGCCCTACGCGCCCGCCAGCCGCCTGACGGCGCCGAGGCCGGCGAGCGCGCCGTCGAACTCCTCCATGGCGTCCCGCAGGCACGCCAGCATGTAGCTCGCCGACGCCGCGTCGCCGAGGACATGATAGGCCGGCGTATCGCCCAGGTCGTCGCGGACGACCACGACGCTCGTCCGCGCCATCGAGGTGCGGGCGACCGCCAGCGGCGGGAATCCGTCCGGCCGCAGGTCGACGCCGCAGACCTTGGCGAACATGGCGGCGGCGCGCTCGCCCGAGACCAGGAAGCGAAAGTACCCCTCGCCCCGCGGCACGGGAAAGGCCTCGACCTCCTCGTCGATGGACGCCGCGCCGGCGAGGCGTTCGCAGAGGCCGGAGTCGCCCGCGACGCCGCCGAGGATCAGGGCCTCGTCCGGCGCCAGCCGGGCGGCCAGCGCCCCGTCCGGCCGGCGGTGCGCGCGGTTGTCCCGGTCGCCCGCGTCGACCCCCTGCCGCCGCAGCCAGTCGAGCGCCTCGCGCCCCCTGAACCCGAGACACGGCAGCAGCGAGAGATCGGCGAGGGCGAGCCGCCGGGCGGCGCGCGCCTCGGCCTCGGCGCCGGCGGCGAAACCTTCCGCGACGGCGCCGCCGCCAAGCGCCGCGAACCGCGCGCCGGCGGACGCCAGCTCGCGGTACACCGGGCTGCGGCGCGACACCGCCGCCGGGTCGACGCCGCCGCCGTTCATGCCGTTCGTGCCGTTCGCGCCGCTCATGCCCTACGTCTCCTGCCGCCTGTTGTGCGGATCGTAGAACGGCGGCGGCGCCACTTCCGCCTCGATGAACCGCCCTGGGCCGACCTTGATGGGAAAGGTCGCGCCGGCCACCGCCTGCTCGGGCGCGACGTAGGCCAGCCCGATGACGTATCCGAGCGCCTCCGAACGCGCCGCCGACGTGACGCGCCCGGCGATGTCGTTGCCGCGCAGCGTGAGGTGGCATTCCTCGGGCACGGGCGCCCCGGGGTCGCGGACCACGAACCCCACGAGCTTGCGCTGCAAGGGACGCGATTCGTGCACCCGGTTCGCCGGCCCGCCGACGAAGAAGGGCTTCTTGCGCGAGACCGCCCACGTCATGCCGGCCTCCGCCGGGTAGGTCAGGTCGTCGGTGTCCTGGCCGATCATGATATGGCCCTTCTCGAGGCGCAGCACGCGCTGGGCCTCCAGCCCGAACGGGCGGATGCCGCGGGGTTCGCCGGCGGACACGAGCGCGTCCCACAGGGCCTCGCCCTGGCTCGCGGGCACGTGGATCTCGAACCCCAGTTCGCCCACGTACCCGATTCGCAGCAGGCGCGCGGGGATTCCGGCGACGCGGCCGGTGCGGACGGCCATGTAGGGGAAGGCGGCGGGCGACGAGTCGAGGCCGTCGGCCAGCGGCGCCAGAACCTCGCGCGCCCGCGGGCCGGCGAGGCTGACGGCCGCCCAGGCGCCGGTGACGTCCGATACGTCGACGGCGAGGCGCCATTGCGCGTTCCACCACAGCATCTCGCGATGGACGCCGGCAGCGCCGCTCGACGTCGTCGTCACGTAGAAGTGCCGTTCGTGGAGCCGGCACGACACCCCGTCGTCGACGATGACGCCGGTCTCGTCGCACATCATGAGGTAGCGGCCGCGGCCCACGGGCTGGCGCGCGTAGGTGAACGTGTACATGCGGTCCAGGAACTCCGCCGCGTCGGGCCCCCGGATCTCGATGCCGCCGAGCGTCGACACGTCGAGCACCCCGACGCCGCCGCGCACCGCCCGGATCTCCTCGCGGACGAGGCGCTCGCGGTCGCCGGGAGCGCCGTAGAACGCCGGCCGCAGCCACTGTCCCGCGACCATCATCCGGGCCCCCGCCTCGAGGTGGCGATGGTGCATCGGCGTATGCCGCTCCGGCTCGAAATGGCGTCCCGCCAGCACGCCGAAGGTTTCCGCCGCGCAGGGCGGGCGCACGGTGGTCGGCGCCGCGGCCGCCAGCGGACGCCCGGCGGCGCGCTGCACGAGGCGCAGCGCGTTGAGCGCCGAATGACGGCCCTGGCTCGGCCCCATGCCGACGGTCGTGTACCGTTTCGCGAGCTCGACGTCGTCGAAGCCGTCGGCGCAGGCGTTGAGGACGTCCTGGACCTGAATATCCTCGTCGAAGTCGACGAAGTCCTTGCCGTCGGCATGGGGGAACAGCGGCCAGTCGTGGTTGCGGTCGTCCGCGCCCCGGGCCTCGGGCGCCGCCGGCTCGGCGCCGGCGTCGAGGCCCAGGGCCCCCAAGGCCGCGGCCGCGCGCCGGCCCGCGCGGGACCCTTCCGCCAGCACGGCGTCGAGGGCATGGGTCCCGTTCACCGAACCGGCCGCATGGCCGTGCGCGGGCAGGTCGCGGAGGACGAAGGTCGCGGTTCCCTCGTCCATCGCCAGCCGGCCGCCGTCGTGGCACGCCAGCTGGGCCGCCGGCGCGTAGCCGACGGACGTGCAGACGAGGTCGCAGTCCACGGTCTCGCCGCCCCGGTACGCGCCCCGCCCCTCGATCCGCGACAGCACCGCGCCCCGGACCGCGCGCCCGCCGGCCCCCGGTATGGCGGAACTGACGGTATGCCCGGCCTCGATGCGGAATCCCCTCGCCGCGGCCGCCGCGGCCATCCCGCCGCCGCCGGGGCCGGGCCGGAGGTCGGCGATCGCGGCGATATGGACACCCGCCTCGGCCAGGTCCAGGGCGACGCCGTATCCGTCGTCGTTGGCCGTCGCGACGACCGCGCGCGTTCCGGGGCGGACCCCGTAGAGACGGATGAGCCGCTGCGCCGCCGAACCCATCATGACGCGCGGGAGATCGTTGTTGCAGAACACCAGCGGCTGCTCCATGACGCCGGTCGCGAGCACGACCTCCTTCGCCCGGACCTTGAACATCCGGCTGCCGCGGATCAGCGCCACGAAGTTGTCGGCGAACCAGCCGTTGGCGGTCGTGCCGGTCATCGCCTCGATCCCGTCCTGGGCCGCCACGGCGTCCACGAGGCGGCGGCGCTCCCGCGCGGCCGCGGCGCCGGCGGCGTCGAAGCGGGCGTAGTTCAGCGCGCCGCCGAGGATCGGGTTCTCGTCGACGAGGACGACCTCGGCGCCGGCCTCGGCGGCGGCGAGCGCGGCGCTCATTCCCGCCGGGCCACCGCCGGCCACGAGCACGTCGCAGAACAGGTAGGCCTTGTCGAAGTACCCGTGCGGGGCGGCCGGGTCGACGCGCCCCAGCCCCGCCCGGCGGCGGATCAGCGGCGCCCAGAACCTCCAGGCGCCGCGGGGCTTGTAGAACGCCTTGTAGTAGAACCCGACGGGCAGGAATCGCCGCAGCCGCCCGATCCAGGCCCCGCGGTCGCGCAGGAGGCTGCCCGCGTAGTTCTGCCCGCGGACGTCGAGACCGTCGGCCACGGGCTCCACGTCCGCCGGGACGTTCGGACGGCCGGGGAGCTGCACCAGGGTGTTCGCGTCGTGGCCCGCCATGGTCAGCGCCCCGCGCGGCCGCCGGTACTTGAAGGAGCGCGACAGCACCCAGACGTCGGCGGCGGCGAGGGCGCTGGCGATCGTGTCGCCGGCGAAGCCGTCGACCGGCCGCCCTTCGAACCGGAACGTCCGCGTCCGCGACCTGTCGATCAGCGATCCCGCCGGGGCGGGCAGGCGGTTGACCCCCGTCATCCCCGTCCGCCCCCGTCGTCGGGCGCGGCGAACGAGACCCGCTCGGCGAAGACCTCGGAGGCCGGGTAGGTGCGGACGATCTCGTCGGTCGCCGTGTCGCGCTCGGCGATGAACCAGTAGTCGGTGGCGACGTGAAGCCACCATTCCCGCACGACGCCGCGCCGGTTGTCCTCAAGGAACACGTGGTCCGCCCATTCCGCGGCCCCGGCCGCCGGGTCGGGCATCGCCTTCACCTCCCCGCCGCAGGCGAACTCGGAGACGTTGCGCGGACCGTTCAGCGGACAACGCAGGATCTTCATGGCGCTCCCCCGGCTCCAGTCCCGGCGCCCTTGAGTTCAGCGACCAGTCTGACCAGTTCGGCTACCGCGTCCCGGAGTTCGCCCGAATCCACCTCTCCCAAGACGACCATGCGCCGGGTATTGCCCTTTTTCCATGGCACGGGCCATGGCACGTCGACGATCCTTCCGGGCAACCTTTCATTCAACCTTCTCTCCAGGTCCTCTGCATTAACCTCCTGAATCCTGTTCAGATTTCGCGCCAGGAAAATGCCGCCACTATCGTTGCGGACGAACAGGCCAGTGTACTTCCCGGCTTTCTTGCTGTTGCCATCAAACGGCGGATTGATCTGAAGGCACCCATTACTAAACCGGTTGGATTCCCAAGGATTCCCCGGACCGAAGGCATTCCAGTACCCATGGTCCCGCTGACTGAAAGCACACCAATATCGGAGATCGGGGCGCCAATACACCGTCCTGCCGTTCCTCATAACCTCCTCCACTCCGGGCCTGTCGGTCAGTGTTGTACGCATCCGTTTGAAGGCACCTTGAATTTCCTCCGAATCGTACACCGGTTCCCAGTTTTGCTCTTCCGGCAACAACGAAGGTTCGGGAGTGGCACCTTCCGATTCGCCGACCTCCAGAAACGTCCGGCTGGGAGGATCTTTCTCGCGACGCTTGCGGTAGTCGTCGATCGCTTTCTGGCTGGCGCGATCGGACTGCTTCCACTGCTGCTCGAACCACTTCAGAAAGAGTTCGACGTCATCGGTCTCGTACATGATCTCTACGTTTCCGCCTCCGAACCCGCGTCCTGTGAAGTTGGCACTTCCAACCCATGCGCGACTGGCTCCGTTCTTGAATTCGAAGACGTATATCTTGGGGTGGAAAAGCGAGGCATCCTTGGCGAGGCGGAGCTTGCCGAGTTTCTTGAGGTGCTCGAGAGCCGAAGGCTTTGTGATGTTGCCGTAGGTTCCCACGATGGCGTGGACCTCGAGGCCCTTCTTCTGCTTCAGCGCGTCCAGTTGTTTGCCCGAGGTCGCCCATGCCGTCGCGATACGGATGCGGACGGCCTCTTCAGTATACCTCTTGAACCTGAACAATATGTCCTTGCCCGTGAACAGTCTCATGCGCTTCATGGCGTTTCTCCTCTCATGCGCTTCATGGCGTTTCCCCGGCTCCGGCCCTCAATGCCCCACCGACCCCGCGCCGCGTTCGCCCACCTGCTCGAACGTGTCGAACCGGTCGAGGCGGAACGGGCGCAGGACGTCCGGGACCCGCCCGGTGGCGATGGTCTCCGCCATGCGCTTGCCGGCGACGGGCGTCGCCTTGAACCCCCACGTCCCCCAGCCGGCGTCGACGTAGTAGTTCTCGACCGGGGTGGGTCCCATGAGCGGGCTGAAGTCCGGCGTCATGTCGGCGAGGCCCGCCCACTGCCGCAGCAGGCGCGCCTCGCTCAGGAAGGGGAACAGTTCGAGCATGTGGCCCATCAGCCCTTCCTTGAAGTCGAGGGTCGAACGGGTCGAGTACAGCGTGCAGGGATCGACCGGGCCGCCCATGACCAGTTCGCCGCGGTCGCTCTGCGAGACGTACACGTGGAGGCTGCCGGACACGACGATGGGGTCGAGGAACGGCTTGAGGGGCTGGGACACGCAGGCCTGCAGCGGAATCGTCCGGATCGGCAGCCGGAAGCCCGCCAGCGCCGCCATCACCGAGGAATGGCCGGCCACCGCCTGGAGGACCTTGCCGCAGGACACCCTGCCGCGGGTGGTTTCCAGGCCGATGACGCGCCCGCCCTCCCTGAGCACGCCGGTGACCTCGGTTCGCTGATGGATCTCGACGCCGCGCCGCACGGCGTTCGCGGCGTAGCCCCACGCCACGGCGTCGTGGCGCACGACGGCGCCGGGGCGGTGGTAGAGCGCGCCCAGGATCGGGTAGCGCACCGCGCCCGAAAGGTTGAGCGGCGGGCAGACGCGGGCGATCTCGTCGGGGCCGATCAGCTCGGACTCGACGCCGAGATGCTTGTTGACCTCCGCCCGCCACCGGCCGACGCGCAGGGCGGCGTCGGTGTGCGCCAGCGTGAGATGGCCGCGCTCGGAGTACAGGACGTTGTAGTCCAGCTCGTTCGACAGGCCCTGGAAGAGGCGGATCGATTCGTCGTAGAAGCGCACGCCCTCGGGCGTCAGGTAGTTCGAGCGGACGATGGCGGTGTTGCGCGCGGTGTTGCCGCCGGCCAGATACCCCTTCTCCAGGACGGCGACGTCGGTGACGCCGTGGTCGCGGGCGAGATGGTAGGCCGCCGCGAGCCCGTGTCCGCCGCCGCCGACGACAACCACGTCGTAGGACGGCTTGAGCCCGGTCGCGACCGGAACGTCGCGGCGAGCGGGATAGCGCCGCCGCAGACCGTATTTCAGCAGGCCAAGAGGCATCGACCTTCGGGACCTTCAGGACCCTCCGCGACCGGAGGGAACGCCCTTGTAATAGCAGGAAACCCCGGTCCATGCCCGCGGCGCCGACGCCTTTCCCGGCCGCCGACGGTTCCCGCAGCCGGGACGGACGGTGGGGCGCCGGGACAGACCGGGCCGCGGGAGCGTGGACCGGAAAGGATGCCGGGTCTCCGATCCATCGACTGAAAGGGTGAACGATCTTGTCGCTACCCTACCGAATCGATGCCGAACAGCCGATCGGCTCCTCGTAGCCATCGGGCAAGTTCGGATGCTACCCCAGCCTCGCCACCATTCTTCAATGTGCATTCCCAGACGGTCGCAATCCTCCAGCCGGCGTCGAGAAGCGCACGCCGGTCCCTCTGATCGCGCATCATGTTGGCGTCGAACTTGGCCTGCCAGAAATCCGTCCGGGTCGTCGGCGTGGTCGTGTACCTGCATCCTTCATGGCGGTGCCAGAAACAGCCGTGAACGAAGCAGACTGCCCTGTAACGCCGAAAGACCAGATCGGGGGTGCCGGGAAGCCGCCTGTCATGAAGACGGTATCGAAATCCGCGCGCGTGCAATGCCCGACGCAGGAGCATCTCGGGGCGCGTATTCCTGCCGCGAATGCCGGCCATCATGCGCGACCGAACATCCGGACTCACCGTGTCCGCCATTGCCGGTCCTGCCTGTTCTGGAGAGTCCACCGTAGATGTGGCATGTTATTTGGGGTATCTGCGGTCATGAAGGTTGCGGAGACGGGGTTCAGGGTTGCTTCCCGGATGCGCGGTCCGAGCGACGCGGAGTTCCGCGAGACGTTCGGGACCGAGGCGCAATGCCATGCTGCACCGGCGCGGCTGCGCTGGCGCAAGGGTTTCGTCTGTCCGGGCTGCGGCCATCGTGGTCATTGCCTGCCGTCGCGCCGTCAGGTCCATCAGTGCAACCGCTGCAACCAGACCATGATCCCGCACTGCCTGCACAGCACCGTTCGCACACGACCCATCCCCTACCCCGCCTTCATCGCCGATCGAGTTTCACGAACAAGCAGGCTGCCGGTTGCTGCTGCGGATTTCCCGCGACGAATTTCATGGGATATATGGTCATGGTCAACCCTGTCGCCATCGTCGACCTGTTTTCCGGCCCGGGCGGACTCGCGGAAGGCTTTTCGGCCTGTCGCGGGCCGGCGGGAGAAACACGCTACCGGGTCGAGCTGTCTGTCGAGAAGGAACCATCGGCATATCGGACCCTCCTGCTGCGAGCCTTCCTGCGGAAGTTCGACGGCAACTTTCCATCCGAGTATTACGACTTCCTGAACGGCGTCGCACCTGAGCCCGACTGGCAGGAACTCTATCCGGAGCAATGGCGCGCCGCCTCGCGCGAGACATGGAATCTGGAGCTCGGGGAGCCGGAAACAACCGATTTTCTCGACCAAAGGATAAGGGAACTCCGATCCAGACATGGAGGATGGACCGTGCTGGTCGGCGGGCCGCCCTGTCAGGCGTATTCACTCGTCGGGCGTGCTCGTATCACCGGACTGTATCGCCATGCGCCGCATCTGGACCCACGCACCGTTCTCTACAAGGAATATGTGCGTGTGCTTTCAAGGCTCGAACCGGCCGCCGCCGTCATGGAAAACGTCAAGGGAATGCTTTCGTCGAAGCTGATGGGGCGGCACATCTTCGAGCAGGTGATGTCGAAGCTCCGAAATGCGTGCGGCCCCGACAGCTATCGCCTGTTCGCGCTCTCGCCGCCGGACGGCCGGAATGGGTCTCCGATACCCACCGACTTCGTGGTCAGGGCGGAAGAACACGGCATTCCTCAGACGCGGCACCGCGTCTTCATCGTCTGCCTGAGAAGGGATATCGCGGAAGGTCTTCATCCGGAGTCCCTACTGCGGCTGAAGAAGCAGGACACAAGGGTAACCGTCAACGACATCATCGGCGACATGCCAAGGCTGCGAAGCGGCCTCAGCAGAGCCGACGAATCCGCCCGATGGCAGCAGGCCGTGCGGGAGGGCTGCAAGACCTGTGCGGACAATCGTCCACCCCTTGCGGGTTCCCAGAAGAAGGCATTCCACGAGGCATTATCCTCGGCCCGCAGGACGGCGAATTGCTCCGACCCACCCGGACGGGAGGCGGACAACGGTGTGACAATTCCGGATTCATGCCCTGAAGTTCTACGCGACTGGCTCCGGGACGATAAGATCGAACGGCCTCCCAACAACCAGACGCGCGGACACATGCCCGCGGATCTGGCGCGCTATATCTTCGCTTCCGCCTTCGGCCACGCTCTCGGACGCTCGCCGAAGACGGACGATTTCCCGTCTGCACTGGCGCCAGACCACAGGAACTGGAGGTCCGGGAAGTTTTCCGACAGGTATCGCGTCCAGCTTCGGGATCGGCCGGCGAGTACGATCACGAGCCACATCTCCAAGGACGGACACTATTTCATCCACCCCGACACCGCGCAGTGCCGCAGCCTCACAGTACGCGAGGCGGCCCGCCTGCAGACGTTTCCCGACAACTACTTCTTCAAGGGGAATCGCACCCAGCAGTACGTACAGGTGGGCAATGCGGTTCCTCCGTTCCTTGCGCACCAGATCGCGGAGAGCCTCTGGAATATCCTGGAGTGCCGCATGTGGACGGAAGAAAGGAACAAGCGTGGCGTCGCCGTCCTGGAGCCGGCATGACGCGCAACGACGACACGCGAGTCATCGCGCCCCGCGCGGCCCCCTTGATCGAGAGTATGCGCAGCATCGGCTATTCTCTCCGGACTGCCGTCGCGGACATCATCGACAATTCGGTGACCGCCGGCGCCCGGAAGATCGAACTCCTCGCCGACACCGATTCCGATCTGCCCGCCCTGGGCATTCTCGACGACGGCGCCGGAATGGACGAAGCGGAACTCATGGAGGCGATGCGGCCCGGGACAAGGAGTCCCCTCGACGGCCGAGAGGCGGCCGATCTCGGTCGTTTCGGTCTCGGACTGAAGACGGCCTCTTTCTCGCAGTGCCGCCGCCTGACCGTGGTCACCCGCAAGAACGGAATGACTTCCTCCGCGATCTGGGATCTGGACACGGTTGCAGACAGGAACGAGTGGCTGGTCGAGATCCCGGGCGACCATGCAGCGCTTCCCTGGTTCGAAAGGCTTGGTTCGAATGGCACCCTCGTCGTCTGGCAGAAACTCGACCGCCTGACCGGCGCCGAGGACAATCGCGACAACCTCGTTCGCCAGATCGACGGGACGGCTTCGCACGTCGAGTTCGTGTTTCACCGTTTCATGTCCGGGCGGAGCGGAAAGCGACGGGTCGGGATATTTCTCAATGGACGCAAACTGATGCCCTTCGACCCCTTTCATTCGCATCACCCGGCGACACAAGCAGGCCCGCTGGAAAAAATCCCGCTCCACGGAACGACGATCCGCATACAGCCCTATACCCTTCCGCATCATACCAAGGTCTCGCCCGACGAATGGGAAAGGTACGGAGGACCCGAAGGATACGCAAGGAATCAGGGATTCTACCTGTATCGAAACAGGCGCCTCATCGTTCATGGAACGTGGTTCGGCATGGTGAGGCAATCGGAGATCGCGAAGCTGTGCCGGGTCCGAATCGACATACCGAACAGCCTCGATGCCGAGTGGAAGATTGACGTCAGGAAGGCCTCGGCGCAGCCACCCTCTCAGGTCCGGGAGAGGCTCAAGAGGATCATCGACCCCATCATCCAGCCCTCCAAACGAACGTATACGGTGCGGGGCAAACGCCTAGTCGAAGACAACGAGCTACCCGTATGGACACGAACGCAGAACAAGAACGAGATATTCTACGGCCTGAATCCGGAACATCCGCTCTTCGCCGGTTTCATGGACACGCTCGATCAGTCGGGCAAACGAGAATTTCGCAGGCTGATCGGGTTGATCGTCTCCACGCTGCCGATTGACGCGCTGTTCGCGGACATCGGCGAGAAACCGGAGAACGTGTCGGGGCAGACGCTTGACAGAGACAATTTCGCAGAGATCGTGATGTCGACCTATCGAGCGCTTCGAAAGGGTGGCCTTTCACCCGACAAGGCGACGTCGATGATGCAATCCGCCGAACCCTTCAGATCCGACTGGCCACACGCCGAGGAAATGATCGAGGCAATCGAAAGGACGGAAGGATGACGGACGAACTGGAGCGGCTCAGGACAATGGTCGGGGCGGTCCTGGCGGAGGAGGCGTTGCCGACGCCGAAGAAAATCCGCGAGCTCATCGCCCAGACCCATGCCGCCTGTCCTGGGGTGACGGACGAGGAAGCGGAGCATCTGGCACGGGAGTTCGAAAGCATTCACGGCGTCACCATGAATCTGGGCGCTGTCCTTCAGAAGGACGCGGATTTCGAGCCATGGCTGCCGGCCGCAAGGGCTGGAATCGACACCTATTTCTGGGACCGGTACAGGAAGCTGCTCGGACAGAGAGGATTCTCGGGGCAGGTGCTGGCGTCGATGGATGAGGTCACGGAGCGTACCCTTGGCCTCCTCGAGAATCCGAACAGGCAAGGCAGATGGGACCGCCGCGGCATGGTGGTGGGGCACGTCCAGTCCGGAAAGACCGCCAACTACACCGGCCTGATCTGCAAGGCAGCCGACGCCGGCTACAAGGTGATCGTCGTCATCGCGGGCATACACAACAATCTGCGCAATCAGACGCAGACGCGCATCGACGAGGGTTTCATCGGCGTCGACAGCGCGAGGATGCTGGGAAACAGACAGGGCGGCATGTACACGGTCGGCGTCGGGCGCATCGACTCCCGTCGCAGGCCGAGTACCTTCACCAATTCCCTGCGCGACTTCGACAAGGCGATCGCGACCGGCGTCGGCATTCCCCTGGTAAATCTCAAGGAACCGGCGGTCTTCGTGATCAAGAAAAACTCGAACACGCTCAGGAACCTGCTCGACTGGCTTCGGGAACACAATGCGCAACGGGACACATCATCGATCAATTCACCGATGCTTCTGATCGACGACGAAGCGGACAACGCCTCGATCAACATCAGGAAGGGCCTCGAAGAAGTTTCGAGAATAAACGGTCAGATACGAAGACTTCTCGGCATGTTCGATCGAAGCTGCTATGTCGGATACACGGCAACCCCGTTCGCCAACATCTTCATAGATCCCGAAAGCGACGACGCGATGTTCGGGGAAGATCTGTTCCCCCGCGACTTCATAGTGAGCCTTGACCCGCCCGACAACTACTTCGGCCCGACGAAAGCGTTCGTCGACGATGCGGACCGTCTCGTCCGCCACATCGACGACAACGAGGACCTGCTTTCCCTCAAGCACCGGATCGATCATTCGATAACCGGCCTTCCCGAGAGCCTCGAAACCGCAGTCCGCACCTTCATCGTCGCGCGGGCGATCCGACTGGCGCGTGGGCAGACCGGGCAACACAACTCGATGCTCGTGAATGCGTCCCGTTTCGTGAACGTCCAGCGCCAGCTGCGCAACGAAATCCACGAAACGGTCGAACGGATCAGATACAGCGTGCGAGTCAACGGTGCGAAGCCCGAAGCCTCGGCGTTGCGGGATCCGGAGATCGCGGCCCTTCGCGGGGTCTTCGACGACGAATACACCGGGACCTGCGAATGGCGGGACATTCAGGGTTTCCTGCTGGACAGCGTGAGCGCCGTGAAGGTCGTCGAGGTGAACAGCCGGGCCTCCGGCTCCCTCGACTACGCGGACCACGAGGCGACCGGCCTCAACGTGATTGCGGTCGGCGGGTTCTCCCTTTCCCGAGGACTCACCCTCCAGGGACTGACCGTCAGCTATTTCCTTCGCAACTCCATGATGTACGACACGCTCATGCAGATGGGCCGCTGGTTTGGATATCGACCCGGATACGAGGACCTGTGCCGCGTCTGGATGCCGGAAGAAGCTGAAGGCTGGTACGCCCATATCGCCGATTCCATCGAGGAACTGCGTGAGGAACTGCGCAGGATGGAAAGCGTCAAGGCCACTCCCAAGGAGTTTGGTCTCAGGGTGCGCAGTCACCCCGACACGCTCGTCGTGACGGCCCGCAACAAGATGGGGTCAGGTCAGCGTCTCGTCGTTTCAGTGGGGCTTGCCAACCAGTTCATCGAAACGGCGGTGCTGCGGCGCGATACCGAAAGTCTGGAGAGAAATCGCCGTGCGGCCGTTGCTCTCGCAGAAAATCTGCGCACGATTGGAAAGGCACCCGAAGACGGGCAGGAGGTGGATGGCGGACGGCTCATGCGCGCCGTGCCGGCGTCGGTTGTGGTCGAATTTCTCGCGGCGTTCCGGAATCATCCGGGCGCCCTGCTCACGGAGACGGATCCCGTCCGGGACTACATCCAGAAACGCAGTGCCGACGAACTCGCGAAGTGGGATGTCCATTTCGCCGGCTTGAGAAGAGGTCCCGAAGGATCTCTCGTGGATTCAAGCCTCGGTTTCGACCTGATCTGCCAGCGTCGGAACCTGGGACGAAGGAGCGACGAAGGGACACTGCTGATTACCAACAAGCAGCGGGTGGCTTCCCGGGGGCTGGAGCGGGTCGGGCTGAGCGAGGAACGGATTCGACAGGTCGAGCAAGAGTATGCACAACGCATCGGCCGCTCACCAGGAGAGCCGATCAATTATCCCGATCTAATCTACAGGCAGGTGCGCACATACCCGCTCCTCGTGGTTCACCTGCTCGCGATCGGCGCTGACGACAAGGATCTGAGCAAGACAAGGCCAGTCGTGGCCTGGAGCATCAGTTTCCCGAGGACGGACCGGGAAGAGACGAAGGTGCAGTACGTGGTCAATACCGTCTGGTTCGAGGAACGCTACCGCGACGAGGACGAGGACGAGGCTGCCGGCGATGACTGATGATCCGGGCGATCCCTGGAAGGACATCGCACCGCCCGACCGGGCACCGAGCGTCAGCGCGCGGCGGGTGGACCCGGCGCTGCCCTGGGGCGTGTTCTGGGCCGTGGACGCAGACAGGAACTGTCTGCTGATCCTGCAGCACCGCAAGGAGACCGAGGCTCCGCAGCGATTGCCGAGGCTGCGGGGGCTGCGGGTCGACGTTCATGCTCCGGCCGACGGACTTCACGACTGGCTCGTCATTCGGCTTGTGGACAGGGAACAACGAGAAATCTTCCATCGCCTCTGCCTCGACATCGTGGCGGCAACTGGTCTGGCGAAGACCGAGGAGCAGGCGATACAGCGCTTTCTCGCACGGACCTGGCGGTGGCACAGGTTGCTCACGGGCGCTCGAGACGGACGGTTGAGCGACGAGGAACAGAAGGGCCTTCTGGGCGAACTCGGCGTGCTCCGGAAACACCTCGTTCCCGCTCTCGGCGCTGCGGAAGCGGTGAAGTGCTGGACGGGTCCGCTGGACTCGCCCAAGGATTTCGAGATCGGTGGGATCTGCGTCGAGGCGAAGACGCGGCGTGGCGCTGCAGCGCCCCATGTCGCCATCTCCTCGGAGCATCAGCTGGATTCGAGCGGCGTGGACACCCTGTTCCTGCATGTTGCGGAGGTGAACGCCGGCGGACCGGACGCGGCGGGCGCGGTCACCATCACGGAGGTTGCGCAAGCTCTGCGCGAGATGGTTGCGGAGCGCGACATGGCCGCCGTCGACCTGTTCGAGGAACGGCTGACAGCCGCCGGTTTCGAGTGGACGGACGACTATTCGGACAGACGCTGGATTCTCGGACGCGAACACCTGTTCGAGGTCCGTGAAGGATTTCCGCGAGTCGTACCGTCCATGTTGCCGCACGGGGTCTCGAACCTGCGATACTCGATTTCCCTGCCGGACTGCGAGCCGTTCAGGGTCGAAGCGGCGGCTCTTGTCGAGGCGATATCGGGAGAGGATGATGACGGTTGACGAGTTCGCGCAGGACTTCTTTCAGGAGATCGTCGGCCTGTCCGACGCGGAAGGAAAGTTCGCGGAGGACGTCTTCTTCGAGAGGTTCTGCGAACATCTGACGGAGGCCGGAGAGATCGAGACCGCGGATCGGGCCTTCGCCGCGCCGGGAAGGGGCATCCGGGTCGACGGTTACGGCGGCGACCCGACAGACAGCGATCCGGGGACGTTCAGCCTCATGATTTCGGATTTTCATCAGGCTCGGGAGACCGGACGCCTGGTGGAGACCGAGATGAACGCCATCTTTCGCCGCCTGCTGAATTTCCTGCGGAAGGCCCTCGATCCGGACTGGCGCAACGCGCTCGAAGAGACAAGCCCGGCCTTCGGGCTCGCCGACCTGATCGCCCGGCGCTGGAGCGCCATCGACAAGGTGCGCCTCTTCCTCATCAGCAACCGCGAACTGAGCGACCGGGTCGACAGGCGCGACGCGGAAGAACTGGACGACAGGACCGTCACCTACAGCGTCTGGGACATCCGCCGCCTGCACAGGTTCGCGACGATGGGACACGGCCGGGAGGACATCGACATAGATCTGGAGCGGGATTTCGGCGGTCCGCTTGCCGTCCTTCCGGCGCGGCAGGCCGAAGCCGGTCATGAATCGTATCTTGCGGTCGTTCCCGGTTCGGTTCTGGCGAACATCTACGACCAATGGGGTGCGCGCCTTCTGGAGCAGAACGTCAGGGTCTTCCTGCAGGCCCGCGGCAAGGTCAACAAGGGGATCAGGAAGACCCTCGAAACCGAACCGTCGATGTTCTTCGCCTACAACAACGGCATTACCGCAACCGCCGAGGCCATAGCGGTGGACAAGGCGGAAGGACGCCTGCTCCTTCGGCGGCTGAAGAATTTCCAGATCGTGAACGGAGGGCAGACCACCGCGTCCATTCACGTCGCCCATCGCGGCAAGGTCGATCTGTCTCGACTCTTCGTTCAGATGAAGCTCTCCGTCGTGGACCGTGAGCAGACCGAGGAAATCGTCCCGAAGATATCGGAATACGCCAATAGCCAGAATCGCGTGAACGCAGCGGACTTCTTCGCCAACCACCCGTTCCACATCCGGTTGGAGGAGTTTTCCCGTCGAATCTATGCCCCGTCGCCCGAGGGCACCTTTCGCCAGTCCAAGTGGTTCTACGAGCGGGCGCGGGGGCAGTATGCGGATGCGCGCGCCCTTCTGACGGCCGCCGGGCGCAGGAAGTTCGACCTCGAGAATCCGCGCTCGCAGCTGATTTCGAAAACGGACCTTGCCAAGTTTCTGAACGTCTGGCGCGGCTATCCCCACAGGGTCAGCCTCGGAGCGCAGAAGAACTTCGCGCTCTTCGCCAAGGGCATCGGCGAGGACTGGCAAAAGGACCCCGACAGGTTCAACGAGGCGTGGTACTGCGAAGCCGTGGCGAAGGCGATCGTCTTCAGGAGATGCGAGAAGATCGTTTCGGGCCAATCTTGGTATCAGGGCGGATACCGAGCCAACATCGTCGCTTATGCCATCGCGAAAATGGCCCATGACGTGGGCGAGATGAAACGCGCGGTCGATTTCCGGTCCATCTGGGACCGTCAGGCTCCAGGCGACGCCATGGAGTCCGGATTGGCCATTGTCGCGGAAGCAGCACATTCAGTGCTGATCGATCCACTCCCGACAATCAGCAACGTGACCGAATGGGCAAAGAAGCAGGCGTGCTGGGATCGGACTGCCAAGCTTGAAATCGAGTGGCCCAAGGAATTTCTCGACGATCTGATTTCCATCGAGGAAGAGAATGCAGCCGCTCGCGTCGCTCGGCGGGAACAGAAACAGCTTCAAGGCATCGAAGCACAGATTTCCGTTACCGAAGCCGGACCTGAATTCTGGGCGGATGCTCTCGCATGGGGACGAAAACGCAGGCTGTTGACGGACACGGAAGCAGGGATGCTGAATCTGGCGACACAGATCCCGCGAAAGGTTCCGTCCGCGGCACAGTCCGAAAGAGTGGTGAAAACTCTCCTGAAACTACAGGAAGAAGGATACGACGGAGGGTTTCCATAGAAGATGTCTGCGGCTACCCTCCGTGCCGACAAAGCGGACACCAGCCGGAAGAGCATCGAAGACCTGTAACAGCAGGAAACCCCGGTCCATGCCCGCGGCGCCGGCGCCCTTCCCGGCCGCCGGCGATTCCCGCAGCCGGGACGGACGGTGGCGCGCCGGGCCTGGACGTCCACGCATCGGAACGAGATCCGTTTTCGCTTTTACGCCGAAACATGCCATAATCCTGCATGAACGGCGGTTTTACGGCCGCTCGTATGCCGGGAAAGCGGAGAATCCTCCATGCTGCTGCGTTTCGGCGTCTCCAACCATCTCTCGATCCGGGATTTTCAGGAACTGTCGTTCTGCGCGTCCTCCCTGCAGGACGGCGACGAGGGGCTGATCCCCTGCGCCGCCGCGCCGAAGGGGTCGGTGACGCCGGCGGCCGTCGTCTACGGCGCCAATGCCTCGGGCAAGAGCAGCCTCATGATCGCGATGGGGATCATGAAGAGGATGGTGTCGTTTTCCCAGACCCACGGAGAGCCGGACGGCAGGGTGCCGCGCCAGTCGTTCAGGCTCGATCCCGCCTGGTCCGCGAAGCCGTCGCGTTTCGAACTCGATTTCGTCATCGATGGCGTGCGCCACCACTACGGCTTCGAAGCCTCCGACGACGCCTTCGAATCCGAATGGTTGTACACCTTCCCGAAATCCCACCGGCGAATGCTGTTCGAACGCGAGGACGGCAAGTTTCACTTCGGGCGGGGGCTGAAAGGGCGAAACGCCGTCATCGCCGACCTCACCCGGCCCAACAGCCTGTATCTGTCGGCGGCGGCTCAGAACGGACATGGGCAGCTTTCCGGTGTATTCGAGTATTTTCGCGCGATCCGCGGCGTCTCCGCCGTCGACGTTCCGGGCGCGATCGCGTCCATACATCTGGCCAGGGAGGAACTGGATACTCGCACGATCGACTTTCTCGGGAGGATCGGAACCGGGGTCGTCGGCTATCGATGGGGCGAAACCGAAGCCCCGGAAGAAATGAAGGCCCTGCGGGGGGACATCGCCGCGGCGTTCAGCAGGCGATTGGAAAGGCCGCCTCCCTTCGCCGAACTGCTCGCCGACAGGCAGGCCACCATCGAACTCGCCCACCACGGTCGAGACGGAGAACCGGTCTATCTCGACATGGCGCTGGAAAGCGCCGGCACGCGACGGCTGCTGGTCGTGCTGGGCCGTGTCTTTCAGGCGCTCGACAAAGGGGCGCCCATGTTCATCGACGAGTTCGACGCCAGCCTCCACACGCAGGCGGCGGAAGCGGTGCTGCGGCTCTTCTGCTCGCGGGAGACCAATCCGAAGGGCGCGCAACTCGTGGCGACGACCCATGACACCAACCTGATGCGCTCGCCCGTGCTGCGGCGCGACCAGCTCTGGTTCACCGAGAAGGACGCCGGCGGCGCGACGCGGCTCTACCCGCTTACCGACATCCGAACCCGCAAGGGTGACAACATCGGGAGAGGGTATCTGCAAGGCCGCTATGGCGCCGTGCCCTTCGACCCCTTCGACGACCCGGTTTCCGACCTTGTCCCGCCGCATTAGAGACCGGCGCCGCACACCGGGCCTGAAGCGCCGCGGCCCACGCCGCGAGCCGAAGCGGCGTTTCGTCCTGTTCTGCGAGGGCGCAAGAACCGAACCGGCCTACTTCGACGCGATCAAACGCGGTTGCGCGAGCACACTGATCGCCGTGGAGATCGTCGGCGCGGCGGGCGTTCCCATGACCATCGCCGAAAGAGCGGCCGAAGAGGCCAACGCCCGCGGACATCGCCGTAGAAAACGAGATTCGTTCGAGGAAGACGACGAGATTTGGGCGGTGTTCGACCGCGACCGGCATCCCCATTTCAAGGATGCGGTGCAACGGTGCGAGGATCACGGCGTCGGCGTCGCGCGCTCCGATCCCTGTTTCGAACTCTGGTTGATCCTGCACGAACGAGATTACGACAGGCCTTGCGACCGCCGGGAGGCCCAAAGGGAACTCGAACGCCTGCATCCGAAATATGACAGAAGCGGGAGCAAGACACCCGATTGCGACGACATGGTGCGCCGTGTCGAGGAAGCCGAGAAACGCGCCGAGGCGCAGCTGCATCTCCGCAAAGAGCAAGGCGACCCCTTCGGCAACCCTTCCACGACCGTCTTTCAATTGACCCGCGCGATCCGCGACGCCGACGAACGCGCGAAGCCGTAGGATATAAACGGCCACGCGGAACTCCCGCCGCCGGGCGGGTCCCGCGGAGCGAGCGGACGACGGGAACGGTCATGCCGGAACGATTCAACGCCAGCCCTCTCCCGCCCCCGGCCGCCAAGCGCCGCGGACGCGCTGGCGAGGACCCCTACGCGTGGCTGCGGGACCCGAACTGGCGGGAGGCGACGCGCGACCCTTCCCGCCTCTCTCCCGAGATCCGCCGGCATCTCGAGGCAGAGAACGCCTACGCCGACTCGGTGCTGGAGCCCGCCGCCGGCCTGCGGCGGACGCTGTTCGCGGAACTGAAGGCGCGCCTGAAGCAGGACGACGAATCCGTCCCCTTCCCCGACGGCGCCTATGCGTACTACCGGCGCTACGCGGAGGGAGGCCAGCATCCGGCGTATTGCCGGCGCCGGAAGGGATCGGACGTCGAGGAGGTCCTGGTCGACGGCGACCGCGAGGCCGACTCCTCGAGCTACTTCCGCATGGCGCGGTGCCGCCACGGCCCCGGCCACGGCCTCGTCGCCTTCACCGTGGACCGCGACGGGTCCGAGCACCACGAGCTCCTGATCCGCGATGCGCGGACCGGCCGCGACCTCGAGACCGTGACCGCCTCGGCGCACGGCGACTTCGCGTGGGCGGCGGACGGGCGGACGATCTTCTACACCGTGCTCGACGAACACCACCGGCCGAACGAGGTGCGGCGCCACCGCCTCGGCGACGACCCGGCGCACGACGCCGTCGTCTACCGGGAGCCGGACCCGGGATTCTTCGTCGATCTCGACAGGACGGAAAGCGGCCGGTTCATCGTCATCGCCGCGCGCGACCACGCGCTCACGTCCGAACTCCGCGTCGTTCCCGCGTCGTCGCCGACCGCCGACCCGGTCGTCATCGCCGCCCGCGAACCGGGCGTCGACTACGCGATCAGCGACGACGGCGACCGGTTCCTCGTCCTCACCAACGCCGACGGCGCCGAGGACTACAAGGTCTCCGAGGCACCGGTCGCGGACCCCGGCCGCGCCCGCTGGCGGGACGTCGTCGCCCACGAACCGGGACGGACGATCGTCCGCCTCCTCCTGTTCCGCGACTTCCTCGTCCGGCTGGAGCGGGCCGACGCCCTCCCCCGCATCGTCGTGCGCCCGCTGCGCGGCGGCGAGGAGTACGCGATCGACGTCGACGAGGAGGCCTATGACCTAGAACTCGAACGCGGCTTCGAATACGACACGGCGATCCTGCGGTTCTCCCGGAGCTCGCCGGCGACGCCGACGCGCACGTTCGATTTCGACATGGAGTCGCGGGCGCGCACGCTGCGCAAGGAACAGGAGATCCCGAGCGGCCACGACCCCGCCGCCTACGTCGTCCGCCGCTTCGACGCGACGGGTCACGACGGGGCGCGGATACCGGTCACCGTCCTGCGCCGACGCGACGTGGCCGAGGACGGCTCCGCCCCCCTGCTCCTCTACGGCTACGGCGCCTACGGCATGAGCATCCCCGCCGCGTTTTCGCCCCACCGGTTCAGCCTCGTCGACCGCGGCTTCGTCCACGCCATCGCCCACGTCCGCGGCGGCACGGAGCGGGGATACCGCTGGTACCGGGACGGGAAGCTCGAGAACAAGGCGAACACGTTCAGGGACTTCGTCTCGGCGGCCGAGGCGCTGATCGACCGGAAGTACACCGCCAGGGGGCGCATCGCGGCGCACGGCGGCAGCGCCGGCGGGATGCTCGTCGGCGCGGCGCTCAACATGCGGCCCGACCTGTTCGGCGCGGCCGTCGCGGAAGTCCCGTTCGTCGACGTGCTCAACACGATGTCCGACGAGTCGCTGCCCCTCACCCCGCCCGAGTGGGTCGAGTGGGGCAACCCCGTCGCCGACGCCGACGCCCGCGCGCGCATCCGCGGCTACTCGCCCTACGACAACGCCGCGGCGCGGGCGTATCCGCCGGTCCTGGCGACGGCCGGCCTCTCCGACCCGCGCGTGACCTACTGGGAGCCCGCCAAGTGGATCGCCCGGCTCCGCGCCCTCAAGACCGGCGACGACCCCGTCCTCCTGAAGACGAACATGGAGGCGGGCCACGGGGGCGCCGCCGGCCGGTTCGACCGCCTGGACGAGATCGCCCTGGTCCACGCCTTCGTCCTGCTGGCGCTGGGCGGAGACATGGGTCTCGGTGACGACAGCGCGAGCGGCGGCGTCCCGCCTACGGAAGCAGCTTGAGCAAGGCGAAGGTCAAGCCGGCGTCAGTCTCTTCCCGGTTCCGTCCCGACATCCATCCCAACGCTTGACGTGGGTATCGGGGCACACCCGGAAGGCTCGAGAACGCTCGGGAATCGGCGGTGGCGGAGGGAGAGGGATTCGAACCCTCGGTACGGTTTGTCACCGTACTACGGTTTAGCAAACCGCCGCCTTCGACCTCTCGGCCATCCCTCCGGTCGCGACGCGGGCGCGACGTCTATCTAGAAGCGGCCTCCGCGCCTGTCAACGGCGCCCGCCCCGCCCGAACGGATCAGGCGACCCCTGCCGCCAAGCGCCGCAGGTAGCGCAGCCCCTCGATCGCCCGGCTGCCGTACCAGGACGTCATCTCGCCGTCGATCGGCAGCAACCGCGCCGCGCCGACCGGGTGGGAGGCGCGGAACTCCTCGACGTCCGCCGGCGTGAAGGCGTAGGGCTCGCTCGCGAACAGCACCAGGTCGAGCCGGCGCAGGAGCGCCGGCGTGACGTCGACCTCGGGGTAGCGCACGTCCGGGTCGGAACACCGCGTGCGCCAGTTGGCGAGCGCCAGGAACCGCGAGACGTAGGTGTCCTCCGAAACCGTCATCCAGGGCCGCTTCCAGATCAGGTAGAGGACGTCGCGGCGCGGCAGGCGCGCGGCCGCGCGGCGCAGATCGGCAAGCGCCGCCGCGAACGCCTCCGCGAGCGCCGCGGCCCGCTCCTCGCGGTCGAACAGGCCGCCGATCAGGCCGTACAGCCGCACGTTGTCCTCGGGCGCGACGGGATGGGTGACGACGATCGCCGGACCGAGCCCGGCGATGGCCTCGACCTGCTCGCGGGTGTTCTCGTCGACGTTGACGACGACGTGGGTCGGGGCGAGGTCGCGGACGCGGCCGAGCACGACCTTCTTGGTTCCGCCCACGCTCGGGACGCCGCCCACGTCCGGCGCGGGATGGACGCAGTAATGGGTGCGCCCGACGAGATTGCCGGCCAGCCCGAGATCGAACAGCAGCTCGGTGATGCTGGGCACGAGGGAGACGATCCGCGCGCCCTCCCCGGCGCGCCGGTGCCGGGCGCCGGCGAAGTCAACCACGTCCGTCATGCGGCGCCCCCGGCTCCCCGCGCCCGCGGGCGGCGGGCGGCCCCAGCCGGCGCCGGAGGACGTCGTTGACGACCTGCGGGTTGGCCTTGCCCCGGGACGCCTTCATGACCTGGCCGACGAAGAAGCCGAACAGCCTGTCCTTGCCGGCCCGGTACTCCGCCACCCGGTCGGCGTTCCCGGCGATGACCGCGTCCGCCAGGGCCGCGATCTCGCCGGCGTCGGAGAGCTGCTCGAGGCCGCGTTCGGCGACGATCTCGCCGGGCGGGCGGCCGCTCTCGAACATGGCCTCGAACACCTCCCTGGCGAGGCGCCCGGAAAGCGTGCCGTCGGCGACGAGGTCGATCAGGCGGCCGAGATCCTCCGGGGAGACCGGCGCCTCCGCGATCCTCAGCCCGCTTTCGTTGAGCTTGCCGAACAGCGCGCCGGTGACCCAGTTGGCGGCCGCCTTCGCCTCGCGCCCGGCGGCGACCCGCTCGAAATAGTCCGCCACCTCCTTCTCGGCGACGAGGACGCCGGCGTCGTATTCGCCGAGGCCCAGCTCCTCGACGAAGCGGGCCTTCTTCCGGTCCGGGAGCTCGGGAAGCCCGGCCCGGATCGCCTCGATATACGCCTCGCTCAGCTCCAGCGGCGGCAGGTCGGGATCCGGGAAATAGCGATAGTCGCGCGCCTCCTCCTTGCCGCGCATGGAGCGCGTGATTCCGCGGTCGGCGTCGAAAAGGCGCGTCTCCTGCGCGATCTCGCCGCCCTCCTCCAGGACGTCGACCTGGCGCCGGGCCTCGTGGTCGATGGCCTGCTGGACGAAGCGGACCGAGTTGAGGTTCTTGATCTCGCAGCGGGTCCCGAGGGGCGCGCCCGGGCGCCGCACCGACACGTTGACGTCGCAGCGGAGGCTGCCCTGCTCCATGTTGCCGTCGCAGGTGCCGAGATAGCGCAGGATGGCGCGCAGCTTGCGGATGAACGCGCCGGCCTCGGCGGCGCCGCGGAGGTCGGGCCTGGTGACGATCTCCATGAGGGCGACGCCCGCCCGGTTGAGATCCACCCAGGTCTCGCCGGCGCGCCGGTCGTGCAGGCTCTTGCCCGCGTCCTGCTCCAGATGCAGGCGTTCGATGCCCACCTCGCGGACCGACCCGTCGTCGAGATCGACCCGCACCACGCCCGGGCCGACGATGGGCTGCGCGTACTGGGATATCTGATAGTTCGCCGGCAGGTCCGGGTAGAAGTAGTTCTTGCGGTCGAAGACCGAACGGCGGTTGATCGCGGCGTTCAGCCCGAGACCCGTGCGCACGGCCTGGGCGATGCAGGCCTCGTTGACGACGGGCAGCACGCCCGGCATGGCGGCGTCGACGAGATCGACCTGGGTATTGGGCTCGGCGCCGAAGGCGGTGGCGGCGCCGGAGAACAGCTTGGATTCCGAGACCACCTGGGCGTGAACCTCGAGCCCGACGACGATCTCCCACGCGCCGGCGGCGCTCTCGATCACGGCGCCGCCTCCCACCACGGTTCGGGCGCCGCCGCGAAGCCGGCCGCGCGCTCCAGCGCCCCGGCCGCCCGCAGCACCGTCTCCTCGTCGAACGCCCTGCCGATCACCTGCAAACCCAGGGGCAGGCCGGCGCCGGAGAGGCCCGCCGGGACCGAGATCGCCGGCAGGCCCGCCATGCTCGCCGGCACGGTGAACACGTCGTTCAGGTACATGGCGATCGGGTCGCCGGACTTGTCGCCGATGGCGAAGGCCGCGCCGGGCGCGGTCGGCGTCAGCAGCACGTCGACGTCGGCGAAGGCGTCGCGGAAGTCGCGGGCGATCAGCGCGCGGACCTTCTGGGCCCGCAGGTAGTAGGCGTCGTAGTACCCCTCCGACAGGACGTAGGCGCCGATCATGATCCGCCGCTTGACCTCGGGGCCGAAGCCCTCGGCCCGCGTGCGTTCGTACATGTCGACGACGTCCTCGCCGTCGACGCGCAGCCCGTAGCGCACGCCGTCGTAGCGGGCGAGGTTCGACGAGGCCTCCGCCGGCGCGACGATGTAGTAGGCGGGGAGCGCCCAGGCGGTGTGCGGCAGGCCGACCTCGCGGGTCTCCGCGCCGGCCTCCTCGAGCCAGCGGATGCCGCGGCGCCAGAGCGCCTCGACCTCGGCGGGCAGCCCGTCCATCCGGTACTCGCCGGGAACGCCGACGCGCAGCCCGCGGACGCCGCCGCCGGGCGCCGCCTCGAAGTCGGGCACGGGCATGTCGGCGGACGTGGAGTCCTTCGGGTCGTGCCCGGACATCGCGGCGAGCATGACGGCGGCGTCGCGCACGGTCCGCGTCAGGGGGCCGGCCTGATCGAGGGACGACGCGAAGGCGACGATCCCCCAGCGCGAGCAGCGGCCATAGGTGGGCTTGAGGCCGACCAGCCCGGTGAACGACGCCGGCTGGCGGATGGAGCCGCCGGTGTCGGTCCCGATCGCCCCCAGGGCGGCGCGCGCCGCCACGATCGCGGCCGAGCCGCCGCTGCTGCCGCCGGGCACCAGCGGGCGGTCGTCCCCGGCGCGCCGCCACGGGTTCACGACCGGCCCGAAGCGGCTCGTCTCGTTCGACGAGCCCATGGCGAACTCGTCCATGTTGGCCTTGCCCAGCATCACCGCGCCGGCCTTCCAGAGATTGGCCGTGACCGTCGATTCGTAGGGCGGGACGAAGTCGCCGAGGATGCGGGAGGCGGCGGTCGTCCGCACCCCTTCCGTGCAGAACAGGTCCTTGACGGCGAGGGGGATGCCCTCCAGGGCGCCCCCTTCGCCGGCGGCGAGGCGCCCGTCGCTGGCGTCGGCCATGTCCAGCGCCCGGTCGGCGGTCTCCAGCACCATGGCGTTGAGCGGCCGGGCCTTCTTGACGGCAAGGGTGTGGGCCTCCGCCAGCTCGCGGGCCGAAAACTCCCGGCCGCGCAGGCCGTCGCGCGCCTCGGCGATGGTGAGGCGGGTCAGTCCGGCCATCTATTCGACGACCCGGGGCACGACGAAACAGCCGGCCTCCGACCGCGGCGCGTTGCCCAGGATCTTCTCCGGACAGGCGCCGCCGGTCACTGCGTCGCCGCGCCCGCGAAGCCGCGTCTCGACGACGCCGGTCATCGGCGACACGCCCGAGACGTCCACCTCCTCGAGCCGCTCGACCCAGCCGAGGATGGCGGCGAGCTCGGCGCCCAGCGTCTCCAGCTCTTCGTCGGACAGCCGGATACGCGCCAGACGGGCGATTCCGGTCACGGTGGCCTTATCGAGCGACATGTGCCAACTTCACGACTGCCGACTTCACGGTGCTGCTGTTCCGGCCGGCCCGGCGGCGAACCCGGAGGCTCGGCCCGGAGCGCATTATCGATGGATTTCGAGACGCCGCGAGAGCCGCCCGTTGGCGCGCGGCGGAACGTAGCACCCGCCATGATCGCCTGCAACCCGAGAGAACTCGCGGAAGCACTCGACGAAGGCGAGCGCTGGCTCGGCATCGACGTGGGGTCGAAGACCCTGGGCCTGGCGCTGTCCGACGTCACCCTCACCGTCGCCACGCCCCTGCGGACGCTGCGGCGGGGGAAGTTCGCCAGGGACGCCGAGTCGCTGCGCGGGATCGTCGACCGCGAGCGGGTCGGCGGCGTGGTGCTCGGCCTGCCCCTCGACATGGACGGCGGCGAGGGGCCGCGCTGCCGGTCGGTGCGCCAGTTCGCGCGCAACCTCCAGGCCCGCGTGGACGTGCCCGCGACCTTCTGGGACGAGCGGCTGTCCACCGTCGCCGTCACGCGCACGCTGCTCGCCGCCGACGCCAGCCGCAAACGGCGGTCCGAGGTCGTCGACAAGATGGCTGCCGCCTACATCCTGCAAGGCGCCCTCGACAGCCTCGACGGAGACCGGCGCCGACGGTGACCGGCATCCGGACAGTGGCCAGTGGCCAGTGATCGGTGGCCGGTTGCCAACCGGTTCCCGCGGGCGCGGCCGGCATCTATAAACGCCGGATGTTCGTCCGGGCCCTCCGCCTCGCCGGCGCCTTCACGCGCCCGGTGGTGATCTCGACGCGCAGCGCGCGCGGGGACTGCCGCGGCGTCGTGGCCGCCTGCACGGTCGTCAACCGCGACGGCTGGGTGCTGACGGCGGCGCACGTGCTCGGCCTGCTGCGCCGCCTGGAGGAGGAGGCCGACCGCTTCCGCGCCTACCGCGCGGAGGTGCGCGACCTCGAGCGGGCGACGGCCTCCTTCGACACGGCGCGCAAGCGCAAGCTGCGCCATCTGGAGGTCCCGGCGCCGGACTCGGCGCGCGACTGCTCGGCGTGGTGGGGAGCGGACGGCGCGGTGCTGAAGGACCTGCGCCTGATGCCGGCCTCCGATCTCGCCCTCGGACGGCTGGAGCCGTTCGACCCGGCGGCCGTCGCCCACTACCCCGCCTTCAAGGAACCCGGCGCCGATTACGCGCCGGGCCGCAGCCTGTGCCGGCTCGGATTCCCGTTCCACGAGATCACGCCGGCCTGGGACGAGGCGCGCGGCGCGTTCGTGCTGCCGCCGGAAACGTTTCCGATCCCGTCCTTTCCGATCGAGGGGATGCTGACGCGGTTCATCCTGGCACCGCCGCCGGAGGCGGAAGACGGCGACGCCGCGCGGGGAACGTACATCGAGACCTCGTCGCCGGGCCTCCAGGGACAGAGCGGCGGGCCGATGTTTGACGCCGACGGCGCGGTCTGGGCGATCCAGTCGCACACCCGCCACCTGCCGCTCGGCTTTCGCCCGCGGACGCCGGAAGAACCCAAGGGAGCGGCGACGCACCAGTTTCTCAACGTCGGCATCGGCGTTCATGCGGAAGCCATACTGGCGCTTCTCGACGAGGCCGGCGTGGCCCACGAACGCGCGACGGGGTGACTCGCGACGAGTGCCTTCGGTCCCTCACGGCAAAAGAGACCCCCGCGTCTCATATGTGCTGAACCAGGACAGCGGCGTTGACGCGGCCGCGCCGATGCCGCTAGCCTTCCCCATGGCCATGCCCGCAGACGCTCCCGGTTTCGACACGCTGTCCTATGCACGGCGCCTCAAGGATGCCGGAGTCGACGAAACCCAAGCCGAGGCCCACGCCGAGGCCGCCCGCGACGCCATGACTCAAGGCGCCGCAAGCAAGGTAGACCTCGACAAGGGACTCGCCGCCCTCACAACCGACCTCGACAAGGGACTCGCCGCCCTCACAACCGACCTCGACAAGGGACTCGCCGCCCTCAACGCCAACGTGGACAAGGGACTCGCCGTCCTCGAAAACAAGATGGACGGCATGGCCAGCAAGGCGGACCTCGAGAAGGGACTCGGCGCCAACAAAGCAGACCTCGAGAAGAGACTCGGCGCCAACAAAGCAGACCTCGAGAAGAGACTCGGCGCCCTCGAAACCCGAATAGCATGGCGCTTCGCCGGTATCGCCACCGCGGCCGCGCTCATTATCTTCGGCGCCATCAAATTGTTTCCGTAGACTGCCCCGCGCCGGCCCGCCGCCGCAGCCGATGCGGTCGGCGTCTCCCGCGCCATCCCCAACGGCTCACCCGGCGTCTCACATGTGCTGAACCAGGACATCGCCTTGCCCGAGGGCGGGTGCGGGCTGTAGAGTGCGGCGCGCCGGGATCATCCGGCCCGCGGCAACGGGAACCCGCCACCATGCCGAGCATATCGCGGACACTCGCCGAGCACGTCGTCGCCACCCGGTTCGAGGACCTGCCGGCGGAGGCCGTCGCCGCCGCCAAGTGGTTCGTGCTGGACACCCTCGGCGTGGCCTGGGCGGGCACGGCGGCGCCGGGGATGGAGGCGCTGCGGCAGATGGCGTTCGCGGAAGGCGGGCGCCCCGACTGCACGGTGTTCGGCTCCGCGACCCGCCTGCCGGCGACGGCGGCGGCGTTGCTGAACGGCGCCTGCGCCGGCGCGCTCGACTACGACGGCGTCTACGAGAAGGGCTCGGTCCATCCCGACATCGTGACCCTGCCGGCGGCATGGGCGCTCGCCGAGCGCCGCCACGCGAGCGGCCGGGACTTCCTCGCGGCGATGGCGCTCGGCAACGACGTCGCGTGCCGCTCGGGCGGCGCCATGGCGGGCAACCGCGGCTGGTTCAACACGGGGGTGCACGGGGTCTTCGGCGGCGCCGCGGCGGCGGCGAAACTCCTCGGGCTCGACGCGGAGAGAACCGCCGACGCGCTGGGGCTCGCCTTCTGCCAAGCCGCCGGCGCGCAACAGGCCATCGTCGAGAAGAGCCTGGCCAAGCGCGTGCTGTCCGGCCTCGCGGCGCGGTCGGGCGTCTTCGCCGCGCTCGCCGCGGAACGGGGGATCACCGCCCCGCGGCAGGCGTTCGAGGGCCGGTTCGGGTTCCACGCGCTCTACGGCGAGGGCGACGCGCAGGCCGTGGTCGCCGATCTCGGCGAGCGCTACGAGCACGCCGCCACGGTGACCAAGAAATACCCCAGCTGCACGGCCAACCACGTCGCCATCCAGGGCGCCGCGGCGCTGGCCGACGAGCACGACCTCCGCCCCGACGACGTCACCGGCGCGGAAGTGGTGATCTCCCCGTTCATGAACGGGCTGGTCGGAGCGGAATGGGACCCCGGCGACAACCCGCAGGTCGCGGCGCAGTTCAGCATCCGGTACTCGGTCGCGTGCGCCATCGCACGGCGCCGCCTCGGCATCGCCGAGATCCAGGAGGACGCGATCCGCGATCCGGCGATCGGCGCGCTCGCCGGCAGGGTGCGCGTCCACGTGAACGACGACTGGCCGGGAAAGTTCGCGCCCTGCGAGCTGATGATCCACACGGCCCGGCACGGGGACCTGACCCGGCGGATCGACCACGTCCCCGGCACGCCGGAAAACCCGATGAGCCTCGACGACCTCAAGACCAAGTTCCGCGATTGCACCGCGGCCGGCGTCGCGCCGATGACCCGCGGGCGGGCCGACGACGTCATCGACGCGGTCCTGTCGCTCGAGGAGGCCACAGACATGGCGACCTTCCTCGACGGCGCGCCGGCGACCGCGGGCGTCGCCGCGGCCGCGGAGTGAGGAGGGCCGGAGCCATGGACGCGGCGATACGAAACGAAACCGGGACCGGGACCGGGGGCGTCACGGCGCGGCCCCTGTCCGGGACCCTCGGCGCCGAAATCGGCGGCGTCGACCTGTCGCGGCCTCTCGACGACCGGACGTTCGCCGAGGTGCGGAAGGCGTTCCACCGGCATCTGGTCATCGTCATGCGGGATCAGCGCATCGAGCCGGAGCATCTGGTCGCCTTCACCGAGAGGTTCGGGCGCGCGGAGCCGCACCCGCTCGGCTCCCGCCGCGGCCTCGACGACCATCCCCACGTCATGGTTCTGGAGAACGTGCCCGGCAGGCCCGGCCCCCGCAACGACTTCTGGCACTCGGACATCTCCTTCGGCGAACGGCCGCCGCTGGCGTCGATCCTCTACGCCATCGAGATCACGGCGGGCCGCGCCGACACCATGTTCTGCAACATGTACGAGGCCTACGAAGGGCTGTCCGACGGCCTGAAGACGATGCTCGACGGCATGACCGCCGAACATTCGGCGGTGAAGCTGGTGGAGGAGACGCCCAACCGCCTGTCGGTCGACGAGGCGCCCCCCGCCGTGACCCACCCGGCGGCGCGCACCCACCCCGACACCGGGCGCAAGGCGCTCTACGTCAACCCCCACTACACTTCGAACTTCACCGGCTGGACGCCCGAGGAGAGCCGGCCGCTGCTCGACATGCTGGCGGCGCGCGCCACCCGCCCGGAGAACGTCTTCCGCCACCACTGGCGCGCCGGCGACGTGCTGATGTGGGACAACCGCTGCGTGATGCACTACGCCGTCCGCGACTACGACGACACCATGCCGCGTCTGATGTACCGGACGACGGCGGCCGGCGACCGGCCGCGCTGATCGGGGAGGCCGCGGCCATGACGCCGGACATACGGCCGTTCGACGCGGCGCTCGGGGCCGAGGTCCTCGGCGTCGACCTGTCGCAGCCCCTCGACGACGACGCCTTCGCCGCCATCGAGGACGCCTGGAACGAACGTTCGGTGCTGCTGTTCCGTGAACAGTCGATCGACGAGGCCCAGCATCTCGCCTTCAGCCGCCGCTTCGGGGAGCTCGAGGTGCACGTCCTCGACCAGTACCTGCATCCCGAACATCCCGAAATCCTGATCGTCTCCAACGTCATGGACGGCGACCGCCACGTCGGCATCTACGACGCCGGGCGCTACTGGCATACCGACCTGTCCTACATGGCGGCGCCGAGCCGCGGCTCGCTGCTCCACGCCATCGAGGTGCCGCGCGGGGACGACGGCGAGCCGCTGGGCGACACCCTGTTCGCCAGCACGGCCGCCGCCTACGACGCGCTCCCGGACGACATGAAGGACCGGATCGCCGGCCTCCGGGCCGAGTTCAGCCTCGCCAGCCGCCACGCGAAACTGGTCGCGGACGGCGACGCCGACGCGGCGCTGGAAGACCGGCACCACGAGAAGGCGCCGCCGGTGACGCACCCGGTCACGCGCACCCACCCCGTCACCGGGCGCAAGTGCATCTACGTCAACGAAGGCCAGACGGCGCGGATTCTCGACCTGCCCGAGGACGAGGCGCGCGGCCTGCTGGAGGCGTTGTGCGCCCACTGCACGAAGCCCGAGTTCGTCTACCGGCACAAGTGGCGCGAGGGAGACCTGCTGATGTGGGACAACGTCCCGACCCAGCATCTCGCCGTCAACGACTACGCGCTGCCCCGGCGCCGCTACCTGCGCCGCACGACGCTGAGGGGCGCGCCGCCGCGATAATCGCGCGCCGCGCACCGCGTTTGCCTCCATCCGGCGGCGGACGTAGAATGGCCCTTTGATGGCCACGGTCGCGTCCCACCCCTTTCCGCACCGCCATCTGCTCGGCATCGAGGGCCTGTCGGCGCGGGAGATCACCGTCCTGCTCGACAAGTCGGAGAAGTACGTCGACCAGAACCGGCGGGTGGACAAGAAGCAGTCGCTGCTGCGGGGGCGGACGCAGATCAACCTCTTCTTCGAAAGCTCGACCCGCACGCGCACGTCGTTCGAGCTCGCCGGCAAGCGCCTCGGCGCCGACGTCATCAACATGTCCGCCGAGGCCTCGTCGATCCGCAAGGGCGAGACCCTGATCGACACGGCGATGACGCTCAACGCCATGCGCCCCGACGTGCTGGTCGTGCGCCACCCGCACTCGGGCGCCGTCAACCTGCTCGCCCAGAAGGTCGACTGCGCCGTCGTCAACGCCGGCGACGGCAGCCACGAACACCCGACGCAGGCCCTCCTCGACGCGCTCACCATCCGCCGCCGCCGCGGCCGCCTGGGCGGCCTGATCATCGCCATCTGCGGCGACGTCCTGCACAGCCGCGTCGCGCGTTCGAACATCCAGCTCCTGGTCACCATGGGCGCCCGGGTCCGAGTGGTCGCCCCGCCGACGCTGGTCTCGCCGCTGTTCGAGCGCATGGGCGCGGACGTCCATCACGACATGGAGAGCGGCCTCGACGACGCCGACATCGTGATGATGCTGCGCCTGCAGACGGAGCGGATGCGGGGCGCCTTCGTCCCCTCCGTGCGCGAGTACTTCCACTTCTACGGCCTCGATTACCAGAAACTGGCGGCCGCGAAGCCCGACGCCCTGATCATGCATCCGGGGCCGATGAACCGCGGCGTCGAAATCGACACCGACGTGGCGGACGACATCGACCGCAGCGTGATCCGCGAGCAGGTCGAGATGGGGGTCGCCGTCCGCATGGCCTGCCTCGACGTCCTGACCGGCCACCTGCCGAACGCCGCGCCGGCGGACGCCGACGCGGCGGGATAGCGGACACGGCGGGATAGCGGACGTGGCGCAGAGCTTCTCGAAGGGCGACCCCGGCCGCGTGGCCTACGTCAACGCGCGGCTGGTCGATCCGCGGGACGGCCGCGACGAGCCGGGCGCCCTGCTCACCGACGGACATCGCATCGCGGACCTCGGACCGGGGCTGTTCGGCGACGGCGTTCCCGAAGGCGTCCGCGCGGTCGACTGCGGCGGCCACGTCCTGGCGCCCGGCCTGATCGACATGCGGGCGTTTCTGGGCGAGCCCGGCCACGAGCACAAGGAAACGCTGGCAACGGGAACCGAGGCAGCGGCCGTCGGCGGCGTCACCACCGTCATCTGCCTTCCCGGGACGGACCCGGCGATCGACGACACCGCCCTCGTCGAGTACATCGAACGCCGCGCCCGGGAAGACGCCGTGGTGCGCGTGCACCCGATGGGCGCGATCACCAAGGGGACCGAGGGGCGCGAGATGACCGAGATGGGCCTGCTCGGGAACGCCGGCGCCGTGGCCTTCACCGACGGCGACCGGGCGGTCGCCGACGCCCGGCTCATGCGCCGCGCGCTGGCCTACGCCTCGGGGCTGGACCTGCTGATCGTCCAGCACGTCGAGGAAGCGGCCCTGGCCGGCGCCGGCTGCATGAACGAGGGCGAACTGGCCCTGCGCCTCGGGCTTCCGGGCATCCCCGCGGCGGCGGAGGTGATCGCCCTGGAGCGCGACCTGCGGCTCGTGGCGCTGACCGGCGGGCGCTACCACGCCGCCTGCATCTCGGCGGCCGAGTCCGTCGCCTGCCTCGCCGACGCCGGGAACCGCGGCCTGCCGGTCTCGGCGGGGATCGCCGCGCATCATTTCGCGCTCAACGAGAACGCCGTCGGCGAGTATCGGACGTTCGCCAAGACGTCGCCGCCGCTGCGCGCCGAGGAGGACCGGCGGGCGCTGATCGAGGGCATGAGGCGCGGCAACATCGACGTCATCGTCAGCGACCACAGCCCGCAGGACCAGGAAAGCAAGCGCCAGCCCTTCATCCAGGCGGCCGACGGCATCGCCGGCCTGGAAACCATGCTGCCCCTGGCGCTCGAACTCCATCACAACGGCTCGCTGCCCCTGATGCGCGTCCTGGAGATGATGACCGCGGCCCCGGCGCGGCTCCTCGGGCTCGACGCCGGGCGGCTGGAGGCCGGGGCGCCCGCCGACCTGGTGGTGATCGACCTGGATACGCCGTGGCGGCTCAGCGAGGCGGGCCTGGTCGCCAAGTCGAAGAACACGCCGTTCGACGGCCGCCCGGTTCAGGGACGGGCGGTGAGGACGGTCGTCGCCGGACACACGGTCCACGAGTTCGCTTCCCCGCGATAGCCGGAGCGCGCCACTGCCATGCCCGACCCCATGGGCGATTTCAGCTTTACCTGGCCGTTCTACGCGGCGGCGGCGATCGGCTACCTGCTGGGGTCGGTGCCCTTCGGCCTGGTGCTGACGAAGCTCGCCGGCCACGGGGACATCCGGCGGATCGGCTCCGGCAACATCGGGGCGACCAACGTGCTGCGGACCGGGAGCAAGGGCCTGGCGGCGCTGACGGTGCTGCTCGACGGCGGCAAGGGCGCGGCGGCGTTCTGGATCGCCGGCCTGCTGGGACCCGACATGGCGGTGCTGGCGGGCGGCGGGGCCTTCCTCGGCCACCTGTTTCCGGTGTGGCTCCGGTTCCGGGGCGGCAAGGGCGTCGCGACCGCGCTCGGCATCCTGATCGCGGCGTCGTGGGAGGCCGGCCTGCTCGCCTGCCTGACGTGGCTGGCCGTGGCGGCGGCGTTCCGCTACTCGTCGCTGGCGGCGCTGGCGGCGCTCGCCGTCGCCCCCGTCTGCATGTGGTATCTGGCCGATCTCCAGCGGACGGAGTTCGCGGCCTTCCTCGCGGTCCTCGTGTTCGTCCGCCATCACGCGAACGTCCGCCGCCTTCTCAAGGGCGAGGAACCGACCATCCGGCTCAAATCGTAGGCGGCGGCCTCCATGCCGCCGAAGCCCTTCTCGGGGGGGGGGGGGGCTCTCGCCACAACCCGGCGCAGCAGTCCGCGCGACCCGCGCATCGTTGATGCTCTTCCGGCTGGCGTCCGCCATCGCGTGGATCGGTGGAAACGTGAGTATCATCACCGAGGCAATTCCACCTTTCACGGCAACTGATTCTATGATATATTCATACACTGTGTGACTGCACTTAGAACACGGCAAGGGAGATGGCAGTGAGCGGAGATATGAAAAGGGCAGGCGGAGAAGCGGTAGAGATTGCGAAGGCGGCGAGTGAAATCTCCAGAACTACAGATCATGCCCTGACTATCATAGAAAAGATTGGGCGCCCCTTATCTCGTATTATCGGAGAGCCTTTGGAAGAGATTTCAGGAATTATAACAGATAAGCTGAAATACATAAGATGGGAAAGAAGTTTAAGACTTGTGGAACGCGCTAACGATTTTATGGAACAACGGAAGCCTTATCTGAAACTTAGACGCATTCCATTGAGTGTTGCATTTCCAATTTTTGAAGCGGCATCGTTGGAAGAAAACGACGATCTTCAAGATCTCTGGGCTAGACTTCTTGCAAACGCCGCTGACGCCAGTAGCGGCGTTCAGGTTATGAGAAGTATTGTAAGCATTCTCCAAGATTTCAGCCCTATGGAAGCACAACTTCTTAGGGTGATATATGACGCACCAGTGATGAAAGGTGGCATTCCGACAAAAGGATTGCCGAACGAGTATATTCAACCTGAAGAAGAAGAGGATGATGAGTCTGCTTTACCTTCGGAATCCGTCCAAATTGGACTATGGAACCTTATCAGACTAGGATGTATTTACGAAGCTGGAACTTGGGATAGTTTTACGGGAATCAGACGTATAAAGATTACTCCACTCGGCAAAGCACTTGTCGAGGCATGTTCAGCACCGTAGGGAAAATACCGAAATTGAGCTCTATGAGTTTCTTGATATGATTATCATTATCATCGCTGCGATTCGTCTTGCGGTGTTTGCGAAGTGCTGGACTTCCTCCGGCATCAGGTCGCGGCCGAGGATGGCGCGCTCGCGGTAGGAGAGCCACTTCTTGAGGACCTGGTAGCCGCCAAGCCTGTAGCGCCAGATGGCGGCGGGGACGTTGCGCCAGAAGGCGCGGTCGTTCAGATACACGTCGAACGTGGTTTCGCCGAGCGCCGGGAGTGCGTTGCCGAGGGCTTCGCGCTCCTCCGGCGTGAAGGCGCGCTCCACAACGCGGCCCTGGCCGGGCATGACGGCGGTGCCAGCGCCGATGTGGCCCCAGCCGGCGGTAAGGGCGAAGTCGTCGCCCGTCATGTTGCGGCCGTCCGTGGTGGCGGGAACGGCGACGGCGGCGAGGTCAGGGCGCAGCGGGGCTTGGGCGACGCCGGGGACCGAGGTTTCCGGGTCGAGCAGGGCGGCGAGTTCGCGGCCCCGCGCGGCGGATTCGGCCAGTGCCTCGGCATTGCCGCCGTCGGGCCAACCGGGAAGCGGGATGCGCGGCCATTCCATGCGCAGCGCACCGGCGTTGGCCTCGCGGTAGGCGGGGTCGTGGAGGGTGGCGAGGACGTGGTGGAACAGGTCGTCCGCGCCCAGACCCAGACGCTTCAGATAGCAATGCGCAGCCTCGCTCAGATTGACCCGGCGAGCGCCCTCGCCGTTGCCGCCGAGGTCGTCGTCGCGCAGCCATATGGGAAAGAGGTTGGCGCCGCGTTCGATCAGGTGCGCCGAACCCATATGCGCGGTGACATATGCCTGCGGTTCCGTCTCCTCCTTGCGGAGATGCCGGGCCGCGGACAACCACAGGTTTCCCTTGAACACATGCGGACGATAGTCAGGGCGCGGACGGTCAAGCAGCGCGCCATCTCCTTCCCAATACAGCCACCGGGTGTCGAACGGCCGGTAGGTGTGACGGACGAACCCGGCCTCGTCCGGCCCGCCGCGTTTGAGCAGCGCGTCACGTACCGTGCGGGCGTCGAACTGCGCGGTATCCTGCATGGCAGCCGGGTAGTACCGGGCAATCTCCTCATGGCTCAACTTCGGGTCGAAATAGTCGCCGATCCGTGCCCTGAGCCGATCGAGGTCCGTGTCGATCAGAAACCCGTTGCGGCTGGTCTTGACGCCGGGGAACGACACCGGGAACAGCTCCGGCAGCGAAGACCAGTCGAACCAATCCTCGCTCACCGCCGCCGGTTTGAGCGGCAAGCCGAGACGAAGAGAAGGTTTCAGAACCGAATATCCCGAATCGATGTCGGGAGCATCCAGGCTCCCCAGCATCGCTTGCCGCCTGTCGGCGGCGCGCGCCTGATCAAAATCGCGGTACAGGGCGCGCCCGCTCGCCGATGCGCCAGTTTCCGACTTCGACAGCAACGCGATGCCGGTCCCGACCTTGATCCCCGGCGACTGCCCTTGCAGGGCGAATACCGTTTCGCTGGTCCGCCCGTCGGGCGCGTATTCGGAGACGATACGATCACCATGCAGATTGTCGATCCGCACCACATCGAACGCCTCGAGATAACGTTCCCTCATGCCCGTGAACGACAGGCCATCCAGCCACGAGTAGTTCGAGATGAAGCACACCACCCCACGGCCCGTCTTCTCCACGATGCGCCGCTCCGCCATGCGGAAGAAGCGCACGTAGAGGTCGTTCAGACCCTGCCCCTCGGGCTTGCGCGCCCGCTTCGCCATCCGGTAGGCGTCCGAAAGTTCCCGCTCCTCCTCCACCGCCACGCCGGCGAAGCCGTTGTACGGCGGGTTGCCGAGGATGACGAGGATGGGACGGTCTCGCTTCACCCGTTCGGCGCGGTCGCGCTCCTCCTCCAGTTCCGGGAACGGCAGCGGCTTCGTGACGCGCGGCTCCCAGCCGGTGAGCGCGTTGGTCAGGAACACCCCGGCGCGCTCCGTCCCATCTTCCGCCAGCGGCGCGTCGAGTTCCCGCATCGCCAGGCCCACCTGCAAGTGCGCCACCACGAACGGCGCCGGCATGATCTCGAACCCGAACACACGCTCCAGCGCCGCCTGCTTCACACGCGCCCCCGCCAGCGCGCCCAGGCCCTGCCCTTCCAGGTTGGCGGCGATACGGCGCAAGACTTCCGCAAGGTAGGCTCCCGTTCCGCAGCACGGGTCGAGGACATAGACGTTCTCCGCCGCAAGGCCGTCGGCGATGCCGAGATCGTCCTTCAGGGCGCGGTCCACACGCGCCACCATGTAGCGCACCACTTCCGAAGGCGTGTACCAGACCCCGAGTTGCTTGCGGAGGTCCGGGTCGAACGCCTCCAGGAACGGTTCGTAGAAATAGGGCACCGCCGCCCCCTCGTCGAAGCGCGAGAAGAACGCCGCCCGGTCCACCCGATCGAGCGCGGCGGCCGTCCAGTCCAGCACTTCCACCAGATCCAAAGATTGCAGGTCGCCGGGATCCGAAAGCTGTTGAAACAGCCTCCGAAGGATCGGCGCACGGAGAAGCCAGACCGCTTCATGCCAATTGAACCCGCCGACGGGCGGTGGTGACTGCCGCGCCCACAGCACCCAGGCGGAGAAGACGCCGTAGAACAGCGTCTGCACCAGGGTCGAGCGGAAGAACCGCGCCCCCCGCTCCCCCTCGAACCGCACGCCCAGCGCCTCTTCGAGCGCCTGGCGCACGGCGGTCAGCGCCGGGGCGTCGCCAGCCTTCTCCACACGCGCCAGCCCGTCGCGGGCATGGGACGCCAGAAGCCACGCCAAGTCCTTCGGCTCCGCCAGCGCCGCCCGGTGCGACAGCGCCCGCACCAGATATTCCGCCAGACCCGCGCCCACCTCGCGGGCGAAGGCCCGCGGCTTCTCCAACTGGCGCGTGAAGTCTTCGGCACTCCCGGCGAGCCGGAAACTCTCCAGCCGCGCCGGCCGCCCCGCCGCGTCTTCGCCGAGCAGCACGAAGTCGCGGGTGTTCGTCACCAGCACCAGCCGGTAGCGGCCCCAATAGCGGCTCACCTGATCGCCCGCCGCCGTCAGCCAGGCGTCGTCATCGTTCGCCTTCACCTCGATCACGCCGCGCTCCGGCGTCTGCCCTTCGTGCGGGCGTCCTTTCTGAACCTGCCTTGCGGTGTAGAGGCCGAAGTCGGGGTGGCCCGCGCCCTGGTCCGCGAGTTGACCGACGCAGAACACCTTCGGCTTCAGCATCGCGCCGACGGCGTTCAGCAACCCCGTGAGCGGCCCGTAGCTCGACAGTTCCCCGGTTGCTCCGCCCGAGGCGCGCACGCGCCGCAGATCGGCGAAGTACGCCTCGACCGCCGCCACGAGCTTCGCGTTCGTTCCCGACATGCCCCCGTTGTCGCCGAGTGCGCCACGTCATGCAAGCGCCGTCCGCGATGGCGCTTGCGGCGTTCGGGTCTCACACCCGGCGCATGGCCGGAGGGGGCGGGGGATCGGGGGTCCGGGCGGCTTGGACCGGGAATCCGTCCTCATCCGTCCATACACCCATCGAATCCGGTGTTGGCGACATTCTGGACCCTGCCGTGTCCGCTGCGTCACAAGGCCTCGCGAAGGAGTCGGCGCTCCCCGCTCTCGACGACGGGGAGCGCATCGCCCGTCTTCGCCTGATCCGCAGCGAGAACGTCGGCCCCGTCGCCTGGCGCCACCTGATCGAGCGATACGGCTCGGCGTCGCCGGCGCTCGCGGCCCTGCCGTCCCTCGCCCGCCGCGCCGGCAGGCCGACGCCGCGCATATGCGGCGAGCGGGAGGCCGTGGCCGAACTGGAGGCCCTGGAGAGCCTGGGCGCCCGGCCGATCGTGCACGGCGAACCGGCGTATCCCGAGGCGCTGGCCGTGCTGCCGGACGCGCCGCCGGTCATCTCCGTCAAGGGGCAAGGCGACCTGTTCGACCGTCCCGCCGTGGCGATCGTCGGCGCCCGCAACGCCTCCATCGCCGGAAAGCGGTATGCCCGGACGCTCGCCCGCGAACTGGGAGAAGCGGGTTTCGCCGTCGTGTCCGGGCTGGCGCGCGGCATCGATGCGGCGGCCCATGCCGGCGCCCTGGAAACCGGCACCCTCGCGGTGCTGGCCGGCGGCATCGACACCGTCTATCCGCCGGGGAACGCGGATCTCCAGTCCGGGATCTCCGAACGCGGCCTTCTGATCGCGGAACAGAAGATCGGCAGGCGTCCGCGGGCCAGGCACTTCCCCGCCCGGAACCGGCTCATTTCGGGCCTGTCGCTCGGCGTCGTCGTGGTCGAGGCGGCGTTGCGGTCGGGGTCCCTGATCACCGCGCGCTGCGCGCTCGAACAGGGCCGCGAGGTGTTCGCCGTGCCGGGCTCGCCCCTCGATCCGCGCTGCCACGGCTGCAACGGGCTGATCCGCGACGGCGCCGTCCTCGTCCAGTCGGTGGACGACGTCGCGTCGGCGCTGGCGCCCATGACGCCATCCCGCCAATCCCCGGCCTGCCAATCCCCGGCCCGCCGGCCGCCGGACCTTCCGCGCCAACATCCGGCGCCGGCGCCGGTCGCGAACGACGAGCAACCCGTCGACTCGCGCGACCGGGTGGCCGCGGCGCTGAGCCCGACGCCGGTGACGGTCGACGAGCTCCTCCGCCACTGCCATTTGACTCTCCCGGCGCTTTTGACCATCTTGCTTGAACTCGAAGCGGCGGGGCGCCTGCATCGGCACCCCGGAAACAGGGTTTCCCTTTGCGACCGCGATACCGCGCACGCATGATGCCGCGCACGCACAGAGCGCCGCGAGCGGACAGACATCCGGCCCTTCCATGAACGTCGTCATCGTCGAATCGCCCGCCAAGGCCAAGACCGTCAACAAGTACCTCGGCGACGATTTCGTCGTCCTGGCGAGTTACGGACACGTCCGCGACCTGCCGTCGAAGGACGGTTCGGTGCTGCCCGACGACGACTTCGCGATGACCTACGTAACCAACCAGGATTCGAAGAAACACATCAACGAGATCGCGCGGGCGCTGCGGAACGCCGATCGCCTGTATCTGGCCACCGATCCCGACCGCGAAGGCGAAGCCATCTCGTGGCACGTGCTCGAGGCGCTCCAGGAACGCGACGCGGTGAACGGCGTCGAGGTCAGGCGGATCGTCTTCAACGAGGTGACCCGCGGCGCCGTCCGCGAGGCCGTCGCGCGCCCGCGCGACCTCGACATGGACCTCGTCAACGCCCAGCAGGCCCGAAGGGCGCTCGACTATCTGGTGGGCTTCACCCTGTCGCCGGTGCTGTGGCGCAAGCTCCCCGGCGCGCGTTCGGCCGGCCGCGTGCAATCGGTCGCGCTGCGCCTGATCTGCGAACGCGAGCTCGAGATCGAGGCCTTCGAGCCGCAGGAGTACTGGTCGATCGAGGCGGATCTCCGGGCGGCCGACGGAACGCCGTTTTCGGCCCGCCTCGCGTCCCTCGACGGCGAGCGCCTCGGCAAATTCTCGATCCCGACGGGGGAAGACGCCGAGCGCGCCGCCGGAATCCTGCGCGCTTCCCCGGCGCTGTCGGTGACCAGCATCGAGGCGAAGGAAGTCCGGCGCCACCCGCGGCCCCCGTTCACGACGTCGACGCTCCAGCAGGAGGCGGCGCGCAAGCTCCGCATGGGCGCGCGGCGCACCATGCAGGTGGCGCAGAAACTGTACGAAGGCGTGGACATCGGCGGGGAAACCGTCGGCCTGATCACCTACATGCGCACCGACGGCGTCCAGATCGCGTCGGAAGCCGTCCGGGCCTGCCGCAGCCTGATAGCGGAGAGATTCGGCGCACCCTATCTGCCGGACAAGCCGCGCGCCTACCGCAGCCAGGCCAAGAACGCCCAGGAAGCCCACGAAGCCATCCGGCCCACGGACCTGTCGCGCGCCCTCGCCGACGTCTCCGCCTTCCTCGACCCCGAGGCCGGGCGCCTCTACGACCTGATCTGGAAACGGACGGTGGCCAGCCAGATGGCCCCGGCGCGCCTCGAACAGGCCGCCATCGACATGTCGACGCCGGACGGCCGGGCCGGTCTGCGCGCCACCGGCTCCGTGGTCCTGTTCGACGGCTTCTTCAAGCTGTACCAGGAAGGCCGCGACGACCAGCCCGAGAACGCCGGGGACGACTCCGTCGATCGCCGCCTTCCCAAGGTCGCCAGGGGCGAGACCGTCCGGTGCGAGGACGTCCGGCCCAGACAGCACTTCACGGAACCGCCCCCCAGATTCACCGAGGCGACCCTGGTGAAGCGCCTGGAGGAGCTCGGCATCGGGCGGCCCTCGACATACGCCAGCATCATCTCGGTCCTTCAGGACCGGGACTACGTTCGCCTCGAGGGACCGCGATTCATGCCGGACGACCGGGGCCGGCTCGTGACCGCCTTCCTCGGCAGCTTCTTCGATCGCTACGTCGCCTACGACTTCACCGCCCGGCTGGAGGAGACCCTCGACGACATCTCCGCCGGGAACGCCAACTGGAAACAGGTCCTGCACGAATTCTGGAGCGCCTTCAGCCGCGCCGTCGAGGAGACGAAGGACCTGCGGACGCGGGAGGTTCTGGACGCCCTCAACGAGACGCTCGGCGCCCACTTCTTCCACGCCGACGACCCTGCCGTCGATCCCCGGACCTGCCCCTCCTGCGACGGCGGGGCACTGTCCCTGAAGCTCGGGAGGTTCGGCGCCTTCATCGGCTGCTCGAACTATCCCGACTGCCGGTACACGCGGCGTCTGGTCAATGGAAACGGCGCCGATGCGGGCGAGGACGACGGCCCCCGCGAACTCGGCCGCGACCCGGAGACCGGCGGCTCCGTGACCGTGCGCCTGGGCCCCTACGGCCGTTACGCGCAACTCGACGCGGACCCGCAGGCCGGGGACGGGAAGGACCGGAAACCCAGGCGCGTCTCCCTGCCCCCCGGGGTCTTGCCGGCGGAGATCGACCTCGACACCGCCCTGGCGCTGCTGGCGCTGCCGCGGGAAGTCGGGCGTCACCCGGAGACCGGCGAGAAGGTCGCCGCGGGGATCGGCCGTTTCGGCCCCTACGTGGTCCACCAGGGCAAATACGCATCCCTCAAGCAGGACGACGACGTCCTGACCGTGGGAATCAACCGCGCCGTGGTGCTTCTGGCCGACGCCGCCGGGCGCCGGCGGCGGGGCGGAGAGGCGCTCAAGGAACTCGGCGATCATCCCGGCGACGGCAAGCCCGTCGTCGTCATGGACGGCCGCTACGGCCCCTACGTCAAGCACGGCCGGACCAACGCCACGCTGCCGCAAGGCGTCGCACCCGAGGACGTCACCATGGAAACGGCCACGGCGTTGCTGGCCCGAAAGACCGCGAAGAAAGGCACGGGCAAGGGCAAGGGCCGCGCCGGCGCGCGCAAGTCCGCCCGGTCCTCCGGCTCGAAGGCGGCGCCCGAAACGGCCTCGTGACGGACGGTCGCGGCCTGGCCCGGGGCCGCCGCGCGCGGGGGTCGCGCGCCCCCGAGGGCAAGGCGAGGACACCCGCCGCCTTTCCGTCGCGGGAACAGGTCCTGCGATTCATACACAACAGCCCCGACCGCGTGGGCAGGCGGGACATCGCGCGCGCCTTCGGGATCTCGGGCGCGGACCGCGCGCGGCTCGGGGAGTTGCTCGGGGAGCTGGGCGACGAGGGGCTGGTGGAGAGGGGCCGCCGCCGGTCGCCCCGCGCGGCCGGCGAACTCCCCCCGGTCACGGTCGTCGAGATCACGGGCGGCGACGCCGACGGCGAACTCCACGCGCGCCCCGCGCGGTGGGACAGCGAGGAGCCGCCGCCGCCCATCGTCATGATCCTCGAACGAACCGGCGGCGGGGCGGCCCCGGCGCCCGGCGACCGCGCCCTGGCGAGGCTGCGGCGGGCCGCGGACGGCTCATACGAGGCCCGGATCATGCGCCGGCTCGCGAACCCGCCCGACGAAATTCTCGGCGTGTACAACCTCGTCGCCGGTCACGGCCGCGTCGTGCCGACGGACCGGCGCCTCAAGCGGGAATTCGTCGTGTCCGGCGCGGACTCGCTCGGCGCCCGTCCCGGCGACGTCGTGCTCGCCGCGAGCCTGCCGGGCGCGCGCCTGGGCCTCGGCAAGGCGCGGGTCGTGGCGCGTCTCGGCTCCTTCGACGACCCGCGCAGCTACAGCACGATCGCCATCCACAACCACGGCATCCCCGCGGCGTTCAGCGCCGAGGCCCTGGCGGAGGCGGAGGCGGCGACGCCGGTCCCGATGGGCGAGCGGCGCGACCTGCGGAAACTGCCGCTCGTCACCATCGACCCCGCCGACGCCCGCGACCGCGACGACGCCGTGTGGGCGGCGCCCGATCCCGACCCCGGCAACCCCGGCGGCTGGAAGATCGTCGTCGCCATCGCCGACGTCGCCGCCCACGTGCGGCCGGGATCGGCCCTCGACGCCGACGCCCGCGAGCGGGGCAATTCCGTCTACTTTCCCGACCGTGTCGCGCCGATGCTGCCGGAGGCGCTGTCGAACGGCCTGTGCTCGCTCGAGGCGGGGGCCGACCGGGCCTGCCTGGCGGCGTTCCTGTGGATCGACGCCGACGGCGGCCCGCGCCGCCACGAATTCGTCCGGGGCACGATGCGCGCCGCGGCGAACCTGACGTACCGGGGCGTCCAGGACCTGCGGGACGGGGGCGACGCGGACGGCGGTGCGCGCGCCCTCGATCCCGTGATCCGGGACCTGTACGGGGCATATGCCGCGCTGCTTCGCGCCCGCGAACGCCGGCAACCGCTCGACATCGAGCTTCCCGAGCTGCGGGTCGCGCTCGGCGCCGACGGCCACGTGGAAAGCGTGCACCCGCGGGCCCGACTGGAGTCGCATCGCCTGATCGAGGAATTCATGATCGCGGCCAACGTCGCCGCGGCGGAAACCCTGAGCGACCGCGACGCGCCGGGCATGTTCCGGGTGCACGACCGTCCCGACGACGAGAAGGTCGAGGCGCTCCGCGAGCTTCTGGCGAGCCTGGACCTCCGGCTGGCGACGGGGCCGGCGGTCCGGGCCGAACACTTCAACCGCATCCTGAAGCGGGTCGCGGGCACGCCCCACGCCCGCCTCGTCAACGAGGTGGTCCTGCGGTCGCAGAGCCAGGCCCTCTACAGCCCCGACGGCGGCGGGCATTTCGGCCTCAACCTGCGCCACTACGCGCACTTCACGTCGCCCATCCGCCGCTACGCGGACCTCGTGGCCCACCGCGCCCTGATCGCGGCGCTGGGGCTCGGCGACGACGGCCTCGCCGGGAGCGCGGTCGACGAGCTGCCCGGACTCGGAGAGCGGATATCCGCGGCCGAGCGGCGCGCCATGGCGGCCGAGCGCGAGACGCTGAACAGATACCTCGCGGCGTACCTCGAGCCGCGCCGGGGCGCCGCGTTCACCGGGCGGATCTCGGGCGTGACCCGTTTCGGCCTCTTCGTGACCCTCGACGACGTCGGCGCCGACGGCCTGGTGCCCGTCCGCACGCTGGCCGACGACTTCTACGTCCACGACGAAACGCGGCACGCGCTGGTGGGGGAGCGCACGGGAAAGACGCATGCGCTCGGGTCGGCCGTCGACGTCCGGCTCGTGGAGGCCGACGCGGTCACGGGATCGCTCCGTCTCGAGCTGATCGAGGAACGCGGGCCGCTCCCCGCGCGCCGCGCAAAGGCCGGGCGCGAACCCCGGAAAGCGCGGAAGAGGCGCAACCGGCGGGGTTGAGGATCGAACGATGCCCGACGCGCCCGAACGACGACCGCCCCGGCGACCGTCGCACCCGAGACAGGCCGCGAGCCTCGTCCTCTACCGCAAGCCGAAACGGGGACGGGTCGAGATCCTGATGGGACGCCGCGACGCCGCGACCCGGTTCATGCCGGGCGTGTACGTGTTCCCCGGAGGGCGCGTCGACCCCGGCGACTGGCGCGTGCGGGAGGCGACGCCGCTCGCCGATCACGTCCTGGCCCGGCTGACCCGCCGGTGCGGCGCCGGGCGCGCGCGGGCGCACGCCATGGCCGCCGTTCGCGAAACCTACGAGGAGACCGGACTGCTTCTGGGCCAGCGGACGCCGGAGGCCGCGCCCGGCCCGCCGTCGTGGCGGCATTTCCTCGAAACGGGGTACGCGCCGGCCCTGCACCGGCTCGACTATCTCGCCCGGGCGCTCACGCCGTCGAACCGTCCGATCCGCTACGACGCGCGGTTCTTTCTCGCCGACGGGACCGCGGCCGAGGGGCGGCTCGGCGGCAACGGCGAGCTCCACGACCTGCGCTGGCTCACCGTCGACCACGCCCACGACCTGCCGCTTCCCAGCGTCACGACGCACATGCTGCTCGAGATCGAGCGCTACATGACGAACCCGCCGAAGAGAGGCGACGACTGGCGCGTCTCGTTCTTCTCCCACCGCCGGGGACGGTTCTACCACCGCTACGAGTGAACGACATGCATGACCCCGACGACAGGACGGTCGCCCCCGCGATCCTCGACGCCATCGCCTTCGACGCCAGGGGCCTCGTCCCCGCCATCGCGCAACAGCACGATTCCGGCGAGGTCCTGATGATGGCCTGGATGAACCGCGAGGCCGTCGAACGGACCCTGTCCACCGGCGCCGTGCACTACTGGTCGCGATCCCGGAACAGGCTCTGGCGCAAGGGCGAGTCGTCGGGCCAGACCCAGGCGCTCGAAGAGATGCGCGTCGACTGCGACGGCGACACGCTCCTGCTGCTGGTCGATCAGAAGGGGCTGGCGTGCCACACCGGGCGCCGCCATTGCTTCTTCACCGCCGTGCGCGACGGCGGCCTCGAAACCATCGCCGAGGTCGAGGTCGACCCGAAGGAGCTCTACGGAGACTGACCCCCCGCGCGGCGGGACTGGCGTCCGGCGCGGGCGCGCGCCACAATGAATCCATGGGCGCGTTTCTCGTGTGGGTCGCGGCGACGGCGGTCCTGTTCGCCGGATTCGTTCTGTGGCGCAGGTCGCGCCTTCATCGGCGTCCGCGACTCGCCGACCTGCACTGGAAGGCGGCCATCCTCCTGGCCGCCCTCATCGCGCTGGCGCCGGCGTTCGTGTTCGACGCCCTCCCGCGCGACGAGGTGGAGGTGCCGCCCGGCGTCGCCGAACGGGAAGGCGTCCCCGCGGCTCCCCTGCCCGCGAACGAGTGAGTGCGTCGATGACGCCGGTTCGAATCCGGCCCTCGCCACCACCGAAGCGGTCACGCAGTGCCGTTTCTCCCGATCCACTCCCGAAGCGCCTCGTCGATCCGCGTCTTCCAGCCGCGGCCTCCGGCCCTGAAGTGATCGATCACGTCCCGCGACAGGCGGATCGTCGTCGATACCTTCGGTTTGGCGACCGGCGGCCGGCCGCGCCGGACAGCCGCCTTGGCAAACTTTTCCGGCCAACCGTCTTCGGAAAGGTCAGGTGCGGTGTCCCGATCGAAATCTCGGGCCATAGAGCGTTCGTTCCCGTTCATTGGCCTCCTTCATGCCGATGGTCCGATGCGCACCGTCACGCGGCGTCCAGACCAGGATCACCGCGGTCACAGAACCTCGAACACCCGGTAGCTGGGGCCGTCGGGCCGGCGCCAGCCGGTCGCGATCGAAACCGTCCGGGCGAGCCAGGCGTAACGTTCGTCCCCCGTCTCGTAGAACGGAGCGGCGCGCTGGTAGTACTCGGACGGGTCGACCTCCTCGCCGTTGGCGAGACGCTCCAGCACCCGGGCGGGCCCGTGGCGGTAGCCGCGATAGAACATGTAGATCGCGGCGCCGTCGTCGGTCCGGAGGGCCAGGCGCACGTCGAGCTGGGTGACCCCGTCGGTCCGGTTGAGCAGCCAGTCGCCGCCGCCCGGCAGAACGACCCCTTTCAGGCGTTCGCCCGCGAAGGCGCCGCCCGTGATCGAGGCGACGAGGCGCGTGCCGAGGTGCCCGAGGCCCGTGTCGACGTAACCCGGATCGACGTCGATATGCATGTCGAAAAGATGCGCCGTGGCAATTCCCGTCATGTCCTTCCTCCTTCCCGTGAAATCTCCGACGGCGGACGGGGCGAGGCTACAGCCGATACACCCGCGTCGCCGTGTCGTGGTAAAGGGCCGCTTTCTCGGCATCCGAATAGTTCGCGGTGAGACGCTTGAACGCGTTCCACAGCACGACGTAGCCGCAACTGATCATGTCGACGGGGAAGTTGGACTCGAACATGCAGCGGTCCGGACCGAAGACGTCGATCGTGTGCTCGTAGTAGCGCCGCGTCGCCTCCACGAGCTCGGCGCTGGTCGGCGGACGCTCCCGCTCATGCCAGCCGAAGCCGTTGAGGTCCATGTTTATGCCGCCGAGCTTGGCCACCACGTTGGGGCAGGTCGCGAGCGTGGCGACGTCCCGGCTCCAGCTCTCGAATATCTCGTCCCGCCTGCCGGCGTAGGGGCCGACGCCGAGCGGCCCGCCGAAGTGATCGAGGACGATCGTCGTGTCGGGGAAGGCGCGGGCGAGATCGGTGACCTCCGGCAACTGCGGGTGGAAACACCACGCCTCGAAGCCGAGGCCGCGCGGCCCCAGTTCCGCGAACCCCTCGCGGAACCCGGGATCGAGCAGCAGGCGCGGCCCGGGATTGGTGCGCGCCGGCGGGAAGTGGCCCGTGTCCTCCCACGTCACGATGTGGCGGATGCCGCGAAAGCGGCCGCCGCCGGCGGCGACCTGCGCGTCCAGCACGGCGCCGACGGCGCTTCCCAGCGTCAGGTCCGCGTGGCCGACGATCCCCGCCGCGACCCGCGCCTCGCCGTAGAGGCCCGAGGCACTCATGGCGGCGATGCCGTTGACGAATTCCACCTCGCCGACGACCCGCATCTCCTCGGGACCGTCGCGCCTGTACATCGCCGAACATTCGATGAAGACCGTGGAGACGACGTTGTGTCCGGCGCCGATGTCCGCCAGGAGGTCGTCGAGCAGGTAATGGTGGGCCGGCCGCTCGTACCGGAACTCCCAGAAATGATGGTGTGGATCGCAGATCGGCAGGTCGGGCTCGAGCGCCTCCTCGACCGTCCCGTCGATCCATTCCTTGTTCGTCGAATCGACCACGGGCATTGCGGTTTCCTTCGCTGAAAATGGACCGGTTCGCCGGCCGGGGCGTCACGGGAACCGCGCGCGGCGCCCCGGACGCCGCCAACGTGCCGCCAACGTATAAGCGACTTTCGAGGCTCGCGACAGGGGGGTGGCGACCCCGGCAGGGCTCGAACCTGCAACCCTCGGCTTAGAAGGCCGATGCTCTATCCGTTGAGCTACGGGGCCGCGGGACGCCGGGAGTGTAGCGCGAACCGTCCCGCGCCGGGGCGGGAATCCGCCTACCTCACCGCGTCGTGGCGGAAGTTGTCCGCGTAGGACCTAGTTCTGAACCTGCGCCGGCGGGGCTCCAGCACCTGATACGCGATACCGCGCCTCTCGCAATAGGCGACGGCCGCCTCGCGGGTGGGAAACCGCATCGTCACCTGCTGATCCGTATCCGACGACGACGTCCAGCCCATCAGCGGGTCGATGCGCCGCGCCGCCCGGGGCTCGAAGCGCACGACCCACTCCCTGGTCCTGGCCTGGCCCGACTGCATCGCCGTCCTGGCGGGTCGATATATCCGTGCCCGCATCGCGAAACCTCGTCCGTGCGACGCCCCGGCGCCTCGATCGTGGTCGGGGAGACTGGATTCGAACCAGCGGCCCCCGGCTCCCAAAGCCGGTGCTCTACCAGGCTGAGCTACTCCCCGCGAAACGCCATGTCCCGACGCCGGGATACACCAACGCGGATCACGCGGCAAGACGGTCGCGCGGGGCGCAAGGCGGCGCAAAGCGCACGGGCGCGCCGCCGGCGCCTGCCCTGCCCCGCCGGATTCTCCCGGTCCATTCCGATATTTCTAATTCAAAATATCAGAAACAGGAACCAATTATCCGTGTACAAACAAATAAATCATGAACGTCAATCGGCGTCCCGGGGTTCGCCGAGCAACTTGTAGGTTCCCGCCATCGTCAGGATCGTCCGCTCGCCGACGGTCAACTCTCCGGCGGCGAAAACGATCGAGCGCGTCGCCTTCGTCACCTCGCCGCGCCCTTCGAGCCAGTCGCCGACGCGCGCGGGCGCGACGAAGTCCGAAACCATGCGGACGCTCGCGCCGGGGCGGCCGGCATGGCGGTAGCTCACGGTGCCGAGCACGACGTCGGCGAAGGACATCAGCACGCCGCCGTGGACCATGCCGCCGAGGTTCGTGTGCCTGTCCTCGACCCTGAGCGCCCGCACGAAGGTTCCGTCCTCCTCCCGACGCTCGTGGACGGGGCCGATGAGCCGGCCGAACGCCGAGGGCCTGTCGATCGGCGCGAATCCGGCGGGGATGCCCCGCCCGTCGATCTTGCCGCCGCCCGTCACGTCAACGAGAACCGACTGAAGCCGCGCCTTCGTGGATCACGCGATCCCCGGGGCGGATGCCGAGTCGCGACGCCGTGCCGGCGTTGACCTCGAGCACGGCCCGGACCGGCCCCCCGGACGCCACCGTCGCCAACGAGAACGGCACCGCCCGCTCCACGATGCGCGTGATCCGCCAGTCGGCGCCGATGAAGATCATGTCGAGCGGGATGTACGTGTTGCGCATCCACATGGCGACGTTCCGGGGACGGCCGTAGTCGAACAGCATCCCCGCGTCGGACGCGAGCCCCTGGCGGTACATCAGGCCGCGGGCCTGCTCCTCGGCCGTGCGCGCGACCTCGACCTCGAACCGGTGCTCGCCGCTCGCGGAGACGATCGTCACCTCCGAGTCGGCCATGCCCGACGCCCCCGCGTGCGCGGGGACCGGGGAACCCGACGCGACGAGCGCCAGGATCATCAGGGCGCCGGGGACGCGGCGTCTCCGAACCGGTCCGGACATGGAGCAAGACTACGGAAAACGGCGCCGGAGTAAACGCCCGTCGCGAACCGCCCCGGCGCGCGCCGGCTTTGACCGGCCGGGCCGGAGCCGTATACTGGCGCCGTCACTGGGGGGAGCCGCGCGCCGCGGCTGAGAGGTCTCGCCTCACGAGACGACCCCAAGAACCTGATCCGGATCATGCCGGCGTAGGGAAAGGTGCCTCCATGAGCGACGGCGAAGACCCACCGACGGCGAACGGCCGAGCCCCGGACGTGCACGTCCGCGGCGTGACGCTGCGCCACGGCGACCGCGTCCTGTTCGAGGACCTGTCGGTGACCCTCCCGGCGGGGGAGATCACGTGCCTGCTCGGCCTTTCGGGAATCGGCAAGTCCAGCCTTCTGAGGCTCGTCGCCGGCCTCGGCCCGGCACTCGAACGCGGCGCCATCGAGGCGGGAGACGGCCGTCCGCTCAAGGGCCGGATCGCCTACATGGACCAACGGGACCTGCTCCTCCCCTGGCTCGACGTCCTCCGCAACGTCACCCTCGGGGCCCGGTTGCGGGGCGAGCCCGCGAACCGGGGCGGCGCCCGGAACCTGTTGCGCGACGTCGGCCTGTCGGGCCGCGAGGGCGATCCGCCGGCCGTGCTGTCGGGCGGGATGCGCCAGCGCGCGGCGCTCGCCCGGACGTTGATGGAGGACCGCCCCGTCGTTCTGATGGACGAGCCGTTCTCGGCCCTCGACGCGCTCACGAGATTGCGCCTGCAGGATCTCGCGGGACGGCTGCTCGCGGGCCGGACGGTGCTGCTCGTCACCCACGACCCGATCGAAGCGGTCCGCCTCGGTCACCACATTCACGTCATGGCGGGCCTGCCGGCGCGGATCGCCGCAGCGATGACCCTCTCCGGCGACCCGCCGCGCGACCCGACGCGGGAGGAATCCACGGCCCGCTACCGCGAGTTGATGGCGTATCTCGGACGGTCGGGGCCGGCCCCGGCGCGCGAGTGCGCGGAATGACGGGCCCTCCGCCCCCCCTCCGGCGCGCGCTCGCCACCCTGTGCGGGTTGGGGCTGCTGTGGCAGGCCGTCGTCTGGGCAACCCAGGCGCCGCCGTACATCCTGCCGGGACCCCTGCCGGTGCTGCGGATCATCGGCGAGCGGGCGGACTTCCTGGCCGCGCACGCCTGGGTCACCGCGGCCGAGATCGTGCTCGGGCTGCTGCTGGGAACGCTGTCGGGAATGCTCAGCGCCATCGTCATCCATCAGTCGCGGCCGGCGCGGCGGTGGCTGTTCCCGGTCCTGGTGGTCTCCCAGGCCGTGCCCGTCTTCGCCATCGCCCCGGTCCTGGTCCTGTGGCTCGGCTACGGCATGGCGTCGAAGGTGGCCATGGCGACGCTGATCATCTACTTCCCGGTGACCGCGAGCTTCCTGGACGGCCTGCGGCGCACGGAGACCGGCTGGCTCGACCTCGCCGTCACCATGACCGACGGCAACCCGAAGCGGGCGTGGGCGATCCTGTGGCACGTCCGCATCCCGGCGGCCCTGCCCGCCCTCGCCTCGGGCCTGCGCGTCGCCGCCGCCGTCGCCCCCATCGGCGCCGTGGTCGGCGAATGGGTGGGCGCCAGCGAAGGCCTCGGCTACGTCATGCTGCACGCCAACGGCCGGATGCAGATCGACCTGATGTTCGCCGCCCTCCTCGTCCTCGCCCTGTTCGCCGTGGCCCTCTATTTCGTCGTCGACCGCCTGCTCCGCCGCGCCCTTCCCTGGCAGGCGGACAGCGCGCCGGCCGACGACGCGACGCCCCCGAATCGAACCCGTCCCTGACCACCCCAAACCACCACCCAACCCATCGGGAGAGACCCAAATGACCCATCGACGACGACAACACCCGCGGAAGCGAACCCCCCTCCACCGGCTTCCGGGCATCGGACTGGCGCTCCTCGTCGCGCTCTCGGTCCCGGGCGCGGCGCGGGCCCAGGACGGGATGACGGTGATGCTCGACTGGTTCGTGAACCCCGATCACGCGCCCCTCTTCGTGGCGCTGGAAGCCGGGTACTTCCGCGACGCGGGCCTGAAGGTGGAGCTCGTCGCCCCGGCGGACCCCAACGA
>OZ241357.1:0-935000 GCA_965200265.1 Alphaproteobacteria bacterium | reverse complement strand
CGACCTATCGGGGCCGTTCACGCGACATGGGCTGGGAGCTCACCCGGCGGACGACTACAACTCTATGGAATCACTCAATTCATTTCGGGGCGGACACTGAGGCCATGCTATCCCGCTGGACCAGTTCGTAATCCACGGGCGGCTCCACACCTTCCTCGGTAGCGTCAGGCGCGATCTGCTTGCCCATCTCCTTCTGGATTACGCGGAGGAGTGTGGATTGGCGCGCGGCGAAGAACCCGTCGAAGTCGTTGGTGCGAAGCTGCGCGGGGTCGACGAGGTGCGTGCGGAGATACTCGTCGAGCCTATCCTGCGGAACCTTGATGCGCTCGAGGTACTCGCTCGGTGCATGCCCGCCAATGCTGCGGTTGGTCCGCGCCGTGAGCGGCGTCTTGTTGATGATCGAGTCGCATCGCGCGGACTCGATGCCGTTCTCGCGGCACCACCCCTGCGGAAAGACGTGATGGATATCGATGTGCTCGTCGAAATAGCTCTGAATCGACGATTCCTCCCCCGTCTTCCAGTCGCGGGCGCCCTCGCGCAGCAGCAGGGCGTAGATGCCCTTGTAGGCCGCAGCGTTTCGGGTGCGGAGCGTGAGCAACCGCGCCGCCGCGAATTCCGCATCGCGGATTGTGTCGGGCGCGGGGCCATCATGCAGGATCCACTCTACGACTTGAGGGAGATCGCGGGCGAAGCGGGTCTCGCTCGAACTTCCGTACAGCTCTCCGAACACGCCGCACCAGTACCAGCGTGCGAGATTCTCTCGGGCTTCGTGCTCCTCCCAGTCCTTGCCGAGCACGGTGAGGATGGCCGCGAGCGGGATCAGCTGGCTGCCGTAGGGCAGGAACTTGGCGTCGTACAGGCGCTGCGAGTGGAGGAACCGCGCCGCGCACTCGAAGCCCGCCATCAGGGGCTCGGCCCAGCGTCGGTATTCGTCCAGTTCGAGCTTCAGCACGTGCGTGCGCTTACAGCCGATGCCCGGCGCGCGATCTTTATCCGTGCCGCTCGCGAGCGCGGCAGTCCGACGCTCCCGCGTGGCGAGCAGGGTCACCGCCTGCAGGAAGTCCGTGTTGGAGACCTCGGCGAAGATCGACTGGGAATGGATCCTGCGTTCACGCTCTTCCCAGTCGGGCCGCAGCTGGTAATCGTCGGCGGCGAAGGTCGCCGTCAGCAACTCGAACACGGTCAACGTCACGCCGCCGGTGTTCACCTTCTCGAAGACTTGGCAGACCGCTTCCTTCGGCGTGTTCTTGCCAAGCTCGATGACCGGCACATGGTACTGGTCGAATTGCCTGACGATTTTTTTCTCGAAATCGTTCCACAACTTGATTTTTTCTCTCTCGTAATCCCAGAATCTCTCAAATTCCACTCTCCAGTCGCTTGCGTCGAACACCTTGCTGAGCGGGAAGACCATCGCCTCGTACTCCCGCTCGGAGGTTGAGTAATCCTCGATCACTCTGCCGAGCTGCTTGATTTGTCGGTCGGCAGGCAACGAGACGACGGCATCTTCGCGATCAACATTCGGATCGAGAGCCCGCTGCATGTTGATATAGTACCAGCGCTCGATCTCACGGCCTCGCTGGTCGCGCGTCCGCACGGGCTCGCCGAGGCGCAGGGATTGGAAGAGCGATGTGATCCGCTGCTGCCCGTCGAGGATCAAGCGGTCCGCGTCGCGCAGCGCGGACGCTGCCATGCCTTCCAGGGGGCGTTGCCGGAAGCGGATTGTCTCGCCTCCCGTCCGCATCATCATCACCGCGCCGATGGGGTAACCGAGGGAGATGCTCGCGAGAAGGCTCCCGACGTGGTCGTCGTCCCACACCCAACCGCGCTGGAAATCCGGTAGCTGTGTCCGGCCGTCGCCAGCCTCGTCGAGCAGCCCGCCGAGCGGTTCCTTCTCAATGTTGTAGGTCATGATATCCTCTGCTGAACCTCCGCCGCTATCATACCGTATTGTGTGGGTGTCTCACGCCCGTTCCTCTGCAGACGCCGTCCAGTTTTAAACATACTGCTATCCCTCCACCCACTCCTCTACCGAGCGGGTGGAGATAGCGAGCACCTTCACGCGACCGCGCCGAGACCATTGTAGCGCGCCGGATCTTGGCTGCGCCTCGCCCCGGAGCCGGCGTTCTCCGACCGGGTGTCAGCGCGCCGCCGGGAGTCCGGGTTGGGCCGTGAGCGGGGCGGCGGTGGGCGTCCGCGAGGGCGTCCCCGCCGCTCCCAACCACGGACCAGGCGGAGACAGGACCATGCGGACGGCAACCATCCCCCATCGCGACACCCACACCCAGACCTTCCTCACCCACCTCTTCGGACCCGGCCTCGACGACGACCGCTACCGGGTCGAGCGCTTCCGGTCCATGGCCAGCGGCGAGATACGCCGGCGGACCGGCGATGCGCCGCCGGCGAAGGGCCGGCGCAAGGCGAAGGGGGAGATCGTGTCCCTGCGGGCGGTCCAGCAAATGCGGCCCGCGCGCGACGAGATCATCGTCTGCACCGGGATGCGCCTCAAGGGTGGCGTGCAGTATTGGGGCGATCTCGCCACCGGCCTGTTCGTGGAGCGCAAGCGGGGCTGAGCGGCGTTCTCCGTGGACGTCCCGCCGGCCCCTCGCCGGCCGGGCGTCCCTTGCCTGGACTTCAACTTCGGCCGGGAGGACGCCGCCATGGCCTGCAAGGACCCCGAGGAGGGCCGCGCGCGCGACCGGGAACGGTTCCGGAAGCGCACCGCCGAGCGCCTCGCCCAAGGCCTGTGCCCCAATTGCGGCAAGGCGCCGCCCGAACCCGAACGCCGGCTGTGCGCGCCCTGCGCCGGGAAGCGGCGCCAATCCGAGCGCGTCCGGGACGCGAAGCGCAGGGCCGCGGGCAAGCCCCGCCACAGGAACTCCGAGACGGAACGCGCGCGCGAGCGGCGACGCACTTCCGAGCGCGTCGCCCAAGGTCTGTGCGTGAGTTGCGGCAAGGAGTCGCCTGCACCCGGTCGCACCTCGTGCCGATGTTGCGCCGGCAAGCGGCGGGCGGCCGAGCGCGCCCGCTACGCGAAGGCCAGGGCCGCCGGCAAGCTCTACGGCGGGCGCGATCCGAAGGAGCGGCGGCGCAACGCGTGCAGCACGGCCAAGCGGCGCTACGACGCCCGCCGCGAGGCCGGCCTCTGTACACCCGGTGCGGCCTGCACCCGCCGGTCGAGGGCGGTACGGCCTGTGAGCCGTGCCGCGATGCGCGGCGGGCGGGCGAACGCCGGCAGTGGGCGGCGCGCCGGGCGGGCGGCCTGTGCACCCGGTGCGGGGAGGCCACGTTCGACGGCGCCGCGCGCTGCGGCCGGTGCGCTGCGCTGGAGGCCGGAGGCCATCGGCGGAAGAACGCCGCCAGCCGCAAGCGCTACGCTCGACGGCGTGCGCGGGGGCTCTGCACCGACTGCGGACAGCCCTCGCAGGGCGCGGCGCGGTGCGAGCCGTGCGCCCGCAAGTCGTACGAGCGTTCCGATCACTTCCGCGGCCTGCCGTGGTTTGCGCCGAGCTACACGGTCATCGAGGTCGCGACGGGCGCGGACCACGGGACGTTCGAGAGCCTGGCGGAGGTGGCGGGGTGTCTGGCGTTCGCGCGGCTGTCGCCCGACGAGGTTGAGATCGTCTCGGACGTCCCGGCGATAGCGGCCTCGTGGTGACCGGCGTTCGACGGAGACGCTCGGACACGGGCGGCCCGGCGCGTCTCCATGCCGGGGCTGGCCCCAATCCGGCCATGGCCGCGCGGCAGGTTCCAAGGGGCGCCACGCGGGTTGACCGCCTTACCCAGCGGCCGGAAGGGCCAGGGAAGGGAAGGCAAGCCTGGAGGAGGGCGAACGCCCAAGGGGCGGGAGGGAGACTCGACTCCCACCCGCTGGCGTTCCCGATCCCTCCATCACAGGAACTTCCCATGCCAGACGACCTCTTCGAGACGCCGACCACTGGAACCGCCGCCGGCCTTGCCGACAGCCACGACGACCTCTCCCCCCGGTTCTGCGCCAGCGATGGGCTGCTGGCCGAGATCGGACTGTCGGTCCGCGCCATCCGCGAACTCCGGGGCTTCCCTCCCGGGGCCGGCGCGGACCGATGACCGGAGTTGGAGAGGGGCCTGGAGAAGGGTGAACGGGAAGGGATCGAGAGAGACCCGGCCCGTTCGCCAACCCAACGTTCGCAACCAGAACCACAAGGAGATACGTCATGTCCTTCGGATTGAACCGCGCGCAGGTGATCGGCCGCCTCGGCGGCGACGCCACCATCCACGACCTCGCCACCGGCGGCCGGGTCGCCAACCTCAGCATCGCCACCGACGAGGGCTACGTCGACAAGACCACCGGCGACCGCACCGAGTGGCACAAGGTCGTCACCTTCCAGGACGGCCTGATCACGATGTTCGAGAAGCACGCCCGCAAGGGCCGGCTGGTCTACGTCGAGGGCAAGCTCCAGACGCGCAAGTGGCGCGACAAGGAGAAGGACGTCGACCGCTACTCGACGGAGATCATGCTGGTCCCGGGCGGGCGGGTGCAGTTCCTCGACAAGCCCAACGGCGCCCCCGCCCCGGCGGCCAACGGCGAGGCGCAGCCGCCCGCGACCGGCAATGAGGCCGTCCAGGCGTCGGGCGACGGGACGCAGCCGCCCCCGGCCGGCAACGAGGCCGTGCCGGCGGCGGACGAGATCGACGACCAGATCCCGTTCTAGCGGGCCTCCTTCTCTCCTCCCCCCCACTCGGGCCGGCGCCGCGCGCGTCGGCCCCTTTTTTGCCCGCCGGTCGGAGTCCGCAGCCCCGAACGCACCCCCGGCCGGCGGGGCGGCGGCGCCTGCGCTTCGCGCATCGCCCGCCCGCCGCGCGCCGGCGAGAGGCGCGGGGGCGGGCCGGGACGGCGCGTCCCGCACTGCCCGGAGGAAGCCGCCATGAACGCCACCCACACCGCCGCCGCCCTCGCCGCACGCGCCGAGCAGGTCTGCCGCCGCTACCTCCCCAACGGCCGCAAGCGGGGCCGCTACTGGACCGCCGGAGACGCACGCGGCGCCCGCGGCCGGTCCCTCTTCGTCCGCCTCGCCCCGCCCGGCGCCCCCGGCAAGTGGACCGACGCCGCCACCGGCGAGCACGGCGACCTCCTCGACCTCATCCGCATCGCCATCGGCGCCGCCGCCCTCAAGCCCGCTCTCGACGAGGCCCGCGCCTTCCTCGCCATGCCCGCGGCCCCCGCCGGTCGTGACGGCGACACCTACGACCGGGTGCGCGCCGCACGCCGCCTCTGGCGCGCCTGCCGCGCCATCGACGGCACCCATGCCGAGGCCTACCTCCAGGCCCGCGCCATCCACCGCTGCCGCTTCCTCTCCCTCCGCTTCCATCCCGCCCTCAACTACCGCGACCGCGACGGCTTCCACCGCCTCCCGGCGCTCGTCGCCGCCGTCACCGGCGACGGCAGCGCCATCGACGGCATCCACCGCACCTGGCTCGACCCCGACGCCCCCGCCAAGGCCACCGTCGCGCAGCCGCGCAAGGCCCTGGGCCACGTCCACGGCCGCGCCGTTCGCTTCGGCAGACCCCACCGCAGAACCCTGCTCGTCGGCGAGGGCATCGAGACCGTGCTCTCCCTCATCGCCGCCGTGCCCGCCATCCCCGCCGCCGCCGCGCTCTCGGCCGGAAGCCTCGGCGCATTCGCGCCGCCTTCCGGCCTCGCCCGCCTCGTCATCGCCCGCGACAACGACCCCGAGGGCGAACGCGCCGCCCGGCGCCTCCGGCGGCGCTGCGGCGGGCTGGGCATCGCCTGCGCCGTCGTCGCCCCCCAACGCGGCGACTTCAACGACGACCTGATCGCCTTCGGCCCGCAAGCGCTCGCCGCCAGGATCGCACCCCTGTTCCACACCCCGGACCGCGACCGCGCGCGTTGAACGGGAGCGGAGAGAGAAGCGGAGGGCGAGGCGACCGATACGGGGGACGGAGAGAGCCGGCCCTCGGCGCACCGCGCAGGCAGTCCGGCTTCACCAACCACGGGAGGAACCGCACCATGGATCACGTCACCTTCGAGCGTATCAACCCCGGCGAGTCGCGCATCCGTCTCGACGGCGATTGCGTCGGGTTCGTCTACCGGCAGCCCGACGCCCTCGATCCGGGCGCCCATTGCTACGTCGTCCATCTCGACGAGGACTGGCGCGGACCCGTCTCCGTCCAGGACCGCGCCCGCGTCCGCGAGGTCACCGAACGCCTCGTCGACACCCACCCGCTGTGGTGACCGCGACGACGCCGGCGGGCGGGCGCCCCCGTCGTTCCGCGGTCCGAGGCCAGCGCAACCGTCGCTGGAGGAAGAGGGGAGCGAGGGAGAGGGCGTTCGCCGCGAGACCGGGAGAGAGACCCGGACTCCACGGCGCGTCGTCACACACCCACGGGAGGGAACCCCATGACACCCATCTACGCCGGCATCGGAGCCCGCACCACGCCCCGGGCCGTTCTCGAACGCATGACCACCATGGCCACCTGGCTCGCACGCCGGGGATGGCATCTCCGCACCGGCGGCGCACGGGGAGCCGACGACGCCTTCGCAAGCGGCGCACCCCGGACCCGCCGCGTCCTCTTCCTGCCCTGGCCCCGATACAACGGCTGGAGCGGCGACGAGTGCAGGATCATGTCCCCCGACCGGCTGGACGCGCTCGCCCCCATCGCCGCCGCCCTGCATCCCGCATGGAACCGGTGCTCGCCCGCCGTGCGCAAGCTCCACGCCCGCAACGCCGCGATCCTGCTCGGTCCCGATCCCGGACGCCCCGTCCCCGTCCGCGCCGCCGTCTGCTGGACCGAAGGCGGGCGCGCCCAGGGCGGGACCGGAATGGCCATCCGCATCGCCCAGGCGCACGGCATCCCGGTCCTCGACATGGCGGTCCTCCACCCCCGCGCCGTCTGCGAATGCCTGGAGGCCCTCCGCACCGGTCCCGCCCAACCCCCCGGCGCCGTGCCGGCGGCAAGGCCGTAGGGCGGCCGTGCAAATGGAGAGATCACAGCCGCCCGCCGTGATGTCCGATTGTGCCACACGTGCTCTCTACGCCAACCCGCTTCGCGGGTCCTTCGCTTCGCTACGGCAACGACTCGCAATGCCAGGGAGCGCCGGGAAGCCGTCCGACCGTGGCTCCGCACTCCTCGCAAACCCTAAGCGCGCAAGCGCGCGCGCCAAGGGTTTCCGGTCGTTTGTACGCCCGCACCACTCGGACGGCTCCCCGGCGCTGGCATTGCGGTCGTTGTGGCTCCGTTGCGCGCGCGTGTCCCAAACGAACGTCACGACGGGGACCAACGCCCCGAAGGATGCAACACCAACTCAGGAGATCGTCATGAACACCTTCCACACCATCGACACCGATACCGACACCGCACACGCCGCCTCCCCGACCGCCGCCGCCTGCGAGCACGCCAGGCTCTTCGGCGCAACCCCCGGGCCCGACGAACCCGACAACCGCCCCGTCTGGGACCACGACGAGGCCATCGCCGGCGTCGAGCAGGCCTTCCACGTCCTCGCCCGAGCCGTCGCCCCCGACGGAACCCAGCTCGCCGACGAGCGCGAGAGCCTGCTGTGGGGCATCGTCAACACCTTCCACGCCCAGGTCATGCGCCTCGACCGCGCCGTCGACAGGCTCGCCCCCGAAATGCGACAGCTCGAACGCGCACAGGACGGAACCGAGGTCAAGGCCTGGGAACTGGAGCGCATCACCGAGCGCGCACACAACCTCGGCGACCGCCGCGACGCCTTCGAGAAGGTCCGCGACTTCACCGCCGACGCCTACCGGGTCGAGACCGGCGAACAGTGGCGGCCCCGCCACGGCTCCCACGCCAGCCACACCGGCAAGCTCACCTCCGCCGCCATCGACGCCCGCGACTTCATCCGCGCCCGCAAGGACCGCGAGACCCGCGCACACCTCCCCGACGGAACCCTCGTCGCCGTCGCCGGCGGCAAGGAGGCCGAGGACGCCGGCGCCATCTGCAACGCGCTCGATACCGTCAAGGCCAAGCACGGCGACATGATCCTCGTCCACGGCGGCGGTCCCGGCGCCGAGAAGGTCGCCGCCTCGTGGGCCGAGCGCAACGCAGTCCACCAGATCGTCTGCAAGCCCGACTGGGACAGGCACGGACGCGCCGCACCCTTCCGCCGCAACGACGACCTGCTCAACCTCCTGCCCAAGGGCGTCGTCGCCTTCCCCGGTTCCGGCATCACCGAGAACCTGATCGACAAGGCGCGCCAGCTCGGCATCCCCGTCCACCGCGTCGCCGCCTGAGCGCGACCCCGACCACCTGGGCCGGTCCCCACCGTGGGATCGGCCCTCCTTTCTCGCCTCGCCACGGAAGATCGTGCCGACGGAAGCAACGAGCAAGCCGCCACCCGCGCGACCCACCGTCGCGACTGCACCGGCTCGCTCCCCTCGCCGGTCCCGGCCCCAATCCCTTCCTTCCCCTCCTGTGGTGCGATCACGGCATGGAAGCCGGTTCGCTCCACACCCTACGCACCTATGGTGCCCTCGCAACCGAGCGCGCGCTTGTCATGCCGTTTCCCGCGCAAACGACGACGAATGCCGCCTGGGTGTTGCCGGGAAAAGTGTATGCCCTCAGCATACGCCGCGTGTGACGAACGTCACACATGAACGATATCAATAGCTTGCGCGTCACACACGGCAGTGACACCGGTTCTTCCGCCGGGAGTAGCCAATAGCCTATTTCCCCGCGTGCACCCAGAATGGGTGTGCGCAGGCTTGCGCTCGTTGACGATGGCTACCAATCTGGTATCTTGGCCGAAGGCCTCGTTCGGGGCTCTGCGGTTCATGAACGGGGTGTTCGACGGGCGCGGCGCCGGGTGTGTTCCGCATTTTTCTGAACCGGATTGCGTCCAGAGCCACGCGAAAAACACGCGAAAAGTTGACGAAACCGATGACACGGACGCTGCAAAAAAACATCCGGGTCACGCCCGGGCAATGGAATCGCATCGAAAACGCGGCAAGGAAGCGGGACGTTTCGGCGAACCGGCTCGTCGTGGAGCTCGCCATGGAGGCCCTCGACCGTCACGAATGGCCGCGCACCGAGGTGGAGATCCAGGTCGCAAGGGCCTCGCTGTTCGCCGCACAGGTCCTCGCGCGCGACCTGATCTTGTCCGGACGCGAGCAGGAGGTCTCCGAAATCCGCGACGTCATCTCCGCCGTCGTGCCCGACGGGCACACCGGAAAGCCGGTTCGCGGCCGTTCCGACGACCGGACTGGCGCTGCCGAATTGATCCGCGACCGGATGCCCGCGACCCTCGGGAGTGAATCCGGAGCCCAGGCTCCCACGATGCCCACCGGCCTCACGTCCCTGATTGAGCGGACCTTTCTCCATGCCTACTTTCTCGCTACGCTGAAACGCAACGAAATGATCGGTGAAGGACGCGACGCGGAGGTGGACGGCATGGTGCAGCAAGCCCGCAAGGCTCAGGCCCAAGCGCTGAAAGCGGCAGGTAACTGATGATGTCGTTTCCTGACCAAAGCCATATTCAATCACGTCCATGACGTTCTCTGGCAACGGTCGGCGGGCGGTGCGCCCCTCATGGTGGGGGCGTGCGCTTACGTGTCATGCAACTGCTGAGCGGCCGGCCTGTTATTTTCAGGACGCGAATTTTGTAGACTGTGCCTTGTAGCCTCATTCGGGTCACGCATGCCACGGGAGATCCGGTTCTCGGATTCCGAGTGGAAACGAGTCCAAACAGCGGCGGCGGAGCACGGCAGCCCGGCAGCCGAGTTCATTCGCGATGTGGTACTGGTCGCTGCCGAGAGCAAGATCGGAACGGGTTCCGCCATGCTCACGCCCGGACATATCGCACTGATTGAGCGCACTTATCGCTGCGCCCATATCCTCGCGACCCTCAAACGTGACGACATGTCCATGACGGACGTGGCGATGAAGTGGATCGGCTGATCGTGGAGGCTCGCAAAGCGCAAGCGGCGGTATTGGAAGCCTCCGGGGCGTAGGCACGGCTCCGAGGACAGAACGCCTGCACAGTGTAGGAACTCGCGGTATCCATATCGTTCCCATCATCTTCTGTCCGGTAAGGGTGGTTCTGCTACCGGATTGGTTTGCGAGTGCAGGAGTGGAATGACGCGGAATGAGAGGGGATTTGCGTCAAACCCACGCTGGTGAATTGTATACTGACACGACCGTCAAGCCGCATACCATGACCGGTGAAGACGGATTTCGAAATCGTCTAAGCACCTTTACGTTGTCGTCGCGGAACCGACCTACTCCTCGATTACTCCCGGAGTTAGACCAGAAGCGATTTCGCGGGCATCTTGTCGGCATTCGTCGGGAGGGACTACTAAAGAGATAAGATCGTCGACCCTGCGGATCTTGCTGCCATCTGCAAGATACGAAATTCCGCGATGCAGGTGCAGGCGGAACTGCTGGGAGACGGTTTCGGAATTGAGGGGAAGCCCGTCGCGGCAAAGCCGCTCCTTCAGGAGCGCCACGTAGAGATCGGCGTGGCGTCCGCCGAAGACCCGCCATGTCATCTCCACGTTACTATCGAGCGGAATCTCCGTCTCCGGAGGAGCGCCCTCCTCCGCGAGTGACAGGCAGAAACCCCAACGGCACAGCACGTTCCAGTAAGGAATACCCGTCGTCCGCTTCAGCTTGATCAGCTGGTCCTTCGCCCGCTGCGAGATCCTGACGTTCTCGATCACCATCATGCCGCCCCCACCCCCTCAAAATACCCTTCCGCGATCCGCGTGCTGCCGCTGGCGTCGTCGTAGTGGAGACGATAACTGCGGCCGACATAGGGTTGGAGCTTCTCAAGATGTGCACCAACGATCTCCTCGTCGGTCGAGAACAGTAAAACTTGGTGACTCGCGAACGGAAAGTACCTCTCGACGAGATGTGTTCTGTGGCCGGTGTCAAGCCGCCCAAGCGGTGTGTCGATGGCGGTTGGCAGCGGCCGTCCCGAGGCCTTCGCGAGGCCCCACAGTAGTGCGATCGCGAGGAGCTGACGCTCACCCGCAGACAGGCGCTCGGCGCTCAGCTCGCACCCGTCTCGACCGTAGAGTGAGAGCGCGAAGGACTCGGGGTGGATCGCGATGCGGGTCACGAACGAAGCCTTCCGGAGCAATAGCCGATAGCTCTCAAGGACGAGTTGCTCGATCCTGCGCACGTGACGCTCGATGACGTCCTTCCGGAACGCGCCTAGCGTCGTCCTGACATGTGCCGCATGTCGCAGGATGCGACGGCAGTCTTCGCGCAGCCATTCTTCTTTCGCAGCGGCCTCAAGGAGGCGGGACAGTGCCTGCTCTCCGCGCTTGATCTCGCGGACGAGACGCTTGGTTTCGCTCTTCATCACCACTTCCTCCGCCTCGAGGGTAGCGATGTTGGCGATTAACCTCTCCCTCCAGCGCGCTGCCGCCGCGATCGCGTCCTCGTCCGGAACACTGGCACGCACCGTGCGGAGGTGTTCCACCCGTTCCCCGTCCTTCCTCCACCGCTCAAGCTCATCACTCGCTACCCGCGCCGCCTCTGCCAGTCCGTCGTCGAGAAGCCCGCGGAGATCAGCTCGCACCTCGGGTAACAGATCGAGGATCGCGCCGCGCGCGCCAGCCTCGCGGCGTGCCTCACGATCTGCGTCGAGATGGACTGCGATGGCCTCCATGTCGCCGCCGCCGACCCCGCGCTCCTGCAGGAACTTGAGCAGCGCCTCGTCGCGGGTGCCGAGGATCGTAGAAACCTCCCGCGATCGGCGTGCCTCCTCCTCCGATAGGTCGCGCTCCCGAACCGCGTCGAGGAGGTCACCCACCACTAGAAGTGGCATGGTGCCCGCAACCAAGTCGTGCAGCCGTGCAGTGCTGTTGCCGAGTGCCCGCTCAGCCTTGGCCAGATCGTGCTCGATCTCGATGCGTTTCTCGTAGAGTTCGCCGCCGAGCTTCCGGTACTCGTCCTCGGCCGTCTGGAGTGCCTTCCGTTCCGGGTCGATCCGGTTGGTCCTGAGCCCCGCTTGCTCCTGCCTCAGATCCGAGAGCCGCGCGCGCAGCTTCTTGAGCGAAGCCTCGGCTTCTTCAATCTCGCCGCGGCCTGGATCGTCCTTTTCCTCACCCCGCTTTCGGCGCTGGTAAGTCTGGAGATCCTTGTCGAGCTGGTCGACGACATCGAGCCCGAGCAGATTGTGGATCGCTGTGCCGATCAACCGCATGGAGCTGTCTTGCGCCGCATAACCCTCGGCCTGCTCGCCGTCGAACAGGAACAGGTTGGCGATGTTGGGCGGAATCAGGTCCTCAACCTGCGCAATCCAATTCTCGGCAAGGGCATCGTCGCGCTTCTTGTTCTTTAGCACCTCGAAATGCTCGCGATACCCGTTACCCCCGTGCCGCCACGAGCGGTGCAGCCGAAATCGGTCTTCGTTGCCATCCACGGTGTGGCGGAAGGCGAGCTCGATGGCGGCCTCGCGCGTCCCCGAGCCCCGGTGGACGCTGCGGGACAGGTAGTCTTGGTAGGACAGTCCGTTCCGGTTCGAGATCCTAGCGTGCGCTCCGTACAGGCAGAGCTGCATGGCGTCCAGCAGGGTTGTCTTGCCGTGGCCGTTGAGGCCGCCGAACAAGACGATGGAGCGGCCGTCGCCGGGCGGCGTCAGAGCTACCGCTTGGCGCTCGGCGTAGAGTCCGAAGTTGTGAAGGACGATCTCGTCGAGGATCACGGCGCGGCCGCCTCTCCATCGGCCGGCAGGTCGATCGCCTCCTGGATCATCGGATCGTTGCGGCCGAGCGCCTGCTCGCGCGCCTCGTCGATCGCCCTGTGCCGGGACAGTGCTCGCTCCGTGGCGTCCTCTTCGTTCTCGTAGAAGTGTCTGTGGAACGCCCGATCAATCGCCTCGAAGAGCCCCGACCTGCGCAGCATCGACTTGTATGTCTTCTCGACCGACAGGAGCTCTCGCACCAGCTGGTAGTGGTGCTCATCGCCGTCACAGATTTCCGCGAGGGTTTCCATTTCAGGCCGACCGAAGACCTGATTGTCATCGAGTCGGCGACCTGGATAGGGCTCGCCGGCCACCTCCTCGTAGATGCGCGGCAGGTCGTCTTCGATCTCGTGTTTTTCCATGACCCAGATGCGGCGGATCTCCTCGAGCTCCGCGAGGCTGACGAGCTCAATATCGCGCACCTCGACGGGGCCATGCTCCCGGATATGGCACTGGGCGTGGAGGACCTTACGAAGCCAGTCGGCCCGGACTTCCTGCTTGTAGGGACCGGGGATAGGGCGTCCGCGGAACAGCTGAACCGCGCCGCTCATACGCCGGAAGTCGCGGAGCAGTCGGTCCCCATCAATCGTTTTGGGCGGATCGAGCTCGTTGCGGAGTTCGAGGAGCGGGAGCATCCACTCTTTCTCCGCGTCGTTCCGGATCATGGCCTGCATGGACTTGTCCTTCTCTACGAGCGTGCAGACCCAGCATCCGAAGCGGCTGTCGCCGCAGCTCGGTGTTGTCGTGTCGACGACCAGCGGACACTCACCGCCATCGGACGCGCCCTGGTACATGGTCAGCAGATCCTTGTTTCGATAACCCCACGGATTGTCGATCTGCATCAGGAACAACCACACGTCATCGTTGCTCCAGTCCTCGAGCGGCGTGTAGACGAAGGAGTTGGGAAGGCTACCGTTGGGACTAAGCTTCTCGCGGATACGCTGACGCTCGAACTTCTCCATGACCTGCGCCCGCTTCCGGCTCTCCGCCTTGCGCGAGCCGAGGACGAGGATCGCCTCACCGTAGCTTTGGACGACCGAGCTTATGAAGCTGGTCGAGGGCAGGATCTTGAGACGCTCCGTGCACCAGCGGAACTTCGGCCGCGGTGCCGGATAGCCGCGCCCAATGAGGTTCACCCAGAACGTGTTCTCCTGCTCGGGCGTCAGACGGTGGGCCCGGAGCGGCAGCTCCTGCGTGCGAGCGGCTTCTCCCATCTTCTCCAGCGACTTCGAGACCCAGAGCGCGACGATGGGGTTCTCGACCAAGGTGTCGGTGCTGATGACATGGACCGGTTTCGTCAGCTGCTCTCTCGGCAGGGCCATCAGCGCGAGCCAGACCAGCTGCAGGGCGGCCGTCGAGTCCTTGCCGCCGCTGTAGCCGATCACCCACGGGATCTGGTCGCTCTTGTAGAGCGTGGTGACCTCGTCGAGCAGCCTTGCGACGGTCTGCTTGAACCCCAGTTGTTCGAAGGCGGACGCTGCCCGCCCGAGATCAGATCCCGTCATGGCCTTGCCTCGCGAAAGCGTCCTCGACCCGCTGCTCGTCGGGCGTTAGAGGGAGCCTGAGGCGGGCCTTGATGGCGTTCGCGGTCAGCAGGATGTTGTTCTGGGACATCCGGACTTTGCCTGCCAGCAGCGCCCGGCCTTCCCAGAGGTTGCTGTTATCTCGTCTCCAGTCGATATCCGCGATCCTCCTAATCTTGTCCGGCCAGTCCTTTGGGTGTCGCCGGATGAGGGTATTCCCGGTCCGGGCCAGTGCTTGCAGCACGACGCCGTGGGTGTGGATGTAGTCGGTCCTGATCTCGCCAGCCGTGGCGCGTCCCGCCCGCACATGTTCCCACTCCTTGACGTGATGGGCAACCGCTTCCCAGAAGGCGAGCGCGAGCTCGGCCGCCTCCTGTGGATCTTCAAGGTCGAAATCCCTTAAAAGTTCGCCGGTCGCGTTATAGATGGCGCTCAGAGTGAACAGTCGTCCTGAACGCCGCGAGAGCGTGGTTTTCTCAAGCTCCACGAGGCCGCTAAAGACCGTCGACCGCTTGATCAGCGTCTTGGCGAGCTCCGCGACCTCGTCGCGGTGGTCGTAGAGGAGCCCGAGCGACTTGGAGGGGCGGACGGCGTAGCGGTTGAGGTCGGCGAACATCTGCTGGCATCGCTCGAGCCCGGCGTCGCGGAAGAAGACGACCGCGATGGTCTCGTCAGCGAGCTCGGGACGCTGCCTGAGCGCCATCTCGATGGCGCCGCGTCGGTGCTGGCCGTCATTGATGACGAAGCGAGCCGCCATCGGAACGCGGAGTATCCCGACGCGGTCCGCCCGCTCGTCATCGATCAAGCGTTCAAAGGAAACGCTGCCGTCTATGGAAGCCGTGATCGCGGAAAAGACATAGCCGTCAGGGTTTTCGGTCACGTAGCGGGACATCTCCGGGAGGCGGGCCTTGTTGAGATGGCGCTGGGCCCGGAGCTCGGGGGCGATCTCTTCGCCATCGAAGATGAACAGCCTCGGGATCAGCCGCAGGGGGCACATGGAAGTGTAGTATTCCCTCTGGGCCTGGATGCCCCGAATAGCGGGAAAAACGTACTCGAAGTCAGCGGACATGGTGTTCCCTCCCTGCTGTATGTTTGCATTAATGCGAACATACAAACATACAATACAAACAAATGTCAACAGGGCAATGTCAACAGGGCAATGACTCGAACCGCCCGCGGAGGCACCCGGACGGCCGCCGCACCATCTGCAGGCTGGTGCGTTTGTTGTCGGAGTAGCGAAGTGCTATCAAATCCGTCGCTGGCTCGGAACGCTCGCCCAGCCACCCAGCCAGACTGGAGCAGCTCATGCAGTATGCCGCCATTCCCGCGCAAGTCGGAGCCGTCGGACCGGTCTATCTCGACTGCAACGCGACGACCCCGGTCGAGCCCGCTGTGCTCGAGGAGATGCATCGATTGTGGAGCGAGGCACCAGGCAACGCCGGTAGCAGGACGCACGAATACGGACTGCAAGCGAAGAAGGTCGTCCAGAGGGCGCGTGAGCAGGTGGCATCCATCGTCCGTGCCGAGCCAGAGGACGTGCTCTTCACGAGCGGTGCGACCGAAAGCAACAACATCGCGCTCCTCGGTCTCGCGACCTACGCGGACGGCGAAAATCGTCGTCATGTCATCTCGACGGCCATAGAGCACAAGGCGGTCTTGGAGCCGCTGGAGGAGCTCGAGAAGCGCGGCTTCGAGGTCTCGCTCGTCCGTCCCAACGCATCAGGCATGGTGTCGGCGGAGGCGGTCGCCAGCGTACTTCGTCCCGATACCGTCCTAGTCTCGATCATGCACGCGAACAACGAGACTGGCGTTCTCCAGCCCTTAGACGAGATCGCAGACCTTCTCGGGAACCAGCCGGCTTACTTCCATGTCGACGCCGCCCAAGGGTTCGGCAAGGACTTGGAGCCGCTGCAGAACAGACGCATCGACATGATCAGCGTAAGCTCCCACAAGATCTACGGTCCCGTAGGCGTGGGGTGCCTGATCGTCCGCCGCCGCGGCTTCCGGCGTCCACCACTCAAGCCCATCTCCTTTGGCGGAGGACAGGAGCGCGGTCTGCGGCACGGAACCCTGCCAGTCCCACTCATCGCCGGCATGGGGCTTGCAGCGGAGGTCGCCGGGCGAGATCATGCGATTCGGCGCGAACGCTGTATGGAGATTCGATCTGACGCGCTTGACGCGCTCTCCCCTCTCGGAGTCCGCTTGAACGGCGATCCGGAGCGCGTCATGCCACACGTTCTGAACTTTTCCGTGGAGGGCGTGGACGCAGAGGCGCTCATGGTGACGCTCAAGGATCTGATTGCGGTCTCGAACGGCTCGGCTTGCACATCGCAAAGCTACGAGTCGAGCCATGTCCTTGCCGCCATGGGCCTCCCGGAGGCGACCGTCACGGAGGCTGTCCGGGTTTCCTGGTGCCACATGACGCCCGATGTTGACTGGCCTGCAGTGTCGCGCCGCATCGCAGCTCTTGCCTGACGTTCGCCCGTGTCTTGGCAGCGTCGGGCGGCTCGGTCACGCCCCGCCCGGCAGCCAGTGCTGCGGGTCGAGGGACATGCCGCCCATGAAGTTCGGGTGTGTCCGTATCAGCACGCTCTTGAGATGAGGGCTGTCTGCGACTCCGACGAGCAGCAGGGGACGGAAACCTCGTTGACCCTCGAGATAGTGCAGGTTCTTCACGGCCAAGTCGATGTCGGTGCCGCAGGCGAGGAAGCCGTAGTCGTCGGGTGGTTTCACCCAGGTAACAGCAAGACTGTAAGGGTTGGTTAACGACGGCAGATCTGCTTGCCTTTCCTCGCGATGTATCTCCTCCCAGGCGGCGACTCTTCGCGAGCGGTCGTTCAGGTCTTCCTTCTGGCGTTCCACGGTCTCCCGGTCGGTGCGCTCGGTATTCCTGAACCCTTCCTTGGCCTGTTCCCCGTAACTCTCGCACCAGCAGGCCCAGAGATGCTGATACCAAGTCCTGACTTGAATCTCGAAGCGCACGGTGACGTGCGCGTCGCCTAACGGCTGCCCGAACCTCGCAATCCCGTGTATCGCCCGGTAGCCAATCCCAGCTTCGTGGAGGTCCTTGATGTAGTTCTTCGTCCGGGCCGGCACCTTGTTCTCGATTCGCTCGCCGAGGGCGACAGCGTCGTTGAACGACTCGCAAACGATCCGAAACCCGATGACATCATCCATCCCATTCAACGGCGGGGGTTTGTCTGGGTTCCTCCGCATCTTCCTGTACACGCTTTCGAGGCGCTTCAAGCGTGCACTGATCAGAACCCGCTCCGGCAGATCAGCTTTCTTGAGGAGGGACAGGCTTGTCCGGATACAGTTGAGGCGGTACTGTCTGTAGGAGTCCAACACCTCCCGCGCCTCGATGTTCCCGGAATCTTCCGAAAACTTCCTGCTGGCGCGCCCGATATCGCCCATGCTCCCGAAGCGCAGCCCGTCCAGAGACGGACATTCGGACGCAGGAGCGAGATGTATGTCTACCGCCATGGGTCGGGAAGCTTGAAGTCATCCTTCGTCTTCAGGTGACCCGACAGACTCCATGCCATTGGCTCACCGGAATCCGTTGCGCCTCTCCGAGCCTCGAAAAAAGCATCGCGCAAACGCTCCTGCCGTTCCTCATCTTGGGCAAAACCTCCCCCCAGCAAATAGATCAGCATCTCGACACAGAGGTCCTCGTACCTCTTCTGTCGCCGAACCTTCTCCTCGATTGGATCGCACAGGATGCCGAACCAAGGAGCCATCTTGCGCGTAAGATGAAGATCTCCGAGTGTTTCGTGCTGCGATAGGACTTTCATCAATTCCGCTACGTCCGCGGCTTGATCGCTTTCTAGATGTGCCATGGCCCGCGCCAGCGCAACCTGAGCAATAGGACGAAACAAAACGTTTTGATCGTTTCCTCCCCGCAGTCCAGAGGGAGATTTACTCTCTTGTCCGGATTCGTTATCGAAATGTGCGATCATATGTCGATGGGACGGTAGCTCCGTGAGCGCGTCGAAATATACCGTCATCGCCACGAGCCCCTTTTCGATCTCATCGTCGTTCGGTCGGAGAAAGCCCACACCGCGGCTACCCTTCAAGCCGAGAACGGTATCCTTCCAGTCCTTGAATTCCACCTTCGCTCCCAAGTATCCCTCCGTGATCGACACGAGCGCATTGAGCGTTGTGTAGTTCTCCGATCCTTCCGGGATTTGGTTTCTCTTGGTGTCAACGTTGAGCGATATGTTGGGCAGACCTTTGAACAACTTGTGCTTGGTCATCACCGTGCGTGCAACGATTCTAAACCCATCGTTTTCCTCCAAGAGGGTGAGTTCGCCCTTCTCAAGTCGCTTCGCGTTTTCGTTCACGTCGACGAAAACGTTCCGTAACCGGGAAACCGCCTCCCTGAAAGTTTCGCTACCTTGGACGGCCGGGATGATCTCGACGCCCATGGCCTCATCCATGGAGCTCTGGAGTCGGTTGGGGTCGAGACCCCTCTCCTCATAGTAGCCCTCAATCTCCTCTCGCGTCACGTCCTTGCCAGATATCGGTGACCCATCCCTCTTCTTGGGGCTTAGCCGGCCATTATCCAACAAATCCTTCAGCCCCTTGATAGCCATGAGACGGTGCTGACCATCGAGCGCGAAGTAGCTTGTAGTCGCGGTGTCAAGATCGACCACACAAGATTTGGTGTCCAGCCGCTCGACGTTCAGGGATCCCATCATGGCACGCCCATCCGGGCCCCAATTGTCATGTCCTTCGTCGTACACCCAGTTCTGATAGGCCACCAGCAGCAGAGGCGGGAACTTGTGATGCTCCCGGGTTGCGAGATACATCGCCATCGGCAGCTGCCGACTGTAGTCCGGTGCCCTCTGTTGGAGATAGATCGCGGTCGTATCGTTTATATCGATTGTTTTGGAGTCCACGCGGATATGTTCTTTGAATATTGGAAGATCGCGAGAAAAGTAGACGTTCATGGCTATCCAGCTGAGGGATACCGAAATCAGATACGACTTGCTGGTACCCATTTTGGCCGGCAAGGCGATCTTGTGGTCTTCTCTGTTTTGCTGCCAGTCGAGCAGAAGCCGCAGCGCTTCCTTATAGTTCCACTCTTTCTCCAGCACATCGTCGGCAGTCTTGCGGATCCTATCCGCGTCGAAGTCTGACGTCATGACAAGTTCTCCAAGGTTTCGTCGCGATCCTGCGAGAAGAGCCACCGATGTCGGCGCACTCTTCGGATAGCGAATTGCGCTTCGAGACAAGCGGGGCGTCGGCGAGTCGGCAATCTACGGACAGCCCGGCGCACAATCAAGGACAAAAGAGCACTCCTCTCACTTTGACCCTCCGTGCAAGGCGCACCGAGCACGGAAGGCCGTCGGTCATCTGACATGGCTGGCGGTGTCGCTGGTGCTCGTTGACCTCGGTGCGCTGAGACGGTGTTCGTTCGGAAGACTTCCGCGCCGCCGCTCTGCCCAGTCGGAGATGCAACTGGACGGAGATGCGCCGTCCACTGCGATCGCCGCCCGTCGGCGCATAGCCACCACCCGGAAGGCGGACGGGGGAGATTTGCGAGGCTGGACATGCATAACTTCTTCAAGGTGGAGCGCAGAGCTACCGTCTGTGAGCAAGCCCACGCGTTGTCTCCACTCACGCTGAAGACGGGCTGGCGATCGCGTCCCCAGCCTTTGTCGCCCGGTTGGTAATCTCCGCAGCCTTCCGACGCCGCACAGGCATTCCACTCCACGAACGTCATCTCGTATTTCTTTGTCGCGAGCGGCTTCAAGATCGCCCCCCAGTGAACCAAGTTCCCGACGCGTCTCGTCGGGGGGCGATCCCGATCAAGGCCTCTCAAGATCTTGAACATCGTAGGCTCCAATGCGTGGCCATGTCCACCGCGGCCAGACGTCGGCGCGTCTGGGCAGCCTTCCGCTCGCTGGGGCTCGGCCAGCCAGCCCTGGAGTTCCCCCTTACTGACATGTCTATCCGACATCTCCCATAGGCTGGGCCTCATCCAGCTTTAGCTTGAACGTTCGCAGGAACGTCTGTAACGAGCGCGGTCGGTCGTCATCGAACCATTCCAGAAGGACCTCGTAGCCCCCAAAGGAATACTTGTTGAACTCACGGACACCGTAGTCGCTGAGATGATTCGCCGCGTGAGGGTCGACGAGCTTCGATATGTCTTCGTGTACTCTCTTCCGTTCCGTCAGCAGCACGCCCTGGCTCCGGATCTCCTGGTTGAGAAAGAGTGCGATCAGAAGTGCACCCCGGCTCTTGTAGGCTTCTGGGAACTCCGGGACGAGCTGCGTTGTCTCGTCGCCCGGCAGGTCCCTCTTCCGGTTTGCGGCGATGCCGGCGATGAAGCAGAAATAGAAGGCATCGAAGCCTGGCGCGGCCTTTTGTCCCGGAAGTGCGCTGAACTCTTCCCATATGTCCCGGAACCAGTCACGGGCTGTCTTCCGGATGAAGAAGTCCATCAGTCGTCCTCGTCCTCGCCTTGGAACTCGATGAAGAAGTCTTCTCCAGGCACGCAGAAGCCGTCTGCGGTCTCGACGACCCCCGGAACCATCGCTGCCCGATCCTCGAGGCGGGCCACGCCCTTCCTGAAGAGCGTCGCATACTGCATGCCGCCGCCGCTCGCCGCCTTCAGGCTGGGAAGGAAGACATCGCGCTCCGCCGAGATGACGAACGCGATCACCTGCCCGGCGAGCTTCGGCAACAGATCGCCTATGGGCGCGCGGATGTCGAGGTCGATCGGAATGACTGGGCTATCGACCACGAACGGAAGGTGGTGCTCGCCGGCACGGTCAAACAGGGTCGCCAAGAAAGCATATCCTACCGATAGGTTCTCTCCGGCGCTACCGCTCGACTGGCCCCGCAGTCGCAAGGCTCCATCGATTCGATCGACGCGAATGTCATTGTTCGGCATCAGCTGGGCGATGCGCTCGTTGGTCTCATCCCGAATTTCCTCCGCGATCTCCCGCTTCGCTGCCACATAGGCCTTCTCCAAGATTTCGACAAGAATGTCCCTCCGCTTCGTGAGTCTCCGGATCTCCTCGCGCCGCTCGACTTCTTTCCGGAAGACAGCTTTCGCGGTTTCCGCTTGTTCGATCGAAAACACCCTTTCCGGATCCATGGATTTCAACCGGTCGTCTGGAATCCTCTTGCCCCCGTCCTCGTACTTCTGTAGCTTCTCCTGAATCTCGTTCCGTTGCTTCTTCAGGCGGTCGATCTCCAAGCTCACGACCCTGACGGCCTCGTCTTTCTTAGCTTCATCCTGAAGCAGATCAAAGTCGTTCTCCGCGCTTTGCAGCTGCCTGGACTGCTTGGCCAGATCCTCAAGCCGCCCGGACAGCTCCTCTGACGGCCCGCTCTCGGAAGTGCCCGCGGCTTCCGAGATATCGGACTTGATGCGATTGAGAAGAATGACGTCGTCGGAGGCGAGATAATCCCTGGCGCGCTCCCGGATGACGGCCCGAACGTCCTCGCCTATCGGCCGTCCGCAGACGCACTTGTCTTCATCCGCCAACTCCTCGAACCATTCCCGGGCGGCACTCTCGGGAAGCTTCACACGGTCGAGGCCTGATTTGAGATCCAGAAGCGCCCGTGCGAACATGGGCGACAGAGCCTGCGGTTCCCGCATGTTGTCCAAGATCGACTTGGTTGTCTCGGCGACGCAGTCCCGGAGCTTCTCGACGCGCCTCTGTGCCTCCGAGAGCTTCTTGGCTTGGACCTGCTGCTTGTTGATTTCCTCCTCATACTTAGCCTCCAGTTGCGCCAGCTGGCCTCCAACATCCGACAGCTCCCGCTCGGAGGCAGCCTTACTTCGCTTCAGGTGTTCGACGCGCACCGACCACTTTTTGTAACGGTTCATGCTTTGAGTAAGTCCGGTCTGCCCCTTCGCGCTCTCGTTCTCGGTCTGCCGTTCCCAGTAATCCTCGACTGACCGCTTCATCCGGTTCAGCAGATGAACCTGGAACAGATTTTCTATCGCTTCCCCAGCGTCCGTCTTCTTCGGATCCCGCAAGTCGTCAGCCAGTTCACCGTCGAACACGAAGAAGTTTACAAACTTCTTGTTCAGAAACCGCTGAAGCCGCTGCGGGGGCCCGAACCCGGGCTCCTGACCGTCACCCCACGTAGTCTTGTAATCGGCGCGTCCCATCTCGAAGTCGAACTCAAGGATCAACGTCAGCAAGCGGCCGTCGTGCTCCAAGCGAAGTTCGAACTCCCCGCGCTCATTTCCAGCCCCCGGTTTACGGAACTCCTCAACGGCAGCGGAGCCTTGAATCCCATTAAGGGAACCGGACAAGGCCGCTCTGAGGAGCTCGAGGGTGGTTGTTTTGCCCGTACCATTCGGCATCTGGATCAGGGAGATGGGAAATGGCTGGTCCCGCCCAGAGCAAAAGTCGATCTCGTGATCCGGGCATCTCAGCCCTTTGGCCTTCCAACCAAGAATGCGCAGCGTCGTGGCCATCAAGCGTCGCTCCGGCTGCCATCGGAAAGACCTGAATCGTTCGGTCTGACATCCTCCTCCGAGCCGAGATCGAAGTCCTTCAGTACCTTTCTGGTCCATTCGTCCAGGTCTTTGTCGGTCTTGGCACCGTCGTCGTCCCGAGGAAGGGTCGTATCATCATAGATATGCTCAAGACGTCGACCCGTCGACTCCTTGTCGAATTCTTCATTGCCGGACGAGACCGCGTCGAACCAAGCTATCAGCCCCCTCGAGAGGGACTCGTTCTGGCTAGTTTCCTGGACGGCCGTCTGTATAGCCTCCTCGATCTTCAGGTTTAAGGACATGTCGTCACCTCAAGGCTCGCTTTCTTGATAATTCGACAAGCCAATCCCGACGCAGTTCGTCAGCGTTTGGATCGTCGTTTTCGCCGCTCTCGCGGACGAAATCCACGATGCTGGAGACCTTTTCGGGATTGTCGGGATCAATGCGCAGACAGCGCCCCAAGCGCTGGATCGTCTCCAAGCGCACCCTATCCGAGGAGAACAGGATCACCGTTCCAAGAGAGGTAATGTCGATGCCCTCGGACAGACGGTGGCAAGCAATGAGGCACTCGAGATCTCCTCGGGCGAAACGCCTCAACGTATCGGCGTCCTCGCCCGAGAAGTAGGTATGGATGTCAGGTCTGAACTTCTGGAGAATATCCATGACCGAGCGGCCATAGCTTGTGTCGCCCGCAAAGACGATGCAGCGCTCCAGGAGATGCTGCCGCTTTTCGATGAACGTTTCGAAAACAGGGAGCTTGGCCTCCGATGTCTTGTAGACTTGAGCGATCTCGATCCAGAACGCCTCGTCCGTCATTGGCTCGCCCGCAGCCTCCCTTGCGGAGCGGCGGATGTGAACAGCCCTGATACGCTTGCGGTCTCCATCGGTAAGTTCGTACGGCAGGGGGAAGTAGTCGAAGGGAACGAGTACCCCCCGCTCAATGGCTTCATCCAATCCGAAGGTCATGATCACAGGACCTATATGGTCTTCGATGAAGGCGTTGCCTTCCTGGTCGTAGGTTCGCTCCGGCGTGGCGCTCAATCCCAGCCGAAAGCGTATGTTTTTTGAGAGTCCGGCAAGCCGTTCCCGATTGCTGGGACTTCCCAGCCCGTGGACCTCATCGTGGATGAGCAGTGTGCGGCTGGTCCTCTCGGGGCTCAGGCGACGCAGCGCCCGGGCACAAGGTTCCCGAGACGTCAGTAAAATTCGGCTCCCGACCTCAAGTATGAAGTTGTCCAGCTGTCTCATGCCGCCGTAGTGCCGGGAGATGACGGGACGTTTCCCGAGGGTCCTTACGGTGTCCTGTAGCTGTCCGAACCATTGATCGAGGAGATCGTTGCCATCCGTGGATACGATGACGCTATCGATTTCGTTCCGGTCGAAGAGCGTACGTAGGACATCTATGGCGACGCGCGTCTTGCCCGTGCCGGTCGCCATGTCGAGCACACCACGCTCGTTCGTCAGAAACACTTCCACGGCCTTGACTTGATGGTGCCATTTGTCACGCATCTCCTGATCAGGGGATCGTCCTTCGTCACGCGCACCGCGGATGCGCAGCATCTGTTTCTTCGCTGCCTCGGGAAAGCTATAGACGTCGACACCAGCGTCTTCTTGATTCCATAGCTCCTCAAAATGCATACGCTTTCGTTCGGCCCGCGATGAGCTTCCCCAAGATGTGTACACGTCGATACACTCGCGGTTGTTCTCGAATGCGTTGCGGCTTTCATTCGATGACCCTGTGAAGGCGACATAGTCGCTGCCGTTCAGGAAAAGCCCTATCTTCTCGTGATAAATTCCAGTGCCTGTCTTCGGAACTGCGATGCGGATCTCCAGTCGGCCGATCTCAAGAAGCCGGACGAGGCGGGCAGCACCGTCGCTCGCTCCCTCGGCGAATTCTTCGTCGATGATCCGTACGAGGCGCTCATCGCAGACCTTGCGCTTCGCTGTGCCCGCCTCAATGGCCTCAAGGTCGGCCTCGGAGAGCTCGACCGAGGTAATCAGCCGGATGCGGCCCTCGTTCTCGACGAATTCTCCAAGTGGCGCACCGAAGGCCTCAAGGGCCGAGCTGGAAAAATATCCAACCGCTCGCCAATACTCCCGCGCCTCGCGCAGAGATGGCTGGAAGAAATCTTCAACAATGTTGTCGTGCCCGGATCGATAGTCTTCCCGGTATTGGACATTCTGGAGGCTCATCGCGGATGGAAACCGACTGTTAGCAAGACAACATTCCGGACGTCGTCGCGATATTTGGACTGGAATCCGGCCGGAGGATACACAGGCATCGTAATCAAGGTGCTCGTCGCGGCACCGACCGGAACCCGGTTCTGCTGCGTCAACGCACTGTCCGGTTGTTTCCGGCCATATAACTCGGTCGCTGCATCCGCGGGTGTTCGGCACCTAGTCGTACCTGCGGGGAAAAGTGAAACTGCGAGCATCCCCGGCGCGGAATCGGGCGACCCGGGGCTGGCGGCAGCGAGGCTCGCGCCGCGGCGGGGAGTGGCACGACGAGGACTGGGACGTAGGGCGGAAGGCATCTCATGCTCCCATACGGGTTTTCCACGATGTTGCCCCCACCCCGTCGCGAAGGGACCCCTGCATCAGCACTCCTTGAACGTCATTTCACCCGTCAACGATCCGATACCATTACCGGTTACATTATTTGGCTAGTTTACACGCTGTCAAAAGCTTTGTCCAATGCTTCCAATCATACGTCATACAGACAGCGGCGGTTTGGATCGAGTCCCGCGAGAGGCGGGCGTAGCGGGCGGTGGTGTGGACCTGGGTGCAGCCAAGCGCTTACCCCTCGCCGAGCGCCAACGCGCGGCTGGCGAGGCTGTGTCGCAGGTCGTGGATGTGCATGTCTTCGAACCGGCCGCGCTTGCGGATGCGCCACCAAGGACGTTGCAGGTCGGTCAGGTGCGAGCCGGAGAGCCCGCCGGCGATCATCCACGGGTTAGCTCCTCGCGGGGAGGCGCCGCCAGCACGGCGCGGGACTCCAGTCCGAGCGGCACGACGCGCCCACCCGTCTTGGCGTCGGGAATCTCGACGCGGCCACCTTTCATATACTCTCAGCGCAGATCGCGGATCTCCGGCATCTGGTAGCCGGTGAGCAATAGCAAGCGGAAGACGGCGACGCCCATTCGCGCATGGACTGCGCGAACAACGAAATCGACGGCACCAGATAGAGCACCCGCCCGCCAATACCGGCGACCGCCTCGGCGATACGCAGCGCGGTGAAGGTCTTGCCCGTGCCGCAGGCCATGACGAGCTTGCCGCGGTCGTGCCCCGAAGCCGTTGATCACGTCGTCGAACGCAGCGCGTTGGTGCGGGCGCAGGCTGTAGGATTCGCGCCGGAAGGACAGGTCTTCCGGCTGGCCGCGAATGAGGTCCGGCCAGTCGAACGGGCGGCTCGCCAGATCGCCGAAGCGCAGCACGGAACACGCAGGCTTGAGCGGCGCGATGGTCTTGACGGCGTTCGGACCCCACCCGTCGCCGGTATCGACGACGATGCGGGCCGTGAAGGGGTCGCAGGCCGAGGCGGCGATGAACGAGTCGAGGTCGGGCTTCGATATCTTGGTGCCGGGGGCGTAGCACTTGCACTGGATGGCGCAGACGCAGACGCCGCGCTCCTCGGCAACGAGATCGATGCCGGTGTCCGCGCCGCCGAAGCCGGGCCGCGAACCCGCCTATTCGGACCACAGCCGGACGTCGGAGAATCGCTCCCCGTAGAGCGGGTCCTCGACGAAGTACCTTTTCATCAGCCGTTCGAAGAGACGCCCCTTCTCGGCTTCCGACCCGACGATGGACCAGATGTGGTCCAACGTTCTCTGAAACCCGTCGCCCAAGCTCTACGTTCCCCGATGTGTCGCCAAGCCCGGGCCCGCTCCGCGGTCCCGCCGGCCGGCCACCCGTGGTCGGTCTGGTCCCGACCTTCTCCGCCGCAAGCCGCTCGACGATCTTCATACATAGCAGTTTTTCCGGTTCGTAGCGGCGTGCGGGCCGCGCGATCCCGTTTCAGCGGCGGTCAACGCCGCAAAATCGATATTGGCTAAACTTCCGAGTGGCTTGGCACACGGTTTCCATATATTCGTATTTGCGGCGATAATCGCTGCGGAATCGATCGAACTCGAACCATGCCTCTCAACGCCGCCTTGCGCGCCGAACTGCTGGAGTTGGTCCCCTACGGTCTCCTCGCCACCCGGCCGTGGCTCATGGAGCGCGGCATCGCCCGGCACGCCGTCGACAACCTGGTCAAGAGCGGCCAGCTCATACCGCTCCGGGCCGGCGTCTATGTACGCCCGGGGAGCCGGCTCGTCTGGCAGGGGATCGTCTGTTCCCTCCAACGGATGGGCGGTGGTCTCGTCGTCGGTGGAACGACCGCGCTGGAGTTGCATGGGCGGGCGCACTATCTGCCTCTGACCCGGCGGCGCGCGATACACCTGCACGGTCCCCGGCCGTTGCCGCCGTGGATCAACGGGCTCGGCGCCGCCGAGACGTTCCACCGGCATGGCACGGCGTGGCTGTCGGGGCCGGACGGGCCGGCGGAGGACGAGGCGCGGCGCCTCACGCCGTCCCTGACGGTCGACGTTCCCTGGGGCGACGGCTTCCGGACGGTGCGGACCTCGACGCCCGAGCGGGCGCTGTTCGAGATATTGCAGGACGTGCCGGCGGGAGTGTCGTTCGAGTACGCGGAGCGACTGATGGAAGGTCTTGCCGACCTTTCGCCGCGCCGGCTCGACGCCCTCCTGCGCCGGACGCGCAGCGTCAAGGTCAAGCGCCTGTTTTTCTGGCTGGCCGAGCGGCAGGGGCACGCCTGGGCGAAGCGCCTGGAACCGGGCGACTTCGATCTCGGTCGCGGCAAGCGTGTTCTCGCCAAGGGCGGTCGGCTGGTGAGCCGGTACGGGATCACCGTGCCGGAAGCGATGCATGGATAGGCGCAATCCGTTCCACCGCCAGGCGGAGCTCGTGGTCCGGGTCCTGCCCCATGTCGCGAGGCGGAACGAGTTCGCCTTGAAGGGCGGCACCGCGATCAACCTCTTCCTGCGCAATCTGCCCCGCCTGTCGGTGGACATCGATCTCGCCTACTTGCCGCGCTCGCCTCGCCAACAGGCCTTGCCGGCGATACGCCGGGGTCTCGACACGATCGCGAACGACTTGAGGAACGCCATTCCCGGCATCGGGGCGCAGACCACGGATCCATCCGCGACGGATGCATTGCGGCTTACGCTGGAGTTGCACGACCGTCGTATCAAGATCGAGGTCTCTCCGGTCGCGCGCGGCACGGTCTGGCCCCCGGAAACGCGGGCCGTCGTCGCGGACGTCGAGGAAAGCCTGGGCTACACCGAGAACCGGATCCTGTCGTTCAACGATCTCTACGCGGGCAAGATGTGCGCGGCGCTCGACCGGCAGCACCCGCGCGATCTGTTCGACATCGCGCAGTTGCTGGACAACGAGGGCATCGACAGGGGCCTGTTCATGACCTTTCTGGTCTATCTGATCGGCCATAACCGGCCGATGGCCGAGCTGCTGGCCCCGAGGCGCAAGCCCGTCCGCGCCCTCTACGAAGGCGAGTTCAGGCATATGACCCGCGAGCCGGTTCCGTTGATCGCGCTGACCGAGGCGCGCGAGCGGCTTGTCGCGGACATTCATGGCACACTCACCGACGGGGACCGCGCATTCCTGTTGTCGGTAAAGGGCCGGCGTCCGGACTGGTCGCTCATCGATCTCCCCGATGTTGCCGGCCTGCCGGCCGTCAAATGGAAACTCGTCAATCTCGGTCGAATGAGCGGGCGGAAACATGTGGCTGCACTCGACCGGCTTCAGCGGGTTCTCGACGCCGGAAACCGTTGAGCGCGCTCAAACCGCGCCTGTTTCCTCCGCCTCCAGATCGCGCTCGATGCTGTCGCCGATGCGGGCGGCGGAAGCCTTGACGGTATCGCGGGCGAGGTGAGCGTAACGGGCGGTCGTCTGGACCTGGGTGTGGCCGAGCAGCTTCCCGATCATCGGCAGCCCCTCACCGAGCGCCAAGGCGCGCGAGGCGAAGGAGTGCCGCAGGTCATGGATGCGCACGTCGTCGAGCCCGGCCCGTGACCGGATGCGCCGCCAGGGATGTTGCAGGTCGGTCAGGTGGGAACCCGGCTTGCGGCCCACTATCACCCAGGGATTGTCCGGGTCGCGGGGCAAGGCGGCCAGCAGCCTCGCGGCCGATGGCGCCAACGGCACCGCTCGCCCACCGGTCTTGCTGTCGGGAAGCCGCAACTCGCCGGCGTCGAGGTCGACATGCTCCCAGCGCAGTTTCTGGATCTCGGACAGCCGGCATCCGGTCAGCATCAGGAGCCGGACCGCCGCCACCGCCGAGCGGGTCTCCGAACCATCCTCGGATATCTCGTCGAGGACCCGCCCGAGCCGATTGAACTCGTCGGCGCTCAGGAACCGTTCGCGCTTGTCCTCGCGAAAGCGCTTGACGTGCAGGCAGGGGTTCGAGCCGTCCGGCCGCAGGCCCCACAGCTCGGCCAGATTGAACATCTTGGAGAGCACCCCGAGAGTCCGGTTGGCTTGGTAGGGCGTGGAACGCATGTCGTGATGCAGCGCCGCGATGTCGCTTCTCTGGACATCGGCCACTTTCCGGGCGCCGATCCGGGGTTCGATGAAGAGCGTCACCGAGCGCCGGTACTCACAGGCCGTGCTCGGCTTGCAGTGAGCCGGCACATACTCCTCCAGGAACCGCCCGCCGAGCGCCTTCATGGTCGCCGCTTCGCGGTCTGCGTCCCGCAAAGCGGCCGGGTCTCCGCCACCTTTGGCCTCCGCGATGAGCGCCATGGCGCGCCGCCGCGCGGCCTCCGGCGCCACGGCCCCGTGTCGGCCGAGCGTCATGCGGCGCAGCCGCCCGTTGGCGCGGAACTGGGCGACATAGTACTTGCGCCCCGAAGCACGGACGCGCAGCCCGAAACCAGGCAGGTCGGCGTCCCAATAGAAGGTGTCCGCGCCTCCGGCTTCGAGCCGGTCGACGGTTCGCTTGGTGATCTTGATCTGGGCCGGCACGACAGGTCCCCGGTGCGTCTCGAACGGAACCATCATAGCAGGCTGGGAATCACATGGGAATCACCAGGATTACAAATACCGCGCGGACCAGCGCACCGTTGACGTGGGGGAGAGCACTTGCAATCGTCTATAAACCAATGTAATATCACATATTATCGTACTGAAGCGTCCACTGGTGCAAGCGAGGCAGCGATTGGTGATTCAGTGTATAGGCAAACTCATAACCTGAAGGTCGCAGGTTCGAATCCTGCCCCCGCAACCACTTCAATCTCCAGAAGGTTTTGGTTTCTGTGGCGCTGTTTCCAATCATCGAGTCAACACGCGCTCATAGATGACGCTGGCTTCGGCCGCGCCGGGACGGGAATCGGACTCGTTCGCGAGCGTTCCAATAGTTTCCGATAAAAGGATTCCCGCCTATCCATGAGAGTCCGCCGATGGCGGGCTGCATTTCCCGTATGTCCTTGGGAGCGCCGGGGTCCCGCCGGCATCTCGTCGGCGTCGAGGCGCCGCGCCAAGGCCTGGAACACGGACTTTCCCTGGTGGACCGCAAAACCGACGGCCAGCTACCCGCATACGCGCCCTGTCGAACAGCTGCCGCACCACCACGCCGGTGTTGCGCGCGGTCGCCGCGGCGTCCGGCCCGCTGACGACGACCTCGAGCGGAGCGGAGACGCCGCCGGCTTGCCGGCCCGCGGCGAAGGCACGGAGCACCGCCGCGACGTGGTCCGGCGGCATACCCTGACGGGCAAGGTCTTCGAGACACTCGGAAAGCGCCCCGGCATGGGCGCCGGGGACGTGGCCTTGCAGCGTCAGCACGCCCAGTGGCGGTTTCAGCAGGCCGGCTTCCAGAAGTGCCGCGAGTCTGGTCAGATCGTTCCCGTCGAGCGCGGCCAGGGCGGCGAAGTCCATCATGGACCGCGGGTCGGAGAGTCGAAGAACGCGGCATCCGTCACGCCGACGGTCGGAACGACGAGCGCGCGGTCGAGGAAGTCGTTGCGCTGCTCGCAGCTCGTCTCCGAGATCAGCAGGCAACCGTGACACGCCGCGCCCTGCAACGGGCGTCCCTCCAGCGCGGAATCGGGCGCGTGCTCGGCGCACACGGGGTCGTTGGAGCACAGCCTGGCGGCTTCGAGGGCGCGGCGGAGATGATCGGCGAACCGCCGCCCCGTCTCGATCAGCCCGCCCAGCGTGCCCTCGGAATCGGACGATCCCGTGTAGATCAATATCCCGTAGCCGCCGTCGCCCGCATAGACGCGCTCACGCAGCGCACTCGCCGGATAGCCGCAATCGAGCGCGATCGAGGTCATCAACATGTGGGAGAGCGAATGCAGCATCACATAGGGCAACCCGGGAAAGCCCTCTTCCGGCCGCTGACGCTCGCTGGCCCATGTTTTCCAGCCGGCCTCGATCCGCCCGCCGCGTTCCCGGACTCCCGGGCGCGCCAGCCAGCGCTCCACCGCGCCGGCATGGAAGGAAACGAACACGCCTTCGCCGCGGTTCTCGACCGCGGGAAGCCACGTAACCGTCTCGGCCAGCGCCGCCCTGGCCACGTCGAGGTCGAGTTCGCCGTCCTTGTCCGGGTTGATTGCCTCGAACCTCGTGAAACCCAGCAGGGAGACGATTTCACGCAACCGATGCGCCAGCACCAGCTTGTCGACCGCAGCAAGGAGGCCGTCATCTTCGGGGCTCCACGACTCCCGCTTCAACGTCTCGGCGTAGAACCTGGACCGCGAATCGTCCTCGCCGATACGGGAATCGCCCTTGTCGAGGATTTCGAACTCGGCGGTCTTGACCGGGACCTCCTCGCCCGCGCCGCCGCCCTTCTGCCGCCCGTATTCGGCGATCACCGCCTCGTCGGCGATGTCCGAAAAGGCGGCGTCGAGCTCCGGACTCTTCCGAAAACCCTTCAGGGCGCCGACGTCTTCCAGCGTCTTCAGGCGTTCGTACTGCCGCGATACCTTCGCCGCCAGCCCGGCATCGAACTCCGGCAGGGAGATGACGCTCATCGTCTGCGGGAAGTAGGCGTTGCTCGCCGTGCGCACCAGCAGCCGATAGGGCTCGCCGCAGCTCTCCCTCGCATATTGGCCGATCCACGGCCGTTTGCCGTCGCAGCGGCCGAGGGCGCCGGTATCGGGGCTCGACGCTTCGTAGAGCGCCCGTTCCGCGCCGCACTCGCACACGCCGAACGTATCGATGATATCGCCGCCGGTCCCGCGTTCCTCGAGCCACAACGGGCGCTCGCACGCCCCGCCGCCCCGGTGGACGAACGCCCGCCAATTCAGGTCGTCGATATGGCCGCGCCGGCAGCCGCAGACGAACCGCACCGGGACGACCGGCTTCCGTGCGCCGTCGTCGTCGCGAAAGCGCCTCCGGTCGAGATGTTCCCACCGCACCAGCCGGCGGCGGCGCCATTGCGGATTCCGGGGCGACGGCCTGGCGTCCTTGACGATGAACCAGGTCGGAAAGATGCGCGCGCCGACCGGCGCCGCCTGTTGAGCGTTCTCTTCGTGGCGCGGCGGCGTGTAGAGGTCGAGGGACGGCAGATCCAGCAGCCGCCGCAGCTTGGCGACGAGGCGGGGTTCGTCGACCTTCTCGCGCCGCAGATGCGACCAGTCCTGCAAGCCCGAGACGATGACCGAGTAATCGGGGAGGTCGATCATCGCCCCCGGCCCGTAGGTCGTGATCAACTGGCTCTGGCGCAGGATGTCGTCGGTCATCGGGCGGCCTGCTAAATATCCCGGCCTTCGGGCGTCTTGATGCCGAGCAGCACGCCCGGCTCCACGTCGCGCAGCGAGCGCGGCGCGCGGAACCGAAGCTGGAGTTCGTTCAGCGTATCCCGGTCCGGATCGATCATCTCGCGCAGCAACGGCGTCGACACTCCGCCTTCCCGGCCGCGCGCATAGCCGAACGACACGCCACCCTGCCCGGCGTCGTGGGCGAGCGCCGTCCAGCCGTCGATCAGGCTCCGGACGCGATCCCTGACGTCATCGCCGAAGCCGGCCGGCAACCCCTCCGCGTGGCCTTGCGCGCGGGCGCCGACAGCCTCGGCGAGGGCTTTCGTCTCGCTCCCGTGACGTTCGACCTCCCGCGCCGCCCGCATGGGAGTCAATTCCACGATGCCCAGACGCGCCAGGGCGACGGTGACCGCGGGCAATCCGCGGTCCATGGCGCGCGGCGAGAACGGCGTCACGCTCATCGCCTCGACGCCGCGGTAGAAGGAGGCGTGAAAAGCCGGGAACCGCTCGTAATGCGAACGGTCGCGCGGCTTGTGGACGTTGAGCAGCGTCACGACGAGACCCGGCCGCGAAGGATCGCGCCCGACCCGGCTGGTGGCCTGGATGTATTCGGCCGTCGTCTTCGGCTGGCCCGAGACGATCATCAGGCCGAGCCGCGTGATGTCCAGCCCGACGGAGATCATGTTCGTGGCCAACGCGACGTCCACACGGTCCTTATCATTGAAGCCGAGGGCGAGGCGGCGCTTGGCGTCGGCGACGTTCGCGGTTCCGACGCGCGAGGTCAGCTCGACCGGCTCGAACGCGATCCGCCGGTCGGCGAACGGCCCCGCCGCTTCGCCGAGCCGCTTGCGGCCGGAATAGGCCAGCAACCGCGATCCGACCTCGTCCTCGACGATGCGCCGGGCGCTCCCCAATTCCCGCAAGGCGTTGAAATAGGCGACGGCGGTCATGTAGGGATCGGCGGGGTTGGCGCCCGCGCCCGCGGCGCCGGCCTCCCAGGCGGCCTGCGCCGCCGCCATCAGCGTGATCGCGCTTCGCAGAAAGACGACCTTCGGTCCGCGCCCCTGCGCGGCGACGCCGAGATAGAGGCGCGCGTCGCCGCCGTCTCCCGCCGGTTGGCGGGCGAAGAAGGAGTCGCGCCGGTCGATGCCGGGCGCCGGAAACACCTCGACCGACGGGCGATCGAACAGGGCGCGGATTTGCTTGCTCGCGAGGCGGACGGTCGCGGTCGAGGCGACGATCTTCGGGCGCACCTCCTTCTCCCCGACGCGGCGCCGGCACAGACGGTCGATCGCCGTCTCGTAGAGCCCCGCCATGGTGCCGAGCGGCCCCGAGATCAGGTGCAGCTCGTCCTGGATGATGAGATCGGGCGGTCGCGGATCGTCGGGGTCGCCGCCCCGGAAGAACCGCGCCGTCTCGCCGCTCCAGGGCAAGGCCGCGAACTTGTCGGCGGTCGCGATCATGAACGCCGGCAGGCGCTGATAGATCGGCTCGTCCACCGCGACGATCGGCAGACGGCGCTTGCGCCCGGAGAAGTCGCAGCGCCGGTTGGCGCAGGAGACGTGAAGATCGGTCGGCGCGTCGCTGTTCGGATGCAGCCGGAACGACTGCTTGTTGAACTTCTCGCCGCACCAGGGGCATTGGTCGAGCGGCAATGGCGGGTCGCGCGAGGTGTCGCGCGCGAACCGGAGAGTCCTGGCGCGCGCCGTGTTGCCGCTGCTGTCGCCCTTCCGGCCCATGTAATTCGGCGTCGCGGCGCGCCCGACCCAGAGCGCGATCTCGAACGGCCAGTCCCCGAGTCGCTCGGGCGTCTTCTCGCGTTCGAGTTCGAGCGCGCAGATCAGCGCCGCGGCGCGGCCGAGCTGGTCGAGCGTGAGCAGCCGCAGCGTATAGCGCATCAGCACCGAGAGGCCGCGATGGGCCGGGGCGGGATCGCGCAGCCGGCGCAGCACGAGGGTGAACGCCGCGAGCCCGAGATAGGCCTCGGTCTTGCCGCCGCCGGTCGGGAAGAACAGCAGATCGACGAGCTCGCGCTCGACATGGGTCGGCTCGGCGATGCCGCGCAGGTTCATCAGTATGTAGGCGAGCTGGAAGGGACGCCACGCCGGCGGATCGACCGCCGCGGGTTCGCAACCCTCCTCCCGCGCGCGACGGCGACGCGCCGCCTCCGCCATGGCGCGGTTGGCGGTGCGGAAGGCGTCCAGCACGTTCGGGTCGGCCAGAAGGTCGATGCCGGCCTGGATGCGGTCCGCCGCGCGGTCCGCCCGCGCCACGAGCTCCTCGGCCACTTCCTTGCGCCGCCCGGCGACGTCGCCGGACGCCGTGCGCTGGCCGCCGATCCAGTCGCGATAGCGCGCCACCAGCGGGTCCAACGCGCGTTTCGCGCTCGCCGCATCGGCCAGCGCGCCGAGCGCCTCCATGCCGAACTCGACGCCGGCGATCGCCGACGGCTCCACCCGCTCGACCGCGGCTTGCGGCATCCACTCCGTATGCACGCGGCGGCATTCGCCATCGGCCGCCTCCGCGCGGGTGGAAACGTTGTGGCCGACGGCGTATTCCGCGACATCGCGGTAATGCAGATCGGCGAGGCGCTCGTCCCAGTCGTCGCCGTCGAGCCCGCGCAGGTCGTATCGCGGGACGAGCGCCCGGTCGGCGTCGATACGCATCTCGACCTGGAATACGAAAGCGGTGTCCTGAAGGTCGTCGTCTTCGGCCGGCGGCCGGCGGTTGACGACGAACAGCGAGACCGCGCGGACGTCACGGTCGCCGTCGACGGTCCTGATCCGGGTCTCCCGCGCCAGGCAGACGAGTTCGAGGCCGCCGCTGCCCGGCACTTCGTGCGCGGCCGGTGTTCCGGTCTTCGCGGCCGAAAGGTTGATCGCGATCTGCTCCGCGCGCGGGCGGCGGATCCACGCTGCGAAGCGCCGCCGGGACGCCGCGCCGTCCTCATCGCCGCTGGCTTCCGCCGTGCCGGCCCCGCCGCCTTCCGCCGCCGCGCCGCTCTCGGGCGCGTAGTCGCCCCACGACAGCGCGACGTCGAGACGTTCCGTCTCCGCATCGACGAGGATGCTCAAACCGGCCGACGACGGCAGGAAGGCGCGCCTGCCGCTGCCGCGCTCGGGCGTGCTCGAATCGTCGCCGCCGTGGATCGGCTCGGCCGGCGCGTCGAGCTCTTCCCCGGCGTCCTGGGCCTTCTGGGCGGCCGGCGCGCCGGTCGGGGCCAGGAACCCGGTCAGATACCAGCGCGACGGCGCCTGCGGCAGGTGCTCGCATTGCAACGCCGTGTCGCCGGGCCGCGGGCCGATCAGGTCGAGCCGCAGCGCGTCGACCAAGCCGCGGCGGACGGCGGCGCTGTCGGGCGGCGAAGAGGCCGGGGGGACGGTCATGCTCGCTCCATTATCCCGCCCTATCCCGCCGCCCTGGCCCGGGCCCGTGCGCGCAGCCGCGTTTCGATCCTCGCATGGAGTCGAGGCTCCTGCGCCTGGCGGTCGGCGAGGACGACGACGAGGGCGTAGGGCTCGCGGCCCGACGAGAGAGTCTCTCCCCAAGCGGGATCGTTGCGAGTCGCTACGACGAACCAGGAACTCGTTTGCATCGCCGGCGAAGGTTGCGTGAACGTCCAGGTGGAGGCCTGTACCGTGCCGCGCGATCTGTCCCTTTCGGAAAAACGGCGGCCAACGCTGCGTTCGCCGATACTCGGGGCAATGTTCCTGTCGATGGCGGCGTCGAAGGAGCGCGCGACCTCTTCGAGCGACTCCGCCTGGACCAGCTTGAAGCCGATGGATACGGCGCGGTAGTCGATCCGCGTGGTTCGCACCGGCGGGCGGAATGCGAGAGCGACGGTCAGTTCCCGCCCCCGCCTGCCGGCCGACCAGAACTCGTCGGGTACCGGAATCTCGTAGAAGTGGTGGCGGCGGTTCTCGATCCGCTCCTCGGCCCAGAGCGTCACGCATCCATCCAGTGACCGATAGAGCGCCGATCGGTCCACCAGCCCGTAGCCCGTGACGTTACGGAGGGCGTCCGCGTCATCGGAGAACAGGTCGGCGCAGGCCGGCGGCGTCCGCGCATGGGCGACCAGCAACGCGCGGCACAGATCGACGCTCGCGTCCGGGAGCGTCGCGAAGATTCTCGCGGCGGCGTTGGCGACATGCGGCGCGGCGAAACTCGTGCCCGCATCCTCGGCGAATGGATTGCCCGCGGCGAAGTCGCGCGCCATCGACAACTCGCCAACGCCCTGTTGGCCCATTATCCGGCGGCCGGTGCGAACATCGACCGTCATGTTCCCGCCGTAATCCACCAGATCCGGCTTGATGGCGCCGTTCACCGACGGCCCGCACCGGGTGAACGGCGAGGGTTGCTCCGTCCTGGCGACCGGTCGGTAACCGGGATCGTCCGGCCAGCGCGCATCGCGTTCGCGGCGGGCGAGGCTCCCGACCGTGAGCGCGTTGAGCGCCGGGGCCGGGTCGAGCAGCGCAGCGCTTTCCGGCGTCAGATAGCCGGGGTATTCCGCCCGCCAGTCGCGGGGTCCGTCCTCGTCGCCGTCGTAATTCCCGGTCGGGACGACGAACAGCACGCCGAGCTCCCGGCTGAGGGCGTCGAGCGTCACCGCCAGGCCGGCGACGTGCCGGCCCCGGTACGGCTTGTTGAGATCGCCGTATGAGAGGTTGAAGACCCGGCAGCCATATTCCTCGACGAAATAGCGGACCGCTTGTTCGACTTGGTTTTCGATCAGCAGCGGGTCGCCCCGAGCCTGGTGGTCCAGGACACGGCCGCTGAAGAGCCGCAATTCCGGCGCGAAGCGGCGGTTGCGGAGGCAATCGGCGACGTCGCCGTAGAGCGCGATGCCGGAGACGAAAGTTCCGTGGCCGTCCGCATCGGCCGCGCCGGCGCCGGGCAGGAAGCTTTGCGCGTCGCCGACCGCCGGCGCCAGAACCGGATGGCCGGCGGCGATTCCGGAATCGAGAACGACGATCCCCGGCGCGCCGTCGGGTGGGTTCGGCGTTTCTCCCAACTCCTGAACGTCCGTCCGGACCAGCGCCCGCTCCAGGCCGATGCGTGGCGGCAGATCGACGCTGCGGACGTCGCGATGGCGAAGCAGGTCTTCCGCCAGCGGCCGAGCGCAGCGAATGCGATAGAGCGTCAGATGAGGCTGTTTCACCGAGTCCAGGATCTCGCCGCCGCCCTCCCCCATCCAGGCCTCGAACGCCGTCCGCTGCCGTTCGGACTCGCCGCCGCGGGCGAGCGGCCACAATTCCGCGTCGATCGCGAAGGGATCTTCGTCCGGGAATCCATCCTGCCTCAACGCCCAGCCGGTCCGGTCTTCGGGCGTCCAGCGGTCGAAACCCCGGAGCGCGTAGATCACGTTGCGATAGGTGACATGCTCACCCGCCGCGAGGCTGGCAAGCCGCGCCTCGAATGCGTCCAGCTGCGCCTCGTCGGCGAAGGCCAGGACCAGCTCCCCGTCTTCCTGGCTCACGACCTCGAGGCCGCTCCAAGCCTGCGCGACGGCCTCCGGCGCCACCTTTTCCGACAGTTCGATCTTGATGAGACGCCGCGCGTCGTAACCACCGAGGTCGGAGGCCGTCGCTTCCCGCGCCGCTTGCAGGCGGTCTCCCAGAACCGCTCCATGCTCCCGGGGATCGTCCGGCGGCGCGCCGGGCCTGAAGCCGCGCCGGAGCCGCCGTTCGGTGACCGGCTCCTCCCGCGCCAACTCCAGATGCGGGTGCGTATCCTCCGGCGCCGCCATTCAACGCCGCCGCCGCGCCGCCTCGCGCCGCCGCGCGGATTCGAGATGGCCGATGCGCAGCCGGGGAGCCTCGCCTGCAAGGACCATCTCCTTCACCGCCCGTCGGACGATCCGCTCCACGTCGGCATGGGCGGCGCCCTTGAACCATCCCCGATCGACGACTTCCCCGATCTCGAACTCCCGGCGGACGCCGCGCAGCTTCACGGCGAGCAGCCGCCGGAGCTCGGCCGCGGTCGGCGGCTTCAGGAACAGCACTTCCTCGAAGCGCCGCCAGACGGCGCTGTCGAGCATCCCCTCATGATTGGTGGCGGCGGCGATCAGGCTGCGCCCGTCATAGGAATCGAGCATCTGCAGGACCGCGTTCACGACCCGGCGCAATTCGCCGTGTTCGGAGGCGTCGTCGCGCTCCTTCCCCACCGCGTCGAACTCGTCGAAGAGCACGACCATCGGCGAGGCCGCCGCGAAATCGAACACCTTGCGCAGATTCGCCGCCGTCTCGCCGAGAAAGGAGGAGACCACGCTGTCCGTGCGGACGACGGCGAGCGGGCGGCCGAGATCGGAAGCGATGGCCTCGGCGGTCAGCGTCTTGCCGCAGCCAGGCGGGCCACAGAGGAGCACGCGGTCGCTGGGGCGAAGGCCGTGCGCCTTGAGAACCTCTTCGCGGTTGTGCTCGCGGAGGATCCCTTCGACCATGGACCGGTTCCGGGAGGACAATACGACGTCGTCGAGACCGCGGACGGGTTCGCGCAACGTGAGCAACGGGATGCCCCGTTCCCGGTCCTCGGGGACGGTTTCGGCGAGGCGGCGCAGCGCCGGCGAGGACGGCGCGCGGACGTGTCCGTAGAGGATGGCTTCCAGGTCGTTGGCGAGCAAATTGTGCTGCTTCTGGCGCTCCTCGGCGATGACCTGTTTGGCGACGCCGCGAAAGGCGTCCAGATCGCCTTCGGCGCCCGATCGGATGAGTTGTCTCAACAGCTTGCCGTTGGACACGGTTCGTTCGCCCGGTTGCGTTCAAGCCCGGCCGCTGGCCGCGGCCGGCCCATCATACAGGCGGCGCGGGCGGGCGGCACCGGTTTTCCGTTCGCCGGGGGCGGGGCCGGCGAGGCGCTCCTTGGCGGCGCGGGCGGCGTTGAGGGCGAGGAGGCGGGCGAGGACGTCGTCGCGGACGGCGTCGGGCCAGCGGTAGCGCCAGGGTTTGCGGCGCCGGGCGCCTTCCGCCTCTTCGTCGATTTCGTGGTCGAGAAGGAATTCGCACCCGGTGGGGACGTCGCGCCAGCCATAGGCGTCGAGGATGGCGCGGTCCATCGCGGCGTGGAGTTCACGCAGGCGATGGATGCGCGGGTCACGTTCGTCGGGGTCGTGGAAGCGGTTGTAGGTCTTGGTCAAGCCCTCGCTGTTGTCGACCATGAGGGCGGCGCGGAAGTCGTAATACGCCGCGCCGGCGGCTTCGAGGGCGGGGGCGGATTCCCAGCCTTCGGGGAAAGGGAAGGTTTCGAAGCAGTCGGAGGGGGTGTAGCGCAACCGATCTTCAAGAGACGGTCCGAAGAAGCGCGTCCAGATTTCGTGGGGGCGAGATTGGAGCAGGGCGAATGCGGAGTATTTAGTGAACGAAAACACGATATTCGTTTGATCAAACATCATAGAGGTTGGCAAGAAAACAAGTGCTTGCACGTTGGATGTCTGCGGAATCACCAACACCCGCTCCAGCCCGTCGATAGACGCATACAGTTCCTTGGCAGGCGCACCGTATTGCCACCAGAACTTGGCGCGCTTCCGCCCAATGGCGTTCTTGGTGAGCTTGACGCGCTCCGGCTTCACCTTCTCCTCGACGATGGCCAGCAGGTCCGGCCAGTCCGCCGCCACCGGATCGGGGTAGTCGAGCGGCACGACCCCTTCCCGCAGCCAGTCCCGACGCGCCTTGTCGCCCGCGCTCCGCCAAGTCGCGCCCAGGTCGGCGCGGCGCAACGGCCAGTCACGGAAGTTGACGACGTAGCGGTGGTGCGCGTGGGTGGGGCTGGCGTTCACCTCCTTGCCGCCGATATAGGAGAAGATCACCTTCCGGTTGCGCGGGTTCTCGTCGATCAGGCGGCGCATCTCGGCGAGCGGCGTGGCGACGCCCTTCGTATCCGTATCGTCGAAGGTGAAGCCCATGCCGAGGACATAGCTGCCGACGAAGCTCTTGCCGGCGTTGGCATCGAGGCGCGCCGGGTCGTCGTGGCCGCCCTGGTGGAACAGGAAGGCCGAAATCGTCTCGACCTCCCGGCCGTCGAGAGTGCTCGGTCCTTCGTATTTCCCCTTGGCGACGTGGAGCACGCTGACGACGACCGCCGCCTCGCCTGGCCATTTGTAATGGCGGCGGGCGGCGTAGATCGTACCGCCGTTGGTGCAGATATAGCGCAGCCCGGTCGATCGCGTGTCGCCCTGGGCGATGGTGTTGGTGGCGATCAGGCCGAGCGCGCCGCCCTCGCGCAAGAGGCCGAAGGCGCGGCGGAAGAAATGCGCCACGAGATCGGCGTTGCCGTGGCTCTCCGCGTGAATCGCCTTGAGCCAGTCGGGATAATGGGGCGCGTTGGCGGCGGCGAGCGTGTTCTTGCCGGCGAAGGGCGGGTTACCGACGATGGCGTCGAAACCCGGAGTCTCCCGGTCGAAGACCTCCGGGAACTCGATCTCGAAATGAAAGGGACGGACGGGCCTTTCTCCGCCCCGCAAGCGCGCGGCCAGCGGCTCCAACCGCTCCTGCCAGCCGGCGCCGCCGAGCTCCAGCGCTTGCAGCACCTTGGCGCGTTCGGCTTCCCGTGCCCGCGGCCTGTCGGCGGCGAAGAAGGCGGCGACCGCCGCATCGCCGACCAGGCGCACGTCGTCGAGATGCCGGTCGGCGCGCTCCAGCAGCGGCCGCAGCGCTTCGTCGCCCAGCCCCTCGGCCGCGTTGCGGATGCGCGCCCGCTCTCCCTCCGCCTTGGCCGTGCGATCGCGGGCCAGCAGCAGCGCCATGTGATGCGTCCTGCCGCCGGCCCAGTGCGCCGCGGCGATTCCGTCTTTCGTCAAACCGACGAGGAAGTCGCCGCAGCGGAGCGCATGATCGACGAAGGTGAATTCGTGGTCGGCGGCCAGAGTCGCCAGCCACAGCGCCAGCCGGGCGAGATCGACCGCCATCGGGTTCCGGTCCACCCCGTACAGGCAGCGCTGGGCGATCAGCCGCCGGGCGTGCAGCAATTCGTCCTCGTCGGGCGGGATGTCGTCGGGCGGGCCGCCGTGAACGCTCCACGCCGCGACCAGCCGCGCCGCCAGCTGCCGGCAGGCCTCGACCAGGAAGGCGCCCGACCCCATCGCCGGGTCGAGGACCTTGAGGTCGAGGATCGCGTCGGGGGTGGCGCTGCGCCCGAGGCGCTCCAGGACCGGGCGCAGCGCCTCCTCGACGATGGGCTCGGTCAACGAACGCGGCGTGTAATGGCTTCCCGAACGCCGGCGCTCGTCGGTCGGTTGCAGGACGGGCATCCCCGGCGGGACCGCGTCCGGCGTCGCGTCGCGGTCGATGGCCTTGTCGAGCGCGGCCGCGACGTCTTCCGGGGTTTCCGCTGCGCGCAGCGCCGCCGCCCCGGCGGCGGGGAGCCTGCGGTCGGTCGCATCCCGCAGCGCTCGGGCGCGGGCGCCGCCGTTCGTCTCCAGCAGGCGGTCGAGATCGACGACGACCGCGGCGCCGGTCCGTTTCGGCGAGCGCACGGCGATCGACCGGCCGGTCGTCGTCTCGATGCGGAAACCCATGATCGCCTCGTAGACCGAGCCGATCTGCTCGACGTCGAGCGTGCGGTAGGACAGCCGTTCGCCATCCAGCACCATCAGGCTTTGCAGCACCTTCCAGACGGTCGCGTCCGGCACCATCGGGATTTCGCTTTCGCCGTCCGGGGCGCGCCCTTCGAGGAACGGGAAGCGGCCGGGGTCGAACAGCCCGCCCTTGCGCGCGACGAAGGACAGCCCGGCATGGCCGCCGCCGCCGTGGATCAGCCGGAACAGCGACAGCAGTTGCGCCCAGGCGCCGAAACGCTGGTCCATGGTGTCCGGCCAGGCGGCGGCATCGGCGCGCAGCCGGGCGAACAACCCGCCCAGGGAATAGTGCTGCTGGTAGACGGGATGATCGGGCATCAGGCCGCGGTCCTCGGCGTAGAGCGCGAAAACCATGCGCATCAGCGCGGTTATCAGCCCGCCGTAGAGGTGTTCCGGCCGCCGGCGGGCCATGTCCGCCAGCGCGCCGCTTCCGGCGCGCGCATCCGCCGCGACGAAACCGCGCAGCAATTCGTAGAGCGCCGCCAGCACTTGCCGCGCGAGCCGGGTCGAGACCTCCGCCTGGCGCTCGCGGCTCTTCGCCAGCAGCGCCGGCAGCCGCGCCTCCTCCGCGCCGCCGAACAGCGAGGCCGCGCCCAGCAGCATGTCGAAGGCGGCGAGGATCGGACGGCCCGCCGGCAGCGCCATTTCGGAGAACGCGAAGGTGACGTGCCCGGACGACTCGCCCTTCGGCGCATGGATCAGGCGGATGCGCTCATCGGTGCAGAGAAGGCCGGCCGCTATGCCGGTCTCGCGCAGCAGCCGCTCGAAGCGGGCGTGCCGGCTGGCGTTCCATCCGCCCGCGTCGCCGGGCGGCGCGTCGAGGTCGGCGCCTGCGTCTTCGGTTCGGATCAGCATCGTCCATCGGGCGCCCGCATCGTCCTCCGTCGGCACCGCCCAGGTCGGCGACAGCACGGTGTGCAGTTCCGGCAGGGCGATCTCCAGCGCGTCCCGGTGCGCGGCCGCGTCCACGAGGTCGCCCTCCTCCCAACCGAGCCAGTCGAGAAACAGCCGGCGCAGATCGGGCGCGCGCCAGCGGATCGCGGCCCCGCTTCCTTCTTCTTCGAGCACCTCATGCAGATCGCGCTGGCGGCCGGCGACGTTGCGGTCCGGCGCGACCTGGGCATCCACCATGACCGCGGGCGCGACGACCAGACCGACCGGCTGGACGAAGCCGAGCCACTCCTGGTGGGCGAAGATCAGATTGCGGCGTTCGCGGTCGGCCACGGCCTACCCCGTCCGCGGCCAGAGATAGACGAGGCCGAGCGGATCGACGCGAACCGCGCGGACGGTATAGACGTCGGCGATCCGGCGCGGTTCGATCTCGAGCTCGGTTTCGATCTCGGCGAGCCGGCGTTTCCAGGCGCGGCGGTCCGCTTCGCGCTGGCGCAGCTCGAGATCCAACGCCATCTGTGGGTCGTCTTCGCCGGCCGCGGCCTCGATCCGCTCGCGCTGGCGCGTCAGCAGTTCGGCCATGCTCCGGCTTTCCGCCGCCGCACGCTCGGCGAGCCGCGCCTTTGCGCGTTCGGCCAGTGCGGCGGCGCGGCTCTCCAGGTGCGGCAGGAGGTCGGCGACGTCGGCCCGCGCCGACGCCGCGAGGCGCGTTTGCACCGGCGCGGCGACGCCGTGCCGCCCCGCCTCGTCGAGCGCCGTCTGCAATGACGCCAGCGTCGTCTGTTCGCCCGCCCGGCCGTAGGGGGCGAGCGCGCCGGAGCGGCGGGCCGGCTCGACCCAGCGCGCCGCGACCGGCACGATCTCCTCGTGCAGGCGCGCCGCGCGCGGCCCATAGACGGCGAGCCGGCCGAGCAGGACGACGCGGGGAACGGCGTCCGCCGCCGCCGCCAGACAGGCTTTCGACAGATCGTGGTGGATCAGGCCCTGGGCGGCGAAGCGGCCGAGCAGGCGCCGCGCCACGCGATGCTCCAGGTGGAGCTGGACGGCCTTCTCGCCGAGCCGGCCGGTGTCCTCGAACGCGATGGGCCGGATGGCCGCGCGGCGTCGCCATTCGCCGACGCTCTCGCCGCGCCGGCGGCGCTCGCGCAGCGTATCGAGCGCCGCCGTCCAGCCCGGATCGCGCGCCAGCGCGCCGTCGGCGGCGGGAAAGACGAAGCGCCGCGGAACGTCCGTTTCCCGCTCGCCGGCCGGTTCGATCTCCGCGATCGCGGGCGCGCCGGCGAGACGCAGGCTCATCGACAGCGTTCGGCGGAATTGCTTCGGGGCGATGCCGATGTGCTGCCGCGACCGCTCCAACCGGGTCCGAAGGACATCAAGTTCGTCTTGCAGATCGTCCTGCCGGAGACGCGCGCCCTCGAGCTCGGCGTTCACGGTCTCCCGCCGGTCGTCGGCCGACAGGTTCCCGATGAAGGCCGCGATCTCGTCGAGCCTGTCGCGGCGCAGGCCCTCTTTCCCGATGCTCCCGGCCGCCCGGCCTTCGAGGACCTCGGCGGCGCTGCCGAGTTCCTCCCGGATGCGCTCGGCCTTCTTCACCAGCACTTCGAGAACCCGATCCTCGGGGCGTTGCGCGTAGACGAAATAGCGGCAGAACACGTCGTCGGCCGGTTGCAGCTTGCGGTCGATCCGGCCGTTGCGCTGATCCAGGCGGCTCGGGTTCCACGGCAGGTCGAAGTGGAACAGGTCGCGGCAATGACGCTGAAGATTGATCCCCTCCCGCGCGGCATCCGTCGCGATGAGGATGCGCAGCGGATGATCCTTCGGTTCGGTGTTGAAGGCGTGCTTGATCTCCTCCCGCCGCCGCCGCGACGTCATGCCGGTGAAGGCGGCGATCCGTTCGGACGCCCGGTCGGTGTGCGCGATCGCCTCGCCCAGGCGGCGTTCGATATAGCGGCGGGTATCGTCGTATTCGGTAAAGACGATGACGCGACGGTCGCTCCAGTCCGGCGGCGGGCCGGAGTCCGCGGAGAGGCCGGGGCACATCTCGGCCTCGATCCACTCGACGATCTTGCGAATGCGCGGGTCGGCGTCGTGGCGGCTCGCCTCGGCGATCTCGCGCATCTCGTCGACAAGCGCCAGTTCGCGCACGAGCGCCGCCCGCGTCCCGGCCCGGTCCGCGCCGCTCGACGCCACCGTCGCCTTCGTCATCAGCTCGTCGAGTTCGAGCTCGGACGGGTCCGGCCGCTCGTCGTCGGGCGCGCCGCCTTCTCCGTCGATACCGCCGTCGTCGTCGGCCGTTTCGGGGATCGCGGCGTCGGGGTCGGCGCCGTCGGTCATCCGTTCGAGATCGGCGATCCGCGCGTCCGACACCTCTTCGGCCTCATGGTCCTTCTTCAGTGTGCCCTCGACGCTTTTCCGATGCACCGAGAGCGTCCTCGCGAACGCCTCGATCGAGGACAGCAGGCGCTTCTGCAACCCTCCGACAACCAGCGCCCCGGAGGTTTGCCGCGATCGTGTTTCGCCCGCCAGCCGCTTCTCCCGCTCCAGGCGATAGGCGTCGAGCTTCGCCGCCAGCACGAGCTCCGGCGCGTCTTCCGGCAGCCCGTCGATATCGACCTGGACCACGGCGCGCCGGGGAAACCCGCCTTCGAGCGCCCGGATGTCGGATTTGAGACGGCGCACCATGATCTCGTCGAGTTGACCCTTGAGCACGCGCACGCCGCGGCAGAAACGCTGCGGGTCGAGGATTTCGAGCAACGCGGAGAAGCTGTTGGAATGGCCGTTGTGCGGCGTCGCCGACAGGAACAGGCGATGCTCGAAACGCGGCGCGACATCACGGACGGCCCGCGTGATCTGCGAGTCGATCGCGTAGCGGGCGCCGCTCGACGGTGCGGCGTTGTGCGCCTCGTCGAGAATCAGCAGCGATTGCGGGGCGAACGCGCCGAGCCAGTCGCGCAACCCCGAAGCGTAGGCCTCGTCGATGAGCAGGCGATGCGACACCAGAAAACGCGAATGGGTCGTCCACGGATTGACGGAAAAGCCGCGTTCCCGGCGCATCCGCGCGACGTGATCCCTGTCGAGAATGACGAAGGCGAGGCCGAAGCGCGCCTCCATCTCGTCGCGCCATTGCTCGAGCATGGAGGGCGGGCAGGCGACGACGATGCGGTCGATGCGGCGGCGCAACAGCAGTTCGCGGGCGATGAGTCCGGCCTCGATGGTCTTGCCGAGACCGACGTCGTCGGCGATGAACAGGTTGACGCGCGGCAGGCGCAACGCCTTGCGCAGCGGATCGAGCTGGTAGGCGTCGATGCGGATGCCGGCGCGGAACGGCGCCTGGAAGAGGTTCGGATCGGTCGCCGTCACGCAGTTCCATGACAAGGTGCGGAGGTAGGCTGCGAACAACGCGGGATCGTCGAAGCCCTTCTCGGCGACGGCGGACCAGCCGGCGTCATCGAGCACGTGGGCGTCGAGCTCGTGCTCCCACAGCACCGACAGCGGCTCGCCCTGGGCGTCGTCGTCGAGGCAGGAAAGCGCGACGAGGGTCGCCTCGCCTTGCCTCGGCGGCTCGCTGACCTCCTCGATGAGCCAGCGGCGCTGGCGGACGAACGCAATCCGGCCCGGTTCAGGCGAGATGCCCATCATCGACCTTCATCCTGCCGGATCACGTCTCGACCTCGACGCACCGCTCCCCGAGCGCGTCGCCGGCAGGGTCGACCGGAGCCAATCGCAGCCTGCCGGCGACCGCCGATCGTGCCGGGCGCCATCGTATATCATTCCCGGGCGATAAGGGCTCCGTTCGCCTGGGAGCGCCGGCGGAGAAGACGGCGCGCCGAAGCCCGGGGGCACGCTCGCGGCCGAAACGACGCTGCGCGGCGACGGCATCCAGGACCTCGCCGACCGGATTCCCGATCTCCTCAAGGCCGCGGTGGGCTGCGATCTCAAGTTCCGGGTGCGCGTCGAGCTCGGCGGCGACAAGCCGCCCGACCCGGACGCCATCGCCCGCATCGACGCCCTGCTCGCCGAGGCGTCGGAGGACTGGAAGCTGAAGTGAGCGCGGAGGCGCGGGTTCAGTCCCCGAGCCGCGCCTCGACCTCCGCCTCGTCGTCCTCCCACGCCGCCTGCCGGTCGTAGTCGTCCGCGATATCTTTGAGGACACTACTGACGAAAGGATAGTCGAAGGCGCGTCGTTCGGACCAGTTCCGATATTTCGCAGCAAGCGCGCGTTCCTGTGCACCGCCTTCCCCGAACGCCCGCGAAGTCATGCCACGGCTGTTGTGGACACCCATGCTGAAGCCCACGCCGATGTCACGGGACGCAACCTTTTCCATCGCTTCGCAAACCGGCAGGCACGGCCAAGAGCCGTCCTCTTCGGCCGAGGCCCCGGAAAGAATCTGGCCGATGTATCGGTCGCCGATCTTGGCGCGGCCGTATTCGGCGCAAAGCCGTTGTACTTCGACCACCCAGGCGAACAGCACTTCAGCGTCAATTTTCCCGTCCGCGTTGGTACCCGGAATACGATCGATTAGATTCAAAAGATGGTACACGTCTAGCCCTTTACGGTGTTCCGGATCCAACAACTGTACGAAGGATGCAGGGAACTCGGCGATATAACGCTCCAGATTAGGGATACCATGTTTCCCGTGTTTTCCGTGGTCGAGTGCCTCAATATACATGAATTCGAGCCACGCCATATCGTCCCGGGTAACACCAGAGCGACCGTCGAGCGAATCCAACGCCTTCGAAATCCAATAACCCTCAAGTCGATATTGACCCTCCTGCTCGGCATCCAAGGCACCGGCGTCGAAAAGGAGGCGCTTCAACCGCGACGTCTCGATCCGTGACCAGTCCGGACCTACGGCGTGGAAAGCCGCGCGGGGACGCCTCGCTTCGAGCAGGCGGTCGATGAGCTCATTCAACTCGGCGTCGCCGTGACTGTCCCACTGCGGGGCGACTTCCCGCCAGTATCGATCGCGAATTTCGGCGCCGAAGCGATCGAGAAACCGCCATGTGTCCCGTCCGAACGGGGCGCACCGCAGCAAACGCGTGATTTCGTCGGTATCCGCATCCTCGACGGCGGACGAGAGAACCGCCCCGCGTTCTTCGTCGCCAATGGACGTCAGGAAACCCGAGATACAGCCGTCCACCTGTTTCTCGACGTCGCCGGCGACGGAAAGGCATCGTCGCAGAAACCCGGCGCGCGCCTTCGTGTCCACGAGGACAGACGTGAGGGAATTCCCCACGAAGCCCGCCATGCCGTTGTCGGAAAGAAGCGTCGTCACACCTTCGAATCCGCGTTTCGCCCATATCTCCCGGATCGCCGAAATGCGAAGGCGCCGAATTTTTTCGGCGTGCTTTTTGTAGTCGAACTCCCCATCCTCGATTTCGTCGGTGGAAAACTCGATCCCATGCCCGGCGAAGAGCCAGGCATGTCGAACGACGGGATCGCCCGGCTCCAGCTTCCCGTATGCGGCGCGCGCCCGGTCCCCGGTTCCGGCGTCCAGATCGCGCCGTCCGCGGCGCGTGAACGCGAACCGGCGGATTCGCTCCCGGAGACCGGCCTTGGCATTCTCGTCGGCTTCCGACGCCGCCCACGCGTCGACCAGATCCCAAACCCTGGATCGATCATCGTCGGACATTGTCATTGTCTGAATACGTTCGACGAGATCGCCGAGCGTCTTCCGATCGTGCTCCGGCCATGCGAGCACGAGGTCGAGCGCCCTGCGTATGAAGTCGTGAGCTTCCTTTCGCGTTACCGAACGCCCGGCGCCCGAGGCGTCCGCGCGCCAATGCGGGCGATAACTGTAATGTCCCACTTGGGAACGAGTGTTCACCTGCGCGATGCATATCTCCCAGCCGATGTCGGGAAACCGCCTCGTCAACGTCTCCAGGGACTGTATCCGCCCTTCGAGGGAGGCGGCGGTTTGCGGCATCCACGACCGATAAATCGATTCGAGACTGGAGATCGGCTTGTCGGCCCAGTTGTCGTCGATGACGGTTCTCGACAGCTGTGCGAGTATCAGGCTGACGCGCCCCAGGTGTTTCCAGGCGAGGCACTCCAGCGCCCACAGGAGGCCGGCTCTCAGGCATCTACCGAAAATGCCACCTTCGACGGGTTTCAGCAGGCCGAGAACGGTCGGCTTCGATTGCCGGAGATCCGCTTCGATCAGGTTCAGAAATTCTTCCGGCGCAGCTTCGGCGTAGCGCGGAAGATCGTCCTCATGCGAAAGCAGCTTGTCGAGGGTCAGCGGTGTGAGAAGATTGCGGACGAGCAATGAAACGCGCGCCTCGACGTCGATGCCGAGCCGGTCCCGAAACAGATGATTGCCGTGGACGGAGAGCAGAACGAGCGTCTCACAAACGCCCTTGCGCAAGGCTTCGGAGCGACCGCGCACCTTGCCGTACAGCGCGGCGCTCCACCTCTCGCTCTCCGGCAATTCGAGCGCCGGGGCGGTTTCGGAGAGCACATGCTCGGCCAGCAAGAAGAAAACGTCGATGTCTTTTCCGGTCATGTATCCGCCGACGGCGAACAAGGCGTCGATCTTCGAGGCGACGCCGCGATATTGCCCGATGGACCAGACCGGGCAGTCATCGAGTTGCCGCAGCTGCGCGATGCTTTCCTCGATCCGCTCGTAGCCCCCGTTCCCCCAGAAGGAGACGACTTCCCGGTCGGCATCGGACTTGTCATGCCAGGCCCCGACCAGAGCCATCGGGATCAGCGCTCGGGCGATTTCCCGGTCCCTGGCCCATTCGGGGGTCCGGATGGCGGGGATGGTCGAAAGCCGCCGCCGCAGGATGGTCGGCGAGCGCCCCGATTCCCTCGCCAGCCGGTCGGCGTCGTCGCCTTCGATGCCCATCTCGGCAAGGGCCGTCTCGAAGGCCTTGTAATCCAGCAGGTCGAGGGCGACGTCGGGTTCCGAATCGACGGCGTTGCGGGGGCGGACGGCGATGCAGTGCCGTTGGCGATGGACCGCGGCCAGCTCGCGTTCGACCGCGTCGGTGTGGACGATCGGAATGAACGGCGCATTCGATGCCGCCAGCTTTCGCAGCGTCTCGGCGGAATCGAACACCGCCGCGAGGTCTCGCCAGCGCGCATCGATGCCGTCTTCCTCGAACAGGCATGAGAGGAACGCCAGCGCCTCGTCTCTGGAATCCGCGGCGACCGTGAACGGGCGGCCGGGCAGTTGTTGTCCGAGCCAGTCCCGGAAAGCGCCTCGGTACGCGGCGAGTGAAGGACCGAATATCGCGGGTGTCAGTTCAGGGTCGCTCGCCTTCGACCAGTTCCGCCAGCACGCACTGAGCGTCCTGAACCCGACGGTCGGCATGTCGAGCTGCTCGGCAAGCCACATTTGAGCGGAGATCGAATCCTCCAGCCACTGTTCGAGATCGCTGGCGTCGAGCGCCCGCACCTCCTTCCAGTCGCCGGCCAACCGCTTGCTCTCGGCCCATTTCTCCTTGCCGGGCCAGTTGCGCGGGGTGACGAAGACGAAGGCGCACTCCGCCCTCTCGGCCGGGGAGACGGAGCGGAGTCGAGCCGCGTAGTCGCCTTCCGCTTTCCTGCGCGGGTTCGCGCCGGCGCCGAACTCCCAACCGGACCTGCCTTCGGGAACCCACGGCGTCGCCGCACCCGCCTCGACCCGGCCGTCCCACCCGCTGCGCTCCGCGTTGTCGTATCCGGGGAAATCGACGTGGCGCAGCTCGTGGCCGGTCGAATGGACCAGTTTGCGCAACAGCACCGGCAACAGGTGGCGGGCTTCGATATTGCCGTCCGCCCAACCCTGTATCTGCCGGGCCGTGACGGTCAGGAAAGCCGGAACGTATGGCAGGACCGCAACGGCTTTCTCTTCCTCCCGCCGACCGTGACGGTCGAACGCCGCCTGACGGTCGAGCAATTTCCCGCCGTCGGCCCCGAACGCCTTTTCCAGCCGGACGGCCATTCCCGGCGACAGCGACGATCTGCCGTTCAACAGGTTCGACAGGGCCGGCCGGCCCACGCCCAGCCTCTTCGCGGCCTCCGTCACCGACATGCCCGAGGGAATCACGCGCTCCCTGATAAAGGCGCCGGGGTGCGAGGGTTCCTTCGGTCGCTGCGACACGGAACCGCCCTCCAGGAATATCCACTACCAGCGAATATAGTGCGTCGCGCGACACGATACAAATGCTTTTCCGTTCATCCGTGGAATTGCGTATCCCCAAGCCTGCGCTATCTCATGACTTGGGACCATATCCAGTGTCATGGGTGTCGCACGTACTTTTGCCGTTCCCTCTTTAGTGCCGTATCCAACCAACCCAAGACGTAGAGTGGGTCTTTGTAAGTAGTCTTATCCGTCACTCATATACCTCCGATTCCAGGACGATACCGCTCGGTATCGGCCGCCAACCGTCTTTCGTGCTCTCGATCGAATCGAGCGTGAACATGCGCGTGGATACTGGTCCGCCGGGACTATGAAATCCATCACCTTCATCGCTGACATCCACCATAATTTTCATCATATACAGAGAGGATCGCATTCAAAACTCTATCTATACCGCCATGATGAAAAGACCGATTTCCACCGTCCCGATTTTCATACAAATATCTCCACTCCACGAATGCATCTTTATGATAATCCAAAAGCTTGTCGACCGGCATACAGTTTGGAAACATATCGTATCCCAAAGCTTCAGCCAATTCACGTGGGTAAGGAATCGGCGTCCTGTTTTCGATACAATCTCGTAACTCCTTGCTCAATTTCTCATACAAATACCCCAGATCATGTGTTTTTTCAATTTTTGTATGTCCTCCACGATATAACAATGCCTTCAACGCTAATTCCATCACGAACGCCCGCAGAACTGGAATCGCCACGAATGACCCCTCGAATAATAACATGTCCGATTTGGCATCAAAAAAGTCATGCTCCTCCACTTTCTTCACGAAATGCCATAGCGATCTCGCAGTCCGCATCATCTCATCGATTTCAAAGACATCGGGCGGACCGTCAGATTTTTCGAACTGTGTCATGACAAAAACCCAATCATCTAATACTGGCTCAATGCGCCCCGTCCCGTGCGGCTTTCGCCGCCGGCATCAGGAAAGCTTCCAAAGCCACGATCACCTCCGTCAGCGGCCCGGGGTCAAGAGCGATATCGCGCTTGAACGCTTCCCACTGCCTCGATTTCTGGACGTCCTCCGCAAAGGCTGTCGTCAAGCCGTCCGGCGTCTCCTCCGGTATTGGGGTTCCGCGGCGCGCGAAGGTCGCCGAGATCGCTTGCGCCAGCCGGGACCCCTCGAAATCGAAAGACCGATCGAGCATCCACAGATCATAATAGTCTTTCATGCGGCTGTTCACACGGCCCAGCGCGACGATCGCCTGGAACTTCTCGGCGACGACGGTTTCCGGCGCATACCCGCGCAGATGCGGCGCCGGCATGTCGAGCAGGACGGGATAGTCGAGCATCTCGATGCCGGGCTCGGTGGCGTCCCCGAAACCGATGTCGACCGCGACGGCGATACGGGCGCCGCCGATCCCGGCCGTCGTCCGGATGCGAAAGCCTCCGTACTCGTTGTCTTCCCGGATGCGGTCCATACGCGCGCGGTCGGCATCGAAGCGAACGCCGTCCCGATGTTCCATCCCGAGTATCTCTTTGAAATCCTCAAGAACGGATTGCGGATCCGGATCGCCGTGGCCCAGGAGATCGAGGTCGCGCGAACCGCGGAACGGCTCGTCGAACCAGGCCATCAGCAGCATGGCGCCCTTGAGAACGAACCGATGGGCATGTGGCGACTGCGCCAGCCTGTAGAGCAGCCGTTCGATCGCATAGCGCACAAGTACGAGGTCGAAGGTCTGTTCTCTCTGCCGCGCGATGTTCAGCAGGCGCGCGCGGACCGAAGCTCCGATATCCTCGATCCCCTCAGCCATTGGCGGTCAGGGCTTCGAGGTAGGGCCGGATTACCGTCGACACCCGGCCACGCTCGGCATGGCGGATGATTTCGGCGGGAGTCGCCTTGCGTTGCCGGAGTGCCTCTCGCAGCCCTTCGAGGGCGACGGACTGACCGACCGTTCGGCGGTGGCGGAAACAGTCCGCGATCGTTTTCGCCACGCCGAAGACGTTCACCGTGACGCCTTCGATGCGTTCGGCGACGACCCCGTCCGCGAGGAACGCTTCGGTGAACCTGACGATCCGTATCGGCGGGGCGCCCGTCCTGGGCGCCCAATCCTTCACGCCGACCGCCATCCACACCGCGCGCGGCAGCTGGTCGGTGAGGCCGTGGAAGGCAAGCGCCGAGACGAGGCAGATCACCCCTTTCGGTTGGCGCTTGGCCGCCTCCGCAAGACTGTGGTGGGCGCCGATCGGCGCATCGGGCCGTTGATAAAGCCCCCGCGCAAGCCGGGCGACATCGCCGTCCTTGCACATCCGGCTGACGGTCGCGGCGGTAATGCCCGCCTCCCTGAACTCGCGGAGGCGGACGATTCCCCGTTCCTCCAAGAGGTCATGCGCCAGATCGCGCTGAGTGGCAGGCTTCGACATTGATATGGAATCTCATAGAACAAGACTTGGAGTAATATGTTATGTATCACCCGGACCTTTGGATGTAAAGATGTCGGCCGGGCACCGCTTTCCTTCGACGATGAGGCCTCCCGCACTCGCTCACCAAATCAAGCATTTACGCAGCACGCGATCACGGGTCACGCGCCAGAATATCCGCGCCGATGCTGTCGGCGACCTTGGAGGCGGAAGCCTTCACCGAGTCCCGCGCCAGATGCGCGTATCGCGCCGTGGTTTGAACCTGCGTGTGACCGAGCAGCTTCCCGATCATCGGCAGGCTCTCGCCCAGCGCCAGCGCGCGCGAGGCGAAGCTGTGCCGCAAGTCGTGAATGCGCACGTCGTCGAGCCCGGCGCGTGCCCGGATGCGCCGCCAGAGGTGTTGAAGGTCGGTGAGATGAGCGCCCGACTTCCTGCCGGCGATGACCCAAGGGTTGTCCGGGTCGCGAGGCAGGACGGCGAGCACGCCTGCCGCCGCCCGCGACAGCGGCACCATCCGCGCGCCGGTCTTGCTGTCCGGCAACCGCAGTTCGCCCGCCTCCAGGTCCATGTTCTCCCAACGAAGCGTCTGGACCTCCCCCAACCGGCAGCCGGTCAGCATCAGCAGGCGGATGGCGGTCACCGCCGAAAGCGTCTCCGAACCCTCGGCCTCGACTTCGCTCAGCACCTGCCCCAACCGGCGGAACTCCTCCTCCGTCAGGAACCGCTCCCGCTTGTGCTCCTTGTACTTCTCGACGAACCGGCACGGGTTCGCGCCGTCTTTCCGCAGGCCCCAGGCCTCGGCCAGGTTGAACATCTTTCGCACGACTTCGAGGACCCGGTTCGCCTGATAGGGCGTCTCCCGGTGCCGGTGGTGCAGCGCCGCGATGTGCTCGCGCTCGACCGCCTCGATCGCGAGCGCGCCCAGTTCGGGCAGCACGAATTTGGCGACCAGCCATCGATAGGCTTCCGCCGTTCGAGGCTTGCAGCGGACCCCGACATGCTCCGCAAGGTAGCGCTCGGTGAGATCGGCGACCGTCGGCCGGGCCGCCGGCGCCGCCCGGGCGGGGTTCGGGTCCTCGCCGGCCTTGATGCGGGCGATCAGCATGGCCGCCTTGCGCCGCGCCTGGTCGGCCGAGATCACCCCATGGCGGCCGACGGCGACCCGCGTCGATCTGCCCTGGGCGCGGGTCTGGACGACATAGACCTTCGTGCCCGACGGGTAGACGCGGACCCCGAAGCCGGACAGCTCTCGATCCCAGAATACGGCGTCCCTGCCCTCCGCCGAGAGCCGATCGACGGTGCGCTTGGAGATGGTCCGGTATTGCAGTCTCGCCATTGCCGAGCCTCTTTGGCTGCCAAGAACATTTAGAATTGACCGGATTATGTACCAGATGGATTGACCGCTTCTGTTGGGGTTGTTGGCCCTGTGGAGAAGTGGACGGGCGCGTAGCGGCCGTCCACTTCTCCACAGGGCAGCGCTTGGTTGCGTCGAAGCGGGTCACGCAGCCTCGCGGGTGTGGGTGTGGAAGGGTTGGCCGTCGCTGCGGTAGCGGGCGAGGCACCTGGGTCCGTGGAAGATGGCGAGGGTGTGGTCGGGGTATTCGTGGACCCGGACCCTGGCCTTCTCGTCCACCCCGGCGCGCCGCGCCGAGGCCCGGCCCAGGCGGCGGTCGTACAACCCCTCCGCACCTTCCGCCTCGTAGCGGTCACGCCAGCGCCGGAAGGTCAGGGCAATCGCACTTGAGAATATGAGGTGTATTTGGGTTGTTGATTGATTCATGTTGTGTGCTCCGATGTGTATGTGGAGAGCCGACATGGAGGAGTTTGTTCATATATTTGAAGGAGTTGCGGACCCGCGTCGGAGCAACGCGACGCTCCATGACCTGGACGAGATGCTGATGATCGGCCTTCTGTCGGCGCTGTGCGGCGGCGAGGGCTGCGCCGACATGGAGCGCTTTGGCCGTGCCAAGGAGGGGTTTCTGCGCGGCTTCATGCGTCTTGCGCACGGCGTTCCGAGCCACGACGCCTTCACCAACCTGTTCAACGCGCTGGACCCTGGGGGCTTGCAGCGGGCGATGCTGCGGCTTGCCGAGGGCTGGGCGGCCGGGTTGGGCAGTGAGGTGGTGGCCATCGACGGCAAGGCTTTGCGCCGGTCGTTCGCCGCTGCGGCGTCGCGTTCCCCGCTGCATCTGGTGCAGGCGTTCGCCAGCGAGGCGCGTCTGGTGTTGGGACAGGTGCGGGTGGAAGACAAGTCGAACGAGATTGCGGCAGTGCCGGCGTTGTTGGAGATGCTGGCGTTGAAGGGGCGGGTCGTGACGGCGGACGCGATGCACACACAGCGCCAGACAGCGCGGGCAGTCACTGCGGCGGGCGGCGACTACGTGCTGGCACTGAAAGGCAACCAGGGGGCGCTGTACGAAGACGTGAAGCTGTATCTGGACGACCCGGCGCAGGACGAGAATTGCCTGTGCCATCAAGACGTTGACGGCAGTCACGGGCGCATCGAGACCCGCACCGCCAGCGTCGCCCACGACATCGACTGGCTCCAGGAGCGGCATCGCTGGCCTGGGCTGGCAGCCATCGGCAAGGTGGTCGCCATGCGCGAGACCAAGGCCGGGACGACGACCGAGACCCGCTACTACATCATGAGCGCCAAGCTCTCCCCGCAGCGGTTCCAGCACGCAGTGCGCAGCCATTGGGCGATCGAGAACTCCTTGCATTGGGTATTGGACGTGACCATGAACGAGGACCGGCAGCGCAACCGCACCGGGCATGGACCGGAGAACCTCGCGCTGCTGCGCCGCTTGGCCTTGAACGTCGCCCGTATCGAACCCGGAAAGGACGCCATGCGCGGCAAACTCAAGCGCGCCGGATGGGACAACAACTTCCTGCTCAACATGATCCGAGCCACCAAACCACATAAACCCACACCATGATCTCAAGTGCGATTGCCCTGGCCGGAAGGTGCGCTCCGAAACGCCCAAGATCTCCGCCGCCTCGCCCTGGCTCAACGCACCCCGGTGGGTGCGACCGTAGACCTCCTCGAACTTCATCAGTCTCAGCCCCTGTAACCGCTCTGTCCAACGCATCCAGCACCTCCTTGGCCTGGAAACGTTCTAAAACCGGACAGATCATCTGGTACATAGGCCGGTCATATCCTCTGTTATCAACAGTCGCACAGCAGCTGCTTGACATCTGCCCCGAGGGCCTGTACGCGTGTGAAGTCTCATCTGCCATGCGCAGGAAGCGCAGCCGATATTCGTCAGGTTGCTGATCAATCGGCACCTGTACTGTCCTGCCATCACTGCCGCGCAGAAGGAGCATTCGAGGCCGTTCCGGCTTGCCCGGAGCGGCCTCAGCCGTTTCCGGGCCCCGATGGAAACCTGCTCACCGCTCGGCCGCATCGCGCTCGCGCCGCAGCTGTTCGATTCGCCCGCGCCGTTCCGTGCAGTAGGCGGTCTTGAGTAGCCAGGAACCGCGGCGCTGGGTGAGGACGACGAGATAGTCTTCGCGGTACCAGAGCAGGGTGTTCTTCTCGGTACGCCGCGTGTTTCGCCATTCGTCGATCGCCGGATGGGTCACCCCGTTCTCGATCACCCAGCGTATCCACCGGATGCGCTCGCATCGGCGCAGGTCCGGCGTCCTGTCTTCCTCCGCACGCCCTTCCTGCACGAGGTGCCAGAACGCAGCCCACCGACCCCCGGTCTCCGGCAGATGGCGGCACCACACCGGCAGTCCGCGAAAGCGAAGGCTGCCGCTGGCGATCTCTTCCCGGAAAATGCGATACAATGCCGCTTCGTAAGCCTTCCAATCGCCGCCGAACTCCTGGAAGGACAACGAGGTCGGGCGGCATCACCGCAGACGTCCCTATGGACGCCACATCACGACGTTGAATTTCGGGTCATGCGCTGCGGAGGCGTCGGTCAACATCCCGGTTCCGAGCCAATCCCGTAGTCGAGCGACCACGGCCGTCTTGCCGGCATTGCCGCCGAGGCCCCTGTTCGCATAGGCGAGCGCGCCCGTCAGAACGTCCGCCATCTGCATCATCCCGCTCTCGCGCGACCGGATCTGCTGGATGCGCTCGACATGTGGCCGATCGGAGGCGGACGGTCCGGCTGCGGCCGCCTCGCGCAACCGCTGCAGCCGCGCCCCTCCGCGCGTATCGTTGACGTCCAGATAGACGCGATAACGATACGGGCCGCGAATGACGGCGCTCAAGAGCCAACGGCCGAGTGCTTCGTGAATCCCCTCCCGCGAAACGCGCCCGCCTTCTCTCGAACCCGGTCCGGTCTCAACGGTTGCGCCGGAGAACCGCAGATGATCGAGGCGGAGGAACAGGTCGACAAGTTCCATGTAGAAATCCTCCTTCGCCGGAGAAACCTTCGTCCATTTCACCTCGAAGTCTGGCTTAAGACGGTGTTTGGCCTTGAGCGTCCGTACCGCTTCGGCACACGGCCGTACATCGGGAAGGGGGCAGATAATGGCGCCGACCGTCATGTGGGTGGCGCCGTATGTGGTGTGCCAACTCTCGTCACAGAAGACGCTCAAGGCGGGATCGGTGCTTTCGTCACCACCCGTGTGCGCTGGGGTCCTGGTGGACATGACGCCGCCGCGTAAAACCCGTAACCGCTTCCGGTCTACGACCTCCCGACGCCAACACGACCGCCCAGGCCCAGGTCGTCGAGAATCTGCTTGAGGTCGGCCTCCATCGCTCCGGCGGAGGCCGCGCCGACGGTCACCGAGAGATCGATGCCGACGCGGAGGTTGGCGCCGGATCGCATCTTGGGCAGCACTTTCGTTCCCAGACGGTTCCACGTCTCCGGCGGGACGGCCCCCGTCAGGCGCAGCGTCGTCGTTCCCTGGCCGGAGGCGGCGCCGGGACCCGGTTCGGGGGTCGGCATGGATCGCGGCGGCCCCGGCGCCGTTTCCGACGGCCCCTGCCCGGGCTCGGGCTGCGCCGCCGGCAGCGGCCGTTTCGTCTCTCCCGGCGGCGGCGCGGCGCGAAGTTCCTCCGCCCTGGCCCTGGTCAGCAGGAACACGCTGGCCTCGAACGCCACTTCCTCCGGCGCGACGGGCTCCGCGAACCACGATCGCTCGTAGCCGCCGCCGTCCAGGGCGCCGGAGGCCAGGCCGAAGTCGCCGCCGTGCACGAACTCCGCGATCTTCCGGCGCAGCGCGGCGTCGGGGTCGACCAGCCGCGTCAGCGAACCGTCGAGGAAGCTCTGGCGCAGGCCCTTGAGCGGCCAGGCGCCGGCGTCCTTCAGCGCCGGCGGCCAGTGGCGGTCGATATAGCCGGCGCCCACCGAGTCGTTGAGCAGCGCCTCGGCCTTCAGCGCGGCGACGATGCGCCCGCAGAGCGTCTCGCTGGCGCTGGCGTGGCCGGCGCCGAGATCGATGACCTTGAGGCCGTTCGCGGCCTCGGCCCCGGTGTCGGCGAGCGCGACGAAGCGGTAGCTCGCCCACACCTCGTCCGTGGCCGCCTCCTCCGCCTCCCGCACCCGGGCCTGAACCTCGTTGCGGTCGGCGCGGTCGAATTCGGCGCCGAGCACGCCTTCCGACACCTCGCGCGCCACGCGCAGCCAGGCGAGCCACAGCTCCACCTTGTCGCGCAGCGCGCGGCCGGGCCTCCTCGCGCACCAGACCAGCGCGCCGGGATAGAGCCGCGGCGCCCCGCCCCGGTTCCGGGTCCAGCCGCCGATGCGCGCCGCGGCCTCGCCGCCGTCCCGCCATTCGGTTTCCGGATCGACGACGACGAGGGCGAGCCGCGGGGAATCCGGGACGGCGGCGCCGTCCTCGGGAAAGGCGACGACCGGAAGGCTCGCGCCGCGTTTGAACGCGCCTTCCACGAGCGTGGCCTCCGCCGGCCTGATCTCCGTCTCCTCGTCCAGCGACGCCCGCCTGTCGTTCACCACCTTCTTCAGGGTCGCCTGATGATGGATGCGATAGCCGTCGGCGCCGACCCTGCGGAGGAAGAACCCCCGCTTCTCCAGGTCCGCCGCGGCGCCATCGATGGTGGCAGTGTCCACGTCCGGCTCGCCGAGGGCGAAGCGCAGCTCGGGCAGGTGGGCCACCTTGTCCACCTGCCCGCCGGACGATTCGAAGAGGATGGCCGCGCCGACGCGGCGATGCAGGTCGCGGAAGGCGCCCCTGGCGTCGGCGTCGAGCGCCCCCGCGTGGGCGGTCGGCCCCGCGAGATCGGCCGCGATGGCCGCGTCGAGCCGGGCCTCGCCCAACTGGCCCAGGATCACGGCGCGGAACGCCGGCGCGTCGAGCGGCGCCGATCCCAGCGTGATCAGGGGTTCCCGCCGCGCCTTCTCGAACTGCTCCCGCGCCGCCCAGGAAATCCATTGCGCCAGCATCGCCAGTGCGCCGCGCGTCTGCTGGAACTGCGGCAGGGCGCGCCACTTGCGCTGAAAGACGGAGAGCGTCGCCGGGTGGAAGGGGTAGCACGCCTCGAAGCGGCCGCGCAGGAACTCCCTGGCCTTGCGCTCCGTCCGCGCCGAGTCCACGGCCAGCCATTCGGGCGGCAGGCGGGCGGAGCGCTCGAAGCACCAGTCGGCATAGGTCCGGGCGACCTTGCGGCGCGCGCGTTCGTCGCCCAGGTCCTCGAACAGCCGCCGGCGCACGACCTCGCCGATCTCCGCCTCGTCGTTGGCGATCAGGTCGCGGGCGACGCGGCGGACGACCTTGGTGATCCGGTCCTGCCACTGGCGGTCCCAATCGGTCATCTCGACCTGGCTGCGCGGCAGGCTCACCAACGCCGCGGCGCGGGTCGCGCCGGTCGCGGCGACGGTCAGGTTCTGGATGAAGGCGTGGAAGCTCTCGGCCATGCCGCGGTGGCGGTTGACGAAGTTCAGCACCTCGTCGAACAGCAGCAGCACCGGCACCTCGGCGGCGGCGAAGACCCGGCCCAGCGCCTCCGTGCCCGGCGGCGTCTCCCGCGCGGCCGGGCCCAGCGCGGCGACGCCCGCCTCGCCCGCGAGCTGGCGGGCGACGTCGATCCACGGCGTCTCCCGCCCTTCGGCCGGATCCCAGGCGTTGCCGACGAAGACGCCGACGCGGGCGGCGGGCGCCTCCGCGATCCCCTCCTCCGACAGCAGGCCGGCGACGCCGGGCAGGCCGGACGCCCCGGCCCCGCTCCGCGCCAGGTGGTAGAGCGCGGTCAGCGTGTGCGTCTTGCCGCCGCCGAACTGGGTGATCAGCGTCAGCACCGGCGCCGTGTTCTCCGTCCTGCCGGACAGGCGCCGGAGCGTCATGCCGGCGTGCTCCTTCAGGGCGCGGGTGAAGCAGGTGCGGGCGAAGAACTGCGCCGGGTCGCGGTAATCCCCCGGCGCGGTTCCGGCGACGACCTGCTCGAGGGCGATGGCGAATTCGTCCGGGCTGAACGACCGGCCCTCGCGCACCTCCTGGCGCGGCGTCGCGACCTTGTACCAGGGGTCCATCACTTTTTCCCGTTAGTGGCCGGTGGCCGGTGGCCGGACGAAAATCGCACCCGCACGCGCTCCCCCGCCGGCGCGCGATGGGCGAACAGCAGGCACGCCCGGATGTCCTCCGGGGTCAACTCCGGGTACTCGTCGAGAATGGTCTCGGCGCTGTCCCCCGCCGCCAGCATCCCCAGGACGTGCTCCACCGCGATCCGCATGTCGCGGACGATCGGCTTGCCACCGAAAACCTCGGGCCGCATCGTGATACGGGACAAGAGCTCGGTATCCGTCATGTTCATCATCCTCTAGGCGTCCGCCAGACGCCGCACGCCATCGCGGAACGCCCGGAAGCTCGGCGACCGGTTCCGGTCCGGGATCATATGCGGCGCGATCTCCCGCGCCCAGGCGCATTTCGCCTCTCCCGCAGCCGGCCCGCCCAGCGCTTTCGCCCCGCCCGCGTGAACGGCGTCGGCGAGCACCTCCCATGTGCCGCATATTTCATCTTGCCGATAACGGTCCAGCACCGCATCCCTGGCGCGGGGATAGGCGGCCTTCACGGCGGCGCGGTCGCCCAGCAGCCATGCCTCGATTTCCTCGATGGCGATCCGGAACAGCGTCGTCGGGCGCGGGCGGCAGGCGTTCAGCACCGCCAGCAGCTCCCGTTTGAACGCCATGCAGTCCCGGTCATCCAGGTCCACCACCACGACGACCGCCGACGAGGCGCCGGGGTTCTTCCCATATCCGCGCAACAGCTTCGGCAAGCGGTCCAGAAGGATCCGTTTCGCCGGGTCCGTCTTGCCGCGCAGGCCCTTCGGTATGTGCCCCAGGCCCTTGTAGCCGTGCACCTTCCAGCTATGGAGCGCCCCGTTCCTGCCGAGAATCTTCCCGAGAACGGCATCGACGGCGATGCTTCCCGATTGGTCTTCGATCAGAACCTCGAAATGCATCGCGCGGCCGCTCAATCGAGATAGTCGCTGTACCACAGGCCGCCGAGAGGCAATCCTTCCTCCACCATGGCCCTGACGACCGGATCGTCGCTGGCGCGGCGGATGGTGGCAAACCCGTCCTCGCCCTTCTCCAGAATCCAGGTTTCTTCGGGCGTCAGCGCATTGACGAAATAGGGCTGGTGCGTCGTGACGAAGATCTGCGGCGCGTTCTTCTTTCCGGTCGCGCGGGCGCGGAACTCCCCGGCCAGACTTTCCAGGAGCTTGTGATAGAGCCCGTTCTCCGGCTCCTCGATGCAGATGAACGGCGGGGGAGTCGGGTCCTCCAGCAGGAGCAGGTAGGCGAACGCCTTCAGCGTGCCGTCGGACATCTGCCGGGCGTAGAACGGATCCTCGAACCCCTTGTCGTTGAAACGCAGCAGCAGGCGTCCGTCGGGGCTGTGCTCGGTGTCGATCCTGTCGATGCCAGGGATTCTCCCGGCGATCTTCTTCAGGATGCCATCGAACCTGCCCCGGTGCTCGCGCTCCATGAACTGCACGACGTTGCCGAGATTGTCGCCGCGGACGCTCAGATGCGGTTGCGGCCCGGCCAGCGGCAGGCCGCGGGCGGAGTCGGGGGTGAAGTAGCTCAGATACCAGCCCTCGATGAACTGGCGGAATGCGGCGATCCTGGGGTGCTGCTTCAGGGCGCCGAGGGTGGCGATACCGAGGCTGCGCTTGTCCCGAAGATCGATAAGCTCTACATCCGTACTGTTCTCCTCCTTCGACCCTCCCCAGAGGGCTAGAAACCTCCTGAAATCGAATCCAGCCTCCTCATCCTCGTCGACTTCCCGACCTTGGGTCTCTCCTTTCCAAGCCATGCCCTCGCCTTCGATCATCACCAGGAAAAACAGGATTCGGCTGCGTGTTTGCCCTTTGCGCTGCTGCCCGAGACTCTCACGCGAGACGTAAGGACGGCCCGTATCGTCCTTATCGATGGCGAGCACATAAGTGATGGGCCGCGCGCGTGCTTCCTGCCGGTAATAGATATCGAACCTGATGGAGCCGATACTCCCCTGGGAGCGGATGCGGTCGAACCCGCCCCGCACGTCGCACGCTTCCTCGACGCCCAGCTTCAGGCAGTCCGCGAGGAATCCGAAAGCGTCGAACAGGGAGCTCTTGCCGACTCCGTTCCTGCCGATGACGGCCGTCATCGGGGTCAACGGGGCGGCTTGTGGAACGTTCCATACGTTGCCAAGCGTCACGTCCTTGAGCGCCCGGTAATTCCTGATCCTGATTCCTTCGATCTTCGCCACGGCGACGGTCTCCCTTATCGTGGCGCGGCCAGAAGCATGGCGTCCAGCAGGCGCTTTTCCCGGCCGCCGCGAGGGTAGAGGGCGGAGAGCGCGTTGGCGAGGCGCAGGAAGTCGGGGCCGCGCTCCTGTTCGGCCTCGATCGCGGCGCGCAGCGCGTTCGTGTGGCCGCCGGCCTGGAGCAGCATGGCGGCGTGCACGCGGTCGAGCACGGTGGCGTCGGGGGCCGTAGCTCCGGCGTCGCCGCCGGTCCGCCCGCCGCGCCGGCGCGGCGGGGGCCTGGGCGCGGCGTCGAGTTCCGGGAACAGCGAGGCTTGCAGGCCGCCCGCCGGGTCCGCCTCGATCCAGCCGGCGGCAACGCCCGCCCCGGCGGCGCCGAACAGATCCCGCGCCCGCTCCGCCACCGGCAGCAGGCGCACGACGCCCTTGGACTGGCCGATCGCGCGCCCGGTCCAGCGCTCCAGGTCGATGCCCATGGGCTGGGCGAAGCGGCGCACCACGTCGAAGGGCAGGACGAGGCTTCCGGCGGCGGCGGTCGCGTCGCCGTTCCCGTCCTCGTCGCCTTCTCCGCCGTTCGCGCCGGCGGCCCCGGTGCTCTGGAGGGTCCACAGGAACAACGCCGTCAGGCGCGCGTCCTCCTCCAGCGCGCCGGCCGCGCCGTCGCCGGCCTCCGCCGCGCCCAGCACCTGGGCGAGCGCCGCGCGGCCGACGACCTCCCACACCTTCTCCAGATATTCGGCGAGGCCGACCTCGCGGCCCTCGGCGGTCTCCACAGCGCGGCGGCTGCTGAAGATTTCGAGGGCCGGGCCGATGCAGGCGAACACCAGATCGGCGCCGCGCACGCCCTCCCCTTGCAGGCGCGCCATCCAGGCGGCGACGCGCCGGGGCAGTTCGCGCAGCACGTCCGCCCAATCGCCGATCGGGGCGTCGGCGGGACGCGGGCGGCAGATCAGATGGACGCTGGTGGCCAGTGCGGCGGACTCCTGCGAACGCAAGCGCCCCGGCCGCTCCGTGGCGATCGGCCAGGAGCCGACGATCGTCCAGCCGCCGCGGATCATGCCGGCGAGCAGCGCCTCCCAGCCTTCGGTGGTCTTGTGGGCAAAGACCACGGAACCGATCCCATCCTCGCGCAGCACGCGGCGGCCCTCGGCGAAGGCGTCGCCCATGACGTCCTCGAAGAACGCGCGGTCCTTGACGCGGCCGTCGCAGGTCCTGGTCTCGTCCTGAACCGCCTCGCGATTCTTGGGCGACAGCGGGTTGTCGGGGTCGAAGGGATCGCGCAGCAGCGGATGATCGGGCAACGCGCGCTTGAGCCAGACGAGGAAGAAATCGGAAAGGTCCGAATAGGGAATCGCGTCGTAGTAGGGCGGATCGGTGAACCAGATTCCGGTGGATTGATCGGGGAGTGGATGCTCTGTAGCACTAGCTTGCTCTACTTGTCCGACGTCTCCTATCCCCATCTTCTCGACACATTTAGCCAACCACTCGATAGAACCTTCAACCGACCATGACGCATTATCGAATGGTGATATTTCGCAGAAATCCCAAGCCGTGTTCAAGGTTTGTAAGGTAAAAGTTGGTCCCGGCGTTCCTCGTTTCATCCAATGAGTCAACGATGACGAGTCATCTGTGAACCGGGACATAGCCAAACTCAGTATTTCTTCCTTCTCTCCTGAAGACTTTTTCCAAAATAAGTTACATATCCGCTGAACTAATCTAATCAGCATTACCTTCTGCCGCGCCGTGAACAGGTCGCCCCATCGGAGCATCCCGTAACGCTGTACGCGAAAGCCCAGCGTGCCGATCGGCGGCAACGGCTCATCCGGCACCGGACACAGCCCTTGCCGGCCCCCGCGCTCCCATTCGTCGAGAATCTCCGCGAGCCGCGCTTGCGCCTGCCGCACCGCCGCATGGTCCGCATCGGTCGGAAGCCGGTAATGGCGGCCCGTCTCGCCGGGCTTCAGCATCACCACCGCCGTCAGGCGCGCGCCGCCGACGCGCCGGCCTTCCTCGTCGAACACCGCGTCCGCCCCGCCGCGTTGCGCCGCGAGTTGCGCCCGCACCCGCTCCGGCGGCAGCACCGACTCGCAGCACGGGCAGGTCGCCCTGGCCCGCGCCACCGTGCCGGCGCGCACGTCCGACTCCGCCTCCGGCTCGAAGACCTCGAACACCACCTGCGGCGGGCCGCTCTCCGGCCGTTCGATCCGGAGCCGCAGCGCCCGCTTGCGCTTCGGCTTCCTGCACAGCCAGAACGAGCGCATCAGCGGGATCTCCGCCCCGCAGCGCGGCGCCTCGCAGCGCACCGTGCGCGCCCACAGGTAAGCGATCGGCGTCGCGCCGTCCGGGTCCTGCGGGTAGAGACCGGCCAGGTCCTGCGCCGCCGCATCCCGGATCGCCGCGCCGGCCGCCCGCAGTTCGTCGGCCAGCCCCGGACCGCGGCGCGGGACGTCCTCCAGCATCGTCTTGAGGATCAGGCAAGCCACCGGGTTGAGGTCGCTGGCGAACGCCTCGCAGCCCAGGCGCAGCGCCTCCAGCGGGATCGAGCCGCCGCCGGCGAACGGGTCCGCCACCAGCGGCGCCTCCTCGCCGTGCGCCGCCTTCACCAGGGCGCGGCTCACGCGCAGATAGTCGGGCTGGGCGGCGAGGTCCCAGTTGGCGAAATCGGCGATGAAGCGCAGCAGCGCGGCCCGCAACTCCGCGTCGTCCGCGCCCGGATTGCAGTTCGGAATGGGCGGCAGCAGCGCCCGCGCCGCCGCCTTGAACGCCGGCGGGCAGAGCGGATCGCACGGGTCCGGCCACAGCAGGGCGAGCAGCACCGCCCGCGACGACGCCAGCGGCCGCCGCGCCCACCACAGATGCAGGGTCGAGGGATGCCCATGACGGATCGACTTCTCCCGCGCCGCATGACGCGACACCGCCGCGATCGGAAAGTCCACCTCCGCGAGGCGCTTGCAGTCGCGCGGGATCATGCCGATTCCGGCTCTTTCCACAGGCGGACGGTGAAGCGGTGCTCCTCCGCGATCAGGCCGGGTTCGGTGCCGTTGTGCGCGCGCATCCCCGGAACGATCCTGTTCCGCACGCCCATGCCGCGGGCCTCGACGTAGCCGTAATCGCGCATGACGTTGACCAGCGTCTGGTTGCGGGCGTAGCGGACGCCGGCCTTCATGCCCTCGACCGTCACCGTGTTGGGCAGCCGGCCGGGGCTCTGGATTTCGAGGCGGTCGGCGTAGATCGCCAGCATGACGTCGGTCCCCGCGATGCCGTAGTCGCGATGGACGAGCGCGTTCACCAAGGCTTCCCGGACGACGCTCTCCGGGTATTCCCAGCCGTCGATCCGGCGCGCGCCTTCGAAGCGGGCCGTCGGCATGGTGTTGCGGCGCACGAAGTCCCACGCCTGATCGACGAGTCCGCGCTCGACGAGGGAGCCGTTGGCGGCCCTGAGCGGCGCCAGGGGGCCGCGCAGGTCTTCGTCGGCGCGCGCCGCGTAGTCGGGTTCGACGCCCGGATGGCAGACCGCGCGAACGCCCGATTGCGGCAGGTATCTCTCCGGCGCCTGCCCGAAAAGGAGCAGCCCGTCGATCGTGGCCACGCGCGCGCCGGCGGACTCCGTCATCAGTTCCAGGTTGCAGAGAAGCGTTTCCCAGCCGGCCCGGTCATCCTCCGCCGGCGCGTCGCCACCGAGCACACGGGTCAGGTAGTCACGCAGGCGGCGCAGGTCGAGCGCGTCGAGGCCGGCGCCCGGCGCGGGCTTGAGGCCGTAGCGCAGGCGGCCCGACGCCTGGTACATCCTTTCGAGCTCCTCGCGGCTCGCTTCCCGCGACGTACTGCCCACACGAATGTAGTACGTCCGGCGATTGCCGTGGACGCGCGCGTAAGGCTTGTCCGGGCCGACCGTGACGCGGACGGCGAGCACGTCCCGGCCCGGCTCGGCCTCCCGCGCCCACGACAGGATCGGGACCACCGGCGGTTCGATCTTGCTCCGGCACAGCTCGACCACCCACTCTTCGAGGCGGTCGCGGGTCGTGCCGGAGATGCCGCCGTCATCCTCGACGCCGAGCAGGACGACGCCGCCTTCGAGGTTGAGAAAGGCGACGAGCTCCTTGGCGAGGTCGTGGTTCCGCACGTCGTCGCGCTTGAACTCCACGGTCGAGTCCTCGCCGCCTCGGAGCAGGTTGAGCAACCCGGCCCCGTTCATCGGACGGCCCCGGCCCGCTGGCCGACGACGAGGCGGCGCAGGCAGCCATTCGCGCCGACCAGGAACATGCGGTCCGGGACCTCGACGTCCACGTCCCGGAAATTCTTCCAGTTCCTGAGACGCAGACGCCGGAACCTCAATTCATTCGCCATCGTCATTCGCCATCGCGTTTCCCCCGGGCGCCGTCCCCGCTGTCGTATCCGGGGGCGTTCTCGCGCAACGTCATCGGCTTCGTCATGGCGTCCACTTCGAGCCAGTAATGCTGCACCTTGCTCACCTCCCGCCACGGGAAGCGGGCGGGGTCCTTGACCGGCTCCTGGAGTTTCGGGTCGCCCGCGCAATCCGTCACGACGTAGAGCCAGTAGCAGTCGCGGCGGTCCTCGGCGACGCGGCGCTCGTTCGGCGTGAGCAGGATGCTGCCGGTCACGGCGGCAAGCCCCTTGACCTCGATCAGGCGCAATTCGCCCGAATCCAGGTCGAGGCTGGTCAGATCGTAACCCAGATTCTTCTCGTGGACGTCGTAGACCGTTCGGCCTTGCGCCGCCTCGTGCTCCATGGCGACGCGCATGGCGGTCGCTTCCGTATCGGGGTTCGGGCGCAGCCGCCGGACCTCCGGTGCGGCGCGCTGCGGGTGGGGCAGGACGAGCGCGCTGGCGAGCCGCTCGACGCCTTGCAGCGTGACCGCCCGCTGCCGTGCGACCTCCGTGCGCCGGCGTTCGCGCCGCGCCGACACCTCGTCGTGGCGCGCTTCCGCCTGGGCCAGACGGCCTTCGGCCCCGGCGACGCCGTTCTCCCTGTCGTCGTGCGCCCGGCCGATCTCCGCGTCGATGCGTTGCAGCACCTCCGTCAGGGAAAGCTCGACGTGCTCGGCGATGCGGTCGACCTCCGCCACGCGCTCCGCCCGGACCTCATCCAGGAACGGGACCAGGGCATGTTCGTTGAGCCACGGGGCGACATCCGGCAGGGCGGCCACGGCGGGCAGGGGGTCCGGCGGCGCGGTGGGGGTGAGATCGCCGAGAACGTCCGGCTCGCGCAGGCGCGGCGGGGCCTCCCCGGTCGCCTCCACCGTGAACAACCGTTCGTGGAGGGTACGTCCGAGCCCGTCCACGATCCGCGCCCGGTAGACGTCGAGCCGCGCCGGCGCCTCGTGCTCCAGCGAATGGAAGCAGGCGCCCCTGGCGAACGCCTCCCGGCCGAGCGCGAGGCCGTGCCGACGGAGAGCCTCGAACAGCGGGTGGCCGGGCGTGACCCATTCGAGGCCGTTTTCCTCCGCCGTGTCGCGGTCCGTCGCCAGGCGGGGATAGCGGGCCGCGAGGTCGGGAAGTTTCCAGTCGGGTTCGCGCTCGTACTTGCGCAAGGACACGGGCGTCCGTCCCGGCTCGAACGCATGGGGCAGGCCGCCCAGCGGCTTCAGCGCGAGGCCGGCGCCGCCGGCGCATTCCCGCATGAAGCGGGCGATGGTTTCGGGCACGAGGCGGCGCTCCTGCGCCCGCGCCCGGCGCTCCACGAGCATCTCCAGGTTGAGCTTCCGGGACGCGAGGCCCTCCAGGGCCGTCCGGCAGATGGCGCGGAAGCGGCCCTCGTCCACGTCCTTCAGGAGGCGGTCCTCGAGATCGGCGTCGCCCAGCCTGCCGGCGTAGTAGTCCCGCAACACGCGCTCCACCTGAGCAGCCGGCAGGACCTCGCCGACGACGTTGAACACCGCGTCGTCGTCGAGCGCGTCGCGGATCTCCTGGAGCTTGCCCAGCAGGCGCTGGAGCACGCGGCCCTCGATGGTGTTGGCGGCGACGAAGTTGAAGATCAGACAGTCGTGGCGCTGGCCGTAACGGTGGATGCGGCCCATGCGCTGCTCGAGCCGGTTCGGGTTCCAGGGAATGTCGTAGTTGAACAGGATGTGGCAGCACTGGAGGTTGATGCCTTCGCCGGCCGCCTCGGTAGCGACCAGCATCTGGATCGCGCCTTCGCGGAACTGCTGTTCGACGTGGAGCCGGGTGCCCGGCTCGTCGCGCGACCCGGGCCTCATGCCGCCGTGAATGCAGCCGACGCGGAACCCCCAGGCCTTCAGCCGCTCCATCAGGTAATCGAGCGTGTCCCTGAACTCGGTGAACAGCAGCAATCGCTGGTCGGGGCGGTCGAAGAACCCCTCGTCCCGCAGGATGGTCTCGAGCCGGGCGAGTTTGGCCTCGCCGCCCGAGTCCTCGACCGCCTTCGCTTCCCCGGCGAGGTGCCGGAGCTCGCCGACCTCCTCGCGGACCTGTTCGGCGTCGCCGGCCAGGGTGACCGCTTCCAGAATCTTCTCCAGGCGTTCGCGCTCGGCGTCCTCGAGCTCGTCGAGTTCTTCCGGGTCGGGCAGGTCGGGCGGCGCCTTCCGCGCCAGGTCGCGGGCGCGCCCGAGACCGTCTTCCAGGCGTCTCGCGCGATTTTCGAGCGACCGGCGCATGGCGCGGGTGCTGGAGGCGAGGCGGCGCTGGTAGAGCGACATCAGGAAGCCGACCGCCCGCGACCTGGGATCGTCGCCTTGCGCGGCGGCGCGGGCGCTCTGGCGCTTCACGAAGCGCGTGACCTCGTCGTAGAGGGCGAACTCCGCGCCGTCGATGGAAAACCCGGCGGTGCGCGGGATGCGTTTGGTGAAGACGGGCTTCGCAGCCCAGCTTCCGTCCGCCCGGCGCTCCGGGAAACAGACCATCGCCTCCTTGGTGCGGCGCAGATAGAAGGGCGCCCGCCGCCGTTCCATGGCCTCGCGGATGGACGTCACGTCGGCATAGGCGTCGCGGTCGAGGAGCTGGAGGAACAACGTGAAGTTGCGCGGGTCGCCCTTGTGCGGGGTGGCGGTCAGCAGAAGGACGTGGTCGGCGCCGTCGCGCAGGATCTCGCCGAGCCTGTAGCGCTGGCTCTTGTGGGTCTCGTCGCGCGCCGACATGCGGTGCGCTTCGTCGACGATCACCAGATCCCAACGCACCTGCCGCAACCCGGGCAGGACGTCGTCGCGCTTGGCGAGGTCGAGCGAGGTGACGACCTGTCTTTGCTCGAGCCACTGGTTGATCCCGAACTGGTCGCGGACGTCGCCACCCTTGAGAACGAGGAACGTCTCGTCGAACTTTTCCTTGAGCTCGCGCTGCCACTGGAAGGCCAGATTCGCCGGACAGACGACGAGAACGCGCTCGATCAGGCCCCGAAGCTTGAGCTCGCGGATCAGGAGCCCGGCCATGATCGTCTTGCCCGCACCCGCGTCGTCGGCCAGCAGGAAGCGCACGCTGGGCAGCTTGAGAAGATGCTCGTAGACCGCTTCGAGCTGGTGCGGCAACGGGTCCACGCGCGAGACCGAAAGCCCGAAACAGGGGTCGAACTCCCAGGCGATTCCGAGCCTCCAGGCCTGGAGACCGAGGCGCAGGAGCCGCCCGTCGCCGTCGTAGGAGAGGGCGGGCTCGGCGATCGCCAGTTCGGCCAGATCGTCCGGCGTCAACGTGACGCGGCGAAATCCCTCGGAGCGCGTCCCGACCAGGCCCGCGGCCCAGGTGTCGGGGCCGCCCGCGCGCACGGTCTCCACCCGCATCGGCTCGTCGAACAGCGGGCCCGTCAGGATCTGTCCCTCCGTCAGAGGCGTCTCGACGCTCAACGATCAGCTCCTTCGGATCCGTCTCGGAATGTCGCATCGCCGCTCGCACGGCCGCGGGCGGGGGGCTGCTACCACCTCAGGCGCAGTTCGAGACCGACGCCGTGTTCGGGGTCGGCGGCGCCTTCCCTGCGTTCGGCCTGGAGGCCGACGGCGAGGTCCGGCCCGAATGCGAAGCGCGTTCCCAGGCGGTAGCGCCGCGCGCCGCTTTCTTCGTAGTCGAACCCGGCATGGGGCGTCATCACCCCGGTTCCCTCCCACACCCCGAATCCGTACCCCAGCTCCGCCTCCAGGCGCGCCGTGTCGGCGTCGGCGGTGGCATCGCCCGTCATCCCTTCGTCCCACAGGCGCGCGAGGCCGCTCTCCGACGCCCCCCAGCGCGGCGACAGCGTGAACGACAGGCCGCGGCCCCCGGACCCGGGCGACAGCCGCGCCGAACCCGACACGCCCCATTCCTCCACGTCGCCCTCATGCGCCGCCAGCGTCCGGCCCCGCGCCTCCACCGACAGACCCTGCGACGGCAGCGTCCACTCCAGGCCGCCGCCCAGCTCCACGCCGGCGCCGGTCTCCCCGTCGCCGCCATCCCAGCGCGCGCCGACCTCAAGCGCCGGCGTGAGCGTGCCCCCGTCCGCCAGCGCCCAGGTCCGGCTCCCTTCCGCCGCCAGCCGCAGCCGTTGCGTCTTCACCGACACCGCCGCGAGCGCCAGCCCGTTGTCCTTCACCGAATACCGCGTCGCCTCCCCCGACCCTTTCAGCGCCAGCGCCAACCCGCCCGCCGACGCCACCGGAACCGAGCCGCCCGCCGCAACGCCCACGAACGCGCTGTCGCCCTTCTGAACCCCGAAACGCTCCCGGACCTCCGCGTCCGCGATCTCGATCTCGCCTTCGCCATAGCCCAGCGCGCCCCACAGCCGCGAGCCGTCCGCCCCGGACCAGCCCAGATAGGGATGCATCGCCGTCAGGCGGCTTTCGTGGACGCCCGCGATCGCCTCGTCCCCGCTCCGGTCCGTGTAATCGATCTCGCCCTCGAACCACGACATCGCCAGACCGCCCCGGAGACCCTCCCCCAGCGGCGCATCGACGCCCACGTGCGCCGAGAACAGATCGCCCGACCAGTCCAGAGACTCCTTGTCCAGCGACAGCGAACGCCGGCTCCCGCCGCCCCACATCACCGCGCCCGCACCGCCGGAACCGTCGCCGCCAACGCCACTACCGGCCCCGCCGCCGCTACCGCCGCCCAGCGCCACCGCGAACGTCCGGCCCTCCACAACCTCGCGCCACGACAGGCCCTCCCCCTCCTGCGCGTCTTCCTGCGCCTTCAATGCCGAGGCCAGCGTGGCCGCCATTCCCGAACCCGCACCCGAGGACTCCAGACGGCCCGTCACCGCCTCCACCACGCTCCCCCACATCGCCCGCGCCAGTTCCGGCAGGATCGACCTGTTGAGCGCCGCAAGACGCGCCTGCGCCTTCTTCAGGGCCGGAACCACCTCGATGGTGAACTTCAGCTCGTCCTGCTGCTCTGGGTCGATGTCCTGCGCCGTCCAGGTGTAGTCCGTGCGCACCATCTCCGCCGTCGGCGTCCCCGACAGCCGCGAACCATGAGGCCCGTCGCGCTCGATCCAATCCGGCAACGCCGGCAACAGCGTGTATGTCACCCCGTCCCCGCTGGTCGTCAGCGGCAGCGTCACCGGCTCGATGGCCTCGTCCACCGTGAACTCGCAGCGCAGCAGCCGCTCATCCTCGTACCTGCATTGCGGGGTCTCCGACACCCGCTCCAGCACCGGCTTCGTGTCCTCATAGCCCACCGCGAACGGCGAGAACGACGCCACCCCGTCGGCGCATACCATCGTCCCGTCCGCGTTCGCCGCCGACCCGGCAACCGCCTCCCAGGCGCTGCCGTCGTAGTGCAGCAACAGCAACGGACGACCCCGCGCCGCCTCACGCACATCCTCCTCCACCGGCAGGCACAGCCGCAGACCTGGCGCCGGAACATCCCCCTCCGTCACACGCACGTCCACCACCGTCCGCGCTTCTCCAACCTCGTAGGTGAACGAATCGCTCGCCGCCGGAGCCTCTACCGGCGCGAAGGTCAGCGTCAAACGCTCGCGCCCGTTCGACGGCGCATCGGGCAGGGCCCCCAAGTCCAACTCAATCCTCTCCGGAACGCCGGCCTTCACCTCCACCGTCACCGTCCGACCGCCGATGCTGTAGGTCGTCTCGCCCGCGCCGCCCACCATCACCTTGGTGCCGCTGCCCGATACCGCCACGGCCAGCGTCCTCGTTACCCCGTCGTACCCGCCACCCGACGCCGTGTGCGCCAGGGACGACGCAACGGCATAGCCGTCCCCGGCATAGCCGTTCCCGTCGTTGCCCGCGTCCACGGTCACTGTCTGCGGCGTGTCCCAGTCCGACGGGGCGAAGGTGAGTCTGTCGGAGCGGGCCGTCACCTCCTCCGCGTCGCTCGCCACCGCCACCGTCACCGTCCCTTCCGGCATACTCGTCAGCTTCACCGTCCAGGAGGTCGACCCCCCCGCCGCCACAACCAGCGCCGCCGGATCGAACGTCAGACCCTTCTCGTCGTCGTCCGCGATGGTCAGCGTCGCGGCCGTCACCGCGCCGATGCCCTGGTCGTTCTCCACGTTCCCCGCCGAGACCGTCACCGTCTTGTCGTCCGCGTCCACACGGTTGTCCGTCGCCGTGATCGTCACCGTCCCGGTGCTCGATATGCTCCCGGCCGCGATGATGAGCGTGTTGGCGCTCAACGGCGTGAAGTCGCTCGCCACTGCGCCGGACGACGCCACCGGCGTCGCCGTCACCGTCACCGTGGTGTCCGCGATCGACGGGTGCGACAGCCGCGCCGTCACCGTCGATACCCCGCCGTCCTCCGGGATCGACGCCGGCGCCAGCGCCAGCGTCACCCCCGGCGCGTCGTCGTTGTCGGTGGTGGTCACGGCCACGTCCACGTGGGCGAGGGCGTCGTAGTCGCTGTCGCCGCCGCTCGACGTGTCGAGGCGCACCTGCCACGCCACGTCGCCGTCGTCGACGTCGTCGTCCACCCCGGTCACCGTCACCGTCTGCGCCGTCTCCCAGTTCTGCGTCGTGAACACCAGCGTCGACGGCGCAACCCGCCCCTCGGTCGTATCCGGGTTCCCGTCCGCATCCCGGCTCGTCACCGTCACCGTCACCGCCGCCGAGGGCTGCGTCTGCAACACCACCGTGAACGTCGCCGTCCCGCCGCCCTCCGTCACCGGACCGCTCACCGCGCTCTCGTCCAGACCGAACTCGTCGTCGCGGATGACCAGCGTCGCGGACGACGGCGCCGCCACCCCGCGGCCGCCCGCCGCTGTCGCCGACACCGTCACCTGCTTGCGCCCCGAAGCCACCGCGTTGTTCACCGAGGTGATCGTCACCAAGCCGGTGCTCGTCGTCGCGTTCGCCACGATCGTCAGCGTGGTGGTCGCGCTCAGGGTGAAGTCGCCCGACACCGCGTTCTCGCCCGCCGCGGCCGCCACCGTCAGCGTCACAGCCGCCGCCGTCGGGTGCGACAGACGCGCCGTCACCGTCGACACCTCCTCGTTCTCGAGGATCGCCGCCGGCGTCAGCACCAAGGTCGCCGTCGCCGTCGCCTCGTCGTCGGCCACCGTCAGCGTCGCGTCCGCCGGGTTCGCCACCCCGTTGCCGCCGGCCGCTGTCGCCGACACCGTCACCTGCTTGTTATCCGCATCCACGTTGTTGTCGACGCCCGTCACCGTCACCGTCCCGGCGCTTGTCGTCGATCCCGCCGCTATCGTCAGCGTCGTCGCCGTGCTCAAGGTGAAGTCGCCCGCAACCGCGTTCGTTCCCGCAGTGGCCGCCACCGTCACCGTCACCGCGGCGCTCGACGGACCCGACAGCGTCGCCGTCACCGTCGACACCCCGCCGTTCTCCGAGATCGAGGCCGGACCCAGCACCAGCGTCGCCACGGGCAGCGTCTCGTCGTCGGTCAAGGTCAGCGCCGCGCCGGTCACCGCGCCCGCGCCCTGGCCGTTGGCGAGCGAAGCCGTCACCGTCGCGCTCCGGCCCACGCTCCCCTGATGGATGTCGTCGTTCACCGCCGTCACCAGCACCGTGTCCGAAGCCGCCGTGGTGGCGCCCGCGGTGATGACGATGGTCGCGTCCGAACCCACCGTGTAGAGGCCGGAGGCCCCCGCCACCGTCACCGTCGACGGCTGGCTCGACGGATGCGACAGCGTCGCGCTCACCGTCGAGATGCCGGCGTTCTCCGACACCGACGCCGGGTTCAGCACCAGCGTTGCCGTCGGCGCCGCGTCGTCGTCGGTAATCGCCAGCGTCACGTTGGGCGGGCGGTTCGTCAGCCCGAGACTGTCGGAGGCCGTCCCCGAGACCGTCACGCTCTTGTTCGGCGCGTCCGTCGCGTTGTTCACCGCCGTCACCGTCACCAGCCCCGTGCTGGTGGTGGCGTTGGCCGCGAAGGTCAGCGCCGTCCCCGACTGCGTGAAGTCGCCCGCCACCGCCGGCGACACCGCGGCCGCCGCCACCGTCACCGTCACCGCGACGGTCGACTGCCGGTCCAGCGTCGCCGTCACCGTCGCAACGCCGCCGTTCTCCGCAATCGAACTGGACGACAGCACCAGCGTCGTCTGCGGCGCATCGTCGTCGGTGATGGTCAGCGTCGCGGCGGACGGGTTCGCCACCCCGTTGCCGCCGGCCGCCGTCCCCGAGACCGTCACCGACTTGCTCCCCGAAGCCACGGCGTTGCCGTTGGCCCGGATCGTCACCGCACCCGTGCTCGTCGTCGCCCCCGCCGCGATCGTCAGCGTCGTCGCCGTGCTCAAGGCGAAGTCGCCCGCGACCGCAGGGGAGACCGCCGCCGCGGCCACCGTCACCGTCACCGCCGCGCTCGACGGACCCGACAGCGTCGCCGTCACCGTCGACACCCCGCCCTCCTCCGAGATCGAGGCCGGACCCAGGACCAGCGCCACCGTCGGCAGCGACTCGTCGTCGGTCAGGGCCAGCGCCGCGCCCGTCACCGCCCCCGCGCCCTGGCCGTTCGCCAGCGCCGCCGTCACCGTCGTACTGCGCCCCGCGCTCCCCTGATGGACGTCGTCGTCGACCGCCGTGACCAACACCGTATCCGTGGCCGCCGTGGTGGCGCCCGCGGCAATGGTGATGGTCGCGTCCGTGCCCACCGTGTAGGCCCCCGAAACCGCCGCCACCGTCACCGTCGACGGCTGGCTCGACGGGTGCGACAAGGTCGCCGTCACCGTCGACAACCCCCCGTTCTCCGACACCGACGCCGGGTCCAGCGCCAGCACCGCCCCCGGCGCCGCGTCGTCGTCGCGCACCGTCAACGAAGCCCCGGTCACCGACATGGTCGTCCCGTCCGCCGCCGCCCGGGCGTTGGCGATCGTCGCCGTCACCGTCTCCGTCCGGTCCGGCGCGTCCGTCGTGTTGTCCACCGCAACGACGGTCGCCGTGTCCGAGGCCGCCTGCGTGCTCCCCGCCGGGATCACGATCGCCGCGTCCGTCCCCGGCGCGTAGAACCCCGAGACCGCGGTCACCGTCACCGTCGTCGCCGCCCCCGAGGCGTGCGAGAGCCGCGCCGTCACCGTCGCCGCGTTGCCCGTCCCGCTCTCCGCGATGCTCGCGGGGTTCAGCGCCAGCGTCACCCCCGGCGGGCCGTCGTCGTCCGTCGTGGTGACGGAGACGTCCTCCTCGACCGACGACGTGTCGTAGTCGCCGTCCCCGCTCGCCGGGTCGAGGCGCACAGCCCACGTCACCGTCCCGTCGTCGATGGTGTCCTGGACTCCGGTCACCGTCACCGTCTGCGCCGTGTTCCAGCTTGTCGTTGCGAATATCAGCGACGGCGGCGAGACCGATCCCTCGCTCGCATCCCGGCTCGACACCGACACCGTCACCGCCGCCGCCGGCTGCGTCCGCAGCGCCACCGTGAAGGTGGCCTGCCCGCCCGCCGCCTCGGTCGCCTGCCCCGTCACCGCGCTCACGTTCAGCCCGAACTCGTTGTCGCGGTTCCGCGCATACACGGTGACCGCCGGGAGCGCGTCGTAGTTGGCGTCCGCCGTGTTCGTCTGGTCGATGGTCAGCGTCACCGTGTAGTCCCGGTTGCCGTCGGCGGCGGAATCGTCCACCCCGGTCAGGGTCACCGTCTGCGCCGTGCTCCAGTTGGTGGTCGTGAAGGCGAGCGTCGACGGCCCCACCGTGCCCTCGGCCGTGTCCGAACTCGCAACGCCGATCTCCACGTCCCCCGTCGGCTCCGTCGCCAGCTTCACCGTGAACGTGGCCGTCCCCGCCGACTCCGTCGTCTCCAGCCGCGAGCCGGTCGACGTCGCCGGATCGACCGCGAGCCCCGCCGTGTCGTCGTCGGTCAGCGTCAGCGCGATCCCGCCCCCGGACACCGTGCCGACGCCGTGGCCGTTGGCCAGCACCGCCGTCACCGTCACCTGCCGGTCCGCCGCGTCCACGTCGTTGTCCACCGCGGCAAGCGCCGCCCCGCCCCCACTCGACGTAGCCCCGGCCGCGATCACGATCCGCGACGCCGCCCCCGAACCCACCGAATACGCCCCCGACACCCCCTGCACCGTCACCGTCGTCGCCTGCGCCGAACGCCGGCTCAGCGTCGCCGTCACCGTCGCCATGCCGCCGTTCTCCGAGATCGACGAGGACGACAACGCCAGCGTCGCGTCCGGCGCGTCGTCGTCGTCGGTGATGGTCAGCGTCCGGGCGATCGGCTGCTGCACGCTCTGGTCGTTGACCGCCGCCCCCGAGACCGTCGCCTGCTTGTTCGGCGCGTCGGTGTCGTCGTCCACCGCCGCCACCGTCACCGTGCCGCTGCTGGTAGTCGCGCCCGCCGCTATGGTCAGCGTCGCCGGGCTCGACAGCGCGTAGTCGCCCGCCGCCGCCCCGGTCGAGGCCACCGGCGCGACCGACACCGTGATCGTCGTCGCCGCGCTCGACGCCCGGTTCAGCGTCGCCGTCACCGCCGCCGTGCTGCCCGTCCCGCTCTCGTCGATGGTCGAGGGCGTCAACGCCAGCGTCACCGTCGGCGGCCCCTCGTCGTCGCGGATGGTCAGCGTCGCGGCCGGTGGCGCCGCGACGCCGTTGCCGCCCGCCGCCGCCGCCGACACGCGCACCTGGATGTCCGGCTCGTCGGCGGCGTTGTCGTTCGCCGTCACCGTCACCGCGCCCGCGCTGACGGTGGCCCCGGCCGCGATGGTGAGCGTTGTTGCCGTACTCAAGGCGAAATCTCCCGCCACCGCGCCCGTCGACGCCACCGCGGCGGCCGACACGGTGAGCGTCACCGCGGCGCTCGACTTGCCCGAGAGCGTCGCCGTCACCGTCGAGACCCCGCCGTTCTCGCCGACGGTCGCCGGCGTGAGCACCAGCGCCAGCGTCGGCAAGGCGTCGTCGTCGGCCAGCGTCAGCGTCGCGTTCGGCGGATTGGCGACGCCGTTGCCGCCCGCCGCGGTTCCCGAGACCGTCACCGACTTGTCGGGCGAATCGACGTCGTTGCCGTTCGCCGTCACCGTCACCAGGCCCGCGCTCTCCGTATCCCCGGCCGCTATGGTCAGCGTCGTTGCGCTCGACAGGGTGAAGTCCGCGGCGACCGCGCCGGTCCCTGCGGCTGCGGCCACCGTCACCGTCACCGCGGCGCTCGATGGGCCGGAGAGCGTCGCCGTCACCGTCGCCACCCCGTTGGTCTCCGCAATCGACGACGGCGCGAGCGCCAGCGCAACCGTCGGCAAGGCGTCGTCGTCGGTCAGCGTCAGGGTCACGTTCGGCGGGTTCACAACGCCGTTGCCGCCCGCCGCGGTTCCCGAAACCGTCACCGACTTGTTCGGCGAGTCCACCGCGTTGCCGTTCGCCGTCACCGTCACTGTCCCGGCGCTCGTCGTCGCCCCGGCCGCGATGGTCAGAGTCGTCCCGGATTGCGTGAAGTCCGCCGCCACCGCGCCGGCCCCCGCGGCCGCCGCCACCGTCACCGTCACGGCGGCGCTCGACTTGCCCGACAACCGCGCCGTTACCGTCGCAACCCCGCCCGTCTCCGTAATCGACGTGTCGGAGAGCGCCAGCGCCACCGTCGGCAAGGCGTCGTCGTCCGTCAGCGTCAGGGTCACGTTCGGCGGGTTCGAGACCCCGTTGCCGCCCGCCGCGGCGCCCGAGACCGTCACCGACTTGTTCGGCGAATCCACGTCGTTGCCGTTCGCCGTCACCGTCACCAGGCCCGTGCTGGTGGTCGCGTTGGCTGCGAAGGTCAGCGTCGCCGCCGTGCTCAGGGTGAAGTCCGCCGCGACCGCGCCGGCCCCCGCGGCCGCTCCCACCGTCACCGTCACCGCCGCGCTCGACGGGCCGGACAAGGTCGCCGTCACCGTCGAAACCCCGCCCGTCTCCGAAATCGACGACGCGGAGAGCGCCAGCGCCACCGTCGGCAGGGCGTCGTCGTCCTCCAGCGTCAACGTCACGTTCGGCGGGTTCTCCACGCCGTTGCCGCCCGCCGCGGCGCCCGAGACCGTCACCGGCTTGTTCGGCGAATCCACCGTGTTGCCGTTCGCCGTCACCGTCACCAGGCCCGTGCTGGTGGTCGCCCCCGCCGCGAAGGTCAGCGTCGCCGCCGTGCTCAAGGTGAAGTCCGCCGCCACCGCCCCGGTCCCGGCGGCCGCGGCCACCGTCACCGTCACCGCTGCGCTCGACGGGCCGGAGAGCGTCGCCGTCACCGTCGAGATGCCGCCCGTCTCCGTAATCGACGAGGCAGAGAGCGCCAGCGCCACCGTCGGCAAGGCGTCATCGTCCGTCAGCGTCAGCGTCACGTTGGGCGGGTTCACAACCCCGTTGCCGCCCGCCGCCGTTCCCGAAACCGTCACCGACTTGTTCGGCGAATCCACGACGTTGCCGTTCGCCGTCACCGTCACCAAGCCCGCGCTGGTAGTCGCCCCCGCCGCGAAGGTCAGCGTCGTCGCCGTGCTCAGGGTGAAGTCCGCGCCGACCGCCCCGGCCCCCGCGGCCGCTCCCACCGTCACCGTCACCGCCGCGCTCGACGGACCCGACAACCGCGCCGTCACCGTCGCAATGCCGCCCGTCTCCGTAATCGACGAAGACGACAACACGAGCGCCGCTGTCGGCAGGGTCTCGTCGTCCTCCAGCGTCAACGCCGCGCCCGTCACCGCCCCCGCGCCCTGCCCGTTGGCCAGCGCCGCCGTCACCGTCACGCTGCGCCCCGCGGAACCCTGGTGGATGCTGTCGTCGACCGCCGTCACCAGCACCGTGTCGGAGGCCGCCGTGGTGCTGCCCGCCGCAATCGTGATGGTCGCGTCCGTGCCCACCGTCCAGGAACCGGAGACCGCCGCCACCGTCACCGTCGACGGCTCGCTCGACGGGTGCGAGAGCGTCGCGCTCACCGTCGCAATGCCGCCGTTCTCTGCCACCGACGCCGGGGCCAGCGCCAAGGTCGCCGTCGGCGCGGGGTCGTCGTCCGTGATGGTCAGCGCCGCCCCGGTCACCGTCATCGTCGTCCCGTCCTCCGCCGCCCGGGCGTTGGCGACCGTCGCAGTCGCCGTCGCCGTCCGGTCCGGCGCGTCCGTGGTGTTGTCCACCGCCGTCACCAGCGCCGTGTCCGTGGCCGCCGTCGTCTGCCCCGCCGGGATCACGATCATGCCCGCCGCCCCCGAACCCACCGTGTAGGCCCCGGAGACCGCCGTCACCGTCACCGTCGTCGCCGACCCCGACGGGTGCGACAAGGTCGCCGTCACCGTCGACACGTTGCCCGTCCCGCTCTCCGCAATGCTCGCCGGGGCCAGCGCCAGCGTCACCCCCGGCGCGCCGTCGTCGTCGGTGGTGGTCACGTCCACGTCCACGTTCGCCAGGCCGTTGTAGTCGCCATCCCCGCTCGACGGGTCGAGACGCACCTGCCACGTCACCGTCCCGTCGTCGATCGTGTCCTGCACCCCGGTCGCCGTCACCGTCTGCGCCGTGCTCCAGTTCTGCGTCGTGAAGGTCAGCGACGGCGGCGACGCCGTGCCCTCGCCCGTATCCCGGCTCGCAACCGACACCGTCACCGCCGCCGAAGGCTGCGTCTGCAACGCCACCGTGAAGGTCGATTGTCCGCCCGCCTCCGTCGCCTGACCCGTCACCGCGCTCACGTCCAGCCCGTATTCGTCGTCGCGGATCGTCAGCGTCGCGTCCGACGGGGCCGCCACGCCGCGCCCGCCCGCCGCCGCCGCCGACACCGTCACCGACTTCATCCCCGACGCCAGGGCGTTGTCGTTCGCCGTCACCGTCACCAGACCCGCGCTCGTCGTCGCCCCCGCCGCGATCGTCAGCGTCGCCGCCGTGCTCAGCGTGAAGTCCGCCGCCACCGCGTTCGCCCCCGCCGCCGCCGCGACCGTCAGCGTCGTCGCCTCGGTCGTCGGGTGCGAGAGGGTCGCCGTCACCGTCGACACCTCCCCGTTCTCCAGGATCGAGGACGGGGTCAGGACCAGCGCCGCCGTCGCCGTCGCATCGTCGTCCTCCAGCGTCAGCGTCACGTCCGGCGGGGCCGCGACGCCGTTGCCCCCCGCCGCCGTTCCCGAAACCGTCACCGACTTGTTCGGCGAATCCACGACGTTGCCGTTCGCCGTCACCGTCACCACGCCCGCGCTCTCCGTCGTCCCCGCCGCGATGGTCAGGGTCGCCGCCGTGCTCAGGGTGAAGTCGTCCACGACCGCCCCGCTCCCCGCCGCCGCCGCCACCGTCACCGTCACCGCAACGCTCGACGGACCCGACAACCGCGCCGTCACCGTCGCAATCCCGCCCGTCTCCGTAATCGACGCCGGATCCAGAACCAACGCAACCGTCGGCAGCGTCTCGTCGTCGGTCAGCGTCAGCGCCGCCCCCGTCACCGTGTCCGCGCCGTGGCCGTTGGTCAGCGTCCCGGTCACCGTCACGCTGCGCCCCGCGCTCCCCTGGTGAACGTCGTCATCGACCGCCGTCACCGTCGCCGTGTCCGAGGCCGCCGTCGTCGATCCCGCGGCGATGACGATGGTCGCGTCCGTACCCGCCGTGTAGGCCCCGGCGACCGCCGTCACCATCACCGTCGACGGTTGGCTCGACGGGCGCGAGAGCGTCGCGCTCACCGTCGACACCCCGCCGTTCTCCGAGACCGATGCCGGGTCCAGCGCCAGCGTCACCCCCGGCGCCGCGTCGTCGTCCTCGATCGTCAGCACCGCCCCCGTCACCGTCATGGTCGTCGAATCCTCCGTCGCCCGGGCGTTGGTCACCGTCGCCGTCACCGTCGGCATCCGGTCCGGCTCGTCCGTCTCGTTGTCCGCCGCCGTCACCAGCGCCGTGTCCATGCTCGTCGTGTCGCCGGCCGTGATGACGACGGTAGCGTCCGCGCCGGCACCCGCCTTGTAGACCCCGGAGATCGACCCGACCGTCACCGTCGTCGCCTCGCCGGAGGGGTGCGAGAGCCGCGCCATCACCGTCGCCGTGCTGCCCGTCCCGCTCTCGTCGATGGTCGAAGGCGAGAGCGTCAGCGTCACGCTCGGCGGGCCGTCGTCGTCGGTGGTGGTCACGGAGACGTCCACGTCCGCGACGGTGTTGTAGTCCGCATCCCCGCTCGACGGGTCGAGACGCACCTTCCAGGTCACCGTCCCGTCGTCGACGTTGTCGTCCACACCGGTCACCGTCACCGTCTGCGCCGTGCTCCAGTTCTGCGTCGTGAAGGTCAGCGATGGCGGCGACACCGTGCCCTCGCCCGTATCCCGGCTCGACACCGCCACCGTCACCGCCGCCGTCGGCTGCGTCTGAAGCACCACCGTGAACGTCGATTGTCCGCCCGTTTCCGTCGCCTGACCCGTCACCGCGCTCGCGCCCAGCCCGAATTCGTCGTCGCGGATCGTCAGCGTCACGCTCGACGGAGCCGCCACGCCGCGCCCGCCCGCCGCCGTCGCCGACACCGTCACCGTCTTCATCCCGGAGGCCACCGCGTTGTCGTGCGCCGTCACCGTCACCGTGCCCGCGCTCGTCGTCGCGCCCGCCGCGATCGTCAGCGTCGTCGCCGCGCTCAGCGTGAAGTCGTTCCCCATCGTGCCCGGCCCCGCCGTCGCCGCGACCGTCAGCGTCGTCGCCGCGATCGTCGGGTGCGAGAGCGTCGCCGTCACCGTCGACACCTCTCCGTTCTCCAGGATCGAAGGCGGGGTCAGGACCAGCGTCGCCGTCGCCGTCGCCTCGTCGTCGGTCAGCGTCAGCGTCGCGTCCGGCGGGTCCGCGACCCCGTTGCCGCCGGCCGCCGTTCCCGAGACCGTCACCGGCCGGTCCGCCGCGTCCACCGCGTTGTCGGCCCCGCGCAGCGTCACCAGCCCGGCGCTGGTCGTCGCCCCCGCCGCGATCGTCAGCGTCGTCCCCGTCTGCGTGTAGTCACCCGACGACGCCGTCGACACCGTCACCGTCACCGCCGCGCTCGACTTGCCCGAAAGCGTCGCCGTGACCGTAGACAGGCCCCGGTTCTCCGAGACCGACGCCGGATCCAGGACCAGCGCCACCGTCGGCAGCGTCTCGTCGTCTTCCAGCGTCAGCGCCGCCCCCGTCACCGCGCCCGCGCCGTGGCCGTTCGCCAGCGTCGCCGTCACCGTCACGCTGCGCCCCGCGCTCCCCTGGTGGACGTCGTCGTCAACCGCCGCCACCGTCGCCGTGTCCGAGGCCGCCGTGGTGGATCCCGCGGCGATGACGATGGTCGCGTCCGTTCCCACCGTGTAGTAACCGGAGACCGCCGTCACCGTCACCGTCGACGGCTCGCTCGACGGGTGCGAGAGCATCGCTCTCACCGTCGACGTCCAGCCCGGTATCTCCCGGATCGACGCCCGGCTCAGCGCCAGCGTCGCCCCCGGCGCCGACTCGTCGTCCTCCAGCGTCAGCGCCGCCCCCGTCACCGTCATGGTCGTCGAGTCCGCCGCCGCCCGGGCGTTGGTCACCGTCGCCGTCACCGTCGCCGTCCGGTCCGGCGCGTCCGTGTCGTTGTCCACCGCCGTCACCAGCGCCGTGTCCGTGCCCGTCGTCGCCTCCGCCGGGATCACCACCACCCCCGCCGCCCCCGAACCCACCGTGAAGGCCCCGGAGACCGCCGTCACCGACAGCGTCGTCGCCGCGCCGGAGGCGTGCGAGAGCCGCGCCGTCACCGTCGCCAGCCCGCCGTTCTCCGAAACCGACGCCGGGGTCAGCGCCATCGTCACCGTCGGCGCGCCGTCGTCGTCGGTGGTGGTCACGTCCACGTCCACGTTCGCCAGGCCGTCGTAGTCGGCATCGCCGCTCGCCGGGTCGAGGCGCACCTCCCAGTCCACGCCGCCGTCGTCGATGGTGTCCTGGACCCCCGTCACCGTCACCGTCTGCGCCGTGTTCCAGTTCTGCGTCGTGAAGGTCAGCGACGGCGGCGACGCCGTGCCCTCGCTCTCATCCCGGCTCGACACCGCCACCGTCACCGCCGCCGCAGGCTGCGTCTGCAACGCCACCGTGAACGTCGCCTGACCCCCCGCCTCCGTCGCCTGCCCGCTCACCGCGCTCACCGCCAACCCGCGCTCGTCGTCGCGGACCGTCAGCGTCGCGTTCGACGGGGCCGCCACGCCGCGACCGCCCGCCGCCATCGCCATCACCGTCACCGACTTCATCCCCGACGCCAGGGTGTCGTCGTTCGCCGTCACCGTCACCAGACCCGCGCTCGTCGTTGATCCCGCCGCGATCGTCAGCGTCGTCGCCGTGCTCAGCGTGAAGTCCGCCGCCACCGCGTTCGCCCCCGCCGCCGCCGCGACCGTCAGCGTCGTCGCCTCGGTCGTCGGGTGCGAGAGGGTCGCCGTCACCGTCGACACCTCCCCGTTCTCCAGGATCGAGGACGGGGTCAGGACCAGCGCCGCCGTCGCCGTCGCATCGTCGTCCTCCAGCGTCAGCGTCACGTCCGGCGGGTCGGCGACGCCGTGGCCCCCCGCCGCGGTTCCCGAGACCGTCACCGACTTGTTCGGCGAATCCACGACGTTGCCGTTCGCCGTCACCGTCACCGTGCCCGCGCTCGTCGTCGCCCCCGCCGCGATGGTCAGAGTCGTCGCCGTGCTCAGGGTGAAGTCGTCCACGACCGCGCCGGTCCCCGCGGCCGCTCCCACCGTCACCGTCACCGCCGCGCTCGACAGGCCGGAGAGCGTCGCCGTCACCGTCGAGATGCCGCCCGTCTCCGAAATCGACGTGTCGGAGAGCGCCAGCGCCACCGTCGGCAGCGTCTCGTCGTCCTCAATCGTCAGCGTGACGACGGACGGATCGACCACCCCTTGCGGGCCGGTCGCCGTTCCCGACACCTCCAGTTTCCTGTCCGGCGCGTCCACGTCGTCGTCCGCCGCCTCGGTCACCATGATCGTCACCGTTCCGGCGCTCGCCGTCGCCCACGCGGAGATGATCAGCGTCTTGTTGTCGCTCAGCGTGAAGTCGTTCGCCATCGCGCCGGTCGAGGACACCGGCGAAACCGAGACCGTGACCGCCGTCGCCGCGTTCACCGCCCGGTTCAGCGTCGCCGTCACCGTCGCCGTCCCGCCGGACTCCGGAATCGACGGCGGCGACAGCACCAGCGTCGGCGTCGGCTCCGCGGCGTCGTTGTCCCGGATGGTGAGCGTCTTGTCGGACGGGTCGGCCATCCCGCGCCCGCCGGTGGCCGTCGCCGACACCGTCACGAGCTTGTCCGACTCGTCCAGCGCGTTGTCCTCGGCGGCGATCGTCACCGTCCCCGTGCTGATCGTCGCCCCCGCCGCTATGATCAGCGTCGTCCCCGACTGCGTGAAGTCGTCGGCGACCGCGCCTGCCCCCGCCGCCGCCGACACCGTGAGCGTCGCCGCCTCGGTCGAGGGCCGGTCGAGCTTCGCCGTCACCGTCGACACCTCGCCGGCCTCCGAAATCGACGGCAGCTTGAGCACCAGCGTCGCCACCGCCGTCGCGTCGTCGTCCGAGATCTCCAGCGTCGCGTCGGACGGGTCCGCCACGCCGCCGCCGGCCGCGGTTCCCGAAACCGTGACCTGCTTGTCCGGCGCGTCCGTCTCGTTGTTCACCGCCGTCACCGTCACCAGGCCCGAACTCGTCGTCGAACCCGCCGCAATCGTCAGCGTCGCCGCCGCGCTCAGACTGAAGTCACCCGCCACCGCCCCCGACGACGCCACCGCCGCCGCCGAGACCGTCACCGTCACCTCCGCGCTCGACGGGTGCGACAAACCCGCCGTCACCGTGCTCACCCCGCCGTTCTCCGAAATCGCGTCCGGCTTCGACGCATCCGGCTCCGACAGGACCAGCGCCACCGCCGGCGGGTCGTCGTCGTCGGTGATCTCCAGCTCCACGGCGGCGGCGACCGTCGCCCCGTGGCCGCCCGCCGCGGTTCCCGAAACCGTCACCCGCTTGTCCGGCGCGTCGGTCGTGTTGGCGACCGCGGTGATCGTCACCACCCCCGAACTCGTCGTCGTCCCGGCCGCTATGGTCAGCGTGTTCGCCGCGCTCAGCGCGTAGTCGTCCTCCGTCGCCCCGGTCGAGGATTTCGGGGCGACCGCGATCGTGATCGTCGCCGCCGCGCTCGACCTCCCGTCCAGCGTCGCCGTCACCGTCGCCGTGCCGCCGTTCTCGGAGATCGACGCCGGCATTACCGTCAGCGTCGCCGCCGGCGCGTCGTCGTCGGTGATCGTGCCCGTAGCCGTGGCCGCCGTCGTCGAGAGCGCCGCGTTCGTCGGCCCGCTCAACGCCACGACCACCGTCTCGTTCGCCTCGGCCAGCGCGTCGCCCGCCACCGTCACGTCGAGGGTCTTGCTGCTCTCCCCGGCGGCGAAGGTCAGGGTGCCGGCGGCGAGCGCCGTGTAGTCCGTCCCCGCCGTCGCCGTGCCCGTCCCTTCGGCGTAGTCCACCGTCACCGCGCGTCCGCTCGCCGCGTCCAGAGTCACCGCGAAGGACAGCGTCGCCGAGCCGCCGTCGCCCTCGGCCACGCTCGGCGAGGAGATCGACACCGTCGGCAGCGGGTCGTCGTCGGTGATGGTACCCGTGCCGGTGTCCGCCGTCTGCCCGGCCACGACGGCCAGCGTCGCGTTCGCCGGGGCGCTCAGCGTCACGACCACCGTCTCGTCCGCCTCGTCCAGCGTATCGCCCGCCACCGTCACGTCGATCGTCCCGCCGGTATCGCCCGCGTCGATGGTCAGCGTGCCGGCGGCGAGCGCCGTGTAGTCGGTCCCCGCCGTCGCCGTGCCGCCCGTCCCCTCGGCGTAGTCCACCGTCACCGCGCGCCCGCTCGCCGCGTCCAGCGTCACCGCGAACGACAGCGTCGCCGAGCCGCCGTCGCCCTCGGCCACGCTCGGCGAGGAGATCGACAGCACCGGCGGGTCGTCGTCGTCGGCGATCGTCAGCGTCGCCGCGCTCACCGCGCCCGGACCCGCGGGGTCGTCGGTGGCGAGCACGCCCGAGACCGTCACCCGCTCCAGGGCTTCCTCGTCCAGCGAGTCGGACTGCGCCGAGATCGTCACCAGGCCGGCGCTCGTCGTGGAGTTCGCCGCGAAGGTCAGCGCCGTTCCCGATTGCGTCCAGTCGCCCGTCCCCGCCGGGTCCGGAGACCCCGGCGCGACCGAAACCGTGATCGTCGCCCCCGCGGTCGACGTCCGGCGCAGCGTCGCCGTCACCGTCGCCACCCCGCCGGTCTCCGAAATCGACGCCGACGACAGCGCCAGCGCCGCCGACAGCAGGCCGTCGTCGTCCTCGATCGTCAGCGTCGCGTTCGCCGGGTCCGCCACCCCGTGGCCACCCGCCGCCGTCCCCGAAACCGTCACCTCCTTGTCCGGCGCTTCGACGGCGTTGTCCACCGCCGCCACCGTCACCAGGCCGGCGCTCGCCGTCGCCCCGGCCGCGATGGTCAGCGTCGTCGCCGCGCTCAGCGCGAAATCGCCCGCGACCGCCGGAGGCGCCGCCGCCGCCGCCACCGTGACCGTCACCGCCGCGCTCGACTTGGCCGACAGCCGCGCCGTCACCGTCGACACCTCGCCGTTCTCCGAAATCGACGCCGGCGACAGCGCCAGCGTCACCGTCGGCGGCGTCTCGTCGTCGGTCAGCGTCAGCGCCGCCCCGGTCACGGCGCCCGCGCCGACGGCGTTCCCGACCGTCGCCGTCACCGTCACGGGCCGCCCGGCGCTCCCCTGATGGACGTCGTCGTCCACCGCCGCGACCGTCGCCGTGTCGGTCGCGTTCGCCGTCGCTCCGGCCGCGATGACGATGGTCGCGTCCGAACCCGCCGTGTAGGACCCCGGCACCCCCGTCACCGTGACCGTCGTCGCCGCGCGCGACCGGCCCGAAAGCGTCGCCGTCACCGTCGCCGTCCCGCCGTTCTCCGAAATCGACGACGGCGACGCCGCCAGCGTCACGGCCGGCGCGCTTTCGTCGTCGGCGATCGTCAGCGTCCTGCCGGCCGGGTCGGCCACCCCGTTGCCGCCCGCCGCGGCGCCCGAAACCGTCACCGACCTGTCCGGCTCGTGGATCGCCGCCGCGTCGCCGGCGTCGTTCACCGCGGTGACCGTCACCGTCCCGGCGCTGGTCGTGGAGCCCGCGGCGATGGTCAGCGTCCTCGCCGTGCTCAGCGCGAAGTCGCCGGCAATCGTGTCGCCTCCCGCCGCCGCCGCCGTCACCGTCACCGTCACCGCCGCGCTCGACTTGCCCGACAGCCGCGCCGTCACCGTGGAGACGCCGCCGTTCTCCGAAATCGCGTCCGGCGACGACGGATCCGGCTCCGACAGCAGCAGCGTCACCACCGGCAGCGCCTCGTCGTCTTCGATGGTCACCGTCACGTCGCGCGGGTTCGCCGCGCCGGAGCCGCCCGACACCCGCCCGGAGACCACCACCTCCTTGTCGGGCGCGTCCACGTCGTTGCTATGCGGGATGACGGCCACCTGCCCCGTGCTCGTCGTCGCCCCGGCCGCGATGGTCAGCGTACTCCCCGCCTGGTAGTAGTCCGCCGACGTCGCCGGGAACACCGGGGCCGACGTCACCGTCACCGTCGCCGCCTCGCTCGCCGGGCGCGACAGCTTCGCCGTCACATACGACCACGACACGCTGCTCTCCGCGACCTTGGCCGGGGTGAGCACCAGCGTCACTACCGGCGCCCGGTCGTCGTTCTCGATCGTCAGCGTCACGGCGGCCGGGTCCGCCGCCCCGCGCCCGCCGGCGGCCGTTCCCGAAACCCGCACGCTCTTGTCGGCCGCGACCGCGTCGTTGTCCGCCGCCGTCACCGTCACCAAGCCGGCGCTCGTCGTCGCCCCGGCCGCGATGGTCAGCGTCGTTCCCGACTGCGTGAAGTCGCTCGCGGTCGCCGGAGACACCGCCGCCGCCGACACCGTGACCGTCACCGCCTCGCCGGAGGGATGCGAGAGCGCCGCCGTCACCGTCGACACCCCGCCGTTCTCCGAAATCGCGTCCGGCGACGACGAATCCGGCTCCGAAAGCAGCAGCGTCACCGTCGGCAGGGCGTCGTCGTCGGCGATGGTGCCCGTGCCGGTCGCCGCCGTCGCCGAAAGCGTCGCGTTCGCCGGGTTGCTCAGCGCCACCTTCACCGTCTCGTCCGCCTCGTCGGCCGCGTCGCCGGCCACCGTCACGTCGACGGTCGCGACCGTCTCCCCGGCCGCCATGGTCAGCGTGCCGGCGGCGAGCGCCGTGTAGTCGGTCCCCGCCGCCGCCGTGCCGCCCGCCGCCTCGGCGTAGTCCACCGTCACCTCGCGCCCGCTCTCCGCGTCCAGCGTCACCGCGAACGACAGCGTCGTCGTCGCGCCCGCCGCCCCCTCGGTCGCGCGCGGCGAGGAGATCGACACCGTCGGCGGGTCGTCGTCGTCCACGATGGCGAGCGTCCTGGCGACCGGAGCGAGCGCGGCCGGCGCGCCGCCGCCCGAAACCGTCGCCGAGACCGTCACCGTGCCGTCCGGCTCGTCCAGGGCGTCGCCGGCCGCCGTCACCGTCACCGTCCCCGAACTCGTCGTCGCTCCCGCCGCTATGGTCAGCGTGCTGCTCGCGCTCAGCGTGAAGTCGGCCGCATCCGTGTCGGCGCCGGGCGCGGCCGACACCGTGACCGTCACCGCCGCCGACGGCGCCGGGCTCACCGTCGCCGTCACCGCCGCCGCGCCGCCGGTCTCCGAAATCGACGACGAAGACAGCCCCAGCGCCACCTGCGGCGCGCCGTCGTCGTCGACGATGGTGAGCGCCGCCGCGGCCGGCGCCGCGACCCCGTTGCCGCCCGTCGCCGTTCCCGAAACCGTCACCGACCGGTGCAGATCGTCGTCGGCGGCGTTGTCCACCGCCGCCACCGTCACCACGCCGGCGCTGGCCGTCGCTTCGGCCGCTATGGTCAGCGTCGTCGCCGTGCTCAGGCCGAAGTCGCCGGCCACGGTCGGGTCCACCGCCGCCGCCGACACCGTGACCGTCACCGCCGCGCTCGACTTGCCCGACAGCCGCGCCGTCACCGTCGCCACCCCGCCGTCCTCCGAAATCGAGGCCGGCGTAAGCGCCAGCGTCACCGTCGGCAGGGACTCGTCGTCCTCCAGCGTCAGCGCCGCGCCGGTCACCGCCCCCGCCCCCTGGCCGTTGGCCAGCGCCGCCGTCACCGTCGCGCTGCGCTCCGCGGAACCCTGATGGACGTCGTCGTCCACCGCCGCGACCGTCACCGTGTCCGAAGCGTTCGCCGTCTGCCCCGCGGCGATGACGATGGTCGTGTCCAGGCCCACCACGGTGTAGGACCCGGGCGCCGGGGCCACCGTCACCGTGGTCGCCGCGCTCGACGGGTGCGAGAGCGTCGCCGTCACCGTCGCCCTGCCGCCGTTCTCCGGAATGCTCCTGTCGCCGTTCTCCGGAATGCTGTCCGGCGTCGCCGTCAGCGTCGCCGTCGGCGCTTCGTCGTCGTCGGCGATCTTCAGCGCGACCGCGGACGGGTTGGCGATCCCTTGCGGGCCGGACGCCGTTCCCGTCACCGTCACCCACTTGTCCGGCGCGTCGGTCGTATTGTCGATCGCGGTGATCCTCACCACCCCTGCGCTCGTCGTCGCCCCGGCCGCGAAGGTCAGCACCGCCCCGCTCTGCGTGTAGTCGGTATGGGCCGCCGGCGAGACCGGAGTCGTCCGCACCGAGACCGTCGTCGGCACGCCCGCCGGATGCGAGAGCGTCGCCGTCACCGTGGAGACGCCGCCGTTCTCGGCAATCACGTCCGGCGACGACGAATCCGGCTCCGACAGCACCAGCGTGACCGTCGGCGCCGCCTCGTCGTCCCTGATCGTCAGCGCGACCGCAGACGGATCCAGGATTCCCGCGAGGGCGGACGCCGCCGTTCCCGAAACCGTCACCCGCTTGTCCGGCGAGTCGCTGGAATCGTCCACCGCCGTCACCGTCACCACGCCTGCGCTCGTCGTCTCCCCGGCCGCTATGGTCAGCGTCGTATCGCCGCTCAGGGTGAAGTCGCCGGCCGCCGCGTTGGCCCCCGCCGCCGCCGTCACCGTGACCGTCACCGCGGCGCCCGCCGGGTGCGACAGCGCGGCCGTCACCGTCGCCGCGCCCGCCGCGCCGCCCGACTCGTCAATCGACGCCGGCGACAGGACCAGCGCCACCGTCGGCTTCATCTCGTCGTCGGTGAGCGTCAGCACCGCCCCGGTCACCGCGCCCACCCCGGAGTCGTTCGCCGCCGCCGCCGTCACCGTCGCGCTCCGCCCCGCGCTTCCCTCGTAGACGTCGTTGTCCACCGCCGCGACCGTCGCCGTGTCGGAGGCGTTCGCCGTCGCCCCGGCGACGATGACGATGGTCGCGTCCGCGCCCGCCGTATAGGCGTCCGCAATCCCCGTCACCGTGACCGTCGTCGCCGCGCTCGACGGGTCCGACAGCGTCGCCGTCACCGTCGCCACCCCGCCCGACTCCGAGACCGACGCCGGCGACAGCGCCAGCGTCACCGTCGGCGTCGGGTCGTCGTCGGCGATCGTCAGCGTCGCGTCGGGCGGGTTGGCCACGCCGCCGCCGGACGCCGCGCCCGAGACGGTCACCGGCTTGTCCGGCGAATCCAGATCGTCGTCGTTCGCGACGATCGTCACCACGCCCGAGCTCGTCGTGTCTCCGGCCGCCAGGGTCAACGTGGTGTCGCCGCTCAGCGTGAAATCGCCCGCTTGCGCCGGCGCGACCGCGGCGGCCGATACCGTGATCGTCACCGCGGCGGAGGCCGCGGCGCTCAGCTTCGCCGTCACCGTCGCCCTCCCGCCCGTTTCCGCGATCGACGCCGGCATGAGCACCAGCGTCGCCAGCGGCGCCGCGGCGTCGTCGTCGCGGATGGCCAGCGTCACGGCGGTGGTCAAGGGGTTCAGGCCGTGGCCGTTGGCGGCGGTAGCCGTCACCGTCACCGACTCGTCGACGTCGTCGGCGTCGTCCGCCGCGGCAATCGTCACCACGCCGCCGCTCGCCGTCCGCCCCGCCGCTATGGTCAGGGTGGTCGCCGCGCTCAGCGCGAAATCGGCGGCGTCCGTGCTGGACCCGGCGGTCGCGGCCACCGTCACCGTCGTCGGCGCACTGGACGGGTGCGAGAGCGTCGCCGTCACCGTGGCGACGCTGTTCGCCCCGCTCTCGTCGATGGTCGAAGGCGCGAGCGCCAGCGCGACCGTGGGCGCGGCGTCGTCGTCCTCGATCGTCAGCGTCGCGTCCGCCGGGTTGGCCATCCTGTGGCCGCCCGACGCCGCGCCCGAAACCGTCACGCCCTTGTTCGGCGAATCGGTGACGTTGGCGTTCGCCGTCACCGTCACCAGGCCTGCGCTCGTCGTCGCTCCCGCGGCGAAGGTCAGCGTCTTGTCCGCGCTCAGGGTGAAGTCGCCCGCCGCCGCCCCGGTCCCCGGCGCCGCCGACACCGCGATCGTCACCGCCGCGGTCGACGGCACGGCGAGCGTCGCCGTCACCGTGGAGAGGCCGCCGTTTTCCGAGATCGAGTCCGGAGTCAGCGCCAGCGTCGCCGTCGCCGCGTCGTCGTCGTCGATCGTGATCGCGCCCGTGTCCGCCGTCTGTCCCGCGACGACGGCCAGCGTCGCGTTCGCCGCCCCGCTCAGCTTCAGGACGATGGTCTCGTCCGGCTCGTTCACCGTGTCGCCCGTCACCTGCACGCTGACGCTCGCGGTCGTGTCCCCGGCCGCTATGGTCAGCGTGCCGGCGGCCAGCGCCGTGTAGTCCGTCCCCGAGTCCGCCGTGCCGGTCCCCGCGTCGGCGTAATCGACCGTCACCTCCTTCCCGCTCTCCGCGCTCAATTCCACCTCGAAGGAGACGGTCGTCGGCCCGGAATCGCCTTCGGACGCGGTCGGGGCGGAGAACGACAGCACCGGCGGGGCGTCGTCGTCGCGGATGCGCCCCGTGCCGGTGTCCGCCGTCCGCCCCGCCGCGACGATGGCCAGCACCGCGTTGGTCGGGGCGCTCAACTTGACGATCACCGTCTCGTCCGCCTCGTCGGTCTTGTCCCCGGTCACCGTCGCCGCGACGGTCTTGCGCGTCTCGCCGGCGGCGAAGGTCAGCGTGCCCCCGGCGACCGTCGCGTAGTCGACCCCGGAAGTCGCCGTGCCCGTCCCCGCGTCCGCCCAGGCGACCGTCGCCTCCCGGCCGCTCGCCGGGTTCAGCGTCACCGTCCAGGTCAGCGTCGCCGGGACCCCCGAACCGCCGTCCCCCTCCGTCGCCCGTGCGGTCGGGGAAATCGACAGCTCCGGCACGGGGTCGTCGTCGGCGATGGTGCCCGTGGCCGTGTCCGCCGTCTGCCCCGCCACGACGGCCAGCGTGGCGTTGCCCGGATCGCTCAACGACAGGACCACCGTCTCGTCCGCTTCGTGCAGCGTGTCGCCCTTCACCGTCGCCTTGATGGTCCCGCCGGCCGTCGTCCCCGCCGCGATGGTCAGGGTCCCTGTGGCGAACGCCGTATAGTCCGTCCCCGCCGCCGCCGTGCCGGCGCCGGCGTCGGTGTAGTCCAGCGTCACCTCCCGCCCGCTCACGCCGACCTGCGTCCCGTACCTGTCGCACGTGCCGTTCGCGAGATACGCGAAGCAGTGCCGTATCGGGCTCAGCGTCACCTTCCAGGTCAGCGTCGCCTCGCCGCTGTCGCCCTCCGTCACGCTCGGCGCGGAGACCGACAGCGCCGGCGCGTCGTCGTCGTCCTCGATCGTCACCGGCAGGGTCGCGCTCGCCAAGCCGTCATAGACGCCGTCGCCCGCGCTCGCCGGGTCCAGCGTGAACGTGACCTGCTCGTCGCCCTCGTCCAGCTCGTCGCGCTGCCCCTGCGCGGACAGCAGCTGCCCCGTGCTCCAGTTGCCCGGGGTGAAGGTCAGCGTCCGCGACGGCGCGCAGCCCCCGCCGGACAGGCAGACCCGCGCGTCGCTCAGGCTGCCGCTCGTCACCGTCACCGTCACGTTCGCCGTCGGCTTGCTCGCCAGCGCCACGGTGAAGTGCGTCCGCGTGTCGTTGGTGGGCGTGCTCTCCCCGATCGTCAGCGCCGTCTTCGAGATCGAGATCCCCGCCTCGTCGACGTCCACGGTCCGCGCCTTCGCCTCCACCGTCGCCAGCTTGGCGTAGGCGTCCGTGCTCGCGCCGCCCGGGTCCAGGGTCAGCCGGTAATCGACGTCGCCGTCGTCGATCTGGTCCGCCACGGCGGTCAGCGTCACCGTCTGCGCCGTGTTCCAGTCGCCCGCCGTGAAGGTCAGCGCCGTCGAGGCCGCCGGCGCGCCGGCCCCCGAGGACAGCTTCCCTTCGCCGTCGTCGGCGCTCGCCACCGTCACCGTCACCGCGCCCGTCGGCTGGGTGGCGAGCTTCACCGTGAAGGTCGCCGTGGCGCCTTCGTCCGCGGTGAGCCACAGGCCGTCGGCGGCGCCCGGAAGCGCCGGGTCGAGCACCAGGGCCGCGTCGTCGTCCTCGGTGATGGTCAGGGTCAGGGCCGGCGGATTCGCCGCCCCGCTGGACACGCCCGACACCCTCACCCTCTTCCCGGCGACGGAGCCGTCGACGACCGAGTCGACCTCGTCGTCCACCGCGGCGACCGTCACCGTGCCGGCGCTCGCGGTCTTCCCGGCCGCGATGGTCAGCGTCGTTCCCGACAGCGTGAAGTCGTCCGCCGCCGCGTTCGTTCCCGGCGCCGCCGACACCGTGACCGTGACCGGCGTTCCCAGCGCGGCGGCCAGATGCGCCGTCACCGTCGCCACCCCGCCCGACTCGGAGATCGGCGTGCTCGACAGCGCCATCGTCAGGTTGGTCGGCGTGCCCGTCGCTTCCGCCGACGCGGCGCCGTCCGGCGCGCCGGCCCGCTTGGAGATCACGCGCACCGTGTATTCCCTGCCCGCCTGGAGCCCGGTGATCGTGTACGTCGTCGAGGCGTTGCCGCTCACCGTCGCCTGCCGGGTCGCCGGGGCGTAGCTCTCGGTCCCCGACTTCCACTGGATGCGGTAGCCGTCCGCCTTCGCCGCCGCCGTCCAGCTCACCGTCAGCGCCCCCACCGCGGATGCCGCGCTGACGCCCGTCGCCGCGTCCGGCGCGCGCGGCTCGACCGTGATGGCGACCGCCAGCGTCTCGTCGTCGCCGTCGCGGTCGGCCACCGTCAGCGAATAGCCGGCCTCGGCCGCGTCCACCGTCGGCGTGCCGGAGATCGTGCGCGTGGCCGCGTCCCACGCCAGCCCCTGGGGCAGGCTCAGCGTCGACGACGCGCCCGGCCCGGTCAGCGTATAGGTCAGCGTCTGGTTGCCGCCCGAGGCCGCCGGCAGGACCTGCGAGACCGCCCGGTCCTCCGTCCACGTCCAGGCCGCCGCGGCGTCGGCGGCGAACGCCGGCTGCGTATTCTCCTCCACCCCCAGGCGGAACCCCAGCGTCGTCCGGTCGCCGTCGACGTCGGTGGCGGTCAGCGTATAGGACTTCGTGGCCGAAACCTCCGTCGGCGTCCCGGTGATGACGCGGGTGGCCGAGTCGAGCGCCAGCCCCTCGGGCAGCGCCGGCGCGACGGTGTATCTCAGCGGCGAGTTGACGTCCGTCGCCGTCTCCCCCACCCCCGGCGTCGGGAACGTCGCGGCGGGCAGAACGGGGTCGTCGGCCCACACCGGGGCGCCGTCCACGAAGGACTTGTCCGCGACCGTGGCCGACCCGAAGGACGGCGAGCGGTCGTTGACCCGCAGGTCGCCCCGGTTGGTGAACGAGAGCTGGGTGCGCGCGTCGATGTCGTAGATCGCATGAACGTTGAAGTTGCTGCGGAGCAGGATGGAGCCGTCCGGCGGATCCAGGCCATACCCGGAGATGGGGGAGAACCGGAAGGGATGGCGCGGAAGCGAGATGCCGTCGCCGTCCCAGTCGTCGGCCCGCACCTGGTATTCCATGACCACCTCGGTGGTGTCCCCCGACTTGCTGTATTGCCGTATCGCCTCGCGTTCCTGGTCTCCGATCAGGAGCTTCATGTGGATCCCGTCTTCCGTGGCGCGGACGACCTGATCGAAGACGAGCGTGAACACGATCCGCTGCCCGGTCGTGACGTTGCTGATCGACTGCCCCTGGTGGCCATGGATCCTCATGTTCTGAATCCCGGGCGCGTCGCTCACCGTGATGGAGACGTTCAGCGCCGCCCTGTCGCCGTCGGCGTCGGTCGCCGTCAGCCGGTAGACCGTCGCGCCGCGGTTCGCGCTCGGCGTGCCCGTGATCCTGCCGCCATGCGCGTCCGTGGCCCCCGGCGCCGTGTAGACCAGGCCCGTGGGCAGCGACGCCATGGCGTAGGTCAGCGCGCCGTTGCCGCCCGTCGCCGCCGGCAGCGTGAAGGCCGGGATCGCCCGGTTGCGCCCGAAATGCCGCGAAAGCGACGAAGCCGTGAAGGACGGCGCCAGATCCTCCGAGATCGTCCCCGTCCCCGTCGCCGTGCCCAGGGTGGCGTTGACCGGGCCGCTCAGCGTCACCACCACCGTCCTGCCGTCGCTCGCGCCGGCCGCCACCGCCACGTCGAGGCTCTTGCTCGTCTCGCCGGCCGCGAAGGTCAGCGTGCCCGCCGCCAGCGCCGTGTATTCCGTCCCCGGCGTCGCCGTGCCGCCCGTTCCCTCGGCGTAGTTCACCGTCACCTGCCGGCTGCTCGCCGCGCTCAGGCCCACCTTGAAGCGCAGCGTCGCGCCCGAGTCCGCGGTCACCGCCGCGGCCGGCGAATCGATGGACACCGACGGCGGCGGGTCGTCGTCCTCGATCGTGCCCGTGCCGGTCGCCGCCGTCGTCGGGAGCGCCGGGAGCGTCGCGTTCGTCGGGCCGCTCAACCTCACGAGCACCGTCTCGTTCGGCTCGTCCAGCGTGTCTCCGGCCACCGTCACGTCGACGTTCTTGCTCGTCTCGCCGGCCGCGAAGGTCAGCGCGCCGGCCGCCAGCGCCGTGTAGTCGGTCCCCGCCGTCGCCGTGCCGCCCGCCGCTTCCGCGTAGCTCACCGCCACCTGCCGGCCGCTGGCCGCGCTCAACTTCACCGTGAAGCGCAGCGTCGCCGGGCCGCCGTTCCCTTCCGCCACGTTCGGCGAGGAGATCGACAGCTCCGGCGGGTCGTCGTCGTCGGCGATGGTCCCCGTGGCCGTCGCCGCCGGGAGCGTCGCCCGCGACGGGGCGCTCAACCTCACCACCACCGTCTCGTCCGGCTCGTCCGCGCCGTCGCCGGTCACCGCCACGGCGATGGTCTTGCTCGTCTCGCCGGCCAGGAAGGTCAGCGTGCCGGCGGCGATGGCCGCGTAGTCCGTCCCCGAGTCCGCGGTGCCCGTCCCCGCGTCCGCGTAGTCCACCGTCACCGTGGTGCCGCTCGCCGCGCTCAGCCTGACCGGGAAGGAGAGCGTCGCCGGGCCGCCGTCCCCCTCCGTCACCTGCGCCGCGGCGATGGAGAGCGTCGGCGTCGCGTCGTCGTCGAGGATCGTCCCGATGCCCCGCGCCGCGCTCAGCGTCGCGTTGACCGGGGCGCTCAAGGCGATGACCACCGTCTCGTCCGGCTCGTCGCCGTCGTCCCCGTTCACCGTCACGGCGACGGTCTTGACGGTCTCGCCGGCCGCGAAGGTCAGCGTGCCGCCGGCGACGGTCGCGTAGTCCGCGCCCGCCGTCGCCGCGCCCGTCCCCGCGTCGGCCCAGGCGACCGTCGCCTGCCTGCCGCTGGCGACGCCCAGCCGCACCGTGAAGGTCATGGTCGCCATCGCCCCCGACGCCCCCTCCGTCACCCTCGGCGAGTCGACGTGGAGCAGCGGCGGGTTGTCGTCGTCCGCGATCGCCAGCGCCGCCCCGGTCACCGCGCCGACGCCGAGGCCGTTGGCCGCCGTCGCCGTCACCGTCGCCGACCGGTCGGCCTCGTCGCGCCGGTTGTCCACCGCCGCGATCGTCGCGGTGTCGGAGGCGTTGGCCGTCCGCCCCGCGGGGATGACGATGGTCGCGTCCGAAGCGACCCGCGCCGCCCCGCCCGCCGCCGGAAACACCGTCACCGTCGTCGGCTCGGTGGAGGGGTGCGAGAGCGTCGCCGACACCGTCGCGACGCCGCCCTCGGCGATGGCCGACGGCGCGAGCGCCAAGGTCACCGCCGGCGCCGCGTCGGTGTCCGTGATCGTCAACGCCACCGGCACCGGCGACGACACGGCGGTCACCTTGCTGGGGTCGGGGCTCGCCGCCGTCGCCGCGGTCGCGGAGACGGTCACGGTCTCGTCGTGCTCGTCGGCGGCATCGTTGGCGGCCGCGATGGTGACCGTGCCCGTGCTCTCCGTCGACTGATAGTCGATGGTGAGCGTCTTGGCCGCGCTCAGCGTGAAGTCGCCGGACGAGGCGCTCGCCCCCGCCGCCGACACCGTCACCGTCACGTTCTGGCCGGTCGCCTGCGACAGGCTCGCCGTCACCGTCGCGACGGCGCCCTCGGCGAGGGTCGAAGGCGTGAGCGTCAGCGTCACCGACGCCCTCGCGTCGTCGTCGAGGTTGGTCACCGACAGCGAGGCGTTCCCCAGCGTCCGATAGGCGGGGTCGGTGCTGTCCGGGTTCAGCGCGATGGCGTAGGTCTGGTGGCCGTCGAGCACGCTGTCGTCCTTGCCGATCACCGCCACCGTCTGCGCCGTGCTCCACGTGTTGTCGTCGGCCTTGAAGGTCAGGGTCCGCGTGCTGCTCCCGAAGCCGAGGAAGGGTTTTTCCGGGTCGGCCAGCTCGCCCTCGTCCTGCGCGCCGGCCGGGATCGACAGCACCACCGTCACGTCCGCCGCCGGCTTGCGGGCCAGCGCCACCGTGAAGGTGTCCGTCCCCCCGGCCTCGGCGGTCACCGTCGAGCCGCCGGTCTCGACCACCACCAGCCCCGCCGCCGCGTCGTCGTCGGTGTTGGTGACGGACAGGGTGGCGGCGGTCAGCCCGCCATAGACGGCGTCGCCGCTCGACGGGTCCAGGGTGACCGCCCAGGTCTGGTCGCCGTCGGCGGCGGTGTCGTTCCTGCCGCGCACCGTCACCGTCTGCGCCGCGCTCCAGGCCGCCGGCGCGAAGGTCAGGGTCGCCGTGCTCCCGTAGGCCCCGCCGCCGACCGACAGCTCGCCCTCGTCCTGCGCGCCCGCCGGGACCGACAGCGTCACCGTCACCGCCGCCGTCGGCAGGCTCGACAGCGCCACCGTGAACGTGTCCGTCCCCCCGGCCTCCGTGGTCCGGGTCGAACCGGCGGTCTCCGTCACCGTCAGCCCCGCCGCGTCGTCCTCGCGGATGTAGATCTCCGCCCTGCCGGCGGAGGCGCTCGGGATCTCGGCGTTGACCGGGTTGCGGAGCTCGGCGATCACCGCCTCGAAGGCCTTTCCTTCGTCCACCGCGTCGTCGAGGACCGTCGCGTGGAAGCTGAATTGGGCGGCGCGCGGCGGGATGGTCAGCGTCCGGCCGGCGAAGGCCGTGTAGTCAGTCCCCGCGGTCGCCCGGCCGGACGAGGAGGTGACCGAGAAGGTGGAGGTCGCGTCCGCCAGCTCCACCGTGATCGGCCGCTCGCTCTGGGGGGCGACCCGGACGAGGAAATTCAACTGCCCCGCGTTCGCGTACCGGAAGCCGCCGGACGTTCGCGCCGCGCCGGTATGCCCCTCCCATGCGGGATCGGCCGGGCTGAGGGTCAGCCGCGGCGTCCCGTCGTCATCGGCGATGGTCAGCGTCGCGTCCGCCGGGTCCGCGACGCCGTTGCCGCCCGCCGCGGCGCCCGTCACCGTCACCGTCTTGTCCGGCGCGTTCGCGCTGTTGGCCGCCGCCGTCACCGTCACCCGGCCGGCGCTGGTCGTCGACCCCGCCGCGATGGTCAGCGTCCGCGCCGCGCTCAGCGCGAAGTCCGCCGCCCGCGCATGGTCCCCCGGCGCCGCCTGGATCGTCACCGTCACCGCTTCGCTCGACGGATGCGAGAGCGCCGCGGTCACCGTCGACACCCCGCCGGTTTCCGAAATCGTCGACGGCGTGAGCGCCAGGGTCACCGTCGGCAGCGCCTCGTCGTCGGCGATGGCGAGCGTCGCGTCCGCCGGGTCCGCGACGCCGTTGCCGCCCGCCGCCGCGCCCGAGACCGTCACCTCCCGGTCGAGCTCGTGGACGGCGTCGTCGCCCGTCGCCGCCGCCGACACCGTCACCGTCCCGGCGCTGGCCGTCGAACCCGCGGCGATGGTCAAGGTCGCCGCCGCGCTCAGGCTGAAATCCGCCGCCACCGCCCGGCTGCCGGGCGCCGCCGTCACCGTGACCGTCACCGGCCGGCTCGAAGGCGCCGACAGCGCCGCGGTCACCGTCGCCACCCCGCCGTCCTCCGAAATCGTCGACGGCGTGAGCGCCAGCGACGCCGTCGGCAGGGTTTCGCCGTCGTCCGCCAGGGTCAGCGCCGCCCCGGTCACGCTCACCGCGCCGATGCCGCTCGCCGCCGCGCCCGTCACCGTCACGCTGCGGCCCGCGCTGCCCTGGTGGAGGTCGTCGTCGACCGCCGCGACCGTCGCCGTGTCGGAAGCGTTCACCGTCGCCCCCGCGGCGATGACGATGGTCGCGTCCGAACCCGCGGTATAGGCCCCCGCGACCGGCGTCACCGTCACCGTCGCCGCCGCGGCCAACGGCCCGCTCAACGTCGCGCTCACCGTCGCCTCGCCGCCGTTCTCCGAGATCGACCCCGGCGACACGGCCAGCGTCACCGTCGGCGCCGCCTCGTCCTCGGCCAGGGTCAGCGCCGCCCCGACCACCGGGTGGGCGCCGGTGCCGCTGGCCGCCGCGCCGGTCACCGTCACCCGCCGCCCGGCCGCGCCGCCATAGACGTCGTCGTCCACCGCCGCGACCGTGGCCGTGTCGGAAGCGTTCCGCGTCTCCCCCGCCGCGATGACGATGGTCGCGTCCGGACCCGCGGTATAGGCCCCGGCGACCCCCGTCACCGTCACCGTCACCGCCGCGGCCGACGGCCCGCTCAACGTCGCCGTCAGCGTCGTCACCCCGCCGTTCTCCGAGATCAATGCCGGCGACGCCGCCAAGGTCACCGTCGCCGCCGCGTCGTCGTCCGCGATCGTCAGCACCGCCCCGCTCACGCCCGCCGCGCCCTGCGCGTTGGCCATCGTTCCGATCACCGTCACCTGCCGGTCCGGCTCGTCGATGCCGTCGTCCACCGCGGTGACCGCCGCCGCCGCGTTCTCCGATCCCTCCGCCGGCTCCGTCCGCCCCGCCGGGATGACGATGCGCGCCGCGCCCGCGTCCACCGTGTAGGCGCCCGACACCGGCGTCACCGTCACCGTCGTCGCGGCGCTCGACGGATGCGAGAGCGTGGCCGTCACCGTCGCCACCCCGCGGTTCTCCGAAATCGACGCCGGCGACGCCGACAGCCGCGCCCCCGGCGCCCGGTCGTCGTCGCGGATCGTCAGCGCCGCCGCCGGCGGGTCCGCCGCCGCGCCGCCCGCGGCCGCGCCCGAAACCGTCACCGTCCCGTCCGGCGAATCGACGTCGTCGTCGCGGGCCGCGATCGTCACCGCGCCCGTGCTCGCCGCCGCGCCCGCCGCGATGGTCAGCGTCCGCGCCGCGCTCAACGCGAAGTCGGCCTCCGCCGTCCCGCGCCCCGCCGCCGCCGACACCGTCACCGTCACCGCCGCGCTCTGCGTCCCGGAGAGCGTCGCCGTCACCGTCGCCACCCCGCCGTTCTCCGAGATCGACGCCGGCGTGAGCGCGAGCGACAGCGTCGGCGCGCCGTCGTCGTCGCGGATGGTCAGCGTCGCCGCGGGCGGATCCGCGACGACGCCGCCCGACACCGCGCCCGAGACCGTCACCCGCTTGTCCGTCCCGTCGTCGGCGTCGTCCACGGCGGTCACCGTCACCAGCCCGGCGCTCGCCGTCGCCCCCGCCGCTATGGTCAGCGCCGTGCCCGCGCTCAAGGTGAAGTCCGTCCCCGCCCCCGGCGCCGCCGACACCGTCACCGTCACCGCTTCGGCCGCCGGCTCCGACAGCGCCGCCGTCACCGTCGCCACCCCGCCGTTCTCGGCGATCGACGACGAGGACAGCACCAGCGACGCCGTCGGCCGCGCGTCGTCGTCGACCAGCGTCAGCGTCGCCGGCCTCGGGTCCGCCGCCCCGTTGCCGCCCGCCGCCGCGCCCGAGACCGTCACCCGCTTGTCCGGCGTCACCACCGCGTTGGCGACCGCGGTCACCGTGACGCCGCCGGCGCTCGTCGTCTGCCCGGCCGCTATGGTCAGCGTCCGCGCCGCGCTCAGGGTGAAGTCCGCCGCCACCGCCCCGTCACCCGGCGCCGCCGCCACCGTGACCGTCACCGCTTCGCTCGACGCGCCGGAAAGCCGCGCCGTCACCGCCGCCGCGCCGCCCGACTCCGAAATCGACGGCGGCGACAGGATCAGCGACAGCGTCGGCGTCGGCTCGTCGTCCACCAGCGTCAGGACCACGTTCGCCGGCGACGCCGCCGGGCCGCTCGTCACCCGCGCGCCGATCGTCACCCGCTTGTCGGGCTGGTCCACCGCGTCGTCGCGAGCCGTGACCACGATCGCGCCCGTGCTCGCGGTCCGTCCGGCGGCGATGGTCAGGCTGTTGGCGCTCCCCGAATAGCCCGCAACGTTGGCGCCCGGCGTGGCCGTGAAGACGAGCCTCACGTCGGCGCTCGCCGCCCGGTTCAGCACCGCGGTCAGCGTCGCCGCGCCGCCGTTCTCCGAAATCGACGACGAGGACAGGATCAGCGACGCCGCCGGCGCGCCTTCGTCGTCGCGGATGGCCAGGGTCAGAGCCGGCGGGTCCGCCGCGCCCAAGCCGCCCGCCGCCGCGCCCGAGACCGTCACCCGCTTGTCCGGCGAGTCCACGCTGTCGTCCGCGGCGGTCACCGTCACCGTGCCGGCGCTCGTCGTGCGCCCCGCCGCAATGGTCAGCGTCGCCGCCGCGCTCAGGGTGAAGTCGCCGTCCGCCGCGTTCGCCCCCGCCGCCGCCGACACCGTGACCGTCACCGCTTCGGCGGACGGATGCGACAGCGTCGCCGTCACCGTCGACACCCCGCCGTCCTCGGCGATCGACGCCGGGGTGAGCGCCAGCGAGAGCGCCGCCGTCGCGTCGTCGTCGGCGATCGTCAGCGCCGCCTCGGCCACCGTCACCGCTCCCGCGTCCGCGTCCCGGCGGTTCGCCGCCGTGCCGGAGACCGTCACCCGCTTGTCTCGCGAATCCGCGTCGTTGTCGTGGGCGGCGATCGTCACCGTGCCCGAACTCCCCGTCCGCCCCGCCGGAACGACCAGAATCTCCCCGGTCTGCGTGAAGTCCGCCGCCGACGCGCCCGCGCCCGCCGCCGCCGACACCGTGATCGTCGTCGGCGCGCTCGACGGGTGCGAGAGCGTCGCCGTCACCGTCGCCACCCCGCCGGATTCCGGGACCGACGCCGGCGAGACCGCCAGCGCCGCCGTCGGCGCGTCGTCGTCGTCGCGGATGGTCAGCGTCGCCGAGGGCGGCGCCCGCACGTCGCCGCCCGCCGCCGCCCGCACCGTCACCCGCTTGTTCGGCGCATCGACCGCGTTGTCCACCCCGGCGATCGTCACCGCGCCGGCGCTCTCCGTCGTCCCCGCCGCGAAGGTCAGCGTCGTCGCCGCGGACAGCGTGAAGTCGTCCGCCGCCGCGCCCGACGCCGAAATCGCGGCCGCGGACACCGTGAGCGTCGCCGCCGACACCGCCTCCTTGTCCAGCGTCGCCGTCACCGTCGAAACCCCCGCCTCCGAAATCGACGCCGGCGTCAGCGTCAGCGTCGCCTTCGGCAGCGGCGTGATGGGGACCCACTCGGCGTAGTAGTCGTTGCCTTCAGCGGGGTTGGAGTAGATCGCGCCGTAGATGACGATCACCACGCCGTCGTTGTCGATCATCGCCTGGGTCAGCGAAATCGAGGTCGGCATCGTCCCCTTGCCGGCGAGCCTCGTGCAGATGCTCGAGTCCGGCGGCCTCGGCAACGGCGCCAGTATGGTATAAGGTTCCGACTGGATCTGTCTGGGCCCGCGGACGGTCCTGGTGACGCAGGCCCAGGCCTCGGCATATCGATGGATGCTGGTCCGTGTTCCCCAGGCGATGCTGATCGGTTGCGGCCCCGTCTTGCCGAGCAGGGGCTGCGTGGTGACCTCCCATCCAGCGCCTTCACTCACAGGCGTTGGATGGGAGCGTCTCCACTGCGTCTGGCCCGGCGGCGGCGAGTCGTTGTCGGTGATCTCCAGGGTCACGCTCTCCGGCGCCGAGACGCCGTTGCCCCCCGACACCGCGCCCGAGATCGTCACCCGCTTGCCGGCGTCCCGATCCGCATCGTCGTTGACCCCCGTGACGGTCACCCGGCCGGTGCTGGCCGTCGCGCCCGCCGCGATGGTCAGGGTCCGGGCGGCGCTCAGGCTGAAATCGGTCAGGGCCGCGTTCGCCGCCGGGGCGGCCGACACCGTGACCGTCACCGCCGCGCTGGACTCGCCCGACAGCGCCGCCGTCACCGTCGAAACCCCGCGCGCCTCCGAGATCGACATCGGCGACAGCTTCAGCGTCACCATCGGGGTCTCTTCGTCGTCGGCGATGGCGAGCGTCACGGCGGCCGGGTCCGCGACCCCGCGCCCGCCGGCGGCCGCCGCCCGCACCGTCACCCGCTTGTCCGGCGCGTCCACGTCGTTGTCGGCCGCCGTCACCGTCACCCGGCCGGTGCTGACGGTGGCCCCGGCCGCGATGGTGAGCGCCGTCGCCGCGCTCAAGGTGAAGTCGCCGGCGACGGCCGGGGAGACCGCCGAAGCCGCCGCCGTCAGCGTCACCGCGGCGCTGGAGGGATGCGAGAGCGCCGCGGTGACCGTCGCAACCCCGCCGTCCTCCGAAATCGACGCCGGCGACAGCTTCAGCGTCAGCGTCGGCAGCACGTCGTCGTCGGTGATCGTCAGCGTCGCGGCGGCCGGGTCCGCGACGCCGTTGCCGCCGTCGGCCGCGCCGGAGATCGTCACCGTCTTGTCCGGCGAATCCGCGGTGTTCGGGGTCGCCGTCACCGTGACGGTTCCCGAACTCGCCGTCTCTCCCGCCGCGATGGTCAGCGTCGCCGCCGCGCTCACGGCGAAGTCGCCCGCGACCGCGCCGGCCCCCGCCGCCGCCAACACCGTGACCGTCACCGGCTCGCTGGACGCGCCCGACAGCGCCGCCGTCACCGTGGTCACGCCGCCCGACTCCGGGATCGAAGACGACGACAGCGCCAGCGTCGCCATCGGCAGGGTCTCGTCGTCGGTCAGGGTCAGCGCCGCCCCGGTCACCGCGGACGTGCCCTGGTCGTTGGTCATCGTGGCCGTCACCGTCACGGTCCGGCCGGCGCTGCCCTGGTGGATCGTGTCGTCCGTCGCGACGATCCCCGCGGTGTCCGTGCTCGTCGTCGTCCCGGCCGGGATGACGATCCACCGGTCCGGGGCCTCGACTTGAAGGAGGCCCAACTGAAACCGGCGCGTGACGATGCCGTAGAACCCGGTGGCCGCCGCCACCGAGATGGTCGTCGCCGCGCTCGAGGTCCGGTCCAGCACCGCGCTCACCTCCGCCGTCCCGCCGCTCTCCGAAATCGACGCCGGCGCCAGCGACAGCGTCACCCCCGGCGCGTCGTCGTCGTCGGCGATGGTGAGCGTCGCGTCGGGCGGGTTCGCCGCCCCGCGCCCGCCGCCGGCCGCGCCCTTGACCGTCACCCGCTTGTCCGGCGCATCCGCGCGGTCGTCCACCGCGGCGACGGTCACCGCGCCCACGCTCACCGTCTCCCCCGCGGCGATGGTCAGGGTGTTGGCGGCGCTGACGCTGAAATCGCCCGAGTCCGCCGGGGACACCGCGACCGCCGACACCGTGACCGTCACCGCTTCGCTCGACGGGTGCGAGAGCCCCGCCGTCACCGTCGCCGTGCTGCCCGCCCCGCTCTCGTCGATGGTCGAAGGCGAGAGCGTCAGCGTCAGCGTCGGCAGGGCGTCGTCGTCGGTGACGGTCAGCGTCGCCGCGGCCGGGTCCGCGATGCCGTTGCCCCCGGCCGCCGCGGCGCCGACCGCCACCAGCTTGTCGGGGGAGTCCGTCGTGTCGGCGACGGCGGCGACCGTCACCGTCCCGGCGCTCGCCGTCTCCCCGGAGGCGATGGTCAGCGTCGCCGCCGCGCTCAGGGTGAAGTCGCCGGCCGCCGCGTGCGCCCCCGCCGCCGCCGTCACCGTGAGCGTCAGCGCCGCGCTCGATTCGCCCGAAAGCGTCGCCGTGACCGTGGCCAGACCGCCCGCCTCGGCGATCGACGCGGGCGCCAGCGCCAGCGTCGCCGTCGGCAGCGCCTCGTCGTCGGCCAGCGTCAGCGTCGCGTTCGCCGGGTCCGCGACCCCGTTGCCGCCCGCCGCCGTGCCGGAGACCGTCACCCGCTTGTCCGGCGCGTCCACGTCGTTGTCGCTGGCCGTGATCGTCACCGTCCCGGTGCTCGTCGTGGCGTTCGCCGCGATGGTCAGCGTCGTCGCCGCGCTCAGGCCGAAGTCGCCCGCCACCGCGCCCGACGCCGCCACCGCGGACGCCGCCACCGTCACCGTCACCGCCTCGCTCGACGCGCCGCCCAGCGCCGCGCTCACCGTCGCCACCCCGCCGTTCTCGGCAATCGACGACGACGACAGCACCAGCGACACCGTGGGCGCGCCGTCGTCGTCACGCAACGTCAGCGTCGCGTCCGGCGGGTCCGCCGCCCCGAGCGTGCCCGACGCCGAACCCTTCACCGTCACCTGCTTGTCCGGCGAATCCGTCCCGTTGCCCACCGCGGTCACCGTCACCACGCCCGCGCTCGTCGTCCGCCCGGCGGCGACGGTCAGCGTGTTCGCCGTGCTCAGGGCGAAGTCGCCGTCCACCGCGCCCGTGGACGCCGTCGCCGACACCGCGATCGTCACCGCCTCCGCCGAGGGGTGGCTCAGGGTCGCGGTCACCGTCGCCACGCCGCCCGACTCCGAGACCGACGCCGGGGCAAGCGCGAGCGCCGAACTCGGCCGCGAGTCCTCGTCGGCGATGGTCAGCGTCAGCGCCGCCGGCGCCGCCACCAGCCCGTGTCCGCCGGCCACCGCCCCGCTCACCGTCGCCGTCTTGTCCGCCGAGTCGATGGCGTCGTCGGTCGCAGCGATCGTCACCGCGCCGGCGCTCGCCGCCTGCCCCGCGGCGATGGTCAGCGTCCGCGCCGCGCTCAGGGCGAAGCCGCCGTCGGCGGCCAGCGCCGCGTAGGTCGAGGCCGCCGACACCGTCACCGTGATCGCCTCGCCCGAGGTCCCGCCGGCCAGGCTCGCCGTCACCGTCGTCGCGTTGCCGGCCCCGCTCTCCCGGATGGTGTCCGGGCGCCCCGCATCCGGGTCCGACAGCGCCAGCGTCAGGGTCGGCGTCGGGTCGTCGTCGGCGATCGTGCCCACCCCGGTCGCCGCGCTCCCGACCACCGCCCCGGAGGGGTTGGACAGCGCGATGCGGATCGTCTCGTCGGGTTCGTCCAGCGCGTCGCCGGTCACCGTGACTTCGACGGTCTTGCTCGTGTCGGCCGCGGCGAAGGTCAGCGTACCCCCGGAGAACGACGTGTAGTCGGCGCCGGAGGCGGCCGTGCCCGGGTCCGCGGCCGCCGCCCAGTCCACCGTCACCTGCCGGCCCGGCGCCCGGTTCAGGGTCACCGCGAAGGGCAGCGCCGCCGTCCCGCCCGCCGCCCCTTCCGCCACGCTCGGCGAGGAGATGGACAGCACGATCTCGCGGATCTCGATGGAGAAGCGCAGCTCCGTCTTGTCGCCGTCGCCGTCGGTCGCCACCAGCGTGTAGTTGGTTGCGCCCTGCACTGCGGTCGGCGTGCCGGAGAGCGTGCGCGTCGCCGCGGTGAAGACCAGCCCGTCCGGCAGGCCCTCCTCGATGCTGTAGGTCAGGCCGCCGTCGCCGCCGGTCGCCGCCGGCAGCACCTGGGAGACCGCGTTGTCCTTCACCCAGCTGAAGGCCGGGCTGGCGGTCGAGCCGAAGCCGGGCGTGGTCTGGCGCCCGCGCACCTTGTGGTTCGGGTCGTCCAGCACCGCCCCGAAGCTCCGGTCGATCCGGTTGTCGCCGCCGCCGATGCCGATACGGTAGAAACGCAGGTCACCGCTCTTGCCGGCGCCCAGCGGGTTGGCCGGGAAGCTGATGCCGTCGCCGTCCCAGTCGCCCTCCACCACCGCATAGCTGAAATGGAGCTTGTCCTGCCGGAAGGCCCCGGTCGGGTTGCACGCGCGGCGGGTGTTGCTGCCGATGCGGATGTTCAGGCAGACGTAGCTTCGGATGATGGTGCCGATGGGGCGGTTGAAGTCGACCCTCACGGTGATGGTGTCGTTGGTGCCGAAATCCCCGTTCTTGCCGTAGGTCCGGTCGCTCCCGGGGTTCGACGTGACGGTGATCGATTCGACGCCGGCGCCGTCCCGCACCTCCAGGCTGAAGGTCAGGTCGGCCGTCTGGTTGTACCCGTCCGTCGCCCGCAGCGTGTAGTTGCGCCGCGCCGACGACCCGTTGTGCGAGCCGGAGAGCACCGCCGTGGACGAGTTCACCGAAAGCCCGGCGGGCAGCGCCGGCGTCACCGAATATCTGACGTTGTACGCCCGGCCCGCGTTGGCGATCGTCGGCAGCCGGTGGCTCGCCGATCCGCAGCTGTCGAACGGCCCGCAGGTGTAGAAGAGCAGGCTCGGGCTCGACACCCCGGAGAAGCTCGGCGGTTCCGGGCCCACCTTGTGGCCGGACTGGGCGGACATCGCCGCGTGGCTCTTGTTGAGGTTGGGGTTGTACGAGAAGCCGCCCTGGAAGCCTCGGGTCTGGGCCCCGATACTGCCGCCGGCCAGCGAATCGGCCGCGATGCTCACGCCGTCGGCGTCCCGGTCCGCGCTCCCGACCGTGTAGCTGAACTCCAGCACGTTGACGCCCGAGACGCCGCCGCGCGTGGCCGTCCTGTAGCTTCGGGTGTCGTAGTCGTAGAACCGCTGGCTGACGAAGCTCGGGATGTTCTTGAGCGTCCCGTTCAGCGTCCTGTTCGAAGTGCCGACCACGAGCGTGATTCGCGGCCGGTCCGCGCTCAGGAAGCTCGTGACCGGGTTCGATCCCGGCCGCACCTGCACGACGATCCTCTCGCCGGGGCGGTAGGTGTCTCCCGACGCCGGGCTGGAGACGACCACCGGCGCTTCGACGACCTGCCCCCGCGCCGGCGCGGCGGCGAACGCCGCCAGCACCGCCGCGAGCGAAACCCGCGCGACCGCCTTCATCGCACCGCCGATACCGCCTGACTGCATACCCGATCCAGCGATGGCAACCACACCGATGAGTCCGGCGCCGTTGCCGGAGCGGGAACGATAGCACACGCGGCGAAGAAATACCGTCGTTATCCTCGCGCCATCGACCCCACCACGCACTCGACGGACGTACCCCCGCCGAGCACCTTCGATCACCGACGGCCAAGGACACCCTCCCGTCCCGTATCGTACTGAACGGTGGTGTCTCAGTTTGAAATTCCTGCCTGTTCGTGAAGATCATCCCCGGGTGACAAAGGCTCCGTTCGCCTGGGAGCGCCGGCGTCCCGCCGGCATCGCGCGAAGCGCGAACGGGCCGTCATGCCGGCGGGACGCCGGCGCTCCCAGGGATCATCCAGATGGCGCGCGCAGCCAACGCAAGCTTACCCGGCGTGCCATATTTCAAACTGAGCCACCACCTACTGAACCAGGACGTTGACTTTCACGCGAAGCAGGTCACCCTTTGGGCGCCACTGCGTCTTTCCAGGCGGGCGCCGCCCGACCATGAACGATGGCGGTTCAAGGCATTTCGCTGGAGGCGGGGCCGTCGACGGCGGCGAGACGATCCGCGATCGGGACGGCGCGGCGTGACGGAGGACAGGCCGTGATTACCTCGGTTCGGCTCAGGAACTTCAAGAACTTCGCCGACGAGACGCTGCGCCTCGGCCCGTTCACGGTGATCGTCGGCGCCAACGCCAGCGGCAAGAGCAACGTCCGCGACGCCTTCCGCTTCCTCCACGGCATCGGGCGCGGCTACACGCTGGCGGACACCTTCGGCGGGCGCTACGGGGCCGGCGGACAGGTCGAATGGGAGCGGATACGCGGCGCCGGCAACGAGATCGTTCGCTTCGGCGAGCGATCCTTCATGATCGTCACCGAGCTGGAAGGGCTGGATGAACAACCCGCACGGCATGAGATCGAGGCCGGCATCGCCGACGGGAGCCGCCGCGAATTTCGAGTGACGAAGGAAGAACTTGTCCGGACCGGGCGGCACGAAACGATCTACACGAGCCACCCGCCGGGCAACGACCCCGTGCGCGAACAGGGGGACGATGAACGTCTTCTTCTGCGCATGGCGAAGGGCGGCGGCCAGAGGAGGTTGGGAGAGCGCGTCTCGGTGAGGCCGGACCAGCCCGCCCTTACCCAGATTCAGGGCGCGCAGCGCGTCATACGGACGCACAAGGACGAGGCGCAGGCGATCGTCGACACGTTCGCCAACATGCGCTTTCTCGATCTGGCGCCGGACCGTATGCGGCAGCCTTCCTTCCCCGGCCAGACCGTCCTGGGCGACGGCGGGGAGAACCTGCCCACCGTGCTGCAAGGCATCTGCGCCGACGAGGGACGCAAGAAGATTCTCGCGGAATGGACCCGCGAACTGACTCCGATGGACGTGGAGGACTTCGATTTCCCGGTCGATCCGATAACGGGTCAGGTCCAGCTGGTCGTCCAGGAAACGAACAATCGGAGAGTGTCCGCCTACAGCGCGTCGGACGGCACGCTGCGCTTCCTCGCCATGCTGGCGGCGTTGCTCGGTCCGGACCCGGCGCGGCTGTATTTCTTCGAGGAGATCGACATCGGCCTCCACCCGTCACGGCTCCACCTCCTGCTCGACCTGATCGAAACGCAGACGGCGAAATCCGGAATCCAGGTCGTCACCACCACCCATTCGCCCGAACTGCTCTCCATGATGGGCGACCGGACGTTCGGGAGCACGTCCGTCGTCTGCCGCCTTCCCGACAGCGCCGATTCGATCATCCGTCCGGTGTCGAAAATCCCGAAAGCGGCGGAACTGCGAAAATCCCAGGGGCCGGGCCGGCTGCTCGCCGGCGGCTGGATGGAAACCGCGCTCGCCTTCACCGAAGGCGACGCCGCCGAGGGTTCGGAATGAACGTCCTCGTCATTTCCGAAGACTTCCGCAACGGCCAGTACATTCTGAAACCGTTGTTCGAACGACTGCTTCGAGACGCAGGAAAACCGCGTGCACGTGTCCGGGTCTGCCAGGACCCGCGGCTCGGCGGGGCCGGTGAAGCGCTGAAAACGGCTCGTCTGAAGGACATCGTGGAGCAGTACGACGGCATGACGGACCTCTTCGTCCTGTGCGTGGACCGGGACGGCGAAGAAGGGCGGCGCATACGGCTCTACGCCATCGAGGCCGAGTTCGGAAACGACCGGGCCTTTCTTTCCGAGAACGCCTGGGAAGAGATCGAGACCTGGGTTCTCGCCGGCCTGAATCTGCCGCAAGGCTGGCGCTGGCGGGACGTCCGCGCGGAGGTCCAGGTCAAGGAACGGTATTTCGAGCCGCTGGCCCAGGAGCGCGGCGTCGCCGACGGCCCCGGCGGCGGCCGCAAGGCGCTGGGAGAGGAAGCCGCGCGGAATCTCCCCGCGATTCGCCGGAGATGCCCCGAGGACTTCGACGCGCTGGCGCGGCGCGTCGAGGCCGCGGCGGGGAGACGGTGAGAGAGGAGCCGATGGCGCCGAAGAACGGTGCGGAGATCGCCCGCCTGTCTTCGCTGGACGACGACGACCGTCCGCCCGCTTCGGATTGAGGCGCCCCGGACCGGAGGCGGAAACCGCGCCGGGCGCGCGCGTTCATCCGCTGTCGAACGGGTCGAATATGTCCACACCGAATACCCGGAAGTCGCGAACGTTTCTCGTCGCCACCGTCAATCGGTGCACTTTCGCCGTGGCCGCGATCATGGCGTCCTCGATCAGAGTGTCGGACTTGCCATGCTTGAGATGCGCCCACTCCCGGAAGGCCGCCGCGTCCATCGGCAGGATGCCGTAGCCGGCGACGACCCGGTCGAGCCAGGATGCGAGTTCCTCCGCCTTCGTCACATCCCGCTCGCGCGTGATCTCGATGCCGGCCTGAATCTCGCCGACCGTGACCGTGGACAGGAACAGCCGGTCCGCGGGAACCCCGCCGATCCAGTTCAACACCCCCTTGTGGGGCCTGGGACGGCGGAGTTCCGAGACGACGTTGGTGTCCAGCAGGTACACCGGCCTACTCGAAGGCCGGCGCCGGACGATGGCCGTGCCGCGCGCGGGGCGGCGCGAGCGTGTCCGTCCGGGCTTCCGGCGCGAGCAGCAGCGCCTTCAGATCGGGTTGCGCGACTGTCCGCAGCCTCCGCCACTGCTCGATCGGCAGAAGCACCGCCGCTTCCACGCCACGCCTGGTCACGATCTGTGGCCCCTCCGTGGCGCTCGCTTCGAGAAACGCGCTGAATCGGGCCTTCGCCTCCTGAACCTGCCATGTCTTGCTCATGTTTCTCTCCCCCCGGCGTCGATATTCCTGACTACTTATATGACCATTGGAGATCGATTGCAAGTCGGCGACTCGTTTCGTGTCGACGACACAGTTCGGCAGCAGGTGGATTGGCGTGACCTCCGATCAATGGGCCTGGGCTGCGGAGAGCCGGCCTTCATCGTCGATCAGGGTTACGCGAGCCGGTCGGGCGTCCCCCCATGTCCACAACACGAGGTTGAGACCGCCGGCACGGGCCCCGGCGGCGAAACTCCGGACCCTCATGCCCGCATGGCCGGCCGCGATCAGACGGTCGGCCAGGGCCTGCGACGCGGGGACCAAGCCGGCAAGCATCTCCGCTTCCCAGGTGGGGCACGCGAGATCGGAATCGCTCACGCCCAGCGTCCGGCGTTGCGCCTTGTCCAGGGTGTCGAAGACGGGTTCGACATCGACGTCGTAGGTACAAATGGTGAGCGGCTGCATCGGTCGGCCCAGCGGCTGCGCCTCGCGTATGGCCGTCAGCTCGTCGAGCGAGGTATAGAGAGCCGGAATGCCGCGCCGGTTGAAACGCCCGCCGTGACGTCGCGCGCCCTCGCCGGAAAGGGGTGTCCAGGACCAGCGCGGCTTGTGTGCCCGGTAGACCAGCCCCCGAAACCGCATCAGGAGAGCGCGGGATCAGGCGTAGCCGCCCGCCATGACCCGGTCGAGATAGGCATGAACGCGATCGGCCTTGCCCTCGCGCAGCAGCAGGTTCGGCGTGGCGCCGCCGAAGCCCGGCAGCTGCTCTTTTCGGAACCAGGCATAGGCGTCGAGCCGCGATCCGGTCTCGGCTTCGACGCGGTCCAGGATTTCCAGCATCTGACGCAGACGGTCCTGGGTCTTGCGCGCCCGGATCCGCGAGGTGCGCGAGAGCGCGTCGCGGCCAAGGCCCAGGGTGCCGGCGATTTCGGACCTGGTGGTGTCCAGGGCGTCGGCTATGAGCACGGGCGAGAACACCTGATCGTCGACGAATTCCTGGAACTTCATGGCCGCTCCTCATGGTTGTTGCCGTAGCATAGTGCGATGGAGGGTGCGATTCCAGAGGCTCGGCGGTGGAGAGGTTCCGGGGTTCGGATATAATCCGTCCCGAGCAGCGACGCCGTTCTCGGGACCAGGAGGGGCCGCCGCATTGGGTCGGGACATTCCCGGGGCCGGCGTGTGTTTCGTCGTCCCCACGTACAACGAAGCGCCGAACGTCGTTCCGCTGCTGCGGCGCCTGACCGGGCTGTACACGGATCCGGACACCGCGTTCCTGGTGGTCGACGACGAAAGCCCGGACGGCACCGGCCGCCTGGTCCGGGAGTTCGCCGCGACGGACGGCCGCGTCCGCCTGCTCGAGGGTCCGCGGCGCGGGTTCGGGCGGGCCTACGTGCGCGGGATGACCCATGCCCTGGAGACCCTCGGCGCGCGCGTGGTCGTGCAGATGGACGCCGACCTCTCCCACGACCCCGCCGACGCGCGGCGGCTGCTGGCCCGCCTCGCCGACGGCGCCGACGTGGCCATCGGCAGCCGCTACGTCGCCGGCGGCTCGCTCGATCCGCGCTGGCACCTCGGGCGGCGGCTGCTGTCCCGCTGGGGCAACCGCTTCGCCCGGTACATCGCCGACATCCGGGGCGTCCGCGACTGCACCTCGGGCTTCAAGGCGATCCGGGCGGAGGCGCTCGGGGCGGCGGGGGTGGCGGACATCCGGGCGCGGGGCCACACCTTCCAGATAACGCTCCTGCACCGCCTGATCCACGCCGGCGCGCGAATCGTCGAGGAGCCGATCCACTTCCGCGACCGCGAGCGCGGACGAACGAAGCTCGGCGCCGGAAGCATCCTGGAGTTCTTCTTCACCGTCTGGTGGCTGCGCCTGACGAGCCACCGCATCCTCTTCAGGTACGGGGTGACGGGCCTCGTCGGGGCGCTGGTCAACCTCGGATCGTTCCAGATCCTGCTCGAGCTCGGGCTGCACAAGTTCCTGGCGTCGCCGATCGCCATCGAGCTGTCGATCGTCTCGAACTTCCTGATGCACAACTACTGGACCTTCGCCGACCGGACCATGACCGGCCGCAAGCGCGTCCGGGGCCTGAAATACAACGTCGTCTCGCTGGCCACGCTGGCCCTGAGCTACGCCACCTTCGTCGGCCTGTCGATCCCCTTCCCGCGCGCCCTGCCGGTGCTGCTCCAGGCCTGCGCCATCGTCCCCGCCGTGGTGCTCAACTACCTCGTGAACTCCTTCTGGACGTTCCGGGACACCGCCCCGAAATAGCGGCGTTGCGCGGCGCCCCACGGGGTCAGGGAACGGAGGCGCCGCCCCGGTCGCGGCCGAAGTCGTCGTCGAAGCGCTCGATGTCGTCCTCGCCGAGATACTCCCCGACTTGGACCTCGATCACCTCGAGCGGCGTCTCGCCGGGGTTGCCGAGCCGGTGCCGGCTCCCGCGCGGGATGTAGATCGACTGGTTCTCCGACAGGGTCAGCGTCGACTCGCCGCGCGTCACCCGCGCGGTCCCGCGCACCACCACCCAATGCTCCGACCGGCGCCGGTGCGATTGCAGCGAAAGCCGCGCCCCCGGCCTGATGGTGAGCCGCTTCACCCGGTATCCGTCCCCGGTCTCCACCGTCTCGAACGACCCCCACGGGCGGTAGACCCGCCGGTGGACGCGGTGCTCGGGGCGGGAAGACGCCTCGATGCGCGCCACCGCCTCCCGCACCCGCTGGGCCGCGTCCCAGGCCGCCACCAGCACCGCGTCCGCGGTCTCGACGACGATCAGCCGGTCGACGCCCACCGTCGCCACCAGCCGGCTTTCGGCGCGCACCAGCGAGTCGGAGGTGTCGACCGCCACCACGTCGCCGGCGAGGGCGTTGCCGGCGGCGTCCGCGGCACTGGCGGCGTGGAGCGCCGGCCACGAACCCACGTCGCTCCAGCCGGTCTCCAGAGGCACCACCGCGGCGGCGTCCGTCTTCTCCATGACCGCGCGGTCGATCGAGGCGGCCGGCGCGCGGGCGAACGCCGGGCCCGGGCGGAAGAAGTCCAGGTCCGCGGCGCCCGTCTCGACCGCCTCGCGGCAACGGGCGAGGACCTCCGGCGCGTGGCGCGAGAGCGCCGCCGCCCAGGCGCTCGCCCGGAACAGGAACATGCCGCTGTTCCACAGGAACCCGCCCGATTCGACGTAGCGCTCGGCCGCCGCGCGGTCGGGCTTCTCGACGAATTGGGCGACGCGGCGCGCGCTGCCGTCCAGCGCCTCCCCCGGACGGATGTATCCGTAGCCCGTCTCCGGCGCCGACGGGGGCACGCCGAACGTCACCAGACTCCCCTTCTCCGCCGCGCCGAGGCCGGCGGAAACCGCCTCCCGGAAGCGCTCGGCGTCGTCGACGCGGCCGTCGGAAGGCACGACCAGCAACGCCGGGTCGTCGCCGGCGGCGAGGGCGCGGCAGGCCGCGAGCGCGGCCGCCGGTGCCGTGCCGCGGGGCGCCGCCTCCAGCACGATGGCGCTCCACGGCCGCCCGGCCTCGCGGCACTGCTCGGCCGCCAGGAACCGGTGTTCCTCGTGACAGACGATGCAGGGGTCCAGCGCGCCGTCCAGCGGGGCGAGGCGCAGCAGCGTCTCCTGCATCAGCGAGCGGCCGCCGGCCAGGGCCAGGAACTGCTTCGGGTGGAGGGCGCGGGACAGCGGCCACAGGCGCGTGCCCGACCCGCCCGCCAGCACCACCGGGAGAATCGGCGTCATCGGGATGCCCGCGCCGTCATTCCGGGGCGGCGAACCGGATCCCGAAATCGGCCGGCGGCGGCGGGGCGTCCGGGTAGAGCCGGGGCATGATCCGGTCGGCCGACCCTTCGGTCACGGTCGGCGTGAACCCGCGCCAGCGGCGAACGGGAGCGTCGTTCTCCAGGCGGCGCAGGACGCGGATGTCGCCGAAGGTCCGCTCCTCGACGTATCCGGGGGCGGAAAGGCCCGGATCGGCGGACAGGATGTGGCTGACCGAGGCCAGGACCGTCGGCATGTCCGCGCCGACGAGGGCGGCGCCGGTCGTCGCGTCGTAAAGCGGTATCTCGCGATGCAGGTAGTAGTAGCCGGGAAGGGCGTGGTAGTGGCGGTCGACGTGCCACACGGCGCGGACGCCGGGCGCCTCGGCGAGGTGGCGATAGGCGGCGAAGAGGGGATCCCGGTCGCGGACGAACCTGACGGGGGTCTCCTCCGGCGCGAAGACCAGCCTGTAGACGTCGTCCTGGCGCGGCAGGGCGTTCAGGAGTCCGGCCACGGAAACCGCGGCGAACGCGGCGCCGGCCGCGCCGAGGACCCATGTCCGCCGGCGGGCGGCGAGCCGCGCCGCCACGTCGGCGCCGATCAGCAGCCACAGCGGGACGACGACGAAGACGAAGCGGTACTCCTTGTGCGACTCCGCCGAATGGACGATCAGCGCCAGGACGACGAGTCCGAGCAGAAGCCCGTAGCGGCGCAAATCGCGCAACGACAGCGCCAGACAGAGCGCACTCAGCCCCGCCGTGGCGAGCACCGACCACCACAGGTATTGCCACGCCGGGCTCGAACCGGCGCGCGCCTCCTCCAGCGCCAGATTGAACCGCAGGTTGGCGAGGTAGGAATGGAACGGTTCGGCGTTCCACGTCACCGCGTCGAACAGGCCGACCGCGAGGACGCACAGCGCCGCGGCGAACGCCAGCCGCGCCCGCGCGCCCCGCCACCACGCGCCGCCCGCCCCGGAGGTCCCGCCGGCGCGCAGGAAGAGCAGGCCGAACAGCGCCAGCGCCAGCGGGGCGTACTGCATCCGCACGGCCGCGGCCAGCACCGCCAGGAAGGCCGCCGGCCAGACGACCGCCGCCCGGGCCGGGTCCGGGCGCGCGCACAGCGCCAGCAACGCCATCAGCAGGCCGGTGGCCACGAACTCGGTCATCGGCTTGTGGGCGAAGCCGACCAGCTCGTACCAGAAGGCCCCGGCCACGAGCGCCACCCGCGCCGCGCCTTCGTCGAAGTGGCGGCGGGCGAAGAAGTACATCCCGGCCGGAACCGCCAGGGAAAGGGCGCAGAAGAACAGCTTGACGCCGCCGACGTACCAGAGCGGCCGGTCGAGGCCCGCGGCGTCGAACAGCGCCAGGACTCCGGCGATCAGGCCGGGCACCAGCCACGAACGCGCGCCGTAGAAGTGCTCCCAGTGGACGATGCCGTTGCCGAAGACCAGGCGGTGCGCCTGCTCCAGGTACTGCATGATCTCGTCCGGGTGCAGCGCGAAGTCGCCGGACAGGGCGACGAACGCGCGCGCCGCGAAGGCCAGCGCCAGCACCGACCACAGGTGCCTCCACACCGGCCCCTCCGGCTCGCGCGGCGAGGGCTCGGCGACCGGCGACCGGCGCCCGTCCGCCGGCCCGCGCGGGCGCGCCTTCCTCGCTCCCTTCCGCCGCTTCGCCATCGCTCCCCGAACCCTCACCCGCCGCCGGCGGAGTTCAGCTTCTCGAGCGCCTGGCGGGCGTGGTTTTCCGCGCCGCGGTCGATCGACAGGGATTCCTGGAACAGCCTCCTGGCCTCGCCGGCATCGCCCCGGCGCAACGCGATCTGCCCCTCGACGAAGCGCTCCGTCGCCCGGTTCTCCTTGCCGCGGTCGTCCCCGGCCAGCTCCAGTGCCCGCCGCAGGTAGGTCTCCGCCAGCCGCAGCGGCCGGTCGCCGGGCTGGGTCGCGAGCGCCTTGGACATGCCCATGAGCGACCAGTAGTTGCCTGCCGCCAACGGCACGACGTCGGCGACGTAGCGGTGCATCGAAGACCGTTCGTTGACCTGCGCCAGACCCAGGTATTCGCCGTAGGCCCGCAGCATCTCGTTGCGATGGATGGCGCTCGGCAGGTCCCTCGGCGTCGGCATCGCGATCAGCTTCCCGAAGTACGCCTTGGCCTTGTCGTTGGCCCTGATCTCGATCCGCCCCGGTCCGGCGCCCCCGTGGACCCGCACGAAGAAACCCAGATGCGCCAGACCCGCCCTCGAGAAGGCCGGACCGTACCAGAGGGAATACACCGGCAGGTCCGTATCCCGGAGAAACCCGGCCCAGCCGGCGGTCTTGCGCCGGGTGGGCCACAGCGGCTGCACGACGCGATCGGCGATGTAGACGCCATGATACTCCAGCAGCCGCAGGTTCGGACGCACCCCCTCCACCCAGTGAAGATAGGACATCGGGCCGACGAACGGGTCCGAATAGAGGACGAAGACGCCGTCCTCCTCGGCGATGTCGAGCAACGCCAGCGCCTGCTCCTCGGCGAAGCGGTCGTGGGGCCGGTAGTTGGCCCCGGCGTTCCAGGCGCAGAGGCCCGCCACCAGGAGCGCGCCCGCCGCGTGGACGCCGGGAAGCAGCGGCTCCCGGCGCGCGCGCACCCACTGGATCAGCGCGTGCGCGCCGTGGCCCATCCACAGGGCGAGGATGCCGTAGGCGACCAGCGGATAGGGACGGAAGGTGGAAATCCGCAGGGGTTCGTAGTTGAAGCCGAGCATGGCGATGAGGAGGAAACTGCTGGCCACGAACGCCAGCGCCTCGCACGAAAGCCCGAGACGCCGGCCGCTCCGCAAGGACACGAACACGCCCCACAGTGCGACGAGCGTACCGACGACGCCGAACTGCAACAGCGCCTGCGCCGCGAAGTGTCCGGTGTAGAACAGCTTGTCGACGAGGCCGGCGTTGGGGTTCTGGTCGATGTGGGAGTAGATGCTGCGGTCGACGAAGGAGAAGAACTCGCCCCACGACCCGATCGGCCCCAGGAAGTTGACCGGGGCCGGCTGATGGGACCGCCACACCATCCAGCCGTACAGGGCGGCCGCGGCCAGCGCGGCGACGGGAACCAGGTAGACGACCCGGCGTCCGAAGTCCCGTCCCGCGCCGGCGGCACAGGCGAGGAACAGGGGGCTCGCCAGGATCAGCAGCGGGTAGTGGTTGGCGAGGCCGAGGCCGTAGACCGCCGCCGCCGCGATCCACAGGCGCGCGCTCCGCGCCGCCGCCGCCTCCTGCGCCAGGGCCAGGGTCAGGAACACCGCGGCGGTATTGGTGGTGTAGACGTCGGCGATGATCGCCTGCGACCAGAAGTCCCCGGAGACCGCCAGCGCGCCGCCGGCCAGCCAGGCGGCGGGCCGATTGCCGGTGCGGCGCAACACGATCCAGGCGACGCTGGCGCAGGTGAGCGCGCCCATGAGGCCGCTCAGCGCGTGGACCCGCCAGGCGACCTCGCCGAAAGGGACCAGCGCGGCGAGCCAGCCGAGCAGGACGTACAGGGGATATCCCGGCGGGTGCGCGACGCCGGCGAACGTCGCGGTGGTGATGAAGAGGCCGTCGTCCTCCAGCATCACGGCGCGCGGCGCCGAGACGGCGTAGAGCGCGAACGCGCCGGCGAAGATCAGCGCGACGCCGAGGACGTCCGTCCGCGGCGCGAGCGGATGCAGGCCGGGAAGCGTCGCGCGAAACGACAGCCTCCGCCACAGTGGCGGAGGCGGCGGCGGAGACCGCCGCGCCGGCCTGCTGGCCGGCCGGCCGGCCGGTCGGCGCTTCCTGCGGCTCATCGCGAAGCCGTTCCCGGCCGGCATCGACGCCGGATCATCGCGCGCGCCGCTCCAGAATCTCCAGCACCTCGTCGCGGTTGGTGCGTATGTCGTCGCGCGCCGGGTCCAGGGCCAAAGCCCGATCCAGCTCCTTCAGCGCCTCGGCGGGCCGCCCCAGAAAATACAGCGCGGTGCCCACGCCGTGGTGGGCGCTCGGGTTGCGGGGATTGACCTCGACGAGGCGGCGATAGAGATCGAGCGCTTCGCCGTAGTGCTTCCGCCTGAGCGCCAGCGAGGCCATGTTCTGCAAAGCGTATACCGACTTCGGATCGAGCGCCAGCGCGTGACGGAGCCGCTCCTCCGCCTCGTCGAGCCGGTCCAGCATGATCAGCGCGGCGCCCACGTTCGAGTGGTCGCGGTCGTCGTCCGGGGCCTGCTCGGCGGCGATGCGAAAGGCGGCCAGCGCTTCGTCCCAGCGTCCCTCCGCGGTCAGGGCCTCGCCCAGGTTGCGATGGGCGAACCGCGCCGTGGGATTGTGCGCGATGACGTGGGTGAAGAGGGTCTCCCCGTCGCGGTAGACCCCGGCGTGCCGCCACGTCAGCACCGCCAGGGCCGCCAGCACCACCGCCGCCGCGCCCGACGCACACCGCCGCCACCCCGCCGCCGGCAGCCAATCCGCGCCGCGCGCCGCCGCCCCCGCCAGCACCGCCATCAACCCCAGCCCCGCCAGATACTGATGCCGGTCGGCCACGAACGAGAACTGCATGTAGCCGTAGTCCACGAACCCCAGAACCGGCAGCAGCGTCACCGCGAAGAACGACACCCCCGCCAGCGGACCCCGCCCCACGCGGCCCCGCACGAACCACAGCACCGCCGCCACCGCCGCCAAGGCCGCGACATGGCCCCACGCCGCCGGGTCCCCGGCGTCCACCTGCCAGTGCGGATAGATCACCGCCAGATCGACCGGCCACAGCAGCTTGCCGGCGTAGAACCACAGCGCATGGGCCGCGATCAGCACCCGCTCCACCGCCGTGTACCCCAGGGACAGCGGCTCCCGCACGTTGTAGAACGACACGTCCGCCGCCGCGATCGCCGCCCCCACCGCGAAGAAGGGCGCCGTCCGCAGCAGGTCGCCGCTCGTCACCCGGCCCCGCCGCCACCACGACACGATCAGAAACGCCGCCGGCAGCGTCACCACGATCGACTTGCACAGCATCCCGGCCACGAACAGCGCCAGCGCCAGGACGTAATGCCGCCACCCGCCCCGCCCCGCCCGCGGCTCGTCCGGCTCGTCCGCGAAGCGGAGCCAGGCGAGGAAGGCGGCGAGGTAGCACAGGCCCGAGAGCAGGTCCTTGCGCTCGATGATCCAGGCGACCGACTCCACGTGCAGGGGATGGACGGCGAACACCGCGGCGACGAGCCACGGGCCGGGGACGGCGAGCCGTTCGGCCAGGCGCCGGACGAGCAGGACGTTGGCCGCGTGCAGGAGGACGTTGACGGCGTGATAGCCGGCCGGGGCGAAGCCCCACAGCTTGTGCTCCAGCCAGAAGCTCGTGTAGACCAGCGGCCAGTAGTGCCCTTCGTCCTCGATTTCCGCGGGCGAGAACCAGAGGCGCTCCAGGCCGTCCCAGTCCCGCACCGCGAGCGCCCGGGCGAAGATCCGGTCGTCCCAGACGAACCCGGCGGCCAGGGCGGGGAGGTAGCAACCGACCGCCAGCGCGACGAGGGCCAGGGCGGCCAGGGTCCCGCGCCGCGCGGACCGGGCCTCCGGAGTGGCGGAAGGGAGAGCGGAGGCGGCCGGCGGCGCCGCCTCCCGCCTGGCGGGCGGCCCCCGTCGTCGCGCGCGCTTCCGGCGGCTCATCGCCGTTGTCCTCTCAACGATCCCCCGCTTGCCGCAAACGCGACAGCGCCGAATCGCGCATGGTCCGCACCGACTCCAGCCCCGGCGCCAGCGCCAGCGCCCGGTCGAGGCTTCGGAGGGCTTCCTCGTATCGCCCGAGGCCGAACAGCGCATGGCCCATGCCGGCGTGCGGGAGGGCGTTTCCGGGGTCAGCTTCCATCGCGGCGCGATAGTAGCCGAGTGCTTCGCCGAGCCGCTCCTGCTTTCTCAGGGATTCCGCCAGATTCTGGAGGACGATCGGATGGCGCGGGTCGAGCGCCAGAGCGGCGCGGAGCTGCGCCTCCGCCTCGTCGAGCCGGCCCATCCGTATGAGCGCGACGCCGGCGTTGGCATGGGCCTTCACGTCGCCCGGATCCTGCTCCACGGCGGCGCGGGACGCGGCCAGCGCCTCCTCCAGGCGGCCCCCGTCGAGCAGGGCCTTGCCGAGATTCTGCCGCGCGCCGCGCGCCGTGGGGTTGTGCGCGACGACGTGGGTGAAGAGGGTCACCTCGTCGCGGTAGACCCCGGCGTGCCGCCACGTCAGCACCGCCAGGGCCGCCAGCACCACCGCCGCCGCGCCCGACGCGCACCGCCGCCACCCCGCCGACGGCAGCCAATCCGCGCCGCGCGCCGCCGCACCCGCCAGCACCGCCGTCAACCCCAGCCCCGCCAGATACTGATGCCGGTCGGCCACGAACGAGAACTGCATGTAACCGTAGTCCACGAACCCCAGAACCGGCAGCAGCGTCACCGCGAAGAACGACACCCCCGCCAGCGGACCCCGCCCCACGCGGCCCCGCACGAACCACAGCACCGCCGCCACCGCCGCCAGGGCCGCGACGTGGCCCCACGCCGCCGGGTCCCCGGCGTCCACCCGCCAGTGCGGATAGATCACCGCCAGATCGACCGGCCACAGCAGCTTGCCGGCGTAGAACCACAGCGCATGGGCCGCGATCAGCACCCGCTCCACCGCCGTGTACCCCAGGGACAGCGGCTCCCGCACGCTGTAGAACGACACGTCCGCCGCCGCGATCGCCGCCCCCACCGCGAAGAAGGGCGCCGTCCGCAGCAGGTCGCCGCCCGTCACCCGGCCCCGCCGCCACCACGACGCGATCAGAAACGCCGCCGGCAGCGTCACCACGATCGACTTGCACAGCATCCCGGCCACGAACAGCGCCAGCGCCAGGACGTAATGCCGCCACCTCCCCCGCCCCGCCCGCGGCTCGTCCGGTTCGTCCGTGAAGCGGAGCCAGGCGAGGAAGGCGGCGAGGTAGCACAGGCCCGAAAGCAGGTCCTTGCGCTCGATGATCCAGGCGACCGACTCCACGTGCAGGGGATGGACGGCGAACACCGCGGCGACGAGCCACGGGCCGGGGACGGCCAGCCGTTCGGCCAGGCGCCGGACGAGCAGAGTGTTGGCGGCGTGCAGGAGGACGTTGACGGCGTGATAGCCGGCCGGGGCGAAGCCCCACAGCTTGTGCTCCAGCCAGAAGCTCGTGTAGACCAGCGGCCAGTAATGCCCCTCGTTCTCGATGGCGCGCGGGGAGAACCAGATCCGCCACAGGCCGGACCATTCCCGCACCGCCGCGTCGTCGGTGAACGCTTCGTCGTCCCAGACGAACCCGGCGGCCAGGGCGGGGAGGTAGCAACCGACCGCCAGCGCGGCGAGGACCACGGCGGCCAGGGTCTCGCGCCGCGCGAACCGGGCCGCGGGCGCGGCCGAGGGGGGAGCGGAGGCGGCCCGCGGCGCCGCCTCCCGCCTGGCCGGCGGCCCCCGTCGCCGCGCGCGCTTCCGGCGGCTCATCGCCGCTTGTGCAGAAAGCGTTCGTGACGGCGCATCGCCGCGAGCGCCCCCGCCGCGCCGGGCAACTCGTCGAACACCGGAACCCCCATGGCCTGAACCTTCCGCCGGTCGGCGATCCTGCGCTCCTCCACCTGGAGGGAGCCGTCGGAGCGCAGCACGAGAACGAAATGGGTGCGCGACGCCGCCCGCGCCGGGGATTCCAGCGCCGACTCCACCATGTGCGCGGTGTAGTCCGCATCCTGATCGTAAGAGAGGGCGAAGACGGGAACGTTGACGTGCATGACGAACGCATCCGGTTCGCCCGAGGCGTGAACGGCGTCCACGATCCGCCCGGCGACGCGCCCGCCGTCCACCCGCAGCGTCCCACCCGGCGTGTCGATCGGATTGTCGATGCTGGTTCCGGGCGGGAAGTTCATCTCTTCGAGAAGGCGGATGGTCTCGTCCCCGAAACGGGGCACGTCCAGCCCGGCGCGCGCGAAGCAGTCGGCGGCGAGGACGCCGGCGCCGCCGCCGTTGCCGAACATCGCCACGTCCCGCGTCGGGCGGTCGGCCCTGGGCGTCAGGAACTGGAACGCCAGCAGGGCGTCCAGAAACTCGTCCAGCGTATCGACGAGCACGAGCCCCGTCTGCTCGGCGAGCGCCCGCCAGAGGCGCCCGTCGCTGGCCAGCGCCCCGGTGTGGGACGCCGCGGCGCGCTTCCCCTGCGCCGTCATCCCGCCCTTCATCAGGACGACCGGCTTGGCGCCGTCGAGGCCGCGCAGGATGTCGACGAAACGGCGGCCGTCCCCGATCGCCTCGGTATAGAGGCCGATCACCCCGGTGGCCGGATCGGCGGCATAGAACTCGAGGACGTCGTTGGCGCCGAGGTCGGCGCTGTTGCCCACCGTCACGAGGCGGCTGAAGCGGATGCCGCGGGTGCCGCCGCGGCGGATGACGTCGACCCCGAGGCCGCCCGACTGCGAGATGACGCCGACCGGACCCGGATCGCGGGGGGAGCCGGCGATGAAGGTGATGCGGCCGTTCGGACAGTAGACTCCGAGACAGTTGGGGCCGATGACGCGGACGCCGGCGCCGCGCGCCGCGCGCAGGAGCTCTTCCTGAAGGCCGCGCCGCTCCTCGCGCTCGCCGAAGCCGCTCGAGACGACGAGCGCATACGTCACGCGCCCCCTGGCCCTGGCGAGGACCTCCGGCGCCTGGGGCGCGGCGACGACGACGTAGGCGAAGTCGACGGGCTCGGGCGTCTCGCCGAGCGACGGATACGCCTTCAGCCCCTCCACCTCGGAGGCGCGGGGATGGATGGGGTAGACGGCGCCGGCGTACTCCATGCCGCGCAGGTGGCGGATCATCTCGTTGCCGAGGGTCACCTTCGTGGTGGAGGCGCCGACGACCGCACAGGTGCGCGGCTCGAAAAGAGGGCGAAAGCGCTCCCGGATACCGGCCTCGCCGGCCGACGGTCGAACGGCGCCGCCCATGACGCGGGCTCAGTCCCGTTTCAGGACGAACCGCGCGTCCACCGCCACGGCCCCGCTCCCGGACACGATGAGCGGGTTGATGTCGATCTCGGTGACCCTGCCTTCGAGCGCGAGCATCATGCCGTCCTCGCCGCCGACCTTGAGCAGCGTATCGACGATGGCCTCTTCCGACGCGCGGAGTCCGCCGCGCGCGCCGCGCAGCAGCTTCACGGCCTTGAGTTCGTCAATCATCTCGCGGGCGTCGACCGGCGCGATGGGACAGATGCGGAAGGCCACGTCCGCGAGAATCTCGACGAATATCCCGCCGAGGCCGAACATGACGACGGGTCCGAAGGTCGGGTCGGTCGATCCGCCGACCACCACCTCGTGGCCGGCCGGGGCCATTTCCTCGATGAGATACCCCTCGACGTCGTCCGTGTGCGCCCGCGCGGCGGACTCGATCTCGCGCAGCGCCGCCTCCAGCTCCGCGGCCGAACCGATGCCGACCTTGACGCCGCCGGCGTCGCTCTTGTGAACGATGTCGGGCGATACGACCTTGGCCACGAGAGGGGGCTTCAGTCCGGCGAAGGCGTCGGCCGCGCCGTCGGGCCCGGCGACCGACAGCGCCGCGGGAACCTCGATCCCGTTCGCCGCCAGCACGCGCTTGCCGCTCTCCTCGTCGAGGACGCCGCGACCCGCCTTCAGGGCCGCGCCGATGACGGCGTCGACGTCCATTTCAGTCTTCCCCCGGCATGGCGGTTGTATAGCCAGCGCCGCCGGCCCGGGCAACCGCCGCCCCGCTCCGGCCCCGGTGCGCCGCGCGGGATTCGACCCTCGACGGCATGGTCTGGGCAAGACGGACGCGGGACGCGCTATATTGGGGGCCACGGAAACCCGAAGGGAGCTGCACGAATGAACGACGCATCGGAATACGTCCCACCCAGGGTCTGGACCTGGAACAAGGAGAGCGGCGGGCGGTTCGCCAACATCAACCGCCCCGTCGCCGGCGCGACGCACGACAAGGAGCTCCCCGTCGGGAAGCACCCGTTGCAGCTCTACTCGCTCGCCACGCCGAACGGCGTGAAGGTCACCGTCCTGCTCGAGGAGCTGCTGGCGCTGGGCCACGACGGGGCCGAGTACGACGCCTGGCTGATCAGGATCGGCGACGGCGAGCAGTTCGGCAGCGGCTTCGTCGAGATCAATCCCAACTCCAAGATTCCGGCGCTGATGGACCGCGGCGCCGCGAGGCCGACGCGGGTGTTCGAATCCGGCGCGATCCTCCTCTACCTGGCGGAAAGGTTCGGGGAGTTCCTGCCCCGGGACCCCGCCGACAAGCCCGAATGCCTGTCGTGGCTGTTCTGGCAGATGGGCAGCACGCCGTATGTCGGCGGCGGGTTCGGCCACTTCTACGCCTACGCCCCGGAAAAGGACGAGTACGCCATCGACCGCTTCGCCATGGAGACCAAACGCCAGCTCGACGTGCTCGACCGGCGCCTGGCCGGGAACCGGTACGTGTGCGGCGACGAGTACACGATCGCCGACATGGCCCTGTGGCCGTGGTACGGCCAGCTGCTGCTGAACCGGCTCTACGACGGCGCCGAGTTCCTCGACGCGCCCTCGTACCGGCACGTCCGCAGATGGACCGAGGCGATCGGCGAGCGCGAGGCCGTCGGGCGCGGGCGCATGGTCAACCGCATCCACGGGGAGCCGGAGACGCAGCTGCGCGAACGGCACGACGCCAGCGACTTCGAGCTGCGGACGCAGGACAAGCTGGAGCCCGAAACGGCGGAGGACGCGGCGGGCTGAGCGGGCGGCCCCTCCCTCCCCGCGCCGCGCCCGCTACAGGACGACGACCGCGAGGCCCATGACGACGAGCATCCACAGGCAGGCCCGGCGATAGATCTCGTCGGACGCGCGGCGGAACGCCCGGGCGCCGAGCCACGTCGGCAGCGCGAAGGACGGGATCAGCGCCAGGCCCAGAACGAGCGACTCCCGGTCGGCGCCGCCGGCGAGGCCGACTCCGGCCATGGTGACGGGCGCCATGACGCCGAGAACGGCGAGAATGTTGGCGCGCCGCACGGCGGCCCGGACGCCGGCCGACAGGTAGTAGACGCTCACGCCCGGCGCGCCCATGCCGAAGAAGCCCGTCGTGAAGCCGGTGACGGACCCGGCCGCGGCGCTGGTCCACGTGTTGCGGGGTCCGTCGTAGCTCCAGCCCCGGATCATCACCAGCGCGACCAGGACAACGGCCGCGCCCATCAACCGCCGGGTGACGCCGGGGTCGACGGCGAACAGGAGGTAGAGGCCGACGGGAACGAAGGCGAGTCCCGTCAGACCGGCCGGGACGACGTCCGGCCAGTCGGCGTCGCGAACGGCATCCGGAAACAGCAGGGCATACCCGAGCGCGGCGAGGCCGATGCCGACCGCGATGGCCTCCGCCGGACCGTAGACGATGGCGAGCAGCGGGATCATGACGAGGCTCGACCCGAATCCCGTGAACCCGTTGAGAAAGCCGCCGAGGGCGGTCACCGCGACGGCGTAGGCGAACTCCGGCCGCCAGAGCCGGTCGAGGCCGAAGGCCGGCCCCGCCCCCGGCGCCGGCGACAGGCAGTACCAAAGGCCCATGGCGGCGCACATCGCGCCCGACCCGATACACAGGAGCAGAAGCGATCTTCCGAAGGTCGTGTCGAACAAACGCCCTCCCGCCGAACCCCGGCCGGCGACGGCCCGCGGCCCGCGGCGCGAACGCCGCTACCAGTCGAACCGGCGGACGACCGCCAGACGCAGGACGCCGAGCTCGTTCTCGATCCTGTAGGAGACGGGCCGTCGAACCGATCCGGCGCCGCAGCACCGGCCGTCGCCGGACCGATTCGCGGAATGGGTGCTCTCCCCGAAATCCAGATACAGGCCCTCGAGCCGCAGCGTCCAGGCGTCGGCCAAGGCGGTCTCGACGCCGGCGCCGATCGTCCACCCGACCGTCGTGTCGTCATCGCGAAAGGAATCGTCGGGATCCACGTACTGGGGAGAGCAGACTTGGCGGTCGGCGTCGAATCCCTGATCAAGATCGGTCAGCGAATTGACGATCCGGGCGACCGCCGGACCCGCGGCGGCGAAAACCGTGGCCGGTCCCATCGCCCGCTCGACTCCGACGCGCGCCGCGACGATCCACCGAAACTTCGATTCCGCCGTCTCGTCCCCGCCCTGGGGGCATGTGGGGAGGGTTCTGGGTCTCGGCGGATCCAGCCGGTTCGTGCTCGCCGACAGGTCGCCGAACGCGCCGTCGATCTCGACTCTGAAGGGGATGCCGCCGACGTCGAATTTCCTTCCCGCCAGGGCGCCGACGACCGTCCCGGCGGCGGCGTAACCGACGGAAGAGCCGGGATTGCCGCTGGCGAAGCCGTCGACGTCGACGACCCGGTTGTCCGGCCGGCCGGCGCCGACGAAGACGCCGGCGTAGGTCTCCGTCCAGTCGAAGGCGGCGCGTTCGCGCTCGCCGCCGGCGTTCGCGGCGCCGCCACCGGCGAGCGCCGGAAGGGCCAGCAGGACGAACAGGGCAAATACAACGGGAGCGGAAACGGCGCGGCGCCGGAAGGCGAACCGGGAATCCTCGTTCATGGTCTTTGTTCTTCCGTGCAGTCCTGCCTGAATCTCGTCGCTACCGTTCGGTTTCGGGGACCGGAGACGGCGGCCATGCGATTGACCCGAACGGCGTCCGTGGATCATACTTCCCGGCGGCGTCAAGACAAAAGGAGGCGCCGAGAGCGAACACGATTGGCGAATCCTTCCGGTCAGGCTCCCGCCCGCCCGGCCGCCGTCGTTTCCTCATCGGTCCCCGCGAACCAACGGGAGACGTTCACATGATTGGAGCATTACCACGAACGGTGCCGTTCGCCCTCGCGATCGCCGGGATCATCGGCGCGCTGGCGGCCGTCGACGACGGCGCCTGGGCCGGCGACCGGTTCAAGGGCCAGGTGCTTCGCGTCGGGACGTGGGGCGGCAAATGGGGCGGTTTCCAGAAAGACATCATCGTTCCCAAGATCGAGGCGGAGGGCGGCGAAGTCAAGTTCGTCTACGGCAGCACCCAGGACAACCTCGCGAAGCTGGCGGCGGCGCGGGGGCGCGACGCGCCCATCGACGTGCTCGAAATCCTCGACGCGATGATGCCGACCTTCCTGAGAGAGAATCAGCTGCGGAAGATCGACCTGTCCCGGGTGCCGAACACCAGATATCTCAAGAGCGGCTTCTACGACGAGTGGAAAGTCGCCACATGGATCGTCCAGGAGGGCATTTGCTACAACCGCGAGCAGTTCGGGCAACTCGGTCTCGCGGCGCCGGTAACGTACAAGGACCTCGGCCATCCGAAGCTGGCAGGCAAGGTGGTCATTCCCGACATCACGTCGGGCGGCGGCCTCGCGAACTTCATGGGCATCGTATATGCCGCCGGCGGCGACGTGCAAAACATCGAGCCGGGACTGACGCTGTTGAGGGAGATCAACGCGCTCAAGTACTGGAAGCGCGCCGGCGAGGCCGTGAACATGATGCAGACGGGCGACGTGGCCGCGGCCCTGATCTATTCGGGCCACTGTTCACGGGTCCGCAAATCGGGCGAGCCGGTGAACGCCGTCATGCCGCTCATGGCGAACGGCAAACGCGGCGTCATGAAGAACGGCTGGATCGGAATCGTGAAGGACACGCCGGTCCCGGAACTGGCGGCCTTCTACATCAACCAATTCATCAACACCGACTTCCAGTCCGCCTGGGCGCCCGCCATGGGCGTCATCCCCGCCAACCAGGAGGCTCTGAAGACGTTTCTGGAGGACGAAGTCTCGCAGGAAATGTTCGTACCGCTCGAGGAGAACCTCCAGATCGACTACGACAAGGCGGACGTCCCCGACTGGACCGACCGCTGGACACGGACCGTGGGCAAGTCCGGCTGACGCCCGGCTCTCCGGAAGAACGCCTCGCCGGTACAAGCGGCGCCGGGCAGGCCCCAGGCGGTCTCGATGGGCCGGCGGCGGACCGCCGCGACGGCCTCCTCCCCGAGGATGCCGGACGCGGTCTCGCGCATCGGGACGGCTCCCCGGAAATCCGGCCGGCGCGTCTATGCGGCGATCCGTTGGCGGCAATAGCAGGACGCGTGGACCTCGACTTCCGCGCGCGCCAGCGCCTTGTCCAGCTGTTGCCTGATGTGGACCGATTCGACCGTTTCGCCGCGCCGCGTCAGGCACTCGTGCAACCCATGGAGACTCCAGAGATTGCCCGGATGCTGGCAGGCCCTGCTCAAGGTCTGGACCAGCCCGAGATCCTCGCGATAGACCGCCTCGGCCTCCTCCAGCCGGCCTTGCTCGAGCAGCAGCGCACCGAGCGCATGACGGGTCGGCTGCATCCATCCCCACGGCTCGTCATACGGCAGGGCATCGTCCAGTTCGACGGCCCTGCGGAGATGCGCGAATGCGGCGTCGACGTTGTTCCGCCGGTACTCGAGCTCGCCGTCCAGCATCGCCTCCGCGATCTCCAGCAGGTCCTCCACCGTGTTGTTGTGCACGCGGCGGCTCTCGGGAACCTTCTTCCTGGCCTCCAGAAAGGCCGCCTTCTCCCGCTCCGCGTCGGCGACGTTGCCCATGGCCGAGTGCGCGACGGACCTGGCGTAAAGCATCATCGCCATCGTGGAACAGTAGAGTTCCCGGTTCTCGGGCAGCTCCTGGTCGACGATCTCGCGCCATTTGCCGAACCGGATGAGCACGTGCTGCTTCATCGACAGATAGCCCTCGATGAAGTCCGCCATCGGCGGCGACGGCATGAGCAGCAGCTCCTCGGGCGTCGTGTCGATCAATTCCTGGGCGGCCCGGATCGCCGGCGTGTACTGGCCCAGGAACATGGCGCCGTACAGCGCGAAGTGGAGGTTGTGGATGCGGTACAGCGAGTAGAAATTCAGCGCCCCGGCCCGCTCCAGGAACTTGCGGTCGGCGACGATGGCCTTCTGGTTGTAGACGACGACGTCGCGGTAATTGCCGCACAGCACGTCGATGTGGGTCGGCATGTGGGTGAGGTGGCCACCGTCCGGCATGATCTCGCGCAGCCGGTCGGCGGCGCGCAAGGCGAGCTCCGGGAACGGCGACATCTCCATCAGATGGACGTAGAGGTGGAGCAGGCCCGGATGATCCCAGCTCGCCGGGACGTCGCGGAACGTCGATTCCAGAAGCGCCCGCGCCTCGACGGTGCCGGCCCCTTCCGCGGCCTCGCCCGTCTCCAGGTCCCACATCCGCCAAGGCGTCTCGTCCATGATGGCTTCGGCGAAGACGCACCGCACGTCCAGGTCGTCGGGAAAGTCCTCGTGGACCCGGCGCATGGCGACGGTGAAGGCCTCGTCCCACGGCGACAGGTCCTCGATCGGATCCCGCCGGGGATAACGGGCCGGAAGGGCGTGGATGAGCGCCCGCTCCACGGGCGTGACGCCTTCGATTCGCGACAGCGCGCGCTGGGTGGCGTCATAGGCTCCGGCCAGCGCCTGCGCCCGCCCGTCGGGATCGTACAGGTGCCAGGGCAGGTTGTAGTTCGGGCCGGTGGCATAGGCCATGCCCCAATGGGCCATCGCGCAGCCCGGGTCGGCGTCGAGGGCCTTGCGGAAGCAATCGACGGCTTCGCCATGGTTGAAGGCGAAAATCCAGTTGATCCCCCGGTCGAACCAGAGCTGGGCGTCTTCGGAATCGGTCGTGACGGTCCGGCGGTAAGGACCCAGGTCGTAGTAGTCCATCGCTTCTATCCCCTATCCCCGAGTTGCGCTCGTATCCGCGAACGAGAGCCTACCACGCGATGCTCCCTTGGCGATCCCCGGCGAGACCGTCGGGACCGCCGCCGTCCACATCACCCGTCCCGGTGTTTCGCTTTTCCCTCAATCGGACATGCAGAAGGAAGCATGTAGAATGGACGAGATCGGGGCAGCCTCGGGACGTTCACCCCGACGGGACGCCGGACCGGTACGTCGCAATCACCCGATGAGCGACACGCTATTCGACCTATGCCCGACCGAATCGTCATGATGGGGATGGCGCCGGGCGTCGTCCTGGTCGCGGTGCTGCTCGCGACCGGCGCGGTCGGCGTCGGGGAGGGCATCGCGGTCATCGCGCTGGTCGTCGCCGGCGCCCTGTGGACGGCGCGGCGGGCCCGAACCCCGCCTCCCGCCCGGCCGGCGGACGAGCCGGTCGAGGCGGAACCCGTGGAGCGCCGGATTCTCGACGAGTTGCCCGACCCGGTGATCCTGCTCGACGGGTCCCGCCACGTCGTCTACGCCAACCGGACGGCGCGCGGGTCGTTCAACATCGCCGAGACGGGCCGGGATCTCGCGGTTTCGCTGCGCCACCCGGCGGTGCTGGACGCGGTCGACGCGGCGCTGGCGGGCGGCGCTTCCGACGCGGTCGAGTTCGAGCTCGCCGCCGGCGTGCCCACCGTCTTCGAGGTCACGGTCACTGCGATTCCCGAGCCGGCGGACGACGACAGCGACGGCGCGCGCGCCGTCGTCCTGCTGCACGACGTCACCGGCAAGAAACGCGCCGACGAAGTGCGCGCCGACTTCGTGGCCAACGTCAGCCACGAGCTGCGATCGCCGCTGGCGGCGCTCGCCGGCTTCATCGAGACGCTGGGCGGTCCCGCCAGGGACGACCCGGCCGCCCGCGAGAAGTTCCTCGGCATCATGGACAACGAGGCGCGAAGGATGACGCGCCTGATCGAGGACCTCCTGTCGCTGTCGCGCGTCGAGGCGAACGAGCACGTCCGTCCCGAGGACGAGATCGACATCGGGGCCGTCATCGGCGAAGTGGCGGAAACCTACGCGAGCCGCCGCGGCGAGAGCGGCAACGCCATCGACGTGGACCTTCCCGGCGACCTTCCCGGCGTGCTCGGAGACCGCGATCAGCTGAGCCAGGTGTTCCGCAACCTGATCGACAACGCCCTGAAGTACGGCGGCCCCGGAAAACCGGTGCGAATCGCCGCCCGTCCCGTCGAACGGGTGCCGGAATCGGGCGCGCGCGGCGTCGCCGTCAGCGTGCGCGACCAGGGAGACGGCATCCCGGCCGTTCACGTCCCGCGGCTCACCGAGCGGTTCTACCGGGTGGACAAGGGCCGGTCGCGGGAGCTCGGGGGCACCGGCCTCGGGCTGGCGATCGTCAAGCACATCGTCAGCCGGCATCGCGGCCACCTTCTCGTCGAAAGCACCCCGGGGTCCGGCAGCGCGTTCACCGTGACGGTGCCGACGTTCCTTCAGGATACTTCAGATACGACAGATAGATGAAGGTATTCTCTCATTCATCGTATGAATTGAACTTTCAGCGAGGGACGGGCCTTTTCGTCATAAAACCGTAACGAAACGGTCATACGGGAGTCGCGGGGCCGGCGTAGAAACCGGGGCATCGGGACCGGCATCGGCGAACGCCGTCGTGGCTTCGCCCGTCCGTCCAATTGCAACGAAGGAGAGACCTGATAATGAGCAGCAAGCTGTTGTCCCTGGCGGTACTGGCCGGCATCGCGGTCGGAGGGTCCGCCGAGGCGCGCGACCGGATCAGCATCGTCGGTTCGTCGACGGTATATCCGTTCACCACGGCCGTGGCCGAGACCTTCGGCAAGACCACGCGGTTCAAGACCCCGGTGGTCGAGAGCACCGGGTCGGGCGGCGGCCTCAAACTGTTCTGCGCCGGCGTCGGCGTCGAGCACCCCGACATGACGAACGCTTCCCGCCGCATCAAGAAGTCCGAGGTCGAGACCTGCGCCAAAAACGGCGTCGCCGAGGTCATCGAGGTCAAGGTCGGGTACGACGGCATCGTCCTCGCCAACGCCAAGACCGCGCCGCCGCTGAAGATCAGTCGCCGGAACCTGTTCCTGGCGCTGGCCAAGGACGTCCCGCAGGGCGAGGGCAAGCTCGTCCCCAATCCGCACGAGACGTGGAGCGACGTCGACCCGTCCCTGCCCGCCGCCAGGATCGAGGTCCTGGGGCCGCCGCCGACGTCCGGCACGCGCGACGCCTTCGTCGAGCTCGCCATGGAAGGCGGCTGCAGGACGTTCGACTGGATCAAGGCCACGAAGAAGACGGACAAGCAGCGGTACAAGGCCATCTGCCACGGCATCCGCGAGGACGGCGCCTTCGTCGAGGCGGGCGAGAACGACAACCTGATCGTGCAGAAGCTGGTCGAGAACCCGAAGGCCTTCGGCGTCTTCGGCTTCAGCTTCCTCGACCAGAACGCCAACCTGCTTCGGGGCAGCGTCATGGACGGCGTCGCGCCGACGTTCGAGAACATCGCCGACGCCGGCTATCCGGTGTCGCGCCCCCTCTACGTCTACGTGAAGAAGGCGCACATCGGAAAGATCCCGGGCATGGAGGCGTTCCTCGCCGAGTACACCAGCGAGAAGGCGTGGGGCCCCGATGGATATCTCGCCGACAAGGGGTTGATCCCGATGCCGGACCGGGAGAGAGGCATGTTCCGCGACGCCGCGACGAAGATGATCCCCTACGGGTCGTAGGCTCGCAGGCACAGCACCCCCGGACCGGCGGCCCCGTCGCGGGCCGCCGGTCCCCCCCTTCGCGGAGCCGCCGTCCCGAGGCCAGCCACCGATGGAAATCTCCCTTCTCGCCGCGGTCGTTCTCGCCCTGGCCGTGGCCGGTTTCTTCCTGGGGCGTTCCCGCGCCTTGGCGACCGCGGCCGGCGGAGCGCGGGAGCTGCGCTCCCTGCCGGGCCACTACGGGTACTACGTCGCCGTGTGGTGCGGCGCGCCGGCCCTGCTGCTGATCCTGGCCTGGTCCTTCTTCCACGGCGCCATCGTCGAATCGCTCCTCGTCGCCAGCCTGCCGGGCGTCCAAGGATTGAGCGAGGCCGAACTCGGCCTCCTGGTCAACGACGTCAGGAACGTCGCCGACGGCAACGTCGTCTCCAGGGAGGTCGATCCGGACATGCGGGCCGCGGCCGACCGCTACGGCTCCCTGCGGACCATGACCTTCGGCGCGCTGGCCGTGCTGGCGCTGGCGCTGGCCGTCGGCGGCGGCGCCTTCGCCCGCGGGCGCGTCTCGCCGCGTTTCGCCGCGCGCGAGCGCGTCGAACGGGCCGTCGGCGTCTTCCTGATCGTCAGCTCCACGATCGCGATCTTCACGACCGTGGGCATCGTCCTCTCGCTCCTGTTCGAAGCGCTGCGCTTCTTCAACCTGATCCCGTTCACGGATTTTCTGTTCGGCCTGGAATGGAGCCCGCAGACGGCCCTGCGGGCGGACCAAGTCGGCAGCACCGGCGCCTTCGGCGCCGTTCCCCTCTTCGCCGGCACGTTCCTGATCACCCTGATCGCCATGGCCGTCGCGGTGCCCGTCGGGCTGCTGTCGGCCATATACCTCTCCGAATACGCCCCCGGCCGGCTGCGCGGCACGGTGAAGCCCCTGCTGGAAATCCTGGCCGGCGTTCCCACCGTCGTCTACGGCTTCTTCGCGGCCCTGACCGTGGCGCCGTTCTTCCGCCGACTCGGCGAGGGCCTCGGCCTCGACGTGTCCTCGGAAAGCGCGCTCGCCGCCGGCGTGGTCATGGGCATCATGATCATCCCGTTCGTCTCCTCGCTTTCGGACGACGTCATCAACGCCGTGCCGCAGGCGCTGCGCGACGGCGCCTACGGGCTGGGCGCGACGCGCTCCGAGACGATCAAGCAGATCGTCCTGCCGGCGGCGCTGCCCGGGATCGTCGGCTCCATCATCCTCGCCGTCTCGCGGGCGGTCGGCGAAACGATGATCGTGGTCATGGCCGCGGGACTCGCGGCGAACCTGACCGCGAACCCCCTGGAATCGGTGACCACCGTGACGGTGCAGATCGTCACCCTTCTCGTCGGCGATCAGGAGTTCGACAGCCCCAAGACCCTCGCCGCCTTCGCGCTGGGCCTCGTCATGTTCTGCGTCACGCTGTCGCTCAACTTCGTCGCCCTGCGGGTCGTTCAGAGATACCGGGAGCAGTATGACTGACGTGCCGCAACCGGCGCGGGCGCCCGGCGCCGCAGCCGTATCGAAGACGGTCGCCGACCGCCTGAAACGCCGCCACGCCGCCGAACGCCGGTTCCGTCTCTACGGAATCGGCGCCGTCGCGGCGGCGATGGCCACCCTGCTGACCCTGTTCGTCACCGTCGCCGGTTCGGCGTGGACGGCGTTCGTGCAGACGCACGTCAGGCTGGAAGTCTTCTTCGATCCGCGCAAGATCGACCCGGAGGGGACGAACTCCGCCGAAGCGATCCGCGGCGGAGACTTCGGCGGCATCGTCAAGGCCAGCCTGCGCGACCGCTTCCCGGAGGCGACCGGAAGGCGCGACAGGCGGGACCTCTACGACGTCGTGAGCACGGGTGCGGCGTTCGACCTTCGGGCCATGGTCCTGGAAGACCCGCGTCTGATCGGCGCCACGCGGAACCTGTGGCTGACCGCCGGGGACGACGTGGACATGCTCGTCAAGGGCAGGATGCCGAGGGACGTTCCCGAAACCGACCGCCGGCTGAACGACAGGCAGATCGCCTGGGTCGACGCGCTCATCGCCGACGGCGACGTCGAGACGCGCTTCAACACGCGGTTCTTCACGGCCGGAGACTCCCGCGAACCGGAACTCGCGGGCATCCGGGGCGCCATCGTCGGATCGTTCTACACCATGCTGGTGACCCTCGTGCTCGCGTTTCCGCTCGGGGTGGCCACGGCCGTCTACCTGGAGGAGTTCGCGCCCCGGAACCGGTGGACCACCGTCATCGAGATCAACATCAACAACCTCGCCGCGGTGCCGTCGATCGTGTTCGGCCTGCTGGGTCTCGCGGTTTTCCTGAACCTGGCCGGCCTGCCGCGCTCCGCGCCCCTCGTCGGCGGGATGGTGCTCGCCCTCATGACCCTGCCGACCGTCATCATCGCGAGCCGCGCGGCCCTGAAGGCCGTGCCCCCGTCCATCCGCGAGGCGGCGCTGGGCATGGGCGCCTCCCGGGTCCAGACGACGTTCCACCACGTGGCGCCGCTGGCGATGCCGGGCATCCTCTCCGGCACGATCATCGGCATGGCCCAGGCGCTGGGCGAAACCGCGCCGCTGCTGATGATCGGCATGGTCGCCTTCATCGTCGACGTTCCCGGCGGCCCCCTCGACGCGGCGACCGTGCTTCCGGTTCAGGTGTTCCTGTGGGCGGACAGTCCGGAGCGCGCGTTCACGGAGCGGACGTCGGCGGCCATCGTCGTCCTGCTGTTCTTTCTCGTCGTCATGAACGCCGGCGCGGTATTGCTGCGCAAGAAGTTCGAAAAGCGGTGGTAGCGACCATGACGGAGCACATGGCGGCGGAGGCCGCGGCGGCCGCGGAAGCCGCCGCATCCCTGGAGGAGACCCGCGAGGTCAAGGCGACCGCCCGCGAGGTGGGGGTGTTCTACGGCGAGACCAATGCGCTGCGGAACGTGAGCCTCGACATCCGGAAGAACGAGATCACCGCGCTCATCGGACCGTCGGGGTGCGGCAAGTCGACGTTCCTGCGTTGCTTCAACCGGATGAACGACACCATCGACGGCTGCCGGGTGGTCGGCAGCATCAGGCTCGACGGCGACGAGATCATCGCGCCGAACGTCGACGTCGTGCATCTCCGCGCGCGGGTCGGCATGGTCTTCCAGAAGCCCAACCCCTTCCCCAAGTCCATATTCGACAACGTCGCCTACGGGCCGCGGATACACGGCCTCGCGGCCTCGCGCGCCGAACTCGAGGAGATCGTGACCTCGAGCCTCGAGCGCACCGGCCTGTGGGACGAGGTGAAGGACAGGCTGCACGCCCCCGGCACCAGCCTCTCGGGCGGCCAGCAGCAGCGGCTCTGCATCGCGCGGGCGGTCGCCGTGCGGCCCGAGATGATCCTCATGGACGAGCCGTGCTCGGCCCTCGATCCCATCGCGACGGCGCGGATCGAGGAGCTCATCGACGAGCTGCGCCTGCACTACACCATCGTCATCGTCACCCACTCGATGCAGCAGGCCGCCCGCGTGTCCCAGCAGACCGCCTTCTTCCACCTGGGCGACCTGGTCGAGAAGGGCGACACGGAGCATATCTTCACCGCGCCGCGGGACGAGCGCACGCAATCCTACGTCACCGGACGCATCGGTTAGGCCGGCGCAAGCGAGGGGCGGGACGCCATGACCACGGACCACATCGTCAAGTCGTTCGACGAAGAGCTCAACCTGCTGAACGACACGATCGCCCGGATGGGAGGACTCGTCGAGGCGCAGCTCGCCGATTCCATCCAGGCGCTGACGAAGCGCGACACCGGGCTCGCCGCCCGCGTCGTCGCCCAGGACAGGCGCATCGACGATCTCGAGCACGACATCGACTCGCTCTCGGTCCGCCTGCTGGCCTTGCGCCAGCCCATGGCCGAGGATCTGCGGCTCGTGGTCGTCGCGCCGAAGGTGTCCGCCGATCTCGAACGGATCGGGGACTACGCCAAGAACGTCGCGAAGCGGGTCGGCGCGCTGGCCGGAAACGTTCCGCTCGAGCCGGTCCACACGATCCGCCGCATGTCGGCGCTCGTCATGGGCATGATCAAGACGGTCCTGGATTCCTACATGGAGCGGGACCTGGACAAGGCGCGGGACGTCATCGCCCGCGACGAGGAGGTCGACGCCCTGCACACCAGCCTGTTCCGCGAGCTCCTCACGTACATGATGGAGGACGCGCGCAACATCACGCCCTGCACGCACCTGCTGTTCATCGCCAAGAACATCGAGCGCGTGGGCGATCACGCCACGAACATCGCGGAGAACGTCGAGTTTCTCGTGTCGGGGGCGCTGCCGCCCGGCGACCGGCCCAAGGGCGACGAGTCGAGCGTCGTGGTCGTCGAGCCCGGAACGGCCGGCGCGGAAGGGGGCGAATGAACCCCCTCGTCCTGATCGTCGAGGACGAAGGCGCCCTCGTCGAGGTCCTGAAGTACAACCTCGAGAAGGAAGGGTTCCGGACCGAAGTCGCCACCGACGGCGAGGAGGCGCTTCTGGTGCTGGACGAGCAGTCCCCGGACCTCGTGATCCTCGACTGGATGCTGCCGCACGTGTCGGGGATCGAGGTCTGCCGGCGGATCAGGCGCCGCAAGGAGACCCGGGGCGTTCCCATCGTCATGCTCACCGCCCGCGGCGAGGAAGGCGACCGCGTCCGGGGGCTGGAAAGCGGCGCCGACGACTACGTGACCAAGCCCTTCTCGCCGGGCGAGCTGATCGCCCGCGTGCGGGCCGTGCTGCGCCGCTCCGCCCCGGAACTGCTCGAGGACGTCCTGCGCCACGGCGGCGTCGAGATGGACCTGACGACGCACCGGGTGACGCGGGACGGGCGGCCGGTCCGGCTCGGGCCGACGGAATTCCGTCTCCTGCGGGTCCTGATGGAGCGGCCGGGACGGGTGTACTCCCGCGAGCAACTGCTCGACAGGGCGTGGGGAACCGACAGGTACGTCGAGTTGAGGACCGTCGACGTCCACGTCCGGCGGCTGCGCCAGGCGCTGAACGGCCCCGGCGACCCGGAGCTGATCCGCACCGTGCGCTCGGTCGGCTACGCCATCGACGCCGCAGGCGCCTGAGCGCGCCGCCCGAGCGGACCGACCACGCGCCGGTTCTTGTTTGTCCGCGAAAATCATCCCCGGGCGATAAAGGCTTCGTTCGCCTGGGAGCGCCGGCGTCCCGCCGGCCCGCAACGACCTTCCCGGGCTCCCGATCCCCCGATGGAGGCCGTTCGCGCTTCGCGCGATGCCGGCGAGACGCCGGCGCTCCTAGGGACATGCCGGAAAATGCTGCCCCCCATCGGCGGCCTCTCATGGACAAGCAGGCGCCGGGTTGCGGCTCGGACTTCCGCGAGATGTGCCCCACGGTGTGCAATGTGTGCAATTCGGCGCGCCGGACCCAGCCCCCCATACGGTGTGCAAGCTGTGCCATTCGGCGCACCGGGCCGCGACCGGCCACAGTGTGCAAGGTGTGCAAGTCGGCGCGCCGCTCCCGACGGTCCACCCGGTGTCTCATACGTACTGAACGAGGACAGGTTCTTGACTCTCCGAAACGCCGTTCACCATGCTCCCGGCGCGCCCGCCGGACAACGTATCCGTCGGCGCTTGCGCCGGAGACCGAATGGAACCGTTTCGCGTGACCTTCGAACTCGCCGAGCCGGTGCTGCTCAACCGGTCGGTCGCCTTCGACGGGCTGCTCGCGCATCAGGAGTACGGGCGCACCGGCGACGCCGGAACGGCCCATCTCGCGCTGCCGCTCGCGGAAACCGACGGGATCTACCAGGCGAGCGAGGTGCTGTTCCTCGGGCCGGTCGCGCGCAGGAACGTGCAGTACGTCATGAATCCGCGATGGGACCGTTTCGATCATGGCGTGCTGGCGGACAGGCGGGGCAGGCCGCACCGGAAAGTCACCGCCCGGGACGATCTCAAGCCCACGCTGGACCGGTACGAGGCGGTCACGGCGCGACGGGCCTTCGTCGTCGGCGTCGGCGACGCGGACGGGATCAAGGCCCTGATCGGCGGCCTCGACGCCATCGGCAAGAAGTCGCGCTCCGCCGGTTTCGGCCGTCTGAGCGGCGCGCCCCGGATCGAGCCGCTCGACGGCGCGCCGGAGGCGCTCGGCTATGCGGACTTCGCGGGCCGGCCGGTCCGCGTCGTGCCGAAGGCGGTCTGGACCGCCAAGGGGTTGCCCGACGAGGACGTGTCCTTCGGCCCGGCGCGGCCGCGGCTGCCGCGATGGGCGACGGCGGACGAGCTGTGCGCCTTGCCGGCGTCCCACGTCATCCGACCGCACGAGCGGCGGCGGGTCGGGCTGTGAAATCCCGGCTGCTGTGGGATCGGTGGCTCTCCCATTGGGCGCCGCCGAAGAAGGTCACGGGCGACGTGAAGCGCGACATCGACGAGGCGCTGCGGACGACCTACCCCCTGCCCGACGGAAAACGGGCCACCTTCGCGCAGAAGGGCGGGCTGAGCACGATCATCGTCACCGAGGCGAAGACCACGGTCGCGAGCAGGATACCGCCGCGGGACCAGCCGACTCCCGGCTGGCTGGACTGGCGCGGCCCGCTCGCCGGAAAGGAGCAGACCGCGCTGCTGAAAGAAGCCGTCCGCGGCCTGATCGCCCGGCCGCGGCCGCACGTCATCGTCAAGACGGGCAAGCGGCCCCTGACGCTGGACGAGATCGTGCCCGGAGGGGGCACCGTCGTGGTGGTGAACGAGCCGGGCAGGACCGAGGCCGTCGACTCGGTGCGGATCGCCCGCGCCCGGCAGGCGCTGCAAGTGCTGGGATCCGTCGGCGCGGCGCGCAAGGCGCGGGAGTTGTTGTCCAAGCGCGCGGAAGCGGCAGGCGAAAGCGACGCCGTAGACGGCAATATCCGGGCCATGATCCACAGGCTGAAGGTCGATCCCACCGCCTTCTTCGACGCCACGGACCTGCTCGACGGCGTGTCCGGCCCGGAACTGGCGCTGGCGGGAGAAAGGCCATGAGCCTCTCCGCTTCCGCGCCGCCCGCCGAGGCGCCGGAACGGGCCTTCCCGCTCGAAGCCGGGGCGGACGTCTACGCCATCCATCGCGCGCTGGAGGCGAAATTCGGCCCGCGGCGGGAAGGCGCCTGGCTGTGGGCGCTGCAACGCGGCCCCGCGGGCGACGTCTGCATCGTGCGCCTCCCCGAGGGCTTCGTACCGCCGCGGCTCGCGGTCGGCGAGCGCTGGCTGTTCCGCCTGCACGCCCGCATCGGCCAGAAGGACGCGGCCACGGGGCGCCGGCGTTCCTGGCGCCGCGGCGAGACGGGCCGCCGCCTCGCCTGGCTGGAGCGGCGCGGGGCGGAACACGGCTTCGCCGTGACCGCGGCCGCGGTCGAGATCGTCCGGGAGATGGTGCGCAAGCCGAAAGCGGAATTCTGCCTCGACCGCTCGGAATTCTCGGGCGTCGTCGAAATCACGGACCCCGAGCGGGTGGCCGCGGCGATGACCGCGGGCATCGGCGGCGGCCGGGCCTGGGGCCTCGGGATGCTGCGCCTGCTCGGCAAGCAGGAGGAATAGGGACATGCCCGACTTCGTGGAAAAGCTGGATCTGGTGATGAAGGGGACCATCACCGCCGAATCCGACATTTCAGTCAGCCCGCCGGACCACAGCGCGAAGGAGGGACTCGCCACCGTCCTGACCCTGCCGGAAAAGAGCGTCTGGCGCGGCGGCCACATCGTGAAGACGGTCTACGTCCCCGGAAGCTCCCTCCGCGGCGCGCTGCGCAACGGGGCCGCCCGCGCGGTCGCCGCGGACCGCGCGGGCCGTCAACGGCGGATGACCCCGGAGGATTTCCTGCTGGTCGCCAAGGGCGGCATCAAGGATCGCAAGGAGGCCGGGCGCGACGAGCGAGTCGTCGATTACGAGGCGGCGGCCAAATTGCGGCGCGAGGAGCCGATCGTCTCGCTGTTCGGGGCCATGGCGATGAAGATCGCCGGCCGCTGGCAGGTCGGCGACGCCGTCCCCGCCAAACCCGTGACTCCGGACCGCAAGGGGCGCGGCGTGCGCTCGCATCCGTTCCAGCGTCAGCCCGAGCTCGCGGGCTACATGAGCGAGAACGCCTACGACGAGTTCCTGGAACAGGACAGGAAGCGGGTCGAAGCGAACGTCGACGAGGACAAGGCCGAGGACCTGGATAGAAAGATCGCTCGCGAGAAGAAACGTCCCGAGCAGGACAACGACCGGATCGGGCAATGGGAATCGGAATCGAAGGCGCTGAAGGAAAGGGCCGAGAAGTCGCGCGAAGAAGCCGGCGGCGCCGTGAACATCCAGCAAATTCTGGGCGGCTGGCAGGCGATCCCGGAGGGCACGGAGATGAACCACCGGATGCGGCTGCGCGACGTTACCGAGGACGAGCTCGCCTGGGCCTTCTTCACCTTGCGCCGGCTGGCGCGGGAAGGACGGCTCGGGGCGCACGAATCGCGCGGCGAGGGGTATTTCAAGGCCGAATACGACCTTCGCCTCGCCAGGGACGGGGGCGATTTCAAGGAGGCGGGCCGGTTGCGCATCGAGGATTTCGGACTCCATCTCGACGGCGGGGAGCGAACGCTCGAGTCCGCGTTCGCGCGCTCCCTGAACGTCCTGGACGCCGCGCCGGAAGAGTCCGCGTGAACGCGGAAGACCTGCTGCGGGCGGTTGCGCCTTCCCGCCGCTCGGCGCAGGACGCCATCGCCCAGGAGATCGAGGAGTTCCTCGCCGGCGACGGGCAGGCGCTGTGCGTCAATGCCGAGACCGGCGTCGGCAAGACGCTCGCCTACGCCGCCCCGGCCGCGCTCGCCGCCGGCGGCGGGCGCAAGGTCGTCGTCTCCACCCACACGACGCAGCAGCTCGAACAGGTGCTGGCGGCCTTCGACCGCCTCGCCGCCGCCCTGCCCTCTCCCGTCACCCGGGCGCGCCGGCTGGGGCGCGCCAACTTCCTCTCGTCCGGGCGCATCGCCCGCATCCTGGCGAACCGCGACGACCTGGACGAGGACGCCCGCACGATGCTGAAGGCGGCGCGGGAGCATCGCGGGCTGATCGACGAGTTCGAGATCGACCACGGCCCCCTTCCGGTCCCGCGCGCCGACGTCTGCCTCACCGCGTCCTGCACCGACCAGCGGGCATACGAGGCGCAGCGCGCGGAGGCCGGCGCGGCCGACGTCGTCGTGCAGACGCACGCCATGTCGATTCTGGACGCCATCCGGGGCGCGATCTCCGCCGACGTCGCGATCTACGACGAGGCCGACGCGCTGCCGTCGGCGGCCGCCGGTTTCGCCGAGGCGCGGGTGACGCCGCTCGACTTGGCGGCGGTCGCGGAACGATACGCCATGCCGGGCCTCGAGGACGCCGCCGCCGCGTTCGAGGCGTGGGCCGGGCGCGCCGTCGGGGCGGAGGGCGTCGTCTTCAAGCAGGACCACCCCGAGGCGGTCCGCCACGCGGAGGCGATCCGGGCCGCGCTCGACGGGCGGGAGGACGAGCACGTGCGCGACCTGCGCCGCGCCCTCGGGGCGTTCATCGGCCTCGACCCGGCGAAGCCCTGGCGCGGGGCGGCGGTCACCGCGGCGCCGGGCGGGCACGCCTTCGAGGTGCTGGCGCTCGACCCGGCCCGCGTGCTGCGGCGAAGCTACGAGGGCCGGAAGACGCTGTTCGTCAGCGCGACGCTGGCCGTCGGCCCGGACGATTTCGGGCCGTTCCTGCGAACGGTAGGCGGCCCGCGCGAGGCGCGACAGCGGCAGGCGGGGATAGAGGACTTCGGCGAGATGACGTTCGCCCTGGCCGACCGCTCGGTTCCGAAACCCTTCGACCAGGACCGGGAGCGCACGCCGGCGTTCGACGACTACGCGGCGGGCGTGCTGCGCGCCGCCATGGCCGAAGGCGGCCGGGTGCTGGCGCTGGCGCCGTCCTTCGCCGACGTGGACGAGATTGCCCGGCGCGTCGAGGGCGTCATCGCGCATCGCCGGGGCGAAAGGCTCGCGGCGCATCTGGAGGCGTTCAGGTCCTCCGCGAACGGCGTGCTGGTCACGCCGGCGGCATGGGCGGGAACGGACCTGCCTGGCCTTCTCGATCACGTGGCGATCCTGCGAATCCCGTTCCCGCCGCCCGAGGCGGGCCGCGCCGGGCTGCTGCGCCGGCTCCTGGAATCGCGCGGCCACGATGGCGCGAACGCGGACGGAATCCTGTTCGAGCGCAACCGCCGGGAGGCCGTCCGCCGGCTGGCGCAAGGGCTGGGGCGCGGCATCCGCGGGCCGAAAGATCGGGTCAGGCTGTGGATCGCCGATCCGAGATTCCCCCTGCCGGATACGCTGGTCGGGGACGAGCGATCGTTGCTGGGCCAGGGCCTCGCGGCGCGGCATCGCTATCTGGCGGGTGCGATCCCGCGCCGCTTCGTGGACGCCTATGAGTATGCCGAAATCCTTCCGCACGATGCGTGAGTTCCGTGAATTCGAGGGGCCGGAACGGTACGTTCTCGTGTCGGGACAACGGGTTCGTACCGTCTCGCAGCGGTCGCCCCGGAATTGGGGGGCGGATGACAGGGTGACGACGAGGTCGCAGCGCAGGCCCTGGCAGCGGTCGCCCCGGAATTGGGGGGCGGATGACAGGTACTGGCGCTCCAGTTCCTCGAGGATCAGGCAGCGGTCGCCCCGGAATTGGGGGGCGGATGACAGGAAGGCGGCGAGGCCGCCGGTGGCCCAGGTGCAGCGGTCGCCCCGGAATTGGGGGGCGGATGACAGGGAGGCGAACGGCGTCGGCTCCTCGGCGCTCGCAGCGGTCGCCCCGGAATTGGGGGCGGACGACAGGGTCGGCGCGACGGTCCGCGTCGAGGCGTGGGCAGCGGTCGCCCCGGAATTGGGGGCGGACGACAGGCCGGACCGAGTCGAGTCCGGTCTGGCGCATGCAGCGGTCGCCCCGGAATTGGGGGCGGACGACAGGCTGGGCGATCAGGCGATCGCCTATTCGGCGGCAGTGGCCGCCCCGGAATTGGGGGCGGACGACAGTGTCCACCGTGGAGAGATACGTCCGGACGTGGCAGTGGCCGCCCCGGAATTGGGGGCGGACGATAGGTGGGCGATCGAAATGCCGCCGCGTTTGATTGCGGTGGTCGCTCCGGAATTGGGGGCGGACGATAGGTGCAGCTGCTGTATCAGCGCGAATATCTGAGCGGTGGTCGCCCCGGAAGTGGGGACGGATGACAGGTACACACAGGTGTTCGATCGCTACTTCACAGCGGTGGTCGTCCCGAAATCGGGGGCGGACGACAGGCCCATTCCCGTGAAGGGCTCGGCGTAACAGGCAGCGGTCGCCCCGGAAGCGGGGGCGGACGACAGGCGCAAACTCGACGATTTCCTCGACGCGCTCGCAGCGGTCGCCCCGGAATTGGGGGCGGACGACAGGATCTCAGTCTCAAGGACGGACACGCGGGTTGGCAGCGGTCGCCCCGGAATTGGGGGCGGAAGGAGTTCCGGTGTAGAGTCGGGAAGCTTGGCCGATTCTTCGATGAGCCAGACGTGATCCTGTTGATCTCGAACGACCCGCTGGCGCCGCGCCAGCGCCTCGCCGATCCCGGCAAGCCGCCGCCGACGGGGCCGGCCCGTTTCGCCGACGCCGATCATCGCGTCGTCGGGCGGGGCCGGATCGCCGACGGCGGGAACGGATGGATCGAGCTCGAAGACGTCGAGAAGCTCGACCCGTTCACCTTCCGGGCGGACGACGAAACCGTTTTCGCCTACCGCCCCGGCGGCCCGACGCGGGAGACCGCCGATCGGCCAAGCCAGCAACGGTTCCGTGACCGCCTGATGCGCGCCTATGGCGGCCGGTGCGCGGTCACCGGCTGCGACGTCCCGGAGCTGCTGGACGCCGCGCACCTGCGCCCGTGGCGCATCGGCGACGAGGGCGTCCTGCTGCGGACCGACCTGCACCGGATGATCGACCGCGGGCTCGCCAGGATCGCCGACGGGCGCTTCCGCCTCGCCCAGCCCGCGCCCGCCTATCTGGCCTCCCGTTACGGGGCCTATGACGGCGTGAAACCGAGACCGCCCCGCAAGCAGGGCGATTACGGGCGTCACCCGTCGAAGCGTTCGAACCCCTCGTCGTAGTCCCCGTGCCGGCGGGAGAACGGCGGACGGTTGCAGGCGACGTCTCCAGCGCCTGAGCGCGCCCCCGAGCGGACGGACCAGGCGCCGGGCCTGCCCCCATACGGTGTGCAACCTGTGCCATTCCGGGTGCGGCCAAGACTTCCGCGAGATGCGACCGACGGTGTGCAAGGTGTGCAAGTCGGCACCCCGGACCGCGACCGGCGACCGGCAACTGGCGACCGGCCACAGTGTGCAAGGTGTGCAACGCGGCGCGCCGCTCCCGACGGCCCACCCGGTGTCTCATATGTACCGAACGAGGACACGGGATTGACTGATTTGGCGCCCCCTGCCAGTATCCGATGCTGCCGAGCACACAGGGGTTGCCCGGATGCCAGACGTACACCTGACCGAACCGATGGAAGCTTACGTTCAGGGCCAGATCAAATCCGGCGCCTACGCCGATCTGAGCGAAGTGGTGCGTGCGGGAATCCGGCTGCTGATGGAGCGGGACGGGGCGCACCGGTTCTACAGGCTGAAAGCGGACCTGGAAGAGGCGGTGCGCGAGGCGGAGGCTGGCGGCTTCACCGATTTCGACCCTGGCGCCTATGAGCCGGACGCGGGCCCGCGGTAATCCAGCGCCATGACGACCGGACCGTGTCGATCAGACTCTCCCATCTGGCGCGGCGGGACCTGGACGAAATCCGGCGCTATACGGTTGAGACCTGGGGCCGTGAACAGTGGTTGACATACTATCGGGGCCTGGTACGAGCTTTCGAGGGAATCGCAGCCGATCCCGATGGCGGACGTGATCGAAGCTTGTTCGCGGCGGGTCTGCGCTCGGTGAACTACAAACGGCATGTCATATTCTTTGCGCGGATAGCCGTCGCCGACGATGAGCCGGTGATCCTGAGAATCGTTCATCAACGCCGTAACATGCCGGCATTGGTCTACTTTGAGGATATCGGTGGTGCTGACGGGTAGTGTCTCGGTTTGAAATCCAGCGCTTCCCGCAAGGGGCGTCTCTCGATACGGCCCTTTGAGCCTGTTCGGGATGAGGAGAGGGCTTGTTCCCTTGCTCTCCAACCTCTCCCCCACCCTTCGACATGAAGCGCCACGGCGCGCGGCCGCGGGATTTCCCGAGACACTAACCAACCGCTTGCATCGGCGGGGGACAGCGGCTATAAGGCCGCGTCGTGGCGGCGGCCTTCCCGGCCGCGCCGCCGCGTGCCGTTGCGAACGGTTCGCGGCCCGAATAGCCTGTGGAGAGAGCGGTTGCCGAAGCTCAAGACCAAGAGCGGCGCCAAGAAGCGGTTCCGGCTGACCGCCAAGGGCAAGGTCCGCATGAATCAGTCCGGCAAGCGCCACGGCATGATCAAGCGCACCAACAAGCAGATCCGCAACCAGCGGGGCACCGCCGTCATGCCGGAGTCCGACGCCAGGATCGTGCGCAAGTTCATCCCCTACGCCTGAGGAGACCGCCGGTGGCTCGCGTCAAGCGGGGCGTCACCAAGCACGCCCGCCACAAGAAGATACTGAAGCAGGCCAAGGGCTATCGCGGTCGTGGCCACGCCTCCTACCGCGTCGCCCTGGAGCGGGTCGAGAAGGCGCTGCAATACGCCTATCGGGACCGGCGCAACCGCAAGCGCGCCTTCCGCGCGCTGTGGATCCAGCGCATCAACGCCGCCGCCCGGATGCACGGCCTGACCTACGGCCGATTTATGAACGGCCTCAAGCTCGCCGGCGTCGAGGTCGACCGCAAGATTCTCGCCGATCTCGCGGCGCGCGAGCCCGAGGCCTTCAAGGCGTTGGTCGAGCAGGCGGAAACCGCGCTCGCCAGGGCCGCCTGATCCGGGGCCTCCCGGTCGTGGGAGCGGCCGCTCGAACGGCCGCGGAGAGGCCCCGAAACCGGCCTCCTTTCTCTTGAGCGGAAACATGCGGGACATCGACGGACTCGAGGCGACGCTCCGCGCCGACGTCGAGGCGGCCGAGAGCCTGGACTCCCTCGACGCCGCGCGCGTGCGCGCCCTGGGCCGCAAGGGCGCGATCACGTCCCTGATGAAGGGACTCGGCGCGATGGAGCCCGAGGAGCGCCGCGCCCGCGGCGCCGCGCTCAACGCCCTCAAGGACGGCATCGCCGCGGCGATCGAGGACCGGCGGGCCGCGTTGCGGGACCGCGACCTCGCCGACCGGCTGGCGGCCGGGAGCGTCGACGTCACGCTGCCGGTCCGGGACGAGGCGCGCGGCCGCGTCCACCCCGTCAGCCAGACCATCGACGAGATCGTCGCCATCTTCGCCGACATGGGCTTCGCCGTCGCCGAAGGCCCCGACATAGAGGACGACTTCCACAACTTCACCGCGCTCAACATCCCGCCCGAGCACCCCGCGCGGCAGATGCACGACACGTTCTACCTCCAGGCGGAGCGGGACGGCGCCCCCCTCCTTCTGCGGACGCACACGTCCCCCGTGCAGATCCGCCACATGCGGGCGGCCGCCCCTCCCTTTCGCATCATCGCGCCGGGGCGGACGTTCCGCCGCGATTCCGACATGACGCACACGCCGATGTTCCACCAGGTCGAGGGGCTCGCCATCGGCCGCGACGTCCACATGGGGCATCTCAAGGGCTGCCTCGAGGAGTTCGCCCGCGTCATGTTCGAGGACGACGACCTGCGGATGCGGTTCCGCCCCAGCCACTTCCCGTTCACGGAACCCTCGGCGGAGGTCGACATCGGCTGTTCCCGCGGGGACGGGGAGCTGCGGATCGGCGAGGGCGACGACTGGCTCGAGATACTGGGCTGCGGCATGGTCCACCCCAACGTCCTGGAGAACGTGGGCCTCGACCCGGACGAATGGCAGGGCTTCGCGTTCGGCATGGGGATCGACCGGATCGCCATGCTGAAATACGGCATCCCGGACCTGCGCGCCTTCTTCGAGTGCGATCTCCGGTGGCTGAGGCACTACGGCTTCGCCCCCTTCGACGTGCCCACCCTCGCGGGAGGGCTGGCCCGATGAAGTTCACCCTCTCGTGGCTCGAGGATCACCTGGAGACGGACGCGGAGATCGAACGGATCGCCGACACGCTGACGGCCATCGGCCTCGAGGTCGAGGAGGTCGTGGACAAGGCCGCGGGCCTCGATTCGTTCACGGTGGCGCGCGTCGTCGAGGCGCGCCCGCACCCCGACGCGGACCGGCTTCGGGTCTGCGCCGTGGACACGGGAACGGAGACCCTCGACGTGGTCTGCGGAGCGCCCAACGCGCGCACCGGCATGAAGGGCGTGTACGCGCCCGTGGGGACGACCCTTCCCGGCACCGGATCGAAGCTCAAGACGGCGAGGATCCGGGGCGTCGAAAGCCGGGGCATGTTGTGCTCGGAACGGGAAATGGGGCTTTCCGACGCGCACGAGGGCATCATCGAGCTTCCCGAGGACGCGCCGGTCGGAGAGCCGTTCGCCCGCGCGACGGGAATCGACGACCCCGTGATCGAGATCGCCATCACGCCCAACCGCCAGGATTGCCTGGGCGTGCGCGGCATCGCCCGCGACCTCGCGGCGGCCGGGCTGGGGACGCTGAAGCCGCTTCCGATCGAGCCCGTTCCCGGCAAGTTCGCAAGCCCGGTCGGCGTCGAGCTCCGCTTCGACGCCGGGACGCGGGACGCCTGTCCGATGTTCGTCGGCCGTTACGTCCGGGGCGTGCGCAACGGCCCCAGCCCCCGCTGGCTCCGGGACAGGCTGAAGGCGATCGGGCTGCGGCCGATCTCGGCGCTGGTCGACATGACCAACTTCATCACCTTCGACCTCGCCCGCCCGCTTCACGTGTTCGACGCCGACAGGCTGTCGGGCGGGATCCACGTGCGGCTCGCCGGGGACGGGGAAACGGTCGCGGCGCTCAACGACAGGTCGTACACGCTCGACCCCGAGGTGACGGTCATCGCCGACGACGCCGGCGCGCTGGCGCTCGGCGGCGTCATCGGCGGCGAGTCGTCGGGCTGCACGGAGCGGACCACCAACGTCTTCATCGAATCGGCGCTCTTCGATCCGGTGCGGACAGCGGCCACGGGACGCCGCCACGCGATCGAGTCGGACGCCCGCTACCGGTTCGAACGGGGCGTCGACCCGGCGTTCGCGCGCGACGGCATGGAGATGGCCACGCGCCTGGTCCTGGAGCTGTGCGGCGGCGAGCCGAGCGAGATCGTCGTCGCCGGCGGCCCTCCCGACCGGCGGCGCGAGATCGCGTTCCGTCCCGGCCGCGTGCGGCGGCTGGGCGGCGTCGACGTGCCGCGGACCGAGGTCGCGAAGATACTCGGCGCCCTGGGCTTCGACGTGGAGTCCGACGGCGACGACATGAAGGTCGCCGTCCCGCCGTGGCGGCCGGACGTCCACGGCGAAGCCGATCTCGTCGAGGAAGTCACGCGCATCCACGGTTTCGACGCCATCCCGTCGGCGCCCCTGACCAACCCCTTCCCCGTCGCGCGGAGGGTGCTGACCGCCGCCCAGCGGCGGGAGCGCGACGCGCGGCGCCTTCTCGCCAGCCGGGGGCTGATGGAAGCCGTCACATGGTCGTTCACGTCGTCCCGCCTGGCCGGACGTTTCGGCGACCCGGCGCCCGATCTCGCGCTGGCCAACCCCATCAACAGCGATCTCGACACGATGCGCCCCGGCCTTCTGGCGAACCTGGCGGCGGCGTGCAAACGGAACGTCGACCGGGGCGAGAGCCGGGTCGCGCTGTTCGAGGTCGGCGCCGCCTACGCCGGTGTGACGCCCGACGCCCAGCATACGGTCGCCGCCGGGCTGCGGCGCGGCCGGAGCGCCGCGCGCCACTGGTCGGGCGAAGGCCGCGACGTCGACGTCCACGACGCCAAGGCCGACGCCCTGGCGGTGCTCGAGGCCGTCGGCGCGCCGGCGGCCGGCGCGCGGACGAAGGCCGGCGCGCCGGCCTGGTATCACCCGGGCCGCTCCGGAACGCTCCATCTGGGTCCCGGGACCGTGCTGGCCCATTTCGGCGAGGCCCACCCCGGCATACTGAACGATCTCGACGTCGAAGGTCCCCTGGCGATGTTCGAGGTGTTTCTCGACGCCGTGCCCGAGGCGAAGGGAAGGAAGGGACATACGCGGCCCCGGCTGGACGCTTTCGATCTGCCGGCCGTCGAGCGCGACTTCGCCTTCCTCGTCGGTTCGGAGGTCCCGGCGCACGATCTCGTCCGGGCCGCGGCCGCCGCCGACAAGAACCTGATCGTCGACGTCTCGGTCTTCGACGTCTTCGAGGGAGAGTCGCTCGAGGCCGGGCGGAAGTCGCTGGCGCTCGGCGTCCGCCTGCAACCCAGGGAACGGACCTTGACCGAGGCCGAGATCGACGCCGTTTCCGCCAGGGTCGTCGCGGCCGTCGAGAAGGCGACCGGCGGCCGGTTGCGGAGTTGAACGGAGTCGTGGCGGCGCCGGCGGACACGGCGGAACCGGAGGTCCCCGAGGGGTTTGCCAGGCTCCGTCTGGCGGGTCCGTTCGTGACCATCAACGGCCCGTTGCTGGCGAAGTTCGACGGCGGCAGGTTCCGGCTCGGGCTCCGCCTGGAAGAGCGTCACTGCAACGCCGTGGGCACCTGCCACGGGGGTATGCTGGCGACCTGCGCCGACCTGCAGATCGCGCTCGGGATCGTGGTCCAGGCGGGCATCCGCGCGTTCCTGCCCACCGTCAACCTCTCCGTGGACTTCGTCGCGCCCGGCCGCGTCGGAGACTGGGTCGAAGGGGAGACCGAGGTCGTCCGCGTCACGCGCAATCTGGCCTTCGGGTCCTGCATCCTGAGCGCCGGCGACACCGCCCTGGCGAGGGCCAGCGCCGTCTGCAAGGTCCCGAGCCGGGAGGACCCGCGCTTCACGCTCGAGGGGCTGCTCCCCGGCGCGTAGCGGCACCCCGGCGCGTAGCGGCACCCCGGCGGCCGCCCGCGAACGCCGGCGCTCAACCCTCCAGCAGCCTGTTCGATTCCTCGAAGACGCGCCTGGTGTGCTCGACGTCGTAGGGATGCTCGCGATGCGTCTCGGGGTCCCACTCGCTCCGCGGCGTATCGAAGAAGTCGCCGCCGTAGACGTGGATGGCCGCCGTGATCTTGTCCAGTGGATTGTGCACGGAGTGGATGACCGGCACGCCCAGCGGCGCGGCGTCGCCGGTCGTCAGCTGCCGCGCCGACGTGACCTCGAGGCCGCCGCCGGCGCGCCTGTAGAAGGTGTTGTCCTCCCGTCCGCCGTAGATGCCGATGACCGCCCACATGAGGTGGTTGTGGGGGTGCATGGTCATGCGCGGCCCCCACAGCACGTTGAGTATCGTCAGCTCGGCGCTCCGATGGATCGTGTCGACGCCGGCGCGCGCGGGCTCGCCGAGACCCCGCGTCACGTCCTCGGGACGCGCCACGGCGCGGGCGACGACATCGCGGACGGCGCCGCGGGCATCGCCGTCACGGAGCCCCTCCCGGCACTCCTCGACGAAGCGGTCGATCTCGAACATCCGGGACGTTTCCTTCTCCGGCGACCGGGGGTTACGCCCGCACCGGAGCGCCGAGCTCGGCCTCGACCTCGGTCAGACGCTGCTGAACGAAGGCCTGCCGCTCCGCGCCCCGGAGATGATCGGCGGCGACGATGGCGTCGTGGACGCGCAGGCCGACCTCGCCCAGAAGCGCCCAGTCCTCGTCCGGGTCGGGACGTCTGGGAATCCGCAACGTCGTGTCCTGGGAGAACGTGCGGACCGGGCGGGACCCGCCGTTGGCCGGCGCCGGCAGAAGGTCGCCGCGTTCGCCGCGCACCGCCTGCCGCAGCATACGGCGGCGCGCCTGCACGCCGGCGTCCGTGGCCCCCAGGTGCTCCGCGGCGTGGATCGCGATCGGCCGCTGCGCCGTCAGCGCCTCCCAGTCTCCGGGATCCCGCTGTCCGGCCTCGTAGGTGGGGCGGGCGACCTGGGCGTCGAAATCCACCTTTTCCTTGCCGATCCCGTCCTCGTCGGCCTCGCCCCAGGGATCGACGAAATCGTTGAGGTGGCGCCAACCGAACATGATCGTGTTCGTGTCGTCGACCGGGACGGACCAGCGCGTGGCGTAGACGCGGCGGAAGAGGGTCCGTTCGAGGCCCTTCTCCCACGGCGATCCGAGCTCGCCGATGTTCGGGGTCAGGGCGTGGTTCATACGGTTCCACACGAGCTCGTCCGTCGTGCGCCGCGTCGTGCTGTGCGTGATGCCGGATCCGTCGGGCGTCTCGAGGAAGCGGCAGTTGGGCCGGAGCAGGAAACTCTCGGTCAGCTGGGTCGAGGCATACGAACTGTGCAGAAACATCGAGTGGATCGGATCGACGTAGTTGTCCGTCACCTGCAACCAGTTGCAGGGCATGGTCACCTCGAAGCTCTTCATCCTGTTGTTCCAGAGATCGTAACCGTCGAAGACCGGGAAGTCGGGCCGCGACTCCGCCGGCCCCATGTAGGCGAACACCAGCCCGCCCTCCTCGCGGGTCGGGTAGGCGCCGTGCCTGAAGCTCTCCTTCAGCCTCGAACCCGGCGGTTCGCCCGGCGTCTCGAGGATGGTCCCGTCGGCGTCGAACAACCAGCCGTGGTAGCAGCACCGCAGGCCGCGCTCGGCGACGATGCCGTACTCCAGGGACGTGCCCCGATGGCTGCAATGGCGGTGCAGCACGCCGGTCCGGCCGGATCCGTCGCGGAACGCGACGAGGTCCTCGCCCATGATGCGGATTGCCCTGGGCAGATCCGCCAGATCCTCCGACATGCACACCGGGTGCCAGAAGCGCCGCAGGTACTCGCCCATGACCGTCCCCGGGCCGACGTGGGTCAACTCGGGGTCCTCGCGCGGCACGTCCCGCATGAAATAGCCCTGGTAACCCCGCACGCCGGCCGGCGCGCCCTCGTCCCGAACAGCCATCGCACCCCCCGTTCCCGTTCGATGTTTTCCCGTTCGATGTTTCCGCCACGCCGCCGCCGGGCGCCGTTCCGGCGGACCGCGGCACACATTCTAGCCCGGTTCCGGTTTGACCGGAACCACCCGGCATGTCATATGCCGCGCTCGGGCCGAGGAGGCCGCCGCCCGGAAACCGAGGCAGTCACATGGCGCTTGCACCGTCGTCCGTCGTCGGCCCGCTCAACGGAACGCTCGTCGTCGATCTCACCCGGGTCCTCGCCGGGCCCTACTGCACCATGGTGCTCGCCGATCTCGGCGCCCGGGTCGTCAAGGTCGAGGTTCCCGAACACGGCGACGACTCCCGGCAGGTCGGTCCGTGGCTGGACGGCCGGTCGGCCTATTTCATGTCTCTCAACCGGGGCAAGGAGAGCATCGCCCTCGATCTGAAATCGCCCGCCGACCGCGGCATGTTCGAGCGGCTGCTGGCGGAGGCCGACGTCCTGATCGAGAACTACCGCCCCGGAACCATGGACCGGCTGGGGTATTCCTGGGAACGGCTTCACGGCACCTGCCCGCGGCTGGTCTACGCGGCGGTGTCGGGGTTCGGCCGGACCGGCCCCTATGCGCCGCGGCCGGCCTACGACATGGTCGTCCAGGGCATGGGCGGCGTCGTGAGCCTGACGGGGCATCCCGGATCGCCGCCGACGCGGGTGGGCACGTCCGTCGGCGACATCGCGGCGGGCCTGTTCGCCGCCATCGGGATCTGCGCCGCCCTCAAGGAGCGGGAGCACACCGGCGCCGGCCGCATGGTCGACGTCGGGATGCTCGACTGCCAGGTCGCGATCCTGGAGAACGCGATCGCCCGGTACGCGGCCACGGGAGAGGTTCCCGGCCCCCTGGGCGCGCGCCATCCGACGATCACGCCGTTCGATTCGTTCGCCACCGCGGACGGCCACGTCATCATCGCCGCGGGAAACGACGGACTGTTCCGGCGTCTCTGCGAAGCCATCGACAGGCCGGACCTGTCGGAGGACGGCAGGTTCGCGTCCAACGCGGAACGGACCGCGCACGCCGCCGATCTCAAGGCGGCGCTCGAGTCGACCCTGCGCCGACGGGAGACGGGACACTGGCTGGCGACGCTCGAGGCCGCCGGCGTGCCCTGCGGACCCATCAACGACGTCGCGGCCGTCGTGCGGGACCCGCACGTGCTCGCCCGCAACATGATCGTCGAGGTGGAGGACGCGGACGGCTTTCGGGTGGCCGGAAACCCGATCAAGCTCTCCGACACGCCCGACCCCCGACGCCGCGGACCGGCGCCGGACCTCGATTCGGGACGGGAAGGAATCCTGCGCGAGCTCGGGCTCGAAACCTGAACGTCCGGCGAGCGGGTCTCGGCTCCGGAAGGGATGCCGGAACCGATCAAACGCGATCCGGGGTTGCAACCGATCGTCGGGGCGCCGAGATCGAGGCGGCGATGGAGGCGCGGGGCCTCGGGACCCCCGGCGCCGACCCGCGCCTCGCCGAGCGCGCGGCGTTGATGACCCGCTCCCACAAGCGCGACGTCGACAAGGACGCGCTGCGAGACAGCTGGCGGAGGCAAGCCGCCGAACTCGGGTTCCCGGCCGCCGAGGTCACGGCTGCCGCCCGTGAACGATCGGGCCAGGACGCGACCGTCGAGGAACGAGGAAGATCGCCCGGGATCGGTATGGACAGGGGATCGCCGGAAGCCGAAGCCAGCGCAAACGGAGCGAACGGCCCGCAAGCCGGCGATCCGGCATTGCGAGCGGTTGAATGGGCGGTGGCGCACGTGTCCGAGCGCGAGGCGGTGTTCGCGCGCAGCGACCTGATCGCCGCCGCGCTCGCCTGGCAACCCGGCGCCGTGTCGGTCAAAGGCGCCGAGCGGGCCGTCGACGCCTTCGAACGGGAGGGCCGGCTCCACCGGGCGCAGGGACTTGCGAGCGGCGACGGCATGACCACGGACAAGGCCCTCGCCGACGAACGCGAGACCATCGCCCTGATGCGCGCCGGCCAAGGCAGGGGCCGGGCGGCGATGCAAAGCTGGATGGTTCAGGCGCGGCTTCACAAGGGGCCGCTCACCGATGGCCAGAAGCAGGCCGTGAAGCTGATCCTGTCCGCGAAGGACCGGGTGGTCGGCGTCCAGGGCTATGCCGGGACAGGCAAGACCACCATGCTGAACCGTGCTCGCGCGCTCGCCGAGAAGAACGGTTATCGCATGATCGGGCTTGCGCCCTCCGCCTCGGCGGTGAAGACGCTCTCCGCCGAGGCCGGGATCAAGAGCGAGACCTTGCAGCGGTTCCTCGCCCGCAACGCCGGCGTCGCCGAGGGACGCCTCACGGCCAGGGGCGCGCGGGACGTGCGGCGCGCGTTCTCCAAGACCATGCTGGTGGTGGACGAAGGCTCGCTCGCCTCCACCGTCCAGGCCCGCGACCTGCTCAGGATCGCGAGGGAGTTCCGCATCCCGCGCGTCGTCCTGGTCGGGGACGAGAAACAGCTCGATGCCGTCGATGCCGGCAAGCCGTTCCCGCAGTTGCAGCAGGCCGGCATGAAGACGGCGGCGATGGACGAAATCCTCCGCCAGCGCGACCCGGACCTGAAGGCTGCCGTCGAGGCCAGCCTCGCGGGCAATATCGAGAAGGCCTTCGAGAAGCTCGGGTCCAACGTGGCGGAGGTGAAGGCCGACAACATCGCCGGCGCGGTCGCCGCGCGCTGGCTCAGGCTCTCGCCCGAGCAACGCGAGAACACCGGCGTGATGGCGCCGAGCCACGAACTGCGCCAAGCCATCAACGGCCATATCCGCGAACGGCTCGCCCGCGACAGCGCGATCCGCGGTCCCGCCTTCGAGGGCGAGCGGCTGGTTTCCCACGGATATACGGGGGCCGAGAAGTCGCTCGCCGCCAACTACGCACCCGGCGACGTGGTGGTGTTCCACCGGACCTACAAGCGCCTCGGGGTCGAGAAGGGCGAGGAACGGCGTGTCACGGCCGTGGATCACGGGGCCGGCGCCGTGAAGCTGGAGGGGAAGGACGGCTCGGTCATCTCTTGGGACCCATACCGGCTCGCCGGCAGGACCGGCGGGGTCGAGGCCTACCGCACCGACGCCATCGAGCTCCGGGCCGGCGACCGCATCCGCTGGACCCGGAACGATGCCCGCTTCGGGCTCGTGAACAGCCGCACGGCCGAGGTGGCGTCGGTCGGACAGGACCGCGTCGCGTTCCGGCTCGATGACGGGCGGCGACTCGAACTCGGGCGCACCGATCCGCAACTCCGCCATCTGGATCATGCCTGGGCGTCCACCGTGCATGCGTTCCAGGGACGCACGGTCGACAACGTGATCGCCGCCATGGAAGCCAACCATCCGCACCTGACGACGCAGAAGAGCTTCTACGTCGAGATCAGCCGCGCTCGTGACCGCGCCGAACTGGTGACGGACGATGCCGCCCGGCTGCGCGATCAGCTGGAAGTTGTGACCGGCGAGCGGATATCGGCACTCGAAGGGGTTGGCGCGATGGCGGAGAGACCGCCCGCGCGGGAGAAGGCCAGGAACCGTGACCAGCAAGAGATGCCGGGGAGGTCGCCCCGAACGGAGGACAAGACCCGGGACCGCGAGCCGGCAATGGCGCCGGAGCCGCAGCGGGTCGAGCACGATTTTGGGTTGTGACGTCCGTCAGACGGGCTCTTGCTCACCAGGACGGCCTCAACATCAGGTATCGGCATAGGATCGTATCCGCTTGTGAATCTCCGCCTTCGGCAATCGGCATCTCGGATGTGCGGCGATGGCTCGGAGACCGGTGCAGAGCCTGTTTCCGTCCTCGACGCCTTCCTCGAACATTCGGTCGATCAACCACAGAACGCCGTGACAGGCGACTTTTCCCTCCGCCGCCAGTTCCCGCAGCTCCCCATCGCCGGACAGCAGTGTCCAGGCCCTGAATTTTGCGAGGGCGAGGGCAAAGCTGTCCGGCAATGAAAGCGACCGTCGTCTCCGTCGATAGCTCAGCGCAAGCGCCACCCCCTCGCCGTCCAACTCTTCCACACTGAGACCGAGTTCGATCAGGGCGACGCCGCCGTGGTCCTTGAGTTCCTGTTGGTACAGCAAATCCGGCACGGCGAACTCGAACGGCAGGCGGAAGCTGGTCTCCAGCAACAATCCACGCTCGAGATCGATCAGAACGGAGGTGTCGGAAACCAACACCTTCATGACGTTCAGGCCCGGCCGGCGACAGGTTCCAACTCGGGGGGAGATTCCATCCTGCGGTTCAACTCGTGGACCGAGCTTCCCAGAAGTTCAGCTGCCTTGGCTTCCGAGATTGCGCCTTCCGCGAGAGCACGGAAGCACAGGCGCTCAAAGCGCCTGGGCGCCTCGCCTTCCATGGCATGGGGTTCCCGATACGGCGGGTTACGCCAGCCGCGACGGGAGAACTCGTCAAACAACCGCCGGAACAACGCATTGTGGAAGATGCCGAGATCCTTGCAGCGATAGGTAAGGGCCTGCACACTTACACCGAAAATCCGTTTCAAGTCAAAGAGTTCGTCCCAACTCACGGACCTGCGGCGTCTGCCGACCTCCGCTCGAAGCGTCTCCGCCGGCATGAGGAACGCACCGGCGAAGCGGTGCGCCGCCTTCTCGTCGTCGACCTTCGGGGCAACGTCCAGGACCATGTGGCCGAGCTCATGCGCTATCGTGAAGCGCTGCCGCTCACCCCAGTGCTCCCGGTTCACGACAATGACGGATGCCGCGCTCCCGTCTTCACGGCGGACCCTGGCCGTCAGGCCGTCGACACTCGTGAGGTCCGTCGAGATGACCTTGATGCCGCGCTCCTCCGACAGGTCGACCAGATTGGCGATCGGATCGAGACCCAATCCCCAGTGAGCGCGAAGCCCCTGCGCGGCGTGTTCGGCCTCGGCCGGGTCGCGCAGCACCGGCCAGGGGGCCTCTCGTGGCCGGTCCCAGGCGATGCTCGGCAGATCGAGAAGCTCCTCGACCGTGAGATACCGTTCCAGCAGGTACAACACCTTGGCCTCGACCCGGGCTTCCTCACGTCTGCTCGTGAGCCTCTCCTTGCGGAACTCGACGGCCTCCAGAACCATGTCCCGGTCGCCGGCCAGATAGTCCACGGACACGTCGAGCGCGTCGGCGAGCGCGATGAGGACCCCGGAGCTCGGCATCGCCTCGTCGCGTTCGTATTTGCTGATCGCCTGCGCCGTCACGCGGTTGCCGATTTTGGCCTCCAGATCCCTCAGAGACAGACCTGCGGCAGAGCGGGAAATTCTAAGCCTTTGACCTATCATCCATTCGTCCTCTCACTCCAAGGGTTGACAAAATCGCATTATATGGTATGGATTGTCAAATCTTGCCTGAACTCGAACTCGGGCGCACCGATCCGCAGCTCCGCCATCTGGACCGCGCTTGGGCATCCACGGTACATGCGTTCCAAGGACGCACCGTCGACAACGTGACCGCCGCGATGGAGGCCAACCATCCGCACCTGACGACGCAGAAGAGCTTCTACGTCGAGATCAGCCGTGCCCGCGACCGGGCAGAACTGGTGACGGACGATGCTATCCGGCTGCGCGATCAGCTGGAAGCCGTAACCGGGGAGCGGATATCGGCGCTGAAGGGAAGCGGAGAGGCGGCAGTGGGAGATGCCTCGGCGAGGGGTGCGGAGGCGACAGGCGCACAAGCCGGACGGACGCCGGGTCGAGAGGCCGATGCGAGTCGGGACGCCGGCAGCGAGGGGAGCGCGGAAGCCGGAAACAAGACGGAACCGGCCGTTCCGGCCCGCGAGAGGCCGGTCGAATTGGATTTCGACTTGTGAGGAGGAAGGAAGGTGAGCGGAAGTGAGGGAGCGATCCCCTCCACACCCACACCCGCGAGGCTGCGTGACCCGCTTCGACGCAACCAAGCGATGCCCTGTGGGGAAGTGGACGGGCGCTACGCGCCCGTCCACTTCCCCACAGGGCCAATTACCCCAACAGAAGCGGTCAATCCATCTGGTACATAATCGGGTCAACTCTAAATGTTCTTGACACCGGCATCTTCGAAAAAACGCAGAGCCGGAACGAAAGCGGAGCGGGGCCGGCATTGCTTCCGCCCCGATTGACTCGTCCCGCTCGTCAGTGGGTGGAACATGTGATCTCTACCCTCCGACGTTGATGCGTTCGCCCCAAGACTCACGGTTGTGCGCACCGGGCGACGGTGCCCAGTTGTACCAGACTACCGGGTAGTCCGGCTCGGCCTCGGGGTAGCGGTCGCACTCCATGTCAGTCGGGTACAGGCAACAGCTCGGGCGCAATCCCTGCTCGGGGAGCCATGCTAAATCCGGCTGGAAGTCTGTCCCGCCGCGTCCTTTGATGGCGACCCGCTCCGGCAGGTCTCCGGAGGCGTAGAGAGCGGCATCCTGGACGGCGGCATTGACCTGGAGAAGCACGACGGTTTTGGGTTGCAGTTCCGCCGCGGTCTTCCGCACCTCAGCCCAGAACAGGGCCAGCGTGTCGGTCGGCAGCGAGCCGGAGGTGTCGACGATGACGGCGATCGTATCAATCCCCTCCGAGCGGATCGAGGGCAGGTAGAGGCCGCCATCGATGAAGCGGCGGTTGGGGACGCTCCAGCTGTAGTCGCGGCGGGCGGCGTCGGTCACGTGGCGGCGCAACATCGCCGCTGGGCAAGCGCCGACTGACTTGGAGAGTGCGCACTTACAGGCTGCATGGGAGCCGGGATTGCGTATCGGGCAGGAAGCCAGTACGATGTCGGCATGGCTGGCTGGTAACCGGTAAGACCGAGGGGAGGGGGGTAGGGATGGCACCGGAACTCGTACTTGAAGACTCGGATTTCGAGTCTCGCGCCGTCTCGCCGTTCCGCGAGATGGGCGCCTACGAAGCCCTGTGGGCTGAACCGGACCCTGCGTTCAAGTCGTTGTCGGTGCGGTTCGCCCGTCATCCGGACAGCGTCTCATCGGACTTCGTGTTCCGGGCGGAGGCGCACGACAGTGGGCTTTGTACTGCGGATGCGGCAACGCGCCGACGCTTCGCTTCCGACCTCCTCAACCTGACGCTGGCCAGCCCGGACGTGAACCACAACTGGAAGAAGCACCATCACGCCGCGCAGTGGATGCTGTCGATGAACCGTTTCTGGTTCGCGGCTCGTGTCGCCGAAGTGCAGCACAAGTACGCTGTGACCATCGATGCATGGGAGGTGAACGCTCTGGAGCGCGTGCTCTCGGCCTGCGCGTCCACCGAGATGATCGTCCGAAGCTGCGAGGACGGCCGGTCAACTGCGGCTCCCAAAGCTCCGCGGAGCGTGCCGTCTTCTCAGCACGACCGATGCCTTGCGTCTGTGGGACAACAACGGGAACGGACGAACCACCTGCCGCGAGGCACGGCGCGACGGCATCGCCCCGGTGTCGCGCGGCTATCCGGCCTACCCGTTCATGCGCGACAGCGACGGTAACGGTGTGGTCTGCGAGTAACTGCGGTTTCCTTACTCATCGAGACTGTAATGGAACTGTTGGAAAACCCGACTGCTTGGCTCGTTACCCTCTTCGCGGGAGTGCTCGCGACAGTGTTCGCAGCTTGGCTGAAGGGGTTCCTCAGCCAATTTCTGCCAGTACCGCAACGGGAACGGGTGTGGTTGAGCATCAAGAATTTGTTCTTGACCAGATCTCCGCGTCCTAAAGGTAGATTTCGTTTCGTGTTGTGCTGGCTGGAGAAAGATGGCGATGGGTGCGACACGAAAACCGTCGAGGAGGCATTTTCAGGCATCGGAGGCATCGAGTTGGTCCGCTCCGCCCGAATTGTGAAGGCGTCCGGCGCCGCGGATGACTGGCGGCCGGCGATGCGTAAAGGCGCCCACAAGGTTCTGGACGGATGGAACGCCGATTTGGCGATCGTCGGCTTGGTCAAGAAATCCGGAGAGGCGCTGAATCTGTGGTTCGTACCGCACAAAGGAGGCGACACGCTCCGTCGCGGGGACCAGCCTTACGAGTTGAAGAACGCAACACTTCAAGGGGAGTTTCGGGAAGATCTCCGTGCGCAGCTTGCTGCCGAAGCGCTGAGGGCCGTGGCGCCGCTTGCAGATACCGAAGTGCGCGGGCGAGTGCTGGAGAAAGAGCTGATCGACGCCACCAGGAAGCCCACGGCTTTGCTTGCAAGTGACGCGATCGCCGAGCCTGAACGCCGCGCTGCCTTGTCTTTGGCGCATGGCAACGCTCTCGCGACCCTAGGCGAGAGGGACAGCGAGCCGAAGCGCTTGGAGGAGGCCGTGGATGCTTACACCGAGGCACTCGAGAAGTACACCCGCAAGGACATGCCGCTCGACTGGGCGATGACGCAGAACGACCTCGGCAACGCCCTTGTAACTCTGGGAAAGCGAGAGAACGGGCCGGAGCGCCTGGAGCAGGCCGTGCATGCCTACACTGAGGCTCTTCGGGTGTTCACTCCCGAGGACATGTCATTGCAGTGGGCCGTGACGCAGAACAACCTCGGCAACGCCCTTGTAACCTTGGGAGAGCGAGAGAACGGGCCGGAGCACTTGGAGCAGGCCGTGCACGCCTACACCGAGGCGCTCAAAGTGTACATCCGCGAGGACACGCCGCTCGACTGGGCGATGACACAGAACAACCTCGGCAGCGCCCTTCGGGCCTTGGGAGAGCGAGAAAACAGGCCGGAGCGCTTGGAGCAGGCCGTGCATGCCTGCACCGAGGCGCTCAAAGTGTACATCCGCGAGGACACGCCGCTCGACTGGGCGATGACGCAGAACAACCTCGGCAACGCCCTTCAGGCCTTGGGAGAGCGAGAGAGCGAGCCGGAGCGCTTGGAGCAGGCCGTGCACGCCTACACCGAGGCGCTCAAGGAGCGCACCCGCGAGCGCGTGCCGCTTGATTGGGCCATGATGCAGAACAACCTCGGCAGCGCCCTTCGGGCCTTGGGAGAGCGAGAGAGCGGGCCGGAGCGCTTGGAGCAGGCCGTGCACGCCTACACCGAGGCACTCAAGGAGCGCACCCGCGAGCGCGTGCCGCTCGCTTGGGCCATGACGCAGAACAACCTCGGCAACGCCCTTGTAACCCTGGGAAAGCGAGAGAACGGGCCGGAGCGCCTGGAGCAGGCCGTGCATGCCTACACTGAGGCTCTTCGGGTGTTCACTCCCGAGGACATGTCGTTGCAGTGGGCCGTGACGCAGAACAACCTCGGCAACGCCCTTGTAACCTTGGGAGAGCGAGAGAACGGGCCGGAGCACTTGGAGCAGGCCGTGCACGCCTACACCGAGGCTCTTCGGGTGTTCACTCCCGAGGACATGTCGTTTCAGTGGGCGATGACGCAGAACAACCTCGGCAGCGCCCTTCGGGCCTTGGGAGAGCGAGAAAACAGGCCGGAGCGCTTGGAGCAGGCCGTGCATGCCTGCACCGAGGCGCTCAAAGTGTACATTCGCGAGGACACGCCGCTCGACTGGGCGATGACGCAGAACAACCTCGGCAACGCCCTTCAGGCCTTGGGAGAGCGAGAAAACAGGCCGGAGCGCTTGGAGCAGGCCGTGCACGCCTACACCGAGGCGCTCAAGGAGCGCACCCGCGAGCGCGTGCCGCTTGATTGGGCTATGATGCAGAACAACCTCGGCAACGCCCTTCAGGCCTTGGGAGAGCGAGAGAGCGGGCCGGAGCGCTTGGAGCAGGCCGTGCACGCCTACACCGAGGCGCTCAAAGTGTACATCCGCGAGGACACGCCGCTCGATTGGGCGATGACGCAGAACAACCTCGGCAACGCCCTTGTAACCCTGGGAAAGCGAGAGAACGGGCCGGAGCGTCTGGAGCAGGCCGTGGTCGCCTTCGACGAGGCTCTTCGGGTGTTCACTCCCGAGGACACATCGTTTCAGTGGGCCGTGACGCGGAACAATCGTGCTCGTGCCTTGGCGCTCCTGCGCGAGCGGGGAGTCGGACCCGGGCCGGATGACACTCCCGATTAAGGCACTCCGGTAGCATTCGACTCCCATACGGGTTCGGGGCAGCAGAATGATGGGCAGCGGTCGTTAAGCTCAACACCGGTAACCTCCTCCGTCTCCTCGAAGACCGCTACGCCTCGCGTTTCTGATCACCTCTCACCTTGAGGTCGCCCCGACGCAGCGTAGTGTCGATCCCCACCCCCGCTCGGCACTACGATCTCGTTAGCAGCAGTGGTCAGGATCGTGAAGGTCTCCACACCCTCGCCGGACCACGACCCGGCAGACGCGTCCGCCGGCTCCGCTCCTTCGCGCGCCGTCCGGCGCTCCCAGGGGCCCGCGAAGGAGAACGGTCCGCGGTCTTTCATACCGATCAGCCAAGGCCACTTCGCCGCGCGCTCGCGCTTCCATTCGTAGAACCCGTCCGCCGGAATCAGGCAACGGCGCGAGGCGAACGCGGTCCGGAACGAGGGCCTGATCCGCGCCGTTTCGGCGTGCGCGTTGATGAGCTTGTGGCCGATGCGCGAGTCCCTGGTCCATCCCGGGACCAAGCCCCAGCACAGCATCGAGGGCCGGCTTCGGCCGTTCCGGTCCGCGCGGACCACCCGCCGCCTCCTGACTCGGCGCCACGTTGTAGCGGGGTTGCAGGTTCTGTGGCGACCCGGCGAGATCAAGCAACAAATCCGCCTGATCTCAAGCGAAGGTCTGCGTGAAGCAGTCACATATGGTTAGCGTTGCTTCCAGCCGCCGCCCGGCTGCGGGCAGCTCAGGAAGCCGCGAGACCGGGTTGGAACGTTTTCCGCACGAGGGCTGGCGCCCGAGCGTCGGAACCGCATTCGTGAAGGCAGATCGTCCACGACTCGAGGTAGTCGGAGAAGGTGGTGTCCGCGCTCGGGTCCCACCGGTTGAGTGAGAGGCAATCGCGCCACAGGGTGGGGTCGCGCCGGAAGTGGTCCACAAGGGCGACCGCCACGACGCCGTCGAGGTCGCGCCGCAATGGATCCGCCTCCAGCGTTCCGATGTTCGCGGCCAACCATCCCGGAAGGGCGATACCGGGAGACGCCCGATAGTTCTCCTCCATCCCTTCCGCATAGGTCGCGTGGTTCGGTGCGAACTCGGATGCCCCGTATATGTGGGGAGGCGGCTCCGCGGCCCAGACCTCCGCCAGCCGGTGCAGAACGAACAGCGAGGCCAGTTGACACAGGCTTTCCTCGAACCACTTGTGCCGGTGTCCCTTGAACCGGTCGAAACCGGTCATCACGTGACACAGCTCGTGCGAGAACTGGCAGACGTACTGGCACCAGTAGGTATCCCGCGCGCTGATGCGGATCTCGTAAGGCCGCATGTCGTGGAACACCCGAGGGGCCTGGTCCCATCGGGCGACGCGAACGGGTGCGTCGGGCGGTGTTCCAAAGGCCTCCAAAAGGACGCCGGCCGCGGACGTGAGCACCGCACGCATCGCCGTGCGGCTCGTCGCGCCCCAATTCCCGTTCTCGACGATCAAGCGGAACTCCGCCGTCCGATCCATCGGAAGCGCTCGCGCCATCATTCGTCTCCTGCGACCTTCGGCGATGCCGCCAGCGGGCCCCTTGGACCGCGCCCGTCTTCGAGAAGCAGGCGCCGGAAATCGTCCAAATCGCGACATACCCAATCCCCGGCTTCGAGGTCCATGCGCCGCTCTTCCGAGAACCGGGGAGAGAAAAGCGCGAGTTCCTGCTGCCAGCCCCGGAAACGGCGTCCCGCCCGCGTCGCCAGGAACCGGTCCACATGGTTGCGGAAGGCGCGAAGCGATCCCGCATCGTGCCCACCGGGATCCCGCTTGCAGGAGCCGAAGCGCACGCGCCGGTCGTCCTCGTTCCATGCCACGAGGTCGATCTCCACCGCTTCGGGGGCGGACCGCGGCCTGTTCCAATAGCCCCGGACGCGATCCGTCAGCGGGAAGTCGCCACCGCCCGCCCGCGACGCTTCCTCGGTCGCGTCCCGCACCATCCGTTCGAAAGCATGCCCCTCCAGGATGCGAAGCCTCGGGAGCAAGCGCGCCGCCACTTCCACCACCGGAGAAATCCGCGCGGCCTGGCAGGCGGGTTGCAATGCGGCGAGCCAGGCGCGCAGGAACGGGTCGGAAACGACGTACCGCGCGCCCCTCGACGAGTCGCCGGCGAATACCGGAAGTTCCTTGTCGATCAGATGCAAGTCCCGGGTCAGGGTTTTCAGATAAGGTCCCAGGCTCGTCTGATCCGGCAACGCCTCCTTCAACTCCGCGTGGGAGCAGACCCTCCGTTCCGCCAGCGTGCGGAAGATGGCGAGATAGGTGCGGCGCAACTCGCGTCCCATCAGCGCCTCGCCCTCCTCGCGGAGGAGGGCATCGGAGCGCAGGAAAAGCCGCGTGCACAGCTCCATCGCCCAATCCGTCCAGTCCGGAATGGCGTCCAGCCCGTCCGTCTCGGCGAAGTGGCGCCAGTATTTGGGGATGCCGCCGAACAGGGTCCAGAGGGTCAGGCAACGCGCCGGATCGCCCGCGCCATGCTTGCCGCAGACCTCAAAGACCGTCCGCAGGTCCCACGGACCGAGCGAGATGCGGAACGTCGTCCGTCCGAACAGCGGCGCCTTCCGGTCTTCGAGCAAGGCCTCCATTTCGGTCTGGACCGAGCCGAGAACGATCAGCCCACCCGCCGTATCTCGATCCTGGAGCCGGTCCACCTGCGCCTGAAGCAGAGACGGCAGGGCGCTCAACGGTCCCCGGTGGCAGAGCTGGAATTCGTCGAGAACCACGGTCGTTCCCTCGGCGCAGAGCGCTCCCACAGCAGCCGCCATGCCGGGCAGGTCGCGGATACGGTCTCCTCCATCGAGACGGCTTTCGAGCCCCGCCTCCCGAACGGCGTTCCGGAACACTGCGGCGAGATCCGCCGCGTTGCCGTCGGGCAATTGGATCAGAAGCGCCGGGCGCGCGTTCGATTCGTCCTCCGCGAGCGTGCTCAACGCCTGCTGGACCAGGGCGGTCTTGCCGATCCGGCGGCGGCCGTGGATGGCGCCGAAGAACCAGTGGTCCCGATGCATCTTCTCCAGCAGGCCGCCCAGCTCGTCGCGGCGTCCGTAGAACTCCCAGCGAATGGTCATGACGATAAGATAATTCTTGTTCCAAAAAACTCAAGTCGCGGACGGGAAGGCGAGAGCAGGCCACCTTCCAACCTGGCCGGCCCGCCGACCGACCGGTGAGGACACTCGGCCTCACGGCTCCGCGATGTCGATACGTCCCCCCCAGGGCTCACGGTTGTGTGCGCCGGGCGGAGGTCCCCAGTTGCACCAGATCACCGGGTAGTCCGGCTCAGCCTCCGGGTAGCAGCCGCACTCCATGCCGGTCAGGTACAGGCAACAGCTTCGGTATCGTCGTCCCGACGCGCGGCGTGTACCATTCCACTCGCGGCTTCCCCCGCACACGCGGGGATGCACCTCCGACCCGCCCGGCGGCGCGATCTACGCCACCGCTTCCCCCGCACACGCGGGGATGCACCGTCGACGTCCCCAACGCCGGTCATGCTTGGCGGGCCGGCGGCGCGGCGCGGGCGCGTCAAACCGACATTGGCGGTCACGCCGGCGCGGGCTACGAAGGAAGCAGATTGATGAAAGTTGTAACGATGCCGGCGAAGGCGGCAACGACGACGCCGGCAATGGCGGCGGTCTGTATCCACAAGGCGCGGTAAAGGGCCAGGAGATCGGCCTTGGTGGCCATCTTGTCCTCGAGGCGGGCAATATCCGCCTTCGTGGCGACGCCTTGAGTCATGTCACGGAGACCTTCGGCGAGCGCGGTGGCTTGCTTTTCGTCGAAGTCAGCCTTTCTGAGGCGCTGCGCGTAGGCCAGCGAATCGAAGCCGGTTGCGTCTGTGGACGTGACCATGCGGGAACGGTAGCGGGTTCGGCGCGGTCTTGTCAATGCCGACGTCCGGGCTTGTGTTGATAACAGAGGATGTTGATAACAGACGATATGACCGGCCTATGTACCAGATGATCTGTCCGGTTTTAGAACGTTTCCAGGCCAAGGAGGTGCTGGATGCGTTGGACAGAGCGGTTACAGGGGCTGAGACTGATGAAGTTCGAGGAGGTCTACGGTCGCACCCACCGGGGTGCGTTGAGCCAGGGCGAGGCGGCGGAGATATTGGGCGTTTCGGAGCGCACCTTCCGGCGCTGGCGTGACCGCTACGAGGCGGAAGGTGCGGAGGGGCTGTACGACCGCCGCCTGGGCCGGTCATGCCTGGCGGGCCGGCGGCGCGGCGCGGGCGCGTCAAACCGACATTGGCGGTCACGCCGGCGCGGGCTACGAAGGAAGCAGATTGATGAAAGTTGTAACGATGCCGGCGAAGGCGGCAACGACGAAGCCGGCAATGGCGGCGGCCTGTATCCACAAGGCGCGGTAAAGGGCCAGGAGATCGGCCTTGGTGGCCATCATGGCCATCTTGTCCTCGAGGCGGGCAATATCCGCCTTCGTGGCGACGCCTTGAGTCATGTCACGGAGGCCTTCGGCGAGCGCGGTGGCTTGCTTTTCGTCGAAGTCAGCCTTTCTGAGGCGCTGCGCGTAGGCCAGCGAATCGAAGCCGGTTGCGTCCGTGGACGTGACCATGCGGGAACGGTAGCGGGTTCGGCGCGGTCTCGTCAATGCCGACGTCCGGGCTTGGTCGCCAATCTCGAACGCTTCCCCCGCACACGCGGGGATGTATCCCAACGATCCCGTGCGGGCCAACTCGGTGACCGGCTTTCCTGCCGAGCGGCCGGCCTGTATCCTTCGGATGCGATTGCGATGTTGTAGACTGTGCCTTGTAATCTCATCCGGGAGCGCCCGCCGCCGCGCCGAGCGCCTTCATTCGGGAGCAGAGGCCGTGAAACGTCCGACCAAATCCCATGACCCGTCACCCGTCCGTCCGGTCTGTACCCACTTGACCCCCCCCCCCCCCCCCCCCGCACGGCCGCCGGGGAACGCCTCGTGAACGCCCGGGCGCGAATTGGCGCGCTGCTTTTCGGGCTGGCCTTCCTGCTCGGCGCGGCGGAGGCGCAGGCCGCCGCCGTGTGCAGCAACACGCCGGGGGTGAGCGACCGGGTCGTCTGCCAGGCAGGTGACGCGACCGTCATCGACATCGACCTCACGAACCCGGCCATCGCGACGGCGGTCGCCAACGAATACGCAGTCTACGCCCGTCATACGGGCACGGGCGGGATCGACGTCGAAGTGGCGGGCGGCGCCCTCTCCGCAACGGGCCAGGGCGGCTACGGCGTCTTCGCCCACCAAAGGGGCGTCGGCGGTGTATCCATCGTCCTGAAGGAAGGTGTCGACGTCACGTCGGCCCATCACGGCATTGTTGGTCTGATCGAAAACTCCGCGAACGCGGCGCCGATCTCCATCTACGTCACGGCCGGCACGGTCTCCGCGACGGACGCGACCGCGGGGGGCGCAGGCGTCTTGGCCCAGCATCAGGGCACGGGCGGAATCGACATCGATTTGGCGAACGTGGCCGTCTCCACGAAGGGCAGCGGCCATGGCGTCTACGGCCGGCACACGGGTGCGGGCGGGACCGGAGTCGACGTCGATGTGAAAAGCGGCTCCATATCGACGGTGGGCGACGGCGCCTTCGGCATCGGCGGCGCCATCACAGGAAACAGCGGGGGGGCGGTCTCCATCGACGTGACGGACGTCGACGTCACCACGGAGGGCTCGAACTCCCACGGCGTCTTCGGCCTCACCAACGCCGTCGGCGAGGCGGTCACCGTCTCGGTGACGCGCGGCTCCCTCTCGACGGCGGGTCGCGGCGCACAAGGCATCTTCGGCCATGTCTCGGACTCCGCGAGCACCGCGTCGCTCTCCATCTACACGACGGCCGTCACCATCTCCACGACGGCGCGGGCCAACGGCGTCTATGCCAGGCAAGCAGGCGCGGGCGGAATCGCCTTCGATCTGCGAGGCGGATCGATCACTACGGCGAACGATTCCGCCCACGCCGTGCTCGCCGACAACCGCGGCGCGGGCGGAACCGACATCGACCTGGGAGGCGTCGCCGTCTCCACGACGGGCGACGGCTCCTACGGCGTCTTCGGCTATACCGGTACCGGCGGGGGGCGAATCGCCATCGACGTGACGGGCGGCCGCATCGTGACGGCGGGCGACGACTCCTACGGCGTCATCGCCGCCGACCTCGACGCCGCCAGCGAGGCGGCGCTCTCGATCTACGCGGGTGGCGTCACCGTCACCACGACGGGCTACGCGAGCTACGGCATCTACGCCCGGCACGACGGCACGGGCAGCCTCGACGTCGATCTGGACGACGCCGCCATCTCCACGGCCGGCGACGAGACCTACGGCGTCGTCGGCAATATGGGCAACGCCGCGAGTACGGCGGCGATCGCCATCGATGCGGCGGGCGACAGCGCCATCGCGGTGGAGGGGCTGGACACGGCGGGGATGCTCGGGCTTCAGGCGGGCCTCGGCTCCGTCGGGATAACGACGGGCGCGGGGACGGCGATCGAGGCGCCGTTCGCCATCGGAATGGATGCGCGGGCGACGAACGACGCGAGCGCGGCGGGGCGCATCGTGGTCACGCCCGGGGGCAAGATCGAGGCGCTGTATGCCGGCGTTCTCGCCTGGGCCGAGCGGTCGAGCGGCCACACGATGGGCGCCGGCGCGCAGACGGCGGACGATGCCGCCCGGACCGCGCCGATGATCCACGTCGCCTCGAGCGGAATGGTCACGGTCGGCGCCTCGGTGACGGAGGCCTTCATCCGGGGCCGGATCGCGGGCGCCGACGAGACGCTGTCGGCCGCCGAGCAGGCCGTCCTCTCGGCGATCATGTCGGGGGATTCGGACGCTTCGGACGCGCTCGATACGGCGCTGGCGGCGCTCCCCGCCGCTTACGACGCCGACTGGAAGGCGGAGGCGCGGAATCTCCTGAGGAAGCGCACCGCCGAGCCGGACGCCGCCAGGGCGGCGAACCGGGCGGGGGAGATCGCGGCCTCGGAGATCCTGGGCCTTTCCCGCGCCGGCGTCCGCGCCGTGGTGCAGTCCCACACCGGGATGGCGACCTTCATCCGCCAGGGCGACCGCGACCCGGCGATCCTCGCCATCGCCGCGGCGAGTCGAACGGAGCAGCAGCAAACGGCGCTGGCGGAGCAGGAGAAGCTCTCGGCGGCCGAGCGCGCGGTGCTGGAAGCCGTCCTGACGGGCAGCGGTCTGGAGGCGGCGCTGACCGCCCTTTCTGCCACCGCCTATACGGACGACTGGAAGGACGGGGTCCGGCAGCGCGCGGCGAGCTACAACGCCGGCGACGTCCGGGTGGACGTGACGGGCGGCGCCATCGACGCCGAGGGCAACGGCGTGGAGGCGCTCTACGCCGTCCCGCACGACAGGAACGGCGCCATCGCGGTGACGGTTGCCGAGGGCGCGCGCGTCACCGGCGGCGCGAACGGCCTCTACGTCCGCGGCGCGGGCGCCGGGGCGGAGAGCCTCCGCGCCCAGAGCGTGACCGTGAACGGCGCGGTGACGGGCGGGACCGGGACCGACGCGGCGGGCGTCCATCTGGCCGGCGGCGGGCGGCTCACCGTCGGCGCGACGGGCGAGATCGGCGCGACGTCGGGCGTGGGCGTCCTCGCCGACAGCGGCGACCTGACGGCCACCGTTTCGGGGACGGTCAGGGGCGACGTCCGGGTCCGGGGCGGCGGCGCCCTGACGTTGAACGTGATGGAAGGCGGCGCGGTCACCGGCACGGTGCGCGACCCGGTCGGCCTGTCGACGGTGGCGGGCAGCATCGGGCGGCTGCTCTACAGCGGCGGGGCCACGGTGACGGTGGCCGCGACGGGCGCGCTCACGGGCGTCGAGGGCGAGGCGCTGCGCAGCGAGTCGGGAGATCTGAGCCTGACGGTGGCCGACGGGGGCATGGTGACGGGCGACGTCCAGGCGCGCGATGGCGATCTGAGCCTGACGGTGACCGACGGGGGCATGGTGACCGGCGATGTCCAGGCGCACGGCGGCACGCTGAAGCTTTCGGTGCCGGCAGGCAGCGAGATCACCGGCACGGTGCGCGACCCTGTCGGCCTGTCGACGGTGACGGGCCGCATCGGGCGGCTGCTCTACAGCGGCGGGGCCACGGTGACGGTGGCCGCGACGGGCGCACTCACCGGCGTCGAGGTCGACGGCAGGATCGAGGCGCTGCGCAGCGAAGCCGGCGCTCTGGACGTGACCGTGGCGGGCATGGTGACGGGCGACGTCCTGGGCCTTGGCGACGGCGATCACACGGTGACGGTGGCGCACGGCGGGACGGTGACGGGGACCATCCATCTGGCGGCGAGCACGGTGCGGGTGGCGGGCACCGTCGGCCGGGTGCGCTTCGCCAACGGCGGCACGGTGACGGTGGGCGGGACCGGACGGCTCACGAGCATCGAGGATCAGGCCATCGCGAACGCGCGAGGCGATCTGGAGGTCGAGATCCGGCAAGCCCCGGGGGAGCGTGCGGATCGGATGACGGCTCGGGTGCCGGGGCGGATTACCAGCAACGGCGGCAGGAAGGTGACGATCGTCACGGCGGACGGCGAGGAATGGCGGGTTGGCCCGCGCGGCACGAGCGGCGCCGCGCCGATGGGCGCCTACGACGTGGGTCTCGAGGGGGATCGGCTGTTTCCGGACTATGCGCCCCGCGCGCGGGTGTACGAGGCGCTGCCGTCGGTGCTGCTGGGCCTGAACGGGACGTCGGGGTTCCATGACCGGATGGCGGCGCCGCGCTCGCCGAACGGGGTGTGGGCGCGTATCGAGGCGTCGGGCGGTTCGCGCGAGACGGAGCGGTCGACGTCGACGTCCGGAGGCCGTCTGGCGTGGACGCAGCGCCGCTACGGGGTGGAGACGGGCGTGGACTTCCCGCTGGAGGCGGGCGTGGCCGGCCTGTCGGCGCATCACCGCCGCGCCTCGGCGGAGGTGTCGGGGAACGACGGCGGGATCGACGTTGCGGGGGAGGGCCTGGGGGCGTCGATGGCGTGGCGGTTGTCCGACGGCGCGTACATGGCCGGCGAGGTATCGGCGACGTGGTACGACGTGGCCCTGGAGTCGGGGCGGCGCGGGTCGCTGAAGTCGAGCGTCGGCGCCTTCGGCCATGCGGTTGGCGTGGAGGCGGGCCGCCGGGTCGATCTGGGTTCGGGTCCGCTGGGGGCGTTGACGGCGACGCCGCGTGCGCGGCTCTCGTATTCGCGTGTGGGGATGGACGGCTTCACGGACGCGGTGGATGCCCGCGTGTCGCTGGACAAGGGCCGCGCCGCGACGGGCCGCGCGGGCGTGCGGGTGGAAGCGGCGGAAGCCGGCGGGAGCCGCATGTTCGGCTCGGTCGACGTCGAGCATGCGTTCTCGCGGGAGACCGTGGTGGAAGTGTCGGACGTGGGTCTGTCGTCGAAGGCGGAGGCGACGCGGGTGCTCGTGGAGGCCGGCGGCGCGGTCGAATGGGGCGGCGGCCGCTACGTGCTGCAAGGGGCGGCGCGCTGGGCGACGGGCACGCGCGACTACGGCGGCGGGGTGACCTTCAAGGTGCGCTTCTGATTGCCAGCCCCGATCACCGGCCACTGAAAACCCTGTCGGCGGTTGCATCGATGGAATTGGGGGTGCGGTCGGGCGGTATCAGCGGTGCGATGAAGACGGTCGCGCGGATTTCTCTGGCGGCGGTGGTGGCGGCGTTCGCCGCGGCGCCGGCGCACCACGCGCTGGCGGCGACCGACGGCGGCCTGCCCACGGTCTCGCTGGTGCTCACGCCGTCGTCGATTTCGGAGAACGGGGGTATCTCGACGGTGACGGCGACGCTTTCGGGGGCGTCGAGCGCGGCGGTGACGGTGACGGTGGCGGCTTCCGCGGTGGCGGCGTCGGGCGCGGTAGCCGGCGACTTCAGCCTGAGCGGCGATACGACGCTGACCATCGCGGCGAACGCCACGGCGAGCACGGGCGTGGTGACGATCACGGCCGGCGACAACGACGTGGACGCGCCGGACAAGCGGGCGACGGTCTCCGGCACGGCGACAGGCGGCAACGGCGTCGCGGACCCTGCCGCGGCGACGCTGACGATCGCCGACGACGACGCCCTGCCGACGCTGTGGCTGAATGTTCGGCCCCGGAACATAAATGAGGGCAGCAGGGCGACGGTGACCACGTTTCTCTCGCACCCGTCGAGCGAAGCGGTGACGGTCACGGTGTCGGCTTCCGCCGTCCCCCCGGCGGTCGCCGCCGACTTCACGCTAAGTGCGGCCAACACGCTGACCATCGCGGCCGGCGCGACGATCAGCAGCGGCACGGTGACCATCGCCGCGGTGGACGACGGCGCCGAACATCCGCTGAGCAAGCGGGTACTGGTCCGGATCGCGGCGGCCACCGGCGGGCGCGGGGTGGCGACTCCGTCCCTCGACCTGAGTCTCAACATCTTCGACAACGACGCGCCGAGGGTGAAGCTGGACTTGACGCCGAATCCGATTTCGGAGAACGGCGGGATTGCGACGGTGACGGCGACGCTTTCGCGTCCGTCGGGCGCGGCGACGACGGTGACGGTGAATATGGTGCCGTACAGAGACAGCCGCAGCGGGACGCGGTACTCGCCGGCGACGATAGGCGACGACTACACGGTGTCGAGCGCAAGGACGCTGACCATCGCGGCCGGCGCGACGATCAGCAGCGGCACGGTGACCATCGCCGCGGTGGACAACGATACCGGCGCGCTGACCCGGACGGTGTTCGTCAGGGGCTCAGCGGTCAACGACCAAGGAGTGCAGGTGCATCCGTGGACCCACCGGGTTCTCTTCATCGACGACGACGACGCGCCGACGGTGACGCTGGCGGTGACGCCGCGCGTGATTTCGGAGAACGGCGGCCGGGCGACGGTGACGGCGACGCTCTCGCACCCGTCGAGCGTCGCGCTCACGGTGACGGTGGCGGCGGAGCCCGGATTCTACGACGTGGTGGGCCCGGACGCGAACATCGTCTTCGCCGCGGGGCGGACGACGAACGTTTCGGACACGGTGACGCTCGCGGCGGTGGACAACGACGTCTACGGGACCCGAACTTCGTCGGAGGTGGAGGGGAGTCTGAGGGTAGCGGTGCCGGTGATCTCTGAAAGGATCCCGGTGACCGGGCCGCGGCTGATTATCAATGACGACGAGAGTTGGCCGGTGGTTTCGCTGGTGCTCTCCGCCTCGTCGATTTCGGAGACGGGCGGGGTTGCGACGGTGACGGCGACGCTTTCGGGCAAGTTGGCCTATGCGTCGACGTTGACGGTGAGAGCGCTCGCCGGGACCGGCGCGGTCGCGGCGGACTTCACGCAGTCCGGGACGACGCTGACCATCGCGGCGGAGTCGACGACGAGCGCGGGCCTGGTGACGGTGACGGCGAACGGCAACGACGTGGATTCGCCGGACAAGTCGGTGACGGTCTCGGGAGCCTCGACGGGCGGCAGAGGTCTTGTCGACTTGACGCTGACGCTGGAGGACGACGATGCGGCGCCGGGGGCGGCGCTGTCGCTGAACCCGGCATCGGTCTCGGAAAACGGCGGGATTGCGACGGTGAGCGCGACGCTCTCGAACCCGTCTTCCGAGCCTTCGACGGTGACGGTGGCGGCGGCCGCCGGGGCCTACACGGCGGGTACGGACGCGACCATCGTCATCGCCGCGGGATCGACGACGGCGGCTTCGGACACGGCGACGGTGACGGCGGTCGATGACGACGTTCACCAGGGTTCCGCGGGGCGCAGCGTGACGGTGACCGGGACGCTGACCAACGGCCACGGCGCGGACACGGTGACGGGGGCGGCGCTGACGCTGACCGACGACGAGACGCTGCCGACGGTGGCGCTGGTGTTGACGCCTTCGACCATCGACGAGGGCAGCGCGACGACGCTGACCGCGGCGCTCTCGCACCCGTCGAGTGCGGCAGTGACGGTGACGGTGGCTGCGGCGGCGGGGGCCGGGGCGGTCGCGGCGGACTTCACGCAGTCCGGGACGACGCTGACCATCGCCGCGGGCTCCACGACCAGCGCCGGGACGGTGACGATCGCCGCGGTGAACGACGCCGGCGACGCGACGGCGACCCACGAGCCGGACAGGTCGGTGACGGTTTCGGGCGACGCGGCGGGCGGCAACGGGATGGCCGACCCGGCCGGCACGACGCTGACGATCACCGACGACGAGACGCTGCCGACGGTGGCGCTGGCGCTCTCCGCCTCGTCGATTTCGGAGACGGGCGGCGTCTCCACGGTGACGGCGACGCTGTCGGGTCCGTCGAGCGAAGCGGTGACGGTGACGGTGGCTGCGGCGACGGGGAGCGGGACGGTCGCGGCGGACTTCACACAGTCCGGGACGACGCTGACCATAGCGGCCGGAGCGACGACGAGCGCCGGCGAAGTGACGGTGACGGCGAACGGCAACGCTGTGGATTCGCCGAACAAGTCGGTGACGGTTTCGGGAACCGCGGCGGGCGGCTACGGCGTCGCGGCCCCGCCCAACGTGACGTTGACGCTGGAAGACGACGATGCGGCGCCGGGGGTGACGCTGTCGCTGAACCCGGCATCGGTCTCGGAGAACGGCGGGGTGTCGACGGTGACGGCGACGCTTTCGGGTCCGTCGAGCGCGGCGACGACGGTCACGGTGACGGGATCGTCGGGGGTCTACGGCGCCGGTTCGGACGCGACCATCGTCATCGCGGCCGGGGCGACGGCGACCGCGACCGACACGGCGACGGTCGCGGCGGTGGACGACGACGTCCATCAGGGGAGCGCCGGGCGGCCTGTGACGGTGACGGCGACGGTCGAAAACGACGTCGGCGCGGGCGCCGTGACCGGGGCGGCGTTGACGCTGACCGACGACGAGACGCTGCCGACGGTGGCGCTGGCGCTCTCCTCTACGTCGGTTTCGGAGACGGGCGGGGTATCGACGGTGACGGCGACGCTTACGGGCAAGTCGAGCGCGGCGGTGACGGTGACCGTGGGAGCGGCCGCCGGGACCGGCGCGGTCGCGGGCGACTTCTCCTTGAGCACGGCGGCGACGCTGACCTTCGCGGCGGGTTCGACGACGAGCGCGGGCCTGGTGACGGTGACCGCGAACGGCAACGACGTGGATTCGCCCAACAAGTCGGTGACGGTTTCGGGAACCGCGGCGGGCGGCAACGGGATGGCGAACCCGCCGAACGTGACGCTGACGCTGACCGACGACGACGCCTTGCCGACGGTGGCGCTGGCGCTCTCCGACACGTCGATCTCGGAGACAGGCGGGGTTTCAACGGTGACGGCGACGCTTACGGGTCCGTCGAGCGAAGCGGTGACGGTGACGGTGGCCGCGGCCGCCGGAACCGGCGCGGTCGCGGGCGACTTCTCCTTGAGCACGGCGGCGACGCTGACCTTCGCGGCGGGTTCGACGACGAGCGCGGGCCTGGTGACGGTGACGGCGAACGGCAACGCGGTGGATTCGCCGAACAAGACGGTGACGGTTTCGGGCACGGCGGCGGGCGGCAACGGGGTGGCCAATCCGTCGAACGTGACCCTGACGCTGGAGGACGACGACGCCTTGCCGACGGTTGCGCTGGCGCTCTCCGCGTCGTCGATTTCGGAGACGGGCGGGGTCTCGACGGTGACCGCGACGCTCTCCGGTCCGTCGAGCGAAGCGGTGACGGTGACGGTGGCCGCGGCGGCGGGGGCCGGCGCGGTAGCGGCGGACTTCACGCAGTCCGGGACGACGCTGACCATAGCGGCCGGGGCGACGACGAGCGCCGGCGAAGTGACGGTGACGGCGAACGGCAACGACGTGGATTCGCCGAACAAGTCGGTGACGGTCTCGGGCGCCGCGGCGGGCGGCAACGGGGTGGCCAATCCGCCGAACGTGACGCTGACCCTGGAGGACGACGACGCGGCGCCGGGGGTGACGCTGGCGCTGAATCCGACATCGGTCTCGGAGAACGGGGGGGTGTCGACGGTGACGGCGACCTTGTCGCACCCATCGAGCGAGCCTTCGACGGTGACGGTGCGGGGGGTCTCCGGGGCCTACACGGTGGGGACGGACGCGACGATCACGATTGCGGCGGGGTCAACCACGGCGGCCTCGGACACGGTGTTGGTCACGGCGGTGGACGATGCGATCCACCAGGGAAGCGCGGGGCGCAGCGCGACGGTGACGGCGGCGCTGGGCAACGGCCAGGGCGCGGGGGCGGTGACCGGCGCGGCGTTGACGCTGACCGACGACGAGACGCTGCCGAGGGTGGCGCTGGTGCTCTCCGATTCGTCGGTTTCGGAGACGGGCGGGATCTCGACGGTGACGGCGACGCTTACGGGTCCGTCGAGCGAGGCGGTGACGGTGACGGTGGCCGCGGCGGCGGGGGCCGGGGCGATCGCGGCGGACTTCACGCAGTCCGGGACGACGCTGACCTTCGCGGCCGGGGCGACGACGAGCGCCGGCCTGGTGACGGTGACGGCGAACGGCAACGCGGTGGATTCGCCCAACAAGACGGTGACGGTCTCGGGCGCGGCGGCGGGCGGCAACGGCGTCGCCAATCCGCCGAACGCGACGCTGACGCTGGCGGACGACGACGCCTTGCCGACGCTGGCGCTGGTGCTCATGCCCGCGACCATCGGCGAGAACGGCGGCGTCTCGACGGTGACGGCGACGCTCTCGGGCAAGTCGAGCGCGGCGGTGACGCTCACCGTGTCGGCCGCCGCGGTGGCGTCGACGGGCGCGGTGGCCGGGGACTTCGCCCTGTCGAGCGCGACGACGCTCACCATCGCGGCCGGGGCCACCGTCAGCGCGGGCACGGTGACGGTGACGGCGAACGACAACGCCGCCGACGAGCCGGACGTCGAGGTGCGCGTGACGGCGACGGCGGCGGGCGGCAACGGCGTCGCGGCGCCGCCGGCCGCGACGCTGACCATCCGCGACGACGAAGGGCCGCCGACGGTGACGCTGGCGTTGACGCCTTCGACCATCGACGAGAGCGGGACGGGCAGCACGGCGGCGGTGACGGCGACGCTGAACCGGGTGTCGAGCGCGGCGACGACGATCACGGTGTCGGTCGCCCCGGTGGCCTCGACCGGCGCGGCGGCGGGCGACTACGCGCTGTCGAGCGCGGCGACGCTGACCATCGCGGCCGGGGCGACGACCAGCAGCGGCACGGTGACGGTGGCGGCGGTGGACAACGACACCGATGCGCCGAACAAGCAGGCGACGGTCTCGGGAACGGCGGTCAACGACCAGGGCGTACAGCAGCCGATCGCCCGGACGCTGACCATCGCCGACGACGAGACGCTGCCGACGGTGGCGCTGGCGCTCTCCGATTCGTCGATTTCGGAGACGAGCGGGGTTTCGACGGTGACGGCGACGCTTACGGGCAAGTCGAGCGTGGCGGTGACGGTGACCGTGGCCGCCGCCGGAACCGGCGCGGTCGCGGGCGACTTCACCTTGAGCACGGCGGTGACACTGACGATCGCGGCCGGAGCGACGACGAGCGCCGGCGAAGTGACGGTGACGGCGAACGGCAACGCTGTGGATTCGCCGAACAAGTCGTTGATGGTTTCGGGAACCGCGGCGGGCGGCAACGGCGTTGCCAATCCGCCGAACGTGACGCTGACCCTGGAGGACGACGACGCGGCGCCGGGGGTGACGCTGGCGCTGGACCCGACGTCGGTCTCGGAGAACGGCGGGGTGTCGACGGTGACGGCTACCTTGTCGCACCCATCGAGCGAGCCTTCGACGGTGATGGTGGCGGCGGTCGCCGGGGCCTACACGGTGGGAACGGACGCGACGATCACGATTGCGGCGGGGTCAACCACGGCGGCCTCGGACACGGTGTTGGTCACGGCGGTGGACGATGCAATCCACCAGGGGAGCGCGGGGCGCAGTGCGACGGTGACGGCGGCGCTGGGCAACGGCCAGGGCGCGGGGGCGGTGACCGGCGCGGCGTTGACGCTGACCGACGACGAGACGCTGCCGAGGGTCGCGCTGGCACTCTCCGATTCGTCGATTACGGAGACGGGCGGGATTTCGACGGTCACGGCGACGCTTACGGGTCCGTCGAGCGTGGCGGTGACGGTGACGGTGGCCGCGGCGGCGGGGGCCGGGGCGATCGCGGCGGACTTCACCTTGAGCACGGCGACGACGCTGACCTTCGCAGCCAACGCGACCACCAGCACGGGCCTGGTGACGGTGACGGCGAACGGCAACGACGTGGATTCGCCGGACAAGTCGGTGATGGTTTCGGGAACCGCGGCGGGCGGCAACGGCGTTGCCAATCCGCCGAACGTGACGCTGACCCTGGAGGACGACGACGCGGCGCCGGGGGTGACGCTGGCGCTGGACCCGACGTCGGTCTCGGAGAACGGCGGGGTGTCGACGGTGACGGCTACCTTGTCGCACCCATCGAGCGAGCCTTCGACGGTGACGGTGGCGGCGGTCGCCGGGGCCTACACGGTGGGGACGGACGCGACGATCACGATTGCGGCGGGGTCAACCACGGCGGCCTCGGACACGGTGTTGGTCACGGCGGTGGACGATGCGATCCACCAGGGGAGCGCGGGGCGCAGCGCGACGGTGACGGCGGCGCTGGGCAACGGCCAGGGCGCGGGGGCGGTGACCGGCGCGGCGTTGACGCTGACCGACGACGAGACGCTGCCGAGGGTCGCGCTGGCACTCTCCGATTCGTCGATTACGGAGACGGGCGGGATTTCGACGGTCACGGCGACGCTTACGGGTCCGTCGAGCGTGGCGGTGACGGTGACGGTGGCCGCGGCGGCGGGGGCCGGGGCGATCGCGGCGGACTTCACCTTGAGCACGGCGACGACGCTGACCTTCGCGGCCAACGCGACCACCAGCACGGGCCTGGTGACGGTGACGGCGAACGGCAACGAGGTGGATTCGCCGAACAAGTCGGTGACGATCTCGGGAACCGCGGCGGGCGGCAACGGCGTCGCGGCCCCGCCGAACGTGACGTTGACGCTGACGGACGACGAGACGCTGCCGACAGTGGCGCTGGTGCTCTCCGATTCGTCGGTTTCGGAGACGGGGGGCATCTCGACGGTGACGGCGACGCTTACGGGCCAGTCGAGCGCGGCGGTCACGGTGACCGTGGGGGCGGCCGCCGGGACCGGCGCAGTCGGTGCGGACTTCACCCTGTCGAGTGCGAAGACTTTGACGATCGCGGCCAACGCAACCACCAGCACGGGCTTGGTGACGGTGACGGCGAACGGCAACGACGTGGATTCGCCGAACAAGTCGGTGACGGTCTCGGGAACCGCGGCGGGTGGCAACGGGGTCGCGGCCCCGCCGGACGTGACGCTGACGCTGGAGGACGATGATGCCTTGCCGACGGTGGCACTGGCGCTCTCCGACTCGTCGGTTTCGGAGACGGGCGGCCTCTCGACGGTGACGGCGACGCTCTCGGGCAAGTCGAGCGAAGCGGTGACGGTGACGGTGGGAGCGGGCGCCGGAACCGGCGCGGTGGCGGCGGACTTCACCCTGTCGAGTGCGAAGACTTTGACGATCGCGGCGGGTTCGACGACGAGCGCGGGCCTGGTGACGGTGACGGCGAACGGCAACGCGGTGGATTCGCCGGACAAGTCGGTGACGGTTTCGGGAACCGCGGCGGGCGGCAACAATGTGGCGAACCCGCCGAACGTGACGCTGACGCTGACCGATGACGAGACGCTGCCGACGGTTGCGCTGGCGCTCTCTTCCACATCGATTTCGGAGACGGGCGGGGTTGCGACGGTCACGGCGACGCTTACGGGTCCGTCGAGCGCAGCGGTGACGGTGACGGTGGCCGCGGCGGCGGGGGCCGGGGCGATCGCGGCGGACTTCACCTTGAGCACGGCGAAGACCCTGACCATTGCGGCCGGAGCGACAACGAGCGCGGGCCTGGTGACGGTGACGGCGAACGGCAACGCCGTGGATTCGCCGGACAAGCCGGTGACGGTCTCGGGAACCGCGGCGGGCGGCAACGGGATGGCGAACCCGCCGAACGTGACGCTGACCCTGGAGGACGACGAGACGCTGCCGACGGTGGCGCTGGCTCTCTCCGACACGTCGATCTCGGAGACGGGCGGCGTTGCGACGGTGACGGCGACGCTCTCGGGCAAGTCGAGCGCGGCGGTGACAGTGACGGTGGCTGCGGCGGCGGGGGCCGGGGCGATCGCGGCGGACTTCACCTTGAGCACGGCGACGACGCTGACCTTCGCGGCCAACGCAACCACCAGCACGGGCTTGGTGACGGTGACGGCGAACGGCAACGATGTGGATTCGCCGAACAAGTCGGTGACGGTCTCGGGAACCGCGGCGGGTGGCAACGGCGTCGCGGCCCCGCCGGACGTGACGCTGACGCTGGAGGACGACGAGACGCTGCCGACGGTGGCGCTGGCGCTCTCCGACTCGTCGATTACGGAGACGGGGGGTATCTCGACGGTAACGGCAACGCTCTCGGGGAAGTCGAGCGAAGCGGTGACGGTGACGGTGGCCACGGCGGCGGGGGCCGGGGCGGTCGGCGCGGATTTCACGCAGTCGGGGACGACGCTGACGCTCGCGGCGGGGGAGACGACGAGCGCGGGCCTGGTGACGGTGACGGCGAATGGCAATGCGGTGGACTCGCCGGACAAGTCGGTGACGGTCTCGGGAACCGCGGCGGGTGGCAACGGCGTCGCGGCCCCGCCGGACGTGACGCTGACACTGGAGGACGATGACGCCTTGCCGACGGTCGCGCTGGCGCTCTCCGACTCGTCGATTACGGAGACAGGGGGTATCTCGACGGTGACGGCAACGCTCTCGGGCAAGTCGAGCGCTGCGGTCACGGTGACGGTGGCGGCGGCCGCCGGGACCGGCGCAGTCGGTGCGGACTTCACCCTGTCGAGCGCGAAGACTTTGACGATCGCGGCCAACGCAACCACCAGCACGGGCTTGGTGACGGTGACGGCGAACGGCAACGACGTGGATTCGCCGGACAAGTCGGTGACGGTCTCGGGAACCGCGGCGGGCGGCAACGGGGTCGCGGCCCCGCCGGACGTGACGCTGACGCTGGAGGACGACGACGCCTTGCCGACGGTCGCTCTGGCGCTCTCCGACACGTTGGTTTCGGAGACGGGCGGGGTGGCGACGGTGACGGCGACGCTTACGGGTCCGTCGAGCGTGGCGGTGACGGTGACGGTAGCCGCGGCGGCGGGGGCCGGGGCGATCGCGGCGGACTTCACCTTGAGCACGGCGACGACGCTGACCTTCGCGGCCAACGCGACCACCAGCGCGGGCCTGGTGACGGTGACGGCGAACGGCAACGACGTGGATTCGCCGAACAAGTCGGTGACGGTCTCGGGAACCGCGGCGGGCGGCAACGGCGTTGCCAATCCGCCGAACGTGACGCTGACCCTGGAGGACGACGAGACGCTGCCGACGGTTGCGCTGGCGCTCTCTTCCACATCGATTTCGGAGACGGGCGGGGTTGCGACGGTCACGGCGACGCTTACGGGTCCGTCGAGCGCAGCGGTGACGGTGACGGTGGCCGCGGCGGCGGGGGCCGGGGCGATCGCGGCGGACTTCACCTTGAGCACGGCGACGACGCTGACCTTCGCGGCCAACGCGACCACCAGCACGGGCCTGGTGACGGTGACGGCGAACGGCAACGACGTGGATTCGCCGAACAAGTCGGTGGCGGTCTCGGGAACCGCGGCGGGTGGCAACGGGGTGGCCAATCCGCCGAACGCGACGCTGACGCTGGCGGACGACGACGCCTTGCCGACGGTGGCGCTGGCGCTCTCCGACTCGTCGATTACGGAGACGGGCGGGGTGACGACGGTGACGGCGACGCTGTCGGGCAAGTCGAGTGCCGCGGTGACAGTGACGGTGGGAGCGGCCGCCGGAACCGGCGCGGTCGCGGCGGACTTCACCCTGTCGAGTGCGAAGACTCTGACGATCGCGGCGGGTTCGACGACGAGCGCGGGCGAAGTGACGGTGACGGCGAACGGCAACGTCGTGGATTCGCCGAACAAGTCGGTGACGGTCTCGGGAACCGCGGCGGGCGGCAACAGTGTGGCGAACCCACCGAACGTGATCCTGACGATCACGGACGACGAGACGCTGCCGACGGCCGCGCTGGCGCTCTCTTCCACATCGATTTCGGAGACGGGCGGCGTCTCCACGGTGACGGCGACGCTGTCGGGTCCGTCGAGCGCGGCGGTGACGGTGACGGTGGGAGCGGCCGCCGGAACCGGCGCGGTCGCGGCGGACTTCACCCTGTCGAGTGCGAAGACTCTGACGATCGCGGCCAACGCGACCATCAGCACGGGCTTGGTGACGGTGACGGCGAACGGCAACGACGTGGATTCGCCCAACAAGTCGGTGACGGTCTCGGGAACCGCGGCGGGTGGCAACGGGGTGGCCAATCCGCCGAACGCGACGCTGACGCTGGCGGACGACGACGCCTTGCCGACGCTGGCGCTGGTGCTCGCGCCCGCGACCGTCGGCGAGAACGGCGGCATCTCCACGGTGACGGCGACGCTCTCGGGCAAGTCGAGCGCGGCGGTGACGCTCACGGTATCGGCCGCCCCGGTGGCGTCGACGGGCGCGGTGGCGGGAGACTTCGCCCTGTCGAGCGCGACGAAGCTCACCATCGCGGCCGGGGCCACCGTCAGCGCGGGCACGGTGACGGTGACGGCGCAGGACAATGCCGCCGACGAGCCGGACATCGAGGTGCGCGTGTCGGCGACGGCGGCGGGTGGCAACGGGGTGACGGCGCCAGCGGACGCGACGCTGACCGTCCGCGACGACGAGGGCCCGCCGACGGTGACGCTGGCGTTGACGCCTTCGACCATCGACGAGAGCGGGACGGGAAGCACGGCGGCGGTGACGGCGACGCTGAACCGGGTGTCGAGCGCGGTGACGACGGTCACGGTGTCGGTCGCGCCGGTGGCCTCGACGGGCGCAGTCGCGGCGGACTTCACCCTGTCGAGCGCGAAGACGCTGACCATCGCGGCCAACGCGACGACCAGCAGCGGCACGGTGACGGTGGCTGCGGTGGACAACGACACGGACGCGCCGAACCGGCAGGCAACGGTTTCGGGAACGGCGGTCAACGACCAGGGCATACAGCAGCCGATCGCCCGGACGCTGACCATCGCCGACGACGACGTCTTGCCGACGGTGGCGCTGGCGCTTTCTTCCACTTCGATTTCGGAGACGGGCGGGGTTTCGACGGTGACGGCGACGCTCTCCGGCCCATCGAGCGAAGCGGTGACGGTGACGGTGGGAGCGGTCGCCGGGGCCGGCGCGGTCGCGGCGGACTTCACCCTGTCGAGCGCGACGACGCTGACGATTGCGGCGGGTTCGACGACGAGCGCCGGGACGGTGACGGTGACGGCGAACGGCAACGCGGTGGATTCGCCGGACAAGTCGGTGACGGTCTCGGGCACGGCGGCGGGCGGCAACGGCGTCGCCAATCCGCCGAACGTCACCCTGACCCTGACTGATGACGACGCCTTGCCGACGGTCGCGCTGGCGCTCTCCGCGTCGTCGATTTCGGAGACGGGCGGGATCTCGACGGTGATGGCGACGCTCTCCGGCCCATCGAGCGAAGCGGTGACGGTGACGGTGGCGGCGGCCGCGGGGACCGGGGCGGTCGCGGCGGACTTCACCTTGAGCGCGACGACGACGCTGACCTTCGCGGCGGGGTCGACAACGAGCGCGGGCCTGGTGACGGTGACGGCGAACGGCAACACGGTGGATTCGCCGAACAAGTCGGTGACGGTCTCGGGCGCCGCGGCGGGCGGCAACGGGGTCTTGAACCCGCCGAACGTGACGTTGACGCTGACGGACGACGACGCCTTACCGACGATCGCGCTGGCGCTCTCCGCGTCGTCGATTTCGGAGACGGGCGGTATCTCGACGGTGACGGCGACGCTCTCCGGCCCATCGAGCGCGGCGGTGACGGTGACGGTGGCCGCGGCCGCCGGGGCCGGCGCGGTCGCGGGCGACTTCACCTTGAGCACGGCGGCGACCCTGACCTTCGCGGCCAACGCGACCACCAGCACGGGCCTGGTGACGGTGACGGCGAACGGCAACGACGTGGATTCGCCCAACAAGTCGGTGACGGTCTCGGGCGCCGCGGCGGGCGGCAACGGGGTCTCGAACCCGCCGAACGTGACGCTGACGCTGACGGACGACGACGCCTTGCCGACGGTGGCGCTGGCGCTCTCCTCCACGTCGATTACGGAGACGGGCGGGGTTTCGACGGTGACGGCGACGCTCTCGGGCAAGTCGAGCGCGGCGGTGACGGTGACGGTGGCCGCGGCCGCCGGAACCGGGGCGGTCGCCGCGGACTTCACGCAGTCCGGGACGACGCTGACGATCGCGGCCAACGCGACCACCAGCACGGGCTTGGTGACGGTGACGGCGAACGGCAACGCGGTGGATTCGCCCAACAAGTCGGTGACGGTTTCGGGCGCAGCGGCGGGCGGCAACGGGGTCGCCAATCCGCCGAACGTGATGCTGACGCTGACGGACGACGACGCCTTGCCGACGGTTTCGCTGGCGCTCACGTCATCGTCGATTGCGGAGACGAACGGGGTGGCGACGGTGACGGCGCGGTTGTCGGGTCCGTCGAGCGCCGCGGTGACGGTGACTGTGGCCGCGGCCGCCGGAACCGGGGCGGTCGCCGCGGACTTCACCCTGTCGAGCGCGGCGACGCTGACCATAGCGGCCGGGGACACGGAGAGCGCGGGCCTGGTGACGGTGACGGCGAACGGCAACGACGTCGATTCGCCCAACAAGTCGGTGACGGTCTCGGGCGCGGCGGCGGGGGGCAACGGCGTCGCCAATCCGCCGAACGCGACGCTGACACTGGCGGACGACGACGCCTTGCCGACGGTGGCGCTGGTGCTCATGCCGGCGACCGTCGGCGAGAACGGCGGGGTCTCGACGGTGACGGCGACGCTCTCGGGCAAGTCGAGCGCGGCGGTGACGCTCACGGTGTCATCCGCTCCGGTGGCGTCGACGGGCGCGGTGGCGGGGGACTTCGCGCTGTCGAGCACGACGAAGCTGACCATCGCGGCCGGGGCCACCGTCAGCGCGGGCACGGTGACGGTGACGGCGAACGACAACGCCGCCGACGAGCCGGACGTCGAGGTGCGCGTGTCGGCGACGGCGGCGGGCGGCAACGGGGCGGCGAACCCGCCGGCCGCGACGCTGACCATTCGCGACGACGAAGGCCCGCCAACGGTGACGCTGGCGTTGACGCCCTCGACCATCGACGAGAGCGGGACGGGCAGCACGGCGGCGGTGACGGCGACGCTGAACCGGGCGTCGAGCGCGGCGACGACGATCACGGTGTCGGTGGCGCCGGTGGCCTCGACCGGGGCGGCGGCGGGCGACTACGCGCTGTCGAGCCCGGCGACGCTGACCATCGCGGCCGGGGCGACGACCAGCAGCGGCACGGTGACGGTGGCGGCGGTGGACGACGATACGGACGCGCCGAACAAGCAGGTGACGGTTTCGGGAACGGCGGTCAACAACCAGGGCGTACAGCAGCCGATCGCCCGGACGCTGACGCTGACCGACGACGAGACGCTGCCGACGGTGGCGCTTGTGTTGTCGTCTTCGTCGATTACGGAGACGGGCGGGATTGCGACGGTGACGGCGACGCTTTCGGGTCCGTCGAGCGAAGCGGTGACGGTGACGGTGGGAGCGGCCGCCGGAACCGGCGCGGTCGTGGACGACTTCACCCTGAGCACGGCGACGACGCTGACCATCGCGGCGGGGGCGACTACCAGCGCGGGCACGGTGACGGTGACGGCGAACGGCAACGCGGTGGATTCGCCGAACAAGTCGGTGACGGTTTCGGGCGCGGCGGCGGGCGGCAACGGGGTCGCCAATCCGCCGAACGTGATGTTGACGCTGGAGGACGACGAGACGCTGCCGACGGTTGCGCTGGCGCTCTCCGCGTCGTCGATTACGGAGACGGGCGGCATCTCGACGGTGACGGCGACGCTTTCGGGTCCGTCGAGCGAAGCGGTGACGGTGACGGTGGCGGCGGCCGCAGGGGCCGGGGCGGTGGCGGCGGACTTCACCTTGAGCACGGCGGCGACGCTGACCTTCGCGGCGGGCGCGACCACCAGCGCGGGCGTGGTGACGGTGACGGCGAACGGCAACACGGTGGATTCGCCGAACAAGTCGGTGACGGTCTCGGGAACCGCGGCAGGCGGCAACAACGTGGCGAACCCGCCCAACCTGACCCTGACGCTGGAGGACGACGACGCCTTGCCGACGGTTGCGCTGGCGCTCTCCGCGTCGTCGATTACGGAGACGGGCGGGGTCTCGACGGTGACGGCGACGCTCTCCGGTCCGTCGAGCGCCGCGGTGACGGTGACGGTGACGGTGGCCGCGGCCGCGGGGGCCGGGGCGGTGGCGGCGGACTTCACCTTGAGCACGGCGGCGACCCTGACCTTCGCGGCGGGCGCGACTACCAGCGCGGGGCTGGTGACGGTGACGGCGAACGGCAACGACGTGGATTCGCCGAACAAGTCGGTGACGGTCTCGGGCGCCGCGGCGGGCGGCAACGGGGTCTCGAACCCGCCCAACCTGACGCTGACGCTGACGGACGACGACGCCTTGCCGACGGTGGCGCTGGCGCTCTCCTCCACGTCGATTACGGAGACGGGCGGGGTTTCGACGGTGACGGCGCGGTTGTCGGGCAAGTCGAGCGCTGCGGTGACGGTGACGGTGGCCGCGGCCGCGGGGACCGGAGCGGTGGCGGCGGACTTCACCCTGTCGAGCACGAATACCCTGACCATCGCGGCGGGGGCGACGACGAGCGCCGGGACGGTGACGGTGACGGCGAACGGCAACGCCGTGGATTCGCCCAACAAGTCGGTGACGGTTTCGGGAACCGCGGTGGGGGGCAACGGGGTCTCGAACCCGTCCAACGTGACCCTGACGCTGACCGACGACGACGCTTTGCCGACGGTTTCTCTGGCGCTCACGCCGTCGTCGATTGCGGAGACGAACGGGGTGGCGACGGTGACGGCGCGGTTGTCGGGGGCGTCGAGCGCGGCGGTGACGGTGACGGTGGCGGCGGCCGCAGGGACCGGCGCGGTCGCCGCGGACTTCACCCTGTCGGGCGCAACGACGCTGACCATCGCGGCCGGGTCGACGGAGAGCGCGGGCCTGGTGACGGTGACGGCGAACGGCAACGACGTCGATGCGCCCGACAAGTCGGTGACGGTCTCGGGCGCCGCGGCGGGCGGCAACGGCGTCGCCAATCCGCCGAACGCGACCCTGACGCTGGCCGACGACGACGCCTTGCCGACGCTGGCGCTGGTGCTCACGCCGGCGACCGTCGGCGAGAACGGCGGCGTCTCGACGGTGACGGCGACGCTCTCGGGCAAGTCGAGCGCGGCGGTGACGCTCACCGTGTCGGCCGCCGCGGTGGCGTCGACGGGCGCGGTGGCCGGGGACTTCGCGCTGTCGAGCGCGACGACGCTCACCATCGCGGCCGGGGCCACCGTCAGCGCGGGCGCGGTGACGGTGACGGCGAACGACAACGCCGCCGACGAGCCGGACGTCGAGGTGAGCGTGACGGCGACGGCGGCGGGCGGCAACGGGGCGGCGAACCCGCCGGCCGCGACGCTGACCATCCGCGACGACGAGGGCCCGCCGACGGTGACGCTGGCGTTGACGCCCGCCACCATCGACGAGAGCGGGACGGGCAGCACGGCGGCGGTGACGGCGACGCTGAACCGGGCGTCGAGCGCGGCGACGACGGTCACGGTGTCGGTCGCCCCGGTGGCCTCGACCGGCGCGGCGGCGGGCGACTACGCGCTGTCGAGCCCGGCCACCCTGACCATAGCGGCCGGGGCGACTACCAGCAGCGGCACGGTGACGGTGGCTGCGGTGGACGACGACACCGACGCGCCGAACAAGCAGGCGACGGTCTCGGGGGCGGCGGTCAACGACCAGAGCGTGCAGCAGCCGACCGCCCGGACGCTGACCATCACCGACGACGACGACGCGCCGGACGCGACGCTGGCGCTGTCGGCCACGTCGATCTCGGAGAACGGCGGCGTTGCGACGGTGACGGCGACGCTGAGCCGGCGTTCGGCGCAGGCGACGACGGTGACGGTGCAGGGGGTGGCGGGGGCGTATTCGGTGGGTTCGGGGGCGGCGTCGCGGATCGTGATCGCGGCCGGGGCTACGTCGAGTGGGGGCGGGGCGGCGCTCACTGCCGTGGACAACGACGTGGACGCGGCGGACCGGCAGGTGACGGTGACGGCGGTGCTGGCCAACGGCCACGGCGTGGGCACGGTGTCCGGGGGCGGGGTTGCGCTGACGCTGACCGACGACGATGTGGCGGCGATCGCGGTGTCTCCGGCGACGTCGACCGGCTCGCGGCTGGAGACGACGGAGTCGGCGGGGACGGCCACGTTCACGGTGAAGCTGGCGACAGCGCCGACGGGGGACGTGGAGATCGGCGTTGCGAGTTCGAACACGGCCGAGGGCACGGTGGGGCCGTCGACGCTCGCCTTCACGACCACCAACTGGAGCACGGCGCAGACGGTGACCCTGACCGGGGTGGACGATGCCGCCGCCGACGGCAACCGGGACTACACGGTCACGCTGACGGTGGACCAGACGAACACGGCGGACGCCAACTACGACGCGCTCCCGGCGGTCACCGTGTATGCGCGGAACCGCGACAACGAGTTCGGGCTGAACGTGAGTGCGGTCACGGGGCAGGCGACGGAAGCGGGCGGGCAGGCCACCTTCACGGTGGTGCTGTGGACGCAGCCGACGGCGGCGGTGACGGTGACGGTGACGCGCTGGGATGAGGACGGGCTCCTGGAGGATAAGACCGAGGGCAGGGTGGAGCCGTCGACGCTGACGTTCACGGGGGGCGCGACGGGGAACTGGGAGACGGCGCGGACGGTGACGGTGACCGGTGTGGACGACAATCTCCACGACGGCAACGTGACTTGGCAGGTGCGCCTCGACCCGGCGAGCGGGGATGGCGACTACGACGCCCTCGCCCACGTGGATGTGTCCGTCACCACGACCGATGCCGCCCCGCCGGAGGTGACGCTGATGCTGGAGCCGGCTTCGATCCCGGAGAACGGCGGGGTATCGACGGTGACGGCGCGGCTGTCGCATCCGTCGAGCGCGGACACCACGGTGACGGTCATGGCGGCGCCGGTGGCCCCGGCGACGGCGGGCGACTACACGCTGAGCATGGCCACGATGCTGACCATCGCGGCGGGCGCGACCAGGAGCGCCGGCGTGGTGACGATCAGGGCGCAGCACGACCACAAGGATACGCAGAACAAGACGGTGAGGGTTTCGGCGATGGGGAACCCGGGCAACTCCCGCGCCACGGCGGACGGAACGACCTTGGCCGTGACGGCCGCGACGCTGACCATCAGGGACATCGACGAGAAGGGGTTGGTGTTCGGTCCGGCGGCGCTGGTTGTGGCGGCGGGGGGTTCGGCCTCCTGGACGGTGAAGCTGACGAGCAAGCCGGACGGGGGAGACGTGACGGTCTCGATCTCGCCGGACGGCGCCGACCTGACGGTTTCTTCCTCCCGCCTGACGTTCGCGCCAACGGACTGGAATGGGGCGCGGACGGTGACGGTAACGGTGACGGGGACCGCCGCCGGTGCCGAGGCGGTGTCGCTCGCGCACGCGGCGTCGGGCGGCGGCTATGACGGGGTGGTGGAGGACCTGTGGGTTGCGGGGGAGGAGACCAACGAGATCGAGACGACCGGCGCGGCGGGGACGAAGATCTATGTCGTGAACGGACAGCCGGTGACGGTGACGGAGGAGGCGGGCGTTCCTCCGGGTGTGAGGGTCGAGCCTCCGTCAGACCTCGGCCACCCGCTGGAGGTGACGGTCAGGTTGTCGACCGACGACGAGGTGGAAGAGGTTGCGGGGGAGAGGTACAGCGTGGGGCCGGCGGAGTCGCGGGTGGTGGTGGACGTTGACGTCTCTCCGGCAGTGGCCGTGCGGCTGTGCCTGCCGGTGACCGATGCCCTGCGGGATGCGGGGCTCGAGGAGCATCTGATTCTGCTCCACGGCGGGAAGCCGGTGGAGAGGTCCTCGCCGGTACGGTCGGGCGGGCGGGTGATCGAGGTATGCGCCGACGGGGTGGCGTCGTTCTCGCCCTTCGCGGTGGGATACTTGAACACGAAGCCGAGCTTCGACGTCGCGTCCCGGGAGACCTACACCTTCACGGTGGACGAGGCGCAGTCGGAGACCCTGCCGCAGGCGGTGGGAGACGGCAACAAGATGACCTACCGCCTGGAGCCGGACGCTCCGCCCGGCCTGATGGTGGACATGGACGCGGGCACCCTGTCGGGTACGCCGACCGAGCCGATGGGGGCGAAGCCCTATAGATGGTTCGCGAAGGACGTCGACGGCGACGAGAGCGATCCGATCGTCATCACCATCGAGGTGGTGTCGGACCTGGGCGCGGCGCAGGAACGGCTCGCGGCAGTGAATCGGTCGATCCTGCCGGAACTGGCGCGGGCGATGTGGGGGAGCGTGGTGGACGCGGTGACGGGCCGTCTGGAGTCCTCGGGTGCGGGTTCGGGGATGGCGGACGCGCTGGCCTCGGCGCTGAAGGCGCAGGAAGACGCGCAGGAGGGGGAGGGCCTGTCGTGGCGCGAGGTTGTGGAGGGCCGGACGTTCGCGGTGGCGCTGGGCGGTGGTAGCGGCGCCGGGGCCGGGGCCGGTGGCGGCGCGGGTGGTGTTGGCGGCGGTTCCGGCGCGGCGGGCGCGGTGATGTGGGGTAGCGGGAGCCGGCGTTCGCTGGCGCTGGACAAGGAGTCTCTGGACTGGTCGGGCGATCTGTTCGCGGCCCACGTGGGCGTCGACGCGCCGCTGGGAGAGGATCTCCGGGGCGGTCTGGCGATGTCGTGGTTCGAGGGTGAGATCGATTACACGGACCGGAGCGGAGACGAGGCGGTGACGGGCGTCCACGAGAGCCGCCTGACGGCGGTGCATCCGTATGCGGGCTGGTCCGGTTCGGACGGCTCGCGCCTGTGGGGCGCGCTGGGCTACGGCGCGGGCAAGATTGAGATCGCGGACGCGGAGGTCCGGGAGCGTTTCGGGGTTCAGAAGGGCGACAGCGCGTTCGTGGGCGTCGCGGCGGGCGGCTCGGTTCCGGTGGCGTCGGCGGGCGGGTTGGCGCTGGCGCTGAAGGGCTCGGGGGAGGCGACGCGCTATTCGGTGGCGGACAACGGGCTGACGCTCGCGGCGGTGTCGGTGAAGACGCAACGGCTGCGGCTGGCGGCGGAAGGGAGCCGGACGTGGGCGCTGACGGGCGGGGGCACGCTCACGCCGGCGCTGGAGGTGGGCGCGCGCTGGGACGGCGGCGACGGGGAGACCGGCGCGGGCGTGGAGCTGGGCGGCGGTCTGGAGTGGACGCTGCCGTCGCGTGGCCTGTCGGTGGAGGCGCGCGGCCGGACGCTGGCGGCGCATGAGGGCGGCGTGGAGGAATGGGGCGTGTCGGGCTCGGCGCGGCTGTCGCCCGGGTCCGGGGGCCGCGGCCTGTCGTTCACGCTGTCGCCGCGCTGGGGGGCATCGGAGAGCGGCCTCGCGCGGCTGTGGGACGAAGGGATGACGGGCCGCGCTTCGTCGAGCGACGCCACCACCGACGCCGACGTGGCGCGCCTGGAGGCGGAGTTGGGCTACGGGATCGGGTTCTGGGAGAGGTCCGGGGTGATGACGCCCCATGCCGGGTTCGGCTACGAAGAGGGCGGCGCGCGGCGCTGGCGCCTGGGAACGCGCTTCGCCTTCGGGCCGGACATGGCGGTCGGCCTCCAGGCCGAACGCAAGGAAGGCGCCGCCGACCCCGAACACGGCGTCGGTCTCGAACTGCGGCTGAGGTGGTAGCAGCTCCCCTGCCCGCGGCCGTGCGAAAAGCTCCAGGGCGGCGGTGGACCGCCCCGCCGAGTACCTTCAATCATTGACGGCAAAAGAGACCCCCGCGTCTCATACATACTGAACCAGGACAGCCCCGATGCACTACCTCTCGTGAGAAATGCGGGCTAAAGGAGAAAGGCATGACGGGGCTTCCCCCGCACACGCGGGGATGTACCCGAGCACATGGACGAGAGGGAAGCTGCCTGAAGGCTTCCCTCACACACGCGGAGAAGGCGTAGACATCCGACAGTGCTGATGGCGGCGCGCCGCCAGACCTTCCGCGCGCACAGGTTGCCCATCGTGCTGAACGCTCTTCTGGCCATACCGCCTCGGAATGCTCGCGCATCAGCACAGCGCACAGCTTGCGTGGACTCCAGTGGAGACGCTGCGCGGTGCAGGACGATGATCACTGCGGCCACTGCCAGCGCCATGACATGACCGTGGCGACGCGGCGCACGAGAACGCTTGGTTCGAATAGGCGGATCGCTCGTCCGAACCGCGCTGGCGAGCGCTTGTCTGCACCCTGTTACCGCAGCCGATTGTTTGCCAATTGTTTGCCAGATAGAAAAAATCGGAATTCAGAGAATGAGCATATCAGGATATTTCGTTTGTTTTCAGTGTCTTGGTTGGTACGCCCGCCAGGGATCGAACCTGGGACCCACTGATTAAAAGTCAGTTGCTCTGCCGCTGAGCTACGGGCGCCCGAGACGCTCGCGCGGGCTGCGCGCGACGCATCGGACACTAGGCGGCGGGCGAACGGGGGTCAACGGTTTCGCCGCCATCCCGGACTTGATCCCGACGGGCCCGCGTATCATGCTCTTCCTGCGGTTGGGGAAACGGGGACGAGGGAACCGCGCGACATGATCGATCTCTACACCTGGGCCACGCCGAACGGCCGCAAGGTTTCCATCATGCTCGAGGAGGTCGGGCTGCCCTACGCCGTCCACGAGATCGACATCTCGCGGGACGACCAGTTCGCGCCCGACTTCCTGAAGATCAGCCCCAACAACAAGATTCCGGCGATCGTCGACAACGACAACGGCCGCTCGATGATGGAGTCCGGCGCCATCCTGCTCTATCTCGCCGAGAAGACGGGCCGGATGATGCCGGAGGCGGAGGACCGGCGCTGGCGGGCCATGGAGTGGCTGATGGTGCAGATGGGCAGCGTCGGCCCCATGCTCGGCCAGACCCACCACTTCGTCGCCTTCAACCGGGGCAAGGCGCCCTATGCCGAGGAGCGCTACCTGAACGAGACCAAGCGCGTCTACGGCGTCCTCGACAGGCGTCTTGGCGAGGAGGAGTACCTGGCCGGCGAGTACGGCGTCGCCGACATCGCCACGTGGCCGTGGATCGCGCGCTACGAGCGCCAGACCATGGATCCGAACGACTATCCCAATCTCAGGCGCTGGTATCTCGCCGTGGCCGGGCGCCCGGCCGTGCGGCGGGGCTACGACGTGCCGAAGCGCGACGAAGCGATTCCCATCCCGTAGACGGACGACGGAGGCGATCATGGCGGAAACCGAAAGGGCGATCTTCGCGGGCGGCTGCTTCTGGTGCACGGAGGCCGTCTTCAAGCCCCTGAAAGGCGTGAAGAGCGTGGTCTCGGGATACATCGGCGGCAGGACCGAAAACCCGACCTATGACGCGGTCTGTGCCGGGATCACCGGCCACGCCGAGGCGGTGGAGATCGTCTTCGATCCCGGGATCGTCGGCTACGACGTTCTGCTCGACGTGTTCTTCGCCACCCACGATCCCACGCAACTGAACTGCCAAGGCAACGACGTCGGCACCCAGTACCGCTCGGGCGTGTTCACCCTCTCGGAGGAGCAGGCGGCGGCGGCCGGCGCGGCCATCGAACGCGCCGGCGAGATCTGGTCCGGCGAGATCGTCACCGAGGTGACGCCGGCCGGCGCCTTCTACCCCGCCGAGGACTATCATCAGGACTACTTCGCCAAGAACCGGTTTCAGCCCTACTGCCTGGCCGTCATCGCGCCGAAGCTCGTCAAGGCCCGCTGGAAGTACGGGCGCCTGCTGGCGTAGGCGTCCGTCCCCGAAGGTTCGCCACCGGAGCGCGGGGTCCGCCCGGTGCCCGCGACCGGAACGTCACGGCGACGCCGGTCATTCGGCCGCTCCGGGCCTGGGCGCGGTCCGCTCGATGACGATCTCCAGGCTCGCCGTCTGGGGTCCGGCTTGAATCGCGTCGCCGCCGCGCTATGTTGTCTGGGGTATCCTGTCCGGCGGAGAACCTATCGACAGGACACGGGATAGCGGAGCATGACCGAAGCCGTCCATGCGGAGCGACTGTTTTTCGATCGCGCGGGTCTCGACAGGAACCGGGTCCAGACCATCGTCGACGACGCCCTAGCGGGCGCGGACGACGGCGAACTCTTTCTGGAGTACCGCCAGTCCGAGAGTTTCAACTGGGACGACGGCAGGCTGAAGGCCGCGAGCTTCGACACCAGTCAGGGATTCGGCCTGCGGGTGGTCGCCGACGAATCGACCGGCTACGCCCACGCCTCGGAACTCGGCGAGGAGGCCCTGAAGCGCGCCGCAGCCGCCGCCTCCGCGGTGCGTGCCGGCCATCGAGGCGCCCACGCGGAAGCTCCGGGCGGCACCAACCGGCGCCTCTACATCGAGGACAGCCCCCTGGCGGCCGTCGATTTCGAAACCAAGGTCGGACTCCTGGCGGACATCGACGGCTACCTTCGAAGCAGGGACTCCCGCGTCCGGCAGGTGTCCTGCTCGCTCTCCGCCTCGTGGCAGGCCGTGCAGATCGTCAGGGCCGGCGGCTCCGGGATCGGAGACGTGCGGCCGCTCGTCCGGCTCAACGTCTCGACGGTGGTGGGCGAAGGGGACCGCCAGGAGTCCGGGTCCTACGGGATGGGCGGACGGACCCTCTACGATCGTTACATCGGTCCCGACGCATGGCGCGGCGCGGCCGACGAGGCGCTGCGCCAGGCGCTCGTCAACCTGGAATCGGTTCCCGCGCCGGCCGGCGAGATGCCGGTGGTCCTCGGGCCGGGCTGGCCCGGCATCCTGCTGCACGAGGCCATCGGGCACGGCCTGGAGGGCGACTTCAACCGCAAGAAGACCAGCGCCTTCTCCGGCCTGCTGGGCGAGCGGGTCGCCGCGCCCGGGGTCACGGTGATCGACGACGGATCGATCATGGAGCGGCGCGGGTCGCTGACGGTCGACGACGAGGGAACGCCGACGGAGGCGACGGTCCTGATCGAGGACGGCATCCTCAAGGGCTATCTGCAGGACAGGCTCAACGCCCGGCTCATGGGGATGCGGCCGACCGGAAACGGCCGCCGGCAGGACTTCGCCCATTCGCCGATGCCCCGGATGACCAACACGTTCATGCTCGGCGGCGACCGAGATCCCGGCGAGATCCTGGCCTCGGTCGACCGGGGGCTGTACGCGGTCGCCTTCGGCGGCGGCCAGGTCGACATCACGAGCGGCAAGTTCGTGTTCACGTGCACCGAGGCCTATCGCATCGAGGAGGGCAAGGTCGGCGCCCCGGTCAAGGGGGCGACGCTGATCGGCCACGGGCCGGACGCGCTCACCAAGGTGTCGGCCGTCGGCGACGACATGAAGCTGGACCCGGGCGTCGGGGTATGCGGCAAGAACGGCCAGGGCGTGCCCGTCGGCGTGGGCCAGCCGACGCTTCTGGTCGACGGCCTGACGGTCGGCGGAACCGAGGCCGCGTAGCGGCGCCGGGTTCGGGAGGACAGCGGGCGGCCGGATCAGTCGTCGGTGCGCACGGCGTGGACGAGGACGTTTTCGTCGCACCATTCGACGGTGTCGGCGAAGCGCCGTTCGACGGCCGTCCGGAAAGCGGCCAGCGCCTCCTCGAAGGCGTCCGGTTCGTAGAGGGAGAACGTCGAATAGTGCCGGTTTCTGGCCTGCTCGACGAGACGGTCGATGGGCGCCGTCCGGCGATACCGCAGGCACGTCGCGCCGGCGAACCAGAGCCCGGGGGTGCCGTCGACCGCCGCGTGGAGAGCGCCGAGCGTCAGCAGCCGCGTCTCCTTCTCGACGAACCCGGGGAAGAACCGGCCCCAGATGCTGCGCGCGTTGTGTTCGGGCAGCCGCGTATAGACGAACAGCCGGCCGTCGGGCGCCAGCCCGTCCCGCGATCGCCGGAGAAAGTCCGGAAAGTCGAAATGATGCACCGCGTTGAAGGAGGACACGAAGTCGTAGCGGCCGGGCTCGAGTTCGAGGCTCTCGGCAGTCGCCCGCCGCGTCTCGAACCCCTCGACCCCGTTGGCCCGGAGCAGTTCGCCGGTCTGCTCCAGCATCGCGGGGTTGGCGTCGACGCACGTCAGGAAGAGGTTCGGGATCGCGTCGAACATCAGGAGGGGATAGCGTCCGGCGCCGCAGCCCACGTCGGCGCCCCGCGGCGCGGCCAGGCCCTCGAGCGCGCGCGCGATCCGCTCCACGGGCTCCCGGTCGGTCGTGCGGACGGACCGGTAGACCGAGGATATCTCGGTGAAATGCCGAACCATGTCGGGCCGTGACGGCGCCATCGGGCGTCCTCCCGTATTCCGCGCCGGCCTGGCGCGCCAGCCTTGTCAGTAGGCGTATTCCTCGAAAGCGGGATCGACGCTCCGGCCCCAGCGCGTCTCGAAGGCTTCGAGCAGCTCCTCGGCCGGCGTGACCCCGGACTCGGCGATCGCGCGAAGGGGGTTCAGGAAGTGATTCTCGTTGTCCCCCATGCTGTCGCGGATGCCCCGGCGGCGGAGACCCTGGCCGGCGATCTCGATCACCTCGAGCGCGACGTCCCTGACGCGCCGGCCGCGGAACCCGGCCTTCAGCGCCCGCCGCGTGACGTCCGCGTGGAGCGCCGCCACCTCCTCGTGGCTCCAGTCCTTGCACAGCTCGAACGCCGCGTCCAGGGCCGAAGCCTCGTAGAGCAGGCCGACCCAGAGCGCGGGCAGCGCGCACAGCCTGTTCCACGGGCCGCCGTCCGCCCCCCGCAGCTCCAGGAAGCGCTTCAGCCGGACCTCGGGAAACGCCGTCGACACGTGATCTTCCCAATCCTGCAGCGTGGGCCGCTCCCCGGGCAGCGCCTCCAGCTTCCCGGCGAGGAAGTCACGGAACGATCGGCCGGCGACGTCGACGTAGCGGTCCCGATGGACGAAGTACATCGGGACGTCGAGCATGTAGTCCGTGTAGCGCTCGAACCCCATGCCGTCCTCGAAGGCGAACGGCAGAAACCCCGTGCGGTCGGGATCGGTGTCCGTCCACACGTGGCCCCGATAGCTCAGGTAGCCGTTGGGCGCTCCCTCCCTGAACGGGGAGTTGGCGAACAGCGCCGTGGCGACGGGCTGCAGCCTCAGCGCGACCCGCATCTTCTTCACCATGTCGGCTTCGGACGCGTAATCGAGGTTCACCTGGACCGTGCAGGTCCGGAACATCATTTCGAGCCCGAGCGCACCGCGGGTCGGCATGTACCGGCTCATGATGCCGTACCGCCCCTTCGGCATCATCGGCATGTCCTCGTGCTTCCATTTCGGGTGGTATCCGAGACCGAGAAATCCCACGTCCAGCCCGGCGCCGACCTCCTTCACCTGGAACAGGTGCGTGTTCACCTCGTGACAGGTCTGATGAAGGTTTTCGAGGGGCGCGCCCGAGAGCTCGACGGCGCCGCTCGGCTCCAGCGTCACCGCCTGCCCGTCCAGGGTCAGCGCGATGACGTTCCCGTCCTCGAACACCGGCGCCCAGCCGAACCGCTGCAGGCGCTCCAGGATGACGCGGATGCCGACGTCGCCCTCGAACGGCAAGGGGCGCAGGTCGCCGCGGCGGTAGGCGAATTTCTCGTGCTCGGTCCCGATTCGCCACTCGACGGGCGGCTTGCAGCCGCGCTCGAAATAGGAGACGAGGTCGTCCCGGTCGTCTATCGGGGGCGACTCGGCGTGGGGGCCTGCCAAATCGGGTTCCTCCAACGGGTCGGAAGATCGGCCGGAAGGATGGGGGTTCCGCACTCAACTAGCAATCCCGCCTTCCCGTGGCAAGTGCCGGCGGCGTCCCTCACGGCCCCGCCAACCGGGACTGGAGAACGCCGAGCGCGACGGTGGCCGCCGTTTCGCTGCGCAGGATGCGCGGCCCCAGATCGACGCCCAGAACCCGCCCGTGACCGGCGATGAGCGTTCGTTCGGCACGGTCGAAGCCGCCTTCCGGGCCGACGAGCACGGCCCACGGCCGCCGCAGGTCGGGACCGCGCAGCCCGGCGAGCGCCGCGGCGACGGGCGCGCCGCCACCCGATTCGTCGCACCAGAGGAGTCCGCGGGAAGGCTCCAGCGCCTGGAGAAATCGCTCCAGGGCCACCGGCGCTCCCACGGCCGGGACCGACAGGCGGCCGCATTGCCCGGCGGCCTCCCGGGCGGTGGACAGGAGCCGGCCGGCGTTGGGGCGCGAAACGGCGGTCCGCCGGGTCACGACCGGCTGGACGCGCGTGACGCCGAGCTCCGTGGCCTTTTCCACGAGAGCCGTCATGCGCGCCCGCCTGATCGGCGCGGCGGCGATCCAGACGTCGGCCTCGGCCGCCTGGGGGCGCAGCACGTCCCGCGCGACGACCGCGCAGCTCCGGCGCCCGATCCCGGCGATCTCGGCCCGCCACTCCCCGTCGCGTCCGTTGAAGAGAACCAGGGAGTCCCCGACGCCGAGGCGCATCACCGCGGCGACGCGATGGGCGGCGGCGGGATCGAGGTCGAGCGTCGCGCCACCGAAGAGGGGTGCGTCGACGAACAGCCGGACCCTGGCGTCCTTCACGCCGCCCTCCCCGCGAAGACGGGGGCGGAGGCGCCTTGCCGCGAACCCCGAAGCGCGATAGTGCTGGACGGATGGGACGAAACGCCGACGCCCGGATCCCCGACGCCCGGCCCGGCAACTGGGTCGACCGTTTCGCCCCCGGATCCCTGAAGCCGTATCTCGAGCTCGGCCGGTTCGACCGGCCGATCGGCTGGTGGCTGCTGCTGTGGCCCTGCTGGTGGTCGGTCGCCCTGGCGGCGCGCGAAGTCCCCGACGGCTGGCGCTTCGCGGTGAGCGGCGGCAACGGCTGGCCCGATCCGGCGCTGATGGCGCTGTTCTGCATCGGGGCCGTCGCCATGCGGGCGGCCGGCTGCGCGTACAACGACATCGTCGATCGCGACGTCGACGGCGCCGTGGCGCGCACCGCCCTGCGCCCCTTGCCCAGCGGCCGGATCTCGCCCGCGCAGGCCGCCGCGTTCGGAACGCTGATGGCGCTGATCGGTCTGGCCGTCCTCGCGACCTTCAACGGGCTGGCGATCGCGCTGGGCGTCGCCTCGCTCGGGATCGTCGCGCTCTACCCGCACATGAAGCGCGTGACCCACTACCCCCAGCTGGTGCTCGGCCTCGCCTTCAATTGGGGGGCGCTGATGGGCTGGGCGGCGCTGACCGGCGAGCTCGGCCCGGCGCCGGTCGCGCTGTACCTCGCGGGCGTCGCCTGGACGCTCGGGTATGACACGATCTACGCGCATCAGGACAGGGAAGACGATCTGCTCGTCGGCGTGAAGTCCATGGCGATCCGGCTGGGACCGGCGACGAAACCCTGGCTGGCCGTATTCTACGCCGCCGCGGCCGCCGGACTCGTGGCCGCCGGGTGGCTGGCGGGCGCCGGGGTTCCGTTCTACGCCGGCATGTCGCTCGCCGCCATCCAGTTCGCCTGGCAGGTCATCGACGTCGACCTCGCCTCGCCCGAAGACTGCCTGAAGAAGTTCCGGTCGAACCACCTGCTCGGGGCGCTGGTCTTTCTGGCGATCGCGGCGGGCGGCGTGTTCTGACCGGTCGCGGCCGTCCGCGGCGGCGCGGCTCGATGGACGGCGCGGAAGCGCGACGGGACGCGAACGCCGGCCGTCACCCGTCGTCATCCGTGCATCCGGTTGCCCGCCCGGCGTCAGAAGTTCTCGACCCAGGGGCGGAGCTCGATCTCCCAGGCCCAGGCGCTGCGGTCCTGCCTGAGGAAATGCAGGTAGCTCCGGGCGATGGCGTCCGGGTCCAACATGCTGTCCGGGTTGTCGGGCGGGTCCATCCGTTCCGGCCGGAGCGGGCTGCGGATGCCGCCGTCGATGATGAAATGCCCGATGTGGACGCCCTTCGGGTGGAGCTCCCGCGCCATGCTCTGGGCGAGGCCGCGCAGGGCGAACTTGCCCATGGCGAACGAGGCCGACTGCGCGTAGCCCTTGACGCTGGCCGACGCCGCCGTGAACAGGATGGCGCCGTGGCCGCCGGGCGCCATGCGCCGCGCGGCCGCCTGGGCGACGAGGAAGCCGCCGTAGGCCGTGACGAGGAGGGCGTCCCTGACGCCCTCGCGGTCGATCTCGACGAAGGGGCCGCGGACGCGGGAGCTCGGGTTGTAGACCACCACGTCCGGGCCGCTCCCCTCCAGCGCCCCGAACAGCGCGTCCACGTCCTCCGGGGAGGTCGCGTCGCAGGCGTGGGCCGTGGCGCCGGTCTCGGCGCAGAGGCCGGAGAGGTCGTCGATGCTCCGGGCGGCGAGCGACACCGCCATGCCCTCCGACGACAGCAGGCGGGCGAGAGAGGCGGAGAGGCCGGGGCCGGCCCCGACGATCAGGGCGTGCTTGTAGGTGGGAACCATGACGGGTGACCTCGTTTCGTTGGCGTTGGAGCGGACATTGCCGCGGCCAATTCATGCCATCCGGGCGCCGGTGCGGCAAGCGCCGGCAAGCGGGACGGGAATCGCCGGCCCGATGGACCAGGCCTTGACTCATCTGATGGACCAAGCCTTGACTCGGGGGCGTGACGGCCGCTATAGAGAAGCAGGTTTGAACCCTACCCTGCCACAGGAGCTTCTCGCCATGTCCCGGATCACCAATGCTCAAACCGTCAACATCGGAGACGCCAAGGCGCGGTTGTCGTACCTGATCGCCCGCGCGGAGGCCGGCGAGGACGTGATCGTCGCGCGCGACGGCGCGCCTGCGGTCCGCCTCGTCCCCGTGGATACGCCGGTCACTGAAACCGTTGCGTTGCTGCGGCGGGAAAGGGCGCGCCGTCCGCAGGTCTCGGCTGCGGACGTCCGTGCCGCCAGGGAACAGGGCCGCGCCTGATGGCCATCGTCGTCGACGCGTCGATCGCCGCGGCCTGGTGCTTCCCGGACGAACGGGCCGACGCCGCCGAACGGGTTCTGGACGATCTGCCCCGGCTCGGTGGCGTGGTCCCGGCCGTCTTCCGGTATGAGATCTGCAACGTCCTGATCGTGAACGAGCGTCGCGGCCGTATCGATCAGACCGACAGCGCGCGGTTTCTGATGCGTTTGCGGGATTTGCGCCTGCTGCATGACGATGCTCATGACGAGGAAACGGTCATGTCGCTCGCCCGCGGGCACGTGTTGAGCGTGTACGACGCCGCCTATCTGGAGACCGCGCTGCGCCGAGGCGACAGCCTGGCCACTCTGGATCGCGACCTGGCGAGCGCCGCCACCGCCGAGGGCGTCGCCTTGATTCATTGAGGCGCACGGCGGGGCCGCCGGCGGCCCGGCGCGGGCGGGGCGCTACTCCGCCGCTTCGGCGGCGGCGAAGGAACGCTCGTAATCCCTCAGCGCGCCGTCGATGAAGGCGTCGCGCTCCGCGCCTTCGTAGGCGTCGCCCGCGGCCACGACCTCCAGCACCTTCCTGCACACCTCGCGGACGAGCGCGTCGTCGTCGCCCTCTCGCACGGGAATGTCGAGGATCGTGTTGTTGGTGTAGACGTAGTTCCGCCGTCCGGCGTTGGCGCGCGCGTGAACGGCGTCCTGCGCCATGCGCGGGTTCTCGCCGCGAACGGCCATGCGCAGGTTCTTGCGGTTCATGTAGACGCCGACGTCCTCCTTCGTCGGGTTCTCCATCGCGTGCCGGGCGATCCGCCGCTGGCTGGTCACGACGTCCCAGTCGCCGGGCTGGCGCTGCGCCACCTCGCGGGGCCGCGCACCGGTCTGCCCGTCGAGGAAATCGGTCCTGTCGTACCCGCACCGGGACTTGTCGCCCGTGCCATACGGGTCGATCGAATCGCCGAACATGCGGACGCCGAAGACGATGCTGTTCTCGTTGTCGATGGGAACGTACCAGCGCGCCATGTAGACGCGATGGAAATAGCGGGCCTCGCGGCCGTCCTCGGCGGTATGGGGATGGAGGGTGAGGTTGGGCAGGATGACGTCGTTGAGACGCACCCAGACCCGGTCCCTGCCGACGCGGCGCCCGGCGCTGAAGACCATCGCCGTGTCGCCGCGGACCGAGGCGTACTCCATGACCGGAAGCTGGGCGAAGACCGGGTTGAAGGCGGTCGTCGGATAGCTGCCGTCGTCATCGTCGCCGATCACGCGCATGTGCGGGCTGTGGAGCTGCGAGGTGTGAATCTGGTCGGGGATGTTGTCGAACACCTGCAACCAGTTGCACGGGTAGATGTTGGAGTAGGAGGCGAATTCGAGATCGTCGTAGGTGTGGAAGAACTCCCACTCCGGGAACTTCGGCATCCCGTCGTAGTCGCCCATGTAGGCGAACACCATGCCGTAGCGCTCGAACGCCGGATAGGCGCCCTGACCGACCATCCTCGACATGCGCGCGCCGCCGTCGGGTTCGCCGGGCGCGTCGAGAAGGGTTCCGTCCACGTCCCAGTGGAAGCCGTGGTAGCAGCAGCGGATGCCGGTCTCCTGGATGATCCCGTACTCCAGGGACGCGCCGCGATGGGCGCAGTGCCGATGGAGAACGCCGACCCGCCCCGACTTGTCGCGGAACGCCACGAGGTCCTCGCCCAGGATGCGGATCGCGCGGGGCACGTCGGTCAGCTCCTCCGACAGGCACACCGGCTGCCAGAAGCGGCGCATGAGATCGCCCATGGGCGTTCCCGGATCGGTATGCGTGAGTTCGGAATCTTCGGGCAGGACCCCGGTCTTCTCGTGGCCCCTGTAGGCCTGGCCGCCGCCGCGGCGGAAATCCGGACAGGCGTCTCGGGTGTCCGGGCCGTTCATGCTCATCGGTCGCACCTCCGGTGTTTTCGACGTCCTCAAGGCCGGTCCGCCGACAGGGCGCCGGCAGGAACGACTCTCCACCGCCATTGTCCTACAAACGCCGCGAACAGGCAAACCCCTGTCCCGGTTCGCTTCGCGCGATGCCGGCGGGACGCCGGCGCTCCCAAGGGAAGATGACGGCCCCGCGCCGGGCGGGCATACCCCGGCGCGATACCCGATCAGAAGCTCACGATCAGGTTCAGCCCGCCGCCATACGCGCGGTTGCCGCTGCCGCCGGTCAGCGCGTAGCCCGCCGTGCCCTGCAACGACGCCCCGTGCCCCAGATCGAACGTGCCGCCGACGCCGAAGCGCACCCCCGTTGTCTCCGCCGACGCCCGCAACGGCGTTCCCGACACCGACACCTCCGTCTCCTCCGAGAACTCGTGCGTCACGTCCAGCGTGCCGAACAGGCGCACGCCCTCCGAAGCCTCCGACTCCACGCTCAACCCGGCGCGGCCCGTCAGGCTCTCCCCTTCCTCGACCGAAACCTCCGCCCCGCTGCCTACCTCGTCCGTGAAGTCCTTCAGCGACACCTCCGACCACACGAGGCCCGCGCGCGGCGTCACCGACACCTCGTCCGTCACCGGCGTGCGACGGCCCACCTCGATGCCCACCGCATGGCCCCGGCCCTTCACGTCGGCCTTCAACGGCGTGGCGTGCATCGACGACTTCAGGTCCACGTCGTACCACGTCGCCGCCGCCTGGGCGTCCACGTGGAACCCGCCGAGCATGGCCGTGGCGTGAACCCCCACACCCACACCCGACAGCTTCGCCGTGCCCGACGACGACACCTTCGCATCGCCCCGGAACCCGTGTACCGACGCCCCGAGACGGCCGTTCTCGCCCACCGCCGCGTCCGCGCCCGCGCGCACGCCGTACCGGCTGTGGTCGAAGGACAGTTTCGGATCGGGCGAGGCCGAGCGCTCCGCTGTCCACTTGCCGCCCCCGCCCTCGATGCGCGCCCAGCCGCCACTGCCGTCGCGCGCCGCCGACGCGCGCTCCGCCCGGGTCGGAAGGCCGTTCATCGCCAGCAGGATCGACGGCAGCGCCTCGTACAGACGGCACCGGCCGTCCGCCGCGCCGTCGCAGCTGAAGCGGAGCTCGCCGAGATCCGCCTCCCCGTCCGGGTCGAGAGGCAGGTCAACCCGCTCATGGCCGGTTGTGAGGCCCTCCCTGACCTCGGCGATGGTGACCACCTTCTTGCCGTCGGTTTCCCTCGTTGCGATGCCGTCGCCGACGATGGCGCCCTCGATCCGCGCCAGGTCCGTGCGGGCCTGCTCCTGCGTCAGGGTGCCGACCGTGCTCGCGCTGTGCACGATCACCGCCGTCGGCGCGTTGTCGCCGCGGATGGCGCTCATGGCGCCGCCCGCACGCACACTCCCCTCGAGGCCGACGATGACGCTGCCGCCGCCGGTCAGATGCACCGCCGCCGGCGCCGGCGTATCTTCCGGACCGGCGCCGCCCGTCACCGCACCGTCGATGTAGATGACCGCCGGACCCGGATCGTTCACCAGCACCGCACGGCCCGAGGAGCCGGCCACCAGCTTGCCGGCGCCGGTGACGATCAACGCCCCGCCGCCGTCGAGGTGAACGGCCGCGTCCGTCCCGCCCGTCACCGTGCCCTGCACCCTGACCACCTGGTTGAGATAGTCCGGGAAGGAGACGAGGGCGTCGGCGCCCAGATCTTCGTTCGCTTCCTGGACCTCCGGGGACGTGTACTTCTTCTCGACGCTCAAGCCGTCGCCGGCGTTGGCGACATAGATGCCGGCCGCGTCGCCGGTGACGGTCGCGCCCTCGGCGACGATGACCTCGATGCCGCCGTTGTCGTCGTGCTGGCGCGCGAACCAGGCGCGGATGCCGTCGCCGCTCGAGTCGATGGAACCGCCGTTCACGGCGATGCGGACGTCGCCGGTGTTGTGGTTGCCGACCAGGGCCTTCACCGCCATCGTGTAAGCATCCGAGGCATCGGGCACGGCCGCCAGCGCGGCGTCCACGTCGCCGCCCCGGAGCAACGCCTCGAATACGGCCTTCTCCTCGTCCGTGAACGACAGCGCCAGGACGTTGCGCAGCAGGGTCCTGCGGCGGGCATCGTCGGCGCTCAGATACGCCGTGATCTCCGCGTCGCTATAGCTGCCGTCGCCATCGGCGTCGACGTCGTCGGCGCCCGGGATCGTCTCGAGATCCTCGTTGCCGAGCAATGCCCTGAACTGCGCCACGATGGCCGCCGCCCGCGCCTTGGTCGCCGCGTCGGCCCCGGCGTCGAACAGCGCCGTCACCGCCGCCGCGTCCGCGAACGCGCCCGGGTCGTCGCTCGCGGTCACGACGTCCATGAGCGGCGCCAATTTCATCACCCCGGCGTCGATCCCCGCATATCCCTGCGCGTAGCGGATGTCCAGATCGTCTTCGCCCAGGATCCGCGACCGCGCCGCCCCCAACGTGTCGCCGATGTTGGCGAGGGGCGTGGGCTGGGAGGCGCGCGACGCGAACGTCCCCGTCCAGGTGACGTCGATCACGCGGTCCGGGCCGGCGCCGCCGGCCCATGCGACCGCGGCGCTGACGCCGCTTTTCGCCGCCGAGACCGCCCCCGCCTGGGTGATCTTGATCGTCCCGCCCTTGTTGCCCACGTCGCGCAGGTCGGCTTCGATGCCCCGGCCGTGGGTGGAGGTCAGCTCGACGCCCGCCGAGACGTCGATCTCGACCCCGCCGGCCTCGTAGTTCGCCACCACGACGGCGTTGCCCTTCGAGGTGATCGACCCGCCCGTGACGGCGGCCCTGGCGAGGCCCGTGTTCACGGGCGCGACGTAGCCGTCATGGCCGGTGTCGGTCTCCCACCGCCACCCGCCGACCCCGACCACGAGGCCGTGTTTGACGCCCTGTGAGCCGTCGGGCGTCGTCTCCCTGATCGGTTCGTCCGAGGCGACGACGATGGCCCCGGCCGAATGGGTGACGGTGACGCCGACGTTCGCGTTCGCGACGTCCTGGCCTCTCACCCGGGCCAGAATGCCGTTGTCCGTCGCCGTGATGGCGCCGCTGCTTTCGACCGTGACGCCGCCGCTGGCGCCCACGCCGTCGTGCGCGGCGAAAATGCCTTGGGCTACCGGCGCGTCCGCCGTGCCGAGGGCGCCGCTGTTGGTCACCGTGACGGTGCCGCCGCCGCCCCCGGCCACGACGAAGATGCCGCGGCCGCCCGCCTCGATGGCACCGCTGTTGGTGACCGTGACGGCCCCCGCCCCGCCCCCGCGGAGGGCGTTGATGCCGTTTTTCGCCGCGCTGATCGTCCCCGCATTGGTGACGGAGACCGTCCCGGCCGCGTTGCCTGCGTCGGTCAGTTCGGCATGGATGCCGCGGCCCGCCGTGGAGGTCAGCGTGACGCCCTCCGAGACCGAGACCTCCACCGAGCCGGCCTCGTGGTTCACCGCCCGGATGGCCGTCGAAGTCGAGGAGACCGACCCGCCGGTGACGGAGATCTTGGCGAGGCCCGCGTTCATGGGCGCGACGTAGTCGGCGTGCTCGGTATCGGTCTCCTGCCGGGCGGCGCCCACATGCGCCCTGACGCCGATGCCCCCCGCCGCGATGGCGCCCGCCGAATGGGCGATGGAGACCCCGGCGTTGGCGCCGGCGGCGTCCTGGCCGGTCGTTCTGGCGAAGATGCCGTCGCCGTCCGCCGTGATGGCGCCGCTGCTGGCGATCGTGACGGCGCCGGCGGAGCCCCCGTCCTCGACGTAGATGCCGCGGGCGTCCGACGCGATGGCGCCGCTGTTGGCCACCGTGACGGCGCCGGCGGAGTTCCAGCTCCGGACGTAGATACCGTCGCCGCCCGCCGTGATGGCGCCGCTGTTGGTGACCATGGTGGTGCCTGCGGCGTTGCCGACACGGATGCCCCTTACCCCGGCGTAGATCCTTGCCGCGCTGGTGACGGAGACGGTGCCGGGGACGTCGACGACTTCGATGCCGGTGTTGCTCATGCTGGTGGTCGCCGTCCCGATGGTCACGCCGCTCTTGACGTCCACCGTTACCGTGGAGCCGTTCGCGGCGCCCGGGTAGACGAGGATGCCGTGATTGGCGTGCCAGGCGTTGGCGTCCGGGCTGCTGCCCTGCACGATGGCGACGGCGCCCGTGCCGCCGACCGTGAGCATGACGTTGCGGGCTTCGGTCGGGTGGGGATTGGTGCGGATGCTGATGCCGTTGTCCAGGCCGTCGAACGCGGTCGTGGATGCCGTGATGGTCGCCGTGGTCGCCGTGCCCGGGACGGTGAGCGTGACGGCGTTCGTCTGACCCCAATAGATGATGCCTCTGCCATAGGCCGCAGCCGTGCAGGACAACGAACTGCCCGAATTGGCCCCGCAATGATTCCGGTCATCCGTCGGTGTCTGCGCCCGCGCCGCCTCCGGCGCGGGAAACAGCGCGATGGCCAGGGCCAGCCCGCCGGCGAGAACCGGGATATGCTTCGATACGGTCATCAGGACCCCTCGTTCGTCTAATCGAAGAGGCCCCGTGAAGAGGCCCCGTGAAGAGGCCCCGTGAAGAGGCCCCGTGAAGAGGCCCCGTGAAGAGGCCCCGTGAAGAGGCCCCGTGAAGAGGCCCCGTGAAGAGGCCCCGTGAAGAGGCCCCGTGAAGAGGCCCCGTGAAGATGTGCTCCTATCATACCACAAACGACACTGCAACGCCAATTTTCGTCACAACGCCACCAAGAAACGCCAGCTTCAGAAGTCGGGAACGGTGTCGGCGAAGGCGGGGAGCGCCGCGCAGGCGGCGGAGAGCGCGTCGAGGTTGGGATAGCGCCCCGCAGGCATGAGTTCGGGGCAGGTCAGGGCGACGTGGCCGCACAGGACCCCCAGCGTCACGTCGGCCTGGGTGACGGCGGTCCCGACGAGCCACGGCCCCGGCTCGAACCCGTCGAGTGCGGCGAGGCCCGCCGCCGCCTGACCCTCGCAGCGGTCGATCCACGCCCGTTCGACGTACCCGTCGGGGCGGCGGTAGCGCTCGTGGTTGGCGAGGACCACCTTCTCCTGGGTCGCCAGCGCCCAATGGACGATCTTGCGGACGGCGAGCCGCTCGCGACCCGACGCCGGCGTCAGGGCGCGCTCCGGTCCCGCCAGTTCGTCCAGATACTCCAGGATGTACCCGCTCTCCCACAGCGTTTCCCCGTCGTCGAGAATCAGGATCGGCACGCGCCCCAGCGGGTTCAGGGGCAGGAGTTCGTCGTTGGCCGGCCACGGCCTGACCGGCCGATGCTCGTACTCGAGGCCCAGGAGGCGCATCGTGACGGCGACGCGGCGGGTGTAGGGAGAACGATAGCGGCCGATCAGTATCATCCTCATCCGTCCGGTATCGTCCGTCCGGGCCGGGCGCGCCGCGGGAGCGACAGGGGCTGTCTACGGAAGCAGGGCCACGAGCACCAGGACGGCCATACTGACCATGATTGCGTTGGCGCCCACGATCCCGATGGCGATACCGACGAGGACGATGGTTATTCGGGTTTCAAAGCCGGCGAATATGTCGTCCACGTCTCGATTCCGGCGCGGGGCGGTCTACGGAAGCAGTTTGAGCAAGCCGACGATGGCTATCACGATCCCGACGGCGATACCGACGAAGCGGACGGTCGTTCGGGTTTCGAGCGCGGCGAGTCTCTTCTCCATCTTGTTTTCGAGTGCGGTAAGTCCCTTCTCGAGGTCGGCCTTGCTGGCCATGCCGTCCATCCTGTTTTCGAGACCGTCCATCCTGTTTTCGAGACTGTCCATCCTGTTTCCGACGGCGGCGAGTCCCTTGTCGAAGTCGGTCTTGAGGGCGGCGAGTCCCTTGTCGAGGTCGGCTTTGAGGGCGGCAAGTCCCTTGTCGATGTCTACCCTGAGCGCGTCGAGTCCCTTGTCGAGGTCTACCCTGAGCGCGGCGAGTCCCTTGTCGAGGTCCATCTTGCTGGCGGCGCCTTGGGTGATGGCGTCGCGGACGGCCTCGGCGTGGGCCTCGGCTTGCGTTTCGTCGACTCCGGCCGCCTTGAGGCGCCGTGCGTAGGACAGCGTATCGAAGCCGGGGGCGTCTGCGAGCATGGCCATGCGGGAACGCTACCCGCATCCGCGCGGCCGCGTCAATGCGGGCAGCGGCGGGCCGGTCCAGGCGGGACCGCCGCGGCGGGCGCCGCGGCATTTTGCCGGATCGGGTCCAGTCGCGATATACTCGCCGGAACGGCTTCGGGAAGGCGGCCGACGCGGGGGGCGGTGCGACGCCGCCCGACGCGGAGAACACCGGGCGGGAGGGGAGCGACGCCGTGCTTCATGCGATCAGCCTGACGGCGGTCCTCTGCGGCACGTGGCTGCTGCTGTCCGGCCACTTCACGGCCCTGCCGATGCTGTTCGGCGTCCTGTCCCTCGCCGTCGCGGTCGGCATCGCGCTGCGCATGGACGTCGTCGACCACGAGAGCCATCCCGTTCACCTGACGTGGCGCATTCCCGCCTACTGGATGTGGCTTCTCGTCCAGATCGTCAAATCCAACTTCGACGTGGCGCGGACCATCCTCGGCGCAGGCGACCCGCCCGCCCCGAACGTGGTGACGGTGAAGCCGAGCCAGCGCACCGAGCTGGGCCAGGTCATCCACGCCAACTCGATCACGCTGACGCCGGGCACGATCGCCATCGAGCTCGAGGACGGCGAGATCACGGTCCACGCGCTGACGCGGGCCTCGGCCGACGCCCTGGAGACGGGCGCCATGGACGAACGGGTCTCCAGGCTGGAGGGCGCGTCCTGATGCTGGCCTTCGTCACCGTCGCCGTCCTTCTGACCATGGCGCTGGCGCTGGTCCGGGCGCTGCGCGGACCGACGACGTTCGACCGCATCCTGGCGGTGAGCATGGTATCGACCAAGACGACGCTGCTCGTCGCCGTGGCCGGGTTCCTCTTCGGACGGCCGGACTTCCTCGACATCGCGCTGCTCTACGCGCTGATCAACTTCGTCGGCGCCATCGCCGTGCTCAAGTTCTACAAGTACGGGAGCCTCGGCCTCGCCTCCCACCTGGAGGACGTCCCCGGCCCGGCGGAGGCGGAGACCGAGCGCCCGGGCGCCGACGGCCCCGGCGCGGCGGCGGCGCGGGACCCGGCCCGGTGACGTGATGGACGGCGTCCTCGACGTCCTGGCCTGGATCCTGCTCGGCGCCGGCGCCGTGTTCTCGGTGATCGGCGGCATCGGGATGCTGCGGCTGCCGGACTTCTACACCCGGATGCACGCCGCCGGCGTCACCGACACGATGGGCGCGTGGCTGATCCTCGCCGGCCTCATGTGCCTGGCGGGACCGACGCTCGTATCGGCGAAGCTCGCCCTCATCCTGTTCTTCCTGTTCATGACCGGGCCGTCGGCGACGCACGCGCTGATCAAGACCGCATGGTACGCCGGGCTGAAGCCGCTCGCCCCGGACGCGGCCGACGCGCCCGAAAGGCCCGAGGAGACGCCGCCATCGAAGCCCTAGTCAACATCGTGCTGCTGGCGTTTCTGGCGGTGATCGCGCTGGCGATCGTGCGGCTGCGGAACCTGTTCGGCGTCGTCATGCTGGGCGGCATCTACAGCCTGCTGATGGCGTCGATCTTCGTCATCCTCGATGCCGTCGACGTGGCCTTCACGGAGGCCGCGGTCGGCGCCGGCATCGCCACGATCCTCATGCTGGGCACGCTGGCGCTGACGACGAGCCGCGAGAAGGTCCCCATGCACACGCCGCTGCTGCCGCTGGTGGTGACGTTCGTCACCGGCGCCATGCTGGTCTACGGCACCTGGGACATGCCGGCGTTCGGCGACGCCGCGGCCCCGCCCAACCGCCACGTGGCGCCCTACTACCTCGAGCGCTCGCTCCCCGAGACGGGCGTGCCCAACGTCGTGACGGCGGTGCTGGCGAGCTACCGCGGCTACGACACCCTGGGCGAACTCACCGTGATCTTCACGGCCGGCATCGGCGTGCTGCTGCTGCTGGGCCGGCGGCGGGAGAAAGAAGACGGCCGGCCCGCGGCCGGGAGCGGCGGCGCATGAGGCACCACGTCATTCTGCGGGTCATCGCCAAGCTCGGCATCCCGTTCATCGTGCTGTTCGCGCTCTACGTGCAGTTCCACGGCGATTTCGGGCCCGGCGGCGGCTTCCAGGCCGGCGTGATCTTCGGCGCGGCGTTCATCCTCTACGCCCTCATCTTCGGGCTCGACAACGCCCTCGAGGCGGCGCCGATGAACGTGGTCGTCGCCTTCGTCGCCGCCGGCCTGCTGCTGTTCGCGGGCGTCGGCGTCGCTTCCCTGCTCCTCGGCGGCAACTACCTCGACTACGACGTGCTCGCCGGCGATCCCGTCGCCGGACAGCATCTCGGCATCGTGCTCGTCGAGCTCGGGGTCGGGATCACGGTCGCCGCGGTCATGATCGCGGTCTTCTTCACCTTCGCGGACCGGGGCCGGTAGCCGTGGAGTTCTTCGTCGGCCACTACAACTACTGGATCTTCGTCTTCCTCATGATGCTGGGGTTCTACGTCGTGGTCGCGCGCGGGAACCTGGTCAAGAAGATCATCGGCCTGAACGTCTTCCAGGCCTCGGTGTTCCTGCTCTACATCTCGGTCGGCAAGGTCCTGGGGGGCACCGCGCCGATCCTCATCGATGGCGGCGGCGCGCCGGTGACCTACTCCAACCCGCTGCCGCACGTCCTCATCCTCACGGCGATCGTCGTCGGCGTCGCCACCACCGCGCTCGGCCTGTCGCTGGTGGTCAGGATCAACGAGGCCTACGGCACGATCGAGGAGGACGAGATCGGCGACATGGACAAGGAGCCATGATCGCCGCGCACTACCCCGCCCTCCAGGTCGTCGCGCCGCTGATCGCGGCGCCGCTGTGCGTGCTCCTGCGCCGGGGCGCCTGGGCGTGGCTGGTCACCGTCGCCGTCTCGTGGATCGCGCTGGCCATCTCCATCCAGCTGCTGATCCAGGTGACGGCGACGGGCCCCGTCTCCTACGAACTCGGCGGCTGGGCGGCGCCGTGGGGGATCGAGTACCGGGTCGATTCGGTCAACGCCTTCGTCCTGCTCATCGTCTCGGGCATCTCGGCGGCGGTCGCGCCCTACGCCCGCGACACGGTCGTCCGGGAGATCGCCGACGACCGCCATCACCTGTTCTACTGCGCCTATCTGCTGTGCCTCACCGGCCTGCTCGGCATCACCATCACCGGCGACGCCTTCAACGTCTTCGTGTTTCTCGAGATCTCCTCGCTGTCGTCCTACGTGCTGATCAGCCTCGGCGGCGATCGCCGGGCCCTGACGGCGGCCTACCAGTACCTCGTCATGGGCACCATCGGCGCCACGTTCTTCCTCATCGGCGTGGGCCTGATCTACGCCATGACCGGCACGCTCAACATGGCGGACATCGCCGTGCGCCTCGATCCGGTGGAGAACACCCGCACGGTGCTGGCGGCGTTCGCCTTCATCACCGTGGGGCTCGGCCTCAAGCTCGCCCTGTTCCCGCTGCACCTGTGGCTGCCCAACGCCTACGCCTACGCCCCGTCGGCGGTGACCGTGCTGCTGGCGGCGACGGCGACCAAGGTGGCGGTCTACACGATGCTGCGCTTCGTGTTCACCCTGTTCGGCGCCGACTTCGCCCTCGACGTCACGTTCCTCGCCGAGTTCCTGATGGCGCTCGCCCTGGTGGGCGTGTTCGCCGCCTCGATCACCGCCGTCTTCCAGAACAACGTGAAGCGTATGCTGGCCTACTCCAGCGTCGCGCAGGTCGGCTACATGGTGCTGGGCGTCGGCTTCTTCTCGGTGACGGGCCTGACGGGAGGCATCGTCCACCTGTTCAACCACGCCCTGATGAAGGGGGCGCTGTTCATGGCGCTGGGCGCGGTGTTCCACCGCCTGGGTTCGGTCCACATCGCACACATGCGCGGCCTCGGCCGGCAGATGCCGCTCACCATGTTCGCCTTCGTCCTCGGCGGGCTGAGCCTCATCGGCCTGCCCCTCACCGTCGGCTTCATCAGCAAGTGGTATCTGATCCTGGCGGCGCTGGAGCGGGGCTGGTGGCCGGTCGCCGGCCTCATCGTGCTGAGTTCGCTGCTGGCGGTCGCCTACGTCTGGCGGGTCGTCGAGGCGGCCTATTTCCGCGACCCGCCGCCCGACCGCCCGCGCGCGACGGAGGCGCCGCCCGCCCTGCTGGCGCCGATGTGGGTCCTGGTGCTCGCCAACTTCTATTTCGGCATCGACGCGTCGGCGACGGTCGGAATCGCCGCCGACGCCGCCAGGACCCTGCTGGGAGCGGGCGGATGACCGGCGAACAGGCGATGGTCCTCGCGGTCCTGGCCCCCCTCGCGGGGGCCGTCCCGATCGCCGCGTCGCACCGCCGCCCCAACCTGCGGGAGGCCGCGACGCTGATCACCGCCGCCGCGCTCTTCGTCCTCGTGGCGTCCCTGCTGGCGCCGATGACGGCGGGCGAGCGCCCGCGCGCGACGCTGTGGGAGATCGTCCCCGGCATCTCCATCGGGTTCGAGGCCGAGCCGCTGGGCATGGTGTTCGCGCTCGTCGCCAGCTTCCTGTGGATCGTCACCTCGGTCTACTCGATCGGGTACATGCGCGGACACCACGAGCAGAACCAGACCCGGTTCTACGTCTGCTTCGCGATCGCGCTGTCGAGCGCCATCGGCGTGGCGTTCGCCGCCAACATGTTCACGCTGTTCGTCTTCTACGAGGCACTGACCCTGTCGACCTACCCGCTGGTCACGCACCACGGGACGGACGAGGCCCGCCGCGGCGGGCGCACCTATCTCGGGCTGCTGCTGCTGACCTCCATCGCCTTCCAGCTGCTGGCCGTCGTGTGGACGTGGATCGTCGCCGGCACGCTCGACTTCGCGGCCGGCGGCATCCTCGAGGGCAAGGCCAGCCCGGCGCTGATCGGGATTCTCCTGCTCCTGTACATGTTCGGGATCGGCAAGGCGGCGCTCATGCCCTTCCACCGCTGGCTGCCCGCGGCCATGGTCGCCCCCACCCCGGTCAGCGCCCTGCTGCACGCGGTGGCGGTCGTCAAGGCCGGCGTGTTCACCGTGCTCAAGGTCACGGTCTACGTCTTCGGGATCGACCTGCTGGCCGACGTCCACGCCCGCGACCTCGTGCTGTACGCCGCCGCGTTCACCATCATCGCCGCCTCGCTCGTCGCCATCAGGCAGGACAACCTGAAGCGGCGCCTCGCCTATTCGACGGTCAGCCAGCTTTCCTACGTCGTGCTCGGCGCCATGCTCGTCACCGAGATCAGCGTTATCGGAGGCGGCATCCACATCGCCATGCATGCGTTCGGCAAGATCACCCTGTTCTTCTGCGCCGGCGCCATTCTGGTGGCGGCCCACAAGACCAACGTCAGCGACCTCGACGGAATCGGGCGGGCGATGCCCGTCACCATGTTCGCCTTCCTCGTCGGCGCGCTGAGCGTGATCGGACTGCCCCCGCTCGGCGGCTCGTGGAGCAAGTTCCTGCTGGCGCTGGGCGCCGCCGGCGCCGACCGGTACGTCTTCGTCGGCGTGCTGATGCTGAGCACCCTTCTCAACGTGGCGTATCTCCTGCCCCCGGTGGCCCGCGCGTTCTTCCTGCCGCCGCCGGGCGCCCCGGACCGGCGGATGCCGGTCAACGAAGCGCCCTTCGCGTGCCTCGCCGCCATCTGCGTCACGGCCGCGGGTTCGGTGCTGCTGTTCTTTTACGCCGACTTCCTTTACGTCCTGCTCGAACCGATCGTCGCCGCGGCGAGGTGAGCATCCCGTGACCCCGGAAACGCCGACATCCCCGGACGCGCCGCCCGAAGCGCCGGACCGTCCCGCCCCCCCCGGCGAGAGGGAGTACTGGCTCGACAAGCCGAAGAACGTGGACAAGGTGTTCTACGCAACCTGCCTGTCGTGCGCGCTCGTCGCCGGGGCCGACCTGCTCGTGCACCGGCACCTGGTCTTTTCGGTGGAGGCCCTGTTCGCCTTCTACGGCGCATACGGGTTCGTGGCGTGCGTCGGCCTCGTGCTGGCGGCGAAGGAGCTGCGCCGGATCATAAAACGGGACGAGGCGTACTACGGCGATGACACCTGACGAACTCGCCCATAGCATCCCGCCCGGCCTGATCCTGCTCGTCGGGGCGGGGTTCGTGCCGTTGCTTCGCGGCCGCGCCCGCGGCGCCTGGCTGCTGGCGCTTCCCGTGCTCGGTCTGCTCCACCTCATGTCGCTCGATGCCGGCGGCCATATCCAGACCAGCATCCTCGGCCTCCAGCTCCTGATCGTCCGCGTCGACAAGCTGGCGCTGGTCTTCGGCTACGTCTTCCACATCGCGGCCTTCGTCGGCGTCGTCTACGCGCTCCACGTCAGGAAGGCGTTCGAACACGTGGCGGCGCTCGCTTACGCCGGGGCCGCGCTCGGGGCCGTGTTCGCCGGCGACCTCGTGACCCTCTTCGTGTTCTGGGAACTCACCGCGGTGACGTCGGTCTTCCTGATCCTCGGGCGCATGACTCCGCGCGCCTTCGGGGCGGGAATGCGCTACCTGATCGTCCAGATCGGCTCCGGCGTGCTGCTGCTGGCGGGGACCATCCTCCACTACCTGGACACCAATTCGATCGCGTTCGGACACCTCGGCGTGACGAGCCCCGGGACGACGCTGATCTTCATCGCGTTCGGGATCAAGTGCGCCTTCCCGCTGCTGCACAACTGGCTCCAGGACGCCTATCCGGAGGCGACGGTCACGGGCACCGTGTTCCTGTCGGCGTTCACGACCAAGCTCGCCGTCTACGCCCTCGCCCGCGGCTACGCGGGAACGGAGATGCTGGTCTGGATCGGCGCGACCATGACCGCCTTTCCGATATTCTACGCGGTGATCGAGAACGATCTCCGCCGGGTGCTCGCCTACAGCCTGAACAACCAGCTCGGCTTCATGGTCACGGGCATCGGCATCGGAACGGAGATGGCGCTGAACGGCACGATCTCCCACGCCTTCTCGCACATCCTGTACAAGGCCCTGCTGTTCATGTCGATGGGCGCGGTGCTCTATCGCGTCGGCACGATCAAGGGGTCCGAGCTCGGCGGACTGTACAAGTCGATGCCGTGGACGACGGCGTTCTGCATCGTGGGCGCCGCGTCGATTTCGGCGTTCCCCCTGTTCAGCGGCTTCATTTCCAAGGCGCTGATCATCACCGCGGCGGCCGAAAACGGCTATTTCGTGACGTGGCTCGTCCTGCTCTTCGCCAGCGCCGGCGTCTTTCACCACTCCGGCATCAAGATTCCGTACTTCGCGTTCTTCGCCCACGATTCCGGCAAGCGCTGCGAGGAAGCGCCGCGCAACATGCTCGCCGCGATGGCGATCGCCGCCGCCCTGTGCATCGGGATCGGCGTGTATCCGCAGGCGCTGTACGGCATCCTGCCCTTCCCGGTGGACTTCCAGCCCTATACGTCCACGCACGTGCTGACCCAGCTTCAGCTCCTGCTCTTTTCCGCCCTCGCCTTCGCGGTTCTCATCCGCACGGGCGTCTATCCGCCGGAGCTGCGGTCGACGAACCTCGACTCCGACTGGCTCTACCGGCGCCTCGGCCCGCGCGCGGCGGGCGCCGCGGCGCGCCGGATCGACCGTGCGGCGGCGCTCCTGAAGGACGGCGCGAAGCGGCGCCTCGAGGGCGTCGCCGGCTGGATCTCCCGCCACCACGGCCCCGAGGGCGCCATGGCGCGCACGTGGCCGACGGGGGCGACGGTGCTGTGGGCCGCCATCCTGCTGGGCGCCTTCCTCATCGCCTCCTTCGGCGCCTGAACTGCGACCGGAGTCCGACCCCGAACCCCGCGACCATGAGAATCATCGCGACCGCCGGAACATGGAACGGCTCGGGTTTCCGTAGACGACGAAGAGAGCGGAAGGCCCTCTTGACGATTCTCGTGAAGTAATTACAGTATGTACAATACCACGGCGTGCGCGATATCCACGCCCAAGGACATCCGACATGGGAAAACGACCGACATGGAAAAAACGACCGCCACCACGAACGTCAAACTGATCGCCATCGGCAATTCCAGGGGTATCCGCCTCCCGAAGGCCCTGCTCCGGAAATACGGCTGGAGCGACTCTCTCGTCCTGCGGGAAATGGACGAAGGAATTTTCCTGTCCGGCGGGCAGATGGACAAACTGTCGTGGCAGGACACCTACCGCGCCATGGCCGCCGCCGGTGAGGACTGGAGCGACTTCGACACGACGCTTACCGACGGCCTGGATTGATGGCGGCCTTTCCCCGCCGCTACGACATCCACATCGCGGACCTGAACCCGACCGTGGGCGGGGAGATTTGGAAAGTACGGCCGGTCGTGGTGGTCAGCCAGAACGAGATGAACCGGTTTCTCGATACGGTCGTCGTCTGCCCCCTTACATCCGCATTGCACCCGAAGTGGCGGAGCCGGCTCCAGATATCCTGCGCGGGCAGGACCGCGGAAATCGCCGTGGACCAGATTCGCGCGATCGACAAGCAACGCCTGCAACGCAGGATCGACCAGTTGTCCGCGGGGCACGCAGCCCGACTCCGGCACCTCATCACCGAAATGTACGGGGAATGACGTCGACGGGGAACACGGAAAAGAGCTCCGCCCGGATCACGCAGCCGAAAACCATTGCGGGAGCGAACCGCGCCCCGCCGGGCGCCGAAACCGAATCCGCCGCGTCCGACGCCGGCGAGGGCATGACGTTCCCGCCGCGCTGCCTCTCGCTGGACCTCGAAGTCGGCAAGGCGGACGGCCGGATTCACGCCTTCGCCGGGGTGCGCGCGGACGGCGACCGGCGCATCGTGTTTCGCGGCGGCGACCTGCCGGCGGCGCTGGCGGAGCTTGACGCCCTCGCCCACGGGGCGTCCTTCGTCCTGGGCCACAACCTGATCGCCTTCGACCTGCCCTACCTGACGGCGGCGAAGCCCGGCCTGCGGCTGCTGAAGCTCCCGGTCGTCGATACGCTGCGCCTGAGCCCCCTCGCCTTTCCCAGCAATCCCTACCACCATCTCGTCAAGCACTACCGGGACGGCGGCCTCAGGCGCGGACGGGTGAACGACCCGGAGCTCGACGCCCGGCTCGCGCTGAAGGTCTTCGACGACCAGCGGCAGGCGCTGCGGGAAGCGGCGCCGGAGCTGCTGGCGGCGTGGCACTGGCTGAGCACGCCGGAACCGGAAGGCGGGGACCGCGCCCTCGACGAGCTCTTCTCCGGGCTTCGCGGCGCGCCCCGCCCCGCGGTCGACGAGGCGCTGGCCGCGATCGACGAACGGCTGACCGGGGTCTCCTGCGCCACCCGCGGACGCGAGATCACGGTCAGGGCGATGGCCTCCAACTGGGCGCTGGCCTACGCGCTGGCGTGGCTCTCCGTGGCGGGCGGCAACTCCGTCATGCCGCCCTGGGTGCGCCACCAGTTCCCGGAAGCCGGCCATCTGGTGCGCCGGCTCCGGGACACCCCCTGCGACGATCCCGGCTGCGGCTGGTGCCGGGAACGCCACGACGCCCGCAAGGAGCTCGCCCGCTGGTTCGGCTTCGCCGATTTCCGCCCGGAACCGGCGGGCGGCGACGGGCGCCCGCTGCAACGGGCCATCGTCGAGGCGGCGATGGCGGGAGAGCACGCGCTCGGGATCCTGCCCACGGGCACGGGCAAGTCCCTCTGCTATCAGATTCCCGCCCTGTCGCGACACGACAAGACGGGCGCCCTGACCGTGGTCATCTCGCCCCTGGTGGCGCTGATGGCGGACCAGGTGACGGGGCTGGAGGCGCGGGGAATCGGCGCGTGCGTGACGGTCAACGGGACGCTGTCGATGCCCGAGCGGGCCGACGCGCTGGACCGGGTCCGGCTGGGCGATGCGGGCATCCTCATCATCTCCCCGGAGCAGCTGCGCTCCTCTTCCCTGCGCCGGGCGCTCGACCAGCGCGAGATCGGCGGCTGGGTCGTGGACGAGGCGCACTGCCTGTCGAGATGGGGACACGACTTCCGCCCCGATTACCGCTATCTGGGGCGCTTCATCCGGGAGAGGGCGGGCGCCGAACCGGCGCCGCCGGTGCTGTGCCTGACCGCGACCGCGAAGCCGGACGTGGCCGAGGACGTCGTCCGGCATTTCCGCGACCGGCTCGGCATCGAGCTGAAGGTCTTCGACGGCGGCGCCGAACGCCCCAACCTGACGTTCGAGGTGGTTCCGACGTCGGGCGGAGAGAAGCTCGCCCACCTCCACCAGATACTGACGTCGTGCCTGCCGCCGGACAGGCCGGGCGGCGCCATCGTCTATTGCGCGACGCGCCGGCAGAGCGAGGACGTCGCGGAGTTCCTGCAACTGAAGGACGTCGAGGCGGAGCGTTTCCACGCGGGCCTGCCGCCGGAGACCAGGAAGGACGTGCAGCGGCGTTTCATCGACGGCGAGCTGCGCGCGATCGCCGCGACCAACGCCTTCGGCATGGGCATCGACAAGCCGGACGTGCGCCTCGTCGTCCACGCCGACATCCCCGGCTCCCTGGAGAACTACCTCCAGGAGGCGGGGCGCGCCGGGCGCGACGGCCAGGCGGCGCGCTGCGTGCTGATGTACGCGGCGCCGGACGACATGGAGCGCCAGTTCGGCATGTCGGCCCACTCGCGCCTCACCAGGGCCGAGATTCACGGCGTTCTCAGGGCGCTGCGCAACCTGGATCGCAAGAAGCGCCTGGACGGCGAGGTGGTGGCGACCGCCGGCGAGATCCTCGGCGAGGACGAGGACGACGCCTTCATGCGCGACTCGGCCACGGACGACACCCGCGTGAGGACCGCCGTCTCGTGGCTGGAGGAAGCGGACCTGCTGACGCGGGAGGAGAACGTGGTCCACGTGTTCCCGTCGTCGCTCCGGGTCGACTCGCTCGCCGAGGCCCGCGCGAAGCTGAAGGGGCGGGTCGCCGACAAGACGTATCTCGGGCGGTTGCTGCACATCGTGGAGTCGCTGATCGAGGCCGATGCCGACGAAGGCGTGACCACCGACGAACTGATGGGCGTAGCGGGCCTGAACTCCGAAGGCGTGCGCGGCGCGCTGCGCCGTCTCGAGGCGCTGGGCGTTTCCAATGACGACACGGCGCTGACCGCCTTCGTCCACGCCGGCGTGGAGCGCGCCTCGCTCAAACGCCTGGAGCAGGCGGCGGCGCTGGAGACCGCCCTGATCGCCCACATGCGCGAGGCGGCGCCGGACCAGAACAAGGGAGACACGTCGGCGCTGCATCTGCGTATCGCCGCGCAGGTCCTGCGGGACGCGGGCCTGGCCGATCCCCTGCCGGAACGGCTGTGGCGCATCGTCCGCAGCCTCGCCCGCGACGGCCGCGGAGAGGACGGCGGCGCCGGCAGCCTGACGGTGCGGAAGCGGGACGCGGAGACGGTGCGCGTGACGCTCCGGCGCGAGTGGCAGGCGCTGGAGGAAACCGCCCGCCTCCGGCGCGAGGCGGCGGCGCGCCTGCTGGACCATTTCCTCGCCTGCCTGCCGCCCGGAAGCAGGGGCACGGACCTGCTGGCCGAAACCACCGTCGGCAAGCTGACGCGGGCGATCGAGTCCGACCTCGCCCTGAAGAGCAGGGTCAGGGACCTCGACAAGCTCCTGAGCCGCGCCCTCCTGTGGCTGCACGAGCAGGACGTCGTCCGCCTCAACAAGGGTCTCGTGGTGTTCCGTCCGGCCATGACCATCCGCCTGGAGCAGAGGGAGCGGCGCGGCTTCTCCAGGACCGACTTCGAGCCTCTCGCGCTTCACTACGAGGGACAGGTCCTGCAAATCCACGTGATGGCGGAGTTCGCCGAACGCGGCCTCGACGCCATGAGCGACGCGCTGCGTCTGGCGAGGGACTACTTCACCCTGAAGGAGGAGAAGTTCCTCCGCCGCTGGCTGCCCGGCCGGGACCGGGAGATCGGTCGCGAGACCACGCCGGAGTCGTGGCGGGCGATCGTCGAGAGTCTGGGGAACCCCGTCCAGCAACGCATCGTCGCCGACGACCGCGACCGGACCAACGTGCTGGTGCTCGCCGGCCCGGGTTCCGGCAAGACGCGGGTGCTGGTGCATCGCATCGCCTACCTGATACGCGCACGGCGCGAGAACCCCCGCGGCATCCTGGCCCTGGCCTACAACCGGCACGCGGCGGTCGACATCCGCCGTCGTCTCAAGGACCTCGTCGGCGCCGACGCACGCGGCGTGATCGTGCTCACCTGCCACGCCATGGCCATGCGGCTGGCCGGCGCCAGCTTCACGGGCCGCGCCGAGCGTCCCGACGACGAGACGTTCCGGGAGGTGATGCGCCGCGCGACGGAGCTGCTGCGCGGCGAGGGCCTTCCCCCGGAAGAGGCGGACGAGCCGCGGGAGCGGCTGCTGACGGGATTCCGCTGGATTCTGGTGGACGAGTACCAGGACGTCGGCGAAGACCAGTACGAGCTGATCTCGGCGCTGGCCGGGCGGACGCTCGACGACGAGGCGGGCAAGCTCACCCTGTTCGCGGTCGGCGACGACGATCAGAACATCTACGCCTTCGCCGGCGCCTCGGTGAAATACATCCACCGCTTCGAGGCGGATTACGGACCCAGGCCGATCTACCTCACCGACAACTACCGTTCCGCCGGCCACGTCGTCGCCGCGGCCAACGCGACGATCGCGCCTGCGCGCGAGCGGATGAAGGCCGGGCATCCCATCCACGTCAATCGGGCGCGCGCCAAGGACCCGCCGGGCGGAAGGTGGGAGAAGCTGGACCCGGTGTCGCGAGGCCGGGTGCAGATCCTGCCGGCGGGTCGCGACCCGGTCCGGCAGGCGCGAACCGTCATGGCGGAATTGCTGCGTCTCGCCGGCCTGTCGCCGGATTGGGACTGGTCCCGGTGCGCCGTGATCGCGCGCGAGTGGACGTATCTGGCTCCGGTGCGCGCGTTCTGCGCGGCGCGCGCCATCCCGGCGCAGATGGGCGACGAGGACATTCCGGGCTTCTGGCATCTGCGCGAGACCCGCGCGTTCCGTCGATGGCTGGGTGGCCTGGAGGCCGGCGTCGTCGACGGCGCGACCCTCCGCGACCAGGTCGACTCGCGGCCGCCGAACCCCTGGAACGAGCTTCTCCGCCAGGCCGTCGACGAATACGCCCTGGAGACCGGCGGCGCGGAAACGCCCGCGGGTCACTTCCTCGAATGGCTGGCGGAATGGGGCCAGGACGTCCGCCGGCGACAGCGCGGGCTGCTGCTGCTGACCGCCCATCGCGCCAAGGGTCTGGAGTTCGATCACGTGGCCGTGCTGGACGGCGGCTGGGACCGCGGCGGACGCGGCGAAGACCCGGACGAGGCCCGGAGGCTGTACTACGTGGCCATGACGCGCGCCCGACAGACCCTCGCCCTCGCGCGCCTCGACGGCCCCCACGCCTTGCAGGAAGCGCTGCTCGACGAACCCTGCGTCCTGCGTCGCGCGCCGGGCGAGCTTCCGCCGGCGGACGAGGCGCTGGAATACAACTTCGTCCGGCCCGGCCTGAAGGACGTCGATCTCGGTTTCGCCGGACGGCAGGACGCCCGCCGGGCGGTGCATCGCGCCATCGCCGCGCTGTCTCCCGGCGATCCCCTGCGAACGCGGATCGCGGATGCCGGGCGCCGGGAACTGCTGAACCCGGAGGGCGTCGTGGTCGGGCGCCTCGCCAAGGGCTTCGCGCCCCCGGCCGGGACGCGGTGCCGGTCCGCTTCGGTCCTGGCCGTCACGGGATGGAGCCGGGAGGCGTCGCCGCCGGAATACCGCGACTCCCTGCAATGCGAGTCCTGGGAAGTGATCGTGCCGGAGCTGGTGTTCGAGCCGGCCCGTTAACTTAGGATACCTTTACCGCCACCCCCAGGCACCGCCGCCGCGTCCCGCCTCCCAGGCACCACCACCAGCGTCCCACCGCCAGGCACCGCCGGTGCCACCGCCCCCCGGCGGCCCGCCCGGCCCGCCCGGCCCGCCCACACACTATCCCCCGACCGCCGGCGTCCCGCCGGCAAACGGGCCGACTGGTGGATGGCCATGATCTGTTCCGCAGTAAGCAGAGCGCGAGGTGAAGCCGCGGCGCCTAGACTTGCCTTGCCGCACCCGCTACCATTGATCTCAAGCGAAGACGTCAAACTTCTGTGTTGGCTCGGGGGTCGATGGATCACAAGGGGGCAGAGCCGAGGAGACCCCGTCACCGTAGAATGAACGCGAAGGGAGGCGCCGATGAACAAGCCGCGGCTGATGTTCGACACGAACCTCACCGGGACGAAGACACGGTGCTGTGAATGATGGCTATGAACCCTCAAACCCCAAAACCGCGGCAAGACGTGCCCAAGGAGGGGAATCTCCCCAGAATTTGCGCCGTTGATGTTTTCTGTGGCATCGGCGGGCTGACTCGGGGGCTCCGTGCAGCGGGAATCGAGGTTGGGGCTGGCGTTGACATCGACCCATCCTGTCGCCATGCCTACGAGGTCAACAATCCCGACACAACCTTCCTTCCTGCGGACATCCGCGACATCAGCTTCTCTGACCTCGAACCGTACTGCAGGACATCAGGCGTTGTCGCACTGGTCGGATGTGCTCCGTGCCAACCGTTCTCTGCACACACTCGTAGAACCGCTTCCAATGACGATTGCGCGCTTGTGGGCGAGTTCGGACGACTCATCCGAGAAGGCCAACCTGACATCGTTTCCATGGAGAACGTCCCAGGCCTTGCGAAGCACGATTCATTCCGAGAACTTGTCGCCCTGCTCGATCAAGCCGACTACGACTGGAAGTTTGACATCCTCAACTTCCAGTACTATGGCGTTCCGCAGCGCCGACGGCGATTGGTCATGCTGGCGTCGCGCTGCGGTCCAATCACATTGCCGACACCCACCGGACGAAGGAGCAAGGTCTCCGATTTCATCCGGGGCTTGGAACCCATCGCCGCTGGCCAGACGTCTTCCAGCGATCCTGCACACGCGACCCTTCCCTTGTCACCGACCAACTTGTCGAGGATCCGCCAGTCCAAACCCGGCGGGACGTGGAGGGATTGGGACGACTCGCTCGTCAGCCCTTGTCAGACTCGAGCCCACTACCCAGCCTCGTACGGCCGAATGCGGTGGAGCGAGCCCGCTCCCACGATCACGACCCAGTTCTGCTACTACAGCACAGGCCGGTTCGGTCATCCCCAGCAAGACCGGACCTTGTCAATCCGGGAGGCCGCCCTCCTCCAGACCTTTCCCGCCGATTACCAGCTCATCGATCCCAAGATCCAGCTACCGATCCACAAGTTGGCGCGCCATGTTGGCAATGCGGTGCCAGTCAAGATCGGCGAGCTTATTGGAAATTCACTCATCTCGGCCGCAGCCCATGTCTGACGAAAATCCAAAGTACTACATGACCATCAGCCTCAACGTGCTCAACCACATGGGGCTGAACCTGTATAGCAACACTCCCGCTGTCCTCGCAGAAGTGGTCGCGAACTCATGGGACGCCGACGCTGCTAACGTCGACATCAAGTTCGACATTGAAGCCAAGACGGTCACAATCATCGACGATGGATGCGGCATGGACCGCGATGACATCAATAAAAAGTATCTCTATGTCGGCTACCAAAAACGTTCCCACTCTAGTGGTGCCGGTCAGGAACTTTATACACCCAAGTACGGACGATTGCCTATGGGAAGGAAAGGGATCGGAAAACTCTCACTGTTCTCGATAGCCAACAAATTCGAGGTCCACACGAGAAAAGGGAGCGCTGAGCCCGAGGTCTTCCTTATGGATGCCGATAAGATCAGAGAAGCAATCGGCGCGGAAGATGATTCCGAAAGTAACAAGTATGTCCCAGAGGTAATACCGGCCAATGAGCATACACCCGACACTGACGGCACGAGTATTCGGATAACGGAGCTCAAGAAACTGCGGCTCACTCAAAACTCGGTTAAAGGACTGCGCCGCCGGATCGCAAGACGCTTCAGTGTCATCGGCGACGCCTACAAATTCAACGTAAAGATCGATGGCCAGCCAGTTACCTTGCAGGATCGGGACTACTTCGACAAGGCACGCTTCATATACCAGTACGGTGACGATTTTGTCAAGCAGTGCTCCAGACTTGCGAATGGCGGCGCTTTTCCCCGAGATCATGAATTCAATGAGCATGGGGAAACGTCCAAGACCGGCCGCTACTCCATCCGAGGCTGGATCGCGATCGCTTGGCGATCGAATGACCTGGACAGTGATGGGTCGAGCGAAGACCGTAAGCCTGCCTCGGACGAGGATGGATCGGACAACGAAAACCTGAACAAGATCACGATCGTCGTCCGCGGGAAAGTCGCCCAGGAAGACATTCTCCAAGAGTTCCGGCTCGGTGGGATGATCACCAAGTACATGTTCGGTGAGATCGAGGCGGACTTCCTTGACCGAGATGATCAACCCGACATCGCTACGTCCAGCCGCCAACGGATCTCCGAGGATGACGAACGCTACAGGGCTCTGACCAAATTTATTCACGCGGAACTGAAGGCGATTTGGATACAAACGAACCAGCTAAGGGAACGCCACGGCGTGGAACGCGCTCTCTCGTCGAACCCCTATCTGGAGGAATGGTATAAATCGATTCGTCCTCTACATCTCAGGAAATTCGCCGACAGAATTTTCGGCGACATAGACAAGGCCGGAATCGAGGAATCGGAAAGACAGCGAGCCTACGCGAACGGTGTAATGCTGTTCGAGCATCTGAAAATGAGCCAAGCCATGGATCGTCTGGAGGAGATCAACGTGGCTAAGGTCGACGAGTTCCTCAACTACCTCAAAGATGTGGACGCTCTCGAAGCCGAACACTACCGGCAGATCGTCGAGGAGCGTCTAGCCATCATCCGTAAACTACGGGAGAACGTCGAAGAAGGTGCCAAAGAGCGAATACTCCAAGAATATGTGTTCGACCACCTCTTTCTTCTGGATCCTGCATGGGAACGGGCAACCCAGTCTGCAGACATGGAAAAGCACATAGAGAAAACCCTCGTGGATAAAAAGAGAATCGACATCCAATACATCAAATACCGCCGCGTCGCCGCGGCTCATGTGGTCGTCGAGCTGAAGAGGCCCTCAGTCAAGGTCTCGAAGACGGACTTGGAGAGCCAAGTCGGAGGCTACATGGAGACGCTTCGCCAAGAGCTCTCCAAAATCAAGGGTGCCGCAGAATTGCCGATCCACGGCGTCTGCATCGTCGGGCAACTTCCCACAGGGTGGGATAATCAGAAAAAAAGAGAGCAGGACGAGCGGTCACTCGATATTTACAAAATCCGTATCCTCACCTATAATGAATTGATCGAGAATGCCTTCAACGCGTATCACAAGTTCATTGAAGCTTACGAGTCCAAGAGTAAGCTGCGAGAGTTAATAGATAAAATGCGCACTTTCGATCCCAACGCCTCAAATCCAAACAAGATGGCATAGGGTACCCGCCTCACTTTCTGATGAGAAGTCGCAGAGCGTCCCCTCACCCCCGGCCCCTAAGTGATCCCGGCCTGCTTAAGCTTTGCCTTCAATTGGACCTTATGTATTACGGTTGACAGAAATCGGCTAAAGTGCTAGGATTTCCCAAGAACTAGGATTTCCTAAGAAATTGGGAGGCATACCATGGCTCAGTCGGCACCCGGAAAGCACTACCGCGAAGGCATAACTCTCTTTGAGCTGCAGCAAATCTTCCCGGACGAAGCGGCGGCGCAGGAGTGGTTCGAGGATATCATTTGGCCGGACGGCACACGGCACTGCCCGAATTGCGGAAGCGTGAACACGCACGAGTGCTCTCACGACAAGATGCCCTACCGTTGCCGCGACTGCCGCAAGTATTTCAGCATCAAGACCGGAACGGTGATGGCCGGGTCGCCTCTCCCTCTGCTGAAGTGGGTTTACGCGATCTATCTCGATGTGACTTCGCTGAAGGACGTCTCGTCCATGAAGCTGAAGCGCGATCTCGGGATCACGCAAAAGACAGCGTGGTTCATGCAGCAACGAATCCGTGAAGCGTTCGCGCACCAGGACGTCGGCTCCTTCCTTGCCGGTCCCGCCGAGGACGGCGAGACGTATATCGGCGGGAAGCGGAAGAACATGCACAAGGCGAAGCGCAAGGAGCGCGAAGGCCGCGGCCCGGTCGATATGACGGCGGTCGTGGGCGTCAAGGATCGCGAGACGAAGGAGGTCCGGGCCAAGGTCGTCGAGCACACGGACGGCCCAACCCTACAGGGTTTCGTGCGGGAACACGTCCAGCCGGGCGCGACGGTGTACACGGATGAAGCCGGAGGGTATAAGGGGCTGGGCCGCGACTACACGCATGAAGCCGTCAACCACAGCGTCGGCGAGCACATCCGGGAGATGGCGGGCATCAACGGGATGGAGTCGTTCTGGGCGGGCTTCAAGCGCGAGTTTCACGGAACCTTCCACAAGATCAGCTCGAAGCATCTTCAACGCTACATCAACGAGTTCGCGGTGAAGCACAACATCCGGGAAATGGACACGCTTCGCCAGATGGCGATCGTCGCCTTGGGGATGTCCGGCAAGTTCCTGCCCTACGACGAACTGATTGCCGACAACGGGCTTGATTCCTACGCCCGGTCCTAGCCGCCATGCTCAGTTTGGTGGAGGCGGAGGTCCGCCAGCAGATCGACCAACGTCTGTTGGCCCAAGGCTGGAATCTCGATCCTGAACACCCAAGCAGAGACGTTTTCGTTGAACGCTCCGTTGTAAGGAAATTGGGCTCAGTCCAGCGCCGGAACCTGGAAGGTCTGTCTCCCGATTACGTGCTGTTCTCCGACAGCGTTCCCGTCGCCGTGCTGGAGGCCAAGAAACCAAAGGTCTCGATTGAAAGGGCGTTCGAGCAGGGAGTCGACTATGCCGAGAGGATCGGCTGCGATTTCGTTTTTGCCTGCAACGGACCGGTGTTCAAATCACGGCACGCGCCGTCCGGCGAGCCGATGTACCTGAACAATGTCGAAGTCATGGAGATGCTGCCGCCGTCCGTCCTACGCCGGTTCGTGCGGGACGAGAGCAACAGCGTCCTTACGGTGCCGGATCGGGTAATCGAATCCCGAGCGCAGTTGATCGAGGTTTTCGAGGGGCTGAACAATGTACTGCGGTTAGCTGGCATCCGCGCCGGTCTGGAGCGGTTCACGGAGTTCGCCAACATCCTGTTTCTCAAGCTACTCAGCGAGCGCGACCCGGAAGACCGCACTTGGAACGAGCTTCTCCGCAAGCCCGAAGATGACTTGCCGGACTATCTGAACGGTTTCGTGATCAATCGGCTGAAGGATCGCTACCACAGCGATGTGTTGTCTGAAACGCGGGTGAACGGCCAGGCGCTCAAGAAGATCATCCAAGAGTTGAATCCGTTGCACCTGCAAGTGGTCGACGAAGATCTGAAAGGCGTAGCCTTCGAGCACTTCCTTAGCCGGACCACGGCGGTCAACAATGACCTTGGCGAGTATTTCACGCCCCGGCCCGTGGTGCGGTTCATGGTTCAGCTGCTGAACCCCCAGTTCGGCGAGACGATATATGACCCTTTTTGTGGGACCGGCGGGTTCCTGATAGAAGGATTCCGGCACTTGAGCCAGCAAACGCGGCCTTCGCAGGACGCGGTGCGGGTACTCCATCATGAGTCGATTTTCGGGCGCGAACTGACGACGACGGCCCGTGTCGCCAAAATGAACATGATCCTGTTCGGCGATGGACATTCCGGGGTGGGCCAGGGCGACAGCCTCCAGCCCCAACCGGATCAATCGCAGTACAAGTGCGTGTTGTCGAACATACCGTTCTCCCTCGATATCGATGACGACACGCTTCTGGCTCTGGATGCCGAAGCGAAGGATGCAGACGAGGCGTGTTTGCTGCATTGCTTCAACAGCGTCGAAACAGGCGGGAAGGCCGCAATCGTTCTTCCCGAAGGTTTGGTGGTCAATCAGGACCATGAGGCTCTTTGGGATCGAATCTTCTCTGGCTGCCGGGTGCGCCTCATAGCCACGCTCCCAAGGGGCACGTTCGCGCCGTACACCGATGCGGGAACCAACGTGCTCTATCTGACGGACAAGGGCTTCCGCGAAACGGAGTGGTACTACCGCGCGAACATCAGTGGCGAGAAGGCAAAGGGAGCGGCCATAGACAAGGACGAATTTCTGTTCTTCTACCGCGATTCGGATGCCCCGCATGACGATTTGCCAACGGGCATCGAGGTCGTACATCTGAAGGATGGGCGCGGGAGGTTGTGGAGCGTGCCGCCCAATAGCGATGTCGTGTCTCTAGGGGAGGTTGCCTCGATAACCAACGGGAAGATGATTACCGAGGCCGATACCACGCCCGGCCCCGTGCCCGTGATCGCTGGCGGCCGCGCACCAGCGTACACCCACAGCGAATCCAATGCCGCCGGGCAATGTTTCACGGTAAGCAAATCGGGTGCTTACGCGGGCTACGCTCAGTGGCACGAGTACCCGATTTGGGCCTCGGACTGCATGGTGGTTCGCAGCCATGACGAGGAAGAGTTCGCAACGATCTATCTGTATCTGTGTTTCAAGTCGCGGCAGGAAGAGGTCTACGGGCGTCAGCAAGGCACAGGCCAGCCGCACATCTACAGGAAGCACATCACGGATTTTCCGATTCCGAATCTGTCTCCAGCGGAACAATGGGATCACATCAGCGAGGTGCAGGACATCATGAGGCAGAGAGTGGACGCCGAAAGACAGGAAGCCGAAGAACTGGAAAGGGCAGTCGGCAAGGTGGCCGAGGCGTACAAGGGAAAGGCCGACGACAAGCCGGAGGTCTATGCCGCCGACTACAAAGGGGCGACGCCGGAACAGGTCGGGAAGGCGCTTCTCAGCTACAGGCCGAAGCGGAAGTAAGAGCGGCTGCTGAACCAGCCGTCAACCCTAATATATTTTCCCTTCAATTCCGCCTGCGTCCCGGTTCCCTTCGTCGAGTTGCAGGCTTGGCACAGCAATCGAAGGTTGCCGATGTGGTCGCTTCCGCCCTTGTTGCGCGGCATGACGCGGTCCACGGTGAGATTGCGAAACGGAGAGTGGATTCCACAACCGTTGCAACAGCCTTCCTGCTTGCCGTAAAGGGTATGCCGGTGCGTTCGATAGTCGGGAAGCTTGCCCAGGTCGCTTCGCGTTGGAACGTCGCTTCTGTGGTCGACGTCGTAGAAGATGCCCATGGTCTGTCTCAACCGGGAAACGACCAGCTTGGCGGCCAGGAGCGAAAGATCGATCCCGACCCATTGACGCTGCAACTGCTCGGCGGCGACCAGCGCGGTGGCGCAACCGCAGAAAGGGTCGAACCGGTCCTGGCCGTCACGGGATGGAGCCGGGAGGCGTCGCCGCCGGAATACCGCGACTCCCTGCAATGCGAGTCCTGGGAGGTGATCGTGCCGGAGCTGGTCTTCGAGCCGGCCCCTTGACCGGGATCGGACCCCGGACCCGACGGCCCCGGACCCCGCGCTGTTGCGGCGCCGCCGCGCCGGGGATAGGGTCTCCGGCGACAACGGTTGCGAAGGGGGATCGTCATGGACATGACGGGCGAGTACACGATTCCCGCCCCGCGCGAGAAGGTGTGGGAGGCCCTCAACGACGCCGAGGTGCTCAAGGCCTCGGTTCCGGGCTGCGAGACGCTCGAGAAGGTCTCCGACACGGAGTTCACGGCGACCGTCATGGCCAGGGTCGGGCCGGTGCGGACGAAGTTCAACGGCCGCGTGACGCTGTCGGACATCGACCCGCCCAACGGGTACACCATCTCCGGCGAAGGCCAGGGCGGCGCGGCGGGGTTCGGCAAGGGCGGCGCCAAGGTGACGCTGACCGGCGCCAACGGCGAGACCGTGCTGCGCTACGAGGCCAACGCCTCGGTCGGCGGCAAGATGGCGCAGATCGGCTCGCGGGTCGTCGAGGGCGTGGCCAAGAAGATGGCCGACGACTTCTTCGCGCGGTTCGTCGAACAGGTCGCCCCGGCCGGCGAGGCGGAGGAGGAAGCCGCGGCAGCGGCCGAGGCCCCGGCGGAGACCGCCCCCGCGCCCGAATCGGGCATCCCCATGTGGGCCTGGGTGGTCGGCCTCCTCGTCATCGTCGGGATCGGGCTGTTCTTCTTCTCGTAGGCGGCGCGCCGCTTCTTCCCGCAAGGGCAAGCTCGCCGAGCGTTTGATCCAGCCACTTCCCGGTGTAAGCCGGCCTCAAAGCGGTCCTCGCCCGATATCCGGCATCGTCGAGGAGTCGCTCCAGCGACACGAGCCGGTCCCGAAACCCGAGCCGGACACCGCAACGAAGACTGGCCTTGTCCGGCCCGCACAGCACCCAGGCATCGTCCCGGTGGAATGCGTGAGCCCAAAGCGAAGGTTGATGTTATACTTGACACACCAGAACGGAGTTCCTGTATCTGATCTACAGATACAGGAGCAAGCCGATGTCCGCACTCTTCGCCAAATACCTCCACGACGAAGCCACCGCCTCCGCCCATGTCGAGGCGATGTTGTGGCCTGACGGGCCGGTTTGTCCCCATTGCGCCAAGAAACACCTGCATCGCTACGCCGCCGAGTTCAAGTTCCGGTACAATAACCGCGAAGGCAACGGGGTGGACGATGCGGCGCGAGCTGAAACCGCGCTGAAAGGCGTCAAAGGCAAGTGGCTGTTGTATTCGGACTCGTTTGTGGGGTAGCGTCGTCTACCTTCACGGAGGCACTGACCATGGCTACCGACGACGCGACCCCTCCCGCTCTGACCTTGGAGCTTGGGTCAGACACAGTTCCTCCCCGCGAATTTCTTTCTGTCGTGCGGGCCTTCACGGGCTTGCTACAGGACGTTGCGGAAGAAGTGGGCGGACAGCTCACGTGGAAAATGTGGTTGTCACAGGGCAGCCTGCAAATCATGGCCGGTTTGCCATCCGCTACAGACGCAGAGACCGTAAGTCGGGTCATGGGCGTCGTGAACAGCCCACCGTCCCGTATACGGCGACGGCTCGACACCTTTCCTCGTCCAGTTCCAGTCACGCGGATCCTCGCTGGCGAGGACCGCAGAGACATACTGATCGCGAAGCAAGAGGAAAGCGCACGACATCCCAGCCAACTTGCCGAATACGGCACGGTTGAAGGAACTCTCGACACTCTCAGTGCACGAGGCAGACTCCGTTTCACGATCTCGGAACCAGTCTGGAACATGGCGGTTCAATGCACGGTGCCGGAGGAACTGGTCGAGGCCATGCAGGGAATGTGGCGCCGGCGCGTTTCCGCTCGCGGCATGGTCCACTACGACCGCGAGGGGTATCCGACCAGCATAAGGGCGGAAGAGGTCGAGCTATTCCCCTATGACGAGACGCCAATAGAAGCGTATCGCGGCCTGTACGAGGCGGACTGATGGTCGAGCTCCGGTATTGGGACTCGGCCTGTTTCCTCGCTTGGCTGCGAAATGAGGAGGGCAGGGTCGACAAATGTCAGGATGTGCTCTCCCTGTGCGAACGCGGGAAGGCGGAAATCGTGACGAGCGCTCTTACCATTGCCGAAGTGCTGATGTTAGGTGCCGAGGTTCGTCTGCCATCGGAGCGACGGGCGCAGGTCAGATTACTGTTCGCGCGGCCCTACATCCGCACGGCGATGCTGGACCGTAAACTTGCCCAGAACGCGCAGGACATTGTGTGGGATCATGGTGTTCGACCGAAGGACGCCGTCCATGTCGCTACCGTCATCAGCACCAAGGCTGGAGTGCTCAACACCTTCGACCGGTCCTTGATCAACAAGAGTGGGCAAATCGGATCTCCGCGGCTTACAATCGCGGAGCCGTTCGTCACCGCACCGGAGTTACGCCTTGCAGGACGAGATCCTCAAACGCCAGCGTGACCGCTTTATAGCGAAGGCCCGCGAGCTAGGGTGCGACGAGGATGAGGTCCGTTTCAACGAGACGCTGAAGCGGATCGTGCCGAAGCGAGGCGAGGATTCCGAGCCGTCCGACGACAACAGTTAGCGATACGAGCGTCAGTCAACCGCTTCTCGTAGGCAGTGCGCTGCTGACGGAGACCGCCATGACCCGTCGACAGGGGTCGGACTCGGGGTTCGACCCCGGACCCACCCCGTCGAGAAGCGGAAAGCCTAACGTTCGATCAGCGTCAATTGGGAGCCGAACCTTATTCCCGCGACATCGCACGCGGTTTCGATGTGTTTCCGAATCTGCCCTGTGCTCAGGTTGGTTCCCAACCACCAACCGTTTTCCAGTTTCGTGGAATACTTGATCATGTCGGACTTCTGGTAAAGGTCTTCGCGCTCTCTCGCGACCAGACTCCGACGTCTACCGACGGTCTTCAAGGCAAAACGCTCCATGAAGCCGGGATCGTCGCGTCCGAGTCGCGGCAGCAGCTCGGTCAATGTACGTATGGCGGTTCCGGTTTCGACACGCTCCTCTCCAAGGGCAAATCCAACGATTTTCGTTCTCGCGCGCGGCGGGAAACTGGGTCGCGGGGTTGCCGGATCGGGAGAGGGGAATACCCGTCCCGAACCGGATTCCGGCCACACGGGCGTCGAGGAGAGATTCTTCAAAAACGCCTCGATGTCGTCGGGTTCCGGCTTGGTCCCGCACTCACTCTCTACCTTTTCGGCAAGCAAGTCGCACAGCAGTTCGTCGGGCTCCCACAGTAGAGTCCGCCAAGCATCCGAGATTGCCTCACGGGCTCTCTCCCGCTCCCGGTTGCTTTCACGCAGTTCCTCCGCGCTGCGCCTGGCGTCCCCGGAAACGACGCGGTCTTTCCGAAGGTGCTTCTCGAGAAAGTCCACATATTCGCCAGTCTTTTGTTCAAGCCGCAACAATTCCAGCCGATGGAATCGGCGCTCCTCGGGGATGCCCTCCGCCATGGCGAGATAGAAATCCCACCGATCACCGTCCGTCAGAACCAGGAGGGGAACGCCCCGGTTGGCCGCGTATCCAAACAGCTGCTCCTCACCTCCGGCGTCCACGGCGCCGATTCGCTTGGCTTCGATGAAGACCAGCGGGCCGCCGCGGCCCAATAGCGCGTAGTCCACCCGGCCGCCGCCCACCGAGTACTCTGGCCGAAACGATTCGGGGTCGCTGTCATCCCAATCCAGCGCACGCAGGACCGGCAGGATGACCGCCTGCTGGACCTGCGCCTCGTTCTCCAATCGATCGGCTCGGATGTGACCGACCACTTTCCTCAAGGTCTGCTCCAGACTCATGGTCCAGGCTCCCTGCTTGCTTGACCGCTCCCGGAATCCGTCGGGCATCGCGGCGCCGCGGGCCATCAGGAAGTGCCCGCGCACGGCCGACGGCCGTTGCCGATGACATCGGCGATCATCGTTCCCGATCACTTTGCCGCATATCGCGGCGAGAGACGAGAGTATATCGTGGCAAGATTCCGTCAACCGGCCGTCCCGAACCAGGACGGGAACTTGACACAGCGGGGGCATTCGATAGGTTGTGCGGACCTGGGCCAAAGGAGCCAGTCCATGCGCACCGTCGACATGCACGAAGCCAAGGCCCACCTTTCACGTCTCGTCGACGACGCCGCCAAGGGAGAGCCCTTCATCATCGCACGCGCGGGCAAGCCCGTCGTCAAGGTCGTCGCCGTGGACGCGCCGGATCCCGGGACGGCGCGCCGAATCGGATTTCTGGCTGGAAAGATCACGGTGCCGGAAGACTTCGACCGTATGGGCGCCGCCGAGATCGAGGCGATGTTCGAAGGCGGCGAGTGACTCTCCTCCTCGACAGGCCCGCTAAGTCGCTGCTGCGATTCATCCCTTGACCCGGCCCGGTCCGGGTCCGACACTGTTCCGCGCGGGGAGGCGCCGCCGGGGCATCCGCCTCGGCCGCTTCCCGGCGCGGCGAAGCAACGGTCCAGGGAGGATCACATGCCCACCGTTTCCCTTACGGTGAACGGGAAGGCGGCATCGGCCGAGGTCGAGAACCGCACCTTGCTCGTTCAACTCCTGCGCGAGAAGCTCGGACTGACGGGCACTCACGTCGGCTGCGACACCAGCCAGTGCGGCGCCTGCGTCGTGCACGTCGACGGCGACGCGGTGAAGTCCTGCACCGTGCTCGCGTTGCAGGTCGAAGGCGCGGACGTGACGACCATCGAGGGCCTCGCCGCCAACGGCGAGCTGCACCCGATGCAGGAGGCCTTCCGCGAACACCACGCCCTTCAGTGCGGCTTCTGCACGCCCGGCATGGTGATGGCCGCCATCGACCTCGTGAACAAGAACCCGAACCCGGACGAACCGACGGTCCGGCGCGAGCTGGAGGGAAACCTGTGCCGCTGCACGGGATACCACAACATCGTCAAGGCGATCGTCGCCGGCGGTCAGGTGATGGGAGGCTGACATGGCGGAGAACGGAATCGGCACGCGCTCGCTCCGCAAGGAGGACGCGCGGTTCCTCAGAGGGACCGGCAACTACGTGGACGACATCAACCGGCCCGGGCAGGCTTTCGCGGCGTTCGTCCGCTCGCCCCACGCCCACGCCCGGATCGACGGGGTCGACACGTCGAAGGCCGCCGCGGCCCCCGGCGTCGTCGGCGTCTTCACCGGCGACGACTTGGCGGCCGACGGCGTCGGCGGCCTGATCTGCGGCTGGATGGTCAAGGACAGGAACGGCGAGGACATGAAGGCCCCGCCCCATCCGGCCCTGGCCCAGGGCAAGGTCAACTACGTCGGCGACCACGTCGCCGTCGTGATCGCCGACACGCTCGCCCAGGCGCGCGACGCCGCGGAACTGGTCGAGGTCGACTACGAGGTCCTGCCCGCCAACGTCGATACCGGCAAGGCCGACGCGGCGGGGACGCCGCAGATCCACGACGGCGTTCCCGGCAACACGAGCTACGACTGGGAGCTCGGCGACGCCGCGGCCGTCGACGAGGCGATCCGCAACGCCGCCCACGTCACGACGCTCGAGATCGTCAACAACCGGCTGATCCCGAACGCCATCGAGCCGCGCGCGGCGATCGGCGAGTACGACCCGGCGAGCGACGGCTTCACGCTCTACACCACCAGCCAGAACCCGCACGTGGCGCGCCTGGTGCTGTCGGCGTTCTGCGCCATCGCGCCGGAGCACAAGCTCCGGGTCGTGGCCCCCGACGTCGGCGGCGGATTCGGCTCCAAGATCTTCATCTACGCCGAGGAGACCGTCTGCACGTGGGCCTCCAGGAAGGTCGGCCGCCCCGTGAAGTGGACGGCCGACCGGTCGGAATCGTTCATGTCCGACGCCCACGGACGCGACCACGTGACCACGGCCGAACTGGCGCTCGACGCCGACGGCGGGTTCACGGCCCTTTGCGTCGTCACCAAGGCCAGCATGGGCGCCTACCTGTCCACGTTCGCCTCGTGCGTGCCGACGTACCTGTACGGAACGCTTCTGGCGGGCCAGTACACGACGCCGGCGATCTACTGCAACGTGAAGGCGCTGTTCACCAACACGGCGCCGGTGGACGCCTACCGGGGGGCCGGGCGGCCGGAGGCCACCTACCTCCTCGAACGCCTGGTCGAGGCGGCGGCCCGCGAGACCGGGAGGGACCCGGCGGCGCTGCGGCGGAAGAACTTCATCCCGCCGGACGCCTTCCCCTATACCACGCCGGTGGTGCTGGCCTACGACTCGGGCAGCTACGAGGCGGTCCTCGACAAGGCCTGCGGCATCGCCGACTACCGGGGTTTCGCCGGACGCAGGGAGGAGGCCGAACGGCGCGGCAAGCTGCGCGGCATCGGCTTCTCGAGCTACATCGAGGCCTGCGGCATCGCGCCGTCCGCCGCCGTGGGGTCGCTCGGCGCCGGCGTCGGCCTGTGGGAGGGCGCGCAGGTCCGCTTCAATCCCACGGGCAGCGTCACGGTGTTCACCGGGTCCCACGCCCACGGCCAGGGTCACGAGACGACCTTCGCGCAGGTGGTGGCCGACAAGCTCGGCGTCGATTTCACCAGCGTCGAGGTCGTCCACGGCGACACCGACAAGGGCCCCTTCGGCATGGGCACCTACGGGTCGCGGTCGATCGCGGTCGGCGGCTCGGCCATCGTGTCGGCGTGCGACAAGCTCATCGACAAGGGCCGGAAGATCGCCGCCCACGCGCTCGAGGCCTCGGAATCGGACATCGAGTACGACGGCGGCGTCTTCTCCGTCGCCGGCACCGACCGCAGCATGTCGATGGGCGAGGTCGCCTTCGCCGCCTACGTGCCGCACGACTACCCGGAGGGCCTGGAGCCGGGCTTCGAGGAATCGGCGTTCTACGATCCCGTCAACTTCACCTTCCCGGCGGGAACGCAGGTCTGCGAGGTGGAGATCGACCCCGACACCGGCGAGGTCGAGATCGTCAAATTCTCGGCGGTCGACGACGTGGGCACGGTCATCAACCCGATGATCGTCGAGGGCCAGGTCCACGGCGGCGTCGCCCAGGGGATCGGGCAGGCGGTTCTGGAGCACGGCGTCTACGACGGCGACACCGGCCAGCTGGTGAGCGGGTCCTACAACGACTACACCATGCCGCGCGCCGACGACGTGCCGGCCTACGACGTCGAGATGTACGAGACGCCGTGTCCGCACAATCCGCTCGGCGTGAAGGGCTGCGGAGAGGTGGGCGCCATCGCGGCGCCGCCGGCGGTGATCAACGCCATCACCGACGCCCTCGGCACCGAGAACATCGACATGCCGGCGACGCCCGAACGGGTGTGGCGGGCATTGGCCCGGGCCTAGGCGGCGCGGAGAAGGAGGAAGGACCATGTACGACTTCACGTATCACCGCGCGTCCGACGTCGCCGACGCGGTCGGCAAGGTGGGCGCCGCCGCCGAAGGCCAGTTCCTGGCCGGCGGCCACACCCTGCTCCCGACCCTGAAGCTGCGCCTGGCGAGGCCCTCCGACCTGGTCGATCTCCAGGACGTCGAGGACCTGCGGGGCGTCTCGGTCGCGGACGGCGGGGTCACGGTCAGGGCCATGACCACCCACGCGGCGGTGGCCGCATCGCAGGCGGCGCGGGACGCGATCCCGGCGCTGGCGGCCCTCGCCGGCGGGATCGGCGATCCGCACGTCCGCGCCCGCGGCACCATCGGCGGCTCCATCGCCAACAACGACCCGGCGGCCGATTATCCCGCCGCCGTGGTCGGGCTCGGCGCCACGGTGAAGACCGACCGGCGCGAGATCGCCGGCGACGATTTCTTCACCGGCATGTTCGAGACGGCGCTCGGCGACGGCGAGCTCGTCACCGAGGTGCGCTTCCCCAGGGCGGACAGGGCGGCGTACTACAAGTTCAAGAACCCCGCTTCCCGTTTCGCCATCGTCGGCGTGTTCGTCGCGCGGACGGGCGGCGGCGTCCGGGTGGCGGTGACGGGCGCCGGGCCGTGCGTGTTCCGCGTCGGCGAGATGGAGGCAGCGCTGGCCGCCGACTTCTCGTCCGCCGCGATCAAGGATATCCGCATCCCGGAGGACGGTCTCAACTCGGACATCCACGCCCAGGCGGACTATCGGGCGCACCTCGTGAACGTCTGCGCCCGGCGCGCCGTCGACGCCTGTTGACGTCGGGACGGGTCCGAACGTCCATCGGAGAGGGGAGCGCCGCGCCGCCTCCCCGCTTTGGTCATGCAGGGTCCGGACCCGGGGGCGCGGACATGATTCTCGAAACGGGCGCCGTCGAGAACGGGCCGCTTGTGCAACCGGAGCCGCTCCACCGCCTGATTCATGCGGATGCCTTCGACTGGCTCGAAGACGCCGCGCCCCGTTCGATTCACGCCGTCGTCACGGACCCTCCGTATGGACTGATCGAATACACGGCGGATCAGCTCGAAAAGCGCCGGAACGGCAGGGGCGGGGTATGGCGTATGCCTCCGAGCCTCGACGGCTCGCAACGCCGTCCACTCCCGCGGTTCACGGTGTTGCGGGACAAGGACCGCGAAGGGATCACCCGTTTCTTCAAGCGGTTCTGCGAAGCCCTCCATCCCGTCCTGGTGCCGGGCGCGCACGTGTTCGTGGCGACGAACCCGTTGCTGTCGGACCTGGCGTTCGTGCCCTTCATCGACGCCGGCTTCGAAAAGCGGGGCATGTTGATCCGGGAAGTCCACACGCTGAGAGGCGGTGACCGTCCCAAGAACGCGCACGAGGAATTTTCCGACGTGACGGTCATGCCGAAATCCTGCTTCGAGCCGTGGGGCATTTTCCGCCGACCGCTCGAAGGGCGCGTCCAGGACAACCTTCGGAAGTGGGGGACCGGCGGGCTGCGGCGGCTGTCCGCAGAAGAACCGTTCCGCGACATGGTGAAATCGGCGCCGGCACGCGGCAAGGAACGCAGGATCGCGCCGCACCCGTCCCTGAAGCCGCAGTCTTTCCTGCGGCCCCTGGTGCGGTCGTGCCTGCCGCTGGGAGAAGGGACGGTACTGGACCCCTTCGCCGGATCGGGATCGACGCTGGCCGCCGCCACGGCGTGCGGCATTCGCAGCATCGGCGTCGAGCACAACGCCGAATACCACCGGATGGCCCTCGAGGCGATTCCGAAGCTGGCGGAACTCGAGGTCTGATCATGACGGATGCCGGGGCTCGCTCAACCTGTCATGCTGTAGGTCGTTCAAGCCTCTGACCTGTCATTCCCCTTCCCTGTTCATGCCCGGATCCCGGAACGAGATGGCGAAACCGCGCCCGCTGCCCGATTCCATCGACGACACCGAAGCCCTGCTCCGGGACGGCGACTACCTCGCCGACCGCAGCCTGGCGACGACCCTGTTCCTCGGCCTCCGGATGGGCCGGCCGCTGTTCCTCGAGGGCGAGGCCGGCGTCGGCAAGACGGAGATCGCCAACGTCCTCTCCGCCGCCACCGGGCGCCGGCTCGTGCGCCTGCAATGCTACGAGGGTCTCGACGTCTCCTCGGCGGTGTACGAATGGAACTACGCCGCCCAGATGATCGAGATACGCTTGGCCGAGGCGGCCGGCGCCGGCGACCGGGAGCGGCTCGGGAACGACGTGTTTTCCGAGCGTTTCCTGATCAAGCGGCCGCTGCTGAACGCCCTGGAGCCCGACGCCGCCGGCGCCCCGGTCCTGCTCATCGACGAGCTCGACCGGACGGACGAGCCCTTCGAGGCCTATCTGCTCGAGGTGCTCGCCGACTTCCGGATCACGATCCCGGAGATCGGGACGATCTCGGCGCCGGAGCCGCCGATCGTCGTCATCACGTCGAACCGCACGCGCGAGATCCACGACGCGCTCAAGCGGCGCTGCCTCTATCACTGGGTCGACTACCCCGACGCGCGGCGGGAGCTCGACATCCTGCGCCTCAAGGTGCCCGGCGCCGAGGAGCGGTTGAGCCGCGAGGTCGTCGGCTTCGTCCAGGAACTGCGCCGCACCGACCTGTTCAAGCTGCCCGGAATCGCCGAGACGATCGACTGGGCCACGGCGCTGACGGAGCTGGACAGGCTGTCCCTCGATCCCGAAACCGTCAACGACACCCTCGGCGCCCTCCTCAAGTACCAGGACGACATCGCCAGGATCCAGGGCAGCGAGGCCGCGCGGCTTCTGGATACGGTGAACGCCGAGCTGGCGGCGGCGGGCGCCGCCGGATAGCCCGGCCGCGGCATGGACGGCGCGGCGGAACCGCCCGGCGAGCAGGGACGGCTCGCGCACAACGTCGTGCACTTCGGGCGCGTCCTGCGCGCGGCGGGGCTGCCCGTGGGGCCCGGCAAGGTCATCGACGCCACGCGCGCCGTCGAGGCCGCGGGCATCGCCAGCCGGGAAGACTTCTACTGGACGCTCCATTCGGTGTTCGTCAACCGCCGGGACCAGCGCGAGATCTTCGACCAGGCGTTTCACGTGTTCTGGCGCAACCCGCGCATCCTCGAGCGCATGATGTCGCTGCTGCTGCCGACCGCGCGGACCGACGGCGACGCGGAACACGACCAGCCGAGCCGCCGGCTGCTGGACGCGCTGTTTCCGGGACGCGGCGAGGGGGACGACGACGAGGAGTCCGGCGAGATCGTCGGCGACGCGGCGGGGACGTACTCGCGGCAGGAGATCCTCCAGTCCATGGACTTCGAGTCCATGTCGGCGGACGAGATCGCCGAGGCCAGGGCCGTCATCGCCCGCATGAGGCTCCCCATCGCGCCGGCGCCGACGCGGCGGTTCGCGCCCGATTCGCGCGGCCCGCGGATCGACACGCGGGCCACCCTCCGCTCGGCGCTGCGCTCCGGGGCCGACACCATCCCTCTGAAGCGCTCGGCGCGGCGGCGGCGGCCTCCGCCGCTCGTGGCGCTGTGCGACGTCTCCGGCTCCATGAGCCGGTATTCGCGGATGCTGCTTCACTTCCTGCACGCCGTCACCAACGACCGCGACCGCGTGTTCACCTTCGTCTTCGGGACGCGCCTCACCAACGTCACCCGGCATCTGCGCCATCGGGACGTCGACGCGGCGCTGGAGAAGGTCGCCGGGAACGTCGAGGACTGGTCGGGCGGCACCCGCATCGGCCACTGCGTCAAGGCGTTCAACGTCCGCTGGTCGCGCCGCGTCCTCGGGCAGGGCGCGCTCGTCCTCCTCATCTCCGACGGCCTCGACCGGGACTCCGGCGAGGGCCTCGAAACGGAGATCGAGCGCCTCCACAAGTCCTGCCGGCGGCTGATCTGGCTCAATCCCCTCTTGCGTTACGAGGGCTTCGAGCCAAAATCACTCGGCGTGCGGGCGATACTGCCCCACGTGGACGAGTTCCGCGCCGTCCACAACCTGCGGAGCCTGCGCGACGTGGCGCGGGCTTTGGGGCGCGGAGCGCCGCATACGGAGGAAGACCGCATGGATCGATTCGCGGGCGGGAGGGCGGCCCGATGACGCCGGCGCCGCCGCGGCAAGGCTGGCGGGAAGACGTCCTCGGCCAGGCCGCCGCGTGGAAGGCCAAGGGAGACGACGTCGCGCTCGCCACGGTGGTGGCCACCTGGGGCTCGTCGCCCCGGCCCGTCGGCAGCCAGCTCGCCGTCCACGGCGACAGCCGCTTCGTCGGCTCGGTGTCGGGCGGCTGCATCGAGGGCGCCGTGGTGCTCGAGGCCCTCAAGACCATCGAGGACGGAGAGCCGCGCCTGCTCGACTTCGGCGTGACCCACGAACAGGCCTGGGAGGTCGGCCTCGCCTGCGGGGGAAAGGTCCAGGTGTTCGTCGAAAGGCTGCGATGAAGTCCGCCACCCTCGAGCAACTGCTGCGCCATCGCGACGGGAAGTCGCCGGTCGTCCTGGCGACGAACCTGAACACCGGCGAGGAGAGGCTCGTGCGCCCCGGCGACCTCGACGGCGGCGGCGGCCTCGACCCGGCCGTCGCCGCGGCGGCCGCCGACGCGTTCCGCAGCGACCGCAGCGGGACGGTCGAGACCGGGGACGGACCCGTCTTCGTGCACGTCTTCAACCCGCCGCTGCGCATGATCGTCGTCGGCGCCGTCCACATCGCCCAGCCGCTGGCGCGCATGGCGGCGCTGGCCGGCTACGACGTGACCGTCGTCGACCCGCGCGCCGCCTTCGCCACCGGCGAGCGGTTCCCGGACGTGACGCTGCTGACGGACTGGCCCGACGACGCGCTGGCGGCTCTGGCACCGGACGCCCGGACCGCGGTGGTGACCCTGACCCACGACCCCAAGCTCGACGACCCGGCGCTCGAGACGGCGCTCGGGTCGCCGGCCTTCTACATCGGATCGCTGGGCAGCAGGAAGACCCACGCGGCGCGCCTGCAACGGCTGAAAGAAGCCGGCTTCGACGACGACGCCCTCGACCGGATCAACGGCCCCGTGGGCCTCGCGATCGGCGCCCGCTCGCCGGCGGAGATCGCCGTCGCCATCCTCGCGCAGGTGACGCGGGCCTTGCGCCGGGAGGAGGCGTGAATGGACTTCCGCCGCTTCACCCTCGAGGAAGCCGAGGGCGCGATCCTCGCCCACGGCGTCAAGGTGGACGGACGGTCCTTCAAAAAGGGCCGCGTCCTCGGCGCCGCGGACGTCGCGGCCCTCCGCGCGGCGGGACACGAGACCGTCATCGCCGCCCGGCTCGAGGCCGGCGACGTCCCCGAGGACGAGGCGGCCGAAACGATCGCCGCGGCGGCGCGCGGCGACGGCGCGCGGTGCGCCGCGCCCTTCACCGGACGATGCAACCTCTATGCCGAGGCGTCCGGCGTCGCCCTCGTCGACGCCGGGCGCCTCGACGAGATCAACCTGATCGACGAATCGCTGACCATCGCCACGGTATCGCCATACGAGCTCGTGGAGCCGGGCCGGATGCTGGCCACCGTCAAGATCATCCCGTTCTCCGCGCCGCGGGACGTCGTCGCCGCGGGCGCCGCGATCGCCGGCCGCGGCGAACCGCTGGTCCGCGTCGCGGCCCTCGCGGAGAAACCGGTGGGCCTGGTCCTGACCCGCCTGCCGGACACCAGGGAATCCCTCCTCGACAAGTCCCTGGAGACGACGCGGGACCGGCTCGCGCGTCTCGGCTCGCGGCTGGCGGGAGAGGTCCGCTGCGACCATACGGAAGCGGCCGTGGCGGCCGCCGTCACCGGCCTCCTGGCCCGGGGCTGCGACCCCATCCTCGTGTTCGGCGCCTCGGCGAACGTCGACCGGCGCGACGTGGTGCCGGCGGGAATCGTCCGCGCGGGGGGCGTGGTCGACCACTTCGGGATGCCCGTCGATCCGGGGAACCTCCTGCTTCTGGCGCGTCATGGCGGCGTGCCCGTGATCGGCCTGCCCGGTTGCGCGCGTTCGCCGAAGGAGAACGGCTTCGATTGGGTCCTGTGGCGCCTGCTCGCCGGCGTTCCCGTGCGCCGCGAGGACGTCATGCGCATGGGCGCGGGCGGCCTGCTCAAGGAGATCGCGACGCGGCCGCAGCCGCGCGCGGGCGCGGCCGGCGCCGGTGCCGGCGCGGCGTTCGGCGACGGGGCGCCGCGGATGCCGCGCATCGCCGCCGTCGTCCTCGCCGCCGGCCAGTCCCGCCGCACCGGCGGGATCAACAAGCTGCTGGCGGAAATCGACGGCGTGCCGATGGCGGTGCGCGTCCTGTCGGCGGTCACGGCGTCGGCGGCGAGCCCGGTCGTCGTCGTGACCGGCCACGAGGCCGACCGGGTCGAGGCGGCGCTGCGCCGCGACGGCGCGACGTTCGTGCGCAACCCGGACTACGCCGAGGGCCTGAGCACGTCCCTCGAGGCCGGGCTGCGGGCCATCCCCGGGGACGTCGACGGGGTCGTCGTGTGCCTCGGCGACATGCCGAGGGTGAAGGCGTCCCACGTCGACAGGCTCATCGCGGCGTTCAATCCCCTGGAAGGCCGGGCGATCTGCGTGCCGACCTTCACCGGCAAGCGCGGCAATCCGGTGCTGTGGGGCGCCCGGTTCTTCGACGAGATGCGGGCGGTCGCGGGAGACGTGGGCGCCCGTCACCTGATCGGCGCACACGGCGAGCTCGTCGCCGAGGTGCCCATCGACGACGACGGGGTCCTGGTCGACGTGGACACGCCCGAGGCGCTGACCGCCATCGGCGCCGGGGGCTGACGTATAGGGCTTTGGTTACGAAATGAGTGAAATATCCTTGATAAAGGGGGAGTTGGAGAAAATGAATGACTTATTTCGGCGAGTCATTCACATCATTCCCGGCTTCAATATAACCAATCCAAAGATACTCCCTTATGGGCTAAAACCTCATACCCGTTCTGTGAGTTGGATCGTGGAACAGGTTATAGTTCAGCAGGCAAAATATAATTCTCAAAAGCTTGGTCTGGTGGATGTCGATTTTGATGTTCCCGATACTAGCCTTCATGACTGCATTGTGGAAAAAGAGGCAAACGAAAAATTCTACATCAATGTCAAGATAACCAGCGCAAGACGACAAAACAAAAATGATATTTCTGCGGTAGAGAAACTCTATATGCAATATACATCTAATCCATCCTATAGATTGATATTCGTGGTATTCCAATTTACATTCAAGAATACACTGATAACTTTTGACAAGGATAAAATTCACGCCTTCTCTCCTCAATTTCTTCCCATATATGTTAACCCACGGAATGATAAACTACAAGCTCATTATTACTCGGAACCAGTATATCGAACGAGAAAACAATTTCTCAAAATCCTCCAACGAGAGTCAAAGAGTATAATCTTAATATGAAATACACACTCTATAACGAAGACTTTCTGTCCGGCGTGTCTTCGATACCGGATAAATCCATTGATTTAGTGATAGCGGATCCCCCTTATGGTCTGGGAAAAAACTATGGCAATGATTCCGACATGAGATCCTCTGAGGAACTTGTTGAATGGACGATGTCCTGGGTGGATGCAACTATCCCAAAGATCAAAGACTCTGGAGGCTTTTACTTGTTTGCAACGTGGCGTCACTCTCCTGAAATCTTTTCTCTTATGAAGAAGCGGTTATTGATGGTGAACGAAATCATTTGGGATCGCTGTGTCCCTAGTATGGGTGGTTCGACTAGAAGGTTTTCGTCCGTCCACGATACTATAGGCTATTTTGTTCTGAATAAAAACTACTACTTCGATATCGATGCTGTCCGCATACCCTATGATCCGGAAACCAAAAAGGCTCGTACAAGATCATTATTCAAAGGTTCAAAATGGCTGGAAGTTGGATATAATCCAAAAGATGTTTGGAAGGTATCTCGTTTGCATAGGCAGCATAAGGAACGCCGAAATCATCCTACGCAAAAACCTTTGGAAATTATCGAGAGAATGGTGAAAGCTAGCTGTCCGAAGAACGGAACTGTTCTAGATCCTTTTTCCGGTTCTGGCACAACGATTGATGCGAGCGTTCGGAATGGCCGTCATTGCATAGCTTTTGAACTCAATCCGGAATACTGTCATATGATAAGAGAAAGGATAGACTTCGGGTTGTGGGAGAAAAATCATGATGATGAACGTCCCGACCCGATTTTGACGGAAATGCGAGGAACCACACCATGACCCCGAGGTCCGGGACGAACGAGCTCTCGATTCCCAATCCTCGTTATAGAGGCGTGACACGGGAGTATGGTGGGCTGCGCCCTGCTTCGATCCGTCAGCGAGAAGTCCCGATAGACCGAGAAACGGGTCGGTGTTCCATCCCCGGAGGTCTTGACATGTGGAGATAGAGGCCATTCGCCAGTTTCAGAACCGGGAGTTCCCTACGGCGGGAACCGGCGCTCCAGGAAATCGATCGCCAGCCGGATGCTGCCGTGGGCCGGCAGGTCGTCGTGGCCGGCGTCCGGCAGGTAGGCCGCCTCCTTCGGGTCGTTCGCGGCCGCGAACAGCGCCCGCCCGAGCCGCACCGGCACGACCCGGTCGCGCTCCCCGTGGACCACGAACAGCGGCGCGCGGACCTCGCCGATCCTGGACATCGAGTCGAACCGGTCCTTCATCAGCCAGCGCACCGGCAGGAACCAGTAGGCGCCCGCCGCCACGTCCACCGCCGAGGTGAACGGCGCTTCGAGCACGACGGCGCCGACGTCGAACTCGCTCGCCATGCGGACGGCAACGCCGCTGCCCAGGGACTCGCCGAGCAGCACGACGCGGTCGAGAGGCAGCCCCTCGGACTGGACGAAGGCCAGCGCCGCCCGCCCGTCGGCGTAGAGGCCCTGCTCGCTCGGGCTTCCCGGGTTCCCGCCGTAGCCCCTGTATTCGACGAGAAGCACGCCGAAGCCCCGGTCGAGGTAGGGACGGACCCTGCCTCCTCGCGCGGCGATGCTGCCCCCGTTGCCGTGAAAGTAGACGACGACAGGGCGCGCGCTCCCGCCGTCGTCGTCGCGGGGCGCGCCGTACCAGGCCGCGAGCGCCAGCCCGTCGGCGGTGCGCAGGGTCACGGGCGACATCTCCGGCGCCCCGGCCCGCGCCGGCGTCGGCAGCGAGCGGTCCGGGAAATACATGAGGCTCCGTTGCAGCGCGTACATAGCCGCGACCAGCGCGGCGTAGGCCGAAAGGCCGTAGATCGCGGCGCGCCACATCGTCGCCCGGCCCCGGCGGCGGTTCCGCGGATTCCGCGGCTTGCGGACGCCGGACCCTATTCGGCGCCCGCTCCGGCGCCGGCGGCGCGGCCTCCCGCCGGCCGGTCCGAACCGCCCCCGAACCAGCCCCGGACGCGCCGGCGGAAACGGCGCCGGCGTCCCTGCCGCAACGACCTGCGGAGCTCCATGAAGTAGTACATGTGCTCCTCCTCGATGTGGTGGCGGGGCGATTCCTTGTAGTACTCCGCGATGAAGGCCTTCTTCTTCTCGATGTCCCGCAGCATCTCGCCGCGCGCCGGCAGCACGGCGTTGCCGAGGATGAACTCCCGGATCCAGCGGGACTGCTCCTCGTAGTTCCAGTTGAGCGCCGTCGTCGACATGACCATGCCGATCAGGAAAAGCCCCGGCCAGTCGACGGGAACGATGCGCTTGTAGAGCTCGACGTTGTTGTCGACGATGGGCACGAGGTCGGCGGACAGGAACGGCAGGTCGATGAGATAGCCGGTGCAGGCCATCAGGACGTCGAATTCCTCCGACGAGCCGTCGGCGAAGCGGATGGTCCTGCCGTCGATCCCCTCGATTCCCTGCTTCACGACCACCCGGTTGTAGGCCACGTCCTGCATGATCGTGGCGCTGGTCGTCGGGTGCGCCCGCCTGGTGAGCGGCTTGAAGCCGTAGTCCTCCATGTTCCCGTGCACCAGCCGGACCATGAACGCGATGATCCTGCGGCGCAGCCGGTCCGGGATCCACGGCCGGTACAGCTTCATGGAGATGTCGGTGACGGGAAACCCGAAGATCAGCTTGGGCGCGATCATCACGCCCGAGCGCGCCACCATCACGCAGCGTTCGGTGATGACGCACACGTCGCTGGCGATGTCGACGGCCGAGTTGCCGACGCCGACGATGCAGACGCGCTTGCCCTGGAAGGGTTCCGGCGTGCGATAGGCGTGCGCGTGCACGTACTCGCCCCCGAACCCGTCCCGGAACTCGGGGACGTGGAGCGGCTTGGTCAGGTGCCCCGTGGCCACGCACACCGTGTCGAAGACCCGTGTCCGGCCGTCGGCCGTCTCGACCTCCCAGCGGGGCTCCTCGCGGCCGGGGACGAACGCGGGCGCCACGCGCGTGACCTCGGAGCGGAACCGGATGCGCTCCTTCACGCCGAAGCGCTCGGCATACGCGTGAAGGTACTGGTGCATGTCCCGGTGGCTGGGAAAGCGCTGCACGTCCTCTCCGAACCTGAAGTCGCTGTAGTTCGTGAGGTTCTTCGCGGTGTTGATGTGCAGGGTCCTGTAGGCGGACGAGCGGCCGCTGTCGTTCTCGTAGACCCACATGCCGCCGATCTTGGTCCCGATCTCGAAGACCGTGACGTCGAGCCCCGCCTCGAGCAGGTACTTGGCGAGGCAGATGCCGGACGCCCCGGCGCCGATGACGGCGATCGACTTCTCGCGGGCGTCCTTCACCTGGCTGAGCGCCCAGCCGGGATCGCCGGCGGCCTCCGGCGCCCGCGTCCGTTCGACGGCCGCCGCTCCCATCCCCGTCATGCCGCCTCCGGCGCGAGGCGCCGCCCGCGGGCGACGGCCTCCCGCAGCGACTTCCGCAACGCCGGGAAGTAGCGCAGGTGCTCTTCCTCGATGGCGTGCCGCGGGGTGGCCTTGTAGTTGGCGCGGATGAACTCGTCCTGGGCCTCGATGTCGGCGCGCATCTCCTCCGGCGACGGCAGGACGGCGTTGCCGAGGATGAATTCGCGCACCCATCTGGCCTGATGCTCGTAGTTGACGTTGAGGGCCGTGGTGATGTTCGTCATGCCGATGAAGTACAGGCCCGGCCAGTCCGGCGGCACGATCCGCTTGTAGAGCTTCACGCCGTTGTTCTCGACGGGCACGACGTCCGGCGACAGGAACGGCAGCTCGACGAGGTAGCCGGTCGCCGCGATCAGGACGTCGAACTCCTCCGCCGCGCCGTCGGCGAAACGCAGGGTCTTTCCCTCGACCCCGTCGATCCCCTGCTTCACCAGGATCCGGTCGTAGGCGATGTCGCTCACCACCGTCGCGCTGCTCGTCGGGTGGACCCTGCGGGTGATCGGCGGCAGGCCCAGCTTCCTCATGTCGCCGTGCACGCACCAGACGAGGAACGCGAGCGCGCGGGCGCGGAGCCACTCCGGGACCCAGCCCTTCATGAACCATTCGGTGACGTCGGTGAAGGCGACGCCGAACAGGAGCTTCGGCGCGATGCGGACGCCGGTGCGGGCGACGAGGACGCAGCGTTCGGCGTACACGCACACGTCGCTGGCGATGTCGACGGCCGAGTTGCCGATGCCGACGACGCAGATGCGCTTGCCGATGAACGGCTCCGGCTCCCTGTAGTCGTGGGAATGGACGTACTCGCCCCCGAAACCGTCGCGGAATTCGGCGACGTGCAGCGGTTTGGTAAGATGGCCCGTGCAGACGCAGACGTCGTCGAAGACCCGCTTGCGGCCGTCGACGGTCTCCACCTCCCACCCCGGATCGCCGGCCCCCGGCCCCGGCGCGAACGCCGGCGTCACGGCCACGACCTCGGACTCGAACGCGATCCGCTCCATGACCCCGAAGTGCTCGGCGTATTCCTTGAGATACGCGTGCATGTCCCAGTGGCTGGGGAACCGCTGCACGTCGTCGCGGAACCTGAAATCGCTGAAGTTGGTCATGTTCCTGGCGGTGTTGATGTGGAGCGTCCGATAGGCCGACGACCGGCCGCTGTCGTTCCCGTAGCACCACAGGCCGCCGACCTGGGTGCCGATCTCGTAGACCGTGACGTCGAGGCCCGCCTCGATGAGATGCTTCGCCGTGCACAGCCCCGAAGCGCCGGCCCCGATCACCGCCACCGTCCCGGTGGATTCCGGAACCGACCGCCCGGCCGGAACCGTCCTCGTCGCGGCCGATTCGCTCACGTCGCCTCCCCGCTCCTGCCGGTCCCGTATGTCCCTGGGAGCGCGGCTACACCGTCGCCGGGTCGCGCGGCCCGAGCCCGGATTTGGCGATGAAGTGGACGCAGGGAAAGCCGAGGTCGTCCTCCACCTCGCGCCACGCCTTGGAGACGATGTCGGACTGCACCCGCACCAGCCCGGCCCCGTTCAACTGCTCGTACTTGCCGTCGTAGATGATCTTCACGTCCACCTTGGGGTCTTCGTCATGATCGAACCCCGGCTTGACGTTGACCCGGACGAGCTTGACGTCTCCGAAGTGACGCTTGAAAGCCGCCTCGGCGATCTCGCGTATCTGCCGTTCGTTCACGTCGCCTCCCCGCTCCTGCCGGCGCGGCCCGCATCCGCCCGCGGCCCCGCTCCCCGCCGCTCCCATGTATCCAAACCGGGCCGGGCGGTCAAACGGCGCGAACTGCACGCCGTGGGGCGTATCCGGCAGCCCGTGTCCGAAAAGGAGACCTGCTTATCCGTGAAAATCATCCAGGCGATAAAGGCTCCGTTCGCCTGGGAGCGCCGGCTTGTTTTCAGTGGCCAGTGGCCAGTGACCGGTGATCGGTGCTGGCAACTGGTCACTGGCAACTGGCCACCGGCTGCCGTTCGCGCTTCGCACGATGCCGGCGAGACGCCGGCGCTCCCAGGGACATACGGGAAATGCAGCCCTCCATCGGCGGAATCTCATGGATAAGCAGGAAAGGAGATTCTCGAGCCGTCGATCAGGTTCCAGCCCGCATCCCGGAGCAGGGTCGCGCGGAGGAGTCGGTCGAGCCGTTCATGCCGCCACCCAAGGATCGACGACCTCGATGTCGATGTCCTCGAAGTCCCGGACGTTCCGCGTCGCTACCGCCATGTTGCGAGAACGGGCGATCGCCGCAATCTGGCAGTCTGCCGGCGCGACGGAGCGCCCGGCGGAGCGGCGCATGGCGGCGATGTCCGCGTATGCGCGCGCGGCATCGCTGTCGAACGGCAGAACGCGGTTCCCGAAAGCGTCGCGCAGCATCCTCTCGATGTCCGAGGCCAGCGTTTCCCGGCGCCGGCCCGTCGGCAAGATGGCGACGCCGTAGCGCAACTCCGCCTCGCCGATCGCCGAGAAGAACAGGCTCTCCAAGGGATGGCCGGCGGTCCACGCCTCGACGGCGGGGTCGGGCGCCCCGCGAATCAGTTCCGACACCACGTTGGTGTCCAGCAGCACCATCACGGCCGCAGGCTCAGTCGAAGGACGGCGGCTCGCGCGCGGGCTCGCGCGGCGGCAACTCCAGATCCACGCCGTTTGCCGGCCCGAAGTGCGAACGGACGATGCTCGCGAGGTTCCGGGAATCCGGCTTGCGTCCAACGGCATCGCGCAGTATCAACCGCGCTTCCTCTTCCATGGAGCGGCCGTTGTCCGCCGCCCGGACGCGCAACCGGGTCTTCACCCCATCGTCGAGGTTGCGGATCGTGATGCTTGCCACGGTCATGCCCTCCGTTCACCCGGGAACCTAGTCTACGCGGCGACTGCGATGCAATCAAGGCACCCTCCCGAGCCGCCGCACGGCCGCTCCCGCCGCGTCGAGCCATTCCTGTCCCCTCAAGTGAAGCCGCAAGCGACTCCACAACCCGGCAGGTGGACGATCGTCAAGTCGCCGTCCTGACGGAAATCAAGATGGATCCTGCTTATCCGTGAAAATCATCCAGGCGATAAAGGCTCCGTTCGCCTGGGAGCGCCGGCTTGTTTTCAGTGGCCAGTGACCGGTGATCGGTGCTGGCAACTGGTCACTGGCAACTGGCCACCGGCTGCCGTTCGCGCTTCGCGCGATGCCGGCGAGACGCCGGCGCTCCCAGGGGAAGATGACGGCCCCGCGCCGGGCGGGCGGCTTTCCCCGGGTGCTTCGGGGGATCAGAAGCTCACGATCAGGTTCAGCCCGCCGCCATACGCGCGGTTGCCGCTGCCGCCGGTCAGCGCGTAGCCCGCCGTGCCCTGCAACGACGCCCCGTGCCCCAGATCGAACGTGCCGCCGACGCCGAAGCGCACACCCGTCGTCTCCGCCGACGCCCGCAACGGCGTCCCCGACACCGCCACCTCCGTCTCCTCCGAGAACTCGTGCGTCACGTCCAGCGTGCCGAACAGGCGCACGCCTTCCGAGGCCTCCGACTCCACGCTCACTCCGGCGCGCCCCGTCAGGCTCTCCCCTTCCTCGACCGAGACCTCCGCCCCGCTGCCTATCTCGTCCTCGTCCGTGAAGTCCTTCAGCGACACCTCCGACCACACGAGGCCCGCGCGCGGCGTCACCGACACCTCGTCCGTCACCGGCGTCCGCCGGCCCACCTCGATGCCCACCGCGTGGCCCCGGCCCTTCACGTCGGCCTTCAACAACGGCGTCATGGGGCGCGTCGACGACTTCAGGTCCACGTCGTACCACGTCGCCGCCGCCTGGGCGTCCACGTGGAACCCGCCGAGCATGGCCGTGGCGTGAACCCCCACCCCCACACCCGACAGCTTCGCCGTGCCCGACGACGGCACCTTCGCATCGCCCCGGAACCCATGTACCGACGCACCGAGACGGCCGTTCTCGCCCACCGCCGCGTCCGCGCCCGCGCGCACGCCGTACCGGCTGTGGTCGAAGGACAGTTTCGGCCCGGGCGAGGCCGAGCGCTCCGCCGTCCACTTGCCGCCCCCGCCCTCGATGCGCGCCCAGCCGCCGCTGCCGTCGCGCGCCGCCGACGCGCGCTCCGCCCGGGTCGGAAGGCCGTTCATCGCCAGCAGGATCGACGGCAGCGCCTCGTACAGACGGCACCGGCCGTCCTGCGCGTTGCAGCTGAAGCGAAGCTCGCCGAACTCCACATCGATCTCTTCATCCTCATCGACCTCGGCGTCGACCGGGTCGACAGGCAGGAGGCCATCCCTCGTGAAGCCGGTGGGAACGCCGCCCTTGATCTCGGCAAAGGTGACCTCTGTGATGCCTTCGCCGGAGAACAGCTTTTGAGAGCCGCCCTCGATCCGCGCCAGGTCCGCGCGGGCCTGCCCCTGCGTCAGGGTGTCGACCGTGTTCTCGGTGTGGACGATCACCGCCGTCGGCGCGTCGCCGCGGATGGCGCTCATGGCGCCGCCCGCGCGCACGCGACCGGTGAGGCCGATGGTGACGCTGCCGCCGCCGGTCAGGTGCACCGCCGCCGGCGCCCGCGCGTCTTCCGGGCCGGCGCCGCCCGTCACCTCGCCCTCGATGTAGATGACCGCCGGACCCGGATCGTTCACCAGCACCGCACGGCCCGAGGAGCCGGCCACCAGCTTGCCGGCCCCGGTGACGATCAACGCCCCGCCGCCGTCGAGGTGAACGGCCGCGTCCGTCCCGCCCGTCACCGTGCCCTGCACCCTGACCACCTGGTTGAGATAGTCCGGGAAGGAGATGGGGGCGTCGGCGTCCAGTTCTCTGTTCGCTTCCGCTTCCTGGACCTCCTTGGACGTGTACTGCTTCTTGACGCTCAAGCCGGTTCCCGCGCCGCTCACGTAGATGCCCGCCACGCCGCCGGTGACGGTCGCGCCCTCGGCCACGGTGACCTCGATGCCACCGTTGTCGTCGTGCTGGCGCGCGAACCAGGCGCGGATGCCGTCGCCGCGCGAGGCGATGGAGCCCGAGTTCATGGCGACGCGGACGTTGCCGACGTTGTGGCGGTCCAGCAGCCCCCGCACCGCCGCCTTGTAGGCGTCCGAGGCGCCGGTCACGTCCGCCAGCGCGGCGTTCACGGCGTCGGCATCGGCGCCCGTCGCCACCGCCTCCAACACAGCCTGTTCCGCCGCCGAGAGATCCCGCGCCAGAATGTCGCGCAGCCGCACCCTGCGGGCGTCGCTGTCCTCGCTCAGATACGCCACGAGCTCGGCGTCGCTGTAGCTGCCGTCGTCATCGCCGTCGATGGCGTCGGCGCCGGGAATGGCCGGCCCCCCGGCGGTGAGCACCGTGCGGAAGCGCGTCAGGATGTACTCGGCCCGCGCCTTCACCGCCGCGTCGGTCGAGGCGGTGTCGAGCAGCGCCGCCTGGGCCGCGGCGTCGGCGATCTCGCCCGGGTCGTCGCCGGTGGTCGCGATCCGGTTCAACACCCGCCAGGACAGCACTTCGGCGTCGATGCCGGCCCATGTCGCCGCGCCGCGGATGGCCTCGCCCGCCTGGCCCTCCTGCGCGCCCTCGATGGCGTGGGCGACGTTGTTCCAGCTGCTGGCCGCGCGCCCGGCCTGCGTGAAGGTTCCCGTCCAGGCGACGTCGATCAGCGGCTGGGCCGCCGCCGCGCGCGTCTCGCCGGCCGCGCTGGCGCGGGGCACGGTGGCATAGATGCCCCCACTGGCCACGATCGCCCCCGCCTGGGAGATCGCGATGCGCCCGCCGGTGTTCTGGCGGTCCGCCAGCTGGGCGTAGATGCCGACGTTGTGCCTCGCCGTCACCGTGGCGCCTTGCGAGACGCTCACCTCGGCGGAGCCGCCCTCGTGGTTCAACGCCGCGATGGCGACCCTGCCGTGGGTCTCCGAAGCCTTGACCGAACCGCCCGTGACCTCGACCCTGACGGTCGCCGTGCTGTTGGGGGCGGGGGATTCGGCGCCGTCCTCGTCCCGCCATCGGCCGATCACGGCGAGGATGCCTTCCCCCGTCCTGCCGCTGACTTCGCCCGCGCTGTGGGTGACGGTGACGGCGCCGCCGCCCTCCGTGCCGCCCTCCGTGTTGCGCGCGAAGATGCCCTGCTCGTTGCCCGTGACGGCGGCGCCGTTCACGATCGCGACGTCGCCGGCGGCGGCCTGGTCGGCGAGAATGCCGACCCTCGCCGGGCTGGCGCCCGACGCCGGGGCGATGGCGCCGCTGTTCTCGATGCGGACGTCGCCCGCGCCCCCGTGCCAGACCACGATGCCGTACTGCCTGGCGGCGATGGCGGCGGTGTTGACGATGCGGATGGCGCCCTTGTTGGCGGAGTTCTTGCCCACCTGGATGCCGTCGGCGGCGGCCTCGATGGCGGCGGCGTTGGTGACGGTGATGTTGCCGTCGCTGGCGTTGCCGACCAGGATGCCGCGGGCGCCGGCGCCGGTGGCCGTGATGGTGCCGCCGGTGGTGGTGACGGCGATGTTGCCGTCCCCGGGGTCGGGGCCGCTGGCGCTGTCGACGCGGATGCCGTCGCTGGTCGCGCCGCTGGCAATGATGACGCCCGAGCTCTCGACCGCGACGGCCTCGGAGCCGGCGGCGCCGGCGTGCCGGCTCGCCTGGACGTAGATGCCGTGGCCGTCCGCGCCCGACGCCGAGACGGTGCCGCTGTGGACGGTCCTGTAGAGGCCCAGGCCGTCGGCGTCCACGTGGATGCCGTGGGCTTGCGCGGCGCTCACGGCGATGGAGCCGGAGTTGGTGACGGTGGTCGTGGTGTCGGCGGTGCGGTCGTCGCCGAAGCCCCCGCTCCAGTCCAGGATGCGGATGCCGGACTTCTGGCCGGCGTTGCCGCCGGTCTCGGCGGTGGTGATGGAGCCGGAGTTGGTGACGGTGGTGCTGCCCGAGCCTCTGGCGTCCATCAGCAGGCCGAAGCCCGTGGAATGGATGGTGGCGGCGCTGTCGATGCCGTGATCGGCGGTGTTGGTGCTCTCGGTCACGAGCACCTGGACGCCGTAATGCTTCATCGGAGCCGTCGACGTGCCGATGGTCACGCCGCTGCCGAGCGTCACCGTCGCCGCGTCGGCGGCCTTGCCGAACTGATGGACGACGACGCCGTGGTTGGTCTCGGTGGCGTCCTCGGCGATCGCCACGGCGTTGCTGCCGGAGCCGACCGTGAGGACGACGGTGCGCGTGCCCGTCGTCCCCGGTTGGACGGCGGTTCGGATGACGATGGCGCCGTCCGTCCAGCCGTTCGGGGGCGACGCCGGGGCGGAGACCGTCGTCGCCGGCCCGCCGGTGACGGTGAGCGTGACGGGGCCGGCGACGCCGCCGGGCCAGCCGTCATTCGCGTCGTAGCGGATGCCGCCGGCATACGCCGCGTCCGCGCAGGTGGCCGCGCCCGACGACAGGGCACCACATTCGTCCCGCGCCTGCGCCGCGCTCGGCGCGAAGATCACGGCGGCGGCCAAGGCCAGCCCGCCGACGAAAACCGGGATACGCCCCGAAACAGCCGTCATCACCATCAACCTCCGTCCGTCAAATCCGAAGACGCCCCGTGAAGCGGTGCGCCGGATGACGGCCCCGCGCGCATGGCACGGAGCCGCACCCGGCAGTCGCGCCGGGCGGATGGAGGATCCCGGCGCGACACCTGATCGGAAGTTCACGGCATCCGATCAGAAGCTCATCGTCACGCCCAGGCCGGCGCCATAGGCGCTGTTGCCGCCGCCCGCCGACGTGTAGTCCGCCGAGCCGCGAAGCGACGCGCCGTTCCCCAAGTCGAACAGGCCGCCGATCCCGAGGCGCACGCCCGTCGTCTCCGCCGACGCCGCCAGCCGCGTCCCGGACACCATCGCCTCGGTCTCCTCCGAGAACTCGTGCGTCACGTCCACCGACCCGAACAGGCGCGGACCGCCGTCCGTCTCGGCCACGGCAGCCACACCCAGACGACCGACCAGGCTCTCCGCATCGTCCATGGACACGCGGGCGCCGCGGGCGTCGGTAAAGGTGTCCATCGACGCCTGCGACCAGACGAGGCCGAGGTTCGGCATCACGGACAGGCCGCTGTTCAGCGTCATCGAGCGACCGGCCTCCAGGCCCAGCGCCCAGCCGCTGCCGTCGCCCTCCTTCAGCCTCCGCCCCTGACTCGACGTCATGTCCACGTCGAACCGGGTCGCCTGCGCCGAGGCGTCCACGTGGAAGCCGCCGCCGAACAGGCTCGTCGCGCTGACCCCGAGGCCCACGCCCGACAGCTCGACCTTGCCGCCGCGCCGCGTCATCTCGGCCTCGCCCCGAAGGCTGTGCACCGAGAGGCCGAGGCGGACGCCCTCGCCCACCGCCACGTCCACGCCCGCGCGTGCGCCGTACCGGCCGTGGTCGTAGGCGACGTCGGTCCGGGTCGAGTCCGCGGCCTTCCACTCCCCGCTCGCCGTCTCCACGCGCGCCCACGCCCCGTGCGCGTCGCGCGGCGCCGACATGCGCTCGGCGCGGCTCGGAAGGCCGTTCATCGCCAGCAGCACCGACGGCAGCGCCTCGTAAAGCCGGCAGCGATCGTCGGATGCCACGTCGCACACCATCTCCTTGGCGGGCGCGGGCGGCTGCGTCATCGGATCGAAGCCAGAGGTGACGGGCACGCCGTTCTCGAGGGGCACGGGATCCGTCACCATGCCGGTGGCGCCGTCCGCGTCGGTGGGGGCAAAGCGAACGGGCCTGTCGCCGAGGGCATTGCCGACGATGGCGCCGCCCAGGCGGTCGACCGCGGCCTTGGCGCTCTCCCGATAAACCGCGCCATCCGCGACCAGGACGATACTGGTGGTCGCGGTGCTGCCGGTCGCGCGGTCGGCGCGGATGGCGTCGGTGGCACCTCTGGGGAGCATCACGCGCCCGGTCCGCCCGAGGGTGATGCTGCCGCCGCCGGTGGTATCGATCGCCGCCACGGCATCGTCACCGGAGCCGGAACCGCCCCGCACCTCGCCGTCGATGACGATCACCGAGCGTCCGGGGTCGTTGACCAGGATGGCGCGGCCCGAAGAACCGGCATGTACCTTGCCCATGGCGCCGACCGTCAGCTCGCCGCCGCCCACCAGATGCACCGCCGCGTCCGTGCCGCCGGTCACCATGCCGTTCACCGTGACGCTCTGCTTCAGGATGCGCTCCGCACCGGTGCCCATGGCGCCGGCGTTGGCGACGTAGACGCCCGCCATGCCGCCGCTGACGGTCGAGCCCGCGGCGATGGCGACGTCGATGGCGCCGTTCATGGCGTTGGGCGTCGCGTAGTAGGCGCGGATGCCGTCGCCGCGCGAGGCGGCGATGGAGCTGGCGACGCTGGTGTTGCCCACGGCGATACGGATGTCGCCGACGTTGAAGCGGTTCAGCAGGTCCCGCACCGCCGTCTTGTAGGCGTCGGAGAAGCCCGCGTCGGCGTCGTTGAGCGCGGCGTCCAGCCCGTCGTTCGTCGCCGCCGCCCGCAGCACCGCCTTCTCCTCATTCGAGAGGCCCTGCGCCAGGACGTTCCGAAGGACGCCCAGGTTCGCCGTGAGATAGGTGTCGATCTCCTCGTCGTCCAGACCCGAATCGCCGTCGGTCTCGATGGCGGCCGCCCCGGGGATCGTGTCGATCTCCGCGTTCTCCAGAACCGCCTTGAAGGCGGCGCGGATGGCTGGCCCGCCGGTCCCCGACAGCATCATCCCCGCGGCCGCCGCGTTCGCGATCTCGCCCGGATCGTCGCCCTTCGCCACGGCCGTCATGAGGGCGCGCCAGGACATGGCCTGGGCCTCGATGCCCGCCGGCGAGCCGTAGCGCAGGAAGCCCGAAGCGCCGTCGACGACGGCGCGCATGGCCTTCTCGGCCTCCACCTCCTGGGCGACGGCGACCGCGTGCGCCACGCCGTTGGCGAGGAAGCGGTCGTTGTCGTTCCCGGCCACGGTGGCCGTCGTCCCGTGCGAGAAGCTGCCCGTCCACGTGACGTCGATCAGCGGCTGCTTGGCCGCCGCCCGCGTCTCGCTCGTGGTCGTGCCCCCGGCGATGGTGACGACGCTGGCGCGCCCGGCGCGGGCGTAGACGCCCTTGCGGGCGGCAATCGTCCCGCCCTGGGCGATCTTCACCTGCCCGGCCGCGTTGGCCGCGTGGCCGAGATCGGCGTAGATGCCGGCGTTGTGCTTCGAGGTCAGCATGGCGCCGCTGGACACGCTGGCCACGGCGTCGCCCGTCCCGCGCTGGAGAACCGCGACGGCCGCCTTGCTCTGGCCTTCCGTGCTCACCGAGCCGCCGGTGACGTCGACCGTCACCTCGTCCGCGTTGCCGGCCGCGTTCTGGGCGTGGATGCCGCTCTCGGTCTCGGCGGCGATGGCGCCCGCCGAGTGCGTGACGGAGACGGCGCCCGTGTTGGACCAGGTGTTGGTGGTCATGCCATTGGCTATCGCCATCGTGGCCCGCGCCGGGTCGTTGATGACGAAGATGCCGTATTTCTTGGCCGTGATGTCGGCACTGCTGGTGACCGTCGCGGCCGCCCCCTTCTGCTGGACCCAGATGCCGCTCTCGGTCCCGGCCTTGATGTCGCCGCCGGAATGGGTGACGGAGATGGCGCCCGGCGTGACGTAGGTGGTGGTGGTCGTGCCCGTGGTCACCGTCACCGCGGAGGGCCAGGTGGTGGCGGTCATGCCCGAGCTCACCGTCACCTCGACGGACTTGGTGGTCAACCCCGCGGCCACCGTCAACATGGCGGCTGGTGTTGGGGTGGTGCTGACGATGATGCCGTGGTTCTCGGCCGTGACGTCGGCGCTGCTTGTGACCGTCACGCCGCCCGTCCCGCCCTGCTGGACGCGGATGCCGTCGGCGTGCGACGAGCTCACGGTGCCGGCGCCGGAATGGGTGACGGAGATGGCGCCCATGTTCGCGTTGACGAGAATGGCGACGTTCCTCGCCGTGATGGAGCCGCCGCTGTTCTTGATCTCGACGTTGCCGATGCTCCGGCCGGCCGGAGCCGTACTATCGACCGTTTCGACGTAGATGCCGACGCCGCCGCCCGCGCCGGTGGCCATGATGGCGTCCGAGTTCTCGATCTCGATGGCCTTGGAGCCGGCGGCGCCCGTGTGATACCGCGCATCGACGTAGATGCCGTGGCCGTTCGCGCCCGACGCCGAGACGGTGCCGCTGTTGACGGTCTTGTAGAAGCCCAGCCCGTCGGCGGTGACGTGGACGCCGTGCGCGTACTGGCCGCTCACCGTGACGGCGCCCGAGTTCCTTGCGGTGGTCGTGGTGCTCGCGGTCCTGCTGTCGCCGCCGAAGGAGTTTCCGGAGGGGTTGTGGCTCCAGTCGAGGATGCGGATGCCGGACTTGTTGCCGGCGCTGCCGCCGGTGGCCGCGGTGGTGATGGATCCCGAGTTGATGACCTCGGTGTCGCCCGCGCCTCTGGCGTCCATCAGCAGGCCGAATTCCGTGGAATGGATCGTCGCCGCGCTGTCGATCTTTTGCGTGGCCGTGTTGGTGCCCTCGGTCGCGAGCACAAAGACGCCGTATTGCCTCATCGGAGCCGTCGACGTGCCGATGTCGACGCCGCTGCCGACCGTCACCGTCGTCGCGTCGGCGGCCTTGCCGAACTGATGGACCTGGACGCCGTGGTTGGTCTCGGTGGCATCCTCGACGATCGCCACGGCGTTGCTGCCGGAGCCGACCGTGAGGACGACGGTGCGCGTGCCCGTCGTCCCCGGTTGGACGGCGGTTCGGATGACGATGGCGCCGTCCGTGTAGGTGTTGGGGGGCGCCGACGGGGCGTTGATCGTCGTCGTCGTCCCGGTGGTGCCGGTGACGGTGATCGTGACGGGGCCGGCGATGCCGCTGTTCCAGCCGTTGCCTGCGTCGTAGCGGATGCCGCTGCTATAGGTTTGGGCATTGCAGGTAGCCGCGCCCGACGACAGCGCCCCGCATGTGGCGGTCTGCGCCTGCGCCGCGTCCGATGCGAAGATCACGGCGGCCAGGGCCAGGGCCAGCCCGCCAACGAAAACCGGGATACGCTTCGATATGGTCATCGGGACTCCTCGTTCGTCTAATCGAAGAGGCCCCGTGAAGAGGCCCCGTGAAGAGGCCCCGTGAAGAGGCCCCGTGAAGATCAGGTCTCTACCCTACCACAACCGCCAGGGACGCTGCAAGAAAAAAGCTCGATGGTCCTCTTCCACCCGCCGCCGGTCCGAAACGAGCCCCGGACTTCCGCGAGAGGCGACCGGCCATGGTGTGCAAGCCGTGCAAGCCGGCGCGCCGGGCCGCGACTGGCGACCGGCCACCGGCGGCAACCGGGACATGCTTCGATACGGCCATCGGGACCCCCCGTTCGTCAAATCGAAGAGGCCCCGCGAAGAGGCCCCGCGAAGAGGCCCCGCGAAGGCCCCGCGAAGAGGCCCCGCGAAGAGGCCCCGCGAAGAGGCCCCGCGAAGAGGCCCCGCGAAGAGGCCCCGCGAAGAGGCCCCGCGAAGAGGCCCCGCGAAGAGGCCCCGCGAAGAGGCCCCGCGAAGAGGCCCCGCGAAGAGGCCCCGCGAAGAGGCCCCGCGAAGAGGCCCCGCGAAGAGGCCCCGCGAAGAGGCCCCGCGAAGTTCTCCTTTACCCTATCACGAACGACGCCGCAAGGCAAAAATCTTCTTCAGGTCCGGATCGCACCCTCGGGGCGCGGGCGGTTGGCCCTGGCCTCGATGCCGGCGCACCGTTCGATGAGCGCCTCGAAAGACTCCTCGCCGTCGCCGAGCAACAGGCCGTCGGCCAGCATCCCGGCGTAATCGCCGGCGAGCGCGTCGAACGCCGGCCCGGTGGGAACCAGCCGGAGTCCGCCCGACACCGCCGCCTCGTAATCGACCCAGGCGCCATCGGCATCCTTCTCCCGGAAGAACGTGGCCTTGTGACGCGCCACCGCCAGGGCGAGGGCATGATCCGGGAGGGCCTTGTCCACGATGCCGGCGTCGTCGAGCCGGACGACGTCGTGCCAGTGCCGGGACAGCCGCTCGCCCCGCCCCCGTTGCCGGAGGCAGAAGACGTGCATGGAGGTCGCCTTTTCCCAGAAGGTGCGTTCGGCGAGCATGACCGCCGGGCGCGCCTCCGGGAACGACAGGTTCGGCAGGTCGGCGGCCGCGTCGCATTCGATCGTCCGCGTCTCGCGGGGTTCGCCGGTCGACCGCGCCCCGAAATCCACCAGCACCTCCGGCCGCACGGAGCCGTAATCGTCGAAGGACGGATCGTATCCGACATGGAGGCGCTCGCCTTCGGCGCGCACCCTCGCCGTATGGCCGTCGCCGGCGAGGCCGGCCTCCACCACGGGCAGGGCCTGCTCGCGGACCCACTCGGCGAGCCGGTTGCGGATCGCTTTCGTCCACCGTTGCTCCTGGCTGCGGGTGGGCGGCAGCGCCTCGTCGCCGGCGCCGCCCGCGAGACCGGGCGCGAAGGCGCGGATGTCGTAGGTGATGTCGATGTCCTCGGAAAATCGCCGGACGGCGCGCCATGCCTTCGCCAGCGACGTGCCGCCCTTGAAGGTGAGGTGGCGTCCGAACGGCGACTCGACAAGAATCCGCAGGGTCTCGACGACCCAGACGTCCTTCTCCAGCAGGTAGGCGCGGCGGCCGCTTCGATTCGCGGCGATCACCAATACGTCACGTTTGTCGCCGGGAGCAAGCGATCGGAACGGCGTCTCAGCCATCGGCGATCAGCGCGCTTACCGGTTCCGCCATCCACCCCGGCATGATCGCGCGCGCCGCCGCCAGTTCGGCCATGTCGTCGTCGGAGAGCCGGGAGGCGACCGCCGCGAGAGCGTCCTCGACCTCCCGCGGGCCGAACCACGCCAGGGCGCGAACGGCGTTGCCGGCCGGGCGGTACGGCGCCACGAGTTGCCAGCGCGGCGCATGGCGCAAGCGCACCTTCTGCCCGCCGAAGCGCAACTGCCGGTCGGGACCCGACGTGAGATAGACGAGCAGCACCGGATTCTGCGTGCTGAGGCCGAGGACGTTGGCGGCGGCGGCGCCGCAGGGAACGATGGTCTCGCCCCACAATTCCGCGAGCGCCATGACCCCCTTCTCGGCGAGGGGCGGGCACGGACCGAAGCGGGTCTCGACGGGCCGCATGTAGACGCCCCGGCAGACGCGCAGGAGGCGTCCGGCGCGGGCCAGCCGCGACAGCGCCTGATCGACGGCGGCGCGGCTTCCCAGGTGAAGGAGCGCGCCCGGACACAGCGGCGTGGCTTCGGGCAGGGCGGCGGCGCGCTCCATGATGCGCTTCGACAGGCTCGGCATGGCGATCTCCAGTCGTGATTTGTCAGAAACCTAATACCGATATCGACGGAATGCAACGGCTCCGTATGCATGGCAGGCAACGTGTCCCGGTTCGGACGCATGTACAATCCGGACTTCCGCGAGATGCGCCCTACGGTGTGCAAGGTGTGCAATCCGGCGCGCTCGTGGTGGCCGGTGGCCGGTGGTCAGTGGCCGGTGGGCGGCGCCCCCACGGTGTGCAAGGTGTGCCATTCGGCGCGCCGAACCCCCAACTGGCAACTGGCCACCGGCGACTGGCCACCGGCCACGGTGTGCAAGGTGTGCAATTCCGCGCGCCGGGCCGCGGACCGCGGTCCGGGCTATTCCTTCGGGGCGGTGCGTTCGATGAGGGTTTCGAGGGCGGCGCCCTGGCGTTCGAGGGCGGCGCTCTGGGCCTGACTGGCCCGGATCAATTCGTTGAGCGCCGCCATGGCTTCCTCGTGGTGCTCCCGCATCGCCGTCATGGTTTCCTCGTGACGGCGTTCGTCGGCCTCGCGTTGCCGATCGAGGATGACGGCGCGTTCCCTGTTGGCGCGGACCATGGCGCGGATGCCGTACCAGATGCCGGCCGCGGCGGCGAGGGCGGCGAGGGCGCTGACGGCGCTCGTGACGGCGGCGACGATGGCGGGCGCCGTCCAGCCCAGGGCGGCGGCCTGGTAGGCGAGGCCGGCTTCCTGGATCGCGAGGCCGGCTTCCTGGATCGCGAGGGTGGATTCCTGGATCGCGAGGGTGGATTCCTGGAACGCGAGGGTGGCCTTTTCGAACTCGGTCATGGCGTGGCTTCTCACATGGACGAGGCGGCGATCATGCGCTGAGGATAGGCCGCCGCCGGGTCCGGCGCAAGCGCCTCACGGTGTGCAAGGTGTGCAATCCGGCGCGCTCGCGGTGGCCGGTGGCCGGTGGCCGGTGGTCAGTGGCCGGTGGCCAGTGCCCCCACGGTGTGCAAGGTGTGCAATCCGGCGCGCCGAACCCCCGACTGGCAACTGACCACCGGCGACTGGCGACCGGCCACGGTGTGCAAGGTGTGCAATTCCGCGCGCCGGGCCGCGGACCGCGGTCCGGGCTATTCCTTCGGGGCGGTGCGTTCGATGAGGGTTTCGAGGGCGGCGCCCTGGCGTTCGAGGGCGGCGCTCTGGGCCTGACTGGCCCGGATCAATTCGTTGAGCGCCGTCATGGTTTCCTCGTGCGCCGCCATGGCTTCCTCGTGACGGCGTTCGTCGGCTTCGCGTTGCCGATCGAGGATGACGGCACGGTCCTTGTTGGCGCGGACCATGGCGCGGATGCCGTACCAGATGCCGGCCGCGGTGACGATGGAGGCGAGGGCGCTGAGGGCGCTCGTGGCGGCGGCGACGATGGCGGGCGCCGTCCAGCCCAGGGCGGCGGCCTGGTAGGCGAGGCCGGCTTCCTGGATCGCGAGGCCGGCTTCCTGGATCGCGAGGGTGGATTCCTGGAACGCGAGGGTGGATTCCTGGAACGCGAGGGTGGCCTTTTCGAACTCGGTCATGGCGTGGCTTCTCACATGGACGAGGCGGCGATCATACGCCGAGGATAGGCCGCCGCCGGGTCCGACGCAAGCGCCTCACGGTGTGCAAGGTGTGCCATTCGGCGCGCTCGTGATGGCCGGTGGGCGGTGGTTCAGTGGCCGGTAGCCGGTGGTCAGTGGCCGGTGGGCGGCGCCCCCACGGTGTGCAAGGTGTGCAATCCAGCGCGCCGAACCCCCAACTGGCAACTGGTCACCGGCGACCGGCCACCGGCCACGGTGTGCAATTCCGGCCTGGCGACGCACCGGGGCGGCGGCTCCATGTGTCCGGTTCAGACCACTTGATGGATATTTTTTCTCTGTAATGGAACTTTTCTCTTGACACGACCCCGCCGTGTTCCCATATCGTTCCACAACAGGAACACCTACCGGAGACGGAGACACCCCATGCACGCCAACGCCGACCACACCGCCGCCAGGCGACCGCGACGCCAGCGCGTCTTTCTCAAGTCCCTCGCCCACTCCGTCAACGTCGCCCGCGCCTGCCGCACCGCCGGCATCCCCAGACGCACCGCATACCACTGGCGCGACGCCGACCCACGCTTCGCCCGCCAGTGGGACGACGCCCTCGACGACGGCATCGACCTGCTCGAGGCCGAACTCCACCGCCGCGCCTTCGAAGGCGTGGAGAAGCCGGTCTGGCACAAGGGCGAACAGGTGGGGACGGTGCGCCACTACTCCGACGCCCTCGCCATGTTCCTGCTCAAGGCCCACCGCCCGGCGCGCTACCGCGACGGCTACCGCCCGCCGGAGGTGGACCGCTTGCCGCGCGCCGATGCGGCGGCGGGGGCGGTCCGGGACGACCGGATCGAGGACGCCGCCGGTCTCGATACGGAGATGCCGGAAACGCCGGACATGCCGGGCGCGGCGGACGCGGAGATGACGGCGGAGACCGTGCTGGTGGACGCCCTGGTCGCGGCGGCGGCGGCGCCGACCACCGCCACCGTGACGTGCGTCCCGGCCGCAGCAGTAACGGCGGCGACGGTCACGGTGGCGGGAACGGCCGCGACGGCCGCGACGGCGACGATGGCCGGCGCCGCCGGGACCGGGGTGCGCGCGCCGGCCTTCCCCCCGCCGGGGGGAGGGGGTATGAACGGAGGCGGCGGCGAAGCCCGTGACCCTTCCCGCGCCTCCCGCCGCCGGACGACTCCCGCGGACGCGCGGGAACCGACCCATCGGCGGCGCATCCCGGGACGGACTCCGAGACATGCTGGACCCCCTCCTCACGCCGGCGTTCGCGTTCTCCGCGTTCGCGGTCGGCCTCGGCGGCGTCGTCCGGGGGTTCACGGGCGCCGGGTCGGGGCTGGTCATGATCCCGCTCATGTCGCTCGTGTACTGGCCGCCCCAGGCCATGACCGTGGCCATCATGATCGGGGTCGCCGGGGCGGTTCAGCTCGTTCCCCAGACGATCCGCCACGTCCGCTGGCGCGACGTCGGACCCATGACCGGGGCGGCGGCCGTCGCCATCCCCGTCGGCACCGTGTTCCTGTTCGTCGCCGAGCCGGCGGTCGTCCGGCGCTGCATGGGCGCCGTCGTGCTGCTGTCGGCGCTCGTGCTGCTGAGCGGATGGACGTACCGCGGCCCCCGCACCCCCGCCACCGGCGCCCTGGCGGGCGCGGCGGCCGGCCTGATGAACGGCTTCGCCGGCGCCGGCAGCGTGATCCCGACGCTCTACTTCATGGCGAGCCGGGAGCGGGCCGTCGTCCTTCGCGCCAACGTCTTCACCGCCGTCAGCCTGTTCCTCGTCGTCACGGCGATCTCGCTGGCGTCCCGGGGCACGATGACGCGGGAAGCGGCCGTCATCGCCGCGGCGCTCATGATCCCCTACGGGCTCGCGATCTGGGCCGGCTCCCGCCTGTTCCGGCGCGCCACCGACCGCGCCTACCGGCTGGCCGTCCTGTGGCTCCTCGCCGGCATCGGGACGTTCGTCGCGATCTGGTGACGGCCCGCCGCCCCGACCGGCCCGGCTGTCAAGAACATTTAGAACTGACCGGATTATGTACCAGATGGATTGACCGCTTCTGTTGGGGTTGTTGGCCCTGTGGGGAAGTGGTCGGGCGCGTAGCGGCCGTCCACTTCCCCACAGGGCATCGCTCGGTTGCGTCGAAGCGGGTCACGCAGCCTCGCGGGTGTGGGTGTGGGTGTGGAAGGGTTGGCCGTCGCTGCGGTAGCGGGCGAGGCGCCTGGGTCCGTGGAAGACGGCGAGGGTGTGGTCGGGGTATTCATGGACCCGGACCTTGGCCTTGACGTAGTGGTGGCGGTGGCGGTCGGTCGGGAGTTGCAGGCAGCGTCTCTTGTAGCGCACGGTGTTGTCGTTGGAGACGGTGCGCTCCTCGTGGATGCAGAGGATGTCGTCGAGGGTGCCGGCGAAGGGCACGAAGGCCGAGCCTTCGGCCTCGGGCGGGGTTGTGAAGCGGGCGTTGTGGCCGGGCAGGTAGACCTGTTGGAGGAAGCGGTTGGCCTCGTCGATGTCGGTGATGCCGGCGAGCCTGAGTTCCTGGGGCAGGCGCTTCTGCAAGGTGGCGAACATGCGCTCGGAGCGCCCCCGCGCTTCGGGGGAGTAGGCGGCGATGTGCTCGATGCCGAGTTGGCGCAAGGCGCGCCCGACCTGGGTGGGGTTGTCTTTGTCGACCTTGCCGCCGGCCTCCGGGGTGTGGAAGTAGTGACTGCCGCGGTCGGTGTAGAGCGAACAGAACAGCCCGCGCGCGGCGATCACCTCGTGGAGGGCCCGGAAGCTCGACATGGCGCCCTCCTCGGCGACGAAGAAGGCCGAGTAGACCTCGGAGGTGGCATCGTCGAGGGTGACGATCAGGTCCCACTGCCGACCGGGGGTCCACTCATGGCGTGAGCCGTCCTGGTGCAGCATCATGCCCGGCAGCGCCCGGCGCGGGCGCTTGCGCCGGTGGGCGCCGCGGCGCGGCGCCGCGCGCACCCGCCCGTGGGCCTGCAAGGTCAGCCGGACCCAGTTGTAGCTGCGCTGGATGCCGTGCTCGGCGACCAGCTTCTCGTGGAAGTGCCTGGCGTTGAAGTCCCAGTAGCGGGTGTCGAACAACTCCAGAAGACGCGCCACCTCGTCCACCCCGGCGCGGCGCGCCGAGGCCCGGCCCAGGCGGCGGTCGTACAGCCCCTCCGCACCTTCCGCCTCGTAGCGGTCACGCCAGCGCCGGAAGGTGCGCTCCGAAACGCCCAAGATCTCCGCCGCCTCGCCCTGGCTCAACGCACCCCGGTGGGTGCGACCGTAGACCTCCTCGAACTTCATCAGTCTCAGCCCCTGTAACCGCTCCGTCCAACGCATCCAGCACCTCCTTGGTCTGGAAGCGTTCTAAAACCGGACAGATCATCTGGTACATAGACCGGTCATATCGTCTGTTATCAACACGCCCCGACCGGCCCGGCTGGATGAACCGTCGCGCGGCCTGTAGAGTGCGGCGGCGCCGCGACGACGCAACCGACGCAACCAGGGAGTCCCGCATGAGCGCCTACGTCATCGCCTCGATCGACGTCACCGATCCCGAGACCTACAAGGGGTATTCCGAACGGGTGCCCGCCACGCTCGAGAAGTACGGAGGCCGCTATCTCGCGCGCGGCGGCGGGACGACGACGCTCGAAGGCGAGGAGAGCACGGCCCGCAACGTCGTCATCGAGTTCGACTCCGTCGAGGCCGCGCAGAGGTGGTACGACTCGCCCGAATACCAAGAGGCCAAGTCCCGCCGCGAGGGCGCCGCGGTCGCCAGCATCGTCGTGCTCCGGGGCGTCTGACCCGCGCGGCCGATATCGTCCGTCGTCGAACCGGGGAGCTTCCGACATGACGCGAAGAGAGATCGAAGGCGACTGGGTCTTCGGCTGGCCGGACCGCAAGCGGGCCGGGATCATGCCCAGCAAGGACGCCGAGGGACGGGTCATCTTCGCCCGCTCCCCGGTGCTCGACCTCGAAGGGCTGATCACGCCGGTCGACGCCTACTACGTCATCGCCCAGCTGAACATGCCGGACCCGATCCACCCGGACGATTACCGGTTCTCCGTCGGCGGCGAGGTGGAGAACCCCGCCGAGTACGTGCTGGAGGACCTGCGCAAGCTGCCCTCGCGCACCGTCCGCGCAGTGACCGAGTGCGCCGGCAACGACGGCGAGTTCTTCTCGTACCTGCAGGAAGGCAGCAACATGAAGAAGCCGTCCCTGCGCGTGAAGCAGAACGAGGAAGGGGGCTGGAACCGGATGTCGGAGGACGGCGGGGTTCCCGACATCGAGGACATCCTCGAAGCCATTCCGACGACCGGCCTGGTGAGCGGCGGGGAGTGGACGGGCGCGCCGCTGCGGGAGGTGCTCGAACGCGCCGGCGTCAGGAGCGGCGCCGTCGCCGTCCGGGTCCAGGGCTGGGATACCGGCCGTCCCGACCCGGTCACCCAGTACCTGTCGGTCGGCCGCACCGACTTCGAGGTGGCGGACCCGGGGATCATCAACTACGACAAGGGCCTGCCCCTGGAGAAGGCGCTGGACCCCGACACCATCCTCGCCTGGGCCCACAACGGGGAGTACCTGACCCACGTGCACGGCGCGCCGCTGCGCCTGGTCGTGCCGGGATGGGCCGGGAACTGGTGGGTCAAGTGGATCGAGAGGATCGAGGTCATGGACCACATGCCCGACTGCTACTACCAGACCCACTACTTCGTCTCGGGCCGGTCGCCCGAGGACCCCGACAAGAAGCCGATGACGCGGCTCGGCGTGAAGACCCTGATCAAGTACCCGCGCGACGACGACGGCCCCCTGCCCGTCGGCGAGCACGTCGTCCGCGGCATGGCGTGGAGCGGCGAGGGCGCGGTCGTCCGCGTCGAGGTCAGCACCGACGGCGGCGGCACCTGGAGCGACGCCTACGTCGAGGACTCCGCCGACAAGTGGCTGTGGCGCCGCTGGTCCTACGTCTGGGACGCGCGGGAGGCCGGGGAGTACGCCATCATGGCGCGGGCGACCGACGAGAACGGCCGCGTCCAGCCGCAGACCGCGATGAACTTCCAGCGCAAGCACTTCGACGGGATCGTGCCGGAGGTCATCACGGTGGCATGACCGCCGCCGCCGGCGCGGAGCCGAACGACGACGACGCCCCATCAAGCCGGCCCCTGCGCCGCGCACGGAGATTTTGCCACGGGATTTCGGGAGTGTATGATCGGGTCCATGGAAGGCCTGCTGATTCGAGGGCTGCACCAAAGCCATGTCCAAGGCGGCGGGGACTGGCGTACACTGATGACCAATGCGATCCAGGGAAAATGGCCCGCACCCGCAGCGTCGAGGAGAACACGGACGGCGGAGCGCGGGCTCGGCATAGACGGCAAGCCCTACTACTTCTACGTCCTGCGCGCCGAGGAGGACTATGGTCTCGTGGTGTTCGTTCTGAGGGAGGTTGAAAATGCCGCCTGGCCGGCGGGAGCAAGGGGCGCCACGCCATTCGACAGCGGTGGCTTGTGGTGGAACAAGATCGCAACCGAGCCGGAACTTGATGACGCCGGCCGACGCGCGTTCTTTGCGTGCCGCGACGTGCCGCTTGTGGATTGGAGATCGGCGTTCGAGAAATACGTCAGTACCCACCATGGCTCGATTTTCAACTATCTCGGAGGTGACGCGCCGGGACCCGGAAGCGAGTCGCCGGACCCGGAGGTCACCGTCGTCAAGGGGAGTCCGAACGACAAGCGGGCCTGGACATGGGAGGTCCGCGTCCCCCACGACCTGGTTGCCGATCGTCTTGATCTACTGGCGATCTACATGACCGGGGACGATCGCGACGCTTATCTTGATTGGCTCCGGGGCGGTCCGCTGACGGATGGCGAAAGCCGACGGATCAAACAATGGATCGATGAACACGTGATCGTACCCGATCGGGGCATGTTCGCCACGCAAGCAGTAGAGGATTGGCTTGCGGAGGTTGCCGATGCCTGACGAGACCAGCCCCGCGGTACTGCGTGGATTCAACGTGGCAGTCGCCGACATCGCCGACCGGCTGCGCTTCTGCCAACCCGTGCTTTCGTTCAGGGGCGACTCCACCCTCTACGTCGCCCGCAAGCTCGATTGGCGAAACGACCCGAAAGCCCTGGCCGTTACCGATCCGGACGACGTGAACGAACTCGGGACGCCCTTGCCGGACGCAAGGCAATCGATAGCTTCGGGCGAGGGGGTTGTCGCCGTCGGTGCGGGATTCGTTCAAGCGGCGGCCGACGCGGGTATCCAACTCGACCATGCGGAGACATCTTTCCTGAGCCTCGACGACGCGAAGTGCCGGATAGGCATTGCTACGCCCGAGCGTTACGAGGACCTCAAGGAGAGATTGACCGAGGAAGCGCGAACGGTGTTCGACGAGGCGTTGGGGGAGGCGGCACGTCACGGACGCCCCCTCTCCGAACGCGGCAATGCGGCGCTTCTCCTCTTGCGCACGTGTGGTCCCCGTCGCTTGGACGACCTCGCCATTCGCCAGTTGGCCGGGGCATTGCAAAACCGCGAGCTCGATTTATACCGAAGACTGCGTATTCGATTTTCGGATGAACTGGACACGCCGGAAGACGACCTCGACAGGAAAGCGGAACTACACATAACGTTGTCGGCATACCCGTGGCGCCCGGCATCGCGCGTGCTGCCGAAACAAAAAACGGCTGCTCTTTGGGAGTTGCCGAGCCGATACGTGCCTTTTCCCATGAGCAGTATCTCCGAACGAAACATCTCCGTCCCGGACGATAAACTCAGTACCGTCATGGAACCAGGAAAATCCCGGGACGACGATTTGCGCAGTCACCTCGATCTTGCGAGGCGGAATATAGCTGAAGCGAGGGAAGATTCTACTGATGCCCTCTCTCGTATCCGGAAAATCGGCCACACGGCGTCTTTCGACGTCTCCCAACGGTCGCTGACGATTCTCCTGCACTTCACAGCAGGGGAGCGGTCGTTGGCTTCCCGTCAGGATCTTGAAGACACATTGTGGATTGGCGCTGCGGTTGTCCGGGCGGTGTCGGAGGCGATGCGGGAAATGGCGGGTACGCTCGGCATCGAGGCGCAGCGCGGCTGTATCGGAGAGAATTTCGAGGACAACCTGAAACGCGCGGAAGACGCCCTGGAGGAAATCAAGCGGCTCCATGCGGCGATGCGCGGGGGAGGCCCGTCCGACGATGGGGGCTGACTTGGCCGTCGTCCGGTTCGATGGACCGTCGATCCCGCGCTGCGGAGCCGCGGGACGACGGGCCGGCCGGAACCGATATTCGGGGGCGCTCTCCCGATCCCGCGAAACGGCCTGCGAAACGGCTTGCGCGGACGGCCGGGATGGATAGTATGGGGCCGGTCTCATGACCGGCGGGCGCGTGTGGTAGGGTGGACAACCCGCTGCGGTTCAGGGCGGGATACCGGATCGATTCCTTCGCTCGCGCGTCGCGACGAGGACGAAGGAGAAAGGGGAGGCATGAACATGCAAGACGGTTTCAAGAGTGCCCTCAGTCGGCTTCAGGTGAGCCGGCGTGACTTCATGCGCGTGGCCGGCCGCTTCGGCATGACGTCGACGCTGTTCGGCGCGGCGTCGGTGGCCACGGGCGCCATCACGCTGCCGAAGCTCGCCAGCGCGGCCGAATCCAACTACGAGAAGCGTTTCAAGAAGGAGGCCAAGCACACCCTCAAGTTCGGCCCCGACGGCCTCAGCGCCGAGCGGCTGCTGATCCAGCGCTCGGGCGAGCTGTTCTGGTCCCAGGACATCGAGGAGCGCACCGACGGCGAGATCCGCATCGAGTTCATCGGCAGCGGCCAGATCTGCGGCCAGCTCGACTGCATCAAGAAGTGCCAGCAGGGAATCATCGACATCTACTCGTCGTCGACCCAGAACGCCGCCGGCTCCGCGCCCTACCTCAACGTCCTCGACTACGCCTACGTCTTCCCGACGCGGGCGTCCCAGTACTACTTCTTCTATCACCCCAAGAGCGAGCAGCTCCTGCGCGAGCCCATGCGGCGCATCCACGGCATCGTGTGCCTGCACACCCACGCCGAGCTGCGCAACATGATGATGGGCCTCAAGTACGAGGACGCCGAGACCGTCACCAGGATCGAGGACCTGTTCGGCACCAAGAACCGCGTGACGGGCACCCAGCTGGGCCGCATCGCCATGACGCTCATGAAGCTCAACCCGGTTCCCATCGCTTGGGAAGAGACGCTCGACGGCCTCAAGCAGGGCCTCGTGGACGGCGCCGAGACGTGGTCGTCGGCCTCGGCGTTCGCCAACATGGGTCCGGTGATCTCGCAGGACGTGGGCCTGGAGTTCTTCTCCGGCAACCATCTCTCGGGCATGAGGATCCAGACCTACGAGGGCCTGTCGCCCGAGCTGCAGGACGCGGTCATGGAGTCGGCGTACACCTCGCAGGTCATGGTCCAGCACGCCAACGAGGCGTCGCTGGTCAACGTGGTCGGCGCCTCGGTGCCGCAGCATCCCAACACGCACTACGCGCAGCACAACGTGCGCTACGTTCCCTTCTCCGCCGAGGAGAAGAAGAAGTGCCAGGAGCTGTGCTCGCCGGAGTTCGTGCCCGAGCCGTGGGAGAAGTGGCGCGAGCGCATCAACAAGTGGGCCAAGGGCCTCGACACCTACACCGAGGTCTTCAACATCGCCCGCGAGATCCCGGAGACGATGCTCGCCGAGCACGTCGAACCCCGGCGTTGGTGGAAGGGTTAGTCCGTTCGACCGGGGCGCGGGGGCGCAGGCCCCCGCGCCCTCGTTCCCGGCAGGAGTCCACGGCGGGCCGGCGCGGTCCCGCCCCGATCGACTGGAGTTGACGATGTCCTGGTTGCTTGCGGCGTTACGCTGGATCGACGCGAACCTGGAGAAGTGGATCATCCTCGCGGCCTACATGACCATGGGCGGGATCATCTTCGTCGAGGTCATCCGCCGCTTCGTGTTCTCGCTTCAGGCGCCGTGGAGCACCTCGGTGCCGGTGTACCTGTTCCTGTGGGTGACGTGGCTCGGCTGCGCCTACAACGTCAAGATCCGCACCCACCTGAGCTTCGACGAACTGCGCCTGCGGATGCCCTACAACGGCCAGTTCCTGTGCCTGATCCTCGATGCGGTCTGCTGGATCGCGTTCTCGCTGATCGTGGTCTACTTCACCATCGAGCAGGTCCAGGTGGTGCACATGAACTTCGCCATCGTGCAGGGCACCGACGACATCATGCAGTGGTGGTTCTACTCCATCACGCCGATCGCCTGGGCGCTGATCATCTACCGCAGCCTGGAAAACCTCTGGAAGGACTACCAGCAGTTCAAGCGCAGGGAACCGTTCCAGATCGTCCACTCCATACTGGGCGACTGAGGGAGGGCGACATCATGGACGGACTGCTCGTCACCCTCGTCACGCTGGTCATCATGGTGCTGTTCGTGCTCGGCGTGCCCATCATCCTGATCATCGGCCTGTGGACGGCCGGCGTCAGCCTGGTCATCGACTTCACGCTCTCGAACATCGGCGTCACGCTGTTCGAGGGGGTCAACTTCTACGGCCTGCTCGCCCTGCCCCTGTTCATCCTGACCGGCGACTTCATCAACGCCTCGGGCATCGCCAAGAAGCTGACCGATTTCGCCTACTCGGCGCTCGGATGGCTGCGCGGCAGCCTGGCGATGGCGACCATCGGCGCCTGCGGCCTGTTCGCCGCCATCTCGGGATCCAACTCGGCCACCACGGCGGCGATCGGGTCGATCATGTACCCCGAGCTCAAGAAGGGCGGCTACAACGAGAACTTCGCCGCCGCGACCTCGGCGGCCGGCGGCACCGTCGGCATCATCATCCCGCCCAGCATCGTGTTCATCATCTACGGCTTCCTGATGCACCTGTCGATCAGCGACCTGTTCATCGGCGGCCTGCTGCCGGGCGTCCTGATGGTCATGGCCATGATGGCCGCGTGCTGGGGCGTCTGCGCCTACAAGAAGTGGGGGCAGCTCATCGCCTTCGACATCAAGCGCATCGCGCGCGACACGGTGGGCGCCTATCTCGGCTTCATCGCCATCTTCATCATCCTCTTCGGCATCTACTCGGGGACCTTCTCGCCGACCGAGGCCGCCGGGATCACCGCCGGCTACTGCCTGTTCTCCGGCCTCTTCATCACGCGGCAGCTGAAATGGAAGAACCTGCCCGCGGTCATCATGCGGTCGGGGCAGATCACCGGCCTGCTGGCGCCCCTGATTGCCATCTCGATCGTCATGCAGCAGGTGCTGTCGCTGCTGGGCGCGCGGGACTTCGTGTCCGAGATGATCGGCGGGCTGGGCGGCTACTACCCGGTGCTGTTCGCCTGCATGTTCTTCGTGCTGGCCGCCGGAACCTTCCTCGAGAGCGTCCCCAACACGATCATCCTGGCGCCGATCCTGGCGCCGATCGCGGCGGGGATCGGCGTCGACCCGATCCACTTCGCGGTCATATTCCTGGTCGGCGACGCCATCGGCTTCATCACGCCGCCCTACGGACTCAACCTCTACGTGGCGAGCGGCATCACCGGCATCCCGTACTTCCGATTGTTGAAATTCGTGGTGCCGTACCTGCTCGCCCTGCTCATAGCGTGGGTCTTCATCGCCCTGATCCCCGAACTCTCCACCTATCTCGTGGAGCTGGGCGTCCAGGGCGCCGGGGTGAAGGGAACGGGCGGAGGCGAGGCGGGCTCGTTCGGACAGCAGTGACCACGGGGGCTCGCCCGTCAGGAACAGGAGAACTCCCATGGCTCGAAACGCGAAGCAGTGGAACACGCCACCCGATCCGGGCCGGATCGAGTGGGCCGACAGCCGCATCTACAGCGACACGGAGATCTTCGAGGAAGAGCTGGAAAAGATCTGGAAGAAGGTGTGGATTCCGGTCTGCCACGAATCGGAGCTTCCCGAACCCTACGACTTCCGCACCATGTCGATCGCGCGCGAGCCGGTCATCGTCTGCCGCGATGCGGACGACAGGATCCGCGCCTTCCTCAACGTCTGCCCGCACCGCGCCAACCTGATCGAGCGCCGGCCCTCCGGCAGCTTCAGGGACGGCACGCCGTCCGGCAATCCGAAGAACATGACCTGCATGTTCCATGCCTGGCAGTTCGACATGAAGGGCCGCTGCGTGCACATCTCGCGCGGCGAGGAAGGCTATCAGGACCGGCTGACGACCAGGGACGTGGGGCTCAGGCGCCTGCGCTGCGAAGTGGCCTTCGGAGGCATGGTGTGGGTGACGCTCGACGACCACATCGAGCACAACGTCCGGGAATGGGTGGGCAGCGCGCTCGACTGCATTCTCGATCCCATCGAGGCCGAGCCCCTGGAGATCTTCCACTACCACAAGTCGATCATTCCCTCGAACTACAAGCTGTGGCACGACACCAACAGCGAGTTCTATCACGACTTCGTGCACTACCATAACCGCGTGACGGGCTTCAACGACGCCTATTTCGCCCGCAAGAACATGACCTTCGACAACGGCCACGTCGTCGTCGGCTCGTTCGAGGTGCAGTACGACCAGTACGAGGGGTTCGAGTCCCGCGAGGCGTTGAGCTTTCCGACCCTGCCGCCGAACAACTGGTACATGATCGACATCTTCCCGGGCATCAACTACAACCTGCGCGGCTCGGCGCTCCGCGTCGACCTGATGACGCCGCTGTCCGCCGGCGAGGTGATGATCGAGTTCCGCGGCCTGGGCCTCAAGAGGGACACGGAGGAGGAGCGTCTCACGCGCGTCCGGCACCACAACACCATCTGGGGTCCGATGGGCCGCAACCTGCACGAGGACCTGCTCAGCATCACCGGCCAGGGCGTGACCATGCGCCCCGGCACGGAGCCCCGGCGCATCCTGCACGGGCGCCACGAGAACGAGACCATCCACGACGAGATCGGGATGCGCCACTACTACGACGAATGGTCGCGCTGGATGGGCAGGCCCCTGCACAACCCGACCAACCGTCCGGCCATGGCGGCCGAGTAGCCGCGCGGTCCGCCGATGGCCGGGACCGGCAGCCACGGGGCGAACCGCGGCGCCGCCGTCGAGGCGGTGCGGGATACCGTCTACCGCGCCTGCCTGCTTCTGGACGACGAACGCTGGTCGGACTGGCTCGACCTGTGCGACGCCGGGTTCTACTACCGGATCACGGCCTACAGCCCCGAGATCCGCAGGGACGTGCTGTATCTCGACGGGAACCGCGAGCAGATCGCGCAGATGTGCGAGCTGCTGCCGAAGCACAACACCGACCACTCGCCGCTCAAGCGCCACGCGGTCGTCTATACCGTGGACGTCGGCGACGACGGCGGGTCGGCCAGGGCGGTGACGTCGTTCGTGATCTACCAGAACATGCTCGACGGCGTGAACTCGCACATCGACGCGGGCGAGAACCACCTGTTCGCGGTCGGGCGCTACCTGGACGACTTCGCGATCGAGGGCGACGCGGCCCGGTTCGTCGCCCGCGAGGTCCGCCTCGAGACGCGGCGCCTCGACAAGGGAACCCACTGGCCCCTCTAGCGCCCTCGCCGCCCCGGATCATCCTTCCCGCGACCGCCCCCATGAAGCCGCCGTCATGACGTGGAAACGGGTCTGCGCGACCGGCGACGTCGCCGAGAACGGCCTCAAGGTGTTCGACGTCGACGGCGTCCCCATTCTCGTCGTCAACCACGGCGGCGCCTTCAAGGCGATTCCCCCCCTGTGCCCGCACATGGAGGAGCCGCTCGAGCAATCGGGGATCTGCGACGGCAAGGTCCTCACCTGCACCAAGCACCTCTGGCAATGGGACCTCGCCACCAACGAGCCCGGAGCGGAGACCGGGAAACCTCTGCTGATGTACGACCTCGCGGTCGAGGACGGCGACGTCAAGGTCTTCGTCGAGCGGGAGCTCGAATACGAATTCGACGAGGACGACGATTACGACGACGACGATTCCTTCTGGAACGACGACTGAGGCCGGCTCTCCGCCACGCGGACCGCGAGCGGGCGCGAGACTGCGGGAGCGGCGGCGGGCTGCGGACCGCCGCCACGGAGACGCGGGGACCTCCCGCGAGGCGCCGGTCAAGCGGCCAGATATCCGCCGTCGACGCAGAGCTCGGCCCCGGTGACGTACGACGCCTCGTCGGAGGCGAGGAACAGGACGGCGTTCGCCACCTCGATGGGCTCACCGGCGCGGCCCATCGGTATCCGGGCCATCCACCGTTCGCGCAGGGCCGGTTCGGCCGTGAGCCGCGCGGTGCGCATGGGCGGCAGGATGCCGGGGTGGACGCTGTTAACCCGGATGCCGTGCCTGGCGTTCTGCACGGCCCCGGCCTTGGTGATGGCGCGCACCCCGCCCTTGGTCGCGTTGTAGCCGACGTGCACGACGTCCTGCCCGATGTTCCCCGAGATCGACGAGATGTTGACGATGGCGCCGCCGCCGCTTTCCCGCATGACGGGGATGACGGCCCTCATGCCGAGAAAGACGCCGCGCAGGTTCACGTCCATGAGCGTGTCGAAGGCGCCGAGGTCCATGGAGTCCTCGGTGGAGCTGCCGGCGAACCCGGCGTTGTTGACGAGAACGTCGATCCGGCCCTCGCGCTCCACCGTCCGGGACACGACGGCGCTCCAGTCGTCCTCCGAGACCACGTCGTGGCGTTCGAAGACCGCCTTGCCGCCGCTCCCCACGATGCCGTCGACCACCTCCCGGCCCGCGTCCCCGGCCACGTCGGTGGCGACCACGGTCGCGCCCTCGCGCGCGAACAGCCTGGCCTCCTCCGCCCCCATGCCGCTTGCCGCGCCGGTGACGACGGCAACCTTTCCCGCGAGCCGCATCGACCTGCCCCCCTCTCCCCGCGTTCGATCCACCGCCCCCTTATGGCGCAGCGGCGGCGGCGAATCAATCGCCGACGGCGGCGGCTACGGACCAGTTCCAAGACCGGCGGAATACGGGTCTATGCGCACGTCTTCTTCGTAAGAAGCGTCTTCGCGTGCTTCGCGTACTTGTACACCTTGCCCCTTGGACCGTCGATAAATCTCTTGTCCGTGAAATCGTCCATGAGCCTGGCATCGTCCGTGTAGAGCCGGCGTGCTCCCGAGGCCCGCGCCAGTGCCAGCACGTGGGGGTCATCGGACCGAATCTTCGGGGCCAGGGAAGATTCGTCACGTCGAAAATCCTGCGCGTCAGCATCAATACGAATCGCCCTGCCCGATCGATAGTAGACCGTGAGGCGTTCTCGGGCGCGCCTCCCGATCTCATCGTCAAATTTTCCTCCTGTGGCATAGACGATCTTGCCCATTTTATTTTTATCACTGAGCCAATCATGTATCGGGGCAACGTCCTCGTTCGGCGGTTCAGACAGAAAAACGCTCATCTTGTTGGCGTCGATGATGATGCACATGGATTACGAACTCAATCCCTGAACCCGAGCAACATGTCGGATTCCCTGATGAAAAATTCCCGATAGCCGGGAGGCACATCCTGAAGATTTCCGTTATCGTCCAGATTTATGTTATGGACCTCGACCTCGCTGCCCTTGGGGGCGAAATAGAGTATCGATACGTCTTCCGGACTCAGAATCTTCTTTCTCGTCAGGATCCGGACCCTGTCGATAATGTAGTCGCTATGCGTTTCGATCAGAAACCGGTTCCCATTCTTCTTGAAGGAGTTCAGGAGAAGCCCGGAAAGTTCGGCCTGTGCACGTGGATGCAGATGCACTTCCGGCTGCTGCATCAGGAAGGTGCTTTCCTTCGCCCTGTTCACGTCAACGAGGATAGGCAGGCTCTGGCTGACGCCGTACCCGACGTCCATGACGTTCGCTCGCGAGCCGGAACGAACCTTGAACTGCAACTGGAACGGGTCGCTCATCTGCCGCCCCTGAGGACGCTTCAGCGCGATATCCGTGAACAGGCCGGAGGTCCTGCCGAAGGACACGAGATCGTCGTGAAGAGTGTCCCACCCGCTCTTGTCGGTTCGTTCCAGCCGCATCAACAGCATGGGGACATGCTCCCCCTCCGGCGACGTGATCTCCCGGATCGGATCATAGGTGCGCTTCGGTTTCGACCGCAACGGAGCCACCGGTATCAGCGGGGGGAAACTCTGGCTCCAACTTCTTGGTACTCTTTTTCTGTTTCCATTGGGGGACAGAAGTTTATTCAGGTAATTGAATACATCTTGTGTATCTTCCATTTTTCTAACATTTTCTCCAAAATCATGACTCAAATAATCCAATATAAACATCCAATTTTCATCCAAAGGATAATCTATTGTCGTCTTGAATCCTGTTGTTTCAAAAGTTGTTTTTTCGGAACTTTTCCGAGTCAAGCGCAGAAACGAATGTTTCTCGAACTCATAAAATACCGATGATACGATGGGCTCCGAGCCCTTTTCTGAAAAGAAGACCCGGACAACGTGAGGCGGCGTGGGTCCACGGGGAGGACGAATACCGAAACCAAGAGCGAATTCGTCTATACGACCGGCCCGACCGCGTTGCGACCGCACGATGTCGCGGAAAGACCCCATCGAGAACGGTTCCCGATTGAAGTCGAGCCGATCGACGCCGCGACTCCGAAATGCAGAAAACAACCGATGCATCACATCGTAGCAACCAAGATAGGTCGTTTTTCCGGTGCTGTTTTCACCGACAAGCAGGGTGATGGGCCGCAGATGAGTCGTCTGCTCTCCGCGAAAGCACCGGACATCCCGCAGCAGAAATGCGCTTGGCTGGGTCAAACCCATAAATCCATCATGTCGGCTCCGCCCGTCCACGTCAAGGCCGAACCCCGGTCGACGCGGACGGCCCCGCCCGTCGATCCTCGGGATGGCGCGCGAACAGCCGTTTCACTCGGGTAACGAACCCGTCGGATCACGTTAGCCATCCGGTCTCGCCGCTGCAAGCGCTCGCCGCGATCCTCTCCGTCGTGGACGGCAAGGCCAGGCCGCCGGGCGCCGCTACGGGTAGGCGATGCCGTGCCGTCCGTCGCGGAAGCTCGGCACTTCGCCGGAGAGGACCTCGTAGTCCGCCGCGTCGTCGACGTGGATGTTGGCGGCCAGCGCCAGCCCCGACGGCTGGTCGATCGTGCCCGCCGCGATCCCCATGGTGGAGCGGTCGTCGTGATCGAAGAACAGGCTGGAGCCGCACCTGCCGCAGAACCCGCGCCGCGCCTTCCCGGACGACCGGTACCAGGCGAGGCAGCCGTCGTCCTCGATGGCCAGGTCCTCGCGCAGCGCCTGGGTCGCCTGCCAGACGGCGCCGACGGCGCGGCGGCACGTCTCGCAATGGCACTGGACGAGCTGGCGGCGGACGGCGGCGGCCTCGTAGCGGACGCCACCGCACAGACAGTGGCCGGAAACGTTCTCGACGGCATCGGGGTTCGACATGGCGGGCCTCCGGTTCGGATTGGACGTCCCGGAATCATGACAAACGCGCGCCCCGTCCGGCAAGGCCGCGACGCGCCCTGTACAACCCTCCCGCGACGGGCCATCCTGAACCGCGATGCGCCCGCGGCTCACGTCCCGCCCCGGATTTCCCCTCGTCGGACGTCCCGACCCGGACAAGGCGCGGCCGGTCGTCGTCAGCATCCCGCACTTCGGAACCGAACCCCTCCCGGACGTCCGGCCCGAGGACTATTCCGATCCCGACTTCGCACACCTGCCGCGGGGATACGCCGACGCCTTCGCCGCCGACGTCTACGGGCGGGCGCACGAAAGCGGCGCGACCGTCGTCGCGACCCCCTACTCCCGCCTGTTCGTCGACGTGAACCGCCGGCGCGACGATTTCACCCGCGAAGACGGGATCGTCGTCTCGACGCGGGGCGTATTCCGAACCCACACGCGGCGCGGCAGGCCGATCTTCGCCGAACCCCTGACGGAGGCCCGCGCCGAGCACCTTCTGGCGACCCGCTACGACCCCTATCACGAGGGCCTCGACGGCGCGGTCGAGGACACGCGGCAGCGGCACGGCCGCGTATTGCTTCTCGATGCGCACACGGCCGACCCCAACCGGATGGGAGAGCACGAGGTCGTCATCGGCACGCGCGGCGGCGCGACGGCCGGGCGGGCGGTCGTCGATCGCGTCAAGGATCTGTTCGCGGCCGCGGGCCTCGACGTCCGCGAGGACGTCCCCGGCTACGCCGGCGGGCACATCGTGCGGCGCCACGGCGAACGCGGACGGCCGGACGTGGAGGCCGTCCAGATCGAGATCAACACGGCCCTGCTGACGACGACGCCGCGCGAGGAGCTGATGCCGACAACGATGCGCGGCGAGCGGCCGGCCCCGCACGCCGGGAACATCGCCCGGATGCGGCGCTGCGTCGGGACGATCGTCGAGGAAGCGCCCGGATAGCGGGAAGGATGCGGCCCGGACGAAGCCTCCCGCTATACCGTGAACGCCTCCCCGTCGAAGGCGCCGCGGGTGGCGATCTCCTCGACCGGCTTGCGCCGCAGTTTCGTGAGCTGCCTGACCGGCTTGCCCAGCGGGACCAGGGCGCTCACCGCGTATTCCGGCGGGATGTTGAGCAGTTCCTTCACCTCCGGCTCGTTGGCCACCGGCACGGTGGTGATGGTGCCGCCGAAACCCGCCTGCCGCGCGGCGAGGAGGGTGTTCCAGACGAACGGATAGATGGAGGCGCCGCTGACCACGCCGACGCGGGAGAGGTCCTTGTCCATGGACGCCACCACCCGCAGGTCGACGGCGAACACGAGCACGACGGAGGCGGCGCGGTAGGTCTCGACCAGGATGCCGAGGGGCGGCGTCTCCTCGATCGTCCGCGCCGTGACCCGGGAGGGAACGATGGTGTTCCACGGGCTTTCGCCGGCGGCGCTCTGCGCCGCGTAGATCCTGGCGGGCCGCTCCGCGATCTTCGCGATACGGTCGCGGGTCTCCTGGTCGCGGACGACGATCACGCGGTTCCCCTGACGGTTGCCGCCGCTCGGCGCGAACCGCGCCACGTCGAGAATGCCGTGGATCACCTCGTCGGGCACCGGCTCGCCCGTGTATTCGCGCGCCGAAAACGTGGTCCGCATGACGTCGTCGAGTTCCATCGCCACCTCTCCCGTTCGACAGGACGATCCGCCGTCACTCTAGCAGGTTCCCGCCCGCCGTCGCCCGGCTTCATCGGATATGGTTTCGATCGGACATGACGGACCCGGTCGGGGGCGCGCGTTCCCGGCGCTGTCCCGCTATACGGCGCTGCCCAGTCGCGGAAGGTCGATCGATCGTCTCACGCTGACGAGTATCCAGCCTTCGATGACTTCCTTCAGCTCTCGCCGGCAGCCTTCCAACGTCCGGCCGGACGCCCACACGCCCGGCAACTCCGGGACCTCTCCGTAGTAGGGGGTTTCCTCGTCTTCGATGAGCTCGTAGCGAGCGCGGCGAAGTGCTTCATCGATGTATTCGGTCAGCATGGCGTCGTGGCATCCAACACGATATGCGCCCCTTGCGCCTGCGAAGTCTTACCCAACCCCAAGCCGGCAATCAAGCCATTGTCCTGGTTCAGACACATATGAGACGCCGGGTGGGCCGTCGGGAGCGGCGCGTCAAACTGCGCCCGGCCCGTCGTCGCCAGTGGCCAGTCGCCGGCCACCGGCAACCGGCCACCGGCCACCGCGACCTTGTGGAATCGCTCGATTCATTCCGCGGCGGACGCTCAGTCCCTGGGGTTGATCATGCCGGACTGGCCGCCCGTCACGTCCACGACGGCCCCGGAAACGAAGGACGCCTCGTCCGACAGAAGCCACAGGATGGCGTCCGCCACCTCCTCCGGCTTGCCGTCGCGCATATCGGGGTTCTGGGCGACGAACTTCTCGATGCGGTCGGGCCAGTTGGCGTTGACGTGGAAGTTGGTGATGACGAATCCGGGCCGCACGGCGTTGACGCGGACGCGCTCCTCCGCCACCTCCCTGGAGAGTCCGATCGTGTAGGTGTCGGCGGCGCCGTTCGACGCGGCGTAGTGAATCCAGTAACCGGGCGCCCCGTGCTGGGAGGCCGGCGACGTCACGTTGACGATCGCGCCGCCCCGTCCGCCGTGCCTCGGCATCATGCGCCTGAGGGCCTCGCGGCAGCAGAGGACGGTGCCCATCACCTTGGTGTCCATGGTCACCTGGACGTCGGCGGCCGTCACCTGGTCGGCGGTGGCGCGACCGGGCACGAAACCCGCGTTGTTGACCAGGGCCGTGACCGGGCCGAGCTCCCGGTCCACGGTCTCGAACATGCGGAGGACGTCGTCCTCCCTGCCGACGTCCGCCTTCACGGCGACCGCCCTCTGCCCGAGCGCCGCGACGTCCGCGGCGACGGCCTCGGCCTCGGCCGCCCGGCTGCGGTAGTTGACGCAGACGTCGTACCCGCGCGCCGCGCCGCGCCGCGCGGTCGCCGCCCCGATACCCGTGCTCGCTCCGGTAACGACGAGGACTCCGCTCACATCCAACCTCCCCCGTTCGGACCCCGAAACCGGGAACGACTCCTGCGCGAACGGCTCCTTCGGGGTCCACGGCCATCATAGGGCCAAGGCCGGATGCGCCGCCACCTCGCGCGGCCTCGCGGCCGGGCGGACGAGTCTGGTATTCCATCGCCGAACCGGGACGCCTTCCAGTGGCCGGTTGCCAGTAGCCAGTGGTCGGTGCACGAGTCTGGTATTCCATCGCCGGACCGGGGCGCCGGGATCAGGGCGCCGGTCCGCGACGCCCGGCATCCCGGAGCGGAAAACCGACGCGAGGCGGCGATGAACCCCCTGTCGAACGCGGCCGCCGCCTGATGCGCCTTCCCGTCACGTCGGGGTCGATTTCCCCCACCGGCGGCATCGCCTGCATCCTGCTCGGAGGCGTCTTCCTGACCGCCAACGACGCCGCCATGAAGTGGCTGACGGACAGCTATCCCGTGGGCGAGATCGTGGCGCTCCGCGCCTTCTTCGCGTTCCTGCCCATCGCGTTCTTCGCCCGGCGCGCGGGCGGCTGGCGCGCGCTCAGGGTCCGCTACGTCCGCGCCCAGAGCGCGCGGGCGCTCCTCTTCGTGGCGTCGTCCTTTCTCTGGGTGTTCGGCCTGACGTACCTGCCGCTCGCCGACTCCATGGCGGCGACCTTCACCGGCCCGATCATGATCACGGCGCTGGCGCCGCTGCTGCTGGGCGAGACCGTGGGATGGCGGCGCTGGACCGCGGTCGTGGTCGGATTCGGCGGAGTCCTGCTGATGATCCAGCCGACCGGCGAAGGCCCGCGCGTCGCCATGCTGCTGCCGCTGGTATCGGTGATGGGCGGGGTCGGGCGCGACGTCATCACCCGGCGGATCGCGGCGACGGAGTCGTCGGTCGGCACCCTCGCGTTCACGACCGCCGCGGCCTGCCTGATCGGCCTGCTGACCCTGCCGTTCGGCTGGATCCTGCCGGGCGCGTGGGACTGGCCGCTGCTGGCGCTCAGCGGGATCCTCATGGGCGCGGCGCACTTCCTCTACATCGAGGCCCTGCGGCTCGCCGAGGCCGTCATCGTCGTCCCCTTCAAGTACTTCAACATGGTCTGGGCCGTCGCCCTGGGGTTCGCCATCTGGGGCGACCTGCCCGACCGGTGGATGGTCGCCGGAACCGTCCTCGTCGTCCTGAGCGGCCTCTACATCATGCATCGCGAGACCTCGCGCCGGCGCGGCGGCCGGCGGCCTGCGTGATCCGCGCGGGCGGCACGGCGCGCCGGCGCGGCCCCCGACACGCCCGGCGTCGTGGTAGACTGCCGGTCGCCCGGTTTTCGCCCGCGACCGCCATCCGCCACCAAAGGGGGACGAACCCATGACCGTCACCGCCCTCAACCACGTCAACATCGTCACCGACGACCTCGCGGCGACGAGAGCGTTCTATGCCGACGTCGTCGGCCTGATCGACGGCGACCGACCGTCCTTCGCGTTTCCGGGCGCCTGGCTCTATTGCGGCGACGAAGCCGTCATCCATCTCGTCGGCGTCGACGACCAGCCCGACGAGGGCACCGGCACGATCGATCACGTCGCCTTCGAGGCCGGGGGCCTCGACGACATGATCGGCCTGCTCGAGGACTGCGGGATTCCCTTTCACGTGCGCGACGTGCCGGGCCGCGACATCCGCCAGGTCTTCCTGCACGATCCCAACGGCGTGAAGATCGAGCTCAACTTCCGCGGCGCCGAGGTCGTCGCGGCGCGGGAGGCAGACGGCGCGCTCGCGGCCGAGACGCCGACGGCGGCGCGGACGGCCGCGGCTACCGCGGATTGAAGGGCGCCGGGATCAGGGTGCGGACGTCCTGGGCGACGATCAGCTCGCGGGCGCGGACCACGTAGCCGGCGAACACGGGATCCTCGTAGAGTTCCGCCCGGCGCCGGTCCCGTTCGAGGGCGTTCTCGTAGCCCCACATGTGGATGACCTCGTTCACGTTGCCGACCTCGGTGCGGTACATGCCGATGAAGTCTCCGAGGATGCGCTGCTGCGGCTCGAGTCCCTCCTTCTCGAACATGTCGTAGAACGCGGGAACGGTTCCGGGCTTGAAGGTGTAGGCGCGGTAGTCGACGATCATCGGATCCTCCGGGTTCGCGTGAGATTTCCCGCAGGGTGGCCGTTCCCGAGGGAGGCGCGCAAGCGCCCCGCGAACGCCCGTCCGACGTTCAGGCGGCCGCCGGCTCGCCGTAGCCTCCGCCGCCGGCGGTCGAGAGGACGATCTTCTCGCCCCTCTTCAGGCGGTAATGCCCGCGGCCTTCGATCGCTTCCTCCGTTCCGTCCGCCGAGACGCGCCGCAACTCGTAGGGAGCGCCGCTCTCGCCCCCGAACAGGCCGTAGGGCGGCACCTTGCAACGGTCGAGCATGGCCGCGAACCTGGTGTCCTCGCCCAGCATCTCGTACACCCGCACGACGCCGTCGCCGCCCCGGTAGCGGCCGCGTCCTCCCGACCCGCGGCGCAGCGCCTGCCTGGACACGACGATGGGGTATTGCGCCTCGATCATCTCGGCCGGCGTGTTCATGACGTTGGCGAGGTTCACGCGCGTGGCCGACCAGCCGTCGCGGTCGGCGCGTCCTCCCTCGCCGCCGCCGTGGGCCTCGTAGAAGGACCACCAGCGACCGTCCGGCCACCGGCCGCTGAAGATGAGCACCGCCGCCGACGCCGAACCGCCCGCGGTCACGGCATCGGGAATGCAGCCCGCCATCGCCCGCATGATCGCGTCGACGCAGCGCTGCGACGTCTCGTGGTTGCCGAGGACGACGGGGTAGCTGGGCGGCGGATTCACGACCGAGCCCGGGCGGGTGATGACCTTCACCGCGCGGAAGAACCCGTCGGCGTGGAAGATTTCGTGCCTGGAGACGGCCTTGACGAAGAACCCGGCGGCGGTCGCGGCGAGCGACGGCGTCGCGTTCACCGGCGCCTCGACCGCGTCGTCCGTGGCGCTGAAATCGAAGGTCGCGTCGTCGCCGTCGATGACGACCCTGACCCGGATGGCGACGTGCCCGCCGCCGGGACCGACGTCGTCCATGCAGTCCTCGCCCTCGTAGACGCCGTCCGGCAGGGCGCGGATCGCCGCGCGCGTCTGCTCCTCGGTCAGGTCGTCGAGCCTCTCGACGACGGCCTTGAAGGTCTCGGGGCCGTGGGTCTCGAACAGGGCCTGCAGGCGAGCGTCCGCCACCCGCGTGGCGGCGGCCTGGGCGAGCATGTCGCCGCGGATGACGTCACGGGTGCGGACGTTGGCGAGCAGGAGGCCGAGGGTCTCCTCGATGGGTTCGTCGTCGGCGAAGAACCGGGTCGGCGGAATGCGGAAGCCGTCCTGCCAGACGTCCGTCGCGTGCGCCGTGTAGCTGCCGGGCGTCGCGCCGCCGATGTCCTCCCAGTGGGCGAGCGAGACCGCGAAGGCGAGCAGCTCGCCCTCGTGGAAGACGGGCCGCACCGCCTTCACGTCGGGCAGGTGGTTGCCGCCGACCTCGGGCAGGTTGAGATACCAGACGTCGCCGGGCGCCAGCCTCTCCCGGCCCACCGCCTTGAGGAACTCCCGCGCCGCGAACCCCATGACGCCGAGATGGATGGGAATGTCCCGGCCCTGCGCGATGACCCCGCCATCGGCGGCGGTCAGGGCGGAGGAATGATCGCCCGCCTCGCGCAACAGCGGAGACCGCGCGGCCCGCATGACGACGAGCGACATCTCCTCGGCGATCGACGCCAGGGCCTGGCGGACCACCTCCACCGTGAAGACGTCGGGCTGTTTCGTCACGGCCTTCACCCCGGCGGCGTCTCTCGTGAACGGCGCCGCACCGGCGCTCCGGATCGGAACGCCACCCGCGATTCCGGCGGATTGCGCACTCCGCTCACGAGAATTGCACACTCTCCCCACAAGAGGGTATATCATGCGGCGGACCGCAGGTCGGGACGCGGTATCGACGAGGACGGGAACGGGGGCGACGGACATGAACGAAGCGCGGCGGATGGCCTTCGCGCCGACCTGGGCGGTCGTCACCGGCGGATTGTTGCTGGCGGCCCCGCCGGCGCACGCGGCCGAGTTCTCCTCCGGCGAACTCCGAGGGAGCTTCGACGTGACCCTGTCGCACGGCGCGACCTGGCGCACGGGCAAGCGCAAGGACTCGCTGACCGGCCTCAACTCCGACGACGGCGGCCGCAACTACGACCGCGGCCTCGTCAGCAACACCTCCAAGGTGACCGGCGAACTCGAACTCGAGCACGGCCGCTTCGGCGCCTTCGCCCGCGTGAACGGGTTCGTCGACTTCGAAAACGAGAACGGCCGCCGCGCATATCGCCCGCTGTCCGACGACGCGAAGGAGCTGGTCGGCAAGGACGTGGAGGTGCTCGACCTCTACGTGACCGGCGCGTTCGACGCCGGCGACACGGCGATCGACGCGCGGCTCGGCAACCACGTGCTCAACTGGGGCGAGAGCACGTTCATCCAGAACGGCATCAACGTCATCAATCCGTTCGACGTGGGCAAGCTGCGCACGCCGGGCGCGGAGCTGCGCGACGCGCTGGAGCCGGTCCCCCTGGTCTCGGCGGCGGTGGCCCCGACGCCGACGCTGTCGCTGGAGGGCTTCTATCAGCTCGCCTGGAAGAAGACCGAGATCGATCCGTCGGGCACCTACTTCTCGACCAACGACTACGCGGGCGCGGGCGGGAACGCCGCGTATATCTCCGACCCCCGGTTCGCCGACTTCATTACCGACATGGGCGGCCCCACGCCCGGCAGCAGCCTCGACGCGTTGTCGCCGGCCGTCAGCGCCGATCTCGCCTCCCTGGCGGCGACGCCCACGGGAATGGCCCTGAAGATGGATTGCCGACTCGCGAGTGCGGCCCCGACCTTCAGCGGATCGGACTGCCTCCGTTTCCATCGAAATTTCATGAGCGTGACCCGCAGCCCGGACCGCGACCCCGACGACTCGGGCCAGTGGGGGATCGCGGCGCGTTATCTGGCCGAGAACCTGAACAACACCGAGTTCGGCTTCTACTTCGTCAACCATCACAGCCGGCTGCCGCTCGTCAGCGCCATGTACGGCTCGCCGGCAGGCTACCGGCGCGGTCTCACGGCGGCGGGCGCGGTGAGTGCGCCCGGCTCCAACACCGTCGCGGCGATCAGTTCGCAGGTCACGCCGCTGGTCACGCAAGCCGTCAGGCAGCAGATCGCGGAGACGGTCGCCGCGGCCGTCCCCCCCGGGACCCCGCAATCGGTGATCGACAGCCAGGTCGCCGCCCGGCTCGCGGCGCCGGAGACCCGGCGGCAGATCGAAACCCAGGTCCGGAGCCGGGTCGAGGCGTCGGCCGGCGGCGTGGCGGCCGCCCTCGCGATCGACCACTACGGGGATGCCGCAAGGTACTTCATCGAGTATCCGGAAGATCTGAAGGTCTTCGGCGTCAGCTTCAGCACCCAGCTCGGGGCCTCGGGCTGGGCGCTGCAGGGAGAATACTCGTTCCATCCCGACGCGCCGTTGCAGAGGACGGAAGAGTCCCTGTTCGCGGACGGGCTCCGTCCTCTGACCGAGGGCCTGCAGGGAAGGGGCACGCCGGAGCTGCTGGCCCTGCTCGGCACCCGGCTTCAGGGTTACGTCGAGCGCGACGTAAGCCAGCTCCAGGTCACCGCCACCAGGGTGTTCGGCCCCGTCGCCGGCGCCGACGGGATGGCGTTCATCACCGAGGCGGCGGTCATGCACGTGCACGACATGCCGGACAAGGACACCACGCCGCTCGACACCGGCGGCATCGGCCCCGAGATCGCCGACGCCACCTCGTTCGGCTACCGGGCCGCCGCGCGGCTCGACTACAACAACGCGATCGGCGCGGCGCGGCTTTCCCCCTACGCGCAGTTCCAGCACGACGTGAACGGCAGCAGCCCCGGCCCGAGCGGACCGTTCGTGGACGGCCGCACGGTGCTGACCCTCGGGGTGGGCGTGAGCTACCTCGAGCGCTGGCAGGGGAATCTGGGCTACACCATGCACGGCGGCGGCAACAACCAGTTGAGCGACCGCGACTTCATCTCCGCTTCCGTCAAGTACGCGTTCTGAGCGCCGGAGTCATCAACATGAACACGTCCGCCCTTCGATCCGCCGCCGCCCTCGTTCTCGGGTGCGCCCTCGCCCTTCCCGCCGCCGCCGGGATCCCGGCCGACGAGATCGCGCGGCTCGGCCGCGACCTCACCCCGCTCGGAGGGGAGCGGGCGGGCAACGCCGACGGGACCATCCCGGAATGGACGGGCGGCATCGCGGAGCCGCCGGCCGGGTACGAACCCGGCGAGCATCATCGCGACCCGTATGCCGACGACCGGCCGCTCTTCGTCATCGACGCGGCCAACCTCGACGAGCACGGCGACCGCCTGGCGGTCGGACACCGGCGTATGCTGGAGACCTATCCGACGTTCCGGATGCCGGTCTATCCGACCCGCCGCAGCGCCGCCGCGCCGCAGCGGATCTACGACGCCACCCGGCGGACCGCGGCCGCCGCCGAGCTCGTGGACGACGGCAACGGCGTCGACGGGGCGGTGATCGGCATCCCGTTCCCGATCCCGGGGAACGGCCTCGAAGTGATCTGGAATCACCTGCTGCGCTACCGGGGGGAGACGGTGGAGTGCGTCATCGGCCAGGCGGCGGTGACCCGCGGCGGCGCCTACACGATGGTCAAGTACGGCCTCGAGATCGAGTTGCGCTATTCGCTGCCGGACATGACCGTGGAGCGGCTCGGCAACACGATGATCCTCTTCAAGCAGAGGGTGCTGGCGCCGGCGCGCCTCGCGGGCGACATCCTGCTGGTGCACGAGACGATGAACCAGGTTCGCGAGCCCCGGAACGCCTGGACCTACAATCCCGGCCAGCGGCGGGTGCGGCGCGCCCCGAACGTCGCCTACGACAACCCCGGCACCACCTCCGACGGGCTGCGGACCGCCGATCAGTTCGACATGTTCAACGGCGCGGTCGACCGCTACGACTGGCGGCTCGTCGGCAAGCGCGAGATCTACGTGCCGTACAACGCCTACCGGCTGCACAGCGACGCGCTCTCCTTCGACGACATCCTCACGCCCCTGCACGTCGATCCGGAGCACCTGCGCTACGAGCTGCACCGGGTGTGGGTGGTGGAGGCGACCCTCAAGGAGGGAGCGCGCCACATCTACAAGCGCCGCACTTTCTACGTCGACGAGGACTCGTGGCAGATCCTGGTCGTCGACGTCTACGACAACCGCGACGAGCTGTGGCGGGTGTCGGAAGGCCACGTCATCAACTACTACGAGAAGCCGCTGATCTGGCCGACCCTGGAAGTGCACACCGACCTTCAGGCGGGACGCTATCTCGCCCTCGGCCTCGACAACGAGTTCGACATGTGCACCTACGACACGGCGGTCACCTCCCGCGACTTCACCCCCGCCGCCCTGCGCCGCGAGGGCCGGCGGTGAGCCCGAGCCCGAAGCCGGCGCGATCCGCCCGCTGAACCCCGGCCCCGTGCGCCGGAGACCGGACCGGGCGACCCCGCATCCGCGCGTCGACGCCGGCATGGCGAGCCGGGAGAGATCGGCGGCTCGCGCCATGACCCGCATTGTGGCTCGCGTCGCGCCGATCGTCTGCCTGTGGCTGCCGCTCGCCCCCGTCGCCGGCGCGGGCGCGGAGCCCAGGCCCGCCGTCACGGCGCCGCTCGCCATCGACTCCCTCCTGCTCGACGGAGCGGCGGCCGGCTCGCGGCTGGTGGTGGTCGGCGAGCGCGGCCACATCCTCGTCTCCACCGACGGCGGCGGGAGCTGGGCGCAGTCCCGCGTCCCGGTCCGCGCCCTGTTGACGGCGGTGCACATGCACGACGACCGCCGCGGCTGGGCGGTCGGGCACGACGCGGCGATCCTGCGCACCGGCGACGGCGGCGCGACGTGGGAGCTGGTCCATTACGCGCCGGAGGAGGAGCGGCCCCTGCTCGACGTGTGGTTCCGGGACGCGCGCGCCGGTTTCGCGGTCGGGGCCTACGGCTATTTCCTGGCGACCGCCGACGGCGGCGATACCTGGACCGCGCGCGCGATCAGCGACGACGACTTCCACCTGAACGCCCTCACGCCGGCCGGAGACGGACGGCTGTTCATCGCCGCCGAGGCAGGGGCCGCGTACCGCTCCGACGACGGCGGCGAGACGTGGCGGTCGCTGTCACCCCCCTATCGCGGTTCCTGGTTCGACGTGCTCGCACTGGACCGGAACCGGGTGCTGCTGCTCGGGTTGCGGGGACGTCTGCTGCGCTCCGACGATGCGGGGGAGAGCTGGACGCCGGTGGTCACGGGGACCCGCGCGACCCTGACCGGCGCCATCCGCGTGCCGTCCGGGCGGACCGGACGGGCCGATCGGGTGCGGATCGTCGGTCTCGAAGGGACCGTGCTCGCCAGCCGCGACGGGGGACGCGGCGTGACGCTCGAACGGCTCGCCTCGCGCCAGGGCATCTCGGCCGCGCTCGCCCTCCCCGGCGGCGACATGCTGCTGCTCGGTGAGTTCGGCGTCCGGCGTTGGCGCGCGGCCGACGAGTAGCCCCCCGATGCCGGATCCGGACACGCTCGCCCCGGCCCCCCCGCCCGCCTCGTTCGTCGACCGCGCCGAGCGGCTGCTGTTCGCCCATCGGCGCCTGGTGCTCGCGGCGTTCGGGATCGTCACCCTGGCGCTGACGTGGCTCGCGGCCGGCCTCCGGGTCGACGCCGGCTTCACCAAGCAGGTGCCGCTCGAGCACGAGTACATGCGCACCTTCGTCGAGCACCGCGACGAGTTCGGCGGCGCCGACCGGGTGGTGATCGCCGTCGTCGCCAGGGACGGCGACATGTTCACCCCCGGGTTCTTCGAGGTGCTGCGCGAGGTCACCGACGCGGTGTTCTTCCTGCCCGGCGTGGACCGCACCCAGGTCCACTCCGTGCTCACCCCGAACGTGCGCTTCATCGAGGTGGTGGAAGACGGCATCGCCGCCGGCAACGTGGTGCCCGCCGATTTCGAGCCGACCCCCGCCGGCCTCGCCCGGGTGCGCGAGAACATCATCAAGGCCCGCCTCGTCGGCCGCCTCGTGGCCAACGACTTCAGCGGCGCGCTCGTGAGCGCCAGGCTCCAGGAGTTCCACCCCAACACCGGCGAGCGGCTCGACTACCTGGAGGTCGCGGACGCACTGGAGCGCATCCGCCACGACGCGCGGGGGCGCGCCGGGGCGGACGCGCTCGTGGACGTCCACATCGTCGGCTTCGCCAAGGTGATGGGGGACGTCGCGGCGGGGGCGGCGCGGGTGGTGGCGTTCTTCGGCGTCACCTTCCTCGTCACCGCCCTGTTCGTGTACGCCTACACCCGCTCGCTCCGCTTCACCGCGGTTCCGCTCGCCTGCTCCCTGATCGCGGTGGCGTGGCAGCTCGGCGCGGTCTCCGGGCTGGGGCTCGGCATCGATCCGATGTCCATCCTGGTGCCGTTCCTGGTGTTCGCCATCGGCGTGAGCCACGGCGTGCAGATGGTGAGCGCGACGCGCGCCGAGGTGATCGGAGGCGCCAGCGCCGTCGACGCGGCGCGGGCCGCCTTCCGCCGCCTGCTGCTGCCCGGATCGGTGGCCCTGGCCTCCGACTCCGTCGGATTCGTCGCCATCGCGCTCATCGAGGTGCGGGTCATTCAGGAAATCGCCCTCACGGCGAGCGTCGGGGTGGCCGCAATCATCCTCACCAACCTGGCGCTGCTGCCGGTGCTGCTCTCGTATCTCGAGGTGGACGACCGCGAACGCCGGGCCGCCGGCGATCTCGACCGGCGGCTGCGGCCGCTGTGGTCGCGAATCGCGCGGCTGGCGCGCCGCAGGCCCGCCGCGGCGGCGATCGTGGCGGCCGCGCTGGCGGTGGCGGCCGCGGCGCGTCCCGCGACCGAGGTCCGGGTCGGCGACGAACGGCGCGGCGTGCCGGAGCTGCGCCCGGACTCCGTCTACAACCTCGACACCGCCGCCATCGCCGGGCGCTTCGACATCGGGGTGGACGTGCTGACGGTGATCGCGGAAACGGTGGCGGAAGGCTGCATCGACCACGAGGTGATGAGCACCCTCGACGACTTCGAATGGCACGTGCGCAACGTCGAGGGCGTGCGGTCGGTGCGCGGCCTCGCCGGGGTGGCGCGCGGGGTCAACGCCGGCTGGAACGAAGGCAGCCTCAAGTGGCGGACGCTGCCGCGCAACCATTACCTGCTCGTGCAGGCGGTGTCCCCGGTGCCGACCGCCAGCGGCCTGCTGAACACCGATTGCAGCGTGATGCCGGTGTACGTCTACACCGCCGACCACAAGGCGGAGACCATCGAGCGCGTCGTCGCGGCGGTGAAGGCGTTCCAGGCCGCGAACCCGAACGGGCGCATCGCCTTCCGGCTCGCCGCGGGCAACGTCGGGGTGATGGCCGCGACCAACGAGGAGGTCGAGGCGTCGCAGTTCCCGATCCTCGGATACGTGTACGCCGCGGTGATCGTCCTCTGCCTGCTTTCCTTCCGCTCTGCGGCGGCCACCGTGTGCATCGTCGTGCCGCTCGCGGTGGTCTCCCTCCTCGCCTACGCGCTGATGGCGGCACTCGAGATCGGGCTCAAGATATCCACCCTGCCGGTGGTGGCGCTCGGGGTGGGGATCGGGGTGGACTACGGCATCTACATCTACGGACGGTTGCGCGCCCATCTCGCCGAGGGACTCGACTTCGCCACCGCTTACGAGCGGACCCTGGCCACGGCCGGCGCGGGCGTGGTGCTGACGGGGCTGACCCTGGCGGCCGGGGTCGCGACGTGGATCGTCGCGCCGCTCGAGTTCCAGGCCGACATGGGCACGGTGCTGACGTTCATGTTCCTCGTCAACATGGTCGGCGCCGTCGTCCTGCTGCCGGCCCTCGGGGCGTGGCTGGTCCGGGCGAAGACGCCGAAGCCGCGCTCGCGATAGCCAGTGCGGGCTTCCCTGTGGCATGATGGCGAGGAATTGGAAGGGGTCCGGGCGAAGACGCCGAAGCCGCGCTCGCGACAGCCAATGGCGACTTCATGACCGAACCGGACGACGGTTGGCCGCTCGTGGTCGAAGCACACGGGCGCGTGCGAGCGGCTGACGGAGAAGGTCGAAGCAAGGGCGCCGCATCTTGATCGAACGACAACTCAGGAATCTCTGGGAGCAGCTTCAGGGCAAGAAGCCGCATCTGCGGCATTTCCTCTCCGAAATCCGCCTTCAGGGCATCCGCGGCATCGACGACCTCCGGGTCGCGTTCGACTATCCGGTGAACGTCATCGCCGGCGGCAACGCCACCGGCAAGTCGACGGTGCTGTTCGCAGCCGCCTGCGCCTACAAGGTGCCGGGCGCGGGCGTCAAGGATTTCGTGCCGTCGACGCTGTTTCCCGACTACCGTCCCAAGATGGGCGGGCGGGAAGACGAAAAGCCCGAGATCGTCCTCGAATTCGACTACGTTACGCCCGACGGCCGACGGGCCATGCGCTGGCGGCGCTCCAAGGGCTGGAATCGCAGTTTCCTGGGCCGCAAGAAGGCGTCTCAGCCCGAACGGCCGCTCTATCTGCGGACGCTCAGCAATCTCAGCAACCCGTCGGAGGTGCGGGGCGTGCTCCGCATATCCTACCTGAAAGCCACGCCGCACGAAACACCCCTTACGGCCTCGCAGATCGCGTTCGCGCAGCGGATGATGTCCCCGTTCCGGTATTCGGAGGTGGTCGACCTGTCCAGCGGCGGCAAGCGTCTGCTCTTCGCCGCCCGAGAGGACGGCGCGGCCTATTCCGAACTGCATATGGCAGGCGGCGAACGCGCCATTTTCCGCCTGTCGCGGGAGATCGCCCAACTTCGCGGCGCGCTGGTGCTGATCGACGAAGTGGAGGCCGGCCTGCATCCCTGGGTCCAGCAGCTTCTGATGCTGGAGTTGCAGCAACTCGCCCTGCGCAACGATCTGCAGATCCTGGTGACGTCCCATAGCCCGGTGGTGCTCGATTCGGTGCCCGCCAACGGGCGGATATTCCTCGAACGCGACGCGGCGGGCCAGGTGACGGTGGGGCCGCCCTACCGCGACGTGATCCAGAACGCGCTCTACGGGCGGGCGGGCGAGTCGCTCAACCTGCTGTGCGAGGACGAAGCGGCCGAGGGATGCCTGCATGGCGTTCTCGACGTTCTGGCTCCCCGTCTGGAACTCAAGACGGGATCATTTCACATCGGGCGGGACACGGGCGCCGGCGAATTTCCCCTGCACGCCGCGGCCTTCCGCAAATTCGGCAAGGTGGAGAGCTTCGTCTTCGTTCTCGATGGCGACAAGCGCGACGGCAACCTGAAGGAGCGGATACGGGAGAGCGCCGGCGGCGAAGTCCCGGTGTTCTTCCTTCCCGGGTCGGGCGCGCCGGAAATCTGGGTATGGGACCGGTTGTGCAACGTCCCTCCCGAGGCGGCGGAGGAATTGGGCATCGCCGCAAGCGATCTGTCCGAGCGGTCGCAGCGTCTCGACTCGGTGTACGACTCGGCATCCGACCGCCCTGCGGAGATCGCCAAGACCAAGCTCCGCGAACTGGCCGAAACCCTGAACCGGAGCGCCGCCGACATCTGCCGGATCGTCGCCCGGCTGGAAGCCCGTCGCGCGGAAAGCGACATTCAGCCGCTGGTGGAAGGTCTGGAGACCACCGTGTTGCAGTGGCGCGCCGCCTGACCCGCCGCGGATCCCCCTGAAATCCTGGCGAATCCCGCTTCGCGAAGACTCACGACGCCTCCCCCACATCGATCCGCAGGTGGCCGTGCGGCGTCGCGCCGATCCGGCAACCGGGAGGCACGACGGTCGTCGACGTCCGGTCCACGACGACGAGAGGACCCTCCAAGGTCCACCCCGGACCGAGATCGTCCCGCGCGTAGACCGGCGTGGCGACCGGATCCTCCACGAAACGGCAGTGCGCCGTCTCGACGGGTTCGGGCGCCGCGCCGGACGCCGCCGGGCGGTCGAACTCCGGTATCTCCGGGTCGATCCTCGCGGTGACGCGCAGCGACTGGACCTCCCACGGCTCTTCCGTGCAGTAGCCGTAGAGTTCCTCATGGCGGCGCCGGAACGCCGCCTGGAGCTCGCCGGCGCCGCTCTCCGGCGCGCAGGGAACCTCGACCGCATGGCTCTGGCCGAGATAGCGCATGAACGCGGCGTATTCGACGCCGACGGCCGCGGCCGCGCCACGCCCCCGCGACAGGCTTTCCCGCGCCTCGTCGGCGATCGCGGCGCAGGCCTGCTCGAACGCTCCGGCATCCCAGTCGGCGCCGGCCAGGCGCACCGTTCGCTGGCGCGTGTAGCTCGGCGCCGCGGTCAGACAGCCGATCGCCGAGAGGAGGCTCGACTCCCTCGGCACCAGGACCGTACCGATGCCCACGTCACGGGCGAGCTCGGCGGCGTACATCGGCCCCGCGCCGCCGAACGCGATCAACGCGCAGTCGCGGGTGTCCACCCCCCGGTCGACCGTGATCCGTTTGAGCGCCCGCGCCATGTTGGCGTTGGCGACGCGCACCACGCCGCTCGCCACGCGCGGCACGGGCGTGTCCAGCTGGCGGGCGAGACCGTCGAAGGCCCGTTGCGCCAAGTTTCCATCGATCCGGACGCCGCCCTCGGCATGCGCCGACGGCCGCAGATATCCCAGAACGACCGCCGCGTCGGTCAACGTCGGCCGGACGCCTCCCCGTCCGTAGCACGCGGGGCCCGGGTCGGCGCCGGCGCTTTCCGGTCCCACCTGGATGCCCATCGACCCGTGACGGACGAGCGACCCGCCGCCGGCGCCGATGGAGTGCGCGGCCAGCATCTGCAGGTTCACCGTCCACGGACCGACCTGCGCCTGATCCCGGATCTCCGGCAGACCGTCGACGATCAGGCAGACGTCGGTCGTCGTGCCGCCCATGTCGATGCTGATGGCGAGCGGCGCCTCGGCGTCCCGCGCCACCCGGCGCGCCGCCTCCACGCCCGCGGCGGGCCCCGAGAGCGCCAGCGACAGGGGCAGGGACACGGCGGCCTCCGGCGTCATCATGCCGCCCCCCGAATGGAACAGCTCCAGGCGCAGACCGGCGGGAAGGAACGCGCCCAGCGTGGCGATGTAATCGGCCGCCATCGGCATGACGCTCGCGTTCAGCACCGTGGCGAGCGTCCGCTCGTATTCCCTGAGTTGCGGCCATACCTCGTGGGACAGCGAGACGTGCGGAAAGGCCTCCCGGCACAACTCGCCCACGACCCGTTCGTGCTCGCCGTCGGCGTAGGCATGGAGGAGCGAGACCGCGATCGAATCGACCGCGCCGTCGAGACGTTTCAGGACGTCCCGGACCTGATCCGGGTTCACGGGAGCCGCGGCGCCGCCGTCCGGCCTCATGCGGGCGTCGATCTCGAACCGCAGCCCGCGCGGCACCGGAGCGGGCTCGCGGGGAGGCGCCGCGAGATCGTAGAGCACCCGCCGCGACTGCCGCGCGATGTCGAGGACGTCGCCATGTCCGGCGGTGGTGAGCAGAGCCACGCGCCCCAGCTTCCCCTGGACGATGGCGTTGGTGACGATGGTCGTGCCGAAGGTCATCATCCGCGGGTCCGTCGCCTCCAGACCCAGGGCTTCGAGAGCGGACGAGACGGTCGCTCGCGGATCGTCCCTGACGCTCCAGACCTTGGCGGTCCGGTGCGTCCGCGTGGACCCGTCGTATGCCACGGCGTCCGTGAACGTGCCGCCGATGTCGATGCCGAGATGCCAGCTCATGGAACGCGCGCCCGTCCCCTTTCGGGGACAGGCATACCCCCCGGCCCGCCGCCTGTCGAGACGAAGCCGCGACGGACGACGACCCGGACGGGGGTCACCACGGAACGAGGCCGACGACCAGCCCGGCGACCGCCGTCAGTCCGAGCGTGACCGGGAGACCAAGACGCCGTCCGAACACGAGCCAGATCGCGAACACGGTCAGACCCAGCGCCGGGACGTCCGTGCTGGAGAGCGAAGGCCACGGCACGGAAACGGGCCCGGACACGAACGCGCCGACGTCCCCGAACACCACGTGCATACCGAACCAGACGGCGAGGTTGAGCACCACGCCGACCACCGCCGCCGTGATGCTGGACAGCACGGCGGCGACGTCCCGGTTGTTCCGCAGCTTCTCGACGTAGGGCGCGCCGAGAAAGATCCACAGGAAGCAGGGAACGAAGGTCACCCAGGTGGCCAGCGCCGCCCCGACGACGCCCGCGACCAGCGGATCGAGGCCGCCCGGATCGCGGAAGGCCGCCAGATAGCCGACGAACTGGACCACCATGATCAGGGGCCCCGGCGTGGTCTCGGCCAGCCCGAGACCATCCAGCATCTCGCCCGGCGCCAGCCAGCCATAGGCCTCGACGGCCTGCTGCGCCATATACGCCAACACCGCGTAGGCGCCGCCGAACGTCACCACGGCGAGCTTGCTGAAGAACCAGCCGATCCGGGTGAAGGCGTCGTCCCCACCCAGGACGAGCAGCGCGGCGACGGTGGGCGCGAACCACAGGGGCAGGCAGACCGCGGCGACGCGCGCCGCGCGCGCCAACGAAGGCCGGGTGTGCGCGAGACGGCCCGAGTCGAGGGCCGCATCGGCGGCCGCCCGCCCGTCCGCACCCTCGTGTCCGCGCGCGGTCACGAAACGGCCGCGGCCGAACCGGGCGCCGATCAGGCCAATCGACGCGGCGACCGCGACGATCGCGGGAAACGGAACGGCGAGGAAGAAGATCGCCACGAACGCCAGCGCGGCGACGGCGTACATCGCCGGAGTCGCGAGTGCGCGGCGGCCGATGCGCAGCACGGCCTCGACGACGATGGCCAGCACCGCGGCCTTGACGCCGAGAAACAGCGCGTCGATGAACGCCAGGTGATTGTAGAGCGCGTAGACGATGCTGAGCGCCAGCATCACCAAGGCGCCCGGCAGGACGAACAGGATGCCCGCGGCCAGCCCGCCCCGGGCACGGTGAAGAAGCCAGCCGACGTAGGTGGCGAGCTGCTGCGCCTCGGGCCCCGGCAGCAACATGCAGTAGTTGAGCGCGTGCAGGTAGCGGGACTCGCCGATCCAGCGTTTCTCGTCGACAAGGATGCGATGCATCGTCGCGATCTGGCCCGCCGGACCGCCGAAGCTCAGCAGCCCGATCTTCAGCCACACCCGGAGGGCTTCGCGGAAGGGAACGTCCGCGACTCCGGTTTCCGGACCCGGACTCCCGCCGGAGCCCGGCGGCGCTTCGTCGACCGCCCTCACGCCTGCCCGGTTCGCGGCGGCGGAGGCGCCCGTTCGCGCCGGTCGGTCTCGCGCCGGGGCGTTTCCGGTCCGCCCGGAACCGTCGACCGGTCCGGCCCTTCCGCCTCGCCAAGCGCATAGACCGCCACGCGCCCGGTCTGGCCGCGGATGTCGAACTCGCCCCTAGCTTCGAGATCGAAGCCCTCGACCCGCGCCGCGGTGGCTTCGGAAACGAGGATGCGCGTGCCGAGCTCCTTGTTGAGGGCTTCGAGCCGGGCCGCCAGATTGACGGCGTCGCCGTACACGGTGTAGCTGAGCCGACCCTTCGCGCCGACCGCCCCCGCGACCAGCTGACCCGTGTCGATCCCGATACGGCCGCCGATCCGCCACCCGGCGAATTCGCGGCCCTGCATCGCCGACTGTATCTCGAGCGCCGCGCGCAGGGCGTTGGCGGCGTGGGCCGGATCCGGCGTCGGCACGTTGAACGTCGCGAGGATTGCGTCGCCCTGAAACTGGGTGACGACCCCGTGGTAGCGTTCGAGGATCCCGACCATCGCCTCGAAGTACTCGTTGAGCAATTCGACGACGCCGGCCGGACCGAGGGTCTCGGTCATGGCGGTGAACCCTTCGAGATCGCAGAACAGCACCGTCGCCTCGGACTGCGCCGGCGCGAGCTCGCCGCCCTCGGTGAGGAGCGTCCTCGCGACGTCGGCGGGCACGAACCGGCCCAGGGTCTCGCGGATCAGCTCGCGCTCCCTGAGACCCGCCGCCATCCGGTTGAACGAGTGGTTCGCGTCGTCGAACTCGGCGACCCGGCTCGGCGGCAGCGTCCGCACGCGGTCGAAGCGCTCCGTCTCGATGGTGCGCGCCGCCGCCGCGAGCGCCTTGACCGGCCGGCTCGCGCGCACGCCGAGCCACGCCGCGAGCGCGATGGAGAGGACGAACACGGCGAGCCCCGCGAACGCCGAAGCGATCACCCGTTCGAGCTCGTCGCCGTCGAGCGTCCCGCTGTCCTCGTAGCTCCCGCTCAGGGCGTCCCGGGCGATTCCGGCGAGCCATTCGAGGACGTCGCTGGTCCCGACGTTCACGTAGGCCCCGATCGTCCACGGCGCCGGACCGTAGCGGTGGAGGTCCCGGTACAGGAACACGTAGTAGTCGTCGCCCACCGTCACCCCCGATGCGTTCGCCTCGGTCATGCCGCCGAGAAGGAACAGCTCCGGATCGTCGGGGGTCCAGATACGCTCCAGCACCGCGTCCCCGATCCCGTCGAGGGCGGCGAGCGGCTGATCCCCGCCGGAGGCGTCGGGGGTCCAGTCGATCAGCAGCGGATGCGCGAGGACGTGATCGCGGTCGTGGAGGATGAACGGAATGATCCCGGTCCGGATGCGGGCCGATGCGAGCTGCCGGGACAGGTCGGAGACGGTCACCACCTGCGTGAACATGCCGGCGAACTCGCCGCGGACCCGGAACGGCGTGTCGTGAAGCACCACCGTGGTCCCGAGCGTATGCGTCCAGAACGGGGCCCGCCATGCCGGGCCCGGCTGCGTCGCCCCGCGTTCGATCCACTCCATGATCAGGGAACGATCGGACCAGTCCTCCACCACCGGCTGCGTGAACGCGCGCCCCCATCTCCGCATCCGTCCCCGGCGATCGATGATGCCGATGCCGGCGACCTGCGGGGTCCCGCCCAGCAGGCCGAAAACGAACGTGTCCAGGGCCTGCTTGTCGTCGAAGTCGACGCTGCCGCTCCCGATCTTCTCCACCGCCCACCGCGCCTGCTGCGTCACCGGCTGAAGCTGCGACTCGATCCTGCGTTCGAGCGCGTTCACGAGCGTCTCGGAACGCGACGCCATGAGCCGGCGGGTGTTCTCCGTCGCGCTCGACAGCCCGAGGAACAGGGAGACGCCCACCGCGAGCGCGATCAGCACGCCGGAGCCGACCACCGCGATGGCGGTGATCGGGAACCGGTAGCGTGTCGCGCGCTCCGTCACTTGTGGGTCTCCGTCGAACACGATGGCGACGACATGCTAGATTCCATCGTCGTTGACGGAAAGCGGACCGGGCCGTAAGGTTCGTATTCGCGTGGGCGTCCGCACCGACGAAACGCGGCGACGCCCGGGGGAGCGGTATTGACCATGCCGACCATGCCTGTGGAGTTCGCCCGCGGCCGCGAGGCCGTCATCGACCGCAAGACCCTGAAGCGGTACACGGACCGCCGCAGCGACGTGAGCGGCCTCTTCTTCCTGGCGCGGCACTTCCTCGTCCTGTTCGCGACCGGCGCGCTGGTGGTCCTGAGCATCGACACGTGGTGGCTCCTGCCCGCCATGGTTCTGCACGGCATCGTCATGGCGTTCCTGTTCGCGCCCGTGCACGAATGCTCCCACGCGACGGCGTTCAGAACGCGCTGGCTGAACGAAGGAGTCTACTGGCTGCTTTGCCTGATCTACCTCGTGCCGCCGCGCATGTTCCGCCTTCTGCATCTGGGGCATCACCGCTACACCCAGATTCGCGGCAGCGATCCCGAGATGGTCCTGCCCCGGAACTCGACGGTGCGGGATTACCTCTATTACGTGTCGGCCATCCCGTTCTGGATCCGGGGCGCGCAATGGTTCCTGGCCGTGCCCTTCGGGAAGGTCTCCGACAAGCACCGGCGCTTCGTTCCCGAGAGTGCGATTCCCAAGGTCGAGCGCGAGGGCTGGATCGTCTGGGGCGTCTACGGATCGATCGCCGCGGCCGCGGTCGCGGCGGGATCGTGGATGCCGCTGTGGCTGTGGATCCTGCCCCGCTTTCTCGGAGAGCCGTTCATGCGCTGGCTGCGCATCGCCGAGCACGCGGAATGCGAGGAGAGCGCCGATCTCACCGCCAACACGCGGACGACCCGGGCGCCCGGCTGGCTGCACGCCCTGTTCTGGAACATGTCGTACCATGCCGAGCACCATCTCTGCCCGGCGGTGCCGTTCCACGTTCTGCCGGAGCTTCACGAGAAGATCGCCGGCGCGCTTTTCCCGGTCGGGTCCGGGTACGTGGCCGTCCACGCCGAGGTCCTGCGCAATCTCCGCACGCGGACGGGCGTCACCTGGGCCGAGCCTCAAGCAGCCGAGGCCGGCTGAGCCTTTCGGGGCGCCGGCCGGGCGTTTCCGCCCGTCTCCCCTTTCGGACCGGCCGCCGGGTCGTTCCGGATGTCGTCGACGAGAATTTCCCGATACGGCGCGCATGTGCTTGCGACGCCCCCGCCTCGTTGGCATTCTGCGCGGGTTCGCGTTCGGAGCCTCCATCGACCGGAATCCCCTTCATGCCCACCCACCGGAACGTCCTCGGGCTGATCGGCAATACCCCGATCGTCGAGCTGCGGAATTTCGACACCGGGCCCTGCCGGCTCTTCGTCAAGATGGAGTCCCAGAATCCGGGCGGCTCGATCAAGGACCGGATCGGGTTGTCGATGATCGAGGAGGCCGAGGAATCGGGCCGGATCGCGCCCGGCGCCACGCTGATCGAGGCGACGGCCGGCAACACCGGCCTGGGGCTCGCCCTCGTGGCGGCCCTCAAGGGCTACAAGCTGGTCCTGGTCCTTCCCGACAAGATGAGTCAGGAGAAGATCTTCCACCTGCGCGCCATGGGGGCGCGGGTCGTCACCACCCGGTCCGACGTCGGCCGCGGCCACCCCGACTACTACCAGGACGTCGCCGAGCGCCTGGAAAGGGAGATTCCCGGATCGCTGTGGATCAACCAGTTCGAGAACCCGGCCAACCCCAGGGCGCACCGCGAGGGCACGGGTCCCGAGATCTGGGAGCAGATGGACCACGACGTCGATGCCGTGGTCTGCGGCGTCGGCTCGGGGGGCACGCTGACCGGGGTCGGTCGGTTCCTGAAAGGCGTCGATCCGGACATCGACATGGTCCTCGCCGATCCGGAGGGGTCGGTTCTGGCCGACGTCGTGCGAACCGGCGAGATCCAGGGCGACGCCGGCTCCTGGCTGGTCGAAGGCATGGGCGAGGACTTCGTGCCCGGGAACGCCGAGCTCGACGTCGCCTCGGAAGCCGTCGTCGTGTCCGACCGGGACAGCCTCAACACGGCGCGCGAGCTCCTGCTGAAGGAAGGGATTTTCGCGGGCTCCTCGTCGGGCTGCCTGGTCAAGGCCGCTCTCGACTACTGCCGCGCGCAGACCGGGCCCAAGCGCGTCGTGACGTTCATCTGCGACTCCGGGAACAAGTACCTCTCGAAGATGTTCAACGACTACTGGATGCTCGACCAGGGGTTCATGGAGCGCGAGACCTATGGCGACCTCCGCGACCTCATCACCCGCCGGGCCGAGGACGGCGGCGTGATCTCGGTGACGCCCAGCGATACGCTGCTGAACGCCTACGGCCGCATGCGCATGTACGACGTGTCGCAGCTCCCCGTTCTCGACGGAGAACGGATCGTCGGGATCATCGACGAATCGGACCTGCTGGTCGCCGTCCACAACCGCGAGGACCGCTTCGAGGAACCCTGCTCCGAGCACATGATCGACCGGCTGGAGCTGGTGACGCCCGACACCCCGGTCGATGAATTGATGCACATCTTCCGGGCCGGCCACGTCGTCCTGGTGGCGGACGACGACCAGTTCCACGGCCTGATCACGATCGCCGACTTTCTCAACCACCACCGCCGCAAATCGCTGAAATGAACCGAGGCCCGGAAGGCCCCGCGGGAGGACATGCGTTGAAACGCGACACCACGATCATCCACGCCGGCATCGCGCCCGACCCCGTGACCGGCTCCATCGTCCCGCCGATATACGAGACCGCGACCTACGTCCTCGACGAGGTGGGCCGGGACAAGGGCTTCGACTACACGCGGTCGTCGAACCCGACGCGCCAGGTGCTCGAGGACAATCTCGCGGCGATCGAGGGGGGCGCGCACGGCGTCAGCTTCGCGAGCGGCATGTCGGCGGTGGACAGCTGTCTGAGGACGCTCGATGCGGGCGATCACGTGGTCTGCACGGACGACGTCTATGGCGGCGTGACGCGCCTGTTCGACCGGGTGCTGTCCCGTCACGACGTCGGCGTCACCTACGTCGATTCCTCGCGGCCCGAGACGGTGCGTCAGGCGGTGCGGCCCGAGACCAGGATGCTGTGGATCGAGACGCCGACGAACCCCCTGCTCAAGGTCACCGACCTCGCCGCCATGGCCGAGATCGCCAGGGAGCACGATCTGATCTACGCCGTCGATTCGACGTTCGCGACGCCGATCTTCCTCCGGCCGCTGGAGTACGGCGCCGACATCGTCGTACATTCGACGACCAAGTACCTGAGCGGGCACAACCAGATCATCGGCGGAATCGTCGTCACCGACCGCGAGGACGTCCGCGACCGGCTCAAGTTCCTGCAAAAGAGCGTCGGCGCCGTGTCCAGCCCCTTCGACTGCTGGCTGACGCTGCTCGGCGTCAAGACCCTGCACCTGCGCATGGAGCGCCACGCGGCGAACGCCGGGAAGGTCGCCGAATTTCTGGAGGCGCACGACAAGGTGGCGCGGGTCGCCTATCCCGGACTCGCGTCCCATCCCCAGCACGACGTCGCCAAGGCCCAGATGTCCGGCTTCTCCGGCATGATCTCCTTCGAGCTGACGGGAGGCATCGCCGCCGGCAGGACCGTGATGAACTCGGTGGAGCTCTGCGGTCTCGCGGAGAGCCTCGGCGCGGTGGAGACCATGATTACCCACCCGGCGACCATGACGCACGTCGACGTGCCGGCGGAGGAACGCCACGCCCGCGGACTGACCGACGGGCTGGTCCGCCTTTCCGTCGGCATCGAGGACGCCGACGACATCGTGGCCGACCTGTCCCAGGCTCTCGACAGGGCGGAGGCGTAGCCCATACCGGCGGGGGGGACGTTGCGGCGCCGGAGATTCGACGCCTCATGCTGGAAGTGATCATCGAACGCTGGAACGACCCCGACGGGTCGACGGACTACGTGTGGTCGGTGTGGCGGAACGGCAACCGGATACAGATGAGCGGCACCTACCCCACCTCGGAGGCTGCCGAGGCGGACGCCTCCGAGTTCTGCGCCGAAACGCTGAACGAAACGCCGGACCGGATCACCCGGCTGTAACCGGTCCCGCGGCGGTCGGGGCATCGGCAGCGCGCCGACCGGTCCATTGATCGCTGCTTCCGGCCGAAACCCGGAAAGGGAATCCCTGCGAACCATCCTCGATATCGTCGGCGTCGACGCGGTCGGCCTCGCGCCGTTCGTCCTGATCGTGTTCGTCGGCGCGGTCGTCAAGGGCTACAGCGGCTTCGGCGCGTCCATGCTGTGGGTGACGGGCCTGTCATTGCTGCTGCCGCCCCTGGAGGTCGTTCCCATGGTGCTGATGTTCGAGATCGTCTCGAGCGTCCACCTGCTGCCGGCCATCTGGCGCCGCATCGACTGGCGGTCCGTCGGGCTGCTCCTCGTCGGCACGCTCGCCGCGACGCCGGCCGGCGTGTACGCCCTCGCGGCGCTTCCGGTCGACCCGGCGCGCATCGTCGTCGCGGTCGTCGTGCTGCTCGCGACGGCCCTCCTGTGGCGTGGATTCGCCCTCGAGAAGACACCCGGCAAGGCCGCGACGGTCGCCATCGGCCTGTTCGCCGGGCTGATGAACGGCGGCGTCGGCTTCGTCGGGCCCGCCGTCGTGCTGTTCTACTTCTCCTCGCCGATCGGCGTCGCCATCAGCCGCGCGTCCATCATCACGTTCTTTCTCGGCACGGGAGCGGCCGGGGCCGGTGCGTTCGCCGTCCAGGGGCTCGTCACCGGCGAGGTGCTTGCGCGACTCGCCGTCTGCCTGCCGATCCTGTTCCTCGGGGTCTGGATCGGCCACCGGCGCTTCGAAAGCGCGGAGCCCGAATCCTTCCGCAAGTTCGGCCTGCTGCTGTTGATGTTCCTCGCCGCGGCGCTGGTCGCGCGCGCCGTCTGGCCCTAATGTGTCCGCATGATCCGCGGAGATCGCCTCCGCATCGACCCGTGGGAGAGCGACGATGCCGGAAGCAGCGGCCGGGGCCACGTTGACGGAAGCCGGGCGCGGCGAGCCGGTTCACCGCGACCCCGGTCGGAAGGCGTGGCGGTCCCTGGCGGACCGGCTGCGGATCGTTCCGCTGGCCATCGCGGTGGTTTCGCTGGCCGCCGTCGCCGCGCGCGCCGCCGATTTCAGGCCGGCCGTGATCTACGATCGGGGCAGCAAGTTCGACAAGTCCTTCAACGAAGCCATCTACGACGGCGTCCGGCGCTTCGCCGGGGAGACCGGCATCGCGGTGATGGAGTTCGAGGTCGCCACCGAGGCCGAGCGCCGGAGCGGCATGGAGCTTCTGATCCGGCGCGGCGCGACGGCCCTGCTGGCCGCCGGGTTCGCCTACGCCGACGCCATCGACGCGACGGCGGAAGCCAACCCGGACGTGCGGTTCGGAATCATCGACGTGTTCTGGCTCGACCGGCCGAACCTGCGCCAGTACTCGTTCAAGGAACACGAGGGCAGCTACCTCGTCGGCGTCGCGGCGGCGATGAAGTCGCGAAGCGGCGTCGTGGGCTTCGTCGGCGGAATGGACTCGCCGCTCATCCGCAAGTTCGCCTGCGGCTATGTCCAGGGCGTCAAATCGGTCGACCCGGACGTCACGGTCCTGCAGGACATGACCGGCGCCACCCCCGCCGCCTGGAGCGACCCGGCGAAGGGCGGCGAACTGGCGCGGAGCCAGATCGACCGCGGCGCCGACGTCGTCTACCACGCGGCCGGGGGCACCGGCGTCGGGGTGATCGAGGCGACGGCGAAGGCCGGCAGACTGGCCATCGGCGTCGACGCGAACCAGAACCACCTCGCGCCGGGCAAGGTGCTGACGTCCATGATCAAGCGGGTCGACGTCGCCTCCTACCGGTTCTTCAAGGACGCCCTTGAAGGCCGCTTCCCGGCCGGCGTCGAGCGGCTGGGGCTCGCCGAAGGCGGCGTGGACTGGGCCGTGGACGAGCACAACAGGGCGCTGGTCGCCGGCAGGATCGAGGCCGCGGTCGCGGCGGCGCGCGAGGCGATCGTCTCCGGCGGGATCGCGGTGCACGACTACCAGGACGACTCCTCGTGTCCGTACTGAGCGAGGACGGCGGACGACGACGGGGAAGGACGACGATGACGGCGGTGACGACGATGGCGAAGGCGACGCGGCGGTGGATCGTTCCGGCCGGGCTCGCGGTCGCCGCGTGTCTCGCGGACGACGCCCGCGCCGAGTCCGCGCGAGGCGTCTGGATGACGGAGGGCGGCAAGTCGCACGTGCGTATCCAGCCTTGCGGCGAGAAGCTGTGCGGCGAGATCGTGTGGCTGAAGGAACCCCGCGGCGACGACGGCTCGGAGAAGCGCGACGTCCACAACAAGGACGAATCGCTGCGCGACCGGCCGATCCTGGGGCTGCCGCTGCTGACCGGCTTCTCGGACCAGGGCGGCGGCGAATGGACCGGCGGCGAGATATACAACCCCGAGGACGGGAAGACCTACCGCTCCAGGCTCGAGCTCGTCGACCCGGCGACCCTGAAGGTCAGCGGCTGCGTGCTCTTCTTCTGCAAGACCCAGACCTGGACGCGGACGGAATGAGGCGCGCGTCCGCGCCTCGGGAAACGCCGACGGCCTCGAGCTCTCCGCGATCAACGGCTCGTTCACGTCGGCATCTCGGAAGAGAGTCCGGCGCCACGGTGGACCAGCAGGGGATGTGGGGAGCCGACATGCCGGGCGCGGGAGCGAAGCCGAGCGCGTTCACGGCAACCGTCCGGCCGGTGAGCGAATGAGTGGCCCGATCATCCTGACCGCTTGGCGCGGAGGCACGTTCGGCCTCCGGGTGCGGAAGGCGGACCGGCGCCGATTCGCCGGCCGGCACAAAGTCGAGATCGTCCTCCCTCGTATTCGTCGACCGTCGCAGCGGTTGACGGCCAATATCACGCCGTCATTCTGGGGAATCTATCCGAAGTCCCGAATCTGTCCGGAGTTCCGGAGCGCGGTTATCGGCGAGTGGTTGAAGGAATGTAGCCTGTTCCCGTGGCCGGTCGGCTGGCCGCCAAAATTTGAGGCGAAGGTCTCCAGCCTCGGTGAAGTGGTCGAGATCATGGAGCGCGTCCCTGACGGGCCGGCCGGATAGAGCCCGGCCCCAACGGCCCACCCAGTGTCTCATATGTACTGAACCAGGACATTCCGTGGATAACGACACCCCCCGCTGGTAAATATGGTCGGCGGATAGAAACAATGCCGGTGGAGGAGAGACGGGAAGGGCGTTTGGTGCTGACGTGGGGCGTGTTCTACGCCTTTCTGTGGTTGTACCGCTCCACCGCCTCGGTCGCCGGGCAGGTGGTCGTTTCGCAGGTCACGACCCTCGGGGACAGCGGAGGGTACCAGTCGGGCGGGGCGTTCGTTTCGTGGATCGTGCTCGACCAGCTGACCGACGTCGGGGGCGCCCGCAACGTCGGCACGACCATCACGTTCTTGCTGGGGGCGATATTCAATCGGTTGTTCGGCGGAAATCCGATTCTGATCAACGTCGGGTTCCAGACCATCGCCTTCACTGGAATCGTCATGCTGCTACAGGCTGCGAAACCGGCGCATCGGGCCCTGCTCGCCCCTCTCTTCCTGCTCCCCTCCTTCACGCTCTGGTCTTCCGCCGCGAGCAAGGAGGCGCTCGTCGTGTTCTTCCTGTGCGTCGGTTCGGCCGGCGTCCTGAAGATCTGGTACGGGGAAGGCCGCCCGAGCCTGCTTCACGCCGCGGCGTTCGCTTGCATCTATCCGTTCAAGCCGCACTACGTCCCGGCGCTCGCGTATCTGTTCGGAACGAGCTGGGCGGCCCGTCATGTGCGTCAGCCGGCAGCCCTGGCGCTGATTCTGGGGCTGTCGTCCCTGTCGTTCCTCTACGTCTTCAAGGACACGATGGCCCGGCTGGTATTCGAAGACGTGCAGCCCGCGTTTTCCGGGCGCGGCACCACGTTCCAGCGACCGGAATTCTGGGAAACGCCGGTGGACGTCTTTCTCAAAGCCCCGGAGGGCATGTTCCGGAGCCTCCTCGGCCCGACGTTCCAGGAGGCGTTGTCCGGGCACGTCTTTCACTTCGTGTCCTTCGTCGAGAGCGCGGCGATTCTTTCGATCATGATCTGGTTCGCGGTCCGGGGCCTGGCACGGATGCCGGTCTTCACCTTCGTCGTCGGCGCCTTCACGACGTTCTGGATGCTGTTCCCGACCTATCCGCTCGGCGCGATGAACGCGGGCAGCGCCATCCGCTACCGCACGGGATACATCGTCATCCTGTTCGTGCTCGTCGCCGCGATACTGCCGCGCGACACCTATTTCGCGTGGCGCCGGGGCCGGCAAAGTTCACGACCGCCGCGGCGCGCCGCCGTCCCGGCCGCGAATGCGTAGACGGCGGCCGATCGAGGTCGCGCACGTCATCACCGGCCTCCCGGTGGGAGGGGCGCAGACCGTTTTGCTGCAACTGGCGCGGAGGCTCTCCCCGTCCGAGTTCGGTACGAAAGTAATCTCGCTCACCGAGAAGGGCGCGGTCGGCCTCGAGCTCGAGGCTTCGGGAATCGCCGTGCAGGCCATGAACATGAGCCGTGCGCTCCCGAATCCCCTGTCCCTGTTCAGGCTGTCCTCGATGCTGCGGAAGTGGCGCCCGGACGTGATTCAGACTTGGCTGTATCACGGCGACCTCGTGGGCGGACTGGCGGCGAAACTGGCGGGCCGGCGGCGCGTGATCTGGAACGTTCGCCACAGTGATTTCGATCCCCGCCACGATCGCAGGAGCACGATCTGGTGCGCCAGGGCCTGCGCGGCGCTGTCCGGCAGGCTGCCGAGCGCGATCGTCTGCAACTCCGACGCCGCGGCCTTGATTCACGTCGCCCTGGGATACGACGGGGATCGTATGCGGATCATCCCCAACGGCGTGGACGTGGAGACGTTTCGCCCGGACTCGTCCGCGAGATCGGACGTTCGCGAAGAACTGGGCGTTCCGGGCGATGATTTCCTGATCGGCCTGATCGGGAGGTTCCATCCTCAGAAGGATCATCGCGCGTTCGTCGGCGCGGCCGGGCGGCTGGCGTCGCTCGACGGGCGCGTGCGTTTCGTGCTGTGCGGCGAGAACGTCACGCGCGACAATCCCGTCCTCGCGTCATGGATCGAGGCGACCGGATACGGAGACCGGTTTCATCTGCTGGGGGCGAGAAGCGACGTTCGCCGAATCACGGCGGCGCTGGACGTGTCGACGTCTTCGTCTTCCCACGGCGAGAGCTTCAGCAACGTCATCGTCGAGGCGATGGCCTGCGGCGTTCCCTGCGTCGTCACCGACGTCGGGGATTCGCGGTCGATCGTCGGCGGGTCCGGCATCGTGGTTCCCCCCGGCAGCCCGGCGGCACTGGTCGAGGCATGGCGCTCCCTGCTCGACATGCCAGCCTCCCGACGGTCGGGCATGGGCGCCGCCGCCCGCCGCCGGGCCGCGGAAGAATACTCGATCGAGACGATGGTCACCCGATTCGGGGAGTTGTACGCCGAAATCTCGCGTGCGGACCTGCCGCTTGGCCGGCATCCAACCTTGATGTGATCCGTCGTTTTGGCGGCCGATACAGGAAACCGCGCTTGGCGCCGGACCAATCGAGAATCTCGGGTATGTCGCTGGTGTCGATCTCCTCGTCGGGAAGGGCCTCGAGCGCCTCGATCTCCGCCTTCCGCTTCCCGGCGGGCTCACTGGAAGTTGCCTTTTTCACAAGCAGCCCTTTCACGAGCTTGGCCGTCTCGAAATCAAGACCGTGCTTCCGCTCGTTGGCGCGGTTCTTGTTGTCGTCCCATGTCCAACGCAACGATTTGGCCCCACATCACGACAATCGTGTAGCCACGCTGCCGCGTTTCGTCAACCGATCCCGCGCCTCGCCTTGCCCGCCTCGCGCCAATGGCCTTCCCGGGGCCGTCATTCCCGCGAAAGCGGGAATCCATACCTCCCGCGAACGTCCCGGCCGGAACGCTCGCGCGGCCCTGCCGCCGCGGCCCGGCGCAGCTTGCGCAGGCAGGCCTCGCGGTCGGCCCTGAAGTCGCCGTCGATCCACCAGCGCTCCACCTCGTCCAAAGCCCGCCCCACCGCCGGCCCGGGCGGTATTCCCAGCGCCAGCACGTCGGACCCGCCGACCGGAAGGACGGGCGCGGTCCACTCCCGCGCGGCGCGGAGATGCCGCCGCCAGGCACTCTTCCGCTCGGGGTGCCGCGACCAGCCCAGCCAAGCGAGATCGGTGAAGGTCTCGCGGCCCAGCCGGTACAGGAGCCGGCGGCGGCCTCGCGCGTCGAGCGTTCCGGTCATCTCGTCGGCGTGGGCCTCGGCGGCCGCCATGCGGTCGCGCCCGGCGTTCGGCAATCGCCATCGTCCGGCCACCGCATGGGCCGCGCCCGGCCCGGCGCCGGCCAACCCGGCCATGAGCCGCCGCAGCGGATCCGGGTCGTCCGAATCGACGGCGATCAGGCGGCCGACCCGCGCGATGCCCGACGGCGACAGTTCGGGAAGAACCGGTCGAAGCACGCCGGCCTCCCGCATGACCTCCAATATCGCGGCGGCGGCGCGCGCCTCGAGCAGGCGCAGGAGCTCGCCCGCGACGCGCTCGCCCGACAGGGCTTCCAGGGACCCGGCGAGGGCCTGGCACGCCGCCAGACCGTCGGCATCCGGGGGTATCGTGCCGTAGAACGCGGTGAAGCGGAAGAACCGCAATATGCGCAAGCCATCCTCCCTTATCCGCGTCTCCGGATCACCGACGAAGCGGACGATCCCGGCGTTCAGGTCGGCGATGCCGCCGGTGGGGTCGAAGAGCTCGCCGTCGGCGCCGCAATAGATGGCGTTGACGGTGAAGTCCCGGCGCGCCGCGTCCGCGTCCCAATCCCCGGAGAACTCGACGCGCGCGCGACGGCCGAAGGTCTCCGCGTCGATCCGCAGCGTCGTCACCTCGAAACGCCGCGGCGGGACGATTGCCGTCACCGTGCCGTGGCCGCGACCGGTGGGGACCGCCCCGATGTTCGCCGCCCCGAGCAGCGCGATCACCCGGTCCGGCAGGTCGGGGGTCGCGATGTCGACGTCCTTGACGGGCCGGCCGATCAGCGCATCACGCACGCAGCCGCCGACGAAACGCACCGTGGCGCCGGCGGCGGAGAGCGCGGCGACGACGGCCCGGGTCTCGTCCGCCGTCATCCAGGGTTGGGGATCGAGGCGCGCCGCGGCCGTGCTCATTCCACCCGGCCGGGAACGACCCGGCCGTCCTCCACGTGGGGCGGGACGTAGACGCCGCCCGGTTCCGAACCGCTCAGCAGGCCGGTCGCGAACAGCGAGATGACGAGCAGCGCGAGTCCCGCCGTCGTCAGCCACACCCACGGGGCATCCTTCGCCTGGCGACCGCCCGCCGCCGCGCACCGCCGTTCGAGGAACGCCCACACGAAGTAGAGGACGAAGGGCAGGAGCAGCGGGATCGCGTACTTGAGGACCTTCAGGATCATCCGCCGTCCATCCTCTCCATGAGATCGAACAGCATACCGGCCGTCGCTCCCCAGATACGCCGTCCCTCGTAGTAGATGGCATGGAAGGCGCGGGTGACGCCGCCCGCGTCGCGACTCTCGCGGACGAAGTTCCGTCGCGCGAGCAGGTGGTCGAGCGGCACCTCGAACAGCTCCGCCACCTCGAATTCGTCGAGCCGCGGCTCGAAGTCCGGGCCGATCAGCCCGATCACCGGCGTGACGACGTAGTCGGTGCCCGTCCGGTAGGTGTCGAGAAGGCCCACGACGTCGACCCGTTCCGGGTCCAGTCCGATCTCCTCCTCCGATTCGCGGAGCGCCGCGGCGACCGGCCCCGCATCGCGCGGCTCCAGGCGTCCGCCGGGAAAGCTGATCTGCCCGGCGTGGGCATTCAGGTGGGACGTCCGCCGCGTGAGGAGGACGGCGGGTCCGCCGCTCCGGTCCGCGATGGGCACGAGCACCGCCGCCGGCACGAGCCCGGCGGGCGGACGCCGCGCGCGCCACTCCGGGTCGGGATCGAAATCTCCCCGGGCCGGCTCCGGCGGCGGAAGCGCGGCGTCGCCCAGACGCTCCCGCAGCCTGGCGCGCAGCTCACGCATCGGCGGCAGCCTCGTCGTCCGGCCGTTCCCCGTCGTCCAGCCGGCCGAGGGGGAAGAAGCTCCTTTCGCTCCACACGCCGTAGAGGCGGTCGCCCCCGACCTCCTCCTCGCACCCGATGTCGACGAGCTCGTAGTACACCGGCCTCGATATCAGGGCCTCCAGCCGGTCCCTCACGAGCACGTAGGGCGACGGTTCCGCCGTCCTCGGGTCGAGCGTCACGCGGATCGGGCGTGAATCGCTCACGACGACCCGTTCGTCGACGTTGGTGCGCAGCGTCAGCGACCGGTTCCGGCCGGTGCCGCGCACGCTCAACCCGACGGCCACGAAAGGCGCGTCGTCCACCGTGATCCGGCACTTCTCGACCGGCGTGACGAGGTGGTACTCGCCGTCGGCGTCGCGCTCGAGCACTCTGGCGAACAGCCTGACCAGCGGTTTGCGGGCGATCGGGGAGCCGTGATAGAACCACGTTCCGTCGCGGGCGATCCGCAGGCCGACGTCGCCGCGCGGGACGGGCGCGCGGCGGCCGGTCAACGCCTTCGCCATGACGGCGGGGTCGGGGGCGGCGGCATCCGGGAGGAGGGTCGTCTCGCGCTTCGCCATGGCGGGGATGCGTCGACATCATCGGTGGAGAACGGCGTGAGTATATCGGACCCCGTCGAGACGATCAGCGACGCCGGCGCCCCGCTCGCCGGGGAACTGGATGCGCTCGTCGACCGGCTCAAGCTCGTCCGGCGGGAGGTCGGCCGGATCATCTTCGGCCAGGAACAGGTCGTCGACGAGACGCTGATCGCGCTTCTGGCGGGCGGTCACGCGCTCCTGATCGGCGTTCCCGGCCTCGCCAAGACGCGGCTGGTGCGGACGCTGGGCACGGTTCTCGGGCTGAAGGACAAGCGCGTGCAGTTCACGCCCGACCTGATGCCCGCCGACATCATCGGTTCGGAAGTGCTCGACGAATCCGAACGGGGGCGCAGGTCCTTCCGCTTCGTCAACGGGCCCGTGTTCAGCCAGTTGCTGATGGCGGACGAGATCAACCGGGCCAGCCCCCGGACCCAGTCGGCGCTCCTCCAGGCCATGCAGGAGAAGCACGTCTCCGTCGCCGGGCGGCGCCACGAGCTCCCGGCCCCGTTTCACGTGCTGGCGACGCAGAACCCGATCGAGCAGGAAGGCACCTATCCCCTGCCCGAGGCCCAGCTCGACCGCTTCCTGATCCAGATCGACGTGTCCTACCCCAGCCTCGAGGCCGAACGCCGGATGCTGATCGTCACGACGGGCGTCGACGACTCCGAGCCGGGTGAGGTCATGACCGCCGACGAGCTCATGGCCGCGCAGCGCCTGACGCGGAGACTCCCGGTCGGCGCCAGCGTCGTCGAGGCGATCCTCGATCTGGCGCGGGCCGGCCGTCCCGAAACCACCGACATGGACGACGTGCGGCGGGACGTGGCCTGGGGGCCCGGTCCCCGCGCCAGTCAGGCGCTGATGCTGGCGGTCAGGGCCCGGGCGCTGCTCGACGGCAGGCTGTCGCCGTCCGCCGACGACGTCGCCGCCCTCGCGGCGCCGACGCTCCGCCACCGCATGGCGCTGAACTTCGCCGCCCGCGCGGACGGGACGACGATCCCGCAGGTCGTCGAGCGGCTGGTGGCGCGTCTGGCCTGAGCCGGGACGGCGCATGAGGGCCGCCGCCTCTCGCCGGCACGCGGAGCGACTGGCCGCCGCCCTGCCGCCGCTCCTCGTCGCGGCGGAACGAATCGCGGCCACGGTGGCGCAGGGCGTTCACGGGCGGAGGCGGGTCGGCGTCGGCGACGCGTTCTGGCAGTTCCGCCGGTACCGGCCCGGCGATCCGGCGTCGAGGATCGACTGGCGCCAGTCGGCCAAGTCCGAACGCGTCTTCGTGCGCGAGCACGAATGGGAAGCCGCGCAGAGCGTCTGGCTGTGGCGCGATGATTCGCCGTCGATGCGCTACGCCTCGGACATGGCGCCCCACGACAAGGCGGAGCGCGCGACGGTGCTCCTGCTGGCCGTCGCGGTCCTGCTGGTTCGCGCCGGGGAGCTCGTGGCGCTGCTGGGCCTCGAACGGCGGCCGACGACCGGCCGCGGCGCGCTCGCCCGGCTCGCGGCCGCCCTTCACCGGGACGCGGCGGGCGGCGAGCGCGGCCCGAGCCTGCCGCCGGGGGAGCGGCTGCCGCGGGACGCCCACCTCGTCCTGATCGGAGACTTCCTTTCGCCCGCGGAAGAGCTGGAGCCGTTGCTCAAGCTCCACGCGAGCCGCGGCGTCAAGGGCCACCTGCTTCAGATCGTGGACCCGGTGGAAGAGGACCTGCCCTTCACCGGGCGCGTCCGGTTCCACGGGCTGGAAGGGGAGGAAGCCCGCACCGTCGGCCGCGTCGAAAGCGTGCGGTCCGCCTACCACGAACGGTTCGCCGCGCGGCGGGCGGCGCTCGTCGATCTCTCGCGCTCCATCGGGTGGACCTTCGCGAGCCACCGGACCGACCGACCGCCGCAGACGGCCCTGCTGGCCTTGTACGAGGCCCTCTCGGGCGATCTCGGGTAGCCGGGGCGCGGCCGCGAGATGCTGGCGCTCGGCTCCCTAGTGTTCGCATCGCCGTGGCTGCTCGCCGCCCTGCCGGCCCTGCCGCTCCTGTGGTGGCTCCTGCGGGTGACGCCGCCGGCGCCCCGCCGCGTGACGTTCCCCGCCGTCGGCCTGCTGGCGGGATTGCGCGCGCGCCAGGAAACGCCCGCCCGGACGCCCTGGTGGCTGCTGCTGCTGAGACTGCTCGTCGCGGCGCTGGTGATCCTGGCTCTCGCGCATCCCGTTCTGAATCCGGGCACCCGGCTCGCCGGTCACGGCGCCCTGTTGCTGATCGTCGACGACGGATGGGCGTCGGCGCCCCGCTGGCAACGCCGCGCCGAGGCGGTTTCCGACGTCCTGGACGAGGCGGAACGGCTGGAACGGCCCGTCGTCGTCGTGACCACGGCCCCCCCCGAGGACGGAGGGACGCTCCGGGCGAGCGACGTTCTTTCCGCCGCCGACGCGCGCCGCCTGGTCGGGGCCTTGCGCCCGAAGCCGTGGCCGGTCGACCGGCTGGCGGCCGCCGACGCGATTCGCGTCCTCGATCTGTCTTCGCCGCTGCAAACCGTCTGGTTCACGGACGGCCTGCTGGCCACGCCCGAGGAGGCGCAGGCGGTTCACGACCTGACCGAACGGCTCCAGCGCATGGGGCCGGTCCGGTTGTACGGAGAGCCGGCGGCGGCGCGGGCGCGCGTCCTGCTTCCGCCGGCGGAGGATCGAAACGTCCTCGACGTCACGGTCCTGAGATCGGACTCCCTCGGCGCCGCCGGCGCGTGGGTCCGGGGGATCGGAGAGCGGGGACAGCTTCTCGCGCGCGTGCCCGTCGCCTTCGACGAAGGGGAACGCGCCGCGCAAGCCGAAATCGACGTCCCTCTGGAGGTCCGAAACCGGCTCGCCCGGCTCGAGATCGAGGGCGAGCGGTCCGCCGGCGCCGTCGCCCTTCTCGACGAGCGCTGGCGGCGGCGGCCGGTCGGCCTGTATTCCGGCGACGCCCCGGAGGCCGACCAGCCCCTCCTGTCCAGCGTCTTCTACCTCGACCGGGCCCTGAACCCCTTCAGCGACGTGCGCGTCGGCGCCGTCGCCGACCTGTTGGGGCGCGAGCTGGCGGTGATGTTTCTGGCCGACGTCGGCGTCGTCGTCGGGTCCGACGGCGAAGCCATCGAGGAGTGGGTGGAGAAGGGCGGAGTCCTGGTCCGGTTCGCCGGCCCCAGGATGGCGGAAAAGACGGATTCGCTGACCCCCGTCACCCTGCGAACGGGCGGACGGAGCCTCGGCGGCGCGCTGACGTGGACCCGCCCGGCGCGTCTCGACGCGTTCGACGAGGGCAGCCCCTTCTTCGGCCTGGACGTTCCGGATGACGTCCTGGTGGCCCGGCAGGTTCTGGCCGAGCCGTCCCTCGACCTGAGCGGCAAGACGTGGGCCCGCCTCACCGACGGGACGCCCTTGGTGACGGCCGAGCGGCGGGGCGACGGCTGGATGGTCCTGTTCCACACCACGGCGAACACGGAGTGGTCGAATCTGGCGATCTCCGGGTTGTTCGTCGACATGCTGCGCCGCGTCGTCAAGTTGGCGGAAGGCGTTTCGAGCCATGCCCGGGGCGCCACGCTGCCGCCGCTCCAGGTTCTCGACGGTTTCGGACGCATCGGCGACCCGCCGGCGACGGCCGTGCCCATCGTCGGCGAGGCGTTCGAACGGGCGGCGCCCTCTCCGGGCACGCCGCCGGGTTACTACGGGGACCCCGGCGCCCGCCGCGCGCTCAATCTGGGCGCCGCCGTCGCCACCCTGGACCCCATCGAGCGTCTGCCGCGAGGGGTGAGCCTCGAGGCGTTCGCGGAGAGCGGGGAGATCGATCTCAAGCCCCCGTTGCTGGCCATCGCCATGGTGCTGATCCTGATCGAGATGGCCGCCGGTCTCCGGCTCCGGGGTCTGCTGTCCGGAGGGCGGCGCGCGGCCGCCGGGATCGCGCCGCTCGCCCTGCCGGTCCTGGGGACGCTGTCGGGCGCGTTCCCGCTTCCGAACGCCGCGCAGGCCGACGACGACTTCGTGCTGACCGCCACGCTGCACACGCGGCTCGCCTACGTGATCACCGGCGATTCCGACGTGGACGGGATGAGCCGCGCGGGCCTGGGAGGACTGACCCGGATCCTGGCGCGCCGGACCGCGTTCGAGGGCGCGGAGCCCGTCGGCCTCGATCCGGAAAGCGATGCGTTCGTCTACTTCCCGATGATCTACTGGCCCGTCACGCCGGCGCTGCCGGCGCTGTCCGAAAGCGCCATCGCCAAGGTAGACACCTTCGCCAGGAACGGCGGAACGATCGTGTTCGACACCCGGGAACGGCGGGCCGGCGCCGCGTCCGGCCTCGGCGGCAGCCCGGGCCCGGCAACCCGGCGTCTCCGGCGCCTGCTGAACCGGCTGGACGTCCCGCCGCTCACGCCGGTGCCGCCGGAGCACGTCCTGACCAAGGCCTTCTACCTGATCCAGGAATTTCCCGGGCGCTGGGCCGGGGGGCGGGTGTGGGTGGAGCGCCACGCCGGCGGCGTCAACGACGGCGTGTCGGGATACGTCGTCGGCGACCACGACTGGGCGGCGGCGTGGGCCGTCGACGACCTGGGCCAGCCGCTCGCCGCCGTCGTTCCGGGGGGCAAGCGCCAGCGCGAGATGGCCCTGCGCTTCGGCGTCAATCTGGTGATGTACACGTTGACCGGCAGCTACAAGGCGGATCAGGTCCACGTCCCCGCCATCCTCGAACGGTTGGGCCAGTGACGGACGGCGCGGTGGCCATGACGTCGATTTCCTTCGCGCCCCTGGCGCCGTGGGCGGTCATCGGGGCGTTGTCGGCGGTCGCCGTCGCGCTGACGGCCGTCGCCGCCGCCAGGCGCGCCGCGGGAGCGGGCTGGCGCGCGGCCGCCCTCGCCATCGTCATCGGGGCGCTGGCCAACCCGACCCTCCATACCGAGAACCGGGAGCGGTTGTCCGACGTGGTCGCCGTGGTCGTCGACCGCTCCCCCAGCCAGCGGATCGGCGCCCGGTGGGAGCGCGCCGACGAAGCCCTGCGCGCGCTGCGGGAACGGCTCCGGCGGTCGCCGAACGCGGAGGTCCGGGTGGTCGACGCGGGCGCGCCGGGCCCCGGATCGCCGGACCGGACCACCGGCGCCGGCGGCGCGACGCCGGAAGGAACGCGGCTGTTCGACGCCCTCGACGGGGCGCTGGCGGACGTCCCGCCGGACCGCGTCGCCGGCGCCGTCTTCATCACCGACGGGCAGGTGCACGACGCGCCCGGCGATCCCGCCCGCGCGCCCAGGATCGGGAACCGGAAACCCCTCCACGTCCTGCTCACCGGAGAGCGCGGCGAGGCGGATCGCCGCCTCGTCGTCGCCGAGGCGCCGAGCTACGGAATGGTGGGTTCGGAACTCCACCTCACGCTGCGCGTCGAAGACGCCGGTTACGGCGCACGGCCGGGAGCCGCGCCGGAAACCGCGCGCGTCGTCGTGCGGCGCGACGGCGCGCAAGAGGAGATCCACACGCTCGAGGTGGGCCGGAACCAGCGCGTTCCCTTCAGGCTCGACCACGGCGGACGAACGATCGTCGAGATCGAGGTCGCCGGCGCCGACGGCGAACAGACCCTGCGGAACAACCGCGCCGCGCTCACCGTCAACGGGGTGCGCGACCGTCTCCGCGTCCTGCTCGTCTCCGGCGAGCCTCACGCCGGCGCGCGCACCTGGCGGAACCTTCTGAAGGCGGACCCGTCGGTCGATCTCGTGCACTTCACGATCCTGCGCCCGCCCGAAAAGCAGGACGGCACGCCGGTTCGCGAACTGTCCCTCATCGCCTTCCCGATCCGGGAACTCTTCGAGACCAAGCTGAAGGACTTCGATCTCATCGTCCTGGACCGCTACCGGCGGCGCGGGATCCTGCCGCAGAGCTACTTCGCCAACGTCGTCCGATACGTCAACGAAGGCGGCGCGCTGCTGGGCGCCGTGGGCCCGGCCTTCGCCACGCCGCTCTCCGTCTACCGGACGCCGCTCGGGGACGTGATGCCCGGCCGTCCCACGGGGAAGGTCGTCGAACGGGGTTTCAGGCCGCTGCCGACGGAGCTCGGAAAGCGGCACCCGGTGACGGCGGATCTGGCCGGCGCGGCGGCCGAAACGCCGGCGTGGGGGCGCTGGTTCAGGATGATCGACGCGGTCGCCGAGCGCGGCGTCACCGTGATGCGGGGCGTCGACGACCGTCCCCTGCTGCTGCTCGACCGAGTCGGCGACGGTCGCGTGGCGCTGCTGCTTTCGGACCACGCCTGGCTCTGGGCGCGGGGCGTGGAGGGTGGCGGCCCCCAGGCCGAGCTGCTGCGCAGACTGGCGCACTGGCTGATGAAGGAGCCGGACCTGGAGGAGGAAGACCTGCGGCTCTCGGCGCGGGGGAGCCGGCTCGAGATCGTCCGCCGCGGCCTCGGCGACGTTCCCGGGCGGGTCACCGTCCGCGCGCCCTCCGGCGAGCGGATGCCGGTCGAGCTGGAGGACCGGGGCGGCGGACGCCTGGTCGGCGGCGTCACGGTCGGCGAGACCGGGCTGTACGTGGCGAGCGACGGAAATCTCGAGGCGGCGGCGGTGGTCGGGCCTCTGAACGCCAGGGAATACGCCGACGTGAGAACGTCCGCGGACGTGCTGACGCCCGTCGTCGAGGCCACGTCGGGGGGTGTCTACTGGATCGCCGGGGATGGCGTGCCGAACGTGCGTTTCGTCCGGCCCGGACGGGATACCTCGGGAAGCGACTGGATGGGCCTCGTCGCCAACGGCAGCTACATCGTCACGGGTGTCGAACGGACGTCCCTTCTCCCGGCGTTCGCCGTCCTCCTTCTGGCGCTCGGCGCCCTGATGACGGCGTGGTACCGGGAGGGACGCTGACGGCGGGTCGTCCCGTCGCGCCCCCGGCCTCGCGCCGGGCCGGGAAACCGACGACGCATCCGCCGGAGGAGAGGGATCAGGATGAAGGCCGGCCCGAAGGTCGCGACTGCAGGTTCCGGTCGTCTCCGTTGCCGGCGCGCCGCGTGAAGAAATCGACGTCGAGGTCCACGCTCGGACCCAGCCACGCGACGTGGTCCGTATGGTCCGCGAGATCGTCGCCGGTGTTCGGATGAAGGAAGACGGTCAGCCCCTCGCGGTTGACCATGAGCCACGGGACGAGTTCGTCCAGCACCGGCGGCTCGAACGCGACCTGATAGCTCCAGCACGGATGAGGCCCCACCGGCTTCTCGTGCCACCGCCCCATCTCGACGTCGAAGCGCGCCTCGATCGCCTCGCGCACGCGCCGCGCTTCGTCGCGGGTGTCCGCGTCGAAGTAGACGTGCGCGTGATAGCTCCTGATGTCCGGGGGCGCGCCCATCGGCGGCTTCAGGCGGCGGCCGGCTCTTGCGTCGAAACGCCCTTGTCGGCGAAGACCTGCTTCAGCTCGCCGTTGTCGTACATCTCGCGGATGATGTCGCAGCCGCCGACGAATTCACCCTTGACGTAGAGCTGCGGGATGGTCGGCCAGTCGGAAAAGGCCTTGATCCCTTCGCGGAGTTGCGGATCGGCCAGCACGTCGACGCCCTTGAACTGGACGCCCAGGACAGTCAGTGCCTGCACCACCGCGGCGGAGAATCCGCACTGCGGGAATACCGGCGTGCCCTTCATGAACAGGACGACGGGCTGGCCGTCGATTTCCTGCTGAATACGTTCGAAGACCGGGTTGTCGCTCATGTCGTCTTCCTTCCGTTCAGGTCGCCTCGGCCCGCTCGGGCGGGCCGCACGGCGCGGTCAGTCCAGATCCTCGGGAACGCCGGTCTGCAACGCCAAGGCGTGCAGCGCGTCTCCCATGCGCCCCTGGAGTGCCTTGTACACCATCTGATGCTGCTGGACACGGCTTTTCCCCTCGAACTCTCTCGAAACGACCACCGCGGCGTAATGGTCACCGTCGCCCCTCAGGTCCTCGATCGTGACCCGTGCGTCCGGCATCGCTTCCTTGATCAGGCGCTCGATGTCGCCCGCCTGCATCGGCATGGGCGCTCCTCCCTTCCGGCCCCGCTCCCGCGGCGGCGCGGGAAGTCTACCCCGCCATATAGTTGGGAAGCCACCCCTCGTGATCCCGCCGGAGCGCGGCAAGCGATATCGTCCGTTCGCCGTTGAGCGTCAACGCCGCGCCGCCGCAGCGTCCGATGCGCCGCACGGGAACGCCGCCGGCGTCTGCCGCCGCCGTCAGCGCGTCCACGTCGTCCTCGGCGATCTCGAGAACGTAGCGGCCCTGGTCCTCCCCGAAGACCAGCGCGTGCGGGGGCAGATCGTCCTCGAGGTGAAGCAGGGCGCCGAGCATGTTTCCCGTCGGCGTGACGGAGGCCAGGGCCATTTCGGCGACCGCGACGAGCAGCCCGCCGTCGGAGATGTCGTGGCAGGAAACGACGCGCCCGGCGGAGATCTGCCGGCGGACGAAGTCGCCGTTTCGGCGCTCCGCCTCGAGATCGACCGGAGGAGGCGCGCCGTCCGTCCGCCCGGCGATCTCCCGCAGATACAGGGAGGCGCCGAGGTGGCCGCGGCAATCGCCGACGAGGACGAGCGCGTTTCCGTCCCCCTTGAGGGCGATGGTCGTCATCGACGCCATGTCGTCCATGACGCCGACGGCGCCGACCGCGGGAGTCGGCTGGATCGCCGCGCCGTTGGTCTCGTTGTAGAAGCTCACGTTGCCGGAAACGACGGGGACGTCGAGCGCCAGGCAGGCCTCCCGCATACCCTCGATGCACTCGACGAACTGGCCCATGATCTCCGGTCGCTCGGGGCTTCCGAAGTTCATGCAATCGGTGATGGCGAGGGGTCTGGCGCCGGCGGCCGTCAGGTTGCGCCAGGATTCGGCCACGGCCTGGGTGCCGCCGGCGCGCGGGAAGGCGGCGCAGTACCGCGGCGTGCAGTCGACGCTGAGCGCCAGGGCCTTGCGGCTTCCCGGTATCCGGACGACCGCCGCGTCGCCGCCGGGGCGCTGGATGGTGCGGCCTCCCACGAGGTGGTCGTACTGCTCCCAGATCCACCGCTTGCTGGCGAGGTCGGGGCTCGCCAGAAGCCGGCGCAAGGCGTCCAGGATGCCGTCGAAGCCCCGGTCCTCGGGCGTCGCCACGCCGCCGGCCGCGACCCGTTCGGGCGCCGCCGCCGCGGTCCACGGCCGGTCGTACTCGGGCGCGGCGTCGACGAGCGGCGCGATGGGCAGGTCCGCGACGACGTCGCCGTTCATCCGCACGACCATGCGGCCGGTATCCGTCACTCGTCCGACGATCGCGAAGTCGATCTCCCACTTCTCGAAGATCCGGCGCGCTTCCCTCTCGCGGCCGCGCCGCAGGACCATCAACATGCGTTCCTGGCTTTCGGACAGCATGATCTCGCCGGGCGTCATGCCGGTCTCGCGCTGCGGCACCCGGTCGAGGTCGAGCGCCACGCCCATGCCGCCCTTGCCCGCCATCTCGAAGGACGCGGAGGTCAATCCGGCCGCCCCCATGTCCTGGATGGCGACGATGGCGTCGGTCGCCATGAGTTCCAGGCAGGCCTCGAGCAGCAGTTTCCCGGTGAAGGGGTCGCCCACCTGCACCGCCGGTCGCTTCTCGTGGGCGTCGTCGCCGAATTCGGCCGAGGCCATGGTCGCGCCGTGGATCCCGTCGCGTCCGGTCCTGGAGCCCGCATACGCCACCGGATTTCCCGCGCCGCCGGCCCTGGAGCGGAAGATGCGGTTCGCATCCGCGAGGCCGACCGTCATCGCGTTGACCAGAATGTTGCCGTTGTAGCTCTCGTGAAAGGCGCATCCGCCGCCCACCGTGGGCACGCCGACACAGTTTCCGTAACCGCCGATTCCCGCCACGACGCCGGCCACGAGGTGGCGGGTCCTCGGGTGATCCGGATGGCCGAAGTGGAGGCAGTCGAGGCTGGCGATCGGGCGGGCGCCCATGGTGAAGACGTCCCGCAGGATGCCGCCGACGCCGGTCGCCGCGCCCTGGCAGGGCTCGATGAACGAGGGGTGGTTATGGCTCTCCATCTTGAAGACGACCGCCTGTTCGTCGCCGACGTCGACGACGCCGGCGTTCTCGCCGGGCCCCTGGATCACCCAGGGCGCCTCCGTCGGCAGCCGCTTGAGCCATTTCCTCGAGGACTTGTACGAGCAATGCTCGCTCCACATCGCCGAGAAGATGCCGAGCTCCGTGAGGTTCGGGTCCCGGCCGAGGATCTCCCGGGCCCGCCGGTATTCGGCCGCGCTCAGGCCGTGTTCCGCGACCGGGTCCGGCGTCGCCGCGGGCTCGGTCCCGGCCGCGCCGTTCATGACAGGCGTTCGACCAGCGACTCGAACATCGGACGCCCGTCCGAACAGCCCTGCGCGTCGTCGACGTGATCCTCGGGATGCGGCATGAGTCCGAGGACGTTGCGGGCCGCGTTGTAGACGCCGGCGATGCCGTTGACCGATCCGTTCGGGTTGGCCTCGTCCTCGACGTGGCCTTTGGGCGTGCAGTAGCGAAAGGCGACCCGCCCTTCGCCCTCGATGCGCGCCAGGGTGTCCGCGTCCGAGTGGTAGTTGCCGTGGTGATGCGCGACCGGGATCCGGATCACCTGGCCCGCGGCGTAGCGGCCGGTGAACGGCGTGTCCGCGCGCTCGACCCGCAGATGGACGTCCCGGCACACGAACCTGAGGTCCCGGTTGGCCATCAGCGCGCCGGGCAGGAGCCCCGCCTCGGCCAGGATCTGAAACCCGTTGCAGATTCCCAGCACCGGGACTCCGGCTTCGGCGCGCGCCGATATCGCGGACAGGACCGGCGCGCGCGCCGCCATGGCGCCGGAACGGAGATAATCGCCGTAGGAGAACCCGCCGGGCAGGACGATGAGGTCGACGTCGGGAAGTTCGGTGTCCCGATGCCGGACGACGGCGGGCCGCCGTCCGGCGACCGCGGCCAGCGCGTCGATGACGTCGACGTCCCGATTGGAGCCCGGAAACACGACGACCGCCGCCCTCATCCGCATGGGGGCTCCGGCTGCTCCGCCTCCAGTTCGATGCGGTAGTTCTCGATCACGGTGTTGGCCAGAAGCCGCGCGCACATGGACTCCACGGCGGCGCGCGCCCGTTCGGCGTCCGGCTCCTCCAGCTCCAGCTCCAGGTACTTGCCCTGCCGGACGTCGGCGATCCCGTCGAACCCCAGCGACGCGAGGGCGTCGCGGACGGCCTTGCCCTGCGGGTCGAGAACGCCGGGTTTCGGCGTGATGTGGACCCGCGCCTTCACGCGCCGCTACTGCATGGCCTTCGGGCCCTGCAGGTCGCGCGGGCCGCTCTCCGGCAGGATCCCGAGCCTCTGGGCGACTTCCTGATACGCCTCGGCCACGTCGCCCATGTCGCGGCGGAACCGGTCCTTGTCGAGCTTCTTGCCCGTCTTCAGGTCCCAGAGCCGGCAGCTGTCCGGGCTGATCTCGTCGGCGAGGATGATCCGCTCCTCGTCGTTGAAGTAATAGCGCCCGAACTCGATCTTGAAGTCGACCAGGCGGATGCCGATGCCGCGGAACAGGCCACTGAGGAAATCGTTGATCCGCAGGGTCATGGACATCATTTCGTCCAGTTCCGGGGGTGTCGCCCAGCCGAATGCGGTGATGTGCTCCTCGGAGACGATGGGGTCGTCCAGCTCGTCCGACTTGTAGCACCACTCGACGATCGAGCGGGCGAGCGCCGAGCCCTCGGAGATCCCGAGGCGCTTGGCCATGGAGCCCGCGGCGACGTTGCGCACGATCACCTCGAGGGGGATGATCTCCACTTCCTTGACGAGTTGTTCCCGCATGTTCAGGCGGCGGACGAAATGGGTCGGGATACCCATGTCGGCGAGACCGGTCATCAGGTACTCGGAGATGCGGTTGTTCAGCACGCCCTTTCCGGTGATCGTGCCGGTCTTCTTCTTGTTGTACGCGGTGGCGTCGTCCTTGAAGTACTGGACGATGGTGCCCGGTTCGGGTCCTTCGAACAGGACCTTGGCCTTGCCTTCGTAGATCTGTCTGCGACGGCCCATCCTCGAATCTCTTGTGGGGGCGCGGATACGCGGCCGGGTATTGCCGGGTCCGGGCCGGAGTCGCCCGCGCGGGGCTTCGGGGAGCAGCCGATGATATAAACGAATCGCGGGCCGTAGACAACGGCAAGGGTCGTCGTTATGTCATGGCGGCGAATACCGGGGGGAGGCCGGAGGATCATGACGACGTTCAACGAACGCGAGAAGGCCGCCGAGGCCAGGTTCGGCCGCGACCAGGAGACCACCTTCAAGATCACCGCCCGGCGCAACAAGCTGCTCGGGTTGTGGGTGGCCGGGCATCTGGGGCTCGGCGGCGACGAGGCGGAGGCCTACGCGCGCGAGGTCGTCAAGGCGGACTTCGAGCGTCCCGGCGAGGAAGACGTGTTCGAGAAGGTCTGGGAGGACCTCCAGGGCAAGGGCGTCGATCTCTCCGAACATCGCGTCCGGCGCCGGATGGCCGATCTCATGGAGGAGGCGAAGCGCCAGGTCGTCGAAGAAGGCTCGTAGTCTCCGTCCCCGAACACGTCGTCCCGCCCGCTCCCGCACACCCGACGCGGGGCCGCACCCCGCAGGGGTGGCCGCCTTCCCCGCCGGGGGAACGGGAAATCGTCCGGGCCGGCCCGGACGCCCTTCCGGCTATTCCCCGAACACGCGCCTGAAGATCGTGTCGACGTGCCTGGTGTGATGATCGAGGTCGAACAGCGCCTCCAGCCCGGCCTCGCCGAGCGCGCCCGTCACCCGCTCGTCCCCCTTCAGCAGGTCGAGGAATCCGCCTCCGTTCTCCACCGCCTTCATCGCGTTGTCCTGAACCGCGGCGTAGGCGTCCTCGCGGCTCACGTCCGCCTGCGTCAGCGCCAGCAGGACGCGCTGCGAATGGATCACCCCGCCGAGCGCGTCGAGGTTGCGCCGCATGTTCTCGGGCCGGACGACCAGGCCCTCGATCACCGAGGTCAGGCGCGCCAGCGCGAAATCCAGCGTCACCGTGGCGTCGGGGGCGATCGTCCGCTCCACCGACGAGTGCGAGATGTCGCGTTCGTGCCACAGCGCCACGTTCTCGAGCGCCGGCACGACCGCGCTCCGGATCACGCGGGCGAGGCCGGTCAGGTTCTCGGTCAGGATGGGGTTCTTCTTGTGCGGCATCGCGGAGGAGCCCCTCTGGCCCTCCGCGAAGGACTCCCGGGCCTCGCCCACCTCGGTCCGCTGCAGATGCCGGATCTCCGTCGCCAGCCGCTCTACCGAGCTCGCGACGACGCCGAGCGTCGCGAAGAACGCGGCGTGGCGGTCGCGCGGGACGATCTGCGTCGACACGGGTTCCGGCTCCAGTCCCAGGCGTTCCGCGACGTGGGCCTCGACCCGCGGGTCGATGTTGGCGAACGTGCCCACCGCTCCCGAGAGCTTGCACGTCGCCACTTCGCGCCGCGCCGCCTCCAGCCGGCCCCGGTTGCGCTGGAACTCGGCGTGGAAGCCCGCGAGCTTGAGGCCGAAGGTGGTCGGCTCGGCGTGGATGCCGTGGCTGCGGCCGATGCACACCGTGTCCTTGTGCTCGCGGGCCCGACGCTCGAGGGCGGCGAGCAATCCGTCGACGTCGGCGACGAGAATGTCGGCGGCGCGCGTGAGCTGGACGGCGAGACAGGTGTCGAGCACGTCCGAGGACGTCATCCCCTGGTGGACGAACCGGGCGGGCGCGCCGACGTGCTCGGCGACGCTGGTCAGGAAGGCGATCACGTCGTGGCGCGTCTCCTTCTCGATCTCGTCGATGCGTTCGACGTCGAAGGCGCCGCGCTTCCGCACCTCCCGCGCCGCCTCCCGCGGGATGACGCCGAGATCCGCCTGGGCCTCGCAGGCCAGGACCTCGATGTCGAGCCAGATCCGGTATCTCGACTCGGGCTCCCAGACGGCCGCCATCTCCGGGCGGGAATAGCGGGGGATCAATGCCGGCTAACGGGGAAAGGCGTTGTAGGAGTTGGCGACGAGGACGCCGCAATCGACCGGCAGGTTGACGCCGGTGATCGCCCTGGCCCTGTCCGAGCACAGGAACCAGAACGCCTCGGCCACGTCCCGCATCTCGGTCATGGTCCCGAGGGCGGCGCTCCGCTCCATCCGGTCCTTGCTGCGGACGCCGGCGTCGAAGCGGCCCTGCATCGTGGGCGTATGCACGTAGCCCGGCGAGACGGCGTTCACCCGCACGTTGTGCGGCCCGCATTCGGCCGCGAGTATCTCCGTCAGGGAGATCACCGCGGTCTTGGCCGGGGAGTACGCGGTCACCATGTAGGGCGCGATGCCGAACATGGATGCGACGTTGCCGATGACGCCGCGTTGCCGCTCCTTCATGCGCGGCGCGATGGCCCGGCAGCAGAGGTAGACCCCGCGGTAGTCGACGTCCCAGAGGCGGTCGTGCTCCTCGATCGGCAGGTCCTCGATGGAGAGGCCGTCCTGCATCACGCCGGCGTTGTTGATGAATACGTCGATGGGACCGTGGTCCCGTTCGACCGCCTCGACGAAGCCGGTGACCGAGTCCTCGTCGGTCACGTCGAGCGGGCGGTAGGCCGCGCTGCCGCCGTCCGCCTCGATCGCGGCGACGGTCTCGGCGCCGGCGTCGTTCAGCACGTCTCCGATGACGATCCTGTCGCCGCCCCTGGCGAACCGCCGGGCCGTCGTCTCGCCGATCCCGCGCGCCGCGCCGGTGATCGCCGTGAGGCGTCGCTCGCCGCTCATGCCGCCTCGTCCGCCGCCTCGGGCGCGGACGCCAGATGGGGGCGATCGCCCTTCAGCGTGGTCCGGTGCATCCGGCGGCGGTGCTTCTCCTCGTCGAAGGGCAGAACGCGGTGCATGGCGGAGCGGTTGTCCCAGAAGATCACGTCGCCGGGCCGCCATTCGTGGGTGTAGACGAACCGCGGCCCGGTCGCGAAGGAGACGATCTCTTCGATGATCTCCCGGCTCTCCTCGAACCCCATGCCCTCGAAACGGGAGACCACGTGCTGGGCGAGGTAGAGCGCCCGGCGGCCGCTGACGGGATGGGTGCGCAGCGCCGGGTGCGCCACCGGCGGCACCTGCCGCCTCTGCGCCTCGGTCAACGGCGCGCGGTGGGGCGTATGGTTGGTCCAGTAATGGTTGTAGTCGTGGACCGCCCGCGCGCTGGCGAGGAATTCCTTCCTGTCGCCGGGCAGCGCCTCGTAGGCCGCGTACATGCTGGCGAACTGGGTCTGCCCTCCCTCGGGCGGGCATTCCAGGCAATGGAACAGGGAGCCGAGCGAGGGCCGCTCGCGGTACGAATAGTCCGAGTGCCAGTGTCTGGCCCCGCCGCGCGCGCCGATCTCGCGCCCGTTCTCCACGACGTTGGAAACGATGAAGATCTCCGGGTGTCCCGGCATGTTGTACTGGTCCGCGACGTGCGGCTCGAGCTCTCCGAAATATCGGCTGAACGCGATGTGCTGTTCCGGGGTCGGATGCTGGTCCCGGAACAGGAGGATCGAGTTCTCGCTCAACGCCTCGTCGAGGCGGTCGACGGTATCGGGCGGCGCCGGCCGCGACATGTCGATGCCGTGGACTTCCGCGCCGATGGCCGGCGACAGCGGGGTGAAGGTCGGTGCGTCGTTGGTCATGGGTTCGGCGCGCGCCCGGCGGTTCGTGGGACTCGCCCTTCCGCAGTAGGCCGGCGGCCGCGACCTGTCAAGTCGGTGTCCTGGTTGGTGGTGTCTCGGTTTGAAATACGGCACGCCGGGTGAGCTGTCTGGCATATCCTTGGGAGCGCCGTCGGCCAGTTGCCAATGACCAGTTGCCAGCACCGATCACCGGCCACTGAAAACCACGAACAGGCAGGAATTTCAAACCGAGACACCACCGGAAATTCCCCCTCCCCCCGAATCATCGTAGAATCCAGGAGATGAAAGGTGTGGGAAAGCGCGGCAGGGGCGCCGTGTGGCGCGCCTTGGTCGGGGTGGGGAGCGCCCTCGCGGGGGTGGCGTTCGCGCACGCCGCTGCGGCGCATGTCGGCGCGGACGCAACCCACCAGAGAATCTACAACCCGCACAATCTGGACCAGCCGCGCATCGTCTCCCGCCCGGCCTCGGGCGATACCTACTATCCGGGGGAGACGATCACGGTGTACGTCCCCTGGGGGCGGACCTTGACCAGACAGAGCATCTCGGTCAACTCGGTGGGTACGGTCCGGCTCGTACTCACGGTGGGCGGTGCGCAACGCACGCTCACCGGCATCTGGGAGGACCGGAGCGCCCGCTACGGCCCGGCCTTCACCATCCGCCGCCTCTATTTCGACTATGTGGTGCAGGCAGGCGACCGGGACACCAACGGCGTCAGCCTCGCCGAGGACGCGCTGAGCTCCCCCGGCAATGCCGAGAGCGGCGTCAGGGGCACGGCCGGCAGCAGCTTCCGGCAGTTCGAGCTGGAAAAGGCGCTGCACGGCTTCGGCGACCAGTCCGGGCACAAGGTGGATACGCCGGCGCCGAGCTTCTCCGGGGTGTCGAGCCCGAGCCTGATCCTCTACAGCTGCGGGGCGTTCGACGACTGCGGATCGGCGAGCCACCGGCTGCCGACGCTCTCGAACGCGGCCGCGGCGCACAACGTCACCTATTCGGTGACGCCGGAGCGGCCGCTGCCGAGCGGGCTCGTGCTGAACTCGTCCACGGCGACGATCACCGGCTCGCATAGCGCGGCGTCGGCGCGGCAAAGCTACACGCTGCGGGCGACGGACGGGTTCAACCGCACGGCCGACCTGACCTTCTACCTGGAGGTGCGGGACGATGTGGGGATCGAATCGATCACCGTCACGTCGAACCCGGGGAGCGACAAGACCTACGGCAAGAACGGGGATTTCGGGACCAACGACACCATCACCGCGAGGGTCGACTTCAGCCGCAACATCGGCAGCATCATCCGAAGCAACGTCTGTCTGAACATCCGCATCGGCAGCAACACGCGCCGCGTGTGCAACCCGACCGGGGCCACCCGGCAGGACAAGCTCCATTTCAGCTATGCGGTGGTGGAGGGCGACTGGGACGGCGACGGCATCAGCTTTCCGGCCAACCCGATGGGCGCCGGCAAGTCCGGCTATCTGCGTTTCTACCGTGCCGGCATCGGCGGCGGCGACAACCGGATCGACCGGAGCTTCGGGGCGGTGCTGGACGACCCGAACCACAAGGTGCGCGGGCGCCAGACCACGCCCAGCTTCGGCTCGACCGCCAGCCCGGCCTTCATCTGGGTGAAGGACAACGCGGTCTCCCAGGTGCTGCCGGCGGCGACCGGCGGCGACGGCGGCGTGACCTACAGCATCGAGGAGGGCCTGCCGGACGGGCTGGTCTTCACCGCGGCGACGCGCACGCTCTCGGGCACGCCGACCGCAGTGCAGGGCGCGGCGAACTACACGCTGGTGGCGACCGACGGCGACGGCGACAAGGCGGAGCTGCGCTTCTCCATCGAGATCGAGGAGATCGCCGTGTCCATCTCCTCGCCGAGCGTGGCGGAAGGGGCGGCCGGCGGGACGGCGGCGCTGCCCTTCGCGGTGACCCTGAACCGGGCGCCGGGCCGGCAGGTGACGGTGGACTGGGCGGCGGCCGCGGACCCGGGCACGGCCGCCTCCGGCGCCGACTACACGGCGTTCTCCGGGGGTACGCTGACCTTCGCCGCCACCGACACGAGCAAGACCGTCGAGGTGACGGTGACCGGCGACGCGCTGGACGAGCCCGACGAGACGATCCGCATCGCGCTGTCCAACCCCTCTGGGGCGGTGGTCGGGAGCGCGGCGACCGGGGTGGGCACGATCACCGACGACGACCCGACGCCGACCCTGACGCTGGCGCTGTCGGACCCGGATGCGGGGCGCCCGGACACCATCCGGGAGAGCGGGGCCGGCAACGCGACGACGGTGACGGCGAGCCTGGCCGGCGGGACCTCCGGCGAGGCGATCACGGTGACGGTGTTGGCGGCCTCGACCTACGCAGCGCTGGCCGCCGACGGCGGCTTCGCCCTGAGCGCGGCGCGGACGCTGACCATCGCCGCGGGGCAGGCGGCGAGCGCCGGCGCGGTGACCATCGCCGCGACCGACGACGCCATCGACTCGGCGGACAAGACGGCGACGGTGAGCGGGGCGGTGGCCGGCGGTCACAGGCTGGTGGCGGCGCCGGCGGCGCTGACGCTGACCATCGCCGACGAGGACTCGCGGCCGAGCTCGGCGCTCGCCCTCGCCCCGGCGTCGATCTCGGAGTCGGGCGGCGTGGCGACGGTGACCGCGACCCTGAGCCACCCCTCGGCCGAGGCGGTGACGATCGCGGTGTCGGCGACGGCGTCCACGGGCGCGGTGGACGGCGACTTCGCCCTGAGCACGGCGAACACGCTGACCGTCGCCGCCGGGCGGACGGCGAGCGCGGGCGTGGTGACGGTGACCGCGGTGGGCAACGGGACGGATTCGCCGGACAAGCAGGTGACGGTGACGGGTTCGGCGTCGGGCACGCTCGGGGCGGCGGACCCGCCGGACGCGACGCTGACGCTGCGCGACGACGACGGCGCGCCCACGGTGTCGCTGGTGCTGTCGTCGTCGTCGATCGCCGAGAACGGCGGTGTGGCGACGGTAAGCGCGGCGCTGGGCGGCGCGTCGAGCGAGGCGGTGACGGTGACGGTGGCGGCGTCCGCGGTGGCGGCGTCGGGCGCGGTGGCGGGCGACTTCGGCCTGAGCGGCGGCACGACGCTGACCATCGCGGCGAACGCCACGACGAGCGCCGGGACGGTGACGATCACGGCCAGCGACAACGACGTGGACGCGCCGGACAAGCGGGTGACGGTCTCCGGCACGGCGGCGGGCGGCAACGGGGTCGCGGACCCGGCGAACGCGACGCTGACGCTGGCGGACGACGAGGCGCTGCCGACGGCGACGCTGGCGCTGGCGCCCGCGTCGATCGCCGAGGCGGGCGGTCTGGCCACGGTCACGGCGACGCTCTCGGGCGAATCGAGCGCGGCGCTGACGCTCACGGTGACGGCGGCGGCGGGGGCGCACGCGGCGGCCGGCGACTTCACCCTGAGCGCGGCGGCGACGCTGACCATCGCCGCCGGGGAGACGGCGAGTGCCGGGACGGTGACGGTCGCCGCCGTCGCCGACACGACGGACTCCCCCGACAAGCTGGTGGCGGTCGGCGCAACGGCGGCCGGAGGCAACGGGGTCGCGGACCCGGCCGCGGCGACGCTGACCGTCACCGACGACGACGCCCTGCCGACGCTGACGCTGACGCTTTCGCCCTCGACCATCGACGAGAGCGGGGCGGGCAGCACGGCGACGGTGACGGCGGGGCTCTCGCACCCGTCGAGCGAAGCGGTGACGGTCACGGTGTCGGCGGTCGCGGTGTCCCCGGCGGACTCGGGCGATTTCAGCGTCAGCGCCGCCAACACCCTGACCATCGCCGCGGGGGAGACGGTGAGCGTGGGCGCGGTGACCGTCGCCGCGGTGGACGACCGCGCGGATGCGCCGGACAAGCGGGTGACGGTCAAGGGCGCGGCCAGCGGCGGGCGCGGGGCGGCGAACCCGCCCGACGCGACGCTCACCATCGCCGACGACGAGGCGCTGCCGACGGTGGTGCTGGCGCTCTCTTCCACTTCGATTTCGGAGACGGGGGGCATCTCCACAGTGACGGCGACGCTTTCGGGTGCGTCGAGCGCCGCGGTGACGGTGACGGTGGCTGCGGCGGCGGGGACCGGCGCGGTCGCGGGCGACTTCACCCTGAGCACGGCGACGACGCTGACCTTCGCGGCGGGATCGACGACGAGCGCGGGCCTGGTGACGGTGACGGCGAACGGCAACGTCGTGGATTCGCCGAACAAGTCGGTGACGGTCTCGGGGACGGCGGCGGGGGGCCACGGGGTGGCGGCCCCGCCGGACGTGACGCTGACGCTGGAAGACGACGACGCCTTGCCGACGGTGGCGCTGGCGCTTTCCGACACGTCGATTTCGGAAACGGGCGGGATATCGACGGTGACGGCGACGCTCTCCGGCCCATCGAGCGCAGCGGTAACGGTGACGGTGGCAGCGGCGGCAGGGGCCGGGGCGGTCACGGCGGACTTCACCTTGAGCACGGCGACGACGCTGACGATCGCGGCCGGAGCGACGACGAGTGCGGGCGAAGTGACGGTGACGGCGAACGGCAACGCCGTGGATTCGCCGAACAAGTCGATGACGGTCTCGGGAACCGCGGCGGGGGGCAACGGGGTCGCGAATCCACCGAACGTGACGCTGACGTTGACGGACGACGACGCTCTGCCGACGGTTGCGTTGGTTCTGGATCCGGCGTCGATTACGGAGACGGGCGGGGTTTCGACGGTGACGGCGCGGTTGTCGGGTCCGTCGAGCGCCGCGGTGACGGTGACGGTGGCCGCGGCGGCGGGGACCGGCGCGGTCGCGGACGACTTCACCCTGAGCACGGCGGCGACTCTGACCATCGCGGCCGGGACGACGGAGAGCGCGGGCGTGGTGACGGTGACAGCGAACGGCAACGTCGTGGATTCGCCGAACAAGTCGGTGACGGTCTCGGGAACCGCGGCGGGCGGCAACGGGGTGGCGGCCCCGCCGGACGTGACGCTGACGCTGGAGGACGACGATGCGACGGCGACGGCGGCGCTGGTCCTGACCCCGTCCTCGATCCTGGAGAACGGGGAGGTGTCGACGGTGACGGCGACGCTCTCGCACCCGACGACCGAGGCGACGACGTTGACGGTCGCGGCGGCGGCGGGGGCGAACGCGGTGGCGGCGGACTTCACGCTGAGCACGGCGGCGACGCTGACGATCGCGGCGGGGGCGACGACGAGCGCGGGTCTGGTGACGGTGACGGCGAACGACAACGCCCTGGCGTCGGGGATGAAGTCGGTGACGGTGTCGGCGACGGCTTCGGGGGGGCGCGGCGTGGCGGCCCCGTCGAACGCGACGCTGACGATCCGCGACGACGAATACGGGCTGGACGTGAGCGCGGTGACGGGCCAGGCGACGGAGGCGGGCGGACAGGCGACCTTCACGGTGGCGTTGCAGACGCGGCCTTCGGCGGCGGTGACGGTGTCGGTGTCGAGCCGGGATGCGGGCGAGGGATCGGTCTCGCCGCCGTCGCTGACCTTCACGACGGGGAACTGGAGCACGGCGCAGACGGTGACGGCGACGGGGGTCCAGGACACGACCGACGACGGGACGGTGACCTGGCAGGTGCGTCTCGACCCGGCGAGCGGGGATGGCGACTACAACGGCTTGGCGAACGTGGACGTGGACGTGACCACGACCGACGACGACGGCGCGCCGGGGGTGACGCTGGCGCTGGCCCCGGCGAGCATTGCAGAGAGCGGGACGGGCAACGTGTCGACGGTGACGGCGCGGCTCTCGCACGCCTCCGGCGCGGCGACGACGGTGACGGTGACGGCGGTTTCGGGTCTCTACGCGGTGGGGACGGATGCGGCGATCGTGATCCCGGCGGGCGCGACGACGAACGCTTCCGATACCGCGACGGTGGCGGCGGTGGACAACACGACGGACGAGCCGGCCCGCACGCCGACGGTGACGGCGACGGTGGCGAACGACCGGGCGGCGGCGGACGGGACGACGATGGCGGTGACGGGGGCGACGCTGACCATCACGGACGACGACGCGGCGCCGACGGCGACCTTGGCGCTGGCCCCGGCATCGGTGACGGAGAACGGCGGTATTGCGACGGTGAGCGCGACGCTCTCGAACCCCTCGAGCCAGCCGTCGACGGTGACGGTGGCGGCGGTTTCGGGGGCGTACACGGTGGGCACGGACGCGACCATCACCATCGCGGCGGGCGCCACCACGGCGGCCTCCGATACCGTGTTGGTGACGGCGGTCGACGACAGCATCCACCAAGGGAGCGCGGGGCGCAGCGCGACGGTGACGGCGGCGCTGGCGAACGGCCAGGGCGCGGGGGCGGTGACGGGGGCGGCGCTGACCTTGACCGACGACGAGACCCTGCCGACGGCGGCGCTCGTGTTGTCGTCTTCGTCGATTACGGAGACGGGCGGCGTTGCGACGGTGACGGCGACGCTCTCCGGCCCGTCGAGCGCTGCGGTGACGGTGACGGTGGCGGCGGCCGCGGGGACCGGGGCGGTCGCGGCGGACTTCACCCTGAGCACGGCGACGACTCTGACCTTCGCGGCGGGCGCGACCACCAGCGCGGGGCTGGTGACGGTGACGGCGAACGGCAACGTCGTGGATTCGCCGAACAAGTCGGTGACGGTCTCGGGAACCGCGGCGGGCGGCAACAACGTGGCGAACCCGCCCAACGTGACCCTGACGCTGACGGACGACGACGCCTTGCCGACGGTGGCGCTGGCGCTTTCTTCCACTTCGATCTCGGAGACGGGCGGGGTTTCGACGGTGACGGCGCGGTTGTCGGGTCCGTCGAGCGCGGCGGTGACGGTGACGGTGGCCGCGGCCGCGGGGGCCGGCGCGGTCGCGGGCGACTTCTCCTTGAGCACGGCGACGACGCTGACCTTCGCGGCGGGCGCGACCACCAGCACGGGCCTGGTGACGGTGACGGCGAACGGCAACGTCGTGGATTCGCCGAACAAGTCGGTGACGGTCTCGGGAACCGCGGCAGGCGGCAACGGCGTCGCCAATCCGCCGAACGTGACCCTGACCCTGACTGATGACGACGCCTTGCCGACGGTGGCGCTGGTGCTCTCCGCGTCGTCGATTACGGAGACGGGCGGGGTTTCGACGGTGACGGCGACGCTCTCCGGCCCATCGAGCGCAGCGGTGACGGTGACGGTGACGGCCGCCGCCGGGGCCGGTGCGGTCGCGGGCGACTTCACCTTGAGCACGGCGGCGACGCTGACCTTCGCGGCCAACGCGACCACCAGCACGGGCCTGGTGACGGTGACGGCGAACGGCAACGACGTGGATTCGCCGAACAAGACGGTGACGGTCTCGGGCGCCGCAGCGGGCGGCAACGGGGTCTCGAACCCGCCGAACGTGATGCTGACGCTGACGGACGACGACGCCTTGCCGACGGTGGCGCTGGCGCTCTCCTCCACGTCGATTACGGAGACGGGCGGGGTTTCGACGGTAACGGCGCGGTTGTCGGGCAAGTCGAGCGCCGCGGTGACGGTGACGGTGGCCGCGGCCGCAGGGGCCGGCGCGGTCGCGGCGGACTTCACGCAGTCCGGGACGACTCTGACCATCGCGCCCGGGGCGACCACGAGCACGGGCGAAGTGACGGTGACGGCGGTGGGCAACGCGGTGGATTCGCCGAACAAGTCGGTGACGGTTTCGGGAACCGCGGCGGGCGGCAACAGCGTGGCGAACCCGCCCAACGTGACGCTGACGCTGACCGACGACGACGCCTTGCCGACGGTTTCGCTGGCGCTCACGCCGTCGTCGATTGCGGAGACCAACGGGGTGGCGACGGTGACGGCGCGGTTGTCGGGGGCGTCGAGCGCCGCGGTGACGGTGACGGTGGCGGCGGCCGCAGGGACCGGCGCGGTCGCCGCGGACTTCACCCTGTCGGGCGCGGCGACGCTGACCATCGCCGCGGGATCGACGGAGAGCGCGGGCCTGGTGACGGTGACGGCGAACGGCAACGACGTCGATGCGCCCGACAAGTCGGTGACGGTCTCGGGCGCGGCGGCGGGGGGCAACGGCGTCGCCGATCCGCCGAACGCGACCCTGACGCTGGCGGACGACGACGCCTTGCCGACGCTGGCGCTGGTGCTCACGCCGGCGACCGTCGGCGAGAACGGCGGCGTCTCGACGGTGACGGCGACGCTCTCGGGCAAGTCGAGCGCCGCGGTGACGCTCACCGTGTCGGCCGCTCCGGTGGCGTCGACGGGCGCGGTGGCGGGGGACTTCGCCCTGTCGAGCGCGACGACGCTCACCATCGCGGCCGGGGCTACCGTCAGCGCGGGCACGGTGACGGTGACGGCGAACGACAACGCCGCCGACGAGCCGGACGTCGAGGTGCGCGTGTCGGCGACGGCGGCGGGCGGCAACGGCGTCGCGGCGCCGCCGGCCGCGACGCTGACCATCCGCGACGACGAAGGCCCGCCGACGGTGACCCTGGCGTTGACGCCCTCGACCATCGACGAAAGCGGGACGGGCAGCACGGCGGCGGTGACGGCGACGCTGAACCGGGCGTCGAGCGCGGCGACGACGATCACGGTGTCGGTCGCGCCGGTGGCCTCGACCGGCGCGGCGGCGGGCGACTACGCGCTGTCGAGCGCGGCCACCCTGACCATAGCGGCCGGGGCGACGACCAGCAGCGGCACGGTGACCGTGGTGGCGGTGGACGACGACACCGACGCGCCGAACAAGCAGGCGACGGTCTCGGGAACGGCGGTCAACGACCAGAGCGTGCAGCAGCCGATCGCCCGGACGCTGACCATCACCGACGACGACGCCGCGCCGGACGCGACGCTGGCGCTGTCGTCCTCGTCGATCTCGGAGAACGGCGGCGTTGCGACGGTGACGGCGACGCTGAGCCGGCGTTCGGCGCAGGCGACGACGGTGACGGTGCAGGGGGTGTCGGGGGCGTATTCGGTGGGTTCGGGGGCGGCGTCGCGGATCGTGATCGCGGCCGGGGCCACGTCGAGCGCGGACGGGGCGGCGCTGACCGCGGTGGACAACGACGTGGACGCGGCGGACCGGCAGGTGACGGTGACGGCGGTGCTGGCCAACGGCCACGGCGTGGGCACGGTGTCCGGGGGCGGGGTTGCGCTGACGCTGACGGACGACGACACGGCGGGGCTCGCGGTGTCACCGGCGACGTCGACCGGCTCGCGGCTGGAGACGACGGAGTCGGCGGGGACGGCGACGTTCACGGTGAAGTTGGCGACGGAGCCGACGGGGGACGTGGAGATCGGCGTTGCGAGTTCGGACACCGGCGAGGGCACGGTGGGGCCGTCGACGCTCGCATTCACGACCACCGACTGGAGCACGGCGCAGACGGTGACCCTGACCGGGGTGGACGATGCCGCCGCCGACGGCAACCGGGACTACACGGTGACGCTGACCATCGACCAGACGAACACGGCGGACGCCAACTACGACGCTCTCTCGGCGGTCACCGTGTATGCGCGGAACCGCGACAACGAGTTCGGGCTGAACGTGGGCGCGGTGAGCGGGCAGGCGACGGAGGGCGGCGGGCAGGCGACGTTCACGGTGGCGCTGCGGACGCAGCCCTCGGCGGCGGTGACGGTGTCGGTATCGAGCCGGGATGCGAGCGAGGGATCGGTCTCGCCGCCGTCGCTGACGTTCACGACGGGGGGTTGGAACACGGCGCAGACGGTGACGGTGACCGGGGTCCAGGACACCATCGACGACGGGACGGTGACTTGGGCTGTGCGCCTCGACCCGGCGAGCGGCGATGGCAACTACAATACGTCGTCGGTCGAGGAGGACGTCTCCGTTACCACGACGGACGACGACGGCCCGCCGGGGGTGACGCTGGCGCTGAACCCGGCGAGCATCGCGGAGAGCGGGACGGGCAACGCGGCGACGGTGACGGCGCGGCTCTCGCACGCCTCCGGGGCGGCGACGACGGTGACGGTGACCGCAGTCTCGGGTCTCTACGCGGCGGGGACGGACGCGGCGATCGTGATCCCGGCGGGGAGCACGCAGGCGGCCACGGACACGGCGACCGTCGTTGCGGTGGACAACACCACGGACGCGCCGGACCGCGCCGGCACGGTGACGGCGGCGGTGACCAACGCCCGGGCGGCGGCGGACGGGACGATCATGTCGGTGACGGGGGCGGCGCTGACGGTGCGCGACGACGACCCGACGCCGGGGGTAACGCTGGCGCTGGCCCCGGCGTCGGTGACGGAGAACGGGGGGTTGTCGACGGTGACGGCGACGCTCTCGCACCCGTCGAGCCAGCCGTCGACGGTGACGGTGACGGCGGTCTCCGGCTCCTACACGGTGGGAACGGACGCGACCATCACCATCGCCGCGGGATCGACGACGGTGGCCTCGGATACGGTGCTGATTACGGCGGTCGACGACGACGTCCACCAGGGGAGCGCGGGGCGCGGCGCGACGGTGACGGCGACGCTCGCCAACGGCCAGGGCGCGGGGGCGGTGACGGGGGCGGCGTTGACGCTGACCGACGACGAGTCGCTGCCGACGGTGGCGCTGGTTCCGGGTCCGGCGTCGATCTCGGAGGAGGGCGGGGTGTCGACGGTGACGGCGACGCTGTCGGGTCCGTCGAGCGCGGCGGTGACGGTGACGGTGGCCGCGGCGGCGGTCTCCCCTGCGGTCGCGGGCGACTTCGCCTTGAGCACGGCGACGACGCTGACGATCGCGGCGGGGGCGACGACGAGCACGGGTGCGGTGACGATCCGGGCCAACGGCAACGCCGTGGCTTCGGGGAGCAAGTCGGTGACGGTTACGGGGACGGTGGCCGGCGGCAACGGCGTGGCGAACCCGTCCGCCGCGACGCTGACCATCACCGACGACGATGCGCCGCAGACGACGCTGGTGCTGTCGTCCAGTTCGATTGCGGAGAACGGCGGCGTTGCGACGGTGACGGCGACGCTGGACCGGCAGTCGACCGTCTCGGTGACGGTGACGGTGGCGGCGACGGCGGTGTCGCCGGCGGTGGCGGGCGACTTCACGCAGACAGGGACGGCGCTGACGTTCGCGGCCAACGCGACCACCAGCACGGGCCTGGTGACGGTGACGGCGGTGAACAACGCGACGGACGCGCCGAACAAGAGCGTGACGGTCTCGGGCACGGCCTCCGACAGTCTCGGGCTGACGAACCGCCCGCCCAACGTGACGCTGGCGATCACCGACGACGACGCGGCGCCGACGGCAACGCTGGCGCTGAACCCGGCATCGGTCTCGGAGAACGGGGGGTTGTCGACGGTGTCGGCGACGCTCTCGCATCCGTCGAGCCAGCCGTCGACGGTGACGGTGGCGGGGGCCTCCGGCCTCTACACGGTGGGTTCGGACGCGACCATCACGATCGCGGCGGGCGCCACCACGGCGGCCTCGGACACGGTGCTGGTGACGGCGGTGAACGACGATATCCATCAGGGGAGCGTGGGCCGGAGCGCGACGGTGACGGCTTCGCTCGCCAACGGCCAGGGCGCGGGGGCAGTGACCGGCGCGGCGCTGACGATCACCGACGACGAGGCGGCGCCCGGCGCGACGATGGTGCTGAACCCGGCGTCGGTTACGGAGAACGGCGGGGTGGCGACGGTGACGGCGACGCTCTCGCACCCGTCGGCTGCGCCGACGACGCTCACGGTGTCGGCGTCGCCGGTGTCCCCGGCGGTAGCGGGCGACTTCACGCTGTCGAGCGCCAACACGCTCACCGTCGCCGCGGGGTCGACGACGAGCGCCGGCACGGTGACGGTGACGGCCAACGACAACAACGTGGACGCGGACAACAAGTCGGTGACGGTGACGGCAACGCTGGCCAACGGCCGGGGCACGGGCGCGGTGACCGCCGCGACCCTGACCCTGACCGACGACGACACGGCGGCGATCGTGGCCTCGCGCACCTCCGGGCTGGCGACGACCGAGGACGGCGGAACGGATACGTTCACGGTGACGCTGGCGACCCGGCCGACGGGCGACGTGCGGATCGACGTGGCGAGTTCGGACACGGCCCAGGGCACGGTGATGCCGGCGACGCTGACGTTCACGGCGGGGGACTGGAGCACGGCCCAGACGGTGACGCTGACGGGAGTGAACGACAGCCCGCCCGCCGCCGACGGCAGCCAGACCTACGACGTCACCCTGACCATCGACCAGACGAACACCGCGGACGCCAAGTACGACGCGCTCTCCGCGGTCACGGTGAGGGCGGTCAACCGCGACGACGAGTTCGGGCTGAACGTGAGCGCGGTCACGGGTCAGGCGACGGAGGGCGGCGGGACGGCGGCGTTCACGGTGGCGCTGCGGACGCAGCCGACGGCGGCGGTGACGGTGACGGTGGCGAGCCAAGATCCGACCGAGGGGCGGGTTGCGCCGTCGACGCTGGTGTTCACGACGCAGAACTGGGAGACGGCGCAGACGGTGACGGTGACCGGGGTGGACGACGACGTCGACGACAGCGACGTGGTGTGGCAGGTGCGCCTCGACACGTCGAGCGGCGGCGACAGCAACTACGACGGCCTCGACGACGTGGACGTGGCCGTGACCACCACCGACAACGACGACGCGCCGGGGGTGACGCTGGCGCTGAACCCGTCGTCGGTTTCGGAGGACGGCGGGGTATCGACGGTGACGGCGCGGCTGTCGCACCCGTCGATCGCGGACACCACGGTGACGGTGACGGCGACGCCGGTGGCCCCGGCGACGGCAGACGACTACACGCTGAGCCCGTCGGCGAACACGCTCATCATCGCGGCCGGGAGCATCTCGAGCACCGGGACGGTGACGATCACGGCGAGGAACAACGACGTCGACGCGGACGACAAGACGGTGACGGTCTCGGCGGGGAACGTGGAGAACGACCAGGGCATCGGCGCGGTGACGGTCGCGACGCTGACCATCGCGGACGACGACGAGAAGGGTCTGACGTTCGATCCGGCGGCGCTGGTTGTGGCGGCGGGGGGTTCGACCTCCTGGACGGTGAAGCTGACGAGCGCGCCGGACGGGGGAGACGTGACGGTCTCGATCTCGCCGCCGGACGGCGCCGGACTGACGGTTTCCCACTCCAGCCTGACGTTCGCGCCAACGGACTGGAACGAGGCGCGGACGGTGACGGTGACGGCGGCAGGGACCTTCGGCGCCGGCGATCGGGCGTCGGCGCTGACGCATGAAGGAACGGGCGGCGGCTATCGCGGGGTGGCGAAGGACCTGTGGGTTGCGGGGGAGGAAGCCGACGAGATCGAGACGACCGGCGCGCGGGGAACGGAGACCACGAGAACCATCGTCATGAACGGACAGCCGGTGACGGTGACGAAGGCGGCGGGCGTTTCCCCGGGCGTGCGGGTCGCGCCTCTGCGCCTCCCCGACGGTCCACTGGAGGTGAGGTTCACGCCGTTGACCGACGAGCAGGCGGCGGCAGCGGCGGGGAGCGGGTACGGCCTTGGGCCGGCGGCGTCACGGGTGGCGGTGAACGTCCCTTCGGCGCTGGGCGGCGGGCTGCTGTGCCTGCCGGTGACCGACGGCCTGCGGGATGCGGCGGCGGGCCGGACGCTGGTCCTGTTGCGCGGCGGGGGGCCGGTGGCGGGGTCGCGGCAGGTGCCGCCGGACGGCGAGGTGATCGAGGTGTGCGCCGACAGGGTGCCGTCGTTCTCGCCGTTCGCGGTGGGATACGTGGACACGAGGCCGAGCTTCGACGCCGTGTCCCGGGAGACCTACACCTTCACGGTGGACGAGGCCATCGAGCCGCCGGTGACCCTGCCGCAGGCGGAGGGAGACGTCGAGGTGACCTACCGCCTGGAGCCGGACGCCCCGCCCGGCCTGGTGGTGGACCCGAGCGCGGGCACCCTGTCGGGTACGCCGACCGAGCCGGTGGAGGCGAGGCCCTATAGCTGGATCGCGCGGGACGTCGACGGCGACGAGGGCAAGACGACCGTCACCATCGAGGTGGTCCCGGCCCTGGGGCTGGCGCGGGAGCGGCTCGCGGCGGTGAATCGGTCGATCCTGCCGGAACTGGCGCGGGCGATGTGGGGGAGCGTGGTGGAGGCGGTGACGGGCCGTCTGGAGTCCTCGGGTGCGGGTTCGGGAATGGCGGCCACGCTGGCCTCGGCATTGAAGGCGCAGGAAGACGCGCAGGAGGGGGAGGGCCTGTCGTGGCGCGAGGTTGTGGAGGGCCGGACGTTCGCGGTGGCGCTGGGCGGCGGTAGCGGCGGCTCCGGGGCCGGGGCCGGTGGCGGCGCGGGTGGTGTTGGCGGCGGTTCCGGCGCGGCGGGCGCGGTGATGTGGGGCGGCGGGAGCCGGCGTTCGCTGTCGCTGGACAAGGAGTCTCTGGACTGGTCGGGCGATCTGTTCTCGGCGCACGTGGGCGTCGATGCGCCGCTGGGGGAGGGTCTCCGGGGCGGTCTGGCGCTGTCGTGGTTCGAGGGCGAGATCGATTACACGGACCGGAGCGGGGATGCGGCGGTCACAGGCGCTCACGAGAGCCGCCTGACGGCGGTGCATCCGTATGCAGGGTGGTCCGGGGCGGACGGCTCGCGGCTGTGGGGCGCGCTGGGCTACGGCGCGGGCGAGATCGAGATCGCGGACGCGGAGGTCCGGGAGCGTTTCGGGGTTCAGAAGGGCGACAGCGCGTTCGTGGGCGTCGCGGCGGGCGGCTCGGTTCCGGTGGCGTCGGCGGGCGGGCTGGCGCTGGCGCTGAAAGGGTCGGGGGAGGCGACGCGCTATTCGGTGAAGGACAACGGGCTGGCGCTCGCGGCGGTGTCGGTGAAGACGCAACGGCTGCGGCTGGCGGCGGAAGGGAGCCGGACCTGGGTGCTGGCGGATGGGGGCACGCTCACGCCGGCGCTGGAGATTGGCGCGCGCTGGGACGGCGGCGACGGGGAGACCGGCGCCGGCGTGGAACTGGGCGGCGGTCTGGAGTGGACGCTGCCGTCGCAGGGTCTGTCGGTGGAGGCGCGGGGCCGGATGCTGGCGGCGCATGAGGGCGACGTGGAGGAATGGGGCGTGTCTGGGTCGGCGCGGCTGTCGCCCGGGTCCGGCGGCCGCGGCCTGTCGTTCACGCTGTCGCCGCGCTGGGGGGCCTCGGAGAGCGGCCTCGCGCGGCTGTGGGACGAAGGCATGACGGGCCGCGCGTCGTCGGACGCCGCCGACGCCGACGCCGACGTGGCGCGCCTGGAGGCGGAGTTGGGCTACGGGTTCGGGTTCTGGGAGCGGTCCGGCGTGATGACGCCCCATGCCGGGTTCGACTACGAAGAAAGCGGCGCGCGGCGCTGGCGTCTGGGAACGCGCTTCGCATTCGGGCCGGACCTCGCCGTCGGCCTCCAGGCCGAACGTAGGGAAGGCCCCGCCGACCCAGAACACGGCGTCGGTCTCGAACTGCGACTGAGGTGGTAGACGCGCGCCGCCGGCGGTCGTATCTCGCAAAAGTCCGGGGCACGGCGCTCCTCGCCGACCGGGTTGCCGAAAGAACCCCGAAACCGTCCTCCGGGAAGACCCGAAGCTCCCGATCTGGTACGATCGGGTACTGACTCGCACGGGAGCGGACGCATGACGATCACGAGGGTGAAGCTGGAGCGGTTCACCGCCTTCGAGTCGCTCGATTTCAGGCCGTCGCCCGGCGTCAACGTCCTCGTCGGCGCCAACGGCACCGGCAAGACCCACCTCATGAAGGTCGCCTACGCCGCCTGCGACGTGAGCAAGACGGGGGCCGATTTCGCGGAGAAGCTCGTCCGGGTCTTCATGCCGTCCGGGGGCGCCATCAGGCGCCTGGTCAAGCGGTGCCAGGGAAGTTCGGAGTGTCGCGTCGGGGTCTCCCGCGGACGAAGGCAGCTCCGGGCTTCGTTCCCGGATCACACCAACGCGGCGGCTTCGGCCGCCGTCAGAGGCGCTCTGCGCTGGAAGGAGGAGCCCGTCGAAAGCGTCTACATCCCGGTGAAGGAAATGCTCGCGAACGCGCCCGGGTTCCAGTCCCTCTACGCACAACGGGACATTCATTTCGAGGAGATCTACCGCGATATACTCGTCCGGGCCTATCTCCCCACCATGCGCGGCCCTGCGCCTCCCGAACGCAAGAAGCTGCTCACCATCCTGCAAAGGACGATCGGCGGGAAGGTTCATTTCATCGGCGAAGAGTTCTTTCTTCGCAACAGGCAAGGAAACCTGGAATTCTCGCTGCTCGCCGAGGGGATGCGCAAGCTCGGTCTGCTTTGGCTGTTGATCCAGAACGCAAGGATGCTCAAAGGATCGGTCCTGTTCTGGGACGAGCCGGAAACCAATCTCAACCCTAGGCTGTTCGGATCGGTGATCGAAGTTCTTCTTGAATTGCAACGCATGGGCGTTCAGGTGTTCATCGCCACCCACGACTACGTCATCCTCAAGGAACTGGATTTGCAGAAGAAGGAGAACGACGAGATCGTTTTCCATGTGCTCCATCGCGCCGACGATGGCGAGATCGCCTGCCACACGTCCCGCTCCTATCTCGGTATCCGTCGCAATGCCATCGCCGAAGCCTTCACCGACCTGTACGATCGAGAGGTCGAGCGCAGTCTCTCGGGGCGCGGGACGTGACCGCGTTCACCGAAGGCAATCTCCGGATCGAATTTCCCCGGGGCGCAAGGGTCAGGAAATTCGACGATCCGGAATCTCATGATTTGTCCCATTGCATGAAAGCGGTGGATTTCATCGTCGAAGAGGACGATCGAGTATCGTTCATCGAGCTCAAGGACCCGGAACATCCACGCGCGAAGGAAGGGAACAGAGAGGACTTCATACGCAGGTTTCAGGCCGGGGAACTGGATGAGGATCTGAAATACAAATATCGCGACACCTTTCTTTACGAATGGGCATCCGATAACATCAACAAACCGATCCACTACTTGGTCGTCGTTGCTATTGATAGTCTGTCGGAATTCACCTTGATTGAGCGAACGGACGAGTTGAAACGCAAGCTTCCGTCGAACGGACTGCCATCCGGGGCGTGGAAGCAGCCGATCGCCACGGACTGTAAGGTGTTCAACATCGAGACGTGGAACAGATACCAGCTGCGCTTCCCGCTGACGCGCATTTCATGACCGCCGGGGTCCGTCCAGTGTCCGACCGGCGCGACCGCATCCTGAATCGGACATGAAGGTATCGCGAGGCGGGTGCCGCATCGGCGTGGACGTCGGCGGCACCTTCACCGACGTCGTGTTGCACGATCCCCGGTCGGGGGCGCTGCACGTCGCCAAGACGCTGACCACCCCCGGCGATCTGGCGCGCGCGGTCATGGCCGGCGTCGATGCGGTTCTGGCCGAAAGCGGGAAGCGGCCCTCCGACGTGGGCGCCCTTCTCCACGCCACGACCGTGGCGACGAACGCCATCCTGGAACGGAAGGGCGCCAGGACGGCGCTGCTGACCACCGAGGGGTTCCGGGACGTCCTGATCCTCGGTCGCCAGAAGCGCTACGAGACCTACGACCTCTATTTCCGCAAGCCGGCACCGTTGACGCGGCGCCGGCACGTCCACGAGGTTCGCGAGCGCGTCGATGCCGACGGAAACGTCGTCACGCCCATCGACCTGGAGGGTCTCGACCCGGTGGCCGACCGGCTGCTGGCGGAGGGAATCGAGTCGGCCGCGATCGTCTTCCTTCATTCCTACGCCAATCCGGACCACGAGAGGGCCGCCGCGCGGCGCCTCGCCGAACGCGCGCCCGATCTGGCCATCTCGGTGTCCTGCGACGTCTCCCCGCGCATCCGGGAGTACGAGCGCAGCAGCACGACCGTCGCCAACGCCTTCGTCAAGCCGATCGTGGCCCGGTATCTCGACCGGCTGCGGGAGACGCTGACGCGACGGGGGTTCGCGGCGCCGCTCCACGTGATGCAGTCGAACGGCGGGCTGGTGACGCCGGAGGTCGCCCGCGACTTTCCCGTGCGCATCGTCGAATCGGGACCCGCGGCCGGTGTCCTGCTGGCGCGGCACGTCGGACGGCTCGAGTCGGCGGACCGCGTGCTGACGTTCGACATGGGCGGCACGACCGCCAAGCTGGGCGTCGTGGACGACGGCGAGCCGGCCATCGCGTCGACGTTCGAGGTCGACACGATCGACTCCCGGCGCTACAGCGGCCTGCCCCTGTCGACGCCGGCGATCGAGCTCCTGGAAATCGGCGCCGGCGGCGGCAGCATCGCCAGCACCGACGGGCGCACCATCCGGGTGGGTCCCGAGAGCGCCGGCGCGGACCCGGGACCGATCTGCTACGGCGGCGGCGGCGACCGGCCGACGGTCACCGACGCCAATCTCGCGCTCGGCTATCTCGATCCCGGAAACTTCAACGGTGGCGCCATGACCCTGGACCCGGAGGCGGCGGCGGCCGGTCTGCGGCGGCACATCGCCGATCCTCTGGGCCTGTCCCTGGAAGACGCGGCATGGGGCGTTCACGCCGTCGCCAACGCCGGCATGGAGCGCGCGATGCGGGTCATGTCGGTCGAAAGGGGCCGCGACCCCCGCCGGTACGTCCTCGTCGCCTTCGGCGGGGCCGGACCGGTCCACGCGGCGCGGATCGCGCGCGCGCTCTCGATTCCCCGCGTCATCGTCCCCGCCGCGGCGGGGGTCGGCTCGGCGGTCGGGCTGCTGACCGCCGACATCCGCATCGACGTGACGGTCACGCGCGCCATGACGCTGGAGGCCGGCGCCGGCGACCGGATCGCGGCGACATACGCGGAACTCGAGTCCCTCGTCGCCAGGGAGGCCCCGCGCCTCGGTCCGGCGGCGCCGCGACTCTCGCGCTACGCCTGCCTGCGGCAGATCGGGCAGGGCTTCGAGATCGGCGTCACCCTGCCCGGCGGACCCATCGACGACGAGTACGTCGACCGCGTGATCGAGGCCTTCCACGCCGCCTACGAGCGGGACTACGGCTACCGCGACGAGGCGTCCGGCGTCGAGGCGGTGGACTGGTGCCTGGCGGCGACGTTTCCCGACGACGCGACCGGACCGTTCGAGGCGGCGGCCGTCCCGCGCCGGGAGGACGGGCGGATCGACGGCGTCCGGCGGGCGTATCTGCCCGAGCGCGCCGCGTGGACGGACTGCCGGGTCCTGGACCGCGCGACGCTGGCCCGCGAGGCGGCCGCCCGCGCCGGCGGCCTTCCGGGCCCCGCGATCGTCGAGGATCCCGAATCGACGATACTTGCGTTGCCGGGCGACCGCCTTAGCATGTCGGGGCGCGGCGACGTCATCGTCGACATCAACGCCGGGGAAGACGATTGAACGACCCGAACCCGCAATCGACGGCGGCCGTCGCGACGGCCGGCGCCGGGCCGGCGGCCGGCACCGGGCGCACCCCCCGCATCGATCCCGTCACCCTGTCGATCGTGTGGAGCAAGCTGCTGTCCATCGTCGAGGAGATGGGCGGCACGCTGCGCCGCACGGCCTATTCGCCGGCGGTGCGGGAGGGCGACGACTTCTCGTCCGGGCTGTTCGACCGCGCGGGGCGCCTGATCGCCCAGGGGCAGTTCTCCCCCGCGCACATCGGCGCCATGCCCGACGTGGTCCGCAACGTCTCCAGGCACATCCCGACGGAAACGCTGGTCGCGGGCGACGTCGTCCTGTTCAACGATTCGGCGCTGGGCTCCGGCCACTTCCCCGATTTCTTCCTCATCATGCCGGCGTTCCGCGACGGCCGGCTCGTCGGCTACTCGGGCGCGACCGCGCATCACGTCGACGTCGGCGGCGCCACTCCCGGCTCGCAGGAGATCGCCGGCGTCGGCGAGGCGTATCAGGAGGGGCTCCGGCTCCTGCCGGTGCGCCTGTTCCGCGCCGGCGAGCTGGACGAGGACGTCCTGCGCGTGATCCTCGGCAACGTCCGGGTCCCCGACCTCGTCCGCGGCGACCTCTTCGCGCAGCGCAACGCGGCCCACGTCGGCATGACCCGGATGCTTGCGATCTTCGAGGAGTACGGCGAGGAAACGGTCGAGACCGCCTTCGAGGAGATCCTCGCCGCTTCCGAGGCGCGGATGCGCGAGTTCGTCCGCGCCCTGCCCGACGGCTCCTGGGAATTCGAGGACTTCCTCGACGACGCCGGCCCCGGGTCGGACCCGGTGCGGTTCCACGTCCGCGTGACGATCGACGACGGCGACGTCGAACTCGACTTCTCGGGCAGCGGCGATCAGGTTCCGGCGGGAATCAACTGCTACTACAACTTCACCCGCGCCTGGGGAAACTTCACCGCGATGGCGCTGGCCAGGGCCGTCATGCCCCAGAACGAAGGCACCGTCCGGCCGATCGGGATCACGGCCCGCGAGGGCTCGTTCTTCAACGCCGTCCATCCGGCGCCGTCCGGCGGGCGGGCGACCAATCAGGTCCGCCTCTTCGAGGTGGTCAACGGCGCCCTGGCCGAGGCGCTGCCGCATCGCGCCATGGGCGCCTTCACCCACTGGAGCAATCCCAACATCGGCGGGATCGACGACCGCACGGGCAGGCCCTTCGTCCAGTACGACCTGCTCTTCGGAGGCTACGGCGGCCAGCACGACAAGGACGGCGAGGAGGGGATGGCGCCGTTGATGAACTGCACCAACATCCCCGTCGAGGTGTACGAGCGCGCCGGCCCCCTGCTGGTGAAGCGCCTCGAGCTGATGGCGGATTCGGGCGGCGCCGGAACGTTCCGCGGCGGGCTCGGGCTGCGCAAGGACGTCGAGGTCGGATGCCGGGAGGCCCTGGCGACCCTGCTGACCGACCGGCGCAAGCGCGCGCCCTTCGGCGTCTTCGGCGGCGGTCCCGGCGCCAAGGCGGAGATCGTCCTGTTCCGGGACGGCGAGTCGATCCAGCTCGAGACCAAGGAGACGCGCCCGCTGAAGAAGGGCGACGTGCTGAGCTTTCGGCTGTCCGGCGCCGGCGGCTACGGCGACCCCGCCGGGCGCGACCCCCGGCGGATCGAGGACGATCTCGCCGACGGCTACGTCACCGAGGAAGGCGCCCGGCGCGACTACGGGGTCGAGATCGAGGACGGCAGGGTCACGGGCGCCGCGGCCGGGGACGGGAAGGCCCGGCCATCGCAGGCGGAGAACGGACATGGATGAAGTCGGCAGGCTCGAGCTGATCCGCGAGGCGCTCATCGCGGTGACCCAAGAGATGAGGGCGAACGTGATCCACTCGTCCTATTCCTCGATCATCTACGAGGGGCACGATTTCTCCACCGCGCTCGTGGGACCCGACGGGCGCTACGTGGCGCAGTGCGATGGCGACCACCCGCTCCACGTCTTTTCGGTGCCGTATTCGACGCGGAAGATCCTCGAGAGGTTCGGGGACGACGTCCACGAGGGCGACGTGTTCCTCCACAACGACCCCTACACGGGCGGCACGCACCTGAACGACATCCTGCAACTGCATCCGGTCGTCCACGAAGGCGGCGTCGTGATGTTCGCGGCCGTCCGCTACCACTTCGGCGACGTGGGCGGCATGACGGCGGGCAGCCTGTCGGGCGAGGCGCGCGAGATCTTCCAGGAGGGCCTGCGGATCACGCCCATGAAGATCTGCGACCGGGGAGCGATGAACGAGGCCTGCCTCGGCCTCCTGTTCGACAACATGCGCCAGCCCCTGGAGCGCCGCGGCGACTTCAACGCCATGTACGGCACCGGCCGCAAGGCGGTCGAGCACGTCCGGCGCCTGTGCCGCCGGTTCGGGAAGGACGACCTGCTGGAGGCGATCGGCGAGATCCTCGCCCGCTCCGAAAAGGTCATGCGAAGCCGCATCCGGGCGCTCGAGGACGGCGACTATCACGCCGAGGGGTTCATGGAGAGCACCGGCGCCAGCGCCGAGCCCCTGGTCCTGCGCCTCAAGCTGAGCGTGAGGGGCGACCGCCTGATCGCCGACTACACGGGAACCTCGCCGCAGACCGAGGGACCCACCAACGTCGGCCCGGCGATGACGATGACGTCTCTCTGCACGATCGTGAAGTCGTTCCTCGATCCGGGGACCCCCGTCAATCACGGCTCGTTCGAACCCATCGAGATCGTCTCGCCGCCCGGCACCTTCGTCAACGCGACGTACCCCGCCGCCTGCGGCGGCATGACGGAGGTCAAGTCCCTGCTGGACTCCGTGGGCTCGACCGCCATGGGCCAGGCGGTTCCCGGGATGAAGGTCGGAGACCTCAAGGGGGGCGCCAACCACACCTACATCTCCGGGCCCGACCCGCACCGCGGCGGCGACATCTACCTGCTCTACGAATATGTCGCCGGCGGGACCGGGGCGTCGGAAGGCCACGACGGCAACAACGGCGTGCGCAACTACACCGAGGGCGACTTCAATTCGGTCCACGCGATCGAGGTCGTCGAGAACCAGTACCCGATCACCGTCGACCGCTTCGAGATCCGCGCTGGATCGTGCGGCGACGGCGAATGGCGGGGCGGCTTCGGCGTGCGCCGGGACGTCCGGGTCGGGAGCGACGCCGGCACGCTGTCGGTCCTTACCGACAAGTGCGTCATCCCGCCCTTCGGCGTGCACGGCGCCGGGAACGGCGCCGGCAACCGTTTCGTCGTCGTCCGCGACGGCGAGGTCCTCGAGCCCTCCGCCGTTCCCGGCAAGGTCTCCGGCTTCCCGTTGCGGCGGGACGACGTGGTGCGGGAGGAGTCGGCGGGCGGCGGCGGCTACGGCGATCCCCTGGAGCGGGATGCGGACCGGGTGGCCGCGGACGTCCGCCTGGGCTACTTCACCGCCGGCCAGGCCGACCGGCGGTACGGCGTGGTCCTGAACGCCGGCGGCGGCGTCGATAAGCCGGCGACGGAGCGCCGACGGCGGGAACTCCGGGACGCACGCGTCCACGTCGCCGTCCAGGCGGCCAACGAGGAGATGTACGCCGGCGCCAAACGCGAGTTCGTGGTGCCGCCCGCCGTGGCGGAGCGGCTGGGGATCGACGACGGCGCCCTCGTCGAGTTGACCGCCGGCGCCGGGCCGCTGGTGCGCGGCTGGGCGCGCGTCGGCGACGCCGGCGCCGGCGATGCCGGCGGGAGCGCCCCGGTCCTGGTCGGCGCGTCGGCGTTCGACCTCCTGAAGACGGCGCCGGGAGGGTCGGCCGAAATCCGCCGCGTGACCGCCGCGCCGCCGGAGTAGCGGCGGCGGTCGCGGCCGGTATGCGGCCCGAAGCCGATTCCCTGTACTGCCGGAATTGTCCTTCTTGGGCTTGGGGAGCGAACCGGCGGGCGAAGAAATCCGGTAGCGCCCCGTCTTCAATCCAGCGACTCGAGCAGCCGGCGCAGGAAGCGGGACCGTTCGGCCAGCCGGTCGACGACGACGTGCTCGTGCTCGGCATGGGCGTCGGCGCCCACCGCGCCGAGGCCGTCGAGGGTCGGCACGCCGAGAGCGGCGGCGAAGTTGCCGTCCGACACGCCGCCGGCCCATGTTTCCTCGAGATCGAACCCGACCTCGGCCGCGATCGACCGCGCCCGTTCGAACAGCGCCGTGCCGGCCGCGCTCCGTTCGAAAGGCGGACGGTTGACGCCGCCGGTGACCTCCACCTCGACGTCCTCTCCTTCGGGCCGCAGTCCGAGGAGAGCCTGCTCCAGCCCGGCTCCGTCCGCCGGGTCGGCGAAGCGGAGATCGACCTCGGCTTCCGCCTCCTCCGGGACCACGTTCGGCCGCGTGCCGCCCCGCACCGTTCCGACGTTGAGCGTGACGCCCCGCCCGTAATCGGTCATCGCCTCGATCTTCAGGATCATGCGCGCCAGTTCGGCGATCGCGCTCCGCCCCAGGCGATGGTCGGAGCCCGCGTGCGCGGCCCGTCCCCGCACGCGCAGGCGGAACCGCCCCCATCCGCTCCGCGCCGTCACGGCGGCGCCGCGCGGCGTCCGCGCGGGTTCGTTCACGAGCACGTACTTCGCCCGCCGGGCCTCGGTTTCGATGAGTTCCCGCGACGTCGGGCTGCCGACCTCCTCGTCCGAGACGAGAACGACCGTCACGGGGAGCGGCGGCCGGTGGCCGGCCGCCATGATCGTCCGCAGGGCGTCGCAGACCAGATAGGCGCCGCCCTTCATGTCGTAGATGCCGGGACCGTAGGCCCTGCCGTCTTCCACCCGGAACGGGCGCGCCTCCAGGGCGCCCGCGGCCCACACCGTATCGAGATGGCCGAGCACCATGATCCCGGCCTCGTTGGCGGCCGGGGACGTGCGGGCGACGAGATGGTCGCCGAAGCCGTCCCGTCCCGGGATCCGTTCGATCTCCAGGCCGGCGCCGCGAAGGCATTCCTCGGCCGCGTCGACCATGCGGTTGACCGCGTCCCCGTCGGTGGACGGCGACTCGATCTCCACCCACGACCGGATGCCGTCGAGCAGGCGCCGGTCCTCGGCGCGGGCGCCGGCCATCGCGCGGACCCTCAGATCGCGACGAAGGGGTTGATGGCCTGCGGTTCCGCCTCGCCCTCGCGCTGATCGAGGAAGGCCCGGGCGACCTGTTCGCAGGTGGCGAACCAGACGCCCTCGAACCCGCGGACGAAGGCGATGAAATCCCGCAGCAGGCGGATCCGCGCCGGGCGGCCGATGCCTTGCGGGTGCATGACCAGATCGAGATAGGCGCCCCAGCGATGGAGCTCGCGGAACTCCTCCTTCCAGATCGACAGGATGTGCTCGTTGGTCGCCATCGGCCGCGGCACGCTGATGGTGAAGAAGAGGTAGGGCGCGTCGTCGGTCGACCAGTGCCAGGGCAACTCCACGGGGCCGGGGCGTCCGTCCTCGAGCACGTGCTGATAGGGCACGACGTCGTCCAGCAGCGAACTGTCGTAGAGGAAGCCGCGGTCGGTCAGGAGGCGAAGCTGATCCATCGTGGTCTCGCCGGCCGGAGACCGGTAGCCGACGGGGCGCACGCCGACGGTCGCGGCCAGGGCGTCGAGGCCCCGGTCCAGCTCTTCCACGACCTCGTCCGGCCTGCCGGGGTCGGGCCATTTGTGAAGATAGCCGTGGTGGGCGACCTCGTGGCCGTGCTCGAGGATCATCTCGACCCGCTGCGTGCGGTTCTCGGCGACCCAGCCGGGCACGAAGAAGGTCGCCGGCAGCCCCTCGTCCTTCAGCAACTCCAGAATCCGCGGAACGCCGACCTTGGCGCCGTAGGTGCCGTAGGAGAGCGTGCCGGGACGCTCGAGATTCCGGGGATCGCGGCTGATCCAGTTGGTCTCGGAATCGAAGTCGAACGACAGCGACACCGCGCACCTGGCGCCGTTCGGCCACGTCACGCCACCCGTCACGAGAGTCCCTCCTCCGTCGTCGCCGCCGCGGGCCAGGCCCGCCGGAATGCGTCCGGCGCCATCCCGCGCCATCCCGCATTATCCCACATCATCCCGGCAAATTCCGGCCGACCCGGATAAGATGCGCGCCGGCCGCCCGACTCTCCGAATCAGGGAACGCGAACCATGAGCCACGTCTTCGGAAGGATCATCCAGACCGCCTACGTCGTCCGGGACGTCGAGGCGGCGATGCGTCACTGGACCGGGCTGATGGGCGTCGGTCCCTGGTTCTATCGGGAGAAGGTGCCGCTGGAGACGTTCACCTACGGGGGAGAGCCCTCCGGCCTCGAGATGTCCATCGCGCTCGGGTACGACGGGGACATGCAGTTCGAGCTGATCCAGCAACGCAACGACGCGCCGTCGGTCTACAGGGATTTTCTGGAAACCTTCGGCGAGGGGCAGCAGCACCTGGGCTTCCGGGTCGACGATCTCGACGCCGCCGTCGGGAAGGGCGTGGCGCTCGGCTACGCGGTGACGCAGGAAGGCTTCGTCGCCAATTCGGGTCCCTTCGCGTACATGGGCGCCGGCGGCCATCCCGGTACCATGATCGAGCTCCTGCCGATGCCCGAGGTCCGGCGCCGGAACTGGGAGATCATCAAGGGCTGGGCCAGGGGATGGGACGGATCGGACCCCGTCCGCACGGAAGTCGTTTGAGTCGATACGCCCGGACCCGATATATTGCCCCTTCTTGACCGGGACGACAGCGCCCGCCGCCGTGTTCCCGACCGGCGGGCGGGCGGCGGATCTTCAAGCGACTCTGGATGCCGGGGATGGTGGCGGCGGGAATCTCCGACTCGAACGTCGAAGTCGAGCTGAAGCTGAGCGCCTCTGCCGAGACCATCGAGGCCCTGTCGCGCTCGGCGCCGGTCGCGCGCGCGGCGCGGGGTCCGGGCGTCGTCAGGAATCTGGAGAGCACCTATTACGACACGCCCGATCTGAGGCTGCTGGGGCGCGGAATCGCGTTGCGGGTGCGCGGCGACGGAGAGCGCTTCGTCCAGACCGTGAAGATGGAGTCGGAGCCGGGCGGCGCCCTCGCCCGCCGCGCCGAATGGGAGGCCCCCGTCGCCGGCGCCCGGCCCGATCTGGCGGCGCTCGGCGACGCCGGGGCGCGCGAGCGGCTGGGCCTGATCCTGCCCGGAGAGCTCCGCCCCGTCTTCACCAATCGCGTCCGGCGCGAGGTCCGGCTGATCGACGGGCCGGACGACTCGGGCCGCGACCGCGCGATCGAGATGGCGGTGGACGTCGGGGAAACCCGGGCCGGCGCCGCGACGGAGCCGATCGTCGAGATCGAGCTGGAGCTTCTCCGGGGGCCGGCCGAGAGCGTCTTCGACCTGGCGCTGGCGCTGCACCGGATCGGCCCCGTCCGCGTCGAGCAGCGCGGCAAGGCCGAACGCGGCTATGCGCTGTCCGCCGGCCTCGCGCCCCGGTGGCGCAAGGCGCGGCCGGTCGTCTTCGATCGCGGAACGACCGTCGACGAAGCGCTCGCCCGCGTGCTCGCGGCCTGCTTCGCGCACTGGACCGCCAACGAGCCCGCAGCGCTCGACGGGCGCGACCCGGAGGGCGTGCATCAGATGCGGGTCGGGCTGCGGCGGTTGCGGTCCGCGCTTTCCGTCTTCGGGCCGCTTCTTCCCGCCGACGCGCTGGCGTGGATCGAGCCGGAGGCCGACGACGCGCTCCGGATGCTGGGCCGGGCGCGGGACCTCGACGTCTTCCTCGACGAACTGCTGGGTCCCGTGGCCGGGGAGTTTCCGGACGAGGACTGCCTCGCGGCCTTGCGCCGGGCGGCGGAGCGCGAGCGGGCCGCGGGGTACGAGCGCGCCGGATCGGCGATCTCCGCGCCGCGCTACACCGGGTTCGTCCTGCGCTTCGGCGGCTGGCTGGAGGGCCGCCGCTGGCGAACCGGGGACGCGGACGGCGCCCTCGACCGCCCCCTCGCCGCCTACGCGGACGGCGTGCTGGAGAAACGGCATCGCAGGACGCTTCGGCTCGGCCGGCGTTTCGAGACGCTGACGGCGGAGAAGCGCCACCGGGTCAGGATCGCGCTCAAGAAGCTCCGATACGCGTCGGAGTTCTTCGCGTCGCTGCACCCGGGCCGGGAAACCGGACGCTACGTGAAGTCCCTCTCGCGGCTGCAGGACGGTCTCGGGCATCTCAACGACGTGGCGGTCGCCCGGCGCCTCGTGGAAGAGCTCGCGAGGGGCGACGCGCCGCCCGGCGACCGCGCCGCGCTCCAGCGGGCCGCCGGCCTGCTGATCGGCTGGCACGCGCGGGGCGTCGCCGCCGCGGAGCCGGAGACGGTCGCCGGCTGGGAGGCGTTCCGCGCGGCCGCGCCGTTCTGGCGGCGATGATCACGGTCCTCGTCGCCAACCCCAAGGGCGGGTGCGGCAAGACCACCGTCGCCACCAATCTGGCGGCGGCCTTCGCCAACGGGGGGCTGCGCGCGGCGCTCGCCGACGCCGACCGTCAGCGCGGCGGTCTGCGCTGGCTGAAGCTGCGCCCGGACGCCGCCCCGCACATTTCCGGCCTCGACTGGGCCAGGGGCGCCCGCAAGTCCCCGGGGAACGTCGACCGGCTCGTCGTCGATTGCCCGGCGGGCCTGCGGCCGTGGCGGTTCCGCGAATTCGTCGCGCGCGCGGACGTCGTCATCGTCCCGGTGCTGCCGTCTCCCTTCGACGAGCGCACGACGGAGCGCTTCGTGAAGCGCGTCCTGAAGAACAAGGCGGTCCGCAAACGGCGCGTGGCGGTGGGAATCGTGCGCAACCGCGTCCGCGCCCGGTCGCGCGCCGCCGATCGCCTGGAGACGGCGACGGCGCGGATGGACGCGCCGGCCGTCGGGGAGATCCGGGACAGGGCGCTGTACGTGGATCTGGCGGCGGACGGCCTGGGGGTCTTCGACCTGTCGGCGCCGCGCGCCGAGGCGGTTCAGGCCGAATGGCATCCGCTGCTCCGCTACGTCGAGACCGCCGGGTGGGAGGCCGCCGGGCGCCGCCGCCGGACCGGATAGGGCGGCGCGCGCGTTCGGCCGGGACCGCGGCGGCTACTCGGCTACTCGATCGTTTCGTCGGCCCGCACGCCCCACAGGTGGTCCTTGCGCATCCAGCCGACCTGCCCGGCGATGCGTATCTCGCACCACGAGTCCCGGCACGACAGCACGTCGCCCTGGACCCCGGGTTCGGCATAGAGGACGATCGAGGAGGAGGCCGAGGCGTCGTCGCGCAAGGCGCGCAGGGCGCCGGCGACGAGGGCCGTGCGCCTGCCGCTGATCAGGCTTTGATGCACCCAGCCCTCGGCGCCGTCGTGGTCGCGGATCTTGCGCCAGAACTCGAACTCGGCGGTGATCTCGACGGGAATGCCCCGGCGCACGAAGACCCAGGAAATCGGGTATCGCGTGCCGGGACCCGAGCGGACGTTGACGCGCTCCGCCCGCAGCGACGCGAATCGCGACACCTCGGTCTGGGCCGTCGCGGGCGCCGGCAGCGCCATCCCCAGCGGCAGGCAGAGGATCAGAAGGCCGGCGCGGACCCGCGCCAGCGCCCGCCGGAGAGCCGCGGACCGGCGGCCGCGCCCGTTCGCGCGCGGCGCCTCCGGGGAGCGGAGGGCGGACGCGGACGGAGGCGGGCGCGGAAACATGCGCAATCTATGCAAGCCCCGAGTCGGGGGGTCAAGGAATCCCTCCGGTCGACTCCCGCGCCCGGCCTCCGGGGCGGGCGGCGCCGGCGGCGGCGATTCGCCGCCGCCGTCGATTGTGCGGCTTCGACGCATTTGCTAGAGAGGAAGGAGCGCTCCGCAAGGCTCCCGTGTCCGCCCGACCGCGTCCTTCATGGCCCAGAACAGCCCGACCGTCGTCGTCACGCGAAAACTCCCCGACGCGATCGAAACGCGGATGATGGAGTTGTTCGAGGTCGATCTCAATCTCGACGACCATCCCTTCAGCCGCGAGGAGCTGGTCGACGCCGCGGGCCGGGCCGACGTCCTCGTGCCGACGGTCACCGACAGGCTGGACGCCGGCGTCCTCGACCGGTCGGGCGACAACCTGCGGCTGATCGCCAGCTTCTCGACCGGCGTCGACAACGTCGATCTGCGGGCGGCGGAACGGCGCGGCATCACGGTCACCAACACGCCGGGGGTTCTCACGGAGGACACCGCCGACATGGCGATGGCGCTGATCCTCGCGGTTCCGCGGCGGCTGGCGGAAGGCGAGCGCGCCGTCCGGCTCGGCGACTGGAAGGACTGGTCCCCGACCTGGATGCTGGGCCACAGGATATGGGGCAAGCGGCTGGGCATCGTGGGCATGGGCCGGATCGGCCAGGCCGTCGCCCGCCGGGCGCGGGGGTTCGGGCTGTCGATCCACTATCACAACCGGAACCGCCTGCACGAGGACATCGAGGACGGGCTGGAGGCGACCTACTGGGAAAGCCTGGACCAGATGCTCGCCCGCATGGACATCGTGTCGGTGAACTGTCCCCACACGCCGGCGACGTTCCATCTCCTGTCGGAGCGGCGGCTCAAGCTCCTGCAGCCGCACGCCTACGTCGTCAACACCTCGCGCGGCGAGGTCATCGACGAGGACGCGCTGACGCAGGCCCTCCGCTCGGGCCGGATCGCCGGCGCCGGGCTCGACGTCTTCGAGCGCGAGCCCGCCGTCAACCCCAGGCTTCTCGGGCTTGACAACGTGGTCCTGTTGCCGCATATGGCGTCCGCGACCATCGAGGGCCGCATGGAGATGGGCGAGCTCGTCATCATCAACATCAAGACGTTCGTCGACGGCCACGCGCCCCCCAACCGGGTCATACCGGGCGAGTTCGACTGATGTGAGTCTGATATGGCCTTCTGGCTGGCCAGCAATTATGTAGGATTTTTCCCGTCGTTTGGATGAGCGCAAAAACAAGAGGCAGACAGGGCTATGCGGTACTGGGCATACGAAAATTGGCGCGCGAGGGATCATCACGTGAAGGTTCACCGGAAAGACTGTAGCCACTGCAATGATGGGGCAGGGCAAAGAGGGGGAACTCGAAGTGACAATGGGAGATGGCATCGCCTTGGAGAATTTGAAAATCGTGATGATGCAATTGAGGATGCGCGAGGCAAGTTTCCATCAATAGATACTACATTCTGCGGTGTTTGTTGCAAATAGACCGCGTAACTGGACGAAGGGGTATCCTATTATGTGCTACCGGGGCATGAAAGTCTCTGATTTCCTGAAAGTCATTTCAGTATTTTTCGTTGTAACTGGTGTCGTTCCGTCCGTCGCGGCGGATTCGGAAGACAAATCGCCACAGCAGCGTTTGTGCGATGTCTATAAACACCACTATGATGGCGCTAACAAAAACATGGTGTCTATATCTGCTGCGGGCGTTTATGATGACAACCACATGACGAGTGATGGCGGTGTGCATCGCCAAACGATGAGAGAACTTCAAATTCTTAATGAACGTGTATTACAACTTATCGTGATTTTCCAGATGCAAGCACATGAATGTCCCATTCCGAAGATACCTTCATATTCCACAACTCAAGGTTACGACTGCCAATTTGAAAGAATGAAGGGGAATTTTGATATGTGTGATCATCTTCAACATTTGACTCACTCCGATCGGCGTGATCGGCATATAAGACAATTTGTGGAGGAATTTGTGAAGAAGTATAATCATAATTATCACAAAAATCTAGAACACTTTTTTCAATAATGACAGAAAATTCACCCAGCTATCTTGAGCATGTCACACTACTCATGGGGATGAAACTCGTAACATGACATTTGATCTGTAGTTGGAAGGGCCGTCAAGCATCGACGATAGGCTATTGGCCGAACGGCGAACACAATTTCAGTTCCGGACGACTACAGAAACGTGATCGGACCGTCGCCGGCGTCGGAGAAGAACGTCACCAGGCCGCCCTCGGCGATCTCCAGATCGTCGCGAAGATCCTCGTGCGCGATCTCCATCGCCCGCAGGCCCATCTCGCAGACCATGACGCGGACGCCGAGGGCCGCGCACGCCTCGATCAGCTCCTCGAAGGCGGCGACGCCGCGCGCGCGATAATCGTCGTCGAGCTCGGCTCCGCGGCGTCCGTCGCCGGCGGTCATCGCCGCCCAGCCGGGCGTTCCAGCGTTGTCGACGAGGAGGGCGCGCGTCGCGCCCATGGTGAAGAACAGGGTCGCCGGGATGCCGATGGCGGCGGCGGCGCTCGCCATGGCGAGGGCGTAGTGAACCTTGTCGGCCGCTTCCGAATACACCACGACCGACAGCCGCCGGGGCCGCCCGGCCGGCTCTCCGGCGGGCTTCGGCCCCGGCGGGTGCGGGTCAGGCCGGGACTCGCCGGACATGAACCGAGAGGTCGCGGATCGTCGGCGAGTCGCCGCACAGCGGGCAGCCGGGGTCGGGCCTGACCCGCACCTTGCGCCAGTTGGCCGCGAGCGCGTCGTAGATGATCAGCCAGCCCGACAGGGACTCGCCCATCCCCACTATTTCCTTGACGACTTCCGTCGCCTGGAGCGAACCCATGGCCCCGGCCAGCGCCCCGAGCACGCCGCCCTCGGCGCAGCTGGGGACGAGACCCGCGGGCGGCGGTTCCGGGTAGATGCAGCGGTAGCACGGATGGCCGGCGCCGCGGTGGGCCTTGAACGTGGAAAGCTGCCCGTCGAACCGGAGCAGCGACGCCGACACCAGCGTCTTGCGGGCGAACATGCAGGCGTCGTTGACCAGAAACCGCGTGTCGAAGTTGTCGCTGCCGTCGGCGACGACGTCGTAGTCGGCGACGAGGTCGAGCACGTTGTCGACGTTCACCCGGGTCTCGTGGGAGACCGTGTTCACGTCGGGGTTCAGCGCCGCCACGGTCTCCCTGGCGCTGGCGGTCTTCGGAACGCCGATGCGCCCCGTCGCGTGGGCGATCTGCCGCTGAAGGTTGGACAGGCCGACCGTGTCGTCGTCGGCCACGCCGAGCGTGCCCACGCCGGCGGCCGCGAGATACATCAGCAGGGGCGAACCCAGGCCGCCGGCGCCGATGACGAGGACGCGCGCGTTCAGGAGCTTCGCCTGGCCGACGCCTCCCACCTCCCGGAGCACGATGTGGCGGGCGTAACGCTCGATCTGTTCTTCCGTGAACTCCATCCCGATCCTCGCCCGCTGGCGGGAGCCGTCCGGGGGCGCGGCGCCGGTCATGCCGCCGGCCATATTGCGGGAAGCGCCGCCGTCCGGGCAACCGGTCGCCGTCTCAAGGGTTCGGCGAATCCGTCGAGCCGAACCCGCCGCCGCCCCGGCCGCTGCCGGGGAGGTCGTCCGCCTCCCGCCATTCCACGACCAGGCAGCGCGCGACGACGAGCTGGGCGATCCGGTCGCCGCGCCGGACGGTCGCCGGCTCGCCGCCGAGGTTGACGAGAACGACCCCGATCTCGCCACGATAGTCCGGGTCGATGGTGCCGGGGCTGTTCAGCACCGTGAGGCCCCGTTCGAGCGCGAGGCCCGATCTCGGCCGCACCTGCCCCTCGAGGCCCGGCGGCAGGGCGATGCCGACGCCGGTGGGCACGAGGCGGCGCTCGCCCGGCGCCAGGACGAGGTCGGAGTCGACGGCCGCCGACAGGTCGAGACCGGCGGCGCCGGCGGTCGCGTATTCCGGGAGGCCGAGGTCCCTGGCGTGGGGCAGCCGGCGGATCGGGACGGCGACGGCGCTCACGCCGCCGGCCCTTCCGCCGCCAGATGTTCGGCGATGGCCTTCCCCAGACGTTCGGCGACCGCCTCCTTGCCGAGCGTCGGCCACGCCTCGGCGCCGCGCCCGGTGATCAGGTGGACGGTGTTCTCCGGGGACCCGAAGGTTCCCGCCGCCGCCGAAACGTCGTTGGCGACGATCCAGTCGCACGCCTTTCGCCGCCGCTTGGCGCGCGCGTTGTCGACCAGGTTCTCGGTTTCGGCAGCGAAGCCCACGACGAGGTTCGGACGGCGGCGTGGATGCCGGGCGAGCGCGGCGAGGACGTCGGGGTTCTCGGTCAGTTCGAGGGTCGGCGCCGGCCGGCCGTTCTTCTTCTTGATCTTCCGGTCGCGTCGCGCGGCGACCCGCCAGTCGGACACGGCGGCGGCGCAGACCGCCACGTCGACCGGCAGCGCGGCGTCGCAGGCGGCCATCATGTCGATCGCCGATTCCACGTGGACCGTGGTGACGCCCGCCGGGTCGGGCTCCCGGGTCGGGCCGGAGACCAGGGTCGTCTCCGCTCCGAGATCCGCCAGCGCGCCGGCGATCGCGTGTCCCTGCTTCCCGGACGAGAAGTTGGAGATGTAGCGCACGGGGTCGATGGCCTCGCGGGTCGGGCCGGACGTCACCAGGGCCCGGCGCCCCGCCAGCGCCCCCGGTCCGCCGCCGGCGAAGTGACGCTCCACGGCCCGCAACAGCGCCTCCGCCTCGACCATGCGTCCCGGGCCGGTCTCGCCGCAGGCGAGGTCCCCCTCCGCCGGTCCGATCACCCGGATCCCGTCGGACCGCAGGGTCGCGACGTTGCGCCGGGTCGCGGGGTGCGTCCACATCTCGACGTTCATCGCCGGCGCGACCATTACCGGCTTGTCCGTCGCCAGCAGGGCCGTCGTCGCGAGGTCGGTCGCCAGCCCTGCCGCCATTTTGGCAAGAACGTCGGCCGACGCCGGCGCGACGACGACGAGGTCGGCCTCGCGCGACAGGCGGATGTGGCCCATTTCCGTCTCGTCGGCGAGCGAGAACAGGTCCGTGTAGACCTTTTCGCCGGAGAGCGCGGCCACCGAGAGCGGCGTGACGAATCGCGCCCCGCCGTCCGTGAGGATGCACCGGACCCGGTATCCGCGGTCCTTGAGGCGGCGAATCAGCTCGAGCGACTTGTAGGCGGCGATGCCGCCCGAGACGACGAGCAGGATGCGTCTGGGGTCGGGCATGTCTCCGTTCCCGCCGGATCGCGGCTCCCCGGTCAGAGCTTGAACAGTATAGCCAGCGCGAGGACGACGGACACGAGAATCAGCGCGGCGTGCGCGAGGCTCGGGCGGCCGCCGAATCGGGAGCCTATCGCCCGCTCGGAGTCGGGATGCAGGCGAATCCCCTCCGGCGACAGGACGTCGGCGGCGATCCGCGCCTTCTCCAACATGCCGGGGATCTCGCGGGCGGTCGCGGCCGCCTCCTCGAGGGTGTCGCGCACGCGCGCCTCGGCGCCGAGATTGTCGCGCGCCCATTCGTCGACGAAGGGTTTGGAGAGCTCCTGGAAATTGGCCTCCGGCGCCAGCCGGCGGCAGGCGCCCTCGACCATCATCATGGTCTTCTGCAGCAACAGGAGCTGCGGCTGCGTCGGCATGGCGAAGGTCTCGGTTATCCGGAACAGCTGCGCCAGCAGGCGGGCCATCGAGATCTCGTTGACGGGCTTGCCCAGTATCGGCTCGCCGATCGAGCGGCAGGCCTGGGTGAACGCCTCGACCGACTTGGCGCGCGGCACGTATCCCGCCTCGAAGTGCACCTCCGCGGCGCGGCGGTAGTCGCCGACGAGAAAGGCGAGCAGCAACTCGGCCACGAACCGCCGCGTCTCGCGGTCGAGACGGCCCATGATGCCGAAGTCGACGGCGACGATGGTGCCGTTCTCGTCCACGAACAGGTTGCCGGCGTGCATGTCGGCGTGGAAGAAGCCGTGCCGGAACACCTGTTTCAGGAAGACGACCAGCGTCCTGCCGGCGATGTCCTCGAGGTCGTGCCCGGCGTCCAGCAACGCTTCGCGGTCGTCGATCGGCACGCCGTGGATGCGCTCGGCCGTCAGCACCCGCCGCTGGGTGCGCCGCCAGTCGATCTCGGGAACGCGGTACGCCGGCTCGTCCGCGAACTGCTCGCGCAGCTCCGATGCCGCCGCCGCCTCCAGCCGCAGGTCCATCTCGATGTCGACCGTCTCGTGGAACGTCCGGACGACGTCGACCGGCCGCAGCCGGCGGAGGGCCGGCCGCAGGCGCTCGGCGGTCTCCGCCAGCCAGTAGAACAGGTCGAGGTCGCGCCGGAACGCCCGCTCGACTCCGGGCCGGAGCACCTTGACGGCGACGGGGCGGCCTTCCGCGGTCACGGCGTGGTGGACCTGGGCGATGGACGCCGCGGCGACGGGCTCCTCGTCGAACTCCGGGAACAATTCGTCGACCGGCCGGCCGAACTCCGCTTCGATGATCCGCCGTGCTTCCGGCGCGGGGAACGGCGGCAGGCGATCCTGCAGCTCCGCGAGGTCGGCGGCGACGTCCTCGCCGACGAGGTCGGCCCGCGTCGACAACGACTGGCCGAACTTGACGAAGCTCGGGCCGAGTTCCCGCAGGGCCGCGGCCAGGCGCCGGCCGGGGCGGGGGTCGGATGCCGGCGCCGCCCGCCCCGCCAGGAAGCGGACGGCCTTCGCGGCCGCCGTGGACGGACGCCGGGCGTCGAGAGGGAACAGGGCGTCGTGACGCGCGAGGGTCCGGGCGATGCGCGCGACCCGGAACAGGTTGCGGATCGCGCGGATCACGCCGTCACCGCCCCGGACGCGCCCACCGCCTCAGATACGCCACGCGGAGTGCAGCGCCGCGATTCCGCCGGAGAGGTTGCGCGTCTTGACCTGGCCAAGGCCGGCGTCGCCGATCATCGCGGCGAACGATCGCTGGTCGGGGAAACGGCGGATGCTCTCGGCCAGATACCGATAGGCCTCCCGGTTGCCGGTGACGATCTCTCCGAGCGCCGGCAGGACCCGGAACGAATAGGCGTCGTAGGCGGCGGCGAGCGCCGGCGGCAGCGCGTGGCTGAATTCGAGGCACAGGAACCGCCCTCCCGGCTTGAGGACCCGGAAGGCCTCCCCGAGCGCCCGGTCGATTCTCGCGACGTTCCTGATCCCGAAGGCGATGGTGTAGTAGTCGACGCTCCCGCCGTCGATGGGCAGGTCCTCCGCGTCGCCGCGGACCCAGTGGAGCCCGCGCGCGATTCCGGCGTCGAGGGCGCGGTCCCTGCCTCTCTCCAGCATGGCCTCGCTCGCGTCCACGAGGGTGACGGCGGCGCCGTCCGCCGCGTTCGGGCCGGCCGCCGCCAGGCGGTCGAGGATCCTGAACGCCACGTCGCCGGTGCCGCCGGCCACGTCGAGGAACCGGGCCGGCGCCCGCGGCGCGAGCCAGTCGATCATCGCCGCCTTCCACAGGCGGTGAACGCCCGCGCTCATGAGGTCGTTCATGAGGTCGTAGCGGGCCGCCACGTCGTCGAACAGGGCCCGAACCAGGCGCGGCTTGTCCGCCATCCTCACGGTCCGAAATCCGAAGTCCGCGGGATCGTCGGCCGTTCCGGGGGTCATCCCGGCGACCATAGCGCAGCCTCCCCGGCCGCGCCACCCGCTGTCCTCGTTCAGTACGTATGAGACGCCGGGTGCTTCAAGGCAAGCGCGCCGGCCGCCGGCGGCGTTTGCGCCGTTACCACCGCAGCCGCAGTTCGAGGCCGGCGCCGTGTTCGGGGTCGGCGGCGCCTTCCTTGCGTTCGGCCTGGAGGCCCACCGCCACGTCCGGCCCGAACGCGAACCGCGTCCCCAGGCGGTAGCGGCGCGCGCCGTCGTTCCCGTAGCCGACCCCGGCATGGGGCGTCGCCAGGCCGGACCCCTCCCGGAACCCGATCCCGTACCCCACTTCCGCCTCCAGGCGCGCCGTGTCGGCGTCGGTGTCGTCGCCCGACGACGCGCCGCCCGTCATCCCTTCGTCCCACAGCCGCGCGAGGCCGCTCTCCGACGCCCCCCAGCGCGGCGACAGCGTCAACGACAGGCCGCGGCCCCCGGACCCGGGCGACAACCGCGCCGATCCCGACACGCCCCATTCCTCCACGTCGCCCTCATGCGCCGCCAGCGTCCGGCCCCGCGCCTCCACCGACAGGCCGTCCGACACCCATTCGAGGCCGCCGCCCAGCTCCACGCCCGCGCCGGTCTCCCCGTCGCCGCCGTCCCAGCGCGCGCCCACCTCCAGCGACGGCGTGAGCGTGCCCCCGCCCGTCAGCGCCCAGGTCCGGCTCCCTTCCGCCGCCAGCCGCAGCCGTTGCGTCTTCACCGACACCGCCGCGAGCGCCGACCCGTTGTCCTTCACCGAATACCGCGTCGCCTCCCCCGAGCCCTTCAGCGCCAGCGTCAGCCCGTTCGCCGACGCCACCGGAACCGAGCCGCCCGCCGCGACGCCCACGAACGCGCTGTCGCCCTTCTGAACCCCGAAACGCTCCACGAACTCCGTGTCCGCGATCTCGATCTCGCCTTGGCCGTAGCCCAGAGCACCCCACAGCCGCGAGCCGTCCGCACCCGTCCACCCCGCATACGGATGCACCGCCGCGAGACGGCTCTCGTGAACGCCCGTCACCGCCTCGTCCCCGCTCCGGTCCGTGTACTTGATTTCGCCCTCGATCCACGACGCCGCCAGACCGCCCCGAAGGTCGTCCCCCAGCGGCGCGTCGACGCCCACGTGGGCCGAGAACAGATCGCCCGACCAGTCCAGAGACTCCTTGTCCAGCGACAGCGAACGGCGGCTCCCGCCGCCCCACATCACCGCGCCCGCCGCGCCGGAACCGCCGCCAACACCACCATCGGCCCCGCTACCGCCACCGCCGCCCAGCGCCACCGCGAACGTCCGGCCCTCCACGACGTCGCGCCACGTCACCCCGGACTCGTCCTGCGCGCCCTCCCGCGCCTTCAGCGCCGAGGCCAGCGTGTCCGCCATCCCCGAACCCGCGCCCGAGGACTCGAGACGCCCCGTCACCGCCTCCACCACGCTCCCCCACGTCGCCCGCGACAACTCCGGCAGAACCGACCGATTCACCGCCGCGAGACGCGCCCGCGCCTTCTTCAGGTTCGACTTCACCTCGATGGTGAACTCCAGCACATCCTTCTGCTTTGGGTCGATGTCGATGTCGACGTCGGTCGCCGTCCAAGTGTAGCCCCTCTCCGCGAACTCCTCCGTCGGCGTACCGCAGAGGGTGTATGTCGGCTGGCCAGGGCATTCGTCCTCCCCCATGCCGTCGTCGAAGGCCAGCCCCGGCGGCAGGACCAGCGGCAGCGGACCCAACTCGTGGCGCGTGTCGTCACCGCCGATCGCCTTCCGCAGCGTCACCGGCGGATCAATGGCCTCGTCCACCGTGAACACCATCGCCGTCAGGGTGTAGTCGAACTTCGGAACCATGTCCTCGTACCCCACCGCGAACGGCGAGAACGACGCCACGCCGGACGCGCAAACTTGCGTTCCCGCCTCATTGGGCGACGAGCCACCCTGTACAGCCTCCGCCCAGGCGCTGCCGTCATGGCGCAGCAGCAGCAGGGCACGATCGGCCGACCCATCACCGTCCGCCGCCCGCTGCAGGCCGTCGCTCACAGGCAAGCACACCTTCAGGCCCGACGACGGAACCGTACCCGTCACGCTGATGTCCACCACCGTTCGCGCGGTTCCCAACGACTCCGCCAGACCGCCGAAGCCGTCGCCCGCCGCCTCCGCCACCGTCGCCGCAGCGACCTCCGGCGAGATCGTCAGCGCCAGCGGCTGACCCTCTCTCACGCCCTTCAGGTCGACCTCGACCGCCGACGCCCCGGACTCCACCGTCACCGTCACCCGGCGGCCCTCGATGTAGTAGATCGTCCTTCCCGCCGCGCCGTCCGTCACGATCCTGGTGTCGCCGGTCTCGGAGACCGCCACGGCCAGCGTTCCCGTCACGCCGCCGTAATCGCCGCCCGACGCCGCGTGCGCGAGGGACTCCACGTCGGCAAGGTCGTCGCCGTCCGGCTGCGCGGTCACCGTCACCGTCTGCGCCGCGCGCCACTCCGAAGGCGCGAACGTCAGGCGGGAGGGAGATACCGTCAGGTCGGTGTCGTCCGGCGGCGAGATCCGGACCGTCACCGTCGCGGTGGGCATACTGGTCAGCGCCGCCGTGTAGGAGCCGGAGCCCTCCGCAACCAGCACCGTTTCCTCGGGATTGAACACCAACCCCTTCTCGTCGTCGTCGGTGATGGTCAGCGTCGCCCCCGTCACCGCGCCGATGCCCTGGTCGTTCTCCGCCGTCCCCGAGACCGTCACCGTCTTGTCGGCCGCGTCGACGTCGTTGTCGGCCGCCTCGATCGTCACCAGGCCCGTGCTCGTCGTCGCGTTGGCCGCGATGGTCAGCGTGTTGCCCGTCCGCGTGAAGTCGCCCGCAACCGCCGGCGACACCGGCGAAGCCGTCACCGTCACCGCCGTCTCCGCGCTCGACGGGTGCGACAGCGTCGCCGTCACCGTCGCCACGTTGCCCGCCCCGCTCTCCGCGATGCTCGCCGGGGTCAGCGCCAGCGTCACCCCCGGCGCGGCGTCGTTGTCCGTCGTCGTCACGTCCACGTCCACGGGGGTGACGGCGTTGTAGTCGGTGTCGCTGCTCGACGGGTCGAGGCGCACCTTCCACGCCACGTCGCCGTCGTCGACGTCGTCGTCCACCCCGGTCACCGTCACCGTCCGCGCCGTCCCCCAGTTCTGCGTCGTGAAGACCAGCGACGACGGCGCAACCCGCCCCTCGGTCTCATCCGGATTCCCGTCCGCATCCCGGCTCGACACCACCACCGTCACCGCCGCCGAGGGCTGCGTATTCAACCGCACCGTGAATGTCGCCTGCCCGCCCTCCTCCGTCGCCTGGCCGCTCACCGCGCTCTCGGACAGCCCGAACTCGTCGTCGCGGATCGTCAGCGTCGCGTTCGACGGCGCCGCCACCCCGCGGCCGCCCGCCGCCGTCGCCGACACCGTCACCTGCGTGTTCCCCGTGGCCCGCGTGTTGGGGTTGGCCGTCACCGTCACCAGGCCCGTGCTGGTGGTGGCATTGGCCGCGATGGTCAGCGTGGTGGTCGAACTCAGGCTGAAGTCCGTCGCCACCGCCGGCGACACCGCCGTCGTCGCCACCGTCAGCGTCGCCGCCTCCGTCGTCGGGTGCGACAGACGCGCCGTCACCGTCGAGACCCCGCCGTTCTCCAGGATCGTCGACGGGTCCAGCACCAGCGTCGCCTCGGTGGCGTCGTCGTCGGTGATGAGCAGCAAACCGATCCCCGGGTTCTGTATGCCGTTGCCGCCCGTCGTCGTCCCCGTAACCCTCAACTGCTTTTGCGCGGTCCCGACGTCCAGGTTGTTGTCGTTGGCCGTCACCGTCACCAGCCCCGTGCTGACCGTCGCCCCCGCCGCGATGGTCAGCGTCGTTCCCGTCTGCGTGAAGTCGCCCGCCACCGCGCCCGACGACGCCACCGCCGCCACCGTCACCGTCACCGTCGTCGCCGCGCTCGACTTGCCCGAAAGCCCCGCCAGCGCCGCCGTCACCGTGGCGATGCCGCCGTTCTCCGAAATCGAACTGGAGGAGAACACCAGCGACGCCGTCGGCAGCGTCTCGTCGTCGGTGATCGTCAGCGCCGCGCCCGTCACCGCCCCCGCCCCCTGGCCGTTGGTCAGGGTCCCCGTCACCGTCGCGCTGCGCCCCGCGTTCCCATGATGGAGGTCGTCGTTCACCACCGTGATCGTCGCCGTGTCCGACGCCGCCGTGGTGGCGCCGGCCGCGATGACGATGGTCGCGTCCGTTCCCGCCGTGTAGGCCCCGGAGACCGCCGTCACCGTCACCGTCGAAGGCTCGCTCGACGGGCCCGACAGCGTCGCCGTCACCGTCGACACGCCGCTGGGCTCCGCTATCGACGCCGGGTTCACCGCCAGCGTCACCCCCGGCGCGCCGTCGTCGTCGGTGATCGCCAGCGTCACCGACGGCGGGTCGTTGGTCCGCCCGAGGCTGTCGGAGGCCGTTCCCGAGACCGTCACCGACTTGTCCGGCGCGTCCGTGGCGTTGTTCACCGCCGTCACCGTCACCAGCCCCGCGCTGACGGTGGTGTTGGCGGCGAAGGTCAGCGTCGCCGCCGTGCTCAGCGTGAAGTCCCCCGCCGCCGCGTTCGCCCCTGCGGCCGCCGCCACCGTCACCGTCACCGCCGCCGACGACTGCCGGTCCAGCGTCGCCGTCACCGTCGCCACGCCGCCGTTCTCCGAAATCGAGCCGGAGGACAGCACCAGCGTCGTCTGCGGCGTCTCGTCGTCGATGATGGTCAGCGTCGCGTTCGTCACCTCGTTGCCCCCCGACGACGTCCCCGAGATCGTCACCTGCTTGTTTCCCGAAGCCACGGCGTTGCCGTTCGCCGTCACCGTCACCGTGCCCGTACTCGTCGTCGCCCCCGCCGCGATGGTCAGCGTCGTCCCTGTCTGCGTGAAGTCCGCCGCCACCGCGCCCGTCCCCGCCGCCGCTGCCACCGTCACCGTCACCGCCGCGCTCGACTTGCCCGACAACTCCGCCGTCACCGTCGACACCCCGCCCTCCTCCGAAATCGACGCCGGCGTGGGAACCAGCGTCGCCACGGGCAGCACCGGAACCCACGCAGCGTACATGATGCGGGCGGGGCTTCTCACCGCGAGGACGAACCCCTCGTTGGTAATCATGGCCTGGGTGACGGTGAGGCTCCTCGTCGTGTTGGTCCTGTCGCTGAAAGATCCACCGGAAAGCTGGACGCATCCCGACGACAGATAGGCGGAGGATTCGGTTGTCGGCGTCTCCGTTTTGGTGCAGGCGAAAATCGTCATATTAGAGGCCCATTGAAAATTATAAACGGCGCGGATAGTGATGGTCCTCGTACCCGCCATGGCCGGGATGCTCCCGGAGACGCCATGTATGTTGCTCCCGAAGCTTATCGTGAACGTCATTCTGTTCTGCTGCGCGGACGCCTCCCGTGAGAAAGACGACCCGGCCGCGGCGGCGATCAGCAGCAGGAGAACGGCGCGCGCCCAGACGCGGGAAGGGCGCCCGCCTTTCCGGAACGGTCTCCACCCACGCACGCCGCCGCCTCCGGTGCACCCCTCGCGCGGGGGGGGGGGGGGGGGGGGGGACAGGTGGTACGGACCGGCGCGGACGACGGTATCGACCGGCGCCCCGTTTCAGGGCCGCTCCGCCATTTCACGCTCGCCCGTCTCATGGCCACCCTCTCCTCGAGTCGGGACGACTCACGCGGATTTCGATACCCTGATTTCCGGATTCCTGTCAAGGAGTCGACCGCGTTCACCGGGTTCAAGACGTTCGGGTCTCCGCGCCGGACCCCGCCCGGCCGTCAACCGGCCGCGTCGCGGCGGCGCGTCCGCCGGAACACGAGGACGATGGAGACGGCGGCGAGCAGGAAGGACAGCGCGATGGTGACGGACAGCGCGGCGATCAGGCTCCGCCCCCGGGCGCGGTATCCGGCGACCTCGTTCGCCGTCCGCTCCTCCAGCACGTCGATGAACCGCTCCAGCGGACGCATGATCCGCCCCTTCGCCTCGTGGTAGGCCGCGCCGTGAAGCAGGTCCCGGGCCAGGTCCCGGTCGGGCGCGCCGCGCGCGGTGTAGGCGCCCGACGGGTCCTTGTAGAGCCCGGCCACGGCGTTCATCGCCTCGACCTCCATGGCGACCAGGGCGTTCGACCGGTCCTCGGACTCCTTCAGCAGGGCGATCTCGGCGTCGGTGAAGCCGGCCTGCTGCATCAGCGTCCCGAGAGCCGCCGGCGCGCCGCTCTCCCTCGGCGCTTCGCCGGTCGCCGTCACCGCGTCCCAATACACGTTGTGGGACCTGACCGGGCGCGGCGCCCGCCCGTCCCTGATGTCCAGTATGTCCTGGAAATACTCCTTGTAGCGGGCGTCCCCGGTCGCCGCGTAGGTCCTGACCATGCGCGTCAGGTCGTCGGAGCTCTGCCTGAGCTCGTCGGCGAGGAGATACGACCGATACCGCCCTTCCTCGCTGTCGACGATGTTGCGGTCGTTGCCGACGACGACCAGCGCCAGGGCGAACGACGCCAGCACGAGCGCCGCGACGCCCGCCTGGAGGACGAGCAGCCGGTTGCCGAAGGTCCTTTCCGAGGTCATGCCGGATCCTTTCGGATGCGAGTGTGGCCACCTCCCGGCCGCCGGTCAACTCGGCGTCCCGGTTCGACGGGTCCGGCGCGGGATCGCCGGAACCGCCGGCGAAACGGCGCTGTTGCGCCGCCCCCGTCCGATGCGCGACACTCGGGCGAACGGCGGCAAGGAAGGACTTGACGACGATGACGGACGGTTTCCGGTTGATGCACACCATGATCCGGGTCAGGGATCAGGACAAGGCGCTCGATTTCTACACCCGCCTGCTCGGCATGAAGGTGCTGCGCCAGAGCGACAACGAGGTCGGCAGGTACACCAACACGTTTCTCGGCTACGGCGACGAGGACGCCAACACGGTTCTCGAGCTCACGTACAACTGGGGCCAGGAGGAGCCTTACGAACTGGGGCGGGCCTACGGCCACGTGGCGATCGGCGTTCCCGACGTCGCCGCGACCTGCGAGTCCCTCGCCAGGGAGGGCGTGCCGGTTCCGCGGCCGGCGGGACCGGTCAAGGGCGGGACGACCGTCATCGCCTTCGTCGAGGATCCCGACGGGCGCTCGATCGAGCTGATCCAGACGGGGTAGGCCCGCAGCCCCGGATCAGGATCGCCGGTCGATGGGAACGTAGTCCCGTTCCGCCGGCCCCGTGTACAGTTGACGCGGCCGGCCGATCCTCTGGTCCGGGTCCTCGATCATCTCCTTCCACTGGGCGATCCAGCCCACGGTCCGCGCCAGCGCGAACATCACCGTGAACATGGATACCGGAATGCCCATGGCCCGGAATATGATTCCGGAGTAGAAGTCGACGTTGGGGAACAGCTTTCTCTCCACGAAATACTCGTCGTCGAGCGCGATCCGCTCGAGTTCCATCGCCAGTTCGAGCAGGGGTTCGTTCCCGATGCCGAGCTCGTCGAGCACGGCGTGGGCGCTTTCGCGAAGAACCGCGGCGCGCGGGTCGTAGTTCTTGTAGACCCGGTGCCCGAACCCCATGAGGCGGAACGGGTCGTCGCGGTCCTTGGCCCGGTCGATGAACCGGGGGATGTTCCCGACCGAGCCGATCTCGCCGAGCATCGCGAGGACGGCCTCGTTGGCGCCGCCGTGGGCGGGTCCCCACAGGCAGGCGATGCCGGCGGCGACGCACGCGAACGGGTTGGCGCCGGAGGATCCCGCCAGACGCACGGTCGAGGTCGAGGCGTTCTGCTCGTGGTCCGCGTGCAGGATGAAGATCCGGTCGATGGCCTTGGCCAGCACCGGGTTCACCTCGTACTCCTCGGTCGGGACGCCGAACATCATGCGGAGGAAGTTCCCGGCGTGGGACAGCGCGTTCCGGGGGTACATGAACGGCTGGCCGATGGAGTACTTGTAGGCCATGGCCGCGATCGTGGGCATCTTGGCGATCAGCCGGTAGGACGCCACCATGCGGTGGTGCGGATCGTCGATGTCGAGGCTGTCGTGGTAGAACGCGCTCAGGGCGCCGACGACCCCGACCATGATCGCCATCGGATGGGCGTCCCGCCGGAACCCGCTGAACAGCCGGGTCAACTGGTCGTGGATCATGCCGTAGCGCTTGAGGGCGCTCTCGAAATCGGCGAGTTCCCCGGCGCTCGGCAGTTCCCCGTTCAGCAGGAGGTATGCGACCTCGGTGAACGTGCTGTTCTCCGCGAGCTGCTGGATGGGGTATCCCCGGTGAAGCAGTATCCCTTTCTCGCCGTCGATGTAGGTGAGCCGCGACGCGCAACTCGCCGTCGCGACGAATCCCGGATCGTAGGTGAAGCAGCCGAGATCCGAGTAGAGCCTGCGGATGTCGACGACGTCCGGTCCGATCGTGCCCCGGATGCGCGGGAGGCCGAGCGGATCCCCGCCGCCGGAAGACAGCAGGAAGTCGTCGCCGTTCGTCGGTGTCTCGGATTTCCGGTCCATGCGATGTCCTTCCCGGGATGACGTCCGGCGCCCGCGCCCCCCGGCGGGCGCGGGCGCCGGGATTATACGACGGGACGCCGGGGCCACGATACCGGGGCGCGGCGTCTACGCCTTTCCGGCGTCGCCGATGCGGCCCAGGCTTTCCTCCCTGCCCAGTATGGCCAGGACGTCGAATATCCCGGGAGAGGCGGTCTTCCCCGTCAGGCTCGCCCTCAGGGGCTGGGCCACCGCGCCGAGCCCGATCCCGCTCGCCGCGGCATAGCCCCGGACTGCGGCCTCGAGCGCCGGCGGGCTCCAGTCGTCGAGCGCCTCCAGGGTCCCGGCGAGGCCGCGGAGCAGGGACCTGGCGTCCGCGTCCAGCAGTTCGGCCGCCTTCCCGTCGATGTCGATCGGCCTGTCGCGAACGACGAACAGGGCGCCGTCGACGAGTTCCGGTATCGACCTGGCCCGCGGCTTCAACGCCGGCATCGCGGCCGTCAGGCGCTCCAGATCTCGGTCCTCCAGGTCGCGGCCGCGTCGCGCCGCCAGGGGGCCGCGGATCGCCTCGACCAGACGGCCGTCCCCGGCCTGCTGGATGTGGTGCGCGTTCACGCTCCGCAGCTTGCCGGGATCGAATCGCGCCGCGCCGCGGCCGACCCGGTCCAGGTCGAACCATTCGACGGCCTGTTCGGTCGTGAAGAGTTCCTCGTCCCCGTGGCTCCAGCCCAGGCGGGCGAGATAGTTCCGCATCGCCTCCGGCAGGTATCCTTCGTCCCGATACGTCCCGACGCCCGCGGCCCCGTGGCGTTTGGACAGCTTCGCGCCGTCGGCCCCGTGGATCAGCGGGACGTGGGCGAACTCGGGAACGGCCCAGCCCAGGGCCTGGAACAGGATCGCCTGTCTCGCGGCGTTGTTGAGGTGATCGTCGCCGCGGATGACGTGCGTCACCCCCATGTCGTGGTCGTCGACGACCACCGACAGCATGTACGTCGCCGTTCCGTCGCTCCGCGACAGGACCATGTCGTCGAGCTGCCGGTTGGCGACGGTGACCGTGCCCTGGACGCGGTCCTCGATGACGGTCTCGCCGGCGAGCGGCGCCTTCACGCGGATCGCGGGCGATACGCCCGCCGGGGCCGCGGACGGGTCGCGGTCGCGCCAGCGGCCGTCGTAGAGGACCGGGCTGCCCCGCTTTCTCGCCGCTTCCCGCATCTCCGCCAGCTCTTCCGGCGTGCAGTAGCAGCGGTAGGCCCTGCCCTCGTCGAGGAGCCGCCGGGCGATCCCGGCGTGACGCGCCGCGCGCTCCGACTGGCGCACGGTCTCGCCGTCCCGGTCGAGGCCGAGCCAGTCGAGACCGTCGACGATCGCCGCAACCGCCTCTTCCGTGGAGCGCTTGCGGTCGGTGTCCTCCAGCCTGAGGAGGAACCTGCCCCCGTGGTGGCGGGCGTACAGCCAGTTGAACAGGGCGATCCGGGCGCCCCCCAGATGCAGGGGTCCGGTCGGCGACGGCGCGAACCGCGTGACGACGGTCATCCGTCGCCACCGGCCGCGCCGTCCGCCGCCCGCGGCGGGGGGATCCCGGACCCGCCCCCCGGAAACCGGACGCCGGGCCGTCTAATCGTCGGTCTCGGGCATGAGGACGAATTCGGGATAGGCCTCGATGCCGAGTTCCGCCACGTCCTGACCCAGGTCCTCGACCGTCGGCGAGATGCGGGCGCCTATCGTCCGGTCGATGACCAGCCATGCCGCCATCGAGGCCCCGAACACGAAGGCGCCGATGGCCGCTATCCCGGCGAGCTGCACCAGCGGGTCGCCGCCGGCCGCGATGCACACGGCCAGCGTCCCCCACACGCCGGCGAACAGGTGCGCCGGCACCGCGCCGACCACGTCGTCGATCCGCAGACGCTCCATCACCTTCAGGCCCGCCACGCACAGCGCGCCGCCGACGGCGCCGATGATCACGGCCCAGTGGTGATCGACGATGTCGGGGCCCGCCGTGATCGCCACCAGCCCCGCGATGGCCCCGTTCAGGGCGGCCAGCAGGTCGATCCGCCCGAGAATCGGTCGCGACAGGATGATCGCCGTTATCACCCCCGCCGCCGCGGCGAGATTGGTGTTGGCCAGGATGTTGCTCACCGCCACGGCGTCGGCGGCCCCGCTCAGGGCCAGCTGCGAGCCGCCGTTGAAGCCGAACCAGCCGAGCCAGAGGATGAACACCCCCAGCGTCACCGCCGGCACGTTCGACGGCGGCGTCGACTTGACCGCGCCGCCCTCGCGGAACTTGCCCTTGCGCGGACCCACCACCAGGGCCCCCGCCAGGGCCGCCCAGCCGCCCGTCGAGTGGACGATGGTCGATCCCGCGAAATCCTGGAAGCCCAGGGCCGACAGCCAGCCGCCGCCCCACGTCCACGCGCCGACGATCGGGTAGATGACGGCCGTCAGGATGGTGATGAAGACGAAGAAGGACCACAGCCTCACGCGCTCGGCCAGGGCCCCCGACACGATCGAGGCCGTCGTCGCCACGAACACCATCTGGAAGAACCAGTCCGACATCGTGGCGTAGCCGTTCTCCATCACGGCGGCCGCGGCCTCCTCCTGACCGCCCAGCAGCGCGACCTCGTCGGCCGACGTGCCGTAAAGGAACGCCAGCGACCCCACCCAGCCGCCGTCCTCGACGCCGACGTACATGAGGTTGTAGCCGACCAGGTAGAAGGTCAGCCCGGCGATGGAATAGAGGCCGATGTTCTTCAGGCAGATGACCGAGGCGCTCTTGGTGCGCACCGAGCCCGCCTCGAGCATGGTGAAGCCGGCGCACATCCACATCACCAGCACGCCCCAGATCAGGAACGAGAAGCTGTTGAGGACGAAGCTCGCCTCGGTGTCGAGGGCCGCCCGCGCCTCCGTCGGCGAGAGCGCGAGCAGGCCGGCGGCCGCGAGACAGCCGAACACGGCCACGTGGCGGCGGGGGGTGGAGTGGAAAAAGTCCGATGGAGTCATGTTCGTACCATTGTTTGTTTCCGTCCGGGTCGAGTTCGGTCCCGAGCCGTTCGATCCGTACCGGCCGTTGGATGGGGAGCGCGTCCACCGGGCGCGAGGAGGCGACGCGCGCGCCGGAATATGGCAGCAATGGACGGCGTGTGCAAGCCTCCGACCGCGCGTTCGCTGCATATTTCGCTGCCTGTCGTTCTTTCGCTGCCTATCGTTCTTCTCCCCTTCGTTCGAGGGGGAGGGCTGCCGGCGCCGGGGGCATAGGGATTCCCGCTTATCCATGAGAGTCCGCCGATGGAGGGCTGCATTTCCCGTATGTCCCTGGGAGCGCCGGCGTCCCGCCGGCATCGTGCGAAGCGCGAACGGGTGCCATCGGAAGGTCGGAAGCCCGGGAAGGATGCGGGCCTTCGGCCCGCCATGCCGGCGGGACGCCGGCGCTCCAGGCGAACGGAGCCTTTATCGCCCGGATGATTTTCACGGACAAGCAGGTAGGGATTTCGCCGCGGGTCCATTTATAGCGACCTTATCCCGGTTTATGGATTTTCGATAAACCAGGATAAACTTCATATAGATCATGTATGCATGGCGAACGCAGGCCCGCCTGGGGCGCCATATTTCAAACCGGGACACGACCTTCGCGTTCGCTGCCTGTCGTTCTTCTCCCCCTTCGTTCGAGGGGGAGGCGGGGAGGGGGGCTGCCGGAAACGACGGCCCCGCGCCGGTCATCCCGCGGCGGGGGACGTCCGCCCTTCGAGCAGCGCGTCGAACCGCCGCGCGGTCCAGGCCGCCGTCTCCCGGATCGTCCGGTCGAGGGATTCGAGGATCGGCGCGCCGCAGGAGCGCGCGATGACGTTCCGCACCTCCGGAAGCCGATCGTCGGGGATGGCGGCGTCGGCGACGGTGAGGCTCAGGATGCCGGCGAGGTTCCGCCACAGCCTCGCGGCGTCGGCGAATTCGATCGCCGTCTCGGGGTCGATCCATTCACGGGCGCGGGCGGCCTCGAAGACGGACACGGTATCGCCGGCGAGGAGTTCGGGCGCCTCCCCGGCATGGGACAGCCGGAGAAAGAGCGCCGCCAGTTCCGTATCGACCAGCCCGCCGGGCACGTGCGTGACCGAGAAGGCGTCGTCGGACGTTCCGCCCTTCAGCGTCGTTTCGCGCAACCTCGCGATTCCGGCCGCGAGTCCGGCGTCCGCCGGGGGCCGGACGAGGATGGACCGCCGCGCCGCCTCGAAGGCGTCGTCGAGGCCCTCCTCCGCGTGGACGACCCTGGCGCGGATCAGCGCGTGCCGTTCCCGGATGCCGGCGTCGCCGTTCCGGGGGCCGGCGAGTCTCGCCAGGGGACAGGCGGCGGGTCCGACGTGGCCGCTCGCCCGCCGGTCCGCGTCCAGCCCGTACAACCTGCCCTCCGCCGTCACCTCGGCGGTCGCCCGGGCGAAGCGCTCGTGGAGTTCCGCGTAGTAGCGCTCCGGCGCCAGCGGCTCGGGTCCGTCGGACCGTCCGGCGCCGGGGTCGTGTTCGAAGAACAGGATCGGGTCGACGTCCGAGGCCACGTTCATCTCCCGGCCGCCGAGGTCGCCGAAGGCCACCAGCGCCGTCCGCCCGCCCGGAACGCGGCCGTGCGCCGCGGCGAAGTCGTCGGCGACGGCGGAAAACAGGGCGCCGAGGCACGCGTCGGCGATGTCCGAAAGCGGACGGCTCGCCTCCAGAGGGGTCAGGAAGCCGCGCAGCATGTGGACGCCGATACGGAACGTCTTGTCGTTGGCCCAGCGCCTGTAGGCGTCGAGAAGCTCCCGGCCGTCGCGCGCGTCGCGCGTCGCGGCGGCGAGCTCCGCCCGCAGGTCGTCGATGCCGAATTCGCGGGTGTAGTAGAGGCGCACGAGCCCCCGGCGGGCGGTGTCGGCGATCTCCGCCTCCAGCCCGAGGTCGTCGGACAGCTCGATGTCCGTGAATTCCCGGCCGAGAACGCTCTCGAACAGGACCGGATGGCGGGTCAGGGAGTCCGCGAGGCGCGGGGCACCGGACATGATCTCCGCGACGAGGCCCATCAGTTCGGGGCGCGCGGCAAGGAGGGAAAACGTCCGCACGCCGTCGGGCAGGTGGGCGAGGAACTCGTCGAAACGCGCGAGCGCCGCGTCCGGGCCGGGCGTGGCGGCGAACGCCGCGAGGATGGCGGGGCAGAGGTCCGTCAGCAGTTCGCGCGCGCGCTCCTCCTTCGCGGCCTGGCGCTCTCCCGTCCGCCACGAGTCGACGATCGCGAGGACCCGCGCGCCGTCCGCGTAGCCGAGTTTCTCGACGGCCTCCGTCGAGCCGACGTCCGCCTCGCCGCCGTCGAACGCCGGTCCGGCGGGCGCGGCGCGGCCGGTCCGGTCCTCGAACAGCGTCCCGTAGGTGCGCTCCACCGCGCGCGCGTGGGCGAGAAAACGCTCCGAGAACCCGGCCGTCGAGTCGAAGCCGAGGAAGACGGCCAACCGCGCCATCTCCTCCGCCCCGCGCGGCAGGCTGTGCGTCTGCTGGTCGGCGACCATCTGCACCCTGTGCTCCACCCGGCGATGGAAGGCGTAGGCCGATTTCAGGTCGGTCGCGTCCGCCGGCGCCAGATGCCTCGCGGCCACGAGCGCGTCCAGCGTCTCCAGCGTGCGCCGGCCGCGAAGGTCGGGGTTCCGCCCGCCCCAGACCAGCTGCTGGGTCTGCGCGAAGAACTCGATCTCGCGGATGCCGCCGCGCCCCAGCTTCACATCGCGGCCCTCGATCGCGGCCGCGTCGCCGCCGCGCTCGGCGTTGATCTGGCGCTTGACGGAGCCGATGTCCTGGATCGTGGCGAAGTCGAGATGGCGACGCCACACGAACGGCCGCAGCGCCTCGAGGAACGCCGCGCCGGCGGCGGCGTCGCCGGCCACGGGCCGGGCCTTTATCATCGCCGCGCGCTCCCAGGTCCGCCCCACGGTCTCGTAGTACTTCAGGGCCGCGGCCACCGACACGGCCGGGGGCGTGGAGCCGGGGTCCGGGCGCAACCGGATGTCGGTGCGGAACACGTACCCGTCGGCGGTGCGTTGCTGCATGATCGAGATCAGGTCGCGGACGAGTTGCGCGAACACGCGCCCGGTCCGGCTCGCGTTCGTCGCCGGCGCCACGGTCTCGTCGTAGAGCACGATGACGTCGACGTCGCTCGAATAGTTGAGTTCGTCGGCGCCCAGCTTTCCCATGCCGAGGACGATCAGGCCGGAGCCCCGTTCGGGCGCCTCCGGCGCCGGCAGGGCGAGGGCGCCCTTGTCGTGAAGCGTCCGCAGCAGGTGGCGGCAGCTCGCGCCGAGCGCGGCGCCGGCGAATTCGGAGAGCGCCGCCGTCAGCCTCTCCAGCGGCCAGACCGAGGCGACGTCGGCCATGCCGATCGTCAGCGCGGCGCGGCGCTTGGCGCGGCGCAGCCGTTTCATCACGTCGGGCGTGGATTCCGCGCCGGGACCGCCGCCGCCATCGCGCGCCATGTCGCGGGCCTCGGCGAAGGCCCGGTCCGGCCCGTCCTCGATCAGCCGCCGGACGAACGGCGGATCGGCGATCAGGCAATTGGTGAGGAAAGGGCTGTGGCCGAACGCCGCCTCGAGCAGCGCCCGCGCGGCGGGGTCGTCGCGGGCGCCGCCGACGAACGCCCGCGTGGCGTCGTCGGCCTCGGGCCCGGCGGCGTTCGACCAGCGCTCCCACCCGACGTCGAGCGCCGCCGGGTCCCCCGCCGCGGGCGGGGCGCCGGTCATCCAGATGGGGGCGGGCTTGACCAATGTGCGGGTCCGGAGGAGTCGTGGCCGATTTCCGGCGCTGGCGCGCCGCGGACGAAGATACGATTGTTTCCCGCCGCCATCCAGCGCGGATTTCCGTTCCCGCCCGTCGCCGCCCGTCCCGTGCCCCGGCGCCGCGCCGCGGGCGGGTTGACGGCGCGGCGGCGGCGGTGGCTTATTCCCGCCCCGGACCGGACGCTGGCGGAGAGGAGGGCGATCATCCGTATTTCGGTGCTCGATCAGTCCATCGCCGTCGTCGGACGCCCGCACGACGAGTCGATCCGCGACACGGTGGCGCTCGCGCGGTTGTGCGAGGACCTGGGCTACGCCCGCTTCTGGGTGTCGGAGCACCACAGCCATCCGACCATCCTCGGGACCGCGCCGGAGATCCTGATCGCGGCGATCGCCGCCAGGACCGACCGCATCCGTGTCGGCAGCGCCGGCGTCATGCTGCCGCACTACTCCCCGTTCAAGGTCGCGGAGCAGTTCCGGGTGCTCGACGCCCTCGCGCCCGGCCGGATCGACCTGGGTCTGGGGCGGGCGCCGGGGTCCGACGGGCTCACCGCCTTCGCCCTCAATCCCCTGGCCCGCGAGCGGGCCGAGCACTTTCCCGCCGACGTCCGCGATCTGATGGCCTGGGTCTACGGCGAGCCCCTGCTCGAGAACCATCCGTTCCGGACGGTCGAGGCGTACCCGCGGTCCGGCACGGTCCCGGAGGTGTGGATTCTCGGCAGTTCCGATTACGGGGCCCAACTCGCCGCGCACTTCGGGCTGCCGTACTGCTTCGCCTGGTTCTTCACCGACGGGCGCGGGGGGCAACGCGCCATCGACCTGTATCTCGAGAACTACCGGCCGAGCGCGCGGTTCCCCGAGCCGCTGGCCGGGCTCTGCGTCTGGTGCCTCGCCGCCGGCACCGACGAGGAAGCGCAGCATCACTACACGTCGCGGGCGGTCTGGCAGTTGTCCCGCGACCGCGGCGTCTTCCTGCCGATGGACTCGCCCGAGGCGGCGGCGGCCACACCGCTCGACGCCGGGGAACGGGCGCGGGTCGAGCAATTGCGCCGGGAATCGTTCGTGGGAACGCCCGATTCGGTCGCGGCCCGCGTCGCCGAACTCGCCGAACGGGTCGGCGCGCACGAGATGGCCATCGTGACCTGGACCTGGGACGAGGAGGTCCGGCGCCGGAGTTACGAGCTTCTGGCCGCGGCGTTCGGGCTGGAAAACCCGGACTGAGCGCTCCGGCCGCCCTCGCCGGTCCCGGCCTCGATCCACGCCATCGACGGGCGCGACGGACCGCCCGCCCCCACAAGCGCCGACCTGTCCGGCGAACCGGGGTCGGGTGGCGGCGGCGGCGCGGTTGGCGTTGCCGTGCATGAGGGCGTCTCCGTTTGCGGTTGGCATTCCCGATTGGAACAACATGGGAACATTCGCCATGCATGTCAAGAGAAAAATCCCATGTCGGAGAAAAAATCCATCAGATGGTCCGTATCGGATACGTGAGGCCATCGCCCCGGTGCGGCGCCGGGTCGGAATTGCACACCTTGCACACCGGGAGCCGGTCGCCAGCCGCCGGGGGGCCGGCGGGATGAAATTGCACACCTTGCACACCGTGGGGCGCGCGTTCGATACGCCGGGTTGCACACCTTGCACACCGTGGGGGCGCGGGTTCGGTGCGCCGGGTTGCACACCTTGCACACCCATGAGACCCCCCGACCTTCCCCCGAGAGGGGGAGGAGAACGAATGGACGGGCGGGGTGGTATATTCCGGCGCGGGAAGAAACCGCGCGGCGACGGCCGCGCGCCACATGCCGTCGAGGGACCGGGACCGCGGGATGGATGCGCCGAACGCCGTGGAGAGCATGACCGTCGTTCCGACGGGGGCGGCGCTCGGCGCCGAGATCCGGGGACTCGACCTGTCGAGGCCCCTTCCCCGCCGGACGGTCGCGGCGCTTCGCGGGGTGCTGCTGGATCGTTGCGTGATCTTCTTCCGGGGGCAGCGCCTCGGCGATGCGGATCAGGTCCGGTTCACCAACTGCTTCGGCAGGGCCGAGGTCCACGTGCGCGACATGCCGGACCGGCCGGTAAGGGAAATCCTCCTCGTCTCCAACATCAAGGAGAACGGCAAGGCAATCGGCGCCCTCGGCGACGGGGAGATCGGCTTTCACTCGGATCTCGCCTACATGCCGAAACCCGGCACCATCTCGGTCCTCCATGCCGTGGAAGTCCCCGACGCCGGCGGCGAGACGCGCTGGGGCAGCGGGTATGCCGCCTACGATGCCCTCGACGCCGCGATGAAGGAGCGGCTGAAGGGCCTCCGGGCGATCCACCGCCATCCGGACGCTCCGCTCAACCCGCCGGAGGCGGTCGACCATCCGGTCGTGTGCACGCACCCGGAGACCGGGCGGAAGACCCTCTACGTGACGCCGCTGTTCACGCGCTCCGTGGTCGGGCTCGGCGACAGCGAGAGCCGGGAGCTGATCGCGTTCCTCGCCGGCCACGTCGCGCGCCCCGAGTTCCTCTGGACGCATCGGTGGCAGGTGGGCGATCTCGTGATGTGGGACAACAGGTCGACCATGCATGGCCGCGGAAGCTTCCCGCCGGACCGTCGGCGTCTTCTGAAGCGCACCCAGGTCTTCAACGACGCCGCGCCAGTGGAATGAAGACGCGGGGCGGCTTCACGAACACGATCGCGGGGGACGTGGTGCGGGCGGCTGGATTCGAACCAGCACGGGCTCGCGCCCGACGGATTTTAAGTCCGCTGCGTCTGACCATTCCGCCACGCCCGCCGGGCGGCGATTGTCGCAACGGGACGGGGGCGGTGTCCAGACGTCCGCCCCGAAACGAGCCGCCGCGCCGCCAACAGGGCGAGGGCCATCCCGGCCCCGATATGCCTGGAATCGAGCTTCGGCTCCACGTGTCAGCGCCGCTCCGGCGCGGCGAGGCGGCGAAAGTCGGGCCAGAGGTAGCAGATCTCCTCGAGCCGCCGGCCGCCGACGCCGACGTCGCGCGACGCCAGCTCGACGCCGCCCAGGCGCTCGTAGAATTTCCGCGCCGGATTGCGGGCCAGCACCCGGACGCACATCGACGTGAAGCCCGCCGCGGCCATGTCGCCGGCGCTCGCCGACAGCAGGCGCCGGCCGATGCCGCGCCCCTGGTGGGCATCGAGCAGGTAGAGCGCGTAGACCTCGCCGCGCCGCGAAAACCCGTCCTCGCGCGCCGGCCCGAAGGCGGAGAAGCCGACGACGCGGGAGTCGCCCTCCGCCACCACCGCGCCACGGCCACGCCTCGACTCGCAGAGCGCCCGCCACCAATGGCCCGTCTGCTCGAGCTCGTCGAGGGCGGCGAGCACCCGTCCGGGGAGGAGACCCCGGTACGTCGTGCGCCAGGAGTGGACGTAGACGTGGGCGATGGCCGAGGCGTCGGCCGGACTGGCGCGGCGCAGCGCGCAGGCGGCGGCGCCCACTACACGCCCTCCAGTTCCTCCTCGGGCTCGGCGCCCAGGCCGCGGACCATGGCCTTGATCTCCTCGACGGCGGCGTCGACGCGCCCGGCGTCGGTCGAGCGGACCACCAGCGTGGTGCCGAACCGGCCCGAGCGGTAGAACGGATAGCTGCCGATGTCGGTGTCGGGAAACCGCTCCTGGATGCCGGCGAGCGCCGCCGCGACGGATCCCTCCGACAAGTGCGCCACGACCCCGCGCGAGCGCACGGGCGCGCCGCCGGCGATCCGCGACACCAGCGCGTCGACCATGGCTTGGGCCACCGCGGGCACGCCCGCCATGACGAAGACGTTCTCCATCTGGAAGCCGGGGGCCGCGGAGACGGCGTTCTCGATCAACTCGCCGCCAACGGGCACGCGCGCCATGCGCAGCCGCGCCTCGTCGACCCGGCCGCCGGCGCGGGCGCGCAGGGCCGCCGCCGCCTTCTCGTTGACCTCGAGCGGGACCCCGAACGCCCGGGCCACGCATTCCGCCGTGATGTCGTCGTGGGTGGGGCCGATTCCGCCGGTCGTCAGCACGTAGTCGAACGTCCGCCGGCATTCGTTGACGGCGGCGACGATGGCGTCCTCGTCGTCCGGGATCACCCGGGCCTCGCGCAACCGGACCCCGAAGTCGTTCAACCGCTCGGCGATGTAGGCGAGGTTCCGATCCCGCACGCGACCCGACAGGATCTCGTTGCCGATGATGATCGCGCAGGCGGTCTTCGCGGTCCGGGTCTCGGCCACGGCGTGCTTCCTCCCCATCGCGCGACGCGAATCGACGACGGCTACGGCGCAATCCTCGACTGTCGACGCCGCCCGCGCAAGTGCGTCGTCGCGAGGGCGGCAAGTCCCGTCATGGCGCCGGCGGGCGCGGCCGGGAGCGCCGTCCGAAGTCCGGCCCGTTTGAAGTCCGGCGGCGGTCCCGCTACCCTCGGGCCATGCGGTTTCCCGACCCCCTCGTCAAGGGCGTCCTGATCGAACGCTACAAGCGGTTTCTGGCGGACGTCGAGCTGGAGTCGGGCGCTGTGGTCACGGCCCACTGCGCCAACCCCGGCTCGATGCTGGGCCTCGCGGAGCCGGGTTCCGAGGTCTGGCTGTCGCCGGCCGCCAACCCCGAACGCAAGCTCCGCTACACCTGGGAGATGGTGCGCGACGGCCGGGCGCTCGTCGGAATCAACACGGCGCGCCCGAACGCTCTCGTCGCCGAGGCCATCGAAGCGGGGACCATCGCCGAGTTGCGGGGCTACGGGTCGCGGCGCCGCGAGGTCAGGTACGGCAGGAACTCGCGAATCGACATCCTTCTCGAGGGGAACGGCCCCGCCTGCTACGTCGAGGTCAAGAACGTCCACCTGAGCCGCGCGCCCGGAACCGCCGAGTTCCCCGATTCGGTCACCGCCCGGGGCGCCAAGCATCTGGCGGAAATGGCCGATATGGTCGCGCAGGGCCATCGCGCGGTCATGGCGTACCTGATCCAGCGGGACGACTGCGACCGCCTCTCGATCGCCGCCGACATCGATCCCGGCTACGACGACGGCCTGACCCGGGCGCTCGCGGGCGGCGTTGAGGCCGTCGCCTATTCCTGTAGACTCACGCCGGAGGAGATCGCCGTGGAGAAGGCCGTGCCCCTGGCGCGACCGTAGCCCGGAGGCGTGCGGAGTTCATGGCCGGCACCGACACCCAGGCACGAGGCGTTTCCGCGCCGCCGGCGGCGCGCCGGACGACGGAGGCGAAGCGCCACGGACCCGAGGCCTTCGAGGGTATGCGCAAGGCCGGCCGCCTGGCGGCCGAGACCCTCGACCACGTCACGCCGTTCGTGGCTCCCGGAGTCACCACCGGGGAACTCGACCGGCTGTGCGGCGAGTTCGTGCGCGCCCGCGGCGCCGTATCGGCCCCGCTCCACTACCGCGGGTTCCCGAAGTCGGTCTGCACGTCGCTCAATCACGTCGTATGCCACGGCATCCCGGGCGAGCGGCCGCTCAGGGACGGCGACATCATGAACCTCGACGTGACCGTGATCGTCGACGGCTGGCACGGCGACTCGAGCCGCATGTTCACGGTCGGCAAGGTCGGCCGAAAGGCCCGGCGCCTGTGCGACGTCACCTACGAGGCCATGATGCTCGGCATCGAGGCCGTCCGTCCCGGCGCGACCACGGGGGACGTCGGCCACGCCATCCAGGCCCACGCGGAATCGCGCCGGTGCTCGGTGGTGCGGGATTTCTGCGGCCACGGCATCGGCCGGATCTTCCACGATTCGCCGAACATCCTGCATTTCGGCGAACCCGGCACGGGCGTCGCGCTGGAGGCCGGCATGTTCTTCACCGTCGAGCCGATGATCAACCTCGGGACGTGGCGGGTGAGGCTGCTCGCCGACGGCTGGACGGCGGTGACGAAGGACCGCTCGCTGTCGGCCCAGTTCGAGCACACCATCGGCGTGACCGAGACCGGGTGCGAGATCTTCACGCGCTCGCCCAGGGGTTTCGACCGCCCGCCCTACGACGCGGCCGGTGACGGATAAGCCGCACTTTCGCGACCACCGCAAGCGCCTGCGCAAGCGTTTCACGGACGCGGGCGCGGACGCCCTCGCGGATTACGAGCTGCTGGAGCTCGTCCTGTTCCTCGCCATCCCGCGCCGCGACGTGAAGCCCGTCGCGAAACGGCTGATCGACACCTTCGGCAGCTTCTCCGAGGCGCTCTCGGCGGAGCCGGCGCGCCTTCGGGAGGTCGAGGGAATAGGCGCGGAAGCGGCGACCGCCCTGAAGACGATCCAGGCCGCGGCCCAGCGCCTGACGCGGGGTCCGGTCGGGGACCGCGCGACCATCGGTTCCTGGGACACGCTCATCGCCTATTGCCGGACGGCCATGGCGTTCGAGACGACGGAACAGTTCCGGGTCCTCTATCTCGACCGCAAGAACGGGCTGATCGCGGACGAGGTCCTGGGACGCGGCACGGTCGACCACACACCCGTCTACGCGCGCGAGGTGGTGAAACGCGCGCTCGAGGTCGCGGCCTCGGCGGTGATCCTGGTCCACAACCACCCGAGCGGCGATCCCACGCCGTCCCGGGCCGACGTCGAGGTCACGCGGCAGGTGACGGAGGCGGCGGACAAGCTCGGCATCGCCGTCCACGACCACGTCATCGTCGCCAGGGGAGGCCACGTCAGCTTCCGCGAGCGGGGACTTCTGTAGCACCGGCCGGGCGCTCGGCCATGCGACGTTCTCGACGTCCTTGGGTATCGACGAAGCGAATCCTCCGTGCAGCGAAGGGCGAACGAGCGGCCCGACGTTGCATCCTCGCCTGCATCATGGCAGGAAAGGACGACTTTCCTATTTTCGTCCTGCGAGGTCCGCCATGCCCCTGGTCACCGTGAAACCGAAGTTCCAGATCACCGTTCCCGCCAAGCTGCGCAGAGGACTCGACCTGCACGAGGGCGATCTCCTGGAGGCCACCGTCGTCGGGGACGGCATCCTCCTTCGTCCCAAGGAGGTGGTGGACCGCAATGCGGCCGCCGCCCGAATCGCATCCATCCTCGCGCGAACCGAGCCCGCGCCCGAGGACGCCGGCCGTTCCGAAGACGAAATCATGGAAGACGTCATCGCCGACGTAGCCCAGGCCCGCAGCGAGCGCCGCGCCCGCGGAACGTGAGGGTCGTCCTCGACTGCAACGTCCGGCCTCCGCGGCCCTGACGAGGAAACCTGTCTGGCGACCGCAACGGCCGGGACCGCGCTCCCGGTCATGCCGCCGCCTGTGCCGCGGTGACCGCCTCCTCGATCCAGACGCTCATTTTCTCGAACGTATCCGCTTCGCCCGTTTTCCGCAGCGCGGCGAGGCGTTGCGCGGCCGTATCGACGATGCGGTGTACAGATGCGAGAATGGGAGAGCCTGCCCGCCCGCCGTCTACGCTCCTCCCCCCGGACCGGACAAGCGGTCCTTGGCCGCGGCCGGGGCAAGGATCGGAACGGAAAACTCCACCGCCAGCACCAGGAGATCGCCGTCCCCGGTCACCAAGGCATCGGCCTGGCCGGCGACCGCCAGCTCCAGGAAAGGACGATCGGACGGATCGCGGCACCGGGGAACGTCCGGCGGCGGATCCGGGACGACGACCGTTTCGCACCACGGCAGATAGTCGTCCAGAAGGTGCTTCTGGTCGTCCTCGCTCAGACGGAACTTCGGATAGGCGAGGACGCGGATCAACTCCGCCGCGGTCCGCCGGCTGACCAGGGGCCGGAGTCTTTCTTCCCGCCACGCCGCGCGCAGCCAGGACAGGGAAACAGCATGAAAGTGCAGGGCCGACAGCAGAACGTTGGTATCGAGAACCAAGCGCCCGAGGGCCATTCGTCATTCGGTCGCACGCGCCCAGGCCACCGCATCGGCCACGTCGGTCTCCGTGATGCCGAGCTCGGCCAGCTTGGCGCGCACCGCGTCGGCGCGGTTCACGCGCACCGGAGTCAGCACGATCCGTCCGTTCTCCTCGGTCACGTCGAGATACTCGCTCCCCTCGACGGCGGACATCACCGCCTTGGGCAGGGTCAGCCGGTTCCTGGAGGTCAGTTTGGCAAGCATGGGGGGGCTCCTATAGGGGTGCAGCTCAGTTCAGCGAGCATGGAGCGGGGTTCCGGCAGGGGAATACCACGGGAACGATAACCCCCCTGGATCGAGCATGACAAGGGCCGCCGTTCGCGCCGTTACCACCGCAGGCGGAGTTCGAGGCCGGCGCCGTGTTCGGGGGTGGCTGTGCCTTCCTTGCGTTCGGCCTGGAGGCCCACCGCCACGTCCGGGCCGAAGGCGAACCGCGTCCCCAGGCGGTAGCGGCGCTCGCCGTCGTTTCCGTAGCCGACCCCGGCATGGGGCGTCGCCAGGCCGGACCCTTCCCAGAACCCGATCCCGTACCCCACCTCCGCCTCCAGATGCACCGTGTCGGTGTCGGCGTCGGCGGCGGCGCCCGGCGACGCGCCGCCCGTCATCCCTTCGTCCCACAGCCGCGCAAGCCCGCTCTCCGACGCCCCCCAGCGCGGCGACAGCGCCAGCGACAGGCCCCGGCCCCCGGACCCCGGCGACAGCCGCGCCGTGCCCGACACGCCCCATTCCTCCACGTCGCCCTGATGGGCCACCAGCGCCCGGCCCCGCGCCTCCACCGACAGGCCACGCGACGGCAGCGTCCACTCCACGCCGCCGCCCAGCTCCATCCCCGCGCCCGTCTCCCCGTCGCCGCCGTCCCAGCGCGCGCCCACCTCCAGCGACGGCGTGAACGCGCCGCCGCCCGCCAGCGCCCACGTCCGCCGCGCCTCCGCCGCCAGACGCACCCGCCGCGTGTCCACCGACACCTCCGACAGCGCCAGACCGTTGTCGTCGACCGAATACCGCGTCGCCTCCCCCGACCCCTTCACCGACACCACCAGACCGTTCGCCGACACCACCGGAACCGAGCCGCCCACCGCGACCCCCACGAACGCGCTGTCGCCCTTCTGAACCCCGAAACGCTCCACGAACTCCGTGTCCGCGATCTCGATCTCGCCCTCGCCGTAGCCCAGCGCGCCCCACAGCCGCGAGCCGTCGGCGCCGGACCAGCCCAGATACGGATGCACCGCCGCGAGACGGCTCACGTGGACGCCCGTCACCGCCTCGTCACCGCTGCGGTCCGTGTACTCGATCTCGCCCTCGATCCACGACGCCGCAAGGCCGCCCCGCAGGCCCTCGCCCAGCAGCGCGTCCATGCCCACGTGGGCCGCGAACAGATCGCCCGACCAGTCCAGCGACCCCTTGTCCAGCGCCAGCGAACGCCGGCTCCCGCCGCCCCACACCACCGCCGAGGAGCCGGAGCCGGAGCCGCCGCCGACTCCGCCATCGGCGCCGCTGCCGGACCCGCCGCCAGGACCGCCGCCATCGCCGCCCAGCGCCACCGCGAACGTCCGCCCCTCCACGACGTCGCGCCACGTCACCCCGGACTCGTCCTGCATCCCCTCCCGCGCCTTCAGCGCCGAGGCCAGCGTGTCCGCCATCCCCGAACCCGCGCCCGAGGACTCGAGACGCCCCGTCACCGCTTCCACCACGCTCCCCCACGTCGCCCGCGACAGCTCCGGCAGAACCGACCGGTTCACCGCCGCATAGCGCGCACGCGCCTTCTTCAGGGTCGACACCACCTCGATGGTGAACTCCAGCACGTCCTGCTGTTCTGGGTCGATGTCGTCCGTCGCCGTCCAGGTGTAGCGCCTCTCCGCGAACTCCTCCGTCGGCGTCCCCGACAGAACCCGCGTCGCATCGTCGAACCTCAGCCCCGGCGGCAGGACCAGCGGCCGCGGACCCAACTCGTGGCTCGTGCTGTCGCCGCCTTGCGCCTCTCGCAGCGTCACCGGCGGATCAATGGCCTCGTCCACCGTGAACACCATCGCCGTCAGGGTGTAGTCGAACTCCGGAACCGTGTCCTTGTACCCCACCGCGAACGGCGAGAACGACGCCACGTCGGCGGCGCACACCCGTGTGCCCTCGTCGCGCGATCCCCCCGGCAGCGGCGCTCCGTCGTGCAACAGGATCAGCGTCCGGCCCCGCGCCGCCGTCCGCAGGGCGTCCGTCACCCGCAGGCACAGCCGCTGCACGGCCACCGCCGGAGAGACGTCAATGTCCACCGCCACCCGCGCCTCTTCCGGCCCAAGGCTCCACCCGCTTTCCGCCTCCGCCGCCGCGCGGCCCCCGGACAGCGCCGCCACCGTCACCGTCACCGGGCGGTCGAGATTCCGCGGCAGCTGGAACTCCACCACGTCCTCGCTAACGCTCTCCTCCACCGTCTGCGTGACGAGGTGGCCGTTCACGTTGTAGGTCGTCTCCCCCGCCGCGCCATCCGTCACGATCCCGGTATCGCCGTCCTCGTCCACCGCCACGGTCAACGTCCCCGTCACCCCGCCGTAACCGCCGCCCGATACCGTGTGCGTCAGCGACGCCGTGTCGGCAAGGTCGTCCTCGTCCGCTTCCGCGGTCACCGTCACCGTCTGCGGCGCGTTCCAGGCCGACACCGCAAAGGTCAGACGACGGGGATCGACGCTCACATCGTCGTTGTCGCTCGTCACCGCCACCGTCACCGGCCCCGTGGGCTGCGAGGTCAGTTCCACCGTGTAGCCGGCACCGCCGCCGGCCACATCCACCGCCACCACGCCGGCGGTCGTGCCGGCGGCAATCAACAGCAACCCCTTCTCGTCGATGTCCCTGATGGTCAGCGTCGCGGCCGTCACGGTCATGGTCATCGAATCCGCCGTGGCGCGGGAGTTCCCCGGGTTCCCCATCGCCGAAACCCTCACCATCTTGTTCGGCGTATCCACGGTGTCGTGATTCGCCGTGATCGTCACCACGCCGCCGCTCGATATGCTCCCCGCCGCGATCGTCAGCGTCGCCGCCGTGCTCAGCGTGAAGTCGCCCGCAACCGCCGGCGACACCGGCGAAGCCGTCACCGTCACCGTGGTGTCCGCGCTCGACGGGTGCGACAGCCGCGCCGTCACCGTCGATACCCCGCCGTCCTCCGTAACCGACGACGGCGCCAGCGCCAGCGTCACCCCCGGCGCGTCGTCGTCGTCCGTCGTCGTCACGTCAACGTTCTCGTCGATGCCGTCGTAGTTGCCGTCGCCGCCGCTCATCGGGTCGAGCCGCACCTGCCACGGCACGTTGCCGTCGTCGACGTCGTCGTCCACCCCCGTCACCGTCACCGTCCGCGCCGCGTTCCAGTTCCCCGTCGTGAACGTCAGCGACGACGGCGAGACCGTGCCCTCACCCGTATCCCGGCTCGAAACCGCCACCGTCACCGCCGCCGACGGCCGCGTCAGCAGCGCCACCGTGAACGTCGCCGTACCTCCCGCCTCCGTCACCGTCAGCCCGGTCGCCCCCACCAGGTCGAGGCCGAACTCGTCGTCGCGGATCGTCAGCGTCGCGACCGACGGGTCCGACACCCCGTGGCCCCCCGCCGCCGTCGCCGACACGCTCACGCGCTTGTTCCCATCCGCATCGTTGTTGTCGACCCCCGTCACCGTCACCAGGCCCGCGCTCGTCGTCGATCCCGCCGCGATCGTCAGCGTGTTCCCCGTCCGCGTGAAGTTGCCCGCAACCGCCGGCGCCACCGCCGTCGTCGCCACCGTCAGCGTCGCCGCCTGCGTCGCCGGATGCGACAGCCGCGCCGTCACCGTCGAGATGCCCCCGTTCTCCGAGATCGCCGACGGGTTCAGCACCAGCGCCGCCGTCGCCGTCGCATCGTCGTCGGTGATCGTCAGCGTCACGGCCGGCGGCGCCGCCACCCCGTTGCCGCCCGCCGCCATCGCCGTCACCGTCACCTGCTTGTCCGCGTCGGTCCCGGTGTCCACGTTGTTGTCGACGCCCGTCACCGTCACCGTCCCGGCGCTGGTCGTCGACCCCGCGGCGATGGTCAGCGTCGTCGCCGTGCTCAGGGTGAAGTCGCCCGCAACCGCGTTCGTCGAGGCCACCGCCGCGGCAGCGACCGTCACCGTCGTCGCCGCGCTCGACGGACCCGACAGCGTCGCCGTCACCGACGACACCCCGCCGTTCTCCGAAATCGACGCCGGCCCCAGCACCAGCGCCACCGTCGGCAGCGTCTCGTCGTCGGTCAAGGTCAGCGCCGCGCCCGTCACCGCGCCCGCCCCCTGGCCGTTCGCCAAGGTTCCCGTCACCGTCACGCGGCGCCCCGTGCTCCCCTGGTGGACGTCGTCGTCCACGCCCGCGACCGTCGCCGTGTCCGAGGCCGCCGTGGTGGACCCCGCGGCGATGACGATGGTGGCGTCCGTACCCGCCGCGTAGGCCCCGGAAACCGCCGTCACCGTCACCGTCGACGGCTCGCTCGACGGGCCCGACAGCGTCGCCGTCACCGTCGCGATGCCCCCGTTCTCCGAAACCGACGCCGGGTTCAGCGCCAGCGTCGCCCCCGGCGCCGACTCGTCGTCCTCCAGCGTCAGCGTCGCCCCCGTCACCGTCATCATCATCGAATCGGCCGCCGCCCGGGCGTTGGTCACCGTCGCCGTCACCGTCGCCGTCCGGTTCGGCTCGTCGGTCGTGTTGTCCACCGCCGTCACCAGCACCGTGTCCGTGGGCGCCGCCGTCGCCTCCGCCGGGATGACGATGGTGGCGTCCGAACCCACCGTGAAGGCCCCCGAGACCGCCGCCACCGTCAGCGTCGTCGCCGCCCCCGACCCGTGCGAAAGCCGCGCCGTCACCGTCGCCACGCCGCCCATCTCCGCCACCGACGACGGCGACAGCGCCATCGTCACCGTCGGCGGGCCGTCGTCGTCGGTGGTGGTCACGTCCACGTTCACGTCGTCGAGGCCGTTGTAGTTGCTGTCGCCGCTGCTCGACGTATCCAGGCGCACCTGCCACGTCACCGTCCCGTCGTCGATGCTGTCCTGAACGCCCGTCACCGTCACCGTCTGCGCCGTGCTCCAGTCCCCCGTCGTGAAGGTCAGCGTCGGCGGCGACACCGTCCCCTCGCTCGTATCCCGGCTCGTCACCGCCACCGTCACCTCCGCCATCGGCTGCGTGTTCAGCCGCACCGTGAAGGTGGCCGCGTCGCCGCCCTCCGTCGCCTGGCCGCTCACCGCGCTCTCCGACAGGCCGAACTCGTCGTCGCGCAGGATCAGCGTCGCGCCGGACGGGTTCGACACCCCCCGGCCCCCCGCCGCCGTCGCCGACACCGTCACCTGCTTGTTCCCCGAAGCCACATTGTTGTCGTTGGCCGTCACCGTCACCAGGCCCGTGCTGGTGGTCGCGTTGGCCGCGATGGTCAGCGTCGTCGTGCTCGACAGGCTGAAGTCCGCCGCCACCGCGCCGGTCCCCGGCGCCGCAGCCACCGTCAGCGTCGCCGGCTCCGTCGTCGGATGCGACAGCCGCGCCGTCACCGTCGAGACCCCGCGGTCCTCCAGAATCGTCGACGGATCCAGCACCAGACTCGCCGTCGCGTCGTCGTCGTTGGTCAGCGTCAGCGCGTTGGGCGTCGGGTCCAGTATGCCGTTGCCGCCCGCCGTCGTCCCCGAAACCCGCAACAGCTTGTTGGCCGCGTCCACGTTGTTGTCGACGCCCGTCACCGTCACCAGCCCCGTGCTGGTCAGCGAACCCGCGGCGATGGTCAGCGTGATGGTCGAGCTCAGCGCGAAGTCCCCCGCCACCGCGCCCGACGAGGCCACCGGCGCCACCGCCACCGTCACCGTCGTCGCCTCGCTCGACTTGCCCGAAAGCCCCGACAGCTGCGCCGTTATCGTGGCGATGCCGCCGTTCTCCGAAATCGAACCGGAAAGGGGGTTGAACAACAGCGACGCCACCGGCAGCGTCTCGTCGTCGGTGATCGTCAGCGACGCCCCCGTCACCGAACCCGCACCCTGGCCGTTGGTCAGCGCCGCCGTCACCGTCGAGACGCGCCCCGCGTTCCCGTGGTGGAGGTCGTCGTCCACCACCCTGATCGTCGCCGTATCCGTGGCCGCCGTCGTCGCCCCCGCGGCGATGACGATGGTCGCGTCCGTTCCCGCCGTGTAGGCCCCGGAGACCGCCGTCACCGTCACCGTCGACGGCTCGCTCGACGGGCGCGACAAGGTCGCCGTCACCGTCGAGACGCCGCTGGGCTCCGCGATCGACGCCGGGTTCAGCGCCAGCGTCACCCCCGGCGCCGCGTCGTCGTCGGCGATCGCCAGCGTCACGCCGGGCGGGTCGTTGGTCCAGTTGTTGCTGTCGGAGGCCGTGCCCGAGACCGTCACCGACTTGTCCGGCGCGTCGGTGGTGTTGTTCACCGCCGTCACCGTCACCAGCCCCGCGCTGGTGGTCGCGTTGGCCGCGAAGGTCAGCGTCGCCGCCGTGCTCAGCGTGAAGTCACCCGCGACCGCGCCCGACGTCGCCACCGGCGCCGCCGTCACCGTCACCGTCACCGCCACGCTCGAGGTCCGGTCCAGCGTCGCCGTCACCGTCGCCACCCCGCCGTTCTCCGCAATCGAGTTGGAAGACAGCGCCAGCGTCGCCTGCGGCGTGTCGTCGTCGGTAATCGTCAGCGTCTGGTCCGCCGGGGCCAGCACGCTGTTGCCGCCGGCCGCCGTCCCCGAGACCGTCACCTGTATGCTGCCCGTGGTCCCCGTATCGTCCACCGCCATCACCGTCACCACCCCGGCGCTGGTCGTCGCCCCCGCGGCGATGGTCAGCGTCGTCGCCGTGCTCAGGCCGAAGTCCGCCGCCGTCGCGCCGGTCCCCGCCGCCGCCCCAACCGTCACCGTCACCGCCGCGCTCGACTTGCCCGACAACCCCGCCGTCACCGTCGATACACCGCCGTTCTCCGGGATCGACGCCGGATCCAGTTCCAGACTCAGCGTCGGCAGCGTCTCGTCGTCGCTCAGCGTCAGCGACGCCCCCGTCACCGCGCCCGCCCCGTGGCCGTTGGTCAGTGCCGCCGTCACCGTCGCCGAACGCCCGGCCGTGCCTTGGTGAATGTCGTCGTCCACCGCCGTAATCAACACCGTGTCCGAAGCTGCCGTGGTGGAACCGGCGGCGATGGTGATGGTCGCGTCCGTTCCCACCATGTAGAGGCCGGAAGCCGCCGCCACCGTCACCGTCGACGGCTCCGACGACGGGCGCGACAAGGTCGCCGTCACCGTCGAGACGCCGGCGTTCTCCGAAACCGACGCCGGGTCCAGCGCCAGCGTCACCCCCGGCGCCGCGTCGTCGTCGGTCAGCGTCAGCGTCGCATCCGTCACCGCCATCGTCGTCGAATCCGCCGCCGCCCGCGCGTTCGTCACCGTCGCCGTCACCGTCGCCGTCCGGTCCGGCGCGTCGGTCGTGTTGTCCACCGCCGTCACCAGCGCCGTGTCCGTGCCCGTCACCGAACCTGCCGGGATCACCACCACCCCCGCCGCCCCCGAACCCACCGTGAAGGCCCCGGAAACCGCCGTCACCGACAGCGTCGTCGCCGCCCCGGAGGCGCGCGACAGCCGCGCCGTCACCGTCGCCACACCGCCGTTCTCCGAAACCGACGCCGGGTCCAGCGCCAGCGTCACCCCCGGCGCGTCGTCGTCGTCGGTGGTGGTCACGTCCACGTCCTCGTCGTCGAGGCCGTGGTAGTTGCTGTCGCCGCCGCTCGCCGTATCCAGGCGCACGGCCCACATCACCGTCCCGTCGTCGACGTCGTCGTCCACCCCCGTCACCGTCACCGTCTGCGCCGTGTTCCAGTCGGTCGTCTCGAAGGTCAGCGACGACGGCGATACCGTTCCCTCGCCCGTATCCTGGCTCGACACCGCCACCGTCACCGCCGCCGAAGGCTGCGTCTGCAGCGCCACCGTGAACGTCGCCAGACCGCCGGCCTCCGTCGCCTGGCCGCTCACCGAGCCCACGTTCAGGCCGAACTCGTCGTCGCGGATGGTCAGCGCCACCACCGCCGGGGCCGCCAGACCGCGCCCGCCCGACGCCGAAGCCGCCACGTTCACCTGTTTGTCCCCTTCCGTCGCGCTGTTGTCCACCGCCGTCACCGTCACCAGGCCCGTGCTGGTCGTGTCGCCCGCCGCGACGGTCAGCGTGCTGCCCGTCCGCGTGAAGTCGCCCGGAACCGCCGGCGACACCGCGGTCGTCGTCACCGTCAGGGTCGCCGCCTCGGTCGCCGGGTTCGACAGCCGCGCCGTCACCGTGCTTATGCCGCCGTTCTCCGTAATCGCCGCCGGGTTCAGCACCAGCGTCGCCATCGCGTCGTCGTCGTTGGTCAGCGTCAGCATCGCGTCGTCCGGGTTTCTCGCCCGGGTGCTCGGGACCGTCGCCCCGATCACCCTCACCCGCTTGTCGGCCGCGTCCACGTCGTTGTCGACGCCGGTCACCGTCACCAGGCCGGTGCTGACCGTCGCCCGCGCCGCGAAGGTCAGCGTCGCCCCCGCCAGCGTGAAGTCGCCCGCCACCGCTCCCGTCGACATTATCGCCTCCGCCGACACCGTCACCGTCACCGCCACGGTCGTCGGGTGGGTCAGGGTCGCCGTCACCGTGCTCACCCCGCCGTTCTCCGAAATCGCGTCCGCCGTCGCCGGGTCCGGCTCCGACAGGACCAGCCCCACCGTCGGCAGCATGTCGTCGTCGGTGCGCGTCAGCGTCAGGCCCGCCGGGTTCGCCACGCCGTTGCCGCCGGTCACCGTCCCCGCAACCGTCACCCTGCTCCCCGCGCTCGCCTGGTGGACGTCGTCGTCCAGCGACGTCACCGTCACCAAGCCGGTGCTGGTCGTCTCCCCGGCGGCGATGGTCAGCCTCCTCGCCGTGCCCACCGTGAACTCGCCCGCCGCCGCGCCGGCCCCGGCGGCCGCCGTCACCACCACCGTCACCGCCGCGCTCGACTCGCCCGACAGCGTCGCCGTCACCGTCGACAGGCCGCCGTTCTCCGCCACCGTCGCCGGGTCCAGCGCCAGCGTCAGCGTCGGCAGCGTCTCGTCGTCGGTCAGCGTCAGCGTCAGCGGCGGCGGGGAGGGGAAGGGGGTGAAGGAGAATACGTTGGCGTCCGCGGCCGAGACCGTCACGCTCTTGTCCGGCCCATGAGCCATGTTGTCGTTGGCCGTCACCGTCACCAGCCCCGCGCTGGCGGTGGCGTTGGCCGCGAAGGTCAGCATCGTCCCCGCCTGCGTGAAGTCGGCCGCCACCGTCGGCGCCACCGCCGCCACCGAAACCGTCAGCGTGATCGCATTCGCCGAGCCCTGGTTCAGCGTCGCCGTCACCGTCGCCACGCCGCCGTTCTCCGAAATCGAGCTGGAAGACAGCGCCAGCGTCGCCTGCGGCGTCTCGTCGTCGATCAGCGTCAGCGTCGCGTTCGGCGGGGCGTCCACGCCGTTGCCGCCGGCCGCCGTCGCCGACACCGTCACCGGCCCGTTGCCCATGCCCGCGTTGTCGTTGGCCGTCACCGTCACCGTCCCGGTGCTGACGGTCGCCCCGGCCGCGATGGTCAGCGTCGTCCCCGCCTGCGCGAAGTCCGCCGCCGTCGCCGGGAACACCGGCGCCGTCGCCACCGTCAGCGTCACCGCCTCGCTCGACGGCCCCGACAGGGTCGCCGTCACCGTGCTCTCCCCGCCGCTCTCCGCGATCGACGCCGGGTCCAGCACCAGCGCCGCCAGCGGCTTCCGCTCGTCCTCGGTCAGCCTCAGCGTCACCGGCGACGACGCGTTCACCCCGCTGTCGCCGCTCGCCGCGCTGGCCGAGATCGTCACCTGCCTGTTCGGCGCGTGAACCGAATCGTCGTTGGCCGCCACCACCACCAGGCCCATGCTGCCGGTGGTGTTCCCGGCGGCGATGGTCAGCTTCGTCCCCTCCTGCGTGAAGTCGGCCGCCGTCGTGCCGGCCCCCGCCGCCGTCGACACCGTCACCGTCACCGCCGCGGTCGCCGCGCTCGACATCGCCGCCGTCACCCGCGCCGCGCCGCCATGCTCGGAGATCGGGTTCGCCGACAGAATCAGGCGCGGCGACTTGAGCGCGTGGAGCGGAACCCACCTTCTCACGGCTTCACCCGCTCCATGCCAATTCATCCTGAAGACGAACCCGCCATTGGCGATCATGGTCGCGTTCGGAGTGACGTCCGCCGTCAAGTAGCCCGTTTGGCTGATCTTGGTGAGCCCATGGCACGTGCCGGTGGTCCCGGGCGACCCGTCCGGCACCGTGGTCCATTCACAAGCATAGATCGTGGCGCTTCCCCATGCTTGTTCCAACGCATGACCCGGGGGGCGGTCACTCCTGAGGACGGTGATCCGCTGCGCGGTCTCCGTGGCATAAAGAAACGGGGTGATCACATCTATTCGGTTGAACAAGCCGCCTCGCGACCAGTAGAGCGGATCCGGCGTCACCACCTGCGCCTCCGCCCGCGGCGCCAGCGCCGCCATGCCCGCGGCGGCGATCGACAAGGCGACCGCGAACGGCAGCGCCCGCCTGACGAGGCCCGTCAACGCCCCGCCCCCGCAGTCAACGGCGCCACCCCCGGCGCGGGGGGGGGGGGGGGGAGCACCGGCGACCGGCAACCGGCCCCCGCCCCGCCGTCGTCCACGCCCGCCCGTCTTCATGACCGCACCCCGCGCCGCCGCCATCACCGCTCGCCCCTACACCATCGTCTTGATTCCTGTCAAGATCGTCATCGGTTGCCGGTGGCCGGTGGCCGGTGGTCGGTGCCGGCAACCGGCCACTGGTCACTGATCACCGGCCACCGGCCGCGGTCCGCTCGACCACGGCCTCCAGACTCGCCGTCTGGCGTTCGAGACCGCCGATCAACGCCTTGAGCGCCGTCATCGCCTCCTCGTGGCGCCGTTCGTCGTCGCGATTCTGCCGGGTGAACGCCGCCATCGCCTCCTCGTGGCGCTGGTCCGCCTTGGCCATCGCCTCGTCGTGGCGCCGCCCCCCCTCGGCCATGGATTCGGCGAGCGCCGCCATCGCCTCCTCATGGCGCCGCGCCGTCTCGGCCATCGCTTCCTCGTGGCGCCGCACCGTCTCGGCCATCGCCTCCTCGTGGCGGCGTTCATCGTCGCGGCGCCGGTCGGCGAGCGCGGCCATGGCTTCCTCGTGGCGCCGCGTCGTCTCGGCCATCGCTTCCTCGTGGCGCCGCGCCGTCTCGGCCATCGCCTCCTTGTGGAGGCGCGCCGTCTCGGCCATCGCCTCCTCATGGCGCCGCGCCGTCTCGGCCATGACCTCCTCGTGGCGCCGTTCGTCGGCTTCGCGTTGTTTATCGAGGATGACGGCGCGGTCCCTGTTGGCGCGGATCATGGCGCGAATGCCGTACCAGATGCCGGCCGCAGCGGCGGTGGCGGCGCCGACGGATATGAACGAGGCGACGGCGACGGCGATGGCGATGTTCAGGCTGGCGCTCTCGAAGTCGGTCATTCGGCGGTCTCCTGCCTGGGCGCGGTGCGCTCGACGACGGCCTGTCGGCTCGCCGTCTGGCGTTCGAGGGCGCGGCGCCGGTCGGCGATCTCGGCCATGACTTTCTCGTGGCGCCGTTCGTCGGCTTCGCATTGTCGGTCGAGGAGGACGGCGAGCTCCTCGCTGGCGCGGTCCATGGCGCGGACGCCGTACCAGATGCCGACCGCGGCGGCGGTGTAGGCGCCGGCGGATATGAACGAGGCGACGGCGCTGGCGATGGCGACCCAGAGGGCCGCATGTTGCGCGGCCAGACTGGCGGTCTGAAAGTCGGTCATTCGGCGGTTCCCTGCCTGGGCGCGGCCTGCGGTATCGGCTTGAGCAGGCCGACGATGACGACGATCCGTGCGGCGGCGACCGTGTAGACGTCTCGGACGAGCCGGGTCTCGAATGCGGCCATTTCCTGGTCGAGAGGTGCGGTCCGGGCCATGCGCGAACCCTAGCCGTGCCGGCGCGTCCGCGTCAACGCCGTGTCCCGGTCCACGTCCCGGTTCGCCACGCCATGAGAGGCGGGGGTCTTCCTGGCCGTGGATCGCGCCGCGCGCGGTCCGGCGCGATCCTTGCGCCAGGCCGTCGATCCTGCGGTCGAGCCCGTCGGCGACCCGCCACAGGAACGGACCGGGAGTCGAACGGTTTGCGCCGCCGCGCGGTTCGTGCCATCGTGACGGCATGGAACCGGTGTTCGACACCCTCGCCTACACGCGCAGGCTCAAGACGGCCGGCCTCGACGAGGGCCTGGCCGAGGCCCACGCCGAGGCCCTGCACGCGGCGTTCGGCGAAGGCGTCGCGACCAAGGCGGACGTGCGCGAGCTCAAGAGCGACATCGCCAAGGTCGGGACCGAGCTCATGGGCGAAATCGGCACGGTCAGGACCGAACTCATGGGCGAGATCGGCACGGTGAGGGCCGAGATCAACGGCGTCAAGACCGAGCTCATGGGCGAAATCGGCACGGTCAGGACTGAGCTCACGGGCGAGATCGGCACGGTGAGGGCCGAGCTCATGGGCGAAATCGGCAAGGTCAGGACCGAGATCGACGGCGTCAAGACCGAGCTCGTGGGCGAGATCGGCAAGGTCAGGACCGAGATCGATGGCGTCAAGATCGAGCTCGTGGGTGAGATCGGCAAGGTCAGGACCGAGCTCATGGGCGAGATCGGCACGGTCAGGACCGAGCTCACGGGCGAAATCGGCACGGTGAGGGCCGAGCTCATGGGCGAGATCGGCACGGTCAGGACCGAGATCGACGGCGTCAGGACCGAGCTCGTGGGCAAGATCGAGACCGAGATCGACGGCGTCAAGACCGAGCTCATGGGCAAGATCGGGACCGAGATCGCCGGCGTCAAGGGCGAGATCGCCGCTCTCGAGGTACGGATGGAAACGCGCATGGAGGCGTTCGCCACCAAGGCCGACCTCTCCGCCCTCGAGGCGCGGCTGACGACGCGGTTCTACGGCCTCGCCGCCGGCATCGTGTTCGCCAACACCGGCCTGATCGTCGCCTTGCTCAAGCTGCTTCCGCCGTAGGACGGTCGGCGGCGGGGCGCGCGGCCGGCGCCGCGGGACGGTCGGGGGCGGATACGCGAGGAGGATGCCGGGCGGATGAGATACGGACTGCGACTCCCGAGCTATGCGCTCGGACCGAAGACGGCGACGCTCCAGGAGATGGGGGCCTATCTCCGCAAGGCGGAGGACCTCGGCTTCGAGGCCGCCTTCAGCATCGACCACCTGCTGCTGACGCCGCCCGCCTACGCCTGCACCTGGCTGGAGCCCCTGTCGATGCTCTCGGCGCTGTCGGGCGTCACCCGCACCATCCGGCTGGGCACGCTGGTGCTCGTCCTGCCGATCCGCAACCCCGCGTATTTCGCCAAGGAGTGGGCGACGCTGGACCTGCTGTCGGGCGGACGCTCGATCCTCGGAATCGGCGTCGGCTGGCACGAGAAGGAGTTCGAGCTCATGGGCGTGCCCCACCACGAGCGCGGGCGGCGCATGAACGAGATGCTGGAGCTGCTCATGGCGCTGTGGACGGAGGACGGCGTCACCTACGAGGGCCGGTACTACCGGGTGCGGGACCTCACCATCGACCCGAAGCCGGCGCAGCAACCGCACCCGCCCATCTGGATGGGCGGCGGCAGCATGACCTTCGAGAAGAAGTACGGCCAGAAGGTCGCCAACATCGACCCCGTGCTGCGGCGGATCGCCAGGTACGCCAGGACGTGGGTCCCGCACGCGCCGGCCAGCCTCGACATGATCAACCACGACTGGGAGAAGATACGGGCCTTCATGAGCGGCTTCGGGCGGGATCCGGACGACATGTCCACGGTCTACAACAACTGGATCCACGTGCTGAAGCCCGGCGAGAACCCCGAGAACGCGGTCGAGCACTTCGCCGTCTATTCGGGCATGGACCTGCCCTACTGGCGGGAATACTACCTGTGCGGGGAGGCGGAGCAGGTGGCCGAGAAGATCGCCGGGCGCGTGACGGCGCTGGGCGGCTGCGAGTGGATCGCGCTCAACCCGGTCACCTGGCGGGAAGAGCAGCTCGAGGTCATCGCCGGCGAGGTGCTGCCGCTGGTGGAGAAGGAAGTCCGGGCGTCCGTCGCGGGACGCCCGGGCGTCCGCCGCGATTGACGAATCGGGCGATTCCGCAAGGCCGCCGCAGGGCCGGCGAAGCCCGGCCGGGAAGGACGATCTTCATCATCTTGATTTCAAATAAAATTTCCTTGACAAGGGAGTCCGGCCTCGCTTACGTTCGGGCGATCTCCGTTTCCGCCGCCCGGAAACGCGCGAGGAACAGACGCCGGGAGGCGCCCGTCAGCCATGGCCGGAACGCACCGAGGCCCCCGATTCGGGCGTAGCGACCGCCGCGCCGGCGGCTCCTCCGGCGGCGGGAGGTTCACCGCCTACGGCATCATCCTCGGCCTCGGCATCCTCATGGCGGCGGCGACCGCGCTCGACCTGCCGGCGCTCGGCCGCGCGACCGACCCCCCGCGGGACTTCGCCGCCGTTCCCGACCTCGCCATTTCCGACCTCCATGCGGACCTGCCGTTAGGCCCCGTCCCGCCGGGCCCCGCCGCCCCGCCCGGGGAAGGGGGCGGGAGCACCGCTTCGGTCGACCCGGTCGCAGAAGCCGGCCCGATCGAAGGACCGGCCGGACCGGCCGGACCGGAAGTCGCCGCCCTGCCGCCGGCCGCGTCCCCGGAAAGCCCCGAGCCCGGCCCCGAACCCGCCGTCGAGGAGCGTGAACCCGCCGTCGAGGAGCGGCGCGTCACCGTGCGCCGCGGCGACACGCTGATGAAGGTGCTGCGCCGCGCCGGCGCCGAACGCGGCGAGGCCCACGCCTCGATCGTGGCGCTGGGAACGGTCTTCAACCTCCGCCGCCTCAAGATCGGACAGGAGCTGACGGCCTCGTTCCGCCGCTCCGCGCCGGCGGACGGGGCGGACGGAACGCCGGGAAAGGCCGGGGAGCTCGTAGCGGTGACGGTGGAGGTCGATTCGGAGCGCAGCGTCACCGCGAGCCGGACGGAGAGCGGGTTCGACGCCCGGGAGATCGTGCGGCCGCTCGACTCCGTCCTCGTCCGCGGCGCCGGCCGGATCGACGACAGCCTGTTCGTTTCCGCCCGGCGCGCCGGCGTCCCCGCGCGGGTCCTCATGGACGTCATTCACGTGTTCAGCTGGGACGTCGACTTTCAGCGCCAGATCCGGCGCGGCGACCGCTTCGAGATCCTCTTCGAGAGATTCAGGGACGACGACGGCCGGCCGGTGAAGGACGGCGACGTCCTGTTCGCGTCCCTGTCCCTGAGCGGCGCCGACCTGCCGCTCTACCGCTTCGTCGACGGCGACGGCGCCGCCGACTACTACGACCCAAAGGGGCGGAGCGCCCGCAAGGCCCTGATGAAGACCCCCGTGGACGGCGCGCGGCTGTCGTCCCGCTACGGCAAGCGGCGCCACCCGATCCTCGGCTACACCACGATGCACCGCGGGGTCGACTTCGCGGCGCCCCGGGGCACCCCGATCATGGCCGCGGGCGACGGCGTGGTCGAACGGGCGAGCCGCTACGGCGCCTACGGCAACTACGTCCGCATCCGCCACAACCGCGCCTACAAGACCGTCTACGCCCACCTGAAGAGCTACGCCAGGGGCGTGAGACCGGGGAAACGGGTGCGGCAGGGACAGACCATCGGCTACGTCGGGTCGACCGGACGGTCGACCGGGCCGCACCTGCACTACGAAGTGCACCGGAACGGCAAGCAGATAAACCCGCTGCGCCTGAAGCTGCCCACGGGCAAGGTGCTGAAGGGGCGCGATCTGGCCCGGTTCCTCGACCGCAAGGCCACGATCGACGTCGCGCTCGCCGAAACGCCGGCGCTGTCCCGCCTCGCGCGGGCCGGCGCCGGGGAGGAATGACCTTCCCTCCCCGCCGCGCGGAGCCTACGCCGCCTTCACCAGCTCGCCGTTGACGCTCAGGCCGCCGTCCCCGGCGGCGACCTCGACGGTCGCGCCCTCGCCGACCTCGCCCTCGAGAATCATGCCGGCGAGAACGTTCTGCAGCTGCCGCTGGATCACGCGCTTGAGGGGCCGGGCGCCGTAGACCGGATCGTAGCCGGCGTCGGCCAGCCAGGCGCGGGCGGACTCCGAGATCCCGAGCGCGATGCCGCGGTCGGCGAGCAGCGACCGCAGGGCGCGCAGCTGAACGTCGACGATGCCCTTCATGTCGGCGCGGCCGAGACGGCGGAACAGGATGATCTCGTCGAGACGGTTGAGGAACTCGGGCCGGAACGCCGCCCGCACGGCGTCCATCACCCGCTCCCGCGCCGACTCCGCGTCCTCCCCGTCCGCCAGGGCCGCCAGTTGGCCGGACCCGAGGTTCGAGGTCAGGACGATCAGCGTGTTGCGGAAATCGACCGTGCGGCCGTGGCCGTCCGTCAGGCGCCCGTCGTCGAGCACCTGGAGCAGCACGTTGAACACGTCGGGATGGGCCTTCTCGATCTCGTCGAACAGGACCACCCGATAGGGGCGGCGGCGCACCGCCTCGGCCAGGGCGCCGCCCTCCTCGTACCCGACGTAGCCGGGCGGCGCCCCGATGAGGCGCGCGACGGCGTGCTTCTCCATGTACTCGGACATGTCGATGCGGACCATCGCCCGCTCGTCGTCGAACAGGCGTTCGGCCAGCGCCTTCGCGAGCTCGGTCTTGCCGACGCCGGTCGGCCCCAGGAACAGGAAGGAGCCGATCGGCCGGTCGGAATCCTGAAGACCCGCCCGCGCGCGGCGCACGGCGTCGGCCACGGCGCCGACGGCCTCCTCCTGGCCGACGACGCGCCGGGCCAGCCCGGATTCCAGCCCGGCGAGCTTCGCCCGCTCGCCTTCCAGCAGCTTGTCGACCGGCACCCCGGTCCAGCGCGCGACGACGCTCGCAACGTCCTCGGCGGTGACCTCCTCGCGCATGAGCTGCCGTCCGCCCTCCTCTTCGGCGCCGGCCAAGCTCTTCTCGAGCTGCGGGATGACGCCGTAGGCCAGTTCCCCCGCCCGCGCGAGATCGCCGTCCCGCCGGGTCCGCTCCAGTTCGCCGCGGGCGGCGTCGAGCGCCTCCTTCACCTTCCGCGCCCCCTCGAGCCTGTCCTTCTGCGCCTGCCACTGCGCGGTCAGCGCGGCGGCGGACTGCCCGAGCTCGGCGAGCTCCTTCTCGAGCCGCCCGAGCCGCTCGCGGGACGCCGGATCGTCCTCCTTCCCGAGCGCCTCGCGCTCGATCCTGAGCTGGACGACGCGGCGGTCGAGCTCGTCGATTTCCTCGGGCCGGGAGTCGACCTCCATGCGCCGCCGGCTGGCGGCCTCGTCGACGAGGTCGATGGCCTTGTCGGGCAGGAAGCGGTCGGCGATGTAGCGGTCCGACAGCGCCGCGGCGGCGACGACCGCGCCGTCGGCGATGCGGACGCCGTGGTGGAGCTCGTACTTCTCCTTCAGCCCGCGCAGGACCGAGACCGAGTCCTCGACCGTCGGCTCGGCGACGAACACGGCCTGGAAACGGCGGGCGAGCGCGCCGTCCTTCTCGACGTGCCGGCGGTATTCGTCGAGCGTGGTGGCGCCGACGCAGTGCAGCTCGCCGCGCGCCAGGGCCGGCTTCAGCAGGTTCGACGCGTCCATCGCGCCCTCGGCCGCGCCGGCGCCGACCAGGGTGTGCATCTCGTCGATGAACAGGACGACGTCGCCGGCCGCCTGGATCTCCGAGAGCACGGCCTTCAGGCGCTCCTCGAACTCGCCCCGGAACCTGGCGCCCGCGATCAGGGCGCCGAGATCGAGGGCCATCAGGCGCTTGCCGCGGAGCGATTCCGGAACGTCGCGGTTGACGATCCGTTGCGCCAGCCCCTCGACGATGGCCGTCTTGCCGACGCCGGGCTCGCCGATCAGGGCCGGGTTGTTCTTCGTCCGCCGCGACAGCACCTGGATCGTCCGCCGGATCTCCTCGTCGCGGCCGATGATCGGGTCGAGCTTCCCCGCGGCCGCGTCGCCGGTGAGGTCGCGGGCGAACTTCTCCAGGGCCTCGAACGTGTCCTCGGCGGTCGCGGTATCGGCGGTGCGCCCCTTCCGCATGTCCGAGACGGCGGATTCGAGCGCCCGGGGCGTCACGCCGGCGTCGCGCAGGATGCCGCCCGCCCCTGCTCCCGGCGCCGTCGCCAGCGCCAGAAGCAGGCGTTCGACGGCGACGTAGGCGTCGCCCGCCCCGGTCGCGAGCTCCCGCGCCGACTCGAACAGGCGCGCGGTCTCGGGCGCGAGGTACACCTGCCCGGCCCCCGGCCCCTCGACCTTCGGCAACCTGGCCAGGGCCGCCTCGACGCCGTTCCGGGCCGCCCCGGCGTCGCCGCCGGCGCGCCCGACGAGGTGGGCGCACAGGCCTTCCTCGTCGTCGAGCAGCACCTTCAGGAGATGCTCGGGCATGAAACGCTGATGGCCGGAGCGCAGCGCCAGCTCCTGCGCGGACTGGACGAACCCTCTGGACCGTTCCGTATAGGCGTCGAAATCCATGACGCTGTCCCGTCATCGCCCCGTCATCGCCGATCCGGCGAGCGGCGGCGGCCGCGCCGCCGTCATCCCACATGCGATATGTGGTGTCGCCCGGCAGCCGCACAAGAGGGGCGGCGCCGGAAACGCGATTCCGCCCGTCCGCGGGAGTCCGCCGTCTCGCGAAGGTCCGGGACGGCAGTGGCCGGTGGCCGGTAGACAGTGGCCCGTGGGGGGCGGACGCGCGGCCCCTTACGATCCGGCCGGCTCGGCGCCGCCCTCCGCCGCCGGCGGGCGGCCGCCGCGCCGTGCGCCGTTTCCGGATGCGCCCGGCGCCGGCGGCGCGTCGGCGCCCGGCCGCCCCCTCGCCTCGGCGTCGGCGGCGTCGTCGGCCTGTTCGTCCATGCGGTGCATGGGCGCCCGCTCGCCCGACAGCGCGACCTCCGCCGGCGCGATCATGGCGTTGTGGCGGCCGTTGTGACGGCCCTGCCCCTGCCCGTGATTCTGTCCCTGTTGCCCGTCATCGCCGTGTACGACGCGATAGTAGTGCTCGGCGTATTGCAGGTAGCCTTCCGCCTTGATCCGGTCGCCGGACGACGACGCGTCCCGCGCCAGGGCGAGATAGCGGTCGCACACCTGCATCGCGTTGCCCCTGACCCGGACGTCGGGTCCGTTGCTGTCGTAGGTTCGATTGGGCCCGTGGTTCGGCCGCCGGCCGCCGGAGCGGCCGCGACCCCTCTTTGGATTGGGATTGTGCTTCATCACCTCACGTCACCGATGTTTGCGCCACCGCCCGCGGACAAACGGCGCCTGGCGCCGGGCCGTCCCGCGAAAGCCACTCGCCGCGGTTGTCCGACGGTCCCCTGCCTCCCCGAGCGACGCCCGGCCGCATGCATTCCGATCACGTGCGTTCCGGCCGTGCGGCATCGCTGGAGCGGAGCCGGCTGCCCGTTGTCGTTGTCGTTGTCGTCGTGCCGGATCGCCGAATCCGGGCGTGACCCTAGCGGCCCCGAAACGCCATTCCAAGACCTTTTTTGACTTGACTTTCCGGGATTCGTCGTCTCGCCAGCAGGCATCGCTCCACGCCCGCGAGATCGCGGCGGGACTCGACGGCGGCGAATCCGGCGCCGCGCAGGAGCGCCGCCACCCTCCCCGCCTGGCCCCGGCCGACCTCGAGCGCCGCCACTCCCGCCGGACGCAGCAGACGCGGGAGGCCGGGCGCGATCTCGCGGTAGGCGTCGAGGCCGTCGCGCCCGCCGAAGAGCGCGCGGGGCGGATCGTGGCCGGCGACCTCGGGCGCGAGATCGTCCACGTCCCGGACCGCCACGTAGGGCGGATTGGCCACGACGACGTCGAACCCTCCGCCGACGGCGTCCCCCCAGTTCGCGCAGACGAGCCGGGCCCGCTCCCGGAGGCCGTGGCGGACGAGGTTCCGCCGCGCCACGCGGAGCGCCGCCGGATCGACGTCGACCCCGACGCCCGTGGCGTTCGGCAGTTCGCCGAGCAGCGCCGCCAGCAGGCATCCGCTGCCGGTCCCGAGATCGAGCAGCCGCGCCGGCGCCGCGCGGTCCGGCGCCGCGGCGAGGACCGCCTCGACGAGCGTCTCGCTGTCCGCACGGGGATCGAAGACCGCGTCTCCCAGCTCGAAGGTCAGGCTCCAGAACTCGCGCGCGCCGACGATCCGCGACACCGGCTCGCGGGCGAGGCGCCGGGAGACGAATCGCCGGAAACGGCGGACGGCGGCGGGCGCGACGACATGGTCCCCGCAGGCGGCGAGGCTCGCCGGGTCGCGGCCCGTGGCGTGGCCCAGCAGGCAGCGCGCGTCCAGCCGCGGCGTGCCCGCGCCGGCCTTCCCCAGCCGCGCCGCCGCGTCGCGAAGAAGGCCGGCGATCCGGGCCTCCGGCGCCGGGACCGCGCCGGGGCCGTCCACGCGCCCCGCTCCCGCGTCCATGCCGGCGCCCGCGCTGCCCGTCCGTCCGCGCTACCCGCCGGCTTCCATCTCGGCCAGCCGGCTGGCCCGGTCCTCGGCGATCAGCGCCTCGATCACCTCGTCCAGCGCCTCTCCGGCCAGCACGCGGTCGAGCTTGTGGAGGGTCAGGTTCACGCGGTGGTCGGTGATGCGCCCCTGCGGGAAGTTGTAGGTGCGCACGCGCTCCGACCGGTCGCCCGAGCCGATCTGGCCGCGCCGCCGCGCCGCCCGTTCGAGATGCGCCCGCTCCCGCTCCAGTTCGTACAGCCGGGAGCGCAGGATCTTCAGCGCCTTCGCCCGGTTCTTGTGCTGGGACTTCTCGTCCTGCTGGGTGACCACGATCCCCGTCGGCAGGTGGGTGATGCGAACCGCGGAATCGGTCGTGTTGACCGACTGGCCGCCGGGCCCGCTGGCGCGGTAGACGTCGACGCGGAGGTCCTTGTCGTCGAGCGCGACATCGATGTCGTCGGCTTCCGGCAGGACGGCCACGGTCGCCGCCGAGGTGTGGATGCGGCCGCCGCTCTCCGTTTCCGGCACGCGCTGGACCCGGTGCACGCCGGACTCGAACTTGAGACGGGCGAACGCATCCGGCCCCGAGATCAGCGCCTGGGCCTCCCTGATCCCGTCGAGGGCGGTTGCGGACACCTGGAGGGGCTCGAACCTCCATCCCCGCGTCTCGGCGTGGCGCCGATACATGCGGTAGAGATCGGCGGCGAACAGGGCCGCCTCGTCGCCGCCGGTGCCGGCGCGGACCTCGAGGATCGCGTTCTTCCCGTCGGCGGCGTCCCGCGGCAGAAGGAGGACCTGCATCTTCCGTTCGAGTTCGGGCAGCCGCTCCCGGTGTTCGGCGAGCTCCTCCTCCGCCAGCGCCCGCACCTCGTCGTCGGTGTCCGGGTCCCGCAGCAGTTCCTCCAGGCCCGCCGCGTCGCCGCGCAGCCGCCGGAGCTCCGCGGCGCCCTCGGCGACCGGGACGAGCTCGGCGTACTCCCTGGACAGGCGGACGAATTCCTCGCCGCCGCCGGGGACGGCCGCCAGCTCGCCCTCCAGGGCGGCGCGGCGGTCGACGATCCTCCTCAGCTTCTCTTCGGGGATGCCGGCCACGGCCCCGCCTACCCCGCGGCGTCGGCCGGCGCGGCGCGGGACGTCGGCCCGGAGTCCGCCGGTTGCGCCGGTTCCGTCCGCGCCAGCGCTTCGAGCGCCGCTTCCAGCGCGGCGCGCGCGACTTCCCGCTGGTCGCCGGAATCGAGGTCGCGCAGGGTGACGGCGCCGCGCGCGAGCTCGTCCTCGCCCAGAAGCAGGGCCGCGCGCGCGCCGATCCGGTCGGCCCGCTTCATGCGGCGCGTCACGTTGCCGCGGTAGCCGAGATCGACGACGAACCCCGAACGGCGCAGGTCGCGGGCCAGCCGCATGGCGGCATGGCGAACGCCGTCGCCCACGGGCACCAGCGCGATGGGCCGGGGCGCGCCGGGGGCGCCGGCCGCGAGCATGGCCAGCCGTTCGATTCCGCCGGCCCAGCCGACGGCCGGCGTCGGCGGCCCGCCCATCGCCTCGATCAGCCCGTCGTAGCGCCCGCCGGCGATGACCGCGCCCTGCGCGCCCAGCTCCCCGGTGACGAACTCGAACGCCGTATGGCTGTAGTAGTCGAGGCCGCGCACCAGGTGCGGGTTCCGGCGATAGCGGATCCCGAGGGCGTCGAGGCCGGCGAGGACGGCGGCGAAGAAGGCGGCCGAGTCCGCGTTCAGGAAGTCCTCCATGCGGGGCGCGTCGGCCGCGAGGGCGCGGTCCCCCTCGTCCTTCGAATCGAGGATCCGCAGCGGATTGCGCTCCAGCCTCTCGCGGCTGTCCTCCGACAGGCGGTCGCGGCGCGCGCCGAACCACGCCACGAGGGCGTCGCGCCACGCGGACCTGCTCTCGGCGTCGCCCAGGGAGTTGATCTCGAGCTCCGTGACCTTCAGCACGTCCAGGGCCCCGAGGACGTCGGCGCCGAGGGCGATGACCTCGACGTCCGCCTGGGGTTCGGCGGCGCCGACGATTTCGGCGTCGATCTGATGGAACTGGCGCAGCCTGCCCTTCTGCGGGCGCTCGTAGCGGAACATGGGGCCGTGGGCGAAGAACCGCAGGGGAAGCTGCCGGCTCAGGCCGCCCGAGATCACCGCGCGGGCGATGCCGGCCGTGTACTCGGGACGCAGCGTGACCTCGTCGCCGCCCCGGTCCCGGAAGGTGTACATCTCCCTGGCGACCACGTCGGATGTCTCGCCCAGGGTGCGCCGGAACACCTCGGTGAATTCGAGGATGGGGGTGGCGATCTCGGCGAACCCGTAGCGTTCCGACCAGGCCCGCGCCGTGTCGACGACGTGGCGCTGCCGCCGGCCGTCCTCGGGCGGTACGTCGTGGGCGCCGCGGACCGGCCGCAGGCGGCTCACGGCGCCCTCGCCGCCGACGCCGCCTCGGCCGCGGCGCGTTCCGCCTCGATCTCGGCGGCGCAGCGCTCGACCAGCCCGACGACGTGGTCGACGAGCCCGGCGTCGCCGATCCTGTGGTCGGCGACGCCGGAAAGGTAGACCATGTGGGTCCCGCGCCCGCCGCCGGTGACGCCGATATCGGTCTCGCGCGCCTCTCCCGGCCCGTTGACGACGCAGCCGATCACCGAAAGGGACAGCGGGGTCGTGACGTGCGCCAGCCGCTCCTCGAGGACCCGGACGGTTTCGATGACCGGAAAGGCCTGACGCGCGCAGGACGGGCAGGAGATCACGGTGACGCCGCGGCGGCGCAGGCCGAGCGCCTTCAGGATCTCGTAGCCGGCGCGGACCTCCTCGACGGGGTCCGCCGACAGGGAGACGCGGATCGTGTCGCCGATCCCCTCCCACAGCAGGGTCCCCAGCCCGATCGCGGACTTCACCGTGCCCGTCGCCAGGCCGCCGGCCTCGGTGACGCCGAGGTGGAGGGGATGATCGCAGGCCGCCGCCAGCTGCCGGCAGGCCGCCACCGCGAGAAACACGTCGGACGCCTTGACGCTGATCTTGAACTCGAAAAAGTCGTTGTCCTCGAGCAGGCGCGCGTGGCCGAGCGCACTCTCGACCATCGCCTCGGGGCACGGCTCGCCGTACTTCTCGAGCAGGTCCCGTTCGAGCGACCCGGCGTTGACGCCGATCCTCATGGAGCATCCGTGGTCGCGCGCCGCCCGGATCACCTCGCGCACGCGGGCGGCGCTGCCGATGTTGCCCGGATTGATGCGCAGGCAGCTGGCGCCGGACTCCGCCGCCTCGACGGCGCGCCTGTAGTGGAAATGGATGTCGGCGACGATCGGGACGTCCACCGCCCGCGTGATCTCCTTCAGGGCCGCCGACGACTCCGCGTCGGGGCAGGAGACGCGAACGATGTCCGCGCCCGCCGCCTCCAGCGCCCTGATCTGCGACACCGTCGCCGCCACGTCCGCGGTCGGCGTGTTGGTCATCGACTGGACGGAGATCGGCGCGCCGCCGCCGACCGCCACGGCGCCGACGTGGACCCGCCGGCTCTCGCGGCGGGCGATGTCGCGGTAGGGTCGAACGCTCATTCCAGGCAAGGCATCGATTCGCGATGGCGGCCGGGGCGGCCGCGCGGACTGTAACCCCGATCCACCCGCTTTCCAAGCGCCTGTCCCGGCTACGATCGGGAACGGCGGTATATCTCGTTGTACGTCCGATGAATGTTCAGAATGAGATTGTCGGTGGCTTCGTCGATATCGCGAATACGCCGGTCGTCGATGGGCACCGCGTCCCTGTCGGGCGACTCGAAGTCCTCCCCCGTGGCCAGCCTCTTCAATTTCAGATACTCGGTTTCGACATCGAAACGGGCATTGCGTTGACGCAGCAGCTCAAGCGCAGTCTGTATTTCCCCCGTATCGCGGATAGCGGCTCTGCGCAGCTGGACGGTCTGGGCGTCCTTCCCGGCCAGCACCAGCACATCGACGACGTTGGAACGGAACCGCTTGAGGAGATTTTCGGCCTCCCGGACCATCTGGAAGGTCTCCGACGCGGAGGCGTGCTTGTTGCTCCGCCGCGCGACGACGACCCAGCCGACGATGGTAACGACGATGGGAATCAGCCAAGACGCGAGAACCCACCAAGGCGCGCCCAGTATGCCTTCAGGCATCCGGTACGGACGTCGCCTTGAGCTGGCCGGCTTCCTTGATGTAGCTCCAGATCTCGGCGCTGAGCAGGGAGTCTTTCGTCCTTATGACGAGCCTCTCCCTGAGTTGGCCCGGCTCGAAGCCGCGGCGATGCACCAGCCCGCCGAAGGCTTCCTCGAGGAACGACGAACCGTATCCCTTGGCGCCGTCCATGAGGACCGTCACGGCTCCCGCCTTCAGGGCCGGGACCAGATGATCGTCGCGAAAGGCTTCGCCCGAATACCTTCCGTCGGAGCGGGTCCGGCCAACCGGATACGACGTAAAGCTCCGCGCCACGTCGATTTCCCTGACCTGCGTCATCGCCATCCGATCAACTCCCCATCGCCGCCCCGCCACGCGACGAACGCACCGTCGACGGGGCTTTCAAGCCATCCTCGCATCCGTGGTCTACATCGTTTTCACGAGCATGTCGAACACGACAGGCATCGTGGGAGCGATGGCGGAGCGAGTCAATCAGAAAACTCCCCCATTGCACGATTCGGGCATGGTTTCGAGACAGGATGGGGATCGCGCGGCCGAAATCGGCGGATACGCGCCGGCCGGCGTCATGCCGGCCCCATGATCGGCCCCCCACAATCGGCCATGTTGTGTTCCCCGGGATGGTTGGCCACAATGCCGCCGCCGGGGACGGGGCGTGGCGCCGCGGACCCGGGGAACGCGAACCCGGAAACCGGAACCGGATGACACGGCCATGACCCGATCGCCGCAAGGCTCGCCGGCCCTCGTCCTGAACGCGGACTACCAGCCGCTCAGCTACTTCCCGCTGTCGCTGTGGCCGTGGCAGGAGGCGGTCAAGGCCGTCTTCCTCGACCGGGTCGACATCGTCTCCGAGTACGAACGCTGGATTTCCTCGCCCTCCCTGCGGATGCGGCTGCCCAGCGTGGTGTCGCTCAAGCGCTACGTGCAGCCGGCCCACAGGCCCGCGTTCACGCGGTTCAACGTGTTCCTCCGCGATTCGTTCACCTGCCAGTACTGCGGCGGCGACGGCGACGGCGACCTGACCTTCGATCACCTCGTCCCGCGCTCGCAGGGCGGGCGGACCCGGTGGAGCAACGTGGTCGCGGCCTGTTCGCGCTGCAACCTCAGGAAGGGCGGCCGCCGTCCCGAGCAGGCGGGCATGTATCCCCGCGCCATGCCGGTCGAGCCCTCGATGTTCCGGTTGCGGCAGATCGGCCGCCGCTTTCCGCCGAATCACCTTCACGAAAGCTGGCGCGACTACCTCTACTGGGACGCCGAGCTCGAACCCTGAGCCGGAGCCGGGCGGCGGGGGCCGGCGCGCCGGCGCTCACAGGCGCTCCGAGAGCCAGATCGCCAGGCGCGAACCGGCCTTGATCGCCGACGTCAGCGCCTCGTAGCCCGGCGCCTCGAGGGCGCCGCGCTCCAGCGCCTCGTCGCGATGGGCGATCTCGTCGGCCCGGAACCGCTCGATGGCGTCGCGCAACTCCGCCTCGTCGTCGCCGAGCCGCTCGGCCTGCCGGCGGTAGTGCTCGTCGATCGTCTCCTCGATGGCGACGGTGCAGGCGTGCGCCGCCTTCTCGCCCAGGAGCGCGGTGCCGGCGCCCAGCGCGAACCCGGCGATGCGCCACAGCGGCGTCAGCGCGGTCGGGCGGACCCCCCGCTCGGCGATCAGCCGCTCGAAGGCCTCCAAATGCTCGCGCTCGCGCTCCGCCGCGCGCCGGAGCGCCGCGCCCGCCGGCCCGTCGCCCAGAACCGCGATCTGGCCCTCGCAGATGCGGACGGCGCCGAACTCGCCCGCGTGGTCGACCCGGATCATGCGTTCGACCAGGGTCTCGGGCGACGGATCTCCGGGCAGGCGATCCTCTCCCGTGCGTTTCGGGCGCCGGCGGCGCGCGGCGCGGCCGTCCGCGGCGGCGGCGCCCGGATCACGGTCGGCCGGCGTCACGCCGGCCCCCGGCGGAGACCGGCGCCGGCGGCCACGGCCGAGAACCCGGCCAGGGCCAGGGAGACGAGGAAGTTGTACCCCGCCATCGAGACGCCGAACAGCGACCAGGCGACCTCGTCGCAACGGGCCGCCGGCGCGGCCATGATCTGCGCGCGCAGCTCGTCCACGGACCGCGCGCCGGCGCCGGGCGCGGCGCCGCACGCCTCCGTTCCGGCCCACCAGCGCCACTCGACGCCGACGTGATAGGCGGCGATCCCGGCGCCGGCGAGGAAGACCGCCGCGGCGAGGCCGTGCAGGCCGCCCACGGCCCGGCGGCGGCCCGCCATCGCGAAGCCGGCGGCGGCCAGCACGATCGCCGCCGCGTAGGGCGCCCGCTGATAGACGCAGAGGGCGCAGGGCTCGAGCCCGCCAACGTACTGCGCGAGCAGCGCCGCGGCCAGAACCGCGGCGCTGGCGAACAGGACCGACAGCGTGCTGACGCGCGGGCGCAGGAGCGCGGTCGCCGCGGTCATCGCCGAAGCGGGGCGGTCGCGAGGCAGGGCGGACGGCATGGCGCCTCAGACCGCATGGCGCAGGATGACGAAGCCCGCCGCCAGGGCGGCGACGAACACCGTCGCGACGACCTTCAGGTTCCCCTCGATGAAGGTGCGGATCGGCGGCCCGTAGCGCCGGAGCAGGAAGGCGACGGCGTAGAACCGGAGGCCCCGCGAGACCAGCGAGCCGGCGACGAAGGGAACGAGGCCCAGCCCGGTCGCCCCGCTGGCGATGGTGAACACCTTGTAGGGGAGCGGCGTCAGGCCGGCGGCGAAGACGATGAGCAGGCCCCATTCGTTGTACCGGTCCTGGAAGTCGGCGAACCGGTCGGCGTGGCCGTAGAAGGCGAGCAGGGGGCGGCCGACGCTCTCGTGGACGAAGAACCCGATGGCGTAGCCCATGACTCCGCCGAGGACCGAGGACAGGGTGCAGACCGCGGCGATGACGTAGGCGCGGGCGCGGGCCGCCAGGACCATCGGGATCAGCATGACGTCCGGCGGGATGGGGAAGAACGAGCTCTCGGCGAACGACACGGCGGCCAGCGCCGGAAGCGCGCGGCGGTGCGCCGCGAGCGCGAGGGTCCAGTCGTAGAGGCGTTGGAGCACGGGGAGGCCGTTCGGTCCGGTCGCCGGGTCGCGCGCCCGCTATATCAGGCGGCGGGACGCCGGGCAACGAACCCGCGCGGCCCGGCGCCGCGGCCGGGTTCGGACGAAAGGCGGAAGCGCGGGCCTCACATGCGGTGGACCAGACACGTCGTTGTCGGGCGAACGCTCCCGTGATATGGAATCGACCGGGCGTTCGCGGCGCCCCTCCACGGAGAGGCGCGTCGCGGGCCGGCCGCATGAACGGTCGTCGAATGCGCCCCGACCGAAGACGAGTCACCGGATGCGGTATTTGAAGTCGTGGCGAGCATGAGGTGGGCATCCAACGAAGTCGTGGGCGTCCTGATGTTCCTGCTGCCCGGGTTCGTCTGGGCAGGGGTCTACAGCTCGCTCATATCCAAGCCGGTATCCGATGGATTCCAGTTCGTCGTTCGGGCATTCATCTTCACCGTGGTCTTCCAGTTGTTCGCGATGCCCGTTCTGGAGCTTTCCGGACTTTCCGAGTGGAGTTTTCCATCGAGTTGGATACAGGCACTCCTCGTGCTGGTTTTCCTGCCTGTTGCGGTCGGCATTGCTTCCGCTCATGTCTGGAACAAGGACTATATTCATCGACTCCTTCGTCATTGGAACGTGACGGTCGAGAGTTCGTATCAATCCGCGCAGTATTCGGCTTTCGCGTTCCACCGCGATTGTTATGTCATTTTGAATCTCAAGGGCGGGCACCGTTTGTATGGGTGGCCCAAGGAATGGCCCAGTCGGCCGGACGACCGGTATTTCCTGATCGAAGAATGTGAATGGTTGATCGAAGGAAACCGGGAGCCTGCCGAGGGGGTATCGCATATTCTGATATCCGAATCCGAAGTCGAGATGGTGGAGTTTCTGCCTGTAAATTCCGATACTGACCCGAGGGGAGAACCATGACGCTCAAGCAAACCTTGCAGAAGATCATGTCCAGCAAGAACGGGATCATGTCCGGCAAGAACGCGGCGTTGCAAAGGGGCGTGTCGCCGAAACCTCCGAACGCCGTCAAGCCGCCGCCATCGGCCCCGCCGCCGAAGAAGAAACCGGGTTAGAGGCCGTTCGGTCCGGTCGCCGGGTCGCGCGCCCGCTATATCAGGCGGCGGGACGCCGGGCAACGGACCGGCGCCCTCACGGTGTGCAAGGTGTGCAATTCGGCCTGCCGCACTCCCAACCGGCTACTGGCCACCGGCAACCGGAAACGCGGGCCTTGCAAAACGCGGGGGGGGGGGGGTATAAATTCATTCGCCGCTCGCGGGGGCGGGCTTTCCTTCAATTCGGGACGTAGAGAGCGAGAGGTGGTTATCCGATGACGAATTCGACGATTGCGCGGAACGGCGGTGCGCTCGCCCTGGGGCTGGCCGCCGCGCTCGCCCTCGGCGCGGAGGAAGCGAAGGCGCAGCTGCAGAGGGGGCCGGTCTTCCAGTGCCCCGCCGCTTCCCCCCCGGTGACCGCGGTCTTCCCCCCGGGCTTCGACCTTCGCCTCCTCACCCAGGACCACCTGCGGGCCGTCTTCCGCGCCGCCGGCCCCGTCGTGATCCCCACCGAGCCGGTCGACTGCGGGTTCGTCAACCACGACGGAACCCGCAACGTCGTCGTCCGCAACCCCCGGGTCACCGTCACCGAGGATCTGTACGCCGGCATTTCCGCCTGGCGTCAGGGCGGCAACGGCGATCTGGTGGTCTACGTGCACGGCGTCGATGCGACGGGCGCGCCCCAGCACTTCCACCCCATCGACCACGGCAGATACGCCGTCAGGACGATGGGCGACGGAGAATTCAACGTCGGCGAGGAATCCTACGGCATCTGGGCCTCGCACACCGGCCGGGGCCGGGTCGCGATCGACTTCCGCGATCTGTCGCTGTCGACGGCGGGCGGCGACGCAGCCCACGGCATCTACGCCACCCAGCAGGGCAGCTATTTCTACGAAAACGAAAAGACCCACCGCTCCAGAGGCGCGGTGATCGTCAACGTCATCGAGACCGAGCGCGACCGGGAAGGCCGGGTGCGGCCGCTCATCGGGACGCGGGGCGACGAATCCGACGCCATCCGGGCCGAATATACCCGCGCCGCGGCCTATGGCCACATCGCCATCACCGTGAAGGGCTACACCATCGCCACCGGCGGCATCGTGCCCAAGGGGCCTCAATTCCCCAACAACCAGGGCGTGCCGGGGGTAGAGCCGGGCCCGCTGCTGCCGTCGCTGAACGGCTACGAGTCCCGGGGCATCCACGCCCGTCACGAAGGCCTCGGCGACATCCGGGTCGCCGTCACCGACAGCCACATCCTGACCTGGGGCGGCGCCGCCTACGGCATTTTCGCGGACCACACGGGCAGGTCGGAGACGATCACCAACCTGGACCGCACCACCGAGGTCAGGACGGGCGGCGGCGCCATCGACATCGACGTGACCGGCGGCGAAATCAGGACGGCGGGCGCGAACTCCATCGGCATCCACGGCTGGCACCGGGGCGCCGGCAACGTCGCCATCGACGCGACGGGAGTCACCATCGCGACGACGGGCGAGGAGGCCCACGGCATCCTGGCCCATATCCGGCAGGCCACGACCACGGAAGGCGACCGCATCACCGGGACGGAGACGGAGGTGATTCCGGGGACGGGCGAGGGCGACATCGCCATCTCCGTGAGCGGCGGCGCCATCTCCACGGAGGGCGACGGCGCCTTCGCCGTCTGGGGCCAGCACGAGCACGAGGGCGACATCGCCATCTCCGTGAGCGGCGGCGCGACCGTCGCGACAGCGGGCGCCAAAACCCACGGCGTCTTCGCCGAGCACCAGGGCGCCGAAGGCGACGTCGCCGTGACCATCGAAGGAGATTCCGTCGCCGCGGCGGGCGAATCTTCCGATGGCGTCCGGGCTGTCCAGGGCGGCAGCGGCGCTCTCGTCGTCGTGGTGAGCGGCGGCACCGTCAGGGCGGCCGGCTACCAGGCTCACGGGATTCATGCCCTGCGCGCCGTCAATGACGAGGGCAGGATTTCCGTCACCGTGAGCGGCGGCTCCGTCGTGGCGGAGGGCTCCGAAAGCGCCGGCGTGTACGTGAACGGCGCCGGCGAGGCCGAGGTGACGATCGGCAAGGACGGCCGGGTGAGCGCCGCGTCGGGCGACGGCATTTTCTCCAACGGTCCGCAGGACTTCACCGCGACGGTGGCCGGCCATGTCGAGGGCGGCATCCGCGCGACCGGCGCCGGCGCTCACAGGATCACGGTGGCGGCGGGCGGCGACGTCTCCGGCACCGTGCGCGTGGCGACCCGGGCCGCGCGAGCGGAGACGGGCAGCGCGGTGACGATCGACGGCGCGGTCGGGCGCGTGCATCTCGACCGGGGCGGCGCGTTGACGGTGGGTCCCGAAGGCCGGATCAGGGGCATCGACGACGAGGCGATCCGCAGCGACGGCGGCGACATCGATCTCCTGCTCAAGGGGAGTCCCGTCGACTATGCCGCGCGGATCAACGGCAAGATCGTGGCGACCAACGGCGGGGTGACGGTGCAGTTCCAACCGCCGGGCGCGTCCGGGCCGGTCCGGCTTGGACGCCTGGGCACGACGGGGGCGGCTACGGACGGAGCTTGGGACGTCGGCGTGGAGGAGGCAGGAAACGGCATCCAGGTGGTTCAGGCGTATGCGCCGCGGGCCCGGGTGTACGAGGCGCTGCCGTCCGTGCTGCTGGGGATGAACGGGCCGTCCCGGTTCCAAGACCGGATGGCCGCACAGCGGGATTCCAGGGGAGCATGGGGCCGTGTCGAAGAGACCGGCGGCGTCTGGGAGACGGAGAAGGCGGAAACGTCGGCCACGTACTACACGCATCGGTATCGCGGCGTGGAGGTCGGCATGGACGCTCCGGTGGCGGGCGAGGACGTTCTGCTCGGCATCACCGCGCATCACCGCCGCGGCTCGGCGGAGGTGACGGGCGACGGCAAGATCATCGGCGGCGGCGAGATCGACGTGTCGGGCACCGGCTTCGGCGTGTCCGGCACGTGGTTCCGGGACGGCGCCTACGTCGACGTCACCGCAACGACGACATGGTACAAGAGCGACCTCGCGTCGTGGCTTCGCGGCTCGCTGTACCGGGGCGTGTCCGCCCAGGGCCATGCGCTGGGCGTGGAAGCCGGCCGGCGGCTCCCTCTGCCGGGCCTGTCGGGCGAGGCGGCGCTCACGCCCCGGATCGGGCTGGTTCATTCGCGGATCTCGATGCCCGCCTTCTTCGACGCGGTGGGCGCGCGCGTGTCCCTGAACGACGGACGAAGCCTGAAGGGGCGCGTGGGCGCGAGCGTGGAGACCAGGACGACCGGCGGCCAGGAGATCGGCCGGATATTCGGCTCGCTGGATCTGGAGCACGAAACCCAGGACGAAACCAGGGTCACGGTGTCCGGATCCGGAACGGAAGCAACGGCGCTGACGGCGGCCGGTCGGGCGACGTGGCTTCGCCTGGGTATGGGCGGCACCCTTCAATGGGGCGAAGGGCGCGTGCTGCGGGGAACGGTCGGCTATGCGACCGGCGGCGGCGGCGCCTACGAATACGGGGCCGGACTGGAGCTGAAGCTGGGCTTCTGAGCGGCCGGTTGCCAGTTGCCGGTGGGCGGTGGCCGGCGCCCTGACGGCGTGCGAGGCGTGCCGTTCGACGCGCCGCACCCCGACCGGCCACTGGCAACCGGCAACCGGCCACCACCGGCAACCCGCGGTTGACCGTCGGCCGCCCGCGATTATGATTCGCCTCGCGCCCCCGTGGCGAAATCGGTAGACGCGACAGACTCAAAATCTGTTGTCCGCATGGACGTGCTGGTTCGAGTCCGGCCGGGGGCACCATCCCGCCGCCGCGGCGCCGGGGGCGGGGCGGACCGGACGCGACAGGCGCACTCGGGAGACCGGTCATGGTCATGGACGATACGGATACCTTTCTGCAAGGCGAACTCCGGAAAATTCAACGGGACCTGAAGGAGGTGGAGCGGTTCGAATTCCGGTCGGGGACGGACTCGGGGGGAGACCCCGCCGTGTGGGTCTGGGCGGTCCTTCCCGTGGATGCCTCCGAGGAGGAGATCTGGTCCTGGGAAAACCGGCAGCGAATCCGATCCCGGATACAAGACGGACTGCATGGGGCGGGGGTGTCCGACTGGATTTACATCCGGTTCCGAGACGCGAACGAGGCAATGCCATCGCATTACATCCACAGCACGTGACCGGCCATGAGCTACCCTTCGGACCTGCTCGCCCAGGCTAGGCATCTCGCCGGGAAGGAGCCGAAACGTCCAAAGCAGGCGAGCCTGAGACGGGCCGTATCGGCGGCGTATTACTCCCTGTTCCATCTTCTCGTCTCGGAAGCCTCGTCGTCGATGCTGAGAGGGAGGAAGAGATCGGACATACGCCTGGTCTTCCGGCGGGCGTTCGTGCACGCGCACATGAAGGGGGTTGCGAAATCGTTCGCGGGCGGAACGGTGCCGGAGGCATGGCAGGCGCCGATGGGGGGAGCGCCCGTGTCGAAGGATCTCCGCCAAGTGGCATCCGCGTTCGTGAATCTGCAAGAAGCGCGCCACGAAGCCGACTACGACTTCAGCCACCCTTTCATCCGAAGCGAAGTACACGATCTGATCGAGGCCGCGGAAAAGGCCGCGAACTCATGGCGAAACGTAAGAGGAAATCCGGAGGGCCAGGTATTCATGACCGCTCTTCTGGTACACGACCGGATATCCAGGGTCGTGTGAACCGTTCACGAGGGACCGGCAAGGCATTGCGGGAGCCGGAACGGAAGCGGGTGACGCAGCCATGAGCGGAGATCGATCGCTGGCCGGATTCGTGGAATCCCTCGCGGCCGCCATCGCCGCCGGCGCGTTCTCCCCGGAGACCGCGGACAGGGGGAAGGCGGCCGCCCGCGAGGTCCGCGCGGCGCTTCCGGGGCCGCGGGACGCCGCATCCGTCCGACCCGCCTGGCTCGGCGCGTGCCGGCATCTCGACCGGGCCCTGGCCGGCGCGCGGCGCGGCCCCGAGCCGGTCGCGCGCCTGGCCGACGCCTTCGCCCCGCTGGCGCGCCGCCTGCGCTGGCGTCTCCGCCCGCCGGAAGAGGGAGAGGACCCGGCGTTCCGGGACGGGCACGCCAACGCCGACGTCGTCGGGCCCGACGGCCCCGAACGGCGCGACGGCATCGTCGTCGGCGCAAGCCTGCTCGCGCCCGGCGTGACCTTTCCCGACCACCGCCACCCCCCGGAGGAGATCTACGTCGCCATGAGCGCCGGCGACTGGTTCGACGAGGACGCGGGCTGGCACACGCCCGGCGTCGGCGGGCTGGTCTACCACCGCCCGGGCATCGTCCACGCCATGCGTGCGGGGGCGGAGCCGCTGCTGGCGTTCTGGTGCCTGCGCCGCCCATGAGGACGCTGTTCCGGGTCCTCGAGAGGCTGGGGCGGAAACGCACCCTGATGGACCGCGGCCCGTCGCACCCCCGATATCACCTGGCGAAGCCGTGGACGGACCGTTACTACCTGCTGTTTCGCCATCGTCCCCGGTGGTTTCCCTTCAACGTCCTGATCCATCACATCCGGGACGACGACCACGGCGAGGGAATGCACAACCATCCCCGTCCCTACATGACCGTCATCCTCAAGGGCGGGTACTGGGAGACGACCGCGGCGGGCCGCTTCTGGAGAGGCCCGGGATACGTCGGCTTCCGCTCGGCCGACGCCGAGCACCGGGTGGACCTCGAACCCGGCGTCGAGGCCGTGACGCTGTTCTGTCCCGGTCCCTGCGGGTTGCGCCGGAACCCGCGGTCGGGCTACGGCCCGGCGCCGTCCTGACGCCGACGCCGGGAACGCCGTTTCGGGCCGGGTTCTCAGGCGAGCGGAGGCCGCCTGTCCGCCCACGGCCGGGCGGCCTCGAAGGCGGCGGACGCGCGCAGGACGGTCAGGTCGGCGAAGCGCCTGCCGACCACCTGAAGGCCCACCGGGAGACCGTCCTTCGTGAACCCGCAAGGCGCGCTGGCCGCCGGATTGCCGCCGAAGTTGAAGGGGTACGAGAACTCGGCCCAGGCCGTCCAGTCCCAGTCGTGCTGCGGCCAGTGCGCCGGCTGGAGCCGGTCGGCGGGGAACGCGGCCACCGACACGGCGGGCGTCAGCAGCAGGTCCCAGTCGTCGAACCAGCGGTGCACCGAGGCAACGTAGTCGAGCTTCCTCTGGCGCATGGCGACGTACTCCTCCGCGGTGTACCCCTCGGCGCCGCGGATGCAGGCGACCAGGCCCGGATCCATCCTGTCCTCCCACTCGGGCAGGAAGTGGGCGTAGCGCAGGAGGTGCGCGCCCCAGAAGAACCGGATCAGCTCGGGGCCGTCGGGTCCGAACGGCGGCGTCGTTTCCTCGACGTCCGCGCCCATCTCCTCGAAGGCGCCCGCGGCGGCGGCGACCGGCGCGGCGACGTCCGGGTCGACGCGGGCATGGCCGAGATCGGGGCTGAAGGCGACCTTGAGCCCGGCGATGCCGTCGGCGCACCGGGCCGGGTAGTCGGCGGGCTCCGCCTCCAGGCTCGTGTGGTCCCAATGGTGGGGACCGGCCATGACCTTCAGCATCAGCGCCGAATCGAGGACCGTCCGGGTCAGGGGACCCATGTGCGTGGCCTGGTCGTTGTTGGCGACGGGCCAGCACGGCACGCGGCCGTAGGTCGGCTTGAGGCCGAACACGCCGGAGAAGTGCGCGGGCATCCGGATCGACCCGGCGCCGTCGGATCCCTGATGCAGGGGGCCGCAGCCGGCGGCGGCGGCGGCGCCCGCGCCGGCGGAGGAAGCGCCGGCGTTGTATCCGGGCTTCCAGGGATTCGACGTGATGCCGGTGAGCGGGCTCTGGCTCACGCCCTTCCAGCCGTATTCCGACGTCGTGGTCTTGCCGAGCGGCACGGCGCCCGCCTCCTTCAGGCGCGTGACCAGGGGGCTGTCCTCGTCGGGGACGTGGCCCTCGCGCGTGCGCGATCCGAATTCCGTGGGGACTCCGGCGGTGACCACCATGTCCTTGACGGTCACCGGAATGCCGTGAAGGGGGCCGAGCGGATCGCCGCGCATGACCGCGTCCTCCGCTTCCCTCGCGGCCGCCGCGGCGGCATCGGCGGTCAGCGTGGCGAAGGCGTTCAACCCGGGTTCGAGCGCCTCGATGCGCGCGAGCACGGCGCGCGTCGCCTCGACGGGCGAGAGGTCCTTGCGCGCGATCCGCTCGCGCAGTTGCGAGGCGGGGGTGAAGCAGAGGTCTTCGTCGTTCATCGGAGGCTCCCGGGAAGCCGTGAATGGACGCCGGCGGACGCCGCCAACGCGCGCGCAGTCGCCGGACGGCCCAGCGCGCGCACCATATACGGCCATTGCCCGAACCGCCATCGACGTCGATGCTTATCCATGAGGGTCCGCCGATGAAGGGCTGCATTTCCGGCATGTCCCTAGGAGCGCCGGCGTCCCGCCGGCATGGCGGCCTTGTTTTCAGTGGCCGGTGATCGGTGGCCGGTGCTGGCAACTGGCCACTGGCCACCGGCCACCGGCACCGAACACGCCGGCGCTCCCAGGGACATTGCCGGCGCAGGCCGGCCGATCAGCGGGTCGCCGTCGCGCCCTGGTTGGCGATCCGGCGCAGCATGGCGTTCATCACGATGACCGGCAGGATGCCGACGATGACGATGAGGAGCGCCGGCAGGGCCGCCTCCTCCAGCAGTTCGTCCCTGGCGAACTGGTAGACGTAGGTGGCCAGGGTCTCGTAATCGAACGGCCGCAGCACGAGGGTCATCGGCAGCTCCTTCATCACGTCGACGAACACCAGCAGGCCGCCCGTGATCAGGGGGAGGCGGAGCAGCGGCAGGATGACGTCACGCAGGCTCCGCATGAACGTATGGCCCAGGGAGCGGCTGGCCTCCATCATGTTGGGCGGCAGCCGCTGGAGCCCCGTGGTGATCGCGCCGTACCCGACGGCCTGGAATCGCACCGCGCAGGCGAAGACGACGAGGCCGACGCCTCCGGTCAGCCAGCCGCGATAGGACAGGCCCAGGGTGTCCTCGACGACCGCGGCGATGCCGTCGTCGATCGCGCCGCCCGCCGTGATCACGCCGATGGCGAGAATCGTTCCCGGAAAGGCGTAGCCCATCGAGGAGAGGGCGGTCAGGCGCTTCAGCGGCGCGCCGCCCTCGTAATGCGCGACGAGTCCCATGAACGCCGCCGACGCGACGACGAGGAGCGCCACGACCCCCGCGAGGACGACGGAGTGGAGGGACGCGGCCGCCACGCCGCCGCCGAATTCGAGGGAATACCCCTGAAGGATGAAGCCCGACAGGAGGGCGGCGGGAACCACGAAACCGATCGTCACGGGCGTCAGGCACGCGGCGATACAGGCGAGCGCCTTCCACCCGCCCACCCGGACCGCCGCCAGCGGCGCGGTCGACCGGCCGCCGCCGGAGAACCGCCGCCGCGAGCGCGCCAGGAGCTCGACGCACAGCAGGGCGACGATGAAGAGCGTGGAGAGGGAGGCGATCAGGGCGGCCGCCGGCAGGTTGTTCATGCCGAGCCAGACGTTGAAGATGCCGAGCGTGATGGTCTCGATGGCGAAGTACTCGACGGCGCCGAACTCCGAGATCGTCTCCATCAGCACCAGGGCCAGTCCGGCGACGATGGCCGGCCGCGCCAGCGGCAGGGCGACGTGGAGGAAGAGGCTCCGTCCGGAGAGCATCCCGATCTCGAACAGGGCGGCCGGCGTCAGCATGAACGCCGTGCGGGCCATCATGTAGACGTAGGGATAGAGGACCGCGCCGAGCACGAACGAGGCGCCGCCCATGGAGCGGATTTCCGGAAACCAGTAATCGCGGGCGCTCCGCCATCCGAACACCTCGCGCAGCGCCTGTTGCAGGGGCCCGGCGTACTCGAGAAAGTCCGTGTAGGTGTAGGCGATGAGATAGGTCGGGACGGCGGCGGGCAGCAGCAGCATCCATTGCAGGACGGCCCTGCCGGGAAACGCGTACCGGTGGACCACCCAGGCGGTCGCGACTCCGAACAGCAGGCTGACGAGACCGACCCCGATCATCAGGGTCAGCGTGTTGGCCACGTAGCGCGGGAACACGGTCCGGAGCAGATGCTCCCACAATCCGCCGCCGTCTCCCGCCGCGGCGGCGAACACCGAGAGGATCGGCGTCAGAAACACGAACGCCAGCGCGACCGCCGCGAGGGTCCAGGGCGTGACCCGGCCGCCGACCCTCCCGATGCCGTCCGAAACGGCCCGGCTCACCATCCGACGCGGTCGATGACGCGCTGGGCCCGCGGCGCCAGTTCGGCGATGCGGGCGATGGGCATCCGATCCTCCCTGAACGTTCCCCAGGACTTCAATTCGGCCGACGGCTCGACGGCCGGGTTCACCGGATATTCGTAGTTGATGGCGCCATACAGATTCTGGGCGGTCGCGGACGTCAGGAACTCCAGGAAATCGATGGCCAGATCCTTGTTCCTGGAATACCTGGCGACGCCGCCGCCGGAAATGTTGACGTGCGTTCCGCGGCCGTCCTGGTTGGGGAAGATCAGACGCACGGCGGACGCCCACTCCCGTTGTTCGGGTATGTCGGACCGTTTCAGCTTTCCGTAATAATAGTTGTTGATGATGGCGACGTCGCACACGCCCTCGTGGATCGCCTTCACCTGCGCCCGGTCGTTGCCTTGCGGCCGCCGCGCCAGGTTGTCGACGAGGCCCTGGGCCCAAGCTTGGGCCTCGCGTTCGCCCCGGGCGTCGATGAACGACGCGACCAAAGCCCGGTTGTACACGTGGCTGCCCGGCCGCGCGCAGACGCGGCCCTTCCACCTCGGGTCCGTCAGGTCCTCGTAGTTCCCGATCGAGGAGGCGTCCTCCGCCCGTTTCGAGACGACGATCACCCGCGCCCGCTTGGAAAACGCGAACCAGCGGTTGTCGGGATCGCGCAGATGGGGCGGGATGTTTCTCGTCAGGACGGCCGACTCGACGGGCGCCAGGAGATCCTTGTCGGCATACGAGTACAGGCGGGCGATATCGACCGTCAGCACGACGTCCGCCGGGCTTCGCGGCCCCTCCGCCTGAAGACGCTGCGCCAGGCCCTTGGAGGCGAAGACGGTGTTCGTCGTCACGCCGCTCTCCCGTTCGTATGCCTCGAGGAACGGGTTGATCAGGAACGGCTGGCGGTGCGAATAGATGTTGAGCTCCCGCGACGAAGCGCCGGACGCGGTCGTGTCGAACACGATCGCCAGCGCGACGGCGAGGGCGGCGATGCCGCTCCGGCGGAGCGGCGGGAAGTTCAGCGAACGGCACATCCTGGCAAGCCTCCAGTATCTCGCTCCGGTCAGGCATCGAGCGGCCTCCCGGAAGGGTTCGAGGTAGACGGTCTTCAGACGGTGCGGCTCGGGCGCGGCGCCCGTCGCGCCGAAGCGGATCTCGCGTCCGCGTTCGGCGAGACACAGGCTGCGCCCCATCCAGTCCCAGATCGCCAGCACGGCCCCGAAGTTCCGGTCGCGGTGCCGGGATTCGACGGAGTGGTGGATCTGGTGCTGGGCCGGCGAGATCAGGATCCGCTCGACGACGCGTCCGTAGGAAATCCCCACGTGGGAGTGACGGAGGTTCGCCCCCGTCACGTTGAACGCGAACAGGATCACGTTGGCTCCGAACACCGTCATCAGTTCCACGCGGTCGCCCAGAAAGAAGAAGAACGCGGCCATGACGGTCGCCTGCACGAACGTGGCGCGCAAGGCGAAGAGCACGGCCTCGACGGGATGGGTGCGATACACCGTGAAGGGGGTCATCGTCTCCGCGGTGTGATGGACCCTGTGGAAGCACCACAGGAGGGGCCACGCGTGGAGGCATCGATGGAGCACGTACCTGGTCGCGTCGTCGAGGAGGAAAAGCGCGACGGTGAACAGCACGGCGATCGCCCAGCCCGGCGCCTCGAGCCAGACGAGGGAGCGCCCGCCGAACCACACGTGCATGGCCTCGAACAGGAGGGTGGCCACCGTCAATCGGGAGATCAGGCGCGGCGCCACGCCCATCATGATCGCCTGATTGACGGCGGCGATCGCGTAGTCCGCCCTGGCCGAACGCGACCACCAGACCCTGGCGCTGAAGACGAGGGCCAGCGAACGAAAGAGCGTCGCACCGGCGGCGAGCATCCGGAACCCCAGGGCCAGAACCAGGGCGCTGGCCAGATAACCGACGAAAACCCGCTTCCGCGGGTCGAGCAGTTGATCGGCGAGACGATCGACGTACTCCAGGACCAGGGCATCCATGGCCGATCGATCCCCGGGAAAGCGGCGGGGGCGCGGGCGTCGCCGCCCCGGCCCCCGCCCGCGGTTTCCTAGTCGTTCTCGGCCGACGCCTTGTCGCCGAGCTTGCCCGCCAGCGCCTGCATCTCTCCGGTCACGTCGTTGTTGCGCGCCTGGACGCCGAACTTGTCGATCATCAGCTTCTGCACCTTGGCCATGTGGAGCATGTACTCGCCCCAGTCCTGCCCCTGGTCCCGGACGTAGTTGCCCTTGCTGTCGACGTCGACGACCTGACTGGCGTTCAGAAGCAACGGGCCGGCGCCGATCAGCCGGTTCAGCCTCGTCGCCGTCTCGCCGAGGTTGTTCCTGCCGGACTGCAACGCGAGGGCGAAGCCCTTGAGCTCTCCCCAGTGCTTGGCGTAGGCGCGGAACTGCTTGCCCGGGTCTCCGCCCGACTCGACGATGGTCTGCAACTTCACCATGTCCTTGTAGACCGAGCCCGCGTACTTGAAGGTCGCTTCGGCCAGAACCTTCTCCCAGTTGCGGGCGATGACCGACGCATACCGCTTCAACTCGGCGCGCTGGGCATCCGTCAGCTTCTCGCCGTTCACGTCCACGAGCAGCCTGCGGCCGTCGAGGAAGGCCTTGGCGATGGTGTGCAGGTAGGTGGTTCCGTCGCCCTTGTCGTAGACCGAGGCGTCGAACCCGGCGGCGTAATAGGCCGGACCGAACGCCATTTCGGTCTTCAGGTCCACCCTGCCGTCCTTGTCGCGGTCGGCGGCGGCGACGGCCTCCGGCTTGCGCTTGGCGATGCCGTAGACGTGCTTCGGCGTGAGCTCCAGCGTATGGGCCGGAGTCCCGAAGTAACCGAAGGCCTCGTCCCAGGAGTGCTCCTTCCCGGTGTAGGGGGCCCCGTCCTTGTAGGGCTTGTCGTTGGGCTTCCTGTCCGCCTCGAGGTACTCGTCCAGATAGACGTCGACGGCCTGGTTGTAGAACACCGCGCCCATGACGTACTTGGAGATCAGCTGCGGATAATCGTAGCCGTTGTCCTTGTCGAAGCCCTTGTCGGCGGACGACGCCTTGTCGATCCAGAACCGGACGAGCTCCGGCCCGGTCATGCCGTTCGGCATTCCGGTGACGGTGCCCTTGAACGTCTTGCCGGCCAGATTCACCTTCTTGCCGAGGTCGCCGACCGTGGACGGAGAGACCATGAACGGTCCCTTGGTCGCCGGGGCGATGATCTCGCGTCCGGCGTCCTTGCCCTCGAAGTAGGCCATCATCCTCGCCTTCAGGTCCGGGTTGGGCTTGCCGTCGCCGGACCCGGCGAGCTTCTTCAGCGAATCGTGGAGGGCGTGACGGGCGATCTGCCCGCCGTAGGAGACCGACGTCGTCTTGCTTCCGTCGTACCCTTTCACGGTGACGGGGAAGCCGGCGTAGACCATGTCGTCGGCCAGGGCGGCGCCGGAAAGCACCGCCAGGGCGACCGTCGCCGCCGCGCTGATCGTTTTGCTCATGTGACTGATCCTCGTGTCCAGGATTGCGTTGCGATACCGATAATAATTCCCAATCGCATCTCGGTCAATGCGAATAACCCGCATTCGCAACATATTTTCAGACCCCCCGGCCCGGCGCGCGATCGGGCGCCCGCGCGAGGTGGTTGTCCCATCTCCGGCACGCCAGGAACCGGCTCCCCACCGCCGCCGCGCGGCCCGTCGCCGCGTCAAGCAGCGCCGCGCCCCCGGCGCCGCTGGTGGCCAGGAAACGTCCGGGCCGTCCCTCCGGCGCAACTCCGCATCCGTCCGCCAGATCGAACGCCGCCGACGGCTCGCGCCTCCGCACGTCCCAGATCGCGACCATGCCGCCCCGCGGCGCCGTGACGGCGAGATAGGCGCCGCTCGAGTCCACGGCGGCCGAGCCGGTGTACCCCTTCATGCGCCGGAGGATCGCGCGCGGCGCGGGCCGGAGGTCGATTTCGGCGTCGCCCGGACGGTGAAAGGCCACCAGGGGGAGCGGGTCGCCGCGCGGTCCTTCGTCCTGAAGGGCGAGACAGACGAGGCCGTCGGCGGCGACGGCGAGGTGGCGAATACCCAGCAGGCGGCGGCGCGGTCCGTGGAAGGCCCGCGACTCCACGAGGCGGCCGTCGGACCAATCGACGTACGCCAGCGACGGCGACATGGTCGGAACGTTGAGCTTCCGCCGCCCGGTGTCCGGATGCGTCAGGATGCCGCCGTTGGCGACGATCAACGTCGAACCGTTCCCGGAGAGGATCAGTTCGTGCGGCCCGATGCCGTGACTCGGAAACTCCCGCGCGCGCCGGTAGCGCGGACGGGTCCGCCAGACCCCGACGACTCCGCGGCCGGCGTCGAAGTCGTTCTCGGTGGTGAACAGCAACTCGCCGTCCGCCGAATAGACGCCGTGTCCGCAGAAATGCCGGCCCGGCGGAGAATCCAGGCGGGCGCGCCCGGCCCCGTCCCGGCGCCGCAGCACCGCCGCGAACGTTCCCGGCCGGCGGGCGAACGCGACCGCCTCGTCTCCGTCGGGATGCACGGCGATCCCGTGCGCGCGGGCGGGCAGCGGCACGTCCAGAACCTTGCCGCCGTCCGCTCCGAACGCCGCCACCCCGTGGGCGCCGTCCAGCGCGCCGTAGGCGCTGAAGTAGATCGGCCGGTCGCGCGGCGTCCGGCCGGCGGCGGCGCTCCCGATCCCGGACGCCAGGAACAGCGGCGCGGACCCCACCAACGACAGCGCCCGCCTGCGTCCGCGATCCATCGTCAGTCGCCGTCGAGCGCGTTGAAGCCCAGAGGCGCGCCGAGCGCCGGGGCCACCCTGCCGCCGACCAGCGCCATGAGGCCGCGGAGCTGCGCGGAGAGGCGCGCCAGCGCGTCCCGCGCCGCCGGATCGACGACGGCCCGCGACAGGGGAGACGGTATGGCGCGCGCCGTCTCCAGCGTCTGCCGGAAGGCCCGCGACAGCAGGCCGGCGAGGTCGGCATGGGAGGGGCCGAGCAGATGCCTGATCCCGGGTCCGTTCTCGCCTTCGTACATGGCCCGGATCGCCTCGAGGTTGCGGACGACGTTGCGCAGGGAGCGGCCGGAGCGCCACGACTCCGCGCGACGGGGCCGCGCCGACTCCGTGCTCTTCCCCATGACGCGATCGACCTTCATCTCGGCCATGACCTGCAACGTGGTGTGCGCGCCCCTCACGAATTCGGCGGTCGCCTCCCGATGGCTGGCGAAACGCGAGTTCTCGCTTCCCGCGTCCCGGATCTCCTGCCGGAACGCCGCGTCCTCCGCGCTCCACTCCGCCGACAACCGCGCCGACATGTCCGCGAGATTGCCCGCGATGGCGACGAGGAGGCGGCAGGCGGGGCCGCTTCCCGCCCCGTTCGCGACGCTCTCCCGCAGCCCGCCGTCGAACAGCAGGCGCTCGGCGGCCGGGAAACCCTGCACTGCGACGCTCGCCGAGCGCAGCGTCTCGGGCGACAGCCGGGCCGCGTCGGGGCTCGAAAGCAGCGCCTGGACCTGCCGGCCGCCGCGGCCGCGCCGGTCCGGCCAGAAATGCATCCGGAACCCGCGCATGTGCAATTCGATCGGTCCGTGGCGGACGTGCTCGACCGACGTCCATGCATCCATCGCCGCGTGATAGGCCGCCGTCACCCCGTCGAGTTTCCTCGGCGGCGGCGAATCGCAGGACACCCGCGCGGCCTCGTCGAAGTCCGCCGCGGCCTCGGCGAGACGCCGGTATCGTTCGGCCGCGTGGCCCGACGCCAGGCTCTCGCCGACGCGGGCGAAGTTCGCCTCGGCGTCGGCGGACGCGCCGGCGCCGGCGGCGCCGCAACCACACGCGAGCGGGACGGCCAGGAGACCCGCCCACATCCGCCGGCGCATCGTCGAGGACAACGGACCCGGCATCATCACAGGGACTCCAGGAACCGGATCAGCCGACGCCGCTCCTCGGGCGGCATGGCGATCACCTCGTCGCGCTGCGCCTTCGCCTCCCCGCCGTGCCACAGGATCGCCTCGAGAAGGCCGCGGGCCCGGCCGTCGTGCAGGAAGAAGGTGTGTCCGCTCACCGTCTTCGTGAGGCCGATTCCCCACAAGGGGGGCGTCCTCCATTCCCGGCCGTCCGCGCGGCCTTCCGGTCTTCCGTCCGCCAGACCGTCGCCCATGTCGTGCAGGAGAAGGTCGGTGTAGGGCCAGATCAACTGCCGCGACTGTTCGGGCATTCCGGCCGGATTCCTCGGCGTGATGAACTTGGGGCGGTGGCAGGATATGCAGCCCGTCCGGTAGAAGACGCGCTTCCCCGCGAGGACCTCGGGGTCGTCGATGTCCCGCCGCGCCGGAACCGCGAGATTCCGGGAATAGAAGACCACGAGATCGACGACCTCCTGGTGCGCCTCGACGTTCCCGAACTCGGGGCTGTTGCCGTCCGGCGCGCGGAGGCAGTCGGCCTGCCGGGGCGTGCACTCTCCGGCGCCGCCGGGGTGGAGGGGGGTGGAGATGCCGACGTCGCCGGAAAAGGCGCCGGAGGCCTGATCCTCGATCGTCGCGTTGCCGGCCTTCCAGCCGAAACGGCCCAGCGCCAGACGGTTCAGCTTGCGGCTCCAGACCCGGTTCGCCCTGCCCGAGATGCCGTCTCGATCGGCGTCCCCGGGGTCGGCCGCGGCGACGATGTGGTCCTCGGAAACGGCCTCGAGCAAGCCGAGGCCGATCATCGGCGGCGCGACTCGCGGCGAGATCATGACATCTTCACGCATGGGACCGTAGCCGAGATCGGTCACGGAATAGGCAGGCGCGCGCAGGCTGGCCACTTCGCCACCCGAAAGCCGCACGGGCGTCTCCGTATAGGCGATCCTCATGCGGCCTTCCGGCGCGTGGCCCTGTATGGCGAGATCCTGCAACTGCGCGCCGTAGGTCGGTTCCGGAATGACCGCGCGGCGGCCGCTTGCGAGCGCCCGGCGCTCCGCCTCCGTTCGCGGTGGAACGCCGAGGCGCAGGAACATCGAAGTCGCGTCGTCGGCGGGCCAGTTCGCGGACGGCGGATGGCCGCGGCCGTCCCTGAGATGGCAACGCTGGCAGGCGCGCGCGTTGAACAGGGGTCCGAGCCCGTCGGCGGCGCGGGTCGACGCCGGGGCCGAAACCCAGAGGCGGCGGAACAGCCCGTCGCCGACCCTGAAGTCGAGCTGCTTCTCGAAGCTCATGTTGGCGGAGGGGTGCGAGAACGCGTCGGCGTTGGGCTTCTTGCGCGACGTGAGGGCTCCCGCCGGCAGCCGCTCGAAGGCCTCCGGTTTCGAGAAGTCGCCGGTCGGGGCGACGACCTCCGCGTCGGTAAGGGCGAGGACGGCGCCCGCCGCCGTCAGCGCGGGAATCGGAAGAAGGAGCCCCGCGGCGGAAAATCGCCGCCGCGGGGCGCGTTTCGCGGGCGACGCCCCGCGGATCACTGGAAGACGGCCTCGGGATCGTCGAGACTGTCCGAACCCTCGAACTCGATGCGCTCCAGGCCGAGCGCGGCGACCGCCTTCTCGATGGCGCGGGTCTGCGCGGTGAGGGCGTCGACGGCCGCCTGGACGCGGGCGTTGCCGGGCGCGTTGTCCGGGCCGATCATCTGATCATACGCCTCGCCGCCGTTGGCGGCGTCCACGATGGCGCGCATCGCCGCCAACGTGGCGTCGATCCGGCCGCGCAACTCCGTATCCGCATCGGCCGCGACCGCGGCCACGAGCACGCCGAGTCCGGGGCCGCTCATCCGGGAACCGTCGCCGCGCGCGTAGGTTCCGAGATAGACGTTCCGGACCCCGAGGGCGTTGTAGTAATGGGAATGGTGGGTGTTGTCGCTGAAGCAGTCGTGCTCCTCCTCGGGATCGTGGAGCATCAGGCCGAGCTTCATGCGTTCCCCGGCGAGCTCGCCATACGACAGGCTTCCCATTCCCGTGACGATGGTCGCGATTCCGCGGTCGAGACCGCCGCCGAACAGCGCTTCCCGCGCCGCGCCGCCCCCGGACCATTGATCCGTCATCCACGCCAGATCGTCGACGAGCAGATCGGTGGCGGTCCGGAGATACGCGGCGCGACGGTCGCAATTGCCCCACGAGCAGTTCGCGGTGTCGAAGTCGCTGACCGGCCGGTTGCCGGCGCCGGGGCCGGTGCCGTTCAGGTCCTGCCCCCAGAGAAGGAACTCCACCGCGTGATATCCCGTGGCGACGTTCGCCTCCACCTCGTCCGCCTCGTGCAGCGTATCGGCCAGCAGCTCCTTGGTGATGCGGCTGGCGTCGACCGCGCGGCCCGACACCTTCAGCATGGGGTTCGCGACGACGTTGACCCTGTAGTACGGGTTCTCGTCGGATTCGGCGCCGTAACTCGCGGCGACGTAATCGATGAGCCCTTCGTCGAGCGGCCAGGCGTTCACCTTGCCTTCCCAATCGTCGACGATGGCGTTGCCGAAGCGATAGACCTCGGTCTGCTGATAGGGAACGCGCGCCGCGATCCAGGCGGCCCTCGCCGCGGCGAGGTTCTTCTCCGTGGGTCTGGCGACAAGCCGGTCCACCGCCCGTTGCAGATCGCGCGCCGTCTTCAGCGAATCTTCGTACATGGCGTGCGCGAGGTCCGCGTAGTGCGTGAGCACCGCGCGCCTCTCGTCCGCGGCCGCGGCGGGGGACAGCAGGGGAGCCGACAGCAGGCAGAACGCCGCGACGGCTCGAAACGACGTCTTCATCGTGTTCATCGTGCCTTCCTTTCGATCAGTGTCAGAATTCGACCGCGACCTGCGCGGTGACCGTGTCGGCCTCGCTCCCGGTGCCGCCCACCGTCGTGTCGTAGTCCTCGTCGCGCGCCCATTCGAGGGTGCCGCCCACGCCGTCGGCCAGGTCGACGGAGAGGCTCGCGAGGTAGCGGGATTCCGGCAGCTCGAGGTCGAGCGCCTGGTCGGTTCCCTGCGCGGCCAGCGCCAAGGTCGCGTCCCTGGCGCCCAGCGAGAAGCCGTAGCCCGCCTCGACGCTCCATGCCGACGGCTGCGCTCCCCGGCCCTCGCCAAAGGAGATTTCGCCGGGCTGGAACTCGTCCATCGCCGACAGGTACTCGCCGATCAGCGATACGGCGCCGAACCGGAGGATGACGCTTCCGGTCCAGCCGGGCACGCGAGAGGCGTAGACGCCCTCCTCACCGAGGTTCTCCCCGATGACTCCCTCCAGGCCGTCGGAGTCGCCGACGTCGTTGACGTAACCCAGGTTCAGCGCGAAACCACGCTCGTCCCCCTCCATCGCGTAGCCGGCGGCGACGCCGAACCCGTCGATCTCCTCCTTGCCGCCTTCGTTGTTGGCGCCGTTGAAGAGAAAGGCGGATCCGGAGAAACCGTTCGCCGACACGTCGAACTGGACGGCGGTTTCGCGGGTTTCGCCGATCTCCAGGGTAAGGGGGTCGGAGATCATGTTGCTCTCGAAGGTCCCGAAGGGCAGGTAGACCTGTCCGGCCGTCACCGACCACGCGCCTTCGGGAGGGCCCGCGGTCATGCTGGCGGTGTCGACCTCCAGATCGGTGTCGTCTTCCTCGTAGAGCAGACCGATCTCGGCGCTCACCCGGTCGTTGACCTGCGCGCCGATCCCGATGGCCGCGGTCGCGACGGCGACGTCGCTGGTCGAGTCGCCCTCGAACGGATCGTTGCGGGACGCTTCGATCTCCACGGCGCCGGTGATCTCGAGGTTGTTGAACCAGGCGTCCTCTTGCCCCGTGAGCCGGGAGATCTCCCGTTCCTTCTCGACGATCACCCTGTCCTGGTCGGCGATCCGCCGCTCCAGGTACTGGATTCGCCGCTCCATGCTCTCCAGACGCTCCTCGATCGACGTCTGCGCCCGCGCGGGCGCGTTCCAGACGATCAAGGCCAGCGCCGTCGCAAGTGAAATTGAGATTGTCGACTTCATCAGCCAGCTCCTTCGCCGTTGCGATCGATCGGCCGCATCGCGGCCGTCGGGGCTGGCTGGCAGTCGGCTGGCTTACCCGCGATCCTCGGGGTCGCGCATCGCCGGGACGGCGCGCGAACGCCAACGATCAGATGACAATGATAGTAAGTCGTATTTGCAACGTCAAGCCAATATCGAGCGCGTCGGGAACTGTCCCGATTCAGACAGATATGAGACGGGGCCCTTGAAGGAGGGTTGGGGGTTGACGAGCCGATACAAAATGATATGATATATCATTACACAAGACGTATGAGGAGGACAGGATGAGAGCCATTGCCATATGTGCGCTGCTCGCCACCGGCGGTGCGGTTCTGCTCGCCGCGTCGCCGGCGCGGGCGCAGGCCGAAACGGCGGCCCGGCTGGCGGACGAAATCCAGGCGCTGCGAAGCGAATACGAAGAGCGCATCCGCGCGCTCGAGAAGCAGCTCGCCGAGATCCGGGCGCAATCCACCGCGCCCCCGGCGGCGCCGGCGCCGGCGCAGCGTCGTGCCGCGACGACCGACAACGCCTTCAACCCGGCGCTCGGCGTCGTCCTCGACGGACGGGCCGCGACGTTTTCCGCCGACGAATCGGACATCCCCGGCTTCCGGCTCGGCCATCACGGAGAGCGCGGCGCCGAAGGCCTGAGCCTGGGGCACACCGAAGTGACCCTGTCGAGCAGCGTCGACGACAAGTTCCACGGCGCGCTCACGCTCGGGATCGGCGCGCATCCGGGCGAGGAGACCGAACTCGATCTGGAGGAGGTCTATATCCGCACCCTGCCCGGCGCCGGATTGCCCGACGGGCTGCGGATCAAGGCCGGGCGCGCGCTGTGGACCCTGGGCTACCTGAACGAACTGCACGCGCATGGCAACGATTTCGCCGACCGCCCGCTGCCTTACCGGGTCTATCTGGACAACCATTGGAACGACGACGGCGTGGAGCTTTCGTGGGTCCTGCCCACGGACTTCTACGCCGAGGCCGGCGGCGGAGTCTTCCGTGGCGACGACCTGCCGTTCGGCGGGTCGGAAGACGGCGCCGACGCGTTCTCGGGCTGGGCCCGGATCGGCGGCGAACTCGGCGCGAATTCGGCGTGGCGCATCGGCGCCTACATGCTCGACGGCGCGTCGCGCAACCGCGCCGGCGGCGGCCACGACCACGGCCACGGCGGCGAAGCCCACGGCGAAGACGAACACGCCGGGGAGCATGAGGACGACGAGCACGGAGAGGACGAACACGCCGAGGAGCATGAGGAGTTCGCACATGCGGACTTCCTGACCGGCGGCGCGTTCACCGGCGACGGGCGGCTTTGGGGCACCGACATCCGCTACACGTGGGCGCCCACGGGCAACCCGCGTGAAAGCGAGCTCATCCTCCAGGGGGAGTATTTCCTGCTCAAGGAGGAGGGGCTTTACACCCTGGCGGGCGAAGGCGAAGAGACGCACAGCGAATGGCTCGACGGCTCCAGCTCGGGTTGGTACGTGCAGGCGGTCTACAAGTTCCTGCCGCGCTGGCGCGTGGGCACGCGCTACGCCCGGCTCGAGCCGCCGGACTCGGCGGAGAGCGCCCACTCCCCTTACGCCATCGGGGTCATGGGCGACTGGACGAACAGCGAGTTCGGGCGCATCCGCGCGCAATACAACCGCGAGGTGTTCACCGACGGCGATCATGACGACCAGTTCATTCTGCAATACGTCATGAGTCTCGGCGCGCACGCTGCGCACGCGTTCTGAGGAGGACACCGCGATGAAAAGCAAGCGTTCGCCGACGGCCCTCGCCGCCATCGCGAGTGTCGTGGCGGGGGCGGCGCTGGCCGCCCCCGCCACGGCGGAAGTCCGCGTCTTCGCGTGCGAGCCCGAATGGGCGGCGCTCGCCCGCGAGGTCGGCGGCGAGAACGTCGCCGTCCGGTCGGCGACGACCGCCCATCAGGACCCGCATCATATCCGGGCGCGGCCGAGCCTGATCGCCTGGGTGCGCCGCGCCGACCTGCTGGTCTGCTCCGGCGCCGACCTGGAGGCCGGCTGGCTCCCCGTCCTGATGGAGCGCGGGGCGCCGCTGGCGGTTCAGCGCGGGCAGCCGGGGCATGTCATGGCGGCCGACCATCTCGAGGCGCTGGACCGCCCCGAAACGCTCGACCGCGCCCAGGGCGATCTGCATCCGGGCGGGAACCCGCATTTCCACCTCGACCCGCGCAACGCGCTCGTGCTCGCCGACGTGCTGGCGGAGCGGCTGGCGCTCATCGACCCGGAGAACGCCGCCGCCTATGGCGCCCGGCGCGACTCCTTCGCGGCGCGCTGGCGCCGGGCGATGACGGAATGGCAGGCGCGGGCCGACCGCCTTGCCGGAATGCCGGTCGTCGTCCATCACGAGTCCTGGGCGCACTTCCTGCACTGGGCGGGTCTGGAGCGCGCGGCAGCATTGGAGCCGGTCCCCGGCGCGCCGCCGACCGTGAGCCATCTGGTGCGGGTTCTCGAACGGGTGGAGGAGACGGGCGCCAGGGCGATCCTCCGGGCGCCGTACGACCCCGCGGACGCGGCGGACTGGCTGGCGGAACGGACCGGGCTTCCGGTGGTGGCGCCGCCGTTCACGGTCGGCGGGCGCGAGGACGTCGACGACCTGTTCGATCTGTTCGACGCCCTGCTCGCGTCGCTGGAGGAGATCGGGGATCGTTCCTGACTGACGTCCTCGACATCGTGGCGCCCGCGCTGGCCGCGGGGCTGATCGTCGCCGCGGTCCACGCGCCGTTCGGGATCGAGGTCCTGCGGCGCGGGATCGTGTTCATCGATCTGGCGACGGCGCAGGTCGTGGGGCTCGCGCTCATCCTGCTCGGCCTGGGGCTGGAGGAGCCGTCGTGGATGGCGCGGCAGGCGGCGGCGTTCGGCGCCGGGGTCGCGGCGGCGCTGTTCTTCCGCCGGATCGAACGCGCCACGCCGGCCGAACAGGAGGCGGTGATCGGCGGCACTTTCGTCGTCGCCGCCTCCCTGGCCCTGCTGGCGCTGACGGACGACCCGCATGGCGGCGAGGAGCTGCGGAGCGTTCTTTCGGGGCAGATTCTGTTCGTGTCGTGGCGCGACATCGCCATGTTCGCGCCGGTCTACGCCGCCGTGATCCTCCTGCGCCTCGCCGTTCCGGGCGCGCGAAGCGGGATGGGGTTCTTCGTCTCGTTCGCACTCGTCGTCACGGCGTCGGTCCAGCTGGTGGGGGTGTACGTGGTGTTCGCGAGCCTGATCCTGCCGGCGCTCGCGGCGCGCTCCGGCGTGGATTACGCGCTGGGGCGGGCGCTGGCGAGCGGGGCGGCGGCGGTCGTGGTGGGAATCGCCGTCTCGACCGCCGCCGACCTGCCGGCAGGGCCGGTCCTGGTGATCTGCTTCGCCGTCTCGGCGGCGGCGACGCGGGCGATTTTCCGGCGCCGGGGCGCGGGCGCGTGATGAACGCCGCACCTGACCGGTGATCTCGTCCAGCACCGTCAGCCTGAGATGGTTGGGGTTTTCGGGCGTCGCGACGCGCGCCCGCTCTGCCTCACGTCAGATTGAAAATCGTTCGCCTTCGCGAACGTGTCCAGGACAGGAACTTTCGCCAGGCGACGCGGGGGCATAAGATGCGGCCCGGCGACGTTCGAGCGACCGGCGAAGGGAGGGCGCCATGCGAGGCGACGAAGAGGTTGTCGATTTTCTCAACCGTATCCTCAGGAACGAACTGACGGCCGTCAATCAGTACTTCCTGCATTCGCGCATGTTGAAGAACTGGGGCGTGTCCCGTCTGGCCAGGCACGAGTACGAGGAGTCGGTCGACGAAATGAAGCACGCGGACAGGCTGATCGAGCGGATTCTGTTTCTCGAGGGCCTGCCCAACCTTCAGGACCTCAACAAGCTCCTGATCGGCGAATCCGTGAAGGAGATTCTGGACTGCGATCTCAGGCTGGAGCACGAGGCGATCCCGCTGGTGCGGGAGGCCGTCGCATGCTGCGAGCGGCGGTCCGACTACGTGACCCGCGAGCTGCTCGAGGACATCCTGGAGGGGGAAGAGGAACACGTCGACTGGCTGGAAACGCAGCTCGGGCTCATGGATACGATGGGTCTGGAGAACTACGTCCTGTTTCAGAGCGGGGAGTGACCGGCCGCCTCCGTCCCGCCGCGCCCGGAACGGCAGCGCCGGCCTTCGCGTCGGCCGATCCGGCGAACCCCTCTCGCGGAATCCGGGGGCCGGGCCGGCGCGCCGACAGGGCGGCCGAGACGCCGCGCGCGGCGGCCACGATGCGTTCCGGACGAAGGCCGGGCCAGCAGAACATGGTTCGGGACCCCCGGACGGGACTCGTCAGCCCACCGCCGACGAGTCCGCGGCCGGCGCCGCGCTCATCTCGTCCATCAGGGCCTGCGCGAATTCGAGGCAGCGGCCGCATCGCGGACCGTTTCCGAGCACGGAATACGCCTCTTCCGCCGAGCGGGCGCCGCCCGCCGCAAGGTTGCGGAGGTCGTTTTCCCGGTAGCGATTGCAGATGCAGACGTACATGACGCTTCCTCCCGTTCGCGGCGCCCTGCGGCCGGTGTGCCGCGTTGGCGTCCCTTTGTGATGCAAGTAAGAATGATTGTCAATACCATTCATGCCTGTCCGCGGGGCCTGTCCGGCAACGCGCCGGTGGCGGGCCTTCGCGGACGGGCAGGCTCCCGTTTCGGACGGAGCCCGGGCCGGGGACGTTTCCCGGCGCCCCCGGGGGCCGGTGGCGGCAACTCGATCCCGCCCGCCCGCAGGGTCGCCGCCAGCCGGCCGGCCCGCAGGACGCCGCGGGGAACCGCCGAAGGCTCCAGCCCCTCCCGCGCGATGGCCCGGACCAGATCCTTCAGGCCGGCCTGGGCCGCCCCGATGAGCAGCAGAAAGCCGTACTCGTCGGGGCTCAGCGAGTCGCACCTGGGGCAGCGGAAGTCGAGACGACGCCGGGCGTGGCGTCCGTAGAGCGCCATCAGGCCGTCGAGTTCGTCGAAGATCTCCCCGGCGCGCGCACAGCGCAGTTCGCCGACGATGCTCCTGGCCACGGGAACGTCCTTCATGAACCCCCGGACCCACGTTCTCAGCGCCCAGAGGATCAGGCTCCCGGTTTCCGCGAGGTCGCCGCGGGCGAGACGGACGGCCTTCGGCCGGACGTAGACGATGGACGCTCCGGCGTCCTTCGGCGCGGCGCCGGATTTGTCGACCGGACCGGATGGTTCGAGGCGGTTGGCGTTGTCGCGTGACACGGCGGTCTGGCTCCCTTGTCGGCTTCGTTCGGGGTCGGGAACCTGGCTGGCTGGGCGCCGTTGCGGGCCATTGGCGGGCTCGGTTCGATGAGTGTGGTCGGAGGCGGCGGAGGGATCGGTACTCCCGCGGTTCATTTCGTCAGCAGCAGCTTGCCGTTGCTCGTCAACCGGAGCCGGTAGGCTTCGGCGCCGTGCCGGATGACGACCTCGCGGCCGCCGCCCAGCAGGTCCCGGCTGGTGTATTCCCGCCTTCCGGCGCCCTGTTCGGGCGCGTTCGCCCGCTCCGTCCCCCGCGACCGCCAGGGATCGCGGGACGTCGATTCGAGAAACGCCTTGTTCATCTCCCCTGCCTCGCTCGTCGCGGCGGCGTCGCGTCGTCCGCGTTCGAACGACGCTCGGCATCACCTCTCATAGCGTATGGGAAACGGCCTGTAAATGCAAATGCGAATAATTATCAAAAAATTCGGACAGTGCGCGACGCTGGAACGGCTTCCTCCCCGCGCGCGAACCGTTCCGCGCGAAAAAAGGGGGCGCGCCCAGGCGCGCCCCCGATCCATCCGTGAAAATCCGCTTCGGCGCGGAGGACGACCCGTCCCCCGAACCGACGGGCTACCTCATCGCGGCCTTGCCCAGCACGCGCAGGTCTTCCCTGGCGATCGCCTCTTCCGCGCGCTTCACGGCGGCGCGGATGGCGTCCGGGTACTTGGTGCCGAACTGGTCGACGAACCACTTCTCGACCGCCTCCTGGCCCTTCAGCAGGAACTGCCGCTGGTCGGCCGTCGGGTAGTAGATCTCCCCTCCGGCCTCGGCGAACTGCTTGTAGAAGGGCAGCGTGTAGGCCTCGAAGTATCCGGTGCACGTCGCCTTCAGCCGGTCCATGCCGTCGAGGAAGACGGTCTGCAGCTCCGGCTTCAGACCTTGCAGATACGGATCGTGCATCCACCAGAAGAACATGATGTAGGTGTGCTGATCCCGGAACAGGTACTTGAGGTACTGCTGGAAATCCATCGAGATGATGTCCATCAGCGAGTTCTTCGTCCCGTAGACGATGCCGGTCGCCAGGGACGTGTAGAGTTCCTGCCAGGGGATCGGCGTCGGCGCCAGGCCGACGGCCTTGGCCAGCTCCATCGAGATCGGCGACTCGATCGTGCGGATCTTCTTGCCTTCCCAGTCGCCGGGCAGGCTGCTCGTCGGTCCCTTGTCGATGAAGAAGCTGCGCCAGCCGTGGTTGCCCGACATGCCGACCATGCGGACGGTCTGCAGGGCCTCCAGGACGTCGTTGTTGAGCATCTCATTGAGTTCCTGGTCCTCCATCACCTTGTTGACCACGCGGTCGTTCTTCAGGAGATAGGGGATGTCGAAGGCCTGGATGGGGCCGAACAGGTTGGAGATGCCGCCGCCCGTCGTGAAGGTCAGCTCGAGGCTGCCGAGCTGAACCGCCTCGACGGATTGCCGGAAGTTTCCGAGCTGCGCCGCCGGGTAGACCTGGACGTCGAAGCGGTTGCCCGAGGTCCGCTCCATGTAGCCTTCCATCACCTCCAGGCAGACCTGCACCGGCGTGTTGGCGCTGGCGACGTGATTGACCTTCAGGACGGTCTCCTGCGCCGCCGCCACGCCGGCGCCCAGCAGCGCCGCGACGCCGGCGCCGGCCGCGAGGCCGGTGCGAATTCTCGATCTTGCCTTCATGTCGTCTGTCCTCCCTTTGCTGTGAAGTTCAAGGTCGTCGAACGGCCGGAACCACCCGCCGGCCCGGGATTCGCGCCGCGGACAAGGTCACCCGCCGCCGAATATGCCTGCCATCCACGAGTCGTCCGGAATCCGCGCGAACCCCAGCGCGCGCGGCAGCGTCAAGGCGATATCCGGAATCAGGGTCACCATGAGAATCGCCGTCAGATGAATCACCAGGTAGGGCAGCAGCTGCCGGGCGATGACCTCGATGCCGAGCCGCGTCAGGCTCGAGGCCACGAACAGGATCAGGCCCATCGGCGGCGTGGCCAGACCCACGGTGACGTTGATGCACATGATGATGGCGAAGTGCAGGGGATCGATGCCCAGCTGATAGAGCGTCGGCGCCAGGACCGGGCCGAGGATGAGGATGGCCGGAACCGCGTCCAGGAACATGCCGGTGAGCAGAAGCAGCAGATTCACCAGCAGCAGCAGCAGGATCGGGTTTTCGGTGATCGTGAACAGCGCCCTGCCGAGGGCCTGGGGCACGCCGGAAACGGTGGCCACCCAACCGAACACCGTGGACGTCCCGACGATCAGAAGGATCGTCGAGGCGATCAGTCCGGTGCGCAGAAACAGCTGCGGCAACTCGGTCAGCGGCAGCGTGCGCATCACGAAGATGCTGAGCACCAGGGCGTAGAAAGCCGCTGCGCCCGCCGACTCGGTGGGCGTGAAGACGCCCGAGAGGATGCCGCCGATGATGATGATGGGCGTGAGCAACGGCAGGAACGCGCCCTTGAAGGCATCCCAGATCTCGCCCACGGAGGCGCGCGTGCCGCTCTTCGGATAGTTGCGCCGTTCGCCGAGGAACTTCGTCAGCACCATGAGGCCGATGCCGATGAGGAGGCCGGGGATGAAACCGGCGAGGAACAGGCCGGCGACCGACACCTTCATGATGAAGGCGTAGATGATCATGATGATGCTGGGCGGAATGATCGGCCCGATCACCGACGACGCCGCCGTCACCGCGGCGGAAAACGCCCGCGTGTAGCCGTCGCGCTCCATGGCGGGGATCATGATCGAGCCGATGGCCGAAGTGTCCGCGACCGCCGAGCCCGAGAGGCCGGCGAACAACATGCTGGCGACGATGTTCACCTGAGCCAGGCCGGCGCGGAAGTGACCGACCAGGACGCGGGCGAAGCGCACCATGTTCTCGGTGATGCCGCTCGTGTTCATGATCTCGCCGGCGAGCACGAACAGCGGGATGGCGAGCAGCGGGAACTGGTTGATGCCGCCGAAGATGCGTTGCGGCAGCATCTTGAAGAACAACGTCTTGTCGTCGAGCACGAAGCCCATCAGCGGGGCGAAGCCCAGCGCGAACACGATCGGCATCCCGATCGCCATGGAGCCCAGGAAAATCCAGAAGAACGTTATCGGCATTGCCTCGCCCGCCCGGCCCGAAAGGCCGGCGCCCCTGGTGAATTTCTCCGTTTCTCGATCATGCGGTCGACCCCGGCGCGCCTACTCGCCGGACAGCGCCGCCTCTTCCGCGTGACGCATCTCGGTGTCCTCGAACTCGGGCAGGCTGCCCTGCTCCGGGTCGATGATGCCGGCGAACGCCTTCAGCCAGTGTTCGACGAGCACCAGGAGCATGATCGCGCTGCCGACCGGAACCGAGAGGTAGACCCAGAAGAACGAGATCGGCAGCGACGTCCACTTCTGCGGCCAGGCGTTCAGGGCGAGGCCCCAGCCCTCGACCGCCATCTCGTAGAGCAGGAAGATCACGCCGGAGAACACGATCAGGTACATGAAGTACTTGATGCGCTCCGGCATCAGCCTGGGCAGGTTGTCGATGGCCACGTGGCCCGTTCGCTTGAGCACGATCGGGGACGCCAGAAAGACCAGCCACAGCATCAGGTACTTGGCGGTCTCCTCGTACCAGCCCAGCGCGTCGTTCAGGACGTAACGCCAGAACACGCCGACGAAGATGATCCCGGCTATCAGACCGACGACCACCATCGTCGACCACTTGCAGACCTCGAGGATCCAGTCGGTGAGCAGATCCAGCCCGTTGGCGAGCTGCAATATCGGTTTCATGCCCTCCCCCTTACTTCCCGCGCCGCCGCGGAACAAGAGCGCGGGGGGCGCGGGGACGCCGCACGCTCCCCGCTTACCCCCCCGGACCCGCCTTGTCAATCGCGCCCGGAGGCATCAAGCACCGGGCCGCCGGGCCGGCATCGCGCGCGCTTCGCGTCACCTGGGCCCCGGCCCGCGCCCGAGGCGTCCCGCGCGGCGGTCGTCGAGGACGTCCTTCATGTCGCGGAACTCGGCGTAGACCCGGGGATCGAAGCGCTCGAGCAGCCTGAAGTACTCCTCCACGTATCGCGGATTGTCCCATCTGCCGGTGCGGAACTCCTCCATCAGATCGTCGCACAGCCGACGCTCGAGTTCCGGTCTGCCGTTCGCCACGATGAACTTGCGCCTTATCTCCGAGTAGGCGAGGTCCCTGGTCTCTCTGGAGAGTCGCTCGACCGGCCTCACCGCTCCGGTGGCCGTCTGCCGTTCCATGACCTTGCGGTGGACGGCGACGATCATGCCGGCGATGACGCTGTCGTTGCGGACGTAGCGGCCGTGAACGGCGTCGAAGAACTCTCCCGCCGCCCCCCCCGCGCCGGCGCAGTTCTCGAAGATCCCGTTCATGACGCCGGAGTTCCGGTAGATGGCGATGAAGAGATCGTTGAGGGTCCGGCCGACGTCCTCCCGGCCTTGCTCCGACGCCGCAGGGACGCCGAGGAAAAGCGCGCCGGCCAGCAGGCAGGCGCCCGCCCAGGGGCGAATCGCCGGCGCAAGGCCGAATCCCCCGCTTCCGGACATCATTCCTCCGCCATCGCGGTTCCCTCGCCAATTCCCTCGCCGCCAAGCTCGCGCGGTCTGCGGCGCCGCGTCAAGCCCGCCTTCCCCGGCGCCCGGACCCGGGCACTTGAAAATCGCCGCGTTCGCCTCCACGAATCCCCTCATGGAGGAACGCGACTCCGAACGGGCCGGGGAGGCGACGTTCTACGAGCGTCTCGATCCCGTGTTTCGCCGGTACGTCGACGAACTGGCGCGGCAGGCGGCGACGCTGCTGTGGCCGGAGCGCCGCGCCGCTCTCGTCGCGTTCCACCGGGGCATTGCCGGCGCGCTGCCCGACGACCTCCAGGCATCGGTCGCGGCGCTGGGATTGCCGCTCGACGCGGCGGAAAGCCGTCCGGAGCAGGTGTTCCGCGCCGTGCTGACCGCCTGGATCGAGCGCGTCGGCCTCGAGGAGGTGACCAATCCCGATCAGGCCGTGCTCTACGCCCTGTCGTATGAAGACGCGCATGTGGCGCGGGCCGAGGCGTGGTTTGCGGAACGGCCGGAGCACCTGGCCGCGCTCGGCGCGGGCGCCGACGATTGAGACGTCGCGCCGGGGCGCGTCGCGTCCGGGGAAGCCCTTTCCCCCGGTCGTTCGGGCCTGTATCTTGCGCGACCGCAGGCCCGATGGCGCGACCGGCGTCGAGAACGGGCTCCCACACAATCGATCCACGTCGGGACGGGGGGTGACATGGCCCAGATGAACGGAGGAGCGGCGGTCGTCGAGACGTTGCGGGCCGCCGGAGTGACGCACGTGTTCGGCCTTCTCGGATCGTCGACGATGGAAGTCTACGACGCCCTCTACGACGCCGACGACGTCAAGTACGTCGGCGTCCGGCACGAGGCCTTCGGCGTCCACATGGCGGACGGCTTCGCCCGCGCCACGGGCCGTCCCGGCGTCTTCCTCGCGGGACAGGCGGGCCCCGGGTCCGTCAACATGGTGACCGGCATGGCCGCCGCCAAGCTCGCCTATTCTCCCGTCGTCTGCCTCACGGGACTGGTCGCCACCGACCATTTCGGCCGGGACGCGTTCCAGGAAGTCGATCAGCAGAACCTGTTCGCGCCCCTGGTCAAGAAGAACATCACGGTGATTCGTCCCGACCGCGTGCCCGCCGCGATCGAGGAGGCCCTGCGCGTCGCCAATTCGGGGCGGCGGGGACCCGTCGCCGTCAACATTCCGCGAGACATGTTCGCCGCGCAGATCGAGACCGAGATCAGGGCCCCCGACTTCGAGGCCGGCGCGGCGGCGGGAACCCTCAACCCGGCGGCGGTCGCCAGGGCGTGCGAACTCCTCCGCGGCGCGAAGGCTCCCGTCATCCTGGCCGGCGCGGGCGTGAAATGGGGCCAGGGCGCGGATCAGGTCCGCCGCCTGTCGAGCCGGTTGCAGATCCCGGTCACGGCGTCGGCGGGGCACCCGGACGTGGTCCCCACGAGCCACCCGTTCTTCGCCGGCCAGATCGGCCCGCGCGGGAACGAGGTCGCCAGCGCCGCGGCGCGGGAGGCCGACGTGATTCTCGCGCTCGGCACGCGCCTCGCCTTCAACACGACCTTCTACACCTACAACGACATCAACGAGGACGCGAAGATCGTCCAGGTCGATATCGAGCCCGCGGCGCTCGGCAAGTACTTCCCGATCGAGGTCGGGATCGTCGGCGACGCGGGCACCGTGGCCGGGGCCATCGCCGACGGTCTGAGCGACATGGAGACGGAGGCCGTCCCGTGGAAGGCGCGCTCCCGGCAATTCCTGGAGGACCTGGAGGCGCTGTGGAAAGCCCGCGAGGAGGACGGCAGGAGCACGCTCACGCCCTTGCGGCCGGAGCGCGTGTTCGCGGAACTGCGCCAGGCGGCGCCCGCGAACGCGCTGTATACGCTCGACGCGGGCACCGTGTGCCTCCAGGCGACGGACAAGCTGCGATACGACGGCGCGCCCGGGATGCTGACGCCCCTGGATTACGGCCTGGTCGGTTTCGGGTTCCCGTGCGGTCTGGGCGCCAAGTGCGGACGACCCGACCGTCCCGTCGTCACCCTTCACGGGGACGGCGGTTTCGGCATGGTCCTGCCGGAGTTCGCGACGGCCGTCCAGTCGGAGATCCACACCGTGACGGTCGTCTTCGACAACGGCTGCTGGGGGGCGGAAAAGTCCTATCAGCGCGACTTCTACCAGGGCCGTTACATCGGCTGCGACACCCTCAACCCGCGATACGACGAATTCGCGAGGCTCTACGGCGCGGAAGGATACTTCTGCGAGGAGCCGGGAAGCGTGGCGGACGCCATGAGCCAGGCCGCGAAGGCGGACCGTCCGGTGATCGTCCACGTCAAGGTCGATCCCGAGGCGATGATCAGCTTCCGCCGCGACGCGTTCACCCACCGGGCGCAACCGTAGGCCCGAGGGTTCCCGGACCGCCGGGCGCCGGTCGGCGCGCCGTCCGAATCGAGAGGGAAACATGCGCGTTCTCGTGACCGGAGCCACGGGCTTCGTGGGGCTGAACGTCGTCGAGGCGCTGCTCGCGCGCGGCGACCGCGTCGTGGCGTTCGATACGGCGCCGTTGCCGCCGGGAGGGGAGGCCGCCCTCGGGGCGTTCGGCGACCGGCTGGAGATCGTGAACGGCGACGTCCGCGACCGGGAAGCCGTCGCCGGGGCGATGTCGGGCTGCGACGCGCTGGTCCACGCCGCGGCGATCACCGCCGGCCCCGAGCGCGAACGGCGCGACGCCCATGCGATCGTGGACGTCAACGTGAAGGGCGCCGTCAACGCGATGGACGCCGCCCGCGAGGCCGGCGTCGGGCGGATCGTTCACTTCTCCTCGTCGGGCGTGTACGGCGAGAGCTCGTTCGAGCACGACGTTCTTCGCGAGGAAGACGCGATGCCGCTTCCCGATTCGCTCTACACGATCACCAAATACGCCGGCGAGCGGATCGCGCTCAGGCACCGGGCGCTGCACGGCCTCGACCTCGTGTGCCTGCGTCCGGGCTACGTGTTCGGCCCGTGGGAGCGGAACACCGGCGTCCGCGATACGCTGTCGCCGGTATTGCAGGTATCGGTCGCGGCGGCGCGGGGCGAGGAGGCCACGCTGCCGAGGCCGTGCCTCCGGGACTGGGCCTACAGCCGGGACGTCGCCGACTCGGCGGTCGCGCTCCTGGACGCCGACGCCCCGCGCAGCGTGGTCTACAATTCGGGCGGGCCGGAATCCTGGACCCTGGAGAGCTGGTGCGAACGGCTGGCCGGGCGCTTTCCCGGATTCGCGCACCGAATCGGCGACGACGCGAACATCGAGCTGAACAACCCGAGGGACCGCGGGATGCTGGACATGTCGCGGCTGAAGGCCGACGCCGACTTCGTCCCCCGCTACGGACTGGCGGAATCGTTCGACGACTACATGGACTGGATAGACCGCCAGCCCGATTTCGCGAACACGCCCCTGTGACCCGACGGGCGCGGGCGCCGGTGAACGCCGACGTGGCTCCGGCGGAACCGGGGCCGCTTCAGTCGAAGAACAGGAGCGTCCGGATCTCGATGCTCTCGCGCGGGATGGAGCCGGGGCCGCTGCGGGGATCGTCGAACGTCCCGTGCGCGGTCCAGCGCGCCGTTCCGTCCGTGTTCGAGTCGTAGCACTTGAGGAGCACGACCTCGTCGCTCTCCATGCGCGGGAAGTAGTGCCAGCTCTGGTTCGGATTGTGGACGATGTAGTAGATGCCGCCGACCCGGCCGTCGGGATAGCGGCGCTCGGCCGGCACCAGATCCGCTTCGTCGATGCCCTCGTACCCGCAGACGACGAGCGGCTTGGTCTCCACGGGGCTGGCGATGGGGCGCCATACGTTGATCGAGGCGTACCGTTTCCGCAGCCGCGCCTCGGCTTCGTCCGCGGGCAGCAGGTCGCGAACGCGCTGCGGCGCCGACCGCGTGGTGAAATCGTTGTGGACGCTGAGGACCGGCGCGCGAACCTTCTGACGGACCCGCTTTTCCGGGTCGTCCACCCTGATGGTGTGATCGAAGACGATGGTCTTGCTCGCCCCGGTCGCGCTCCTGACCAGGGCATCCATTTCCGGGTAGTAGACCTCGCGCACCTCGTCGTCGTCGTAGAAGTCCTCGACGGCCGTCGGACAGCGCATGAGCGTGAAGCCCTGGCGGTCGAGGTCGAGCTCCGCCGCGATGGGGCGGGCGTCCTCGATCAGGACTTCGCGGTCCGTCGTCGTTATCGTGTGCCGGTCCGGCCCGAGGCCCGGCTCCTCGACCAGGGCCACGGGCGACTGGTCGGCCGACGACACGAAGTTGAGCGTGGCCGTCACCGAGTCCGCGTGTCGCGCTTCCGCCGTTGATGACATCATCGGTCTCCGGGAAATCGAACCATGAAGGTTCAGGATAGGAGAACGAGCGCCTCGCGACAAGGAAAACGGCACTTGCAAGCTCGCCGTATTTCGCGGAATATGTTGCCCATGGAGAACGGCGCCATTTCACGCGGGGCGGAGACGGTCGAGAGCGACCGCCTGTGGCTGGCCGCGCAAGGCCGGCCGACGGAGGGCGGCCTCGTCGATCCGTTCGGACGCCGCGTGACGTACCTGCGGGTCTCCGTCACCGACCGCTGCGACTTCCGCTGCGTCTACTGCATGGCGGAAGACATGACCTTCCTGCCCAAGGCCGAGGTTCTGACCCTCGAGGAGCTGGACCGGATCTGCGGCGCGTTCGTGGAGCGCGGCGTTCGCAAGCTCCGGATCACGGGCGGGGAACCGCTGGTCCGGCGGGACGTCATGCGGCTGTTCCACCGGCTCGGGCGGCATCTGGACTCGGGTCTCCTGGACGAGCTCACGCTGACGACCAACGGCAGCCAGCTCGAGAAGCACGCCGCGGATCTGTTCGCGGCCGGCGTCCGCCGGATCAACGTGTCGCTCGACACGCTGGACCCGGAGAAGTTCCGCGCGATCACGAGGCGGGGAGATCTGTCGCGGGTGCTGGCCGGCGTGCGCGCGGCGCGGGCGGCGGGGCACGAGATCAAGATCAACACCGTCGCGCTCCGGGACGTGAACGACGGCGAATTCGACGCCATCATCCGCTGGTGCGGCGACGAGGGATTCGACCTCACGTTGATCGAGACGATGCCCATGGGCGAGATCGACGAGGATCGCGCCGACCGGTATCTGCCGCTGTCGCAGGTTCGCGCCGACCTCGAGGAGCGCTGGACGCTCGAGGAGACCGATCACCGGACCGGCGGCCCGTCCCGTTACGTGCGCCTGCGCGAGACCGGCCGCCGTCTCGGGTTCATCACCCCGCTGTCCCACAACTTCTGCGAATCGTGCAATCGCGTCCGTCTCACGTGCACGGGCACGCTGTACATGTGCCTCGGACAACAGGACGCGGCGGATCTGCGGGCGCCGCTCCGGCTCGCTCCCGACGACGATACCCTGCTGCACGCCAGCATCGACGAGGCCATCGGCCGCAAGCCGAAAGGCCACGACTTCGTCATCGACCGGCGCCACGGGGACCCGGCGGTCCCGCGGCACATGAGCGTCACCGGCGGCTAGCGCCGCCATGCCGCCGACCCGCGGAAGGCTCCCGTCGGCGCCGCCCCGCCCGATGAAGAAGACCGGGATCGCCTTCGTGGCGGACGACACGGCGGAGGCGAACGAAGCACGCGCCGCGTTGCAGTCGCGATACGCGCGCGTGCCGTCCTCGCGGGCCGACGTCATCGTCGCCATCGGCGGCGACGGCTTCATGCTCGAGACGCTGCACCGGTTCATGAACCGGGAGGTGCCGATCTACGGCCTGAACCGGGGCTCGGTCGGGTTCCTGATGAACGAGTTCGGCGACGGCGACCTGACGGCCCGGGTGGAGAGGGCGGAGACCGTGACGTTGCGCCCCTTGCGCATGACGGTCAGGACGGCGAGCGGGAGAACGCGGCGCGCCGTCGCCGTCAACGAGGTTTCCCTGCTCCGCGAAACCCATCAGGCGGCGAAGATACGGATCATGGTCGACGGGGTCGTCCGGCTCGAGGAGCTCGTTTGCGACGGCGTCCTGGTCTCGACGCCGGCCGGCAGCACCGCCTACAACCTGTCGGCCCACGGGCCGATCCTGCCTCTCTCCGCCGAGGTGCTCGCCCTCACGCCGATCAGCGCCTTCCGCCCCCGGCGGTGGCGCGGCGCGATCCTGCCCCGGCGCGCCGAGGTCCGGTTCGACGTCCTCGGCGGCGGGAAGCGGCCGGTGAGCGCGGTCGCGGACCATACGGAGGTTCGGGACGTCGCCTCCGTCCACGTGCGCGAGGACGACAGGCGGCGCCTGCGCCTCCTGTTCGACCCGGAGCACGACCTCGAGGAACGCATCCTGAACGAGCAGTTCGCGCCGTAAGGCCCGCGCGTTCGCGCCGCCCGCCGCGCCTCGTCACCGCGCTTCGGTACAGGTCGCCTTGAATATCGCTTCGGCCAGCCACTTGTTGAAGGACGGGTTGTCGTCGACAGGCGTAAGGGCTTAAGCGCGCCCGTCATGCCGCCTGCCCCGCGCCGGGCGCGGGCTCCGGATCGTCGGCGAAGACGCGGATGTAATCGCGATACAGGAACGCCCGGTTGCGCCTGCGGTCGTCGAACCGCTCCAGGATGCCGATCGAGACCAGGCGCGCGACGAGGTCGTTCGCCGCCGGGTAGCTGAGGCCGGCGACGTCCCGGACGTCGGAAACCGTGACCACGGGCTTGCGGTACAGGGCTTCGAGCACCCGATGGCCGTTGCCGGCGGCCCGCCCGAAGTGAGCGGTGACGGCGGCGCGGTGCGCCTCCCGCAGGTCGAGGATGCGCCGGGCCGTCGCGACGGCTTCGTTGCCGACCTCCTCCACGCCGCGCAGGAAGAACGCGAGCCAGCCCTCCCAGTCTCCGGCGTCGCGCACCGCCTGGAGACGTTCGTAATACTCGGCCTGATGCCGCTTGAAGTAATGCGAGATATAGAGGACCGGTTTCGCAAGGATTTTCCGTTCGCAGAGAAAGAACGCGATCAGCAACCGCCCCACCCGGCCGTTGCCGTCGAGGAAAGGGTGGATCGTCTCGAACTGGACATGGGCCAATCCGATCCGAACGAGCGGGGGAAGATCGTCGTCGCGGTGGAGAAAGATCTCCAGGTCGTCCAACGCGCGCGGCGCCTCCTCAAAGGGGGGAGGAACGAAGACCGCGTCGCGCGGCGTGCTGCCGGCCGGACCGATCCAGTTCTGCGACCGGCGCAGCTCGCCCGGCACCGAACGGCCGCCGCGCACGCCCCGCATCAGCCTCTCGTGCATCTCGCGGATCAGGCGAACGGACAGAGGCAGGTCGGGCACCCGTTCGAGTCCGTGATTCATCGCCGCCACATAGTTGATCACTTCCCCCGTGTCCCCGGCGCCGCCGGGCGACAGAAGACGCGCCTCGGCGGCGAGCACGTCCCGGAGAGAGCTTTGCGTACCCTCGATCTGGCTGGACAGCACGGCTTCCTTGCGCACGTACATGAGCACGAAGAGGTCCGCCTCGGGCAGCGTGTGAATGGCACCGTCCAGCCGGCCCAGGGCGCGGTCGGCCGCCGACAACAGGGCCTGCATGGTCCCCGTCATGCGAATCGGCGGCCGTGGCGGCAGCGGCGCGGGAACGAAGGCCCGGTAGCCGGCGGGCTGAAGGACGTAACGGCCGGCGCGACCCCGGTCGTCCGCTCCGCCGACATCCGCCATGGCTTGCCTCCGCCGGGACGCGACTCTTCCCATAGTGCACTCTGGCGATAACATGGAGCACTCCGCAGCCCATGTTATCCGCTGCCGACACTATGGGCATGATCGTGTCCATGTTATTGGCTGTCAATAGTATGAGGCACGATCCCGCCCATGTTATCGTTTGACGATAGTATGGACGGGTGGTGGCTCCGGCTCGCGCGCGAATCCCGCGCGTTCGCGATCTACCCGCGGGGAGCCGCCCGCTCCGGGGTCGAGCCGGTCGCGCCCGCCGCGGCGGCCATGAACCGGTCGCGCACCTCCATCCCGTCGATGGGGATGACTCCGACCCCCTCGGGCATTCCGGGCTCGCACTTGACGACGAGGACGTGAGGGCCGTCCTCCCCGAGGAGCCGGGTCATCGTCGGCGCGACCCCGGCCAGCCGGTCGACCACCGAGACGCTTTCGACGCCGGAGCCCCTGGCGACCTCCTCCAGCCGGAGGTTGTCGGCCGTGAACGAGCGCTGGAACCCGGTCGAGCCATACGACCGGTTGTCGATGATGACGAGCGTATAGTTCCTCGGGCGCACCAGCCCGATGGTCGCCAGCGTTCCCATGTTCATGGTCACCGACCCGTCGCCGTCCAGGGCGACGACCTTGCGGTCCCGAGCCATCGCCAGCCCCAGGCCGATCGACGAGGCGAGCCCCATCGATCCGAGCATGTAGAAGTTCTCCGGCCGGTCCCGCAGCCTGAAGACTTCCTGGCTCGGATGGCCGATGTTGCAGACGACGAGCTCGTCGCCGATGGCGTTCATGATCTCGCGGGTGGCTTCGTAGCGGCGCATCCGTCCCCCTATCGGTGTTCGGGTACGTAGGTCTCGGCGTCCTGCCAGAAACTGAACGGGAAAAGGAACGCGATCGATTTCTCGTTGGCCAGTGCCCACGCGATTCCTTCGTCCACGCCGTCGAGTTCCGAAGGACGTTCTATCGGCACGCAGCGGACGCCCGAGGCGTCCATGACGCCCCGCACGGCGTCGCCCATGGGCGTCTGGGCCTCGATTCGCTCGCCGGCGCTCCCGCGGTGGCTGACCAGCATGACGATAGGGATGTTGTAGTAGTTCACGAGCGAGCACACCGCGTTGACGATGTTGCCGTAGCCCGAGTTCTGCATGACGATGGCCGGGCGGCGGCCTGCCAGATAGGCGCCCGCGAGAATGCCGATGCCCTCTTCCTCCCGCGTGACCGGCGTGTAGATCACCTCGGCGTCGTTCTCGAGCGTCTCGATGACCTCGCCGAGCAGGCTGCACGGCACGGAGACGAAGAAGTCGATCCCGTGGCCGCGCACGCGCTCGTAGAGCTGCCCGGCGGGGCTGTTCGATGCCGCGGGGGGTGGGGTGTTCATGTCCGTTCGATCCATGCCGCCATCGGGCCTCCCTCCATTCAACCGGAAGCGACGGGCGCGCGCAAATCCGGGGATCCGCATGAACCGGGACGGCGCCTTGCCCCGGCATGGGTCGACGCGATATAAGGCGCCACTCGCAAGCAGGGGACCGGCCCGGGAGAGCGGCGATGAAAAAGGACATTCACCCGGATTACCACACGATCACCGTCGTCATGACGGACGGCGAGACCTTCGAGACACGCTCGACCTGGGGCGCCGAGGGCGACACGTTGACCCTCGACATCGACCCCAAGTCGCATCCGGCGTGGACCGGCGGCGCGGGCCGCCTGGTCGACACGGGCGGCCAGGTCGCCAAGTTCAACAAGCGGTTCGGCGGATTCGGCCTGAAGTCCTGATCCGTTCGCGCGCCGCGGCCGCCGGGGCGGCTCAGTCCGCATCCGGGCCGCCGCGAATCGCCTCCCCGAGCACGTCGAGCACCCGATCCGGCCTTTCGATCATCGGCATGTGCCCGCAGGCGTCGAGGACGACCGTCCGGGAAGACGGAATCGCGTCCGCCAGCTCCCGCGCAGCGCGGGGCGGAGTCATCCGGTCTTCCCGCCCGAGCACGAGGAGGACGGGACAGCGGACCCGCGACGCCGCCTCCAGCCCGTCCCGGTAGCCGTCGCAGGCGCCCAGGTCCGTGTAGAGCACGTCGTCGCCGGCCTTTTCGAGCAGGCGTTCGGCGCCGCCCGTCATCCACAGGCCGGGAGCCTGGTGCCCGCCCAGGTGGGCGCTCCGGCCGTGGCCCCACGCCACGATCATGTCGATGGCGTCGTGGTCGTTCGCCTTCGCGGCCGAGAGGAGCCCCTCGCTCACCGGCATGGGGACCGCGGTCGACAGGAGCACGGCCGCGTCGACGCGCTCGGAGAAGCCGGCGCACAGTTCGAGCGCGACAAGCGATCCCATGCTGTGGCCCACGACCGACGCGGTCTCGACGCCGGCGGCGTCCATGACCTTCGACAACCACTCCGCCATGTCGCCGATCGACGCCAGGGACGGACCCTCGGACCGCCCGTGTCCCGGCAGGTCGACGGCCAGCACGTTGTGCCCATGGTGCGCGAAGTACCGCGTCTGAAGCACCCAGACCGTGCGATCCATGCCCGCCCCGTGCACGAGGATCACCGCCGGCCGCCCCGGCCGGTGCGTCCGCCCGCCGGTGGCGGCGAAAGCCCGCTTGCCGTCGACCCGAAGCTCCAAGATCGTGTCCCCGGTCCGGGCTACCGCCGCGAGGCGCGCAAGCCGCGGTCGAGATCGTCGATGAGGTCCTGCGGGTCCTCGAGGCCGACGGAAAGGCGGATGAGGTCCTCGGAAATTCCCGCCGCCGCGAGCGCGTCGGCGTCCATCTGCTGATGCGTCGTCGTCGCGGGGTGAATGACGAGCGACTTCGCGTCGCCGACGTTCGCCAGGTGCGAGAACAGGCCGACCGCCTCGATGAACTTCCGTCCTGCCTCGCGGCCGCCCTCGATCCCGAAGCTGAAGACCGCGCCGCATCCCCTGGGGAGCCGGGCCTTGGCGAGCTCGTGGTCGGGATGGCTCGGCAGCTCGGGATAGCCGACCCAGGCGACGGCCTCGTGCGCGTCCAGAAACGCGACGACGCGGCGCGCATTGTCGACGTGCCGCGCCATCCGCAACGGGAGGGTCTCGACGCCCTGGATGATGTGGAACGCGTTGGCGGGGCTCATGCAGGCCCCGAAATCCCGCAGTCCCTCGGTCCGCGCCCGCATCACGTAGGCCTGGGGTCCGAACTCCTCGACGAAATCGAGGCCGTGATAGCCGGCGTAAGGCTCGGTGAGCGTCGGAAACCTGCCCGACGCCTCCCAATCGAAGGTCCCGCCGTCCACGACGACGCCGCCGATGGCGACGCCGTGCCCTCCCAGAAACTTGGTCGCCGAATGCATGACCAGATCGGCGCCCCATTCGAGCGGCCGGAAGAGGTAGGGCGTCGCGAAGGTGGAATCGACGAGGAGCGGCAGTCCCGCCTGGTGCGCGACGTCCGCCACCGCGGGAACGTCGAGTATCTCCAGCCCCGGATTCCCCAGCGTCTCGCCGAACAGCAGCCGCGTTTCCGGCCGGATGGCGTCCCTGAAGGCCCGCGGGTCGCGCGGGTCGACGAACGTGGTCTCGATCCCGAACCGGGGGAGCGTGTGGGTGAACAGGTTGTGCGACCCGCCGTAGATCGAGCCGGACGAAACGACGTGGTGGCCGGCGTCGAGGATGGTCGCGATGGCGAGATGGAGCGCCGCCTGACCGCTCGCGGCGCAGACGGCCCCGACGCCCCCTTCGAGGCTCGCGATTCGCTCCTCCAGCACCGCCGTCGTCGGATTGGAGATGCGCGAATAGATATGCCCCGCGCGCTCGAGGTTGAACAGCGAGGCGGCGTGATCGACGTCCCGGAACACGTAGGACGTCGTCTGGTACAGGGGGACCGCGCGCGCCCCGGTGGCGGGGTCGGGGTGCTGGCCCGCGTGCAGACTCAGCGTGTCGAATCTCGGGAAGCCTGACCTGGCCATGCGTTCACCCCGTCGAAAGAGCGCGGCCCGCGCGGCGGCCCGCTGCGACGCTACTTCCTGAACAGCGACTCCGCATCCCCCCGCACCGCTCTCTTCGCGGCGATGACCTCGCGGATACGGTCGATTTCCTCCGTGAGTTCCGAGATCCTGTTCTCCAGTTCCTCGATCCCCAGCGTCTCGAGCTTGACCGGTTCCGGCTGCTTGACCGGCGGACCGTCGAGGTCGTCCATGCCCGTGGCCCTCTGCGCTCGGCCGTGTTCCTCCCGGAACGGTGTACCACCGCGGGCGGCCCTCGGACAATGGCCCGCCCGTCCCCGCGAAGGGACGAATTTCGCTTGTGCCGACGGCCTTGAATGGACATGGTTCCGGGGGTCCGCCGTGGACGACCGCGAGAGGAGTTCCTTCATGCCGCTTCCCCTGATGCCGAAGGCGACCGCCGTGTGGCTGATCGACAACACGCTGCTGACGTTCGACCAGATCGCCGAGTTCTGCGGCCTGCATCCGCTCGAGGTGAAGGGCATCGCGGACGGCGAGGTCGCGGTCGGCATCCAGGGGCGCGACCCGATTCCCGACAGCGAATTGACGCGCGAGGAGATCGAGCGGTGCGTGGCCGACCCGAGCGCGCGGCTGGTCATGGCGGAGTCCGACGTTCCCCGGCCGAAGGCGCGGACGAGCGGCCCCAAGTACACGCCGGTCACCAAGCGTCAGGACCGTCCAAACGCCATCATGTGGCTGCTCCGCTATCATTCGGAATTGTCGGACGCCCAGATTTCGCGGCTTGTCGGCACCACCAAGCCCACCATCGATTCGGTGCGCGAGCGCACGCACTGGAACATGGTGAACCTCAAGCCGGTCGACCCGGTGTCCCTGGGAATGTGCTCGCAGGTCGAGCTCGATGAAGCGGTGACCAAGGCCCACGCGCGGCTGCGGTCCCGGGAGCGTCGGGAGGAGCTGGAGCGCGCGCGCGCGGAACGCGGGGCCGCGACGGCGGACGCGGGCGCTGCGGCGCCCCCGCAGGAGCCGGCGCCTCCCGTCGAACCCGCGCCTCCCGTCGAACCCGCGCCGCCGTCGGGACAGGCGGCGCCCTCCGGTCCCGAACCGACGGCGGCATCGGTGTTCGGGACCCCGGAACCCTCGGGCTCGGATTCGACGATTCCGCCGGGGAGCGGCGGCGGCCCGCTCCCGGCGGAGGAAGATTCCGCCGCCTGAGCCGCCCGCCGAGCGTCGCGCGCGGCGAACGCCTCACGCCTTGGGCGGCATGACGTGGTTGAGGGCCAGCCGGCCCCCCTCCACGTAGATGGTCTGGCCCGTGATGTAGCTCGAGTCGTCGCTCGCCAGGAACAGCGCCGCGCCCGCGATGTCCTCGGGCTGGCCCATGCGGTGCAACGGCGTTCGCGACATGACCCGGGCGAAGGCGTCCTCGTCGGAGAGGACCACCGCCGCCATGTCGGTTTCGATCGATCCCGGTCCGATGGCGTTGACCCGCACCCCCCGATGGGCCAGACCGACGGCCATGGATCTGGTGAGGCCGGCGACGCCCGCCTTCGAGGCGACGTAGGCCGCCTGGTCGCCAAGCGCCATGACGGCCGTCACCGACGAGATGTTGACGATGCTGCCGGCGCCCCGCTTGGCCATTTCCCGCGCCGCCGCCTGGCACATCAGGAACGCGCCCTTGAGGTTGACGCCGACGACCCGGTCCCACTCCGATTCCTCCGTCTCGAGCACGTCGGAACCGTCGATGGGGATGACGCCGGCGCAATTCAGGCACACGTCGAGCCCGCCGAAGGCATCGACGGCGGCCTCCACCAAGGCGGTCGCCTGCCGCTGGTCGCCGACGTCCGTGTGCCTGTACAGGGCCCTGCCGCCGTCCGCCTGGATTTCCGCGGCGACGGCGGCGCCCCGGTCGTCGATGACGTCCGCCAGCGCCACCGCCGCACCTTCGGCGGCGAACCGCCTGGCGCAGCCCCGGCCGATCCCCTTGGCGGCGCCCGTGACGATCGCGACCTTCCCCTCGAGTCTCATGATTCATGCCTCCCGTGATCGGCCCGGGTTTCCGCCGGCCCGTTCGCCGGACGGCAGGACGATGTTCTGGATCAGCCGCCCGCCGTCGACGAACATCGTGTGCCCGGTGAGGTAGGCGGCGTCGTCGCTGGCCAGGAACAGCACCGCGTCGGCGATCTCTTCCGGTTCGGCCAGCCGCCCGAGCGGCGTCCGCGCCAGCACGCGCTTCATCGCGGCGCTCTCGCCGTCGTATCCGAGCGCCGATTCGGAAAGCTCCGTCCGCACCGTTCCGGGACCCACCGCGTTGACGCGAATGCCCTTGTCCGCCAGCGCGAGACCGATGCTCCGGGTCATCTGGAAGACCCCGGCCTTCGACACGCAGTAGCTCACCTGATCGGGCATACCCACCATCGCGGTGACCGAACAGATGTTGACGACAGCCCCTTTGGCACCGGCCGCGACCATGCGGCGGGCGGCGGCCTGGGTCATCAGGAACACGCCGCGCAGATTGACGCGCAGCACCTGGTCGAAGGAGTCGACGTCGGTTTCGAGGAACCCTTCGTTGCGGATGATTCCGGCGTTGTTGACGAGAACGTCGATGCCGCCGAACCGCTCCGCCGCCAACGCGACGAGTCGCTCCGCGTCCGCGGGATCGCCGACGTCGGCCTGTACGAACGCGACGCGGCGATGCCCCGCGGCCCGCAGGTCGCCGACCGCCTTCCCCCCGAGCTCCGCGTCGATCTCCCCGACGACGACGGAGGCGCCTTCCTCCGCGAACCGCATCGCCGTGGCCAGGCCGATCCCGCGGCCGCCGCCCGTCACGATCACCGTGGCGTTCTCGAATCTCATGGGTCCGTTACCCCCGATCTTTCCGTCGGCCGCCAAGTCACGCGGCGTCGACCGGCATGACGTGGTTCAGCGCCAGCCGCCCGCCGTCGGGATAGACGATCTGTCCCGTCATGTAGGAGGACTCGTCGCTGGCGAGGAAGACCACCGATCCCGCGACGTCCTCGGGTTCGCCGATGTATCCCAGCGGAATACGGGAAAGCACGCGGCGACGGGCGTCCTCGTCGACCAGGACGGCCCCGGCGACCGCGGTCCTGATGGTGCCCGGGCCGATCGCGTTGACCCGGATGCCGTGCTCCGCCAGCGCCAGGGCCATGGCCTTCGTCAGACCGTGGATACCGTGCTTGGACGACACGTAGGCCGCCTGATCGGGATTGGCGAGCGTCGACAGCATCGACGCGGTGTTGACGATGCTGCCGGCGACGCCCTGGTCCACCATGCGGCGCGCCGTGGCCTGGGCGACGCGGAACGCCCCGAAGACGTTGATGTCGATGATGGTGCGCATCTCCTCTTCCGTCGTCTCGAGGAAGGCCGTGCCGGGCCCGATGACGCCCGCGTTGTTGAACAGGACGTCGACGCCGCCCATGAAGTCGGCGCCCGCGGCGACGAAGTCGTCCACCTGGCCGGAGTCGGTGACGTCGCACTCGACGAAGGAGGCCTTCCCGCCGGACTCCGCGAGTTCCCGCGCGGCGGCGCGCCCTTCGTCGACGAGGACGTCCCCGAGCGCGACGGCCGCGCCTTCGGCCACGAACCGCCGGGCGCAGGCGAGACCGATGCCTCGTCCGCCCCCGGTGATCAACGCCCGTTTCCCTTCCAGTCGCATCGGGTTTCCCCTATTCCAAGGCCACCGGCCGGCCGACAGTCGATAATGGGTGCCGGACCGCCTTCCGTGTCAAGAAGGCGCCCCGGGCCGGGCATAGCCCATTCCCCGCAGGGCCTCCTCGATTTCGCCGAGGATGGCGGGATCGTCGATCGTGGCCGGCGTCCCGTAGTCCTCGCCGTCGGCGATCCGGCGCATCGTTCCCCGGAGTATCTTGCCCGACCGCGTCTTGGGCAGGCGTTCGACGACGGCGGCCTGCTTGAACGACGCCACCGGCCCGATGCGGTCGCGCACCAGCCGGACGGTCTCGACGACGATCTCCTCGCGCGGCCGGTTGACGCCCGCCTTCAGGACGAGAAGGCCGATGGGGACCTGGCCCTTCAGCCGATCGTGGACGCCGATCACCGCGCACTCGGCGACGTCCCTGTGACTCGCCAGCACCTCTTCCATGCCGCCCGTGGACAGGCGGTGGCCGGCGACGTTGATGATGTCGTCCGTGCGGCTCATGATGTACAGGTAGCCGTCCTCGTCCTTGTATCCCGCGTCTCCCGTCTTGTAGTAGCCGGGGAAGTCCGCGAGATAGGAGGACAGGTATCCCTCGTCGTTGTTCCAGAGGGTCGGCAGGGAACCGGGCGGCAGCGGCAGCCTGATGACGATGGCGCCGGTCTCGCCCGCCGCGACCTCCCTGGCGTTGTCGTCCACGATTCGCACGTCGTAGCCGGGCGCCGGTTTCGACGCCGAGCCGTGTTTCACCGGCAACAGGCCGAGACCGGCGTAGTTCCCGCCGATCGTCCAGCCGGTCTCGGTCTGCCACCAGTGATCGACGACGGGAACGCCGAGCCGGCTTTCGGCCCATTCCAGGGTGTCGGGATCGGATCTCTCCCCGGCCAGGAACAGCGTCCGGAAGCCGCCGAGATCGTGCTTCCGGATCAGCTTGCCGTCGGGGTCGTCGCGCTTGATGGCCCGGAACGCGGTCGGCGCCGTGAACAGGACCGAGCATCCGTGCTCGGCGATGACGCGCCAGAAGACGCCGGCGTCGGGCGTGCCCACGGGCTTCCCCTCGAAGAGGATGGACGCGCAGCCGTGGGCCAGCGGCGCGTACACGATGTACGAATGGCCGACGGCCCAACCCAGGTCGGAGGCGGCCCAGTACACCTCCCCGGGCTCCACCCCGTAGACGTTCGGCATACTCCAGGCGAGCGCCACGAGATGCCCGCCGTTGTCACGCACCACCCCCTTGGGCACGCCGGTGGTGCCCGACGTGTAGAGGATGTACAGGGGATCGGTCGCCTTGACCGGCACGCAGTCCACCGGCTCCGCCTCGGCCATCGCGTCCTTCCAGTCAACGTCGCGCCCGGGAACGAGCTCCGCGGCGTGTTGCTCGCGTTGCAGGACGATGCAGGTGTCGGGCTCGTGCCGCGCGATCCGGATGGCCTCGTCGACCATGGGCTTGTATTCGACGATCCGGCCGGGCTCGATGCCGCAGCTGGTGGCGACGATCATCTTCGGCTTGGCGTCGTCGATCCGCGTCGCCAGCTCGTTCGCGGCGAATCCTCCGAACACGACGGAATGCACGGCGCCGATCCGGGCGCACGCCAGCATGGCGACGACCGCCTCCGGCACCATCGACATGTAGATGATGACGCGGTCGCCCTTCTCGATTCCGTGTCGGCGGAGAACGCCGGCGAAACGGGCGATCTCGTCCCGGAGCCGGGCGTAGGTGAAGACCCTCTTCGTGCCGGTGACGGGGCTGTCGTGGATGAGCGCCGTCCGGTCGCCGCGCCCCTGCTCCACGTGGCGGTCGACGCAGTTGTAGCAGGTGTTGAGCTCGCCCCCGACGAACCAGCGGTAAAAGGGTTCGTTCGAGGAATCGAGGACGGTATCCCACCGCCTGTACCAGTGCACGGACTCGGCCGCCGCCGCCCAGAACCCCTCGGGATCCGACCGCCATTGGGCGTAGACCTCGTCGTACCTGCCGGTCATCGCTGGTCCTCCCTCGCGCTCGAGGTTGCGTATCGAGCCGAAGGATGCGCGTTCGGTCGCGTCGAGTCGAGAGGCGACGGTGCGCGGCGAACGGGCGCGCCGGCATCGCGGGCGTTTCGGAAACTCAGGCCCTTGAATCCGTCGCGATCCCCCCTATATTTAGAATTATTCCAGATACAGGAGGGATCACGATGCCACGGACGCTGCACCCCACGAAGATCGACATCGCCGACAACACGCGCGCCGCGATGATCGACGTCCTCAACGCGCGACTGGCCGACGCGGTGGATCTGGCGAGCCAGATGAAGCAGGCGCACTGGAACGTCAAGGGACCGGCGTTCATCGCGCTGCACGAATTGTTCGACGCCGTCCACGAGGCCGTCCGCGGCCATGTCGACGACATCGCGGAGCGGATCACCGCGCTGGGCGGCACGGCACGGGGCACCGTCGCCGTGGCGGCTGCCGCTTCGACCCTGCCCCCGTATCCGCTGGACATACACGCCGGCGGCGAGCACGTGGAAGCGGCGAGCACCGCCCTCGCGGCCTTCGGCAAGAGCGTTCGCGCCGCCATCGCCGAGGCCGCAGAGATCGGCGACGCGGACACCGAGGACTTGTTCGTCGGCATTTCGCGCGACATCGACAAGAACCTGTGGCTGGTCGAGGCGCACGCCCAGGCGCCGCACTGAGCCGGAGCGTCCGGACCGGGGCCGTCGCACGTCCGGTCCCCTCCGTCCCGGCCCTGGGCGGCGGCGGGGCGTATCGCGGCGGGCCGACCGTGGATACGATGCGGTCGATGGCCGATCGAAAACCCACGGACCGGACGGCCGCGGGCGCCCAGCCGGATCTGTTCGACGAACGCAGTCACGCCGGCGAGCGCCGGCCGCGTCGCGGGAACGTCGCGGACGAGAGGGAGAAACCGGTGGCCGGGGAGCTCTCCGACGACGAGCTGCTCCGGATGCTGCCCGGGGCGGACATGTCCGACGTGGACGCGCTTTGCTCCGAGGTCGTTTCCCGGTCTCTGCAAGAGGCCGTTCCGGTACTGGAGAGCCTGTGGCGCCGTTTCGTCGGCTTCGGCATCGAGACCCCCCTTCCGGAGCAACGGGCCGTTCTGGACGCCTTGGCGCTCCTCGACGGCGAGGCCGCCAAGGCCGCTCTGGAACGGATCGTTCTCTCCGATCGAGTGTCGGGTTCTCTGCTGCCGGTCGCCCTGTGGGCCGCGGCGGACGTCGGGCTGGCGTTGCCGGCCGGGTTTCTGGCCCCGTGCCTCGGACACGAGGACGCCGCCGTGCGCGCCCCGGCGTTCGAGCTGGCCCTCCAGGCCCGGGGCGAGCTTTCCAGCCATCTGTTTCGGGACGGGCTTGCCGACCCGGTCGCCTCCATTCGGCGGCATGCCGCGATCGCCATGGGTGTCCGGGGCGATGGCGAGGCGAGAGATCACCTCATCGGCGAGCTCGCGCGAGACCCCTCGACCGACGTGATAGAGGCGCTGGCCGCCATCTGGAACGACGACGTCATCGTCCACCTCGGCCGGTGCGCCGGACGCCATCCCGCCCTCGGGCGCGTCATCGTCGACGTCCTGCGCGATATCGAGAGCCCCAAGGCGTCGAAGCTCGCCGACGGCATCAAGGCGGACACCCCGCGTTGACGGAGACCGGAACGCGAGGCGGTGGGCAGGCGGCGTCGGCTCGCCGCTACGGGCGCTTCGCGCCGAACGCGCCGAGGATGTTCGATTGCTCGAAGACTCCCGCCGCCTCGACGTGGCTCGGGCCGTAGAAACCGCCCTGGATGCGCGCGCCCGGACGTCCGGTGCCGAAGGTCCCGTCCGCTCGCACCGGGACGTCGTTGAAATTCACGGTTTCGGTCGTGTGGGCCGCGAGGCGGTCCAGGTCCTTGATGTCGGTGAAGGCCGCGTCCAGTTCAGCGGACCCGCCGGTGATCGTGTAGGTCAAGGTCACGTCGCCTTGGAGCAGGTTGCCCTTGGCGGCTCCCATTTCCGGGGTTCCGACCATGACCCCGGTCCACGAAGCGGTGGTTTCCGTCGGTGCGCTTCCCGTCAAATCGCCGACCACGCCGGTATAGCGTCCGGTCACGCCCACACTTCTTGATCCGGTGTCTTGCTCGAGAATGGCAATCGTATTGCCTTCGGGAGCGGTTAGCGTCCCGTCCTCTCCATACACGGCGAAACCGGCATGCCGCATCCATGCGCCGTATGCTTCTTGCACATAGTTGTACCGGAGACCGGAAATGGATTCCGTTCCGTCGACGCTTCCCTCTCCCAAGGTGATTCCGGACTTGTGCAAGACAATCCCGCGTCTGGTCGAAGCAACGACTTCAAGATCGTCGACGCTGATTGAACGCGCAACACCGCCGCCGGAATATGAGCACGCCCTTCCTTGGCAACCGGCCGCGAGTCGCGAGTCGAGATACTGCGGCACCTCGACTCGCAGCGATGACAGGACAAGCGATTCCGCCTGGCTCACGATATTGGCAACCCGAGCTGCGACCGCCGCGTCGGTTTCCGTCGCCGACGGCGCCGTGGAACCGGTCAAAGCGCGAATACGGTCATGGTTCGCTTCGGGAAGCAGGCTCGATTGCGGACCGCCGCCCCCGCCTCCTCCGCCGCAAGCAGCGAGCGCCAGCGCGATGGCGGCGGGAATCGTGAGCGTCTTGATCGAGGGGTTCATTCGGTTCCTCCCATGTCGGTTGCCCCGGCGCCCACCGCGAGCGCCGGGCTGTTGCAACCATCGCACAAGGCTGTTGTGAGAGGTCCCGCCTGTTCGCCCAGGCTCGGGTGATCAAACCCTCGCCGGGTAGTCGGGCTATTTTATTCAGCGGGCAGCCCGACAGAGCGGGCAGCCTTGAGGATGGTTGCAGGGCGAATAGTCGACGCGACGGACGGGCGGAGTCAACACCGATGCCCGCGGCGCGGCATTGATCGGCCGAGCGTCGATGGCCTAAGACTCGACGTATTCGGCGGTGTCCTGATTTCGGGGAAGGAAAACATGACCGCGGCGTCGATGTACGAAACGCACCTGGGCCGGTCCTCCGCCAACCATCAGGCGCTGTCGCCGTTGAGCTTCATCGAGCGCGCGGCGGCCGTCCATCCGGACAGGACCGCCACGATTCACGGGGACACGCGACGCACGTGGGCGGAGACCTTCGCCCGCTGCCGCAGGCTCGCCTCCGCGCTGTCGAAGCGCGGCATCGGTCGCGGGGACACCGTCGCCGTCATGGGCGCCAACACGCCGGAGCTCTACGAGTGCCACTTCGGCGTGCCGGCCGTCGGCGCCGTCCTCAACGCCCTCAACGTGCGCCTGGACGCCGACGCCATCGCCTTCATTCTCGATCACGGCGAGGCCAGGGTGCTGATCACCGACACGGAGTTCTCGGACACGATCGAACGGGCGCTGGCCAGGACCGGCGCCCGCCCCATCGTCGTCGATATCGTCGACGCGCTGGCGGAAGACCCCGGGAAGCGGCTGGGCGAGACGGACTACGAGGCGTTGCTCGGGTCGGGGGACGCGGACTTCGACTGGCGGTTGCCCGCCGACGAATGGGACGCGATCTGCCTCAACTACACGTCGGGGACGACGGGCAATCCGAAGGGCGTGGTCTATCATCATCGGGGCGCCTGCCTGAACGCCCTGGGGAACGTCCTCGCCTGGTCCATGCCGCGTCACCCGGTGTATCTGTGGACGCTGCCGATGTTCCACTGCAACGGCTGGTGCTTCCCCTGGACCCTCGCGGCCATGGCCGGCGCCAGCGTCTGTTCCCGCCGGGTCACGGCCGCCGGCATATACGCCGCCATCGCCGATCACGGCGTGACCCATCTCTGCGGCGCGCCCATCGTCATGAACCTCATCGTCAACGCCGCCGATCACGAGCGCCGGTCGTTCGATCACAAGGTCGACATGATGACCGCCGGCGCGCCGCCCCCGGCCGCGCTTCTCGAGTCGATGCAGGAGATCGGTTTCGACGTGACGCACGTCTACGGCCTGACCGAGACCTACGGCCCGGCCGTCGTCTGCGACTGGCACGAGGAATGGAACGCGCTCGGGGCCGCCGAGCAGGCCGAGCGCAAGTCGCGCCAGGGCGTCCGCTATCCCGTGCTTCAGGACCTCGCCGTCATGGACCCCGAGACCATGACCGAGACGCCCGCCGACGGCGAGACGATGGGCGAGGTGATGTTCCGGGGGAACATCGTCATGAAGGGCTACCTGAAGAACCCCGCGGCCACCGGGGAGGCCCTGGCGGGCGGCTGGTTCCGTTCCGGAGACCTCGGCGTGCGGCACCCGGACGGCTACATCCAGCTCAAGGACCGCTCCAAGGACATCATCATCTCCGGCGGCGAGAACATCTCGTCCATCGAGGTCGAGGACACGGTCTTCCGCCATCCCGCGGTGCTGAACGTCGCCGTCGTCGCGAAGCCGGACGACACCTGGGGGGAAACGCCGTGCGCCTTCGTCGAGCTGAAGGAGGGTTCGGGCGCGGTCACCGAGGACGACATCATCGCCTTCTGCCGGGACAACCTCGCCCACTACAAATGCCCGCGGCGCGTCGTTTTCGGGGAATTGCCGAAGACCTCGACCGGAAAGATCCAGAAGTTCGTCCTCCGCGAGAACGCGAAGTCCGTCTGATCCGGCCGCGGCGGCGGCCCTGCGGGCCTCAGCGCTCCGCGTCGAGTCGCGCGATCTCGTCCTTGATCCGCAGCTTCTGGCGCTTGAGATCCGACAGAGCCGCCGAATCGGGCATGGGCCGCTGGTTCTCTTCCTCGATGGCTCGTTCAAGGTCCCGGTGCCGTTGCCGCAGCGACTCCACGCGTGATTCGACGTTCATGTGGCATATCCTCCGAGCGTGACCGACGGGCGGCATCTAAGCACGGAAGAAACCGCGCGTCAGCACCGGGGCGGCTCTCGCTTGCAAGCCGGCCGCGAAGCGGCTTAGGTATGCGGGCTTCGCCGCCGCGGAGGACACGATGGACCGGGTCTTCGTCTACTGGGACAACTCCAATATCTTCATCAGCGCGCAGGCGGCCGCCATCGATCGTGAGGGCGAGGGGGCGCGCTGGCGGGTGCGCCTTCACTTCCGCAACCTGCTGACGCTGGCACATGCGGCGCGGCCGGTGCATCGCGCCGTGGCCGTCGGCTCGATCCCGCCGGAATTGCGCCAGGTCTGGAACCGTCTCGAGAACGAGGAGGTGGACGTCCACCTGCCGGAACGCGGCGCGACGCACGGCCGCGAGGAAGGCGTGGATCAAGCCTTGCAGACCTTCATGCTTCGCGACGCGGTGGACCACAACGGCGATCCGGGGATCGCGGTCATGCTCACCGGCGACGGCAGCGGTTTCGCCGACGGCGTCGGCTTCCATGCCGATCTTGAGCGTATGCACCGCAGAGGATGGCGCGTCGAAGTGCTGTCGTGGCGCCACAGCTGCAACCGCCGGATGCGGGAGTGGGCCGAACGCAACGGCATCTTCGTCGCTCTCGACGACTTCTACGACAGCATCACCTTTCTAGAGCCGCCGGCGCCGGGCCGGCCGGTCGCCGACCCGCGCGATGCGACGCCGCTCGATCTCTCCAGGCGGGAATGTTGAGAGGGACTTGCCTTTGATTTGGCGGCTCTCGCCGGACCGTCGGGACTGCGCCCGCCGTAACGGAGTGGTCAGGTTTCGAAGCGGGACAGGATCGCGATCTTGTCCGCCGGAACGTCGGGGTACGCGGCCGAGAGCAGCGTCGCGGCCCATGCCCGCTCCTCCGCCGCCGGCCTCGCCTTGAGAAGAGACAGGTACTGGGCCAGGTTCTCGGCGGCGTCCATGGCGGCGGCTTCCGGCGGCACGTCCCGGTCGCCTGCCACGGGAACGCCGTCCGCCAGAAACAGCTGTTCGGCGTGCTCGGCGTCGAGTTCCGCCCGCTTGACGGTCGCACGAACGAGTTCGGCATGGTCTCCGGGGACCGGCGGCGTCCACGCCTTCAGCAGGTCGCGCAGCCGGCGGAGAGGCAGGACGACCCGGTCGCGCCAGGGGGCGATCCGCTCCACGAGCCCGGCGAGGCGGGCCCGCGTCAGACGCCCGTCCCGCCGCCCGGCGACCCACAGACAATAGAGCAGGACGTTCACGTCGGCGCCGTGGCGCTCCTGAAGCGCGAGGCAGGCCTCGGCGACGCCCGCCTTCGAATAGGTCCGTAGGGAGAAGTCCCAGAACGGATGATCGGGAAACGGCAAGTCCACCCCCGGCTTTTCCGTTCGGCGCCCGGTCCGCGCGGGAAACGCGACCGGGCGCCGGTTTCTGCTATTCTAGCGCGGAACAAGGCTTCCTGGTCCGATGGAACGGGAATGAACGACCGGGATCTCGTCGAGCTCAGACGCAAGCTGGAAGACCTGCGGACGGCGCACCGCGACCTGGACGACAGCATCGCCGCGCTCATCGAGGCGGGAAGCCGCGATCAGCTGCAACTGCAGCGCCTGAAGAAACGGAAACTGGCCCTCAAGGACGACATAGCGCGCCTCGAAAGCGCACTGGTGCCCGACATCATCGCCTGAGCGTCCTTGATCGGGCGGAAGATTTCACTGGGGGGAGGCAATGACGCGAGGTGATCCGATCGTCGGCATTCTGATGGGCAGCCGGTCCGATTGGGCGACGATGAAGAACGCCGCCGATACGCTGGAAAGGCTCGGCATCCCGCACGAGGCCCGGGTGATCTCCGCCCATCGGAATCCGGACCGGCTCGACGCGTATTGCGCAACCGCCCGGGAGCGCGGCCTCAAGGTCATCATCGGGGGAGCCGGCATGGCGGCCGCGCTGCCGGGGGTGGTCGCCGCGAAGACGCCGCTGCCGGTTCTCGGCGTGCCCATGGAGAGCAAGGTCAACGGTCTCGACAGCCTGTTGTCGATGGCGCAGATGCCGGCCGGCGTCCCCGTCGGCACGCTGGCGATCGGGCGCGCGGGGGCGGTGAACGCGGCGTTGCTGGCCGCGGCGATTCTCGCCCTCGGCGACGAGACGATCGCCGATGCCCTGCGGACGTTTCGCGCCGAGCAGTCGGCGGCGACCGTGGAGCTGCCCGAGGATTAGGGGTGCGCGGGGGCGGCCTGCGTCTGCCGGGGCAGCCCCAGCATTTCGCGCGCCTCCTCCGGCGTCGCCACCTCGCGGCCGAGCTCGCGGCAGATGCGCACGGCGCGCTCCACCAACTGGGCGTTCGAGCTGGCGAGCTCGCCGGGACCGTAGTAGACGTTGTCCTCCATCCCGACGCGGATGTTGCCGCCCATGGCGACCGCCATGGTCGACAACGGCAACTGGTGCCTGCCGATCGAGACGATCTGCCAGCTCGATCCTTCGGGAATCGCGTCGAGCATGGCCAGCAGGTTCGCCGGCGACGCCGGGATGCCGCCCTGGATGCCCATCACGAAGCTGAAGTGCATGGGATCCCCGAGGACGCCCTTGCGCTGGAGATCGAGCATGTTGGCGATGTGGGAGAGATCGTAGACCTCGAGCTCGTTGTGGATTCCCCGGTACTTGCAGCCTTCGATGAACTCCATGTTCCACGCCTTGGAGTTGGAGAACAGGAACTCGTCGCCCTTGTGGTCGAAATGGAAGGTCCCGCAGTTCACCGTCAGCATGTCCGGCTGGGGCGCCAGCTCGAGGAGGTTGAACCGCTCCTCCAGCGAGAAGTTGTGGCCGGTTCCCTTTTCGTCGAACCAGATGCCGATGCCGCTGCCGACCTGGGTGATCATGCCGGAACAGCGGCCCATGATGCCGTCGACCACCTCGTTGTAGATGCCGAGATCGGCGGAGGTCCGTCCTTCCTCGTCCCGCACGTGGATGTGCGCGACCGAGGCCCCGGCGTCGAAGCACTCGCGGAAGTCATTCACGATCTCGTCGGGCTGTTCGGGCAGGGCGGGGTTGGCCTCCCTTCCGTGCAGGCCGCCCGTGGTGGCGATGGTGATGATCGCCTTGTCCTGATGCGTGAGGTTCGGTTTCACGTCGTCCTCCTCGTCGTTCGCGGTCGGCGCTTCGCACATGCTACCCTCCATGTCAACGAAGTGTCCCGGCGGGCGGGGCCGGAGCGGGATCCGGAGAGGGAGCGGAGCAATGGTGACACGGGGGGTCAGGCAGCTGGTCGCGGAGGCGAACGCCGCGGTCGACACGGTTTCCGTCTCCGACGCCCTGGTGATGCACGAGGATGCGGGCGTCGTCTTCGTGGACGTTCGCGAGACGGTCGAGATCGGACAGGCCGGATCGATCGCCGGCGCGGTGCACGCGCCGCGCGGATTTCTCGAGTTCATGGCGGATCCGGAAAGCCCCCTGCACAAACCGGAGCTCGCGAGCGGCGCCCGGCTGCTGCTCTACTGCGCCTCGGGCGGACGCTCGGCGCTGGCCGCCAGGGCCTTGGTCGACATGGGGGTGGAGAACGTCGCGCACATCGCCGGCGGGTTCGCCGCTTGGAAGGAGGCCGGGGGACCGGTCAACCCTTGACGGCGCGCCCGCCGGGGGACGGACGGGGCGTGCCCGGCGGCGGACCCGGAACCGGACTTCGGGCAAGACCGCGCCCCGGCCATATGCTATGAAGCCGCGAGGGACGGGGAACGAATTCGCCAGGCCCGGCGGGCGTGGCGTAGATTGGCCGCGAGCCGTTCGAGGAACGCGACCCCCCGGATTGGCATCGAGATCGCAAGGAGGACGTGATGCGTATGACGCTATCGGTGATCAAGGCTGACGTGGGCTCCATCGGCGGCCATACGCGGCCCTCGGATCGGATGATGAAGGCGGTCCGCGAGGAGGTCGCCGGCGCCATCGACCGCGGCCTGATCATCGATGGATACGTCTCCCATACGGGAGACGACATCGCCATCGTCATGAGCCATGCCCGCGGCGAAAACGACACGGAGATCCATCAATTCGCCTGGAACGCCTTCCTGAAGGCAACCGACATCGCCCGCGAATACGGTCTCTACGGGGCCGGACAGGACCTGCTCGTCGACGCGCCCTCGGGGAACGTCCGCGGCGCCGGACCGGCGGTCGCCGAGATCGAGTTCGACAACACGCTGGAGAAGCCGCGCCCGGCCGAGTCGTTCATGGTGCTCGCGGCCGACAAGTGCGGTCCCGGCGCCTACAACCTGCCGCTGTTCCTCGGCTTCGCCGATCCCATGTACTGCGCCGGACTGATGCTGCCGCAGATGATCAAGGGGTTCACGTTCCACGTGATCGACATGGACAACACCGCCGGCGACTCGATCCTCGAGCTCGACGCGCCGGAAGACTACTACCACCTCGCGGCGTTGCTCAGGGACAACGAGCGCTTCGGCATCGACTCGATCTACTCGCGGACATACGACACCAAGGCCGCGGCCGTTTCAGCGCAGCGCCTGCATTCCATCGCCGGCACCTACACGGGCAAGGACGATCCCGTCGCGATCGTCCGCAACCAGGGCATCTTCCCGGCACCCGAGGAACTCGTCTCGCCGTTCGCCAAGGCGCACTACGTCGGCGGCGATGCGCGCGGCTCCCACAACATGCCGATCATGCCGGTGGCCATCAACACCGCCGTGGCCGGCGTCTACTGTCTGCCCGTCGTCAGCTGCCTGGGTTTCTCGCTCAACCGCGAGGGACGTTTCTCCGACGCCGTGACGGACTTCTTCGACAACGTGGCCTGGGACGAGGTGCGCCGGCGCGCCCAGAACAAGGGCAACGAGATGCGCCTCCAGGGCTGGTCGGGGCCCGCCATGCTTCCCTACTCCGAGCTGGAGTACGGCGGCTTCCGCGATACGGTCACGGGGCTGGTCGACCGTTTCCGGATCCGCGAGGGCGCCGGGGAGGCCGAGGCGGCCGAATAGCCGGCGGCGCGGCGGGCCGGGACGCGCGCCCCGGCTTCGAGGCCGTTTCCTTCGGTGACGGCGCGCGCCTCTGGTGCGGTCTCCGGGAAGATATCCGGGAACGCGGCGGCCGGGACGCCGGAGCCTAAAGCCAGCCGGAGCGCCAGGACGCCTTGGCCTTGCACCCGCGGCAGATGCGCTCGCCGGACCACGCGCTTTCGAACTGCTCGCCGCACGACAGGCAGCGACGCACCCTGCTTTCGTAGACCGGCGTGGAGGACTCGTCCTCGCTCCACGCGTCTCCGGACTCGTCGGCCGACTGCTCGACGACGTCCAGATGATTCGAAGATTCCGTGCTGTGATCCATACCCTCGCCCGTGCCCTGTGACCGGTTCCAAGCCGTCCCATACCGCCCGGAACCACGGTCTTGTGTTGTCGTTATGAACTTCGCCGGCAGGCCCGAGGAACCGAACCCGCCGCGAAAGAGCCGCGGCAACTCCCGTCACGCGCTGCGGCCCGGAAACGACCGGCGCGCCGCGTCCACGACCCGCCGATCTCGACGATGGCCCACCGTATCACGGACGGCGTCCGATTACCAGAGGAATCTCGATCGGAGACGCCGAATCGGTCTCCGGAGGGTGCCGGAAGCCGGCGCCGGGGGTACGAAACGTCCCCGACGGCGGCGACCCGGCGGCGGCGCGGCCTACTCGGCCGCCTCGCGGATCGCTCCGAAATCACGGCATCGGGGCACGACCTCCTCCATGAACAGGTTCATGGAGGCCTTGACCATATCGAGCGGCAGACCGCCGAAATTCATCCAGCAGATGAGGTTGTTGATGCCGGCGACCTCGTTCAGCTCCCGGATCTTCTCGATGCAGGTTTCCGGGCCGCCGAAGATCATCTGACCCCGTTCGTGATCGCCGATCGGACGGAACTGGGCCGTGGACTTCATGTAGTAATCGACGTACTCCGTGCCCTTGCGCTCGGCCTCGGCGTCCGATTCGGCGACGAACACGTGGCGGACGCACGTGAACGGGAAGTCGAGATCGTCGAGACCCCGGTTCGCCCGGGCTTCCCGCATGAGGGTGTGCGCCTGCCCCAGCTGATCGGGCGGCGCCCACGCGGACAGCATGTGATAGCCGTGCCGGGCGACGTAATCGATCACTTCGTGCGTGCCCAGCCGCGTGGCGACCCAGACCGGCGGATGGGGCTTCTGAAGCGGTCGGGGCACGAGACTGAGCCTCGGGATGCTCCAGTATTTCCCTTCGTAGGAGAATTCGTCCGTCGTCCAGACACCGAGGACGATCTCCAGGGCCTCGTTGAAGCGCTCGAGCTTTTCCTCGATGGGAATCCGCAACCCCTCGAACTCGTACTTCCTGTAGCCGAGACCGACCCCGAAATCGATGCGCCCGCCCGACAGGATGTCCGCCATCGCCGCCTCTTCCGCCGTGAGCAGCGGATGCTCCAGCGGCAGGATCTTGACCGCCGTCCCGATGCGCACGTTCTTCGTGATCATGGCGACCGCGCAGGCCATGGCGTAGGGCGAGGCGCAGACGCAATACTCGCCGTCGACGTCCGGCACGTAGGGCACGGAGGAGAAGTGATGCTCCGTCAGCCACACGGAGTCGAAGCCGAGCCGGTCCGCCAGCTTGAACTGTTCGATATGCTCCGCGTAGACCTGAGCCTCCGACTTGACGAACGGCTGTTCCATCAGGTGAAAAGTGCCGAACTTCATCTGCTTGTCCTCCACCGCTGCAGGGGGGCGTCCGAAAGGGGCGTCGCGATTTCCGCCATCCACTATAGACCACGCGCCCCCGTCTCCGCCAACGCCGCGGCGCGCGGCCCCGGCGCCGGCCCGCCCGGCGCCGTATCGGCGGCGGACGGGTTCAGTACGATCTGGGCAGACCCAGCTCCCGCTCGCCGATGTAGTTGAGGATCATCTCGCGGCTCACCGGGGCGATACGGGCGACGAAGATCTCGCGCAGATAGCGTTCGACGTGGAACTCCCTGGCGTATCCCATGCCTCCGTGGGTCATCACGGCCCGCTCGCAGGCGCGGAACGCGGACTCCGCCCCGAGATACTTGGCCGCGTTGGCCTCGGCGCCGCAGGGGCGTCCCTCGTCGTAAAGCCGCGCCGCCTTGAAGGCCATCAGATTCGCGGCCTCGAGCTCGCACCAGCTCGCCGCCAGGGGATGCTGGATGGCTTGGTTTTGGCCGATGGGGCGGCCGAAGACGATGCGTTCGCCGGCGTATTCCGCCGCCCGGCGGATGGCGACGCGCCCGACGCCGACCGCCTCCGCCGCCACCAGGATGCGTTCCGGATTGAGGCCGTCCAGAAGGTATCGGAAGCCCCTGCCCTCCTCTCCGATCAGATCCTCGCCGGGCACCGGCAAGCCGTCGATGAACACCGAGTTCGAGTCGACGGCCTTGCGGCCCATCTTGTCGATCACCCGGGCCTCGATGTAGTCGCGGTCGAAGTCGGTATAGAACAACGACATGCCGTCGGTGGGCCTGGCGCACTTCTCGATGGGGGTCGTGCGGGCCAGCAGCATGATCTTGGTCGCCGTCTGGGCCACGGACGTCCAGATCTTGCGGCCGTTCACGACGTACCGGTTTCCCGACCGTTCGGCGCGCGTCTCGATCCTGGCGGTGTCGAGGCCCGCGTTGGGCTCGGTGACCGCGAAGCAGATCCGGTCCTTGCCCTCGATCAGGGGCGTCAACATGCGCGCCTTCTGCTCGTCGGTGCCGTGCCTGGCGATCGGCTTCGGACTGAAGACGTTCATGTGGATCGCGGAGGCGCCGGAGAAGCACGCGCCCGATTCCGCGATGGCCTGCATCATGACCGCCGCCTCGACGACGCCGAGGCCGGAGCCGCCGTATTCTTCCGGCAGCGAGATCCCGAGCCATCCGCCGTCCGCCACGTCCTTGGCGAAGGCCTCGGGGAATCCGCCGTCCCGGTCCAGAGTCAGCCAGTAATCGTCGTCGTACCTCGCGCACAGTTTCGCCACCGCGGCGCGGATGTCGTTCTGCTCTGGCGTGAAACCGGGGTCCATGGCCGGTGCGGGGCCCGTGTTCGGGTTTCCGGGGGGCGGTGGCTCCGATTGTTCACGCCATCGGCTGGATTGCAAATCGGAACGCGCGGCGAAGCGGGAGATGGGAGTTGGCGATGAAAATGCGCGCCGCCGTGTTGCACGAGCAGGGCCGGCCGCGGCCGTTCGCCGACAGCAGGCCCATGACCGTCGAGGAGCTCGACGTCGAAGGTCCCCGCGCGGACGAGGTGCTGGTCGAGATGGCGGCGGCGGGGCTGTGCCATTCCGATCTCTCCACCCTGGAGGGCCGCCGGCCCCGCAGGTTGCCGACGGTGCTGGGCCACGAAGGCGGCGGCATCGTTCGCGAGGTCGGCCCGGGCGTCGACGGGATCGGCGTCGGGGATCACGTCGTGCTGGGGCCCGTGCTCGCCTGTGGCGAATGTCGGGATTGCCTCTCCGGCCATCCGGCGCTGTGCACGGCCTCCCAGGCCGCGAAATCGCGGGGAACGATGCTGGACGGCACCTCCCGGCTGCGCTGGGACGGGCGGGAAATCTTCCATACCAGCGGCGTTTCCTGCTTCGCCGAATACGTGGTCGCGTCCCGCTTCTCCCTGGTGACGATCGATCCGGCGCTGCCCCTGGCCGAATCGGCCCTGTTCGGCTGCGCGGTGATGACCGGCGTGGGCGCCGTGGTCAACACGGCGCGGGTGCCGGCCGGCGCCGCCATCGCGGTGGTGGGTCTCGGCGGCGTCGGCCTCTCGGCGATTCTGGGCGGCGTGCTGGCGGGCGCCGACAGGATCGTCGCCGTCGACGTCCACGACGAGAAGCTGTCCCTGGCCCGCGAGATCGGCGCGACGCACGTCTTCCGCGCCGACGACGAGGAGTGTGCGGAGGCCGTCCGGGAACTGACCGGCGGCGGCGTCGACGTCGCCTTCGAGATGTCCGGCGTCACGCGGGGGATGAGGACGGCCTACGACCTCGTGCGGCGGGGCGGCGCGATGGTGACCGCGAGCCTGCCGGCGACCACCGAGGAGTTCGCCTTCAACGCCTACGATCTCGTCGCCGGCGAGAAGACGGTGCGCGGCTGCTACATGGGGAGTTGCGTGCCCAGCCGCGACATTCCCCGGTTCCTGCGCCTGTACGCGCGCGGCCGGCTGCCGGTCGAGAAGCTCCTGGGCGCGAGGATCGCCCTCGACGACATCAACCTCGGGTTCGATCGCCTGGCGGACGGCAGGATGGCGCGGCAGGTCATCGACTTCACGGGAGACTGATCCCCGTTCCGGCGCGCGCTCGGGGCCATCGCCGTCCTGCCGGGAACGGCGCCGGCGGTCGCGCCCGGCATCCCTGCCGTTCCGCGCCGGCCCGCGCGGATGGCCGCCGCGGGTCTTCCCGGCGCACCGCCTCTGCAAGGAACTGCCCGGTCCTCTCGGCGACATGAAAAAGCGGATCAAGGGATGGATGGTACGCCCTGGCCGCCTGCCTTGAATTGAACCATATGATGGTTCATATTGGAGCGTATCGATACCTTGCAAGGGAAGAAGGCCGATGCGCATCTCCGTCACCGAAGCGAAGGGACGACTGACGGAGCTCGTCCGCCGCGCGGAGGCGGGGGAAGAGGTCGTGCTTACCCGTCATGGTCGAGCCACGGTCAAGCTGGCGTCGGCGCGGCGGCCCGACGCCGACGCGCGGCGCGCGGTGATCGTCCGAATGCGGGCCGCCGCCGCAGGCAAGCGAGCTCCGGGCGCCGGCGCCGCCCGCAGTCAGGATTTTCTTTATGACGGCGACGGCTTGCCGAAATGATCGCGGTCGATACTTCCGCGTTGATGGCGGTCTTGCTGGACGAACCCGAAGCGACGGCCTGCGCGGAGGCTTTCGCGACGAACGACCGGATCGTGATCTCCGCCGTGACGATGGCCGAGGCGCTGGTCGTCGCCGAACGGCGGGGCCTCGGAGCGGAAATGACCGGGCTTATCGATGGACTCGAGCTCGAGATTGCAAGCGTCTCGCTGTCCGTGGCTCGGCGGGTTGCCGACATCTACGCGCGATGGGGTAAGGGCGTCCATCCCGCCGGGCTGAACTTCGGCGACTGCTTCGCCTATGAAGTCGCCGAGACGCGAGGCTGTCCGCTGCTCTATTCCGGGGCGGATTTCGCGCGGACGGATGTCGCGAGCGTGTTGTGATCGTCGCCACGATCCCGGCCGCCATCGGGCTTCGTGGCTTCCACGAGAGGCATCGCCTTCAGCCACCGCTCCACGTCCCGCTCGTCGTCGAACAGCGTCTCGAGTTCCTCGCCGGCCTCCCGTTCGGTCTGGAGCACCGACTCGACGTTGCTCACGTCCTTCCCGGCGAGGCTCGTGGCCAGCTCCAGGCGGATGCCGTTGTTGTCGTAGAAGTACGCCGACCAGAACCGGCTGAAGCGCCGGTAGTGGAGGGTCACGTCGCCCGAGGCGCAGGTTCCCGTGCTGTGCTCCGGCATGGCCGACATGTGGTGTCCCCGCCCTGTTCCTCGTGTCCCTGACCGATACGATAGAACAGAAGGCGCGGGCCGCAAAGGAGTCTCCGGCCGCGCCGCCCGGTTGACGGGTCGTCGCCGATCTGTTGCAAGAACCCTCTCCAGGTATCCGACGTGACGACCGCCACGCCCGCTCCCCTCGGCCAGGACGTCAAGGTCATCGGCCTTGTCGGAAGCGCGCACGTCGTCAGCCACTTCTATCAGCTCGCGCTGCCGCCGCTCTTTCCGGTCCTCAAGGACGATCTCGGCGTGTCCTACGCCGCCCTCGGCCTGCTGAGCACGGTGTTCTTCGTCGCCTCGGCGGTCGCCCAGCCCGTCATGGGGTTCCTCGTCGACCGTATCGGCGCGCGGCGCGTGCTGATCGCCGGCATCGGCCTGCTCGGCTTCTCCCATCTGATGATGGGGTTCGCGCCCGCGTACCCCGCGTTCGTCGTCCTCGCCGTGGTCGGCGGCGTCGGCAACTCCGTGTTCCACCCCGCCGACTACTCGATCCTGACGGCGTCCGTCAGCGAGGGGCGCCTGGGCCGCGCCTACAGCGTCCACACGGTCGGCGGCAACGTCGGCTGGACCCTTGCCCCGGTCGTCATGATCGCGCTGGCCGCCGCCGTCGGATGGCGCGGCGCCCTGATCGGGAGCGGCGTCGCCGGGCTCGCGCTCGCCGCGTTCCTGACATGGCGCGGCTCCCTGCTCCGGGACGAAAGCGCCGTCCGCGGACGTCCGGGCGCGGACGGCGGCGACGCGTCGCCGACGACGGGGTTCGCGTTCCTGCTCGACGCATCCATTCTCGCGTCGTTCGTCTTCTTCATGTTCCTAGCCATGGGCCAGTTCGGAATCCAGTCCTTCTCCGTGACCGCCCTCAACACGGTCTACGGCGTCGACCTCGCGCTGGCCGGCTCCGCGCTGACGGTCTATCTGGCGGCGGGCGCCGTCGGGACCATCGCCGGCGGGGTCACGGCCGACCGCGTGCGCGACCCCGGAATGATCGTGGCGGTCGCCTTCGTGACCGCGGCGCCGGTCTTCGTCGCCATGGGCGGCCTTGATCTTCCGCTCTCGGCGATGTTCGCGGGCTTCGCCCTGACCGGGTTCGCCATGGGGGTGGCGATGCCGTCCCGCGACCTCATCGTCAGGCGCGCGACGCCGGCGGGCGCGACAGGCCGGGTGTTCGGCTTCGTCTACTCGGGGCTGGACGTCGGCGGGACTGTCGCTCCGGTCCTGTTCGGCCTCTTCATGGACATCGGTCGCCCCGACTGGCTCTATCACGCCGTGGCGCTGCTGATTCTGGCCGCCGTCGGCAGCGTCCTGATCGTCCGGCGGCGCACCGGCGGCGCCAGCCGCCGGCCGTAGACGGCGTTCGGTATCGCGGGTGCCTTCCTCGCCCCACGCCCCTCCCGGCCCGGCCCTAGAACCCCTTGAAGTCCGGCGGCGCGTCGGGCTGGTTTCGCGCTTGGGCATCGCGGAACGCCGGCATGTCCTCGCACAGTCCGTATATGCGCCGCACCGTCGGGAAGGGCGCCGGATCGCAGCCGTAACGGCGCGCCGCCTGCATCAGCGAGGCCAGGCATATGTCGGCGAACGTCGGGGACTCCCCGTGGCAGAAGGCTGCCGTGGCCGGATCGTCGACGAGCGACGCCTCCAGCGTTTCCAGGCCCTGGCGAACCCAGTCATGGCACCAGCGCCGAACGCCCGCCTCGTCCTGATTCAGGTCGTGGGCGAGGCGCGAGCGCACGCGGCTCGGCAACAGCGCGAAGACGTCTCCGGCCACGGCGAGGGACAGGCTGCGCACGCGCGCCCGGCCGGCGAGGTCGCCGGGCAGCAACGGCGGCTCGGGGAACTTCTCCTCGAGGTACTCGAGGATGGCCAGGGACTGCGTGACCGTCACGTCCCCGTCCCGCAGCGCCGGAACCTTCCCCTGCGGGTTCAGGGCCCGGTATCCGGGGGACGCCGTGTCGCCCTTCAGGACGTTGACGATCTCGTCCTCGTAGGCGATGCCCTTGAGACGGAGCGCGACCCGCACCCGGTAGACGTTGGTGGACAGGTAATAGCCGTAGAGTTTCATCGGACAGGTCATCCCCCGTTCGGCGGCGCCTCATCCGGACAGGCATCCGTCCGCGCCTAGCGATTCCCGATCGCAACCTACCTCACCGGTCCGTTCCGGCACAGACGCCGTCGCCGCCACCAGGCCCTCGACGGACGCACCCCCGCCGAGTACCTTCCATCACCGACGGCCGGGGAGACCCCGATGTCTCATACGCAGTGACCCAGGGTGGATCGCGGAGCTTCTCCGGTCTGCCGTCGTGACGTGGCCTGTCCGCCGGGGACGCGACCGGAGCGCGGGGAGCCGATGCCGGACACGATCCTGAACCTCCTCTCGCGCGGCGCCGGGTCCGATGCGGCGATCGGAGCCCCCGGCGCGCGGGCCCTCGGTTTCGACGGCTTGCGGCGGCAGGTAGCGCACACCGTGGCCACGCTCCGGCGCCTCGGCATCGGCCGCGACGACCGGGTGGCCGTCGTGCTTCCCAACGGCCCCGGCATGGCGAGCGCCTTCGTGTCGGTCGCCGCCGGCGCGACGGCGGCGCCCCTGAACCCGGCCTTTCGCGGCGAGGAGTTCGAGTTCTGCCTCGGCGATCTCGGCGCCAGGGCGCTGATCGTCGGCGCCGGCGACGACTCGCCCGCGGCCGCGGCGGCGGACCGCCTCGGGGTGGGCGTGCTGCGGCTCCAGGACCGCCCCGATTCGCCTTCGGGGGTGTTCGACCTGACCGGCGATCCGGTCGGCGCGGCCTCCACCGACGGCGACGCGGAGGCCGAGGACACGGCTCTGGTGCTCCATACGTCGGGCACCACGTCGCGGCCCAAGATCGTGCCGCTCAGCCACGCCAACGTGTGCGCGTCCGCCGCCAACATCGCCGCGGCGCTGTCCCTGGGTCCGGCCGACCGCTGTCTCAACGTCATGCCGCTGTTCCATATCCACGGGCTGATGGCCGCCGTCCTCGCGAGCCTGTCGGCGGGCGCCTCGGTCCACTGCCCGCCGGGATTCGACGCCCTGCGATTCTTCGCCTGGCTCGACGAGGTCCGGCCGACCTGGTACACCGCCGTACCCACCATGCATCAGGCGATCCTGGCGCGCGCCGGGCGCAACCCCGGCATCATCGGCCGCTCCACGCTGCGCCTCGTGCGTTCGTCCAGCGCCTCGCTGCCGCCGCGGGTCATGACCGAGCTGGAGCAGGTCTTCGGCGTCCCCGTCATCGAGTCCTACGGCATGACCGAGGCGGCGCATCAGATGGCCTCGAATCCCCTTCCGCCGGGGCGGCGCAAGCCCGGTTCGGTCGGCCCGCCTGCGGGTCCCGAGATCGCCATCCTGGACGAGGCGGGCGCCCCTCGGCCCGCGGGCGTCCGGGGCGAGGTCGCCATCCGGGGCGGCAACGTCACCGCCGGCTACGAGGCCAACCCGGAGGCCAACGCCGGCGCCTTCGCCAGCGGCTGGTTCCGGACCGGAGACCAGGGCTTCCTCGACGAGGACGGATATCTCACGATCACCGGCCGGCTGAAGGAGATCATCAACCGGGGCGGCGAGAAGATCTCGCCATACGAGGTCGACGAGGTCCTGATGGATCACGACGCGGTGGCCCAGGCAGTCACCTTCGCGGTGGCGCACGACAAGCTGGGCGAGGACGTGGCGGTCGCCGTCGTGCCGCGCGAGGGCAGATCGCCGACCGCGAAGGAGCTGCGCGGGTTCGCGGCCGAACGGCTCGCCCCCTTCAAGGTTCCCCGGACCGTCGTGATCGTCGACGAGATACCGAAGGGGGCGACGGGCAAGTTGCAGCGCATCGGTCTCGCCGGGAAGCTCGGACTGGCGGCGCCCGCCGCGGCCGCCCGATGAGGATCTGCGTCTTCGGGGCGGGCGCCATCGGCGGGCACGTCGGCGCCCTGCTGTCCCGCGAGGGGCTGGACGTCACGCTGATCGCGCGCGGCCCACACCTCGCCGCCATGAAACGCGACGGGCTGACCGTCATCACCGACGACGGGGACGAGTTCGTCGTGCGGCCGCGCTGCACGGACGATCCGGCGGAAGCCGGCGTCCAGGACTACGTCCTGATCGCGCTCAAGGCCCACTCCGTACCGCCGATCGCGGATCGCATGACGCCGCTCCTCGGCGCCGATACCGTCGTGGCGCCGATCGTCAACGGCATCCCCTGGTGGTACTTCCACAAGCTCGAAGGCCCTTACGAGGGCCGTCGCATCGCCTGCGTCGACCCCGGCGACCGCCAGTGGACGCATATCGGCCCCGAGCGCGTGGTCGGCTGCGTCGCCTGGACGTCGGCCGAGCTCCAGGCACCCGGCGTCGTCAGGCACACCCACGGCAACCGTATGCCGCTCGGCGAGCCCGACGGCAGCCGCTCCGAGCGCGCCGTCGCGCTGAGCGGAGCGATGATCGCGGCCGGCCTCAAGTCGCCGGTGCGGCCCAGGATCCGCAATGAAATCTGGGTGAAGCTGTGGGGCAACCTGTCCTTCAACCCGGTGAGCGTCCTGACCGACGCGACGCTGGACACCCTGGCGACCGATCCCGGCTGTCGCGGCCTGCTGCGGGCCATGATGGAGGAAGGCCGCGCCGTCGGCGAGGCGCTCGGGGCCGAATTTCCGATGGATGTGGACGCCCGCATCGAGGCCGCCGAGCAGGTCGGCGCTCACCGCACGTCCATGCTCCAGGACCTCGACCAGGGCCGTCCCCTGGAGATCGACGCGCTGGTGGGTTCGGTCCTGGAGCTCGGCCGCCTGACGGGGGTGCCGACCCCGACCATCGCCCTCGTCCACGCCCTCGCGGTCCGCCGCGCCCGCGAGGCCGGCTGCTACCCGGGCTGACCGGCCCGCCGCGCCGCGAAACCCAAAAATGCTCTCCTGGAAGCTCTGAGTGACGAGGCGTTTTCTTCGGACTGGACGCGCGAGTACCTGTCACTGATCGATCGGTCGTGTCGCGAGGTGCTGGACCGGTCGTTCGATCAACTCGTCCGGCGAGCGATAGCCGGAAGAGCCCTCTGAGCGCACCGACGAAAGGCCATCGCCCGGCGCGCTACCGCGACAACCACCACCCGCCGGAAGCGGAGATGACGTCCACGACGACGCACACCCCGGTCACGACGGCGATGGTCACGATGGCGAACCGGGACATTCGGTGGTGTATCAGTTTGAAATTCCTGCTTGTCCGTGGTTTTCAGTGGCCGGTGGCCGGTGATCGGTACTGGCAACTGGCCACTGGTCACTGGCCACTGGTCACTGGTCACTGGCCGATGGTGCTCCCAAGGATATGCCGGATAGCTCACCCAGCGGGCCATATTTCAAACTGAGACACTACCGGACATTCTGTCCTGGTTCAGGCACATGTGAGACACGGCCGGCCCACCCGGTGTCTCATATGCACTGAACCAGAACGCCGGCTTGAAGGAGACCGGCGCGCGGTCTATTCTCGCCGCATGAAAGACGCCGCCACCGGAACGGGCTTCACGATCGATCCGCTGTCGCCGGTCCTCGGCGCCGAGGTCACCGGCCTCGATCTTGCGTCGCCGCTTTCCGACGCCGCATTCGCCAAGCTCCACAAGGCTTGGCTCGACCACAACGGCGTTCTCGTCATCCGCGACCAGACCCTGACGCCCGAGGAGCACATCGCCTTCAGCAAGCGCCTGGGCGACCTGGAAGTGCACGTGGTCGGGCAGTTCCTGCTCGACGGCTACCCGGAGATCTACCGCGTCTCCACCAAGGTGGACGAGGACGGGAAGCCGATGGGCAACCCGGAGTCAGGGCGATACTGGCACTCCGACCTTTCGTATCTGAAACGCCCGTCCAAGGCCTCGCTGCTTCATGCGCTGGAACTGCCGCCGAGCGGCGGCGACACGATGCTGGCCGGCATGTACGCGGCCTACGACGCGCTGTCGCCGACCATGAAGGGAATGCTCGAGGGCCTGACCGCCGTCCACGACCTCGGACACGTGGGCCGGATGTTTTCCACGGGCGGTCCGAACCGGGAGCAGACGGCGAGAACGCCGCCGGTCGAGCATCCGGTCGTCAGGACCCATCCGGAAACGGGCAGAAAGGCGCTGTTCGTCAATCCGGGCTTCACGACGCACGTCGTCCAGTTGGCCAGAGCGGAGAGCGACGCCCTGCTCGGGCTGCTGTTCGCCCACGCCACGAAGCCGGAATTCGTCTACCGTCACAGGTGGCGGCTACGCGACCTCCTGATATGGGACAACCGTTGCACGATGCATCACGCCGTCCACGACTTTCTCGGAACCGGCCACCGCCACATGCACAGGACGACCGTTCTCGGGGAGGCGGCCGCCTGAAGTCCGGCGGAACGCCGCCCGGACCAGCTCCCGTCTAGAAGCACAGCGTGCCGAAGTTCACCGCGTCGAAAAACGCAATGAAATAGGAATCGAACACGTGCCGCGCGACGCGCGAGACCGCACCTCCCGGGTCCATGCCGAACGCGGCCACGGCCGCGACGAGCGAAGCGCCGCCCAACAGGCGGAAGGACATCCTGGAGACGATCCTCGACATGCCGCCGAGCCTATCGAAAGACCGCCGACTCCTCAATACGGTCCCCGGACCGCGATCACGAGAGGGAGACGACATGCCCGAAGTCAAGGTGCTGGGAACCAATCACACGAGCTTCACCGTGTCCGACATCGAGCGGTCGATCTCGTTCTTCACCCGGGTTCTGGGGTTCAGGGTGACGTCCCATGAACCGCGGGACCCGGCCATGATCCAAGCGCTCACCGGGATCGACGGGGCCGACATCGACGTCGCCTATCTCCAGATGCCGGGACACGCGCTCGAGCTCATCGAATACAAGGGCCCGGACGATCGCGGGAAGGTGGACTGCCGGGTGTGCGATGTCGGCGCCGCGCACATCGCCTTCGACGTCGAGGATCTCCGGGCCGTCGTCGACGCGAGTCTGCGGAACGGCGCGACGCTGATGGGAGAGATGCTGGAGGTCACCGGCGGACCCAACAGGGGTGGCCGGGTCGCCTACGTGCGCGACCCAGACGGCGTCACCATGGAGTTCATCCAGCGCGGCGGCGGATGATCCGGCGGGGCGGCGCGCGCCGGCGGCCTCGCGGCCCCGGCGAAGGCGGACCGGCGCCACTCGGACGGCGGGGAGAAATCATGCCTGGCAGGCTCCGAAAATTCACCGGCGCTCTCGCCATCGTTGCCGCGCTCGTGTCCGCGTCCGCGCTCGCGCCCGCCGAGACCGTCCATCGGTCCCGGCTCCACGACTTCGCGCTGATCTCGGTCTCGGCGCCGCTGGATCGGCCCTGGGGGCTCGCCTTCCTCCCCGACGGCAGGATGCTGGTGACCGAGAAGGCCGGCGCCCTCAGAGTCGTGGACGCCGCCGGGCGGCTTTCGGCGCCGCTCCGCGGCCTGCCGCCGATCGAGGAATACGGCCAGGGCGGCCTTCTCGACGTCGTCCTTCACCCCCGCGTCGCGCGGAACCGGCTGGTCTATCTCGCCTTCATCCGCGAGATTCCCGGCGGCGTCACCACCGCGGTCGGCCGCGGCCGACTGCATCCGGGACGCCTCGAGGGATTCGAGACGATCTTCACCGCGTTTCCCGCCGGCCAGGCCGCGCGGCATTTCGGCGCGCGCATGGTCTTCGGCCCCGACGGCAAACTCTACGTGACGATCGGCGACCGCGGCCGGCGGCCCGACGCCCAGGACCTCTCTCGCCACCCCGGTTCGGTGCTGCGGCTCGAGGACGACGGGACGGTCCCCACCGACAACCCCTTCGTCGGCCGGCCCGGCGCCCGACCGGAAATCTGGTCCTGGGGTCACCGGAACCCCCAGGGACTGACGGTCGACCGCCGAACCGGGCGGCTCTGGTCGCACGAACACGGCCCGCGCGGCGGCGACGAGGTGAACGTCATCGAGCGCGGCGCGAACTACGGCTGGCCGGTCATCACCTACGGGCGGAACTACAGCGGCACCAGGATCACCGACGAGACCGCGCGGCCGGGGATGGCACAGCCCAGGACCTGGTGGACGCCCTCCATCGCGCCGTCGGGGCTCGCCTTCTACGACGGTGACAGGTTCCCAAAGTGGCGCGGCGACCTGTTCGTCGGCGCACTCCGCGCCGAGACCCTGGTCCGCCTCGCCCTCGACGGCGACCGGGTGACGGACGAGGAGCGCCTGCTCGAGGACTTCGACAACCGCGTCCGCGACGTCCGCGCCGGCCCGGACGGTTACATCTATCTGTTGCTCGACGAGGAGGACTCTCCGATCCTGCGCCTGGAGCCGCGGTGAGCCGCCGGAGTGCGGCGCCGTCACGTTCACCGGCCGCGGACGCGAGGCCGGCCCGGTCGACACGACCCGTATTCGGGAGGGCCTAGGCCTTACGCCGAGGTATGGTGTCGCCGACGTCCTCCGGGCGCAGTGCGAGGACCGGCGCGAATGGTGGTGAGCGCGCGGGCCGGACGCCATGCGGACGCCCCCCGCACTGACGCCCCACCAAGGGAATCTTGCAATCGGCCGACATACAAACCTTCAATCGGACGACAGGAAAGGTTTCAATCAGACGAGGGATAAACTTGCAATCAGACGAGGGATAAACTTACAATCGGCCGGAGGTGAAACCTTCAATCAGCCGAGGTGTGGCCGGTGGCCGAAACGGTTTTCTACCCCCGACACGTCGAACCCCGGCTCGGCGAGGCGCTCGAGGACTCGCCGGTCGTGTTGATCCACGGCCCGCGTCAGTGCGGCAAGACGACCCTCGCGCGACTCCGCACCCCGAGCCATCCCGGGCAGGGAGACGCCTGCCCGGTCTCGGGCGGTCGGCGTCCCGCCCGGCGGGACTACGCCTACGTCACCTTCGACGACGCCACGGCGAGAAACGCCGCGCAGGCCGATCCTGCGGGGTTCGTTTTCGATCAGCCCGAACGGGTCATCCTGGACGAGGTGCAACTGGTTCCGGAACTGTTCGCCGCCATCAAGATGGAAGTCGACCGCCGCCGGACGAACGGCCGCTTCATCCTCACCGGCTCCACCAACGTGCTGCACGTTCCGGCCCTGTCCGAGTTCCTGACCGGCCGGATGCAGATCGTCCGCCTTCATCCACTGGCACAATACGAGATCGAAAACGAATCATGCGGTCCCGACCCGGACACCGGTTTTCTGAAAGCGTTGTTCGGGGACGGCTTCGAGGTCCGGCGGACGGAGCGGCTCGGCGAACGGCTCATCGAGCGGATCGTCGCCGGGGGTTTCCCGCCGGCGCTGGCGCGTCCGACCGCGCGGCGCCGGGCCAATTGGCATCGCGACTACGTCGAGGCGTTGATTCAACGTGACGCGCGGGACATGACGCGCATCAGATCGCTCGACGTCCTTCCCCGGCTTCTGAGCGCCGCGTCCTCGCAAACCGCCCGGCTGTTCAACCTGGCCGATCTGGCCGCACCCTTCCGGTTGAGCCGGCCGACGATCGGCAACTACATCGCGCTTCTCGAAAGGTTGTTCGCGCTGGAACGACTCCCGCCCTGGCATGGCAACCGCCTGAGCCGCCTCGTCAAGACGCCGAAGCTTCACGTCGGCGATACCGGCCTCGCCGCGGCGCTGCTGGGACTCGACGCCGGCGCGCTCGCTGCCGACCGAAGTTTGCTCGGCCAGTTTCTGGAAACGTTCGCGTTCCAGGAACTGCGGAGACAGGCCAGCTGGCACGACGGACCGACGGCGTTCCATCACTTCCGCGACAAGGATGGCGCGGAGGTGGACATCGTTATCGAGCGCGGCTCCGCGGCCGTCGCCGGAGTGGAGGTCAAGGCGGCCGCGACGGTGACCGGAGCGGATTTCCGCGGATTGCGCAAGCTCGCGCAGGCCGCCGGCGGGCGCTTCACCCACGGGGTGGTGCTTTACGATGGCGAGCTCGGCGTGCGCTTCGGCGACCGCCTTCACGCCGTGCCGATCCGCCGGTTGTGGGAAGCGTCGTGACCGACGCCGCCGGATCGACCGCCGGGGCCGATTTGCCGTGAGCGCTTTCGCGCGATAGGTTCCCGCACCCACGCCAGGACCGACCGGACGAGGGAGATTCCATGGCTCTGAAGGAAGCCGTACCGGCCATCGACGACGACGCGCAGGAAGACGCGATCATCGCCGAACTGATCGCCGGCGCCCGCGCCGCCATGGCGGCGTTCGCCGACGCCGACCAGGACACCGTCGACGACGCCGTCGCCGCGCTCGCCTGGGCGATCTACAAGCCCGAACGCGCCCGCGAACTGGCGGAAGTCGCCGTGCGCGACACCGGCCTCGGCAACGTCGAGGACAAGGTCGTCAAGAACCGCCGCAAGACCTTCGGGACCCTGCGCGACCTTCTGCGGGAGAGCGCCAGGACCGTCGGCGTCATCGAGGAGCTCCCGGACCGCGGACTCGTCAAATACGCCAAGCCCGTCGGCGTGGTCGCCGCCGTCTGCCCGTCGACCAACCCGGCGGCGACGCCGGTCAACAAGGCGATGCTGGCGATCAAGGGACGGAACGCGATCGTCCTCGCCCCCTCCCCGGCCGGGCGGTCCGCGACCTCCCAGGTCGCCGAGATGATGCGGGCCGAACTGGCCCGCGCCGGCCACCCGCGGGACCTCGTGCAGGTCCTGCCGCGGGTGTCCAAGGCGCTCACCCAGAAGCTGATGAACGCCTCGGACCTGATCGTGGTGACGGGGTCCCAGGACAACGTGCGCCGGGCATACGGCAGCGGCAGGCCGGCGATCGGCGTCGGCCTCGGGAATGCGCCCGTGATCATCGACGAGACCGCCGACGTCGCCGACGCGGCCGCCAAGATCCGCCTCTCCAAGACGTTCGACAACGCCACGTCGTGCTCGTCCGAGAACGCCGTGATCATCGTCGATTCGGTCTACGACGCGGCCATCGCGGCACTGGAGGCCGAGGGCGGCTGGCTGGCCGGCCCCGAGGAGAAGCGGAGGATCCAGGACAGCCTGTGGGTGGACGGCAAGCTGAACCGGAACATGATCGCCAAGGACGCGGACGTCTTCGCCGCGATGGCGAACCTTCCCGAGGCGTCGGGGAAGGCGAGATTCTTCCTCGTGGAGGAAACCGGCGCCGGCCCGGACCACCCGTTCTCGGGCGAGAAGCTGTCGCTGGCGCTCGCCGTCTACCGCGTCGGGGACTTCGACCGCGCCATCGAGACGGTCCGGAAGATCCTCGCCTACCAGGGGGCCGGACATTCGTGCGGGCTGCACTCGACGAACGAGGAGAACATGCGGCGACTCGCGGAGGAGCTCGACGTCGTCCGCGTCCTCGTCAACCAGGCCCACGCCATCGGCAACGGCGGCGCATTCGACAACGGCCTGAACTTCACCCTGAGCATGGGGTGCGGAACCTGGGGCGGCAATTCCATCACCGAGAACCTCAACTACCGGAACTTCATCAACGTCACCCACCTGTCGACCGTGATCCCGGACGAAACGCCCGCGGAGGAGGAGCTGTTCGGCGCCTACCTCGCGCGCCACGGTCGGTGACGGCGCGCCACCGGACGTCCATGGATTTCGAGGAACACGCGGCGAAGCCGCTGCTCGCGGCCGCCGGCATCGCCATCCCCCGCGGCGTGACCGCCACGACGCCCGACGAAGCGGCGGCGGCGGCGGAAGCCCTGGGACCGGTGGTCGTGAAGGCGCAGGCGCCGGCGGGCAAGCGCGGCAAGGCGGGCGGCATCAGGCCGGCGGACGACGCGGCGGGCGCCCGGTCCGCGGCGCGCGAGATCCTCGGCATGACGCTCGGCGGGCGCGTGGTCGAGCGGGTCCTGGTGGAGGAACGCGCCGACATCGCCCGCGAGCTCTACGCCGCCGTGCTCAACGACACCGCGAGCAAGGGGCCTCTGGTGCTGTTCTCGACCCTGGGCGGCATGGACGTCGAGGAGGCCGCGGCGCGGGACGCGAACGCCGTCCGGCGCCGCCCCGTCGACATCCGCCACGGCCTCGACCCCGACGCAGCGAGGAGCGTCCTCGACGGCCTCGGCCTCGGCGCGGCCGCGGAAGCCGTGGCCCAGGTCCTCGTCCGGCTCTACGGCGTGTGGCGGTCGCGAGACGCGGAGCTGGTGGAGATCAACCCCCTCGCCGTCACCGGCGACGGGCGGATCGTCGCCCTCGACTGCAAGTTCACCCTCGACGATCTCGCCAGGACCCGGCAGGAGGACCTCGTCGACGCCGGCGTGCCCGACAGGCTGACGGACCTGGAGGCGCGCGCCCGGGACCTGGGCCTTACCTACATCGAGCTCGACGGGGAGGTCGGCATCCTCGCCAACGGGGCGGGCCTGACGATGGCGACCATGGACGCCGTGCGTCATTACGGCGGCGGGCCGGCCAACTTCCTGGAGATCGGCGGGCAGTCGTACACCAAGGCCACGCCGGCGCTCGACCTCGTTCTCTCCAATCCCAGGGTCCGGAGTCTGGTGGTCAACTTCTGCGGCGCCTTCGCCCGCACCGACGTGATGACCGAGGGCGTCGTCGGCGCCTGGGAAGCGCTCGCGCCCGACGTCCCGGTGTTCTTCTGCATCCACGGCACGGGCTCCAGGGAAGCGGTTCCGATCGTCCGCGAGCGTCTCGGGATGGAGCCGTTCCCGACCATGGACGACGCCGTGCGGGCGGCCATCGCGGCGGCGAAATGAGCGAGCGCGCCGGCATGATCGTCCGCGCGCCGGACCGGATCCTGGTGCAGGGCATCACCGGACGCCAGGGCGGCTTCTGGACGCGACGGATGCAGGAATACGGCGCCCGGGTCGTCGGGGGCGTCAACCCGAGGCGCGCCGGGGAGGAGTTCCTGGGGGCCCCGGTCCACGAGAGCGCCGTCGCCGCGGCGAGGGAGACCGAAATCGACGTCGCGGTCATGTTCATTCCGCCGATGGCCGCCAGGGCGGCGGCGCTCGACGCCATCGAGGCCGGCGTGCGCCTGCTGGTCGTCCTGACGGAGCACATCCCGACCCAGGACGTGATGTACGTCATGGCAGCGGCGAGGGACTCCGGCACGCGGATCATGGGTCCGAACACGGCGGGTCTGGTGACGCCGGGCGAGACCTTCGTCGGCATCATGCCGGCCTGGGAGGAAGACATCTGCCGTCCCGGACGGGTGGGCGTCGTCAGCCGCAGCGGGAGCCTCGGGACGCTGGCGTGCCTCAACCTCGTACAGGCGGGGTTCGGACAATCGACGGTGCTCGGGCTCGGCGGCGACCCGATCCTCGGCACCACGACGATCGAGGCGCTCCAGGCCCTCGAACGGGACCCGGGGACGGATGCCGTCGTGCTGGTGGGCGAGATCGGCGGCACGGCCGAGGAGGACGCGGCGGCGTTCGTCGCCACCATGTCGAAGCCGGTGGTCGCCTTCATCGCCGGCGGCGCGTCGCCACCCGGCCGCAAGATGGGTCACGCCGGCGCCATCGTGATGGGCGACAAGGGCACCTACCGGTCGAAACGGGACGCGCTGGAGAAGGCTGGCGCCGCGGTGCTCGACATGCCGTCGCGGCTCGGCGAAACGATGCGCGAGGTTATGGCCACGTAGGCCGTCGCCGTGCCACAATCCGGTACGGTCGAGAGCCCCACCGGCCATCGAGGCGAGACCGCCCGGCCCTTCCGGGCGGACCCCGGACACGCAACAGCGGAGGCCATGACATGTCGGTCCAGGAAATTCCCGAGGAAGTCGGCGATATCGCGCCGGAGGTCCAGGCGACCTACGACGAGGCGGCGCGCCTGTCCGACAAGGTCGTCGTCGACGGCGGGCTCGACTCCGCCATCGCCGGCGAGACCTTCGAGGTCGTCAATCCGGCGTGGCTGAACGTCGTCGGGTCGGCGCCCCGCTGCCGCGAGGCCGACGTCGACCGCGCCGTCGGCGTGGCCGGGAAGGCCTTCCGGTCGTGGTCGCGAAGGAGCGCGAAGGAGCGCGGCGCGCTCACGCGCGCGCTTGCCGACCTGATCGAGGCGCACGCCGACGACATCGCCCGGCTCGAGGCCCTGGAAACCGGCAACGCCTACGCGACGCAGGCGCGGCCCGAGCTCGACATGGCCATCGAGGTGCTGCGCATGTTCGCGGGGCTGGCGACGGAGCTGAAGGGCAACACCGTGCCCTGGCTCGGCGGCACGCTGCACTACACCACCCGCGACCCGATCGGGGTGGTCGGCGCGATCATCCCGTGGAACGCGCCGATCCTGCTGTGGGCCTGCAAGGTCGCGCCCGCCATCGTGGCCGGCAACACGGTCGTCCTGAAGACCGCCGAGCAGGCGCCTCTCGCCGTGCTGAAGTGTGCCGAGCTCGCCCAGCGGGTGCTCCCGCCCGGGGTGGTCAACACGATCTCGGGCATGGGAGAGGAATGTGGCCGGCCGCTCGCCGAGCACAAGGACGTGCGCAAGATCACCTTCACCGGGTCGTGCCCGGTGGGACGCCGGATCATGCACTACGCGGCCGACAAGATCTGCCCAGTGACGCTGGAGCTCGGCGGCAAGAGCCCCAACATCGTCATGCCGGACGCCGATCTCGACCTGGCCATCCCCGGCGTCATCCAGGGCATGAGGTTCTCGCGCCAGGGGCAGTCGTGCACCGCCGGCTCGCGCCTGTTCCTGCACAGGGAGATCGCCGACAAGGTGATCGAGCGCGCCATTGCCGCCATGAAGAACCTCAGGATCGGCGATCCGCTGGACCCCGAGAGCGAGATCGGCACCATCATCTCGCAGGAGCAGTTCGACCGCGTCACCCGATACGTCGAGACGGCGCGCGCCACGCCCGGCGCGGAAATCCTCTGCGGCGGCGGGCGACCGGACGATCCGGCGCTGCGGAAGGGTCTGTTCTTCGCGCCGACGCTGATCAAGGGCGTGCCGCACGATTCGCCGTGCGCCCAGGAGGAGATCTTCGGGCCGGTCGCGGTCGTCTTCGAATGGGAGGACTTCGCCTCCGTGCTCGAAAGGGCGAACGACACTGAATACGGCCTCGCCGCGACGCTGTGGACGCGGGACCTCAACCACGCGATGCGCTTCGTCGACGAGATCGAGGCCGGCCTGGTTCAGGTCAACCAGTACGGGACGCCGATCGCCAACGTCGCCTATGGCGGGCTCAACCAGAGCGGCCTCGGCAAGGAGCTGTCGCTCGAGAGCATGTTGGAGCACTTCACGCGCAGCCGCACGGTGATCATCAACCAGGGCACGCCGGACCCGGCCATCGACGCCTGAGCCGGCGCCCGGACCATGCCGCCGGTCCGCCCCCGACGCCCGTTTCCATGGATGACCCGTGTCCGCTGAATACGATCACATCATCGTCGGCGCCGGCTCGGCCGGCGGCGCGCTGGCCGCCCGCCTGAGCGAGGACGGCCGCGCGCGCGTCCTGCTGCTCGAGGCCGGCGGCCGGCACCACAAGGACGTCTGGGTGAGGATTCCCCTCGGGGTCGGCAAGATCCTCGACAGCGAACGCTACGTCTGGACGGACCGGACCGAACCCGAGAGCGGGATGCAGGGGCGCTCCATCTACTGGCCCCACGGACGCCTGCTCGGCGGATCGAGCTCGGTCAACGGCATGGTCTACGTGCGCGGGGAGCCGGCGCGCTACGACGAATGGCGCGACATGGGCTGCGCGGGATGGGGCTATCCCGAGGTGCTCCCCTACTTCAAGCGCCTCGAGACCGCCGCCTTCGGCAACCCGCAGTGGCGGGGCCAGGAAGGCCCCATCCACGCGACCCAGGTGAAGACCGACGATCCGGTGTCGCGAGCCTTCGTCGACGCCTGCAAGGAAGCCGGCCTGCCGGAGAACGAGGACTACAACGCCGGTTCGACCGAAGGGGTCACCCGCCACCAGTTGAACACCCGCAAGGGGTTCCGCCGCGGGACGGCGGCGGGTTACCTCGACGGCGCCCGGCGCCGGCCGAACCTGAACGTCGTCACCCACGCCATGGCCACCCGAATCCTGTTCGAGGGCCGGCGGGCGGTGGGCGTCGCCTGGCGGGCCGGCGGCGAGGCACGCGAGGCCAGGGCCGGAAGGGAGGTCGTGCTGTCGGCCGGCGCCATCGCCTCGCCGCACCTGCTCGAACTGTCGGGTGTCGGCGACGCCGGGCTCCTGCGCTCCCGCGGCGTTGCCGTGGTCCACGACCTGCCGGCGGTGGGGGAGAACCTCTCGGACCACCTGCACAACCGGCTCAACTTCGAGACCACGCACCCCGTTACCGCCAACGACATCGTCCGCAACCCCTGGCACGCGGCGCGGCACCTGCTCCGCTACGCCCTGCATCGGGACGGGATATTCTCGACGCCGACCTTCAAGGTGCAGGCCTTCGCGCGCTGCCACCCGGAGGCGGAGTACCCCGACGCGCGCATCCAGTGCGCCCTGTCGAGCGGCACGAGCCGCTACGCCCGCGACCTCGACCGCTTTTCCGGCTTCCACATCGGGTCCTACTACCTGTGGCCGGAATCCCGGGGCTCCGTCCATCTGCGGTCCGCCGACCCGGAGGAACGGCCGAGAATCCAGGCCAACTATCTGACCCATCCCCGCGACCGGGAGATCACCCTGCTGGCCTTCGGAAAGGCGCGGGAGATCGCGGCGCGGCCCGCCCTGCGAAAGGTGATCGTGCGGGAGACCCGCCCGGGACCGGACGCCGTGACCGACGACGAGATTCTCGACTACATCACGCGCACCGGCGATACCTCCTGGCACCCCATCGGCACCTGCCGCATGGGCCCGGACCCGGAGTCGGTCGTCGACGAGGAGCTGCGCGTTCGTGGCGTGGGCGGACTCCGCGTCGCCGACGCCTCGGTCATGCCGCATCAGGTCTCGAGCAACACCAACATCCCGGCGATCATGATCGGCGAGAAGGCGGCGGACCTGATCCGGCGGTCTCCGTGAACCCCGCCGTCGGAGCAAATTCCGCTTGCAGGCGGGAGGAAAATCGGCACGCGCCCGGGGACCGGGGGTTTATCTGGACGGCGGGAATCGGTATGTTCCGGGCCGTTCGACGAAAACCGGCACCGTGAGGAGACGACGATGGCGCGCTGGGAAGACCTTCCGGAGTACGAGCGGGATTATCTCGCGGGCTTGCGTCTGCCCGAATTCGACGGCACGCCGTGGACCCCGGCCAAGCCGGTGTCGGAGAGCCGGATCGCGCTGATCTCGACGGCCGGCATCGAGCGCCGGGGCGACAAGCCCTACCCGTTCTTTTCCGGCGAGTTCCGCCTGATCCCGACCGGCGTCGACCCGGGCGAACTGGTGATGAGCCACATGTCGCCGAACTTCGACCGCACGGGGTTCCAGCAGGACATCAACGTCGTCATCCCCATCGAACGGATGCGCGAGCTGGAGGCCGAGGGCGCCGTCGGGTCGGTGGCCGGGTTCCACTACGCCTTCATGGGCGGAAGCCGGCCCCAGGACATGGAACCCCACGTGCCGGAACTGGCCCGGCTGTTGCGCGGCGACGAGGTCGACACGGTGCTGATGTGCCCCGTGTGACCCCGCTGCACGCGCGCCGTCGGCGCGCTCAGCCATTATCTGGAGCGTGAGGGGATCGCCACGGCGGGCATCAGCCTGATCCGTTTCCAGACGGAGAAGATGAGGCCGCCACGGGCGCTGTGGGTGCCGTTTGAACTGGGGCGCCCCTTCGGCGCGCCGAACGACCCGGAGTTCCAGACCCGGGTGCTGAAGGCGCTGCTCGGGACGCTGGAAGCGGAGAGCGGCCCGGTCCTGGCGGACTTCGACGAGGACGCGCCGGCGCCGTCGGCCGACGCCGACGGGGAGGGCTGGGCCTGCCCGATCGAGCTCAAGGCCCCGCCGCCGCCGGCGAACAGCGACTCCGCCGCCCTGGAGCAGGCGTTGCTGCGCGAGATCGGCCAGCTCCGTCCGTGGTACGAACTGTCGGTCGAGCGGCGCGGACGCACGACCGTCGGCGTCAGCCCCTTCGATATCGAGGGCAACGCGCGCTACGTCACGGCGTTCCTCGGCGATACGTGGCCCGAGTCCCCGTCGGAGGACATGAGCGCCACCCTGGCCCTCAAGCACGCCTTCGAGGACATGCGCGCGTGGTATTTCGAGGCGGTCGCCGCGCAACCGGGACGGGCGGCGGGGACCTCGACCCAGGTCGTCGACTGGTTCTGGTACGAGACGACCGCCGGCGCCGTGCTCAGGAAGCTCGACGAGGTGTGCCGCGAGAGCGACGACGAAGTGATGCAGGCCCTGGGCGGGTTCCTGCTCCTTCCCCGCCGCGTGACCGGTTCGGTCGGCGACGGGTCGGACGGGCGCAGGAACGCCGAGTACGGGGACAACCCGGCGATCGCGGCGGCGGAATGACGCCATCGCGGCCGCGGGCCCGGCCCGACCGGCCCGCGACGGCGAGGAACGCACGGGTCAAGGGGAGGCTTGGAACATGCCGATCGTCAGGGTGCAGATCCCGGAAGGATACCCGAACGAGATCAAGGACCGGATCGCGGACGGGCTTCGCGACGTCATCAACGCGTCCATCGACCCCGGCCAGAACGACCGCTTCTCCGAGACGCGCAAATGGATCTATCCGGCGATCACGGAGGCCTACGGCGCACTGGGCAAGGGCCTGCCGACGGTGACCATCGACACCCGGCCGGGACGAACGCGGGAACAGAAGGACCTCTGCGCCAGGCTGATCTGTGACCTCTTCGAGGAGGTCATGGGAACGCGCGACGTCTATGTCCTGCTGCGCACCACGGAAGCGGGCGACCACCTCGCCGGCGGGACGGCGCTGCCCGAGTGGAAACCGGAGTAGAGCGGCCCGCACGAACCCCCAACGCACCTCCACCCAACCACCCCCCGCAAGGGGGGAAGGGAGAAAACACCCCTCTTTCCCCCTGACAGTCGGAAACGGCGGGCGGGACGGTGGCCTTGACCCGATTCGGACGGATATGATGCGGGACACGGCCCTCGACGGAGGATCGACCGGTCATGGCAGACGAGAAGGTGGCGCTGGTCCTGGGCGGGACCGGCATGGTGGGACGGAACCTCGTCATGCTGCTCGACACCCTGGAGGACTGGGAGACGATCGCCGTCTCGCGCCGGGCGCCCTATTTCGAGACCGGGGCGCGCCACGTCGCCTGCGACATGGCGGATCCCGACGACTGCCGGGCCAGGTTGTCGGCTCCGGCCATCGGCGACGCCACCCACGTCTTCTTCTGCGGGCACGCCTCCGGCATCCGCTGGGCCGAGAAGGCGTACGAGGACGCCGACCTCTTCCGTAACTCGATGGACGCCGCGCTGCCCAACCTCCCCGGTCTGCGGCACGTCTGCCTGATGCAGGGATCGAAGTACTACGGACGGCACCTCGGGCCGTTCAGGACGCCGGCGCGGGAGGAGGACCCGCGCCACATGCCGCCCAACTTCTATTATTCGCAGCAGGACCACCTGATGGAGCTGTCGGAGGGGCGGCCGTGGGGCTGGTCGTGCGCGCGTCCGCACATCGTCGCCGGATACGCGCGCACCGACCTCAACCTGACCAAGCCGATCGCGGTCTACGCGACGATCTCCAGGGAACTCGGCCTGCCGCTGCGCTATCCCGGCAACGAGGCCGCCTACCGGGCGCTCCACTGCGCCACGGACGTCGAGCTGCTGGCGCGCGCGCTGGTGTGGATGTCGACCACGCCCGAATGTGCCGGAGAAGCCTTCAACGTGGTCAACGGCGACTATTTCCGCTGGGAGAACGTATGGCCCCGGATCGCCGACTGTTTCGGGATGGAGTGTGGCCCCGTCCAGGAGATCGACCTCGAACTGATGATGGCCGACAAGGAGCCCCTGTGGAACGAGATCGTCGCGAAATACGGCTTGATCGAGACGCCGTGGGCGGAGGCGGCCCACTGGGGGTACGCCAACTACGCCTTCGCGCCGTCCTGGGACGTGATGCTCGAATCCCTGAAGCTGCGGAAGTTCGGGTTCCACGACTACGTGGACAGCGAGGAGATGTTCCTCCGCATCTTCGACGCCTTCCGGCGCGACGGATTCATCCCGTAGGCGGCGCGGGGCGGCCGTGGCGCGAGGATCGAACGACGGGAGTGCCGGCCGGGCGCTCGGCTACGCGGACGTCCTCGACGTCCTGGAGATCGTCGACGGCGCCGGCGACGAATGCGAGGTGGTCGTCGAGGCGGGCGATTTCCGTTTGCGTTTCGTGAAGGAGGCGGCGGGCGAGGGGGAGGGGCCTGCGGCGGAGCCGGCGCGCCGGACGCTTCCGTGAGCCGCGAGATCCCCATCGTCGAGGAGGCCCTGCGGGACGCCCACCAGTGCCTGTGGTCGACCCGCATGACCAACGAGATGATGCTGCCCGTCGTCGAGCGCATGGACGCGGTGGGCTACGACGCCATCGACCTGATCGGCGGCGCGGTCTGGGACGTCGCGGTCCGCTTTCTCCTGGAGGATCCGTGGGAGCGGATCCGTCACGTCCGCCGGCTCGCGACGAAGACGCCGCTGAACGCCTGGGTGCGCGGACAGAGCCTGTGGACCTTCGAGATCTTCCCCGACGACGTGGTCGAGCTCGCCATGGAGCGGCTGGCGGCGAACGGCATCCGGCGGGTCACGATCTACGACCATCTCAACGACATGGACGGCCTCCGCGTCGTCGTCGGCAAGGCGGTCGAGGTCGGGCTCGAGGTGTCGGGCGCCCTGGTCTTCACCTTGAGTCCGGTCCACACCGACGGGCATTTCGCCGAGCGTGCCGCCGGGCTCGTCCGCATGGGCGCGACCGAGGTCGTCATCAAGGACCCGAGCGGCCTGCTGTCGGTCGAGCGTATCCGTACCCTGGGGCCGGCCGTGAAGAGAGCCGTCGGCGGCGCGGCGCTCAACCTGCACACCCACTGCATGACGGGCCGCGCCCCCGACGTCCTGCTCGAGTCCGTCGACCACGAGGTCGACAAGCTGCACTGCGCGATTTCACCGCTGGCGCACGCCGCGTCCCATCCGCCCACGGAATGGATCGCCGGGAGGCTGGCGGCGAAGGGATACGCGACACGGCTCGACGTCGGGCTCCTCGACGAGATCGCGGACTACTTCCGTTTCGTCGCCCGGCGCTGGAACAAGCCGGTCGGCGTGCCCGTGCCGTTCGACCCGCGCGTGCTGGAGCATCAGATGCCGGGCGGCATGATCTCCAACCTGGCGAGCCAGCTCGCGACCGTCGGGCTGGAGCACCGCCTGGACGAAGTCCTCGACGAGATGGGCCGGGTGCGCAAGGAACTCGGATACCTGCCGATCGTCAGCCCCTCGGCGCAGTTCATCGCCACCCAGGCGGTCCTCAACGTGGTGCGGGGAGAGCGTTACGAGACCATTCCCGACGAACTGCGGAAGTACATCCTCGGCTATTACGGCCGGCCCCCCGCGCCGATGGACCAGAACCTCGTCGACCGCGTGGCGAGGACGAGCGCCGACGTCGTCACCGGCCCCAGCGGCTCCCACGTTCCCCCGGCGCTCGACAGGATCCGCGAGGAGCGGGGACCCTTCGAATCCGACGACGACCTGCTGCTCGCGGCGATGTATCCTGACGAGGTTCTCCGTCCGCTGTTCGAGGCGCGCGCGACGGCCGACTACACGGCGTTCCATCGCGCCTATACGCCGGCCGAGCATCTCCTGAAGGAGATCGAGGCCCGTCCGGGACTGCGGACTTTCGAGCTCTCCACGGGAGCCGGCTTCAGCATCGTCCACGGCCGCCAACGATCCCAACGCCTTCAAGGAGGAACTTCGCCATGAACCGCGTCGACGGAAAGGTCGCCATCGTCACCGGGGCCGGTCGGGGCATCGGCCGCGCGACGGCGGAGCTGCTGGCCGAACGCGGCGCCAGGGTCCTGGCGACCGACGTCGTGGATGCCGACAGCGCGGAGACGGTCGCGCGGATCCGGGCGCGGGGCGGGGAGGCCCGGAGCCTGCGCCACGACGTGACCGACGAGGGCGACTGGGCCGCGGCCGTCGATGCGGCCGTGAACGGCTTCGGCGGCTTCGACGTGCTGGTCAACAACGCCGGCGTGTATCTCCGGAAGTCGATCGAGGAGACGACCTTCGAGGAGTTCGACCGCATCATGCGGATCAACGTCTGGGGCGTGATGCTCGGCACGAGGTTCGCCATGGACTCGATGAAGAAGCGCATCCCGGCGGAGGGCCCGGCGGGCGCGATCGTCAACCTGGTGTCGACGGCCTCGATCAAGGGCTCGCCCTTCGCCTCCGTCTACGCGACGTCGAAAGGCGCCGTGCGCCTGTTCACGAGGTCCGCGGCGCGGGAGGTCTCGGCGCTCGGCTACAACATCCGCGTCAACGGCATCTACCCGGGGATCATCGACACGGAAATGGGCGCCGCCGCCATGAAGCGGATCGTCGAAGCCGCCGGCGAGAACGAGAACCGGGCGCGCGAGATGGGGGCGGAGCAGCACCTGATCGGCCGATTGGGCACGGTCGACGACGTCGCCAGGGGCATCGTCTTCCTCGCCTCCGAGGACGCTTCCTTCGTCACCGGGAGCGAGTTCGTCGTGGACGGCGGTTTCTGGCTGAAGTAGACGAACCGGGGCAGCCATGCCGTTCTGGCCGGGCCGCGGCCTTGACTCCCGCCGGGCATCCCGACACACTGCGACGATCCCGAGGGGCGGATACTCAAGTCCCCGGCCCGGCCCCCGAATCTGGCGACGCGGAGATCGAATCATGGCCGACGGCGGCGCCACGCTCCCGCCGTTGAAGGCGTATCAGGATGCCCTCGACAACGGCGAGATCATCTACCAGGCGTGCGGCGACTGCGGGCACGTGGCGTTCTACCCGCGGCTCGTCTGCCCCGAGTGCGGGTCCACGAACGTCGTCTACAAGCCGAGCACCGGCAAGGGGGAGGTGTACACCCGCACCGTCGTCCACGCGCGCGACCGGGACCCGTACAACGTCGTGCTCATCGACATGGACGAGGGATTCCGGATCATGAGCACGGTCGAGGATGCGCCCAACGACGACGTGCGGATCGGAATGCGCGTGGAGTTGAAGACCGTCTATCCGGCGGAGGAAGCCGACGCCAGGGCAGGCCGGCTGCCCAAGCACGTCTTCAGGCCGCAAGGCGGCGGATGAACGCCGGTCTCCGGGGCAAGGCCTGCATCGTCGCCGTCGCCGAATCGGACCTGGGCGAGGCAGGGCCGCACCTGTCGGCCGCCGACCTCATGGCGCAGGCGTTCGACCGCGCGCTCAGCGAGTGCGGCCTGAACAAGGCGGACGTCGACGGCCTCTTCTCGTCGTCCGCCTATTACCAGATGGCGTCGGTGGAACCGGCGGAGTACCTGGGCATCCGTCCCCGCTATACCGACAGCACGACGCTCGGCGGGTCGTCGTTCGTGTCGCACCTGCTCCACGCGGCGGTGGCCCTCGACCGGGGCGCGTGCGACGTCGCGGCGATCCTCTACGGCAGCACCCAGCGCTCGGATTCGGGCCGGCTGGTCTCGACCGCCAACTGGCTGCCCTACGAACGGCCCTACGAGCCGCGGATGCCGGTCAGCATGTACGCCATGGCGGCCCAGCGGCACATGCACGAGTTCGGCACCACGCGCGAGCAGCTCGCCGAAGTCGCGGTCCAGGCGCGCCGGTGGGCGCGGCTGAACCCGAAGGCGTTCGCCCGCGATCCGTTGACCGTGGAGGAGGTGCTCGGCGCCCGCATGATCTCGGAACCCTTCACGTCGCGGGACTGCTGTCTCGTCACCGACGGCGGCGGCGCCGTGATCGTGACGCGGCCCGACCGCGCCGGGGACCTGGATCGGGAGCCGGTCTATCTGCTGGGCGCGGGCGAGGCGCACTGGCACCGGCACATCTCGCAGATGCCCGGGCTTACGACCACGGCGGCCGCCGAGTCCGGCGCGCGGGCCTATGAGATGGCCGGCCTGCGACCCGAGGACGTCGACATCCTCGAGCTCTACGACGCGTTCACCATCAACCCGATCCTCTTTCTCGAGGACCTGGGCGTGTGCGCGAAGGGCGAGGGCGGCCCTTTCGTCTCGGGCGGGAACATCGGCCCCGGCGGCGCGTGCCCGGTCAACACCAACGGCGGAGGGCTGTCCTACTGCCACCCCGGCATGTACGGCATCTTCACGATCATCGAGGCCGTGCGGCAGGTGCGCGGCGAGTGTGGCGAGCGGCAGGTCGACGGAGCGCGCGTCGCCCTGGCGCACGGCAGCGGCGGCGTGTTCTCGACCCAGGTCACGAGCATCCTCGGCGGGCCGGAAACGGTCTGACGCGGCATCGGGATGGGCGAGGACGCGCGGGGCAAGGCCTGTATCGTCGGCGTCGCCGAGTCGGATCTGGGGGCGGTCGGCGCGGGCGTCACGGCGCTCGATCTGCAAGCCCAGGCCATGGTCCGGGCCCTCGACGAGGCCGGCCTGGGGAAAGCGGACGTGGACGGCCTCTTCTCGGCCTCCGTCTACTACCAGATGGCCTCGGTCGAGGTGGCCGAGTATCTCGGCATCCGGCCGCGCTACACGGACTCGACGACCGTCGGCGGCTGCTCGTTCATCGTGCATCTGCATCACGCCGCCACGGCGCTGCGGGCGGGCGCCTGCGACGTGGCGCTGATCCTGTACGGCTCGACCCAGCGGTCCGGCGGCGGCGGTTTCACGACCAACGCCAATCCGTCCCCTTACGAGCTTCCCTACGGGCCGCGGATGCCGATCAGCATGTACGCCATGTCGGCGGCGCGGCACATGCACCAGTACGGCACCACGCGGGAGCAGCTCGCCGAGGTGGCCGTGCAGACGCGCGCCTGGGCGCGGATGAACCCCAAGGCGTTCATGCGCGATCCGCTGACCATGGAGGAGGTCGTCACCGCGCGCGCGATCTCCGAGCCGTTCACGCTGCTCGATTGCTGCGTCGTCACCGACGGCGGCGGCGCCGTCGTCGTGACGCGGCCCGACCGGGCCCGGGACCTGCGACAGGCGCCGGTCCACCTGCTCGGCGCCGGCGAGGCGCACTGGCACCGGCACATCCATCAGATGCCGGACCTGACGATCAGCGCCGGAGTCGAGTCGGGAAGGCGGGCCTTCGGGATGGCGGGGCTGACGCCCGGGGACGTCGACGTCTGCGAGCTCTACGACGCCTTCACCATCTTCCCCATCGTGCACCTCGAGGACCTCGGGTTCTGCGAGAAAGGGGAGGGCGGCCCGTTCGTGTCGGGAGGGCGCATCGGCCCCGGCGGGGATTGTCCCGTCAACACCAACGGCGGCGGCATGAGCTACTGCCACCCCGGCATGTACGGCATCTTCACGATCATCGAGGCGACGCGACAGCTCCGAGGCCAGTGCGGGGACCGCCAGGTCGAGGGCGCGGAGGTCGCCGTCGCGCACGGCGTCGGCGGGGTATGGTCGGCGGCCGCGACCGCGATCCTGGGAACGGCGGCGACGGTATAGCGGGCGGTTCGGAAGCCACTTCCGTAGGCGGGATGCGAAGGGCGTGTCGGGATGGAAAGCGACGCCGGCCAGCCGGCCCGCGGACACCTCGAGCGGAACGGCATGTTCGAGTTCGAGTGGGATCCGGCCAAGGCGGCGAGCAACATCCGGAAGCACGGGATCGGTTTCGATCTCGCCGCCAGGATATTCTATGATCGGCTTATGCGGTCGATTCCCGACGAGGACCACGGCGGGTCCGAGGAGCGATGGATAACCATGGGCTGCGTTCCCGACGGCCGACTGTTGGTGGTGTCCCACACCTTCGCGGAGACCGGCAGTAACAAGACATCGGTGCGGATCATCTCGGCCCGCCCCATGACCCGTAACGAACGGCGTCAATACGAGGAAGGAGAATGAGGGCCGAATACGATTTCTCGAAAGGCGAGCGCGGCAGATTTTTCCGCGAAGGTGTCGAGCTCGATCTTCCCGCATCCGATGCGAAGCCGGATTGGAAGGGCCCGGAAGAGCGGCTCGGCGCGTTCATCGTGGAAGAGGCTAGAAAGAACCTTAGTGCCTATCGTGAACAACACAGGCGAGTCGACGAGGACGCCAACACCGAGGAAGACATAGCGGGCGGCGGCTATGCGCACCGCCAACTCTTTGAGCTGGTTCAGAACAGCGCGGACGCCGTGTCGGACGCGCCGGACGGGACAAGCGTCCTGATCCGCTTGACGGAACGCTTCCTATACTGCGCCGACGATGGAAGTCCCATCGACGAGGATGGTGTCGTGGCGCTCATGTTCTCGCGCCTGTCGCCGAAACGGGGGACAGATCAGATCGGTAGGTTCGGGCTTGGTTTCAAGTCGGTTCTGAAAGTGACCGACACACCGGAGTTCTTCAGCCGGTCGGGTTCCTTCCGGTTCGACAGGAAACACACGGCGAATCGGATAGCCGAAGTAGCTTCGGCCAAGCGCTACCCGGTGCTGCGATTGGCCGAACCAATTGATCCGCACAGGGAAAGGGATGCGGACGAGGACCTGCATGAACTGATGAGTTGGGCGACGAACATTGTCCGCCTGCCGCTCAAGGCCGGGGCGCGCGAGGATCTCGCCCAACAGATCGAGGGCTTTCCACCGGAGTTTCTGCTGTTCGTCGATCACGTCCGCTATCTGACCCTGGAGGATGGGGAATGCTCCCGGAATTTCATGTTGCGGAACCGGAACGGCGAACTTCATCTCGATACCGGCGAGAGGACTGCACGGTGGCGGGTTTTCAAGACAAGCCACCCCCTTTCCATCGAAGCCCGAAATGATTGGCGTTTGCACGACGACAGTGGCGACGTGCCGATTCGATGGGCCGCGCCGCTCGACCGTCTGGACCGTCCCGGCCATTTCTGGGTGTTCTTCCCGACGGACACCGCGAGTCTCGTCGCCGGCATCCTGAACGCGCCGTGGAAGACCAACGAGGATCGCCAGAATCTGTTGCCGGGTCCGTACAACGAGGAGTTGATCGAGGCGGCCGCGGCGATGATCGCCGAGGCGTTGCCGGAACTCGCGACGAACGAAGATCCGGCCCGGCATCTGGACGCATTGCCGCGCCGGCACGAGAGGGGCGATTCCCATCAAGCCGAACTACTCCGTAAATGCTTGTTCGCTCATCTCCACGAACGCGCAATCGTCCCCGATCAGGACGGGAACCTGCGCATGCTCCAGGACATCTCGTATCCCCCCGACAAGCTGACGCGGGACCTCCAAGGTGCCGTGGCAGCTTTCAAACGCTGGACGGCTTATCCAAGCCGACCATTGAACTGGCTCCATCACACGGCGCTCACGCGCAACCGGCTCGCCATCGTTGATCGGCTGTTTCATCCTGAAGGCGAACCGCCCAGATGGCCGTTATCGGGCGCGCCCAAGGCCACCATCGCCGAGTGGCTGAAGGCACTTGTGGAGGAAGGCAAGGAAGCGGGCGAGGCAGTCCGGGCTTCCAGAGCTGCGGTCCAAACGGCCGCGGAGATACCGCCTGAAACGAGGTCGAACGAAAGCAGCCTCGGCGAAATCGTCCTGACGGTGAATGGCGATTGGCAGGCACCCGACCCGGAACATCTTTTCCTGCCGGACAAGACGCAGGCCGATGGCGGCTCCACGGACACAGAGCGATACGTTCACCCGGATCTGGCGTCGGACCCTGATACGCTTTCGGCGTTGATAGCATTGGGAATCAAGACGCCGTCGTCGAAGAGTCGGTTCAAACTCGTCGCGGAACGCATCTTGAGGGGCAGAAGTAACGGGGAACCGGACGGTGACCTTCTCAGTGAGTTCTGGACGTTGTCACGCAGGCTGACGTCACAAGACGCGTTCGCCATCGTTTGTGAGTTCAAAGATCGGGCAGGTCGCGAAGTCTGGCCAACGAAACTCCGGGTCCGAACGCTGGTCGGCAACTGGCGACCCCTTCACTCCGTGCTGCTGCCGGGTGATATCGTGCCGGGCGATGGGAGCCGGGATGACGACGCCACCGTGGACACCGACTTCCATGATCGAGACGATGGTCTCCTGCAGGCTCTTGAGGTGACCATGGCTCCGCACGATGACCGTAACTTGTCGTTGGAACCGCAGTTCGGATCATATCGCAATTCGTGCAGAAGCCAGTACTCTAAACGGGACGATCTTCCTCACAACCCGTATTGGAATAATCTGGACTTCACGTCGTTCAAAGGTCCAGGTCCATTGGAAGTCTTGGCAGTTCTTTCCGACAAAGGCAGAGCGCTCTACACGGATGAACTGTTGAATCTCGATGCCAGTTACAAGCCATGGGGTATGTGGCATACGGGATCGAACCGACGAACCTACCCAGAGATGGCGTGCGAGTCGCTCACGATTCACATGCTGCGGGAACATGGGCGAATCCGGACTCCTGGCGGCATCACGCCGCTGGCGGACGCGCTCGGTCAGCACCCCGAGAGTCCCGACGCCTTGTACAGGCTGCTGGCGCATCCGAAGGCTGACAAAATCAAGGCAGCGTTCGATCTGGCCGAATCGACGCCGGAATTCTTCGGCGAGGGAGAGTCGATCCCGTTGACCGATATCTGGCCCGGATTAGAGGAACATCTCCCGGCACATCGAAAACAATGTCGTCTCATTCCCTGCGAACGAATCCATGTAGCCGGACGATCGAGGAAATGCGTCTTTCATTCCCCGGACGTGTATCTCGTTGGCACTGTAGACGACGATCCGCAGGCTAGCCTTCAACTCGTCTCGGATGAGTTGGAACTCGGCCTGAATCCCAGGAAGATCAAGGAGATCTTGTCGCGCAGGACGCCGGCTGAGATCGAGAAACTCCGCGCCGCCATACAACAGCAATGTTCGACCGATGACCAACGCCTTTTGGCGGCTGTGAGCGAGCAAGCGTTGCGTAACGGGCTCTCCAATTCTCTTCTGGCCGTGCTTGAGGAGGACGACGCCGAGCTGACGGGAATCGAGATCGCGGAAGCAACCATAGCGACGTATCACACGGATGCGCTCAAGCAATACAAATGGGCGCTTGATTATCTCGGGCCACCAGCACAATGGGCTGGATCGCCCAAGGCCGTCGAGTTCGTGACATCGCTCGGGTTCTCTCCCGAATGGGCGGGAGAGCGGAACAGGAAGCGCGACCCGTTCCTGGAGGTGGAAGGCCCGTACTCGCTCCCCGACCTTCATGACTACCAGCGAAGCATCGCCGACAACGTCCGGAGTCTGCTGCGCGGCGAATCCGGCACCGAACGGCGCGGAATGATCAGTATGCCGACCGGGTCCGGCAAGACCCGCGTCGCCGTGCAGGCAATCGTCGAGGCCATGCGGGAGGACGGTTTCCGCGGCGGCGTGCTCTGGGTCGCGGACCGCGACGAACTGTGCGAGCAGGCTGTGGAAGCGTGGCGGCAGGTGTGGTCGAGCGAAGGTTCCGAGGAGGACCGGCTTCGTGTTTCCCGTATGTGGGCCAAACAGCCACCACCGTTGCCGACGAACGAGCTTCACGTCGTCGTCGCGACCATCCAGACGCTCCGTGCGAAGTTCTCGAACCAATCCGGCGAGTACGAATTTCTGGCGGATTTCAAGCTGGTCGTCTTCGACGAAGCCCATCGGTCCATCGCTCCGACCTTCACCTCGGTCATGGAGGAGATCGGCCTGACGCGCTTCCAAAGGGCGGAAGAGCCGTTCCTGCTCGGCCTCACCGCCACGCCCTACCGCGGACACGACGAGGAAGAGACGCACAGGCTCGTCCGCCGGTACGGAAGCAAGCGACTGGATTGGGGCGCGTTCGAGAGCAACGAGCCCGAGGACGTCATTCACGAGTTGCAGAACATGAACGTGCTCGCCCAAGCCGAACATCAAACCGTCGAGGGCGAAACGTTTTCGCTCGACGCGCTCCTGGACGAGTCGGTCGACAAGGACAAGTTGCAACAGATACTGGACAAATGGCTGGCACTGCCTTGGCTTCCGGAGAGCGTAGAGAAACGCATCGCCCAAAGCGTCGATCGGACCAAGCGTATCGTCGAAGCGTATGAGAAACACGTCGAGCCGGACTGGCCCACGCTCATCTTCGCGACGTCGGTCGAACACGCGCAGACCGTAGCCGCACTCCTCAACCGGAAAGGCATTCAGTCGCGCGCCGTGAGTGGGGAAACGGAACCGTCTCTACGCCGCCGCGTGGTCAAGGAGTTCCGTTGCGGCGAGATCCAGGCGCTCGTCAACTACGGCGTGTTTCGGGAAGGGTTCGACGCGCCCAGGACCCGCGCCATCGTCGTGGCGCGGCCGGTCTACAGCCCGAATCTCTATTTCCAGATGATCGGCAGGGGCTTGCGAGGTCCAAAGAACGGCGGCAACGAACGATGCCTGATCCTCAACGTCGAGGACAACATCGAGTACTTCGACCGTGCGCTCGCCTTTTCCGAACTGGACTGGCTCTGGGCCTGACGCGCCCGAGACTCGCCGGCGTGTCGAACTCCGCGAGACCGGTCCGGCCGACCCGGGGGCGCCCCACCCCGACCGTCAGCGAGATCGTTCGTGGTCGACCGGCCGGGTCGCGGCGAACGAGGGACGCCGCGCCGTCTCCTCGAACCAGGACGCGAGCCGGGGATGGCCCGGTCGCCAGTCCTGGTCGCCGAAGCGGAACAGGACCTGGTCGAGCGCCACGGCCACCGCGACGTCGCCGATGTCGATGGGCCTGTCGCCGCCGGGCAGGGTGCGCTCCATCTCGTCGATACACCGCCGCACCGCCGACCAGTGCCGATCGATCCAGTATTCCGAATCGGCATCGCCGGGGCGGTTGCCTTCCACGCGACGCGCGACCATCGCGTCCAGCATGGCGTCCGCCAGAGCCTGTCGGCGCAGGGCCGCCCATCGCGCGGGACCGGCCGACGGGAACAGCGACACCCGTCCGCCGAGGGAATCGAGGTACTCGCAGATGACGGGTGAATCGAACAGGCTGTCGCCGTCGTCGGTGATCAGCGCGGGGACCTTGCCCGCGGGATTGTGCATGGCCGCCTCGGCGCCCTCGTCCCAGGGAATGGTGACCACCTCCTCGACCCGGTCCTCCAGACCGAGCTCGCGAACCGCGACCCGAACCTTGCGCGCATAAGGCGAACTCGGTGAAACGTGAAGCTTCATGTCCATCTCCACGGAAGCGGACCGGGCTCCCGTGGCCCCGTCCTTCACCGTCGCAGTGTTCCGCACGCGCCCGGCGAGGGCAAGGCGCGACCGACCGCGCGGGCTTCCGCCGCCCCCGGACGCCGGTGTTACAGTCGGGCCGGAAGACGGTGACGTTCGCGGGGAGGGCGCGGCGATGACGGGGCGGGTCGAAGGCAAGGTGGCGATGGTGATCGGCGCCGGCTCGGTCGGCGAGGGCTACGGCAACGGCAGGGCGGCCGCCGTTCTCTACGCCCGCGAGGGCGCCAGGGTTTTCGCCGTGGACATCGACGGCGGCGCCGTCGCCGAGACCGGGAGGATCATCGACGAAGAGGGCGGCGCCTGCGCCACCCACGTGGGCGACGCCATGAAGGCCGACCAGGTCGCGGCCATGGCGGACGCCTGCATGGCGGAATACGGGCGCATCGACATCCTGCACAACAACTGCGGGGGATCGATCCCCGGCGGGCCTGCGGAGCTCTCCGAGGAAGACTGGGACTTCCAGATCGATTTCAATCTGAAGACGGCCTTCCTGGCCTGCAAGTACGTGCTGCCCGTCATGGAGGCGCAGGGCGGCGGCGCCATCGTCAACATCTCGTCCATCGCCGGCCGAACCAACATCGGCCGGCGACTGTGCGCCTATCAGGCGGCCAAGGCGGGCCTCGTTCAGTTCAGCAACGCCGTCGCCTTCCAGTACGCGGACAAGGGCGTGCGGTCGAACTGCGTGGTCCCGGGCCTCATGCACACGCCGCTGGTCGAGGCCCGCGTCGCCGGCCAGGCCTATGGCGGCGACGCGGCGAAGGCGATCGCCGCCCGCGACGCCATGTGCCCGACCGGCAAAATGGGAGACGCCTGGGACGTGGCCTACGCGGCCCTGTACCTCGCCTCGGACGAAGCGCGATACGTCACGGGCGCGGAGATCGTCGTCGACGGCGGCGTCACGCTGAAGAGCTTCTAGTCACGTGGAATGGAAGAACCGGAGCAACGCTTCAGGCGTCCGCCTGTCGGAAGTCGACGATCAGGATCGAATGATCCGACAGGCCGGCCTCGCGTTCCCGATGGGAGTGCCGGACGCCGCGCAGGAGGCCGGTCATCGGAGGCGATGACATCGCGTAATCCAGCCGGTAGCCGTTGCGCCGGTGGCTGTACCAGGTGAAGTCCCGCTCGAGCCCGTGGAAATGACGAAACCCGTCCGTCCAGCCTTGGGATTCGAGCTTCTCGAGGTAGGCTCCCTCGAAGAACACGAACGTGTCGGGGCCGTCGATCCCCTGCTTGCCGGCGTTGAGATCGCCCACCAGCAACGAGGGTTCCCGGCGCCAGGCGCGCGGCAGGGCGATCAGGTATTCGAGCAGCGGCAGCTTCGCCTTCAGGTTCGGCAGGTGGAGCCCGACGAGCCGAAAATCCCCGCACCGCGCCGCGACCACCCGATGGGACCAGTCTCCCGGACATCCGGTCCGGGGAAGCGGCGTCAGGGGATACCGGGAGGCGATGGAGACCGTGTTGGTCGGCGGCGGCGCCCACCCCGACCGGCGATGAACGAGGCCCATGTCGGCGAGGCGCTCGTGCAGGCGGGCGCCGAAGCGGTTGTGCCGGAATTCCGCAAGTACCGCGACGTCGGGCCGATGACCCGCGATCGCCTCGGCGATCGCCTCCGTGCGGGCTCCGCCGCCGTGACGGATGTTCCACGAGATCAGGCGCGTCATGACGCGGCCGGTGCGCGGGCCGGCGACCCCGGAAGACGCCCGGCCTCAGACGACGCCCGCCTCCCGGAGCTCGGCGATTTCGGCGGCGCCGTAGCCGAGCCCGGCGAGCACCGCGTCGGTATCGGCGCCGAGTTCGGGCGGCGGACGGTCGGCGCCGATGACGCCGCCGTCCACCTTGAAGCCCGCCGTCGGCACGCCGACCTCCCGGCCGTGGCCGGGCAGGGTCATTTCCCGTGAAATCCCCCGCGACATGGCCTGGCCGCCCTCCGCCATCACCTCGGCGACGTTGCGGATCAGCCCGACGGGCACGTCCACGCCGTTCAGGATCTCCTCCCATTCCTCGCCGGTTCTGGTCTTCAGCGCGTCTTCGACGATCCGGCGCAGTTCGGGCTTGTTGGCGAGTCGCGACCGATGATCGGCGAACCTGGGATCGTCGATCAGCTCCTCGAGCCCGAGCGCCGTGATCAGAGCGCGATACTGCACGTCCGAGTTGGCCGCGATCAGGATCGGCCGGTCCTTCGCGTCGAAGACGCCGGCGGTGGGACTGCGGCTCTGGGGCTCGTTGCCGACGAGCTCGGGCACGGCGCCCGTGGCCAGATGATCGACGACGATGTTCGACATCAGCAGCAGCGTCGAATCGAGCATGGCGACGTCGATGCGCCTGCCCTCGCCGGTCTTCCGGCGCTCGAACAGCGCGGCGGAGACGGCGAAGGCGGCGTTGAGCCCCGTGGCGTAGTCGATGAACGGCAGGCCCGCCTTGATCGGACCCGTCTCCGGCGTACCCGTGAGGCTCATGATCCCCGTCGTTCCCTGAAGGACGTGGTCGTAGCCCTTGCGGTGCGCCCACGGGCCGTCCTGGCCGTAGGCCGACAGCGAGCAATAGACGATGTCCGGCCTGACGGCGCGCACGTCCTCGTAGGACAGGCCGAGCCGCTCGGCAGCGCCGGGACGGAAGTTCTCGACGAACACGTCGCCCGTCTCGACCAGCTTCCTCACGATGTCCCGGCCCCGCGCGTCCCTCATGTTGACGGTGACCGATCTCTTCCCGGCGTTCTGGGCCAGGAAGTGCGTCCCCATGCGCGCCTCGCGGAGTTCCGGGTCGAGGCCGGTAACGCGGATCCAGTCGCCCTGACCGGGAAGCTCGATCTTGATCACCTCCGCCCCGAGCAGACCGAGCTGGTACGTGCAGTAGGGACCGGCGAGGATCTGGGTGAGATCGACGATGCGGATGCCGTCGAACGGACGCATGGCGCACTCCTTATGCCGGAATCCGGACACGCCCCGCGGGACTCGAACCCGCGGCCCCGCGATGGAGGCACGGAAGGTGGGGCGCGCCCGCTCGAACGATCCCCGAGGGTAGCGCCTCGGGGCCATGCGCGTCACCCGGTTTCCCGAGGCCGCCGGATTGAGGTTCGGCGCCACGATTGTTATGGGTGGCGCGGATCGAGGCGCCGCCGAACGGACGCAGGGAGAGGACTGGCCCGCGATGGAATACGAGAACGTGCTGACCGAAATGGATGACGGTCTGCTGATCGTCACGCTGCACTGGCCCGAGCGGCGCAACGCCCTGAGCCACCGGATGCGGGTCGACCTGCTGGACTGCGCCCGCCGCGCCGAGACCGACGACGCGGTCAAGGCCATCGTGTTCACCGGGCACGGCCAGGAATCGTTCAGCGCCGGCGCCAACATCCCCGAGCTCGAACGGCGGACGCTGGTATCGGAGATGGGCCCGGCGGCCACGCTCCGCAAGGAACTGCCGACCGCGATCGAGCGCCTGGGCAAGCCGACCGTCGCCGCCGTCAACGGCTACTGTCTCGGCGCCGGCCTCGAATTCGCCATGGGGTGCACGGTCCGTATCGCCAGCGACAACGCCGTGTTCGGGCAGCCGGAGATCACCCTGGGCCAGATCCCGGGCAGCGGCGGGACGCAACGCCTCTACCGCTTCGTCGGTCTCGGCTGGGCCATGCAGATGGTGCTGACCGGGCAGCGCATCGACGCCCGGACGGCGGCGTCCATCGGCCTCGTCACCGAGGTCATGTCGCAGGCCGACCTGCTGCCGCGGGCGAAGGAACTGGCGCGCGAACTGGGATCCCGGGCGCCGGTGGCGTTCGTGGCCGGACGCGACGCCGTGCTGCGGTCGACGGAAACGGATCTCCTGACCGGCATCGACTACGAGCGCAAGCTCTATGCCATCTGCATGGGTACCGAGGACGGGCGCGAGGGCCTGACGGCCTTCGCCGAAAAGCGTTCCCCGGAATACACGGGCCGGTAGCGGGGCGGGGCCGATGAGCCGGGGATCGAACATGCGGCCGAGCCGGATCGACCGGGAGAAGGTCAAGGCCTATCTCGCCGCCGGCCACTGGTCCCGGGAAACCATGGTCGACCGCTACGGCGCCTACGCGCGGGACGTTCCCGACCGGATCGCCTGCCGTGACGGGAAGACCGAATTCACCTGGCGGCGGCTCCACGAGATCACCGACCGGATCGCCGCCAACCTGATCGCCCGCGGCATCCCTCACGACGGCCGGGCGCTCGTGCAGATCCCGTCGTCGGCCCGCGAGACGGTGCTGCGGATCGCCTTCAAGAAGGCCGGCGTCCTGGGCTGTTTCGCGCCGATGCAGTGGCGCCGGCGGGAGCTCGATCACACCTTCGAGCGGATCGGCCCGAGCGCCGTCTTCGCCGCTCTCGACTCCATGGGCGCCGACGGCCGGCGAACGTGGCTGGAGGAGACGGCCGCCGGCCGGTCGGCGACGATGCTGCGCGTCGCCCTCGCGCCGGAGCCGCCGGACGGGTGGTCGAGCTGGTCCGACCTGGAAGCGCCGCCCGAGGGCGGCGACGGCCGCGGCCGGATCGCCGAGCGGCAATTCCGGTTCGACGAAGTATCCCTGATCACCGCCTCGAGCGGGACCAGCAGCCTCGCCAAGCTCAACGAATGGCCGGAGGCGGCGCAGACGTGTATCGGCCGCGGCATCGCCGAACGGCTGGGGGTGCGGGAGGACGACGTCGTCGGCATGTTCGCGCCGATGTCGGGCGCGGCCGGCGTGCTGGCATGGACGATGTCCGGCGCGTTGCCCTTCGCCAGCGTCTTCCCCCCGACGTTCGAGGCGCGCGCCCTGTTGCGGCTGGTGGAGGAGGAGAGGATCACGGTCGCGACGACCGTGCCGGTCGTCCTCGCCCGACTCGCCCGCGAAGACCTCGGGTCGTTCGACCTGAGCTCGTTGCGGGTCCTGCGGGTCGGCACGGGGGCCGCGGGTCTCGAGGCGGCGCGACGCATCGAAGACCTGACCGGTTGCCGGGTGGTGGTCGCGTCGGGCGCGATGGAGTGTCCCGGTTTCGGGCACGCGGACGTCGACGAGCCGGCGGCGCTGCGGCTCGACGGCAGCACCGGCTCGCCGCTTCCCGGTTGCCGTCTGCGGATCGACGGCGACGACGGCGCTGAGCTTCCGGCGGGCGAGATCGGTCACGTCAGGGTCTCCGCGCCCTTCGCCGCGCTCGGCTACTGGAACGACCCCGAGGCCACGCGGACCGTCTGGTCGGACGGCTGGTACGCGACCGGGGACATGGGCGTTCTCGACGACGACAGGCGGTTGACGCTGCTGGGGCGCTCCAAGGAAGTCATCAACCGAAGCGGGCACAAGATACTGCCGATCGAGGTCGAGCGGGAGATCGCCAGGCATCCCGACGTGTTCCAGTGCGCCGTCGTCGCGGCGCCCGACGCCGAGTACGGCGAGGTGCCGTGGGCCTTCGTCCAGGCGCGGGACGGCAAGGCGCTCGACACCGAAGGCCTGGCGGGGATCCTGCGGTCGGGCGGCCTCGCGACCTACAAGATACCGGCGCGATTCATCCAGCTGGCCGAATTTCCCCGGGTCGGCGGCAACAAGATCGACAAGAAGCGGCTGCTGGACATGGCGCCGGCGGCATGAGACCGGGGACCGAGGGGGAGACGGGGGCGCCGACCATGGAAACGACGAAAGACTCGCGCGGCGCGGCCTTCGACGGCTTCACGGTCGAGGTCGATGCCGGACGGCAACGCGGCGACGTCGTGCTCGACCGCGGCGACATGAATACGATCTCCATGAGCCAGCGACCGGAATTGCGAACGGCGCTCGAGACGCTCGACCGCGACGACCGGGTTCGCGTGATCGTGCTGCGCGCTCTCGGTCCGAACTTTTCCTCGGGCGGGTACATCAGGGGCTTCATGGAGGCGTCGCCCGAGCACGTTTCGAAGCTCGCCGACGACGTGGCCGCGCCGGCGCGGTGCGAAAAACCCGTCGTCGCCGCCAACCGCGGCTACTGCTTCGGCGTCGGCTTCGAACTCTCCCTGGCCTGCGATTTCCGCGTCGCCTCCGAGACGACGCTCTACGCCCTTCCCGAGCAACGGCTGGGTCAGATCCCGGGATCGGGCGGGTCGGCGCGCCTCCAGAAGATGATCGGCATCGCGCGGACCAAGGACGTCGTCATGCGCTCCCGGCGCATCTCCGCCCGGCAGGCCTTCGATTGGGGCATCGTCACCGAGGTGGCGCGGGACGACGAGCTGGAGACGGCCACGGACGCGCTTGTCGACGAGCTTCGCGAATTCGCGCCGCTGGCGCAGCGGACGGCCAAGCGCCTGCTCAACGAAACGGAGGACATGTTGCTGTCGGCCGCCATTCAGGCGGAGGGACACTGCTACTCGCGGCTGCGGCAGTCCGACGACTTCCGCGAAGGCGTCGAGGCCTTCCACGAAAAGCGCAAACCGGCGTTCAAGGGCGCCTGACCGCCGACGCCGGTTCCGGCGATTCGCGGAACCCCGGCATCTCCGGAAGGGCCGTGGCGCACCCGACAGGATTCGAACCTGTGACCTCTGCCTTCGGAGGGCAGCGCTCTATCCGGCTGAGCTACGGGTGCCGGGGGCGACGTTACCCCAAGGCGCCGCGACGGCGCAATTCGCGTCCCGGTTCGGGATACCTGCTTGCGCGTCACGTCCAAAAACGTAGACTGACGCCGATTCGGGGATCGGGAGGATTCCCGAAGGCTTTGAACCTTATGGGGTCCTCGGGGCGCGCGGGGGTCGGAGGCAGGCGATGTCACAGGAAGACGCGGCGACGGCCGAGGCACAGGCGGCACTCGATGCACGTACTCACCAGGACCGCAAGATGGTCCTGGATTGGCGCGACCCCACCACCTGGGTGATATACGGTTTCGGCGCGCTCGGGCTGATCCTGCTGTCGTTCCTCGTCTTCGGCTTCCTGTTCATTCGCGTCATCCCGTTCCTCGTCGGTTACTTTTAGCCGCCGGTCCGGACGACCGGGGCCTCCGGCGTGGCGACCCGCCGGTGTGGCGCCCGTGTGTCCACCGAAGAGGTCTCCCTCGGCGTCTGGCAGTTCGTGCGGATCATGGTGCGTCTCGAGGAAACGGCCGAGGTCCGTGGAACCGGTTCGCGCGATCGTCTGTATCGCGCATGGCGTGCGTCCTGGGACGAAATGGACCGGGAACTCACGCGCCTCGGCGAATCCGACGCCGGCGCCTTCGCCGACCTGATGATGGACCACGACATCGTCCTGCCGTTGCCGCGGGACCAGAGAGGCCAGCTCAATCAGACGATCGACGAAGTGATCGCGCAGTTGTCGAGAACCATCGCCGCCGAGGAGCGGGACACGGAGCGGCGGCGCCATCTCCGGTTCGAGCGGACCGAGCTCGGCAAGCTCGGGAAACGGATCGCTCCGGCCGGAGGGTCGCGGGAATGAGCGGCCCGCTCCCCGGCCGGGTTCGGCCGGGCCGGAACCGTTTCAGAGCTCGCCGTCCCGCCGGAGCATGTGCAAGGCCCGGGCGAACGCTTCCGCCGTGTGCGATATGTCGGCCTCGTCATGGGCGATCGACACGGTGCCGCCGGGCCAGCCCGTGATGTCGACGCCGTTGACCATCAGGGCGAGGCGGAGCTTGTCGATCGTTTCCTTCGGCTTCAGGGCGAGCTCCTCGAAATCGTGGTCCAGGGGGTCGAACTCTCCGCCCCTGATCGCCCGGCCCCTGGGATTCGTGAAGATGTGGAACACGGAGGACTCGCCGTATGCCGCCCAGCGCACGTTCGCGTCCTCGATGACCGTGTTCAGCGCGTTTCTCAACGACGCGGCGGAGCGGCTCGCGCGCTCGCAGGCGTCCGTTTCCGCGATGACGGCAAGCGCCGCGACGCCCGCCGCCGCCGTCACGGGATTGGCGTTGTAGGTTCCCTGATGGTCGATCTTCGCCGCGCCGCGCCGGGCGGCCGCTTCGAAGTCCAGCAGCTCCAGCAGATCCGCCCGGCCGGCGACGGCCCCGCCCGGGACGCCGCCCGAAACGATTTTCGCGAGCGTCGCCAGGTCGGGCGTCACCCCGTAATGCGCCTGCGCACCCCCACGTGATACGCGGAATCCGGTCACCACCTCGTCGAAGATCAGGAGCGCGCCGCGCGCCCGCGTGACCTCCCGCAATCGGCGGAGGAATCCCGGAGGATGCGGGACCTGGCCCGTCTGGCTGCCGATGGGCTCGAGAATGACCGCCGCGATGCCGTCATGCGTCCGGAAGGCGGTCTCCACCGCGTCGACGTCGCCGGGCGGACACAGGACCACGGCGTCGGCCACCTCGTCCAGCACGCCCGGGGTCGGCGATCCGTCGAAATGGCCGCGGACGCCGGACGCCATGTGGTCGTGCCAGCCGTGGAAGTGCCCCAGAAACCTCAGGATCCGCGGTCGTCCGGTGAACGCCCGCGCGATGCGCACGGCCATGTGGGTCGCTTCCGTGCCCGAAGCCGTGAAGCGCACCTTCTCCGCCGCCGGCACGAGCTGCGTGATCAGCCGGGCCCAGCGCACCTCCATCTCGTGGTTGGCGCCGAAGTGCGTGCCGCCGTCGAGGGCCGCGTGGACGGCGGCCCGGACCTCCGCGTGGCCGTGGCCGAGGAGCAGGGCCCCGTGGCCGCCGAAGTAGTCGACGTAGTCGTTGCCGTCGACGTCCCACTTGCGCGACCCCTCCGCCCTCTCCACGTAGATGCCATAGGGGGCCAGACGGCGGCTGTCGTGGGTCAGTCCGCTGGGCAGCAGCGTATGCGCTTCGGCAGCCAGGCGCTCGGACGTCGGCGTCTTCTCCCGATAGGCCGCCACGACCGTGGAGTTGGTAAGCGGCCGCTCCGGAGCCTCGGCGGCAGTGGTCATGACGGCTTCAGCAGCCCCTGAACACGGGCTCCCGCTTCTCCATGAAGGCGGCGGCGGCCTCGGTCGCGTCCTCGGTCAGCGCGCAGCGCGTATGACGGTCCGCCTCCAGGTCGAGCGCTTCGCTGAAACTCAGCCGTTCGGAATCGTTGAAGTTGGCCTTGATCCGCCGCAGCGCGAGCGGAGCCGACTTCGACAGCTTTTCCGCCACGCGGCGGACGAACGGCATGAGTTCGTCGTCGGGCAGGGCCTGCGCCACGAGCCCGATACGCTCGGCGTCGCGGGCGGTGAAACGCTCGGACAGCATGTACAGTTCCCGGGCCTTCGACGGACCGACGATGCGCGGCAGGGTCCACGTTCCCCCGAAGTCTCCGGAGACACCCGCCGACAGAAAGGCGGTATTGAACCTGGCCGACTCCGCGGCGTATCGAAGATCGCAGGCGCAGGCCCACGACAGGCCGGCGCCGGCGCAGGCGCCGTTGATCGCGGCGACGGTCACCTTCGGCATCTCGCGCAGAAGCTGGGACGTCCGCATCGCGCGCCGCAGGCTCTCGACCTGTTGCCGCACGGGACGGTCGTCGAAGACGCCGCCGCCGGCGCCGCCCCCGAGGTCGCCGCCGGCGCAGAACGCGCGACCGTTGCCCGTGAAGACGACGACCCGGACCGCGTCTTCCGACGCGACGCGCTCGAACACGTCTACCGCGGTCGCGAGCAGGTCGTCGTTCATCGTGTTCATGGCGTCGGGGCGGTTCAGGGTCACGGTCGCGATGGCGCCGTCGGTTTCGTACAGAACGGTGTCGCTCATGTCTTCGTTCCTGCCTGTCGCGCGCCGACGCTTCCCGGCGCCGCGCCGGTGGGGCGTATCCGGCGCGAGGTTTGCGCCGCTGGCGCGATGGTGGCACAAACGCCCGGTACTGGCCAGCCGGGCGCGGCCGGCCGCCGGCGTCCGTCGCCCCCGCCGCTCCTGTCGTGCATCCATGGTCGTCGAATCCATCTCGCTTGAGAAGAGCGCCCGATGATCCGCCTCTCGGGCCTCGCGCGGATCGTCCAGACGCTCGGACAGCCGAACTACGGCGTCTACATGGCGGGAATGTCGGTATCGATGGTCGGCTTCTGGATGCAGCGGGTCGGCGTGGGCTGGCTCACCTGGGAACTGACGGAGTCCGCCGCCTGGCTGGGGGCGGTCGCCTTCGCCGATCTGTTTCCGGCGGTCCTCGTGGCGCCCATCGGCGGCTCCGCGGCCGATCGGTGGGACCGTCTCAGGCTCACCAGAATCAACCAGGCGCTGTCGCTTCTCCAGGCCCTCGCGCTCTTCGGGCTGACGGTCTCCGGATCAATCACGATCGAGATCCTGTTCGCCTTGACGTTGCTCCTGGGCATCGTCAACGCGTTCCACCAGCCCGTGCGGATGGCCCTCGTGCCCAGCCTCGTGCACCGCAGATACCTGCCCACCGCGGTGGCCCTGAACTCCATATCCTTCAACTTGGCGCGCTTCGTCGGCCCGGCCCTCGCCGGCGTGACGATCCTCGCGTTCGGGACGGGCGCGACCTTCGGCCTCAACGCATTGAGCTTCGCCGTGTTTCTGTGGGCGCTCACCCGCGTCCGTATCGAGAGCGCCGCGGCCCTGCCTCGACAGGACCGCCCCGGCCTCATCCGCGAGTTCGGCGACGGGGTTCGCTACGTCGCGTCCCACCCCGGCGTCGCCCCGATCCTGATGATCCTGATCGTGGTCTGCCTCGGCATCCGTCCATTCCAGGAGCTTCTTCCGGGCTTCGCGGACCGCGTGTTCGGCGGCGGGGCGGACGTCCTCGCCGTGTTGACCTGCGCGACGGGCGCCGGCGCCGTGACCGGCGGCCTGTGGCTGGCGCAGCGTGGCGGACCGGAAGGCCTCGCGAGGCTGATCCTGATCGCGACGGTCATCCAGGCCCTGGCGATGTTCGCGTTCGTCGCGACGGACTCCCTCTGGGTGGCGGTGCCCGCCGTCACGGTCGCGGGCCTCGGGATGACGATCACCGGGATCGGCGTTCAGACCCTGATGCAACTGACCGTGGACGCCTCGGTCAGGGGGCGGGTCCTGAGCATCTTCGGCCTGACGTTCCGGGGCGTGCCCGCGCTCGGCGCCCTGATCATGGGCGCGGCGTCGGAGAGCGTCGGGATGGGCTGGCCACTGGCCACGGGGGCCCTGCTGGTGCTGTCGTCCCTGACCTGGGCGTGGCGCCGGCTGGACGGCATCTCCTCGTCCCTTGAAGCGCAGGCCGCGCAGGGGCGGGGAATGTCCGCCGACGGACGGAATACGCCGATCGGGGGCGAACGCCGGTGAAACCCGCTAGAATGTTCGAGGCGCCGCGAAACGGCCTCGCGTGGCGGACGGAGGACATACGAAGATGGCGGTTCGTAGGATCGTTCTGATGGGCAATCCCGTTCTCAGGGAAGTGGCGGCGCCGGTGACGGACGCGCGCGCCGACGACGTGGCGCGCCTCGCCGAGGACATGAAGGACACCCTGACCGACATCGACGCCCGAGGTCTGGCCGCGCCGCAGGTCTCCGTCGGGCGGAGGCTGGTGGTCTATCGCCTCCCCGCGGAACACATACCGGAGGGGTCGGCGACCGAGCCGGTGCCTTGGACCGCCATGGTCAATCCGGTCATCGAGCCGTTGAGCGCCGGGTCGCAGACGATCTGGGAACGCTGCCTCTCGCTGCCCGGCCTGTTCGGCAAGGTGAAACGGCACCGGGACATCCGGATAACCTATTCGACGCTGGACGGAACGAGGGAGGAGCGCATCGCCCGCGGGTTCCACGCCATGCTCCTTCAGCACGAGTGCGACCATCTCGACGGCGTCCTCTATCCGATGCGCATCGAGGACATGAAGACGGAGTTCAGCTTCGCCTCGGAATTCGGCGACGGCGTCATCCACTTCGACTATTCCGTCGAGGAATTCGACGGAACCGGAACCCCGGCCGGCCGGACGTAGTTGGCCGGCCGGTTCCAGCCTCCGCACCGCGAGCCGGCTCCACCGCGCTCTTCGGGAATGCCGTATCGCCTGACCGGTTCGGACCGCGAACCGCCGGACGTCCGGGCGACCCTGGCGGATCTCCTGCGGGATCCCGGGACGGGGTGGAGCCTGGGGGTTCCCGGCGCGATCGCCGAATTTCTCCACGACGAGCGTGACGCCTACGACGTCCATGCCCCGGAGGATCTCGTCGTCGCCACCGGCCGCGGCGCCATCCGTATCGACCTGCGGCCGGGCATCCGGCCGATCGCCTGGGAGGCGCCGTCGAAACGGGACGACCGTGGGCGGCGCGGACTCGCCGTCGCGCTGCCCGCGCGCGCCGCGCGCATGGATGGCCTCGAAGGCCTCGCGGACCTCGGCCCCGACGCGGGCGCCGTTCGCGAGCGGGACCGAAACTCCGCGCTGTTCGATCTCGGCCTGCCGACGAACCGCGCCCGGGCCTGCATCCGGACGGGCGACCGGAACCTGGCGAAGCGCTTGCGGGCGATGTCGGGCACGTCCGTTCTCGCGCCCGGCGGCGAGCTCGGCCGCGCCATCGTCGAGGCCGGCCCCCACCGGGTCTTCCTGTCGGCCCTCGGTCGCATCGAGGTCTACCAGCCGATCCCCAGGTCGCGCGACGACACGCACCTTCTCGACGGCCCCCACACGCACCTCCTGCCCGGTCTCTTCGGCGGCGGCGAAGACGCCCCGTGGGCCGCGCTCGTGCCGCCGACGCACGCCGTCTGCCTGCAAGCCCATCCGCCCCATCCCGCGCTCGACCGTCGGGGCCGGCGGATTCCGTTCGACAGGGACGCGCACGAGAGGTTCCGGAGATTGCTCGGGCGCTGGGGCGCAATGGAGACGTGACGCGCCGGACCCCGCGTCCGTGCTATGCCAGGGGAAAGTCCGAGACGAAAGGCGGGGCCTCGAATGGCCGACGAGTCGATACGCGTCTTCAGGGATTACGCCGGCCTGCCCGGGGACGTGCGCGGTGGCGTCGTGGCGATCGGCAACTTCGACGGCGTGCACCGCGGTCACCGGGCGGTCATCGGCGAGGCGAGTCGCCTGGCCGCGGATCTGGGTATCCCGTTCGGCGTGCTCACCTTCGAGCCGCACCCGCGCACGGTGTTCCAGCCCGACTTCCCGCCCTTCCGCCTGACGCCGTCGCGCGCCAAGACCCGCCAGATCGAGAAGCTGGGCGCGCGGTTCATGGTGGCCGTCCGCTTCGACAGGGAGTTCGCATCCATCACCGCCGAGGATTTCGTCCGCGACGTCCTCGTCGGTGCGCTGGAGGTCCGATGGGTGGTCGTCGGCTACGACTTCGTGTTCGGCTGCGGGCGCGCGGGGAACCATGAACTCCTCTCGCGCCTGTCCGGCGAAGGCGGTTTCGGGCTGACCGTGGTCGAAGGGGTGACGCATGGGGACCCGGCGGAAGGGGGGGAGATCTACGCCTCCAGCCGTATCCGGGAATACCTGATGGCGGGCAGGCCGTTGCCCGCGGCCGACCGCCTCGGCCGCTGGTGGGAGATCGGCGGCCCGGTTCTTCCCGGGGACCGGCGCGGCCGCCGCCTGGGCTTTCCGACCGCCAACGTCGCCCTGGGCGATCATCTGGAGCCGGCCCTCGGAGTCTATGCCGTCCGCGTCGCCGTCGAGCGCGAGGGATCGGAAACCCGGTACGGCGGGGTCGCCAATCTCGGCCGGAGGCCCACGTTCGACGGCAAGGGCACGCTGCTGGAAGTCCACATCTTCGATTTCGACGAGGACATCTACGATCGGGAGGTGCGCGTGGCGTTCCTGGACTTCCTGCGGTCCGAGCGCAAGTTCGACGTGCTGGACGCGCTGAAGGCGCAGATCGCGGCCGACTGCGAGGGCGCCCGGGCGATCCTCGCCGATCCGGCATATTCCGAGGACCGTTTCGCGCCTCGTTCCGACCGACGGGCGCCGCGGCGGACCGCGTGAGCCGGATGCCCGTGCGCGCGACGCTCGACACCGGGTCGAGACGCTGCTAGAAAGGGCACTCACGGGATGTCGTGTCGTCGGTAATGCGCAAGCGAGTCGTGGAAAGCACGCGAATTACGATCCCGGCCCTCCGCTGAGGGTCGGGCCACGAGCCTTTCCGCCCTTTTCGTATCTCGTCCGCGAAAGCCGCATCGACGATGTCCACCCAAGAACAGGCTTCCAACCGCTCCGGCGCCGACTACCGGTCGACGGTCTTCCTGCCCAGGACCGACTTTCCCATGCGCGCCGGGCTGCCCAGGCGCGAACCGGAGCTGCTCGAGCGCTGGGCCAGGCTCGACCTCTATACCCGGCTGCGGGCGGCCTCGAAGGGCCGCGAGCCGTTCATCCTCCACGACGGGCCACCTTACGCGAACGGCAACATCCACATCGGCACGGCGCTGAACAAGATCCTCAAGGACGTGGTGAACCGGTCGCAGCAGATGATGGGAAAGGACGCCAACTACGTCCCCGGATGGGATTGCCACGGCTTGCCCATCGAGTGGCAGGTGGAGCAGGCATACCGGGATTCGGGCCGCGACAAGGACGACGTGCCGATCGTGCAGTTCCGCCGCGAATGTCGGGAATTCGCGGAGAAGTGGATCGAGATCCAGAGCGAGGAGTTCCAGAGGCTCGGCGTGCTCGGCGACTGGAAGCGCCCTTACGCCACCATGCATCGCGAGTCCGAAGCCATCATCGCCGGGGAGATCTGCCGGTTTCTGATGAACGGCGGCCTCTACAAGGGGTCGAAGCCGGTCATGTGGTCGGTCGTGGAGAAGACGGCGCTCGCCGAGGCCGAGATCGAGTATCACGACCACCTGTCGACGACCGTCTACGTGCGGTTCTCCGTTCCCGATTCGTCTCCGGTCTCGGCGGCGGCGGGCGCCAGCATCGTGATCTGGACGACGACCCCCTGGACCATGCCCGGGAACCGCGCGCTCGCCGTTTCGCCCGAGGCCCGGTACGAGCGGATCCGCGTGACCGGGGCCGGCGACGCGAGTCTCGCCGTCATCGGCGAGGAGATCGTGGTGGCCGCGGCGCTGGTCGACGACGTGTGCCGGCAGACGGGGATCACCGGCCACGAAACGGTGCAACGGTTCGGCGGCGCCGATCTTGCCGGCTCGCTCTGTCGGCATCCGCTCCACGGGCGGGGCTACGATTTCGACGTGCCGGTGCTGCCGGCGGATTTCGTCGACATGGAGCAGGGTACCGGGTTCGTGCACGTGGCCCCGGGCCACGGGGCCGAGGACTTCGAGCTCGGCCAGGCCAACGGTATCGAAGCGCCCCGCACCGTGGACGAGGACGGCGCCTATTTCGATCACGTCCCGCTTTTCGCCGGCATCCACGTGTTCGAGGCCGACAACCCGGTGTGCGAGGCGCTGCAAGGCACCGGCGGACTGCTGGGGCGCGGGAGGATCACCCACTCCTACCCGCATTCATGGCGGTCGAAGGCCCCCCTGATCTTCCGCAACACGCCGCAGTGGTTCATCGGCATGTCCGAGAACGACCTGCGGAAGACCGCGCTGGCGGCCATCGACGAAGTGAGGTGGGTGCCGAAGAGCGGTCACGCCAGGATCTATTCCATGGTGGAGCAGAGACCGGAATGGGTGATCTCGCGTCAGCGCGCCTGGGGCGTTCCCATCGCCGTTTTCGTCGACAGGAGGACCGGCGAGCCGCTGCGGGACGAGAAGGTCAACGAACGGATCGTCGAGGCCTTCCGGCAGGAAGGCGCGGACGCCTGGTTCACCAGCGGCGCGGAGCGTTTCCTCGGGCCGGACCATGATCCGGCCGACTACGACAAGGTCGGCGACATCGTCGACGTGTGGTTCGAGTCGGGATCGACCCACAGCTTCGTGCTCGAGGTCCGGGACGACCTATCGTGGCCGGCATCGCTCTATCTGGAGGGGTCCGATCAGCATCGCGGCTGGTTCCATTCCTCGCTGCTCGAGTCCTGCGGCACGCGCGGCCGGGCGCCCTACGACGCGGTGCTGACCCACGGCTTCGTCCTCGACGAGCACGGACGGAAGATGTCGAAGTCGCTCGGCAACGTGATCGGCCCCCAGGAGATCATCGACCGGCATGGGGCCGACATCCTGCGACTCTGGGTGGTCAGCTCGGATTTCACGGAAGATCTCCGTATCGGCCCCGAGATCGTCAAGACGCAGGTGGACGCCTATCGGAAACTCCGCAACACCTTGCGCTTCCTGCTCGGCAACCTCGCGGACTTCGACGAGTCCGAGCGCGTCCCGGTGAACGAGATGCCCGAGCTGGAGCGCTGGGTGCTGCACCGGCTCCACGAGCTCGACCGGCTCGTCCGCCAGTCGTGCCACGACTTCGACTTTCATCGCATGTTCGTCGCTCTCTACAACTTCTGCACGGTCGACCTGTCGGCGCTGTACTTCGACATCCGCAAGGACTCGCTCTATTGCGACAGGCGGGATTCGCCCCGCCGCCGGGCCGCCCGCACGATGCTCGATGCCCTGTTCGACTGTCTGACGGCCTGGTTCGCGCCGATCCTGTGCTTCACGGCCGAAGAGGCGTGGCTGTCCCGGAATCCGGGCGAGGACGGCAGCGTCCATCTGCGGACGTTCCCGAACCCGCCGGAAGAGTGGCGCGACGACGCCCTGGCGCGGAAGTGGAGAATGGTCCGCGACCTGCGGCGGGTCGTCACGGGGGGGCTCGAGGTCGAGCGCCGGGAAAAACGGATCGGCTCCAGCCTCCAGTCCCGGCCCAGGGTCTACGTCACCCCGGAGTTCGCCGCGGCCCTCGAGGGACTCGACCTGGGCGAGATCGCCATCACGTCGGGCGCCGGGCTCGTCGTCGCCGAAGGGCCGGCGGACGGTTTCCGCCTCGAGGACGTGGCGGGCGTGACCGTCGTGCCCGGCCCTGCCGACGGGACCAGGTGCGAGCGGTGCTGGCAGATATTGCCGGAAGTGGGCGACGACCCGGACCGTCCCGATCTCTGTCGCCGGTGCGGGGACGCGGTCGACGCCGCGCCATCGGTCGCCGCGGCGAATGTCTGATGCCGCGCGCGGGCCCGGCGCGCCGGGGAGGAGCACGCATGGGCCTCGGGGTCGCGGCCGCGACCTTCGCCGGCGACCGCCTGACCAAGTGGCTGATCCTCCATGTCTGGGGCCCCTGGGAAGCGCACCACGCGGTCACGCCTTTCTTCAACGTCGTGGTCGTGTGGAACACGGGCGTGAGCTTCGGGTTGCTGCGGAGCGATTCCTCGCTGGCGCCTCTGCTGCTGTCGGGGCTTGCCCTCGCCATCGTCGCGGCGCTGGTCGTGTGGCTGCGCCGGACGGAAGACCGGTTCGTGGCGGGCGCCCTCGGTCTCGTCATCGGGGGCGCTCTCGGCAACGCGTTCGACCGTCTGGCCTTCGGCGCCGTCCTCGACTTTCTGGATTTCCACGTGGCAGAATATCACTGGCCCGCCTTCAATATCGCCGATTCGGCGATTGTCGTCGGCGTGATTGCGCTACTATGCGACGGTCTGTTCCGCGCGGACGGACGAGGCCCGGATCCCGATCGAGCGAGCGGTTCCCGACGATGACGATACGAACGATGTCCCGATGTCCCGTCATTCTCCTCGCCATTCTCCCGCTGGCGATGGCGTTGCCCTCCTGTACCGGCGTCAAGGAGCAGCTGGGGTTGACGAAATCGGCTCCGGACGAATTTACCGTGGTCACCAAGGCGCCGCTCATCATCCCGCCGGATCTCACCCTGCGGCCGCCCAGGCCGGGAGCGAGCGGGCCGGGGGACGCTCAGGCGCGCGAGCGGGCCCGGCGCGCGCTGGTCGGGGCGGCGGCGGAGGAGACGTCCCCTGCCGCTCCGGAAACCGCCGCGCAGCCGGACCACAGCCGCGCGGAGGCCTCCTTCCTGAAGAAGGCGGGCGCGGACGAGGCGGATCCGCGGATCCGAACCGTCATTCGCCGCGAGACGCTGGCAGTGGCGGAAAAGGACCCCTCGTTCATCCGTCGTCTGATGTTCTGGCGGGACGGTCCCGAGGAGGAGCCGGTCGTGGACGCGGAGAAGGAGGCCGAACGCCTGCGGGAGGCGGCGGCGAAGGGCGGGTCGCCGGCCGAGGGCGAGGTGCCCGTGATCGAGCGCAAGAGCTCGATCTTCAAGCGCGCTTTCTGATCGATTCCGGGCGGTCGGCGCTCGCCCGCCTTGAAGTTCGGACCCGGGACGGGAGGACCCCGCGGTCCGCGGCCGTCCTTCACGGCCCCCTCGTTCTTCGAGGACCGCGCGCGACGCTCCGCGAACGGAGAGAACGGATGGCGACATGAGCGGGACCCGGCCACGGCAATTCGGGGGGGAACGACGCCCGCGGCGGCGCCTTCCGGCCGTTGCCGCGGCCTTGTCCCTGGCCCTTTTCGCCGCGGACGTCCGTGGTGACGCGCGAGCGGGCCTGTTCGATCCGCGGCGGTTCACCCTCGACAACGGGCTGCGGGTGGTGGTGATCCCGGATCATCGGGCCCCCGTCGTCACCCACATGATCTGGTACAGGGTGGGCGCGGCCGACGATCCGCGCGGCAGGTCCGGCCTCGCCCATTATCTCGAACACATGATGTTCAAGGGGACGCGCAACGTCCCCGCGGGTGAATTCTCGCGGACCGTGGCCCGACTCGGCGGCGAGGAAAACGCCTTCACCGGCCACGACTACACGGGCTATTACCAGACGATCGCCTCCCGGCACCTGGAGACGGTGATGCGGCTGGAGGCCGATCGCATGACCAACCTCGTGGTGCGCGAAGAGGACGTCGCCGCCGAACGCGAGGTCGTCCGGGAAGAGCGCCGGTCGCGGCTGGGAAACGATCCGGGCGCTCTTCTGGCCGAGCAGATGAGCGCCGCGCAGTTCCTTTCGCATCCTTACGGGCGCCCCGTGATCGGCTGGGCACACGAGGTGGCGGAACTCTCGCGGCGGGACCTTCTCGACTTCTACGTCCGTCATTACGCGCCGAACAACGCCCTGCTGGTCGTCGCGGGAGACGTCACCTCGCGACAGGTGCGGCCGCTGGCCGAGAAATACTACGGCGCCATTCCGGCGCGGGAGATCGCGGCGCGCGAGCGTCCGCGCGAGCCGCCGCACCGGGCCGCCCGGCGCGTCACGATGCACGACCCCCGGGTCCGCGTCCCGTCGTGGAGACGCACCTATCTGGCGCCCAGCGGAACGACCGGCGAGACGCGGCATGTGATCCCGCTTCAGGTTCTCGCGGAAATTCTCGGAGGCGGGACGACGTCGCGCCTCTACAGGCGTCTGGTCGTCGAGGAGAAGATGGCGAGCGGCGCCGGGGCGGCGTACAGCGGCGCCTCGATGGACCTCTCGCGGTTTTATCTCTACGGCGTCGCGCGGCCCGGCGGGGACCTCGAGGCCATCGAAGCGACGATCGAGGAGGAGATCGCCGAGCTGCTGGAATCCGGGGTGACGGAGCAGGAGCTTCGGCGGGCGAAGGCCGGCATGACGGCCGAAGCCGTGTTCGCCCGCGACAGTCTGGCGACCGGCGCGCGCCTGTTCGGCGCCGCGCTGGCGGTCGGTCGCACCGTGGAGGACGTGGAGGCGTGGCCGAACCTGGTCGCCGCCGTGACCGCCGGGGACGTTCTGGCCGCGGCGCGGCACGTGTTCGACGACCGGAGGTCGGTGACCGGCCTCCTGTTGCCGGAGCGGGATGGCTGAACCGGATTTCCCGGCGCTCGCGCGAAGGCTCTCCGGGGCGACGCGCGCGCCCTCGCCATGAGCGTCTTTCTCGCCAAGCGGTTCGCCGTCTTCGTCGCCACGCTGCTCGGCGCGTCGGTCGTCGTCTTCCTGGCGCTCGAGATCCTTCCGGGAGACCCCGCCTACGCCATCCTCGGCGCCGACGCGGAACCCTCGGCCTACGAGGCGCTGCGCCGGGAGCTCGGCCTCGACCGGCCCGCCGTCGACCGCTATTTCGACTGGCTCGGCGGAATGCTGACGGGCGATTTCGGCGTGAGCTACACCTACTCCGTGCCCGTCGTCGAACTCGTGGTCGAACGCCTCGCCCTGACCGTGCCCCTCGCCGTGCTCGCCATGGCGTTGACCGTCGTCGCGGCCGTCGGCCTCGGGCTTTACGCGGCCGTCCATCACAACAGGATCGGCGATTGGGGAATGATGGCGTTCAGCCAGCTCGGCATCGCCCTGCCGAGCTTCTGGTTCGGCATCCTTCTGATCCTGTTCTTCTCGGTCCATCTGGGCTGGTTTGCGTCGGGTGGATTTCCGGGTTGGAGCGCCGGGACGTGGCCGGCGCTGAAATCCCTGCTCCTGCCGGCAGTCGCCCTGGCGACGGTCCAGACGGCCATCCTGGCGCGGGTCACGCGGTCGAGCGTGCTGGAGACGGTTCGCGAGGACTACGTCCGGACCGCCCGCGGCAAGGGGCTGACGCGGCGGGCGGCCCTGTGGCGGCATGTGCTCCGGAACGCGCTGATTCCCGTGGTGACCGTCATGGGCCTTCAGTTCGCCAACCTGCTCGCCGGAACGATCGTCATCGAGAACGTCTTTTTCCTTCCGGGGTTGGGCAGGCTGGTGTTCCAGGCCATCGCCAATCGCGATCTCGTCGTGGTCAAGGACGTGGTCCTGCTGCTCGCGGCCATGGTCATCGTCGTCAATTTCATCGTCGATCTCGCCTACGCGGCGATCGACCCGCGGCTCGGACCGCGCAACGCATGAACGCCTCCCGCCGACCGAGCCTCCTGGCCCTCGCGCCGCGCCACGGGAGCTTCCTTCTGGGCGGCGTTTTCGGCGGCCTCGTCGTGCTGCTCGCGCTGATCTCTCTGGCGTGGACGCCGCACTCGGCCTACGAGCTGGACGTCGCCAACAAGCTGAAACCGCCGTCGCCGACGCACTGGCTGGGTACGGACCACTTCGGCCGGGACGTCGCCTCCATGATCATGGTGGGCGCCCGAAACTCCCTGCTCGTCGGATTCGTCGCGGTGGGCACGGGACTCGCGATCGGGGTGTTCCTCGGCCTGTGGGCGTCGGCCCGGCGAGGCTGGGTCGAGGAGCTGATCATGAGGGTGTCCGACTTCGCGTTCGCCTTTCCGGCCATCCTGTCCGCGATCATGATTACCGCGACCCTCGGACCCGGCGCCGTCAACTCGATCCTCGCCATCGGCATCTTCAACATCCCGGTGTTCGCGCGCGTCACGCGGGGCTCCGCCAACGCCGTCTGGGCGCGGGAGTTCGTCCTCGCGGCGCGCGCCGCGGGCAAGGGCCGCGTCCGGATCACGTGGGAGCACGTGCTGCCCAATCTTCTCGGCGTGATCGTCGTGCAGGCGACGATCTTCTTCGCCATCGCGATCCTCGCCGAGGCGGCCCTTTCCTACCTCGGGCTGGGAACCCAGCCGCCGCATCCGAGCTGGGGGCGAATGCTGCACGAGGCGCAGACCTTTCTTCATCTCTCCCCGCACCTGGTCCTGTTCCCCGGTCTGGCCGTCGTGATTTCGGTGCTGGGATTCAACCTGCTGGGCGACGGGTTGCGCGACCTCCTGGATCCGCGCCTGTCCCGGACACGGCTGGCCGGACGCCCGCGATGAGCGTGCTCGACGTCGACCGTCTGACCGTCGCGTTCCCCACGCCGACGGGCCCGGAGCGGGCGGTGCGCGACGTGAGCTTCAGGCTCGAACGCGGCGAAACGCTCGGCATCGTGGGGGAGTCGGGGTGCGGCAAGTCGATGACGGCTCTCGCGTTGATGGGATTGCTGCCGGAGGGAACCGAAACGCGCGGCGGCATCGCCCTGAACGGTCGCGATCTGCGGACCCTCGACGAGGAGGCGATGTGCCGCGTTCGCGGCAACGCCATCGCCATGGTGTTTCAGGAACCCATGACGTCGCTCAACCCCGTGCACACCATCGGAAGACAGGTCGCCGAACCGTTGATGCTGCATCTCGGTCTGAACCGTGCCCAGGCCAGGACCGAGACGCTTTCGTTGCTGGAGCGCGTCGGACTGGTCGACCCGCGCCGGTTCTACGCCGCCTATCCGCACCAGCTTTCGGGGGGTCAATGCCAGCGCGCGATGATCGCGATGGCCCTGTCCTGCCGTCCGCAGGTGTTGATCGCGGACGAGCCGACGACCGCGCTCGACGTGACGGTTCAGGCCCGGATTCTCGATCTGATCCGCGACGTCGTCGGCGAAAGGCGAATGTCGCTCATTTTGATTTCCCACGACCTCGGCGTCATCGCCGGGACCGTCGACCGGGTCATCGTGATGTACGGCGGCGCGGTGGTCGAGCAGGGGCCGACACGGGACGTCTTCACCAGGCTCGCCCATCCCTATACGCGGGGCCTTTTCGCCGCCATGCCGAGACTCCGCGAGGGACGCCGACGGCTCCACGCGATCCCCGGGACGGTGCCCGAGCTCGCCGACCTGCCCGCCGGTTGTACGTTCGCCGACCGCTGTTCCCTTGCGCGCGAGACGTGCCGCTTGCGGTCTCCCGACATGCTTCCGGTCGGCGAAGGGCACTCCGCGGCCTGTCTGCGTCTCGATGCCGCGCTGGCCGCGCCGTCCCTCGGGCCGCGCCGATGACCTCTCCGGACACCCCGGTGATCGACGCCGACGGGCTGACGCGGCACTACACGCTCCCGCGCGAGAGCCTGACCGCCGCCCCGCGGCGCGTGTTCGCGCTGAACCGGGTTTCGCTGACCGTGCAGGCAGGGCGAAGCCTCGGCGTGGTGGGCGAATCCGGTTGCGGGAAATCCACCCTGGCGCGCTGCGTGATGGCGCTGGAGCCTCTCACGGCCGGAACCCTGCGCATCCTGGGGAAGGACCCTCATGCCATGCGGGGCCGGGCCTTGCGCCGGCACCGCCGGAATTTCCAGATGATCTTTCAGGACCCCTTCGGCTCCCTCGACCCGCGGCATACGGTCGGGCGCATCGTCGCGGAGCCCCTCGAGGCCACGGAGAAACGGTTCGGGCCGGACGAACGGCGCGGACGGGTGCGGCGGGTTCTCGAGGCGGTGGGCCTCCGGGAAGCGGACATGTCGAAGTACCCCCACGAGTTCTCGGGGGGCCAACGCCAGCGCATCGCCATCGCCCGGGCGCTGGTGACGCGACCGGCGCTGATCGTCGCCGACGAGCCGGTGTCGGCACTGGACGTCTCCGTCCGGGCCCAGGTCCTGAACCTGCTCCGGGATCTCCAGGACCGGTACGGCGTGACCTATCTTCTCATCAGCCACGACCTTTCGGTGGTGGAATACACGTGCCACCGGATCGCCGTCATGTATATGGGCCGGATCGTCGAGCGCGGACCCACGGAAGCGATTCTCGCCGGCGCGGCCCACCCCTACACGCGGGCGCTGCTCGACGCGGTCCCCAGTTTGTCGCCGGAGCGTCGACGCGCCCGAACGACGCTGAAAGGCGCAGTTCCCGGCGCGACGGAAATCCCCCCTGGATGCCCGTTCGCCCCCCGCTGTCCCCTGGTGGAGCCGCGGTGCCGTCTCCAGGCGCCCGGGTGGCGCGAGGTGACGCCCGGCCACGGCGCGGCCTGTCATCTCGTGTAGGTCGGAGGTCGAGGTCCGGATCCCCGATGCAATGCGCGCGCCGCTCCCGACGGCCCACCCGGTGTCTCGCATGTCGTGAACGAGGACGTTCTCTTGCAGGGGGAAGAAAGTCGTTTCATTCTGGCCGGGACCGTCTTCCTCTCTTGTCCCGCCGGTGTCGGGCGTGGCACGCTTCATGGCGGTGCGATGACGACCCGGGAGGCCCGTTGACATGAGCGAGGTTGTCGCCTTCGAAGGGCGCGGGCCCGTCCGGCCGACGACGAGTGGCCGGACGGGCAAGGCGCCTCTCGTCGTCTTCGATCGCCGCGAGCTCGACGCCATGTTGCAGGTGTACAGCCGCATGGTGAAGGCGGGAGAGTGGCGGGACTACGCCATCGAGTTCGAACCCGACCGCGCCACCTTCTCGATCTTCCGGCGCGCGTCGGAAGGCGCGCTCTACCGCATCGTCAAGACCCGCGAGCCGTCCCGGCGCCGGGGGTCGTTCGTGGCGGTCTCGGCCGGAGGCCGGATCCTGCGGCGCGGCCACGAACCCGGACCCGTGCTCGCGGCGCTGAACGCCGGGCGGCTGAAGCTCGTATGACGGGCCCCGGCGACGCCGCCGGGCCTTTCGGTTTTCTCCCGGACCGGCTACGTCGTTCGGAACCCGCTCAGCGCCGTTCGCCGAACAGCCTGAGCAACATGACCATCAGGTTGATGAAGTCGAGATAGAGCGTCAGCGCGCCCATCACCGCCTTCTTGGTGGCCACGTCGGCGCTATCGGCCTCGAAGTACATTTCGCGGATCTTCTGGGTGTCGTAGGCCGTCAGCCCCACGAACACGAGCACGCCGATCACGGAGATGGCGAAATGGAGCGCCGAGGACGCGAGGAAGATGTTCACGACGCTGGCGATGATGATGCCGATCAGGCCCATGAACATGAAGGTGCCCATACCGGTCAGATCGCGCTTCGTCGTGTAGCCGTAGAGGCTCATGGCGGCGAAGGTCGCCGTGGTGATGAAGAACACCCGCACGATGCTGGCGCCCGTGTAGGCCACGAAAATCCATGAGAGCGACGCGCCCATCACGGCGGCGAAGGCCCAGAAGAGGGCTTGCGTGGCCGTCGCGCTGAGCCGGTTCAGGCCGAAGCTGAGCACCAGGACGAACCCCAACGGAGCGAGCATGACGATCCAGTGCAGGCCCGTCCCGTAGATCGCCTGCAGCAACGCGGGCGAGGAGGCCACGAGAGCGGCGACGATGCCGCTCAGCGCCACGCCGGACGCCATGTAGTTGTACACCCGGAGCATATAGGCGCGGAGGCCCTCGTCGACCGCCGCCTGCCCCGCCGCCGCCGTGCCGAGCGAAAGGCGCGCCTTTATGTTTTCCGCCATGATCTTCGGTCCCCTTGTCCGACCTTCCGGAGTCACGGACAGTATATGGGAGAAGGTCACGGCGATTCAAGGACGGCGGCGGATTTCCGGAGCCGCGCGCGCCCGTCATTCCGCCCCGAGAACGGCCATGACGTTTTCCCCCAGGGCCTTCCACGTACCGGCGAAGCCGAGCAGGACCGTCACGGCGATGCCGGCGGCGACGGTCACGGCGACCGCGAACGGATCGAACTCCCAGTCGCCCTCCATGACGAAGCGCATGACGGCATGGCTCCCGGCGGTGCCCACGGCCGCGGCAAGCAGGGCCGTCACGGCTCCGAGCATGGCGTACTCGACGACGAAAGCCCGCATGACGTCGGCGCGCGTGGCGCCGAGGACCTTGAGGACGACGGCGTCGTAGACGCGGCGGCGATACCCGGCGGCGACGGCGCCGGCGAGGACGAGGAGCCCCGCGGCGACGGTGACGCCGGCGCTGGCCCTGACCGCCACGGCGATGCGCGAGAACACGTCGGCCACCGTCTCCAGCACGTCGCGGATGCGGACCGCGGAGACGTTGGCGAACCGGTCGGTCACCGCCCGATGGAGCCGGTCCTCCGCTTCCGGGGTGACGCCTACGGCGGCGACGTGGGTCTGCGGCAGGTCTTCGAGCGCGCCGGGGGCGAAGATCGTCGCGAACTCCGCCCGGATGCGGCTCCAGTCGATGGTGCGCAGGTTGTGGATCTCGGCCGTGACGCGGCGCCCCAGGATGTTGAAGGTCAGGGTGTCGCCGACACCGATGCCCAGTTCCCCGGCGATCTCCGCGTCCAGCGAGATGGCCGGCGGGCCGGCGTAGTCCTCGGGCCACCAAGCGCCGGCGACGACGTCCGCGCCCTCGGGCGCCGCCGCCGCATACGTGAGGCCCCGTTCGCCGTTCACGAACCACGAAGCTCCCGGATCGTAGGTCGCTTCGTCCACCGGCGTACCGTCGATCAGCGCCAGCCGCCCCCGCAGATTGGGCATGTGCTGAAGCAGGTCGGCGCCGTCGGTGCGCTCCACGACGTCCTCGAACGGCCGCACCTGGTCCGGCTGGATGTCGATGAAGAAGAACGCCGGCGCCCGCTCCGGGATGTGGTCCGTGATCTGACGGGAGAGGTTGGTATCGAGCAACGCCACGGTGACCATGACAGACAGGCCGGTGCCGATCGACATGACGACTCCGGCCGTCGGCGCGCCGGGCCGCGTCAGGTTGGACAGCGCGAGCCGCCACGCCGGCGACCGTGGCCGCTTCAACCTCGCGGCCCCGGCGACGATCAGCTTGGCGGCGATCCAGAACGCCGCCAGCGCGGCCGCCGCGCCGGCGATGAACCAGCGCGCGACGAGCAGATACGCCGTCGTCGACAGCGCCAGTCCGACCAGGACCGCGAGCGCGAGCGCGATGGCCCATACGTAACGCGCCGGGGGAAGGCGTCGCATGGGTGCAACGATGTCCCGGAACAGGCCCGCGGCCGGCACGTCGCGCGCCCGCGCCAGAGGCCACAGGGTGAAGACGACCGTGGTCAGTATTCCGAACGCCGCGGCGACGGCGAGGGGCGCGGGATACAACCCCGCCACCGGCGACACGGGGAGGGAGGCGCCAGTCAGCGAGGCCACCAGAACCGCCGTCCCGCCCCCCAGCCCGAGCCCGAGCGCGATCCCCAGGAGCGCCAGGACGCCCACTTCGAGAAAGTAGGTCCGGAAGACGACGTCCGACGTGGCGCCGAGACATTTGAGCGTGGCGATGGTCTCCATCCGGCCCGCGAGATGGCTCGCCACCGCGTTGGCGATCCCGACGCCGCCGATCACCAGGGCCGTCAGGCCGACGAGCGTCAGGAACATGCCGAGACGGTCGACGAACCTCTTGACCGAGGGTTGCGCGTCGTCGAGGTCGTACACGCGCCACGCCGCGTCGGGAAAGGCCGAGTCGAGCTTCTCCACCCACGATCCCGCCGTCTCCGGGGCCGGAAGGCGCACGCGGTACTTGTGCCGCAACATGCTGCCGGGACGGACGAGATCCGTGGCGTCGAACGTTTCGTTCGCGACCATGAGGCGGGGGCCGAGCGTGAAGGCGCCCGACACGCGGTCGGGTTCGCGAACGATCGTCGCGCGGACTTCGATTTCCGCGTCCCCGACCCGCAGGCGATCTCCGACAGCGAGGCCGATACGGGCGAACAGCGTCTTCTCCGCCACGGCCCCCGGCGCGCCGTCGCGAACCTCCAGCGCCTCCGCGAGGGGGATGGGCGGCGACAGCGTGACCGATCCGTAGAGCGGATAGGCGGGATCGATCCCCTTCAATTCCACCAGCGTCCGCGCCGGCGACGCCGCCGCGTAGGCCATGGTGCGCATTTCGCGGACGGTGATCAGCGTTTCGCTGTTGTCCCGCAGCCAGGCCAGTTGATCGTTCGTCGCGCCGCGGGCGGCGACGCGGAGTTCCACGTCCGCGCCCAGCAGCGCCCTGGCGTTTCCGGCCAGCCCGGCGCGCAGCGCCTCGGCCAGGGACCCCACGCCCGAGATGGCGGCGACGCCGAGGACGATACAGGCCAGGAAGATGCGAAAGCCCCGTATTCCGCCTCTGAGTTCGCGGCGCGCCAGACGCCATGCGACGGCCCATTCGGCGGGCCGGGCGCCGGGCACCGAAGCACCGGCGGCCCGGGAACCCGCTTGCGGGAAGCTCATCGAAGTTCTCCGGCGGCCTCGGCGGCGGGCGCGGCCTCCGCCGGCCGGGCGATGCGTCCGTCGTTCAGGCGCACGACGCGGTCGCACCTGCCGGCCACTGCGGAGTCGTGGGTGATGAGCACCAGGGTCGTATCCTCGCGCGCCCTGATCTCGAACATCAGATCGATGATCCGGGCCCCGGTGGCCGTGTCGAGGTTGCCGGTGGGCTCGTCGGCGAGAACCAGGGCCGGGCCCGTGGCGAACGCGCGCGCCAGGGCCACGCGCTGCTGTTCGCCGCCGGAGAGTTGCGCCGGGTAATGGTCGACGCGGTCGTCCAGTCCGACGGCGACGAGACCCGCGCGGGCCCGGTCGAGCGCGTCCGGAAAACCGGACAGCTCCATCGGCACGGCGACGTTCTCCAGGGCCGTCATCGCCGGGACGAGGTGAAACGACTGGAACACGACGCCCACGTGGCGGCGGCGGAACAGGGCCAGCGCATCTTCGCTCAATCCGGCAAATTCGGCGCCGGCGACCGCGACCCGGCCGGCGCTGATCCTCTCCAGCCCGGCGATCACCGCGAGCATGGTCGATTTCCCGGACCCCGACGGCCCGACCACGCCGACGGATTCTCCCGTGTCGACGGCAAGGTCGACGCCGCGCAGGATGTTGACCTCGCCCGCTCGACTTTTCAGAGTGAGATGCACGTTTTCCAGAACGACCATCGGTCGCGAAGGCATGGTCGGACGATCGGGGGCGGCGCAAGCGGGCATGATCGGGCGACGGCGAATGGTCTCCACGGGATCGCGCGGAACGTCGGGGCGGCGCGCGCGCCTCTACCATATAGGCCGCATTCTCGCCTTCGCCATCCTTGCCGCGGGTCCCGTACTCGGAATCGGCGTCCGTTCACCGTCGGCGGACCCGCAGTTCGTCATCGTGGCGCTGGGCGACAGCCTGACGGCCGGATATGGCCTCGTGGCCGCGGACGCCTTTCCGGTCCGGCTGGAGTCGGCGTTGCGCGCGGCGGGAAAGCGCGTCCGCGTGATCGATGCCGGCGTGTCCGGCGACACCACGGCCGGCGGCCGCGCGCGGCTGGACCGGGTTCTGGCCGACGAGCCCGACGCCGCAATCGTTCAGCTTGGCGCCAACGACGCGCTGCGCGGGATCGACCCCGAAGAGACGTCGGGCAACCTCGCCGCCATTCTCCAGGTCCTGAAGGAGCGCGGCGTTCGCGTGCTGCTCGCCGGGATGCTGGCGCCGCCGAATCTCGGCGATCGCTACGCCGGGGCCTTCAACGCCGTCTATCCGGCGCTCGCGGCGGCGCACGACGTGCCGCTGTACCCGTTCTTTCTCGACGGTGTCGCGGCGAATCCGGCGCTCAATCAGGCGGACGGCATTCATCCGACCGCCGCGGGGGTCGAACGCATCGTGAAGGGGATCCTCCCTTACGTCATCCGCGTCATCGACGCCGAATGAAGCATGATCCGGCTGTTCGTCGCGATAAGTCTGCCCGAGGGGGTGCGCGACCGGCTCGACGCCCTGTGCGCCGGGCTGCCCGGAGCGCGGTGGGTCGAACCCCGGAACCGGCACCTGACGGTGCGCTTCATCGGCGAGGTCGAGGAGCCGCGGTTTCCCGAGATCGATTCCGCGCTGGCAGCGATCAGGTCACCGGCCTTTTCGCTCGCCATGAATGGAGTCGACTGTTTCGGTGACCGCCGCCGCGCCCGGGTCCTGTGGGCCGGCGTGCGGCCGTGCGAGAGGCTGTCCACCCTGCGGTCGAAGACCGAAGCGGCCCTCGCGCACGCGGGACTGGAGCCCGAGACCCGGAAGTTCCACCCGCACGTCACCCTGGCCCGGCTCGACGGCGCGAAGGCCGGCCGGTTGGCGGCGTATCTCGAGACGCACGGCTCCTTCCTCACGGAGGAATTCCCGGTCGGCGAGTTCGCGCTGTATTCGAGCCACCTGGGGCGCAACGGCGCCTCCCACGTCCGGGAAGCCGCCTACCCCTTGACGTCCGCCTGATTGGTCATTCCTCGCGTTCGAGCGCCTCCATGTCCGCGTCCGACAATCCGAAATGGTGGCCGATTTCGTGGACCAGCACGTTGCGCACGATCGCCGCGAGGGATTCGCCCGTCTCGCACCAGTAATCGAGGATGGGGCGGCGGTAGAGAAATATGACGTCGACGTCGGTCGGGGTGTCGAGAACGCTGCGCTGGTCGAGACTCACGCCCCGGTAGAGGCCGAGCAGATCGAACCCGTCGTCGACGCCCAGCTCTTCCATGGTCTCCGAATCGGGAAACTCCGCGATCCGGAAGACGACGGTGCTCGTCGGCGCGCGAAACTCCTCGGGAAGGGACTCGTAGGTCGCGGCCGCCAACGTCTCGATGTCCGCCGCGCTGGGCGGAGCATCGACGGGGAGCGGGCCGTCCTGCCCCATTCGCCGACACGTCCCGCGCGGGGCGGGGCGAACCGCCCTATCTCGGCGCCATGCGCAACGCCCCGTCCAGCCGGACGACCTCGCCGTTGAGCATCCGGTTCCCGCAGATGTAGAGGACCATCGAGGCGTATTCGTCCGCATCGCCGAGCCGGGACGGGAACGGGACGCTCTCGCCGAGCGCCTTCTGCGCCGCTTCCGGCAACGAGAACATCAGCGGCGTCGCGAACAGCCCCGGGGCGACCGTCATGACCCGGACGCCCCGTGAAGCGAACTCGCGCGCCAGCGGCAAGGTGAGCGCGACGATGCCGCCCTTGGACGCCGCGTAGGCCGGCTGCCCGATCTGGCCGTCGTAGGCCGCGACCGACGAGGTGTTCACGATCACGCCGCGCTCGCCGTCGTCGTTGACGGGGTCCTGTTCGAGCATGTCGGCGGCCGCGAGACGCGCGCAGTTGAACGTCCCGATCAGGTTCGTCTCGATGATCCTGCGGAAATCGTCGAGCGGAAGAGGCCCGCGGCGGCTGACGGCGCGGCCCGGCGGGCCGATGCCCGCACAGTTGACGAGCACGCGGGCGGAACCGTGCGCCTCCCGCGCGGACGCGATCGCGGCCCGCGCCGCCTCGTCGCTCGATACGTCGCATTCGAGGCCCAGCCCGCCGATCTCGGAGGCGACCGCCCCGGCGGCCTCCGCGTCGACGTCGAAGATCGCGACCCTGGCCCCGGCCGCGGCGAGCGCGCGAGCCGTCGCGGCCCCGAGCCCCGATGCGCCGCCGGTCACGATGGCGGCCACTCCCTCGAGTTCCATGAATCCTCCCCTCGTTCCCGGTCGATGCCGTCCGTCGGCACGCCGGTTTAGCAGATCGCGTTCCGGCGCGCGACAGGGTATCCGTTGCGGATCGCGTCACCCCGTCCTATATGCGGAGAATGTCGCCTTACGACCATGACGCCGGTTCGGGCGCCGAACCGAAGGGATTCTGGAACAAGGTCCGGCGCACCCTGGGGCGGGTGCCGTTTCTCGACGAGGCCGTCGCCGCCTATTGCTGCGCCGCGGATCCCCTGACCCCGCGCCGCGTCCAGGCGGTGCTGCTGGGGGCGCTCGGCTATTTCGTGGTTCCCACCGACATGATCCCGGACTTCATCGCCGGTCTCGGCTTCTCCGACGACGCGGCGGTTCTGGCGGCGGCCATCGGCGTCGTGCGCCGCCACGTCACCGACGATCACCGGGCGCAGGCCCGCGGTATCCTGGAGCGGCTCACCGATACCGGCGAGCGCGGGCCCGCGGACGGCGGCTAGGGTCGCCGACGGCGCGTCGTTCGGACCATCCGCGGCCCGCGAACGGGAGGGAACCCGATACAAGGCGACGTTCAACCGTTGTGGACGCCGGCGCCCGACCGCGCCGAGCGGACCAACATGCGCGCGTTCATGCGCGCCATGGAGGAGCGCTGGAGCGTGACCTTCCGCGACTTCCCGGCGTTCCGGCGCTGGACGGTCGAGGAGGACGAGAAGTTCTGGCTCTCGCTCTGGGACTTCTGCGGGGTCGTGGCGGAGACGCGCGGCGAGCGCGTCGTCGCCGACAAGCACCGGATGCCCGGCGCCCGCTGGTTTCCCGACGCCCGCCTGAGCTTCCCGGAAAACCTGCTGCGGCGCCGCGACGACACGGTCGCCATGATCTTCCGGGGCGAGGACCGGGTCCGCCGGCAACTCACCTTCAACGAAACGTACGATCTGGTCTCGCGAACGGCCCAGGCGCTCGCGGCCGCGGGAGTCGCGAAGGGCGACCGGGTGGCGGGTTTCATGCCCAACATGCCCGAGACCGTCATCGCCATGCTGGCGGCGACGAGCCTGGGCGCGATCTGGTCGTCGTGCTCGCCGGACTTCGGCGTCAAGGGCCTGCTCGACCGTTTCGGGCAGATCGCCCCCAAGGTCCTGTTCGCCGGCGACGGGTACTTCTACAACGGCAGGTGGTTCGATTCCCTCGAGCGCGCCGCCGCGCTGCGGCAGGAACTCGGCGCTCTCGAGCTGACCGTGATCGTCCCGTATTCGCGCGACGAGCCGGCGCCCGGCGGCCCTCCCGGAACGGTCCCGTTCGAGGAGCTGATCGCCGGCCACGAAGCCCGCGACGTCGACTTCGCGCGCGTGAACTTCAACGATCCCCTGGCCATCCTCTACTCGTCGGGCACGACGGGCCTGCCCAAGTGCATCGTGCACGGGCACGGCGGGTCGCTCCTCCAGAACCTGAAGGAGCACCGCCTCCACTCGGACGTCAAGCCGGGCGACCGGCTCTACTACTTCACGACCTGCGGCTGGATGATGTGGAACTGGCTCGTGGGCGGCCTCGCGTCCGAGGCGACGCTGCTGCTCCATGACGGATCGCCCTTCCATCCCGACGGCAACGCCGTCTTCGACTACGCCGACGCCGAGAAGATGACCGTCCTGGGGACTTCCGCCAAATACGTCGACGCGGTGCGGAACCGGGAGCTGTCGCCCATCGACTCGCACGACCTGTCCTCGGTGAAGGCGATCCTGACGACGGGGTCGGTGCTGGCGCCCGAGTCGTTCGATTTCGTCTACGAACGCATCAAGAAGGACGTCTGCCTGTCTTCCATCTCGGGCGGCACGGACATCATGGGCTGCTTTCTCGGAGGGAACCCCGCGGGTCCCGTCTGGAGGGGCGAGCTCCAGACCCGGGCGCTCGGCATGGCGGTGGACGTCTTCGACGCCGCGGGAAGACCCGCGCGGGGAGAACGCGGCGAGCTCGTCTGCACGTCCTCCTTCCCGTCCATGCCGGTCTCGTTCTGGAACGACCCGGACGGCTCCAGATACCGCGAAGCCTACTTCGAGGTCTACCCGGGGGCCTGGCGGCACGGCGACTGGTGCGAGCTGACCGACCACGACGGCATGATCATCCACGGGCGCTCCGACGCCGTTCTCAACCCCGGCGGCGTGCGCATCGGCACGGCGGAGATCTACCGGCAGGTAGAGCAGCTGGACGAAGTCGAGGAAGGTCTGGCGGTCGGCCAGGAGTGGCGGGGCGACGTCCGGATCGTCCTGTTCGTCCGCCTGCGCGAGGGGCTGGTGCTCGACGACGGCCTGATCGGCCGGATCAGGGCGCGGATACGCCGGAACGCCTCGCCGCGGCACGTGCCGGCGAAGGTCCTGCAGGTGCCCGACGTGCCGCGCACGATCTCGGGCAAGATCACGGAGCTCGCCGTGCGGGAGGCGATTCACGGCCGGCCGGTGAGGAACACGGACGCCATGGCCAATCCCGAAGCCCTGGACCACTACCGCGACCGCCCGGAACTGGCGACCTGAACCCTCGCCGCGGACGCCGGGACCGCAAGGGAACGCGGAACGAGGGCCCGCGTTCCGGGCGGCGTCAGTCGGCCAGCAGGGATCCCCGGCTGAAGAAGAACTCGTCCACGGCGGCGACGAGGCCCGCGATCTCCGTCTCGGTCATCGGCAGCGACAGGACGATCATGCCGGTGCGCGCGAGAAAGTGGTTCTGGTCCATCATGTCGAAGTGGAAGAGGTCGCGCTTGCGCAGGTCCGTCCGGCGCACGTCCCGCGGCGCGCGGATGGGCGCGGCCGTGAAATGGACGTTGAGCATGGATCCCGCCCCGGTGAACCGCACCGGCAGGCCGTGCTTGTCGGCGAGCCCGTCGAGCCGCGCGCGCAGGTCGTCTCCCCGGGCGTTGAGGTCGCGCGCGGCGTCTTCGGTGTAGATTTCCTCGAGCACCGTCCGGCCGACGGCCATCGTGAGAACGTTGTTGTTGAAGGTGCCGGACTGCGGCAGCGGCGTCTCGCCCGTCTGGTCGTAGTGCTTCATCAGATCGGCGCGGCCACCGAAGGCGCCGAACGACAGGCCGCCGCCGAGGTACTTGCTGACGGTCGCCAGGTCCGGCGTGACGCCGACCTCGCCCTGGTAGCCGTTCGGCCCGAGGCGGGAGGTCATCACTTCGTCGAAGACGAAGACGATTCCCTTCTCCCGCGTCGCGTCGCGCAGGCCCTGCAGGAATTCCCGTTCCGCCGGAATGCATCCGGAAGCGCCCGCCATCGGCTCGACGATCACGGCCGCGAGGTCGTCCCCGTGCCTGTCGATCAGGGCGAGGGCGCCGTCGAGGTCGTTGTAGGGCGCCAGCACCCAGGGAACGGGATAGTTCACCGGCGCGGAGCCGTGCTCGAAGTTGAACACGCCCCCGTGATAGCAGCCGTCGAACGCCATCACGTGGGTTCTGCCCGTGACGGCGCGCGCGAGGGTCAGGGCCCAGATGTTGGCCTCGGTGCCGGAGTTGGCGAAGCGGATCTGCTCGAAGGCCGGGAAGCGCCGGCACAGGGCCTCGGCGAAGGGCGCTTCGTGCCTGTGGGGGCCGTTGAGGGCGATGCCGCCGTCCAGGGTGTCGACGATCGCGCGGCGGACGCCCGGATGGGTATGGCCGAAGATGCCCGCCGTGTAGTCGCCCATGAAATCGGCGTAGCGATGATCGTCCACGTCCCGGATGTAGGCGCCCTCGCCGCGCGAGAAGGCGAGGGGAAAGGGCCGGAAGTAGAGCGCGCTGCGACCGACGCCGCCGGCGATCGGCCCGGAGGCGGTTTCGTGATAGGCGCGGCTGTTGGGGTTGGCGGCGGCGTACTTGTCCTCCGCTTCCCTGAGCGCGGCGTCGAGGTCGACGTTGGGTCGCATGGCCATCGGGTGCCCTTTCGTCATCCGGTCCCCGACAGGCTGCGTCCCGCTCCCGGGCGAGTCAATCGCCGGCGGCGGCCGACCGGCGTTTCCCGCCGCGGTCCGGCCGCCGCCGTCGATCCCGGACACGTGGCGCTACCGGTCGAGTACGTCCCGGCCGCCCTGGATCAGGCCCCGGTGGCGAATCGCCAGTCGGGAGAAGGCGATCCTCTTGCGGGCGCCCTCCTTCACGTCGGACCAGATTCGCCGGGGTTTCCGCGTCAGCCAGGGTTGCTCGACGACCGGCGACTCGTGGACCAGCGACGCCACGGGGAGATGGTGAACGACAGGCGGGCGCAGCCAGTACGTCCGCAATCCGTGATGCCAATACCGGGCGAACGCCCTGTCCAGTCCCGGACGCACGCGCGGGTTGGCGTCCAGGAACCGCCTCGCCGCCGCGCGGGTGATGACCAGGCCCTGAGCACCGAAGTTCGACCACCGCACGAGCCCAAGCCGGTGGCCGGTGTCCAATCCGACGACCGGGACGAAACGGCGGCTGTCCGACCCCACGTGCAGCCCGGCGATGTCGAACCGCGCCGTCATCGTCCCCCCCCCCCCGCCATCGCCTCCAAGGCGTTCAGGACGGCCGGAAGCTCCGGCGAGAACGTCACGTCGTCCTCCAGCATGGCGATGACGTCGGGGCCGTTCTCAACCAGATCGGCGAGAACCGCCCGCTGGCTGAGGCTGGCGGCGACCGATCCCCACAGGATCGATCGCCCGTCGCGACGGATGCCGTCGACGTCGACCTCGGCCTTCTGGATCGGGGTCAAATCCCGCCAATCGACGGCGGGCCATATCGCGTGTTCGAGGCCCAATTCCTCCAGGCCGGCGACGACCTGCCGTCGCCGATCCGCGGCGCGTTCGACGTTGACGACGACGATCTTCACGCACCCTCCGGTATCCGCATGAGGCCGCTCGAGCGCGGCGTCCAAGTCACGATGAATATCCCATGATACCCTTCCTTTTCCATACGAGAGTCGTTCCTTGGCGGCTTTCTCGACGATCATCGGCCGGGGATCATGCGGTGCGCTGGCGCAGCTCGCTCGGGGGCAGCAGGAAGACCAGGACGTTGGCGACCAGCATGGTGCCGGCGAGGAAGTAGAACACCGACGTCAGGCCCCAGGTGTCGGCGACCAGCCCGCCGATGGCGGGAGTCAGGATCGAGAGGCCGGCCTGGGTGCCGAACAGCAGGCTCGTCGCCGAGCCGCCGAGCCGCGGCGGCGTCAGGTCCATCAGCCAGCTATGGATCACCGGCCGCATGGCGAACATGGCGAAACCCAGAAGCGAGATGCCGGCGATGAAGACGGTCTCGTCGTCGATGAACGTGAGGATCACGATAAGCACCGTGGAGGCGCCCATCGCGGCGATGACGACCGGCCGGCGGCCGACCCGGTCGGAGGCCGTGCCCGCGATGGGCGCCGCGATCAGGCCGCCGGCCTGCAACGCCGACAGGGCGAGCCCGAGGGTCAGCGGACTCACCTTGACCACGTCGGCGAGATAGAGGGGCAGGAACACGAACAGGCCGTTCTGGGTCATGGTGCGGAAGGCGGCCATGACGCAGAGCCCGAGCACCGCCTTGTCGTGGATCACGCCCTTCACCCGGGTGATGTACTCCCCGATCGACATGCCGGGATCGCGCGGCGAGCGCCCGGCGTTTCTCTCCCGCAGCAGGATGACGGCCACGGCCAGGGAGGCGGCGAAGACCGGCGCCGCATTGATCATGGCGGCGCCCTGCCAGGTGAACCAGACGAGAGCCGCGCCCGCCGCCAGGGGCGCCAGGCTGTCGCCGACGTTGGCGCCGAGCGCGTGTATGGAGAGCGTATAGCCCCGGCTGCCGGGGAAGCGGGCGGACAGATAGGCGATCGCCGCCGGATGCCAGAGGTTCGCGCCGGCGCCGATGAAGACGATCATCGCGCCGATGATCAGGAATTCGTCCGTCATGCCGAGCGCCAGCAGCCCCCCGGCGCCCATCAGGAGGGCGACGACCTGGAACACGACCTGCCGCCCCACCACGTCGACCAGGGCGCCGCTGCCGATCGAGGCGGTGAACCCGCTGGCGTGATAGATCGCCACGAGCAGACCGGCCTCGGCATAGCTCAGCCCCAGCTGCCGGGCGATGAACGGCAGCAGGACGTAGAAGGTGCCGAAGGCCCAGTGCGTGCCGCCGTGGCCCAGCGCCAGGGTCGCCACCGGGGCCTGATCGCGCCAGGAAATTCCCGTAAGTCGTTCGGAGAGTGACAAGTTCCGGGCCGCCGCCGAGGGGGAGCCGATCCGGCACTATACGCGGCGGCCGGCTCGGCGCAACGCGGCCGGCCGCGCCGGGCGGTCAGGTCCCTCCCTCGATCCGCCTCTCCATGGCGGGATAGAGGACGGCGAGGGTGATCCCGCGCAAGGCCATGAAAAAGAGCAGCGCGGCCCACAGCCCGTGGTTGCCGCAAGCGGGGACCAGGAACGCCAGCGCCCCCAGGTATCCGAGGAACGAGGCCGCCATCGCGTTCCGCATCGAGCGGGTTGCGGTCGCGCCGATGAAGATGCCGTCGAGCTGGAAGCTCCACACCGAGATCAGCGGGGAGGCGATCAACCAGGGCAGATATACGTAGGACTCCCGCCGCACGTCCGGCAGCCCGGTGAGCGCGTCGACGACGAGGTGTCCCGCCGCGGCGTATGCCACGGCGAAGGCCAGCGCCGTCGCGGCCGCCCACAGCGTCGAGACGACGACGGAGCGGCGGAAGGCGGTCCGGTCGCGCGCGCCGGCCGCGCCCCCCACGAGCGCGCTCGCCGCGTGGGCGAAGCCGTCCAGGGCATGGGAGAGGAACATCTGAAAATTGAGCAGCAGGGCGTTGGCGGCGAGGGTCGTATCGCCCATTTCGGCCGCCCGTGCGGTGAACACCGCGAACGCGGAGATCAGGAACAGCGTGCGCACGAAGATGTCGCCGTTGATCGCGGCGAGGCGGCGGAACCGGCCGGCGTCCCACAGCGCCCTCGCGTCCCGCCGCGCCCGCTCCGCGCGAAGGACCCGCGCACACAGAACCAGGCCGAGGACGAGGGCGGCGTATTCGGAGAGCGCGCTGGCGAGCGCGACGCCTTCGACGTCCCAGCCGAAGCCGATCACGAACACGAGGTCCAGCACCGCGTTCAGGCCGTTCATGAACACCTGTATGGCGAGCGCCGAGCCGGCCCGCCGCAGGCCGATGAGCCAGCCCAGCACCACGTAGTTCGCGAGCGCGGCCGGCGCCGCCCAGACGCGGACGTGGAAATACCCGCCCGCCAGGGCTTCCACCGCCGCGCTGGCGTCGATCAGCCACCGGGCCGTTGCGGCGACCGGAGCCTGCAGCGCGACGACGAGCGCCGACAGCGCGGCGGCGACGACCAGCCCCCGGGCCAGGGTGGCCCACGTTTCCCGGTCGTCGCCGGCGCCGAACGCCTGGGCCGCCAGCCCGGTCGTGCCCATGCGCAGGAAGCCGAACCCCCAATACACGTAGTTGAAGATCAGCGTCCCGATGGCCACGCCGCCGAGATAGGCGGGGTCGTCGAGATGGCCGACGACGGCCGTGTCGACCGCGCCCAGCAGGGCGACGGAGACGTTGGACAGCATGATGGGGCCGGCGGTCCGCCAGACCCGCCGGTGTTCGCCGCTCGCCGGTGGCGGCGGCGGGCGCGTCCTCACCCTAGTTCTTCGGCGCCGGCAGCGCGCCGGGGACGGGCAGCCCCAGCAGATCGGGATGGCAGCGCGCGTACTGATGGGGATACGCCGCTTCCTGGCCGAGCGCCACGGCCGCCTCCCACGTCCAGTGCGGCTTGTAGAGCATACCGCGCGCCAGCGCGACCATGTCGGCCTGGCCGGAGCGGATGATGCCGTCCGCCTGGTGGGGATCGGTGATCAGGCCCACCGCCATCACCGCCATGTCCGTCAGCTCGCGCTTGATCTCGGCGGCGAAGCCGACCTGGTAGCCGGGTCCGGCGACGACCGCGGCATCGGGCGTCGCGCCCCCGCTCGACGCGACGATGAAGTCGCAGCCCCGCTTCTCCAGCTCCCTGGCGAGGACGACGGAATCGCCGATCTCCCAACCGCCTTCCACCCAGTCGCTCGAACTGATGCGGACTCCGAGCGGCTTCTCCTGCGGCCACGCGGCGCGGACCTTCTCGAAGGTCTCCAGGAGGAGGCGCATACGGTTCTCCAGGCTGCCGCCGTACTCGTCCTCGCGCTCGTTGGAGAGCGGCGACAGGAACGACTGCATCAGATAGCCGTGCGCCGCGTGGATTTCGATGCAGTCGAGGCCGAGCCGCCCGGCGCGCCGGGTCGCGGCGACGAACGCCTCCTGGACGCGTTCGATTCCCGGCCCGTCCAGCGCCTTCGGCGCCACCGAGCGGTTCGAGAACGGGATCGCCGACGGCGCCACGGGTTCCCAGCCCCCGTCCTCGGGCAGGACCGGACCCTGCCCGCGCCACGGGGGTTCGGTCGACGCCTTGCGGCCGGCGTGGGCGAGCTGGATGCCGATGGGAGAATTGCCGTATTCCCGGACGAACGTCACGACGCGCTTCAGGGCGTCCTCGTTGTCGTCGGAATAGAGGCCCAGGCAGTTCGGCGAGATGCGTCCCTCGGGAACCACGCCCGTCGCCTCCGTCAACAGCAGCCCGGCCCCCGAGACGGAAAACTGGCCGAGGTGCATGAGGTGCCAGTCGCTCGCGGCGCCGTCCGCGGCGCTGTACTGGCACATCGGCGCGACGACGATGCGGTTGGCCAGTTCGAGGCCGCGGAGCTTGAGGGGCTTGAACAGCCGGCTGTCCATGAAGCGATCCCGATGGTTCGCGGTTCGCGACGGCGGCCGACTTATACCGTGGCGATACCGCGGCGGCCACACCGTCGAACGGAGCCGGCTACAACGGCGCGCGCGCTTCTGGTACGGTGCGGCCCGTCATCGTGCCGCATCGACGTGGAGGACGCCCGTGGCGATTCAGGAAGCCCTCGAGCCCAGGGAAGTCTTCGCGACCTGTCCCCACGACTGTCCCGATTCGTGCGCCATGGTGGCGACGGTCGAGAAGGGCCGGGTGACGGGCGTCCGGGGCCGGCGCGATCATCCGTTCACGCGCGGCACGCTGTGCGTGAAGGTCAAGAACTATCAGGACCGGGTCCACAGCTCCGACCGCGTGCTCCATCCGCAACGGCGAATCGGCGCCAAGGGCGAGGGCCGGTTCGAGCGCATCACCTGGGCCGAGGCGCTCGCCGCCGTCCGCGACCGCTTCCGCGCCGTCATCGACGAGTTCGGAGCCGAGGCGATCCTGCCGTGCAGCTACATCGGACAGCAGGGGTTCGTGCACGGCCTGAACTCGGGAGACGCCTTCTTCAACCGGCTCGGGGCGACGATCATGGAGCGCACGCTCTGCGCGTCGGCCGCGAACTCCGCCTCCGTCATGACGACTGGCGTGTCGGCGGGCGTCGATCCGTTGAGCTTCGCGCACTCGCGCTACATCGTCATCTGGGGGTGCAACACGATATCGACGCACATGCACCAGTGGCCGATGATCGCCGAGGCGCAACGCGCCGGCGCAAAGGTGGTGGTCGTCGATCCCATCCGATCGCGCACCGCCGCCAAGGCGGACTGGCACGTGCGCATCCGTCCCGGAACGGACGCGGCCCTCGCTCTCGGGATGATGAACGTGATCATCGCCGAGGATCTGATCGACGCCGGCTACGTCGCCGACCACACGGTGGGGTTCGACGCGCTCAGGGAACGCGCGGCGCAGTATCCGCCCGACCGCGTGGCCGCCATCACGGCGCTCCCCGCCGACGACGTGCGCCGGCTGGCGCGCGAGTACGCGACGACCCGGCCGTCGGTCATCCGGGTCGGCGTCGCCGTCGAGCGCCACCGGAGCGGCGGCCAGGCCGTCCGCGCGCTCGTTTCCCTGCCGGCGCTGGTCGGGGCCTGGCGGCACGTCGGCGGCGGCGTCCTGCAGAGCGCGGCGCGGTCCCTGCCCGCGCGGGGCGACCGGATTTCCCGTCCCGACTTCATCCGCCCGGGGACCCGCGTCGTCAACCAGATCGAAATGGGTTCGGCGCTGACCGGCGACCTCGACCCGCCGGTCAAGGCCCTGTTCGTCTACAACTGCAATCCCATGATCACCGTGCCCGACCAGCAGGCGGTCGCCCGCGGACTCGAGCGCGACGACCTGTTCACCGTGGTCAGCGAGCAGTTTCAGACCGACACGGCGGATTACGCGGACATCCTCCTGCCGGCCTCGACCCAGCTCGAACAGTTCGAGCTCGTCTATTCCTGGGGACAGTTCTTCCTCGGCATCAGCGAGCCCGCGATCGCGCCGCGGGGCGAATCCGTGCCCAACGCCGAACTGTTCCGGCGCCTCGCCGCGGCCTTCGGTTTCAACGAGCCGTATTTCCGCCGCTCCGACGAAGAGATCGCCCACGACGCCATCGACTGGGACCACCCGGCGCTCGCGGGCATCGACATGGAGCGCCTGCGGCGGGAAGGCTACGCGCGCCTCAACGTCGGCGATCCCGATACCCGGTTGCCGCACGCGCGGGGCGATTTCCCGACCCCGTCCGGAAAGTGCGAGTTCCTGTCGTCGCGCGCGCTGGAAGGAAACCTGGTGCTGCCCCGCCTGCGCCAGGGGTATGAGGGAGACCAGCCGGCGGGCGCCGTCGACCCCCTCCCGGACTACGTTCCGGCGGAGACCGGCGACCCCCGCTACCCTCTGGCGCTCATTTCGCCGAAGAGCCACGCGTTCCTCAATTCCAGCTACGGCAATCTCGACGTCCAGAAAAGGGCGGCCGGCGGGCCGTTCGTGCTCCTGCACCCCGGCGACGCCAGGGCGCGGCGCATCGGCGACGGCGACCGGGTCGGTGTCTTCAACGACCTCGCCAGGATCGAGGCGCGCGCGCGGGTGTCGGACGAGACGGCGGAAGGCGTCGTGGTCGTGCCGATGGGACACTGGCGCAAGTCGGACGGCGTCGGCGTCGGCGTCAACGCGCTCAATCCCGCCGCCCTCACCGACATCGGGCAGGGCCCCGCCCTCACCGACACCCGCGTCGAGGTCGCGGCCCTCGGCTGAACACCGGCCGACACGAGTTCGCGGAACTCGGGCACGGTATAGGCGCGGTCACGAGGATTCGCAAAAGGTCGGCGAAAGCCGCGTCGTCTCCCGACAGGTGATCTCCCGGGACGGGATTTTTCTGAACCAGCTGATTTCGGGGGATTTTCCGCGCTAGGCGCTTCGTCAGCTCGAGACGATCGGACCCGCGATCCTCGTCCGCGAGATGCCGGGTCGAGTCTTGCAGTGGGTAGACATCGGTCCGGCCCAAGGCACTATAGAACATGAGAGTCTGTCCCGGAACCTTGCGTTTGCCATATCTAAGGCTCCTTCTATTTGAGAAGGGGAGGGGAAGATTCATTAGAGTATCCCCTACACTGTCAGTTGGGAGGGTCGACACACTTGAAAAGTACGTCGTTCTTGATCCCCCCCATTCTGACCAGTTTGCTTTCTGCCCTGATCTGACCACGCTTGGCGCAATACAAAGTCATCGCGGGAAACAACTCAGTTTCGGCGTTGGCGTCGTAAATCATGAACTGATTCCCGCCAACAGCTTCGATCCGATAGGTTCCTTCCACGTCGGCACAAGCCCCCAAACTCAACGCCACGAGACTCGACACTATCAGCTTTCGCATGTCTCTCCTTCGGCCACTTCGACAAATCCTGAGCGACACAACGACCGGAGCCACACCTGAATGAATCCTTGCTTGATCAGCCATAGGATGCCCTGCTACCCCTCAAAGTAGGCTACATCACCTACAGCATCGTAATCATCAATACTCTCGTCAAATTTCTCTACATGGCCAGCGGACCTAAGCGCGTTCCGAAACACCTCGCGACCGTCGACCGCCTGCTTGCCCATCACCTTATAAATCAACTCAAGCATGGCTTGGCCTCGTTCCACGAACGATTCGAAGAATTGGTTTTTGCGGAGCAGATCTGGCTTCAACCAATGTGTGATCAGAACCTGATCTAGATTCTCGATTTCTCTATCAAGTCTGGCAAGATAACGGGATGGATCTTGACCACCAATAATTCGATTGGTCTGGGCATCTATAGGCGTCTTATTGATGACTGAATTATACAGACCTTCAGGTATTTTGGGTTGAGCGTTCAAACACCATGCTACCGGAAAGATGTGATGAATATCGATATTTTCCTCATGCCAAGTGACTAAAGAAAGGGGCTTACCGGTTCGCCAGTCAGTAGCGCCACTTTTCATCTGAAGTGCATAAAGTCCTTTATAGGCAGCACTTCTTCTGGTGCGGAGAGAGATCAATCGTTCAGGAATAAAACTAGATTCCATTATAAGTCTAGGTTCAGTGGAATTTCTAACGTACTCTGAAACCTGGACTAAATCAAGAGCAAATTGAGTTTCAACTCCACTACCATATGCCTCACCGAAAATCCCCGACCAAAACCAACGTTCCAACCGTTGCATCGCACATGCAGATCTCAACTCATCGCCCAATTCCACGTAAAGCGCCGCCAGCGGGACAAGCTGTGTATTGTATGGTACATCGCTTTGTTCGAATACAAACTGCCTATGTAGAAATTTTGCTGCTTCCAAGAAGCCCGATTGCACTTTATCCGCCCAGCGTTTATAGTCACAGAGGGACAGGTCAAGGAGGTCACGCTTCTTGCAACTGATAGCAGAAGCATGCTCTGAAGAGCGGCCCTCTTCAATAGCTTTCCTACTACGCTCTTGACTCGTCAATAATGTGACGGCCTGTAGAAAGTGTTCACCCTCGATTCCTCTCAAGACAGAAAATTTGGAATGCAATTCTTTTCGCCTTGTGTTCCAGTCGTCACGGAGAGAGAAATCGCTGGCAGCGAATATCGCCGTTACCAGTTCGAATGTATTCAGTGTAACACCACCGGTATTGACCTTCTCAAATATCGTACAGACGGCTTCTTTTGGGATTCCCTTGTCGAGACTGATGATCGGTAGCGAATAACTGGTATAGTTATCCAGTACCGTACTCCTGAAATTGTTTCGAAAAGCCACAACATCACCTTGTGGATGTTCGTCTGGATCCTTCCTCTGCCAGTGATCATTATATGCAAACAGCCAGTCCATAGCATCCATGAGCCGCTCTGTTGGTATCATATGGTATTCGTATTCCTGCTCGGGAGAGGACAGATCTAAGATGATTTCACGTCCGAAATCGCGCGTAATCTGCTTGTTCTTGGGAACGCTGACGATTGCCTCTTCACGATCAACACGAGGATCCAATGCCTTGATCATATCGATGTAGTACCAACGCTCAATTTGGCCGCCTCGACTATCGTATGTTATTACTGGGCCACTGTGACGCAACGCTTGGTACAGTGACGTGACCCGTTGCTGCCCATCCAGCAGAAAAGCGTCCGGAGAGAGGCCTGAGCTGGACACACCTTCAACCGGACGAGATTTGAATCGAATATCGCCTCCCCATTGGAGCGTCATGATGGCACCGATGGGAAAGCCTCGGGAAATACTAGACAGCAGACCTTGGATACGGTCATCACCCCAAACCCAGCCACGCTGAAAATCAGGAAGCTGAATGTGACTGGCTTCCACATCATCAAGAAGCCTCGTTAATAGTATCGGATTGGTCTTGAACACCTACTCGATCCTTGGGAATAGTTGTACAATCATCTCTGACCTCCCGTTACTGTCCGCACCGGTCGATGCTGTGGCTGTGTGGAGGCAGACTCCAGCTTGGGCACCGTACAGTCATGGTTATAAATGATCAGCAGAAGCATATCGTAGCATAACAACCGAGACTCGTCAAGGACCCCAGCCAGTGTTCAATTCTCAACCGGATGCAAAGCATGTGAGGACACAGATTTACCATGACTGTTTCGGGTTCGTCCCGCGTCGACCGCAGGACAGCATTGGTTCTGCCCTGCGGACATCGCCGGACGTCTGGTAGAGAGCTGACCCCGGGCGAGGTGGCCTCTTGCGCTTCACGCGACGCGGGCTGGGAGCCCGCGCACCAGGTGACTGTAACTTTATGGACTCTCTCAATTCATTTCGGGACGGACACTCAGGTCCCGACCGTCAGCACCATCTTTCCGGTCGACTTGCGGTCCATCATCGAGGCGAGCGCGTCGCCGGCCCGCTCCAGCGGCAGGACGCGGCTGACGTGGGGCTTGAGCCGGCCCGCCTGCCACATGCCGATCAGCTCGGTCATGGAGTCGCCGATGGCCGACGGCCGGTGCACGGAATACGAACCCCAGTAGAAACCCATGACCTGGATGTTCTTGACCAGCAGGATGTTGGTCCGCGCGTGGTTGAAGTCGCCGCTGGCGAAACCGATCACGACGATGCGGCCTTCCCAGGCGATGGACCGCATCGCCGCGTCGAAGGCGGCGCCGCCGACGGGATCGTAGATCACGTCGGCCCCTTTCCCGCCCGTGATCTCCCTCGCCCGCTCCCGGATGTCCTCCGAACCGTAGTCGATGACGTGGTCCGCGCCCCGCGCCGCGCAGAGATCGAGCTTCTCCCGCGTCCCGGCGCAGGCGATGACTTCGGCGCCCATGATCTTGCCGATCTCCACGGCGGCGAGGCCGACGCCGCCGGCCGCCCCGAACACCATGAGGGTCTCGCCCGCCTCGAGGCCGGCCCGATAGCCGAGCGCCATGTGCGACGTGGAATAGGCGACTGCGAACGACGCCGCGGTCTCGAAATCCATGGTGTCCGGGATGGGGACGACGGCCACGGCCTTGACCACGACGCGCTCGGCGAACGCGCCGACGTTGGGGATGCCGACGACGCGATCCCCGGTCGCGAGGGTGTCAACGCCCTCTCCCAGTTCGGCCACGGTCCCCGCGACCTCGAGACCGGGGACGAACGGGAAGTCGGGCTTGAGCTGATAGGTCCCCTGGATGATCACGGTGTCGGCGAAGTTGACCCCGGCCGCCCTGACGTCGATCGCCACCTCGCCCGGCCCCGGCGAAGGCGGCGCGACGTCGCCCACGCGCAGCTTCTCGGGTCCGCCCCATTCGGTGCAGAGAACGGCCTTCATTCGCGCCTCCCCGTCGCTTCGTCCGGCGTCGTCAGCCCGGCTCGCCCCGCACGAAGGCCGCGAGCTCGCGCCAGTAGCGGGGCTCCCAGAACCCCCGCGCCGCGCCGGAGGTCGAAGGAAGCACGAAAACCGCGCTGCTGCCAAGCCGCCCGGGCCGCCGGCCGTACTCCACGTTCGCCGAATCGAGGACCGACCTGGCCGAACGCTTGCCGTTGAAGGCCAGCGCCGCCGGCTCGAGTTCCAGCACCAGCCGCCGCAGCCGTTGCGGATCGAAGGCGCGCGCGGGCAGCGCGGCGTCCGGTCCGGACACCGTCTTGACCGCATCCGTCAACCCGATGCCGTAGTCGAGCGCCTCGCGGAACTCATGGGGTTCGAGGCGCCGTGGCGTCAGGCCGATCTCGAACAGGGTCTCCCAGAACCGGTTTCCGGGGCCGGCGTAATACGCCCCCGCCCGGGCGGAGGCGTGCCCCGCCGCGGTGCCGCAGAAGACGACGTCGAGTCCCGGCCGGAGGACGTCGGGAAGGACGCTCATGCCGGGAAGCCGGGCGCGCCGCGGACGACGGCCCCGCTCCATCCGGCCCCCGCGTTTCTTGGATGGACAGACGCGCGGGCCGTGGGTATGTAAGGGGCATGATCGGAAACGTCGCGATGGTGGCGGTCGCCGCCCTGCTGATGATGGCGCCGGGCCGGGCTCCGGCCCAGACGCCCAAGGAAATCGGCGCCTACAAGTCCTGGCGGGCCTACGTCTATACCGAGGCCAAGGGCCGCAAGGTCTGCTTCATGGATTCGGAGCCGGTGTCCACCAGACCCAAGAACGTCCGGCGGGGGCAGATCTATACGCTGGTGACCCATCGGCCCGGCGACAAGGTGCGCGACGAAGTGAGCATATTCGTGGGCTACCCCTTCAAGGACGGCAGCACCGTAAAGGTGACGATCGCCGGCAGGAAGTTCGAGCTGTTCACGGATGCCGATTCGGCCTGGAACTACGATGCGGACGGCGACCGGAACATGGTCAAGGCCATGATCAAGGGCAATGCCATGATCGTGGAAGGCCGGTCCAAGCGCGGCACCCGCACGCGCGACCGGTACTCCCTGGCGGGATTTACCGCGGCCCACAGGGCGATCTCCAAAGCCTGCGGCGTCAAGTAGCCGTGGGACGCACCGGGCGCCGGACGGGCGGCAGGCCGTGGCGGCGGAGTCGGGCCAGAGACGCCGCATGAGCGTGACGGCGGATGCCGCGCCCGGCCGCCCGCCGCCGGCGGATGCCGCCAACCTCGTCGGGCTTGACCGCGAGGAGCTCCGCGCGGCGCTCCTCGCCATGAACGTCCCCGGACGCGAGCTGCGGATGCGGACGTCCCAGCTCTGGCACTGGATCTACCATCGCGGCGTCACCGATTTCGCGGCGATGACCGACGTCTCCAAGTCTTTCCGGGCGGCGCTCGCGGATCGTTACGTCCTGTCGCGCGGAGAGGCCGTCTCGGAACGGATCTCCGCCGACGGCACCAGAAAATGGCTGATCCGGTTCCCCGACGGGAACGAGGTCGAGACCGTCTACATCCCGGAGGAGGACCGGGGCACGCTCTGCATTTCGTCCCAGGTCGGCTGTACGCTCAACTGCCGTTTCTGCCATACGGGAACGCAGGGGCTGGTGCGCAACCTGACGGCGGCCGAAATCGTCTCCCAGCTCATACTCGCCCGCGACTCGCTGGGAGAGTGGCCGAGTCCGGGCGACTCCCGGCGGATATCCAACGTCGTGCTCATGGGCATGGGCGAGCCGCTCTACAACTACGACAACGTCGCGCGGGCGCTGAACGTCGTGATGGACGCCGAGGGCATCTCGATATCGCGCCGACGGATCACCCTGTCCACCGCGGGCGTGGCGCCGATGATGCCCCGGGTCGGCACCGAGCTCGGGGTCAACCTGGCGGTCTCGCTGCACGCGGTCGACGATGCCGTGCGCGACGCGCTCGTGCCCCTCAACCGCAAGTATCCGATCGCGGAGCTGCTGGAGGCGTGCCGGGCCTATCCGGGCGCCAGCAACGCCCGGCGGATCACGTTCGAGTACGTCATGCTGAAGGGAATCAACGACTCCCTGGACGACGCCAGGTCGCTGGTCAGGCTGATTGCGGGCATTCCGGCGAAGGTCAACCTCATCCCCTTCAACCCGTGGCCCGGCGCGCCCTACGAGTGCTCCGACCCCGAGACCATCGCCCGGTTCGGCAGGTTCGTGAACCGGGCCGGCTACGCGTCGCCGGTGCGCGCGCCCCGCGGCCGCGACGTCATGGCGGCCTGCGGCCAGCTGAAATCCGCCAGCACGAGACGACCCCGAGGACGACGCGGGAGAGACGCATGACAACCGGCGTGAAGAAGGTGGTGCTCGCCTATTCGGGCGGGCTCGATACCTCGGTCATTCTCAAATGGCTCCAGGAGGCATACGGCTGCGAGGTCGTGACCTTCACCGCCGACATCGGCCAGGGCGACGAGCTCGGGGAAGCCCGGGCCAAGGCCGAAATGCTCGGGGTCAGGGAAATCCACGTCGAGGACCTGCGCGAGGAGTTCGTCCGCGACTTCGTGTTCCCCATGTTCCGGGCCAATGCGCTCTACGAGGGCCTCTATCTGCTGGGCACGTCGATCGCCCGCCCCCTGATCGCCGCGCGGCAGATCGAGGTCGCCCGCCGGACCGGCGCCGACGCCGTCGCCCACGGAGCGACGGGCAAGGGCAACGACCAGGTGCGTTTCGAGCTTTCCTACTACGCGCTCGAGCCCGACATCCGCGTGATCTCGCCGTGGCGCGAATGGGACCTGACCTCCCGCACCGCGCTGATCGAGTTCGCGGAACGGCACCAGATCCCCATTCCGCGGGACCGGCGGGGCGAAGCGCCGTTCTCCCAGGACGCGAACCTGCTGCACGTCAGTTCGGAGGGCAAGGCGCTCGAGGATCCGGCGGTCGAGGCCGAGGAGTACGTCTTCACGCGCACGGTGGCACCGGAAGACGCGCCCGACAGGCCGACCGTCGTCGAGATCGGGTTCGAAGGCGGGGATCCCGTCGCCATCGACGGCCGGACGCGCTCTCCCGCCGCCCTGCTGGCCGAGCTCAACGCGCTGGGCGGCGCCAACGGCGTCGGCCGGCTCGATCTGGTGGAGAACCGCTTCGTCGGCATGAAGAACCGCGGCATCTACGAAACGCCCGGCGGGACGATCCTTCTCGCCGCCCATCGCGGCATGGAGAGCATCACGCTCGACAGGGGCGCGGCCCATCTCAAGGACGAGCTCATGCCGCGGTACGCCGAGCTCGTCTACAACGGCTTCTGGTTCTCGCCGGAACGCGAGATGCTCCAGGCCGCCATCGACAAGAGCCAGGAGCGCGTCTCCGGCACAGTGCGCGTCAAGCTCTACAAGGGCAGCGTCGGCGTGGTCGGCCGGGAATCGGACGATTCCCTCTATTCCCTCGATCACGTCACCTTCGAGGACGACGAGGTCTACGACATGCGCGATGCCGAGGGCTTCATCAGGCTCAACGCGCTGCGCCTGCGGCTTCTCAACAGGCGGGACCGGTCACGGCCTCCGGGCGGCCCGGGCGCGTGACGGGGGATCAGGGGTTCTCGCCCGGCGCCCGCGTCCGAAGCGCGAGGGCGTGAACGCGGTCGCCGAGCTCGTCTTCGAGCACGCGATGGACCATTCTCTGACGCTCGATGCGGGACACCCCGTCGAAGGCCGCGGCCACGATGTCGACGCGAAAATGGGTCTCGCCTTCGGGGCGCGCGCCCGCGTGTCCCGCGTGCAGGTGCGATTCGTCGACGACGTCGAGGTGGACCGGCTCGAACGCATCGGTGAGCTTGGCGTGCACGGAATCCGCGACGCTCATGCGTCGTCTCCACGAAGAACCGGCATGTCGCGCACGGTGGCCGCGGCCCCGCGCCCTGTCAAGAAGACCGGTAGTGTCTCAGTGTGAAATTTCTGCTTGTTCGTGGTTTTCAGTGGCCGGTGGCCGGTGATCGGTGCTGGCAACTGGTCACCGGTCACTGGCCACTGGTCACTGGCCGATGGCGCTCCCAAGGATATGCCAGATAGCTCACCCGGCGGGCCATATTTCAAACTGAGACACTACCAGAAGACCCGCCGCACCGGCGCGGCCGCACCGTCCCCGGCGTCGGCGATCCGGCGAAGGTTGTCAGTGCCCGGATCGGACTCCATACTTCGATCATGCCGCCGTCCAAGCTCAAGGATTTCTCTCCGGTGCAGGCCGCCGCGCGCGTCTGCGATCATCCGGACTGCGCCGCGGAAGGGGAATTCCGCGCCCCGAAGTCGCCGAGCGACCTGAACGACCACTACTGGTTCTGCCTCGATCACGTCCGCGCCTACAACGCCGCCTGGAACTACTTCGAGGGCATGTCGCAGGGCGAGATCGAGCGATTCCAGAAGAGCGCGACCACGTGGCATCGTCCGACCTGGCCGTTCACCGGCGCCGCGCGCGGCGACGGCGCCCGGCGGTTCGCCCCGCGGCGCGATTTCTTCGCCGGTCTTCGGGACGACGTCGGGGTCCTGTGGGGCGACGGCGCGGACGGAACGGGCGGCGGCGCGCGAAAGCGCGCGATGCCGGAAGAAAGGCGCGCGCTGGCCGAACTGAACCTTGACTCGGACGCGGACTTGCAACAAATCAAGGACCGCTACAAGGAACTCGTCAAGAAATTCCACCCCGACGCCAACGGCGGCAGCAGGCGGGCCGAAGAAAGGCTGAAGGCCGTCAATCGAGCCTATGGTTACTTGCTGTCTTCCGGCTACGTCTGAAGCGTAGCCCCAGAAACACGGGTGCGTTCATGGAAACCACGGATACCGCGGTCGACGGGGCCGAAAAGCCGCTGGCCGTTCCCGACATCACGGTGTCGGTCAACCAGGTGTTCGGCCTCGACACGGCGCTCCAGGCGCCGGCGTTCTCGCGGACGCACGAACTGGTGCCCGACATCGACGAGGCCTACTGCTTCGACCGCGAGACGACGCTCGCGATCCTGGCCGGCTTCGCCTACAACCGCCGCGTCATGATCCAGGGCTACCACGGCACGGGAAAGTCGACCCACATCGAACAGGTCGCGGCGCGGCTCAACTGGCCGTGCATCCGGGTCAATCTGGACTCGCACATAAGCCGCATCGACCTCATCGGGAAGGACGCGATCGTGATCCGCGACGGCAAGCAGATCACCGAGTTCAGGGAGGGAATGCTCCCGTGGGCGCTGCAATCCGCGACCGCGCTCGTGTTCGACGAATACGACGCCGGGCGGCCCGACGTGATGTTCGTCATCCAGAGGGCGCTGGAGGCGGAGGGCAAGCTGACGCTGCTCGACCAGAACAAGGTCATCCACCCGCACCCGGCGTTCCGGCTGTTCTCCACGACCAACACCATCGGGCTCGGCGACACGACCGGCCTCTACCACGGCACCCAGCAGATCAACCAGGGCCAGATGGACCGGTGGAACATCGTCTCGACCCTCAACTACCTGCCGCACGAGGCCGAACTCGAGATCGTCCTGGCCAAGACCCCGGCCTACAACACCGAGGAGGGCCGGAAGATCGTCTCGAACATGGTCAATCTCGCGGACCTGACGCGTGCCGGGTTCATGAACGGGGACCTGTCCACGGTGATGTCCCCGCGGACGGTGATCACCTGGGCGGAGAACGCCGGCATCTTCGACGACGTGGGCTTCGCGTTCCGGCTCACGTTTCTGAACAAGTGCGACGAGGTGGAGCGCACGACCGTGGCCGAGTACTACCAGCGCTGCATCGGAGAGGAACTTCCGGAATCGGCGGCGAACGTCCAGTTGATGTAGGCGCGCCGGCGGAATCGGCCGTCACGGAACCATGAGCCAGCCGGAGAACCCCGTCGAACCGTTCAAGCGGGCCGTCACCGCGACCCTGCGCGCCATCGCCGAAAACGACGAGATCGAGGTCTCCTACGGATCGGAAGGCGCCGGCATCCACGGCTCCCGGGCGCGGCTGCCGCTGCCGTCGCGGGAGCTGCCTCCCAGGGAGGTCGGGCAGATTCGCGGCATGGCCGACTCCCTGGCGCTGCGCGTCCGCCACCACGACGAACGGCTGCACGCCGCGCGAGCGCCCAAGGGGCAGGACGCGCGCGCCCTCTTCAACGCCGTGGAGCTCGCCCGGATCGAGGCGCTCGGCGCCCGGCGCATGGTCGGCGTCGCCCGGAACCTGAACGACGCGCTCGAAAGGGAATGCGAAGCGCGCGGCTTCGCCAAGGTGCAGCATCGCGAGCAGGCGTCCCTGGCCGACGCCGTGCGGCTCATGCTGCGCGAACGATTCACCGGCGCGGCGGCGCCGGAACCCGGTCGCCGAATCGTCGACCTGTGGCGGGACGAGATCGAGAGCAAGGCGGGCGCCGACTTTCGGAAGCTCGCCGAAACCATCGGCGACCAGGCGGCGTTCGCCATCGCGGCGCGGCGGCTCATCGCCCACCTCGACCTGGCGGAGGATTGGGACGGCGGGGACGAGGACCGGGAACAGGCGTCCAGCGAGGACCGGTCGGATCAGGAGGGCCGGGAAGACGAGAGCGACGGCGCGCCGCCCGACGGCATGTCGGCCGAGACGGAAGAGGTGGCGGAGGGCGAGAGTTCCGGCGACACCGATTTCGTCGCGTCCGATCAGATGCAGCCGATGGGCGACGGGGAGGAGGATCCGGGCGAGTCCGAACACCCCTGGTGGCCGGACGGATTCCACGGCGACAACGCCGGCGAACCGCCGTATCGGGCATACGCCACCCGGTTCGACGAGATCGTCGAGGCCGTCGAGCTGTGCGACGCCGAGGAGCTGGCGCGCCTTCGCGCGCAACTCGACCGGCAGGTCCAGAATCTCCAGACGGTCATCGGCCGGCTCGCCAACCGCCTGCAGCGCCGGCTCCTCGCCAAGCAGCAGCGGTCGTGGGAGTTCGACCTCGACGAAGGGCTGCTCGACGCCGCCCGGCTGGCGCGCATCGTCGCCAATCCGCTGCATTCCCTGTCCTACAAGCAGGAGAAGGAAACGGATTTCCGCGACACGGTGGTGACGCTGCTGATCGACAATTCCGGCTCCATGCGCGGGCGTCCCATCAGCGTCGCGGCGACGTGCGCCGACATCCTCGCCCGCACCCTGGAGCGCTGCGGAGTCAAGGTCGAGATTCTCGGCTTCACGACCCGGGCCTGGAAAGGGGGCCAGGCGCGGGAGCTGTGGCTGTCGCAGGGCAAGCCGTCGAACCCCGGGCGCCTCAACGACCTCCGGCACATCGTCTACAAGGGGGCCGACGAGCCGTGGCGGCGCGCCCGGAAGAGCCTGGGCCTGATGCTGCGCGAGGGCATTCTCAAGGAGAACATCGACGGGGAAGCGCTGCTGTGGGCGCACCATCGTCTTCTGGGACGCCATGAGCAGCGCCGGATCCTGATGGTCATATCGGACGGCGCGCCGGTCGACGATTCGACCCTGTCGATCAATCCCGGCAACTATCTCGACCGCCACCTGAGGCAGATCATCCACTGGATCGAAACGCGCTCCGCCGTCGAGCTCGTGGCGATCGGCATCGGCCACGACGTGACGCGCTACTACCGGAGGGCCGTGACGATCGTCGACGCCGAGCAGCTGGGCGGGGCGATGATGGACAAGCTCGCCGAGCTGTTCGACGAGGAGCCCCGGTTCACCGGGCCGGCCGCTTCGGGACGCCTCCATTAGGCCGGCTGCGGCCCGGCCGGAGCCAGGCGTTCCGGCGGGCGCTTCACCGCGGAGCCGGGTCCGGCGCGGCGGGACCTCCCGTGTCCGCCGGCGCCGTCGCGACGAAACGCATGAGCGTCCGGAACGGCATCAGCAGGGCGAGCGCCATCGCCACCTTGACGCCGAAGTCTCCCAGCCCCCAGGTGACCCACGGCAGGCCCGTGCCGGCGAAGGCCAGCGAGAAGAACAGCGCCGTGTCCACGGCCGACCCGGAAAGCGACGAGGCGAGCGGCGCCCGCCACCACGCTTCGGAACGGCGCAGACGGTCGAAGATCAGGACGTCGAGAAGCTGAGCGGCCAGAAAGGCGCTGCCGGAGGCGGCGGCGATGCGCGGCCCGGCCGCCCAGACGGAGAGCGCCACGGCGATCGCGAAACCGACGTAGACCACGCGGCGCGTGGCCGCGGCGCCGAAGCGCCGGTTCGTCAGGTCGGTGACCAGAAAGGCGACGGGGTAGGTGAGCGCGCCCCAGGTCAGCCAGTCGTTGATCGGGAACTGCACGGCGACGTTCGACACGACGACGGCGACCGCCATCGCCGCTGTCGGCGGCCAGAGCGACGGGCTCATGCTTCTGCCGGCGGCGCGGTTGCCGCGTCGGCGCAGATCGCGCCGGCGGTCAGGACGCGGCGCGCGCCTTCAGGATCTCGCGCCGCGCGCGGCGGGCGGCGGGGGATAGGTCGGCCTCCCTGGCGCCGGCCAGGAAGTTGTCGAGGCCGCCGGCGTGCTCCACCGTCCGGATGGCCGCGGCGCTCACCTTGAGACGGACCGGGCGGTTCAGAACCTCGCTGAAGATCGACAGCCGCTGGATGTTGGGCAGGTAGCGCCGCCGCGTCTTGTTGTGCGCGTGGCTCACGTTGTTGCCCGACATCACCGATTTCCCGGTCAGTTCGCATCGTCGCGCCATCTCGGTCACCCGTTCCGCCGTCCGACAGGAGACCCGAAGCCGCGTCGCGGCTCCGGTGAAGTTCGCGCTCCATACGGCATCGTCCGCCGACCGTCAAGCGGGGCCGGCCGCCGGCTCCCGCGGTCCCGTTCGTCGGTTCCGTCCCGGCGGCGCCGGCCACCGTCGCCGTCGCGGCCGTCGCGGCCGTTCCCGCCACCGTGACCGTCGCCGCCGTCGTCGCCGCGGCCGGGACGCGCGTCACGGTGGCGGTGGCCGGCGCCGCCGCCGCGACCAGGGCGTCCACCAGCACGGCCTCCGCCGTCATTTCCACGTCCGCCGCGCCCGGCGCTTCCTCCGTCCCGGTATCGAGACCGGCGGCGGCGTCCTCGACCCGGTCGTCCCCGACCGCCCCCGCCGCCGCGCCAGCGCGCGGGAGGCGGTCCGCGTCCGACGGGCGGTAGCCGTCGCGGTAGCGCGCCGGGCGGTGGGCCTTGAGCAGGAACATGGCGAGGGCGTCGGAGTAGTGGCGCACCGTGCCCACCTGTTCGCCCTTGTGCCAGACCGGCTTCTCCACGCCCTCGAAGGCGCGGCGGTGGAGTTCGGCCTCGAGCAGGTCGATGCCGTCGTCGAGGGCGTCGTCCCACCGGCGGGCGAAGCGGGGGTCGGCGCTGCGCCAGTGGTATGCGGTGCGTCTGGGGATGCCGGCGGTGCGGCAGGCGCGTGCGACGTTGACGGAGTGGGCGAGGGACTTGAGGAAGGCGCGCTGGCGTCGCGGTCGCCTGGCGCCGTCGCGGTCGGTGTTGGCGTGCATGGGGTGTCTCCGTGTCCGGTAGGGTTTCCCGTTGTGGAACGATATGGGAACGTTGCCATGCGTGTCAAGAGAAAATCCCATGACAGAGAAAAAATATCCATCAAGTGGTCTGTATCGGATACGTGGCCCTGCCGCCCCGGTGCGTCGCCGGGCCGGAATTACACACCGTGGCCGGTGGCCAGTCGCCGGTGGCCAGTGGCCAGTTGGGGGTTCGGCGCGCCGGATTGCACACCTTGCACACCGTGAGGCGCTTGCGCCGGACCCGGCGGCGGCCTATCCTCGGCGCATGATCGCCGCCTCGTCCATGTGAGAAGCCACGCCATGACCGGGTTCGAGAAAGCCACCATCGCATTCCAGGAGTCCACCCTCGCGTTCCAGGAATCGACCCTCGCGATCCAGGAAGCCAGCCTCGCCTACCAGGCCGCCGCCCTGGGCTGGACGGCGCCCGCCATCGCCGCCGCCGCCACGAGCGCCCTCAGCGCCCTCGCCGCCCTCGCCGCCGCGGCCGGCATCTGGTACGGCATCCGCGCCATGGTCCGCGCCAACAGGGACCGCGCCGCCATCCTCGATCGGCAACGCGAAGCCGACGAACGCCGTCACGAGGAAGCCATGGCGGCGCACGAGGAAGCCATGACGGCGATGCGGGAGCGCCACGAGGAAACCATGACGGCGATGCGGGAGCATCACGAGGAGGCCATGACGGCGATGCGGGGGCGCCACGAGGAAGCCATGACGGCATTGCGGGAGCGCCACGAGGAAACCATGACGGCGCTCAACGAATTGATCCGGGCCAGCCAGGCCCAGAGCGCCGCCCTCGAACGTCAGGGTATCGCCCTCGAAACCCTCATCGAACGCACCGCTCCGAAGGAATAGCCCGGTCCGCGGCCCGGCGCGCCGGGTTGCACACCTTGCACACTGTGGCCGGTGGCCAGTGGTCAGTTGCCAGTGGGGGTTCGGCGCGCTGGATTGCACACCTTGCACACCGTGGCCGGTGGCCAGTCGCCGGTTGCCGGTCGCCAGTCGCGGCCCGGCGCGCCGGGTTGCACACCTTGCACACCGTGGGGCACCGCTCACTGACCACCGGCCACCGGCCACCACGAGCGCGCCGAATGGCACACCTTGCACACCGTGAGGCGCTTGCGCCGGACCCGGCGGCGGCCTATCCTCGGCGCGTGATCGCCGCCCCGTCCATACGAGAAGCCACGCCATGACCGAGTTCGAGCGGGCCACCATCGCATTCCAGGAAGCTACCCTCGCCTACCAGGAATCCACCCTCGCGTTCCAGGAATCCACCCTCGCGATCCAGGAAGCCGGCCTCGCGATCCAGGAAGCCAGCCTCGCCTACCAGGCCGCCGCCCTGGGCTGGACGGCGCCCGCCATCGCCGCCGCCGTCACGAGCGCCCTCAGCGCCCTCGCCGCCCTCGCCGCCGCGGCCGGCATCTGGTACGGCATCCGCGCCATGGTCCGCGCCAACAGGGAACGGGCCGTCATCCTCGATCAACAGCGCCAGGCCGACGAACGCCGTCACGAGGAGGCTATGGCGGCGATGCGGGAGCACCACGAGGAGGCCATGGCGGCGCTCAACGAATTGATCCGGGCCAGTCAGGCCCAGAGCGCCGCCCTCGAACGCCAAGGTGTCGCCCTTGAACGCCAAGGCGCCGCCCTCGAACGCCAGGGCGCCGCCCTCGAAACCCTCATCGAACGCACCGCCCCGAAGGAATAGCCCGGTCCGCGGTCCGGCGCGCCCGGCGTGCGGAATTGCACACCTTGCACACCGTGGCCGGTGGCCGGTGGCCAGTCGCCAGTGGTCAGTTGCCAGTGGGGGTTCGGCGCGCTGGATTGCACACCTTGCACACCGTGGGGCATCGGCCACCGGCCACCGGCCACTGACCACCGGCCACCGCGAGCGCACCGAATGGCACACCTTGCACACCGTGAGGCGCTTGCGCCGGACCCGGCGGCGGCCTATCCTCGGCGCATGATCGCCGCCTCGTCCATGTGGAGAGCCACGCCATGACCGAGTTCGAGCAGGCCACCCTCGCGTTCCAGGAAGCCAGCCTCGCCTACCAGGCCGCCGCCCTGGGCTGGACGGCGCCCGCCATCGTCGCCGCCGCCACGAGCGCCGTCAGCGCCCTCGCCTCCATCGTCACCGCGGCCGGCATCTGGTACGGCATCCGCGCCATGGTCCGCGCCAACAAGGACCGCGCCGCCATCCTCGATCGGCAACGCGAAGCCGACGAACGCCGTCACGAGGAAGCCATGGCGGCGCACGAGGAAACCATGACGGCGCTCAACGAATTGATCCGGTCCAGTCAGGCCCAGAGCGCCGCCCTCGAACGTCAGGGTGTCGCCCTTGAACGCCAAGGCGCCGCCCTCGAACGCCAGGGTGTCGCCCTCGAAACCCTCATCGAACGCACCGCCCCGAAGGAATAGCCCGGTCCGCGGCCCGGCGTGCGGAATTGCACACCTTGCACACCGTGGGGGCACCGGCCACTGACCACCGGCCACTGGCCACCGCGAGCGCGCCGGATTGCACACCTTGCACACCGTGAGGCGCTTGCGCCGGACCCGGCGGCGGCCTATCCTCGGCGCATGATCGCCGCCTCGTCCATGTGGAGAGCCACGCCATGACCGAGTTCGAAAAGGCCACCATCGCGTTCCAGGAGGCCAGCCTCGCCTACCAGGCCGCCGCCCTGGGCTGGACGGCGCCCACCATCGCCGCCGCCGCCACGAGCGCCGTCAGCGCCCTCGCCGCCATCGTCGCCGCGGCCGGCATCTGGTACGGCATCCGCGCCATGGTCCGCGCCAACAGGGAACGCGCCGCCATCCTCGATCGGCAACGCGAAGCCGACGAACGCCGTCACGAGGAAACCATGACGGCGATGCGGGAGCGCCACGAGGAAACCATGACGGCGATGCGGGAGCACCACGAGGAGGCCATGACGGCGATGCGGGGGCGCCACGAGGAAGCCATGACGGCATTGCGGGAGCGCCACGAGGAAACCATGACGGCGCTCAACGAATTGATCCGGGCCAGTCAGGCCCAAAGCGCCGCCCTCGAACGCCAGGGTGTCGCCCTTGAACGCCAGGGCGCCGCCCTCGAAACCCTCATCGAACGCACCGCCCCGAAGGAATAGCCCGGACCGCGGTCCGGCGCGCCCGGAATGGCACACCGTGGCCGGTGGCCAGTCGCCGGTGGCCAGTTGCCAGTTGGGGGTTCGGCACGCTGGTATTGCACACCTTGCACACTGTGGGGGCACCGGCCACTGACCACCGGCCACCGGCCACTGAACCACCGGCCACCGGTCACCGGCCACCACGAGCGTGCCGGCTTGCGCGATAACGAGAACTGCCGGGACGAGAATTTTTTTGTTGACGCCGGTTCGTCTGTCGTAATAAGGCGTCGTCAAGCTGCGGGCGGCATCGCCGATGCAGCGCGGGAAACGTTCCCCCTGTGAAATTTCCGGGGGGGGGGGGGGGTGACATGTCGCGCGTTGCCTGGAGCTTTCCGGCCGCCTTGCTGGCCGCGGCGGCCATCTTCGTTGCGGCGCCCGCGGACCGGGCCGCGGCGCAGACCGGGCCGACGACGCCGGTGGACATCCCCGACGACAACCTGCGGACGCTCCTGGAAGCTCGTCTGGGCAAGGCCGCCGGAGCGACGATCACCCGTGCGGAGATGGCGGCCTTTACCGGGTTCCCTCACGGGTCGCCCCCCAGGCGGAGGCTGCGCCTCGACCACGTCAACTGGGACAGCCATCTTGTTCCCACTCCCCAGGCCCCCCTTACCGTCGTCAGAGATCTGACGGGACTGGAATACTTCACGGCGCTCCAAGGGTTCAGTATAATCCGCCACCGGATCACGGACCTCTCGCCGCTGGAAGACCTCACCGGAGTGCGCCGCCTGTGGCTTCGAGAGAACCTGATATCGGACCTCTCGCCGCTACGAGACCTCCCCCTGGACCACCTGGGCATCAGTTATAACCCGGTCTCGGACCTCAAGCCGCTGGCCGGCATGGTCGAGCTGGCCAACTTCCACTGCGACAGATGCCAAATCTGGGACATCTCGGCGCTGGCCGGCCTGACGCGCCTCACCTACCTGGACCTCAACAACAACTACATCCGCTCCATCGAGCCGCTGAGGCGCGTCAACGATCTGGCGGAAGTGTACATCTCGGACAACGATATCGAGGACCTCTCGCCGCTGGAAAACCGCAACCTGCGGACCCTGACCGCCGCCGGCAACCGGATCACGGACCTCTCGCCGCTGCGAAACTCGCTGGCCATGGAAACGCTGGACCTCAATCTCAACGAAGGGCTCAAGGACGTTTCCGTGGTGGAGCGCATGACCGCGTTGAAGGTCTTGAGGCTGGACGGGACCGACGTCAGGGACCTCTCGCCGCTGGTCCGCAACAACGGGCTGGGTTCCGGGGACCAGGTCTATCTGCGCAACCTCCCGAATCTGAACGCCGACGCCGAACAGCACGTCGCGACCCTGCGAGGCAGGGGCATCTTCGTATTTGTGAACACTCCGCTGCGTCTGGACAGAACGGTGCGGGACGTGCGGGTGACGCCCGGGGTGGAGAAGCTGACGGTCAGCTGGACCCGGATGACGCCGGCGCCGGAGTTCACCCCCCAAGGCTACCGGGTCTATTGGTGGTCCGGGCACCAGGACCGTTCGTCGCGATACACCCCGTCCCAGCACCATGACGCCACCGCCGACAAGTCCAGCTACACCATCCCGAACCTCACCCCCGGCACCAGGTACCAGGTGCAGATTCTCCCCTACCCCCCCTGGCCTGGGGGGGAGTTCTCCGCCATAGCCACCGGAAGGCCGTTGGCGGCGCTCAGGGTGGAGGGCGTGGGAGGGGGCCCGGCCGTGACGGTGACGCCGGGCGTGGAGAGCCTCGCCGTGTCGTGGAACCCGGTTGACGGCGCGGGTGGCTACAAGGTGCAGTGGAAGTCCGGCGAAGAGGGCTACGACCCCGCGAACCGGCAGGCCTGGACCCGCGGCGACAAGATGAGCCACACCATCCCGGAACTCACCGCCGGCACCGAGTACACGATCCGCGTCATCGCCACCACGACCACCACGGACGACGGAGCCGACGGCCCGCCCTCCGCCGAAGCCACCGGCAAGCCGCTGGCCCCCGGCGGAGTAGTGGACGTGGATCCGGACGTGCGGAGCCTGGAGGTGTCCTGGAAACGGGTCGACGGCGCGACCAGCTACCAAGTGGAGTGGGGGCGGTTCCCCGCCGACACGGAGGAATTCACCGTCGCCGGTAACGCCTGCCTCTACGTCGAGACAGAAGGAGCCTGCGACATCGCCTCCGACCGCGCCGTTGTCGACCGCGCCGTTGTCGATGGCGATGCCGTCAGCTGGACCATCACGGGTCTCGACCCGAACATCAGATACAGGGTGGGGGTCACTCCCATGAGCGGCAGTGAACCCCTTGGCGACGCCCACGTGGGAATCGGCACGACCCAGAAGGTCCACGTGACGATCATGGGGGGAGAGGGGGCCGTGGCCGGGGTGGGGAGCGCGACCGCGGCGGAAGGCGAAGACGCGGAGCTCGTGGTCATGCTGGACGAGCGCTCCGACGCCCCGGTGACGGTGGCATGGATAACGGAGGACGACGATGCGGCGAAGGCGGCGACGAGGGCGAAGGCGGACGAGGATTACGAAGATTACAGTGAGATGACGCCCGGGCGCCTGACCTTCGCGCCGGGCGAGACCGTGGCGACGCTGCGGGCGCCGACCGTGGACGACCGGCGGGTCGAGCCTGACGAGACCTTCCGGGTGCGGCTGATCGAGTCCGAGCTCGCCGAGCCGAACCCGGAAGCGGCTTCGGCGACGGTGACGATCACGGACAACGACACGGAGCGGGAGCGCCGCCGGGTGCTGGGCATGGTACTGGCGGGCATGGGGCGCTGGATCGCCGCGGACGCGGTGGACGCGATCGGGGAGCGGTTCGCCGGGCGGGAGGCGGCGGAGGCGCAGGTGAGCGTGGGCGACCGGATGCTCCCCCTGCCGGGAATCGGGCCGCAGGAACCGGCCGCCCGGTCCGCGGCGCCCGCCCAGGCGGACGAATGGATGCCGTGGACGCGGGAGGCGGAAACCGCCCGTCCGGCCCTGACGGCGGAGTCCCTTTACCGAAGCCGGTTCAACCTGCCGCTCGGAGCCGGCGAGGAGGCCGGCGCGGGCGCGGGCGAAACCCCGGGCTTCAGGGTATGGGGCCGGGGTTCGACCGGCGGGTTCGACGGCAAGCCGCAAGCCGGTTTCAGGATGGACGGGGACATGGCCGCGGGGTACGTCGGCCTCGACTACCTCGCGGAGCGCGACGTGCTGCTGGGCGTGGCGGTCGCCCACAACCGGGGCGACGTCGACTACGCAATCGACGACGTGACGACCGGCGCGGTGGACCTGAAGCTGACGAGCCTGATGCCCTACGCGCACTGGCGCCCGCGCGCCGACCTGGGGGTGTGGGGGCTGCTGGGCGCCGGCCGGGGCGGCGTCGGGCTGGAGGACGAGGCCGGCGAGGCCGCAACCGATGTGAAGATGCGGATGGCCGCCGCCGGGCTGCGGCAGGACGCGGCGGCGTGGCGGGACATCGACCTGGCGGTGAAGGCCGATGCGTTCCTGATCGGCCTGAAGACGGCGGCGCGAGAGGGGTTGCCGAAGGCCACGGGCGACGCCCGGCGGCTGCGGCTGCTGCTGGAGGGCCGGACGTCGCGGACGATCTCTCCCGTCTCGCAGCTGACCCCGAGCCTGGAGATCGGCGGGCGCTGGGACGGCGGCGATGCGGGAACCGGGATGGGCGTGGAGGTGGGCGGCGGCCTGGCATACGCGCACGAGACCCTGGGCCTGGGGATCGAGGCGCGGGGGCGCACCCTGCTGACGCACCGGGAATCGTCGGGGGAATGGGGGATGAGCCTGGCGGGGACGCTGGACCCGGGACGGGCCGGATGGGGGCCGTGGATGAGGTTCGCGCCGGGATGGGGCGCGGAGGGCAGCCGGACGGCGCAGATGTGGGACGGCAAGGGGGTGTTCCGCGCGCGCGACGGCGGCGGCGAAGCGCCGGAGCTGGCGCCGGACCGGCTGAACCTGGAGGCGGGCTGGGGGCTGGCGACGCTCGGAGGCGCGGGGCTGCTGACGCCCTGGGCCCGGCTGTCGATGGCGGGGTCGGAGACGCGCGACTACACGCTGGGCGCCCGGATGAAGGCGGGGCGCCGGATGAGCCTGAGTCTGGAGAACCGGCGGTCGAAGGCCGCGGGATGGGAGGTCATGCTCCGCGCCCGCCTGGCCCGGTAGGGCGCGACGCAGCCCTTTCTCTCAGGGGGAGCTCAGCAGTTTGAGCAGGGCGAAGGTCAAACCGGCGTTGGCGAACACGATCCCGATGGCGACCTTGAGCATGTCGGCCTTGAGGTCGGCTACGGCGGCCTTGAGGTCGGCCCTGGTCGCGACGCCTTCGGTGATCGCGTCGCGGACGGCTTCGGCGTGCGCCTCGGCCTGGGCTTCGTCCACGCCGGCCGCCTTGAGACGGCGCGCGTAGGCCAGCGTGTCGAAGCCGGTTGTGGTCACGACCTCGGTCATGAGCCGAGGCTACATGGCGCGGATTTCCGGTGTCAACCCCGGAATCCGTACCGGCCGGCCAAGTACATGATTCCCGAAGGGAAATACGGCACCCTGCCGGTGGACCCGCAAGTGCAGGCAGGATGGGAATTGCCGGGTTGAAGCCGGAAGCGCGCGACGGCGACCGGCGGGCCGACGTCGACGGCGACCGGCTGTGGCGCCGCCACATGGAGATGGCGCGGCTCGGCGCGACGGAAAGGGGCGGCGTGAACCGCGCCGCCCTGACGCCCGCCGACGTCGAGGCGCACGCGCGGCTGGCGCGACGGGCCCGCGACCGCGGCTTCGCGGTGGAGATCGACGCCTACGGCAACCAGTTCATGCGCCGGCCCGGCGCCACCGACGCCCCCGCCATCGCCAGCGGCTCCCACAGCGACACGCAGCCGACCGGCGGCCGCTTCGACGGCATCTCGGGCGTGCTGTCGGCGGTCGAGGCGCTCGAGGCGATCGACGACGCCGGCATCGTCACCGGCCGGCCGCTCGAGGCGGTGATCTGGAACAACGAGGAGGGCGCGCGCTTCAGCCCGACCAACCTCGGTTCGGCCGTCTACGTCGGCGCGGCGCCGGTCGACGCCCTGCTCGCGGCCGAGGACCGGGACGGCGTGACGATGGAGAGCGCGGTCCGGACCCTGCGCGAAGCCGTCCCCTGGGCCGGACCGCGCCGGCTGGGCGCCCCGATGGCGGCGTTCGTCGAGTCGCACATCGAGCAGGGCCCCGAGCTCGAGGCCGAGGGACTCGACGTCGGCATCGTCACCGCCATCCAGGGGACCCGGAAGTTCGACGTCGAGGTCGTCGGCGACGAGGCGCACGCCGGCACCACGCCCGAGCGCCTGCGCCGCGACGCGTTCGTCGACGCGGTGCGGATCGCCGCGGCGCTGCGCGAGCTGTTCCACGACCCCGACGACGTCATGCGCTTCACCATCGGCCGGTTCGAGGTGTCGCCGGGCGCGCTCGCCGTCGTTCCGGGCCGCGTGTTCTTCACCATCGACGTCCGCCATCCGGACGACGCGACACTGGCCCGGCTGGGCGACCGGATCGAGCCGGTGTGCGGACGCGCGGCGGCCCGTTGCGACGTCCGGGTGGCCGAGACCCGCCGCGCCGGCGCCACCCCCTTCGCGGGCGCCGTGCCGGAGGCCATCGAGACCGCCGTCCGGGAGCGCGGCTATTCCTACAAGCACATGCCGTCGGGCGCCGGCCACGACGCGCGCTACGTCTCCGAAATCTGTCCGAGCGGGATGGTGTTCGTGCCCTGCGAAGGGGGGCTCAGCCACAACGAGCGCGAGAACGCGACGCCGGAGGACGTCGCCCGCGGCGCCCAGGTCGTCGCCGACACCCTGCTCATCCTCGACGCGCGGCTCCCGCAGGCACATGTCCCGTAGCAGCGCGCCGGACGGACCCGAACGCGACTTCGTCGGCTACGGCCGGGCGCCGCCCGACCCCGAGTGGCCCGGCGGCGCGCGCCTCGCCCTCAACATGGTCCTCAACTACGAGGAAGGCGCCGAGTATTGCGTTCTCGACGGCGACGCGCACTCGGAGTCGATGCTTTCGGAGGTGGCGGCCCGGCCCCTCGCGGGCGAGCGCAACCTCAACGTCGAGTCGTCCTACGAATACGGCAGCCGGGCCGGCGTCTGGCGGATCCTGCGGGTGTTCGCCGAACGCCGGCTGCCGCTCACGATCTACGCGGTCGGCGCCGCGCTGGCGCGCAACCCGGCGGTCGCCGAAGAGACCGCGCGGATGGGCTGCGACCACGTCGGACACGGATGGCGCTGGATCGACTACCGGGGCACGCCGGAGGACGAGGAGCGCGAACACATCGCCCGCTGCGTCGAGACGATCGAACGGCTCACGGGCGGGCGGCCGCTCGGCTGGTTCACCGGCCGGCCGAGCCTCAACACGCGGCGGCTGGTCGTGGAGGAAGGCGGCTTCCTCTACGACTGCGACGCCGTCAACGACGACCTGCCCTACTGGGTGACCGTCGGCGGCAGACGGCACCTCGTCATCTGCCACACGTTCGATTCCAACGACGGCCGCTTCACGCGGGGCCAGGGCTTCGTCACCGCCGACCACTGGTTCGCCTACATGCGGGACGCCTTCGACTGGCTGTATCGCGAGGGCGAACGGGCGCCCAAGCTCCTCACCGTCGCCCTGCACTGCCGCATGATCGGCCGGCCCGGCCGCATCGGCGCCCTCGCCCGCTTCCTCGACCACGTGGCGGCGCATCCCGGCGTGTGGCTGTGCCGCCGCGAGGAGATCGCCCGCCACTGGCGCCGGCGCCACGCCTCCAGCGGCCCGGCCTGAAGCGGCTTCCTCCCGCCCTTCGAGCGGGGGGAGGCGGACGAATGGACGGGGGGCGATCGGTCTCCAGTGGCCGGGGGCCGGTGGCCGGGGGCCGGGCTTCGCCTTTCGGACGGGCCGGGGAGGCCGCTCCTCAGTGCATCGGCACCATGGCGACGGCGAGGGACGATTCGATGTCCCACACCGTTTCCGCGACCTCCCGGCCGATCAGGTCCATCTTGCGAACCTGCTCGACGCGCCCGGCGGTGGCCTTGACCTCCTGGCTGGACAGCAGCCGTTCGAGAATGCCGCACACGTCGGCGAGCGAAATGATGATGATGTCGCGCGCGTCCGGGATGTCGTTGCTGAACAGGACGCCCATCATCCGCAGCTTGACCTCGCGGATGGTCTTGTCGTCGATGATCGGATAGCGCCGCGTCGGGAACACCCACATGAAGCGGCCTTCCTCCTGACGCAGGATGCCGCGCTCGACGAGGCGGGCGAGGGCGCCCTCGCGAACCTCCCCGGCGTGGACGGCCGCCGCCTTGATCCAGTGGGCGCAGTCGTGCGTTTCGGCGGACTCGACGATGCGCGCGAGCGTCGCGTCCAGCAGTTCGTCGCCGGTCGGGGACGGATCGGTGACGAAAAGGCGTGCCGGGTCGGTGTCTATCCGGTGCTCCAGGGCCAGATCCATGAGCACCGATCCGGCGAGCGCGTGCTCGAGCGACACCGTGGGCACGTCGACGAACTTCCCGCCCTCGTCGTCGAGCAGAAGCAGCATGATTTCTTCCGCGAATCTCAGCATGTGCGAGGCTTCCCGATCCAGGGACACGAACGGCGCGGGCATTATGGCACGCGCCCGGCGGCGTTTCCAAGCCGAATTTGCCGCACCCCGCCGCGGGAGTAATTCTTGACGTTGCCCCGGCCCGCGTGCTACCGATGCCTTGATGCCCATGGCCGATACGGCCGGGCGCCGCGCGGACGGGCGGGACGGGAACGGTTGGGGGAGGCGAAGAGAATGGTGGATGTGACGACCGAACGACACGACGACGTTCTGTCCGCCGACGTGGGCGGGCGCATCGACGGCTCCAACGTCGTCGAGTTCGAGGAGGCCATCAGAACCGCGGTCGAGGACAGCGACCGCGCCGTGGTCATGAACCTCGAGAGGCTGGCCTACATCAGCAGCGCGGGCCTGCGCGCCATCCTGCTGACGGCCAAGACCCTTCAGAACCGCAGCGCCAAGCTGGTGCTGTGCTCGCTCGCCGACCCGATCCGCGAGGTCTTCGAGATCAGCGGGTTCGACAAGATCCTGCCGATTCACCCGACCAAGGCCGAGGCGCTCGCGTCGCTGGACGGCTGACGCCGGGGCCGCGGCCGTCCCCGGCGCCGATCCCGGCGCGCGGCGGGAAGGTGGACGGCCGTGGCGGTCACGCGGCGCATCCTGGGCGCCTACGCGATGCTGACCGCGGCCGCGGTGGCCGTGCACTTCGTCGTCACGCCGCTGTACGACGACGGGAGCACGGGCTTTCCCGTATGGAAGGTCTTCAACTGGTTCATGGCGCCGGCCGTTGTTCTCGCCCTGGCCACGGGCGCGATCGGAAAATTTCGCCTGGACCGGGGCGAGGGAGGGGTGGGGGACGCCGTGCGCGCGCTCGAGGCGAACGTCCTCTTCTACGCCTCGGCGGTCCTCGCCCTGTGGTTCTTCTGGAACTGGTTCGGGGACCTGACGTCGCGAGAGGAGGCGTCCATGTGGGCGTTCATCGATCCGCTGTTCGTGCTCGTGGTGGGCGCCTGCGGCCGCCGTCTGTGGCGCGAGGCGTGATCTCGCGGCACGCGCGTGGGTACGCGGCGAACCGGGACGGCGGTTTGACAGCGGCGGCGAAACCGGGGAACAATCGGGGCGAACGCGCGGGCTCCCGGCCGCGGGGACGGCCGGTCTCGAACCGGCTCCCGGGGCCGCCCGCGGCTTGGCGCAACGCTGGTTCGGGACCGCCGAAATTTCTGCCCTCGAAATCTCGCTGACCAACGATCTCCGGGAAATCGCCGCCGTGGCGGAGAAGATCGACGAGTTCTGCGCCGCGCGCGACGTGCCGCCGGCCGTCGCCTACGCCGTCAACCTGTCGCTCGACGAACTGCTGACCAACACGATCAACTACGGGTGCGACGACGGCGCCCGGCACCGGATCGACGTCTCGGTCCGCATGGACGGGAGCGCCCTGGTCGTGGAGATCACCGACGACGCCAAGCCGTTCGACCCCTCGGAAGCCGCCCAGCCGGATACCGACATGCCGATCGAGGACCGGCCGATCGGCGGGCTGGGCATTCACTTCGTCCGCGAAACGATGGACGGGTTCCGGTACTGCCGCCGCGGCAAGCACAACGTCGTGACGCTGACCAAGAACGTCGACGCCGGGGACGCGGAGGACGCCGGGGCGGCGCCGTAGGGGCGGGCGATCAGTCCGGGTCGCCGTTGTACCGCAGGACCAGGCAGGTGATGTCGTCCGACTGATCGGCCTGGCCGACGAACTCGGCGACCGCGAGGGTCATGTTCTCGATCACGTCGCCGACGGAGACCCGCTCGGTGGTCGACAACGCCGCCTGGAGGCGCGCCTCGTCGAACGTCTCGCCGCCCGCGTTCATCGCCTCGGAGATGCCGTCGGTGTAGAGGAACAGCGTGTCCCCGGCGGCGAGCGTCACCTCGTCCTCGTCATACGTCAGGCCCGGCATGACGCCGACCGCGACGCCGCCGGTCAACGGCAGCGCCTCGACCTCCCCGTTCCTGCGAACGAGGAACGGCGTGTTGTGGCCGGCGTTGGCGTACCCGAAGCGGCCCGTCGCGGGATCCAGGATGCCGTAGAACAGCGTCACGAACAGGTCGTGGGGGTTCTGGGCGCAGATCTCCTCGTTGACGAGGCGCAGGCAGGCGCCGGCCTGGTTCATGTCGTGCGCGGCGGCGCGCATGACCGTCCGCGCGATCGCCATGAAGAACGCCGCCGAGACGCCCTTGCCGGAGACGTCGGCGATCACCACGCCGAGGCGGCCGTCCGGCAGGACGAAGAAGTCGTAGAAGTCCCCACCCATCTCGCGCGCCGGAGTCATCAGCGCGTCGCCCGAATAGGCGCCGTGCTGGGGCATGGTCTTGGGCAGGATCGCGCCCTGGAGGGAGTGGGCGATGGCCAGCTCGTCCTCCATGCGCCGTTTCGCCCGGTCGAGCTGGGCGTTCTTCTCCTCGAGGTCGCGCGTGCGCGCGGCGACCAGGGCCTCCAGATGCTCCTCGCGCGCCAGGACGTCGCGGGCCATCGTCTGGAACACGCGGATCAGCCGGCCCAGCTCGTCGCGCCGGCGCCCGACGCGGTCGAGCGACTCGGGGGCGAAGGTGCGCCGGTCCATCTCCTCGGCCGCGTGGGTCAGGGCCATGACCGGCCGCGTGATGCGGCGGGCCGACAGGACGGCGGTCGCCGAACCGACCAAGAAGGCGACGGCCGCGATCAGGAGCCCGAACCACAGGTAATCGGCGAGCAGCCGGTCCAGCTGGTCGCGAGGCATGTGGATGACGGCGACGCCGGTGGCGACGCCGCGATCGAGGATGGGCGCGGCGACGTGCAGGGCGTTGTCGCCCAGCACCGACTGCACGCCCATGCCCAGCGCCCGGCCGGCGAGCTCCCGGTCGTCCGCCATGAACGCCGACTCGGGCGCGGCGCGCGCGCCGGTCGCGACCGCGGCCGACACCTCGAGCGAGTCGTCGACCACCCATATCGCCCGGATTCCCGGCTGCCCGGCCAGCGAGCCGAGCGCCGCCGCCAGGCCGAAGGTCCCGCGCAGGCCCGCGGCCTCGTCCGCCGAGGCGCCGACCACCACCACCTCGCCGCTGCGGGCGCGGACGCCGGCGTACCGCATGGGCCGCTCCAGATCGTCCCGCGGCGGCGGCCAGAACGCGACCGAGAAGCGGCGGCCCGACAGCAGGGATTGCAGGACCGGCCCGTCGATCTCAGCGAGCGCCGCGCCGGCGTCGGTCCGGCCGAGCCCGTCGAGGACGCGCGCCGACGGCGCCCCGGTCTCGTCCACGATCCAGACGTCGTCGATGGCGCTGTCGGCGGTGATCTCCGCGAGGTGGACGGCGAGCGCCTCCGCGTCGCCGCCGACGGCCTCCGACAGGTGGCCCACGGCGATCGCCTGGGCCTCGTTCTCGCGCGTGACGAGACGGGCGATTTCGTCCGTTATCGCGTCGGCGCGGTTGGCTTCGCCGGCGATCAGGCCGGCGACGAGCCGCGCCTGGTTCTCCGCCTGGTCGATCAGCGCGCCGCGCGCCAGCAGGCCCATCGCCACCGCCACGCCGAGGATGGCGACGCCCACCGACGCGGAGACGATCAGGATCAGATGCCGGGAGATGCTTCCGCTGGCCCCGCCCAGGTAGGCGCGCAGGGCCCGCATCGCCAGGGCCACGACCCCCGCGAAGGCGAGAAACCAGACCATGGCGTAGAGGTAGATCCAGAACGAGAACCCGGGCCTGTCGATGGCGCCGATCACGGTCTGGGCCCGGTGGACGAGCTCGGGCACGCCGATGACCGAGGCGGTGGCGGACGCCATGACGATGATCAGGAAGTAGCTGGTCCACGACGGCAGGAACAGCAGCGCCTCGGCGGTCTCGCCGCGCCGCAGATGCCGCAGCGCGGCGAGGGCGTTGTCGGACACGTAACCGGCGACCGCGATCGCCAGCGCCAGCGACGCCTTGAACCAGGCCGGCACGGTCACGACGAGACCCAGGACCTCAAAGGATCCGGGGATGACGTAGGCGAGATAGAACAGCATGACGAACGTCGGCGCGCTGCGCGCCAGCGTCGTGATCATGCTGCCCGTCCCCGTGACGCCCCGCGCCGAGCCTCCCCGCAGCAGCGCCAGCGGCACGCCGACCAGCGTGCCGATCGCCATCGCCGCCAGCGAGACGATCATGTTCCAGCCGAAACCCGCCGCCAGATAGGGCGTCCAGGTCAGCAGCGCGTCGACCGTCTCCGCCGCCGTCATGTCGCGTGATCCCCCCGGTGCTCCCAACGGCGGAAGACCTGGACCGTGGCGATGACCAGCAGGAAGTAGGAGATCAGCAGCAGGTTCATCATCACGGCGTCGTTGCCCTTCTCGGCCACGATCGAGGTGCTGGCGTGCACCAGCTCGGGCAACGCCAGGGTGCTGGCCATGCCGGTCGCCTTGACGATGTTGACCGAATTGCCCATCACCGCGGCGTGGCACAGCCACAGCGCCCGGCGGAGCTCGCCGATTCCGAAGTGCAGGCGCTCCCCCTCGCCGGCCGCCACGTCCGCCGCCAGGGAGAACGAGACGGCGTTGCTGGCCGCCGCGTAGAGCGACAGCACCACGGCCGCGACCGTGAACGCGTCAAGCGTGAAGCCGAGCGCCAGAACGACGCCGCCGAGCCCGAAGAAGACGACGTAGAGCTGCAGGAGCGGCGGCGTCATGCGCAGGACGGCGCAAAAGCCCTGGAGGAAGGGCGCGGCGACGGGAATCCGCCGATGTATCACCCAGCCGAACAGGACGCCGAAGACGATGCTGCCCGCCACCGTCAGGACGGACAGCGCGACCGTCAGGGCCAGGCCGAGGAGGAAGACATCGCGGTCCTGCGGGTCGTAGAGCAGGCTCACGTCGAGGCCGATCGCCTCCCTCAGCATCAGGGACACGCCCGAGACGCCGCCGAGGTCGGCGCCGGCGACGAGCGCGAGCTCGCGACACTCGAGCGGCCATTTCCCGGCATCGTCCCGCCGGCAGACGAACTCGCCGGTCTCGTCGGTCTCCTGCCAGATCAGCCGGGCCCGCCGCAGATAGGGCGAGGGCGGCAATCCCCACCGCTCCTCGAGCTGTTGCAGAAAGCCGTCGCGGTGCCATTTGGCGAGCGTGTTGCCGAGCAGCAGATCCAGGCGTCCGCCCGCCTCCTCCTTGGCGACGGCGACCGCCCACGGGGACACGAAGCGCGTCGGCAGGGATACGTGGTAGCCCTCCTCCCAGTCTCCGCCCGCCAGCTCGCCGAGGAGGTTGACCTCGTCGTACAGCCAGCCGACGCAATGCGCGTTGCGCAGGGCCAGCGCCGCCTCGTGCGTCGAGTTGAGGGAGATCGTCTCGACCAGGAGCCGTTCGCGGGCTAGGCGATTCCACAGCGAGCCCTGGATGCTGCACAGGGTGCGGCCGCGCAGTTCCTCCCAGTCGGAGATGCGGGCGTCCGGCCGCAGCAGGACGTTGACCCCGTCGCCGTAGTACTGCGGCTCGACCATGGTCACCAGCTCGCGGCGGCCGCGGGTGTCGCCCAGCGTGGCGACGACGACGTCGATCTCGCCGCGCTGGAGCTTCTGCAGCCGGTTGGCGCTGGTCACGGGCGTGAACTGCACCGGCACGCCGACGGCTTCGGCCAGGGCGCGGGCGACGTCGGTGTCGTAGCCGACGAGGTTGCCGTCCTCGTCGCGGAAGCCGAAGGGCCGGTAGTCGGCCTTGACTCCGGCGATCAGATGGCCGCGCGCGCGGATCTCGTCGAGCCGGTCGGCGGCGGCGCCGGCGGCGCCGCACAGCCAGACGGCGGCGGCGAGAAGCGCCAGACCGGCGTGGCGACCGGGCATCCTCATGAGGCGTCCGCGGCCAAGGGCCTGGCCACGATCAGAAATCCGTAGCCGCCGCCGGCCGGCGCGATCCGGCACGCCAGGTCGTCGAGCCGACCGAGCAGCGGGTTGCCGACGACCGCGGCCTCGGGCAGCAGGCTCTCGGGCTCGATGCTCTCGGTCCGGAACCCCGCGGTCGAGAGGTCGTCGCGCGCCTCCGAGGAAGAGAACAGATGGTAGAACAGCCGGATGCCGTCGGAATCCCGGCCGCGCGTGTAGAGGACGTCCCCGGCCTCGAGCTCGCCGGCCCGCACCAGGGGCGCCGCGGCGCGGCGCGCCGCCCGGAACCGCCGCCGCGCGTTCGGCAGGCCGAGGACGAGGACGCCTTCCGGCTTCAGCATCCCGCGGACCATGCCGAGCAGGCGCAGGCGCTCCGCCCGTCCGGCGACGTGCGCCAGAACCCCGAAGGCCATGAGCGCGAGATCGAACGACCGCCGGTACGCCTCGGTCCACGCCCCCGGCTCGCCGTTGTGGATGACGAGCCGCCCGTCGTCGACGAAGCCGCGCAGACGGTCGGCCATCGCCCGGCACGCCGCCGGACAGACGTCGTAGGCCACGCCGCTCGCCCGGGTCCGCTCCATCAGCGGCAGGGTGTAGCGCCCGGTGCCGGCGCCGAAGTCGAGAAACCGGCCGCCGCCCGGCAGGAAGTCCAGCGACCTCCTCAGCGTGCGTCCGTTGGGGCGCGGGTAGCGCCGGTCGTAGAGGCCCGAGGAGATGTAGGACTCGTAGCCGCCGCGCACGTCCGGCACGCTCACCCTCGGCGCGGGCGCGTCGTCGTCCACGAGGTTGGCGGCGGCGCCGCACGCGGTCATGTCTTCATCCATCGGCCCAGGCGCATCGGGGATTGTCACCGAGGCTGCGGTAACGTTAGGATTGCGATATCGGCCGGAGCCTACTACTCAATGGTTCCGGCAAGCAATACCCGGTCAAGCAATACCCGGTATTGCGAAGAACGGGAAGGAGCGGGGATTGAGACCACGGGCGAACGGTCCGCTGCGGACGAGGCGGATGACGGCGGCGGCGGCGCTGGTGGCGCTGACGGCGATTCATGCCGGGGCGAGCGCGGCGGACAGCGTGCTCGACCGGATTGCGGACGACGGCGTGATACGCGCGGGCACGCGGGCCAACGCGGCGCCGTTCGCGCAGAAGACGGCCGGCGGAGAGTTCGAGGGGTTCTCCGTCGACCTGCTCAGGGAGATTCGCGCGGCCACGGAGAAGGCGACCGGACGGACCGTCCGCCTCGAGCTCTCCGAGGTCACCCCGAGCGACCGTCTCCAGCGCGTCGCCTCCGGCGAGCTCGACATCGTGTGCGGCATCACCACGCCGACCTGGGAGCGGGAAGACATGGTGGACTTTTCCCTGCCGTTCTTCCGCGACGGGACGCGGATCATGGTGTATCGCGGCCAGGCCGGGCGCGTCGCCGACCTCGGCAAGATCCAGGTCGGCGTGGTCGAGGGCACCACCACCGTGGCGGTGGTGAAGGACCGGCTGCCCGGCGCCAGCCTCCACCTCTACGCCAACATGGGCGACGCCATGCGCGGCCTGGAGCAGGGCGAGGTCGACGGCGTGGCCAACGTCGGCGTCGTGCTGCTGGGGCTCGCCGAACGCGCCGAGCCCCGGCGCAGCGCCGTGCTGCTGCCGCGGACGCGGGCGCTGGAGACGGAGGCCCTGGCCTGCGTGCTGCCGCAGAACGACAGCCGCTGGCGCGATCTGGTCAACAGGACCCTGGTCGGCATATTCGCCGACGTGCAGGACTTCAAGGGCCGTTACGAGGAAATCTACGATCGCTGGTTCGGCCGCAACGGGGCGCTGTTCTATCCGCTCGACCGCGCGACGCGCGACTACCTTCACGACGTCTCGATCTGGGCCAAGTGACCGCCGCCGGGCGAACCGGACCGGACGCGGGACGGTTCAGGCCGGGCCGGGGCCGGAGCTCGAGCCGCCGGGGGCCGGAGTCCGGGCCGTCACGATCATGTCGTAGGCGGGCAGGGTGAGGAACTCGGGGAACTCCTCCGACGCGCTCATCCCGGCGAACAGCGCGGCCGCGTCGTCGAAACGGCTTCCGGCGTAGGCGTCGGCGCCGAGCTCCTCCCGGATGCCGGCCATGACCTCCTCCCGCACGGCGTCGAACGTGGCGCGGTCGACGGTCCCGCCGTCGTCCAGCCGCGCCCCGTGGCGGAGCCACTGCCACACCTGGGTGCGCGAGATCTCCGCCGTCGCCGCGTCCTCCATGAGGTTGTAGAGCGGCACGCAGCCCAGCCCGCGCAGCCAGGCCTCGAGGTAGCGGATGCCGACGTTGACGTTCTGGCGGAGGCCGGCCGCGGTGACGGCGCCCCGGGGAACGTCGAGAAGGTCGGCCGCGGCGACGTCGACGTCCTGACGCCGGCGGTGGATCTGGTCGGCCTCGGGCATCGACCGGTCGAAGACCTCCCTGGCGACGGGCACCAGGCCCGGATGCGCGACCCAGGTGCCGTCGTGGCCGTCCGCGGCCTCGCGCTCCTTGTCGGCGCGCACCTTGGCGAGCGCCTCGGCGTTGGCCTTGTCGTCGTTCCTGATCGGGATCTGCGCGGCCATCCCGCCGATGGCGTGGGCGCCGCGGCGATGGCAGGTCTTGATGGCGAGCAGGCTGTACGAGCGCATGAAGCGGCGGGTCATGGTGACCTCGCCGCGGTCCGGCAGCACGCACGACGGGTCGTTGCGGAACTTCTTGATGAAGCTGAAGATGTAGTCCCAGCGGCCGCAGTTGAGGCCGGCGGAGTGCTCGCGCAGCTCGTACAGGATCTCGTCCATCTCGAAGGCGGCGACAATCGTCTCGACGAGGACGGTCGCCTTGATCGTTCCGCGCGGGATCCCGAGGGCCTCCTGCGCCGCGACGAAGACGTCGTTCCACAGCCGCGCCTCCAGATGGCTTTCCAGCTTGGGCAGGTAGAAGTACGGCCCGCTTCCCCGGTCCAGCAGGGTGCGGGCGTTGTGGAAGAAATACAGGCCGAAATCGAACAGCGACGCGGAAGCGGGTTCGCCGTCGATCAGGACGTGCTTCTCCGGCAGGTGCCAGCCGCGCGGGCGGACGATCAGGGTCGCGAGGTCCTCCCCCAGCGCGTAGCGGCGCCCGCTGCGGGGGTCGTCGAAGTCGATGGCGCGGGCGTTGGCGTCGCGCAGGTTGATCTGGCCCTCGAGCAGGTTCGGCCACGTCGGCGCGGTGGCGTCCTCGAAGTCGGCCATGAACACGCTGGCGCCGGAATTGAGCGCGTTGACGATCATCTTGCGGTCCACCGGGCCGGTGATCTCCACCCGGCGGTCGCGGAGGTCGCGGGGAACGGGCGCGATCGACCAGTCGCCGTCCCTGACGCTCGCGGTGGCGGCGAGAAAATCGGGCCGCGCGCCGGCGTCGAACGCCGCCTGCCGGTCGATCCGCGCGCGCAGGAGCTCGCGGCGCGTCGGATCGAACGACCGGTGCAGGCCGGCCACGAAGCCGAGCGCCTCCGGCGTCAGGATGCCGTCGAACCCCGGCGCCATGCCGCCGAGAACCTCGACCCCCTCCGCCCGCCCGGCGAAATCCGCCGCTCCGGTCGCCATCGCCATCTCCCGCCTCCCTGAAATTCGCATCCTCTCGCCGGCGCGGCCCGGGCGCCGCCCGCCCGCTCCGCAAACCGGCGCCATGTTCGACCGCCGTATTCAACCGATTGCGACGGACCCGTACAAGTGCTCGTCTTCGTCCTGTCGTGAACGAGGATACGACTGCATACATTGGATGCTACAATTGTGCCTGCGCCGCTCGGCAACGGGGAACCGACCAATGGCGATCAATCTTGCACACAGACCGGATCTCGACAGCCGCGTCGAGAAACTCGCCGACCGCCTCGGGCTGAAGGGCCGGGGGCGCAAGACGGCGACGATCGAGCGGGCACTTGCCCTTCTCGAGGAGTGGGTGGCGCACGACCGACCGGACCGGGCGGCCATCGAATCGGCGCTCGACCGTCACATCGCCGAGGGGGCCCGCTTGCGCCAGCGTCTGACCGGCCAGAGCGGCGAAGGGCCGCCCCTGTCCCTGTCCTTGCAGCAGGCGCTCTATGATGAGCATGGACTGCCGGGATGATCGTCCTCGATACCTCGGCGATCAAGGGTCATCATCCCGCGGGCCTCAACCTGGGCGACGTCTTCGCTTGTGCGCTCGCCCGGAAGGTGAACCTGCCGTTGCTGTTCAAGGGTGGAGATTTCGCTCGCACCGATATCGAAGCAGCCTGAACGAGACGGTCATCGAACCCGGCAGCGAAGGAGCCGCGAAGCGGGTTGACGCGCCGCTCCCGACGGCCCACCCGGTGTCTCAATATGTATTGAACCGAAAGGTGGTGTCTCAGTTTGAAATTCCTGCTTGTTCGTGGTTTCCAGTGGCCGGTGGCCGGTGGCCGGTGATCGGTGCCGGCAACTGGTCACTGGCAACTGGTCACTGGCAACTGGTCACTGGCAACTGGTCACTGGCAACTGGTCACTGGTCACTGGCCGACGGCACTCCCAAGGATGTGCCAGATAGCTCACCCAGCGTGCCATATTTCAAACCGAGACACTCCAACCAGGATGGCGGCTTGACCGCCCGGCGGCGGGTGTCTACGCTCCGCAACGTGGTGGTTCCCCCGTCGGGGAAAAAAGGGAACGCGGTGAGATCGCTTTCGCGGTCGAGTCCGCGGCTGCCCCCGCAACTGTAGGCGGATAGTCGGCGCTCACGATTGCCACTGGGATTCCCGGGAAGGCGAGCGCCGGCGACGACCCGCGAGCCAGGAGACCTGCCGCCGCGCGTCGCCCAACCGGCGAACGGGGTGTTTTGCCGGGACGGACCGCCGTTGGTGGCGACGAACGGAAAGCAAACGTGTCGCCGCGAACGGGCCATATGACGACATCTACGGAAAATCAGCGACATCGCCGCCCGGCTCCCGGCAACGGCACGGCCTTCTCCGTGTCAACCACAGACGGATTCGGGAGCCACCCATGCGATTCAACAACGAACTGCGATTCAACACCGAACTCAGGCGCATCGTATTCATCCTCGGCGCCGCGGCGGCGATCCTCGGCGCCGCCCCGGAACGCCCGTCGGCGCAGGTCCAGATGCTGCCGGAAGTCGTGGTCACCGCCAGCCGCATACCCGTCCCGTCGGCGGCGGTCGGCAGCGCGGCGACCGTCATCGACGGCGACGACATCGACGCCAGGCAGGACCGCACCGTCGGCGAGGTCCTGCGCGAGGTCCCCGGCGTCGCCGTCAGCCGTTCGGGAGGGGCCGGCGCCCTCACGCAGGTCCGCATCCGGGGCGCGGAGGCGAACCAGACCCTGGTGCTGATCGACGGAATCGAGGTCGGCGATCCGGCGAACGGATCCGAATTCGACTTCGGCGATCTCCTCGCCGGCGGAATCGAGCGCGTCGAGGTGCTGCGCGGCCCCCAGAGCGCGCTGTGGGGCAGCGACGCGATCGGCGGCGTCGTCAACGTCGTCACCCGGCGGGGACGCGGCGCGCCCGAGATTTCCGCCGAGGCCGAGGCGGGGTCCTTCGGCACGGCGCGCGGCGCCGCGGGCTTCCGCGCCGGAGGCGACCGCTACCACGCCGCCGTGCACGCCGCCGGCCTCCGCACGGACGGCATCTCGGCGGCGAGCGAAAAGCGCGGCAACGGGGAGCGGGACGGCCATCGCAACCGCACCGTCCACGTCAAGGCGGGCCTCTCGCCGACGCCGAACGCGAGCCTCGACCTGGTGGGGCGGTGGACGGACGCCGAAGTGGAGAGCGACGGTTTCGTCTTCGGAGTCGGTTTCGCCGACACCGACGAGCGGACGAGCGCCGTCAGGCGCTACCATCGGGGGTCCGTCACCCTGTCCACGTTCGACGGGCGCTGGATCCACGAGGCGGGCGCCGGGCTCACCGACAGCCGCCGCAAGACCTTCAGGGACGGCGCCGCCGCCAGCGTGTTCGAGGGCGAGAAACGGAAGTTCGACTACCAGACGAACCTGCGTTTCGGAGCGGGCGGCGCCGAACACGCCCTGACCCTCGCGGCGGAGCGGGAGGAGGAGAGCGTGGTTGCCGCGAGCATCCCCGCGAGCGCCTTCTGGGACGTCGACCGCGACGTCAGCCACACGGGGTACGCCGCCGAGTACCGGCTCGACCTGCTCGACTCGATCCATCTTTCCGTCGCCGGCCGGCGCGACGACGCGACGCTCTTCGACGACGCCGGCACCTACCGGGTCACGGTGGCCTACGAACACCGGCCGTCGGGGACGCGGCTCCACGCGAGCCGCGGCGAAGGGGTCAAGAACCCGACGATCTTCGAGCTGTTCGGGTTCGCGCCCGGTTTCAGGGGCAACCCCGACCTGTCGCCGGAAACCGCGGCCGGCTGGGACGCCGGCATCGAGCAGTCGCTGCCGGGCGGCGAGGCGATCCTCGACGTCACGTACTTCGAGACCGACGTTACGAACCTGATCCAGGGCTTCGGCGACACGGCGGTCAACCTCCCCGGCGCCAGCCGGACCTACGGCGTCGAGTTCGCCGGAACCTGGCGGGCCGCCGCCGACCTGACGCTCTCGGGGGCCTACACGTGGTCGGTCGGACGGGACGCGACCGGCAAGGAGCTCGTGCGCCGGCCCAGGCACGTCGCCAGCCTGAACGCCGACTACGCGTTCGACGTCCGGGACCGGCCCGGCCGGGTGAACGTCGGCGTCGACTTCCACGGAGAGCGCACGGATACGGATTATACGGATTTCCAGTCTCCCGCCACGGTCCGCCTCGGGAGCTTCACGCTGCTCAAGGTCGTCGCCGGCTGGCGGCTCCGGCCCGGAGTCGAGATCTACGCCCGCGGCGAAAACCTGCTCGACAGCGAGTACGAGGAGGTCCTGGGCTACGGCGCGCCCGGACGGGCGATCCACGGGGGCGTCCGGGCGACGTTCTAGAGACCGGCGATGTCGGCGGCGCGCCTCCTTCGCTTCGGCCCGCGGCTTCTCGCCGCCGTCCTTCTCGCCGGCTCTCTCGCGAGCGCGGCGGCCGCGAAGCCGCGGCGGGTCGTCTCGCTCAACCTGTGCACGGATCAGCTCGTCCTGATGCTGGCCGAGGCCGCCAACGTCGCCGCGGTCAGCTACCTGTCGCGCGATTCCGCCAACTCGTACATGGCGGCGGCGGCGCGCGACGTTCCGGCGATACGCGGGCGCGTGGAGGAGATCCTGCCGCTGGACCCCGACCTGATCTTCGCCGGGCGCTTCACGTCGCAGGGGGCGGTCGCCTTCCTGAAGCGCATGGGCCGCCGCGTGGCCGTCCTCGATCCGCCGGAAGACTTCGCCGGAGTCCGCGCCCAGGTCCGCCGCGTCGCGGCGCTGCTGGGCGAAGCGGCGCGCGGCGAGGCGCTGCTCGCGGACATGGACCGGCGGCTGGAGCGCGCCGGACGGGCACGGGCCGCGCCCGCCGACCGCCCGACCGCCGCCTTCTACCTGCCCGGCGGATACGCCGCCGGCGGCGGGACCGCCGTCCATTCCGTTCTCGCGGCCGCCGGCCTGCGGAACGCGGCCGCCGAACTCGGCGTGACGGGAACCGCCGTGCTGCCGATGGAGCGGCTGGTCGCCTCCGCCCCCGACGTGCTGATCCTGGGCGCCTTCGGAGACGCCGGCGCCTCGATCGCCGAGGAGACGCTCCGCCACCCCGCGCTGGCGAAGTCGATGAAGGGAAGGACGCCGCTCCGGGTTCCCGCCCGGCTCTGGGTGTGTCCGGGACCCATGCTCGCGGAAGCGGTCGAACTGCTGGCGGAGGCGCGGCCGTGACCGCCTCGGGACCGGACCGCGGCGGACCGGACCGCGGCGGATCGGGCGCCGGGCGGGGTGCGCTCCTGCCGGTCGTCCTGACGGCCGTGGTCGTGGCGCTGTTCGCCGCGTCGCTGGCGACGGGGCCGGCGTCCGTGCCGCTCGTCGCGGGGCTGGCCGCGGCCCTCGGCGGCGATCCGGGACCGGCGGGCCTGATCCTCGTCGAGATCCGCCTGCCGCGCGCCCTGCTGGCGGTCGTCGTCGGCGGCAGCCTCGGCCTCGCCGGCGCCGCCCTCCAGGGCCTGCTGCGCAACCCGCTGGCGGACCCGGGCGTGATCGGCGTCTCCAGCAGCGCCGGGCTGGGCGCGGTCCTCGCCATCCATTTCGGGCTGGCGGCGGGGTCCGGCCTCGCGGTTCCCGCGGCGGCGGCGGCGGGCGCGGCGGCCGCCGCGGCGCTCCTGCTCGTCCTCGCCGGGCGCGACGCCGGGCCGCTGACGCTGGTTCTGGCGGGCGTCGCGGTGAACGCGTTCGCCGGCGCGTTGATCTCGCTGGCGCTGAACCTGGCCCCCAGTCCCTACGCCGTGGTCGAGGCCGTGTTCTGGCTTCTCGGCTCGCTCGCCGACCGCGGCCTCCCGCACGTCTGGGCGGCGCTGCCGCTGACGTTCGCCGGGTGGCTGCTTCTGGCCACGGCGGCCCGGCCGCTCGACGCGCTCACCCTCGGCGACGACGTGGCGCGGTCGCTGGGGTTCGATCTGGCGCGCGTCAAGGCGCGGATCGTCCTCGGCGCGGCCTGCTGCGTGGGCGCGGGCGTCGCGGTGAGCGGCGCCATAGGGTTCGTCGGCCTCGTCGTTCCCCACGTCCTGCGCCCCGTCGTCGGCCACGAACCCGGACGCCTCTTGATCGCCAGCGGGCTGGGGGGCGCGGCGCTGCTCCTGGCCGCCGACCTGGCCGTCCGCCTGCCGCCGATGACGCATGAATTGCGCCTCGGCGTCGTCACCGCGCTGATCGGCGCGCCCTTCTTTCTCCATCTGATCGTGCGCACGCGGAGGACGCTGGCATGAGCGGGCTCGCCGCGCGGGATCTGGCCGTCTCCCTGGACGGACGCGAGGTGCTGCGAGGCGTGGCGTTCGCCGCCGGGCGCGGCCGGGTCGTCGGCCTCATCGGACCCAACGGCGCCGGCAAGACCACCCTCCTGCGCGTCCTGGGCGGCCTGACGGCGCCCGACCACGGCGCCGTCGCGCTCGATGGAATCGCGCTGGCGGCCCTGCCGCGCGCGACCCGGGCCAGGCGCCTCGCCTACCTGCCGGCGGACGCGCCGGTCCACTGGCCGCTGCGCGTCGACCGGCTGGTCATGCTGGGGCGGATTCCCCACGCCGGCCTGCGGCGGGGTTCCGGCGATGCCGACGCCCGGACGGCGACGGCCGCGATGCGCCGGACCGGCGTCCTCCACCTGGCGGACCGGGCCGTCTCGTCGCTGTCCAGCGGCGAGCGGGCGCGGGTGCTCATGGCCCGCGCCCTCGCCGGCGATCCCGAGGTGCTGCTCGCCGACGAGCCGGTCTCCGCGCTCGACCCCTACCACCAGCTCCGGGTGATGGAGCTCTTCCGGGACTTCGCGGCGGGCGGGCGGATCGTCGTGTCGGTCCTCCACGACCTGACCCTGGCGGCCCGCTTCTGCGACGATCTCGTGCTCGTCGCGGACGGGCGCGTCGTTCGCGACGGGGCGCCGGAAGAGGTCCTGACGTCCGGCGTCGTCGGCGAGGCGTACGGCGTCGAGACCGTCACGGCCGCCACCGCCGCCGGAACCCTGGTGGCGCCGTGGCGGCGGCTGGACGCCGGGGGCGCGACGCCGTGAAGACGATCTTCGCCGGCGGCGCCGGGATCCGATGGGCGGCGGCGGCGTCGCTGGCCGGTCACGCGCTGGCCGTGGCCGTCATCGGCCTCGACGCCGGACCCGCGCCGCCGGACCCGCCACCGGTCACGGTGGAACTGGCGTTCGTCGACGAGCCGGACGCCTCCGCGAAGATTCCGGCGCGGCCGCCGCCGGACGCCGCGCGGGAAGAATCTCCGCTGCCGGGCGGGACGGCCGCGCCGGCGGCCCCTGGCGCGAGGGCCGCCCGCGTCGACGTCCGGGAAAGGAAAGACCGGGCGGCGGCGCGGCCGCCGAAGCCCCGGCGGGAGGCGCGGCCGCCGAGGACCAAACCCCCGCCGCCGCCCGGACCGTCGGCGCCGCCCGTCCGGCCCGCACCCCGCGCCGCGGTGACCGTCGAAGAAGCCCGTCCGACCGCCGATGCGGACAGCGCTGCTACGGACGCGCCGCCACGGAAAGCGGCGGACACGGGGCGGCGCCGGCCCCCGGAGGATTCGCGGTTCGCCGTCGACGCGCTCCGGCGGGACCGGCCGGACGCGGCCGCCGGCGCGCCGCCGCGGGCTGCGGACGCTCGGCGGCCCGCGGGGACGCCGGCGGGAGTCACGCGCGGCGTCCGGGTCGCCGCCGGCAACCGCCCGCCGGGATACCCCTTCGCGGCCCGGCGGCGGGGGCTGGAAGGCCGGGTCCTGCTGCGGGTCGAGGTGAGCCGCACGGGCACGGCGGAGCAGGTGACGATCACGAGGAGCAGCGGCCACGGGCTCCTCGACGACGCCGCGCGGCGGGCGGTGGCCGGATGGCGATTTCTGCCGGCTACGGTCGCCGGCGCGGCGGTCTCGGGAGCGGTGGACGTTCCCGTGTCCTTCCGCCTCCGTCAGCCGGCGCCGCCGTCCCGCCCGTCGAAGAGGCCGATCACGCAGGCGGCGTCGAGCCCGCCCTCTCCCCGGTCGACGAACGTCCGGTAGTACGACCGCGCGAGCTCGGCCACCGGCAACGACGCGCCGATCCGCACCGCCTCGTCCAGACAGATGCCGAGATCCTTGTACAGGAGGCCGACGGCGCCGCCGGCGCCGAAGTCGCGCCGCAGCATCGGCCGGGCGCGGGTGTCGGCCTGCCACGACGCGGCGGATCCGTTGGAGATCGCCTCCACCACCTTGTCGCCGTCGAGGCCCGCGCGCTCGGCGAAGGACAGGCCCTCGGCCAGGGACGCGACGATTCCGGTGGCGCAGATCTGGTTGACCATCTTCGCCAGTTGCCCGGCGCCGGCGGGCCCCATGTGGAGGACGCTGCGCCCATACGCCTTCAGCAGCGGCGCCGCGCGCGCGAACGCCCCGGCGTCGCCGCCGGCCATGATGGACAGCGCGCCCCGCCGCGCGCCGGGTTCGCCGCCGGCGACCGGGGCGTCGAGAAAGTCGAACCCGCCGGACCGCGCCCGTTCGGCGGCCTCGCGGGCGGCGCCGGCGGACGTCGTGGTGTGATCGACGAACACCGCGCCCGGCCGCATGGCCGGGAAGGCGCCGTCGCGGCCCACCGTCACGGCCCGCAGATCGTCGTCGCCGCCGACGCAGGAGAACACGAAACGCGCCGTCGCGGCCGCTTCCGCCGGCGTCGCGGCGACGGCGCCGCCGTGTTCGGCGGCCCAGGCCCGCGCCCGCGCCGCCGTCCGGTTGCAGACGGTGACCCGATGACCGGCCGCCGCCAGATGCCCGGCCATGGGGCCGCCCATGACCCCGAGGCCCAGAAAGGCGACGTCTTCGCTCATCGGATCATGGCCTCGCGCATCGGGTCACGGGCGGGTCAGCAGCTTCATCAGGCTGGAGGTGTCCCAGCGGCTTCCGCCCAGCGCCTGCACCTCGGCGTAGAACTGGTCGACCAGCGCCGCCACGGGCAGCCGCGCGCCGTTGCGCCGGGATTCCTCCAGGCAGATGGAAAGGTCCTTGCGCATCCACTCGACGGCGAAGCCGAAGTCGAACTCGTCGCGGAGCATCGTGCGCCCGCGGTTTTCCATCTGCCACGACTGGGCGGCGCCCTTGGAGATGACGTCGAGAACCTCGTCGCCGTCGAGACCGGCCCGGTGGGCGAAGTTCATGCCCTCGGCGAGGCCCTGGACCAGCCCGGCGATGCAGATCTGGTTGACCATCTTGGTCAGCTGCCCGGCGCCGGCGGGACCGAGGAGCCGGACCTCCCGCGCGTATGCGTCGATGACCGGCCTGGCCTCGCGAAACGCGCCCTTCCGCCCGCCGACCATGACCGTGAGCGCGCCGTTCTCCGCTCCCGCCTGGCCGCCGGAAACGGGCGCGTCCAGAAACCGGCACCCCCGCTCCCTGGCCGCGGCGTCCAGCTCCCTGGCGAGGGTGGCGGACGCGGTGGTGTGGTCGACGAAGATGGCGCCCTTGCCGATCCCCTGATAGATGCCGTCGCTGGCCGTGGCGACGCTGCGGACGTCGTCGTCGTTGCCGACGCAGGCGAAGACGACGTCCGCCGCGCGGGCGGCCTCGGCGGGCGTCGCGGCCATCTCGCCGCCGTACTTCCGCACCCACCGCCGCGCCTTCGCCTTGGTCCGGTTGTAGACCGTCACGTCGTGGCCGGCGGCGGCCAGATGGCCCGCCATCGGAAACCCCATGACCCCGAGACCGATGAACGCCAGTTTCCTTCCCATGAGACCCTCCCGTCTTCTCCCTTCCGGCGGCCGCGCGGGCGGCGCCGGGGCCGCCCGCGGACTTCTACACGTTCGCGGGACGGGCCGGAAGCCGCCGGCGGGACCCCCGTTGCCCCGATCGCCGATTGGGGCACACTGAAGCCATGAAACTTCTCTTGCGGACGCTGGCGATCGTCGTCGTGGCTCTCGGCGCGGCGGCGGGCGGAGCCTGGACGTGGCTGCGCGGCTCCCTGCCGGCGATGGAGGGGACCATCGAGCTGGCGGGCCTCTCCGCCCCCGTCCGCATCGTCCGCGACCGCAACGCCGTGCCGCACGTCTACGCGGAGAACGTCGAGGACGTGATGTACGGCCTCGGGTTCGTCCACGCCCAGGACCGGCTGTGGCAGATGGAGATCAACCGCCGCGTCGGCGCCGGACGCCTGGCGGAGGTCCTCGGCGCCCCGGCCCGGCCCGCCGACCGGTTTCTGCGCACGCTCGGGGTCCACCGGGCGGCAGAGCGCGCCTACGCCGAGCTCGATCGGCAGACCCGGGGCGTCCTCGATTCCTACGCGGCCGGCGTCAACGCGTTTCTCGACGCTCGCGACGGCCCGCTGCCGCCGGAGTTCCTGATCCTCCGCCATCGGCCGGAGCCGTGGGCGCCGCGGGACTCCCTCGCGTGGGGAAAGATGGTGGCCTGGGACCTCGCCGGGAACTGGCGACGGGAGCTGCTCCGCCTGCGCCTGGTCAAGCTGGCCGGCGTGCCGCCCGACCGGCTCTTCGAACTCTTCCCGCCCTATCCCGGGGACGCGCCCGTCGCCCTGCCCGACCTTGCCGGCGTCTGGTCGGAGGCGCCGGTCGAGGCCGCCGGCGCGTCGGCGCTGACGGCGGCCCGTTCTCCGGTGAACGGCTCCAACGGCTGGGTCCTCGGCGGCGCGCGGACGACCACCGGCAAGCCGCTTCTCGCGAACGATCCGCATCTGGACCTGGGCGCGCCGTCGGTCTGGTATCTCGCCCATCTCGACTGTCCCGGGTTCCGCGCCATCGGCGCGACGCTGCCGGGCATCCCCGGGATCGTCCTGGGCCGGAACGACCGGATCGCCTGGGGCTTCACGAACCTGACCGCGGACGTTCAGGACCTCTACGTCGAAAGGCTCGTGGCGGGCGACCCCGACCGGTACGTCACGCCCGACGGGCCGCGGCCGCTGACCGTCCGCGCCGAGGTCGTGCGCGTGCGCGACGCGGACGATCTCCGTTTCGACGTGCGGGAGACCGTCCACGGGCCCGTCATATCCGACGCCTTGGCGCACGCGGCCGACGCGGCCGAACCGGGCCACGTGATCGCGCTGGCGTGGACGGCCCTGCGGGGCGGCGACACGACGGCGCGCGCGATCCTGCGCGTGAACCGGGCCGGGAACTGGCGCGAATTCACCGACGCCCTCGCGGACTTCAAGGAGCCGCAGCAAAACGCCGTCTACGCGGACGTCGAGGGCAACATCGGCTACCACGCGATCGGGCGCGTTCCCGTCCGCCGGTCCGCGAACGCCGTTCAGGGCGCCATGCCCGCGCCCGGATGGGACCCCGCCTACGACTGGACGGGCTACGTCCCGTTCGACGAGATGCCGCGCGCCTACAACCCGGACGGCGGATCGATCGCCACCGCCAACCACAAGGTCGTCGACGAGGCGTACCCCCACGCGATATCGACGGACTGGGCGCCGCCCTACCGGATAAGGCGCATCGAGGCGATGCTCGCCGAGGCGGAGAGGCACTCCGTCGCCGACATGCGGCGGATGCAGGCGGACGTCACGAGTCTGGTCGCCGTCGACTTCCTGCCCCTGTTCCTGGGCCTGCTCCCGGTCGACGGGACGAACGGGCGCTTCGTCCGCATGTTGTCGCGATGGGACGGCGTCATGGACCGCCATCGCCCCGAGCCGCTGCTCTTCTGGGCCTGGTATCGGGAGGTCGTGCGGCTCCTTCTCGAGGACGACGTCGGCGCCCTGTTCGGGGAGTTCCGGGCCGCGCGGCCGCTGCTCGTGAACGACATACTGACCCGCCGCCGGCACCGCTGCGACGACGGACGGACCGGACCGCGGGAGACCTGCCCGGAGATCGTCGCCCGCGCGCTGGCGGCGGCCGTCGCCTACCTGGCGGAAAGGTACGGACCCGACCCCGCGGCGTGGCGCTGGGGCGAGGCGCACGCGGCGCACGCGAAACACACCCCCTTCTCCCGTCATCCCGTGCTGTCGCGCCTGTTCGACATCACCCTGGAATCGGACGGCGACGGGTTCACGGTGAACGCCGCGGCGCATCGCGTCGCCGGCGAACGCGCGCCGTTCCGGCAATTCCACGGCGCCGGCTACCGGGCGATCTACGACCTGTCGGACCTCGACCGATCCCTCTACATGCAGGGCACCGGGCAGTCCGGGAACGTCCTGTCGCCGCACTATCGCGACTTCGCCGAGGCCTGGCGCGACGTCGCCTACATCCCGATGAGCATGGACCGCGCGGACGTTCTCGAAGGCGCGCTGGGGACCCTCGTGCTGCGGCCAAGGCGGTGACCGGGGGCCGGGGCCGGACGTTCCGCGAAGGTCCGGGCGCGCGGTCCCTCCCGGCGGTCGGGGATCGCGTGTATCCTGCGCGCGGCGGGCGGAAGAGGAAAGCCATGGACGTTCACCACGCAGGACGCGGCGGAAACGCCGGACGACCGGCATGAACCCGGCCCTCGATTCCCACGAGAAGAAGTTCTTCGCCACGCCGCGGATGCCGTGCCCCTATCTGCCGGGCAAGCTCGAGCGGAAGGTCTTCACCGAGCTTTGGGGTGCCGACGCCGGGCGGCTCCACGACGCCCTCGCGGCGGCCGGGTTCCGCCGCAGCCAGGGCGTCGTCTACCGCCCCCTGTGCGACGACTGCGCGGCCTGCGTGCCGGTCCGCACGGTCGCCAGAGGGTTCCGCCTCAAAAAATGGATGCGGCGCGTCGTCGCTGGAACCGCGCACATCGAAGCCGACGAGCGGCCGGCGACGGCGACGGTGGAGCAGTTCCGGCTGTTCCGTCGGTATCTGTCGTGGCGCCACGCGGACGGCGGCATGATGGACATGGATTTCGACGATTACCGGTCCATGATCGAGGACACGCCCGTCTCCACCTCGGTGGTCGAATTCCGGGAGCCCGGCGGACGGCTCGCCGGCGCCTGCCTGACGGACACCATGGCGGACGGGCTGTCGATGGTCTACAGCTTCTCCCGCCCCGATCTGCGCCGCATCAGCCTCGGCTCCGCGATCGTCCTGTGGCATATCCGGCGCGCGGCGGAACTGGACCTCGACTACGTGTATCTCGGCTACTGGATCGCCGGGAGCGAGAAGATGGCCTACAAGACGCGGTTCACGCCCATCGAGGGACTCGGACCCGAAGGCTGGGTCCTGCTGCGACGGTGACGCGGGGGATCGCGGAAGAGCGCGCGCGATGAACGCCGAAACCGGGAGCCTCGTCCTTGATCACCTGCGCGCGATCCGCGCCGACATGGGGGCGGTGCGGGACGACGTCCGGGATCTCCGCCAGCGCGTGTCGTCCATGGAACGGCATCTGGCCAACATCCGGAGCGACATCGCGAACGTCCAGGGGCGGCTCGACGCCCACGGCGACCGCCTCGAGCGCATCGAACGCCGGCTCGAGCCCGCGGACGCGCCAGCTTGAACCTGGAGGAGAAGTGGGTGAGAAATCGAGGCATATTACTCTACTTGATGATTATCTTCCTCGCGGCTGGATTGATCTTGGCAGTGGTTCTATTCCATTACGACGGCGGCAGTATTTTGCAAGGCGATGCCAGTACCAAGCTAGAAAGTCGCCGCCAAGTGGTCTTGCGGTTTTTGAAAAGGGTAGTCTACCCACCGGGTGCTCCCAAGATTATCGCTGATTTCAATGTCCGGAGGATGGATGGCAAGATTCACCAAGGTATCGATATCTGGGGTCTTCCCGGCCAGCCGATCATCGCCATCGCCGACGGCCGGGTGATCGAAACTTATATCTATAGCTGCGCGGGACCTACCGTCACGATTGATCACGGCCGAGACAAGGACGGAAAACCCTTGATAGCGTTCTATGTTCATGTTCAGGACATGCTGGTCGAGGAAGGACAGGCCGTGCTTCGTGGCGACCTGATTGCCCGTATGGGTGACAACTACAGTCAATTCAAGTGCATAAGATCCCCACACCTGCATCTGGAGCTTGGGCGCTCGAGGCATGCGGTTGATGGGATAAACCCCCACCCATTGTGGGCCGACGGCCCTTACCACGTTACTTGCTTCGACAAGAACAGAGACTACCCGTCCGGGACGATAACGTACCCGATGCCGTGCGCCGAGGAGCCCAACCTTTCGCGTTCTGGAAGGTATCCGACGAGACAGAGCTCTTCACGACGTTCGTGAGATGCTCTACCGACGCCAGTCATCTGGGAAAGCAATATGCGATTTTCCTCATGGATTGACTGATATAGCGGAATGAACTCTGGGCTTCTGGATAGATATCTTTCCTTACGATTGAAGGAGGAGAATTTGATATGACTTTGGATCAATGGATCGGTATCATTTTTATGATGTTTATTGGAACCCTTATAGTCAGGGCTGTTTTCTCTTTTCGAAGATCAGACTTGGACTTGAATATAAAAGATCCAACGATTTATACAGTTGTGTACTTGACACCAGCCGTCATTTCGATGATTCTGTTCAATTTTCAACAGTATGTTGTTGATTATCTTGAAGTGAAATATATTTGTTATGATCAAAAATTGTTGAACGTCTTGCGTTATGTCTTTCCTAAAATACCGTGGCATTGTGATCAATTTTTCACATTCAACATCATCAACAAGTATGATAGAGGCATCATTATTATACTTGATTTTTTCATTGTCTTCTGTTACATATTCACTTTTGTATCGACATTGATATTGGATAGAATTCCTTCTAACCTTGAGCGTCTAAGATATTTCTATATCAAATCGAATCCGTCAAGGGCAACATTATATGGATTGTGTGTGTTTTCTATTATCATCATTTCCTTAATTTTCGTTTATCCAGTCCCTCTCTATCCTGAATTTCCTGTGTCTACTGATAACAGAATCGATAATAACTGGCCGGTGGGATTGCTATCAAGTTATGGGGTTGGTGCTTTTTCGCAAACTATTATACCTACTTTCGGATCTTATATGATGGCAAGGGGGATAACGATGTCACGGTTCCGGCGGGAACAAGACAGACGAATACAATGATCCATTGGGGCGTGGGGTCTGCCCGGTGTTCCCAACCGGAACGTCATGGCGACGTCAGCCTGGATTGCTCATTCCCGGCGCCATCTCGCGAAAGTCCGGGTCACACCCCGAGGGGTGCGACCCCGCGTCATGCAAGCGGTTTCTCGTCATCGGACGGGTTTCACGGATAAGCAGGAATACTGAAGCCAAAAAACTCGTCCTCGGGCACCTGCGGGCGGCGCGCGGTGCTTCCCGTGCGGTCCCGGATCAGGCGAACCGGTTCGATTTCGGGAAACCCCTGGGCACGAGACGGCCGGTCTGCGCGCGCCTGCCGATCCACGGCGCGAGGTCCTTCTCGGTCCGCGTCCGGTTGCGGACCCGCCAGGAGAGACCGCCGGCAAGATCGAACGCGACGGCATCGGACAGGCCGCCGTCCCGGTAACGCTGGACGAGGACGCCGCGCCCCCGGGTCATGGTCGGCAGTTCCGAAATCGGGAACACCAGCAGCTTCCGGTTCTCTCCCACGACGGCGACGGAATCCGCGTTCTCCGGCACCGCGGCGCACACCCGGGCCTCGACCCCGCGGCCGACGTTCAGCACCTGCTTGCCGCCGCGGGTCTGGGCGATGACGTGATCCTCTCCAACGAGGAAGGCGCGACCGTCGCCGGACGCGACCAGCAAGGTCCGCCCCGGTTCGTGAACCATGAGCCGGACGACGTCGTCATCGGCGCCCAGCTCGACCATGAGGCGCACCGGATCTCCGTGACCGCGCCCGCGCGGGATCCTGTCGCAGGGGAGGGTGTAGAAACGGCCGTTCGTCCCGAACAGCACCAGCTTGTCGGTCGTATCCGCGTGCAGCCAGAAACGGCCGCGGTCCCCCTCCTTGTAGCGGGCGTCGCCGTTCGGATCGACGTGGCCCCGGACCGCCCGAATCCAGCCCTTCTCGGAACAGATCACCGTGATGGCCTCCTTCTCGACCATCGCCTCGAAGGGCACGACGACCGCGGCCGGAGGCGGGCCGACGTCGGTCCGGCGGCGGCCCGGCCCGGCCTTCCCGCCGAACCGGTCGCGAACGGCGCGGATTTCCGCCGCGAGAGCGCGTGAACGCTTCTTCTCGTCCCCGAGCAATGCCCGGAGCCCGTCGCGCTTCCCGATCAGGTCGGCGTGCTCCCGCCGGATGCCCTCCTCCTCGAGGCGCCGCAAGGCGCGCAGACGCAGGTTGAGAATGGCCTCGGCCTGCGTGTCGGACAGCTCGAACCTCTCCATCAGCGCCGGCTTGGGGTCGTCGGCGTCGCGAACGATCCGAATCACCTCGTCGAGATCGAGAAACGCGGCGAGATAGCCTTGCAGGACCTCGAGGCGCCGCTCCGTCCGGCCCAGGCGATGGCGGGCGCGGCGCACCAGCACCTCCAGCCGATGCTCCAGGAACGCCGACAGCGCCTCGCGCAATCCCATCACCCGCGGCGTGTTGCGGGCATCGAGGACGTTGAGGTTGAGGGGGATCCGCACCTCCAGATCGGTCAGCCGGTAAAGCGTCTCCATGAGCGCGGCCGCGTCCACCGAACGGCTCCGGGGTTCGAGCACGATCCGCACCTCTTCCGCCGACTCGTCGCGAACGTCCGACAGCATGGCCGGTTTCCGCGACTCGACGAGCGCCGCGATCTTTTCGACCAGCCGCGCCTTCTGCACCTGATAGGGGATCTCGGTCACGACGATCCGGTACTGGCCGCGGCCCTGGTCTTCGGTTTCCCATCGCGCCCGCAGCCGGAAGCCGCCGCGGCCCGTGGCGTAGGCCTCGACGACGTTCCCGGCCGGCTCGACGAGAACCCCGCCGGTGGGAAAATCCGGGCCGGGCACGAATTCGACCAGCTTCTCGACGCGCGCCCGGGGATACTTGACGAGATGCAGCAGGGCATCGCACAGCTCGCCGACGTTGTGCGGCGGAATGCTCGTCGCCATGCCGACGGCGATCCCGCTGGCGCCGTTGGCCAGCAGGTTGGGAAACGCCGCCGGCAGCACCACCGGCTCGCTCTCCTCGCCGTCGTAGGTATCCCGGAAATCGACCGTGTCCTCGTCGATCCCGTCGAGCAGCGCTTCCGCCACCGCGGTCAGCCGCGCCTCGGTGTAACGCATGGCGGCGGCGTTGTCGCCGTCGACGTTGCCGAAATTCCCCTGGCCGTCGACGAGTGGATAGCGCGCGGCGAACGACTGGGCCAGACGCACGAGCGCGTCGTAGACCGCCTGATCGCCGTGGGGATGGAACTTGCCGATGACGTCGCCGACGACGCGGGCGCACTTCTTGAAGCCCCGGTCGGGATCGAGCCTGAGCTGCCGCATCGCGTACAGCAGCCGGCGATGGACGGGCTTCAGGCCGTCACGCACGTCCGGCAGCGACCGGGCGGTGATGGTGGAGAGCGCATACGCGAGATACCGCTCGCTCAAGGCGTTCGTCAGGGCGGTGTCGCGAATGTCCTCGGCGGGTGGCGCAACGGTCATCGCACCGATATATCACCATATCTTGTGCTTCGGAGGGAAAATCGTTCTACCAGTCGTACCCTGGCGGGGGGAAGCGCGCCGCTCCGGTCGTCGAGAACGTGACGCGCCAGGAAATGTCCCGTCAACGCCAGCCCATCCGCGGCCGCGGCGCGCAGATTTCCCGGCGTGGCAGGCATGGCGCGGCCGGCGCCCCGTCCGTCCTCGACGAGGAACGCCGGCAAGGGCAGCAGACGGTCGCGGTACTCCCCGGCCGCCGCCGCGCCGACGGCGCGCCCGCTCCGGGGGGAGACGTATGCCAATCCGGTCTCCGCGCCCGTCCGCGCGCACGACGCGAGGTCCAGCCCGAACCCCAGCTCGGCCAGCAGGCCCGCCTCCCACCGCACGTAGACGAGGGGCCAGGACTCGCTGCGCTCGATCTCGTCCAGCAGGGCCAGCATCCCCTCGTAGGCGCCCCGATGGGGCTGGCGTTCGGGCAGGACGGCCTCGGCGACCGCGCACGCCGCGCTGAGGCCCGCCAGCCGGTCGGAATCGGAGAGGAGATCGGCGGCGCGCGCGCGCACGGGTTCGACGGTCATGGTTCCGAGATGTTCGGCGAGCCTGGCGCGCCAGCTGGCGCTCACCTGGTTGCCCGGCTGGAGCACCCCCCGGATCCTCCGCCCGGCACCGCCGCGAACGAGGCCCGCGTGGCGGCCCCGGCGTCCGGTCAGCAGTTGCGCGATGACGGACGATTCGCCGTGCTTGCGCGCGGACAGGACGATCCCTTCGTCGGTCCACTCCATCGCGCCGCCGCCTAACGGGGGAACTCCAGACCCATTTCCCGATACCGGGCCGGTTCGTCGAGCCAGGCCGCGCGCACCTTCACGCGAAGGAACAGATGGACCGGACGCGCCATGACGTTCTCGAGTTCGAGGCGCGCCGCCGCGCCCACCGACCCGATCGCCCGGCCGCCCTTCCCCAGGACGATCCCCTTGTGGGAGTCGCGCGACACGTAGATCACCTGATCGATCCTCGCGCTGCCGTCGGGGCGCTCCTCCCAGCCTTCGGTCTCCACCGTGAGGTGGTAGGGCAGTTCCTGGCGGAGCCGCATGAAGAGCTTCTCCCGCGTCGTCTCGGCCGCCAGCAACCGCATGGGCATGTCGGCGATCTGATCCTCCGGATACAACCACGGACCCTCGGGCAGGGTCCCGGCGAGATAATCCCGCAGGTCTCCCACGCCGTCCCCCGACAACGCCGAGATCATGAAGGTGTCCCGGAATGCACCAGCCTCGTTCAGGGCGGCGCTCAGGGCGAGCAGCCTGTTCTTCTCGACGAGGTCGATCTTGTTCAGGGCGAGCACCGCCGGCAGGCCCGCGCCGGCCAGCCCGCCGACGATCCGCGCCGTGTCGTCGCCGTCCGTATCCGCCGGCCGGCGGGAATCGACGAGAAGCACGATCGCGTCCGCGTCGCGGGCGCCGGACCACGCCGCGTCGACCATCGCCCGTTCCAGACGGCGACGGGGCGGGAAGATCCCGGGGGTGTCGACGAACACGAACTGCGCGTTTCCGTCGACGGCCACGCCGGTGACCCGCGCCCGCGTCGTCTGAACCCGGGGCGTGACGATCGATACCTTCGCCCCCACGAAGGCGTTCAGCAGCGTCGACTTGCCGGCGTTGGGCGCGCCCACGAGCGCGACCACGCCGCACCGCGCGCTCCCGCCGGGGTTCGGCGCCGTGTCGTCAGTCATCGCCGGTCGCCGCCGACGGCGCGCGGCGCTCTATTTCCGCGAGCAGCGCGGCCGCGGCGGCCTGCTCGGCCTCGCGCTTGGAGCCGCCGCGTCCCCGTCGCGCCGCCCCCCCCGGCACGGACACCTCGATCGTGAACGTCGGATCGTGGTCGGCGCCCTCGCGGGCGACGAGGGCGTAGGCGAGCGGCTCCAGACCCGCGGCGTGCGCCCATTCCTGCAACCGCGTCTTGGCGTCCTTCGGCGCCTGGACCAGCGCGTCGACCCTGTCGTCCCAATAACGATGGATGAACCGGGCCGCCGCGCTCAGGCCGCCATCGAGGTAGAGCGCGCCGATGACGGCCTCGCAGGCGTTCGCCAGCAGGGCTGGCCGGTCGGCGCCGCCCCCGTCGCGCTCGCTCTTGCCGAGGTCCAGATACGCGCCGAGGTCGATTTCGCGGGCGACGTCGGCAAGGGTCTCCCGCCTTACCAGCGCGTTGTAGCGATGCGCGAGCTGTCCCGCGTCCGCGTCCCCGAAGCGCGCGAGCAGACGGTCGGCGACGACGAGCCCCAAGACCCGGTCGCCCAGAAATTCCAGGCGCTCGTAGTCGCGCGGACGCGGCGCGGACCGGCCGCCGCCGACGGCGCTGGGGTGCGTCAGGGCTTCGTCGAGCAGCGCGGTCCGCTCGAACTCGTGGCCGAGCAGTCCGCCGAGCCCGGCGCGGGACGGCGACATGCCGGGCTAGCTTCGCAGGACGTCGAACAGACGCCCGTACCTCACGGCGAACGGCCATTTCCAGACCTCCCAGAACCGCGCCGAGCCGTCGGTGGAGAAAAACAGTATCTCCGCCCGGCCGACGAGATTCTCCGCCGGAACCAGCCCCACGGCCGACGCCACCCGGCTGTCCAGGGAGTTGTCCCGGTTGTCGCCCATCGCGAAGTAGTGGCCCGGCGGCACCAAGTACTCCCCGGTGTCGTCGTGGGCGCCGTTCGGCAACAGATCCAGGGTCCTGTAGGCGGCACCGTTGGGCAGCCGCTCCACGTATTGCGGCGCGAAGTGGACGTTCCCGAAGTCGTCGGTGTAGGGGAAGTCCTCGATGCGCGACCGCGCCACCGGCTCGCCGTTCAGGTACAGGCGGCCGTCCTTCATCTGGATCCGGTCGCCGGGCAGCCCGACGATCCGCTTGATGTAGTCGGTATCGTCGTCCCGCGGGAGCTTGAACACCGCGACGTCTCCGCGCTCCGGCGCGGATTCGGCGATCCGGCCGGAAAACAGCGGCGGGCTCCACGGCAACGAATGTCGACTGTACCCGTAGGAGTACTTGGAAACGAACAGGTAGTCCCCGACCAGCAGGGTGGGCAGCATCGACTCCGATGGAATGTTGAACGGCTCGAAGGCGAGCGTCCGTATGACGCCCGCGATCAGCACGGCGTAGACGATCGTGCGGATCGTCTCGCCGATGCCGCCTTTCGCCTTCTCCCGGCTCACCGGCGCGCCTCCCGCCCGCCGCCGGCGCTGAACGCGCGCCCGGTCACGGCGCGTCGACCGGGAAGGCGGAGATGAGCACGATCGCCTGGGCGAGCGGCGGCTCGTCGGTGATCGTGAGCTCGACGTGGGCGCGCATTCCGTCCGGCGTGAGTTCCTCGAGCCGGGCTCGGGCGCCCCCGGTCAGCTCGATCACGGGCTTTCCGGAGGGCAGGTTGCGGACCCCGAGGTCGCGCCAGAAGACGCCGCGCCGAAACCCGGTGCCGAGCGCCTTGGCGCACGCTTCCTTGGCGGCGAACCTGCGCGCATACGAAGCCGCCCGGTCGATCCGGCCTTCCGAGCTCGAGCGCTCCGGTTCGGTGAATATCCGTTTGACGAAGCGGTCGCCGAAGCGGTCGAGGGTCTTCTCGACGCGCCGGATGTCGATGAGGTCGCTGCCCATCCCGATCACCACCGTCATGCCCCTCCCCGCGTCACGCCGGCGCCCGCGCCCCGTCCATGAGCGCGCGCATGTGGCGAATGGCGCCCTCCAGCCCCATGAACATGGCCTCTCCCATGAGAAAATGCCCTATGTTGAGCTCCGCGACGGTCGGGATGGCGGCGACGGCGGCCACGGTCTCGAACCCCAGTCCGTGGCCGGCGTGACATTCGAGGCCGATCCGGTCGGCATACGCCGCCGCGTCCCGCAGCCGCCGCAACTCCGCCTGTCGCGCGGGACCCGTGGCCTCGCAATAGGCGCCGGTGTGCAATTCGACCACGGGAGCGCCGGCCGCGACGGCCGCGTCGAGCTGCCTTTCGTCGGGATCGACGAACAGCGACACGCGGCACCCCGCCGCCTTCAGCCGCGGAACGACCGCCCGCAGGCGGTCCCCCGAACCCGCCGCGTCGAGGCCGCCCTCGGTCGTCAGTTCCTCCCGTCTCTCGGGAACGAGGCACGCGGCATGGGGGCGAAACCTCACGGCGACGGCGGCCATTTCGTCGGTCGCCGCCATCTCGAGATTGAGCGGAACGTCGAGTTCCTTGCGCAGCCGGGCGACGTCGTCGTCCCGGATGTGCCTCCGGTCCTCCCTGAGGTGCGCCGTGATGCCGTCGGCGCCGGCCGCGGCGGCGAGGCGGGCGGCCCTGACGGGGTCGGGGTGGTCGATGCCCCTGGCGTTCCGGACGGTCGCGACGTGATCGACGTTCACGCCCAGCCGCGGACGCCCGCTCACGGAACCAGCCCTTCCCCGGCGCGGGGTCCGGAGACGGTCGCCGCCGACTCCCGGCGGCGGCGCAGACGCTCGGACCGGAGACGCTGATACCGCTCGACGCAGTAGCGGGTCGGGAAGAAGACAACGATCCACACCGCGACGGCGCACAGCGCGCCGCCGACGGTCATGGGCAGCAGGACCGCGAAGGGATGGTCGAAGATGTAGTGAAGGCTGATCTGCCGCGGCACGTCGGCCAGGCGCGACGATCCCAGGAACACCTCGCCGAGGCGAAGCGTGCCCCACCAGATGAGCGGGAACGTCCACGGGTTGCCGACGGCGGTCCCGATGGCCGAGGCGATGACGTTGCCGCCGAGCAGCCACGCGATGAGAGCGGCGGACATGAAATGAAGCCCGACGAACGGCATGAACGAAACGGCGGCGCCGCACGCGAGTCCGGCCGCGATGGAGTACGGCGACCCCCGGAGCCGCACGACGCGATGGCGCAGGTAGGCGCCGACCCGGAGCCACCCCATGCGCGGCCAGAGGAACTCCCGCGCCCGCTGCGGGAGGGTCATGCTCACCCGGCGACGAAACATCGGCCCGCCGTCCCGTCATCGAACCCGGAACGCCGCCGGCGCCGGACGGACCCGCCGCGCGGACGCGCCGGCCACGCGAGCTCCGGGCCTCATCCGCGCACCCGCTCGACCGAGTTGATCGCCGGCTCCGCGCGAAGCGCCGCGAGAATGCCGGTCAGGTGGGCCACGTCCTTGACCTCGATGTCGACCAGGAATTCGTAGAAATCGGACGACCGGTCGGTGATCTTCAGGTTCGAGATGTTGGCGCTGTTGTCGGCGATGACCGTCGTCAGCCGCGACAGGCTTCCCGGCGTGTTCGACAGCACCGTTTCGATCCGTCCCACGTGCATCCGGTGGGGATCCGCGTTCGCGTCCCAGGCCACGTCCAGCCATCTCTCGGGCGTGTCGTTGAACTGTTCCAGCGCCTCGCAGTCGATCGTGTGCACGGTCACGCCCTTGCCGGCGGTCAGAATCCCGATGATGCGCTCCCCGGGGAGCGGATGGCAGCACCCGGCCATGTGCACGGCGACGCCCGGCGTCAGGCCGCGTATGAACACGGGATCGGTCCGGTCCCTGGCCGAACCGATGCGGGGCCGCATCCGGGAGAGGATCTTGCCCGCCCGTTCGCGGACCGTCGGGTCCGGGTAGATCGCCTTGACGACCGTCGCCTTGTCGACGTCGCCGCTGCCCAGGGCGATGTACAGTTCCTCGAGGGACTTCCGGCCGAGCGACTTGAGCGCGCGCCTCACGGCCCGGCCGGTCGGTCGGCGGCCGGTCTCGCCGACGGCCTTTTTCATGATCGCGCGGCCGAGCTCCCGGTACTGCGAACGCTGCTGCTTGCGCACGAACCGCCGGACCGCCGAGCGCGCCTTGCCGGTGATGACGAAATTCTCCCAGACGGGAGAGGGCGACGGTTCCGCGGATCGCAGTATCTCGACCTGATCCCCGTTCCTGAGCTGGGAGCGCAACGGAGCCAGCTTGCCGTTGATCCGCGCGCCGGTGCAGGTGTCGCCCACGTCGGTGTGCACCGCGTAGGCGAAATCGACCGGAGTCGCGCCCCGCGGCAGGACGATCAGTTCGCCCTTGGGCGAGAAGCAGAAGACCTGATCGGAGAACATTTCGAGCTTGGTGTGCTCGAGGAGTTCCCGCGAGTCGGATGCGTTCTCGAGAATTTCACGCAGCTCCCGGAGCCAGCGGTACTGATTGCCGTCGACGTGGCCGGCGTGCTGCTTGTACTGCCAGTGCGCGGCGACGCCGTATTCCGCGATCCGGTGCATGTCCCGCGTGCGAATCTGGATCTCGACCCGGTTCTGCTCCGGACCGATGACCGTCGTGTGCAGCGAGCGGTAATCGTTGCGCTTCGGCGTCGAGATGTAGTCCTTGAACCGGCCCGGCACCATCGGATACCGGGCGTGAACGGCGCCCAGGGCCCGGTAGCAGTCCTCGGCGTCCTCGACCACGATCCGGAAGGCCATGATGTCGGAAAGCTGTTCGAAGCCGACGTTGTCCTGCTCCATCTTGCGCCAGATGGAGTAGGGGCGCTTCTCGCGGCCCGTCACCGAGGCTCCGATGGACGCCGCCTCCAGCGTCTCCCGCAACTGCTCCGTGACGCGCGGCACCAGGTCGCTGCCCTGCTCGCGCAGGAATTCGAGGCGCGACAGGACCGTCTCGCGGGCCTCGGGGCGGAGTTCGGCGAAGGCGAGGTCCTCGAGCTCGTCCTTCATGTGATGCATTCCGATCCGCTCGGCGAGCGGCGCGTAGATCTCCATCGTCTCCAGGGCGATGCGCCGCCGCTTGTCGCCGCTGCCCACGAACTTCAGGGTGCGCATGTTGTGGAGGCGGTCGGCCAGCTTCACCAGCAGCACACGGATGTCGTTCGACATCGCCAGCACGAGCTTGCGGAAGTTCTCGGCCTGCCGCGTCTCCTCCGTGTGCGGCATCTCGATCAGGGACAGCTTGGTCACGCCGTCGACGAGGCGCGCGATGTCGGCGCCGAACTGCCCCTCGATCTGTCCGAGCGTCGCCAGGGTGTCCTCCACCGTGTCGTGAAGGAGCGCCGTGGCGATCGTGTCGGCGTCGAGCCTCATCTCGGCGAGGATGCCCGCCACCTCCACGGGGTGCACGTAATAGGGGTCCCCCGACTCGCGGATCTGGCTTCCGTGCGCGGCGACGGAGAAATCGTAGGCGCGGCTCAGCAGATCCTCGCTCGCGCGTGGATCATACGCCCGCACCTGCTCGACGAGCTCGACCTGCCCGATCATGGCCTGTGCGGCGGGTGCCGCCACCGTCGGAGGAACTCGCGGATTCCCGCAAACGGCGGGCGCGGCCGGTCGCGAACGGTCCGATCGCGCGCCGGCTTCGGATCCAGCGTCCGATCACGCCTCTTCCGGTTCGCCGACGGCATCGCCCTCGTCCGTCTCCGCCATATCGAGGTCTTCGACGTCGGCGGCTTCCTCTTCTTCGCTCGCGCCGGCCGCATCCCGATCGGCGTCGGCGTCGGCGCCCGTGATGGCGGCCCACTCCTGGCCCGCCATGAGCAGGGCCATGTCGTCTTCTTCGGGCTCGTCATGCTCGACGTGGCGCTGCATACTGCGGATGAGCGACTCGCGGAGGTCGTCGTTCTCGACCGTCGTATCGGCGATCTCGCGCAACGCCACGACGGGATTCTTGTCGTTGTCGCGCTCGACCGTCGGCTCCTCGCCGGCAGAAATCTGGCGGGAGCGCTGCCCGGCCAGAAGAACCAGATCGAACCGGTTCGGGACCTTCTCTACGCAATCCTCGACGGTGACGCGCGCCATGGCTCAACTCCGGCAGCTTCGATGATTCCGAATATCCGGCCAATACATATTCGCAACGCCCCGCCAAGGCAAGGGCGCCAAGACGGGGGCGCGGTCGCGCGGCGCGTCACCCGTCCAGCGGCTCCGCCGTCTGGCCGGGCGGCAGGCCGGCGATCAACTCGTCGAGGGTCCGCCCGCCGACGGGATGGCGCCAGTCCGGCGCGACCTCCGCCATCGGCAGGAGCACGAACGCGCGATCCCGCAGCCGGGGATGGGGGAGCTCGAGCCCCCCTTCCGCACGGCGTCCGGGGTCCGGGGTCACCACCGAGTCGCCGAAGGCCAGGAGGTCCAGATCGATGACGCGCGCCTCGTCACGGACGCGCCGAACCCTGCCGAGCTTGTCTTCGATCCGGCGCAGGACGTCGAAAAGCTCCGCGGGCGCGCCGTCGAACGCGACGACGGCCACCCCGTTGACGAACCAGGGTTGATCCGACTCCGGCACCGGCGCGCTGCGGAACCAGCGCGACCGCCGGACGACGCCGACGCCCCGCTCCTTCAGGTCCTCCAGCGCCGCCTCCAGCGTCTCCCGGGGCGTCGCTCCGCCGGGACCCGGCAGGTTGGCGCCCAGGCCGATCAGGATCACGCCGCTTCCCGCCGCGGCGGCATCCGCCTGTCTCCGGAGCCTCGCGCGCCGAGGCCCGTTCCCGGTCCGCGTCTCTCCGGGCGCCCGCGGGGCCGCGTCGAGTGTGGTAGAAACCCGTATGACGCCGCCCGCGCCGGCCGGTTCCGGGCGCGGAGCGTGCGCCGGTCGCGTCTCGCGGCCTCTCGTCGAGGACAAACGAACGAGGTGGGAATTGTGGAAATGACCTTTTACCCGGATGAGCGTATCGCGCTGTTCATCGACGGCGCCAACCTGTACTCCACCGCCCGCACCCTGGGCTTCGACATCGATTACAAGCGGCTTCGGGAGCACTTCGCGTCCCAGGCGCGCCTCGTTCGCGCGTTCTACTATACGGCGCTGACCGACGACCAGGAGTATTCGCCCATCCGGCCGCTGGTCGACTGGCTCGATTACAACGGCTTCACCATGGTCACCAAGCCGACGAAGGAATTCACGGATTCCACCGGGCGGCGCAAGATCAAGGGCAACATGGACATCGAACTCGCCGTCGACGTCCTCGAGATGGCGCCGCTCATCGACCACGTCGTGCTGTTCTCCGGCGATGGCGACTTTCGGCGTCTCGTCGAAGCGGCGCAGCGCAAGAGCACGCGGGTCACCGTGGTCAGCACGATCGAATCGAGCCCTCCCATGGTGGCCGACGAGCTGCGCCGTCAGGCCGACCGGTTCGTCGACCTGCGCGACATTCAGGAGCTCATCGAGCGGGAGGCCCGCTTCCCCCACGACCGGGCTCCCGTGGACGACGCCGGGGAGGAAGACGATTTCAGGCGCGAGATTTCCCTGGACGGCGACGTCCGCCGCACCGCCTGATCCCGCGGCGGCCGCCTCCCGCCATGGCCGGCCCGCCGGAGCCCGACGGGAACTGCCCCCTCTGCCCGCGCCTCGCGGACTTCCGCGAACGCAACAGGGCCTCCGAGCCGGCGTGGCACAACGCTCCCGTGCCCGCGTTCGGGAGCGTGGACGCGGAACTCCTGGTCGTCGGACTGGCGCCCGGCCTGCGCGGCGCCAACCGGACGGGACGCCCCTTCACCGGCGACGCCGCCGGAGCGCTCCTCTATCCGACGCTCCGGGAATTCGGATTCGCCCGCGGCCGCTACTCCGGGGACGGCGGGGACCGGCTCCGTCTCGTGGGCTGCCGGATCACCAACGCCGTTCGATGCGTGCCGCCCGGCAACCGCCCCCGAGGTCCCGAGATCCGCGCCTGCCGCCCGTTCCTCGCCGCGGAACTCGCGGCGCTGGGGAGGGTCCGGGCGATCGTCGCGCTCGGCACCGTCGCCCACGACGCCGTTCTCGACGCCCTGGGCATCCGGCGGAAGCCGTTTCCGTTCCGGCACGGCGCCGCGCGCCGGTTGCAGGGCTCGCTCCTGCTCGCGGACAGCTATCATTGCTCGCGCTACAACGTGAACACCGGCCGGCTGACGGAGACGATGTTCCGTGACGTGTTCGCGTCCGCGAGGGCATGGCTCGACGGTCCGCCGGAGGGCGGCCACGGCGGTCCGGGCCGGGTCTGAACGCCGCCCGGACGCCTATCCCGTCTCCCGCAGCAGCCGCCCTTTCCGCCGGTCCCACTCGCGGTCGCGCTCCGCCGCGCGCTTGTCGTGCTTGCGCTTGCCGTGGGCGAGCCCCAGCTCCACCTTCGCCCGGCCCCGCTCGTTGAAGTAGAGGGAGAGCGGGACCAGCGTCATCCCCCGCCGCCGTATCGCGCCCACGAGCCGCTCGATTTCGCGCCTGTGCAGCAGCAGCTTGCGCGGGCGGCGCGGGTCGTGGTTCTGCCGGTTCGCGGCCGCGTATTCGGGAATGTGGGCGTTGATCAGGAAGAGCTCGCCCCGGCGTTCGGCGGCGTAGGCCTCGCCGATGCTGCCCTGGCCTGCGCGTATGCTCTTGACCTCGGACCCCCGCAGGACGACGCCGGCCTCGAACGTGTCGTCTATGACGTAATCGCGGCGGGCCTTCCTGTTGACGGCGATCGTCCGTCCCGCGCCGCTCGCCGAACGGGCCATCCGGTCAATTGAGCAGGCCGGCCGTCCGCATGGCGCCTTCGACCGACTCCTTGGTCCCGTCGGAAACCTCGACCAGCGGCAGCCGCAGCTCGCCGCCGCACAGCCCCAGCAGGCTGGCCCCGTACTTGACGGGCGCCGGGCTGGTTTCCAGGAACAGGGCGGCATGGAGCGGCATCAAGCGGTCCTGGTATTCCAGCGCGGCACCGAAATCACGCGCCAGACAGGCCGACTGGAACTCCGCGCAGGCCCGCGGCGCGAGGTTCGCGGTCACCGAAATGCAGCCGTGCCCCCCGTGCGCCATCAGGGCGAGCGCCGTGGAGTCCTCGCCCGACAACTGGATGAAGTCCGGCCCCATGCGCAGGCGCTGGCTGCTGACCCGCGCGATGTCGGCCGTCGCGTCCTTGACGCCGACGACGCCCGGCATCTCCGCCAGCCGGGCCATGGTATCGTCCGACATGTTGACGATCGAACGGCCCGGGATGTTGTAGATGAACATCGGCAGGTCGACCGCGTCGGCGATGGCCCTGAAGTGACGGTACAGCCCCTCCTGCGTCGGCTTGTTGTAGTAGGGCGTGACGTGCAGCGTCGCGTCCGCCCCCGCCTCCCTGGCGTGTTCCGTCAGTTCGATCGCCTCGCGGGTCGAATTGGAGCCCGCGCCGGCGATGACGGGAACCCGTCCGGCGGCCGTCTCGATGCAGATCTCGACGACCCGCTTGTGCTCGGCGTGGCTCAGGGTCGGCGATTCGCCCGTCGTTCCGCAGGGCACCAGACCGTGCGTGCCCTCGCGGATGTGCCACTCGACGAGCGAGCGAAACGCCGGTTCGTCGACCTCGCCGTCGCGAAACGGCGTGATCAGCGCGACAAACGATCCCCGGAACATGATTCGTCCTCCTTCGCGCCCCTGTCGACGCCGAAGATACAGGCTCCCGCGCGCCCCGACAAGCGCGGCCGCGGCCGGGCGGCCGTGTCTTGGCGGACGTCCCCTGCGGGGATACCTTGCCCGGCCGGCGGCCGGCGCAGCCCCGCCGCCCCGCGCGCCGCCGACCGGGCCGGCGCCCGATGAGCAGAGCGGAGGCCCGATCGCCGTGACCGGAGAGAGGCCGCCCCCCGGCGGAAGCCGCGTTTCGATCGCGCGCGAGTTCCTCGCCGAGCAGCTGCCGCTCATCGCGCTGACGTTCGCGGCCGGTCTCGCGGCGGCGTACCTTCAGCACGGGACGCTCCCCGGAGGCGACGTCGCGTTTCCCGTCGCCGGCGTGCCGGTCCCCATATGGCACCTCGTGTGGATGGGGGCGTGGACCGGCTACACGCTCGCCCTCGTCGGCGAGGCGTCGGGGATCTTCGCGCTCCCGTACACGATGTCCGTGTTGCAGTTCTCGAGTCCGGCCGTTTCCCCGACCACCCAGATTCTCACCCTCTTCAACCCGCTCGGCGCGTTGTTCGGGTTCCGGCGCAACCGGCAGTGGAACCTCGACTTCGCCCTGTGGGTCTGCGTCGGCGGCGCGTCCGGCGCCCTGATCGGGCCGTTCGTCCGGTTGACGTGGCTTTCGGACGTGAAGCCCTTCACGTTCGCCGTCGGCCTCGCGCTCGTGTTCGTCGGCGGCCACCTGTGCGTCGCGGCCGTCCGCGGCTTCCGCGCCCGGCGCTCCGGCGCCGGCATCGACGCCCGTTTCCGGGCCGAGGCCCGCGCCCGCCGCGCCGCCGGACGCCCGCCCGCCGGCGTGCCCCCGGGCACGCCCGTCGAGACGCTCGGCAAGGCCGGCGACCGCATCACGATCGGCTTCTGGGGCGATACGTGGACCGTGCGCCCCTCGGCGCTGTTCGCGATCGGCTTCGGGGTCGGGATCGTCTCGTCGGCACTGGGCGTGGGCGGCGGGTTCCTCCTGGTGCCGATCCTGGCGGCGCTCTACCGGCTGCCCATGTACGTGGTCGTCGCGGCGACGATCCCCTACGTCATCGTGCTGTCGCTGGTGGCCCTCGTCACCTACAGCGGCATCCTGCCGGCGATCACGGGGACGGCGATCACGCCGGAGTGGTCCTGGGGCCTGTTCGCCGCCGCCGGCGGCATCTTCGGCTCCTGGGCCGCGGCCAAGACCCAGCGCTTCGTGCCCGAATACTCGCTGAAGGCGATGCTGGGCGCGCTCACCGCCGCCGCCGGTGCCCTCTACGTCCTCGACATGTTCCTGGAGCTGCCCTTCCGGCTGTGAGTCGCGCGATGAGATGGTTTCACCGCCTGTTGCCCTGGCTGCCGTTCATCGTCCTGGCGCTCGCCGCGCTGGTGGCCGTCTGGCACGTCGCCGCCCACGGGTAGAGCGCGGGATGGATCAGGACGCCGTCCAGCCGGCGTCCACGGATATCGTCGTCCCGCTGATCGACCGCCCGGCGTCCGAGCAGAGGAAGACCGCGGCGGCGGCGATCTCCTCGGCCGAGATGATGCGCGGCAGCGCGTGCCGCGCACCCACCTGCTCGCGGATGAATTCCTCGACGTCGCGCCCTTCCCGGGCCGCCAGCTCCTCGGCCTGGAGGTCGTACAGGGGCGTCTTGACGAAACCCGGACAGATGGCGTTGCAGGTGACGTCCCAGGGGCCGGCTTCGAGGGCCGTCGCCTTGGTCAATCCGACCACGCCGTGCTTCGCCGCCACGTAGGGCGCCTTGCGGGGGGAGGCCACCAGCCCGTGGGCCGACCCCATGTTGACGATCCGGCCCCAGCGCCGTTCCTTCATGCGGGGCAGCGCGAGGCGCGTCGTGTGGAACGTCGCCGAGAGATGGACCGCGATGATGGCGTCCCAGCCGTCGAGCGGGAATTCGTCGATCGGCGCGACGATCTGGATGCCGGCGCAGTTGACCAGGATGTCGAGCGACCCGAACGCCGAGACGGTATCGTCGACGAGGCCGTCGATCTGCTCGACGTCGGTGAGGTCGGCGCCGGAATACAGCGTCTCCACGTCGTGGCGACGGGCCATCGCGGCGCGGGTTTCCTCAATCTCGTCGGCGTCGCCGAAGCCGTTGATCATGATCCGGGCGCCCTCGGCGGCCAGCGCCTCGGCGATCGCCAGGCCGATGCCGCTCGTCGAGCCCGTGACCAGCGCGGCTCTCCCCTGCAACACGGCGTCCTCCCCTCCCGGCGCCTCGCTTCGCCGTCCACCCATCATAGGGGCAGACCGCGCGCCGATACACCGGCGCGCCGGCGCCGGGCGGAAGCGGAAGCCGGCGGCGTGCTACACTGCGGCACCGCTCCGTCCCGGCATCGACCGGCACCGGCATGAAGCTCGCGCAGGCACAGATCGACACCTACCGCGCCGACGGGTATCTGAAGATCCCCGCCGTCTTCACGCCCGGGGAGACGGAGATCCTGCGCGCCGACTGCTACGCGGTCCTGTCGCCGGACCGCGGCCACGCCGACGGCAACGTCCCGGAGCTGAACAGCGCCGTCACCCGCGTCGGCTTCGGGGTCGACCTCGACTCCCGGGCCGTGGCGGCGGCCACGCGGCTCCCGCGCGTCCTCGGCCCGGTGAAGCAGCTGCTGGGCGAGCGCGTCTACCTGTTCCAGACGCGCGTCAACGCCAAGATGGGGCGCGTGGGCGAGGGATACCCCTGGCACACCGACTTCGCCAACTGGGTCAACGACGGCATCCGGCGCGGCTCGACCGGGGACATGATCACGGTCGGCGTCCTGCTGACGGAGTCGACGCCCGAAAACGGCGCCATGCGGGTCCTGCCGGGATCCCACCGGCACGGCGTGGGCGAGTGGTTCTTCGATTCCGGGTCCGTCGGCTATCGGTCCTACAACGCGCCCGCAGCGTATGTGGAGAGGATGCTGGCGGAGACGCCGCCGGCGTTCGTCGAGGGCGGCCCCGGCGACATGGTCCTGTTCGCACCCGAACTCATGCACGGCTCGGAGGAGAACCGCTCCGACCGGGACCGGCTGTACCTGATGTTCATCTACAACCGGTCGGACAACCTGCCGGTCGAATCGGAGATCAGGCGCGAACACATGACGCCCTACGTGAACTATCCCTACCGGGGAGATCTCGTGGAACTCGCCGACGACGCCATCGCCCGGCCGCAGGCGCACGGCAGCCGGTGACCTCGGACCGAGGCGACCGCAACGCCGCCCACTACCACGGTGGCCACGATCCCGACGGCCCACAGATTCCTGTTCATCGCGTGCTTCCCTCCCCTGCTTGACGGATGATCCGGCTCGGCGGGACTCCTCCGGTGTCCGCGAAATCACAACGGGCTCGACATACCAACGCCGCCGCGCTCCTGTCCCGACCCGACAGACGCCCGCAAAGCGCCCCCACGACAGGGTCGAAGCACAACTCGTCGTGGTTGTTCACGTCCTCGTATCTCAATAGCGATCCGGAACGCCCACTGCCGCTACCTAATGTCTCCACCCCATGAACCTCTTAGCCAGATCCATGAACCGCCTAGCCCGATAAAAATCTTGTAGTTGTTCGTTTATTATCCTCTCAAATTCAGCTTGAATACATGCTCTGGTTTTTATGATTTCAATAAATAAATACTCACCGCTTTCTGTACCTATTGACTCGGAAAATTCTCTACTAATTTCTTTTTCTTTATTTTCCATTTCATCTATGGCTTTTTGATATTTCTTATCGAGAAGTGGTTTAATAATACGATATCGTGTAGAAATATACCCGTAAGTTTCCTTAGTATTCTGGACAATCTTAATTCGTTGTTCTTCAAAAATGGGAATCTCTTCCATATTTATTTTATTCAAAAAATCAGGATCTATCCTATCCAAATCATTGGAATGTTCATTTAGCTTATTCAAGATATCGGCATAGTAATCGTGTATCTTGTTGATTCGAGTCGCATCAATGTTGTAATTTTTTTCCTTCCACAATATAATAAATGATATAATGAAAGGTATAATGAAAGGAAAGAGTATCGACGTAAGCAGTATTTCTAACCAGGTAAAATCTTCCATTACATCCTCCACCGTCGCATCGGGTCACGCATCAGGAAAGCTCGATTTCCCGGCACCCCGTCCAGAATGTCATCACCAATACCGTCGCCGATGTTCGCGGCGGGTGCGCTTGGTGGTATCCCACACTGGATGAGCATATCGGACTGTAGCTTAGCATACCACCACATCCCCGCAACCCCGTTCATGTTCCCTTGTTGATAACAGACGATATGACCGGTCTATGTACCAGATGATCTGTCCGGTTTTAGAACGTTTCCAGATCAAGGAGGTGCTGGATGCGTTGGACAGAGCGGTTACAGGGGCTGAGACTGATGAAGTTCGAGGAGGTCTACGGTCGCACCCACCGGGGTGCGTTGAGCCAAGGCGAGGCGGCGGAGATATTGGGTGTTTCGGAGCGCACCTTCCGGCGCTGGCGTGACCGCTACGAGGCGGAAGGTGCGGAGGGGTTGTACGACCGCCGCCTGGGCCGGGCCTCGGCGCGGCGCGCCGGGGTGGACGAGGTGGCGCGGCTTCTGGAGTTGTTCGACACCCGCTACTGGGACTTCAACGCCAGGCACTTCCACGAGAAGCTGGTCGCCGAGCACGGCATCCAGCGCAGCTACAACTGGGTCCGGCTGACCTTGCAGGCCCACGGGCGGGTGCGCGCGGCGCCGCGCCGCGGCGCCCACCGGCGCAAGCGCCCGCGCCGGGCACTGCCGGGCATGATGCTGCACCAGGACGGCTCACGCCATGAGTGGACCCCCGGTCGGCAGTGGGACCTGATCGTCACCCTCGACGATGCCACCTCCGAGGTCTACTCGGCCTTCTTCGTCGCCGAGGAGGGCGCCATGTCGAGCTTCCGGGCCCTCCACGAGGTGATCGCCGCGCGCGGGCTGTTCCGTTCGCTCTACACCGACCGCGGCAGTCGCTACTTCCACACCCCGGAGGCCGGCGGCAAGGTCGACAAGGACAACCCCACCCAGGTCGGACGCGCCCTGCGCCAACTCGGCATCGAGCACATCGCCGCCTACTCCCCCGAGGCGCGGGGGCGCTCCGAGCGCATGTTCGCCACCTTGCAGAAGCGCCTGCCCCAGGAACTCAGGGTCGCCGGCATCACCGACATCGACGAGGCCAACCGCTTCCTCCAACAGGTCTACCTGCCCGGCCACAACGCCCGCTTCGCAACCCCGCCCGAGGCCGAAGGCTCGGCCTTCGTGCCCTTCGCCGGCGCCCTCGACGACATCCTCTGCATCCACGAGGAGCGCACCGTCTCCAACGACAACACCGTGCGCTACAAGAGACGCTGCCTGCAACTCCCGACCGACCGCCACCGCCACCACTACGTCAAGGCCAAGGTCCGGGTCCACGAATACCCCGACCACACCCTCGCCGTCTTCCACGGACCCAGGTGCCTCGCCCGCTACCGCAGCGACGGCCAACCCTTCCACACCCACACCCACACCCGCGAGGCTGCGTGACCCGCTTCGACGCAACCAAGCGATGCCCTGTGGGGAAGTGGACGGCCGCTACGCGCCCGACCACTTCCCCACAGGGCCAACAACCCCAACAGAAGCGGTCAATCCATCTGGTACATAATCCGGTCAGTTCTAAATGTTCTTGACACCCCGTTCATGTTCCCTGCGCCCGCCATCAATGCGGGGGCACATCCGGGCGCGCTCCATTCGCCGAGCCTCGGGTATCTATCGCGCCTCCGCCTTCCTGACGCACCGTTTGGGCCGTCCGTAGGCGAACCGTCCGTCCACGCTCCGATACACCATCGCGGCGGGCGCCCGTCCGCCCGGAATCCGGACGCTGTAGAGCACGCACCCGTGTGGGCCGATGCTCGCCGGGGTGTACACGACGCCTTCCCGAACGACCGGGGGACCCAGGGCCGGCGGACCGGACGTCCCGTCCGGGTTCCGTTGGCCCGCGCAGGCCGCGCCGAGTGCGGCCACCCACGCGAGTGCCAGGATGCCGAGGCGGCTCACCGGGGTCACCACGTCAGCCGGTACGCGAAGCCGACGCTGGTTTCATGCTCTCCGGGAACGTGGCCGGCGTTCACCGCGCCGCCGGCCTCGACGGCGACGCGCCCGCCCGCCGCCTTCCGTTCGTGACGGAGCGTCAGCCGCAACTCCCGCGCTTCGGGACGGAGCGGAACCCGGTATTCGTCGTAGAGCCTTCGCCCGTTCTCCATCCTTCCGTTCTCCACGCGGAACGTTCCGGTCCCCGTTTCGGCACGCAACGGTTGCTCTATCGTGAGTCCCGTTTCCTTGGCTCCAAAGCGTATCGACAACGCCGACAGCACGGAGGGCGACGCCCGGAAGATCGCGCCCTTCTCGTAGCGCGCCCGGCTTACCGCCAGGGTCGCCGCGCCGTCCAGCGTCCAGCCGCCCTCGAGTTCCCGCCCGAAGGAACGGGAAGCCCACGCCATGCCGGAGCGCAGGTCCGATCCGAACGCGCCGGATATTCGCGTTCCGAGGTATCCGCCCTCGTCGAACCCGAGACCGTATCCCCATCCGTCGGCCCGTGGCCGGCGCGCGACGCTCCCGGACGTTTCGCCGAGGCCCGCAACCCACTCGTACCCGTCCGGCAACCGAAGGCTTCCAGCCTCCCCGACCGGCATCCAATGCAGCCCGAGAGCGTCCAGGCCGGTCGCCGGCGCAACCGCCCTTTCGGCCTCGTCGAACCGGGGAATCGGGGCGCGGCCGACCGGCCGCGTCGATACGAGTGCCGACAGGGGAATCCAGAACGGAAAGTTCTGCTCGTCGAACGCGGCGAGTTCGATACCGGCGGCGCGCCGCGCGATCGAACCGAACGCGGCGGGCGCCTGGAGCGCCGTGCCGTCGAGTGCGCGCGCCGACTGCCCGACGTTGAGCGCCCCGACGGGCGAAAGCGCGGCCTCGACGTCCAGATGCCCGGCGCCGTAGATCTCCAGGTCGGCGTATCGCCCGCTTCGGTCGGCCGTGTCGAGCATCCGCTTCACGACTTCCGTGTTACCGCGCGTTCCCCGGAAGTGCTCCATCAGCAGGGCGAGCGCCCCCGAAACGACGGGCGCCGCGAAACTGGTGCCTTTCACCCCGTCTGTGACGTCGCCTTGTCCGGGGTTGTCCGGGTTGGGCACAAGACCTCGCACGGTTCCCGGCGCCGCGAGGCAGTAGTGCGGCCCGTGTCCGGCGGAATTCCAGTCCGGCGGAAGCGGACCGCACCGGTTGGAATAGTCGGCGATAACGCCCGTTTCCGGGTCCGTCGCGGCGACGGCCAGGGAGTGCCCGCGCAACGCCGGAATGTAACGGGGCAGGTCCGCTTCCAAGCCGGACCAACGCTTTCCTTGGTTGCCGGTGGAGTAGACGAGGATGGTTTTCTCGGCGGCGGGTCTGTCGGCCTGGAAGACGGCACCCAGATACTTCGGCAAATACCGTCGATACCACCGGAGTTCGGACTCGATCTCCCGGGAGACCACGTTCGGATCGAAGATCGCTGATCCGTAGGATCGGTTGATGATGTCGAACTTGGCGTATTCATCTCGGGCGGCGCCTGCCAACCGATTATCGAAGACATCACGATCCGCGGTTGGAAGCGCGGCAATCGCCGATCGCAACACGCTGTCTGCGAGAGCGCCCGCCCTCCGATCGTCCGTAAGGTTCTGCGCGATCGGGATGATCGTCGCTTCCGGCGCGACGCCGAGATTCTTCCCGGCCGCGACCGAAGCGACAATGGTTCCGTGGGTTCCGTCCCCGACCGGACCGTAGGGCGTCGGGACTTCGTGCCATCGGAACAACCGCTCGATGGTGTTTTGTGCGCTGTAGTGCTCGTCGACCACGAACACGGTGTCGTCCCCGGTGGGCCATCCGGCTTCGTCCACGATCCGGCGCACCCAGCCGTTGGGAGCTTCGTCGTTCCCTTGGCTGTTGGCCCTCCAGGTTCGGCATGAGGGGTTCCACACCCGGCACGCGCCGGCATCGCTGTAGACCGAATCTCCGAACGGATGGCTGTACGTCAGGCGCGCCCCGTCTGCGTCGCGGAGCTTCACCCTGTCGCCGAACTCCGCGCTCTGCGTGTAGTCGACGATGCTGTCGTCGATCCCGATCCGCACGCCCTTGCCGGTCAGGCCCCTGGCGTAGGCATGGTGCGCGCCGATCCGCTCCAGCACATCGGGCTGGTGCGTCGTGAAGCGTTCCGTGTCGAGTTGACGCGCAACTTCGGAGGGTGTCGGGGCCGGTTCGGATTCCGATTCCGCCTGCGTCATCGTCTTCGACCCGCCCCCGCCCCCACCGCCGCACGCGGCGAGCGAGAGAAGCCCGAACGCGGCGACGATGGCCGCAAGTCGTTTTCCGAAATTCATTGCCGTCCTCCATGTGCGAGGCGCGGCGCCGGCGGGTTGCCGGGCCGTTGCACACGTCACACGAGGCTGTCGTGAGAGTTCCCGCCTGTTCACCAAGGCTCGGGCGGCCAAACCCAAGCCGGGTAGTCGGGCTGTTGTATTCAGCGGGCGGCCCGACGGAGCGGGCAGCCTCGGTTACGTGTGCAGGTGGCAGGTTACCCCGCCGCCGCAGGCGACATCAAGCATGTGTCGTGAACCGGGACACGACCGTGACGAAGCGGCGGCGAGTCGCTAGATTCCTCGCCACGGTTCCCCGCCACCGGAGGAGTGCCCATGAAGGAGGTCGGGTTCGTCGACGTTTCGGTGCGCGACGCCCCGCAGTCGCTGTGGGCGACGCGCATCACCAACGACATGATCATGCCCTTCGCCCCGCGCATGGACGAGATGGGCTTCGACTGGATAGACCTCGAGGGCGGCGCGGTCTTCGACGTCTGCGTCCGCTACCTGCGGGAAGATCCTTGGGAGCGTATGCGCCTCATGGCGGAGCGCTGCCCGCGGACGCCGCTCAACGTCTGGACCCGCGGCCAGAGCCTGTTCACCTTCGAGTTCTTCCCCGACGACGTCGTCGACCTGACCATCCGGCGCATCGCCGCCAACGGGATGCGCCGTCACACCTTCTACGACACGCTGGGCGACGTCCGGAACATCGAGCTCGCCATCGCGACGACCAAGGCGGCCGGTCTCTACTGCTGCGCCGGGTTCGCCTACGCCCTGAGTCCGGTCCACACGGACGCGTACTACGCCGACGTCGCGACGAAGATCGTCGGCCACGGGGTCGACGCCTTCATCATCAAGGACGCGAGCGGCCTGCTCACGCCCGACCGCATCCGCACGCTGGTTCCGGCGATCCGCGGCGCCATCGGCCCGGACATGCCGCTGGAGCTCCACTCCCACTGCCGCGGCGGGCTGGCGGAGCTCTGCTACCTCGAGGCGGTCCCGCTCGGCGTCGACGTGCTGCACACGGCCATCGGCCCCATGGCCGGGTCCGACTCGCTGCCGCCGACCGAGTATTTCGTCCGCCATCTCGGCGACCTCGGATACGGGATCGGGCTCGATCTCGACGACCTCGCGGAGATGGCGGACTACTTCATCGCGCTGGCCGAGCGCTACGACAAGCCCCTGGGCGTCCACAAGCGCCACGACCCCAGGCTCTACGAGCACCAGATCCCGGGCGGCATGATCTCCAACCTGCACTCCCAGCTCGCCGACATCGGCATGAGCGACAGGTTCGAGGAGGTGCTGGCGGAGGCGGTGCGGGTCCGCGAGGACCTCGGCTATCCGGTCGTCGTCAGCCCCTTCGCGCAATACGTCGTCACCCAGTCGGTGATCAACGTGGCGCAAGGGGAACGCTACAGGACCGTCCCCGACGAGATCGCGCGCTACGCGATGGGGTTCTACGGCCGGCCCGTCGGACCGATCCTGCCCGAGATCGTCGAGAAATCCGCCGACCGCCTCGGCATGAAGGAGCCCGTCGCCGGGCGCGCCGGCGAGCTCGTGGAGCCCTGGCTCCCCCGGCTGAGGAAGGAGCGCGGCCCGTTCGCGTCCGACGACGACCTGCTGCTCGCCGCCTTCTACCAGCCGCCGGTTCTCGAGCCGCTGTTCGCCGCGCGCGACGCGCCGGGACGCCGGACCGACTACCCGCTCTCGGCCCTGACGCCGCTGAAGCAGCTCATGAACGAGGTCGAGAAGCGCCCGGCGCTCAGACGCGTGAGCGTCAGAAAGGGCGACTTCGCGCTCGAGATCGAGGGACCCGCGTCGCCGGCGGTCGCCGCCGAATGAAACCCGCCGCCCCCGCCGCCCAGGCCCAGGCCCGGACCCCGGCCCTGGCCGCGCTCTTCGAGCCGGAGTCGATCGCCGTCGTCGGCGCGTCGGAGGACGCGACCCGCATGGGCGGCGGGCTCATCCTGAAATTTCTCGACCTCCACGAATACGACGGCGAGATCTACCCGGTGAACCCGAAATACGAGACGGTGAACGGACGGAAGTGCTTTCCCTCGCTCGCCGACATTCCGGCTCCCGTCGACCTCGCCGTGCTCTCCGTCCCTGCGACGGCCGTCCGCCGGACGGTGGAGGCGCTCGCGCCCGGCCACGTCAAATGCTTCCTGATCGTCACGTCGGGCTTCGGGGAACTGGGCGAGGACGGCAGGCGCGCGGAAGCCGGGCTGATGGCCCTCATCCGCGACAAGGGAGGCCGCGCCGTCGGACCCAACTCCGTCGGTTCGATCAACCTGTGGAACGGGGCCGTCCCCTCGATCACCCAGCTCCTCGATCGCAAGGACGTGGCGCCCGGCAACGTCGCGCTGGCGAGCCAGAGCGGCGCGGTCGGCGCCGCCATCCTCACCGAGGCGGAGCGCCAGGGAATCGGCACGGGACATTTCGTGAGCTCGGGCAACGAGGCGGATCTCGAGTTCTCCGACTACGCCGGATACCTGATCGGCGACGACCGGGTCGGGATCGTCGGCGGCTATATCGAGAGCATCCGCGAGGGCGCGGGCTTCATCGGCGTCTCGCGGGCGGCGCTGGAGGCGGGCAAGCCCCTGATCGTCCTCAAGGTCGGCAGGTCGGACGCCGGGGCCGTCGCGGCCCGGTCCCACACCGGGGCCTTGGTCGGCTCGGACGCGGTCGCCCAGGCCGTGTTCGACGCCAACGGCGTCCTGCGCGCCGCCGACGGCGATCAGTTCATCGACTACATGAAGGTCTTCAACAAGACGCCGGCCTCCCGCGGGACGCGCGTCGCGCTGGTCTCCCATTCCGGCGGCGCCGGGGTGCTCGCCGCCGACGCCGCGACGGACGCCGGCCTCGACGTCGCCCCGCTGCCCGGGGAGTTGCGGGCCAGGGTGGCGGAAATCCTTCCGGACTACGCCGGGTTCAACAACCCGCTGGACGCGACGGGCCCCATGGTGTTCCGGCCCGACGTCCTGGCGCAATGCCTGCGGATACTCCTCGAAGGCGACCATTACGACGCCGCCGTGCTGTCGGTGAAACTCATCTGGCGCAACGGGCTCGAGCTGGTCGAGGAATTGACCAGGCTGCGCGCCGACGTGGACAAGCCGTTCGCGGTGTCGTGGGTGGCGCCCCACGAGAGCGCCATGAATGCGATCCGCGAGGCGCCGTTCCCGGTGTTCGGCGATCCGGCGCGGGCCGCGAGAAACGTCGCCGTGCGCCTCCTGTACGACGCGCGGCGCCGCGTCCTGCTCGCCGACCCGGCACCCGCCCGCGACGTCGAACCCGGCGCCGCCGGCGCCGCGCCGCTCGATGGCGTGGAAGCCCAAAGGGGCGTGCTCGCGGCCTACGGCGTTCGCCTGCCCCGCGAGACCGTCGCCGCGACCATCGAGGAAGCGGAGGCGTTCCGCGCCGCGCTCGAGTCGCCCGTCGCCGTGAAGATCGCCTCCCCCGACATCGCCCACCGCACCGAGATCGGCGGCGTCGTCACCGACGTGCGCGGCGAGGACGCCCTCGCCGTGGCCTGCGACACGGTCAACGCCAACGCCCGGCTGCGCCACCCGGACGCCCGTATCGAAGGCGTTCTCGTGCAGGAAATGGTGAGCGGCGGGATCGAGGTCCTGATCGGCGCCAAGCGCGACCCGGTCTTCGGCCCGATGATCGTCTTCGGCCCCGGCGGCACCCTGGTGGAGCTCGTCGCCGACGTGAACATGCTGCCGGCGCCGGTCAGCGCGGCCGTGGCGCGGCGCGTCCTCGAGGGGTCCGTGCTCGGCCCCATGCTCCGGGGCTTCCGGGGCGGCGGCCCCCTGGACGCGGCGGCGCTGGCGAGGACGATCGCCCGGGTTTCGTGGCTGGCCGCCGACCGCCCGGAGATCGCCGAGCTCGACCTCAACCCCGTCGTCGTCCTCGGCGACGGCGAGGGCTGCGTGGCCGTCGATTACAAGTTCACCGTGGAGCCGTAGCCCCGGTGTCCGGCGACGCGCCCCTCACCTATCGCGACGTGGCGCTGATCCTCGCGCTCGTCGACGGGCCGCAAGGCGGCAGGCTGGCGCTGGCGCGGGACGGCATGGAGATCCGTGTCGAAAAGGCGCCTCAGGGACCGGCGCCCGGCACGCCGCCGGAGCGGACGGCGGAGGCCCCGTGATGGCGTTGTCGGCCAGGGACGTGATCGAGATTCTGCAGACGCTGGACAGGCTCGGGTACCGGCGCTTTCGCTACGAGCACGACGGCACGCGGCTCGAGGTGGACGCGACGACGGACGGCGAAGGCGGGGCGACGACGCCCGCGACGGCCTCGATCGCCGGAACCGCCGCGCCCGCGGCCGTCGACGAACCGGCCCCGGCCGCCGTCGCCGCGGAGACGCCGCCCGCCGCTCCGCCGCGGGAAGGGCTGGTCGCCGTCGAGTGTCCGATGACGGGCACGTTCTATCGCGCTCCCGCGCCGGACGCGCCGCCGTTCGTCGAGGTGGGCGGCGGGGTGGGCGCCGGCGACACGGTCTGCCTCGTCGACGTGATGAAGCTCTTCACCTCCGTCCCCGCCGGCGTCGCGGGAACCGTCGTCGAGATCTGCGCGGAGAACGAGGCGCGGGTGGAGGCCGGCCAGCCGCTGATGTGGATCGACCCGGAAGGCTGATCCCGCCCGCCGCCGGTGCGGAATTCGATTGATTCCCGATTCGCGGTATGGCACAATCTCCAACAAGGTCAGTATTATTGACATAATAACGGCGAACGCGGGCGCCGGGCATCGGAGGCGAGACGGACGGACATGAAAGACCAGGACACGCATCTCAGATTCAGCCACGACGACAACAGGGCCTTCAGCGGCTACGACAAGCGCCACGTCCCGCAGGAGGATCCCGAGCTCACCCACACCGACCCCGACACCCCGATGGGGGAGTTCATGCGCCGGTTCTGGCAGCCGGTGTGCCTGTCGGACGAACTGACCGACGTGCCCAAGGCGATCAGGATCATGGGCGAGGATCTGGTGGCGTTCCGCGACAAGTCGGGACAAATCGGCGTCCTGCACCGCCACTGCGCCCACCGCGGCGCGTCGCTCGAGTACGGCATCATCCAGGAGACCGGCATCCGCTGCTGCTACCACGGCTTCCGGTTCGACGTGGACGGCAGGCTGATGGAGGCGCCGGGCGAGCCGGACGGCGGCGCGCGCCTGGCCGACAAGGTGAGCCAGGGCGCGTATCCGGCCTTCGAGCGCCACGGCCTCGTCTTCGCCTACATGGGACCCTACGCCGAGATGCCGAAATTCCCCGAATGGGACTTCTTCGACGCCTACGACGACCTCGAGCTCGTCCCGTTCACCAACGTCTATCCGTGCAACTATCTCCAGGCGTTCGACAACATCCCCGACCAGATCCACACCTCGCAGCTTCACAACGCGAGCATGAGGGTGGTCGGCGACGACGACGGCGACTATCCGGCCACGGCCCTCAATCCGGTGTTCACCCAGACGCCGGTGATGGAGTACGCGTCGGTGCGCGACGACACGGCGATGGTCTTCATCGCCGGCCGCCGTGTCGGGACGGACAAGATCTGGATACGGATCAACGACGTGGTGGTCCCCAACCTCACCATCCACGCCAACCTGTTCGAGGACGGCCGCGACACCCGGTACTTCCATCGCGTGCACATGGCGCGCTGGTACGTGCCCGTCGACAACGAGAACCACGTCATCATCGGCTGGCGCATGTTCGGCGCGTCGATCGACCCGTTCGACGCCGGACGCAAGGAGCGGTGCGGGTACGACGACATCGACTTCCTCGAAGGCCAGACCGGCGGCCGCCCCTACGAGACGGGGCAGCGCACGCCCGGCGACTGGGAAGCCATCGTCAGCCAGCGGCCCATCGCCGTGCACGCGCTCGAGAACCCGATGCGGGGCGACGTCGGCGTCTACATGAACCGCCGCAACCTGCGCCGCGCCCTCAACGGCGACAACCCGGACGCGCGACCCGGCGCGATGCACGCCAGGGCCAACGCGGGCGAGCGCGACTACTCCTACACCAACAACACGGTGCTGGCGGTCCCCATGCGGGAGGACCGCGACGACGAGGAGCTCGTCCGCGAGGTGTGCCGGAAGATGGTGGAGATCATCGCCGAGGGCGACCGGTACGAGGGCGACGAGCGCGACGGGTTCATCCGCGACGCGATGCGCGATTACGAGCGGTCCTTCGCCGGAGCGCTGGCGGCGGAGTAGCCCCCTCCCGAAAAGGGACCTTCGCCCCCGGCCCCGCCCGCCGCCGGCGTTTCCGACCGGCGCCATCATGACGTTTCGGTCGGAAACGCCGGGTGACCCCCACGCTCCGGCGGCGAACCGCCGGGGACAGGCGGGATGACGTATTCCGGACGGATACCGGCAGGCGCCCGGTCCGCGGGCAGCGCGGCGGCGGTTTCGAGGGCTTGGACATGAGCGGCGACAGTCACGATCTCGTGGTCATCGGCGGCGGCCCCGGCGGGTACGTCGCGGCGATCCGCGCGGCGCAGCTCGGGATGAGGACGGCCTGCGTCGAGGCCCGGGAGACCCTCGGGGGGACCTGCCTGAACGTGGGCTGCATCCCGTCGAAGGCGCTGCTGCATTCTTCCGAACTGTTCGCCGAGGCGCGACATTCCCTCGCCGGTCACGGAGTCGTGACGGGCGCCGTCGAGCTCGACCTGAAGGCCATGATGGCGCGCAAGGACAAGGTCGTGGAGGACCTGACGAAGGGCGTCGAGTTCCTGTTCCGGAAGAACGAGGTGGAGTTCGTCCGGGGGTTCGGCAGGATCGCCGCGCCCGGACGGGTGGAGGTCGAGTCCGCCGGGGGCGCCGCGAGGATGCTGAACGCCGGCAGGATCATCATCGCCACGGGATCGGAGGCGGCGCCGCTCGCCGGCGTCGACGTCGACGAGAAACGGATCGTGTCGTCCACCGGCGCGCTGGCGCTCGATTCGGTGCCGAGGCGCATGGTGGTGATCGGCGCCGGCTACATCGGCCTCGAGCTGGGGTCCGTCTGGCGGCGCCTCGGCGCCGAGGTCACGGTGGTGGAGTTCCTCGACCGGATCACCCCGGGCATGGACGGCGAGATGTCGAAGAACCTGCGACGGATCCTCGCCCGGCAGGGACTCTCCTTCCGGCTCGGCTCCAGGGTCGTCGCCGCCAGGAAGGTCCGGGGCGGCGTGGCCCTGGACGTCGAGCCGGCGGCCGGCGGGGAGGGCGAGACGATCGAGGCCGACGTCGTGCTGGTCTCGGTCGGTCGGCGACCGAACACCGGCGGACTCGGGCTCGACGACGCCGGCGTGGAGCGCGACGAGCGCGGGTTCGTCAAGGTGGACGCGCGTTTCGGGACCAGCGTCGACGGCATCCACGCCATCGGCGACGCGGTTCCCGGCCCCATGCTGGCCCACAAGGCCGAGGAGGACGGCGTGGCCTGCGTCGAGACGATGGCGGGCGGGTCCGGGCACGTCGACTACGGCCTCGTTCCCGGCGTGGTCTACACGTGGCCCGAGGCCGCGTCCGTCGGCAGGTCCGAGGAGGCCCTGAAGAAGGAGGGCGTCGACTACGCTTCCGGCAAGTTCCCGTTCACCGCCAACAGCCGCGCCCGGACGACCGGCGACACCGACGGCATGGTCAAGATTCTGGCCGATCGGAAGACCGACCGCGTGCTCGGCGTCCATATCCTCGGCGCCGATGCGGGCACGCTGATCCACGAGGCGGCGACCGCCATGGTGTACGGCGCGTCGTCCGAGGACGTGGCCCGCACCTGCCACGCCCACCCGACGCTGGCGGAGGCGGTCAAGGAAGCGGCGCTCGCCGCGCACGGGCGCGCGATCCACACGTAGCGCCCGCCGAACTCCGGGACCGAGACCCGCCCCCCTCGCAGGGAGGAGGCGCAGGAACGGACGCTAATAGTCGGGCGACAGGCGTCCGGGATTGAGGATACCGCGCGGATCGAACCCCTTCTTGACCCTCGCGTCCAGCGCGGCGAGGCCGGGGTCCCGGGGGTGAAACACGGGAACCCGCCGCCGGATCTCCTCCGGGGCCCGGATCAGCGTGGCGTGCCCGCCCCCGCCGGCGATGGCGCCGCGAACGACGCCGTGCGCCGCGTCCTCGACGCCTTCGATCGCCAGCCAGATCAGGCCGCCGGCCCAATCGAACATGGCCTCGACGGCGCCCGCCGGGGGCAGGGCGTTCGCGATCTCCGGGACGATTCCGGCCGCGGTCGCCGGCGGAACCGAGAGACGCCACAACACGCCGTCGTCGGCGGGCAGCAGCCGCACGCCGCCGATCTCCCGCCACAGCGCGCCCGACTCGCGGTCGCCGAGTTCGTCGGTATCGCCCGCCGACCCGAACGGCTTCCGCGACGCCGCGCACCGCGCCTCCACCGACGGGGCCGGCCCCTCGATCCGTATCGCGGTGACGCCGCCGCCCGCCCCGGACACGCGGTCGACCGCCGACCGGGAGGCCGCGGACGGCGGCAGGTGGGCGAGCGCCGTCGGCTCCAGACCGCTCGCGGCGGCCCGGCCCAGCGCCGCGACGCCGGCGGTCTCGTCGAGTCCGCGGATCAGGACGGTTCGGGTCTCCTCCGGCACCGGCAGGACCTTGAACGTCACCTCCGTCAGGACCGCCAGGGTGCCGTGGGACCCGGCCATCAGCTTGGAGAGATCGTAGCCGGTGACGTTCTTGACGACCCGCCCGCCGGACTTGAAGGCCTCTCCCCGTCCCGACACCGCGGTCACGCCGAGGCAGTGGTCGCGCGCCGCGCCGGCCTGGACCCGCCGCGGTCCCGAGATGTTGCAGGCGAGGACGCCGCCGACCGTCGAACGCTCCGCCGGGCCGCCCGTGACGGGGCCGTAGTCCACCGGCTCGAACGCCAGCCGCTGGCGGTTGCCGGCGAGTTCCGCCTCGACGGCGGCGAGGGGCGTGCCGGCGGCGGCGGCCAGCACCAGCTCGGTCGGCTCGTAGTAGGTCACGCCGTCGAGGCCCGAGACGTCGAGCACGTCGAGATCGCCCGCCGGGCGCCCGAGGCCGCGCTTGGATCCGCCGCCCCGGATCTCCAGCGGGCGCTCCTCGGCCGCCGCCCACGCCACGGTCTCGCGGACCTGGTCGGCGTCGCGCGGCCGATAGGTCTCCGGCATGTCTCCGGGGCGCCGCTAGAAGCGCGGGATGTCGGGAAACGGCATCTGGCCGCGGTGGACGTGCAGGCGGCCGAGTTCGGCGCAGCGGTGGAGGGTCGGGAACATCTTGCCCGGATTCAGCGATCCGCGCGGATCGAAGGCGCACTTCAGGCGCTGCTGCTGCTCCAGGTCGGCGTCGGTGAACATCTCGCCCATGAGGTCCCGCTTCTCCACGCCGACCCCGTGCTCGCCGGTCAGCACGCCTCCCACCTCGACGCAGAGCTTGAGTATCTCGGCGCCGAACTCCTCCGCCTTTTCCAGTTCGCCGGGCACGTTGGCGTCGTAGAGGATCAGCGGATGCAGATTCCCGTCGCCGGCGTGGAAGACGTTGGCGACGCGAAGGCCGAACCGGGCCGACATTTGGGTCATGCGCCGCAGGACCTCGGCGAGGGCGCGCCGCGGAATGGTCCCGTCCATGCAGAAGAAGTCCGGCGAGATTCGCCCGACCGCGCCGAAGGCCGACTTGCGCCCGAGCCAGAACGCCAGGCGCTCCTCCTCCGAGCGGCTGGTCCGGACCGAGGACGCGCGGCACTGCCGGGCGATGTCCTCGACCCGCCCGATCAGGTGGTCCACCTCCGTGGCGTGACCGTCGAGCTCGACGATCACCAGGGCCTCCGCGTCCAGCGGATAGCCCGCGTGGCAGAATTCCTCCACCGCATGGACCGTGGGCCTGTCCATCATCTCCATGCCGCCGGGAACGATCCCGGCGGCGATGACGTCGGCCACGAACCGGCCGCCGTCCTCGATGTCGGGGAATCCGACCAGGACCGCCCGGGCGACCTCCGGTTTCCTGAGAATCTTCACCGTCACCTCGGTGATGACGCCGAGCAGGCCCTCCGACCCCGCCATCACGCCCATCAGGTCGTAGCCCTCCGGATCGAGATGCTTGCCGCCCAGGCGGACGACCTCGCCGTCCATGAGGACGATTTCGAGACCCAGGATGTTGTTGGTCGTGACGCCGTACTTGAGGCAATGGATGCCGCCGGAGTTCTCGGCGACGTTGCCGCCGATCGTGCACACGATCTGGCTCGAGGGGTCGGGCGCGTAGTAGAAGCCCTCGTCGGCCACGGCCTCGCTGATGGACATGTTGGAAACGCCCGGCTGCACGACCGCGCAGCGGTTCTCGTAGTCGATCTCCAGGATGCGGTTGAACTTCCCGAGGCCGAGGAGGACCCCGTCGGCCAGCGGCAGGGCGCCGCCGGAGAGGGACGTGCCGGCGCCCCGGGGCACGACCTTGGCGCCGTGTTCGGAACAGATTTGGAGGACCCGCGACACCTGCCGCGTGTCTTCCGGGAGCACGACGGCGAGCGGGACCTGCCGGTACGCGGTCAGGCCGTCGCACTCGTAGGCCTTGAGCTCGTTGTCGCTCCAGATCACGCCCTCCTCGGCCAGCACGCCGCGGAGGGCGGCGACGAGGGCGTCCCGTCCCGCGATGACGTCGGCGTCGGGTTCCGGCATTCTCATGGTTCGCTCCCACCTGCGGGGGCCGCGGCGCGTTCGGCCTCGTGGAACCATACGACGGGGCGGGCGCGACCGCCAGCGCCGTTCCGGCCGGTTCCGGCGCGACGGAAAACCGCACCCAAGGGCGCGGTTCGGGCGGGCCGGCCGCGGCCTAACCCTGCCGCGCCTTGAAACGCCGGTTCGTCTTGTTGATCACGTACACGCGGCCGCGGCGGCGCACCACCCGGCAGTCGCGGTGCCGCTTCTTCGCGGTCTTCAGTGACTTGAGAACCTTCATGCGCCCGCGGGCCCCGCCGACTTCCGATGGGCGCGATACATAGGCCGGAGCGTCGGCACCTGTCAATCCCCCAACCGCGTTCACGACACGTGAGACGCCGGGTGAGCCGTGTCTTGCATGTGTATGCGCCAGGACAGACAGTGGAGGCCGTTCCTTTTTTGTGATTCAATGCGCGCCGAGAGATTCGGAGGGACAGGAAGTGAAAGAGATAAGGACGGACCCCGATTTGATCGAAGCACTGCGCCGGTCGGCGGGCCAGGAGATGACGGAAGAAGAGATACGGAAACAGAAGATTTCCTTCATCATGGGAACGTTGAGCTTCGACAGCAAGATCACCCGCGAGGAGGTGGCCGACTGCATCGACCGGATGGCGGGGAGGCGGCCCGGGAAGTGATCCTCCACGAGCTGGTCGGGCGGAGCGAAGACCACCCGGCATACCGCGCGCTGGAAACCTCCAACGGGGAACGGCACTACTCCTTCCTGCACTCCGCGGTGTCGGCGGCGCTGGCCGTTGATCGGCCGTTCCTGTCGCAGACCGTTATCAAGGCCATCAACTATCACGCGATCGCCTGCCTCCATACCAACGCGGGCGAGTACCGCCCCTGCCCGGTGCGTGTCGGAGACTATGCGCCGCCCGAGCATTACCGGGTGAACGCCCTGATGGACGATTTCGTGAACATCGTGAATCGCCGATGGGGAGAGAGCGACATGGTTCTGCTCGCCACCTACGTTCTATGGAGACTGAATCACATCCATCCTTTCATCAACGGGAACGGCAGGACCGCTCGGGCGGCCTGCTATTTTGTCCTGTGCGTCAAGGCTGGAGGCTGGCTGAGCGGTGACGTCATCCTGCCGGAACGTCTCCGGTCGAACAGGGACGAGTACGTGGAAGCGCTCAGGAAAGCGGACGAAGCGGAAGATGCGGGGGAACCGGATCTGACGGAATTGTGTGCCCTCGTTTCTCGAATGCTCGCCGAACAGCTTTCCACGGGCCGGTGACGCCCGGTCCCCTTGACGCGGATCTGTCCCGCGTCCGTCCGAACCGGGCCGCTCGCTGGACCCCCGCGGGCCGATCCGGCATTATCGGCCGTGAACGGACCGCGCGGGGAGGACTGGAGGCCATGGCGAGACTGGACGGGAAGGTCGCGCTGATCACCGGCGCCGGCGCGGGCATCGCGCGCGAGGCGTGCCGCCTCTTCGCCAGCGAGGGCGCAAGCATCGGCGTCGTCGAGATCGACCCGGAGACGGGCGGCGCGACCGCCGACGCCATCAGGGCGGACGGCGGCAAGGCGGTGGCCATCCACGCCGACGTCACCCGGCCCGACGACGTCGAGCGCGCCATCGCGCGGACCGTCGAGGCCTTCGGCAAGCTCGACGTCCTCTACAACTGCGCCGGCGGCTCCGCGCCCCCCGACGACTCCGTGACCGGGATGCCGATCGAGGCCTGGGACCGCAGTATCAAGCTCGACCTCTACGGCACGTTCCTCGGCAGCCGCTTCGGCATCCCGGAACTGAAGAAGGCCGGCGGCGGCTCGATCATCAACATGAGCTCGGTGATGAACTTCCTCGGCGAGATGCGCGGCTTCCCGCCGCGGCACTCCTATTCCGCCGCCAAGGGCGGCGTTTCGGCGCTCACCCGCTGCATCGCCGCCGAGTACGCCAGGGACAACATCCGCTGCAACGCCATCGCGCCCTGCTTCGTGGAGACCGACCGCAACGTCGCGGTGAAGGCGGGCTGGACCAACGAGACGATCGCCACCGTCCTCCACCAGCACCCCCTGGGCGCCGGTCGGCCGATCGACATCGCCCACGCGGCGCTCTATCTGGCCTCCGACGAATCGCGCCTGGTCAACGGCGTGGTCCTTCCCGTCGACGGCGGCATGGTGGTGATCTGAGACGCTCCCGGCGGGGTCGGTCGTGGCCGCCAGCGGTTTCCGGGCGCATCTCCCTCACCGTGAAACGGCCTCCCGCACGGGCCGGAACGAGCGCCGGTGATGCCGAGTCGGCCCGAGGGTGGCGAGCGCCCGGGCGTGTTCCGGCGTGCCGTAGCCGGCGTTGCGCTCCCAGCCGTAGCCGGGATGGAGCCGCGCCAGCCGCCGCATGATCCGGTCGCGGGTCTCCTTGGCGACGATCGACGCCGCCGCGATGGAGATCGAGCGTGAATCGCCGCCGATGATCGCCCGCGCGGGGCAGGCGAGGTCGGGCAGGCGGTTGCCGTCCACCAGGGCATGGGAGGGCCGGGTCCCGAGCGCCTCGACGGCCCGGCGCATGGCCAGCATCGTGGCCTGAAGGACGTTCAGGGCGTCGACCTCGTCGACGCTGGCCTCGCCGACGCCGACGGTCGCCGCCGCCCGGATTCGCTCGTACAGCTCGGCCCGGCGGTCGCGCGACAGGCGTTTGGAATCGTCGATTCCGTCCGGCGCGCGATCCGCGGGAAGGATCACGGCGGCGGCGACGACCGGCCCGGCCCAGGGGCCTCGTCCGGCCTCGTCGATGCCGGCGACGGGCGGCGGCAGAGAGGCCTCCAGCGAAAGATCGGGCATGGCGCGCGCCGCCGTCGTCGCGGTTGCGTCCTGGACGTCCGCCACCGTGGCCGTCATCGCCGCGGCCGGGGCGCGCGTCACCGTCGCCGTCGTCGTGACCGGGACGTCCGCCACCGTGACCGCCGCCGCGTCGGCGCGCGGGAGGCGGTCCGTTTCCGGCGGGCGGTAGCCGTCGCGGTAGCGCGCCGGGCGGTGGGCCTTGAGCAGGAACATGGCGAGGGCGTCGGAGTAGTGGCGCACCGTCCCCACCTGTTCGCCCTTGTGCCAGACCGGCTTCTCCACGCCCTCGAAGGCGCGGCGGTGGAGTTCGGCCTCGAGCAGGTCGATGCCGTCGTCGAGGGCGTCGTCCCACTCGCGGGCGAAGCGGGGGTCGGCGTTGCGCCAGTTGTAGGCGGTGCGTCTGCGGATGCCGGCCTTGCGGCAGGCGGCGGAGACGTTGACGGTCTCGGCGAGGGTTTCGAGGAAGGTCGTCTTCCGGGCCGGATGTCCGGTGTCGTCGTGCATGGGGTGTCTCCGGTTGGGTTCCTGTGTTGTGGGAACGATATGAGAACATTTACCAGGCATGTCAAGAGAAAAATTCCATAACAGAGAAAAAATATCCATCACGTGACCACAAACAATGATCCTGTGGCCATATGGCCCCTCCCGATCCCCTTGGCAGGGGAGGATTGAGAGGAGGATAGCATACCACATGTTGAAATAATCGACTGGAAAGCACAACATATTGTGTTTCAGGTCCGATGTGGTGGACTTCCGCGAGATACGCCCCATAGTGTGCAAGTTGTGCCATTCGCCGCGCCGGACCCACCCCATACGGTGTGCAAGTTGTGCCATTCCGGGCGCGGTCCGGCCTTCCGCGGGATGCGCCCGACGGTGTGCAAGGTGTGCCGTTCGCCACGCCGGACCGCGACTGGCGACTGGCGACCGGCAACTGGCCACCGGCGACCGACAGTGTGCAAGTTGTGCCATTCGGCGCGCCGGGGTGTGGCGCGTCCTCGATCCGTGGTAACGTCGCGGAAACGCAATCGAGGAGGAGGACGGGACATGCCGTTCGTCAGAGTCGACGTTCCCGAAGGCCTGAGCCGGGAGACCAAGGCGCGAATCCACGCGGGTCTCCACGACGCCATCGCCAAGAGCTGGTTCAAGGAACACATCTGGATCGCCATCCGTGACATGTACGCCGCGCCCGGCGACAGGACCGTGCTGCTGTCCTGCGGCGTGCGCCCCGGCCGCGGCCGGGAGGCCGAACGGACCAAGGCCCTCTTCGACCACGCCCACAAGGTCATGGCGAAGGAGATCGGCACCTCGCCCGAGGAGATGATCTGCATGGTGCACGAGTTCGAACAGCACATGTGCATCTCCGGCGGCGACCAGCTGCCGCCGCTCGGCGAGGGAACGCCGGAACTCGAGAGGGTCCTCGAACCCGCCTGACCGCTCCCCCGGCCGTCGCCGCGGGGGCGGAGGGGCCGGGCGGGGACGCGAGGAGGCCGGTCGCCTCAGGCGGCGGCGATCGCGTCTCCGGTCACCTGGGTCCGGTGCATCGTCCGGCGCGAGTCGGCGGGAAAGGCGTTGCGGCGGTGCATGACGCAGCGGTTGTCCCAGACGATCAGGTCGCCGACCCGCCATTCGTGGGTCCACACGTACTTGCGCTGGGTGGCGTGCGCCCACAGCGCGTCGAGCAGCGTCTCGCTGTCCTCCGCGTCCATGCCGACGACGTACTGCTTGGGCCGGCGCCCCAGATAGAGCACCGGCCGGCCCGTGTCGGGATGGCGGCGCATCAGCGGATGCCGCGCGTGCGGCGACTCCGTGTGCACCCCCGCCACCTCCACCGGGCGCTGAGGCGCGCCGGCGCTGTCGTAGGTGCCGTCCTGGTGCGCCCATCGGCCGTCGATCGCCGACCGCAGATGCCCGGGCAGATCCGCCGTGGCCGCGTACATGTTGCAGAATTCGGTCTCGCCGCCCTCCGACGACACCTCCAGGGCATGGAGGATGCTGGCCTTGGGCGGCACGGCGTGGTTGGACATGTCCGTGTGCCAGCGCAGCTCGCCGGCGCCGAGGCTGCCCAGCGGCTCGCCGTCGACGACGACGTTGGAGACGACGATGAGTTCCGGATGCTCCGACAAGTACTGCCGGCCCGTCGCGTTGGGGGGGCAGAGGTCGAGATCGCCGAAATGGCGGCTGAACGCGATCAGTTCCGGATCGGAGAGGGACTGGCCGCGAAAGAGCAGGACGAGATGCTCGGACCAGGCGTCCAGCATCGCGCCCACGTCCGCCGGGTCGAGCGCCCGCGACAGGTCGGCGCCGCGAATTTCGGCGCCCAGCGCCTCGCCGGTGGGAACGACGTCGATCATGGCCCTGCCCCGTGACGATCGCGACGCCCGGCGCGCCGCCGCCGGACACGCACCCTATCCGAACCCGGCGACCGGATCAAAGGGGCCGCGCGCCGCGGCAACCGGGCGTCATGCGGCGAATTTCTCGAGATGACAGGCGGATCCGAACGTCTCGACCGTCCAGGACGTCCGCGAACCCGGCGGACGCCGCAACCGGAGCCAGCCGGGAGACATCGGGAGGCGTCGAAGCGGGATGCCGGACTCCCGGATGGTTCTGTCCACCGGGCCTTGCCGGCGCCCGGGCGTGGACTCGAGCGCTCCGGCCTTCGCGGTCGCGTAAGCGTTCCCGGTGTGCGAGAGGATGCGCCGAACGTCGTTCTCACTGGGCAGGGTGCGGCCGCCCCTGCGCCAGGGCGTGAGCAAGGCGAAAGGAGCCGGCTCCAACATTCGTTCCCACACCTTCTGTTCGTCGGCGTTCGCGGACCCGTGATGCGGAACCTTGAACGCCGACGCCGACGCCGCGCCGTCCGGCCGCTCCCCACTCTTCAGGATGCTTGTCCAACCCGGTTTTTCCAGGTCCGATCCGAGCAGCACCGAGACGTCTCCGATTCCGATCCAGAGCGCGACCGCCGCCTCGTTGGGCGCAAGACTCGCAACGCGGGTCTTGGTTTGGCCGACGTCGGGCAGCAGGCCGCCAACGGACTTCAAAAACCTCCAAAAGGCCGCGTCATCGGGAGAGAGCGACCATATCTCGCATCCATTTCGGGAGAAAATACGACGGTTGGCGAGGGCGAACGTCGGCTTCGACGCCGCTTCCGCGAGCCGCGCGAACACGCCGTGGATCTCCCGAACCCCGGAGCCGGCGCCGGAAAAGGGGCGGCCTTCCAGGGCGCCGACGATGGAAAGAAATTCCTCGCCACGGAGCGCGCCGACGCAACAGAAAGCCGCTCCGTCGCAGGCCTCGACCAGCCTCGCCATGCCGCGGATGTGATCGTCGTGCCAGTGGGTCGCGACGATCAGAACGACAGCTTCGGCCGGATCGAGGCCAAGGTTTTCCAGATAGCGCAGGGCTCTCGGCGCGCCGCCCTCGTCGATGCAGGAATCGACGATGACCCACGCGCCGTCGCCGACATGCAGAACGATGCTCTCGCCGTACCCGGGGCCGAACAGCGTGAGTTCGAGCTCGTCGCGCCCCGGCGGCGTTTCCGCCGTCGTCACGACCCGAACGATCGGAGCGTCTGCCGCGCCCATTCCTTGCCGGCCCACAGATCGGCCTCGGTGACCGCCGGAAGGTCACGAAACACGATCTGGGACACGCGCTTCTTGGTTCCGGCGGCGGAGCGCTCGTAGCCGATCACCCAGCGGAAGATGCTCCCGACGCGTATCCTGGCGGCATCGCCGTCCGAAATCTCGGCCAGGGGGATGACCGCTTCCTCCCCCTCATGCGACGCTCCGGCCGTGACGTCGGTCAACCGCGCCGTGAACTCTTCGTCGCCGGTCTCGACGACATGGCCTTCCCACTCCTGCAGGGCATGAAGGGTCGTCGCGGGCATCCGCCGCGCCGGCAATCGCGGCACGTCCACGATCCCCGAAAGGAGGTCGACGGAGACCTGCCCTCGATCCGTGCCTAGCGATCGGGGATTCGCGTTGGCCTCCGGACGATGCGTGCCGGATCCCGGGCCGGCGTGCATCCCGCGTCCGGACGCCAAGTCGAGCTTCTCCATCGCACGCCGAACGATGTTCGCCGTCGTCGTTTCCACGTCGAGACTGCCTCGCGCCTCGGGTCCATCGACTTGCGACGTCGCGGTGGACAGGTTTACCTGCGACATGAACCGGACCTCCTATTTTTCCGCCAGGGACATGACGTGATCGACGATACCGTCGCCGCGCTCCAGGGACGCCTCAAAGTCACCCGTGAGACGTTTCATCAGGTACTCGCCGGCTCCATGCCGGGTCTCGCCAACCGTGTAATGATCGTTGACGTGAACATAGACCCCGTACCGTCCTTCGCCAATTCGATTGGACGGCCCCACCGTAACGTTGATCTGGTCTCCCTCCGGCCTTCCTGCCGGGGGATCGACCTGCCCCATCGTCAGCGACATCATCCCGTTGCGCTCACCACCCAGCTGGAGAGCGCCCGCCCAGGTCCCCCACGGCTCGACCGGCGCCAGGGTTCTTCCGATGCGATCTCTTTCAGCCAAGTTCCGAACCTGAAAGTGAACCGTACGGTTGATCCCGAACGCCCTGAGCGGTGTATGGGGCAGAAGCTCCCTGAACACGCGCACGACGAGATCGCACACGCGAACGTAAGGCGCCTGCAAGGTTTCGACGAAAAAGCGATCGTTCGTGACATTCAGAACAAGCCCGTCGAAGGTGAACGCCGCCGCCAGCGGGTGGACGACTTCCACTTCCGCGCCGTCCGCGGCGCTCTTCGGCAGGAGGTCGTGCAGCGCGAACCACGCCGGCGTGAAGATCGCCGGGTTGAAATCGCCGGCCAGAACGACGCTCACGCTGCCGATCTCCGGCTCGATCCGCAATGGCATATCCTTCTCCGCACGGCGAGCAGCCGCGCCGTCCGCGCCCCGTGCAACGTGACGGGGCAGGCCGAAGGTCTGCACGGGAGTCTCCTCCACGCCAGCTTGCCTTCACCAACAGCTTCGGAGGCTCCCAACCCCTGCTCGAGGCAAACGTTTCATATCCGTCTGAACCAAGTCAAGGGCTGCGCGGCGACGACGGGTGGCGTCTTCAATCGCCCAGGGGGCGCGCGACGCGGAACCCGAAGTTGTCGTTGCGGTACTCCAGCGGGAACCGGACCCGCTTGGCGGAGCGGACGTCCTTCGGACGGCTCCTCCAGGAGCCGCCGCGCATGACGCGGTGCTCGCAGCTGCCGCTCAGCCGCGGCGCGCCGTCGGCGGGCGCGCCGCGGTAGCTGTCGTTCCAGCAGTCCTCGACCCATTCCCAGGCGTTGCCGTGGACGTCGTGCAGTCCGAAGGCGTTCGGCGGGAACCCGCCGACGGGCACCGTCCGCTTCCGGAACGCGCCTTTCCCGCCGGCTCCATACGACGACGTCCCGTTGTAGTTCGCCTGGTCCGGCGTGATCGTCGGGCCGGTGTGGAACGGCGTCCGCGTGCCCGCCCGGGCGGCGTATTCCCACTCCGCTTCGCTGGGCAGGCGATAGGCCCGGCCCGTCTTCCCGGCGAGCCACGCGGCGTAGGCCCGCGCCGTGTTCCAGCTGACGCAGACGGCGGGGTCGTCCTCGCCCTGCGGATATCCGGGATCGCGCCAGCTCCTCGAGGGGTCCCGGCGTCCGCCCGAGCCGGTTCGCACGTAGCAGGAGTCTCCCGCGTCGTGTCCCGTCTCCTCGACGAAGGACGTGAACTCCCGTCGCGTCACCTCGAACCGGCCGATGGCGAACGCGGCCACGGCGACCTCGCGCGCCGGTCCCTCGACGGCGCTCCGGGCCGCCTCGCCCGGCGGCGACCCCATGACGAACGCGCCGCCCGGCACCGCCACCATCTCCGGGCACGCCGCACAGTCCCTGAACGTCAGGCCCGGCGGGCGGTCCGCCGACGACAGCATCAGGAAGGCCACGAGGCCGCCGAGGGCCAGGAGAGACGCGGCCGACCATGCGAGCCGCCATCCGGGGATGCGGACGGGTCCCAGGTTCAGGGGAACGAGGTCACGCGCGCCGTCGGGCGTGCCGGCGGCCGGGACGGCCGCGGGCGCCAGCCCCACATGGCGCAGGACCTCGTTGGCGTCGCGGACGCCCAGGACCTCGCCGACGCCGGGCACGCCGTGATCGGCGGCGTCCTCCAGGTTCGCCGCCGGGACGACCACCGTCACCGGAGGAGCGCCTTCCGCGGCGCGGGCGGCGAAACGCTCCCGCGTCGCGCGGAGCTTCTCCCCGACGAAATCCACCGCCCCCACCCGCAGGTCGACGTCGACGGTCCCCGTGATCCACAGGATCGCGTCGGCGCTCTCGCCGGGCCCCGCCAGACGCCCCGCCCGGTGCAGCGCGTGCGCGACCAGAACGGACAGCTGCCAGGAGCGGCCGTCGCCGATCTCGTCCGAGGCGTCGAGCCGGAAGCCGCCGGGCTCGAAGGGGCCCAGGGCGCGCTCGATGACGCCCGAGGGCGGGCGCACGAACGCGTCGTAATCGGGGCTGACGGGCAGGACCGACGTCGTCCGGCCCAGGCACATCTGCGAGATCGGCGCCGCCTCGCGCGTGATCCGTTCGATCTGAACGGGTCCCCTCGTGGTCGCGGCGAAGACGTGGACCTTCATCCGTCGATGAATATCTCGCTTCCGGGATCGCGAAGCGCCGCCAGCACGTCCGATTCGTCGTCGACGAGGATCTGGATCGTTCCGGCATGGGGTTCCGGCAGCGCGATCCGGCGGCACGCATCGTCGCCGGTGAATACCGCCAACCATCTCGGATGACGGCCCGGCTCGTCCAGGGAGATGACGACGTAGGTCTGCGCCGCCTCGGCGCGCGACTTCTCGAAGCGCACGCGGCAGCCGGGGCCGGTGCGGCGCGTGACCGCCCCCGCCGCCGCCGCCGCGAGCTCGGGGATGCGATAGCCGGCGACCTTTTCGGCGAGGCGCCGCAGTTCGGCGCGGAGCGCGGGACTCTCCCGCAGCGCCGCCTCGAGGTCCGGGTCCGCGGCGCGCGCTCCGGTGACGTAGAGGTAGAGGCGCCGCGGCATGACGCGCCCGCCGGACGCCGCGCCGTCGCCGGGGCCGCCCAGCGACGCTTCCGCCACGAGCGCGTCGAACACGCGCTCCGCGACCGCGAGGGCGTCGTCGTCGGGCAACTCGAACCGGTCGCTCATCGCGCGACTCCATAGATGCGGGCGAACTGCGCGCTGAACACGCCGCGGTCGCGGGCGAACCGGTCGTCGAGACCGGCCCCGTCCTCCGCCGCCCGTTCCGATACCCGCAGGAATGCACGGATTTGGTCGCTGATCGCCGCCAGCGCCCCGGCGCCGGCCTCGTACAGGGCGTCCGCTCCGGGCCGGCCCACGACCGCGTCCTCGAATCCCTTGCGCGAGAGTCCGGCGAAGGCCCGTCGGGCGGCGTCGCGCGCCGTCCGCGACCGCTCGTCCCCGGGGTCCCGCTCCGCCTCCTCGTCCGCTTCCAGCGCCACGTGCAGGGCCGCGCGCAGCGCATCGTTGACGCGCGCGTCCAGCGCGGCGAGCCGCTGGCGCCACTCCCGGTACGTCTCGGCACCGGCGCAGGCGACGAGCGCGTTCAGGGCGTCGCCGCCGTCCCGCTGCCTCACGGCCTGCGACAGCAGGGCCTGGACGTCCCCGAAGACCTCGGCGCGCATCAGGGACCAGGGCAGCCGGCGCGCGCGGGGGCCGTGTTCGATCAGACGGTCGAGGGCGGTCAGGTCCACCTTCTTCAGGAACCGGACGTCGTCGAGGGGCGGCTCCCGCAAGGCCGCAAGCGGGGACGTCCACGCGGCGGTCGTCTCCGCGTCGTCGAGGAGCCGGGCGACGTCGACCTCGCCCGCCTCGCGATCGGGACCGACCGGACGGGCGCGTTCGACGGCCTCCCGGTCCATCGCCACGTCGAGGGCGGCGAGAAACGCCATGTAGGCGTCGAACACGCTGCGGAACAGGCGGAAGTTCCCCGCCGCGCCGTCCACCGATTTCTCCCGCCAGAACGTCAGGACCGTGGCGTCCTCGACGACCACCTCGGCCGCCCCGGATCTCGCGTGGGCGAGCAGCTCCCGGAACTTGCCCTGCGTCTGGATGCTCGGCAGGTGCTCCTTCAGGTAGGCGTACAGGCGCCGCTCGATCCCGTTCGCCGCGTCGCGGACGCCGCGGCCGGTCACGGGCGGCCTCAGCATGGCCTGGAACTCGTCGTCGACGGCGGCGTAGCCGACGGCGCCGCAGAGGAATTCGAACAGGGCGGCGAGGACCGGCATTCCGGCGAAGCCGACGTTGAAGACGCCGTCGTCGTAGCGCGCGGCGACCCCCTCCGCCGTCAACCCGCATCCGGGGCGCCGCCAGCCCGAGGCGGCCACGGCATTCTCGATCCAGCCCCGGAATCCGGAGCCGGTGGCGCGCACCGGTCCCAGCAGCAGGTGTTCGTAGGAGCCGCGGCGCGGCGCGCACGCGTCGGCCACGTTGACCAGGTGGCAGAGCCGCAGGACGGGCGCGGCGTAGGACCGGCAGACGATCAGCCGGTTGAGGCGGCGGCACACCCCGGCCGGATAGTGGGCGGCGCCGTCCGGGGCCGTGGAGTCCGCCACCGCGCGCAAGGCGGCGCGCAACTCGCCGCTCTGTCCGGCCTCCAGGACGAGGCTCGCCGCGCGTTCGGTTTCGAGCGACATGTTGGCGCCGCACCTCGGGGCTGTCGACACGGACGGCTCGCGGGACGGCGCGATCACGGCCGCGATCGGGGGCCGGGCGCTCCGCGAGCGCCCGCAGAGTACAGGAACCGGCGGACAAGGGGGATCAAGGGGGACGAAGACCGGCGGCCGCCGGCGATCGGGACCGCGCCCGCCGCGCCCGTCCCCGCGCGCCTGGCGCGGCCGCCGCCGATGGGTTAGGCTCCGCACCCGGACGCGGCCCGCGCCGTGTCCGGGCCGGAAGAGGCCCCGGAGGCGCATCCATGTCGTTCTACAAGCCGGACCTCGGCGCCAATCCGGACGATCCCTTCGCCCGCGGCGTCGACGGCAAGCTGGTCAGGCGGGCGTTCTGGCTCGACATGAGCGACCGCTCCCTGACGCTCGCCATGACCCGCGGGGTCGGCGCCGCCCTGACCGCGGCGGAAAAGCGCGCCCATCTCGAGGACGTCGGCCGTTCCCACCTGATCGACGAGGTCTGCGCGCCGGAGATCCTGCCGCCCGAGCGCGGCTGACGCGGCCGCGCGTCCCGTCACGCCGCGGCGGCGATGCTCTTCGTCATCGCGTCCGCCAGCCGTCGCGAGAACGCGGCCGGATCGGGCACGGGCTCGCCTTCGGCGATCCGCGCCTGATCGAACAGCAGGTGCGCCGCGTCCTCGAGCGCGTCGGCGGCGCCCTTCTCCGTCGCGCGCCGGGCCAGCGACCTGATCAGGGCGTGCCTGGGATTGATCTCCAGCACGCGCGGCGCGAGGTCATTGAGCTGTCCCTGCTGCTTGAGCATTCTCGCCAGGTGCATGTCGAGGTCGTGCTCGTCGGCGACGAGGCAGACGGCGCTGTCGGTCAGGCGCTCCGAGGTCCTGACGTCCTTGACCGCATCGCCGAGCGTCTGCTTGAGGAGCGCGATCAGCGTCGCCGTCTGGCTGTCGGACGGCCCTTCCTCGTCTTCCCGCGCGGCGTCCGCGTCCTGGAGGGCGAACCCGTCGAGGTCGGCCGCTCCCTGGGTGACCGAGACGAAGGACCTGTCCGCGTACCGCTGCACCGCGGGCACCCAGAATTCGTCGACCGCGTCCGTCAGCAGCAGGACTTCCACGCCGCGCGCGACGAACCCCTCGATCTGCGGGCTGCGCCGCAGCCCGTCCAGCGATTCCCCGCCGATGTAGTAGATCGCCTCCTGCCCGTCCTTCATGCGCGCGACGTAGTCGTCGAGGGAAACCGGCTCGTCTCCCCGCGCGGTCGACCGGAACCGGGCGATCCCGAGCAGGGCTTCCCGCTGGTCCGGATCCTCGTAGATGCCTTCCTTGAGCACCGCGCCGAAGTTCTCCCAGAACCTGGCGTACTCCTCGGGCGCCTTCTCCGCCTTCTTCTTGAGCTCGCCGATCACGCGGCGGGTCACCGCGCCCTTGATGCGGGCGAGGACCGGGCTCGTCTGCAGGAGCTCGCGGCTGACGTTGAGGGGCAGGTCCTCCGAATCGACCACGCCCCGGAGGAAGCGCAGATAGGGCGGCACGAGGCCCTGGTGGTCGTCGGTGATGAAGACCCGCTTGACGTAGAGCTTCACCCGGTGGCGCCGCTCGGGATCGAACAGGTCGAACGGTCTGACGGACGGCACGAACAGGAGGAGCGTGTACTCGATCTTGCCCTCGGCGCGGGCATGGATGGTCAGCCAGGGATCGTCGAAGGCGTGTCCGGCGTGGTGGTAGAACTCCCTGTACTGGTCCTCCGACACGTCCTTCCGGGGCAGCGTCCACAGCGCCGCGGCCGCGTTGAGCTTGTCGTCCTCCCCGTCCAGGCGGACGGGAACCGGAATGTGGTCGGAGTAGGTCTTGACGACGTGGCGGAGCCGTTCCGGTTCGAGGAATTCCTTCTCGCCCTTCCTGAGGCGGACGGTCACGGACGTCCCGCGGGAGTCGCGCTCCGCCTCGGCGATGGAAAATTCGCCGGAGCCGTCCGACGTCCAGAGCCAGGCCCGTTCCTCTCCCGCCTTCCGGCTCGTGACCTCGACCCGGTCGGCGACGATGAACGCGGAGTAGAAGCCGACGCCGAACTGGCCGATCAGCGCGACGTCCCGGGACGAATCGCCGGTCAGCCGATCGACGAACGCCCGCGTGCCGGAACGGGCGATGGTGCCGAGGTTCTCGATCAGCTCCTCACGGTCCATCCCGATGCCGTTGTCGGCGACCGTCAGGCTCTTCGCCTTCTTGTCGATGCTCAGGACGACGCGGAACTCGGGATCGTCTTCCGTGAGCGCGGGGTCCGTGAGCGCCAGGTAGCGCAGCCGGTCGCAGGCGTCGGAGGCGTTCGAGACCAGCTCGCGAAGGAAGATCTCCTTCTCGCTGTAGAGTGAATTGGCGACGATGTGGAGCAGGCGGCCGACCTCCGCCTGAAAGGAAAGCCGTTCTTCCGCCATGACCGGTCGTTCTCCGTTTCCGCGCGCCCGCAGTCGCCCGAGGTGAGGGATTCGACGGAAAATATGGACTCCATGCCCCCGATTTCAAGGCCGCGCCGTTCCGGCGGCCGGCGGGCGCGCCGACCATATGAGACGGGGCGCCGCCTTGGCGTCGCGTCTATGCGCCAAGGAGCGGAGCGACGAGGCGCATGAACGCGACCCGGCGCACATGTCTGAAACGAGCCACGAGCCGGCGCCCGCTCCCGGAGACCGCCATCACGCCGGATCGAAACTGATCCGAAGACGGGTGCCGGTGGCGCGCGCGATCCTTTCGAGGGTTCTGGCCGAGGGACGGGCGCGGCCGCTTTCGAGCCGGGCCACGACCGATTGCGTCGTCTTCATCCGTTCCGCGAGCTCGGCCTGCGTGAGCCTGGCGCGCGTGCGGGCCTCGATGAGAGAACGGGAGAGATCGAACTCCGGGCCAAGCCGGTCATAAGCCTCGCGATAATCCGGATCACGGCTCCATTCCTCGTGCAGATCGGCCACCTTGCTCATCCCGTCACCTCCCTGGCGCGTCGCAGCGCCAAATCGATCACGCCGTGGCGCTGCTGATTCTCGCCGCCGTCGGCAGCGTCCCGATCGTCCGGCGGCGCACCGGCGGCGCCGGCCGCCGACCGTAGACGTCGTTCGGTCCTGGGTTCGACGTCCTGCCGCGCGGTTTGATCCAAATCCTTCCATATGTAAAAACAGTCGATGTCTCGATAGAGAGTATCAAGTGGGATCGAGGGAGTGGCTCAGTTTGAAAGTTTGGCCTGTTCACGGTGACACGGAGGCCGATCCGGCCCATGATACCCCATGGCCGCTCACAGGGAGGACCGCCATGCCGAAGAGACCGCGCGACGTGAATCAACTGGCCAAGACGGTCGTTGATATGACCACCGGCCAGATCCCCAACGACTCGCTCGCGGAGCCGTCCGGTCGAGCAAGGGGCGGGAAGGCCCGCGCCGCGAAGCTCACGCCGGCGCGCCGGCGCGAGATCGCCATGGAAGGCGTCAAGGCCCGCCAGCGTGCCCAGGCGTAGCCCTCTCCCCGAGGGGGCCGGGCGGCCGAACTGGGCCAATCAGACGGTCTGGACGGGGGACAACCTCGACATCATGCGGGGCATGAACTCCGCCAGCGTCGATCTGATCTATCTCGACCCCCCGTTCAACTCGAATCACGACTACGCGGCCCCGATAGGCTCGAAGGCCGCCGGCGCCGCCTTCAAGGACACCTGGGGCCTGGACGACGTGAATCTCGCCTGGCACGGCGAGATCAAGCACGAATACCCCGGCCTGTACGCGCTGCTGGATGCCACCCGGCAAAACCACAGCGACTCCATGATGTCCTACCTGATCTACATGGCGATCCGGCTTATGGAGATGCGCCGGTTGCTCAAGGACACCGGCTCGATCTACCTCCATTGCGACCCTACCGCTTCGCACTATCTCAAGCTGCTCATGGACGCCGTGTTCGGCGCGAAGAACTTCAGGAACGAGATTGTCTGGCGCAAGTACGGCGGTCGTAAGAACAACGCGACCTACCGGTTCACGACCCAATACGATATTCTTCTGTTTTATGGCGCATCAAGAAACGCTCGATTCTATCCAATTTTCGAGCCGTTATCGCCCGAGGCCACGCGCGAATATCGCCACACCGATGATGCTGGTCGGCACTACAGAATGGCACGCCGGGGCAAGGGCTACGAAACCGAGGGCGGACGCCGCCGCATCTATTTGGACGAAAGTCCAGGGTCTGCCATCGGAAACCTATGGACCGAGAAGGGGCTTCAACTGGCACAAAGCGCGAAGGAACGCTTGGGCTACCCGACACAGAAGCCGCTCGCCTTGGTCCGCCGGGTTGTGCAAGCATCGTCGCAACATGGGGAGACAGTGCTGGACCCCTTCTGCGGCTGCGCAACGGCCTGCATTGCCGCCGAGCTCGAGCACCGCCAGTGGGCCGGGATCGACATATCCTCGAAGGCCGCCGATCTTGTGAAGGATCGGATGGAGCGGGAGGTCCGGCTATTCTACCGGGGCGCACACCGCACCGACATTCCGACACGCACCGATCTCGGGAAGGTGATCCGCTACAACGACATGCGGAACAAGCGGTTTCTGTATGGCGAGCAAGGCGGCTATTGCCACGGCTGCGAGCATCACTTCGAACTTCGCAACTTCCACGTGGACCACATCATCCCGAAAGCGAAGGGCGGCACGGACCATATCAGCAATCTTCAATTGCTCTGCGGGGCCTGCAACTCGCTCAAGGGCGCCCGCCCGCAGGAATATCTGTTGGCTTGCCTCACGGACAAGGGCTGGATCAAGCGAAAAAAGGCGGCCTGACTGATCCATAGGACCTGCATTCATCGCAATGCAACCTGTATGGATCAATATGAACACGCTGCCTCGACATAGAAGAGTCCTGATCCTCAAGTGCCTGGTCGAAGGCATGAGCATCAGGTCAACCGCCCGGATCGCGGAGGTCTCCCGCAACACCGTCACGAAGTTGCTTGTAGACGCCGGGAAGGCGTGCGCGGCCTGTCAGGACCGGGCGCTGCGCGATCTGCATTGCAACCGCATCCAGGTGGATGAAGCGTGGTGTTTCGTCTACGCCAAGGAAAAGAACGTGCCCCGCGCGAAGTCCGCGCCTGCCGAGGCCGGCGACGTCTGGACCTGGGTGGCCATGGACGCCGATACGAAGCTGGTGCCGAGCTGGCGGGTAGGCGACCGTTCGGGCGCGACGGCGCTTGATCTGATGGACGATCTGCGGGGGCGGCTGGCCAATCGCGTGCAACTCACCAGCGACGGCCACAGGGCCTATCTGGAAGCCGTGGAGGGCGCGTTCGGGGGTGACGTGGATTATGCCCAACTGGTGAAGCTGTACGGCGGGACGAGGGACGACGGCACGGATGCGCGCTACGGCCCTTCCGAGTACACCGGCATCCGCAAGCGCCGCGTCGAAGGCAGCCCGGACCCTGACCACGTATCGACCAGCTACATCGAGCGACAGAACCTCACGATGCGAATGTCCATGCGCCGGTTCACGCGGTTGACCAACGCCTTCTCGAAGAAGATCGAGAACCACGCCCATGCGATCGCGCTGCACTACATGCACTACAACTTCTGCCGTATCCACCAGTCGCTGCGGGTCACTCCCGCAATGGCGGCCGGCGTCACGGAGCGGCTGTGGGAGACCGTCGACATCGTGCGGCTGGTGGAAGACGCGGCCCCGAAGCCCGGCCCGCGCGGCCCCTACAAGAAGCGAAATTCAGACTGAGACACCACCAACCAGGACGCGCGCTTGCGGCGGCGGCGGGAATCGGGGTAGGTAGCCGGGGGTGCAATTCGACGGCGCGCGGCGCGCGGCGCAGGGAGGACGGTAATGGCGCGGAACAAGATCGCCCTGATCGGCGGCGGGAACATCGGCGGCACGCTCGCTCATCTGGTGGGGCTCAAGGAGCTCGGGGACGTCGTCGTCTTCGACATCGTGAAGGGCCTGCCGCAGGGGAAGGCGCTCGATCTCGTCGAATCCTCGCCGGTCGAGGGGTTCGACTCGAGGATGACCGGCGCCCAAGGATACTCGGCGATCAAGGGCGCCGACGTCGTGATCGTCACCGCCGGCGCGACGCGGAAACCCGGGATGAGCCGCGACGATCTGGTCGGGGTCAACACCAAGGTGATGATGCAGGTGGGCGACGGGATCAGGCGCTACGCGCCGGACGCCTTCGTGATCTGCGTCACCAACCCTCTCGACGCCATGGTGTGGGCGTTGCGTCAGGCGACGGGCTTCCCCCACAACAAGGTCGTGGGCATGGCCGGGGTGCTGGATTCCGCCAGATTCCGCTACTTCCTCGCCGAGGAATTCGGCGTCTCGGTCGAGGACGTGACCGCGTTCGTCCTCGGCGGGCACGGCGATTCCATGGTCCCCCTGGCGCGCTACTCCGCCGTCGCCGGCATCCCCCTGCCCGATCTCGTCAAGCTGGGCTGGACCACGCGGAAACGGGTGGCCGAGATCGTGCAGCGGACCCGCGACGGCGGCGCCGAGATCGTGAACCTGATGAAGACCGGATCGGCCTTCTACGCGCCGGCGAGCTCGGCCATCGTCATGGCGGAGTCCTACCTCAAGGACAAGAAGCGGGTGCTGCCCTGCGCCGCCTGGCTGGACGGCCAGTACGGCGTTCGCGACCTGTACGTCGGCGTCCCGGTCGTCATCGGCGCCGGCGGGGTCGAGCGCGTGATCGAGATCGACCTCAACAAGTCGGAACGGAAAGCCTTCGAGAACTCGGTCGCGTCGGTCCGCGATCTGATCGGCGCCGTGAAGCGGCTGGCGCCCGACCTGGCGCCGCGCCGTCCGACCGCGAGACCGGCCAGGAAGACGTCCCGCGCCCGTCCGCGCTCCCGCTGACAACGGCCGCGGCGGGACGGGGCGGGCGGAGGCCATGAACGTTCACGAGCATCAGGCGAAGAACATCCTCGCGCGGTACGGCGTCGCCGTCCCCAAGGGCTTCGTGGCCACCGGCGAGGACGAGATCGCGCGCGCCGTGGACGGGATCGAAGGTCCGGTCCGGGTCGTCAAGGCGCAGATCCACGCCGGCGGGCGGGGCAAGGGCGGCGGCGTCAGGGTGTGCACATCCGCCGGGGAAGCCCTCGAGGCCGCCCGCGGCATGATGGGCATGACCTTGGTGACCCCCCAGACCGGCCCCGCGGGCAGGATCGTTCGGAGGGTCTACGTCGAGGAAGGGTGCGACGTCGCGCGCGAGCTGTATCTCGGCGTTCTCGTCGACCGGGCGACGAGCCGGGTGACGATCATGGCGTCGACCGAGGGCGGCATGGAGATCGAGGACGTCGCCGCCGAAAGCCCGGAGAAGATCCTGATGACGGCGGTCGATCCGGCGACGGGGATCCAGCCCCACCACGCCCGCCGCGTCGCCTTCGGACTCGGGCTCGAGGGCGGGCAGGCGGGCGCCGCCGCCAAGCTGGCGACCGCGCTCTACCGGGCGTTCTGCGACACCGACGCGAACCTGATCGAGATCAACCCCCTGGTCGTCACCGGGAGCGGCGTCGTCGTGGCGCTCGACGCCAAGATGGACTTCGACGACAACGCCCTCTATCGCCACGCCGACATCGCCGACATGCGCGACGAATCGGAGGAGGATCCGACGGAGCTGAAAGCCCGCGAACACGGGCTCAGCTACGTCAAGCTCGACGGCAGCATCGGCTGCCTGGTGAACGGCGCCGGCCTGGCGATGGCCACCATGGACATCGTGAAGCTCCGCGGCGGGGAGCCGGCCAACTTTCTCGACGTGGGCGGCGGCGCCACCAGGGAGCGCGTGACCGAAGCCTTCAAGATCATCCTTTCCGACGGCAACGTCGCCGGCATCCTGGTGAACATCTTCGGCGGCATCATGCGCTGCGACACCATCGCCGAGGGCGTCGTCGCGGCGGCCAGGGAAACCGGCCTCGACGTCCCGCTGGTGGTCCGGCTGGAAGGGACCAACGTCGACCTGGGCAGGCGGATTCTCGCCGAGTCCGGCCTCCCCGTCTTGTCCGGTGACGACCTCGCCGACGCCGCGGAGAAGATCGTCGCCGCGGTGAAGGAGGCGGCCTGATGCCGGTGCTGGTCGATTCCGACACCAAGGTCGTCTGCCAGGGGATCACCGGCGCCCAGGGCACGTTTCACACCGAGCAGGCGATCGCCTACGGCACCAGGATGGTCGGCGGCGTGACGCCCGGAAAGGGCGGCGCGACCCATCTCGGCCTCCCGGTGTTCGACACGGTGCGGGAGGCGGTCGACGCGACGGGCGCCGACGCCTCCGCCATCTACGTGCCGCCGCCGTTCGCGGCCGACGCCATTCTCGAGGCGGTCGACGCCGGGGTGGCGCTCGTCGTCTGCATCACCGAGGGCATTCCCGTGATCGACATGGTGCGGGTCAAGCGCGCGCTCGACGGCTCGCCGAGCCGCCTGATCGGCCCCAACTGTCCCGGCGTCATCACGCCGGGCGAATGCAAGATCGGCATCATGCCGGGCCACATCCACGCGCGCGGCTCGACCGGGATCGTGTCGCGCTCCGGCACGCTGACCTACGAGGCCGTCGGGCAGACGACGGCCGCGGGACTGGGACAGTCGACGTGCATCGGGATCGGCGGCGACCCGGTGAACGGCACCAGCTTCATCGATTGCCTGGAGATGTTCCTGGGCGACGACGGGACCGAATCGATCGTCATGATCGGCGAGATCGGCGGCACGGCCGAGGAGGAGGCCGCGGACTTCATCGCCAGGAGCAGGGTCAGGAAGCCCATGGTCGGGTTCATCGCCGGCCGCACGGCCCCCCCGGGCCGGCGCATGGGCCACGCCGGCGCCATCGTTGCCGGCGGCCGGGGCGGCGCCGAGGACAAGATCGAGGCGATGCGCGCCGCCGGCATCGCGGTGGCCGAGTCGCCGGCGGCGCTGGGATCGACCATGGTCGACGTGCTCGGGGGCTGAACGGAGCGAGGGTGGGATCATGTCCGTCGAACTCGACAAGACCGGCTTTCTGACGGGCGACGCCGGCGGCTTCCTGGAGCAGCTCCAGGTCCGTTTCCTCGACGATCCGGCGCCGTCGGCGCCGGGATGGCGGGAGTTCTTCGCCGGCCTGGGCGACGACGCCCCGGACGTGCTGGCGGCGGCCCGGGGCGCGCCGTGGAAACGCCGCGACCTGTTCGAGGACCGCGGCGAGGACGACCGCGGCGGCGCCGTGCGCGACGTCCGGCGCGACGGCGGCGAAGCGGCGACCGGGAGCCGGCGGGCGACCCTGGACTCCGTGCGGGCCTTGATGCTGATCCGCGCCTATCGCGTCCGCGGGCATCTCCTGGCCGATCTCGACCCCCTCGCCCTCGAACGCCGGGAACGCCATCCCGAGCTCGATCCCGGGTCCTACGGCTTCACCGACGCCGACCTGGACCGGCCGATCTTCATCGACAACGTGCTGGGCCTGGAGACCGCGACGCTCCGCGAGATCGTCGACGTGCTCAGGCAGACCTACAGCGGCGCCATCGGCTACGAGTTCATGCACATCGGCCGAGCCGACGAGAAGCTGTGGATCCAGCGCCGCATCGAGGGCAAGGAGTATCACGAGAAGATCAGCTCCTCGCGGAAGCGCAAGATCATGCGCCAGCTCACCCACGCCGAGGGGTTCGAGCGCTTCCTGCACCTGAAGTATCCGGGCACCAAGCGCTTCGGCCTCGACGGCGCGGAGTCGGCCATCCCGCTGCTGGAGGCGTCGATCAAGCGGGCCGCCCAGATGGGCGTGCAGGAGGTGCTCATCGGGATGCCTCACCGGGGCCGCCTCAACGTGCTCGCCAACATCATGGAGAAGCCCTACGCCCAGATCTTCGGCGAGTTCCAGGGGTTCGAGGCGCATCCCGACGACTGGCAGGGCTCCGGCGACGTCAAGTACCACCTCGGCACGTCCGCCGAGCGCGTCATGGACGACATGCCCATCTACGTGTCCCTCAGCCCCAACCCCTCCCATCTGGAGGCGGTGGACCCCGTGGTCATGGGGCGCATCCGCGGCAAGCAGTTCCTGCGCGGCGACGAGGACCGCAAGGAGGTGATGGGCATTCTCCTGCACGGCGACGCCGCCTTCGCGGGGCAGGGCATCGTGCCGGAGACGTTCGGCCTGTCGGAACTGCGCGGCTACAAGACGGGCGGAACCGTCCACGTCATCGTCAACAACCAGATCGGCTTCACCACCAACCCGTCGTTCTCCCGCTCCTCGCCGTATCCCTCCGACTTCGCCAAGGGCGTCGAGGCGCCGATCTTCCACGTCAACGGCGACGATCCGGAGGCGGTGGTGACCGTCGCCCGCATCGCGACGGAGTATCGCCAGAACTTCGGCCGGGACGTCGTCATCGACATGTTCTGCTACCGCCGCCTGGGCCACAACGAGGGCGACGAGCCCAAGTTCACGCAACCCCTCATGTACGACAGGATCGCCGAACACCCGACGACGCGGGAGATCTACGCCCGCCAGCTCGTCGCCGAGGGCGAAATGACCCAACGGGAGGTCGACGAGCTCGCCGACGAGTTCCGCAACCGTCTCGACCAGCGGTTCGAGGCCGCGGCGGGCTACCGGCCCAACCGCGCGATGTGGTTCGAAGGGCGATGGAAGGGCATCGGCCAGGCCCACGGCGAGGTCCGGCGCGGGAAAACGGCGGTGAGCCAGAGGCGGCTGCGCGAGGTCGGCAAGGCGTTGACGACCGTGCCCGACGGCATCGCGCTGCACCCGACCATCCGGCGGCAGCTCGAGGCCAAGGAGAAGCTGTTCGGGTCGGGCACGGGCATCGACTGGGCCACCGCCGAGGCGCTCGCCTTCGGCACCCTGCTCCAGGAAGGCCACCACGTCCGGCTTTCGGGGCAGGACTGCGGGCGCGGGACGTTCTCCCAGCGCCACGCCGTCCTCGTCGATCAGGACACCGAGGAGCGCTACGTCCCCCTCAACCACGTCCGCGAGGGCCAAGGCCGGTTCGAGGTCATCGACAGCATGTTGTCGGAGCTGGCGGTGCTCGGGTTCGAATACGGCTATTCGCTCACGGACCCGAACGTCCTCGTCCTCTGGGAGGCGCAGTTCGGCGACTTCGCCAACGGCGCGCAGGTCGTCGTCGACCAGTTCCTGGCGCCCGGCGAGATGAAGTGGATGCGCACGAGCGGGCTCGTCATGCTTCTCCCGCACGGCCAGGAAGGACAGGGGCCGGAGCACAGCTCGGGCCGGCTGGAGCGGTATCTCCAGCTGTGCGCCGAGGACAACCTCCAGGTCGTGCAGCCGAGCGCGCCGTTCAACTACTTCCACGCGCTGCGCCGGCAGATCCATCGCGACTTCCGCAAGCCGCTGATCTGCATGACGCCCAAATCGCTGCTGCGCCACAGGCTGTGCGTGTCCGATCTGCACGAGTTCGCGCACGGCGATTCGTTCCACCGGCTGCTCTGGGACCGGGGCGACGTCGACGCCGACGAGAACGTCCGGCGCGTCGTGATGTGTTCCGGCAAGGTCTACTACGACCTCTTCGAGGAACGGGAGAAGCGCGGCGTCCGCGACGTCTACCTGTTGCGCGTCGAGCAGCTCTATCCCTTCCCGGCGCGGGCGGCACGCAAGGAACTGTCGCGCTTCCCGAAGGCCGACGTGATCTGGTGCCAGGAGGAACCCGGAAACATGGGCGCCTGGACGTTCGTCGAGCCGCGGATCGAGAGCGCCCTGGCGGACATCGGCCACGGGGCGAAGCGCCCGCGCTACGTCGGGCGGACCGAAATGGCGGCGCCGGCGCCGGGCACGATGAAGCTGCACGCCAGGCAGCAGGCGGCCCTCGTGGACGAGGCCCTGACGTTGTAGACAACCCCCGACGGGAGCACAGGATGGCGACGGAGATCAGGGTTCCCCCGCTCGGCGAGTCGGTGGCCGAGGCGACGGTCGCGCGCTGGCTCAAAGGGGTCGGCGAACCCGTCGCGCGCGACGAGATCGTCTGCGAGCTCGAGACCGACAAGGTCGCGCTCGAGGTGCCGGCGCCGGCGGCCGGCACGATCGAGGCCATCGACGCGGACGCCGGCGCCACGGTCGAGGCGGGCGCCGTGCTGGGCCGGATCGCCGCGGGCGCGGGCGCGCCGGCGGACCCGGCGCCGACGCCCGCCCCCGAACCCGCTCCGGCGCCGGTCACAGCGGACGCGGCGGACGCGCCCCGGTCGGACGCGCCGCTGTCGCCCGCCGTCCGGCGGCTCGTCGAGGAGCACGATCTGGACCCGGCGGCCATGACCGGCACGGGCAGGGACGGCCGCATCCTGAAGGGCGACGTGCTGGCCCACGTCGAGAAGGGGCCGGCGCCAGCGCCGGCCACCGGCGCGGCCCCGCCCCCACCCGACGGGGACGGGGACGAGCGCGTTCGCCGCGTCCCCATGACCCGGCTGCGCCGGCGCATCGCCGAGCGTCTCAAGGAGGCCCAGAACACGGCGGCCATCCTGACCACGTTCAACGAGGCCGACATGAGCGCCGTCATGGCGCTGCGCGCGGAGTATCGGGACGCCTTCGAAAAGCGCCACGGGACGCGCCTCGGCTTCATGTCGTTCTTCGTCAAGGCCTGCGTCGTCGCGCTTCGGGAGATCCCCGAGATCAACGCGGCGATCGAGGGCGACGACCTCGTGTACAGGGACCACTACGACGTCGGGGTGGCGGTCGCGACGCCGCGGGGTCTCGTCGTGCCGGTCGTGCGCGACGCCGGGCGTCTGGGACTCGCCGAGATCGAGCGCACGATCGCCGACCTGGGCCGCCGGGCGCGCGACAGCGCGCTCGGGCTCGACGAGATGACCGGCGGCACGTTCACCATCACCAACGGCGGCGTCTACGGATCGCTGCTCTCGACCCCGATCCTGAACCCGCCGCAGTCGGGCATTCTCGGGATGCACCGGATCCAGGAGCGGCCGGTGGTCGTGAACGGCGCCATCGAGGCGCGGCCGATGATGTATCTCGCCCTGAGCTACGACCACCGCATCGTCGACGGGCGCGAGGCCGTCACGTTCCTGGTGCGCGTGAAGGAATGTCTCGAGAGTCCGCAACGCATGTTGCTCGGTCTCTGAGCATCCGTCCCGGAACGAACCGGGCGATTCCGCAGGGCCGCGGCCGCCGGGCGTGCGCGCCGCCCGCTACGGCGCCTCGCCGTCCTTGACGCAGCCGGCGACCAGGACCTCGCTGCACAGGCCGCCGGGGCAGACGACGCGGCGGTAACGCGCCTCCCAGTGCTCCGCGTAGACGTACCGCCACGTCCTGATCGGCCGGCAGCCGCCCACGAGGGCGGGGGCGGTCACGTAGGCGAGCCGCCACAGCCCGGTCGCCAGCTTGGCGCCGAACCCGTGGGCCGCGGTCAACGACGCCAGGCACAGCAGCCCGCCGGGCCGCAGGACGCGATGCGCCTCCTCGAGCAGCTCGTGGATGTCGGCGACGCTCAGGAGATCGAGCACGTATGTGCAGACGAACCGGTCGTGGCTCGACTCGGCGATGTCGAGGTCCATGTCCCCGGCGGTCAGGCGGACGTCGGTCCGCGCCCCCCACGGCGCCAGCCGCGCGCGCGTCAGGTCGAACATGGTGTCGCTCACGTCCACGGCCGTATAGGTCGCCTCCTCCGGCAGGTGACGGGACAGCAGGCGTTCGGCCAGGCGGCCGGTGCCGCATCCGAACTCGAACACGGCGGTCGCCTCGTCGAACCCGGCGTTCTCGATCAGCAGCTCGATGGGCCGCCGTTCGTAGAGCGCGCCGCGGTCCTGCCGGGCCCCGAAGCGGTCGTAGAACCTCTTGGCGCGGGCGTGCGAGAGGGTGCGCACGGCCGACCGGCTATCGCACCCGCCGGGGGCAGACGAACTTCACCAGCCGCGCCCGTCCGCCCGCGGTCTCGGACCACGAACGCGCGTCGACGGAGAGGACGGCGAGCGCGGCCGTCGGGAACTTCGCGCGCATCCCGGCGGATGGCCCGCTCCCCCGTCCGTCGTCCGCGTCCGCGTCGAGCCGGACCGCCAGTTCCTGTATTCCCGGGTTGTGGGCGATGACGAGAAGGCGCCCGGCCCCGTCGGGGGCGCGGCGGATCGCCCGCAGGAGCCGGTCCGGAGACGCCAGATACAGGCTCCGCGTCACGTTCGACCGGATCTCGCCGCCGATCTCCTCGCGCGCCAGCCGCCACGTCTCGTGCGCGCGGCGCGCGGCGGAACAGACGACGAGGTCGGGGGCGAGGCCCTCGCGTTCGACGTAGCCGCCCATGCGCCGCGCCGCCTTCCGCCCGCGCGGGCCGAGCGGCCGGTCGAAGTCGTCGAGGGCGGGGTCGTCCCAGCTCGACTTGGCGTGGCGCATGAGAAGCAGGGTTCTGGACATTCGATCACGACCGTTGGCGACCACGACCGTTCGCGCCGCCCGCCGGGGGTTCCGGCGGCGGGCGCCGACCGTGACAATATACCGGGACCGGACGGGCCGCGCCGGCGCGCGGGAGTCCCGCCGCTCCGTTCGACCGGGCAAAGGACGCATCGCATGTACCTGGCGGGAGTCACGATCCGTCCGCGGGGAGGGTTCCGTCCGGGTCCCGGCGCCCGCCTGTCCCTGTTCTACGGGTGCCTGTTCCTGGTCATCGGCATCCACGCGCCCTTCTGGCCGGTGTGGTTGCAGAGCCGGGGGATGACGGCCGGCGAGATCGGCGTCCTGCTGGCGGTCGGCATATGGGTGAAGGTGTTCGCCAATCCGTTCGTCGGGCACGTGGTGGACCGCCGCGGCGACCGGCGGCGTCCGATGATCGTCCTCGCGGGCGCCGGCCTCGCGTCCGCCGCGCTGTTCGCGGTCGCCGCCGACTTCTGGTCGCTGCTGCTGGTCTCGGGCCTGTTCGGTCTCGCGCTCTCGTCGCTGTTCCCGCTTTCCGACAACCTGGCGGTGCGCGTCGCCGACGAACGGAACCTGCAATACGGGCGCCTGCGCCTGTGGGGGTCGATCAGTTTCATCGTGGCCGCGGTCCTCGGCGGCCGGGTTTTCGAGGGCCGTCCCGAGGGATGGATTCTGGCTCTGGTGCTGATGGCGATGGCCGCCACGTGGGTATCGGCGTTCTTCCTTCCCGACGCCCGCTGGCCGGCCCAGCGCGGACGGAAACCGGCGGCGCTGGGGCTGGCGCGCAGCCCCGTGTTCGTCCTCTTTCTCGCCGCCGCCAGCCTCATACAGTCGAGTCACGCGGTCTTCTACGGCTTCTCCACCCTCCACTGGCGTTCGGCCGGGCACTCCGACGCGATGATCGGATGGCTGTGGGCGGAGGGCGTGATCGTCGAGGTGGCGCTGTTCCTCCTCGGCGGAGCGCTTCTCGCCCGGCTCGGGCCGGTCCGGCTGATCGTCGTCGCCGGGCTGGCGGGCGCGCTGCGCTGGGGCGTCACCGGCCTTACCGCCGATCTCGGGCCGCTCCTGGCGGTTCAGACCCTGCACGCCTTCACGTTCGCGGCCACCCATCTCGGCGCCGTCCACTTCATCGCCCGGGCGGCGCCGCCGAACCTGTCGGCCTCGGCCCAGTCGGTCTATTCGGCGCTGGGCACGGGCGTGGGCTTCGGCGTGACGATGCCGCTGGCGGGCTACCTGTACGCGCGCTTCGGCGGTCATGCGTTCCTGTTCATGGGCGCGATGGCCCTGGCCGGCGCCGGGTGCGCGGCGCTCCTGGCGCGGCGCTGGGACGGGAACCCGATCTCCCTCCGGCGGGCCGCTCCGGGCTAACTTGGCGCGGGCGCCGGGACGTCGGGAACCCACACGTAGCCGTCGGGATCGACGATGAAGGCCTCGCGAAGCCCGTGCGGCTTGTCGTCGGCGCCGTCGAGGACGACGTACCCGCACGCACGCGCCGCCCGTTCCGCCTCGTCCGGGTCGCGGCCGTGCAGGCGCAGTTCGGCGCCGATCCCGCGGACGAGGTCGCCGGTCAGGCTGCCGTGGAGCGGATGATCCCGGTAGGTGTGATCCGCGTGCAGCATCCATTCGGCGTCGCGAAACCGCAGGACGGCGAAATCCGGATCGCCGTAGACGACTTCCGCGCCGAGCACCTCGCGCTGGAACGCGAGCGCGGCTTCGACATCGCGAACCAGCAGGTTGACGGTCAGGCCCGACAGGGACCGTCCGTACTCCGGCGCCGGCATCCACGGCTCGCCCGTTCTCAGCTTCATCGCGGTCTCCCCGGCCGGGCGCCGCCCGTCGCCTGTTCGTGGAGGCGCAGCAATTGCGCCGCGAGCATTCCGGCCGACATTGCCTCGATTCCGGCTATCTCTTCCGGATCGACCGGAAGTTCGACCGCCTCGGGCACGCTTTCCCGTATTGGACGGTCGGAGTTACCGCTCATTCCGTCGCAGCAGCTCCGCTTCCCGGTCGACGAGCTCCCTCGTTATCCGGTCATTCTCGATCTTTGCATTGCCATAAGCGAAACTGCGGCGCTGCCTTTCCTTCTCCTCGGGAGTCATCTGCACGTGTTTCGACTGTTCGATCAGATCCTTCAACTCGTCCGGCATGATGCTCTTCCCTTCCCGGTCGGCGGCGGAAACCGCTCGGTCCCGATCCCGGACGGTAGTCCTCGAGGAGCCGACGGTCAACGCGCCGGAAGGCGGTCGGGGCCGGGTCTTCCGCGCCGCCGTTCCGTCGGCTACTCCCGCCCGGACGGGTCCGGCCGTCCCGCCCGCCGCGCGATCGGATACCCGCCGGCGCGGTCGACGAACGGCATCAGCAGCAGACGGAACACGCCCAGCCGGGACGGGTCCCGGAACTGCTCCAGGCCGATGGTCATCCCCGCATGTCCCGCCGCGGGCCGCGCGCGATAGGTGCCGAACAGCCGGTCCCACCACGGAAAGTTGAAGCCGAAGTTGCTGTTCGTCTCGGCCCGGTCGATGGAGTGATGAACCCGGTGCATGTCCGGCGTCACCATGAACAGGCGCAGCGCGCGGTCGACGCCCTCCGGCAGCCGCACGTTGCCGTGATTGAACAGCGATGTCCCGTTCAGCAGGACCTCGAACAGGACGACGGCTTCCGGCGGCGCGCCCAGCGCCGCGACCGCCGCCATCTTGACGCCCATCGAGACGGCGATCTCGACGGGATGGAATCGCAGACCGGTCGTCGCGTCGACGTCGGGGTCGCTGTGGTGCGTCATGTGAAGGCGCCAGAGCGGCGACAGCGCGTGAAACAGCAGGTGCTGGCCGTAGATCAGGCAATCAAGCGCCAGCACCGCGACGGGAACGGATATCCACGCCGGGGCCGCCCAGACGTGCAGCAGCCCCCAGCCCCGCGCCTCCGCCGCCTCCGCCACGCCGACCGCCAGGATCGGGAACGCGACCCGCAGGACCGCGGTGTCGATGACGGCCAGCGACAGGTTGGCGGTCCAGCGCCGGCGCCGGCCGAGGGAGGGCCGGCGTCGCGGGGAGGCGACCTCCCAGATCGCCATCGCCACGAGAATCGACAGGAAGACGCCGAGCCGGACTTCCGGTTCGTGGGCCGCCAGCCAGTCCCGCATCGGCGTCACTCCCGACCGCGATCGCGGAACGGGTACGATGCCACCGCCGCCGCGGCCGGACGGCCCGCCGCTTCCCCGGCATCGGGAGGAAACGGATGACCGGATTCCTGTTCGACGGCCCGTCCGACGCCCGCGCCCACGTGATCCTCGCGCACGGTGCCGGCGCGCCGATGGACAGCCCCTTCATGGCCGCGTTCGCCGGGGGGATCGGCGCGGCCGGCATCCGGGTCGCGCGGTTCGAATTTCCGTACATGGCCCGGCGCCGCGAGGACGGCAGGAGGCGGCCGCCGGACCGGGAGCCGGCGTTGATCGCCCGCTGGAGCGTCGTCGTGGACGACCTGCACCGGACGGGTTCCCCGCGCCGGCGGTTGTTCGTCGGCGGCAAGTCGATGGGCGGGCGGATCGCCAGCCTGATCGCCGGCGAGGCGGAGGCCGCGGGCCTGATCTGCCTGGGGTATCCCTTCCATCCCCCGGGCAGGCCCGAGCGCACCCGGGTCGATCATCTCCGGTCGCTGCGCACGCCCACCCTCGTCGTCCAGGGCGAGCGGGATCCGCTGGGGACGCGCGAGGACGTGGCCGGCTATGCGCTGTCGCCCGCGATCCGCCTGCACTGGCTCGCCGACGGCGATCATGGCTTCAGGCCGCGCAAGGCGTCCGGCCGGACGGAGGCGGGGAATTGGGAGGAGGGGATCCGGGCCGTGGTCGACTTCGTCGATCAAGGCTTCTGAACGTCCTTGACGAGCTTGTACAGGGCGGAGTGGTCGAGATCGCCCCAACCGCGCTCCAGCAGCCTGTCGTACAACTCCAGGTTCAGGTTCAGGGCGGGCAGCTCGATCCCCAGGGCGGCGGCGAACTCCGCCGCCTCGAACATGTCCTTGCGCTGGGTCCGGGCGCGGCCGCCGGGTTGGAAATCGCCGTCGATCATCCGTTTCCCGTGCAGCTCCAGGATCCGCGACGTCGCGAATCCCCCCATCAGGGCGTCGCGGACCCGGGCGGGATCGACGCCGGCGGTCTCCGCCAGGATCAGGGCTTCCGACACCGCGCCGATGGTCAGGCCGACGATGACCTGGTTGACCGTTTTCGCCACCTGACCCGCGCCGACGTCGCCGATGTGGCTGACGTTCCGCCCAAGGGTCTCGAGGACGGGTCGGGCGCGCTCGAAGGCGTCCGGCGCGCCGCCGGCCATGATCGACAACGTGGCCTCGCGCGCGCCGACGGCGCCGCCCGAGACGGGGGCGTCCACGTAGCGGCCGCCGGCGCCGGACACCGCCGCCGCGAACCGCCGCGTGGGCATGACCGCCGTCGTCCCCATGTCGATGACGAGGGCGTCCGCCCGCAGGCCGGCGACGACGCCGCGAGCGCCCAGCAGGACCTCCTCCACCGCGTCCGTGTCCGGCAGCATGAGGATCACGGCATCGGCGGCGCCGGCGACCTCCGCGGGGCCGCGGGCGGGGCGGAGCCCCCTGGCGCGCAGGTCCTCGACCACCGCCCGGCTGCGGTTGTGGCCGACCACGCACGCGCCGGAGGAGAGGAGGTTCTCCGCCATCGGCCGTCCCATCAGGCCGAGCCCGATGAACCCGATCGTCCGTCCGTTCAACGTCCCCGTTCCGGGCATCTCCGGGGTCTCCTCGTATGGCGCGGCGCGCCGGACCGGCCGTGGCGGTTCGATCCCGACCCGGACCGCCCGGGCGGGGGGCGGGTCCCGTTCGGTCAGGCGGGACCGGCCGCCGTCCCCGATGCCGTCCGGGACAGGTGGCGGTTGACGAGAACTTCCGCGATCTGCACCGAGTTCAATGCCGCGCCCTTGCGCAGGTTGTCGGCGACCACCCAGATGTCGAGGCCGTTGTCGATGGTCGGGTCCTCGCGGATGCGGCTCACGTATGTCGCGTATTCGCCGGTCGCCTCCACGGGCGTGACGTAACCGCCGTCTTCCCGCCGGTCGACGACCATGAGGCCCGGCGCTTCGCGGAGGATCTCGCGGGCCCGCCGCGCCGTGATCGGGTTCTCGAACTCGACGTTCACGGCTTCCGAATGGCCGACGAAGACGGGCACCCGGACGCAGGTCGCCGATACCCTGATTTTCGGATCGAGGATCTTCTTGGTCTCGGCAACCATCTTCCATTCCTCGCGCGTGGCCCCGTCGTCCATGAAATCGTCGATGTGAGGGATGACGTTGAAGGCGATCTGCTTGGTGAATTCCCTCGGCTCGATCGGATCGTTGACGTAGATCGCCTTGGTCTGCCCGAACAGCTCGTCCATCGCCGCGTTGCCCGCGCCCGAGACCGACTGGTAGGTCGCCACCACGACCCGCCTGATCGTCGCCTCGTCGTGCAGGGGCTTGAGCGCGACGACCAGCTGGATCGTCGAGCAGTTGGGATTGGCGATGATGTTTCGCCTGCCGTAGCCCGCGACGGCCCCGGCGTTCACCTCCGGGACGACGAGCGGAACGTCGGGGTCCATCCGAAACCGCGACGTGTTGTCGATGACGACGCAGCCGGCCCTGGCGGCGCGCGGCGCGTGGACCGCCGAGACCCGCGCGCCCGGCGAGAACAGGGCGATGTCGAAACCGGAGAAGTCGAAGTGTTCGAGGTCCTGGACCTTCAGGACGCCGTCGTCGCCGAAGGAGACCTCGCGGCCCGCCGAGCGCCCCGAGGCGACCGCCGCCGCCTCGTCCACCGGAAATTCCCGCTCGGAAAGGATCTGGAGCATCTCGCGACCGACGTTCCCGGTCGCGCCCACGACGGCGACTTTGTATCCCATGTTCGTACTCCCCGCGCGGCCGCGGCGGCGTGGTTGCGGACGAGCGCCGGCGTCAGGCGCCGGCCCTGTCGAGCTCCCGGATCAGCGCATCGCCCATGGCGCTCGTCGACACCCCGGTCTTCCCCGGCTGCATGATGTCGGCCGTCCGCAGGCCCGCCGACAGGACGTTCGAAACCGCGGTTTCGACGAGGTCGGCCTCGCTTCCCAGATCGAACGAGTGACGCAGCATCATTCCGACGCCGAGGACGCAGGCCAGCGGGTTCGCCAGCCCCCGGCCGGCGATGTCGGGCGCGCTGCCATGGACCGGTTCGTAAAGGGCGCGCCGCCGCCCGGTCTCGTCGGCGGCGCCCAGGGACGCGCTCGGCAACATGCCGAGCGACCCCGTGAGCATGGCCGCCTCGTCCGAGAGGATGTCGCCGAAGAGGTTGTCGGTGACGATGACGTCGAACTGCCCGGGATCGCGAACCAGCTGCATGGCCGCGTTGTCGGCGTACATGTGCGTGAGCTCGACGTCCGGGTATTCCTCGTCGCGGACGCGCTGTACGTCCTCGCGCCAGAGGATGCCGGACTCCATCACGTTGGCCTTTTCGACGGAACAGGCGCGCCCCCGTCGCCTGCGGGCGAGCTCGAAGCCGACGCGCGCCACGCGCTCGATCTCGGGCGTCGTGTAGACTTGGGTGTTGACGCCGCGCCGGGCGCCGTCGGCCAGCGTCTCGATGCCCCGCGGCTCGCCGAAGTAGATGCCTCCGGTCAGCTCCCGGACGATCATGACGTCGAGGCCCGACACGACCTCCGGCTTGAGGGTCGAGGCGTCCACGAGGGCGTCGAAGACGACGGCCGGCCGCAGGTTGGCGAACAGGTCCATCTCCTTGCGCAGCCGCAGAAGGCCCCGTTCCGGTTTCAGGGAAAAATCCAGGTCTTCCCACTTCGGCCCGCCCACCGAACCGAACAGCACGGCGTCGGCGTTCATGGCCGCCTCCATCGTGTCGTCCGTCAGCGGCGCGCCGTGCGCGTCATACGACGCGCCGCCCACGAGCCCTTCCGTGACGTCGAAGCCCAGGGCCCGGTTGGACTCCAGCCATTCCAGGACACGGCGCGCTTCCGCCATGACCTCGGGGCCGATTCCGTCTCCCGGCAGAAACAGGAGTCTCTTGTTCGATGCCATGAACGTTCCGCCGTCTCGTCGGACGCCGGCCGGGATTCAGCCGCCGGTCGCGGCATAGAGCCACGGCTGGCCGGCGCGCTGGGATTTCTCGAAGTCGTCGATCGACCCGGCTTTCCGCATCGTCAGGCCGATGTCGTCGAGGCCGTTCAGCAGACAGTGCCTGCGGAACGGGTCGATCTCGAACGAAACGGCGCCGCCGTCCGGGTCCGAGACCTCCTGCGCCTCCAGATCGATCGAAAACGCCGCGTCGGCGCCGCGCCCGGCGATCTCCATCAACCGGACGACGACGTCCTTCGGCAGGGCGACGGGCAGCAGGCCGTTCTTGAAGCAGTTGTTGTAGAAGATGTCGGCGAAACTCGGCGCGATCACGCAGCGAATCCCGAAGTCCGCGAGGGCCCACGGTGCGTGCTCGCGGCTCGACCCGCAGCCGAAGTTGTCGAGCGCGATCAATATCCGCGCCTCGCGGTACGGCGCCTTGTTGAGCACGAATTCCGGGCGTTCGCCGCCGGTCTCGTCGAAGCGCAGGTCGTTGAACAGATGGACCCCGAGTCCGGTCCGCCTGATGGTCTTGAGGAACTGCTTGGGGATGATGGCGTCGGTGTCGACGTTGATCATCGGGAGAGGCGCCGCGACGCCGGTCAGCCTTGTGAACGCTTCCATGATCGGTTCCTCCGGGTCACAGGTCGCGGACGTCCGCCAGCCGTCCCGTGACCGCCGCGGCCGCGGCCATGGCCGCGCTCATCAGGTGCGTCCGCCCGCCGCGCCCCTGCCGTCCCTCGAAGTTGCGGTTGGACGTCGAGGCGCAACGTTCGCCGGGCCGCAGGCGGTCCGCGTTCATGGCGAGACACATCGAGCAGCCCGGTTCCCGCCATTCGAATCCCGCCTCGATGAAAATCTCGTCCAGCCCTTCCTCCTCGGCCCGGTATTTCACCAGGCCCGAACCGGGGACCACCATGGCGCCGACGTGATCCGCGACCTTGCGTCCCTTCGCGACGGCCGCGGCGGCCCGCAGATCCTCGATCCGCCCGTTGGTGCACGAACCGACGAAGACCCGGTCGATCCTCACGTCCGTCAACGGGGTCCCGGGCGAGAGATCCATGTACTCGAGCGAACGGGACCACTTCCTCCGCCGGTCCTCGTCCCCGGCGTCGGCGGGATCGGGAACCCTGCCGGTGACGGGCAGCACCTCCTCCGGATTGGTGCCCCAGGTGACCTGCGGCGCGACGTCCGCCGCGTCGAGCGAGACTTCCCTGTCGTACACGGCGCCGTCGTCCGACGGCAGGGCGCCCCATGCCGCGACCGCGTGTTCCCAGGCGCCGCCCTTCGGCGCCATCGGCCGGCCCTGGAGGTAGTCGAAGGTCGTTTCGTCCGGCGCCACGAGACCCGCGCGGGCGCCGGCTTCGATGGACATGTTGCACACCGTCATGCGGCCTTCCATCGACAGGTTCCGGATGGCGTCGCCGGCGTACTCGATGACGTGGCCGTTGCCGCCCGCGATCCCGATTTCGCCGATCACGGCGAGGATGACGTCCTTGGCCTCGACGCCGAACCCCGGTTCGCCGGTCACGGTGACGCGCATGTTCCTCGGGCGCCGCTGGATCAGGGTCTGCGTGGCCAGGACGTGCTCGACCTCGGACGTGCCGATGCCGAAGGCAAGCGCTCCGAACGCCCCGTGGGTCGCCGTATGGGAGTCGCCGCAGACGATGGTCATCCCCGGTTGGGTCATGCCCTGTTCCGGCCCGATGATGTGGACGATTCCCTGGCGGATGTCGCCCATGCCGTAGTACGCGATGCCGAAGTCGCGACAGTTCGCCTCGAGGGTCTCGACCTGGATTCGCGACTCCTCCTCGGCGATTCCCGCGGCCCGGTTCGTGGTCGGCACGTTGTGATCCGCGACGGCCAGGGTCGCGTCCGGCCGGCGGACGGAACGCCTCGCGGCGCACAGGCCCTCGAACGCCTGCGGGCTGGTGACCTCGTGCACGAGATGCCGGTCGATGTAGAGGAGGGTGGCGCCGTCCTCGTCGACGTCGACGACGTGGCCGTCCCAGATCTTGTCGAGAAGCGTTCGGGGAGCCGTCATCGCCGTCGCTCCGCCGGGCGGTCGCCCATCGGGGACGGGAAGGCCGTCATTTCCCGCCCTCCGAAGCCTCGGGGGCCGTCCCGGTCTGCGCCGCCGCCGCTTCCTGCGGGGGGCGCCGGTCGTCGCGCCGTTCCGCGATGCGCGCCTTCTTGCCCCGCAGTCCGCGGAGGTAATAGAGCTTGGCGCGGCGCACGGCGCCGCGACGCACGACCTGAACGTCGGCGACCAGCGGCGAATAGAGCTGGAAGACACGCTCCACGCCCTCGCCGTAGGAGATCTTCCGCACCGTGAAGGACGAATTGAGGCCGCGGTTTCGGCGCGCGATGCATACGCCCTCGAACGCCTGAAGGCGCTCGCGCGCGCCCTCGACCACCTTGACCATCACGCGGACGGTATCGCCGGGTCCGAATTCGGGCACCGGACGTTCGGCCCGGATATTCCCGGCCTGCGTCTCCTCGAATTTCCGCAGAATGTCCATCGTCCTCACCTCGTTTCGTCCCGCGTTCCGACATACCGTCTCCACAGATCCGGCCGGCGCGCCCTGGTCGTCCGCTCCGCCTGCTCGCGGCGCCATTCGGAAATTCGCTCGTGGTGTCCGGAGAGCAGAACTTCCGGGACGGCGTGGCCTTCCCATTCTCGTGGCCGGGTGTACTGCGGGTATTCCAACAATCCCCTCTCGAAACTGTCGTCGGCCACGGAGCGCGGGTCTCCCGTCACGCCGGGCAACAGACGGACGACCGTGTCGACGATCGCCAGCGCCGCGGGCTCGCCGCCGGACAACACGAAATCGCCGAGACTCACCTCCTCCATCGGCCGGGCTTCGAGCAATCTTTCATCGATTCCCTCGAACCGGCCGCACAACAACACCACGCCCACGCCTTCCGCCAGGGACCTCGCCAGCGGCTGGTCGAAGGGACGGCCGCGGGGACCGAGGTAGAGCATCGGCGCCCCGGACCCCGCCTTCGCGGCGACTTCGTCGACCGATCTGGCGAGGACGTCGGCCCGAAGCACCATTCCCGGACCGCCGCCGAACGGAGCGTCGTCGACCGAGCGGTGTTTATCGCCCGCGAACCTCCGAATGTCCACGGTCTCGAGGCGCCAAATCCCTTTTTTCAGCGCCACGCCCGCCAGGGACTCGCCGAGCGGGCCGGGAAACATCGCGGGGAACAACGTCAGCACCCATGCCGTCCACGGCGCGGCCATGCCTCGCGCCGCCGCCCCGGCGCGTTTCGGCGACGTCCGCGCGGTCCCGCCCGTCCCCGGCGGCGGCCCGCTCATCTCTCCCCGCCGTCGCCGTCGTCCAGCAGCCCCGGCGGGGGGATCAGGACGACGCGGCCTTCGTCCAGATCGATCTCCGGAACGGTTTCGCGCGTGAACGGCGCGACGAGCGGCGGCCCGTCCGCGCGTTCGATTTCCAGCACGGCGCCGGCGCCGAAGTCGTGCACCGCCACGACACGCCCGAGTTCCTCGCCGTCCGGCAACACCGCCCGCGCGCCCATCAGATCCGCGTGATAGAACTCGTCTCCCTCCAGGTCGGGCAGCGCCTCCCGCGCGACGTGCAGCCGCGTACCCTTCAGGGCCTCGGCGGCCGTTCGATCCTCGACGCCCTCTATTCGGGCCGCGACGCCGCCCTTGACCGGCTTGACGTCCACGAGAACGAACGACCTCGCGCCCGTCTCGTCGGTCAGCGGTCCGTAGGCGGCGACGTCCAGCTCCCGTTCGGTGAAGGCGCGGATGCGCACCTGGCCGCGAATCCCCTTGGCGCCCGCGACGACACCCAGGCACAACCTGCGGGTCGCACCCACGTCGGTCCAGGGGCGCCGGCCGGAAGGTTAGCTCCCTTCCTTTTCTTCTTCTTCCGGCCGCGCCTCCGGCCCGGCCCGTTCGGCCGCGGCGGCGGCCGCCTCCTCGGCAGCCTTCAGGCGTTCCAGCGCCTTCTTTCCGGGCTGTCCCTTGATCGGATTGTCCTTCCGGGCCGGCATGGGGATGATCCGGGCGTCGCCCAGGAACCGCGCGACCCGGTCGGTCGGCCGCGCTCCGTGCCCCAGCCAGTGGCGAATACGGTCCTCGTTCAACGTCACCCGGTTGGAGTCGTCGCGCCCGAGCAGCGGGTTGTACGTTCCCAGCTTCTCGATGAAACGGCCGTCCCGCGGTCGTCGCGAATCGGCGACGACGATTCGGTAGAAGGGCCGCTTCCTGGCGCCCGCGCGGGCCAATCTGATCTTGAGTGCCATTCTCGTGTTCGCCTCCGGTTGGGATCCGCCGTCGAATCCGGATCGGCCGGCTCCCCGGCTCACCTCACGGGCAAGCCGGGGAGCCCGTGCCGCGCCAGCCCCCGTTTGCCCATCTTGTTGACCTTCTTCATCATCGAAGACATCTGCTTGAATTGCTTGAGAAGGCGGTTCACGTCCTGGATCGTGGTGCCCGATCCCCCGGCCACGCGCCGTTTCCGCGAGGCGTTGAGGAGCTTGGCGTTGCGGCGTTCCCGCGGCGTCATGGACAGGATGATCGCTTCCTGTCGCCGGAGCAGGCCTTCGTCGATCCGGGCGTCGGCCAATTGCCGCTTCACCTTTCCGACCCCGGGCAACATGCCCATGATCCCGTCCATCCCGCCCATGCGGCGAATCTGGCGCAGCTGCCCGGCGAGATCGTCGAGGTCGAAGACGCCCTTGCGCATCTTCTCCTCGAGCCGCACGGCCTCCTCCCGCTCGACCGTCTCGGCGGCCCGCTCGACGAGACCGACCACGTCGCCCATGCCGAGAATACGGGAGGCGATACGGTCGGGATGGAAGACCTCCAGGGCGTCGATCGATTCGCCGGTCCCCAGGAGCTTGATGGGACAACCCGTCGCCGCGCGCATACTGAGCGCCGCTCCGCCGCGGGCGTCGCCGTCGGCGCGGGTGAGGACGATACCGGTCACCCCGGCCCGCTCCTTGAACCGTTCGGCGACGCCGACCGCGTCCTGACCGGTCAGCGAGTCGGCGACCAACAGCACCTCCGCGGGATCGGTGGTGCGGCGGACGGCCGCCACTTCCGCCATCAGCGCCTCGTCCACGTGCAGGCGCCCGGCGGTGTCCAGCAGGACCACGTCGCATCCCTGCAAACGGCCCGCGTTCATCGCCCGCTTGGCGATGTCCTCGGGCATCTGGCCGGGAACGACGGGCAGGGTCGGCACGCCGGCCTGTTCCCCCAACACCCGGAGCTGCTCCTGGGCGGCGGGCCGCCGGGTGTCGAGGGAGGCCATCAGGATCTTCTTCTTCCGCCGCCCGGCGAGCCAGCTCCCGATCTTGGCGGTGGTCGTCGTCTTGCCCGAACCCTGCAACCCGACGATCAGGACGGCGGCCGGCGCGGCCGCGTGGAACTCCACGTCGGCGGTTTCGGGTCCGAGGACCTCGATCAGGCGGTCGTGGACGATCTTGACGACCATCTGCGCCGGCGACACCGAACGCAGCACCTCCGCGCCGACGGCGCGGCCGCGGACGCCGGCGATGAAATCCTTCACCACCGGCAGGGCGACGTCCGCCTCCAGCAACGCGATCCGCACTTCCCGGAGGGCCGCGTCGACGTCGGACTCGGAAAGCGCGCCGCGCCGCTTCAGGTTCTCGAAGACCCCGCCGAGGCGTTGGGTCAGACTGTCGAACATGATCCGGCGTATTCCTCACGTCCAGCGAACGCCGACGGCGCCGGCGCGCGAAACCTCGCGGACCGACGGATGCCCGCGGACATTCCCGATCACCGATCCTTTCGGAACGCGCGGAACCTAGCCGCGGGCGGCCATCCCTGTCAAGACGCCGAGACGCTGGGCGGATTCCCTCGCCGACGCGCCGCGCCGGCGTGGTGGACTTGCGCGGCCACGAGGCCATATAAGGCGGCGATGAGCGCGCCCTCCTCCACCGTCCCGTTCACCAAGATGCACGGCCTCGGCAACGACTTCGTCGTGCTGGACGGGCGCGCGCGCGCCATCTCGCTCTCGGCCGGGGACGTGCGGCGTATCGCCGACCGCCGGCGCGGCGTCGGCTGCGATCAACTCGTCGTCATCGAGCCGTCGGACCGTGCCGGCGCCTTCATGCGGGTCCACAACGCCGACGGCGGCGAAGCGCCGGCCTGCGGCAACGCGGCGCGCTGTCTGGCGAATGCGTTGATGGACGAGCTGGGCGCCGACGCGGTCGCGCTCGACACCGCGGCCGGCAGGCTGGAGGCCTCCCGGGACGGTTCGGGGATGGTCACCGTCGACCAGGGGCCGGCGCGGACCGGTTGGCGGGACATCCCGCTGGCGCGCGAGATGGACACGCTCCACATGGACCTGTCCGTCGGCGGGCGGGCGGTCACGGCGCTGAACGACGCCGTCGGCGTGAACGTCGGGAATCCGCACGCCGTGTTCTTCGTCGACGACGTCGACTCGGTCGATCTGGCGTCGGTCGGGCCCGGTCTCGAACGCCACGCGCTGTTTCCGGAGCGCGCGAACATCAGCATCGCGCGGGTGGGCGCCCGCGATTCGATTCGGGTTCGGGTGTGGGAGCGCGGCGTGGGCGTCACGTCCGCCTGCGGAACCGCGGCTTGCGCCGTCGCGGTCGCCGGGGCTCGCCGGTGCCTGACGGACCGCTCGGTCGATATCCGCCTCGACGGCGGGAACCTTCGGGTTCGGTGGCGAGAGGACGGGCACGTGCTGATGACCGGGCCGGTCGCGACCAGCTTCACCGGCGTCCTCGACGGCGCGTTGCTGAACGGAGGCGGCCTGTGACGGCCCGACCCCGACAAGGGCCGGACGTCGTGACCTTCGGATGCCGCCTCAATTCCTACGAATCGGAGGTCGTCCGGCGCGAAGCCGCGGCGGCGGGTCTGACCGACGCGGTGGTCGTCAACACCTGCGCCGTGACCGCCGAGGCCGAACGGCAGGCGCGGCAGACGATCCGGCGGTTGCGACGCGAGGCCCCCGACCGGAAGATCGTCGTGACCGGCTGCGCGGCTCAGCTGCGTCCGGGCGCCTACGCGGAAATGCCCGAGGTCGATCGCGTGCTCGGCAACGTCGAGAAGCTGTCACGAGAGCACTACGCATCCCGACCCGGACCGGAGCGTCCGGTCGTCGTCTCCGACATCATGAGGGCGACGGAGACCGCGGGTCACCTGATCGAGGGGTTCGACGGACGCACGCGCGCCTTTCTCGAGATTCAGCAAGGCTGCGATCACCGCTGCACCTTTTGCATCATCCCGTTCGCGCGGGGACCCAACCGCAGCGTGCCGGTCGGGCGTGTGGTCGCCGGGGCACGGACCCTGGTCGCGTCGGGTTACCGCGAGATCGTTCTGACCGGCGTCGACATCACGGCCTACGGTACCGACAGGCCGGGCCATCCCGGACTTGGCGGCCTGGTCCGCGCGCTGCTGCGGGACGTGCCGGACCTTCCCCGGCTCAGGCTGTCGTCCCTGGATCCCGTCGAGATCGACGACGAGCTGAAGGCGGCGTTCGCCGACGAGCCGCGGCTCATGCCGCACCTCCACCTGAGTTTGCAGTCCGGAGACGACGTCGTGCTCAAGCGCATGAAGCGTCGTCACCGGCGCGCCGACGCGGTGGACCTGTGTCAGGAGCTTCGGGGGAGTCGACCCGGCGCCGTGTTCGGCGCCGACCTGATCGCCGGCTTTCCCACCGAGACCCGCGAGATGTTCGGGAACTCCCTGCGCCTGATCGACGATTGTGGCCTGACGTATCTCCACGTCTTCCCCTATTCGCCGCGCCCGGGAACGCCCGCCGCCCGTATGCCCCAGGTGGCCGCGAGGGAACGCAAGGCGCGTTCGGCCCGTCTGCGCGCCGCGGGGGAAGGAGCGCGGGCGGCGTATCTCGAGGGCCGGGTCGGCGGCGTCGAGTCCGTGCTGATCGAGCGCCGCGGCGAAGGGCGGACGGAAGGCTACGCGCGCGTCCGAATCGAGGACGACGACCCGGGCGCGGGCGCCGTCGTCCCCGTTCGCATCACCGGCGTTTCGGAGGACCGGCTCGTGGGCCGCGTCGCGGCGTGACCGGACGGGACGGAGAGCGGTCGGGCTGGTTTTCGCGCCTCAAGCGGGGCTTGGGAAAGTCGGCAGGCGCCCTGAGCGAGGGTATCGCCGGCGTTCTGACCGGGCGCCGTCTCGACGACGCCTCGCTCGAAGCCCTCGAGGAACTCCTCATCGCCTCGGACCTCGGCGTACCGCTGGCGGCCCGCGTGACTGCGGAACTGGGGCGGTCTCGTTTCGACGGGGAGATCGCGTCCGAGGAGGCGCGGAGGATTCTCGCGCGGGAAATCGCCGGGATCCTCCGGCCGGTGGCGGTTCCCTTCGAGGTCGACGCCTCCCGCAAGCCGCACGTCGCGCTGGTCGTCGGCGTCAACGGCACGGGCAAGACCACCACGATCGGCAAGCTCGCCCACGGCCTTCGGCACCGGGGATGCGTCACGGTCATCGCGGCGGGGGATACCTTCCGCGCCGCGGCGATCGAGCAGATCCGGATCTGGGGTGAACGGTCCGGCGCCGAGGTCGTCGCGCGGGAACCGGGCGCGGACGCCGCCGGTCTCGCCCATGACGCCTTCCTGCAGGCCCGGTCCCGGAGCGCCGACGCGCTCCTGATCGACACGGCCGGGCGCCTGCACAACAGGTCGGACCTCATGGCGGAGTTGGAAAAGATCGTCCGCGTGCTGGGCAAGCTGGACGACTCCGCGCCCCACAGCGTGCTGCTCGTGCTCGACGCGACCACGGGACAGAACGCCCTGCGGCAGGTCGAGGTCTTTCGGGAGGTCTGCGACGTCACGGGACTCGTGATGACCAAGCTCGACGGAACCGCGAAGGGAGGCGTGCTGGTGGCCGCCGCCGACAGGTTCGGGCTGCCGGTGCACGCCGTCGGCGTCGGGGAGGGGATCGAGGATCTTCAGCCGTTCGACGCCGAGAGATTCGCGGAGGCGCTCGTCGGCCTCGGTTAGTGTCCGTCCCGGAATATATCGATCCTGCCCGTTCGCCATTCCTCCCTCCGACGCACCCTCACTTCATTCCGGGACGGACACTCAGGGGATGATCCGCGCCGCGCGCAGCTCGTCGAACTGGCGGACGAACATCTCTTCCGTGTCCACGACGTCGAGGAACCCGGCCCGGCGGCATTTGGTGGTGTCCATGCAGACGTCCCAATCGGAGCCGAAGGCGTAGTCTCCGAAGGCCCAGTTCGCGGCCTTCTCGAACGGCGTGGGCGCGAGACCGTACCTTTCGACGATCTCGTTCCAGAGCGGTCCCTTGTCCGCCATCGTCGTGGCGAGGTCGATCCGTTGCGGCGGTCCGGTCTCCATGTCGAAGTACCCGGCGATGCGCTCCCACACGTGCTCCCAACGGAACACGTCGCCGTTCGTGATGTTGAAGGCCTGGTCGGCACATTCCGGCGTCGTCGCCGCCCAGACCATCGACCTTCCCAGGAGTTCGTTGTCGGTGACCTGGTAGATCGCGCGCCAGGCCGCCGGTTTGCCGGGCCAGCGCAACGGCAGGCCGAGCTCCCTGGAGATGACGGCGTAGACGGCCACGACGGACGTGAGGTTCAGCGGGTTGCCGATCGACAGGCCACACACGGCCTGGGGGCGGACCGCGGACCACGTCCAGGGCCGGCCTTCCCGGATCTCCCGCAGGTAGTCCTCCTGGCCGAAGTAGAGGCTCGGCGGCATGTGCCGGGGGTCGTCCTCCCTCGACGGGGTCTTGTAGGGGCCCAGGTGACGGCCGTAGTACTTCGCGCCTTGCACGATCTGCACGTGCCGAAGGTCGGGCGCACTCCGCGTCAGGCCGTCCATCGCGTTCCTGAACATCCCGGTGTTGGGCTCGGCGGCTTCCTCCCACCTGGGGAAGTCCCTGTAGGCGGCGTAGAACACATGCGTGACCCGCGGCGCGTTCCTCAGACCCGTCAGGCAGGCGCCGCGGTCCGTCAGATCGAGGGGCAGGTGTTCGGCCCGTGTCTCGAAATCGGGAGGGTCGCGCATGACCCCGATGATGTCCCAATCGTTGAGACCGTCGAGGCACCGGAGGAGCCCCCGCCCGATGATGCCGCTGGCGCCGAACACCAGCGCGACGTTGCGATCGGTCATGACGGCCGTCCTCCCGCCGGATGCGGCCCGCCCCCGCCTTACGGGATGATCCGGTTGGCCCGGAGCTCGGCGAACAGATCCAGGAACATGCGCTCGGTATCGACGAAATCCAGGAAGCCGAATTCCCGGCACTTCGTCGAATCCGACATCATGTCCCACTCGTTGTTGAAGATGTACTGGGCGAACGGCCAATGCGCCATATCCTCGTAGGCGTTGGGGACGAGATCGTGCCGGCGCACGATTTCGTCCCAGAGCGGCGCCTTGTCGGCCATCATCAGCGACAGATCGATGCGCTGGGGCGGCCCCGCCTCCATGCCGAAGAAATCGGCGAACTTCGGCCACATGTGCTCGAAACGCACGTGGTCGCCGTTGACGACGTTGAAGACCCGACCGGCGCACGCGGGCGTCGTCGCCGCCCATTCCATGGCGCGCGCCAACAGGCCCGCTTCCGTGGCCATGTACATGGAGCGGTAGGTGACCTCGCTGCCCGGGAATCGCAAGGGCAGCCCCAACTCCTTCGAGATGGCGGCGTAGACGGCGATGCACGAGACCAGATTCATGGGGATCCCCACCGCGTATCCGCACACCGCGTGCGGGCGCACGCACGACCACGACCAGTTCTTCCCCTTCGACTTCTCGATCAGGTAGTCCTGCTGGCTGTAATAGAAATTGGGCGGCATGTGCCGCGGGTCGCTCTCCTTCGCCGGCGACCTGAAGGGCCCCAGGTGCGATCCGTAGGCCTTGGTCCCCTGAAGCGAGCAGACGTGTTCGAGCCCGGTCGCGACCGGTTCGACGACCTCCATGGGGTTGGCGAGAAGCGCGAGGTTGGGGGCGTCCTGCCCGGCCCACGTCGGGCGGTCGGTGTAGCCGGCGAAGAACACGTGGGTCACCCGGTCGAGGCCGGCGAGCCTGGCCCGGCACTCGGCGGCGTCGCCGAGGTCCACGGAGATGAAGGTCGCCGTGGAGTCGTAATAGGGCCGGCGTCGGGACAGGCCGACGACCCGCCATTCCTCCTTCGTATCGAGATACCGGACCATGTTGCCGCCGACGATTCCGGTGGCGCCGATCACCAGGGCGACTTTCCGGTCCGACACGGCTCAACGCTCCCGTCGTGCTTCGCACACGGCCGACTGTATGGCGCGGCCATGGCCGGGTCCAGCGACCGACCGCGTTCACTGCACATCGAGAGGGGGAGGTCTCACGGGCTGGTTTCGGGCGGGGCGATGCCTTACGCTGAATTCCATCCTTGGGGCGCGGGGGCGATGTCCGGGATCAAGACGCGCCATTTGATGACGTTCCGTATCCGGCCGCCCGAGCCGCCGCTCGGACCGCTGGAATACGGGAACACGCCGTCCGGCTACCGGTGGGTCATGCCCGTTCCCGGCGGCCGTTTCGAAGGGGATCGCCTTCGGGGCCGAATCGTGTTCGGCAGCGATTGGCTGATCCGGCGGCCGGACGACGCGACCGAGCTCGACGTCCGGCTGACCCTGGAAACCGACGACGGGCACCTGATCGGTATGCGTTATCGCGGGTTGCGTCTCGGTCCCGAGGAGGTCCTGCGGCGCCATCTGGAGGGCGGCGTCGTCGACGCTTCCGAGTACTACTTCCGAATCGCCCCGTTCTTCGAGACGGCGTCGGACAAGTACGGCTGGATGAACACCATCCTCGCGGTGGGCATCGGGGACCGGACCGAGGAGGGTCCCGGCTACGAGATCCACGAGATCCTGTAGAGACTCGAGGAGCCGGTCGAATGGTCAATCCGCGCGTTCGTTTTCAGTACGCTCCGAAGAGGGGCCGTCTTCCGCCGCCCGACGGCAAGCCGTTGATCGTGCAGATCGTGGTGGCGATCGAGATTTTCCGCTACGACCAGCCGATACCCCGGAAGATACTCGCCAATCCCCACGGCCTCGACCCGGTCCCCGACCTCGTCAACTACGCCTGGATGGAATACGGGATGCGCTGTGGCCTTCCCCGTCTCGTCCGCGTGCTGAAGGAGCGGGGCGTGCGGGCCGTCGCCTGCATCAACTCCGACGTCATCGACGCGTATCCGGACGTGGCCGAGGCCGTGCTCGAGGCGGGCTGGGAGTTTCAGGGTCACGGCAGGTTCCAGCGCTCCATGCCGGAGGACGACGAGGAAGAGATCATCAACGCCTCCCTCGAACGGATTCGGTCGTTCACGGGCCGGCCGGCGCGTGGCTGGATCGGCCCCGGACTGAAGGAGTCTCCCCGCACGCCCGAGCTGCTCAAGGCGGCGGGCGTCGAATACATCTCCGATTGGGGCGTGATCGACGATCTGCCGGTCTGGATGTCGACGGAGGCCGGGCCCGTCGTCGTCGTGCCTTACACGGCCGAGCTCAACGACGCCTACATCTATCACGTCGGCCGGCACGGCCCGGACGAACAGTACAACCGGATGCGCGACATGGTGGCGGGCCTCGAACCGGAACTCCCGGACTCTCCCCGGGTCCTGACGATGTCCTGTCACCACTACCTCATGGGGCAGGCGCACCGCGCCCATTGGGTCGGGCGTATGCTGGACTACCTTCTGGAGCGCCCGGACACGATCTTCATGCCGGGAGAAGAGATCTGCGACTGGTTCACGGGAACCGAAACGGCGAAGAAGGAAAAGGCCGCGTTGCGTCAGGTGCCTGTCCCGAAATGAATGGGGTTGCGGTAGCCGGGCGTGCGCGCCTCTGTCGGCGCGGCTCCAGCCGGAACGGAACCGCTCCCTTGATCCTTCCCGCGCGCGTGCCCACATTATGTCGCGATCCCGTGTCGCGCATGTCCCCGGGCACCCCGAACAGCCGTTCATGACCGCTCGAACCGATCGATATCAGGCGATGAACCCGCTCCTCCGGCTCGGGATCGAGGCGGGGCCGCTGCTGGTCTTCTTCGCCGTCAACGCGAGCTACGGGATCTTCGCGGCGACCGGCGTTTTCATGGCCGCCATCGTCGTGTCGCTGGGCGTCGCCTACGCCGCCGCCCGGCACGTTCCCGCCCTGCCCCTCGTGTCGGGTCTGATCGTGCTCGTGTTCGGTGGTCTGACGCTCTATCTCCAGAACGAGACGTTCATCAAGCTCAAGCCCACGATCGTCAACGTGCTGTTCTCGGCGGCGATCTTCGGGGGAATGGCGTTCGGCAGGAACTACGTCAAGACGCTTTTCGGAGCCATGTCCGCGTTGAGCAACGAGGGTTGGCGTCTCCTGGCCATTCGCTGGGGACTCTTCTTCCTGGCGATGGCCGTGCTGAACGAGATCGTGTGGCGGAATTTCTCCACCGACGCCTGGGTCACGTTCAAGACATTCGGGTTTCTGCCGCTGACGGTCCTGTTCGCGTTGGCGCAGGCACCGTTGATGCAGCGTCACGCCGAGCCGCGCGATACCGCCTGACGCGCCGCCCCGTCGGGGCCGTCACGCGATGTTCAGGACATACGCCTTCTCCGTCCCGGCAACCGGGTCGAATTCGGACCGACCCGTATGGTTGATGTGCCTGCCGTAGACGTGCAGCGACCACGACACGCGCCCGGTGTCGTTCCGGACGGCATGGATGTCGTCCGACAGGAACGACGAGACGTCGCCCGGCGTCAACCTGCGTTCGGAGAGAGGCTCGAGTTGGGCGTAACCGGCTCGAGTCCCGTCGTCGACACGCCGCCACCACGTCTCCTTTTCCTCACCTTCGACTCCGACCACGACGCCCCAGGTCTTGTGGTCGTGCGCCGGTGTCCCGCAACCGGGGAGCCAGGAAAACAGGAACACCGCGTTGCCGTGGTCCGGCTCCTCGTGCAGCAGGCGCAGGCAAAAGCCTTGCGCTTCGTCGTGGCCTTCGTCCGCTTCCGTCACGAGGCCGGGCGTCGCGGCGAGCTTCCGGGCCAACGGAGCGACCCGCCGCACAATCCTGCTTTCGTCGGACTCTTCCCCGGTGATCCGCCGCAGATCGGCGATAAACCGGGGAAGGTCGTAGTTGCGTTCGGACATCATGGTTCCCCTTCGGGACGGTCTTCGTTCGGAGCGTGACTCCTCGGCGTGCGTGCGCCTGGGCCGGCGGCATCGTATCGTTCGAATGTTACGTTTCCATGGCCCGCCGTCCAAGACCGGGGACGATCGATGCGGCCTCTGCCGAGGCGCCGAAGCGGGATACCATGCCCCGACGTTCCGGTCGCGGGGAAACGGGGAGCGGACATGCCACAGGCACCGGTCAATCGCGCTCGCGCTCGCGGCAGCCGCACCGCGGAGCTCGTCGCGGCGAGCCGCGCGAGACACCTCCTCAGGCACGACGAACCTTACGTGTTCGAGGATCCCCACGCGATACGTTTCGTCGGAAGGCGATGGCGCCGGATACTCGGTTCGTCCCTGCTCGACGCCCTGTTCGCGAAGGTCGTGGTGAGGAGGCTGATGCCAATCACCACCCAGCACCTCACCCGCGCCCGGTTCGCCGAGGACTGTCTCGAGGAGGCGGCGAGAGACGGGGTGACGCAATACGTGATCCTCGGATCCGGCTTCGATACGTTCGCCTTCCGCCGCCCGGACCTCGGCCTGACGGTCTTCGAGGTCGATCTGGCCGCCACCATCGACCTGAAGAAGGAGCGCCTCTCGGCCGCGCGCATGGCGATTCCCGACTCCCTTCGCTTCGTTCCTTTCGACTTCGAGAACGACGATCTCGGGACGGAGCTCCTCGCCGCGGGACTCGATCCGCAAAAGGCGTCGTTCTTCAACTGGATGGGGGTCACCTATTATCTCACCGAGGGCGCCATCCTGGACAATCTGGACCGCTTGGCGGCGATCGGAGGACCGGGATCGGAGGTCGTGTTCGATTACCTGATCGCGGATGCGTGCGTGCCGCCGGAAGACCGGGCACTCTTCGCCAGCATGATGGCGTTCGTGGAGAAGCGGGGCGAACCCATGATCTCGCGTTTCGACCCGGCCGAGGCCGACGCCGTCCTGAACCCGCACGGGGTCTGGGATGTGATCCGCAACGAATCGCCCGAGGAACACCGCCGGAGGTATCTGGGAGAGCGAACCGACGTCCCTCCTCTCGCCCCCATCACCTGGTCCCTTCACCTGCGGAAGAGAGAACCCTCGTCCACGTAGCCGCTCGCGCCGCCGGCCGCGCGCCGCGACCACCACGGCGGGCGGGAACCCGGGGTGTGGGAGGACGCGGGCTCACTCACCCCTACGTCAACGGTTCCTGACCGGTCAGCCGCGTTATCGATTCGATCGCCGTACCCAGCCTTCCTCCCCACTCGTTCAACCACTCGGGAACGGCCTCGGGATACACGGTCAGCCAATAGGTGTCTCTTCCCCTCGCGCCGCCGTGTTGATGCGGTATGTCGCCCGTCTTCATCCGCTCGATGAGTATCTCCTTTGGAAGAACCCAGCAGTGAGCATCGAAGGGACTGAGACCGAGACAGATGGCGAAGTCGTAGTTCTGGTCCCGAAGCTGCTGAAACTTGTAGAAGCCTTCCTCCCACAACGTACTCATCTTGATCTCCGCCCGTTTCCCGCCGACGATCCTGTCGGCCTCGGAGTCCGGGGAGCGAGAGACGTCGAAGCCCTTGCAGGCCAGGTAGTCCGAAACCAGCTTCTCTCCGATGGTGCCCTTCTGTCGGGAGGACGGCCCTATCCTGAGCCAACCGAACGGAGAGTCCGCCCATGCCGCCTCATCGGTGCGTTGGCGTTGATAGTCGGACTGAAGAATCATCGAATAGGTGGTCGCCAGTATCTCCACCTCCGGGTCTTGAATTGAAGGCATCCGTCTGGACTCCGTGCATGACCGGATCGGCGAATCGAAGGCGTCGGCGCATGACCTGGACCGCCTCGGGATTGATGTCCACGAGGGTGGCGTCCCTTCCGGCCCTGACCGCCGCCTCCCCTGTGGTACCGCTCCCGGCGAAGAAGTCAAGTACGCTGTCTCCCGGATTGGAATGGACCCGTATGATTCGGTTCAATATGGCGACTGGCTTCTGCGTCGGATAACCCGTCTTCTCCTTGCCGTTCGGGCTCACGATCGTCTGCCACCACACGTCGGTCGGGGTCTTGCCCCGCTTGGCCTTCTCCGGTCCGACGAGGCCGGGCGCCATGTAGGGGATCCGGTCTATGTCGTCGTACCGGTAGGTATAGTTCTTCGGGTTCTTCGCATACCAGAATATGTTGTCGTGCTTGGCGGACCAGCGTCGTTTCGCCCTGGCCCCGTAGTCGTATGCCCAGACGATCTCGTTGATGAAGGATTCACGACCGAAGATGCGGTCCAGCAGGACCTTGCAGTAATGGGACTCGCGGTAATCGATGTGGAGGAAAAACGATCCGTTCGGTTTCAGGAGTCGATGCGCCGCTCGAAGACTCGGCTCGATGAATTCCTGGAAGTTGTCGAACCTGTCGTCGAAGAACGATTTGCCGAGTACGTCGGTTCGATACCGCTTCCCCTGATACCCGATGCGGTCCCCGTCCTCGTCCCGCGTCGTCCTCAGCCGAGTGCGTGACTGGACCCGACCGGTATTGAACGGGGGATCGATGTATATCAGATCGAACGTCTCATCCCCGAGGGCCGACGTCACGTCCAGACAGTCACCGAAGTGTATCTCGAGATTCCCGTAGGCCAACCGCCCCTCCTCATCCATTCCTGTCTACGGCCGGACGCCCCTGGACTCAACCCGTTGTCCGAGACCGGGTCCTCGTCGATCCCGGCGGTACGGTATCGGAAGCGGACGGCGCGGGCCTCCTCGGTGATCGGGGCGGTCATCTCGCGTCAGCCCCCGCACCGAAGCATGTCCTCAAGGCGGTTCGCGGCGGCCGCGAGGGGGGACCTCAGGGCACGGGAGGATCGGAGAACGAACGGCGGGCGGGCGCTCGCGCCGGCTTTCGTTCCTGCATCGCTTCCCGCGCCCGGCGGAGAGCCTCCTGCGCCTTTTCCGGTCGACCGAGAACCCGATAGGACCGGGCGAGCATGATCCATCCCTGGACGTCCTCGGGGTTCTCTTCCAAGCGTTCCGCGAGGCCCGCGACCATCCCGCGGATCATTTCGGCGCGGTCGTCGGCGGACATGCCGGCGGCCGCCTCGACGTCTTCCCGCGTGGGGCCTCGCGCCGGGACGGAGTCGCCGGCCGCCCTTCCGGTGGCGGCGTCCCGCAATTCGGCGGCAACGTCCTTCCCCAACCCGGCGCCCATCTCCTCAAGGCGGAAGATCAGCCGGGGCAGCCACGGCGCGTCCGGCTCCGAGTCGCTGGCCAGCGCGAGCCAGATGTCGTAGGCGTCGTGCGGGTCCCCGGCCTGCGCGCGCGCCAGTCCCATGTAGAAGCGTGGGCCGGGAAGCCCGCCGTCCAGGGCATGGGCGCGCCGGAACACCGTCTCCGCCTCCGGCGTCACCATGCCGTCCGCCGCGAGGACGAGCGCTTCTCCCAGCGCGGTCATGATGTCGGGGTCGTCGGGCCGCAGGCCGTCGGCCCGTCTGTAGGCTGCCACGGCGTCGTCGAAGCGCCGCAGGACCGCGTATGACCGACCGAGGAGCAGCCAGTCCGCAAGGCTCCCGGAACCGCGCGCCAGACGGGCCTGGAGCCGGTCCACGGCGGTTCGCAGACCGTCCGCGGGGGCCTGACGCGCCGCCACCGACTGATCGTCGAGCGGTCGGTCGGGTGGTTGCGGCGAGCCCAGATGGAGGTACAGACCCGACGCCAACGCCGGTATCCCGATCGCCGCCGCCATGACGCCCACGAGGCGCGACGTCGTGGGCGTCGCGTGGGGGCGCGGCTCGTCCGTGGTTCCGGTCGCCAGGATCCGCCGCTCGATTTCCGTGCGGGCGGCCGCTTCTTCCGTGGCCGAGACCGTTCCGCGCTCGAGGTCGTTCCGGAGCTCGTCCAGTTGATGGCGATAGACCTCGAGATCGTAGTCGGCGCGCCGGTGTTCGCCGCGGACGCCGCGCGACAAGGGCAACGCCGCGCCGACGACCGCGACGGCGGTGAGAGCCGCGAAGACCGACCAGAGCAGCATCAGGAGGCGTCCCCGCCGCGCTGGAGCAGCGCCTCCAGGCGATCGCGTTCCTCGGGTGTCAGGGCGTCGGACGCGGGCGCCGGGCCGCCACGCGGCCGGCGCAGGACGGCGACGGCGCAACCGGCGCCCAGAAGCAACAGCGCGGCGGGACCCAGCCACAGGACGAGCGTCCGGACGTCGAGCGGCGGTTTGAGCAACACCCAGTCGCCGTAGCGACCGGCGACGAAATCGAGGACCTCCCCGTCGGAGTCCCCCAGCGCGACGCGCTCCCGGACGAGAACCCGCAGATCCCGCGCGAGATCGGCGCTCGAGTCGTCGATCGACTGGTTCTGGCAGACGAGGCAACGAAGCTGCTTGTGAATGGCGCGCGCGCGCGCCTCGAGGACCGGATCGGGGAGCGGCTGGTCCACGCCGACGGCCGCGGCCGGCGCCGGCGCGGCCAGCGATACCGCGCCCGCGGCGGCGACCGACAGCAGGAAACGCCGGACGACCCGCGTCATCCGCCCTGGAGCTCCCTGACCAGCGGCAGTATCCGCCGGTGCATGTCTTCCGGCATCATCGGTCCGACGTGCTTGTAGGCGATGCGTCCCCGCCGGTCGACCACGAAGGTCTCGGGAACGCCGTAGACGCCCCAGTCCATGCTGACCCGGCCGTTCCGGTCGGAGCCGACACGCCGGTAGGGATCTCCGTATCGTTCGAGCCAGGCCAGGGCGTTCCGGGGCGGGTCCTTGTAGTTGATCCCGTGAACCGGAACCGCGCCGCTCCGCGCGACCTCCATCAACAGCGGGTGCTCTATCCGGCACGGGCCGCACCAGGACGCGAAAACGTTGACGATCGCGACTTCTCCCGTCCTCAGATCGGCCGCGGCCAGGCCGTCGGGCCGCCCGTCGAGGGGAGGCAGGGAGAAATCGGGGACCGGTTTGCCGACGAGGGCGGACGGAATGAGACGCGGATCGAGCGTCAACCCGACGCCGAGCGCCAGCGCGACGACCGCAAACAATCCCAGCGGCAGGATGTGGCCGATCCGCATGGGCCGCTCACGCTCCCGCGGCCCGCGCCGTTCCCGCCCGCGTCCCGGCGCGCGCCGCACCGCACCTGGGCCTGGGCCTGGGCCTGGGCCTGGGCGCGCCCACCCGGTGCCGCCGGTCGGTCAGCGAGACGAGCCCGCCGACGGCCATGAGGATGGCTCCGAACCAGATCCAGTGAACCAGGGGCTTGTGATAGAGGCGCGTCGCCCAACGGCCCGAACCGTCCGGGTCGCCGATGACGGCATACAGATCCGCCGTCAGGGTCGGGCGGATGGCGGCTTCCGTCGTGGTCTGCCGGGGCGCGTCATAGACTCGCGATTCGGGGGTCATCACGGTGACGGGATCGCCGCCGCGCGTCACGTCGAAGATGCCCCGAACCGCGTCGTAGTTGGCGCCCCTCACGTTCTGGACACCGTGAAACGTGAACTCGTACCCGCCTACGGGGACGGAGTCGCCGATCTCGACGAGCTGCAGCCGCTCGCTCTCCCAGGTCGCGACGACGACGATCCCCAGAACGGTGATGCCGGCGCCGGCGTGGGCGATGGTCATGCCGTATGCCGCCCGCGGCAGGTGTCTGGCGCGTCGCCGGGTCTTGCCGAACGGCCCGCGGAACAACCGGACGCGCTCGGCGAAATCGCCGAGCGACGCCGCGACCAGCCACGTGCCGAGCGCGACGCCCGCCACCGCGAGCACCGGGGCTTCCGCCGCGAACGCCAGCGTCGCCAGGGCGACCGCCACGGTGATCGTCAGGGCCGCGCGCAGGCGGCCGAAGGCGCCGGCGAGGTCGCCCCGCTTCCAGGCCAGCAACGGGCCGATACCGGCCGCCGCGATGGCCGGCGCCATCAGCGGAACGAACGTCGCGTGGAAATACGGCGGGCCGACCGAGACCTTCTCTCCGGTCAGGGCATCGAGGAACAGCGGATACAGCGTTCCCAGCAGAACCGTCGCGCAGGCGGTCGTCAGCAGCAGGTTGTTGAGGACCAGGGCGCCCTCGCGGCTGACGGGCGCGAACAGGCCACCGCCCTTCAGGGCCGGCGCGCGGATCGCGAACAGGGTCAGCGACCCGCCGACGACCAGCACCAGGAACATCAGGATGAAGACGCCGCGCGCCGGATCGGTCGCGAAGGCGTGCACGGACGTAAGGACCCCCGACCGCACCAGGAACGTACCCAGAAGGCTCAGCGAGAACGTCAGGATCGCAAGCAGGATGGTCCAGCTCTTCAGCGCGTCGCGCTTCTCGACCACGAGGGCGGTGTGCAGCAGCGCCGTGCCGGCGAGCCAGGGCATCAGCGAGGCGTTCTCGACGGGGTCCCAGAACCAGAATCCGCCCCAGCCGAGCTCGTAGTAGGCCCACCACGATCCCAGCGCGATGCCCAGGGTCAGGAAACACCAGGCCGCGAGCGTCCACGGACGGACCCAGCGCGCCCACGCGGCATCCACCCTGCCTTCGATGAGCGCCGCCACGGCGAACGAGAACGCCATCGAGAAGCCCACGTACCCGAGGTAAAGGAACGGCGGGTGGAACGCCAGCCCGGGGTCCTGAAGGATGGGGTTCAGGCCCTGGCCTTCGAGGGGCGCGGGGATCAGCCGTTCGAACGGATTGGAGGCGAGCAGCATGAACAGGAGAAAGCCGGTGCCGATCAGGGCCTGGACGGCGAGCACGCGGGCCCGGAAATCGGGCGGCAGGTTGCCGCCGAAGACGGCGACGGCCGCGGCGAACAGGGTGAGTATCAGAACCCAGAGCAGGAGAGATCCCTCGTGGTTCCCCCAGACCCCCGACACCTTGTAGAGGAGCGGCTTCGCCGAATGAGAGTTCATGGCGACGTTGAGCACCGAGAAATCCGAGACCACGTAGGCGCAGGTCAGGGCGGCGAAGGAGATCGACACGAATCCGAACTGGAGGATAGCGACCGGTCCGGCCGCGGCGACCCAGGAGTCGTAGCGACGCTGGGCGCCGATCAGGGGGAGCGTGCCCTGCACCATCGACAACGCCAGCGCCAGGATCAGGGCGTAGTGTCCGACCTCGACGATCATCCCGCCGTTCGCTCCGCTATTCGCCCCACTATTCGCCCTGCCATCGGCCCGCCTTTTTCAACGCCGCCGCGACCTCGGGCGGCATGTAGGTTTCGTCGTGCCTGGCGAGGATCTCGGTAGCGACGAACGTTCCGTCCCGGTCCAGCGAACCGTCGGCGACGACTCCCTGGCCCTCGCGAAACAGGTCGGGCAGCAGCCCGCGGTAGCGGACGGGCACCGACGCCGCCGTATCCGTCACGCGAAACGAGATCGTGACGCCGTCGCTCCCCCGGGCCACGCTGTTCTCTTCGACCAGCCCGCCCAGCCGGAAGCGGCGTTCCGCAGGGATACCTTTGCCGATGATTTCGCTGGGACCGTGGAAGAAGACGAGATTCTCCCGAAAGGCGTTGAGCGCCAATGCCGTCGCGACCCCGAGCATCGTCAGGCTCGACACGATGAAGTAGAGGCGCCGCCGTCTACGGGTCATCGCCGGACTCGGCGGGGCGGGCTCCGGACCGCCGCCCGCGAAGCGAATCGAGCAGGTTCCGTTCCCTGCGGAGGTCGCGGAGGCTCCACGCGAGGAGCGACGTCAGCACCGCCGCGGCGATGGCGAATGCCGGCCACACGAACGGGGCGTAGCCGCCCATCTCCAGGAATTCGTTCACCGACTCCATTCCGGATCCTCAGCCTCGCGAGTGGGCGCGCCGCAGCGTTCGCACCTGACGGGCCAGGACCTCGCGTTCCAGACGTATCGACAGGACCACGACGAAGTAGCCGGCGAAGGCGACTCCCATCACCAGCAGCGGCGTCAACAGGCTGGAATGGATGGACGGACCATCCATGCGCAGCACGCTCGCCGGCTGATGCAGCGTGTTCCACCAGTCCACCGAGAACTTGATGATCGGGATGTTGACGACCCCGACCAGGGCCAGGATGGCGGCGGATCTGGCGGCCCGCGCGTGGTCGTCGATCGCCCGCCACAGCGCGATGTACCCGAGATACAGGAAGAAAAGGATCAGGACCGAGGTCAGGCGCGCGTCCCACACCCACCACGCGCCCCACATGGGTTGGCCCCACAGGGCTCCCGTCGCCAGGGCGAGGAAGGTGAACGACGCGCCGATGGGAGCCGCGGCCTTCGCCGTCAGATGGGCGAGCGGGCTTTTCCAGATCAGGCCCGCGGCGCTGGCGACCGCCATGACCACGTAGGCGAACAACGCCATCCAGGCCGACGGCACGTGAACGAACATGATGCGAACGGCGTCGCCCTGCTGGTAGTCCCGCGGCGCCACGAACAGGCTGAGATAAACCCCGACGCCCAGCAGGGCGGCGGTCGCGACGCCGGTCCAGGGGCGGACGCGGCGACTCCACTCGAGGAACAGTGTCGGGTTCGCGAGGCGGTGCCAGTTCGCCATGACCGCGTTATAGCACCATCCGCCGGACCGGACGCTCCGCGGGCCACGCGCGCGCGCAAGGGGAGCCGTGTTCGCCAGATCGCGGCCGGTCATTCCAGATTCAGGCGGAGAGCGCCGGCGATCGCCCATGGCGCCAGCGGCAGCGCGGCCGCCAGTATCGCCGCCAATACCGACAGATGGACGCCGTCTTCCAGGCCCGCGATCGCCGAATCGACCGCGCTGGTTCCGAAGACGAGGACCGGGACGCAGAGCGGGAGGACGAGCAGGGACAACAGCCCGCCGCCCCGCCGGACGCTCACGGTCAAGGCCGCCCCGATGCCGCCCACCAGGCTGAGGGACGGCGTGCCCGCGGCCATGGCCAGCAGCAACGCGGCGCATCCCTCGCCGTCGAGGCCGAGCAGGACGCCGAGCAGCGGCGAGAGGGCGAGCAGGGGCAGGCCCGTGGAAAGCCAGTGCGCGAGGCACTTCGCCGCCGCCACGAGCTCGAGCGGCAGGGGCGTCAAGGCCAGTTGATCGAGACTGCCGTCCTCGAAGTCCGCCTGGAACAGACGGTCCAGGGAGAGCATGGCCGCGAGCAGCGCCGCGACCCAGATCACACCCGGCGCGATCCGCCGCAGGATGCCGGTCTCGGGTCCGATCCCGAGCGGGAACAGGGTGACGGCGAGCAGGAAGAAGACCACCGCCGGCATCGTCCCGCCCCCCTGTCCGAAGGCGAGGCGGACATCGCGGACGACGATCCGGAGGAACACGGTCATGACGCTCCACCCGCGCGGCCCCCCCCCAACCGGATCGTGACGGCACCGTCGACGGCGAAAGGGCCGTGGACGGCCGCCAGCACCATCCCGCCGCCCGAACGATGATCGGAAACGAGGTCGAGCACCGTTTCCATGCCGGCGGCGTCGAGAGAGGCCGTGGGTTCGTCGAGCAGCCAGAGCGGCCGCGGGCTCGCGACGAGCCGCGCCAGGGCCAGCCGCCATCGCTGGCCGGCGGACAGGTAGCGCGCGGGCATGTCGGCCAGTCCCGCGAGCCCCATCCTGTCGAGCGCCTGGCCGATGCCGGGGCGTGGAAGCGTTCCGGCCTTCGCGGCCAGCGCGTGGCCCCAGAACGTCAGGTTCTCGGCCACCGAGAGCACGGGCTTCACCGCGTCGAGATGGCCGATGTAGTGCAGGCTCGCCCGGTGCCGCTGCAGGTCGTCCGTGATCGGCGTTCCGTCGCGCCGGATCTCCCCCACGCTCGGAGCGAGGTATCCCGCGGCAAGCCGCAGGAGCGACGTTTTCCCGCTTCCGTTCGCGCCCCTCGCGACGACGATGCCGCCGCGCGCGATGTCGAAATCGAGCCCGGCAAAGACGACGGCATCCCCGCGCGCGCAGGTAAGGTTTCGGCCGGTGAGCGACAAGGCCCTCGAAGTTCTTTTCGAGTGGATGAAACGCTGTGTGCGCCGGTGAGCGCAAGTCCGATCGCGCGCGGCTTCAATGGCACGCCCTGCCGAACGCCTTCAGCCGCCAGTAGTTGTAGGGAAGCGGCGTGACGAATCCGACGAGCAGCATGATCGGCACCACCCACCAAGTGAGCAGGGCGCCGCCGGTCAGCGCCACGTCCGCCGCGTTCATGGCGACTTCCATGGAAATCATCGAGATGAACGACATCCCGACCGCGGTGCGGAACGCCATCCTGAAACCCATCCGACGAAGCAGGACGAGCGTCTCCAAGGCGATGGAAGTCAGAAGACCGTTGAGGACCGCGAGGGTCATGATCGCCAGTGTCGGCCAGGGGATGCCCGTGAACTGGAAAAAGGCGATGGTTCCGAAATCCCCGATCGCACACCCGGCAAGGCACCAGGCCGTGTTCCGGGACGCCGCGCGCCATGTGCGGAGGCATCGCCAGTCGAATGACGGGGTCTTCTCGATGGCGGTCATATCCGCCTCCACTGTTTCGTCCGGGTGCCGCAGCCTAATCTTTCCCGCGCGGAGTCGCACCCCCTTGAGCTGCGACCCGGACCGTCGCGAGATACGACCGACGGCGCGTGGACAGGCAGACCCCACGCTCCGGTGGCGAGCCTTCGGAGACGGGCAGGATCCGTCACCCGTCGGACGCCTCCGGCGCTATTCGTGGGCGCGGACGTCGTCTATCGCCTTGCCGTCGTCGGCGAGGCTGCCCGGCGCGACGATTTCGACCCGCCCGCGCACCTTGCAGACCGACCGGAGCGTCTCGGCGATGGCCGACGCGAGGCCTTCGGCGCCGCGCCCGGCCTCGCAGTTCAGGGTCGCGACGTCCCGCCCGTCCTCCCGGCCGACCACGAGGCGCGCCTTGACGACTTCCGGATGGCGCGCGACCACCTGGGCGATCTGGCTCGGGTGGACGAACATGCCCCTGACCTTGGTCGTCTGATCGGCGCGTCCCATCCACCCCTTGATGCGCGTGTTGGTCCGCCCGCAGGGACTCGCTCCCGCCATCGTCGCCGACAGGTCCCCGGTCGCGAAACGGACGAGCGGATAGACGGGGTTCAGCAGGGTCACGACGACTTCGCCGACCTCGCCTTCCGCGACCGGATCGCCGCTTCCGGGCCGGACGATCTCGACGATGATCCGCTCGTCGAGGATCATGCCTTCCATGGTCTCGGACTCGTAGGCGATGAGCCCGAGGTCCGCGGTTCCGTAGCTTTGCAGGACGAAGACGCCGCGCTCGTCGAGTTCCCGGCGCAGACCGGGCGGCAGCGCCTCGCCGCCCACCCCGGCCTTGACGATGCTCGAGGCGTCGGTCCCGCTCTCCTCGGCCCGATCCAGCAGGATCTTCAGGAACGAAGGCGTGCCCACGTAGGCCGTCGGGCGGATGTGGGAGATGGCGGCGAGCTGAAGCTCCGTGTTGCCGACGCCCCCCGGGAACACCGGGCATCCGATGGCGCGGGCGGCGCTCTCCATCATCTTGCCGGCGGGCGTCAGGTGGTAGGAGAACGTGTTGTGGACGATGTCGCCGGGGCGGAAGCCCCCCGCCCAGAAGGCGCGGGCGAATCGCCAGAAGTCGGGCGCGTCGCCGCCCGGCTCGTAGATCGGTCCCGGCGACTGGAAGAGATACGCGAGCTGGTCGGGCGCCACGCCGTCGAGGCCGCCGAGCGGAGGGTTCGCGGCCTGCCGTTCGACGAGGTCCGACTTCCGGGTGACCGGAAGCGTCGCCAGCAGGCCGCGGGTCGTGACGTCCGCCGGCTCCACGTCGGCGAGCAGCTCGGCGAAATACGGGGCGGAGGCCTTGGCGGCCGCGAGCTGGTCCGGCAGCCGTCCCGTCAGGTCGGCTTCGCGCGCTTCCGCGTCGCGCGTCTCCAGGTCGTCGAAATATCCGCTCGGTTCCGACATCTTTCCGATTCTGGGCAATCCCCGGAGGCAGGTCAGGCCAGCCAGCGCTTGCGCCGCCGGTAGAACTTCACGTCGCGGTAGCTCTTGCGGCCCGACGCGCCGAGACCGAGATAGAACTCCTTCACGTCCTCGTTCTCGGACAGCGTGGACGCCTCCCCGTCCATGACGATCCGCCCGTTCTCGAGGATGTAGCCGTGCCTGGAGTAGCGCAACGCGATGTTGGCGTTCTGTTCGGCGAGCAGGAAACTCACGCCTTCGTTCTCGTTCAGACGCTTGACGATCTCGAAGATCTCCTCGACGAGCTGCGGCGCCAGCCCCATCGACGGCTCGTCGAGCAGGATCAGCCTGGGCCTCGCCATCAGCGCCCTGCCGATCGCCGTCATCTGCTGCTCGCCGCCGGAGATGTAGCCGGCCTGCGCCCCGCGTCGTTCGCCGATGCGCGGGAAATAGCCGTAGACCATATCGAGGTCGCGCTGGATCTCGGTGCGACCGTCGCGGCGGGTATAGGCTCCCGTCAGGAGGTTCTCCTCCACGGTCAGGTGCTCGAAGCAATGGCGGCCTTCCATGACCTGGATGACGCCGCGCTTGACGAGGTCGTTGGCGCTCAGGCGGTCGATCTTCGCACCCTGATAGGTGATCGTCCCCTTGGTGATCTCGCCGCGCTCCGAGCGCAACAGGTTCGAGATGGCCTTGAGGGTCGTCGTCTTGCCGGCGCCGTTGGCCCCGAGGAGGGTGACCACACCCCCCTCGGGGACGTCCAGCGAAACGCCCCGCAACACCAGGATCACGTGATCGTAGATGACCTCGATGTTGCTGACGCTGAGCAGGGGACCGACGGTCTCGGACATCGCCTCACCGTCGCCCTCTCCGCGGCGCCGCCATCAGCTCTCCTTGGCGCAGTCGCGAGGCGTGATGTTGTTCTCCTTCGCGTACTTCGCGGCCGCTTCCTCGATCATCGGACGCACGACCTCGCGCATCGGGCTGATCCAGTCGCTGACGATGTTCCATTGCGATCCGTCCCACTGCTGGATGAGGACCGGGCCGTTGCCCTCGTGGTCCTCGCAGGTCACCTTGATCGGCCTCGTGAAGCCTTCGAGGCCGAGCTCCTTGAGACGCCCGGCGGTGAGATCGAGATTCTCGAAGCCCCAGCGCACCTCCTCGCCCGACAGCGTCTTGTTGCCGTGCTTGCCCATGGCGGTGCGAATGGCCTCGGTGTCGTACACGGCGTTGATGACCCCCCGGTTGTAGAGCACGTCGCCGAACTTGTTGTCCTTCGCCGCGTTCAGGTCGCCGTCGTAGAGATGCTTGAGGATCTCGTCGTGAATCCCGAAGCCGTGCCCCGGGGCGTGGAACGTGCCGGACTTGTAGCCCTTGGCGCCGTCGCCGGCCGGAACCGTGTCGGACTCGCTCCCCGACCACCAGACGCCGATCATGTGGTCCATCGGGAACTTGATGGCCGCCGCCTCCTTGATGGCGACCTGGTTCATGACGCCCCAGCCCCACAGGAAGATCCAGTCGGGCTTGCCGCGGCGAACCTGAAGCCACGTCGCCTTCTGCTCCTGGCCCGGATGGTCCACCGGCAGCAGGGTCAGCTCGTAGCCGAACTTTTCCGCCAGCCGTTGCAGCGTCGGGATCGGCTCCTTGCCGTAGGGACTGTTGTGGTAGATCAGCGTGAGCTTCTTGCCCTCGAGGTTCTCCATCCCGCCTTCCTGGGCGCCGATGTACTTGATGAAGGCGGATGCCTGGCTCCAGTAGGTCGTCGGGAAGTTGAACGTCCAGGGGAAGATCCGGCCGTCGGCGGCGGCGGTGTTGCCGTATCCCATCGAATGAAGCGGCACCTTGTCGACGCGCGCCTTGGGAATGAGCTGGTAGGTGATGCCGGTGCTGTAGGGGTTCACCACCGCCGCGCCCATGGCGCCGCCGCCCTTGAGGCGCTCGTAGCACTCGACGCCGAGCTTGGTGTTGTACTGCATCTCGCACTCTTCCCAGGCGACCTTGACGCCGTTGATGCCGCCGTCGCGGGCGTTGACGAGCTTGAGATAGTCGATATATCCGTTGGCCGACGGGATGCCGTTCGGCGCGTAGGGGCCGGTCCGGTAGACCAGCAGCGGAATGTAGATGTCTTCCGCCTGGGCCTTCGACGCCCAGACGGCGGTCGCGGCGACCGCCGCGGCGATCAGCGCTACGCCGGTGTTCCTCACGTACATCGTATGCCCTCCCTTCAATCACGGCTCCCTGCCGGCCGGTGGCCGGATCGGGAAGTCCGTGGTTCTCACGTTTCCGGATCCTACCACGCTCTCCGATGCCGGCAAACAACCGGACGGTCCAGGGCGATGCCGGAGAGCCGGAATCGCCGCGCGGGGCGCGGGCGTCTCTTCCGAATCTTGCGGGCGGCGCATCCAGACCGCCTCAGCGGCCGGTCGCGCGCTTCATGAACACGGCCGGATCCGCCAGCCACTCGGCATAGCCGATCCGGCGGCCGTCGGTCAGGTAATCGACGTGACGGTCGATGCACGACGCCAGATCGCCGTCCTCGAACGCCAGCGCGAAGCCGCCCCATTCCACCTTGTCGTCCAGGGCCGAAACCACGAAGGCGGGGTTGCCCGCGGCGACCGACCGGTTGCCGATCTCGCCCCGCGCCAGGGCGTCGATCCGGCCGTCGCCGAGCGCCGTCAGAAGCTCCGCCTCGCCCTTGTCGTCGCCGAGATAGACGACCTGCGGCGCCGATGGCGACGCCGGGTGGAGGCGGCGGCGGCCGGCAAGGGCGGCCGAGGTTTCGGCCGCGGTGATGACGTAACCCGAACCGCCGTCCGCCGTCACCTCGCCGGCCGGCGTCACGACGCGCGTGCCGGCGGCGAGTACGCCCCGGTCGTCGGCGATGCCCACGATCCGCAGCAGCCGCGCCTCCCCCGTCGTGCCCGCCAGCACGCCGACGCGCACGTCGTTCTTCAGCGCGCCGTATGTGGCGAGCCTGGCGGCGTCCTTCGTTCTGACCAGCAGGGACTGGCGAAACGCGATGTGCCCCGAGGTGAAGCGGATCACCCGCTTTCCCGACGCGTCGCGGGTGCGGCCGTCGAGGACGGTGATGCCGCCGCCCACCATGTCGGGCCCGTCCACGGCGGCGGGCCGCAACCAGATGCCGTCCCATTCGGCGATCGGCGCGCGGGAGAACTTCAGACCGGCGCCGGGGATCGCCTCGAGCGCGGCCAGCAGGGCCGCTTCGTAACCCTTGTGGATCCCGAACCCCGGCGAGGCGGGGTCGGACTCCGCGCTGTAGCTCACCGGGGCGAAGAAGGCGTAGAAGCCCACGTCCAAGACCGCGCCGCCGTCCGTGCAGGCCTCCGCCGGCTTCGCGCCCGTCCCCGCCGCCTGCCCGGCCGCGACGGGCATGACGGCGAGCGCCGCCGCGCCGGCCGCGGCGCGAAGGATCCGATGCCGCGCCGTCCCGTTCATGCCGCGCCGGGTCGCGGCGGGCTTCCGGCCCCGGCCGCCACCTTCTCCCTCGCGCGCGCTTCCTCGCGCTCCTAATGCGGGAACGGCCACAGCCTGAGCTTCTCCTTGCCGATCTGCCACAGGCGCGCCAGGCCCAGCGGCTCGGCGATCAGGAAGAAGACGATCAATCCGCCGAAGATCATCAGCTCGATGTGTTTCGAGGTCTCGACCGAGATCGGCAGGTCCAGCGCCACCGGGATGTTGGTCAGGATGATCGGCACGGTGGTGATGAAGAAGGCACCGAGGATCGAGCCCAGGATGCTGCCGAGACCGCCGATGATGATCATGAACAGGACCAGGAACGACAGCGTGATGTCGTAGGCGATCGTCTCCACGCTGCCGAGGTAGGCGAACATGTAGAGGGCTCCGGCGACGCCGCAGTAATACGAACTGATCGCGAACGCCAGCAGCTTCACGCGGAAGGGCCGGATGCCGATGATCTCGGCGGCGACGTCCATGTCGCGGACCGCCATCCAGGCGCGTCCGATGTTGCCGCGGACCATGTTCTTGGCCAGCAGCCCGAGAACGGCGAGCAGCGCGAGGCACACGAGATAACGCGCCTCGGGCGACGCCTCGGGGCCGGTCACCATGACGCCGAAAAAGGTTCGCGGCGGCGCCGTGATCGTGCCCGAGGGCGCGTAGTTGTAGAACCAGGGGATCCTGTTGAACAGCCAGATCAGGAAGAACTGGGCGGCGAGGGTGGCGACCGCGAGATAGAACCCCTTGATGCGCAGGCTCGGGATCCCGAACAGGATGCCCACGCCGGCGGCGAACAGGCCCGACGCGAGTATCAGAAGGATGATGTTCGCCTCGGGGAACGCCGTCGTCATCTTGTAGGTGGCATAGGCGCCGACCGCCATGAAGCCGCCGGTCCCGAGAGAAAGCTGCCCGGCGTATCCGGTCAGGATGTTCAGGCCGACGGAGGCGAGCGCCAGGATCAGGAACGGGATCAGGATCGCCTGGAGCCAGTACTCGTTGGCGATCATGGGGATGACGACGAACGCGACCGCCAGCGCGACGACGACGGCGACGCGGTCCTGCAGGATGGGGAAGATCCTCTGGTCGGCGCGGTAGGTCGTGTGGAACTGGCCGGCCTCGCGGTAGAGCATTCTCACACCCTCTCGATGATGCGTTCGCCGAACAGGCCCTGCGGCCGGAACCACAGGAAAAGCACGGCGATGACGTAGGCGAACCAGTTCTCGATCGCGCCGCCGAACGCCGGACCCCAGTAGACTTCCGCGATCTTCTCGCCGACGCCGATTATCAGACCGCCGACGATGGCCCCGGGGACGGACGTGAGGCCACCGAGGATCAGCACCGGCAGCGCCTTCAGCGCGATCAGCGACAGGCTGAACTGCACGCCGCTCTTGGCGCCCCACATGATGCCCGCCACCAACGCGACGATGCCGGCGACCGACCACACGATCACCCAGATCGTGGTCAGCGAGATGCCCACCGACAGGGCCGCCTGGTGGTCGTCGGCGACCGCGCGCAGGGCGCGCCCGATCCTGGTGCGCTGAAACGCCACGGCGAGAACGGCGACGAGGACCGCCGCGATGACCGCGGCGCTGAGGTCGAACTCGTTGAGCAGGACGCCGCCGACCTCGAACGACGACTCGGGCAGGCCCACGTCGAGTTCCTTCACGTTGGCGCCCCAGATCATCTCGCCGAAACCCTCGAGGAAGAAGGTCAGGCCGATCGTCGCCATGAACAGGATGATGTCGGGCTGGTTGACGAGCGGCCGCAGCACCAGCCGCTCGATCGCCATGGCGAGGACGATCATGACGAGCACGGTGACGATCAGCGCCAGCCACACCGGAAATCCGTTCTCCATGAGGCCGACCAGCGTGAGCGCCGCGAACAGCACCATGATTCCCTGCGCGAAATTGAACACGCCGGAGGCCTTGAAGATGAGCACGAAGCCGAGCGCCACCAGCGAGTACATGACGCCGGTGAGGACGCCGCCGACGGCGACCTCGATGAAGAAGACCGGCGCGGTGGCGATGTCCACGAACGGGTTGACGAACAGATCGCCCAGCAGGTCGACCATCAGGCGTCCACCCGGAGATCTCCGCGGCGCACGGGCCTCTCTCCCGCGCCGGCGTTCGCCGCCCTAGTCATGGCCCACGCCCAGATACGCGTTGATCACGTTCTGGTCCCCGCGCACCGCGTCCGGCGCGCCGTCGGCGATCTTGCGTCCGTAATCGAGCACCACCACCCGGTCCGAGATGTCCATGACGACGCCCATGTCGTGCTCGATCAGGGCGATGGTGGTGCCGAATTCCTCGTTCACGTCGAGGATGAAACGGCACATGTCCTCCTTCTCCTCGGTGTTCATGCCGGCCATCGGCTCGTCGAGCAGCAGCAGCGTCGGTTCGGCGGCGAGCGCGCGCCCGAGCTCGACGCGCTTTTGCAGGCCGTAGGGCAGCCGCCCCGCCGGCACCTTCCGGATGTCCTCGATCTCGAGGAAGTCGATGATCCCCTCGACGAATTCGCGATGCGCGATCTCCTCCCGTTGTCCCGGACCCCAATGGAGCGCCTGCCACAGGAAGTTCCGCCTCATCTTGAGGTTGCGCCCGGTCATGATGTTGTCGAGCGTCGACATGCCGCGAAACAGCGCCACGTTCTGAAACGTGCGCGCGATGCCGAGCCGGGCCGCGTCGTGCGGGCGCAGGCGCGCGAAGCGATCGCCCCGGAGCGCGATCGCGCCGCGGTCCGGCGGGTACCAGCCGTTGAGCACGTTGAGCATGGTCGTCTTGCCCGCGCCGTTGGGACCGATGATCGCCAGGACCTCGTGCTCCCGGATCTCGAAGCTCACGTCCGTCAGGGCGGCGACGGCCCCGAACGAGATGCTGACGTCGTCGACGCGAAGGAGCGTGTCGCCGATGGCCTTTCCGTTGGTCATGGGACGAGGGCTCCGGCCGGCGCCGTCAGTTCGCGGCGCGCGGTTCGACGGCCTCGGCCGGCGGCGGCGTCCGGGGGCCGACGACCGCCGCGTCCCGAATCTTGAGGTCGGCGTTGATGGAGCCTTCCCGGCCGTCCTCGAACGTCACCCTGGCCTCGACCGATACGCTGTCGCCGTCGGAGTACAGCGCCTCGATGAGCCGGTCGTAGCGCTCGCCGATCGTTCGCCTGCGAACCTTGCGGGTGCGCGTCAGCTCGCCGTCGTCGGCGTCGAGCTCCTTGTGCAGGATGAGGAAGCGGCGGACCTGGGAACCCGCGAGCGTCGAATCGCCCGCCAGGTCGCGGTTCACCCGTTCGATGTGATCCTGGACGATGGCGTAGACCTCGTCCTTGGCGCTCAGGTCGGTATAGCTGGTGTACGGCAGCCCCTGGCGTTCCGCCCAGCTGGAAACGGCGTCCAGGTCGATGTTGATGAAGGCCCCGACGTAGTCCCGCCCGTCGCCGAACGTGACGGCCTCCTTGACGTTGGGAAAGAACTTGAGCTTGTTCTCGATGTACTTGGGCGCGAACATCGTCCCGTCGTTGAGCCGTCCCACGTCCCTGGCGCGGTCGATGATCCTGAGCTGCCCGTCCTCGCCGAGGATACCGGCGTCTCCCGTGCGCACCCAGCCGTCCTCGGTCTTCGTCTCCGCCGTCGCCTCGGGATTCCTGTAGTAGCCCAGGAACACGCCCGGACTGCGGTACATGACCTCGCCGCCGTCGGAGACCTTCAGCTCGACGCCGGGTCCGGCCTTGCCCACGGTGTCGGACTTGACCTCGTCGTCCGCCTGCACCGTCACGTAGACGCACGCCTCCGTCTGTCCGTAGAGCTGTTTGAGATTGATGCCGAGGGCGCGAAAGAAGTCGAAGATATCGGGTCCGATCGCCTCGCCCGCCGTGTAGGCCGTTCGGATGCGCGTGAATCCCAGGCTGTCCTTCAGGGGTCCGTACACGAGCACGTCGCCCAGGGCGTAGAGCAGCCGGTCCGCGGCCGGCACCGGCTTCTTCTCCAGTATCCTGGCGCCCGACCGCCTGGCCACGTCGAGGAAGAAGTCGAACATCCTGCGCTTGATCCACGCCGCGTCCTCCATGCGGATCATGACGTGGGTGATCAGGTTCTCGAAGATTCGCGGCGGCGCGAAGAAGTTGGTGGGTCCGAGCTCGCGCAGATCGATCATGACCGTCGAGGCGCTCTCGGGGCAGTTCACGGTGTATCCCGCCAGCAGCGCCTGGGCATACGAATAGAAGTGATCGCCGACCCAGGCCATGGGCAGGTAGGCGAGGATTTCCTCGTCGTCGCGTATGCGCTCCAGTGCATTGGCGTTGCGCGCCGTCACGATGACGTTGTCGTTGCTCAGCATCACGCCCTTGGGCCGGCCGGTGGTGCCCGACGTGTAGAGGATGACGGAGAGGTCTTCTCCCCGCCCCTTCGAGATCTCGCGCCGGTAACGGTCGGGGTCGTCGGCGTGGGCCTTTCGTCCGCGTGACTGAACGTCGTCGAAGGAGAACAGGAACGGCTCCCGATAGTGGCGAAGACCGCGCGGATCACCATAGACGAGCGTTTCGAGCCCGGGGCACCGTTCCTTCACGGAGAGGACCTTGTCGACCTGCTCCTGGTTCTCGAGGACCGCGAACCGCACCCCGGCGTGGTCGATCACGTACTGCATCTCGTCGGCGATCGAGTCCTGATAGAGAGGGACCGGCACGCCGCCCAGCGCCTGCGTCGCCAGCATCGCCCAGTAGAGGCGCGGACGGTTGTCGCCGACGATGGCGACCTTGTCGCCGCGCTCGAAGCCGAAACCCGCCAACCCGCCGGCGAACGCCCGGACCTCGTCGGCGACCTCCTTCCAGGTCCACGACTGCCAGATGCCGTAGTCCTTCTCGCGGATGGCGACTCCGTCGGGCCGTCTCTCCGCGAGATCGAGCAATACCTTCGGAAAGGTGTCGAGGTGCTTCGGCGCCTCACCGGCTTCCGGCGTCATGACGTGACCACCCCCGAGCCTTGCGACATGGCGGCGGGCGGCGGGCGCCGCCCGAACGCGCCGGAGCCGGATGCTCCCTTTGCGTCGCCGGAACATTAGCAACATTGCCGGGCCGCGCAACACGCCACACGCCACCGTTCCGTCGCGCGCCGGGTGCGCCGAAAACGGCCGCGGGGGCTGGCCCTCGCGCCGGGTTTGTGATTGATAGCGCGAGAACGCGGGCGCGAGGCCCGGAGATCGACGACGGGAGGACCGCGCCGTGACGACCATCGGCCAGGACACATTGGGCGCGCGTCGCACGTTGGGCGTGGACGGCGAGTCCTGTGACTATTTCAGTCTGGAGGCGGCGGCGGACGCCGGACTCGGGGACGTCTCCCGGCTTCCCTTCTCGTTGAAGGTCCTGCTCGAGAATCTCCTGCGGCACGAGGACGGGCGGACCGTGACGGTCGACGACGTCGCGGATCTCGCCGGCTGGTCGGCGACCCGGCCCTCCGCCCGGGAGATCGCCTACCGGCCGGCTCGCGTGCTGATGCAGGACTTCACGGGCGTTCCCGCCGTCGTCGACCTTGCGGCGATGCGGGCCGCGATGTCCGACCTGGGAGGCGATCCGACGAGGATCAATCCCCTGTCTCCGGTCGACCTGGTCGTGGATCACTCGGTGATGGTGGACCGGTTCGGCTCCGCCGACGCGTTTCGCGCCAACGTCGAGACGGAGATGCGGCGCAACAGGGAACGATACGCGTTCCTGCGCTGGGGCCAGTCCGCGTTCGACAACTTCCGCGTGGTCCCGCCGGGGACCGGCATCTGCCATCAGGTCAACCTGGAATACCTCGCGCGGGTGGTGTGGACGGCGGATGTCGACGGCCGGACGGTCGCCTATCCGGATACGCTCGTGGGCACGGACTCGCATACCACGATGGTCAACGGCCTCGCGGTGCTCGGCTGGGGCGTCGGCGGGATCGAGGCCGAGGCCGCCATGCTCGGCCAGCCGATCTCGATGCTGGTGCCGGAAGTCGTCGGATTCAAGCTGACCGGCGCGCTCGGGGAGGGCACGACGGCGACGGACCTGGTGCTCACCGTGACCCAGATGCTGCGGCGGAAGGGCGTCGTGGGCAAGTTCGTCGAGTTCCACGGGCCCGGTCTCGACGAGCTCTCGCTCGCCGACCGCGCGACGATCTCCAACATGGCTCCCGAGTACGGAGCGACCTGCGGATTCTTTCCCATCGACGGCGAAACGCTCGCCTACCTCGAACTCAGCGGGCGCGACCCGCGGCGCGTCGCGCTGGTCGAAGCCTACGCCAAGGCGCAGGGCATGTGGCGCGAGGCGGGCACGCCGGACCCCGAGTTCTCCGACGCCCTCGAGCTCGACATCGGTGAGGTCGAGCCAAGCATGGCGGGGCCCAAGCGTCCCCAGGACCGGATATCGCCGAGCGGGGCGGCGAAGGGGCTTCAGGAAGCGCTCGCGGAGGCGCGGGGCGGCTCCGGGAAGGGGATCGCCGTGCCGGTCGCGGGAAAGGGCTTCGATCTCGCCGACGGCGACATCGTCATCGCGGCGATCACGAGCTGTACAAACACGTCCAACCCCAGCGTCATGGTGGGCGCCGGACTGCTCGCGCGCAACGCCGTGATCAGGGGTCTCGAGGTCAAGCCCTGGGTCAAGACCTCGCTCGCGCCGGGATCGCAGGTGGTGACCGATTATCTCGAGAAAGCCGGTCTCCAGGACGACCTGGACGCCCTCGGCTTCAACCTCGTGGGCTACGGCTGCACGACGTGCATCGGCAATTCCGGGCCTCTCGACGATTCGATCTCCGAGGCGGTCTCCGAGGGCGATCTGGTCGTCGGCGCGATTCTTTCGGGGAACCGCAACTTCGAAGGCCGCGTGAGTCCGTGGACCAGGTTGAACTATCTGGCCTCGCCCATTCTGGTCGTGGCCTATGCCATCGCCGGCAACGTGGGCGTCGACATCGTGACCGAACCGCTGGGCGAGGGGGCCGATGGAGAGCCGGTCTACCTCAAGGACATCTGGCCCTCGAACCGCGAGATTTCGGAGACCGTCCGTTCCTGCGTGACGCCCGAAATGTTCCGCCGACGGTACGGGGACGTCTTCACGGGAACGGACGCCTGGCGACACGTCGAGGCCGCCACGTCGTTGACGTACCGGTGGGACATCGGATCCACCTACGTCCGGCATCCACCGTTCTTCGAGGATATGCCGCGCGAGCCCGGAGACTTCGCCGACATTTCGGGGGCGCGGATACTGGCCCTGCTGGGCGACGGCATCACCACCGACCACATCTCGCCGGCGGGTTCCATCAAGGGGGACGGACCCGCCGGGACGTACCTGGTCGATCGCCAGGTGCCGCCGGCGGAATTCAATTCCTACGGCGCCCGGCGGGGCAATCACGAGATCATGATGCGCGGGACCTTCGCCAACATCCGTCTGCGCAACGAGGTCGTCGCCGGCGCCGAGGGCGGCGTCACCCGGCACATGCCGGACGGCGAGGAGATGTCGATCTACGACGCCGCCATGAAATACCGGGACGAAGGGGTCCCGCTCGTCGTCGTCGCCGGCAAGGAATACGGAACCGGTTCGTCCCGCGACTGGGCGGCGAAGGGAACGCGCCTCCTCGGGATCGAAGCGGTGATCGCCGAGAGTTTCGAGCGCATTCACCGCTCCAACCTCGTCGGGATGGGCGTTCTGCCGTTGCAGTTCAAGGACGGCGCGAACCGCGGGTCGCTGGGGCTCGACGGCGGCGAGACCGTCGACATCGAGGGTATCGCCGACGGGATCACGCCGCGCATGGACGTGACCTGCCGCGTCACGCGGAGCGACGGCTCGAGCGAGGAGATTTCCCTGACCTGCCGGGTCGATACCCTCGACGAGGCCGAGTATTACCGCCACGGCGGGATACTCCGGTACGTGCTCCGGAGTCTCCTGGAGGAGCCCGCCGCCGCGTAGACCCACGCGCCCCGTCCTCACGGAAGCGTGATTGGCCCGTGTCCTCGCCGTGGCGTATATGGACCGACTCATGTACGGTATTCGACGAACGGGTCTGGCGGGCCTCGCCGCCGCGGTCCTGGCGCTGGGGGTGGCCTCGGCGCCGGCGAGCGGCGGATCTCCCACCGTCGTCGAGCTGTTCACCTCGCAGGGATGCAGTTCCTGTCCGCCCGCCGATGCGTATCTCGGGGAGCTGGCCCGGCGCAACGACCTCATCGCGCTGTCGTTCCACGTCGATTACTGGGACTACATCGGCTGGAAGGACACCTTCGCCCTGCCGCAGTCCACCGTGCGCCAACGACGGCACGGTAAATTCCTCGCCGCGCGATACGTCTACACGCCGGAAATGGTCATCGACGGCATTGTCGACGTCGTCGGGTCACGAATCGAGGACGTCGAGAAGACCATCACCGAGGCGCGGCGCGCGACCCGGAACGTGTTGCCCGTCGCCCTCGTCGCGTCGACGCGGGACCGCGCGACGATCGGGGTCGGCGCCGGGTCCGGGATGTCGTCCGCCGACGTCTGGCTGATCGAGTTCGACGCCAAGCGGACGGTGGACGTCCTGCACGGCGAGAATTCGGGACGGCGGCTCACGTACCACAACGTCGTCCGGAACATCCGCAAGGTCGGACGCTGGCGCGGGGACGCCGTGGAGATCCCCGTCGACCTCGCCCCCATGCGCGAGGCCGGCCGGGACGGTTGCGTCGTCATCGTCCAGAAGGAAGGGGGCGGCCCGGTGTTCGGCGCCGCACAATTCCGCCTCGCCTCGGCGGAGTAGGGCGGCAGGACAGGATCAGAACACCCCCGCCTCGAGGCCCGCGGCCATCGCCATCCCGAGTTCCTCGCATTGGCCGACGAAGTCGTCCCGCCACTCTCCGCGGCAGATCAGCGGCTCCTGGACGGCGCGCCACCTCAATCCCGTGACGATCGTCTCGACGCCCCGGCGCGTCCCCGTGCCGTCCCGGCCCGCGCGGACGTAGAGGGCGTAGGGCAGCCCCTGCGTGCGTTCGAGACAGGGGTAGTAGCTCCGGTCGAAGAAGTCCTTCAGCGCCCCGCTCATGTATCCCAGGTTCTCCGTGGTGCCCAGGATCACGGCCTCCGCCGCGAGGACGTCGTCCGGACCCGCCCCGAGAGGCGGAACCACCCGAACCGCCACGTTCCCGATCTCGGGACTCGCGGCCCCGCGCAGCACCGCCTCTCTCAGCCGTTCCGTGTTGGGCGAGGGCGCGTGGGCGACGATGAGCAGACGACGCCGGGCCATGGGAGCGCGTCAGCCGCCGAACCGTCGCCGTCCTCGCGCCGCCGGAAGCGCGGTCACGCCATTCATGCCATGCCTACGGGGGTCGGCTTGACCTCCACCTCGTCGTCCGGGCGAGAGGAGATCATGTCTTCCAGTTCCTTGCGAACGGACCGGGCGCCGTCGTCGTCGAACAGGTTGTCCATTTCGTGGGGATCGCTCTTCAGATCGTAGAGCTCGCCGGTGCTCGATCCGGTCTCGATCGTCAGTTTGTGGGTCCGGGTGCGCGCCATGCGCAGGTCGAGAGCGACGCCGCACCGGGAGGCGTTGATGTCCCATTCGTTGTAGGCGAAGTCCCGACTCTCGCCATCCTTGCCGTCCACCAGCCCCTTGAGGCTGCGGCCGTGCATCTCGCCGCCCGGTGACACGCCCATGTAGTCGAGCACCGTCGCCGGTATGTCCAGCGTCGAGACCGGATCGTCGACGACCCGGTCTCGCGGCACCGACGGTCCCTGGAAGATCAGGCCGACGCGGACCAGCCCTTCGTAATTGATGGGACCCTTGAGGATCAGTCCGTGATCGCCGAGCCAGTCGCCATGATCGGCCGTGTAGATCGTCAGCGTGTCGTCGGCAAGGCCGAGGTCGGCGAGCGCAGCCAGAACGCGTCCGACGTTGTGGTCAATCAACGAGATCATGCCGTAGTAGTTGGCGATGATCTCCCGGAGCTGACGGTCGGTCTGATCCGGGACGCGGGAGTAGTTCTGGCGGATCTTCCGCATCTCCTCGGTGATCTTCGGGACACCCTCGAGGCTGGCGCGGTGCCACCAGGGCCGACGGTCGAGGTCCTTGGTCCGCTCGGGCGGCAGGTCGACCTCCTCCGGGCGATGCAGCCGCGACCACGGTTCCGGGGCGTCGAAGGGATGGTGGGGGTCCGGAAAGGACGCCCACAGGAAAAACCGCTCGTCCTTGTTCTCGCGGAGAAAATCGATGGTCCGGTCGCCGACCCAGGTCGAATTGTGCCAAGCCGGCGGCAGCGCCGAATGCCAGGTCTGGACGGCATCGGTGACCGGTTCCAGACGGGTCTCGTAAAGCTCGTTCTTGAGACGGCCGAGACCGTCCCCATGGTACCACGCTTCGTAATGCTGGCCGCCGGGGGGTTCCATGGGATGCCAGCGGTTGTGGCCCAGAACCACCAGCTCCACGTGTTCGAAGCCCATGTAGGGGCCGAACCAGTCGGGTCCGTAGTCCGCCATCGACAGGCGGCTCTCCGGCGTGCCCGTGGGCTCGAACGTCACCGCCGTCGAGAAGTGCGCCTTGCCGATGAAGCCCGTTCTTACCCCGGCGTCGGCAAGTGTCCCCGCGATACCCGCCTCGCCGGTCGCGGGGTCGAGGTCGATTCCGTTGTCGTGCACGCCGTGCGTGTTCGGCAGCAACCCCGTGAGGATCGAGGCGCGTGACGGCTGGCAGACGTTGTTGGGCGTGATGCAGGCGGCGAAGCGGGCGCCCCCGCGCGCCATGACGTCGAGGTGCGGTGTCTTGATGTTGCGTCCCTCGAAACCGAAACAGTCGCCGCGCTGCTGGTCGGAGGTGATGAGGACGACGTTGCGAACCGGGCTCATCGAAGATCGGGTCCAATCCGGGTCGGACCCCGGGTCCGGCACCGTACCGCCCACCGTGCCGCCGGGTCCCGGGACCGGAACCGCGTCAGCTCCCGTTCTTCTCGTTGAGGGCCTTCAGGACCCGAGGCGGCGACAGGGGCAGTTCCTGAACCCGGACACCGGCCGCGTCCTCGAGCGCGTTCGCCACGGCCGCCATCACCGGCACGATGGACGTCTCGCCGATGCCCCGGACGCCATAGGGATGGTTCGGGTTCGGGACCTCGATGATGACCGCGTCGATCATCGGCAGATCCGAGGCCACGGGCATACGATAATCCAGGAATCCCGGGTTCTCCATCCGCCCCCGCTCGTCGTAGATGTACTCCTCGTTGAGCGCCCAGCCGATGCCCTGGACGGCCGCGCCCTGGTACTGGCCCTCGACGAGGTTGGGCTGGATGGCCTTGCCCGCGTCCTGCGCGGCCGTGAAGCGCAGGATCTTGATGTGCCCCGTTTCCGGGTCCACCTCGACGTCGACCGCCTCGGTGGCGAAGCTCGGTCCCGCGCCGGAGACGTTGGTCTCCACGTGCCCCGCGATCGGGCCGCCCGTCTTCTTCGCGTCGCGGGCGATGTCCTCCAGCGACAGGGGTTCGAAGTCGCCCGCGTTGCTGCTGGCGGGACGGGCGTGCCCGTCCTCCCAGACCACGGCCTCGACCGGGATGTCCCAGGTGGCGGCGGCGCGGCCTCTCAACTCGTCGATCACGACGCGGGCGGCGTCCACCGCCGCCTTGCCGACGGCGAACGTCGTGCGGCTGCCGGCGCTGATGAAGTTGAAACCGAGCGACGTCGTATCGCCGACGGCGGGACGGACGCGCTCGGGCTCGATGCCGAGCTCCTCGGCGGCCATCACCGAGATGGACGTCCGCGTGCCGCTGAGGTCGGGGTTCCCCATCGTCAGCGCGACGGTGCCGTCGTCGTTGACGTTCATGGTAACGCTGGTCTCGCCGCCGATGTTGAACCAGAACCCCGACGCGACCCCGCGTCCCTGGTTCGGGCCGAGCGGCGCGCGGTAGTTCGGGTGGTTCCTGATGGCCTTCAGGGTCTCCACCTGCCCGATCGGTCCGAACGTCGGGCCGTAGGCGGCCTTCGTCCCCTCCTTGGCGGCGTTCATCAGCCGGAAGTCCACCGGATCGATGCCGAGCTCGCGCGCCATCTCGTCCATGGCGCTCTCCACGGCGAACGCCGAAATCTGCGCCCCCGGCGCCCGGTAGGCCGTCGTTTTGGGCCGGTTGGCGATGACGTCGTAGCCGATCACCAGCACGTTCTCCAGGTCGTAGCACGCATAGGCGCACATCGCCGCCGGGAATACGGGCGAGCCCGGAAAGGCGCCCGCCTGGAACATCAGTTCGGCCCATCCCGCGGTAATCCTGCCGTCGCGCCGGGCGCCGATCTTCACCTTCATGTGGGCGCCGGACGTCGGCCCCGTGGCCCGGAAGACCTCGCTCCGGTGCATCGCCATCTTCACCGGCCGTCCGCACTTCCGCGACAGCGCCAGGGCGAGGGGTTCCAAGTAGACGATGTTCTTGCCGCCGAAACCGCCGCCGATCTCGGAGGCCGTGACCTTGAGCTTCGAGACCTCGACGCCGCAGAGACGCGAGGTGATCGCCCGAACCAGGAAATGGCCGGGCGTCGAGCACCAGACCTCGCCCTGACCATCCTCCGTGTAGCTCGCCACGCAGGCGTGCGGCTCGATGTAGCCCTGATGGACCGGGCGTGTCCGGTATTCGCGCTCGATGACGACATCGGCCTCGGCGAATCCCTCCTCCACGTCGCCGAGCTTGATCTCGAGCCGCTTGGCCACGTTGGACGGCCTGTCGGGCTTCGGGTCCACGCCGTCCGTGAACTGATGCTCGTCGAGAAGCGGGGCATCGGGTTTCATCGCCTCGACCACGTCGATGACGTGCGGCAGCACCTCGTAATCGACCTCGATGAGCTTCAGCGCCTTGCGCGCGATCGACGCGCTGGTCGCGGCCACGGCCGCCACCGCGTGACCGTCGTACATGGCCTTTTCCCGCGCCAGCACGTTGCGGATGACGTCCCGGATGTTGACCGTCAGCTCGCCCACCTGGATCATCTCCGACGGCTGGTCCTCGAAATCGTCCCGCGTGACCACCGCCTTGACGCCCTTGAGGGCCTCCGCCCCGGACGTATCGATCCCGTTGATCCTCGCGTGCGCGTGCGGACTGCGCAGCACCGCGCCGAACACCATGCCGGGCATGATGAGGTCGGCGCCGAAACGCGCCCTCCCGGTAACCTTGTCGACGCCGTCCGTGCGGGCGACGTTCGTTCCCACCCACTTCAACTCGTGGGGCTTCTCCTGGTAGTCGAGGTCCTCGGCAGCCGACATGGGTCACTCTCCTCGCATTTCCGCGGCCGTGTCGAGAACGGCCCGAATGATCTTGTCATACCCCGTGCACCGGCAGAGGTTGCCCGCGAGCCAATAGCGGGTCTCCGTCTCGGTGGGGTCCGGGTTCCGCTCCAGCAGGGCCTTGGCCGCCACCAGCAGCCCCGGCGTGCAATAGCCGCACTGGAGCGCCGCGTGGTCGAGAAACTGTTGTTGCAGGGGATGGAGGCGTTCGCCGTCCGCCATGCCCTCGATGGTTTCGATGGAGCAGTCTCCCACCTCGGCGCCCATCACCAGGCACGAGCACACCAGCCGGTCGTCGAGCATGACGCTACAGGCGCCGCAGTCGCCCGACGCGCAGCCTTCCTTCGTGCCCGTGAGATGCAACTCGTCGCGCAACACGTCGAGGAGCGTCTGCTCCGGTTCGCAGAGGAAATCGACCTCGTCGCCGTTGACGGTCGCCGATACGTGATATCTCGCCATCGTGTTCGCCCTTTTCCACTCCATGCGCCTACGCGCCCCTGGCCCGCGCGAGCGCGGTCTCCGCCGCCCGGCGCGCCATGACGCCCGTGACCTGGACGCGGAACTCCCTGGTTCCGCGCTTGTCGTCGATGGGTCGCGCGGCCGCGCTCGCCGCCCGCGAGAGCCCGGCGAGCGCCGCGTCGTCCACCGCAGTCCCGATCAGCGCCTCGGCCGCCGCTTCCGGCACCAGGGCGCGCTCCGCGACGGCTCCGAGCGAGACCTTCGCGGCGACGCAGACGCCGGAGTCGTCGAGGGTCAGGCACACGCCGGCGCCGACCACGGCGATGTCCATCTCCGTCCGCGGGATGAACCGCAGATAGGCGTCGCCCGTGCGGGGCGGCTGTTCGGGGAACAGGAAGGACGCCACCAGTTCGCCCGCGCCAAGCGACGTCCGGCCCGGCCCCGTCGCGACCTCTTCCACCGGGACGTCGCGGCGGCCGTCCGGCCCCTCGATGGTGGCGATGGCGCCCGCGGCGATCATGGCCGGCACGGAGTCCGCCGCCGGAGAGGCGTTGCAGAGATTGCCGCCCATGGTGGCGCGGCCCTGGATCTGGGTCGAGCCGATCAACTCGAAGGCCTCGACGACGCCGGGCCAGACCGACTTGAACGCCTCGTGTTCGCCTAGTTCCGCGCCGGTCACCGCGGCGCCGACCCGGAAACCGCCGTTTTCCCTGGTGACGGCGCGCATCTCGTCGATTTTCTTGACGTCGACGACGAGGCTGGGGTCGATGGTGTCGGCGCGTAATTGCACGAGAAGGTCCGTTCCACCCGCGAGCACGCAGCCATGCTCGTCGCTCGCCAGCAGCGCCACCGCCGCTTCCATCGTTTCCGGCGCTTCGTACCGCATTTCGACGCCGCCACTCCCTTCTTTCGTGTCCGATCCGGTGTCGGTGAACCCCGAACATACAGGCTTCGCTCCGAGGCCACAATTCGCGCCCCGGAAGGCCGTCATCCCCCCGAAAGACACATTTCCGCCAGGGGGCGCCCGCGGAGGAGAGGCCGGCGCGGACTTGCCGGAACCGCGGCGCTCCCGTCAAAGTCGCCGCGGTCGCCATCCTGTCCGCGACCGGCGGAGGGCGTCATTCTACACGGAGGATCGAACATGTTGAACTACCGGCGATTCGGATCCGGACCGACCGTCGTGCTGCAGCACGGGTACGCGGGGGGCGGCGGCTACTGGGGCGTTCTGGCGGCCCATCTGGCGGCGGAGTTCGACGTCATCGCCACCGACATGCCGGCGTTCGCCGGCAGCGCCGGCGAGCCGGTGCCCGATTCGATCCCGGGGATCGCCGAAGCACTGCTGGACACCCTCACGCGACTCGGCGTCGAGCGCTTCATGCTGCTCGGCCATTCGCTCGGCTCCATGACGGCGTTGCAGGCGGCCCTCGACCACCCCGAGCGGGTGGAGAAACTCGTCCTCTACGGGAGCTCGGCCACCACCGATCTTCCCGACCGGTTCGAGACCTTCGACGAGACGGTGGCGCGCATCGAGGCGGAAACCATCGAGGTCACGACCGCGCGGATCGCGGCGACGTGGTTCGTCGACGGCGACCGGCATCCGCTCTACGAGTTCACGAAGGCCGCCGGCGCGGGCGCCAGCAAGGAAGGCGCGATCAAACTGATGCGCGGCATGGCGGGCTGGGACGTGCGCGACCGGCTCGGGGAGGTCGCCATGCCGACGCTCGTGATCTGCGGTGACGGCGACAGGTCGACCCATCCCGATCGCTCCTGGGAGCTGTGGCGGGGGATTCCGAACGCCCGGCTGTGCGTGTTGCCCGATTGCGCCCACAACGCGCATCTCGAGGTGTCGGAGATCTTCAATCCCCTGATCCGCCGCTTCCTCCGTTCCGGCGCTATTCCGGTTTCTTCAGTTCCGCGACCGTGAAGCCGCCGCCTGAGACGTCGAGCAGGCAGCCGTTCACGTAGGACGCCTCGTCGGACAGCAGCCACAGGATGGGACGGGCGACCTCGATCGGCTCGGCGATCCTGTTGACGGGGATCGACGCGGCGATGGCGTCGCGCGCCGCCGCGTCGTGGCGCAACTGGTCGACCATGTCGGTCATGGTGACGGCGGGACGCACGGCGTTGACCCGGATGCCGTCGCGCGCGACCTCCTTGGCCAAGCCCACGGTGAAGGAGTCGATCGCGGCCTTGGACGCTGCGTAGTCCGTGCGTCCCGGACGGCCGCCGATGGTCGCCGCCATGGACGACACGTTGACGATGGCGCCGCCCCGTCCGCCCCGGCCGAGCGCCATGCGGCGCACCGCCTCGCGCGCGCTCGTCATGGCGCCGATGACGGCGACCCGCATCAGGGTATCGAGGACGTCGGAGTCGAAATCCGCGACCCGCGCGTATCCGCCTCCGTGCCCGGCGCTGTTGACGAAGGCCGTCAGGGGTCCGAGTTCCTCGTCCACCGTGGCGAACAGGCGCTCCACGTCGCGCGGGTTCGCGACGTCCGCCTGGACGGCGACGGCCCGCCCGCCCGCGGACTCGATCTCCTCCACGAGCGCCCGCGCGGCGTCGGCGCGTTCGCGGTAGTTGACCGCGACGGCGTATCCGCGCGCGGCCGCGAGACGCGCGGTTTCCGCGCCGATTCCCCGCGACCCGCCGGTGACGAGAAGAACCCGTTCCATCGCCTGCTCCCGCGTTTCCCGCTTCCCGTTTCACGTCCGGCGCGCGGGCGTATACGATAACATCACGCTTCGGGCGTCGAGGGGAAGGGCACGCGCTCGACGACTCGGGCCGGCAGAAGGAAGAATGCGACAGGAGGGAGAGATGGCGCTCAGAATCAACGACGAAGTACCGGATTTCGACGCGGAGACCACCGAGGGAACCATCGACAGCTTTCACGAGTGGATCGGGGACGGCTGGGCGGTGCTGTTCTCGCACCCCAAGGACTTCACGCCCGTCTGCACCACGGAGCTCGGCTACATGGCTGGGCTGAAGCCGGAATTCGACAAGCGCGACTGCAAGATCCTGGGCCTGAGCGTCGATCCGGTCTCCAACCACAAGGAGTGGTCCAGGGACATCGAGGAAACCCAGGGCCACGCGGTGAACTATCCCCTGATCGGCGACCCCGATCTGAGCATCGCCAAGCAGTTCGACATGCTGCCGGCGGATGCCGGCGAGAGCTCGGAGGGACGGACGCCGGCGGACAACGCCACCGTCCGGTCGGTGTTCGTCATCGGGCCGGACAAGAAGATCAAGGCGATGCTCACCTACCCGATGAGCACGGGACGGAATTTCGACGAGGTCCTGAGGCTTGTGGATTCGTGCCGGCTCACGGCCGCGCACCAGGTCGCCACGCCGGTGAACTGGAAACAGGGCGAGGACGTCATCATCGTCCCCACCGTGTCGGACGAGCAGGCGCGGGAGAAATACCCGGACGGCTGGCAGGCCCCCAAGCCGTACCTGCGCATCGTGCCGCAACCGAAATAGCGGCCGCGACGGCGGCGCGCGGTTCGGCCTACGCCGCCGCCCGCGCCCGCCGGGCCAGGAAGCGGCTCAGGGCGTCGTTGACGGCCTCGCTTCGCTCGACGTTGACGAAGTGCCTGGCCGTCGGCACGACCACCAGCTCCGAGCCCGGGATGGCCGCGTGGATGGCCTCGTGCGCCGCCACCGGGGTGGACTCGTCGTCCTCGCCGGCGACGATCAGGGTCGGCGTGTCCACCGACTTCAGGCGGTCGGTGATGTCGAGCTTCATGATCGCCTCGATGCAGGCGATGTAGCCCCGCACGGGAGTCGACCGCACGAGGTCGCGGACAGGGCCGATGATGTCCTCGTTCGACGCGATGTAGTCCGGCGTGAACCAGCGCTCGATGGTGGCGTCGACGAGCGCCTCCATGCCGTGCGCCCGCGCCGTGTCGATGCGTTCCCGCCAGGCCGGCCAAGCCTCCTCGGGCATACGGCTCGAGGTCGCGCAGAGCGTCAGGGAGAGCAGGATCTCGGGATGCCGGATCGCCAGCATCTGGCCGATCATGCCGCCCATGGACAGGCCCACGAAATGAACCTTGTCGAGACCCAGGGCGTCGAGCAGGCCGCGGGCGTCGTCCGCCAGCATGTCGAGGTCGTAGGGACCTTCCGGCGCGTCGGTGCCGCCGTGGCCGCGCGTGTCGAACCGGTAGACCCGGTAGTCCGCCAAGGCCGGCATCTGGGAGTCCCACATGCGGTGGCTGGAGGCCAGCGAATGGCTCATGACCACCACGGGCGCGTCCTCGGGCCCGTCGACCGCATACGCGATGTCGATGCCGTTGACGTTCGCTTTCATCGTCTTCCTCTCCGAAGGATGGCGGCAGACGTGCGGCGCGCCCGCCCGCGTCGGACCGTCCGGGCGCGGGACCATATCCCGGATTCGTCCGGCGTCCAAACGATCGAGGGTTCGAACGATTGTTCCGTGGCCGGCGCCGGCGTACCATCGAACGAAACCGGTCGAAGGGGATTGCCCGAGTGAGCGAGCATACCGACGCCGGCGTCGACGCCGGTGAGGCCGTTCTCGACGCCACCGGCCTGAAATGCCCCTTGCCCGTGCTCAGGGCCCGCAAGGCGCTGCGGGACGTGCCGCCGGGCGGGCTGCTGCGCGTCCTCGCGACGGACCCCGGTTCGGTCGCCGACTTCCGGGCCTGGTGCGATGCCTCGGCGAACGAGCTCGCGGAATGGCGGGACGACGCCGGGGTCTACGAATTCCTGATCCGGCGGACCGCGTGACCGGCGGGGAAGGGGGCGATTCGTGACCACGGCGCCGAAGGGTATGCTCGTCGTCTTCACGGACTTCCCGCCCGACGAGGACGACGCGATCGACGAATGGTACACCCGCGAGCACCTGAAGAGCCGTGTGATCGTCGACGGTTTCCGGTGGGGCAAGCGTTACGAGGCGATCGAGGGGTCGCCGCGCTACGCCGCGGTCTACGGCGCCGACGACGTGTCGGTGTTCGCGTCGCGGGGCTATCTCGACGCCGGCGGCAACCCGGACCGGGCGGAGCGGGAGAACGTGCCCAGGTTCTGCGATACCCGGCGCACGATCTGTTCCGTCACGGCAAGCGTCGGCGAGGGCGAGGGCGGTGTCGCGGGATTTCTGGCGCTGAGTCCGGAGGACGGCCGCCGCGAAGACCTGCGCGACTGGATCGCCGGCGTGGCGCTGCCCCGGCTCGTCGACAGTCACGGCGTGGTGGCGGCGCATCTGTGGGAGACGGACGCCGAGGCGCTCGCGGCGGGTTCGCGAGGGTTCGTGCCCGAGACGACGGACGCGATCGACTGGTTGATCGTTTGGGAGGGTACGCGGCCGGAGGACCTGCGGGCGGCGCGGGCGGCGTTCCTGAAGGAGCCGGTCGTTCGGGGCCGGGGAACCGGGCCGGAACCGCATTACGCCCTGTACCGGCTGTTGTTCCGCCTCGCCCACTGACGCGCGCGGCGCGGCGCCCTGGGGGACGATGGGCGCGGGAGGAAAGGAAGCGATGAGCGAACGGATCGTCGACGCCGCCGCACTGCGGGCCCTGTACGGGGAGCCGAACGTCCGCGCCGCCAACAAGGCGCTGTCCAGGCTCGACGCGCACTGCCGCGCCTTCATCGGCCTCTCGCCGTTCTGCGTGCTGGGGACGGCCGCCGCCGACGGTTCGGCCGACTGTTCGCCGAAGGGCGACGCGCCGGGGTTCGTGCGGGTGCTCGACGACGAGACCCTGTTGATCCCCGACCGGCTCGGCAACAACCGCGTCGACTCGATGTCGAACATCGTCGAGAATCCCCACGTCGGCCTGATCTTCTTCGTGCCCGGCATGAACGAGACGCTGCGGGTCAACGGCAAGGCCGGGATCACCACGGACGGCGCGCTGCTGGAACCGCTTTCCGTCGACGGCAAGCGGCCCCGGACGGGTCTCGTCGTCAAGGTGGAGGAAGCGTTCCTCCACTGCGCCAAGGCGCTGATGCGCTCGAAACTCTGGGACCCGGAGCGGCGCATCGACCGCGAGTCCTTTCCGAGCCTCGGCCGCATCCTGGCCGACCAGACCGGCGTACAGTCCCCCGAAGTCGCGGAAGCCGCGGTCGAGGAGGCCTACCGCGACAAGCTCTACTGAGCCGTTGGCGCCGGTGCCGGAGCGCCTCGTCGTCCGCGCCGGCTTCGCCTCTGGAGGGTGTGCGGATCGTGCAATTCCGGTCCGGGTCCATTGACGTCCCTCCCCCCTGCCAGAGAGTGAATCGCAGTCGATGGCCCGCCCGTTTCGTCGAACGGGCCTTCCTCCGGCCGTCATTCCCGCGAAAACGGGAATCCATCCCGGTCGAGCCCGTCGGTAGCGCCCCGGGGCTGGTTCCGGAGGCGTGACGGTCGCGGCGAGGAGGACTCGGGCGGGTTTGAGAGATGATCGGGAGTTCCGCGTCCGCGGCCGGGCGCGTAAAGGGCGCGGAAGACGCCGGTGTCATTTCCAGACCGTTCTCGTCACCATACCTTCGCACGGCCGTCCGCACGGTTGGGTGCGTAGACCGAACTGAAGGCGGAACCCGGCCACACGGGCATTTTCGCACGACGATCGGGACCATCGTCCCTCGGGCCATGCCAACCAGGGCATGTGCCCGCGGTTTTCGATCGACTCGGCGAGGCGCGCGAGCTCGTCTCCCAGGCCCGCCCGGCAGGTCAGGTCTTCGTGGCGGTCACCGTGCGATGCGACGATCCAGCCGGCGGACCTCAGACGCGCGATGTCTTCCGGGTTCAGCAACCACTCCGGGTCGAGCATCGCATCGATGCCGAGGCTGTCCAGGGCGGCGTGCTGATCGGCCTCGGGCAAGGACTTCAACCGGCTTCTGGTCACGCGGCGGAGTGCCGCCAAATCCTCCGGATCCAATCCGTGAGCCGTGCAGTGGCGATAGAGCCTCTGTAGCGGGAGCGGCCGCAACGGCTCCCGGAAATGGTTCTCGCCCACGAACAGGACCGGACAAAGGCAGGGGAGATTGTCGAAAGTAGCGACGAGGCGCGTCACGTCCTTCCAGCCATCGTCGAAGGTGATCAGGGCGACGGTCGTGGCGTCATGCTTCCGGTTCCACGACTCGACCCTTCGGTTCAACCGCTCCAGTCGACGCACGAGATCGGACTTCGCAATCGACATCCCGTATCGCAGATGCATCCGGTGATGTTCGTCGGGCGCTCCTTCGTACATGCGGTGCAAGGCCGGCACTTCAAGGGGATAGAAACCCTGGTTCACCCGCCCCGCGTACACCCCCTCCGGCCGGAGTCGATCGGCCCATGCCGCGACGTCGTCCACCGTATCGCAGCCCGTCACGGTCGCCGTACGGCGGCGTCGATCCAGGGTCGTATCGGCCAGCCTGTCGCTCCAGCCGCCCGACCCCCGTAGCGCGGCGACCGGTTTTCCTTCCTGGCAGGCGATCGCCATCTCGCTCAGGGTGCCCGATCCACCGGATACGGCGACAACGAGGTCCGCCGATCGGACCACCAGATGGTTCCTCATCGATCCGAGGTCCGTTCTGACGACGCTCGCCGGGTGCGGGTTACGCTCCCAGGCGCGTCCCCAGCCGGGTTCGACATGAACGAGATTGGCGCCGTTTGACGACAGGCCGTGTCCCCGCGCCGCGGCGCGCATGACCCCGTCCATGCCTCCCGTCACGAGATCGAAGCCCCTGTCGCACAAGGTGCGGGCCAACGCCTCCACGGTGTGCCGGAGCTCGCGCGATATGGTCCCGGCCGACCCGACGATCGCGACCGTGTTCCTTCTCATTGCCGGTTCCCGGCGTCGGATTCCATCCCTTGCCCCGCCGCGATTCGCGCCGGCGGCTTCGCCGCGTTCATCGGTTCCATCGTGCCCGCCTTGACCAGGAGTGCGACCTCGCCCATGAGCGGCGCCAGGGGCCGGAGTTCGAACGCCAGAAGGTCCGACGCCGGCTCGAAGCACTCCAGGTCGATGGTCGGCGTCTCCACGCGGCGGCATACCGCGAAGCCCGCGCGGGCAAACGCGCGCCGCAGCATCCGCTCGGGCCGATGCACGTCGCGGCGTGTCCGGCCCGTCGCCCGGATGCGCTTGCGCCATACGAACACGCTCTCGTAGCAGGCGCCGGGCGGCAGTTCGCGATCGGCCTCCGGGGTCGGGCCTCCGAACGTGAAATGCGGATCGCAGACGGCTATGATCGCCCGGCCGTGCTCGGCCGCCACGGCCCGCAAATCGCGGAGGATCGCCCGCATTTCCTCCTCTTCCTCGACCGTGCACAGAACGCGGCGGCAGATCACGAGATCGAACGGGCCGGCCGTCAGCGCCTCGTCCCGGTCGCGCGTGAACCGCAGCCTGCCGGCTCCGGCGCAAAGCGACTCCCACCGCGTTCCATAGGCACCGTCGGGGTCGTAGCCCAGGACCCGTGCGCCCCGGTCGGCCAGGACCCTGGCCAGTCGGCCGCTTCCGCACCCGTAATCGAGAACGTGCGCGGGCCGCCCGGCCAACCCGAGCACGACGTCCTCGGGCGTCTCATGCAGCCCCGCCATCCGCCGGACCGCTTCGTGAAACCGTTCGAACCCCTCCAGCTCGGGGATGCCGGCATCGTCCAGCGCCCGGCGCATGATCCGCTTGAGGTCGGAGCGATTGGCCCACCGGTAACACAGCCAGGCGCGCCGGCACATCGCCGTGAATTCGCGTTCGTCATGGAGGGGGCGGAGGTCCGAGCCGTAATCGATCAGCCGGACCCGTCCATCGACGACACGCAGATTGGCGGGATAGAGGTTGCGGCAGACGATGCCGTACCGTCGGCATTCGGTGAGAAGCTCCACCATCCCCGGTCCGTGGCCGCCGGCATACGGTTCGCTGGCCTCGTAGGGATAGACCAGAACCGCGCGATGCCCCGCCTCGTGAAAATCGAGGATCGGGTAGAGGCAGCGCGTATCCTTCCACGCACCCACGAGAGAGCGCAGAAACGCCGGAGCATCCACCCGGTCAGATTGTGTCCAGTGGTCGAAAACCTTGAACACACGCGCTCCGTCGCTGAACGCCACCCCTTCCATACCGCTTCCCAGCACCGCGAGCGGGTCGACGGGCCCGGCCAGCCGCGCAGCGACGGCCTTGGCGTTGGCGATCCTCTCGCTCTCGAGACTCCGCGCCAGAATCGGGAACTGCGAGAGCCGTTCGCGGTGCTCCTTTATTTCTTCCGGGAGCCGGGCGAGAAACTCGCGGATTTCACGATTCTCCAGTTCCCTGACTCCCCGCTCGATGCGGTCCAGGACCTCCATCGTGTATGACCGATCCAGGCGGTCGCAGAACTCCAGGAGCCGCGTCCTGGCAGGAGCGTGCCGTTCTCCGCCCCACCAGGACTCCTTGTCGTTCACGAGCCGGCGCAGGACGCGCATCAAGCCGCGGACGCGGTAGAACGACAGGCGAAACGCCGCCAAGCGTTCTTCGAGATATTTACGCACGCGGGCGGTGAAGTCCTCGGTCATTCCTTGGACGAGGGTGAAGCCGAGATCGTCCGCCGCCTCGAACGCGCCGGACATCTCGTCGAGCGCGGAGAACGTCGCGTAGCCGCGGATGTCGTCCACGACGCGCTCGGTGTCCAGCTCATCGACGGGAACATGGGAGCGATCGTGATAGAGGGGGAACGGCATGGAGGCGACGCGCCGGCGGAAACAGTGCGCTTGAAGCAGCGCCCAGATCATGTCGGAACGCCGGCTCGGCCGCCCGCCGACGGCCGGGGAGGGGTTGGGCGCCAGCCGCAGCGCTTCGATATCCAGCACGAAGGTATTGCCGCCGCGCTGGAACCCTTTGCCGAGCGAGCCCAGCGGGTCGATGCCGGCTTCGACCGCGAGGGGCCGGAAGATTTGCTCCCCGGCCAGGATCCGTTCGGCCGTCCTGGAAATCCGCTCGAATGCTTCGCCGACGATCTCGTCCGGAAATGCGGGAACGATCCAGAACGGCGCTTCCAAGCGGTCCGTTTCCTTGCGCGAAAGGTCGTAGTAGTAGTCGCGCCGGCCGGATCGCAGGTCCGCGTTCTCCGCACTCCGATCCGGCAGCGGCGCCCGCGGGTCCTGTTCCATCAGCCAGTGCAGCGACGCGGCGAGATCGACCAGTTGCACGCGCACGGTCGCCGCGAACGGCAGCGGAGGTGCGCCCGTATACGCCCCGATGACGATATCGAGCTCACCCCCCGCATGTCGCCGACGAAGCTCATGCAGAAAAGGCGCGACGTCCGGCCGCCGCCTCATCAGCCGGCCGTCGTCCGCCGCCATCAGCGGATCCAGCCGCATGTCGTCGTCGACGATCCAGACCACGGCGCCGGGACGGCGCTTGGCGAACGCATACAGATACGATTGCAGGACCGTTCGGGCGGGAGCTATGGCCAGCCTGCGGCCCTCTCCCGCCCCGCCGTCGGGAACCGGCCCGTTGCTCGCGTCCTCGACGTGCCGCGCACGGTCGACGAGATGGACCCGCGAGCCTTCCATACGCTCGCGCTCGACCAGACCGCGCAGCGACCGGTCGGACGCGCGGCCCCGGCCGTTCTCCAGGACAAGGACGTCGAGGCCCGAGAGTTCAGGGTCTTCGGCGAGGCCGCGAAGATCAACGAGCAGGCCGTCCACGTTTTCGAGCCGCTCCGTATCCGCGATCACGCCGACGATCAGATGCGGCGCAGGACCGGAAGCCGAGGACCGGGGTGGAGCGGACGAGAAGGCGGCCTTGCCGGTTGCGGTTGCAGTTGCGGCCTTCGGTTCCGTCCATCCGAAATACCGGGATGCCCGATCCCCGAACTCTTTCCGCTGGTCCTCCGACATGCGGCCGCTGTGCTTGCGGCAGAAGCGGTCCAACCCCTCCCGTTTGGCGGCCGATCCGGGCGTGGACAGGCGCGGCCGCGATGCGCAGGCGAAATGATCGACGGTCGTCTCGGAAGTGACGCCGTAGCGCACGCCCGGCAACTCGGCGATGCGGATGCACAGGTCGCGGTCCGTGCAGCTCGCGAGCGACTCGTCGAACAGCCCGGATTCGAGCAGCACGCTCAGGCGGACGACCAGATTGCTGCCCTGGATGCCGGGATTGCCCACCAGAAAGTCCGCCGCGTCGAGGTTCGGCGGCGGTAGCGTCAAGCGCGGCGCGGCGCCCTCCTCGATTCGCCGGAAAGGCGCCGCGACCACATCGAGGCCACGGGTCTCGGCGGCTTCCAGGCACGCCTCCAGGTGGCGGGGGTCCCACCGGTCATCGTCGTCGAGAATCGCGACATGGAGCCGATCGGGATCGCCGCCCGTCCGAAGCAGCTGATCGATGCCGGAGTTCCATGCGCCGGCCGCGCCTTTCGTCCGCCGGTTACGCAGGAATTCGACGTCGACTCCCGGCGGGTGCCAATCCCGGATCAATCGTTCGGTCGCGTCGGCGGTCGAATCGTCGACGACGACCACACGGTCCGGCGGCCGGGACTGTTCCGTGATCGACGGAAGAGCCCGGCTCGTCAGCAGAGTCGGCCGATCGGCCGTGGCGACGAGAACCGCCACGGTCGTGTCTTGGTGCATTTCCATATTGGCCTCCCGGATGCAGGGTTGCGTCAATCGACCCGCCGGGACCAGCGGAGCTTCGGCTCGATGCCGAACCTGCGGGGACATCGCATCCTGGATATCCCCGGAGGCCGCACTCGGCCGTCCCTTTGGGCGACATGTGAAGAATATGGGTTGTCGCGCGCCGAATTCAAGGCCCGAAATTCACGACGATCCAGCTGTCCTTCTTATGCGTAGGTAGCGCCCCGGTTGGAAATTTCCTGGTTCGCAGCGGCGCGAAGCGCCATGCGCGCATAGCCGGCACAAGCTCGCCCGGCGCGCCATATTTCAAACCGGGACACTGCCGGGTGGCGCTTTCCGTCGCGCGCGGAAAGAAATAGGATGGCTTTCGGCATCCGCGCTGCGGGCTTCCGTCGGGGCGGGACCGAGGCGCGGACGGAAACGCATCCTGGGTCGTCCGGAAGGGAATCGAGAGATGAAACGTTCACTGCGCGTGTGCATGGCCGTCGCGGCCGGCGCGTTCGCGATGGGTCTGGCCGTCGCCGGTCCGGCGGACGCCAAGGTCGAGGGAGACAGGATCGTCCTCGGTGCGGCCATCTCCTTGACCGGCAAGTATTCGACGAACGGCATCCACGCCTCGAACGGCTACAACCTCGCCGTCGACATGATCAACAAGGCGGGCGGCGTGAGGGTGGGCGACAAGTCATTCATGCTGGAAATCAGGTACCACGACGACGAGTCGACCCCGGCGCGCGGCGCCCGGCTCGCCGAGCGTCTGATCAGGCAGGACGGCATCAGGTTCATGCTGGGCCCGTACTCCTCGGGCCTGACCAAGGCGATCGCGCCGGTGACCGAGAAATACAGGATTCCGATGGTCGAAGCCGGGGGCGCGTCCCGCTCGCTGTTCACGCAGGGCTACAGGTATCTGTTCGGCGTGCTGTCGACCTCCGAGCAGTACCTCGCGAGCGCCATCGACCTCGCCGCCGAGATCGCCGGGAAGAACGGCCGCGAGCCGTCGGACCTGAAGCTCGCCATGGCGTTCGAGGACGACCCGTTCTCGCTCGACGTCCGGGCCGGCGTGGTCGGCGACGCCGGGAGGCACGGGATGCGGATCGTCATCGACGACAGGCTGCCGCGCGACCTGAGCGACATGTCGGCGACGCTGACCAAGGTCAAGGCGATCAAGCCCGACGTCCTGGTGGTGTCGGGACATTCCAGGGGCGCCGCCACGGCGGTCCGCCAGATCAAGGAAATGCGGATCGACGCGCCGATGATCGCCATGACCCATTGCGAGTCGGCGGAGGTGATCGAGAACTTCGGCGCGGCGGCCAACGGCATCCTGTGCCCGACGCAGTGGGCCGAGACGCTGAGCCACGGCGACGACCTGTTCGGGTCGGCGGCCGATTACGACAGGCTCTTCAAGGCCACCTACGACGGCTACGAGAACGTGCCCTATCAGGCGGCCCAGGCATCGGCGGCCGTGATGGTGTGGAAGGACGCGTTCGAGCGGGCCCGGAGTTTCGACACGGAGAAGCTGCGGCAGGCGCTGGCCGATACCGACATGTCGACGTTCTACGGCGACATCAGGTTCTCGGAAGCCGGCAACAACATCGCCAAGCCGATGGTGTTGCGCCAGATCCAGGACGGGAAGCTGAACGTCGTGGCGCCGTCCAGGTGGGCGTCGCATCCGGTCGAGCACCCGCGCCGGCCGCCGGACGGTTGAGCCGCCGCGCCGGCCCCGGAGCGCTCGCGGACACGTCCGCACCCGCCGCCCGGCAGGGCGGACGCGCCGCTCCCGGACGCTCCCCCCTCCGCTCGATCGGCGTCGGATGTCTCTGGAGACCGAAGTCGTCGCGCTGGTCCTGGTGGCGGCGCTCCTTCATGCGTGCTGGAACGCGCTCGTCAAGACCGGCGGCGACAGGCTGATCACGCTCGCGGTCGTGAACGGGGCGGCGGCGTTCGCCGGAGCCCTGACGCTGCCCTTCGTCGGGAGCCCCGCGCCCGGAAGCTGGCCCAATCTGACCGCCTCCGTCGTTCTCCACGCGGCGTATTACTTCTTTCTCGTCCAGCAATACCGAGTCGGGGACCTGAGCCACGTCTATCCCCTGGCGCGCGGCCTGTCGCCTCTCATGATCGCCGGCGCGGCGGCCCTTTTCGCGGGGGAACTGCTGGCGCCCCTGGCGTGGCTCGGGGTATGCGTCGCCAGCCTCGGAATCGTCAGCCTCGCGTTCGAAGGGGGACCGCCGTGGAGGCACGATCCCCGTCCCGTCCTCTTCGCCACGGGGACGGCGGTCTGCATCGCGGCCTATTCGGTCGTCGACGGGTTGGGCGCGCGCGTCGCGGGGAATGCGTTCGCCTACATCGCCTGGCTGCACCTTCTCAACGGCGCTCCCACCGCCATGTGGGCGTGCATCGCCCGGCGCGGCCGCGCGCGTGCCGCACTGAAGGCCGAGTTCGCGAAGGGCGCGGCGGGAGGCGTGCTTCAGGCCCTCGCCTACGGCGCGGCGGTCTGGGCGATGAGCGTCACGGCAATGGGGGCGGTCTCCACCCTGCGCGAGACGAGCGTGATCTTCGCCGCGGCGATCGGCGCGCTGGTGCTCGGCGAGCGCTTCGGCGGCAGGCGGATCGCCGCGTCGGCGCTCGTGGCCGCCGGCGTGATCGTGTTGAACGCGGCGGGGTGATGGACGACGGACGGGTTCGCCGTCATGCCTCGACGGGGTCGGCGTAGGTGATGATGCCGATACAACCGCCGGTGGGGTCCCGGACGATCGCCATGCGCCCGACGGTCGGGACGTCCATGGGGGGAACGATGACCGTTCCGCCCGCGTCCGCCGCCCTGGCGGCGCGCGCGTCGACGTCGTCGACCGTCACGTAGCACGTCCACGCGGTCGGCGCCTCTGCCGCCATCTCGGGCTTGGCCATCATGCCCGCGACCGGGCGGTCGCCGATCTTGAGCAGGGTGTACGGGCCCTTGCCCACGTCCTCGACCTCGGTGTCCCAGCCGATGACCGCCTTGTAGAACTCGCGCGCCGTGTCGACATCATCGGTCATCAGCTCGCACCACCCGAAGTCGCCGTGTGTCTTCATGCGTTCGTCCATCGCCGTCCTCCAACCATCCGTCACTCCCGATACGGAACGAAGGCTCGTGCGCCTCGCTCCGGCACCGGGTACGGAAAGGTCATATCACAGGAGGCGGCTACCTCGCCCGAAAGGCCCGTCGCGCGCGGCGGGGGTCTTCGCGTCCGGGTCCGGTCGCTACCCGATCTCCCCGAGAGCGGGAAAGACCTCCAGAAGGTAGAAGCCGAATGTCGACAGGGCGTCGGTGAAAACGAGGACGCCCGTCGCCGCCAGCAACGTGCCGGTCGCGATCTCGACCTTGCGGACGTGCCGCCGGAAACGCCGCAGGAAGTTCATGAAGGGGCCGAGGCAGAGCGCGGCGATCATGAACGGAATCCCCAGCCCCAGCGCGTAGACGGCGAGCAGGGACACGCCGTAGCCGAGAGAGTCGCGGCTGGCGGCGATGGTCAGGATCGTCGCCAGGACCGGGCCGACGCACGGCGTCCAGCCGAACGCGAACGCCAGCCCGACGACGTAGGCGCCGACCGGTCCCGCGGGACTCGCGCCCGGATTGAACCGGATCTCGCGGTAGAGCAGGGGAATCCGGAGCAGGCCCATGAAGTGCAGGCCGAAGAGCACGATGACGGCGCCGGCGACCTTGGCCACGATATCGACGTATTCGACGATCAGCCGGTTGATGGCCGACGCCGACGCCCCCATCAGCACGAACACGGTCGAGAACCCGAGCACGAAGGCGAACGCCGCCAGCGCCACGCGGCGGCTCATGGCCCGCTCGACCGCGCCGTCGTCCCCCAGGACCTCGTCCAGGGACGCGCCGGCGATGTAGCACAGGTAGGCCGGCACCAGCGGCAGCACGCAGGGCGACAGGAAGCTGACGACGCCCGCGCCGCCGGCCGCCGCGAACGTCATGTCGAGCGTCGTCATCGGCGTGTGAACCCGTCTCCGCGCGTTTCCCTCGTCCGCCCGGCGGCGCCGTGGCGACACCATTCACCATATGGCCTTCGCGCCCCCGGCCGGCCAATCATGATATCGTGTTCCACACGGATCCGGCCGTCGCGACGGGAGGAGGATGACAGATGACCGAAGTCGTAATCGCGGGCTACGCGCGCTCGCCCTTCACGTTCGCGCGCAAGGGCGCGCTGGCCGAGGTCCGGCCCGACGAGATCGCAAGCCAGGTCGTCCGCGGGCTCGTCGAACGCACGGGCGTCGACCGGGAGGATCTGGAAGACGTGATCATGGGCTGCGCCTTTCCGGAAGGAGAGCAGGGCGACAACGTGGCGCGCCTCGTGGGGTTCCTCTCCGAATTGCCGACGACGACGGCCGGCACCACCGTCAACCGCTTCTGCGGCTCCTCCATGCAGTCCATCCACATGGCCGCCGGCGCGATCAGGATGAACGCCGGAGAGGCGTTCGTGTGCGCCGGCCTCGAGTCGATGAGCCGCGTGCCCATGGGCGGGTACAACTTCATGCCCCATCCGGGCCTCGCGGAGACCTGTCCCGAGGCGTTCGTGGCCATGGGCATCACCGCCGAGAACCTCGCCAGGAAATACGGCATCGGGCGCGCGGCGCAGCAGGAGTTCGCGGTGGAAAGCCACGCCAAGGCCCACGCGGCCCGCGAGGAAGGCCGGTTCGCCGACGAGATCGTTCCCATCGTGTCCGGCAACCTCCGGGTCGAGGAGGACGGCTGCATCCGTCCGGGCACGACCCGGGAGGCGCTCGATTCGCTCGAACCCGCGTTCGACGCGGAAGGGACGGTGACGGCGGGCACGTCCTCACCACTGACCGACGGCGCGTCCTCGGTGCTGGTGTGCGATGAGGACTACGCCGACCGCCACGGGCTCGAGAAGATGGCCCGGATCCGGGGCATCGGTGTGTCCGGGTGCGCGCCGGAGATCATGGGCATCGGACCCGTCGAGGCGAGCCGCAAGGCGCTCGACCGCGCCGGACTGACGGTCGACGACATCGACGTCATCGAGCTCAACGAGGCGTTCGCCGCCCAGTCGCTGGCCGTCGTCGAGGAAGCGGGATTCGACCGGGAGAAGCTCAATCTCGACGGCGGCGCCATCGCCATCGGCCATCCCCTGGGGGCGAGCGGCGCGCGAATCACCGGCAAGGCGGCATCGATCATGAACCGCGAGGGCAAGGAATTCGCCCTGGCGACCATGTGCATCGGCGGCGGACAGGGCATCGCGACGGTCCTCGAGGCCTGTTGATGCCCGGCATCGCGAAGGCGGCCGTGATCGGCGCCGGGCGGATGGGGAGCGCCATCGCCGCGCATGTCGCCAACGCCGGCGTACCGGTGGCGCTGCTGGACGTCGTTCCCGAGGGGGCGGACAACCGGAACGAGCTGGCGGAAGGCGCCGTCTCGGCGATGCTGGAGGCGACGCCGGCGCCGTTCATGCACCGGAGCGTGGCCGAACTGGTGGCGCCGGGGAACCTCGAGGACGACATCGGGCTGCTGGACGACGCGGACTGGATCTGCGAGGCCGTGGTCGAGGACCTCGACGTCAAGCGGGACGTCTACCGAGCCGTCGACTCCGTCCGCAAGGCGGGATCGGTCGTCACGTCGAACACGTCGACCATCCCGCTCGCCCGCCTGATCGAGGGGATGCCCGGGCGCTTCGCCTCCGACTTCGCGATCACGCACTTCTTCAACCCGCCGCGGTACATGCGTCTGCTGGAATTCGTGCCGGGGCCGGACATGCGTCCCGAGGCGAGCGACTCGATCCGCGAGTTCTGCGACGTTCGCCTCGGCAAGGAGGTCGTGCGCGCCAAGGACACCCCGGGATTCATCGGCAACCGCGTCGGCATCTACTGGTCCTGCGTGGCGATGAGCGAGGCGTTGGCCCTGGGGCTGACCGTCGAGGAAGCGGACGCCGTGGTCGGGCCGCCGATGGGCATTCCGAAGACCGGGATCTTCGGGCTCATGGACCTGACGGGCATCGACCTCGCGCCCAGGGTCAACGCGACCATGCTGGAGATGCTTCCCCCGGACGACGCCTTGTGCCGCGAGTTCGACGCGGAGGGGCCGCTGGCCGCCCTGCTCTCCGGCATGATCGCGGAGGGCCGTATCGGCCGGCGGGGCGAGGGCGGGTTCTACCGCATGGCGCGCGATGGCGAGGCGCGCGAGCTCCAGGCCCGGGACCTCGAGACCGGCGCGTACCGTCCCGTATCGAAACCGCGCCTCGACAGCGTGGCGGCCGCCGGGGACGGCGGGCTGCGGACGCTCGTGGAGCATCCCGACAAGGGCGGCCGGTACGCCTGGCGCGTGCTGTCCCGGGTGCTCGCCTACGCCGCCTCGCTGGTGCCGGACGTGGCGGAGCGGATCGCCGACGTCGACCGGGCGATGACGGCCGGCTACGGGTGGAAGTCCGGTCCCCTGGAGATGATCGACCGGCTCGGGTGCGGCTGGTTCGTCGAGCGGCTGAAGGCGGACGGGCGCGAGGTCCCGCCGTTGCTGGAAGCGGCGGCCGGGCGGCCGCTCTACCGGGAGGCGGGCCGCGAGGTCCGGCAGCTCTCGCCGGCGGGCGGGTATGCCGCCCTCGACACGCCGCCCGACGCATGGCGTCTCGCGGACATGAAGCGCGGCCGCGAGCCGATCGCGGGGAACGGGTCCGCCAGCCTCTGGGACGTGGGCGACGGCGTCGCCTGTCTCGAGTTCCACACCAGGATGAACGCCATCGACGACGGCATCATCGCCATGACGCGGGAAGCCGCCGCCGTGCACGAACGTGGATACAGGGCGCTGATCGTCGGCCACGACGGCGACGATTTCTCGGTGGGCGCCAACCTGGGCGCCGCCCTGTTCGCCGTCAACGCCGCGATGTGGGCGCCGATCGAGCGAGCGCTGGAGGAAGGACAGCGGGCGTTCCTGGCGCTCAAGTACGCGCCGTTCCCCGTCGTCGGGGCGCCGGCGGGCAGGGCGCTCGGCGGCGGCTGCGAAATCCTCATGCACTGCGACGCCGTGCAGGCCCATGCCGAGACGTATCTCGGTCTCGTCGAGGCCGGCGTGGGGCTCGTCCCCGGCTGGGGCGGGATCAAGGAACTGCTCGCCCGCGCGTTCGCGCGGAAGGACCGCCCCGGCGGCCCCATGCCGCCGGTCGTCGACGCCTTCGAGACCATCGGCGGGGCCAAGGTGTCCCGGTCGGCGCGGGAGGCCGTGGACCTCCTCTACCTGGGGCCGGACGACGGCATCACCATGAACCGGCGCCGGGTGCTGGCGGACGCCAAGGCCAAGGCCCTGTCCCTGGTCGAGGGCTACGAACCGCCGGCGCCGTCCGCGATCGGCCTTCCCGGCCCGAGCGGACGGGCGACCCTGAACCTGGTCGTGGACGGCATGGCGCGGCGGGGCGACGCGACGGCGCACGACCGCGTGATCGCCGACGCCCTGGCGGGCGTCGTCACCGGCGGCGAGACCGACGCGACGCGGAGTCTCGACGAACGGCGGCTGCTCGAGCTGGAGCGCGCGGCGTTCATGGCGCTGATCCGCCGGCCGGAGACGTGGGACCGGATCGAGCATATGCTGGATACGGGCAGGCCCTTGCGGAATTAGGAGGCCCGTCGTGACCGCCTACCGCGCCCCTTTGCGCGACCATCGCTTCGTGCTGCACGAGCTGTTGCGGGTCGAGCGCTACCGGAACGTTCCGACGTTCGCCGATGCGGCGCGGGAAACCGTCGATTCGGTGCTGGAGGAAGGCGGCCGGATGGCGGAGGAGGTCCTCTTTCCGCTGAACCGCGACGGCGACGAGGAGGGGTGCCGCTTCGAGGACGGCGTCGTCGCGACGCCGCGCGGGTTCAAGGACGCCTACCGGACCTGCCGCGAGGCGGGCTGGGTCGGCCTCGACGGCGATCCGGAGTACGGCGGCGCCGGGCTGCCGCAGGTCGTCGCGACGTGCGTGGCCGAGATGAGGGGTTCGGCCAACCTCTCCTTCGAGACCTACGTGGGATTGACCGCGGGCGCGGCGCTGGCCATCGACACCCATGGCAACGACGCGCAGCGCCGGGCCTACCTGCCCCGGATGCTCTCCGGCGAATGGAGCGGCACCATGAACCTGACCGAGCCGCACTGCGGCACCGACCTGGGGCTGCTGCGGACGCGGGCCGAGCCGCGGGAAGACGGGACGTATTCCGTCACCGGCACCAAGGCGTTCATTTCCGCCGGCGAGCACGATCTGACGGAGAACATCATCCATCTGGTGCTCGCGCGCATCGCCGGCGCGCCGGCGGGCGTCCGCGGCATCAGCCTGTTCATCGTGCCCAAGTTCCTGATCGGACCCGACGGCGAGCCCGGAGAACGCAACGCCGTCGTCTGCGGCGCCATCGAACGCAAGATGGGCATCAAGGCGTCGGCGACGTGCGTCATGCACTACGACGGCGCCACGGGCTACCTGCTGGGCGAGGAGAACCGCGGCCTTCACGCCATGTTCACGATGATGAACCGGGCCCGCCTCGGCGTCGGCGTCCAGGGACTGGCGCTGGGAGAGGTCGCCTACCAGAATGCGGCCGCCTACGCGAAGGAGCGGCTTCAGGGTCGCGCGCCGTCGGGCGGCGGGCCGCCCGGCGCGGCGGCCGACCCGATCATCGTCCATCCCGACGTGCGGCGTATGCTGATGACCATGCGGGCGTTCACCGAGGGCGGCCGCGCCCTGGCCCTGTGGACGGCCTTCGCGCTGGACATGGCGCGTCACGACCCCGACGAACGGGCGCGCCGCGACGCCGGGGACCTGGTCTCGCTCGTCACCCCCGTCGTCAAGGCGTGGCTGACGGACATGGGCTTCGAGGCGACCAATCTCGGCCTCCAGGTTCACGGCGGCGCCGGCTACGTCCGCGACACCGGGGCGGAGCAGTTCGTGCGCGACGCCAGGATCACGCAGATCTACGAGGGCACGAACGGCATCCAGGCCCTCGACCTCGTGGGCCGCAAGATCCCGGCCCGCCACGGCCGCGCGCTGCGGCAGGTGTTCCATCCGATCGACCGGTTCGTCGCCGAGGCCGCCGGGGACGAGGACCTGAAGGACATGGCGGGCCTTCTGGGCAAGTCCTTCGGACGGCTGCAATCGGCGACGGCATGGATCGGGGAGAAAGGCGCGCAGGACCCCGAACAGGCGGCGGGCGCGGCCCGCGACTACCTCCGCCTGTTCGCCCTGGTCGTGGTGGGGTATCTGTGGGCGCGGACGGCGCGGGCGGCGCGGGACGCACTGGCCCGGGGAACGGACGAGCGCGCCTTCTACGAGGCGAAGCTCGCGACCGCCGATTTCTTCTTCGCGCGGATGCTTCCCGACACGTCGTCGCTGCTGTCGCGGATCGTGTCGGGAAAGGACGCCATGATGGCGCTTCCGGCGGAGCGGTTCTGAGGCTTCGGGGCCGGGCGTCGATGCGCGAGAAGCCGCTCCACGGCGTGCGGGTCCTGGACCTGACCCGCCTGCTTCCCGGCCCGATCTGCACGCTGCACCTCGGCGATATGGGCGCCGACGTGATCAAGATCGAGGACACGGACGCGGGCGACTACGCCCGTTGGCAGGAACCGCTCCAGGCGGTCCACTCCCCGTATTTCCTGTGCGTCAACCGTCACAAGCGGTCGGTCGCGCTCGACCTGCGGTCGGAGGCCGGGCGCGACATCTTCCTGGCGCTGGCGCGTGACGCCGACGTCGTCGTCGAAGGGTTCCGGCCGGGCGTCGTCGACCGGCTGGGTATCGGATACGAGGCCGTTCGCGGGATCAACCCGCGGATCGTGTACTGCGCCATATCGGGCTACGGACAGGACGGGCCGTACCGCTCGCGGGCCGGCCACGACGTCAATTACTGCTCCTACGCGGGGGTGACGGACCAGATCGGCGTCCGCGACGGCCCGCCCGTGGTTCCGAACTTCCAGATCGCGGACGTTCTGGGCGGCGGCGCGTCCGCCGCCATCGGCATCCTGGGCGCGCTCGTCGATGCCCGTTCCGGCGGCGAAGGGCGCTACGTCGACGTATCCATGACCGATTGCACCCTGGCGCACGCGGTCATCCCGTTCACCAACATGCTGGCCCACCGGCGCCCGCTGGGGCGCGGCGAGGGATTCATCTCCGGCGAGCTCCCGTGTTACAACGTCTACGAGACCGCCGATGGTCGCTACATGTCGCTGGGCGCGCTGGAGGAGAAGTTCTGGCACGCGTTCTGCGACGCTGTTGCTCGTCCGGACCTGAAGGACAAGCACGTCGTGTCCGGCGCCGCGGCGCAGGCGGCGCGGGAGGAGGTCGCGGAACTGTTCCGGTCCCGGCCCCGGTCGCACTGGATCGCCGTCGGCGAGGAGCACGACTGCTGCCTCGCGCCGGTCCTGACGATCGCCGAGGCGATGGAGGACCCCCAGCTCCGGCACCGGAAGATGTTCGTCGACACCGAGCACCCCATCGACGGCCCCGTCAGGCAGATCGCCTTTCCCATCAAGTTCAGCGACGACACGTTCACGGTCGGGCGGCACGCGCCCGGCCACGGCGAGCACACGGCGGAAGTGCTGTCCGAGCTCGGCTACACGCCGGCAGACGTCGAGCGCCTGAAGGCCGAGGGCGTCGTATGAGCGAACCCCGGTCCTTCGACGACGAGGGCGGCGAAGACGAGGAGCCGTTCGTCAAGCCGGCGTTCGAGTACGTCCGCGTCCGGGTGAACGAGACGTTCAACCGGGATCTTCCGGGTCCCGCCATGAAGGCGGCCGAGGACATCTGGAAGAACTGGGACGGCATCCGCGACGCGGTGGCGGAGGGGGACGTCCTGCTGGTCGCCGATCCGTTCTTCCATTCGGTGAAGTATCCGAGCCTGTCGAACTTCCACATGTACCGGGGCGCCGGCATCATCCTGCTCGGCATCGGCGTGGTGACGGCCGTCGTCGGCGCGGCGCTCGCGTCGCTGTTCGGCCCGGTCCTCTGGCAGGGCGCCCTGATCTGTCTCGCCATCGGCGCCGGCGCCTTCTTCTGGGGGAGGCACGTCCAGGAGCGGGACGCGCGCGTCTACCGCAAGCGCATGGTCGAGCGGGTCGCCTGGCATCAGGAGGACGGCGGGATCGTCGACCTCTGCGTCGAGTACCTCTCGGGCTCCATCGGGTTCGAGGGTCCGCACGGCCGGACGTTCTGGCCTCAGTTCGCCTCCAACGCGCTCACCGGCAAGAAGCGCATCGCCGACGGGCGCGACCTGCGCAACGTCTCGGGGTGATCGCGCCGTCCGGGGGGCCGGGCGTTCCCGCATCCGGTCCGTTCGGTCACGTCGCGCGAGGCCCGCGCGGGGTGTCGCCCGCATGTCGCGCAGGCCATCGAGCCTCGCCCGCCGTCACCTTGCCCGGACCGGGACGATGGCGTAAGACTCCGCCGCAAACGGCGGGACGGGACGGCCGCGGCCAGGGAGGGCTGCCAGACATGACCAGGATGACCACGGAAGAAGCCTTCGTGAAGGTGCTTCAGATGCACGGCATCGAACACGCCTTCGGGATCATCGGCTCGGCGATGATGCCCATCTCCGATCTCTTTCCCGCGGCGGGGATCACGTTCTGGGACTGCGCGCACGAGTGCAACGCCGGCATGATGGCCGACGGCTACACCCGCGCCTCGGGCAAGATGTGCATGATGGTGGCGCAGAACGGCCCCGGCATCACCAACTTCGTGACGCCGGTGAAGACCGCGTACTGGAACCACACGCCGCTGCTGCTGGTGACGCCGCAGGCCGCCAACAAGACCATCGGTCAGGGCGGCTTCCAGGAAATCGAGCAGATGAAGCTGTTCGAGGACATGGTCTGCTATCAGGAGGAGGTCCGCGATCCCTCGCGTATGGCCGAGGTGCTGAACCGCGTCATCGAGAACGCCTTCCGGCTGGCGGCGCCGGCCCAGATCAACGTCCCGCGCGACTACTGGACGCGCGTCGTCGACATCGAGCTGCCGCGGATCGTGCGCCTGGAGCGCCCGCGCGGCGGCGCGGCGGCCATCGAGGAAGCGGCCGCGCTGCTGTCCAGGGCCAGGTTCCCGGTGATGCTGAACGGCGCCGGCGTGGTGCTGTCCGGCGGCATCCAGGCGTCGGTCGAGCTCGCCGAGAAGCTGTCGGCCCCGGTGTGCTGCAACTACCAGCACAACGACGCCTTCCCGGGCAGCCACCCGCTGTCGGTCGGTCCGCTCGGCTACAACGGCTCGAAAGCCGCCATGGAGCTCGTCTCGAAGGCCGACGTCGTCCTGGCTCTCGGCACCCGCCTCAACCCCTTCTCGACCCTGCCCTGCTACGGGATCGAATACTGGCCCGCGGACGCGAAGCTGATCCAGGTCGACATCAATTCCGACCGCATCGGCCTGACCAAGCCGGTGACCGTGGCCATCCAGGGCGACGCCAGGGCCGTCGCCGAGCAACTCCTCGCCAGTCTGTCCGCCACGGCCGGCGACGAGGGGCGCGAGGAGCGCGAGGACGTCGTCGCGCGGACGAAATCCGCCTGGCTGCAGCTGCTGTCGTCGATGGACCACGAGGAGGACGACCCCGGAACGACCTGGAACGAACGCGCCCGCACCGCCCAGCCCGACCGCATGAGCCCGCGCATGGCGTGGCGGGCCATCCAGGCGGCCCTGCCCCGGGAGGCGATCATCTCGTCGGACATCGGCAACAACTGCGCCATCGGCAACGCCTATCCGACCTTCGAGGAGGGCCGCAAGTACCTGGCGCCGGGCCTGTTCGGCCCGTGCGGGTACGGCTTCCCGGCGATCGTCGGGGCGAAGATCGCCAGGCCCGACACGCCGGTGGTCGGTTTCGCCGGCGACGGCGCCTTCGGCATCTCCATGAACGAGATGTCGTCCTGCGGCCGCGACGAGTGGCCGCCGATCACGATGATCGTCTTCCGCAACTACCAGTGGGGCGCCGAGAAGCGGAACACCACGTTGTGGTTCGACGACAACTTCGTCGGCACCGAGCTCGACCTCGACGTGCGATTCGCCAGGATCGCCGAGGCCTGCGGCCTCAAGGGCGTCCAGGTGACGACCACGGGTGAGCTGACGCGGGCGTTGGCGGACGCGATCGACGGGCAGATGGAGAGGGGCGAGACCACCTTCATCGAGGTCGTCCTGAACCAGGAGCTGGGCGAGCCGTTCCGCCGCGACGCGATGACGGCGCCGGTCAGGGTCGCCGGCATCGACCCGGCGGACATGCGGCCCCAGGCCGGCGCGTAGGCGGCCCGCCGCGCACGCCGCCCACATCGCCGCCCCGCGGTCGCGCTCCGTCGGCGCGGCACGTTGCACGGCCCGTTTCCGCGAGGCGCGGACCATGCTGAGCACCGAGCCGTTCGAGGTTCCCGGATACCTGCGGGAGCTCGCGCGCGGGCTGCCCCGCGTTGCGATGGCGGTGGCGGGCGCCGATCATCCGGTCGCCCTCGAAAGTGCGCGACGGGCCGCCGAATCGGGCGCCATCGAGCCCGTGCTGATCGGCGAGGCGGACGCCATCCGCTCCCTCGCCGCCGGGGCCGGCTGGGACCTGGACGGGGTCCGCGTCGTCGAGGCGGTGGACGAGACCGGGAAGGCGGCGGCGGCGGCGGCGCTCGCCAGGGGCAGCGAGGCGGCGGCGATCATGAAGGGCCACGTGCACACCGACGCGCTGATGCGCGCGGTCCTGCGCCGGGACGCCGGCCTCCGCGCGGGTCGCCGCGCGAGCCACGTCTTCCACATGACGGCCCCGGGCCGCGACGGCGTGCTCCACGTCACCGACGCGGTGGTCAACATCCGGCCCGACGCGGACGAGATGCTCGACATCGTCAACAACGCCGTCGAGCTCGCCCGGGCCCTCGATTCGCGGGAACCCCGCGTGGCGCTCCTCTCGGGCGCCGAGGTCGCGAACCCCGCCATGCCGTCGAGCGTCCAGGCCGCGGAGGTCGCCGCCCGCGCGGCCGGCGGCGCGGTGACGGGCGCCGTGGTCGACGGTCCCTTCGGCTTCGACAATGCGGTGTCGCCCGAGGCCGCCCGGCTGAAGGGCATCGGTGGCCCGGTCGCGGGCAAGGCCGACATCCTCGTCGTGCCCAACATCGAGGCCGGCAACATCCTGTTCAAGCAGATGGTCTACTTCATGAGCGCCACGGCGGCCGGCGTGGTCATGGGCGCCAAGGTGCCGATCGTGCTGACGTCGCGGGCCGACCCGCCCGAGGCGCGTCTGGCGGCGGCCTTCATCGCCGCCATCGTGGCCGCGAAGGCGGCCGGCGGCGACCGATTCCCTTGCTCTTGACGCTGCCGGCGCGCACCCTACCCTGACACACACGCAGCGCCTCCGGCCCGCGACGCACGCAGGGATCGCCATGTCTCCCGAGACCGCCGCCATCGGCATCGATTACGTGATCCTCGTCGCGGCTCTCGCGATTCTCGGATTCCTGTGGGGCCTGCACCGAGACATGCGCAACCTCGGGGAACGGGTCGCCAAGCTGGAAGGCTTGCTTGAAGGCTTGCGCGAGGCCATCGCCGGACGGCCCTCGCCTTCATCGCAGCGGCCGCAGCGGGACGGTTAGGCGCGGCACGGGCCGGTCGTCGATCGGCATGTGCAGGACGGACGCGACGACGCCGAGGCCGACGAGGAGCCACCAGATCGCGCCGTAGCTTCCGGTCGAATCGAACAGCCGGCCGCCCAGCCAGACGCCGGTGAAGCTGCCGATCTGGTGGCTGAAGAACGTGATGCCGTACAGCACGGCCACGTACCGCAGGCCGAAAATCTGTCCGACGAGACCGACCGTCAACGGGATGGTGCACAGCCACAGGAACCCGATCACCGCGGCGAACGCGACGACCGAGGCATGGGTGACGGGCAGCGCGACGAAGGCGCAGATCGCGACGGCCCGCGCCATGTAGATCGCACTCAGGAGGTTCTTCTTGGAGAAGCGCCCTCCGAGATAGCCGAAGCTCACGCCGCCGAGCATGTTGGCGAACGCGATGACCACCAGCATCGAGGCGCCGAAATAGGCGCCGAGCCCCATGTCGACGAGGTAGGCCGGCAGATGCGTGCCCAGGAACTGGACCTGGAACCCGCACACGCAGAATCCGGCCGTCAGCAGCAGGAAGCCGCGGTGGCCCGCAGCCTCCCGCAGCGCCGCGGCGAGGCCGATGGCCGCGTCTCCGCCAGCCGTCCCGGAAACGCGGAAGGCGTGTGCGCGCGAGGCCGAAAAGGCGAGCGGGACGATGACTCCGGCGATCAGGGCCAGCGTCGTCAGGCCGACGAACCAGTCGTAGGCGGACACCAGGAACTGGCTCAGCGGGATGAGGAAGAGCTGGCCTCCGACGCCGCCGGCCGACACGATTCCCAGCCACAGGCTTCGTCTGGCTTCCGGCGCGATCTGGCCGACGACGGCGAGGACCAGGGGAAAACCGCAGGCGCCGAGGCCGAGGCCGGCGAGCACGCCGCCGCTCGCGAACATGCCCTCGGGCGTGGTCGACCGCGCCATCAGGAACACGCCGGACGAGAACAGCAGGCCGCCGATCATGATGATCCGGGGCGCGCCCCAGCGGTGGGCGAGCATTCCGGCGAGGGGCGCGGCGGCCCCCACCAGCAGGGCCTGCGTCGCCAGGGCCAGCGACAGGGCCTCCCGGCCCCAGCCGAGGTCGAGGCTGACGGGCCGCAGGAAGACGCCGAAACTGTTGCGTATCCCCAGGGAGACGAAGACGATCAGGGTCCCGCAGAGGAGCACGAACGCGGGACGGCTTGCCATCATTCGATCCGGACGACGGCCGCGCCGGGGGTGGGCAGGGACACGCGACGGACCTTCGGCGGCGGGGCGCTCAGGGACCGCCGCGCCGGGCGTCCCGAGGCCGGAAGCAGGGCAGCGTCACCCCGTCGCCCACGTCCTCGAAGGCGACCTCGACCGGCAGGCCGATCTCGATCTCCTCGGGCGCGACGCCGTCCAGGCGGCAGTTCATGCGCACGCCTTCCTCCAGGTCGACCGTCGCCAGGACGATCGGCAAGCGATCCTCGAAGGCCGGGTGAAAGGCCTGGTGCGAGACCGTCCAGCTGTGCACGACGCCCCGGCCGGACGCCGTCGTCCAAGCGACCGCCATGGAATGGCAGGCGGGGCAGACCGGGCGCGGGTAGTGGCGCACGGTCCCGCAGTCGGCGCAGGTCTGAAGGTCGAGGCGACGGGAGCGCAGGGCGTCCCAGAAGGGACGGGAGTCCTCCGTCGGCCGCGGCAGGAGCCGGTCGTCGGCGGGCGGGCTCACCGGCGTTACCGCCGCATGATGGCGATGGACCCATCGCCCATGTCGCCATAGCCGGTGACGAGGCCGATCTCGGCGCCGGGGACCTGGGCGTCGCCGCCGTCGCCGCGCAGCTGGCGGGTCAGTTCGACGACGTGGTTCATTCCGGCCATGTGGGACTGCGACAGGAGTCCGCCGTGGGTGTTGGTCGGCAACCGTCCGCCGAGGCCGAGGGCGCCGTCCTCGACGAAGGCCCCGCCCTCGCCCTTGGCGCAGAATCCCATGTCCTCGATCTGGCACAGCACCGTGTAGGTGAAGCAGTCGTAGATCTGGGCGACGTCGATGTCGTCGACGCCGACGCCCGCCATCCGGAAGGCCCGGGGCGCCGCCTTGGCGAGGCCGAGAACGGTCAGGTCGGGACGCTGGGTGATGGCGCTCGGCGAATCGGGGTGCCCCTCGGCGACGCCCATGACGTAGACCGGCTTCCGGCGCATGTCGCGGGCGCGCTCGGCGCCGCTGATCACCACGGCCGCGCCTCCGTCGCTTTCGACGCTACAGTCGAACAGGCGGAACGGATCGGAGATCATGCGCGAACGCTGATGGTCCTCGACGGTGATCGGCCTGGTCATCACGGCGTTGCCGTTGAGAATCGCGTGCTCGCGCATGGTCACCGCGATCTCGGCGAACTGGCGGCTGGTGGTGCCGTGGAGCGCCATGTGGCGGCGCGCCATGGGCGCGTAAAGCTGCACCGGCGCCACGGCCCCGGCGGGCATCTCGAACTCGCCGACGATCCGGAACTGGGGGAACGCCGCGACGCGCGCGGCGGCGCGCGGCCCCGAATAGCCCCGGCGCCCCATGGGCAGCAGGACGTGGGTGGCGATGCCGGCGGCGATCGCGGCGGCGGCGGACTGGATGGCGGCGACGCAACTGGCGCCGCCCATGGGCGCCGTCACCGAATACCGCAGGTCCTCGATGCCGAAGTTGGTGACGAAGTCCTCGGCCACCGCCGCCCCCGTGGCGAACGGGATGATCCCGTCGACGTCCCGGGGCGACAGGCCGGCGTCGGCGATGGCGGCGAGCGCGGCTTCCATCTGGAGCGCGACGGCGCTCTTGTCGGAACCCCGCGTGTAGGCGGTCTCGCCGATGCCGGTGACGCAGCAGATTTCCTTGAGGGCGATCATGACGTCAGGAGGCCGAGGATAGCCGAACGCCGTGCGAAGGCAAGGCGGTGTCCTCGTTCACGATATGTGAGACACCCGTGTTGGTCGTCCGGGGAAACGGTGTGGTAGTATCGCGGCGACCGGCAACCACGGGTCCAGGGAGGCGACGCATGAATCTCACCGATGCCGACAAGCGCAAGCTCGATGGCGGCGAAGGACCGGCCGTCCAGCACGCCATGGAACATCTCCTGAAGATGGGGGAGGCGTTCGACGCCGAGGAGATGGTCGACCTGCACACCGTGCACGTGTTTTCGGATTACCGCACGGTCGGCGACGGCGGGGTCAATTTCTACGAGAACCTCGTGGACATGGGCGGCCATATCTCGCTTCCGTCCTCGTGCGAGCCCATGTCCATGGATCGCAATCACAACGACCAGTTCGATTGGCCGGAAGGCTACGAGGAAGGCCAGCGGAAGATCGTCGACGCGCTCGCGACGCTCGGCGTCCAGCCCACCTTTTCCTGCACCCACTACCTGAACGCCAACGTCCCCAAGTTCCGGTCCAACATGGCCTGGGTCGAAGGCAACGCCACCGGGTTCGCGAATACCGTGATCGGCGCCCGCGGCAACCGCGAGGACGCGGTCACCAGCCCGCTGGCCGGTATCGCCCGGCGCATACCGAAGTACGGTATGCTGGACCCCGCGAACCGGGTCGGCGATTGCCTGGTCGAGATCGATCCGCGCCTGATCGAGCGCATCGGTGGCGACGGGCGGCGCACGGCGGACTACGAAGCTCTCGGCGCCATCATCGGCGACTTCGCCTACGACCGCATCCCGGTGGTGACGGGCCTGCCCGCCTACATGCAGAACGAAGAACTGAAGGCCCTGGTGACCGCTTGCTCCCCGGCCATGACGACGACGCTGATGCTGCTCGTCGGCATCAGCCCGGAAGCCCGCACCCTGGAAGAAGCGTTCGGCGGCAAGATGCCGAGGGACGTCGACACCATCCAGGTCACGGAAGACGACCTGCGCGAGATGTACGGGAAGCTCGAGCAGACGACGAAGGAAGATGTCGACATCGTCATCTCGGGCTGTCCCTTCAAGACCTTGCAGGAGGTCCAGGAGCTGACCGAACAGCTTGGAGAGCAGAAGGTTGCGGACGGCGTCCAGTTCTACATCTTCACCGACCGCATCACCTTCAACATGGCCCAGGACATGGGACTGGTGGACAAGATCGAAGCGGCCGGGGCTCTCCTCACCACGGACACCTGCAGCTGGTGTATGCCCGTCGAGACCATGTTCGGCCCCGACAAGGTCATCGCCTCCGACAGCATGAAGATGCGGCGCCTGCTCGCCGGCGACGGCAAGCCGACGTGGCGCTACGGCACCCTCACGGACGTGGTGGATGCCGCCGTCACCGGCAAGTTCAAGCCGAGCCGCTGGAATTGATCCCGCCGGCGCGACCGGACCCGGAAACCGAGGAAACGGATCATGAGTGAAACGATCACCCTGCACGGGCACCCCGTCAGCAAGGGCGTCGGCGAGGGCGAAGCACTGGTCTGCGACAAGCCGTTGAGCTTCATCGCCGTCGGCATCAGCAACGAGGAAGGGATCGTGCGTATCGACGGGCACCCGCTGAACGGCCGGTCGATCGCCGGCAAGGTGCTGATCTACGATACCGACATCTTTTCGACCGGCGGCGCCCTCAGCATGTACACCAAGAAGACGATCTTCGACACGGCGCCGGCCGCGGTCATCTGGCGCAAGGCCCACAACATCGGGGCCGGCGGCACCATCTACGCCGGCGTCCCGTCGATGGACCGGATCGAGGAAGGCCTGCCCTGGGATCTGATCGCGACCGGCGATTGGGTGAAGGTCGATTCGGAACGGGGCATCGTCGAGGTGACGAAGCGGTCGTAGCCGGTCTCCGGCGAGGCGACGGAGGCGAATTGATGCGACTCGGCGACACCGGCAAACGCAAGCTCGATGGCGCGCGCGGCCCCCGCGGTCCGGCACGCCATGGAACACTTCGTGAAGATGGGTAAGGCGTTCGAGGCCGAGCAGTCCGTGTCTTACATGTATATGAACCAGGACAGACCAAGGAATTTCTCCAACGACGCTGTACGATCCCGGGAGAGCACTACAGCCCGACGGTCGATCAGCCTGCTCTGACGCCCCGGTTCGACCTGGAGGAGGCGCGGCGAGCCTGTCCCTCGTTCGACAAGCTGTGGCGCGACCTTCGGGAATTGTTTCGACAGGGAGATCCTTCGCGACAGGCTACGTGATCGCCGACCGCTCGTCCGGAGCGCCATACCCCCCGCCGCCGCCCGTCTCGGCCACGAGGACGTCGCCGCGACCGAGCGTGAGACCGTCTTTCGAGCCGACGGCGATCTCCTCGCCGTTCCGTCTCGACAGGCGCGTCCGGGCGGTCATGCCCGGCTTCCCGCCGAAGGCGCCGTCCGACGGCAGGCGGTATCGGTCCGAGTAATGGGCCAACGTCACGTCGTCGGCCAGGATCTCGTAGCGTCGGCGGAGCCCGTCTCCGCCCCGCGAGCGGCCTGCGCCTCCCGAACCGGAACGGATGGCGTACTCGGTCACCCGGAAGAAGTCGTACTTCCGGTCGAGCGCCTCGATGGGGATGTTGCTGCAATTCGAGAGCGGGCCGTCGACCCCGTCGCAGCCGCGCGATTCGGGTCCCGCCCCGTAGCCGCCGCCGAAGACCTCGATGTAGATGCCGTAGACGTCGTCGGCGAGGCGACTCAGGCAGAGAGAATAGGGCGTGCCGAAGCCGGTCGCGATGACCCGGTCCGGGATGGCCTTCGCGAGCGCCTTGATCACCGCGTCGAACGTTCGCGAGGCGGTGACCGACCGGCCGCGGACGGGGACGGGAGGCGTCGGGTTGAGGATCGAGCCGCGCGGCGCGAAGACCTCGATGGGCCGCGTCAGGCCGTCGTTGAACGGAACGTCGGGGGAGCTCGTCGCCGTCTTGACCGCCGTGTACACCGCGGCGAGGGTGGACGCATACGGACAGTTCAGGTGACGCGGAATCTGCGGCGCACTGCCCGTGAGGTCGACCGAGATCCCGTCCCCCGACACCGAGACCTCGGCCCTGATCGGCAAGGGGTCCTCGTGAACGCCGTCGTCGTCGACGGCGTCTTCGCCGACGTAGACTCCGTCGGGTACGTCGGCGAGGGCCGCGCGCATCCTGCTCTCCGAGTAGTCGAGATGCGCGTCCATGACGGACGTCACGGTGTCCCGGCCGTAGCGCGCGCACAGCCGGCGCACGCGTTCGGCACCGAGGGCGTTGGCGGCGAACTGCGCGTTGAAATCGCCGATGGTCAGCTCCGGGACGCGGATGTTGGCCGTGATCAGCCGTTCGAAAGACCCTCCGTTCCAGTCGCGCGCCACGTTGTAGCGCGACGGCGGGATGACGAGCCCCTCCTGATGCACGTCCGTGGCGTCCGGGTTCATGCCCGGCGCGCCGCCGCCGAGGTCGAGGTGGTGGGCAACACTGCCGCTGAACCCGGCCAAGGAGCCCTCGACGAAGATCGGGGAGAATATGTACACGTCGGGCAGGTGCTGCCCTCCCTCGAAGGGGCTGTTGTTGATGTAGAAGTCGCCCTCCTCCAGCTCGTCGGGCGGCGTCGCGGCGGCGCAAGCCTTGAAGGTCTCGCCGATGGGACCGAGCTGCAACGGGACCAGTTCCGCCTGGGCGACGACCCTGCCATCGCGGTCGAGGATGGCCGCGGACCCGTCTCTGGCCTCGCGCAGGATCGTGGAATAGGCCGAACGGATGAGCTTCGCGCCCATCTCCCGCGCCGCGGCGATCAGTCCCTGGCCGACGACGACCTGATCGACCGGATCGATCTTCACGCGCCCATCCCCGCGCGTTTCACACGGCCGGGGTTCGCCATGTGTGGAACGGGAAGGCAAGGCGCGGGAGCGCGAGTCAGGCCCCGCTCCGGTCCGCGCATACCGCGTCGGCCAGCCGGCGCATGAACGCCTCGCACCCGGCCACCTGCTCGATGGCGATGAATTCGTTCGGCTTGTGGGCCTGGTCGATGCTGCCGGGCCCGCAGACCACGGTCGGAATGCGTCCGCGCTCCGATATCACGCTCGCTTCCGTGCCGAACGCGACCTTGCCGTGATCGTTCCGCCGCGAGAGGCGCTTGGCCAGGGCGACGACTTCCTCGCCGGGGTCCGTATCGAGGGCCGGGAACTCCGACATGACCTCGAACGCGATTCCCGTGTCGGCGTGGACCGCGCGCATCCGCGGTTCGAGCTCGTCCCGGGCGTATCCGACGATCCGGTCGTAGAGCTCTTCGGGATCGTCCGCGGGAAGGTGCCGGAACTCGAATTCGAAGGCGCAGTCCCTGGAGACGATGTTCAGCGCCGTGCCGCCCCGGATCAGGCCGACACTGAAGGTCGTGAAGGGGACGTCGTAGGCCTCGTCGCACTCGCCGTCGACGAATTCCCGCGACAGGTCCTTGATATGGGCGATCAGTTCGGCCGCGTATTCGATGGCGTTGACGCCCGTCGGCGCGAGCGACGAGTGGCACTCGAACCCTCTCACGCGGCAACGGACGCTCTTCTTTCCCTTGTGGGCGACGACGACCTTCATTTCGGACGGCTCGCCGACGATGCACATGGCGGGGCGGACGGGAAAGTCCTCGATGCCGTCGAGGATGGCGTTGATGCCGACGCGGTTGATCTCCTCCTCGAACGTGAATCCGTAGTGGATCGGGGTCTCCAGGCCCCGTTCGAGGAACAGGGGCGCGGACGCGAGAGCGACGGCGCAGAAGCTCTTCATGTCGGTGGTGCCGCGCCCGAACAGCTTGCCGTCCTTCTCGACCAGCTTCCACGGGTCCGTATGCCATTCCTGACCGTCGACCGGCACGACGTCCGTGTGGCCGGCCAGCATGATTCCCGGTCTGTCGGCGGGACCGAGGGTCGCGTAGATGCTGGCCTTGGTCTTCTCCGCGTTCCGGAAGACATGGCTCTCCACGCCGAGGCCGGCCAGATAGTCCCGGACGAACTCGATCAGTTCGAGATTCGAATCGCGGCTTACCGTGGGCGATTCGACGAACCTGCGGATCATCTCCAGGCTGGAGATGTCGGAAGACGTCATGCCGGCCTGTCCCTGTCTCGGGCGTTCCCATAGAGTCGCTCGACCATGTTTCCAGCGTAGCGGCCGGGGCGGGGGCCAACAAGCCGGGTACCGGACGCCATGCCGTTTCACGGGAGGGTCCGGCCGTCCGGCCGGCGGGATGCGCATGACGGCAGGAGCGGACGCACCGGAGAACGCGCCCCACAACGTTCGGTCGATGGCGGACGCGGCCAGGGCAATCGCCGGCGGCGACCTCACCTCGGAGGCGCTGGTGGCCGCCTGTCTCGCGCGCATCGAGGAGCGGGACGGCGAGGTCGGCGCGTGGACCTGGGTCGATCCCGAACGCGCCCTGGCCGAGGCCCGGCGACGGGACGCGGAGACGCCGCGGAGCCCGCTGCACGGCATCCCCTTCGGCGTCAAGGACATCATCGACACGGCCGACATGCCGACGGAGTACGGCACGCCGATCTACGAGGGGACGCGGCCCGCCTGGGACGCGGCCTGCGTCGCGCTGCTCCGGGAAGCGGGTTGCGTGGCGCTCGGCAAGACCGTGACCACGGAATTCGCCACCCGTCATCCGGGCAAGACGCGCAACCCTCTCGACCCGACCCGGACGCCGGGCGGATCGTCAAGCGGTTCCGCCGCGGCCGTCGCCGACCTCATGGCGCCGGTGGCCTACGGCACGCAGACCACCGGTTCGGTGATCCGCCCCGGCGCGTATTGCGGCGTGGTCGCGGTCAAGCCGACCTTCGGCCTGATCAACCGCTCCGGCGTCAAGCCGCTCTCGGACGCGCTGGACACGGTCGGCTACTACACGCGCACCGTGGAAGATGCGGCGCTGTTCCTGCAGGTCGCCGCCGGCTACCCGGCCACGGACCTCGGCGGCGTCGCCGGGTTGAAGCCCAGGATCGCGATCTGCCGCACCACGGCGTGGGACAGGGCGCGGCCCGAGACCGTCGAGTTGTTCGACGGCCTGGAGGGGAAGCTCGGGGCCGCCGGCGCCGAGGCGCGGGAGTTGGAGCTCCCCGGCGAGTTCGACGGGATCGCGGAGGCCCAGGCCGTGCTCAACGACTACGAGTCGTCGAAGGCCCTCACCTACGAGCGCGTCAATTTCCCCGGGATGCTGAGCCGGGAGCTGACCGCGAAGATCGAGCGCTCCGCCGGTCGTTCATACGAGGAGTACCGCCGGGCGCTCGGCGTGGCGGAGCGTTGCAGGGCGCTGCTGCCGGAGCTGCTCGGCGAGGACGAGACGATCCTGGCGCCCGCCGCCAGGGGCGTGGCGGAAGTCGGCCACGGATACACGGGCGATCCCATCTTCAGCCAAGTGTGGAACGCCCTCCACGTCCCGAGCGTCTGCGTGCCGGCCGGCACGGGGCCGGCGGACATGCCGCTCGGCGTGCAGATCATCGCCCGCCGCGGGGAAGACGGTCGCGCCTTCGTTCACGCGGAGTGGGCGAGAAGGACGCTGGCCGGCTGAGCCGTCCTACTCCGCGGCTATCGGCTCCCGTTCCGCGGACTTGGGAATCCAGCCGCGCGCGGCGCCGGGCGCCACGCTGCGATACCGGGCCTCGAAGGTCGGCGGCAGCTCCCGGCTGTTGGGCGGGCATATCCAGATACGCAGGATGTGCCGCTTGCGGTCCGGCTCGTCCCAGTCCTCGTAAGTGGAGCGCGAGTGCAGCACCGCGTAGTTGTTGGCGAACTGGATGTCGCCGGGTCGCATGAGGAAACCATGGGACACGCCGGGACGGCGGGCCACGTCCAGGAGCAGGTCGAGCGCCTCGTCCTGTTCCTTCGTCAGCCCCTCCACGCCCGGATGCCGTTCGGCCGTCTCGTAGTAGGCCTTGGGCAGGAGGCGGGCCGTGAGCCGCCCCTTGAAATACGTGAACACCGGCAGCCGGTAGTAGAGCTCGCTCTCTTCCTCGGGCCAGCCGGGCTCGTTGCGCCGGTCGATGGTGAACGGTTCGTACAGCACCCGCAGGAGGTCGGGCCGCTCCGCCATGATGACGTCGTGGATGGCGGCCGCGCTCACCACGGTCGAGACGCCCTCCGACTTCGCCTGACGCAGACACATCAGGGCGATCCAGTCGGACAGGTCGTTGTGGACGTCCTGGCTGAGCGTCGTTTCGTAGAACCGGACGCTGGGGTTCCCCACGTCGAGGCCGAAGTCGCGCACGTGGCCGATCAGGTCGCCGTAACGGTTCTGCGAGACGATGTGGCCGAGATGGCTGGCGATCCCCCAGAAGACGATCGCCGCGTCGTCCTTGCCGTAGCGCTCCATCGGCAGCCCGCGCACGAGGGCGAAGCCGCGCCCGTCCTCCATTTCGTCCTGAAGGCGGCGCGCGAAATCCACGAACGCGGGAAGCGGGAAATCCTCCTTGCCGAATTCCGTCGGACGGAGGCCGCGGTCCTTCGCCCGGGCCAGCGCGGCATCGACGTCGGAGACCACCTCCGGCGGCATGGTCTCTATCCAGTCCTCGTTGTCGGCGAACCGCTCGCCGCGCCAGTTTTCCGGGCAGTCCAAGGGTCCGGTCGGCATGTCGGGCATGATCTCGATCCTCTTCTGGATTGGCGTCGCCGGCGACGATATCACGGACACGAACGCGCCGGGAACCAGTCTCCGGGGCGGGCGATCGGGTTACCGGCGTCCAGATCTGAAAACGGCCGATACGCCGCGCACAACCCGATCCAAAGGAAACCCGCTTATCCGTGAAAGTCCGCCACTGGAGCGCGGGGTTTACCAGCGTTCCCGACCAGAACGTCACGGTGGCGGCAATCGGGGGTTGCTCGCTCCCGGCATTACTACCCGGTTCCCGTCGCCGGACGGGTTTCACGGATAAACAAACAGAAACCTACTTGTCCGTGAGACTCATCCAGTGACAGGGATGCGACCCGGCAAGGGGCGGGAATGCGCCGTCCGAGGACGAGTGCTTTCGAAGCGGGAGAGGCATCGTCCCGATCAGGGAGCGGATCGACGCGATGTTAGACGACGGCACCACTTCCGGCGGCAACCATGACGGGAATCACCGCGCACGGGACCGTGCTGCGATCGTTTCCTGTCTCGCCCGCGAGAACTCGACGAAGAACCGGACCGGGCCTTCCGGCTCCACCCGATGCCGCACTCCCGGGACGATGACCGCGCTCGACGCCGGATCGACCCGGAACGAGTGACTGATCGGCGGTCCGACATGATAGAGCATCGCCCCGGACACCACGTGGATCCGTGCCCATACGCCGCGTTTCGTGGCGTGTTCGGACGTGAGTCCGGCCGGAACCGTCGTCTCGTCGAACTCCAGCGTCCGGCGATGGGCGGCGTACCCGTCCGGCCACTCCATCCGGTCACAACGCGCGCAGTCGAGCTCGACGCCGAGCATCGCCTCACGCCCGGCGTCGCTCACGGTCCACGGGCGGTTCACAAAGGGCGGCTGATGGCGTACGTGCCGACCGTGACCGCAATCAAGGTCCGCGACCCAGTCGCCATCCTCATCAAGATGAAAATCGGTGATCGTGCGCTTCATCGTGATGATAGCTGATGAATACTTTACCTGCTTATCCGCGAAACTCAACCGGCGATGCAGCCGGGTGGGGCACCTGGCCCCAGCGAACCGCGAAACCGCAGCCCTCCCAACCGCAAGGGGAATGTGGTACTGGCGGGGTCGGCCCGTCAACCCCTTTGTTTCGACTTTTGTTGACGACCGACGCACGGGGCCACGTGTCGCGGAGGGAGGGAAATCCGAAATGAGCGCCAAGGCGAAGGCACCCAACATCCTGTTCCTGATGGCCGACCAGATGGGCGCCTCCGTCCTGCCCGTTCACGGCCATGAGGTATGCCAGGCGCCGCACATCGAGGAGTTGGCGGACGGCGCCGTGGTCTTCGACAACGCCTACTGCAACTATCCGCTGTGCGCGCCGGCGCGCTTCTCCCTCCTGTCGGGGCGGCTCGCGCCGGCGATCGGCGCCTACGACAACGCCAGCGAGTTCACCGCCGATACGCCGACGATGGCGCACTATCTCGCGCTCCTCGGCTATCGCACGATCCTCTGCGGCAAGATGCACTTCATCGGGCCGGATCAGTTGCACGGGTTCGAGGAGCGGCTCACGACCGACGTCTACCCGGCGTCGTTCTCGTTCCTGCCGGACTGGGAAAAAGGACCCCGATGGATATCCTCCGGCACCGACCTCAGCTCGGTGGTCGAGGCGGGACCCTGCGTGCGCAGCCTGCAAATCGACTACGACGACGAGGTGGAGTACTGCGCCACCCAGAAGATCTACGACCTCGCGCGGGATTCCGACGAACGGCCGTTCTTCCTGTGCGTCTCGTTCACCCAGCCCCATTCGCCCTACACCCCGGGGCAGGAGCACTGGGACCGCTACCGGCACGACGACATCGACCCGCCCCGGGTGCCGGAGATTCCCTACGACGACCTCGATGCCCTCGGCCAGGGCCTCTACTACGCCCACGGCCGCGACCGGCACACGGTCACCGACGACGACATCCGCAATGCCCGGCACGGCTACTACGGCATGATCGGCGCCATCGACGACAAGATCGGACGGCTCCTGGCGCGACTCGACGAGACGGGTTTCTCGGACAACACCATCGTCGTCTTGACGACCGACCACGGCGACATGATGGGCGAGCGGGGCATGTGGTACAAGCACTGCTTCTTCGAATGGTCCGCCAGGGTGCCGCTGATCGTCCGCCATCCGGATGGCCCGAAGCCCCGCCGCGAGGCCGGAGCCGTGTCGCACGTCGACCTGCTTCCGACGCTGATCGACCTCGCCGGCGGCGGGCATGACTTCGACCTGTCCGACAAGGACGGGAGCAGCCTCGCGCCTCTGCTGTCCGGAGAGGACGGGACGTGGCCCGACACGGCGATCTGCGACTATCTGGCGATCGGGCCGTGCACCCCGTGCCGGATGATCCGCAAGGGCAGGTTCAAGTACATCCGCGTCCATGGACACGCTTCCTCGCTCTACGACCTGGAGGCGGACCCGGACGAGGTCGACGACCTGTCCGACGACCCGGCATACGCGGACGTTCGCCGGGCCCTCGAGGCGGAACTGGCGGCCGGCTGGGACCCCGACGGGCTGGACGCCCGCGTTCGCGAAAGTCAGCGACGGCGCCGCCTGATTGCGCGGGCCAACAACGGAAGGGAGTGCTGGGACTACATCGCGCGGGAGGGAGACGACAGACGCTTCGTCCGCGCCAATCTGGTCGATTCGACCAAGCGCGCGAGCCGCTTCCCTCCGGCCGACGAGGTTCCGCCGGACCGTCCGCGGGACGGCGAATGAAGTCGGGGGTTCCTGAGGGTCGGGGGAGGAGCGCGCAGCGGCTTGACGCGCCGCCCCCAACGGCCTACCCGGTTTCCCGTATCCATCGAATGCGCGACATGGTGTTGGTTTCGCGTTCGTCCAGGGGGTAAGATGCATCCGCCGACGGGGCCGTTTTCTCGCGACGCCGGGTCGACGGTTTCCCCGACGCCATGTTGAGCCACTGAATGTTGAGCCACTGACTTGAGCAATCGACCCCGCGGACAAGATCCATCGCCGAGACGCGGGCATGAAACAGGGAGGCGACACCCATGAAATTTACCGGACTATCGCGTGCGATCGTCATCGCCGCCGTATCGGCGGGCATGGCCATGCTCGGCGGACCGCAGGAAGCCGCGGCCGAATACCCGACCAAGCCGGTTCGCATCATCATCCCCTACGACGCCGGCGGCGCCGCGGATCTTCAGGCCCGGATCGTGTCCTCGACCGCGCCCGAGTACCTCGGCCAGGCCGTGCTCGCCAGCAACCGCACCGGCGCGGGCGGGGTGACGGGGTCGAACTACGTGGTGCGTTCCAAGCCCGACGGCTACACCCTGCTGCTCGCGCGCGTGGGTTCGCAGGCGGGCGTGCCGGCCATCAACCCGGGCATCCCCTACAAGTGGAACGACTACACGTTCCTCGGCCTGCTGGAGAAGAATCCCTTCGTGCTCGTCGTCAACGCCAAGTCCGACCTGCATTCCCTGAAGGACATCGAGGCCAAACTGAAGAAGGGTGGGAAGCTCTCCTATTCGACGGGCGGCGTGGGCACGTTGCCGCACATCGCCATGATCATGGTGCTCGACGGCATGGGCCTCAAGGCGGACGCCATGACCCACGTGCCGTACAAGGGCGGCGGCGCGGCGGCGGCGGCTCTCGTGGGCGGCCACGTCGACATGTTCTTCCAGAACCTGTCGGGCGTCATCGGGCAGATCCAGGCCGGCACGCTCCGCGCCCTGTTCGTCACGACGCCGGATCGGGTCAAGGTGATCAAGGACGTCCCGACCGTGACGGAAATCGGACGTCCCGACCTCGAACTCGCCATCGGCTGGAGTGCCCTTTACGGCCCCAAGGGGTTGCCCGGGGAAGTGGTCGACAAGTGGGTCGACACGCTCCAGAAGCTCAAGAAGGACAAGTCGTGGAACCGCATGACCACGAAGCTCGGCTCGATCCCCGCGATCAGCTCTCCGACCGAGATGGAGAAGTTCGCGGAAAGCCAGTTCAAGGCGATGCGCGCCGTGGCCGAAAAGGTCGGCATGATCATCAAGAAGTGAGGCTGGAACCCGCGGGGAGGGCCGCCTCGGGCGGCCCTCCCTCGTTTCCTTCCCCGGCGCCCGAGGGGCGTGGCGTCGAGGCGGCGCGGCGGGATCACGGGCGCGAGGGATCGTCGCGAGGAATCGCGGAGGGGAGCGGATGGCCGTGAAGAGACCCAACATTCTCGTCATTCAGGCGGACCAGCTGGCGCCCCAGGCGCTCCCCGTCCACGGCCATCCCCTGGTCGAGGCCCCCAACATCCAGGCCCTGGCGGATCGGGGGGTGGTCTTCGAGAACGCCTATTGCAATTTTCCCCTCTGCGTTCCGTCGCGCTACTCCATGCTGACGGGACGACACACCAGCGCCATCGCGGCGTGGGACAACGCGGTCGAGCTGCCGTCGGAAACGCCGACGATGGCGCACTACCTCGACGACCTGGGGTATCGCACCATCCTCTGCGGCAAGATGCACTTCATCGGCCCGGATCAGCTCCACGGCTTCAAGGAGCGGCTGACCACGGACATCTACCCGTCGAACTTCGTCTGGACCCCGGACTGGCCCAACGAGCCCGAATACCGGCCGACGGGCATCAGCCTGCTGCCGATCGTGCAGTCCGGGCGTTGCGTCCGCAGCCTTCAGATCGATTACGACGACGAGGTCGAGTACTTCGGCCTCCAGAAGATCCACGACCTCGCGCGCTATTCCCATGACGATCCGTTCTTCCTGGTGATCTCCTTCACGCACCCGCACTCGCCGTTCATCACCACGGATCGCTACTGGGACCTGTACGACCACGACGCCATCGACATGCCCGACGTGCCGGCGATCCCGGTCGATGACCTGGACGAGCACAGCCGCTGGCTGTACTACGGTCACGGCACCCACCTGCACACCGTCACCGACGAGCACGTGCGGACGGCCCGCCATGCCTACTACGGCATGATCTCCTACATCGACGACAAGGTCGGCCGAATCATGGACGCGATGCGGGCGACCGGCCTCGCCGACGACACGGTGGTCGTATTCATCAGCGACCACGGCGAAATGCTCGGCGAGCGGGGCATGTGGTACAAGCAGACCTTCTTCGAACGGTCCGTCCGGGTGCCGCTGATCATCAGCCGACCCGGGATCTGGGCGCCCGGCCGGGTAAGCGAGCTGGTTTCCCTCGTCGACCTGTTGCCCACGATGCTCGACGTGGCGACGGACGGACACCCGCCCGAGACGGTGGACCCGATGGACGGCCGCAGCCTGACGGGGCTGCTGAACGGCGGCCATGACTGGACCGACGAGGTGATCTCCGAATACACGGGCGAAGGGGTCAAGGCGCCGTGCCGGATGCTCCGCCGCGGCAAGTACAAGTTCATGTACACCCACGGGTTCCCCGACATGCTCTATGACCTCGAGGCGGATCCCCTGGAGCGGGAGAACCTGATCGACCGGCCCGAGGCGGCGACCGTCGCCGGCGAGCTCCGGGAGGCCATTCTCGACGGCTGGGATCCCGACGACGTCAACGAGCGTTGCCTCGAATCCCAGCGGCATCGACGGTTCGTCCAGCGCGCGACGGGGGGCGAGCCCTTCTGGGCCTACGTGGCGCGCGACGGCGACGACCGCCGCTTCATCCGCAACGCCGGCGGCATCCCGACCAAGGCCAAGGCGCGCTTCCCTTACGTCGAACCGGCGCCGTTCGAGCGCTGACCCGACGCGGCCGCCCGGCGATCGGATATCCCTCGTGCGCGTAGCCGATTTCAGCGACCTGACCATCGGCGGAGCGACGGTCGCGTTCGCGTGCCTGGCGTTGTTCGTGCTGGTCCCCCTCGGCATCGAGGATCCCGGCGAGATCGACATCCTCGCCCTGGGGCCCGCGTTCTGGCCGTCGGTCATCTCGATCTTCATATTGCTCATGGGCGCTGTCGTCGGGGCTCAGGGCCTCCGCCGGCTTCGGGCCGGGCGCGCGGCGGCGGGGTCCGACGGGGAGGACCAGAGGTCTCTCTCCACCGCCCTTTCCGAGTACGCGCTCGGGCGCTGGCTCGGCGCGCTGTCCCTGCTGGCGGCGTTCTACGTGCTGCTCGAGCCGCTCGGCATGATCCTCGCGTCCATGCTGGCGATGGTCACCCTCATGGTTCTCGGCGGGGAACGGCGGGCGGCGCTTCTGGTCGTCCTCCCGATGGGCCTGCCGTTCGCGCTCTTCCTGTTCTTCCGGTACGTCGCGAACGTCGTCATCCCTCTCGGCGCTCTCGAACCCTGGCTGGCCTGAACCATGGTCTGGACGACCCTGCAGGCCGCCCTCGAGATCGTCTTCACGCTGGAGGCCATACTCGCCCTCTTCGGCGGCGTCGTCATCGGCACCCTGATCGGCGCGATCCCCGGCATGACGGTGACGATGGGCGTGGCGCTCACGCTGCCGTTCACGTTCGGGATGCACCCGGCCATAGGAATCCTTCTGCTGCTCGGCGTCTACAAGGGCGGCGTCTACGGCGGATCGATCACGGCGATCCTGATCAAGACTCCGGGTACGCCGGCGGCCTCGTGCACCGTGCTCGACGGGTACCCGATGTCGCAGAACGGTGAGGCGCGCAAGGCGCTGGATATCGCCCTTTACGCCTCGTGCTTCGCGGATTTCGTCTCGAACGTCTCGCTGATCCTCTTCGCCGGCGTGCTCGCGAGCTTCGCGCTCCGCTTCGGACCTCCCGAATACTTCACGCTGATCGTGTTCTCGCTCACCATCATCGCGGGGATCGCCGGGGACAACATGGCCAAGGGCATGATCTCGGCCGGCATCGGCCTGTTGCTGGCGACGATGGGGCTCGATCTCGTCTACGGAACCAACCGGTTCGTCTTCGGCGAGGTCGAGCTGATGGCGGGCCTCAACTTCATTCCCGTGCTGATCGGGTTGTTCGCGCTGCCGGAGATCATCAACTACTACGCCAAGCGGTTCGAGGAGCGCGGCGACATACAGGCGCTGGCCGGCGGCCACGCGACGTTCGCGGAGTTCCGCCGCTGCTTCAAGAGCATCTTCCGCGGCAGCGTGATCGGGGTCGTGCTGGGCGCCATTCCCGGCATCGGCGGCGCGCCGTCCGCCTTCCTGTCGTACAGCGAGGCCCAGCGGACGTCGAAGAACCCGGAGAACTTCGGCAAGGGCGAAATCGAAGGGGTGGCGGCGTCGGAGGCGGGGAACAACGGCACCTGCGGGGCGACGCTCATCCCCCTGCTGGCGCTCGGCGTGCCCGGCGACATCGTCACGGCGGTGATCCTCGGCGCCTTCATGATCCACGGGCTTCAGCCGGGGCCGCTGCTCTTCGAGACAACCTCGACCTGATCTACGGCCTGTTCATCGGCATCATGATCAGCTCGGTGTTCCTGTTCATCGTCGGCAAGAGCGCGATCCGGCTGTTCAGCCGGGTGGCGCTCCTGCCCAACCGGATACTGTTTCCGATCGTGCTGGTGCTGTGCGTGTACGGCGGGTACGCGGTCAACAACAACCTGTTCGACATCCTCGTGATGATGCTGATCGGGCTGCTCGGGTTCGCCATGCTGCGCGGCAACATCCCGGCGGCGCCGTTCCTCATCGCCTACGTCCTCGGCCCCCTGCTGGAGGACAACTTCCGGCAGTCGCTGCTGCTGTCCCACGGCGGTCTCGAGATCTTCGTGCGGAACGAGATCTGCATGATCTTCTGGGCACTGACGGCGCTCGCCCTGTTCCTGATCGTTCGCCGGCAGCGCAAGCTGCCCAAGGGCGCGGAATGACCTTCTCGGGAGGCCGGGCGGGCGCGGCGGCGGCTGAACTTCGCCTCCCCCCTCGCGTCCCGGAGTGCTCGCGGCCCGGGCCCGACGGAGCGAAACGATGACGGCGTCGCTCGTATTCTACAGCAACCCGATGTCGCGCGGGCGGATCGTGCGCTGGATGCTCGAGGAGATCGGCGCCGATTACCGGACGGAATGGATGGACTACGGCCCGCCGATGAAGTCGGCGGACTACCTGGCGCTCAACCCGATGGGCAAGGTGCCGGCGATCCGTCACGGCGGGACCGTGGTCACCGAGAGCGCGGCGATCTGCGCCTACCTCGCCGACGCCTTCCCCGAAGCCGGGCTCGCCCCGCCGGTCGACCGGCGGGGCGCCTATTACCGCTGGCTGTTCTTCGCCGCCGGGCCGCTCGAAGCGGCGGTCACCAACCGCGTCTTCGGGTTCGCGCCGCCCCCGGACAAGGAAGCGATGGTCGGCTACGGCACCTTCGCCGCGGTGATGGATACCCTGGAGACGGCCGTCGACGGGGACGGCTACGTCGCCGGGGAGACGTTCTCGGCGGCCGACGTCTATGTCGGGTCGCATGTCGGTTGGGGCCTCCAACTCGACCTGATCGAGAAACGTCCGGCCTTCGAAGCGTACTGGGCGCGGCTGGGTGCGCGCGAAGCGTACCTGCGCGCCGTCGCCCTCGACGAGGCGGCGGAGGCGGCGCGGTCCTGAACCCGAACCGGCACGTGTCCGGGCGGCGATGGCGAAGGGCCGCCGTCGGCTTGCGCGCGTAGTAGCCGAACGCGCCGCGGCGGGTCCGAACAGGCCGGGCGCGCCGTCGATCGGCTCAATCAATGGGATCGAGGGTGATGGCCATGCGCTTCGTGATCAGCGGCCGGACCTTTTCCGCCCATTCGCCGGATCTGATGGCGGTCTGCCAGGCTTCCGAGGCCCTCGTTTCGGCGGAGTCGACTTCATACAGCGCGAAATACGTGGGCACGTCCAGGTTGCCCTCGACCTTGTTCAACTTGTAGCGCTTCGCTCCATGCACGCCAGGAACGCCCAGCAGCGCCGGGACATGGTCTTCGCTGTAGAGACGGTTGAACTCCTCGTCGCCGACACCGTCGGGCTTCTCCATCATTATCACGATCAACGTCTTCGACATTTGCCCTCTCCTTTATCGCGTATTTCGCCTGATCGAGATTCGATCTAGGTCACGATGCCAGGAGCGCGCCGGACTCCTTGAGATCGTCTATCTCGTCTTCCGAGTATCCCAACTCCTTCAGGACCTCGACGCCGTGCTCTCCACGGCGCGGCGCGTGCCGGTGGATGGATGCGGGCGTCTCGGAGAACCGAACCGGCGGCTCGGCAAGCACCGTCTCGCCCTCGCTCGGATGCGCCGAACGGTGAAAGAAGCCGATTGATTGCAGATGCTCGTCCTCGAACAGGTCATCGAGCGTATTCACCGGCGCCCAGGGAATCTGCGTCCGGTCGCAAAGCTCGGCCCACTCGGCAATCGTCCGCTCCTTGATTGCCTCCCCCATCATCGCGTAGAGCGCATCGACGTTCTTGATGCGTGAGGCGTAGTCGCTGAAACGGGGATCTTCAAGCATTTCCGCCCGGCCAGAAACCCGAAAGAAGGCGGACCACTGCTTCTCCGTATACGGCATGATGCAGACGTAGCCGTCCTTGGCCCTGGCCGGCCGGCGATGCGGCGACGTGACACGAGCATACCCCGCGCCTCCCAAGGGCGGCTCGAACGCGCGCCCGTTGATGTGCTCGGCCAGCAGGAAGGCTGTCATGGTCTCGAACATCGGCACCTCGACCTTCTGCCCTTCCCCCGTCCGCGACCGGTGGTAGAGCGCGCCGAGGATGGCTTGGCTCGCCATCAGACCGACGACCTTGTCGACCAGAATGGTAGGCGTATAGCGCGGCGCCCCGTCCGCATCCGCGCCGAGAACCGCAAGACCCGATGATCCCTGGATAAGGTCGTCGTAGGCAGGCTTGGCGGCATAGGGCCCTCTCTCCGAATAGCCATACGCGCCGCAGTAGACGATATCCGGCTTCAGGGCTTTCACCGCCTCATAGTCGAACCCGAGCCGCGCGATGGCTTGCGGCCGCATGTTGTGGAAAAAGACGTCCGCCGTCGGGATGAGGCGCCGCAGGACTTCCTTCGCCCCCTCCTGCTTGAGATCGAGGCCGACGCTCCGTTTGTTGCGGTTGACGTTCAGGAAGATGCCGCTCATGCCCTCGTTGCGCTTGGGACCCGCGTGGCGGATGGGGTCACCCGCACCCGGGGCCTCGATCTTGATGACGTCCGCGCCGAGGTCGCCGAGCAGCTGTGTCGCATAAGGGCCCAGGACGATCGTCGTGACGTCGATCACGCGAATGCCGGAAAGAGGCCCGGTTGGTCGGTCGTCCATGGCGCAAGACTACAAAGGACTCGCGCCAATCGCGAACACCGCCACAAGGACAAGGGTCGTTGCGGTCGCGTGGATTTCCATGATCGCCTCCATCGTTTCTCGGCACTGCAATCGAACGGCCACCGTTCACTGCCACCAGCCTTCAAGAGCCGTAATCGTACAGCGACGGCCACCACTCATCAGCTGTTGAATACCACCCTCCTCCCGATTGCCGGTGTGAATTGTCGAACCCGGTCATGCTGGCCTTGAAAATACGTTCAGTCAAAACAATGTTTCTGAACCATATCATCAAAATCATTGATGTTGCTGTTTTTCGGAACAACCCCGGCAGGCGGAGGTTCCCGCACGGTCGGGATATGGCGATGGGGTCGGCGGTCCGGCAGCCAGGGATCGGCGATGCCGCGTTCTACAGACAGCGCAAGGAGAGCGGGGATCAGGTGACCTGTACTCTCGCGCCATCGTTGGTTTCTACCCGACACAATGCGTCATACAACGCATCCAGAAATCCTGGCCGGCGGGTCTCGCGCCTCTGAACCAATGAAACCGTGCGTTGTATGGCGGGAGAGCCAAATGAAACCATGTAGAGGTCGTCCAGGTAGCGCTCTCCGATCGTGGATTTCGGGTTGATCCCGACCGCAAGACCATGCAGCACCATCATCAAAAGGGTTTCCACGGTGTCGAATTCCATAATCGGATCGATCTTGATCCTGCGCCTCTTCAGGGATTGCTCGATAAGACGGCTGACCTCCGTGTTTCGGTTCGGACCGACGTATGGATTTCTGGTCAATATCTCGATATCGCTCTGGCCGGCGTAAGCACGAGGCGCAACGACGACCAATGTGTCGGTCAGGATCGGCCTGCTGATCAATTCCGGATCAAGTTCGGGAAACTGAGTGATCAATGCCGCGTCCAGACGACCTCGCACAACCGAGTGCGCCAGATCATTTGCATAACCAGTAACGATTTGTACTTGTAAATGAAGGTATTTCTTGCGAAGATCTCTGAACATATGAGGGAAAAAATGTGATAATCCCGTCACCGATCCGATCTTGATCGACCCTCTGAGTTCATTGGAAATTGGCGCGAATTCCTTGAACCTCTCGCACATATCGACTATTTCCCTGGCTTGATCCAGAAGCAGCAGGCCGGCATTGTTGAGGCGCGGTGGCCTGACCGATCTCTCGAACAATTCGAATCCGAGCCAGTCCTCCAGACGCTTGATCTGCATGCTGATTGCCGCCTGGGTCAGTCCCAGTTTGGCGGCGGCCGAGTTGAAACTACCCGTATCGACAATGGCGACAAGAGCCTTGAGATGATTGAGCTGCATGGGGTGGCCTCGCCTTTTCGGACAGCTTGGCGGTATGGTTGAAGTGTATTCAGGTTATCGTTCAGGCTTCCGGAATCCCTCGGCTCGCTTCTCCTGTTGCCGCCATCGCGCCTGTGGCGATGTGGGCAAGGCGCGTGGCGGCTCGTCCATCATATTCCAATAGGCATCTCGCCGCGGCAGGCCTCGGCCGACGTCCGCCCATCGCGCGCCCACGCGCCCGGGATGTCATGATGGCGCCGACCGGCGTTGCCCATCCAGTCTACAGGGTGCAGGTGGTGCACGTTCCCCAGCGCGCGGGTCTCCGGCGTGCATACATTGTCTCGCGCGTTTCGCGCGGTGCGAGCGGGACGCCCCGCATCACACCGTCCAGGTCTTCTCCCCATCAATGAGCAATTCGGCATGACTCCACTATAATCATTTATGAAATTATGAATAAGTAAAATTAGTTATCCTGAATTAGCGCCGATATGTACGATGATATGCAATAGACATCCGGTCACAGCGCCGCCTGTCAGGAGGTGTTCATGTCAGACACAAGCATCCACGACCTGGTCAGGACCGGCGAGGGGCTGATCAGCCGCCGGATCTTCTTCGATCCGGAGATCTACCGCGCCGAGCTGGAGAACGTCTTCGCCAGGTGCTGGCTCTATCTCGCCCACGAGAGCCAGATCCCCGACCCCGGGGACTACACCACCAACTACATGGGCGAGGACCCGGTGCTGATCTGGCGCGGCATGGACGGCGAGGTCCGGGCGTTCCTCAACTCCTGCCGCCACCGGGGGATGCGGGTCTGCCGCACGGACGCCGGCAACGCGCGCCAGTTCGCCTGTCCCTTCCACGGCTGGACCTACGGCGCCGACGGTTCGCTGAAGACGGTGCCGAGCCTGGAGGACGGCTACTTCGGGGACCTCGACAGGGAGAACTGGGGCCTGCACCGGGTGCCCCGGCTGGCGACCTACGGCGGGTTCGTCTTCGGCACCTGGGACGAGGACGCCGAGAGCCTCGACGACTATCTCGGCAACGCGCGCTGGTATCTGGACATCCTGGTCGAGCGGTCGCTGGGGGGCATCGAGGTGATCCCGGGGCAGCAGCGCTACTCGGTGGACGGCAACTGGAAGATCGCGGCGGAGAACTTCGTCGGCGACGGGTATCATATCGCTCAAAGTCACGGGTCGGTCTTCGCGCTCCCCGTTCGCATGCTCAACCCGGCCAATCCCTTCAGCGGTTTCAAGGACAAGCTGACCTACTACGACATCGCCATGGACAACGGCCACGGCTTCACCCAGTTCACCCTCTCCGGCGAACGGGTCGAGGTCGACCGGATGCTGGCCGCGGAGATGGGACCCGAGGTCGTCGAGTACGTCGAGGAGTGCCACGCCCGGCTGCTTCGGCTGTCGGAGGCCCAGGCCAATATCCACGCGCTGACCTTCGGCACCCTGTTTCCCAACTTCTCGATCAACAACTTCAGCGCACTCAGGCCGATCGGTCTTTTCCTCTGGACCCCCAAGGGTCCGGGACGTCTCGAGATCTGGCAATGGGGCGCGATGGACAGGGATGCGCCCAAGGTCGTGAAGGATATGGTTCGCCTTGATTTCATCCGCGCTCAGGCGCCGGCGGGAATCTTCGCCCCCGACGACACCGAGAACTTCGAGCAGGTCACGCAGTCGACCGCCGGCGTGATCGGCCAGCGCCTCGACTTCAACTACCGGATGACCCTCGACCGGAAGCCCGTCGAGGGGTTCGACGACGTTCCGGGATACATCTCGACCTATTCCTCGGAGGAAAACCAGCGGCGCTTCTACAAGCGCTACGCCGACCTGATGGACGGCGGGAGGGCAACGCGGCAGGCCTATGAAGGACCGCGATTGGCCGCGCGGAGCTGACTGGCTCCAACCGAATGGACGGCGGAAGGAGAACGCGGCGGACTTATGACAAACCCGGACTTGCAGCACGAGGTCGAGCAGTTCCTTTATCGCGAAGTCCGTATGCTCGCGGAGGGTCGTTTCGAAGAGTGGCTCGATCTCTTCACCGAGGATTCGCGCTACCTGATGCCGATCCGCGAGACGACCGCCACGCGCGAGGATTCGGAGCGTGGCGAGGAATTCCTGCCGCATATCGATGATGACAAGGATTTCATGCGGGCCCGTGTGCAGCGGCTGCGCCACCGCCTGGCGCACGCGGAACAGCCGCCATCGCGGTTGCGTTACTTCATCTCGAACATCGAGGTCGAGGACACGGACGGCGGCGCGGACGGCGACCTCGACGTGCGTTGCAATCTGATGGTCTATCAGTCGCGGCTCGAGCGAACGGAGAAGATCTTCGTCGGTCGGCGAGAGGACAGGCTGCGGCCGGAAAACGGAAGCTACCGGATTGTCAACCGCGTGGTCGTTCTCGACCAATCGTTGCTGCCCCGCAGTATCACGATCTTCTTCTAGGCCACGCCGCCCCGTGGAATTCGATGTCGGACACAGGCAGCCACGATAGGGTTGCGGGCGCGTGGACCGAGCGCGTCGACGTCCTCGTCGTCGGCATGGGGTTCGCGGGCATGTACGTCCTTTATCGCGCGCGCCAGCTGGGCCTTACGGCGCACGCCTTCGAAGCCGCCAGCGACGTCGGCGGCACCTGGTACTGGAACCGCTATCCGGGCTGCCGCGTCGACGTCGACAGCGTGCAGTACAGCTACAATTTCTCCAACGAGCTCACGAAGGAGTGGCAGTGGACGGAAAAATTCGCCGCCCAGCCAGAGCTCCTGCGCTACTGCAACCATGTCGCCGACCGCTTCGACCTGCGCCGGGACGTGAAGTTCAATACACGAGTCACCTCAGCCGTCTTCGATGACGAGACGAACCTGTGGACGCTCGGAACCGACAAGGGGGATGTCGTTTCGGCGCCGTACTGCATCATGGCGACGGGTAGCCTGTCGACGCCCTACAAACCGCCCTATCCCGGAATCGAGAACTTCCGCGGCGACTGGTACCACACCGGCGCGTGGCCCCATGAAGAGATCGGCTTCGCCGGCAAACGTGTCGGAATTATCGGTACGGGCTCGACGGGCATCCAGGCCATTCCCGTCATCGCCCGGGAAGCGAAGCGCCTGACCGTGTTCCAGCGCACGCCTCAATACACCACACCTGCCCGCAACCGGCCCATGACGCCCGGCGAGCAGGAGGCGTTCAACGCACGCCGGGCCGAATGGCGCGACGAGGCGATGCGCACCTTCAACGCCATAACGGACTATCCGCTCCCCACCAGGCATCATCACGAAGACACGCCCGAAGAACGCCGTGCCTATCTCGAAGAACGGTGGGAAGAAGGGGGTATGCCGCAGGCCATGCTGGCGACCTACAAGAACGTCATCGACGACGAGGAAGCCAACAAGGCCGTTGCCGACTTCGTGCGCCGCAAGATCCGGGAGATCGTCAAGGATCCCAAGGTCGCGGAAATGCTCTGTCCGCCGGAAGATCTGCCGATCGGATCGAAGCGCCCCCCGATCGACACGGACTACTACGAGACCTACAACCGCGACAACGTCACCCTGGTCGACATCGAAAGCGCGCCGATCGAAAGCATTACGGCGGATGGCATCAAGACGGGCGATGCGGAGTACGAACTCGACACCATCGTCTTCGCGACCGGCTTCGACGCCATGACCGGGGCTTTGCTGGCGATCGACATCGGCGCCCGCGCCGACGCTTCGCTGAGGGACGCCTGGTCGGACGGGCCAGACGCTTATCTGGGGCTGATGGTCGCGGGTCTGCCCAACCTGTTCATGATCAATGGACCGGGCAGCCCGTCGGTGAAGGCCAACATGATCATGGCCATCGAGCATCATACGGATTGGATCATGGACCTGCTGGATCATCTCCGTGAACACGGGTTCGACCGGGTCGAGGCGGACGAGCGGGCTCAGACGAGTTGGGTCGAGCACGCGAGAGAGGTCGCCGAGGCGACGCTGATGCCCGTGGCCGATTCCTGGTACGTCGGCGCCAACGTGCCGGGCAAGAAACGCGTCTACATGCCTTATTTTGGCGGGTTCGACCGCTACGTCGAGATCTGTGAAGAGGTTGCCGCGGACGGGTATCGTGGGTTTCACCTGTCGCGCGCGAGCGGGAAGGCGGACACGCCGGCAATCGCCGCGCAGTAGGGCGCCATTTCCCCGACGGGTCCCGGGAAACACTCCATGCCGGACACGAGCATCCACGACGGTGACGCGGACGCGCGGCCCGAGCGCGTCGACGTTGTCGTCGTCGGTGCGGGGTTCGCCGGACTCTACGCTCTCCATGGCCTGCGCGAACGCGGACTCACGGCCCGTGGATTCGAGGAAGGCGCCGGTGTCGGCGGAACCTGGCACTGGAACCGCTACCCCGGCGCGAGGGTCGACATCGAGAGTCTGCAGTACTGCTTTCACTTCTCCCCCGAGATCCGTGAAGAGTGGTCCTGGTCGGAACGTTTCGCGTCCCAGCCCGAACTCCTTCGATATTTCAACTACGTGGCCGATCGCTTCGATCTGCGCCGCGACATCAGGTTCAATGCGCGGGTCGTCTCCGCGATGTTCGACGACGACACGAATCTATGGACGGTCGAGACTGACAGAGGGGATGTCGCCGAGGCGCGTTACTGCATCATGGGGACGGGTCTCCTGTCAGCGCCTTACCAGCCCCCCTTTCCCGGCATCGAAGACTTCCGGGGCGAGTGGCACCACAGCAGCAGATGGCCGCACGAAAAGGTCGACCTCTCGGGCAAGCGGGTGGGAGTCGTCGGCACGGGATCGACGGGTATCCAGATCGTCCAGACCATCGCGCCGGATGTGGAGCACCTGACCGTGTTCCAGCGCACGGCGAACTACGCCACGCCGGGAATCAATCGGCCACTCTCCAAGGAGGAACAACACGCGTTCAACGCCCGCCACGATGAATGGCTCGAGGAAGTGAAGAGCATGTTCAGTGGCCAGACCAGCGAATATCCCGCCCCGACAAGATCGGCATTGGAGGATTCTACCGAGGAACGCCGACGATGGTTCGAAGAACGCTGGGTCAACGGCGGCCATCCGCAAACCCTTCTATACGCCTACAACGACTTGATGACCAATCGGAAGTCGAACGACGCCCTTTGCGACTTCGTGCGCGAGAAGATTCGCGCCACCGTCAGGAATCCCCAGGTTGCCGAATTGCTGTGTCCGAAGGATGAGCCGATGGGGGCCAAACGCGTTCCGCTCGAGTTCGGCTACTTCGAAACCTTCAACCGGGACAACGTCACCCTCGTCGACGTCAAGAGTGCGCCGATCGAGCGCATCACGGAAACCGGATTGCGCACCAGGGACGCGGAGTACGAACTCGACGTCATCATCTTCGCGACGGGTTTCGATGCCATCACCGGCGCCATGTCGGCGATCGATATCCGGCGCGAAGGCGGCGCCTCCTTGAAGGAGCTCTGGGCCGAAGGTCCGAGAAACTACCTCGGGCTCATGGTCGCGGGCGTCCCGAATCTCTTCATCGTCAACGGCCCCGGCAGCGCCGGGATCAAGGCGAACAACGTGCTGGGGGTCGAGCACGGCATCGAATGGGCCATGAATTGCCTGGACCACCTCGTCGCCAACGGCTTCGACCGGATCGAGGCTGACGAGCAGGCCCAGGAGGAATGGATAGCACATTCGAACGAGGTCGCCGAAGCGTCATTGGTATCCAAGGCCGGCTCCTGGTACACCGGCGCCAATATCCCCGGCAAGCCTCGGGTCTACATGCCTTACTTCGGCGGATTCGACCGCTACCTCAGGATTTGCGAAGAGGCCGTCGCGGACGGATATCGTGGGTTTCACCTGTCGCGCGCGAGCGAGAGAGCGGACACGCCGGCAATCGCCGCGCAGTAGGTTAGGGCGCAACTTCCTCGGTGGGTCCCGGAATATAGCGGTCGCCGAGCAGAGGTCGCGCAACCACCTGATCCCGTTCGGATGCTTCCAGGCTTGCCGGTCCCAGGCTTTGCCTCTCCCGTCACTCGCTCAGCAGTTCACCGATTCGTTTCTTCAATCGTTTGCGCCGCCTCTTGTACCACGAGCCGAATCCGTCGATTCCTTTGGGAATCTCACCAAGAAAGTACTGATCCAGGTAACGTTTTCTTGCTTGGTCGTCGGGATATTGAGCCCGCGCCCATTCGTGCGGCATCTTCTCCCGCTTTTCGTTGTTCACGTTCCCTTCCAGAAGCTGAAGGTTTGCAAGCCGGTCGGCCCGATCCTCGTACTGCTTCGCTTTTTGATCTGCGATTCCAGACTTCTTCAGCCGTGTCTTGGTGAACCGAATCTTTGGAAACACATGATCCACGTGAAAGCGGTGGCTTATTACATCCACGAACGGGAAAAGGAGCGCGAGAAGGGCGAACAGGCGTTCATCGCTGAATTTCATATCCGCGAGGTCTTCAATCTCTTCGTCCGAGAATTCGAGGCCCCTCCCGCGCCGAGCCATTGCCCGCTTGATCTCCGTGATGGGGAAATCGTCACTTTCCGCATCCCTCACGACGTCCCGCAACGCCACGAGCAGCGTGTCCAGGCCGCTTCCCCACACTCCGCTCTTCAGCACGCAGCGTATAAGCCAACCCCGGATCGCTTTCCGGTCATCGACATACCTACCCCGGGTCGAGAAACCCGTCGGGTTCCCCCGCCGATGGAGATAATACGCCACCAAGTGTAAGGCGCTCTCCGCCCCGATTGTCTTCCCATTGAACCCCAGCTTCGAAACGAGTCCTACGGCCGCGATCAGAGTCTTCCTGACGTTCGGCCAGTGCTTCTCCAGTATCTTCATGTTGGCGTGTGTGAAGTTGCGCACCCTGAACTCGACGCTCGGGAGATCAGTCAACATGAGACCCGCCTTCAGCGTGAAGTCTTTCGTGAGTTCGAAGCTCCCCTCAATATCGTTCAGATCATCCACCAAGCCATAGATCTCCTCTCTTGCGTCTCGTCGCGTCCATTGAGAGGTCGCGATGCTCAACAGGAGATCGGAGTACGAGAGGGGGATCCCCCCGGCGTTACGCCTTACGAAGATCCGAAGCACATGTTCAATGTTCTGATTTCTCTCCTCGTACCAGCACACCGTCTGGTCCACACGCGTCGCTTTGTAGAGTCTCGAGAGATGGCGGAGTGCGCGGTTGCGCTTCTTTCTGCCAAGGTCTTTTTTCGCGATCCATCCGTTACTCTTTGGCCACGGGTTCGCCTCTTCCATCGCGAGGACGTCTCTTACTTGGTACCAGAGTTCACCATTATCGAGTATTCCGCACTTCCCCCGATCCACGAACGAGAACCGGTAGCGGGTCCCCTCCTCATCCGGTTCCGAGGGATCGCAGAGCAGGTCGAGCGCAAGCACCCGCTTCGGAAAGGCGTTCGGGTTGGTCCGCCATTGGCGCGGCCGCTTGACGGCCATCGAGCCGCGAAGCCCTATGTTGAACGCGGTCAGGCGCTGTTGCCCGTCCAGTACCGCCTTGATCGGGGTGTCCGGCAACGGTCCGATATCGGGACAATGCCGGTTCCTTCGCTCGTGATAGTCGAGCACGAAACCGTAGTAGCGGTAGTCGGCCGAGTTCTTCTTAATTTTCCAGATCAGGAATTCGCCGAACGGGTAGCGCTGCATCACGCTGTCGAACAAGGCACATATCTGTTCCGGCTTCCACACGAACTCGCGCTGGATGGCGGGCAATACCCATTCTTGCTTGGCGATCCGGTCCACCGCCTCACTGATCGTTCCCCCGGAGCGGTACATACTGTCCTCCTTACCGGTCTATCGATGGCGTTGCGTTATTATATTGCGAAGATAAATGTACGGGAAAGGCATGGTTCGTGGCAAATGCCCCCACACGCCCCGCATCCGGAACCGAGGAGCGCGTCACGCTCCGCCAGTGGATCGCGGTGTCGGGCGCGATCATCGGCTCCTTCTGCGCGGTCCTGAACCACCAGATCACCAACACCTCGTTGCGTGAGATCCAAGCGGCCCTCTCCGCGAGCCTGACCGAGGCCTCGTGGATCACGACCGCTTACCTCGCCGCCGCCATCGTCATCATGCCGCTGACGGCGTGGCTCACGCGGGTGTTCTCCGTCCGCACCTACGCGACGGCCAACACCGCCGGGTTCATGCTGTCGCTCGTCGCCTGCGCCCTGGCCTGGGACCTGAACGCCATGATCGCGCTGCGCTTCGTCGCCGGGCTGTTCGGCGGCGGCCTCATGCCCATGGCCTTCACCGTCATCCTGGCGACGCTGCCGCCGTCGAAGCGGCCCGTCGCCTTCATGTGGTGGGCGCTGCTGACGGTCCAGGCGCCGACCGTGGGGCCGGCGCTCGGCGGCTGGTTGACGGATACGTTCTCGTGGGAACTGATCTTCTACGTCCAGACGATCCCGGCCGGCGCGACCCTCGTCTGCCTGCTCCACGGGCTCGACAGGTCGCCCCGATCGCTGGGGCTGCTGCGCCGGATCCAGTGGTTCAGCATCACCCTCATGGCGGTGGGGCTGTTCCTGTTCATCACGGTGCTCGAGGAAGGCAACCGCAACGACTGGTTCACGTCCGACCTCATCCTGCGGATGTCGGCGATCTCCGTCCTGTGCCTCCTCGTCTTCATCGCCATCCAGCTCTTCCGCAAGGAGCCGTACATAAACCTGCGCCTCTACGGGAGGCGCAACTTCGGCCTCTGCTGCCTGATCATCTTCGGCTTCGGCATCGGCGTGTTCGGCACGATGTTCATCATCGCGCTCTACCTGATCCAGGTTCCCCAGTACACGGCGACCCAGGTCAGCACGGTGATCATGTGGATCGGCATTCCGCAGATCGTCGCCGCGCCCCTGGTGCTGTGGCTCCTGCCGCGCGTGGACGCGCGCCTGCTGCTGGGTTTCGGGTGCGTCCTGTTCAGCGTCAGTTGCTTCCTGAACGTCGATATGAGCTTCGATACCGGGTACTGGGAGCTCATGTTCGTCAACGTCATCCGGGCCGTGGGACAGCCGTTCATCATGGTCGTGGTGCCGATCTTCGCGACGTCCCTGCTGGAGCCCGCCAACCATGGCTCGGCCGCGGCGATCATCAACATGACCCGGGACATCGGCGGCGCCGTCGGCATCGCCTGCCTGAACACGGGAATCTCCCGGCGGTCGGACTTCCACGTCGATCACGTCGGCGAGCACGTCTCGTCCTACGATGCGGAAACCCTGGCCCGGCTCGATCAGCTGACCGAACATTTCGCCGCCTACAGCGGCGACCTCCAGCTCGCCCGGGATCAGGCGGTCGCGGCGTTGAACTCCCTGGTCTCGCGGGACGCCACCATCATGGCCTACAACGACATGTTCTTCGTCATCGGCGTGATCTTCGCGGTCGGGCTGATCGCGTGCTGCCTCCTGCGCAAGGCGCCCGCGCAACGGCGGGGGTAGACGCGACCCTTCCGTTCAGCCGCCCGGAACGATCCCGGGCGGCAGGGTCCCACACCAGGCCGCGATCTCGCCCGGGGTCGTGAGCCAGATGTCGTCGCGGCGGCGCATGACGTGCTCCATGGCCCGGCGCAAGGGCCGGATCCGAAACGGATGGCCGAGCACGAAGGGATGAAGGGAGAAGCAGAACACCAGGGGCCGGCGCCGCGATTCCTCCAGCATCTCGTCGAACTGGTCGACGATCAGTTCGGCGAACTGCCGCGGCGTGTAGCGCCACGTATTGACGATCACCGGCAGGTCGTTGATCTCCACCGAATACGGCACGTAGAGGAGCGGCCCCGCCCGCGTGCGCATCCACACGGGTTGATCGTCGAAGGGCCAGTTGAGGGTGTAGCCGTAGCCGGCTTCCTTCAGGAGATCGGGCGTGACGGCGGTCTCGGCCAGGAACGGGCTGAGCCAGCCGGTCGGCCGCTTGCCGCCATGCCGCACGATCATCTCGGCGCAGTGCTCGATCATCTCCCTCTCGTCGGCCTCCGGGAGTCCGTCCTGACGCTCGGAATTGGTGCGGCCGTGGCCGATCATCTCGTCGCCGCGTTCCCCGATCCGCTCCGCCACTTGGGGCGCGTATTCGAAGACGGCGGTGTTGACGTTGTGCGACGCCGGGACGCCGAGATCGTCGAGCAGGTCGAACAGGCGCCAGATGCCGACCCGGTTGCCGTAATCGCGCGAGGCGAAGGTCCGGTGCGTGGGCGGCGGGGCGGCCAAGCCCGCCTCGTTGAGCCCTTCCCGGAAGGCGAACTCCTCGACGTTGTTGCCGAAGTAGACGGCGAGGCGCTTGCCGTTCGGCCACGTGTAGTCCGGCCGTTCGTCGATGGGGACGTAGTCGTAGCGGTCGTGACGGGAAAATTCCATGGCCTGCCCTCGCGCGTGCGCCCGGCCCGGGGACAGTGCCGCGCCCGATGCGGCGGCGCAACCGCCGCCGACCCCGCTTGCCCGCGGACGTGCGGCGCGGCTAGAACAGGCCCGACCGGCCTCACCGCGGAACGAGAGGACGATGGCGAAGGACGCTTACGACGTGATCGTGGTCGGCGCCGGCAACGCGGCCCTCTGCGCGGCGCTGTCGGCGCGGGAGCGCGCATCCGACGTGCTGGTGCTGGAACGCGCGCCGCGCGAGGAACGGGGCGGCAACAGCCGGTTCACCGCCGGCAGTATGCGCATCGTCTACAACGGCGTCGAGGACATCGAGAGGCTCGTCGACCTCTCCGACGAGGAGAAGGAGATCACCGACTTCGGCGCGTACACGTCCGACCGGTATTTCGACGACATGGGCCGGATCACGCACTACCGCTGCGACCCCGATCTCGTGGAAGTGCTGGTGACCAAGAGCTTCCCCACCGCCCGGTGGATGAAGTCCAAGGGAGTCCGTTTCGTTCCGATCTACGGCCGCCAGGCCTTCAAGGTGGGCGGCAGGTTCAGGTTCTGGGGCGGCGTCACCGTGGAGGCGGCGGGCGGTGGCCCCGGTCTGGTCGATTCGCTGCACGCGGCGGCCGCGCAGGCCGGCGTCGAGGTCCTGTACGAGGCGCGGGCCATGTCGTTGCTGCAGGACGACGACGGCGTCCACGGCGTGCGCGTGCGCGACGGCGGCCGGACCAGGGACGTCCGCGCGCGCGGCGTCGTGCTGGCGTCGGGCGGGTTCGAGGCCAACGCCGAGTGGCGCACCCGCTACCTCGGTCCGGGATGGGACCTCGCCAAGGTGCGGGGGTCGCGGTTCAACACCGGCGACGGCATCCGCATGGCACTGGATGCGGGCGCGTCTCCGGCCGGCAACTGGTCCGGGTGTCACGCCGTGGCCTGGGACCGCAACGCGCCGGAGTTCGGCGACCTCGCGGTCGGCGACCAGTTCCAGAAACACAGCTATCCGTGGGGGATCGTGCTGAACTCCCGCGGGCGGCGTTTCCTCGACGAGGGAGCGGAGTTCCGCAACTACACCTACGCGCGCTACGGGCGCGAGATCCTCTCGCAACCGGGGCAGTTCGCGTGGCAGGTCTTCGACGCCAAGGTCGCGCACCTGCTGCGGGACGAGTACCGCATCCGGCGCGTCACCAGGATACGGGCCGACACGATCGAGGAGCTGGCCGCCAGGATGGACGATACCGACGCGGCCGGCGTCGTCGCGACGATCCGGGAGTACAACGCCGCCGTCCGCACCGACATCCCGTTCGATCCCAACGTCAAGGACGGCCGGCGCGCCGAGGGCCTGACGGTGCCGAAGTCGAACTGGGCCAACACCATCGACGAACCGCCCTTCGAGGCCTACGCGGTGACCTGCGGGATCACCTTCACGTTCGGCGGTCTGCGGACAAACCCGCGGGCCCAGGTGATCGACACCGACGGCCGGACGATCCCCGGGCTGTACGCGGCGGGCGAGTTGGTCGGCGGGCTCTTCTACTTCAACTATCCGGGGGCGACGGGCCTGACCTCCGGCGCCGTGTTCGGCCGAATCGCCGGCGCCGCGGCCGCCGGCGCCAACGCCTGATGCGCTCCGCCCGGCCCCGGTTTCGGATCGCGATCCACGGACGGGCGCGCCATGGGTAGGTTCGGCGTGGGGCAGCCCGTTCGCCGGATCGAGGACCGGCGCCTCCTGCGGGGCCGCGGGCGCTACAACGACGACATCGACCTGCCGCGGCAGGCCCACGCGACCGTCCTGCGCTCCCCTCACGCGCACGCCGGGATCTCGGGCATCGATACCGCCGCGGCCCGGTCGCGGCCGGGGGTGCTCGGCGTCTTCACGCACGCGGACCTCGCCGCGGACGGGCTGGGACCCCTTCCCTGTCCGGGAGCGGGTCGCGTTTCGGGAACCGGGGCTGCGGTGGCGCGACCGCCGCGTCCGGCGCTCGCCGCCGACCGGGTGCGCTACGTCGGGGATTACGTCGCCCTGGTCGTGGCCGACTCGGTGGAGGCCGCGCGCGACGGAGCGGAGGCGGTCGACGTCGCCTACGAACCCCTGCCGTTCGTGACCGACACGGCGGCCGCGATCGAAAGCCGCGCGCCGCGCCTCTGGCCCGAGGCGCCGGGGAACGTCTGCGTCGACTGGTCGAAGGGCGACGCGCCGGGCGTCGAGGCGGCCTTCGCCGTCGCCGACCGCGTCGTCTCCCTGCGGGTCGTCAACAACCGGATCGTCGTCAACTCCATGGAGCCGCGCGGCGCCATCGGTGAATTCGACGAGGGTACGGGGCGCTACACGCTCCACGCCGTCAACCAGACTCCCCATCGCCTGCGCCACGCCCTGTGCGATGGCGTTCTCGGCATCCCGGAATCCCGGCTGCGCGTCGTCACGCCGGACGTGGGCGGCGGATTCGGGATGAAGAACGTCTACCCCGAACACGCCTTGGTGCTGTGGGCGGCGAGGAAGCTCGGACGGCCGGTGAAATGGAGTGGCGGGCGCTCCGACGCCTTCGTGTCGGACACCCATGCCCGAGACAACGTGACGGACGTCGATCTGGCGCTGGACGGCGAGGGCCGTTTCCTCGCCATCCGGGCGTCCACCGTCGCCGACATGGGCGCCTACCTTTCCACGTTCGGTCCCATGATCCCGACCGTGGCGGGTTCCAACCTGCTGACCGGGCTCTACCGGATTCCCGTCGCTCACGTCCGCGTGCGCTGCGTCTTCACCAACAGGGTCCCGGTGGACGCCTATCGGGGCGCCGGCCGGCCCGAGGTCTGCTACGCGCTGGAGCGTGCGGTCGACGCGGCGGCGCGGGAAACGGGGCTTTCGCCGGCGGAGATTCGCCAGCGGAACTTCATCCCGCCGGACGCCATGCCTCACGAGACCTGCCTGGGGGAGGTCTACGACAGCGGCGACTTCCTCCGCAACCTGACCGACGCCCTGGACAACGCCGGATGGGCGGACCGCGCGCCGCGCCGGGCGGCCGCCGCGGCCCGCGGGAAGCTGCGCGGCCTCGGCCTCGCCGCCTACGTGGAGTCGTGCGGCGGCGGCACCAACGAGATGGCCGAGATCCGGGTCGACCGTGACGGCGGCATCGCGCTGTCGATCGGCTCCCAGAACAACGGGCAGGGGCACCCCACGGCCTACGCCCAGGTCGTGTCCGAACATCTCGGGCTGCCGCTCGACCGGGTCCGCCTGGTCCAGGGGGATACCGACGCCGTCTCCTACGGCACCGGAACCGGGTTCTCGCGCTCGGTGACGGTCGGCGGCGTGGCGGTCGACCGGGCGTCCGCGCGGGTCGCCGACCGTTGCCGCCTGATCGCCGCCCACATGCTGGAGGCCTCCGAGGCCGACATCGAGATCGCCGACGGCGCGGCGACGGTCCGCGGCACCGACCGGTCGGTGACGTTCGAGGAAATCGCCGCGCTGGCCTACATGCCGCGCGGCCTGCCGGAGGAACTGGGCTTCGGCATCGCCGAGCGCCACGAATACATGCCGCCGGGCCTCACCTATCCCAACGGCTGCCACGTCTGCGAGGTCGAGGTGGATCCGGATACCGGCGTCGTCGACGTGCTCCGGTACACGGTGGTCGACGATCTCGGCAAGCTGATCAACCCGCTGCTCGTCGACGGGCAGGTCCACGGCGGCATCGTCCAGGGCCTGGGCCAGGCGCTGATGGAGAACTGCGTCTACGACCGCGAGAGCGGGCAGCTTCTCTCCGGCACGTTCATGGACTACGCCATGCCCCGCGCCGACGATTTCCCGTTCTTCGACATCGCCTACAACGAGATCCCGTGCGCCACCAACCCGCTCGGCATCAAGGGCGCCGGGGAGGCGGGCACGATCGGCTCCGCGCCGGCGGCGATCAACGCGATCGTCGACGCGCTGTCGCCTCTCGGCGTCCGCCATGTCGACATGCCCGCGACGCCGGCGAACGTCTGGCGGGCGATCCGGCGCGCCAGGGCCGGCGCCCGGGGCTGAGGCGAGGTCCGTTCGTCGCGCGTTCCCCCGTCACAGTCCGTATTCCCGGAACATCGCGTAGTCGACGGCGCGGCCGATGCCGCGGCGCAGCCCTTCGAGGCGCAGGCATTGCCCCGCCGCGATGTTGGCGAAATTCACCTCCGGGCCGAACCGTTCGATGATCCGGCCGTGCCGTTCCGGGAACCGATAGGGATCGCCCTCGATCAGGACGTCGGGAAACCACGACTGGTCGGGGAGTTGCGCGAACGCCCCCGGCGCCGCGTCCTCCAGCACGTCGAGCTCGCTCTGCTCCAGGATCACGTGATCGGCGCCCGCGTCCATGGCGTCCCGGATCATCGCGCCGACCTCGTCCAGGTCGAACGGTCCTTCCGGGTTCTTGCGGCCGAATTCCCAGATCACGCGCAAGCCGCGCCCGGCGGCGCGCGCGATGAAGTCGCGCCGTGCGTCCGGCTCGAGGGTGACGTAGTTTTCCGAGATCTCCAATGCGGGTACGCCGAGCCGCTCCACACGGTCGAGCATGTCGTCGACCTCGCCGCGCAGGAAGGCGTATTCGAACAGGATGCCGCCGGTGTAGGGCGTCACGTCGTTGTCGCGGTAGACAGCGACGCTGGCCTTGATCGCGTCCTCGGGCACGAGGATGGCGTTGAGGGCATAGATCTTCGCCATGTCGATGAAGGGGGCGGCGCAGGCCATGAGGTCCCGCAGGCCGTTCTCGCCGGTCCATCCCATCTCGTCGGGACCGAAGTCGATCATCGCGGTGATCCCGGCGGCGCGCGGTTTCGTGGAGCGGGGGGGTGGCGCAAGGGTCATGGCATCCTCCATCATGCCGGGAACCGAACGGTACTCTCTTCCATACGGAGGCAACGCCCGCGATGCACATCGACGTGAAAGGGGTCCGGGTTCCCGCGCTGGGCCTCGGCACCTGGACGTTGCGCGGGCGCCAATGCGTCGACGCGGTGCGCATGGCGCTCGATGTCGGCTACCGTCATATCGACACCGCCCGCATGTACGGCAACGAGACCGAGGTGGGCAGCGCCGTCCGGGACTCTCCCGTCGACCGGGAGGACGTGTTCGTCACGACGAAGATCTGGCCCGACGACCTCGCGTACCCGGACGTGAAACGCTGCGCCGAAGACAGCCTGCGGAACCTGAACACCGGCTACGTCGACCTGCTGCTCGTCCACTGGCCGAGCAAGACCGTCCCGCTGCGCGAGACCCTGAAGGCCCTCGGCGAGATCAAGGCCGCCGGCAAGGCGCGCCTCGTCGGGGTCAGCAACTTCAACACGGCCCTGATGAGGGAAGCCGTGGAGGAGTGCGGCGCCGACATCGCTTGCAACCAGGTCGAATACCATCCCTTCCTGCCGCAGAACCGGGTTCTCGGGCTGGCGCGCGAGTACGGCATGATGCTCACCGCCTACATGCCGCTCGCCAAGGGAAAGGTCGCGCGCCATCCCGTCCTGACCGAGATCGCCGAACGCCACGGCAAGACCGCGGCGCAGGTCGCGCTGCGCTGGCTGATCCAGCAGGGGCCGGTGGCCGCGATCCCCAAGTCGGGACGCGAGAGTCATTGCCGGGAGAACTTCGACGTGTTCGATTTCGAGCTCTCCGCGCAAGACATGGCCCGCGTGTCGTCCCTGACGGCGCGGAACGACCGTCTGGCGGATTTCGCGCTGGGGCCGGCGTGGGATCCGCCGTAGGCCGGTCAACGATCAGGAGACGAGCGCGGCGGCGCCTTCGCCGCCGAGCCGGCCGAGCGTCGTCGCGGTCATCAGGCCTGCTCCGGAAGTATAGCCCCAGCACGACGGGCCGGTGAGGCCGCGCGCCGCGCCGCCGCCCGCGAACAGGTTGGGCAGCGGTCGCCGGCCGCCCTTGCGCAGGACCCGCGCCTTGGGGTCGACGACAAGGCCGCCCTGGGTGTGGAAGAGGGCGCCGGTCACCTTGACCGCATGGTACGGCGGCTCCAGCGGCGCCTTGTCGCCGAAGTCCCGGCCGAACGGATCGGCCTTCCTTCCCGCGAGGACGTCGTTGACCTCGGCGATGGTCTCGGCGAGGGCGTCCCCGGGCAGCTCGGTGATCTCCGCCAGCCGGTCGAAGGTCTCCGCCACGCGGACGGCGCCGGCCTCGACCGACTCCCGCTGGTGGCTGAACTGCATGGCGACCTCGTGGGCGGTCTCGTTGAAGATCGCCCAGGCGAAGTTGCCGGGCTGGCGGATGACCTCGATGGCCTGCTCGGAATAGCCCCGGTTCTCGTGGCTGAAGCGCCTGCCGTCGGTGTTGACCATGATCCCGCCCTCGGTGATCGAGGGCCAGCCGATGTGCGTGTTGTGAGGCGTCGCGACGGCGCCGTGGCCTTGGTAGCTGCCCATGTCGGCGACGCCGGCGCCGAGCTCCAGGCCCCACTTCACCGCGTCCCCCTTGTTGCCGACATGGCCGAAATAGAGGGCGTCGGCGATCTCGGGGATGTACTCCCGGACCATCTCCGGGTTGCCGCCGAATCCGTTGCAGGCCAGCACCAGGGCGCCGCAGCCGACGTCCTCGCGGCTCCCGTCCGGGCGCCGGAGGCGCACCCCGGTGACCTTGCCGTCCTCGTCGGCGTGGAGGTCGGTGGCCGTGGCCGCGGTCAGCATGTCGATGCCTTCGCGCGAGACCGCCTCGAGCAGGCAGGCCAGCAGTTCGGCGCCGTCCCGGTTGGGCGTGCCGTGCATCCGGTGCTTCCTGTGGCCCGGATAGAAGAAATCGGTCAGGACCTCCAGCGGCGCGCCGTAGGCGTCGACGAGCCAGTCCACGGTCACGGTGGAGCCCCGGGAGACGGCGAGCGCCATCTCCGCGTCGGTCCGGCGGCGCGCCTTCTCGAGGACTTCCTCGGCGAACGCCTCCGGCGTGTCCTCGATGCCCGCCGCCTTCTGAAGCCTGGTGCCGGCGGCGGGGATCTGTCCGCCGGAGAGGGACGTGCTCCCCGTCGGCGGCTCGTCCCGCTCGATCATCAGAACGTCGGCGCCGCGCTCCTTCGCCGCCAGCGCCGCGCTGCATCCGCAGGCGCCGGCCCCGATCACGATCACGGGAACGGAAACGTCGAACGACCGGCCACCGGACCTGACGATACCCATCAGCGCGCGCCTCCTCATCGGCTGTCTACGTGCTGGATTCCGAGGTTACCATATCGCGCGGACTTCCCGCCCGGCCAGACGCCGCCGATTTCGATATGCTTATCGGCCAACCCCCGAACGCCGCATCCCGCCATCGGCCGGCGCAACGTGAAAACGAGGACCAATGATGAACATCCCGAGGACCATCCGCCAAATTCCCCAGCGCCAACACAACGAAGATCGTCTGCGCCGCGCCAAGAGTTGGCTTCGGCGCAGCAAGGACGCCAAGGACGACACCGAGAGGTTCATCTTTCTCTGGATCGCGTTCAACGCCGCCTACGGCTACGAAGCTCACCCTTCTCATCCCTATGAACAGCGGAGCGAACGCGAGAAGCACCGGACTTTCCTGCAGGAAATCCTGAAGCGGGACGATAATGGAATTCTGGAGAAAACGCTTCGTACTTACTCTGGCCAGATTCACGACCTTTTGAAAAACCGTTATATCTTTGCCCCGTTCTGGGATGCAGTTCGAGGTTCAACTGCTGGAAGGAACTGGAAGGCCAATTTTTCTAATTTCAACCGTTCCGTGCGGCATTCCATGGATAAAGGAGACGCCCATCACGTACTGGTGGTGTTGTTCATGCGGCTCTGTACGCTACGCAATCAGATCATCCACGGTGGCGCGACCTTCGAGAAAGGTTGGGGCCAGGATCAAGTGAGGGACGGCAGCCAGATCATGGAGTCCCTGGTGCCGTTGATTCTGAAGATCATGCAGGCCGATATCAAAGAAGACCCGGAGTCCGAAGTCTGGGGGTTAGTCGATTTTCCTCGTGTCAACGACGGTCCCCGGTAGCCGCTGGCCCGTGCCGGTACGGCTTGGCGAAAGGGCGTATCCCGTCGACCGGGCCGCGCGCTTGGCAGGACCGGTTTCGAGAGCGGTCCTGTCGGCGGTCACGCGGGAGCGACGACGATGGCCCGGAAATCGTTCACGTTGGTGAGGGTGGGTCCCGGTTTCACCAAGTCGCCGAGCGGGGCGAAGAACCCGTGGGAATCGTTGTCGCCGAGGTGCTTCTCCGCATCGAGGCCCAGCGCCCGCGCCCGCGACAGCGTGTCCGGGAACACCATCGCCCCGGCACTGTCCCCGTTGCCGTCGATCCCGTCCGTGTCGCAGGCGATGGCCGAGATCCCCTCCGCGCCCGCCAGCGCGACCGCCAGGGCGAGCGCGTATTCCATGTTGGGTCCGCCGTCGCCGGTCCCCCGCACGGCGACCGTCGTCTCACCGCCGGACAGCAGCGCCACGGCCTTCCCCTGCGCGCGGTGGGCGCGCGCCAGGGCGGCGTGAGCCCGCGCCACCTCGCGCGCCTCGCCCTCGACCGCATCGCCCAGCGAGACCGGCTCCAGCCCCGCCTCCCGAGCCACGCGCGCGGCGGCCGCGAGCGCATCGGCGCCGGTGGCCACGACCCGGAAGCGCGCGCCCTCCAGAACCGGAGCGCCCGGCTTCGGCGTTTCGCCGACCGCCCGTCGCAGGTGACGCGCCACGGCGGGCGGCGGATCGATGCCGAACTTCTCCAGCACGCGGCGGGCGTCGGCAAACGTCGTCGGATCGGCGACGGTGGGGCCGGACGCGATGACCGAGGGGTCGTCCCCGGCGACGTCGGAGATGGCGAGCGCGACGACGGGCGCCGGATGGGCCGCGGCGGCCAGGCGTCCGCCCTTCACGGCCGAGAGATGCTTGCGCACGCAATTGATCTCGTCGATCGTCGCGCCGCAGGCGACGAGGTCCCGCGTCACCGTCCGCTTGTCGTCGAGGGACAGTCCCGGAGCCGGCAGGCTCAGCAGGGCGGACCCGCCGCCGGAGAGGAGACAGAGGATCAGGTCCCGAGGCCCGCGGTTCCGTACCATGTCCACAATCCGGGTCGCGGCGGCGACGCCCGCCCGGTCGGGGATCGGGTGTCCGGCCTCGACGACGTCCACGCCGCCGATCCGGGCCTTGTCCAGGCCGTGGCCGTGGCGCGTGACGACGACGCCCCGGGCGGCGCCATAGCGCTCCACGGCCACGCGCGCCATGGCGGCGGCGGCCTTGCCGGCGCCGACCACGACGAGGTCGCCGTCGGGAGCGGCGGGGAGATGATCGCCGAGGCGCCGGTCCGGCCGGACCGCGTCGACGGCGCTCCGGAACATCCCGGCCAGCAGCGCCGCTCCCGCGCGGCTCATGGCACGGCCGATCCCCGGCGCTCCCGCCGGCCGCGCGCCAGCGCCGGCGTCGCGCGCCGGGCCACGACGATGGAAGCCAGGACCACCGCCCCGCCCGCCGCCTGAAGAGGTCCGAGACTCTCGTCGAGGACGAGCCAGGCGAGGATCGCCGCCGCCGGGGGCTCGATCAGGATGACGAGCGACGAGAAGCCGGCCGGCAGGTGAGCGAGCGCGTAGGCGATGGCGCCCTGTCCCCCCGCGTGAGAGAGCCAGGCGAGCGCGAGAAGGATGCCCCAGCCGTACAGGGTGGCGGGCAGGAGGCCCTCGCCGGAGACGACGGCCAGCGGCAGGAGCGCCGCCGCCGTGACCAGGCTGGACCACGCCATGATCGTGGCGGCCGGGAGGCGGGACCGCAGATGCTTGACCGTAAGCTGATAGGCGGCCCAGAACACGCCCGTCGCCACCCCGATCCCGTCGCCCAGGATGTGGGCGCGGTCGAGATCGAGGCTGCTCCCCACCACCATCGCCGCGCCGCAGAGGGCAACCAGCAGCGCGACGAGAAACAGCGGCGTGATTCGCTCGCCGAACGCCACCCAGGCGCCGACGGTGACGAAGATCGGCGCGGTGTTGGCGAACAGGGTGGCGTTGGCGACCGACGTCAGCGTCACCGCCCAATGCCAGGTCGCGAGGTCTCCGGCGAAGAACAGCCCGGCGAGCGCCAGCAACCACACGTCGCGACGGCCGGGCCGCCGCGGAGCCGGCGTGCCTCCACGCGCGCCCGCGTTCCCGAGGGCCGTCCAGACGCACAGCACGGGCAAGGCCAGGAACGCGCGGTGGAACGCCGTAGCCGTCGGCCCCAGCTCGCTGAGACGCACGAAGACGGGCGAGAACGCGACGAGCAGCGCGCCGACGGCGAGGATCGCAAGGGCCGTCCGGGCGGCCCGCGGGTTGGTCATGGGGATGCGTGAACCCTCGCCGCGGTTGGAAGGCGATCAATACTCCGACGCCTTCGCCGGCGCCAGCGATGCCGGTATCATGCGGCGCCATGACCGACGCGCGCGGACAGGCCGGCGCTCCGGCCGAGGCGGAGAGGGGCGACGCCGTCTCCGACCCGCCTCCGTTCGCGACGCTGAACGAGGCGGGGACGGCGGATATCCTGCTGGTCTGCGATCACGCGAGCAACGCCCTGCCCGCGGCCTGTGGCGCGCTGGGCCTCGATCCCGAGCTGTTGCGCCGTCACATCGCGTTCGACATCGGCGCGGCGGACATCACGCGGCGCATGTCGAAGGCGCTCGACGCCCCGGCGGTGCTGTCCGGCTACTCGCGTCTGCTGATCGACTGCAACCGCCGGCCCGGACACGCGACGTCGATCCCCGCAGTCAGCGACGGCATCGGGATTCCGGGCAACGAAAGGCTCGACGACGCCGAGATCGAGCGCCGCCAGGACGCCTATTTCCACCCGTTCCACGAGGCGGTGGACGCGGCGCTGGCGCGGTTCGCCGGCCGGGGCGTCGTGCCCGCCTACGTCGCCGTGCACACCTTCACGCCGGTCATGGACGGGTACGAACGGCCGTGGCACCTGGGTATCCTGTGGAACCGCGACCCGCGCCTTGCGCGGCCGCTGATCGCCGCGCTGTCCGAGTGGCCCGACGTCGTCGTCGGCGACAACCGGCCCTATTCGGGCCGCGACTCGGAGGGCTACTCGATCCACGCCCACGGCGGCGACCGGGGCATTCCCCACGTGCTGATCGAGGTGCGGCAGGATCTCGTGGATACCCGCCACGGCGCGGAGTTCTGGGCGGCGCGGGTGGGACGGGTCGTCGCCGGCGTCGTCGAGCGCGAAGGTCCCTTCGACGTCGAACGCTACTGAAGGAGGACGGCATGGCCCCGCGGGAGCCGGCATTCACCATCGGGATCGAGGAGGAATACCTTCTGGTCGATCGGGAGACGCGCGACCTGTGTGCGGAGCCGCCGCCGGCGATGATGGCGGAGTGCGAGAAACGGCTGACGGATCAGGTAAGTCCCGAGTTCCTGCGGGCGCAGATCGAGGTCGGAACCCGCGTGTGCCGCTCCATCGCCGAGGCCCGGGCCGATCTCTCGCGCCTGCGCGCGACGGTGGCGGACGTGGCCGCCCGGCACGATCTCGCGCCCATCGCGGCGGCGACGCACCCGTTCGCCGACTGGCACGACCAGAAGCACACCGACAAGGAACGCTACAACGTACTGGCCCGGGACCTTCAGGCTCTCGCCCGGCGTCTGGTGATCTGCGGCCTCCACGTCCATCTCGGCATAGAGGACGAGGATCTGCGCATCGACCTGATGGGCCAGGCGCGCTACTTCATGCCCCACCTGCTGGCGCTGAGCGCGTCCTCGCCGTTCTGGGGAGGGCTGGAAACGGGCCTGATGTCCTATCGGCTGAGCGTCTTCGACGGGTTGCCGAGGACCGGCATCCCGGACCTGTTCGAGAGCTACGGCGAGTATCAGCGGCTCGTCGGCCAGATGGTGTCGGCGGGCCTGATCGAGGACGCCAGCAAGCTGTGGTGGGACGTGCGCCCCAGCGCCCGCTTCCCGACGCTGGAAATGCGCATCTGCGACGTGTGCACCCGTCTCGACGACGCGATCACGATCGCCGCCGTCTACGTCTGTCTGATCCGGATGCTGTACCGCCTGCGCCAGGGAAACCAGCGCTGGCGCATCTATCCGCGGACCCTCATCGACGAGAACCGATGGCTGGCGCAACGTCATGGTCCGGGCGGCGAGCTCGTCGATTTCGGCAAGGGCGAGCCCGTGCCCTATCCCGAGTTGCTGGAGGAGATCGTCGAGATCGTTGGCGAGGACGCGCAGGCGCTGGGCTGCGTCGCCGAGGTCGAGCACGCGCGCGACATCGTGGCCCGAGGGACGAGCGCGCAGCGCCAGCTCGCCGTCTACAGGTCGGCGCTGGAGGCGGGCGCGGACACGGCCGAGGCGCTGCGCGCGGTCGTCGACTGGCTGATCGAGGAAACCGTCGCCGGCGTCGGCGACTGAGCGTCCGACTTGCCCACCGGGTGGCCTTGGGGCCTTCGTCGCGGTATGAATCGGGGAATTTCGCGTGCCAGCCACGGAGGTCGGACATGGACGAGAAGACGCTCGACGAAAAGACCCGCACCGAGCTCGAAGCGGCGGCGTTCCGCACGCTCGTCGACCATCTGCGCGAGCGGACGGACGTGCAGAACATCGATCTCATGAACCTCGCCGGATTCTGCCGGAACTGCCTGTCCAAATGGTATCGCGCCGAGGCGGAGGAACGGGGTCTCGAGATGAGTTACGACGACGCCCGCGAGATCGTCTACGGGATGCCGTATCCGGAATGGAAGTCGAGATACCAGGCGGAGGCCACGCCGGAACAGCTCGCGGCGTTCGGGGAGGCGCCGAAGGAAGAGCGTTCGTGAGCGGACGCGGCCGGAGAAATCGACGCGCCGCCTCCCGCAAGCACCATCCCGACGGGAAAACGAAGTCCCGGCTGATCTCCGCCGTCGTCTCCCCCGTCGACGAGCCCTTGTGGTTCGCCCCGGCGCTGACCGCGGCCTACGCCCTCGTGCTGGCCTTCGCCATGTTCCACCACGAACTGTGGCGCGATGAGCTCCAGCACTGGATGCTCCCGCGCGACAGCACGGGACCGCTGGATCTGTTCCGCAACATGGAATACGAGACGATCCCGAAGCTGTGGCAGCTGTTGCTGCTGCCGGTCACCCGGCTGACGCCTTCTCCCGTGGGGATGCAGATTCTCCATTGGGCGATCGCCTCCGCGGTCATCTTCGTCGTCGCCAGGTACGCGCCGTTCGGTCCGTTGCAGAAGACCCTGTTCGCCTTCGGCTATTTTCCTCTCTTCGAATACGGGGTGATGTCCCGCAACTATGCGCTCGGCCTGCTGTTCGTGGTCGTGGCCTGCGCGCTTCTGCGGCATCGCTACCGAAGGCCGCTGTGGCTGGGGCTGGCGCTGGCCCTCATGAGCAACACCAGCGCCCACGCCTGTATCGTCGCCATCGGCCTGCTGCTTGCGCTCATGCTTGATTACGCGCTCGAGCGCCGCGCCCTGGCGGAAGATCGCGCGGTGGACACGCGCAGGGTCTACGCCGGCTTCGCCGTCGCCGCCGCCGGAATCCTGCTCGCGGTGCTGCAAATGATTCCGCCGGCCGACGTGACCCTGTCCTCGATGAGCGCGACTTGGCGTCATTCGTGGTACCTGGAATGGAACCCGGCGTGGCTGGCGGCGTGCCTGAAAACCATTCCCTTCGTCGTTTTCTCCCCCATCGACCCGGACTTCCTGCCGGTGGTGGCCGATCCGGTGAACAGTCCGGGGCAGCTGGGGGCCGTCCACGGAGTAGCGACGGCGCTGGCGCTTCTGGCTGTCGTCGCCGCCTTCTGCTGGCGCAAGACCGTCGCGCTGCTCCTGTTTCTCTGCCTCGTCCTGGGGTTCCTCGCCTTTTTCTACATGGTTCATTACGGTTCTTTCAGGCATCACGGCTTTCTTCTGATCTCCCTTCTGATTCTGGTCTGGGGCGGAAGGCACCTGACCGGCCTCGCCGCCGACCCCGACCCGGAAGCCCGCCGCACGATCTACACGAGACGTATCGGCAGCCTTTTGCTGACGGGCCTCCTGGCGATGCACGCCTTCGGCGGTTTGAGGGCCGTCGCCATCGAAGTGGAGCACCCTTTTTCTCTCGCGGAACGCACAGCCGAATACATCCGGGCCAACGGTCTGGAATCCCTGCCGATGATCGGTTACCCGGACTGGCCCGCCAGCGCGGTGGTCGGGCACCTGTCGCCGGAGAAGCGGATCCACTACGTGCATGGAAACCGGGAGGGATCTTTCGTGCGTTACGACGGGGCGCGGATCGGCGCCGGACCGAAAGGCACCATCCGGGATGCGGCCTTGTTGTTGCAGACACAGGCCCTGGCCGCCCGCAACGACGGCAAGGTCCTGATGATTCTCACCGTCGAGTTGCTGTTTCCGCCCGAGGAACGACGTCTCCGGCACCTCGCGTCCTTCACGGGAGCCATCGTCAAGGATGAGAATTTCCATCTGTATATCTACGAAACGCTCCCGGACGGGGATCGGGCGCAACCGGACGCCGGCGCGTGAGTCGCTTCTGCGCGACCCGCGGCGCCCCGTGGACAGGCGGACGGAGCCGCCCGCGCCGCGCCTTTCCCGCCCTGTGGCCGCGGCGATGCCGCACAGGCCGCGACCGGGATGAGAAATGCCGGCTGACCGCCGCAACGGAAACGGTCAATCCATCCGGCGCATGATCCGGTCGACCTGAAATGCACTCGACACTCACCATCGCGGTGTTCTGCCGCAACGAAGCGAAGACGCTTCCCACGGTCCTCGAGGACGCACGCCGCGCCGCGCCCGGCGCCCGGCTCCTGGTCATCGACAACGCGTCGACCGACGATTCGCGCGACCGCGCCCGGGAGGCGGGCGCGAAGGTCGTCTTCGTGCCCGAACCCGGTTTCGGCCACGCCTGGCGCGCCGTGTTCGCTTCGGTCGAGACGCCCTTGTGCGCGGTCACCGATGGCGACGGCGAGTGGCCTCTCGAACCGTTCCTTCCCCGGCTTGTCGACGAATTCAAGCGTTCGGGCGCGGATTTCCTGCTGGGTCGGCGCATTTCGAGCACCCGCCCCTGGTACAACGCGAAGGTCGGTATGCCCGCACTCACCCTGCTGGCGCGTTGCGTGCGGGGAATCCCGCTCTCGGACATGCATGCCGGGGTGCGCCTGTTCCGCACCGCGTCGATCCGCGATCTGCCGATCCGCTGCCACGGCATGGGCGCGCAGACCGAGATCGTCATTCGGGTGAACAAGGCGGGTCTGCGCATCGTCGAAGGTCCGGTCGCCATGGCGCCCGCCATATCGGGACGCAAGTCCCACCTTCGCCCGATCCGCGACGGCCTCGCCTGCGCCGCCCTGACCCTGGGCGGCCTCGAAGTCCTCGATTGTCTCGCCAGGCGCCGCCGCCCGTAGCCCCGCCCCCGGCCCCCGAGGCGCATGGAGCGCCTCGTGAATCGACCGGACGGCGCCGCCGTCGCCCGACCTATTCGGCGGCTCGCACGCTCGGCGCCGGGCTCCGAAAGAGCGACAGCAGATGCCGTTCCTCCGCCTTCGTCGTCTCGACGTTCCGTTCCTTCACGTGCCCGAACCCCCGGATTCGCGACGGCAGGGCGGCGATCTCGACGGCCAGCGCGTGAGTGTCGACGGCGAGGCCGTCGATCAGCTCGCCGACCGTGTCCTCGTACTCCGTTATCAGCCGTCGCTCCATGCGGCGCTCCCGGGTGTGCCCGAAGACGTCGAACGCGGTGCCGCGGAGCCGTTTGAACCGGGCGAGGACGCGGAAGACGGTCAGCATCCAGGGGCCGAACTCGCGCTTTCGCGGCGCGCCGGTCCGCGCGCCGCGGCGGGGCCAGACGGGCGGCGCGAGATGAAACCGGAGCGAGAAGTCGCCCTCGAACCGCGCGTTCAGATCGGCGAGAAAGCTCTTGTCGGCGTAGAGGCGCGCGACCTCGTATTCGTCCTTGTAGGCCAGCAGCTTGAAGTAGTTGCGGGCCACGGCCTCGGCGAGGCCCGTCATCCCCCGCGCCCTGCTCCGTTCGGCGGCGGCCGCGCGGTCGACGAGCGCGCGGTAGCGCCGCGCGTAGGCCGCGTCCTGATAGGCGGCGAGCTCGGCCTCGCGAATCGCCACGATCTCCTCCAGGTCCGTGGCGACGGGCGCCGCGCCCTGAAACGTCGGCCGGGCCGCCGCCTCGACGCGGGCGAGGTCGTGGGCGGCGGCGCGCCCCCAGTCGAACGCCCGCAGGTTGCTCTCCACCGCGACGCCGTTGAGCTCGATGGCGCGCCGGATCGCCTCGGCCGAGACCGGGATCAGGCCGCGCTGATAGGCGTAGCCGACGAGGAACAGGTTGGTGGCGATGGCGTCTCCCGACAGGGCGGTCGCCAGTCCCGTGGCGTCCACGAACTCGGCGAGGCCGTCGCCGGCCGTGGCGCGGATGACCTGGCGCAGGTGCGCCTCGCCGAAGTCGACGTCCGGATCGAGCGTGAAATGGGAGGTCGGCGTCATGCGGCTGTTGATCACCGCGCGCGTGGCCCCCTTGCGCACGCGCATCAGGGCCTCCTTGTCCGCCGCCACGACCATGTCGCAGCCCAGAAGGACGTCCGCCGCGCCGGCGCCCAGGCGCACGGCGTGAAGCCTGTCCTGGGTCCCGGCGATACGCACGTGCGAGATCACGGCGCCGCCCTTCTGGGCCAGTCCCGTCATGTCGAGGATCGTGCAGCCCTTCCCTTCGAGGTGCGCCGCCATGCCGAGCAGCGCGCCGACCGTGACGACGCCGGTGCCGCCGACGCCGGTCACCACGATCCCGTAGGGCGAATCGACCGCGGGCAGCTCCGGCTCCGGCGGTCCGGCGGCGGCCGTCGCGTCGGTGCCCGCCGCGAGCCGCCGCACCCCGCCGCCGTGCACCGTCACGAAGCTCGGGCAGAAGCCGTCGACGCAGGAATAGTCCTTGTTGCAGGACGACTGGTTGATCGCGCGCTTGCGGCCGAACTCGGTCTCCAGCGGCTCGATCGAGACGCAGTTCGCGGTCGTGGAACAGTCGCCGCATCCCTCGCAGACCCGGTGGTTGACGAAGACCCGCTTGGCGGGGTCCGGGAAGCGTCCGCGCTTGCGGCGCCGGCGCTTTTCGGCGGCGCAGGTCTGATCGTGGATCAGGACCGTGACGCCGGGGGTGTCGCGAAGGCTCTCCTGGACCTCGATCAGCTCGTCGCGATGGTGGATCGTCGTTCCCGGCGGGAAGCCGGCGCCGGTCGGATACTTGCCGGGATCGTCCGTCGTCACGGCGATCCTCGCGACGCCCTCCGCGTGCACCTGCCAGGCGATTCCGGAGACCGTCAGCCGGCCCTCGATCGGCTGCCCGCCGGTCATGGCGACCGCGTCGTTGAAGAGTATCTTGTAGGTCATGTCGGTGCCGGCGGCGACGTTGGCCCGCACCGCCAGCAGCCCCGAATGGTAGAACGTCCCGTCGCCCATGTTCTGGAACAGGTGCGGCGTCCCCGTGAACGGCGCCAGGCCGATCCAGTTGGCGCCCTCTCCGCCCATGTGGGTGTAGGTGAGGGTGCCGCGGTCCATGTACAAGGCCATCCAGTGGCAGCCGATCCCGGCGTTGGCGAACGAGCCGTCGGGCACCTTGGTGCCCGTGTTGTGGGGACATCCCGAACAGAAGTAGGGCGTGCGCCGGTGCTCGGGGTCGAGGGAGGCGACGTCCGCGTCCTTGGAGTCCAGGAACGCGAGGTGTTCGGCGATGCGGTCGGTCGCGTGGAACGGCGCGATCCGCCGGGCGATGGCGCGGGCGACGAGCGGGGCGCCCAGCTCCCCGGCCACCGGGATGAAGGAGGCGCCGTTCTCGTCGGACTTGCCGACGATCCGGGGACGTTCGCCGTCGGGCAGGTGGTAGAGCAGGTCCTTCAGCTGTTCCTCGACGATGCCCCGCTTCTCCTCGACGACGAGTATCTCGTCGAGGCCGCGGGCGAAGGCCGTCATGCCCTCGGGCTCCAGGGGCCAGACCATGCCGACCTTGTAGACGGCGATGCCGAGTTCGCGCGCGGCGGCGGCGTCGATCCCCAGGTCGTCCAGGGCCTGGCGCACGTCGAGACAGGCCTTGCCCGCGGTCACGATGCCGAACCGGCGCCTGGGTCCCGAAAGCACGGTCCGGTTCAGGGAATTGGCGCGGCAGAAGGCGAGCGCGGCCGGGATCTTGCGTTCGTAGAGCCGGATCTCCTGCTCGAACCTGTCGTCCGGCCAGCGGAGGTTCAGCCCGTCGGCCGGCAACTCGAAGTCGCCGGGCGCGACGATGGCGGGACGGGACGGGTCGATGTCGACGATGGCCGTGCTCTCGGCGTTGTCCGAAAGCGTCTTGAATCCGACCCACAGGCCGGAAAAGCGGGACAGGGCGAAGCCGTACAGTCCGAAGTCGATAAACTCCCGCACGTCCGCCGGGACCAGCACCGGCATCGACGCGCCGATAAAGGTGTGTTCCGTCTGGTGGGGCGACGTCGACGACTTCGCCGCCGGATCGTCCCCGGCGATCGCCAGCAGGCCGCCGTGCCTGGCCGTCCCGTGTCCGTTGCCCTGCTTGAAGACGTCCCCCGAACGGTCGACGCCGGGGCCCTTGCCGTACCAGATCGCGAAGACGCCGTCATAGCCGGCGTCGGGGTAGAGATGCAGTTGCTGCGACCCCCAGGCGGCGGTCAGCGCGAGATCCTCGTTGACGCCGGGAACGAACCTGACGTGACGTTCCTTCAGGTGTTCTTCGGCTTGCCAGAGGGCCTGGTCGTAGCCGCCCAGAGGCGAACCGCGATAGCCCGATATGAAGCCGGCCGTGTTCAGGCCCGCCGCGAGATCCCGCTCCCGCTGCATCAGGGGAAGCCGGACGAGGGCCTGCATCCCGGTCATGAACACCCGGCCGCTGGAGGCCGTGTACTTGTCGTCGAGCGAGACGGCGGCGAGACTCATGCGCGGATCTCCGGGAACCGATACCTCCCAAGAGGTATCGTACCGGCCCGGCGATGGCAACGGGATGCGACCGCGCCCGTGGACGCGACTCGCGGGAAAGAGCATGATTTCGACGGCAAGCCGTTCTACGCTGGCGCTTCCCGCCGCGAGCCGGCGCGCCGGCCTTGGAGCATCGTCCGCGCATGACCATCCTCGTGACCGGAGCCGCCGGTTTCATAGGCCACGCCGTCGCCCTCGCGCTGCTCGACCGCGGAGACCGGGTCGTCGGCGTCGACAACGTCAACGACTACTACGACACGCGGCTGAAGGAAGCGCGGCTGGCCCGGCTGAACCGGCATCGCGGGTTCCGGTTCGTCCGCGCCGACGTGAGCGATCCGTCGGCGCTGGGGGACGTCGCCGCCGGGCTCGGGCCGTTCGGGAGAATCGTGCATCTGGCGGCCCAGGCGGGGGTCAGGCACTCCATCGAGGACCCCATGTCCTACGTGGAGAGCAACCTGGTCGGTCACGCGCGCATCCTCGAGCTCTGCCGCCGGACGGACGGTTTCGAACATCTGGTCTACGCGAGCTCCAGCTCCGTCTACGGCGAGAGCGCCGCCGCGCCGTTCTCGACCGACGACCGCGTCGACCGGCCGGTCTCGCTCTATGCCGCGACCAAGGCGGCGGACGAGCTGATGAGCCACGCCTACGGCCACCTGTACGGCCTGCCGCAGACGGGGCTCAGGTATTTCACCGTCTACGGGCCCTGGGGCCGGCCCGACATGGCGCTGTTCCTGTTCACCGACGCCATCCTCCACGACCGTCCCATCCGCGTGTTCAACCACGGCGACATGCGGCGGGACTTCACGTACATCGACGACATCGTCGACGGAACCTTGCGCGCACTCGACCGCCCGCCGCCACGGGCGGACGGGGCGCCGCCGCACCGGGTCTTCAACCTCGGCACCGACCGGGCGGAACGCCTGCTCGACGTGATCGGCGTGATCGAGGAGGCACTGGGCAGGAAGGCGGAAAAGCGGCTCGAGCCGATCCAGCCCGGCGACGTCCCGGAGACCTGGGCGGACATATCGGCCGCGGCGCGGGAGCTCGGATACGCGCCCGCGACCACGATCGGGGAAGGCGTCCGGCGGTTCGTGGACTGGTTCCGCGAATACCACGGGCGCTGACGTGAGCGCCGATGCCGGCCCCCGGCCCCACCGAATCGCGCAATCCCATCGCGGCCGACCTCGACGCCGCCCGGCGATTCGCCGATTCCATCCCTCACGGGCGGGAGCTCGGCCTTCGTATCGAGGCGATCGCGCCGGGGCGGGCGCGGTTCCTGCTGCCGTGGGCGGAACGGCTGATCGGCAACCCGGAGACGGGAGTCCCGCACGGCGGCGTCATCACCACGCTCATCGACACGGCCTCCGGGTGCGCCGTGTTCTCGGCCCTTCCCGAGCTCGTCCCCATCGCCACGCTGGACCTTCGCGTCGACTACCTCAAGCCGGCGACTCCAGGAGAGCCGCTCCGGGTCGACTCCCGATGCTACCGCCTCACCCGCAACGTCGGCTTCACGCGGGCGATCGCCTATCACGACGACCCGGACGATCCCGTGGCCAACGGCGTCGGCACGTTCATGGTCGACTCCTCCGACGCGATCTTCGGCGTCGGGGAGTCGACGCAGGGCGATCCGACACAGGGCGATCCGGCGTGACGTTCGCCGACACCATCGCGGCCGCCAGGGCCGCCGGCGACCCGGGCGCCATCGCCAGGGCCATCCCTTACGCCAACTTCATCGGGATCGACGCCTGTCTCGACGGCGAGACGGTGGTCTGCACGCTGGACGGCGACGGCCCGATCGTCGGGAATCCGGCCCTTCCCGCGATTCACGGCGGGGTGATCGGCGCGTTCCTCGAGCACGCGGCCCTGATGCAGTTGATCTGGGACCTGGCGCCGGGCCCGTTGCCCAGGACGATCAACGTATCGGTCGAATACCTGCGCCGCGGCGGACTGGAGCGCACCCGCGCCCGCGCCCTGGTGACGCGCCGGGGACGCCGCGTGGCCAACGTCAGGGCCGAGGCCTGGCAGTCGGACCGGGAACGGCCGATCGCGGTGGCGCACGGGCACTTCCTCGTCGCCGGTTGAGGCGCGCGGGGACGGAAAGCGCGGCGGCTCATGCGTCTGTCCTGGAACGAGGTCCGCGCCCGGGCCGCCGGCTTCGCCCACGAGTGGCGTGACGCGGCCTACGAGAAGGGCGAGACCCAGAGCTTCTACAACGACTTCTTCGCCATCTTCGGCGTCGAGCGCCGCTCCGTCGCGCGCTACGAGGAGCACGTGCGAAGGCTCGACGACCGCTCCGGCTTCATCGACCTGTTCTGGCCGGGCGTGCTGATCGTCGAGCAGAAGAGCGCCGGGCGCGATCTGGCGCGGGCCTACGAACAGGCGGGCTCCTATTTCGACGCGCTGCCCGAGAGGGACCGCCCCCGCTACATCCTGGTGAGCGACTTCCAGACCTTCGAGCTCCGCGACCTCGACGAGCGCGAGACCGTCGCCTTCCCGCTCGCCGACCTGCCGGCGCGTATCGAGGCGTTCGGCTTCGTTCTCGGCGTGCAGCGCCGGACGTTCCGCGATCAGGACCCGGCCAACATCGAGGCCGCCGAGCTGGTCGGGCGGCTGCACGACGCGCTCGACGAGACGGGCTATCGCGGCCACGACCTCGAACGCTTCCTGGTGCGCATCGTCTTCTGCCTGTTCGCCGACGACACCGGCGTCTTCGAGCCGCGCGACGTCTTCCTCGACTTCATCGAAACGCGCACCCGCAGGGACGGCGCCGACCTCGGCCCCCTGCTGACCCAGCTGTTTCAGGTTCTGGACACGCCGGAGGACGCCCGCGCCGCGGCGCTGGACGAGGACCTGGCGCGCTTCCCCTACGTCGACGGCGATCTGTTCCGCGAGCCGATCCGCATCCCGTCCTTCACCGGCGCCATGCGCGCGCGGCTGCTGGACGCCTGCCGCTTCGACTGGTCGGACATCTCGCCCGCGATCTTCGGAGCGCTGTTCCAGTCGGTCATGGAGCCGGCGGCGCGCCGCGCCCAGGGCGCGCACTACACGACCGAGAAGAACATCCTCAAGGTGATCGAGCCGCTGTTCCTCGACGATCTGCGCGACGAGTTCCGCCGCCTGAAGGCGCGCCGCGACAGCCGCCGCCGTCCCGATCTGCTGGGGTTCCAGCACAAGCTCGCCGGCCTCGCCTTCCTCGATCCCGCCTGCGGTTGCGGCAACTTCCTCATCATCGCCTATCGCGAGCTGCGCCTGCTGGAGATCGACGTTCTCAAGGAGGTCTATGACGCCGATCAGTTCGACGCGCTGGCCGACACCCTCTCCCTGATCGACGTGGACCGTTTCCACGGCATCGAGATCGGCGAGTTTCCGGCCCGGATCGCGGAGGCCGCGCTGTGGATGATGGACCACATCATGAACGTGCGCCTGGGGCTGGAGTTCGGCCGCACCTACGCCCGCATACCCTTGGAGAAGGCGCCGCATATCCTTCACGCCGACGCGCTGGAGACCGACTGGGCGGCGCTGCTGCCGCCGGAGAAATGCTCCTACCTGTTTGGCAACCCGCCCTTCGGCGGGGCGAAGTTCCAGACCGCGGCGCAGCGTGCGCAAGTGCGCCATATCGCCGCCCTGGGCGGGGCCGGCGGAACGCTCGATTACGTCGCGGCCTGGTTCGTCAAGGCCGGGGACTACGTGCGGCGCGGGCGAGCGCGGATCGGCTTCGTCGCCACCAATTCGATCACCCAGGGCGAGCAGGCGGCGCAGCTTTGGCCGCTGTTGTTCGACCGCTGCAAGCTGGAAATCGCCTTCGCCCACCGCACCTTCGCCTGGGGTTCGGACGCGCGCGGCAAGGCGCACGTCCATGTGGTGGTGTTGGGGCTGGACCGGCGCGAGGACGCGCGGCCCGAGAAGCGGCTCTTCTCCTATCCCGACCTCGACGGCGACCCGGAGGAGACCCGCCACGCCGCCCTGTCGCCCTACCTGTTCGACGCCGGCGGCCTGCGCGATCCGCATCTCGTGGTGCGGGAGGAAAGCCGCCCGATCAACGGTTTGGCCAAGCTGATTACCGGCTCGCAGCCGATCGACGACGGGCATTACATCTTCACGGCAGAGGAACGGGCCGATTTTCTCGCGCGGGAACCCGAGGCTGCGCCACTTCTGCGGCCGTTCGTCGGCGCCCGCGAACATCTGCAAGGTGGCGAGCGCTGGATTCTCGCGCTCCACGACGCACCACCTGAGCACTTGGCGAAGCTACCGAAGGTGCGGGAACGCCTCGCCGCTGTCCGCGCATACCGCCAAGCCAGCAAAAGAGCATCGACCCGAAAATTGGCGGCGACACCCACGCTGTATCAGGTCAATGTTTTCCCCACCGCGCCGTTCCTGGTCATCCCCCAAGTGAGTTCCGAACGGCGGGAATACGTTCCGATCGGGTGGATCGAGCCGCCGGCGATTCCCAGCGACAAACTGCGTCTCCTGCCGAACGCTACCCTTACCGATTTCGCGATCCTCACCTCCGCCATGCACATGGCGTGGATGCGGACGGTGACCGGGCGGCTGGAGAGCCGCTACATGTATTCCGTCGGCGTCGTCTACAACACGTTCCCCGCGCCGCCGGCGGGCGCCGACCGCGCGGTGCTGGCTCCGCTCGCCCAGGCCGTGCTCGACGCCCGCGCCGCCCATCCCGGCGCCACCCTCGCCGACCTCTACGACCCCGACCTCATGCCCCCCGGCCTCCGCCGCGCCCACGCCCGCCTCGACCGCGCCGTGGACCGCCTCTACCGCCGCGCGCCCTTCGCCTCCGAGCGCGAGCGCGTCGAGCATCTGTTCGCGCTCTACGAGAAGATGCGCGCGCCCCTGGGGGCCGCCTGAACCGCATGTCCCGCCGCGACGACGAGGATTCCGTCACCGGGCGCGTGAAGCGCTACGCCCGGGTGTCGACGACGGTCGGCGGCCTGGCGGCGCGGCTGGCGGGAGAGCGGGTCCTCGGCCTGCCTCTCGACCGCGCCGGACACGCGGCCGAACTGAGGAAGGCGCTGGGCGGCCTCAAGGGGCCGCTCATGAAGGTGGCGCAGCTGATGTCGACGATCCCGGAAGCGCTGCCGAAGGAGTACGTGGCCGAACTCGCCCAGCTTCAGTCCAACGCGCCGCCGATGGGGTGGCCCTTCGTGCGCCGGCGGATGGCGACGGAGCTCGGGGCCGACTGGCCGTCCCGGTTCGAGGCCTTCGGCCGCGAGGCCGCGGCGGCCGCGTCGCTGGGGCAGGTTCACCGGGCCGTGGCCCATGACGGCCGCGAACTCGCCTGCAAGCTCCAGTACCCGGACATGACCTCGGTCGTCGAGGCCGACCTCAAGCAGCTGAAGCTCGCGTTCGCGATCTACGCCCGCTACGACCCCAGCGTCGACACCAGCGAGATCCACGAGGAGATCGCGGAACGCCTGCGCGAGGAGCTCGACTACGGGCTCGAGGCCCGGCACGCGCGGCTCTACGCCGAACTGCTGAAGGACGAGGCCAGGGTCCACGTGCCCGACGTCGTTCCCGAGCTCTCGACCGGACGGCTCCTGACCATGAGCTGGCTGGAGGGACGGCGCCTGCTCGACTTCGTCGACGCGCCGCTCGCGGCGCGGAACGAGATCGCGCTGGCGCTGTTCCGGGCCTGGTACGTCCCCTTCTACGACGGCGGCGTCATCCACGCCGACCCGCATCTGGGCAACTACTCGGCGGCGGGGGAGGCGGGAGGCCTGTCCCTCAACCTGCTCGACTTCGGCTGCGTCCGCATCTTCAGGCCGAGCTTCGTGCGGGGCGTCATCGACCTCTACTGGGCCATCGCCAACGACGACCGCGACCTCGCGGCGCACGCCTACGAGACCTGGGGGTTCGAGGACCTGTCGGACGACATCATGGACACCCTGAACCTGTGGGCCGCCTTCGTCTACGCGCCGCTGCTCGAGAACCGTCCGCGGCGCATCCAGGAGTTCGAGTCGACCGGCGTGTACGGCCACGAGGTCGCGGCGAAGGTGCATCGGCGCCTGCGCGAGCAAGGGGGCGTGCGCCCGCCGCGCGAGTTCGTGTTCATGGACCGCGCGGCGGTCGGCCTCGGAGGCGTGTTCCTCCGCCTCGACGCCGAGATCAACTGGTTCGAGACCTTCCACGACCTCATCCAGGGCTTCGACGAGGCGCAACTGAAGCGCCGGCAAACCCGCCTGCTCAAGAAAATCGGCCTGCCGCTCCCGGAATGAACGGCGGGGCCGGAGGGGCCGACCAAGGACGGGATATTGACCGTTGACCGCCGTCCGTCGATCGATATATTCCCGCGCGACGACTTGGGCAGTTCGGGAGCGTCCCTCAATGACCGACGGCGACATGGACATCTCTCAGCAGCGGGAAACCTGGCGGGACTTCTGCCGGCTCACGGTATGGAGCTGTATCGGCATCGGCGCGCTGCTGATCGTGCTGGCGGCCACCCTCGTCTGGTAGATGATGCCGATGCGCCGATACGCCGGTCCCGAGCAACCGGGCCGGGCATGAAGGTCGCCGTCCCCAGGGAGCGCCGGGACCACGAACGGCGCGTCGCGGCGACCCCGTACACCACCGGGAAGCTCGCGTCTCTCGGCGCGCGCGTCGTGGTCGAACGCGGCGCCGGGCTGCGGTCGAACTTCGCGGACCGGCTCTACAGCGACGCCGGCGCCGAGATCGCCGACACGGAAGCGGAGACGCTGAACGGCGCCGACGTGGTCCTGAAGGTCCAGGGGCCGATGACGGGCGATGAGGGCGACGCGGACGAGCTCGACATGATCCGCGAAGGCGCGGTCCTCGTCGGCCTTCTCGCACCCTTCGACCGGCGGGCGACGGTCGATGCCTACGCCGAGCGCGGCATCGGGGCCTTCGCCATGGAACTGATCCCGCGGATCGCGCGGGCGCAGAGCATGGACGCGCTGTCCTCGCAATCCAGCCTTGCCGGCTATCGGGCGGTTCTCGACGCCGCCGCGGAGTTCCACCGGGCGCTGCCCATGATGATGACCGCGGCGGGGACCGTGGCCCCGGCCAGGGTTTTCGTCCTGGGGGCCGGCGTCGCCGGGTTGCAGGCCATCGCCACGGCGCGGAGATTGGGCGCGATCGTCTCGGCGACCGACGTGCGGCCGGCCGTGAAGGAACAGGTGGAGTCGCTCGGCGCCAGCTTCGTGACGGTCGAGGACGAGGAGTCCGCGTCGGCGGAAACGGAAGGCGGCTACGCGAGGGAGATGAGCGAGGACTACAGGCGCAGGCAGGCGGAGCTCGTCCGCGCCCATCTCGCGCGCCAGGACATCGCCGTGACGGCGGCGTTCGTTCCCGGGCGCCGGGCGCCCGTGCTCATCGACGAGGACATGGCGCGCAGCATGAGTCCGGGTTCGGTCATCGTCGACCTCGCGGTGGAGGCGGGCGGCAACTGCGCCCTGTCCCGGCCCGGCGAGATCGTCGAGGCGGACGGCGTGAAGATCGTCGGCTTCCACAACGTGCCGAGCCGTGTCGCCGAGGACGCCTCGGCGCTGTACGCGCGCAACCTGCTCAACTTCCTCTCGCCGCTGATCGACGCCGAGGCCAGCCGCCTGAAGATCGACTGGGACGACGAGATCGTCGCCGGCACCGCCCTGACCCGCGACGGCGCCGTCGTCCATCCGCTGTTCACCAACGGTGGCGGATGACCATGGAAACGGCCGATCCCTTCGTTTTCCAGCTCACCATCTTCGTCCTCGCGATATTCGTCGGTTACTACGTCGTGTGGAGCGTGACTCCCGCGTTGCACACGCCGTTGATGTCGGTGACCAACGCGATCTCCAGCGTCATCATCGTGGGGGCGCTGATCGCCACCGGACCCGACGAGCCGAGCATGGCCAAGGTCCTCGGTTTCGTCGCCATGACGCTGGCCGCCGTCAACATCTTCGGCGGCTTCACCGTCACCCAGCGGATGCTCGGCATGTTCCGAAGAAAGAAGTAGGCGATGTCCGTCTCGGGCAACCTGACGGCGATCGCGTATCTCGCCGCCTCGGTCCTGTTCATCCTCGCGCTGCGCGGCCTGTCGTCGCCGGAAACGGCGCGGGCCGGAAACCTCTACGGCATCGCCGGGATGGCGATCGCCATCCTGACCACGATGATCAGCCCGGAGGTCGTGTCCTATGGCTGGATCCTCGCGGCGTTCGTGGTCGGCGGCCTCGTCGGCACGGCCGTGGCCCTCAGGATCCGGATGGCGGCGATGCCCCAGCTGGTCGCCGCGTTCCACAGCCTCGTCGGAATGGCCGCGGTCCTCGTCGCCGGCGCCGCCCTCGACAACCCGGGGGCGTATGGCATCGCCGACGCGACGGGCGCCATCCTGCTGCCGAGCCGCATCGAAATGGGGCTGGGCGCCGTCATCGGCGCGATCACGTTCTCCGGATCCGTGGTCGCCTTCACCAAGCTGCAGGGGCTGGTGTCGGGGAACCCGGTCGTGTTTCCCGGCCAGCACTGGCTCAACCTGTCGCTCGGGATCGCCGCCGTCGCGCTGCTCGCGGGTTTCGCGCTGGAGCAGTCGCCCGGGACGTTCTGGGCCATGACCGCTCTCGGCTTCCTGATCGGGGTCCTGATCATCATTCCCATCGGCGGCGCCGACATGCCGGTGGTGATCTCGATGCTCAACTCGTACTCCGGCTGGGCGGCGGCGGGAATCGGGTTCACGTTGCAGAACCCGGCGCTGATCGTGACGGGCGCGCTCGTCGGCTCCTCCGGCGCCATCCTCAGCTACATCATGTGCCGGGCCATGAACCGCTCGTTCTTCAGCGTGATCCTCGGCGGGTTCGGGGGCGCCGCCGCGGCCGCCGCCGGCGCCGCCGGCGACAGGTCCGTCAAGTCGGGGAGCGCCGAGGACGCCGCGTTCATCATGAAGAACGCCGGTTCGGTGATCATCGTGCCGGGATACGGCATGGCGGTCGCCCAGGCGCAACACGCCGTCCGGGAGATGGCCGACAGGCTGCGGGAAGAGGGCGTGCGCGTCCGGTACGCCATCCATCCCGTGGCCGGACGTATGCCGGGACACATGAACGTGCTGCTGGCGGAGGCCAACGTGCCCTACGACGACGTGTCCGAGCTGGAGGAGATCAACCCGGATTTCACGAGCACGGACGTGGCGTTCGTGATCGGCGCCAACGACGTCACCAACCCGGCTGCCCGGACCGATCCGCGCAGCCCCATCTACGGGATGCCCATCCTCGACGTGGACAAGGCGCAGAGCGTGCTGTTCGTGAAGCGGTCGCTGTCGCCCGGGTACGCGGGCATCGACAACGACCTCTTCTACCGGGACAACACCATGATGCTGTTCGCCGACGCCAAGAAACTCACGGAGGACGTGGCGAGCGCACTGTAGACCGGCCGGCCCCATGCCGGGTCCGGTCTCGAGGTTCGCAGGAACGGCGCGGGACCGGCGGACGGGCCGGACGGACCCGGAGGCGTCAGTTGTTCCCCTCGCGCTGGGCTCTCTTGCGGGCCAGCTTGCGGGCGCGCCGGACGGCTTCGGCCTTCTCGCGGGCCCGCTTCTCCGACGGCTTCTCGTAGTAGTTCCGGAGTTTCATCTCGCGGAACACCCCCTCGCGCTGCATCTTCTTCTTCAGGGCGCGCAAGGCCTGATCGATGTTGTTGTCTCTGACGACGACCTGAACCAGCTTTCCTTCCTCCCTTTGATGGCGCGTCTCCCGCGCCCGAACCGCCGGCGGCGGCGCGCGGCCACCGACGCACCACGCCCCTTAGCACGGGGCGGAAGCGCCTGTCCACCGTCCGCCGCCGGTCCCCGCGACGGTTCAGGTTCGGCCGGAGCCGCTCCAGCCGTCGGCCTGGAAGTTCTTGACGAACTCCGCGAGGCCGGTCTGCCGCGCGCGCCTCGTGCGTTCGGCGGCCAGAATGGCGGAGACCTCCCGCAGACACTTGTCGACGTCCTCGTTGATGAGGACGTAGTCGTATTCGGGCCAGTGGCTCATCTCGTTGGAGGCCTTCCGCATCCGGCGCCGCACGACGTCTTCCGGGTCCTGGGCGCGCGAGAGCAACCGGCTCTCCAGTTCCGCCAGGGACGGCGGCAGGATGAATACGCTGGCGACGTCCTCGCGGGCGGCTTCCTTCAGCTGCTGCGCCCCCTGCCAGTCGATGTCGAAGAGGACGTCCCGGCCCCGGGACAACGCCTCCCGCACGGGCGCCGCCGGCGTTCCGTAGCGGTGGCCGAAGACGGTGGCGTGCTCGAGAAAGTCCCCGTCGGACACCATCCGGTCGAACCGCCCGTCATCGACGAAGAAGTAGTCGGCGCCCTCGGTCTCGCCCGGCCGGGGACGCCGCGTCGTCGCCGACACCGACATGACGACGGCGCCGTCGGTCTCCACGAGCATACGCGCCAGCGTCGTCTTGCCCGCCCCGGACGGCGAAGACAGGACGAACATCAGCCCCCGGCGCTGAACGGCGGTATCGACCATCACGCGCGCCTATTCGAGGTTCTGGACCTGTTCGCGGAACCGGTCGATGACCGCCTTGAGGTCGAGCCCCACGCGCGCCAGGGACACGTCCGCCGCCTTGGCGCACAGGGTGCCGGCCTCCCGGTTGAGCTCCTGGGCCAGGAAGTCCAGGCGCCGTCCCACCGCGCCGCCCCCGGCGAGCAGTTCGCCGACCGCCTCCACGTGCGCGGCCAGGCGGTCCACCTCTTCCTTGACGTCGGACTTCACGAGCAGCGCGGCGAGCTCCTGCGCCAGACGATCTTCCGGCAGGCCGGGCCGCGCGTCGAGGATCGCGGACAGCCGCTCGTCGAGGCGGGCGGAGAGCGACTCCGGCAGGGCCGCCACGTATGCGACGGCCTTGGCAACGAGCTCCCCGATCTCCGCGACGTGGCCGCGCAGGATCTCCCTCAGCCTGTCGCCTTCCGCCAACCGCGCCACCCGCAGCCCGTCGAGGGCGGTCTCGAGGGTCTCGATCATCGCCTCGACACGGGCCGACCGCTCCTCGCCGGTCCCGGCCTCCTCCGCAGGCTCGACGACGCCCCGGATGGACAGCAGGCCGTCGAGCCGGGGCGGCAGGACCCCCGGCGCGTCCCTGTATTCCCGGGCGACGTCGAGAAGCCGTTCCAGCAGTTCCCGATCGACCGTGACCGCGGCGCCGGCCGCGACCGGAGTCGCCCGCAACGTCATGGTCAGGCTACCGCGGCCGAAGCGCGCCGCCGCCGCCGCCCGCGCGGCCGCCTCGACCGTGTCCAGGCCGGCGGGAAGCCGGCATCGGATATCGAGCCCCCGGCCATTGACGCACTTGAGCTCCCAGACCCACTCGTACCGGGCGTCCCGTCCGCTCGCCCGGGAGAATCCGGTCATGCTGGACAGGCGCGCCGCCGTCTTGCCTTCACGGGCCGCCATTCGCCTCCACCCCTCGACCTCGCGGCGCGGACGCGCCCCCGATCGGCGCCGAAGCATATCAGACCGGCGCCGGCGCGGCGGCGTCGGACCCGACGCTCACTCGCCGTTTCCCCGGCGGTTTTCCCGCAGGCGCCGCCACCGCGACACGTTCACGAGATGCTCCTTCAGGGTCCGCGCGAAGGCGTGGCCGCCAGCGCCGTCGGCAACGAAATACAGCGCGTCGGTCCGGGCGGGGCGCACGGCCGCCTCCAGGGCCTTCCGTCCCGGATTGCAGATCGGCCCCGGCGGCAGTCCGTCGACGACGTAGGTGTTGTAGGGATGGCGAACGCGAAGGTCCCGGCGGGTCAGTTCGCGCCCCAGGGGTTCCTTGCCGCCGGTCAGGGCGAAGGCGACGGTCGGGTCCGATTGCAGGCGCATCCCGCGTCCGAGCCGGTTGATGAACACGCCCGAAATCCGGGCCCGCTCGTCCGCCGACGCCGTTTCCTTCTCGATGATGGATGCGAGGATCAGGGCCTCGCGGGGACCGTCGAGCGGCAGGTCCGGGGCACGGGCCTGCCAGAGCGCGTCCAGCGTATCGGTCATCGCGGTCCGCATTCGCGCCAGCAGGTCGGCGCGCCGGTCGCCGAAGCCGAAGTGATACGTGTCGGGCAGCAGCCGGCCCTCCTCCACGTCCCGCGCGTCGACGGCGCCCACGAGGCCTTCCGCCTTCGACAGGAGCTCAAGCGCCCGCGCCCGGGTCAGACCCTCCGGCAGGGTGAACCGGCGAACGACGGTCTCGCCGTCGACGAGAATGTTCATCGCCCCCATCGGAGAGACCCCCGGCGGGAACCTGAATTCGCCGGCCTTGAGCCGGCGCGACTTGCCGAGCGCACGCACCGCCGCCCGGAATACGCCGGGACGATCGATCACCCCGTTTTCGTGGAGAAGCCGCGCGATCCGGCGCAGGTCCGCCCCCCGCGGGAACACCACGTCCGTCGCCTCTACGAGAGGCCCCGGACTCCGAAAGATCGACGCTCCCCAGACGATCGCGCCGGCGACCGAGGCGACGGCCAACGCCGACAGCAGCGCCAGAACCCAGCACGCCCGGCGGGCCCGCGAGCGCTCCACGCCGGCCCCGGCGTTCCTTACGGCGCCCGGGTGAAGACGAGCGTGGCGTTGGTGCCGCCGAACCCGAAGGAGTTCGACAGCACGGCGTTCACCGGACGCTCCCTGGCCTGGCGGGGAACCAGATCCAGATCGCACCCGTCCGAGGGATCGTCCAGGTTCAGCGTCGGCGGCACCACGCCCTCGTTCATCGCCAAGATGCCGAAAATGGCCTCCACGGCGCCGGCGGCTCCCAGAAGATGCCCGATCGCCGACTTGGTGGAGGACATCGAAAGCTCGTAGGCGGCGGCGCCGAACAGCCGCTTGACGGCGCCGAGCTCGATCTCGTCCCCGAGCGGCGTCGACGTGCCGTGCGCGTTGATGTAGTCGATGTCGCCGAAATTCATCCCGGCCCGCTCCAGCGCCATCTTCATGGCCCGGAACCCGCCGTCCCCGTCCTCGGCCGGCGCGGTGATGTGATGCGCGTCCCCGGACAGGCCGTAGCCCTTGAGCTCGCCGTAGATCCTGGCCCCCCGGGCCTTCGCGTGCCCGAGTTCCTCGAGGACCACGACGCCCGCCCCTTCTCCCATGACGAACCCGTCCCGCGCCCGGTCCCAAGGCCGCGAGGCCCTGGTCGGCTCGTCGTTGAAAGCGGTCGACAAGGCCTTCGACGCGGCGAACCCGGCGACTCCCAGGCGACAGATGGCGGCCTCGGCGCCGCCCGCCACCATCACGTCCGCGTCTCCCAACTCGATGATCCGCGCCGCGTCGCCGATGGCGTGGGCGCCCGTCGCGCAGGCGGTGACGACCGCGTGGTTCGGCCCCTTGAAACCGAACCTGATCGAAACGTGGCCGGACAGCAGGTTGATCAGGGCCGACGGGATGAAGAAGGGGCTGACGCGGCGGGAGCCCCGTTCATGGAGGGTGATCGCGGAGTTCTCGATACTCTCCAGCCCGCCTATCCCCGATCCCAGAAGCACGCCCGTCCGCTCGAGCGACTCCTCGTCCGTCGGGGTCCAGCCGGCGTCCTCGACTGCCTGCCGCGCGGCCGCTATGCCGAACACGATGAACCGGTCGACCTTGCGCTGATCCTTGGGCGAAACGTGGTCGTCGGCGTCGAACAGGCCCGCGCCCTCCCCGCGGGGAACCTCGCAGGCGATTCGACATGTCAGATCCGACGCATCGAACCTCGCGATCGGGCCGGCGCCCGATTCGCCGGCGATCAGGCGGCCCCAGGTTTCCTTCACCCCCGACGCGAGAGGCGTGACGAGACCGATCCCGGTGACGACGACTCGTCTCATTTCGGCAAGGCGGGTTCGGGCGCGCCACGTTCCCCGTTCGGGGCGGCGCGCGGGGACGTCAGGATACCTGCCCCTCCAGGTAGGTGATCGCATCCTTCACGGTCAGGATCTTCTCGGCCGCGTCGTCGGGAATCTCGCAACCGAATTCCTCCTCGAACGCCATGACCAGCTCGACCGTGTCCAGGCTGTCGGCCCCGAGGTCATCGATAAAACTGGCGTTTTCCGTGACTTTCTCGTCTTCGACGCCGAGGTGCTCGATGACGATCTTCTTTACGCGTTCGGTAACGTCGCTCATGGATCAAATCCCCGGATGCAACTGTTGAGAACTGTCTCCCGGACCCGGACGGCCGCAAGTTCCGCTTCCGGCGCCGCCGAAAGCCGGCGGTTGGTAACACACTTTGGCGACCTTGGCCAGTGGGGCGGATACGGTCCCGGTCGTCGTCAGACCATCACCATGCCGCCGTTGACGTGCAACGTATGACCGGTGACGTAGGCGGCCTCGTCGCTGGCCAGAAACACGGCCGCCGACGCGACGTCGGACGGGACGCCGAAACGCCCGGCCGGGATGTCGGCGGCCAGCCGGTCCCGCCGGTCGCCGCCCAGGGACTCCGTCATCGCGGTCTCGATGAACCCCGGAGCGATGCAGTTGGCGGTGATGGACCTCGACGCCACTTCCCGGGCCAGGGATTTGGTCAATCCGATGAGCCCGGCCTTCGACGCCACGTAGTTGGCCTGGCCAGCGTTCCCCGACACGCCGACGACGGACGCCACGTTGACGATGCGTCCCCAGCGGCGGCGCATCATGCCGCGCAGGGCTGCGCGGGAGATCCGGAACGCGGCGGTGAGATTGACGTCGATGACCCGCTGCCAGTCCTCGTCCTTCAGCCGCGCCGCGATATTGTCCCGCGCGATGCCGGCGTTGTTGACGACGACGTCGACCGCGCCCATGAGTTCCTCCGCCGCGCCCACGAGGGCCTCGACGGCGGCGGGGTCGGAGAGGTCGCACGGTATCGCGTGGCCCCGGTCGCCGAGCTCCCGCGCCAGCCCGTCCAGCGCCTCCCGCCGGGTTCCCGAAACGGAGACGGTCGCGCCCCGCTCGTGCAGCGCGCGGGCGATCGCCCCGCCGATCCCGCCCGAGGCGCCGGTGACCAGTGCGCGCTTCCCGCCGAGATCGAACATCAGAAGGTCCTCAACACGTCCTCGACGTCCCGGGGGGAGCCGACGGCGATTCCGGTCAGGTCCCGGTCGATCCGCCGGACCAGTCCCGTCAGCACCTTTCCGGCGCCGAGCTCGACCAGCGTCCCGACCCCCTGGTCCCTCATGAACTCGACGCTTTCCCGCCAGCGTACCATTTTCGTGATCTGCTCGATCAACAGCCCGCGCAGGGTCTCGGGGTCGCTCTCGCCGCGCGCGCTCACGTTGGCGACGACGGGCACGCGCGGCGGAGCGATCGGCATCTCCGCCAGCACCTCCGCCATCTCGTCGGCCGCCGGCCGCATCAGGGGGCAGTGAAAGGGCGCGCTCACGTCGAGCACGATCGCCCGCCGCGCGCCCCGCTCCCTCGCCAGCGTCACGGCGCGTTCAACGGCCGCCACATCCCCGCTGACGACGACCTGGCCGGGCGCGTTGTCGTTCGCCGCCGCGCACACGCCGGGGCCGGCGCCCGAGGCCTCGTCCGCGCCGCGCCGCGCCTCCTCGGCGACGGCCGCCACGTCGTCGAGCGGGAATCCGAGCACCGCCGCCATGGCGCCGTCGCCGACCGGAACCGCCCGCTGCATCGCGGCGCCCCGCGCGCGCAGGACGCGGGCGGCCTCGTCGAGCGCGATGGCGCCGGCCGCCGTCAGGGCCGAGTACTCGCCGAGCGAGTGGCCGGCGACGAACCGGCAGACGTCCGGCAGGGTCACGCCGGCCTCGGCCTCGAGGACGCGGACCGCGGCGACGCTCGTCGCCATCAACGCCGGCTGGGCGTTTTCGGTCAGGGTGAGATCGTCCTCCGGTCCCTCGAACGCGAGACGGGAGAGGTTCATGCCCAGAGCCTCGTCCACCTCCTCGAACACGTGCCGGGCGGCGGAGAAGGCCTCCGCGAGCTCCCGGCCCATCCCGACTTCCTGCGATCCCTGTCCCGGGAAAACGAACGCGCGCGTCATGGAGCCTCATCCGTCATCGTCTCGACGCCGCATTGTCGCCAACGGCGCGAGGCGGCGCAATCCACGGCCCCCGGCGCACGATCGACCCGCTTGCGCCCGGCGACGCGATCGGTATAGTGCCGCGCCTTGACACCGCTCCTTGCCGGACGCTCCTCGCCGGAGCGTGCGGCTGTGTCCGGCGTTGCGCCGGACCGACACAGCCAGAGGGAGTATCGGTATGCCACTTTACGAGAACGTGTTTCTCGTGCGCCCGGACGTTTCCGCGAACCAGGTGGAGTCGCTGACGAAGGAATTCAGCGCCATCGTCGAGGAAGGCGGCGGTTCCGTCCCCAAGGTCGAACACTGGGGCCTCAGAACCCTCGCCTACCGGTTGAAGAAGAACCGCAAGGCCCATTACGTCCTGATGAACCTCGACGCGCCGACCGGCGCGGTCCACGAGATGGAGCGCAACATGCGCATCCACGAGGACGTCCTGCGCCACCTGACGATCCGGGTCGAGGAACTGGAGGAAGGGCCGTCGATCGTCATGCAGTCGAAGGGAAGCCGCGACGACCGGCGCCGGGGCGACCGCGGCGGGCGCCGCTCGAGGAGTGAGGCGCCGCCGCGGGAGACGCCCCCGGCCGACGGGAAATCGGCGACCACCCGGACGCCTTCGGAACCCGAGGCGCCGGCGGCCGCCCGGACGCCTTCCGAAAACGAAACATCTTCGGGAAGCCCGCGGCCGGCGGTCGGGGAAACGACCGATTCGGGAGACAAGGAATGAACGCGGCCCGACCGACGTCCTCTTCTCCGGCGCGGCGCACGTTCTTCCGGCGCCGGAAATCCTGTCCGTTCTCCGCGCCCGGAGCGCCGAAGATCGATTACAAGGACGTGAAGCTTCTGCAACGGTTCGTCTCGGAGCGCGGGAAGATGGTGCCCAGCCGGATCACCGCGGTTTCCAACAAGAAGCAGCGCGAGCTCGCCCGGGCGATAAAGCGCGCCAGGTTCCTGGCGCTGCTTCCGTACATGCTCCACTAGAACCGGTGGGCGGGCGAGACCCGCGACATGATGTCGAGAACGGCATTCCTTGCGGCCGGAGCGGGCGTCGCCAGCGCCCTCCTGTACCTTTCCATCCTGGCCGGGTCGCCGGGGGCGGTCATTCTCGCCTACCTGTCGTCGCTTCCCCTGTTCGTGGCGGGACTGAGCCTGGGCGTCACGCCGCTGTTGATCGCCGCTGCGACGGGGACGGTCGTGACCGGGGTCGGAGACGAGATCCTGAGCGCCGCGATGTACGCCGGCCTCACGGCGGGACCCGTCGTCTGGATCGTCCATCTCGCCCTGCTGTCCCGGCAAGGCTCCGGAACGGTCGACTGGTATCCGGCCGGGCGGCTGGTCACCTGGCTGTCCGTGCTGGCCGGCGGCTACTTCCTGGTGGCCGTCGCGGCGTTCGCCGGACTGGAGGGCGGGTTGCGGGGGCAGGTCGAGCGGTTTCTCGCGACCATCCTGGAAAAGCTCTCGGGCCGGCCGTGGGCGGAGCTGGAAGGCGCGCGCGCGCTCATGGACGTCTGGGAGCCGTTGTTCCCGGCGCTCGTGGGCGTTTCGTGGATCGTCATGATGTCCCTGAACGGGGTGCTGGCCCAGGGTCTTCTGGTCCGCTTCGGCCGGAACCTGCGGCCGTCTCCGAGGGTCGCCGTCCTGCAGCTGCCCCGCGCTCTCGCTCTCGCGTTCGGAGCCGCGCTGCTGGCCTCCCTGGCGCCGGACCCGATCGGCTATGCGGGCGCCACGATATCGGTCTACATCATGGTCCCGTACCTGCTGCTGGGCCTGGGGGTGGTACATGCCCTCGTCGGCAGGTTGCCCGCCCCCCACATCGTGCTGGTGGTCTTTTACGTGGTGCTGGTCCTGTTCGGGCTCTTCGGCCTGGCGTTGATCTCGGGTATCGGGCTTGTCGAGCAATGGTTCAATCTCCGCCGCCGTTGCGGCGTGGTCTACAAAGGCGAGGAAGAGTAATGGACGTCATTCTCATGGAACGCGTGGAGCATCTCGGCCAGATGGGCGACGTCGTCACCGTCAAGGACGGCTACGCGCGCAACTACCTGCTGCCCCAGCGCAAGGCGCTCCGGGCGACGGCGGAGAATCGCGAGAGATTCGAGCGGCAGCGGACCGAGCTCGAGGCGCGCAACCTCGAGCGCCGGGCGGAGGCCGAATCGGTGGGTGCCCGCATGGAGGGCCTGCGCGTCGTCCTGATCCGGCAATCCAGCGACACGGGACAGCTGTACGGCTCGGCGAACGCCCGCGACATCGCCAACGGCGTGACCGAGGCCGGGTTCAACATCGACCGCAAGCAGGTGCTGCTGGACCGCGGCATCAAGACCCTGGGCGTTCACCCGGTGCGCGTGGCCCTGCATCCCGAGGTCACCGTGTCCATCAACGTCAACGTCGCCCGCTCCGAGGCGGAAGCCGAACAGCAGGAAGCCGCGCTTCGCCCGGAAACGGCCGCCGCCCCGACGGAGGACGAGGCGGCGGCCGGGGAGGATCCGGCGGTCGCGGCGGCGGAGTTCTTCGAGGACGCCTCCCTCGCCCCCGCCGGGGACCCCGGACAGGACGCCCTCGCTCCGGACGACCCCGGCCCGCCGGCCGGTGGCGGCGACCCGGAAACCGGGGAACCCGTGAACGGACCCGGTGGCGATGAAGCCCGTGACCCGTCCCGTTCATCGCCGGATGACCCTCACGGATAAGCGGGAACGATTTTGCGGGCGGCGCTCCCCGCCGTTACAATCGCGGTCCGGCAGATGGGGGGCCACGGCGCGGGTTCGCGCGGGCGGCCCCCGGGCGGATGACGGGCATGGGGTGAGGGTGCCGCGGTTGTCATGCTGCTCGCGAGGATCCTGAACGACACGTTCCGCTGGGGCGATCTGGAGATCATCGACGCCCGCGGCAGGCGTCACCGGTTCACGGGTGAACCCGGTCTCAAGTCGACGATTCGCCTTCACGACCCCCGGCTTCACCGCCGGCTCGCACTGGTCCCGGACCTCGCGTTCGGCGAGGCCTACATGGACCGGACGCTGACCGTCGAGGAAGGCGACCTCGCCGACTTCCTGGGGATCGCGATCGCCAACATGTACGCGCTGGACAAGCACTGGAGCCAGCGCCCGGCGATGTTTCTCGGCAGGGCGTTCAGAGCCCTGGCCCAGGCCAACACGTTGCGCCGGTCCCGGCGCAACATCGCCCACCACTACGACCTCTCCGCCCGCTTCTACGACCTATTCCTCGACCGTGACCGCCAGTATTCCTGCGCCTATTTCCTCGATCCCGGGAACACGCTGGAACAGGCCCAGGAAGACAAGAAACGCCATATCGCGGGGAAACTCCTGCTCGAGCCGGGAATGCGCGTCCTCGACATCGGGTCGGGCTGGGGCGGCCTCGGGATCTCGCTCGCCCGGCAGGCCGGCGTCGACGTCACCGGCCTGACCCTGTCGGAAGAACAGCACCGAATCTCCAACGAACGCGCCAGGAAGGCGGGGCTCGCCGACCGCGTCCGCTTCCTGCTGAAGGACTACCGGGAAGTCTCCGGCGGGTTCGACCGGATCGTGTCGGTGGGCATGTTCGAGCACGTGGGCGTCCCGTGCTATGGCGACTACTTCCACAAGTGCCGGGAGCTTCTCGCCCGCGACGGGGTCGCCCTCCTCCACACCATCGGCCGCTCGTCGGGTCCGGGGGCGACGGCGGCGTGGATACGCAAGTACATCTTCCCGGGAGGCTATTCCCCGGCGCTGTCGGAAGTCGTCCCGGTCATCGAGAAATCGGGTCTGAAGACGACCGACGTCGAGGTGCTGCGACTCCACTACGCCGAAACGCTCAGGGAGTGGCGGCGCCGCTTCCTCGCCAACCGGGACGAGATATCGTCCCTCCACGACGAGCGGTTCTGCCGCATGTGGGACTTCTACTTGGCGGGGTCGGAGGCGGTGTTCCGATACGGAGACCACGTCGTCTTCCAGATTCAGATGGCCCGGGAGCACGGGGCGGTGCCGCTGATCAGAAACTACCTCTACGAGCGGGAACGAACCGACGACCGGGACCGAAAATCCGCAGCCGGCCGGGAACGGTAATCCACAGCCTCCGGCCGGGCATCCATCCCGAAAAGGGACGGTGCGCCGCCGGTACGGGGCGAGGCCCTCCATCGTTCCCCGCGTCGTACATCCTGGGAATGCTTTCCGTATCCGGTTTCCACAAAGCGCCGGCATGGCGCCGGCCCGACGATCGCGGTACTACACGGCGGTCCCATGGTTGATCAGGCCGTCTTCAGCCCCCGCCCCTCCGTCGTCGAGACCGGACGCGAGGAGGGCATCGCCTACCGGGAGCCGCCCCACAACGTCGAGGCCGAACAGGCGTTGCTCGGCGCCGTCCTCGTCAACAACGAAGCGGCCCACCGCGTGCTCGGATTTCTGGAGCCGCGGCATTTCTTCGAGCCCGTTCACGGGCGCATCTACGAGGCCTGCCGGAAGCTGATCGAGCGCGGGCAGATCGCGACCCCGGTCACGCTGAGAAGCTGGTTCGAGAACGACGACGCCCTGGCCGACGTCGGCGGCGCGCAATACCTGGCCAGACTCGCCGGCTCCGCGATCGCCATCGTCAATTCCCGGGACTACGGCCGCACGATCCACGATCTCGCGGTCCGCCGGCGGCTGATCGACCTCGGCGAGGAAATCGTCAACCGCGCCTACGACGCGGACATCGACGACGACGCGCCGCGGCAGATCGAGGATGCCGAGCAGCATCTGTTCCGCCTGGCGGAGAGCGGGGACGGGGACGGCGGCCCGCAGGAGTTCAAGGTCTCCCTGCGCGACGCGGTGCTGGCGGCGGAGGCGGCGCACAGGCGGGAGACGCGGCTGACCGGCGTCGCCACGGCGCTCAAGGACCTCGACGAGCTTCTCGGCGGGCTGCATCGATCGGACCTGATCGTCCTCGCCGCGCGGCCGGCGATGGGGAAGACGGCGCTGGCCGCGAACATCGCGGTGCACGCGGCGACGGCCTGGCGCGGCGGGCGGGACGAGGACGGGGAATGGCGGACCGAGGACGGGGCGGCGGTGGGGTTCTTCTCCCTGGAGATGTCCGCCGAGCAGCTCGCGGCGCGCATTCTTTCCGACCAGACGGAGATCCCGTCGTACAAGATGCGCCGGGGCCAGCTCAGCGACGACGAGTTCCAGAAGCTCGTCATCGCCAATCAGAAGCTCGAGGACATCCCCCTGTTCATCGACGACACGCCCGCCCTCGGCATCGCGGCGCTCAGGACGCGCGCGCGACGCCTCAAGCGGCAGCACGGCATCGGGCTCGTCGTCGTCGATTACCTCCAGCTCGTCTCGCCGTCCGGGCGCCAGCGCCACGACAGCCGCGTGCAGGAGATCTCCGAGATCACGCGGGGGCTGAAGGCGCTGGCGAAGGACCTCGACGTTCCGGTCCTCGCCCTGTCCCAGCTGTCGCGCGCCGTCGAGCAGCGGGACGACAACCGGCCGCAGCTCGCGGATCTCAGGGAGTCGGGAACGATCGAGCAGGACGCGGACGTCGTCATGTTCATCTACCGGGAGGAGTATTACTGGAGCCGCGCGCACCCGAAGCCGAAACGCCGCCGCGACGAGCCGGAGGACGGCTTCAACACGCGCATGGAGCAGTGGCACCACGACTACATGTCCGAGGGCCGCGCCGGCGAGGCCGAGATCATCGTCGGCAAGCATCGCCACGGTCCGACGGACACCGTGACGGTGTACTTCAGCAGCCAGTTCACGCGCTTCGGCAACCTCGAGGCGCCCGATCACCTGCTGTCCGACGTTCCGTTCTAGCGCGGCGCGCTCCCCCGGATGCCGACCGCGCGACGCCAGCCCCCGGGACCCGGACGCCGGCCATGTCCGGCATGACGCGCGCCGGCGCGACGCTGACCGTCGACCTCGCCGCCATCGAGGCGAACTACCGGCTGCTGAGGGACAGGTCGCCGACGGCCCGGTGCGCCGCCCTGGTCAAGGCGAACGCCTACGGCGCCGGGGTCGAACGGGTGGCTCCCGTCCTGCGGGACGCCGGCTGCCGCGTCTTCTTCGTCGCCACCGTCGACGAGGCGGTCGCCCTTCGGGGGATCGTCGGGGCGGCGCCCGGGATATTCGTTCTCAACGGACTGGCCGGAGAGGACGGCGAGGCGTTCGAGGCCCACCGCCTGGCGCCCGTTCTCAACGACCTGGGACAGATCGAGCGCTGGACCGGACGGGCGCGCACCGCCGGCCGCGCTCTGCCGGCGGCCATTCACTTCGATACCGGCATGTCGCGCCTCGGATTGCCCGACGACGAGACCCGGCGCCTCATGGATCGCCCCGCCATGATCGAGGAATTGAACGTCGCGTACCTCATGAGCCACCTCGTCTCGTCCGAGGATCCCGACAGCCCGCTCAACGGCCGCCAGCTGAAGGCGTTTTCGGCGATCCGGGCGGGATTTCCCGGTATCGCCGCCAGCCTCGCCAACTCGTCGGGGGTGTTCCTGGGTCCGGGATACCATTTCGACCTCGTGCGTCCGGGAGTGGCGCTGTACGGCGCCAACCCCCGGCCCGGACGCCCCAACCCCATGCGCGAGGCGGTCCGTCTGCGGGCGAGGATCGTCCAGGTGCGCCGCGTCGACGCCCACCGGACCGTCGGGTACGGCGCCACGCACCGCGTCGCGGCGCCCGCCACCATCGCCACGTTGCCGCTGGGATACGCGGACGGCTATCTTCGATCGCTGAGCGGCCGGGGGTTCTGCTACCTGGGCGGCTTCCGCGTGCCGGTCGTGGGACGGGTCTCGATGGATCTCGTCACCCTCGACGTGAGCCCGGTGCCCTCCGGGCTGGTGTTCCCCGGCGCCGAGGTCGACGTCATCGGCGGGCCGGTTCCGATCGACGATCTGGCGGAAGCGGGAGGCACCATCGCCTACGAACTGCTGACCGCCCTGGGCGCCAGATACCGCCGGGAATACGTATCGGGAGGCGCCGACGAATGACCGGCGCGGCCGTCCGTTTCCCGGCGACCGTCGTGCGCCGTCCCGCCGCGTTCCCCGAGGCGCGCGAACGCTCGCCGCGCCGCCGCAGAGGCGGCCCCTGATGGCGCGCCGTCCCTCCCGCCACGTGTGCCAGGAATGTGGCGCGCTCGCCGCGAAATGGAGCGGCCGCTGCGATTCCTGCGGCGCCTGGAATTCCATCACCGAGGAGAGCGAGCCCGTTGCGCCGCCCGGCGCCGTCTCCCCGGCGCCGGGACGGCGGTTCGAGTTCGACACCCTCGACGGACCCGCCCGGCCGACCCGGCGAACGGTCGTCGGCATCCCCGAGTTCGATCGGGTCTGCGGCGGCGGTCTCGTGCCGGGGTCCGTCCTGCTCGTCGGCGGCGACCCCGGCATCGGCAAGTCGACCCTACTGCTTCAGGTGGCCGCGGCCCTGGCGCGGCTCGGCGCGCCCTGCGCCTACCTGTCCGGGGAAGAGGCGGTCGATCAGATCCGCATGAGGGCGCGCCGCTTGGCGCTGTCGGACTCGCCGGTCAGGCTCGCCGCGGCCACCGACGTTCGCGACATCCTCGCGACCCTCGGGTCCGGGGGGCCGGTCCAGGTCGTGGTGGTGGACTCCATACAGACGATGTTCGTCGATTCGCTCGAGTCGGCGCCCGGCACGGTCGCCCAGGTGCGCGCGGCGGCGCAGTCGTTCATCCGTTTCGCCAAGACGACGGGGGCGGTCGTCGTGCTGGTCGGCCACGTGACCAAAGAGGGGCAGATCGCCGGTCCGCGCGTGCTCGAGCACATGGTCGACACGGTGCTGTATCTGGAAGGGGAGCGCGGCCACCAGTTCCGCATCCTGCGGGCGGTCAAGAACCGGTTCGGCCCGACCGACGAGATCGGCGTGTTCGAGATGACCGACGCGGGCATGGCCGAGGTCGTCAATCCCTCGGCGCTCTTCCTGACGGAACGGTCCTCGGCGATCAGCGGGACCGCGGTCCATGCCGGGATCGAGGGAACCCGGCCCGTGCTGGTGGAGATCCAGGCGCTCGTGTCTCCTTCCGTCCTCGCCACGCCGCGCCGCGCCGTCGTCGGCTGGGACGCCTCCCGGCTGGCAATGATCGTCGCGGTCCTCGAGGCGCGCTGCGGCCTGTCGCTGTTCGGCAACGACATCTATCTCAACGTCGCGGGCGGTCTCAGGATCGGCGAGCCGGGCGCCGACCTCGCCGTCGCCGGCGCCCTGGTGTCGGCGCATACGGGGACCTCGGTCCCGGAAGCCTCCGTGTTCTTCGGGGAGGTCGGACTGTCCGGCGACGTGCGGCCGGTGAGCCAGGCCGACAACCGGCTGGCGGAGGCGGCCAAGCTCGGGTTCTCGCGCGCCGTGACCCCTCCCGGCAAGGGATGGAAGTCGCGGGACATCCGAATAACCCCCATCGAACGGCTGAAGGAACTGGTCGACACGCTGTCGCCCTCGCCGACCAACGGCGGCGCGGCGCCGGCGTCCTCCGGGCATCGACATGGCTGATCTTCCGTTCACCGTCGCCGACGTCGGCGTGCTGGTCGTGCTGCTCGTTCCGGCGCTGCTGGCGTTCGCCGTCGGTTTCATCAGGGAAGCGCTGCTGGTCGCCGGCTGGATCGGCGCGATCCTCGCCGTGTTCTACCTGTTCCCCGTGCTCCAGCCCTTCGTCCGCGATCTGATTCCGGTGGATTTCGTGGCCGACACCGTGACCGTGATCGTGATCTTTCTGGTGGCGCTCGTCGCCATTTCGGTCGCCGGCTACGTGGTGACGAAACCGTTGCGGGGGAGTTCGCTCAACGTGGTCGACCGCGTGCTCGGGTTTCTGTTCGGGCTGCTGCAAGGCGCCGTCGTCGTCTGCGTCGCGTGGCTCGTGTTCGAGAAATTCGTGCCCGCCGCCGACCACCCGGACTGGATCCGGGAGGCGACAAGCCGCCCGGCGGTCGAGGCCGGCGCCAACCTTCTCGTCGGGCTGGCGCCCGACACCGGCTGGGATTTCGGCGTCGACCTGGGAGAAGGCGACGCGGAATGAGCCATGCGGCCGACGACGCGACCGCACCCCGGCGGGGCCTGGAGGACGCCCCGGATTGGTTCGGGACTCCCGGCCGGAATCCGGGTACAAGGACCGCGCGACGGCTCCAGATGTTCACCAGCGACCACATGATCCAGGGGGTTTCGGGGGGCTGATGGCCAAGCCCGTCCATCCCGCGCGGCCGCGAGGCGCAGGCCGGCCCCGCGACGGCTGCGGCGTGTTCGCCGTATTCGGACACCACGACGCCTCGGCGCACACGGCCCTGGGCCTGCACGCTCTCCAGCACCGCGGACAGGAATCGGCGGGCATCGTCAGCTACGACGACGGACACTTCCACACCCACCGGAGCCTGGGGCTGGTGGGCGACACGTTCTCGTCCCCGGACGTCATGGACCGGCTGACGGGAAGCGCGGCCGTCGGACACGTCCGGTACTCCACCACCGGCGGCACGATTCTCAGGAACGTACAGCCGCTGTTCGCCGAATTTTCGTTCGGCGGGCTGGCCATCGCGCACAACGGCAACTTCACCAACGGCTACGGGCTGCGGCGCGAGCTGGTGAAGCGCGGCAGCATCTTTCAATCGACCACCGACACCGAGGTCGTGATTCACCTGATGGCGACGAGCTCCTGTCACGCCGTGGAGGACCGGATGATCGACGCCCTCGGACAGATTCAGGGCGCGTACTCGATGGTCGCCCTCGCCAACGACACGGTCTTCGGGATGCGCGACCCGCTCGGCCTCCGGCCTCTGGTCGTCGGCGCCCTCGACGACGCCACCGTCCTCGCGTCGGAGACCTGCGCCCTCGACATCATCGGCGCGAGGTTCGTCCGCGACGTGCGGCCGGGCGAGCTCGTCATCGTCGACGCGGAGGGACTGCACAGCATTTCGCCCTTCCCGTCCGCGCGAAGCCGCTTCTGCGTGTTCGAATACATCTACTTCGCCCGTCCGGACTCGGTGGTCGAGGGCGCCGGCGTCTACGAGGTGCGCAAGCGCATCGGCGCGGAGCTCGCCCGCGAGGCGCCGGTGGCGGCGGACGTCGTCGTGCCCGTGCCGGACTCCGGCACGCCCGCCGCCATGGGATACGCCTCCGCGGCCGGCATCCCGTTCGATCTCGGGATCGTCCGCAACCACTACGTCGGCCGGACCTTCATCGAGCCCACGGACCGGATCCGCCATCTCGGCGTCCGATTGAAGCACAACGCCAACCGGGCGAGCATCGCCGGACGGCGGATCGTGCTGGTGGACGATTCCATCGTCCGCGGCACCACGTCGACGAAGATCGTCGAGATGATGCGGGAGGCCGGCGCCGCCGAGGTGCACATGCGGATCGCGAGCCCGCCGATCGTCAACTCCTGCCACTACGGCGTCGACACGCCGGAGAAGGCGGAGCTTCTGGCGTCGCGGCTCGGCGTCGAGGAGATCGCCGCCGGCATCGGCGTGGACAGCCTCGCCTACCTGTCGATCGACGGCCTCTACCGCGCCGCCGCGGGCGCCGACCGCGACGACGACGCCCCGCAATTCTGCGACGCCTGTCTCAGCGGCGACTATCCGATCGGCCTCGTGGACCAGGAAGACGGCGACATGCCGGCTCAGCTGCCGCTGCTCACGGAACAGGCGTAGACCGCCCGGCGCCGGCGCCGAAGGGTCACCGGCGCTTCCCGGTCCGCGTCCCGGAACCCGGCCCGCCGCGCCGCCGCCGGCCTTCCTCCGCGCCGCCCTCCCCTGTGTAGGGGTTCCGCCCCTTTCGCAGGCGCATCCGTATGGGTGTGCCCGGCAGGTCGAACGCGGCCCTGAGATCGTTCTCCAGATAGCGGAGATACGTCTCGCCCACCGCCTCCGGACGGTTCGCGAACAGGACGAAGGTGGGCGGGCGGGCCTTCGCCTGGGTGATGTAGCGGAAGCGCGGCCGCCGTCTCCGGACGACCGGCGGCGGGTGGCGCTCCACGATCTCGCCCAGCCATCGGTTGAGCGGTCCGGTCATCACCCGCCGGTTCCACACCTCGTGGGCGGAGAACACGGCGGGCGGCAGGGTTCCCAGGCGCGCGCCCGTGAGCGCGGAGACGGGAACGATCTTCACGCCCTGGGCCCGCGGGAGCGAGTCGCCGAGCCGTTCCCGCAGGCGCGCCAGGGCGCTCCGGCGTTCGTCCACGAGATCCCATTTGTTGACGACGATCAGCAAGGCCCGGCCTTCCTCGACGGCCATCGACGCGATGCCGAGATCCTGCTTCTCCATCCCGACGGTGCCGTCCACGACGACGGCGACCACCTCAGCCATGCGGACCGCGTTCAGGGTGTCGTTGGCGGACAACCGCTCCAGCCGGTCCGTCACCCGCGCCCGGCGGCGGAGACCGGCGGTGTCCACCAGTTCGATCTCCCGCCCGTCCACTTCCAGCCGGACCGCGATGGCGTCCCGCGTGATCCCCGGTTCCGGCCCGGTCAACAGGCGATCTGTTCCCGCGAGGCGATTGACCAGCGTCGACTTGCCGACGTTCGGACGGCCGACGATGGCCAGCTTGAGCGGCCCCGTCTCCGGCGGGGAAGCGGCCTCCGCGCCCGATTCCGTCACTGTGCCCGGCGCCGCGGCTTCGCCGATCCGGTCGTGCAGGTCGGCCATGCCCTCGGCGTGCTCCGCCGAGATCGCGACGGGTTCCCCCAGCCCCAGCGCGTAGGCGTCGTAGAAGCCCGTCTCGCCCGCCCGGCCCTCGCACTTGTTGGCGACGAGGATCACGCGATTCCCGCGGCGGCGCAGCAGGTCGGCGAAGTGCCGGTCGACCGGCGTGACCCCCGCCCGCGCGTCGATCAGCATCAGCACGACGTCCGCCTCGTCGACCGCCCGTTCCGTCTGCCGCCACATCCGGCCCTCCAGGCCGCCGCCGCCGCCCTCCTCCAGGCCGGCCGTATCGACGACGTCGAATTCGAGGGACCCGAGCCGCGCCTTCCCTTCCCGGCGGTCGCGCGTAACGCCCGGCGTATCGTCGACGATGGCCACGCGGCGGCCCACGAGACGGTTGAAGAGCGTCGATTTTCCTGTGTTCGGACGGCCGACGATGGCCACCGTGGGGCGCATGGCTCAGCGGTAGGCGACGAGGTCCCCGTCGTCCGTCAGAACGTATATCGTTCCGCCGGCGACGACCGGCGGCAGCGACGTCCCGTCGGGAAGCTCCACCCTGTCCACCGTCTCGCCGTCGTAAGGGGAGACGAAGACGCCGTCGCCGCGCGACGAGACCACGAACAGGCGCTCGCTCGCCAGGACCGGGCCGCTCCACTCGATGGAATCCCGCCGGCGCTCCTCGTCCTCGTACCTGGGAAGCTGCCGGACCCAGCGGACGCGGCCCGTGTCCCTGGCCAGGCAGACCACCTGGGCCTCGGTGGTGATCACGAACACGAAGTCCCCGGCCACCCAGGGAGTCTGGAGACTGGCGATCTCCTGTTCCCAGAGACGGGCCCCGCTCCGCAGGTCGATGGCCACCATGCGGCCGGCGTGGCCCGCGGCGACGACGATGTCGCGGTCGATGACCGGCGAGCCGTTGATGTCGTTGAGTTCGGCGAGCGGCGTCGCGGCGCCGACGCGCGTCAGGGAATCGGCCCAGACCGACCTGCCGTTCTCGACCCGCAGGGCGACGAGCTCGCCCGAGGAGTACGGCGCCACCACGACCCCGCCGTCCACCGCCGGGCTGGCCGCGCCGACGATGCCCGCGTCCTCGGCGATCCCGACATGGGTCCAGGCGACGTCGCCGTCCTCGGCGTTCAGGGCGTAGAGCTGGTTGTCGTAGGTGACGGTGAACAGCCGCCCGGCGGCCACCGTCGGCGCCCCCCGCAGCGGCGTCCCGATCTTCCGCCGCCAGACCTCGGCGCCGCTTTCGGCCTCCAGGGCGATCGCCTCGCCGTACCCGGTCGCCAGGTACAGGACGCCTCCGTCGTGCGCCAGACCGCCGCCGATGGCGCCCCGGTCCTCGCCTTCGGGGACGATGCTGTACCGCCAGACCCGCCGCCCGTCGTTCGCCCGATGCGCCGCGACGCTGCCTCCGGCGTCGAGGACGAAGACGTGGCCGCCGGCGACGACCGGCGCCGCGGTGAGGCGCGCGACGGCGCCCGCCCCCCGTCCGGCCGACGCCGTCCACACCCGTGACGGCGGCGTGTCTCCCCCCGTCAGGTGGTGCATCGCGTGCGTCGGACGGCCGCCCGCCTGCGGCCAGTCCTCGTTCAGGTACGGCTCGGGCAGGCGCACGTCGACGCCGGTGATGTCCGGGTCGGGCTGCAGGGTCCGCTGCAACGCGATGACGGATATCCGCTCGCCCGGCAGCGGGGTGTCCTGGGCGCCCTCGACGAATTCGGTAATGCTCTCGCACGCGCCGAGCGCGACGATCAGTGCGGCGCCCGCCGCCATGCCGACGCACCGCATCGCGTTCACCTGCCCTGCTTCACCGCGGCCAGCACCTCGGCGGCGCGGGCGCGGATGCCCGGCGGCGCGCCGGCGTCGTCCGTAAGGGACGCGAACTCCCGCCGCGCCGTGTCAAGGTCGCCTTGCCGCAGGGCCAGGGCGCCTCGCAACTCGCGGGCCGAATGTCGCCAGGGGTTGCCGCCCGTCAGCAGGGGGTCCAGCCGGGCCGCGACCTCGTCGTCGGCCGCGCCGAGCTCCAGCTGGGCCTGCGCGCCCAGCAGCCGGGCGAGATCCCTCAGGTGCCCGTCGACTCCGTCATCCGCCGCCAGACGGTCGTAGACCGAAAGGGCGACGCCGTGGTCGCCGATCCGCCGCAGGGCGGCGGCCTGCCGCAACCGGGCGAGCGTCCGGTAGCCGGCGCCGGCGTCGTCGGCCAGCGCGCCCAGCGCGGCGGCCCCCTGCGCCTCCTCGCCCGACGCGATGAGCCGGACCGCCGCCGCGAACCGGGCGCTCTCCGACTGGCGGGCGGCGGCGGTGTATTCCTTCCACCCCACGCTCGCTCCCGTGCCCAGCACGACGACGACGGCGAACGCGATCACGTACTTGCCGTACTTCTTCCAGAGCTTCTCGTATTGCTCTCGTCGCAGTTCTTCGTCGACTTCGTGGAAGGCGTCGGCCACGGCGGTCTCCAGTATCCGAAAGGACGGCCTACCTTAGCCCGGGCCGCCGGACGGAGCAATCCATCCGAGGCCCGATTCCGGGGCGAAGCCGCTGGCCGGGCCGGTCGCCGGAAACGGCCGGCGGCGCCGCGCCGGCGGACCCTGCGCCCGCCCTACTCCGGGACCTTCCCGCCGTCCCGCGTGAAGGGATACATCGTGACCTGATCCACGCCCGGGGCCGCCTCGTGGAGCTCCGCCATCGACGCGCGGACGGATTCCGCCACCGCGATCCGGCACCCGTCGGCCCGCGCCTCCTCGACGAAGGTCTCGATGTCCTTCCGCGCGATGCCGATGGTCGCGCCGGTATCGTAGCTGCCCGTCAGCACGGCCCGCGGAAAGTAGTGATCGGTCGCGATGTTGCGCCCCGACGTCTCCTCCAGGACCTCCAGCATCGTCTTCATGCTCAAGCCGCCTTTCTCGCCCCACGCCAGGGCCTCGCTGGAGACCGCCAGCGCCGCGTGGACGAGGCAGTTGTTGACGAGCTTCATGCGCTGGCCGTTCCCCACCTCGGAACCAAGATCGAAGACCTTCTCGCTGAAGGTCTCGAACACGGGCGTCAGCCGCCGCAGGTGTTCCGGCTCGCCCGAGAACATCAGGCGCGCCTGCGCCGCCCGCGTGCGCGGCGGGGTCCCGGAGACGGTCGCGTCCGCGTAGCCGATGCCCCTCTCGCCCAGCCGCGCGTGGGCGGCGACGGCGCACCGCGGGCTCGCCGTCGACGTATTGACGACGACGAGACCGTCCGGCGCGGCGGCGTTGCCGATCACCGCGACCACCGCCTCGACCGAGGCGATGGTCGGCAGGCACAGGAACACGAGGCTGGAGCGCTCCGCCACCTCGGCCACGGAGGCCGCCACGGCGGCGCCCTCGGGCGCCCGCGTCCGCGCGTCGACGACGTCGAAGACGCACATGTCGAACCCGCCCCCGGCGATGTTGTCGGCGATCGCCTTGCCCAGATTGCCGAGACCGATGAAGCCGACCGTTTCCCGATCCATGTCCCTGTCTCCTCCGTTCGGTTCGTTCCGGCGCGCCGGCGGCTATTCCCACTCGATGGTGCCGGGCGGTTTCGAGGTGACGTCGTAGACGACGCGGTTGATGCCCTTCACCTCGTTGACGATGCGGTTGGCGACGTTGCCGATGAACGCCATGTCGAAGGGATAGTAGTCGGCGGTCATCCCGTCCGTGGAGGTCACGGCGCGGAGGGCGCAGACGTGCTCGTAGGTGCGCTCGTCGCCCATCACGCCGACGGTCCGCACCGGCAGCAGCACGGCGAAGGCCTGCCAGATGTCGTCGTAGAGTCCGGCGCGCCGGATCTCCTCCAGATAGATCCCGTCGGCCCGGCGCAGGACGTCCAGCTTCCCGGGCGTCACTTCTCCGGGCAGGCGTATGGCCAGCCCCGGCCCGGGGAAGGGGTGGCGCCCGAGAAGGCTCTCGGGAAGCCCCAGCTCCCGCCCCAGCGCCCGCGCCTCGTCCTTGAACAGCTCGCGGAGGGGCTCGACGACCTTCAGGTTCATGCGCTCGGGGAGGCCGCCGACGTTGTGATGGGACTTGATCGTCGCGCTCGGCCCCCCCGCCGGGGAGACGGATTCGATCACGTCCGGGTACAGCGTCCCCTGCGCCAGGAACCCGGCGCCGTCGATCCGGCCGGCCTCGGCTTCGAAGACGTCGACGAACGCGCCGCCGATGATCCGGCGCTTGTCCTCGGGATCGACGACCCCGCGCAGCGCCCGCAGGAAGTCGGCGGCGGCGTCGCGGACGACGAGCGGGACGTCGAAGTGGCCGCGGAACACCCGCTCCACCTCCGCCGCCTCGCCGGCGCGCAACAGGCCCGTGTCGACGAAGATGCATGTGAGGCGGTCGCCGACCGCCTCGCGCAGGAGGACGGCCGCCACCGCCGAATCGACGCCGCCCGAGAGGCCGCAGACGACGCGTTCCCCGCCCACCCGGTCACGGATACCGGCGACGGCCGTCTCGCGGAACGCCGCCATGCTCCAGCCGCCCGCGCAGCCCGCCACCCGGTGGGTGAAGTTGTGCAGGAGCGCGCCGCCCCGGGGGGTGTGGACGACTTCCGGATGGAACTGGACGCCGTAGTAGCGGCGCTCGTCGTCGGCGATGGCGGCGAACCCGGTCCCGTCGCTGACGGCGACCGACCGGAACCCTTCCGGCAGCCGGACGACCCGGTCGCCGTGGCTCATCCATACCTGTTCCCGGTCGCCGGGCGCCCACAGCCCGTCGAACAGGCCGCAGCCGTCCGTGACCTCGATGGATGCACGCCCGAACTCGCGCCGGGCGGCGGTTTCCACCTCGCCGCCGAGCTGGGCGACCAGGGTCTGCTCGCCGTAGCAGATGCCGAGGACCGGGACGCCGAGCTCGAAGGTCAATTCGGGCGCCCGCGGCGCCTCCGCCCGCGACACGGAGGCCGGACCGCCCGAGAGAACGACGCCCCGCGGCTCGAACCGCCTCAGCGCGGCTTCCGATCTGTCGAAGGGAGCGATCTCGCAATAGACGCCGTTCTCGCGGATACGGCGGGCGATGAGCTGCGTGACCTGGGAACCGAAATCGATGATGAGCACGCCGTCGGTCATCGCCCGAACGTATGTTCCGGCCGCCGGGGAGTCCAGCGCCGGCCGCGCCGGCCGCGGCGCCTATTCCGGGTCCGGGTAGTTGGGCGATTCCCGCGTGATGAGGACGTCGTGGACGTGGCTCTCGCGGAGCCCGGCGTTGGATATTTTCTGGAACCGGGGTTCGCGTTGAAGCCCGGCGATGTCCGCCGCGCCCTGGTATCCCATGCCCGCCCGCAGGCCACCGACCAGTTGGTGCAGGACGCTGTTCAGCGGTCCCTTGTAGGGCACCTGTCCCTCCACCCCCTCCGGGACGTAGCGCGCCGGCTGGCCGACGTGCTCCTGGAAATAGCGGTCCGCCGATCCCCGGGCCATGGCCCCGGCGGATCCCATGCCCCGATAGGACTTGTAGGACCGGCCCTGGTAGAAGAACACCTCGCCCGGCGATTCGTCGGTGCCCGCCAGCAGCGAGCCGATCATCACGGCGTCGGCGCCGGCGGCGACGGCCTTCACGACGTCTCCGGCGTACTTGACGCCGCCGTCGGCGATCGCCGGCACGTCGTGGCGATGACATTCCCCGGCCGTTTCCATGACCGCGGTGAGCTGGGGCACGCCGACGCCCGCCACCATCCTCGTGGTGCAGATGGAGCCCGGCCCGATGCCGACCTTCACGGCGTCCGCGCCGGCGTCGATCAGCGCCTTGGCGGCCTCCGCCGTGGCGACGTTGCCGGCCACGACCCGCGCGTAGTTGCCGAGCTTCTTGATCCGTCCCACCGCGTCGATCACGCGCCGGGAGTGGCCGTGCGCGGTATCCACCACGACGACGTCGACCTCGGCGTCCACCAGCGCCTCGGCGCGCGCCACGCCCTTCTCGCCGACGCCGGTCGCGGCGGCGACGCGCAACCGGCCCTGTTCGTCCTTGCTGGCGTCGGGGTGAAGCTCCGCCTTCTCGATGTCCTTGACGGTGACGAGGCCGGCGCACCGGCCGCCGTCGTCGACCACCAACAGCTTCTCGATCCGGTGCCGGTGCAGCAGGCGCTTGGCCTCCTCGCTGTCGACGCCCTCGCGGACGGTGATCAGCTCCCGCGTCATCAGATCCTTGACGGGTTGCCGGCTGTCCGTGGCGAAGCGCACGTCGCGGTTGGTCAGGATGCCGACGAGCCGCCCGCCGCCGCCATCGACCACGGGAATGCCCGAGATCCGGTGCCGCCGCATCGACTCCAGCGCGTCGGCGAGCGGCTGCTCCGGACCGATGGTGACCGGATCGACGACCATCCCGGAGACGAACTTCTTGACCGCGCGAACCTCGTCGGCCTGGTCCTCCACGGACAGGTTGCGATGGATCACGCCGATCCCGCCGGCCTGCGCCATGGCGATGGCGAGCGCGCTCTCGGTCACCGTGTCCATGGCGGCCGACACGAGCGGGACGTTCAGCCTGATCTCGCGGGTAAGGCGCGTTCGGGTATCGACTTCGGCGGGCAGGACCGCGGAGTATTTCGGTTCGAGGAGGACGTCGTCGAACGTGAGCGATTCCGGTATCTCCATCTCGCCTCCCCGATGCGGTGGCGCACACTATGCCACGCCGGCCGGCGCCGGGACAGCGGCAACGGGCGCCGGCGCCCGGCGGAGCGCGCGCCTCACAGAACGAAGGTCCGGAACGTGTAGTGCGCCGCCTGATAGATGACCACGACCTCGAGAAAGATCATCAACAGGCCGGCGCGGTTCAGGCGCATCATCGAGGGCTTGTCGCCGGGGTCGATGTCGACCCGGTCGAGGACCTTCATCAGCCCCAGCTGCAGGACGTAGTGCGCCGCGCCCAGCACGAACACCGCGAGGCCCGTGTCGACGGTGAAGAACCGCAGCCCCGCGAGCGAGTCGATGGAGACCTCGGGATACCTGGAGAAGACGTGAAGCCCGCACGCCAGCCACACGGCCCCGACGAACCCCCAGGCGAAGACGATCTGAGCTTTCGTGCTCTTGATGACGAGCCCCCGACGACGCGCCCCCCGGCCGGGCGGCGACCGGCGCCGCGGATTGTAGCACCCACCTCCCCGCCGCTCCAATCGCCTGGGAGCGCCGGCGTCCCGCCGGCATCGCGGCCTTGTTTTCAGTGGCCAGTGGCCGGTGATCGGTGATCGGTGCTGGCCACTGGTCACTGACCACCGGCCACCGGCATTCCCGGGGACATGCGGGAAATGCAGCCCTCCATCGGCGGACTCTCCTGGACAGGCAGGATTCATTCCGGGACGGACGCCCGGTCGTCGAGGCCGGACCGCCGGAAGCCCATCGCGACGACGTAGGTCTCGGGAGATTCGGGCCGGCTCGCGGCGGGCTTCGCGTGCCTGACCGTCCGGAACGCCGCCTTCATCGCGGCGAGCAGCTCCCGTTCGGCGCCCCCCTGGTACACCTTGGCGACGAACGCGCCGCGGGGGCGCAGGAGCCGGCGCGCGACGCCGAACGCCGCCTCCGCCAGGGCCACGATCCGCAGGTGATCGGTGGACCGGTGGCCGGTCGCCGCCGGCGCCATGTCGGACAACACCACGTCGACGCCGCGCCCCGCCGCCCGCAGGATCGTCTCGGCGGCGTCCTCGTCGAGGACGTCGGCGCGGACGACCGAGGCGCCGGCCACCGGCTCCATCGGCGCCGCGTCGACGGCGACCACGTTGCCCCGTCCCGCGCGCTCGACCGCCACCTGCGTCCAGCCGCCCGGCGCCGCGCCGAGGTCGACGATCCGCGCTCCCGCCCCGAGGAACCCGAACCGGTCGTCGAGTTCGGCCAGCTTGAACGCCGCCCGCGATCTGTATCCGGCCCTCTTCGCCCGCGCGACGTAGGCGTCGTTCAGCTGCCGCGACAGCCACCGCGTCGACGACGCCGTGCGGCCGCGGGCGGTCGCGACCCGGACCTTGCCTCGCTTCATCCGCCGATTTCCCCCTCCACGACGCGACCTCGCCGCGTGCCGGATTCATGCCCGACCGTGCGCGAACCGCGCAACTCCGGTCCTGCCGCGCGCCGCGCCGGGCGCGTTTCTCCCCCCTGATGGGAGGGAGAAGGCCGGGTAAGGCCGGATTGCCGTCCCGCGCCCCGACGGCGGGCGGGTTCGGGCAAGGATGGCCCTGGACAGGGGAGCGACCGGCCTGCTGCCTTCGGACGCGAAAGTGGACTATGCTTTGCAGCCTTGTTCGGGAGCACCCGCCGCCGCGACGGGTGCCTTCATTCGAGAGAGGAAGCCATGGAACGCCCGGCCATTCGTCTTGTCCCCCCCCCCCGCACGGCCGCCAGGGAGCGCCTCATGAGCGTCCGGGCTCCGGGCATCGCGCTCGCCTTGGGAACGCTCCTCGCGATCCTCGGCGCGGGAGAGGCGCGGGCCGCCGCCGTGTGCAGCAACACGCCGGGGGCGAACGACTGGATTCGCTGCACGCAAACCGGCGCCGCCGACATCGACATCGACCTCGCGAACCCCGCCATCTCGACGACGGGCCCCGCCGACGAGGGCATCGAGGCCACGCATACGGGCACGGGCAACATCGAGATCGACGTGACGGGCGGCTCCATCGCGGCGGCGGACGCCAATGGCGTCGATGCCCGCCACGAGGCCGCGGGCGCAATCGACATCGACATGACGAACGTCGACGTCTCCACGCAGGGCCAGCTCGACTACGGCGTCTATGCCGGTCACCAGGGCACGAGCGGAACCGGCATCGACATCGACGTGACGGGCGGCTCAGTAACGACGGCGGGATCGAGCGCCTATGCCGTCTCCGCCAACATCAACGACGCCACCGGGACGGCGGTGGGGATGGCGGTCTCCATCGACACGAAAAACACCCGCGTCTCGACAATGGGCACCAGAGCCTACGGCGTCTTCGGCTGGATCAGCACCGTCGGGAGCACGGCGCCGGTCTCGGTCAACGTGGCGGGCGGCTCCGTCGCGACGGCGGGCGTGAACGCCCACGCCGTGCGGGCGTACACGTTCTCGCAGACGAGCACCGGGGCGATAACCGTCGGCGTGACGGACGGCGCCGCCCTTTCCACGACGGGCCGGAACGCCCACGGCGTTCTCATCACGCAAAACGGCCTGGCCGGAATCGACGCCGATCTGACCGACGCCGTCATCTCGACGGCGAACACGAGCTCCTACGGCTTCATGGGCTGGCTCAGCAATACCTCGGGCTCGCAGCTACTCGACATCGACATAGTGCGCGGCTCGGTCAAGACGACGGGCGCGAGATCCTACGGCATCCTCGGCTATGTCGACCGCGCCGCCAGCGCGTCGGCGCTCTCGATCGACGCGGATGGCGTCGCCGTCTCCACGACGGGCTACAGGAGCTACGGCTTCTTCGCCCTGCACCTCGGCACGGGCGGCGTCGCCGTCGATCTGGACGACGTCGCCATCTCCACGACCGGCGACGAGAGCTACGGCGTCGTCGGCAATATACGCAACGCCGCGAGTACGGCGGCGATCGCCATCGATGCGGCGGGCGACCGCGCCATCGCGGTGGAGGGGCTGAACGCGGCGGGGATACTCGGGCTTCAGGCGGGCCTCGGCTCCGTCGGGGTAACGACGGGCGCGGAGACGGCGATCACGGCGCCGTTCGCCGCCGGAATGGAGGCGCGGGCGACGAACGACGCGGGCGCGGCGGGGCGCGTCGTCGTCACGCACGGGGGCGCGGCGGAGGCGCGGTACGCCGGCGTCGTCGCCTTGGCCGCCCGGTCCAGCGGCCACACGATGGGCGACGGCGCGCAGACGGCGGACGACGCCGCCCGGACCGCGCCGATGATCCACGTCGCCTCGAGCGGAACGGTCACGGTCGGCGCCTCGGTAATGGACGCCTTCATCAGGGACAGGATCGCGGGCGCCGACGAGACGCTGTCGGCCGCCGAGCAGGCCGTCCGCGACGCCGTCACGGCGGAGGATTCGGGCGCGCTCGATACGGCGCTGGAGGCGCTCCCCGCCGCTTACGACGCCGACTGGAAGGCGGAGGCGCGGAATCTCCTGAGGAAGCGCATCGACGAGCCGGATGCCGCCAGGGCGGCGAACCGGGCGGCCGAGGAGATCCTGGGCCTTTCCCGCGCCGGCGTCCGCGCCGTGGCGCTGTCCCACACCGGGATGGCGACCTTCATCCGCCAGGGCGACCGCGACCCGGCGATCCTCGCCATCGCCGCGGCGAGTCGAACGGAGCAGCAGCAAACGGCGCTGGCGGAGCAGGAGAAGCTCTCGGCGGCCGAGCGCACGGTGCTGGAAGCCGCCCTGACGGGCAGCGGGCTGGAGGCGGCGCTGACCGCCCTTTCTGCCACCGCCTATACGGACGACTGGAAGGACGGGGTACGGCAGCGCGCGGCGAGCTACAACGCCGGCGACGTCCGGGTGGACGTGACGGGCGGCGCCATCGACGCCGAGGGCAACGGCGTGGAGGCGCTCTACGCCGTCCCGCATGACAGGAACGGCGCCATCGCGGTGACGGTTGCCGATGGGGCGACCGTCACGGGCAAGCGCAACGGCCTCTACGTCCGCGGCGCGGGCGCCGGGGCGGGGAGCCTCCGCGCCCAGAGCGTGACCGTGAACGGCGCGGTGACGGGCGGCAGCGGCGCCGGCGTGCACATGGCCGGCGGCGGGCGGCTCACCGTCGGCGCGACGGGCGAGATCGGCGCGACGTCGGGCGTGGGCGTGCTCTCCGACGGTGCGGGCGACCTCCACGCCACGGTCGCCGGGATGGTGGAGGGCGACATCCAAGCCCGGGGCCCCGGCGCCCTGACGTTGAACGTAATGGAAGGCGGCGTCGTCACGGGAACGGTCCACGATCCCGCCGGCCCGCTGACGGTGATGGGCAGTATCGGACGTCTCCTCTACACCGGCGGCGGCGCGGTGACGGTGGCCGCGACGGGCAGGCTCACCGGCGTCGAGGTCGACGGCGGGACCGAGGCGCTGGGCAGCGAGTCGGGCGATCTGAGCCTGACGGTGGCCGACAAGGGCATGGTGACCGGCGACGTCCAGGCGCGCGGCGGCGCCCTGACCCTGGATTTGAAGGCAGGCGGGACGATCGCGGGGACGGTGCATGACCCCGCCAGCCCGCTGACGGTGGTCGGCAGCATCGGACGTCTCCTCTACACCGGTGGCGGGACGGTGACGGTGGCCGCGACGGGCCGGCTCACGGGCGTCGAGGTCGACGGCGGGACCGAGGCGCTGCACAGCGAAGCCGGCGACCTGTCGATGACCGTGGCCGGGGAGGTGGAGGGCGACGTCCTGGGCCGTGGCGACGGCGACGATCACATGGTGACGGTGGCGCGCGGCGGCAGCGTGACGGGGATCATCCATCTGGCGGCGAGTACGGTGCGGGTGGACGGCACGGTCGCCGGCTACGTGCAGCTCGACCGCGGCGGCACGGTGACGGTGGGCGCGGGCGGGCGGACCGCCGCCGCTGAGGGCGCCGGCGTCCGCAGCGAGGCCGGCACCCTGGACGTGACGGTGGCGGGAACGGTGAGCGGCATCGACGCCAAGGGCGACCTTCTGGACGCGAAGGTGACGGACACGGGCCGTGCAGGCGATGTCGGGCACGCGGCGGGCGATCTGGACCTGACGATCTGGGCCGCCGAAAGCGAGCGCCCGGATCAGGCGGCGGATCGGGCGGTGGGGCAGATCACCGGAACGGGAGAACGGCGGATAAGGATCATTGCGGCGAACGGCAAGGAATTGCCGGTTGGCCCGCGCGGCACGAGCGCCGCCGCGCCATCGGGGCCTTTCGACGTGGGAATCGACCCCGACGGGAGGTTGGCGAGCGACTATGCGCCGCGTGCGCGGGTGTACGAGGCGTTGCCGTCGGTGCTTCTGGGCCTGAACGGGACGTCGGGGTTCCATGACCGGATGGCGGCGCCGCGTTCGCCGAACGGGGTGTGGGCGCGTATCGAGGCGTCGGGCGGTTCGCGCGAGACGGAGCGGTCGACGTCGACGTCGGGGGCCGGGCTGTCGTGGACCGAGCGCCGCTACGGGGCGGAGACGGGCGTGGACTTCCCGCTGGAAGAGGTTGTGGTCGGCCTGTCGGCGCATCACCGCCGCGCCTCGGCGGAGGTGTCGGGGAACGACGGCAGGATCGACGTTGCGGGGGAGGGCCTGGGAGCGTCGATGGCGTGGCGGTTGTCCGACGACATGTACGTGGCCGGCGAGGTATCGGCGACGTGGTACGACGTGGCCCTGGAGTCCGGGCGGCGCGGGTCGCTGAAGTCGAGCGTCGGGGCCTTCGGCCATGCGGTTGGCGTGGAGGTGGGCCGCCGGGTCGATCTGGGTTCGGGTCCTCTGGGGGCGTTGACGGCGACGCCGCGTGCGCGGCTGTCGTATTCGCGTGTGGGGATGGACGACTTCACGGACGCGGTGGACGTTCGCGTGTCGCTGGACAAGGGCCGGGCCGCGACGGGAGTTGCGGGTGTGGCGCTGGAGGCGTCGGAGGGGAGGAGCCGCGTGTTCGGCTCGGTGGACGTGGAGCACGGGTTCTCTCGGGAGACGGTGGTGCGGGTGTCGGAGGTGGCGCTGTCGTCGCAGTCGGAGGCGACGCGGGCGCGGTTCGAGGTCGGCGGTTCGGTCGAGTGGGGCGGCGGCCGGTACGCGCTGCAAGGGGCGGCGCGCTGGGCGACAGGGGCGCGCGACTACGGCGGCGGAATGGCCTTCAAGGTGCGCTTCTGAACCGGCGGCAGGCGGTGGACCCCGCTGCCGGGAGACCCGCGCCCGGTCCCCTTCCCGGGAAATTCCGCACACCCGGCCGCATACCCGGCGCGATGGTCCGCATGGCGCGGGACCGAACCTGGTTCATACGGATGCAGTGAGCCACGACACGTCGTTGACAGCCTCCGGGCCGGTTCCTATGTTTCGGGCCTCCGGAGTTCGGCCGCTCGCGGCGATCCTGCTGGGGGATCGTCTAATGGTAGGACAGCAGGTTCTGGCCCTGCCGGTGGGGGTTCGAGTCCCTCTCCCCCAGCCATGGCCGCGGCGCGATGGGCTCGCGCTCCTTCCCTCCGGCGCCCCCGTCGCCGGATGAAGCTCGCGGACGAGCAGTACGAGAAACGCCGGCTAAATCGCGCCGGCCTTCTTCAGGGAAGCGATGAAGCCGGTCAGACCCTGCTCCGCCAGGGCCTTCTCCGCCCGCTCGCCGTCGTAGGCGCCTTTCGCCTCCACCCACGCCTTGACGGCGCCGGCGCGCCAGAGCGCCATTTCGTCTTCGGTGGGCTTGTACCACTCCTTGATCGCTTCCTTGAGCTTGTTCGTTTCCGACACGACCCATTCGAAGTCGCGGGTGCGCGCGATCTCGTCGAACGTCCTGACGCCTTCGAGAAGCGCCGCCCTCTCGTCGTCGCTCAGCGCGTCGTATTGCGTCATGTCCATGGAGAGGTGGGCGCCGGACCAGATGCCGCCGGTCTCCGTGTAGTACTTGGCGACCTCGTGCATCTTGAAGAGGTACTGGAAGGGAACCGGAACGTACAGGCCCTCGACGACGCCCGTCTGCAAGCCCTGATAGGTCTGCAACCAGTCATACGGCACCGGCGTTCCGCCCCACGCCTGAAACAGGAGGAACTCGACGGGGCTCTTGGTCACCCGAACCTTGAGGCCCTTCAGATCGGAGGGCGTGTGAACCGGCTTCTTGGTGTTGCCGAAATGCCGGAACCCGCCCGTTCCGAATACGCTCAGGACCTTGTGGCCGCTGCCCTTGTCCGCCTCCGCGCGCTGCGCCATGCCGAGCCAGCCCGACGAGAGCCTGTCGCCCCACTCGAGATCCTTGAACAGGTACGGCAGGTCGAAGATCGACAGCGACGTGTCGAAGTTCCCGAAATTGTTCGTCGAACTGCGCCACAACGCGATCAGGCCCTGATTCGCCTGTTCCCCGCATTTCTGCTCGCCGCAGATCGATCCGCGGTAGTGTCCCTCGACGACGACCTTGCCGCCCGAGACCTTCGCCGTGACCGGTATCAGACCCTCCTCGATGGCGTCTCCGACCGGCATCCCCGGACGATCCACGCTGCCGAACTTGAGCAGCTTCTGAGCGTCGGCGGAACCGGCGCCGACAACGACGACCGCCGCCATGGCCGCGGCCGCCAGAAACCGTGAATATACATGCATGATTTATCCTCCCGTGGAAAAACCCCGCGCCCGAAAGCCGGGGAACGGGTTCGTTCCGGAGACTGTACACCGCTGGCCGCGCCCCGCACAACCGCTCGTCCTCGTTCGGGACATCCGGGACGGGAGGTCTTCGTCGGGAAGGGCGCGCCAACGGCTCCGAACGGCGCTCCGACGACGCGGATTTGACAAGCCGCCCCGATTCACCCCGATTCGGGCGCGGGAACGAGGGAAAGAACCCGACGACCATGTCTCACGCCAAGGCCCTGAAGGAACTCGAGAAGCGCCGCGAGAAGGCCCTGCGGATGGGCGGGCCCGAGAAGCTCGCGAAACGCCGGGAGCAGGGCGTCCTCAACGCGCGGGAACGCATCGATCGTCTCGCGGACCCCGGCAGCTTCACCGAGTCCGGGCTGCTGGCGCGCTCGGATCGGCCGGAAGCCCGGGAGAAAACCCCCGCGGACGGCAAGGTGACGGGGTTCTGCCGCATCGGCGGACGGCCCGTCGCCATCGCCTCCAACGACTTCACGGTTCTCGGGGCCTCCAGCGCCGTCGTCAACCAGAAGAAGCTCCGGCACGTCAAGGAAGTCGCCACCGGGCGCGGTATGCCGCTGGTGTTCATCGGCGAGTCCACGGGCGCCCGGATGCCGGACCGCATGGGCGCCTCGGGCCGCGCCGTCATCGGGCAGGACCCCCGCGAATACCGGCGCCTGCGGGAGACGCCGTGGGCGGCCGCGCAACTGGGCGACTGCTACGGCTCGTCGACGTGGTACGCCTGCATGTCGGACTTCGTCGTCATGCGCAAGGGCGCCACGATGGCCGTGGCCAGCTCGCGCGTCACGGCGCTGGCGATCAACCAGCCGGTCGCCGGGGAGGAGCTCGGAGGCTGGAAGCTGCTGACCGGGACCAGCGGCCTCGTCGACCTCGCCACCGACACGGACGAGGAGGCGCTGGACGCCGTGAAGGCGTTCCTGTCGTACCTGCCCGGACACCACGGCGAGCCGCCTCCCGCGCATCCGGCCCTCGATCCCCCGAAGGCGGCCGGGCGCGGCGTCCTCGACCTCGTGCCCGAGGAGCGCGCGCGGGCCTACGACATGCGGAAGGTCGTCGCCGCCCTCGCCGACGCCGGCAGCGTGTTCGAGCTGAAGGCCCGTTACGGCAAGGCGGTCGTCACCTCCCTCGCCCGTCTCGACGGCCATGCGGTCGGCGTCATCGCCAACAACCCGACGTTCAAGGGCGGCGCCATCGACGCCGACGCCTGCAACAAGGCGACGGCCTTCATGGTCCTGTGCGACAGCTTCAACGTGCCGCTCGTCATGCTGGTCGACACGCCGGGGTTCCTGGTCGGGATCGACGGCGAGCGCAAGGGCGCGCCCGGACGCATCATCAACTGGATGAACGCCCTGTCCCTCGTGACCGTGCCCAGGGTCACCGTCATCGTGCGCAAGAGCTACGGACAGGCCTACCTGAACATGGGAGGCGGGCGGAACTCGGACGTCACCGCCGTCTGGCCCACCGCCGATCTCGGCTTCATGGACCCGGCGCTCGGCGTCAACGTCGTCTTCGGGATCGACCGCGACGACGACCCCGAGGAATTCGACCGGCGCGTCACCGGCCTCGCCCGCGATTCGGAGCCCTGGGACCTCGCCGGGCTGTACGAGACCCAGGACGTCATCGACCCGCGCGAGACCCGCGACTGGCTGATCGCCATGCTGGAGATCCACCGCCGCCGCCTGACCGGAGGCGTCGGCGAACACCTCCTGCGCGCGTGGCCGACGAGCCTGGTCTGAAAGCCCGGCCCGGAACGGAGACGAGAGGGCGTTGCGCCGGAACCTCCGGCGCCGCGAGCGCGGCCTCGGCTCTCAGTCCCGCAGCCGCCACACGTCCCAACGCTCGTCGTCCGGATTCCAATACAATACGTACCTGTTCTGACACTCCAGCGCGTACTGGACGGGTTTGCCGGGTTTGTCGTCCGTGTACACCCGGATTTCCGGATAGTATCGACCTGCATCGGAGCAGGGGAGAACTTCGTTTTCTCCAGGTCCTATTCTGAATTTTTTCCATTTTCGTCCCGCCGATCGATAATGGTAATCCAGCGTATGGTTCGAGTTGTTGATTATTTGAACGCTCCCCGATCCGGAGTTCCAGAGTCCGACGCTCGGGACGTCCGAATGTCCAGGTACCGGAAGAATCAGGACCGTCGCACACCAGGCCATGAAAAGGATTTTCATCCTTGCGATCATGTGTCCTTCCCGTCCGTCGTTTTTTCTTCCCGGACTCGATCCGACCGGCGCCTCCGGGGCCTGACCTGACCGAGAAGATATCCCGCGATCGTTCCGAGAAGTCCGAAAGCCGGTGCGGTGTCCTGGGCTGTGAATCCAACCGTCATCAGGCACAACGCCCCCACGACCAGAACCGTGACGATCCCGATACGTTCTATTTCACCGGATTTTTCGTATATATGTTTTCTGAAACCAGCTATTATCGTGACCATGAAGAGTATTGCGAAGAGCAGAAAGAATCCCGAAACGATCAGCTGCCGGTCACTTATGGGATTTCCGATACCCGCCTCCTTTCTCGAAGCCGAACCCGGACTCTGTCGATTGTCGCCTTTCGATGGATTGCCGTCGGAGGCGGCGGCCGGCGCCTCGTGGGAGGTGGAGAAGGACGGAGTCGCCGGGAAGAGCGATGCCGCCGCGATCGCGGCGAGCAGCAGGACGGCGCCGGCGACGGCCCGGAGGAACGCGCCGGTTCGGAACCCTTTGCCGGAGGAACGGGGCATCGTCCGGCCGCCCGCTCAGAACAGCCGCCGCACGCCGATGCGGACGGCGCGGGCGGTGCGGGCGTAGAGGGGGATGCTGGACCGGGTGCGCGACCAGCCCAGGGTCAGCTCCGGCAGATAGCCTTCCCACGCCAGGGCGCGGTGGGAGAGCGTCAGCCCCGCCTCCACCGTGCGGTCCTCGCGGCGCGTGCGGAACAGCCACTCCTCGGCGTCGAACTTCGTCCGCGCCAGCGCGGCGCGGAGCGACACCCGCCAGTCCCGCCCCACGTCCGCGGCGTAGCGCAGCGACGCCTCGCGCGAGCGCCAGCGCAGGGCGCGGGCCTTGGCCGTCTCGCGGGCCGCCTTCGCGCCCGCCGTCAGCCAGCCCGGACCGGCGCGGCGGGAGGCATGGAGGGCGAGGGAGCGGCCCCGCGGCTTCGCGCTGCGGTCGCGGTCGTAGCGCGTGGTCCAGGCGCGGAGGAAGGCGCCGAGGCGCCAGTCCCGCGCCACCGCCTGTTCGGGGCCGAGCCCCGCCCACAGGCCCTTGGCGTAGCCCTCCCCGCCGCGCCAGCGGCGCTCGATCCCGAGGCTCGCGCGGAACAGGCCCGGGCGGCGGCGTCCGCCGACGTCCAGCGCGTAATGCAGGCGCGGCCCGGTGGAGAGGCCGGCCCGGGTGCGGTTGTGGGCGCTCGCGCCGACGGCCGTGTCGCGGGCGAGGGAGGCGCTGGTTTCGAGGGAGGCGCGTTCGCCCAGCGGCTCGCGCCAGCGCAGGCGCGCGCCCGTGCGCGCGACCCAGGCGCCGACGGGCTTGCGGTCCAGGGTGAAGCGCAGGCCGCCGAAGGCGGGGATGGCCACCGTGTCGCGCTCCGGCGCGTTGTTCACGTTGTCGTCGCGCCAGAAGCCGACGTCGAAGTCGAGCGTCCAGCGCCGACGGGCGCGGATGCGCCCGAGGAAGTCCTCCACCCCGCGCTTCACCGCCGGCGGCAGTCCCTTCTCGCGGCGAATCTGCCGGAAGGCTTCTTCGGCCTCGCCGTCGCGCCCGAGGTCGAACAGCACGGCGGCGTGGTCGAGCCGCGCGCGGTGGAGGTCGGGGCGCTCCTCGGCGAGGGCGCCGAGGAGTTGCGCGGCCTGCGCGAGATGGCCGCCGGCGAGCAGGGCCTGGGCGGCGGTGTAGCGGAGGGCGCTCGTGTCGGCGCCCTCGGGCGCGTCCCACACGGCCTCGCGGAGGAGGGCGTAGGCCGCCTCCGGGTTCCCGGCCGCGATCAGGCGCCGCGCCGTTCGCGTCACCTCTTCTTCGCCGCCGCGAGGAGCGGTCCGCGCGGCCTCGGTCTCCGCGGCGGCCGGCGGAGTGACGTGGAGCAGGACCGCGACGAATGCGACGGCGCCCGCCAGACCTGCGACGTTCGCGGGAGACGGGCCTTGCCGCAGGTTTTGCGACGGCACGGCGGACGCTCCAAGGACGCCTTACTGCTTCTTGGCGCCGAACGCGCCCCTTGCGAATTCTTCAAATTCGAAAGATCCGAGAATTTCCTCGGCATTCGGACCGAGAAAGTACATGGATATATCATTCGGCGTCGGCGACTCGTCTGTTTCATCCTGGTCGACATTAAAGTCCCCCTCATGAAAATGAAAAGACCACCGTGTACGGGGAAGTGTGATGGTCTCACCGGTATCGGTATTACGGACGTTGGAGAACTCGAGATTGGCAGTGTAATCGAGACCAGGGTGCCTTCCTTCCCCAGTGAAGACGAAATCTGTGACCACGACGTCCACATCACCCATGAAGAACTGGCGATGCAAGGTCGAGGCTGTGGTCCATCCCGTTCCGACCAACGCTCCCCGCCAACGACCGAGAAAGTCAGGCAGATCAAGGCCGTGGGGGGTAACCCAAGTGCCCTCACCTGAAGAGTACCCATTTATTCTGTGGATTGTTTGGAAATCTTCTCCAACTAGCACCTCCACCCACGCCCCGAAGTATCCGTAGGCGAGAATACCGAAGATACCGCTCAGCATATATCGCGGATCCGAAGAGTCGAAGTTTTGTACAATACGCGCCTGCACGATGGGGATGTCGTGATACGTCATGACGGGTTGATATTCCTCGTCACACCTCCCATGGGTACAGTAACCCGCGGAGCCTATTGACCCAGGGGCGCCCGGTATCGATATACCATAAGGAGGTTCAGCAGGGCCTGTGCCTGTCGTTATGGATTCTGTAAGGCGGTTGCGGGTTTCACTTGGGGACCATGAAAGCGCCGAACCACCCATCAGGGAACGGAAGGCGGCGGCGTCCGCCACCGGCCAATCCGGGAACGGCAAGTCTCTTTCCTCCATCCCGCCGTTCTGGCCGCCACCGCCGGGCGACTCCGGAAGTCGCGCTGCCGCGATCATGACCCTGCCGCCGGTGACGGTGGCGGCGAACCCGCCGCCGGCGCGCTCGGCGACGACGACCGTGCAGGCGGCGCCGCCCGCCGCGCACGTGAAACGGGCGCCGTCCCTGTCCACGCTCCTGCCGGGCTCGACCGTGAAGGTTCCGGCCGTCGCGAGGGTCACGCCCTCCGGCAGCGCCACCGGCTCGGATTCGAGTTGCGCCATCGACCGTCCCGAAGGAGGCGTGGTGCCGGTGCCGCCGCCGCCGCCGCAGCCGGAGAGCGCGAGAACGAGGGCGCACGCCGCCGGCAGGACGAATCCACGAGTGTCGTTGAAGGGCATCGGAGCCTCCCCGTTTCTTATCAGAGGCCCCGTGAAGAGGCCCCGTGAAGAGGCCCCGTGAAGAGGCCCCGTGAAGAGGCCCCGTGAAGAGGCCCCGTGAAGAGGCCCCGTGAAGTTTGCGACCCTACACTATCATGAACGGCGGGTCAAGGTCAAAATTCGTCGCGCGGGAAAACGTCTCTGGATCCCCGCTTTCGCGGGAACGACGGCCTGTACCCTCTTCCCGCCCCATGAAGGGAAAGGTCCCGGCCGTCATTCGGCGGCGGCGCGGGTCTCGGGCGGGTCCCAGAAGGCGTCCAGGTTCGCGGGGACGTCGGCGATCCGGTTCCTGCCGCAGCGGTCGACCCCGCGCAGCAGGAACAGCTTGCGATGGCCCAGGCTCACGACGCCGCGCTCGCGGACCAGCCGGTCGTTGAGGTCGTAGTCGAAATGGGACGTCGTCGGCATGTACCGGAACGTCAGCCCGCGCCGCCGCCTGCTCGACGCATTGGGGCGCGAGCCGTGGATCATGTACACGTCGTGGATGGAGATCTGCCCGCGCTCCAGAACCACGTCGCGGGCGCCGGCCTCCGCCCCGGAATCGTCCTCGAGCGTCCGGTGGAGCGTGTAGGCGCCCTCCACCGTCCTGTGGGGCAGCAGCGTCCGGTCCCGGTGCGAGCCGGGGACGACCCTCATGCATCCGTTCTCCGGCGTGGCGTCGTCGATGGCGATCCACGCCGTGCAGGTCGCCAGCGGCCGGATCGGCCAGTACTCCCCGTCCTGATGCCACGGCGTCTCGATCCCGTCGTTCGCCGGCTTGCCGAAGAGCGCCGACCCCCAGTTGATGAAATCCGGTCCGACGAGCCGCTCGACCGCGTCCAGGATCTCCGGGACGCGGGCGACGGCCAGCCAGTGTTCCTCGATCTCCGGCAGGCCCGGCACGTAGTCCGCCGACAGGTCGGGGCGGGCGCTCAACAGTTCGTCCGTCCGGCGTTCGATACACGAGATCATGTCCTCGGGCATACGCCAGGGGAGGACGATCTGGCCTTCTTCGGCGTAGCGCCGGACGTCCGCTTGACTGAGCATCCTCGGTCCCTCCTTCAGGGCCTCCTTCGGAGCAAGCGTCTCATAGGCGTCCGAACCGGGTCAAACCGCCCGTCCGACGCGAATCCAGGTCCGCATCCCGGCCGCGGCGTGTCCCAGCATGTGGCAATGCAGCAGCCAGTCGCCGGGGTTGTCGGCGACGAACGCCACGTCCGCGGTTTCGGCCCGATCGACCAGGATGGTGTCCCGCAACGGTCCGATCCCGCCGTCCGCCCCGATCGTTCCGAAGTGATGGCCGTGAAGGTGCATGGCGTGCGGCCAGGCGGTGTCGTTGATCATGGCGATCCGCACGGTCTCGCCCGCGGCGGCGCGCAGGAGCGGCGCGTCGGGAAGATCGTCGGCGGCGCCGTTGAGCGCCCATACCTTGCCGCGGGCGACGAGCTCCCGCACGTCCATGCTCCGCCCCTCCAGCGTGGCGGCGCGCAGACCGCCCATCGCTCCGCCCTCCATGCGGAGAACGACTCGCCGGGCCGCGTTGGCGCCGGCGGGCGGCGGGACCGGGTTCGCCGGCAGCGCATCGGGCGCCGGCAGCCTGCGCGCGCGTTTCGTCCCGGAAACCGCGAAGGTCGCGAGGGCGTAGGAGCGCGTCGCGTTTCCGCGCCCGCGCTCCTCGGAAACGATGAACGCCTCGCCGCCGTCGCCGGCGGTCGCGTCGACGACGAGGTCGGCGCGCTGCGCCGGCGCCAGCGTCAGGCGCTCCACCGGCTCGGGCGCCGCCAGCGGTTGCCCGTCGAGGGCGACCGTCCAGCCGTCCAGGCCCGAGAGCGCCAGGGAGAAGATCCGCGCGTTGGCGACGTTCGCCAGGCGCAGCCGGAACCGCTCATGCCGCGCCGCGGCGCGCTTCCAGGCCGCGGCGCCGTTGACGGTGACGTGGTTGCCGATCCGGCCGGCGTGCGCCCGGTCGTGGAGGTTGCCGAAGTTCCCGGCGACGCCGGCTTCGGCGGTCAGGCGCCAGTCGTCGATCAGCAGGATCGCGTCGCGGTCGACGCGGGGCGGCGCCGCCTCGTCGACGATCAACGCGCCGTAGAGCCCGCGCGCCACCTGCTCCCACGCGCGGTCGTGCGCGTGATACCAGTAGGTGCCCGCGTCGGGGACGACGAAGTCGTACAGGAACGACCCGCCCGGCGGCACCGCCTCCTGGGTCAGCCCCGGCACCCCGTCCATGGCGTTGTCGAGGCGGATCCCGTGCCAGTGCACGGTGGACGGGTGCGGCAGCCGGTTCACGAACCGGCGCGCGACCCGCTCGCCCTGGCGCACCCGTATCAGGGGTCCCGGCACGCGGCCGGCGTAGCCCCAGATCGGCGTCTCGGGGTACTCCGGCGGCGCCAGCCGCGCCGATCCCGGCCGCGCCTCGAGTACGGATACGGACTCGCCGGCGGCCGCGGGCCGCGCGAAAAGCGCGTCCGGGGCGCCCGCCACCCCGGCCAGACCGGCGAGGAACGCCCGCCGCGACGGGGCCGGAACGCGGACGCGGGCCGTCATTCGATGCCTTGCGCGCGCTGAAGCCCGCGCACGTACTCGATGATCAGCGTCACGTCGCGCTCGGAAACGCCGTCCACGGGAGGCATGTCGCCGAAGGGCCAGTGGTGCGCGCGGACCCCGTTCCGCACCGCCCTGCGGAAGGCGGCGTCGGCATGGTGGCCGGGCTCGTAGATCCGGTGAACCAGCGGCGGCCCACGATCCGAGCCGGCGGCCCCCGCGCCGTGGCAGACCGCGCAGTGGCGATCGAAGGCCGCCCGTCCCTCCGTCGCGGCGGCGGCGGTCATCGCCGGCGCCCGGGCCTCCTCCTCGGCGCCGGCGGGCGCTCGGCCGTCGTCGTCCGGCCAGGCCAGCCACACCGCCACGGCCGCAACTCCCGCCATCGAACCCCCCGCCAGCCACACCGTCCGGGTCATGCGCGTCCCCACCATGCCGCGATCCTGACCCCAACGGGGCGGGTTCGCAAGACCGGGGTGCGCGGGTCGCCAATCCGCCCCCGCATCCCCCTTCCCGCGGGCGGAAGGCGGGCTGTATGATCGGCGCCGACCATGCCTGCCCCCGTACCCGGAAGTGGTCCGGGGCGGTCCGAGCCGCTTGTGGAACGACGTCGAGACGGGATGAAGTAGACCTCATGAACCGGGTCACGCTCGAGAACTTCCGTTGCTTCCGCGAAAGACAGACCGTGCGCCTGGCTCCTCTGACCTTGCTCGTCGGCGAGAACAACGCCGGGAAGACGTCGTTCCTGGCGCTGATCCAGGCGCTGCGCCGCGCCGCCGCCAGCTTCTCCGCCCCCGATTTCAAGGAGGAGCCATACGATCTCGGCAGCTTCGACGAGATCGCCCACCACCGGGGAGGAAGAGGCGGTCGCGCCGACAGCTTCGAGGCGGGGTTCAGGGCCTGCAACGAAACAGGTGGTTCCCTGGGTTTCGACATGACGTTCGAAAAACGGGGTACCGCCCCGGTCCCCGTGAGATGGCGTCTCTCCGACGATGAAAAGGACGTCTGGATCGAATGCCGGACCCAGGAGGATCGATCCTGGAAGGTTTGTCTCGGCATATCGGAAAGAGTCTGGGAAAAGAAGGTGAGTGCTCGATGGAGCAATGACATCGTGCCTCAATTACATTCGATTATTCTCATTCTCATGGAGAGACCGTCGAATTTCACCGCGCTGAAGGATGAAAAACGACTTGACGGCAATGACCTGGAGCGGATTCGAGGTCTTCTCGCTTCCCATGGGATTGTGCCCGGAGACTTGTATGCGAGTGCGCCGGTCCGATCCAGACCGCATCGGACTTACGATCCCTCCCGCCTCGCACGGGATCCGGAGGGCGACTACGTTCCGATGTACCTCGCCAGCATCCGCGATGACAAGACGAAGTGGGACGCGCTGAAGGACGCGCTCGAGACATTCGGTGAGGCGGCCGGCCTGTTCGACGAGATATCGATCCGTCCTCTCGGAAAGAGGGGGAGCGAGCCGTTCCAGGTGCAGGTGAGAAAATTCGGCAAGAGGGTCAAGGGGCCGCCGCGGAACCTGATCGACGTGGGCTACGGCGTGAGCCAGGTGCTGCCCGTCGTCACCGAGCTGCTGCGCGCCGACGCGCCGCCGATGTTCCTGTTGCAGCAACCGGAAGTACATCTTCACCCCAGCGCGCAAGTCGCTCTCGGCAGTCTGTTTTGCCGATTGGCCGGGTGGGAGCGTCAACTGGTCGTCGAGACGCACAGCGACCATCTGCTTGACCGGGTGCGGATGGATGTCCGCGACGGCGAGGGGTCCCTGAAGCCGGAGGACGTCTCGATCCTGTTTTTCGAGCGCGGCGACCTCGACGCCCGCATCCATTCCCTGCGGCTGGACGGGCAAGGGAACGTCCTGGACGCGCCGCCGGGCTATGGGCAGTTCTTCCTAGACGAGCAACGGCGGTCGCTGGGCCTGTAAATGTGCGCAATCCTCGACGCCAACGTGGCCCACAAGGTTTTCGGACCGAATCCCCCGGCGGCCGGGAAAGCGTTCTTCGACTGGCTCAACTCGGGAAACGGGCGTTTGGTCGTGGGAGGAAAGTTGCTCCGGGAACTCGACGGCGCGGGCGTTCCCAGGAAGTGGTTGCAACGGGCCGTTCAGTTGGGGCGGGTCAGGAATTTCGACGATCGAGAAATCGACAACAAGACGGAGGAACTTGCACCGATATGCCGATCGAACGATCCGCATGTCATCGCCCTGGCGCAGATCAGCGGCGCCCGTCTTCTGTACTCCGATGACGGGAGGTTGCACGGCGATTTCAAGGACTCGGGCTTGATCGACAATCCGCAAGGCGCCGTCTACTCGACCATGAAAGGCGACAGGCTTACCGGCGGACAGAAGAAACTGCTGAGTCGAAACGACCTGTGCCGGGCCTGAGCGGCCGGCGGCGGCTGGCGGAGTGGCGCGGCGCGGCTCGTTCCGGGACGGGGGTATGCCGACATGACCGACACCAAGGTTGCGCTGGTGGTGGGGGCCGGGGACGCGACGGGCGGGGCGGTGGCGCGCCGCTTCGCGAGAGAGGGGTACACGGCCTGCGTCGCCCGCCGCAACGGCGACCAGCTCGCACCCCTCGTCGCCCGCATCGAGGCGGAAGGGGGAAAGGCGGTCCCGTTCGCGTGCGACTGCCGCCAGGAAGACCGCGTGGTCGATCTCGTCGAGACCATCGAACGGGACATCGGGCCGATCGAGGCGGCCGTTCACAACATCGGCGGGAACGTCCGCTTCCCCGTCGCCGAGACGACCGCCCGGGTCTACCGGAAGGTCTGGGAGATGGGCTGCTTCTCCGGCTTCCTGACGGGACGGGAGGTCGCCCGCCGCATGGTCGGGCGGGAACGCGGCACGATCATCTTCACCGGCGCGACCGCGAGCGTGCGCGGGGGCAGCGGGTTCGCGGCGTTCGCCGGCGCCAAGCACGGTCTCCGCGCCCTGGCCCAGAGCATGGCGCGGGAGCTCGGGCCGCAGGGCATCCACGTCGCCCACGTCGTGATCGACGGGGCGATCGACACCAAGTGGATCGCGGAGATGTTCCCGGAGCGGTACGCCCTGAAGGACCGCGACGGAATCCTGAACCCCGACGCCATCGCCGAGAACTACTGGAACCTTCACCGGCAGCCGCGAAGCGCCTGGACCTTCGAGCTCGACCTCCGGCCGTGGATCGAACCCTGGTGAGGGCGCCGGGCGCGCCCACGCCCCGGCCTTCTCCCCGCCCGCGCGGTTGAGCGGCGGCGCGGCGCTCCGCTATGGTGCCGTGGCGTCCGCCCTCCTTCGCCGCGGGTGGCCGCGGCCCGACCGCAGACCCGCGATCCCCTCCGCGATGACCGATTCCGGCGCCAACGCTTTCGACGATTCGGCCATGCGGGCGCTGATCCGGCCGGAGTCCATCGCCGTCGTCGGCGCCACGGCGGACGCCAACAAGCTCAACGGGCGCCCGCTCCACTACCTGCTGAGGGATGGTTACCGGGGCCGGATCTATCCCGTCAACCCGAACCGCGAGGAGGTCGTCGGGTTCAGGTGCTATCCCGACGTGGACTCGCTCCCCGAGGCGCCGCAGATGGCCGTCGTCGCGGTGGCGGCCCGGCGCGCGGTCGCCGCCGTCGAGGCCCTCGGCCGCAAGGGAACGCGCGCCGCCATCGTCTTCGGCGCCGGATTCGGCGAGCTGGGCGAGGACGGGCAACGGTTGGAGCGGGAGTTGCTGGACGCGGCCGGCGAGACCGGCATCCGCGTCTGCGGCCCCAACACGCTCGGCGTCGTCAACGCCTTCGACGGGGTGACCGCGACGTTCAGCCAGTACGCCTCCGAACCGCCGGTGACGGGACCCGTCGCCTTCGCCAGCCAGTCCGGCGCCTTCGGCACCGGGATCGCGGCGCTCGCCAGGAGCAGGAAGGTCGGGTTCGGCTATTTCGTGAACACGGGAAACGAGGCCGACGTCACGTCGACCGAGGTGCTCGAGCACTTGCTCGACGACGGTCGCATCGAGGTCGCCGCCGCCTACCTGGAAGGCCTGAAGGACCCCGAGAGCCTGTTGCGCCTCGCCGACAAGGCGCTCCGGCTCGGCAAGCCGCTGGTCCTCACCAAGGTCGGACGCAAGGCCGCCGGAGTCAGGGCCGCCGCCTCCCACACCGGCGCGCTGGCCGGGGAGGACGCGGTGTTCGACGGCATCGCCCGGCAATACGGAATCGTCCGCGCCCGCAACGAAGAGCACATGCTGGATCTCGTCTCCGCCTTCACCGCCTGCGCGCCTCCGGCAGGCCCCAGGGTCGCGATCGTCACGCAATCGGGAGGCGCCGCCGCGCTGATGGCGGACCGCGCCGAGGAGCTCGGCCTGGAGGTTCCCGTTCTCGGCGCGGACACCCAGGCGCGGCTGCGCGCCGTCATCCCGCCGTTCGGCGTCCCGGCGAATCCGGTGGACCTCACGGCGCAGTTCATCGCCGAACCCGACGCCCTCGCCAAAAGCGTGAAGATCGCGCTGGCGGACCCCGGAATCGACGCCGCCGCGATCTGGTTCCAGCTCATGCATGGGTTCGCCGACGAACTGATCGACGTGCTCCTGGAACTGAAGCGCTCGGCGCGGAAGCCGTTCGTCGTCTGCTGGCTCGCGGCGCCGGAGGCGGCGGCGGCCAGGCTGCGCGAGGCGGGCGTCTTCGTGAGCGGCGCGACGGAACGCGCCATCGACGCCGTCGCCGGCCTCTGGGCGTTCGACGCGGCCCGGCGCCGCGCCCGGCGGACGGCCCGGCCCGGCGGCGGCGCGGCGCAGGCGGGCGAGGCCGGCGCCGTCCGGCCGCTCCCGACCGTCGCCGCGCGGCGTCTGCTGGCGGACGCCGGCATCCCCCTCGTCGCCGCGGAACTCGCGGCCGATGCCGACGCCGCGGCGGCGGTCGCCGCGCGTCTCGGCCTGCCCGCCGCGGTGAAGATCGAGTCGCCCGACGTCCCGCACAAGTCCGAGGTGGACGGCGTCCGGCTCGGGCTCGCCTCGACCGGCGAGGTCGAAGCGGCGGCGAACGCCGTTCTCGACGCCGCCCGCGAACGCCGCGCCGACGCCCGGATCGACGGAGTCGTCGTCCAGCCGATGGCGGCGCCGGGAACGGAGCTCGTCATGGGCGTGCGCCGCGACCCCGTCTTCGGCCCCGTGGCCATGCTGGGGCTCGGCGGCGTCTTCGTCGAAACGCTGAAGGACGTGGCGTTCGCGCGCGCCCCGCTGGCGCGCGAGGACGTGCCGGTGATGATCGAGTCCCTCGCCGGGCGGGCGGTCCTGCGCGGCGTGCGCGGCCGGCCGGCCGTCGACACGGAGGCGCTCGCGGACGTCCTCATGGCGCTCTCCCGATTCGCCGTCGACCGCCCCGAGATCGCCGAGATCGACCTCAACCCCGTCGTCGCCGGGCCGGATGGACTGACGGCCGTGGATTGGCTGGTCCTCGCCGCCGAACCGCGCCCGGCCGACGGAACGCCAAGAAAGGAAGAATGAATGTCGCTGGTTCTCGTCGAACGCCCCGCCGACGGCGTCGCCCTGGTGAGGCTCAACAGGCCGGAAGCCCGGAACGCCCTGGACCTGCCCACGCGACGGGCTTTGGTCGCCGCCTTTCGCGAGCTCTCCGACGACGACGGCGTCCGCTGTGTCGTCGTCACGGGGGACGAGCGCGCCTTCGTCGCCGGCGCCGACCTGAAGGAAATGTCGACGATGCGGCCGCGCGACTGGATGGCCCTCGGCATCCGCCGGCTGTGGAAGGTCATCGCCGACTGTCCGCACCCGGTCATCGCCGCGGTGAACGGCCATGCGCTCGGCGGCGGCTGCGAACTGGCCATGCACGCCGACGTCATCATCGCCGGAGAGAACGCCAGGTTCGGCCAGCCGGAGGTCCGCGTCGGCATCATGGCGGGCGGCGGCGGGACGCAGCGCCTCGTCCGCGCCATCGGCAAGTACAAGGCCATGAAGCTGCTGCTCACCGGCGAGCCGATCGGCGGCCGGGAGGCCTGCGACATCGGCCTCGCGAGCGAGGTCGTCCCCGACGACCGGGTCGTCGATCGCGCGCTGGAGATCGCCACGGCCATCGCCGCCCTGCCGCCGGTCGCCGTCCGCCTGACGAAGGAAGCGGTTCTCGCCGGCGCCGACGCGGCGCTGGAAACCGGCCTGATCCTGGAGCGCCGCTCGATGGAATTCCTGTTCGACACCGACGACCAGACCGAGGGGATGAGGGCCTTCGTCGAGAAGCGCACGCCCCGGTTCAAGGGGGAATGAGCCATGTCCGTCGATGCGACTGGTGACGATTCGATCGTCGGCGTCGTCGGCGCCGGCACGATGGGCCGCGGCATCGCCCAGGTCGCCGCCGTCGGCGGATGTGCGGTGAAGCTGTTCGACGCCGACGCGGCCGCTGCGAAGGCCGCGGTCGGCTTCATCGGCAAGATGCTGGACCGGGCCGTGGAGCGCGGCCGCATGGCAGCCGCCGACGCGGAAGCGGCGCGGGGCAACGTCGAGATCGTCGACTCGGTCGCCGGCCTGGCGCCGTGCGCCGTCGTCATCGAAGCGGTGGTCGAGGACCTGGAGGTCAAGCGGCGGGTGTTCGCGGAGCTCGAGACGGTCGTGGCCGCCGACGCGATCCTGGCCACCAACACGTCGTCCCTCTCGGTCACGCTCATCGCAGCGTCGTGCCGGAAGCCGGAACGGATCGCCGGGATGCACTTCTTCAACCCGGTGCCGCTGATGCGGCTCGTCGAGGTGATCGAGGGCGCGCGCACCGGCCCCGGAGTCGCCGAGACCCTGATCGGTCTCGGCCGGCGCATGGGCCGGGTTCCGGTCAAGGTCGGCGACGCGCCCGGCTTTCTCGTCAACCAGATCGGGCGCGGCTTCACCATCGAGTCGGCGCACGTCTTCGAGGACGGCGTCGCCGGCTGGCACGACATCGACCGCATCCTGCGCGAGGGCGTCGGGTTCCGCATGGGGCCGTTCGAGCTCATGGACCTCACGGCGCTCGACACCACCCATCCGGCGACCGAGATGATCTACCGGCAGTTCTACGACGAACCCCGATACCGGCCCTCGCCGATGATGTCCCTGCGGCGCGAAGCCGGCCTTCTGGGCCGCAAGACGGGCCGGGGGTTCTACGAATACCCGGACGGCGCCCCCGTCGGGCCGGAAGAACCGCCGGCGCCCGCCTACGACGGCCGTCCCGTCTGGATCAGCGGCGCGGAGCCGGAAGCCGCCGCGAGCTTGAGGGCGCCGGTCCTCGAGGCCGGAGGCCGGCTCGAGGAAGGCGCGCGGCCTTCCGGCGACGCCCTCGTCCTGGTCACGCCGATCGGCGAGGACGCCACCACGGCGGCCGTGGATCAGGGCCTGGATGCGCGGCGCGTCGTCGCGGTCGACACGCTGTTCGGCGCCGGGCGCCGCTGGACCCTGATGCGGACGCCGGTCACGGCCCCCGATTACGCCGTCGCGGCGCGCGGGCTCCTCGGCGGCGGCGACGCGGCGGCGACGGTCGTCAACGACGGCCCCGGATTCGTCGCCCAGCGGGTGGTCTCGATGATCGTCAACATCGGCTGCGCGGTGGCCCAGGCGCGCACCTCGACGCCCGAGGACATCGACCGGGCCGTCACCCTCGCCCTCGCCTACCCCTCCGGGCCGCTGGCGTGGGGCGACGCCGTGGGTCCGGCGACGATCTTGCGAATCCTCGAAAACGTCTGCAGACTTACGGGCGATCCGCGCTACCGCCCGACCCCGTGGCTTCGCCGGCGGGCGCGGCTGGGGGTGTCGCTGCTCACGCCCGAGGGCTGAGCGGCGATTCGACATCGGACAGGAGCGACATCCAACAGGAGAGGTTCACACGCCATGCTCGACGCCTACATCTACGACGGACGCCGTTCGGCCTTCGGACGCAACGCCGGCGCCCTCGCCGGCATCCGCCCGGACGATCTTCTCGGTCAGGTGATGAAGGGCGTCGTCGACGACTCGCCGTTCAGCGCCGATTCGATCGAGGACGTGCACGTCGGCTGCGCCAACCAGGCCGGCGAGGACAGCCGATGCGTCGCCCGTCACGCGGCGCTGCTGGCCGGGCTGCCGGTCGAGGTGCCGGGAACGGTGTTGCAGCGCAACTGCGGCAGCGGCCTGAACGCCATCGTCACGGCGGCGCACGCGATCACCTGCGGCGAGGCCGACGTGATCGTCGCCGGCGGGGTGGAAAGCATGACGCGGGCGCCGTTCGTCGTCGGCAAGGCCGAAACCCCCTACGCCAAGGCTTTCGACGCGTTCGAATCGTCGCTCGGCGCGCGTTTTCCCAACCCGAGGATCGAGCGCGACCACGGCGACGACACCATGCCGCAGACCGCCGACAACCTGGCGATGGAGTTCCAGCTCACGCGCGATTCGTGCGACGCCTTCGCCGCGGCCTCGCAGTCGAAGTACGCGGCCGCCAAGGCCGACGGTTTCTTCGACGACGAGATCGCGCCGGTCACCATCGCCGGGACGCGGAAGCGGCCGGACGTCACCGTCGCGGAGGACGAGCATCCCCGGCCCGGGACGTCCGTCGACGGCCTCGCCAGGCTCCGGCCCCTCTATCCGGAGGGCGTCACGACCGCCGGCAACGCCTCGGGCATCAACGACGGCGCGGTCGCCCTGATCGTCGCCAGCCGCGCGGCGGGCGAGAAGGCGGGCGCCGAGCCGCGCGTCCGCGTCGTCTCTTCCGCGGTCGCCGGCGTGCCGCCGCGCACCATGGGTTTCGGCCCGGTCCCCGCCGCGAGGAAGGCGCTGGAGCGGGCCGGACTCGCCCTCGACGACATGGACGTGATCGAGATCAACGAGGCCTTCGCCGCCCAGGTCCTCGCCTGCCTGAAGGGCCTCGGCGTCGCCGAAGACGACAGCCGGGTCAACCCGAACGGCGGGGCCATCACCATCGGCCATCCGCTCGGCGCCTCCGGTCCGCGGCTCGCGTTGACGGCCGCCCGCCAGCTCGAACGCCAGAACGGCCGCTACGCGCTCGTCTCGATGTGCATCGGCGTCGGCCAGGGCATCGCCGCCGTGCTCGAGCGGGTGTGACGGCCGTCGGCCCGTTGACCTCCGGGGCCGCGTTCGACTGGAGCGACCCGCTCCTCCTCGACGACCAGCTCGACGACGAGGAGCGGCTCGTCGCCGACAGCGCCCACCGGTTCGCGCAGGACCGGCTGGCGCCCCTGATCCTGGAGTGGCACCGCGACGAACGGTTCGACGCCGGGATCATGCGCGAGTTCGGGGAGATGGGGTTCCTCGGCGGCACGCTCGAAGGGTACGGGTGCCCCGGCCTCGGCCACGTCGCCTACGGCGTCATGGGCCGAGAGCTCGAACGGGTCGACTCGGCGTTCCGCATGGCCGTGGGCGCGCACTCCGGCCTCGTCATGGGCGCCATACACGCCTTCGGCAGCGAGGAGCAGAAACGGCGCCTTCTGCCGGCGATGGCCAGGGGCGAGGTCCTCGGCAGTTTCGGCCTGACGGAACCCGGTCACGGCTCCGACCCGTCCGGCATGGAGGCGCGGGCCCGCGCCGTCGACGGCGGCTACCGGCTCAACGGGACCAAGACGTGGATCACCCACGCGCCGATCGCCCACGTCATGGTGATCTGGGCGCGGGACGACGACGGCGAGGTCGGCGCCTTCCTGGCGGAGCGCGGCATGGCCGGCCTCGACACGCCGCCCATAAGGGGCAAGTTCGGGGCGCGCGCGTCGCCGACCGGCCAGATCGTCATGGACGACGTCCTCGTCCCGGAGGAGAACCGCCTGCCCCTGGCCCGCGGTCTCCGCGCGCCGCTGTCGTGCCTCACTCGCGCCCGCTTCGCCATCGGCTGGGGGGTCATGGGGGCGGCGGAATCCTGCTGGCACACCGCCCGGCGCTACACGCTCGACCGCAGGCAGTTCGGACGGCCGCTGGCGGCGACCCAGCTGATCCAGAAGAAGCTCGCCGACATGCAGACCGAAATCTCCCTGGGCCTGCAGGCGGCGCTGCGCGTCAGCCGGCTTTCCGACGAAGGGCGCGCGACGCCGGAGATGATCTCCCTCGTGAAACGCAACAACGCCGGAAAGGCGCTGGAAATCGCGCGGACGGCGCGGGACGTGCTGGGCGGCAACGGGATCTCCGACGAGTTCGGGGTGATCCGCCACGTCATGAACATGGAGGTCGTCAACACCCTCGAAGGCACGCACGACGTCCACGCCCTCGTCCTCGGCCGCGCACAGACGGGCATCCCGGCGTTCGCCGGCTGACCCGCATTTCTCATACGCGACTCCGGATGCCGGGGTCCTATCCGCCGACGGCCTCGAGAAAGCCGTCGACGACGTCGCGGCCCACGTCGACGATGTGCTCCGGCCCCGGAAAGGCCCCGCTGCGGATGTCGGCGACGAACTCCCCGAAGGCGGCGATGCGCGCCTCCTGCATCTTCCGGCGCATCTCGCGGAGATCGCAGTACTGCCTGGCGTGACGCGGGAACGGCGGGTCGCCGTCGCCGAGGACGTCCTGGGCGAAGAGGAACTGGATGTCGCCGCCGGAGCCGGAGCCGATGGACGCCGTGACCAGGGTCGTGCGCGCGGAGAGCTCGCGCATGAGCGGCGCCGGAACGACCTCGCATTCGGCGGCCCAGGCGCCCGCGTTCTCCAGGTCCTTCAGGTCCCGGTAGATCTTCAGCGCCTCGTCCACGGTCTTGCCGACGGCGCGCAGGCCGCCCGTCCAGGTGCTCTTGCGCGGAACCAGGCCGACGTGGCCCTGCACCGGCACGCCCGCCTTCGCCAGAGCCTCGACGAAGGGAAGGCCGAACTGGCCCATGATCGCGTCGGCGCCGGCCTCCATGGCGTCGAACGCGGCGCGCAGGGCCCCGGCCTCGCTGGCGATCTCGGTCAGCGGCAACACGAAGCTCATGAACGTGTGCGGCGCGGCGCGGCGGATGGCGACCGCCGACTCCCGGGCGCCGCCGGCGAAGCGCACCTTCATCGTGTCGATCCCGGCGGCCTCGGCGGCGGCCGCCTCCTCGGGAAAGAACGGCAGGGTCTCGACGAGCCGCCGCACGCCCTTGAGGTCCCGGATGCTCCTGACGGTGTGGTTCCGCAGCCCGTAGGCCCCGGCCATGTTCATGACGCGCGTCAGCGGCCTGTCGCCGGTGACGGGCGGCGGCACGACGGGGTCGTCGGGAATGGACGCCATGGAATCCGTCTCCTTGGGGTTGATGCGTATGTCCGGCAAGAAAGAAAGGCGGCCCGCGGGCCGCCTTTCCGTGAATGGGCCTGTCGATGGCCCCGATCAGGCGATCCGGTATCGGCGCCGGCAGAAGAGGCTGCTCCTCCGCCCGTGACGAACACCAGGACCGATCGACGAGGCGCGCATGTCACTCGACATCGGATCACCTCCTTTCCGTTGTTGATTCCCGCGCGAACCGTATGCCGAACGGCAGCGGTCGGCAACAGGAAACGTCATCGCGGCGCGCAGAACGTCACGCGCGCCCTCGAAGGAGCCAACGGACGCCGGTCATGAGACGGCCCCGCGGCCGATGATGTCCGGCGCATCTTCCCGGGCGACGCGGCCGTTGTTCACCAGTTGCGTCTGGATCGTCATCGGCGAGACGCCGAAATGCTCGGCCACGTCGTTCTGCCTGTCCTCCGAATAATCGCCGCCCGACATTTCGTCCACCGCGGCGAACGGACTCAGCAACTCCGCGGCAAACGCGCGTTGCATCTTCTGCCGGTAGCTGTAGGCCCGCGTCGCGGGGAACAGCCGTTCGGCGGGACGATCCATCCGGTCGCCGAGAAGACGATCTCCGACCAAACGGGCGAGCTCGAACCGCCGCCCGGTTTCCCACTTCGACCTGAGCGCCACGCGAGCATGGTCGCCGTCCCGGTCGACGAGCACGAAAGAAATACGGTCGGAGCGTTTGCTTGTCCCCGAAATCACGTTCCGCTTCGTCCCTGCGAGATCGGCGAGCAGCTTGTCCGAAATGGGCCGACCGTCCAGATCCACCCGGTCACGGATTTTTCGGGCGGCGTCTTCTCCCACCCGCCAAGCCTCGGCCTCCGTCGCACTCGGCATGTCCGTCGCATCGTCGAGCCGGACCGCCTCGTTCGGATTGGCGTCGAAACCGTTCCTGTCCGCGGTGTCGGCAATACCGTCCGCCGACATCATGCCATCCGGGCCATTGCCGTGAAACGCCACGTCGGCGGCCACCTCGCCCAGCGCCTCTTCCCCGAGCACTGCCGCATCGTCGAGACGACGCCGGATCGTCCCCTCGTCGGCCTCGTCGGGGTCGCAACCGAATCGCGCCTCCAGCCGCCGGAAGCGCGCGACCTCGGCATCTTCCCGCTCCGCTCTCAATTCATCCCAAAGACGGTGAAGATTGGTGCCGCCAATCCCCGAACCTTCGAGCCGCGCCAGCACGTCTCCCACGAACCCGTCGATCGCGGCCTCGAGGTTTCCCACAGGAACCGTCTGGAGCCCAAGGGCTCCGAAGTAATGGAACGGAACCCCCTCGGGATTGCCGGAAGACTTGGAGTCCATGAAGAACCACATCCCATCGGAGAAGAGGCTTATGTTCGGCCAAGCATAGCCCTCGCCGACGTTCGACATCCGATGGGCGAAGCTCCAGCGGCGCGCGGCATTCTCCTCGGACGGACGCCCGACCTCCCACCTGATCCGCCACCAGTTCCATGCGAGCCATTCGGCCACCGGATAGCCGGATACATATGGGCCATGCCGGATCTCCCGGCACTCGGTATCCATGCCTTTCGTAAGCAGTTTATCATTCGCCGTAATGGCGAAGAGGCCGAACGTCGCCCTTTCCTCCGCCGGCCCGGTATCGAGGTTCTCGGAGGAGAGCGAAATCGTCAGATGATCGGACATCTTCGTTTCCACTCCTTGATAACCAGTTTCTTCATATCGTCGTCGTCGCCCAACTCGTAGCCGTGGTAGTTCCGGCTGCCGTGCTCGATCTTGGCCTCATACGCGCGGCACCCGTCGTCGACCGCCCAGACGTACTTGGGCAGATCGTCCTCGTGATGGACGCTCACCATACCCCGCCTTATGCCTTCGTGGAACAGTGCTTTCGCCTCGTTTTTCTTGACGGTCCGGTTACCATCACAAAGCGACTTGCTCGGTCGCGGATTGGCTGGCGGGTTGAAACCGTAATCGGCGGCGCTCCGCTTGTGGTGGGCATTGCCGGTGTACTGCGCCTGCCTCACGAGGCGACGCAGAAAAGCCGGATCGACCCTGCCCATCGGGATGATCCTGCGCTTCGGTTTGTTGCTCTGGCGTTTGGGCATTGAAGCGCATATCCGTCGAGTGTCGCGGGCCGGGGAGCGACCGCATGATCCCTGCCGCCACTGATGCGTGTATATCGCCGATATCGCCCTTACGTCAAGGAAACGTCATCCCAGCCCGAGCGCGTGGGGGATGGCCATGGTGACCGGCTTCACGAACACGATGAGCAGGAGCACGACGAGCTCCGCCGCCAGGAACGGCAGGACGGCGCGCGCCGTCCGCTCGAGCGACACCCGCGCTATGGGTCCGCATATGAACAGCAGGAGGCCGAGCGGCGGCGTGATCAGCCCCAAGAGCAGTCCGACGGCCAGAAACAGCCCGTACTGAATGGGCTCCATGCCGAGGCCGAGCGGCGACGTCGCCACCGGCATCAGCAGCGGACCGAGGATGATCATGTTGGCCACGGCGTCCATGAACGCGCCCATGACGAGGAAGAACGCGATGATGATCAGGGCGATGACGATCCTGTCGGTGGAGACGGAAAGGATCAGATCGAGGATCTCCTCGGGGACGCGGAAGAAGGTCAGGATGCGGCTGAACACCAGCGCCGTCGCCACGATGAAGAGCGCCGACGCGGTGACCCTGGCGGTCGCGATCATCGACGCGCGCAGCTTCGGCCAGTCGAGCGTGCGGTAATAGAAGGTCCCGACGATCAGGGTGTAGAACACCGCGACCGCGCCGGCCTCGGTCGGCGTGAAGACGCCCGCCAGGATGCCGCCGAGGATGATGACCGGGATCAGCAGGGCGGGGAACGCCGAGCCGGAGCTTCTGACGACGGCGACCGGCCCCTCGAACCTGCGGACCTCGCCGTAGCCGTGGCGCCAGCTGATGAACCACGACGTGATCATCAGCGCGAGTCCCACCAGCAGTCCGGGGACGATCCCGCCGGCGAACAGCCCGCCGATGGAGATTTCGAGCTGGCTGCCGATGATGATCGCCACCGTGCTCGGCGGGATGATGGCGCCGATGACGGCGCTCGACGCGGTCACGGCGGCCGAGAAGTCGGCCGGGAACCGCTCGCGGATCATGGCCGGGATGAGGATGGGGCCGAGCGACGCCGCGTCCGCCAGCACCGAACCGGAAATGCCGGCAAAGAACATCGACGTCACGATGTTGACGTGCGCCAGCCCGCCGCGGATCCACCCGACCAGCAGCTGCGCGAACCGGACCAGCCTGTCGGTGATCTCGCAGCGGTTGAGGAGCTCTCCGGTGAGGACGAACATCGGCAGGGCGAGGAGCGCGAACAGCGCGACGCCGACGTACATCTCGGTGACGAGCAGCATCGGCGGCCGGCCCCAGCCGGAGAAGAAGATGAACACGGCGCAGGCGAGGCCCAGCGAGATCGCGACGGGAACGCCGATCACCAGCAGGATCGCGAACGGCAGCAGCAGCCAGGGGCCGACGGTCTCCATGTCTTGCCGGTCGAGCCGCGCGACGGCCGGCTATTCGAGGCCCGGATTCCCCTGGTCGGCGAAATGCCGATGGTCCCGCCGCCACAACCGGACGAGATCCTTCAGCAGGACGCCGAGGGCGAACAGGCACATCAGCGCGCCGCCCACGGGAATCGAGAGCTTGGCCCACCTGGTCGAGAGATGCAGGACCGGGGCGTCGGCGTGGAACCCGAACAGGATCATCTCGAAGCCGAGATACGTCATCGTCGCCAGGAACGCGATCGACAGGCATTTGGCGACGATGACGACGCCGGGGCGCAGCCCGAGGGGAAGCCAGTTGACGAAGGTCGGGATGTTGATGTGCTCCCAGTTGCGGATCAGGACGACGGAGCCGATGAACACCAGCCAGACCAGGGACCAGACGCTGAGTTCCTCCGACCAGCTCAGGGAGGAATTGACGACGTAGCGGAAGAAGACCTGAAGGATCATGGCCACGGCGATGACGCCGACCAGCGCGATGGCCAGCCACTGCGCCAGGCGATCGAGGACCGCGAGCACCGCGTCGAAGGCGTCCGAGACGGCCTCCAGCCCGTTCACGCAGGATTCGACGATGTCCGTGACGCGGTTCATGCCGGCCGCCGGGGTTCCGAAACCATCGTTCGCGTCGCGGAGAGCGTCATGCGCGCCTTCGGAAGGGGGCGATCGGCTACGGGAGCGACCGGATCACGTCCCGCTGGGCGCCGAGGTAGCCCCTGGAAACGTGCGCCAGACGGGGCGCGAGCAGCGCGTGCAGCCGGGGCAGGGCGTGGAACGGCGCCGACGAGATCGCGTGGTGCTCGGCGTGAAACGCCATGTTCCAGTTGAGCCACCGCAGCGGCGCGGCGGCCAGTGTCGTCCGCGTGTTCCGCAGCATGTCGGGACCGAGCGCGCACCCGGTGTGCTCGGCGATGCGGATCATGCGCTGGAACGGCTCTCCGAGGATCGCCGGCAGGAACCAGTAGATCGCCGCCGCCCAGGTCTGGAACCAGAGGCTGGCGACGGCGACGAGCGCGTAGACGCCGAGGTAGATCCGCGCGTCGCGCCGCAGTTCCGGGACGCGGTCGGCGGCGACGTAGGCCTTCTCGCTCTCGCCGATCCTCCCTCGGGAGTGATGGACGAGGCGCCAGAGCTTGAGCCGCAGGGACGGGATGCCGGTGGCGTAGTGGACGTAACCCCGGAACGTCCCGGCCATGGGGATGCGCTGCGGGTCCTTCTCCGGATCCTGGGTATGGGCGTGATGCGCCATGTGTTCGATCCGGAACACCGTCTTCAGATAGAAGATGGCGACGCCCGACACCCAGAAGACGCTCTCGTTGAGCCACCTGCTCCGGAAGGCGCTGCGATGGGCGGTCTCGTGGAACGGGCCGAACAGGGCGGCGATGACGTAGCCGTGGGCGAGCATCGCGGGGATCGTCCACCACGTGCCGAGCGCCAAGTGAAGAAGCCACCCCGTGCCCGCCATCGCGCCCAGGTGGCACGCCAGGAACGCGACCCCCGGCCCGTCGCGCAACGCGTTCAGTTCGTCGCGGGTCCGGCGAGGGACGATTCGACTGATGCGAGTCTCCGACAATTCGGATACTCCCCGGATACTCCGACCGCCGCGCCTGCCGTCGCGACCCGTATTCCAATTCTAGCACGGGCGCCCGCGTTTCGTATCTGCCCGAACCGGGTCACCGGAGAACGACGGGCACCCCGCCGATATGCTCATGGACCGACCACAGCACCGCGTACAACGCGAGGCCCAGCGCGATCCGCCACCAGCCCAGCTCGGCCGGCTCGAGCGTGTTCCGCCCCTGGAGGATGGCCACGAACGGGACGACCGACGTCGCCGCCGCCAGCCGCCGCCAGGCCTCGGGGGCGCGCGAGCGGAGCTTCGCGTCGATATCGATCGGACCGACGACGCCGAGCGCCAGAAATCCCCCGAAGAAGATCAGCGACGCGGCGTCCCCGTTCGCGGCGATGTGGCCGGCGGCCCACAGGATCACGCCGACGAGAAAGGGATGGCGGGTGATGCGCGTGACCCCTCTCGCGGGCTCGTCGCGCTCCAGCGCGCTCCCCTGCCCGGCGCTCGTGGGATTGGCGCTGGTGACGCCGAGAACGACGAGAACGGCCGAGACGGGCATGAGAACGACGGGAATCCACGCCAGCCCGGGCGCCGACCACAACGGCTCGTGGGGAGCGGCCCTGAAGGCGAGGACCATCCATGCCAGACCGCCGATGGAGAGCAACGCGAACGCCGCCTGGAAGGCGGCCTCGCCGACCGCGCCGACGAGGACGCGGCGGAGCGGCGAGCCCGAGATACCGGGATGAATCCCCACGAAGAAAAGGGTCGCGGCCGCCAGCCAGACGAGATCGCCGGTCATGGCCGATTGTCCCATGACGCGGACCGCCGGACAACCGGAAGAAAGGGGATCGCGGGGCGGCGCCGCGCGTTGACACCGCGGGGCGCGTCGCCATACTTCCCGCCTTTCTCCGCCCGGCGTCCGAGCCAGGACCATGAACGCGCCGCTCTACCCGACCTACGCCCGCTACGACGTCGCCTTCGAGCGGGGCGAGGGCGCCTGGCTGTTCGACGCCGACGGGCGGCGGTATCTCGACTTCGCCACGGGGATCGCCGTCAACGCCCTCGGCCATTGCCATCCGAAGATGGTGGCGGCCGTCAAGCGCCAGGCCGAACGGCTCTGGCACGTGTCCAACCTCTACCGCATCCCGGAACAGGAGCGCGTGGCCGCGCGGCTGACGGAGAACTCCTTCGCCGACGCCGTGTTCTTCTGCAATTCGGGCGCCGAGGCCGTGGAGGCGGGCCTCAAGACCGTTCGCCGGTTCCACCACGAGAAGGGCGATTCGCGCCGCTGGCGGGTCGTCACGGTGGAGGGCGCGTTTCACGGCCGCACGCTGGCCGAGCTCGCCGCCGGGCGCCAGGAGAAGCACCTCGCCGGGTTCGGCCCGCCGGCCGACGGCTTCGACCAGGTTCCGTTCGCGGACCTGGAGGCGATGAAGCGGGCCGTCACCGACGAGACGGCGGCGATACTCGTCGAACCCGTGCAGGGCGAGGGCGGCGTTCGTCCGATGCCTCCGGGCCATCTCCGGGCGCTTCGCGGGATCGCCGACGCCGCGGGGGCGCTCCTGTTCTACGACGAGGTCCAGACGGGAGTGGGGCGCACCGGCAGGCTCTTCGCCTACCAGTGGGACGGCGTCGCCCCCGACGTCATGGCCGTCGCCAAGGGCCTGGCGGGCGGATTCCCGGTCGGCGCCTGCCTCGCCTCGGCCACGGTGGCCGGCGCCATGACGGCCGGCAGCCACGGGTCGACCTTCGGCGGCAACCCGCTCGCCATGGCGGCGGCGGGCGCGGTGCTGGACGTCGTGCTGGAGGACGGCTTCCTCGACGGCGCGCGGCGCGTCGCCGGCCTCCTGAACCAGCGGCTGGGCGCCGTCGCCGCGGCCCATCCCGGAATCGTGGAGGAGGTGCGCGGCCTGGGCCTGCTGATCGGGCTGAAATGCGCCGTCCCCGCCGGCGGCCTGGTGGACGCGCTGCGGGACGACGGCCTGCTGACCGTGCCCGCCGCCGACAACGTGGTGCGTTTCCTGCCGCCCCTCGTCGCCGGCGAGGACCACGTCGACGAGGCGGCGCGGATACTCGACGGCGTGTGCCGGCGCCTCGGAGGGTGATCGAACCCCGGAGCGCGCCATGGACACGCCACGGCACTTCCTCGACATCGACGCCGTCGACGCGTCGGATCTGAGGGCGATCCTCGACGACTCGCGGCGCATGAAGGCGGCGCGGGGGGGGGGCGGCCGGGCCGGGCCGGACGATCGCGCCCCGTGCGCCGGACGCCTGCTCGCCATGATCTTCGAGAAGGCGTCGACGCGGACGCGCGTCTCGTTCGACGTGGCGATGCGGCAGCTCGGAGGCGAGAGCCTGCTCCTGCGCGGCGAGGAAATGCAGCTGGGCCGCGGCGAGACCATCGGCGACACCGCCCGCGTGCTGTCGCGATACGTCGACGCCATCATGATCCGCACGTCGGCGCACGCGAACCTGCTCGAGATGGCGGCCCACGCGACGGTGCCGGTCGTCAACGGGCTCACCGACCGCACCCATCCCTGCCAGGTGATGGCCGACGTCATGACCTTCGAGGAGCATCGCGGACCGCTGGCCGGCAGGGCCGTGGCGTGGTGCGGGGACGGCAACAACATGGCGACGACGTGGATGCACGCCGCGGCGAGCTTCGGCTTCGAGCTGCGGCTGGCGTGCCCCCCGGAGCTGGCGCCGTCGCCGTCCGAGCTCGAATCGGCGACGGGGCGGGGCGGGCGCATACGGCTCGCGCGCGACCCCGAGGACGCCGTGGCGGGCGCGGACTGCGTCATCACCGACGCCTGGGTGTCGATGGGCGACGGCGAGGCGGAGCGCCGGCGCGCGCTGCTGGCGCCCTATCGCGTCGACGAGCGGCTGATGAGCCGCGCCGGCGCCGACGCGGTGTTCATGCACTGCCTGCCGGCGCATCGCGGCGAGGAGGTGACGGACGCGGTCATCGACGGCCCGCGGTCGGTCGTCTGGGACGAGGCGGAGAACCGCCTGCACGTCCAGAAGGGCATCCTCGCCTGGTGCCTGTCCCGGCCGCGGCGGCCGGAACCGGCGCGATGAGCGGCCCGGTCCGCGCCCTGGCCGCGGCGGCGCTGCCGCTGGTCTGGATCGCGGCGTGCGCCGCCCCCGGCCCGCCCGCGGCCCCGCCCGAGATCGCGTTCGGCCACCTGCCCCCGATCCGCCTGGACGTGGCCGAGGTCGACGTCGTCGAGGCCTACGCGCCGCCCCTGCGCGCGCCGCACGTGGAGCACCGGTTTCCGCTCACCCCTTCGGCGGCGCTGCGCCGGTGGGCGGTCGATCGCATCGAGGCGGCGGGAGAGGCGCGCCGCGGCCGCTTCGTCATCGTCGACGCCCGCGTGATCGCCGTGCCGCTGAAGGTCCGCGAGGGGCTGCGCGGCCTCCTGCGCCGCGAGCAGGAGGTGCGGTACGACGCCGCGATCGAGGCGCGGATCGAGGTCAGGACGGCCCGCGGACGCCGCGAATCGTTCGCCACCGCGCGCGTGGTCCGGTCGCGCACGGCGCCGGAGGACATGACGCTGGCGGAACGCGACCGGCTCTTCCTCGAGATGACCGCCGACATGATGACGGAGCTCGATTCCGTCCTCGAGGCCGCCATCCGCCGGCACCTGCGGAAGCACCTCCTGTAGCCCGCGGCGCCCGGCGCCCGGCGTCAGTCCGCGGCGACGTGATCGAGGACCCGGCGCAGGAAGTCGACGCAGGCCTCGATCTGCGCGATGGCGACGAACTCGTTCGGCCGGTGCGCCTGCGCGACGTCGCCGGGGCCGCAGACGACGGCGGGGATGCCCGCCTCGCGGAATATGCCGGCCTCGGTCGCGTAGGAGACGGCGAAGGTCCGGTTGGCGCCGGCGAGGGCCATCATCAGCGTCTCGACCGACGAATCGTCTTCCGGGACCAGCGGCGGGACCCGCGCCAGCGCCGCGGTCTCGATCGACGCCCCGCCGTGGACCCGGCGCAGGCGCGGCAGGAGATCGGTTTCCGCGTACTCGGCGAAGCGGTCGATGATCGCGTCTTCGTCGGCGTCGGGCAGCGCCCGGTATTCCCACGTGAAACTGCACTGCCGGGGGATGATGTTGAGGGCCGTCCCGCCCGAGATCGGACCCACGCTGATGCTCGTGAAGGGCGGGTCGAACCGGGAGTCCGGGTCGGCGGCGGCCTTCTCGTCCTCGGCCAGCCGCGACAGGAAGGCGATCAGGTCGGCGGCCGCCATGACGGCGTTGACGCCCTCGTGCGTGGCGCTCGAATGCGCCTCCAGTCCGGTCACGGTCGTGCGGAAGGCGCGGATGCCCTTGTGCGCGTTGACGACCTTCATTCCCGTCGGTTCGCCGACGATGACGGCCTTGGGAACGAGGCCGGGCACGGCGATGTGGGGGATCATCCCGTGGACCCCGAGGCAGCCCACTTCCTCGTCGTGGGAGAACGCGACGTGCAGCGGCGCCGCGAGCGGCCGCGACAGGAACTCGGGAACCATCGCCAGCACGGTGGCGCAGAAGCCCTTCATGTCGGCGGCGCCGCGGCCGTAGAGCCTGCCGTCCGATCGCGCCAGGACGAACGGGTCCGTCCGCCAGTCCTGGCCGTCCACCGGCACGACGTCGGTGTGGCCCGACAGCACGATGCCGCCGTCCCGCCGGGGGCCGATCGTCGCCAGGAGGTTGGCCTTGGTTCCCGTGTCGTCGTGGATCACCGCCGCGTCGACGCCGTGCCCGGCGAGGTGGTCGGCGACGAAACGGATCAGCTCCAGGTTCGGGTTGCGGCTCGTCGTGTCGAACGCGACGAGCTTCCCGAGGAGGTCGACCGCGGAGGATACGGGGTCCGACATGCGCCTCTTCCGAAATACGGACGGCGGCCGCGCCCGCCGCTCGGCGCGGGACGGCGGCCGGAAGGCGCACGATAGCGCCGTCGCCGCCGGGGCGTCCACCGGCCGGCGCGGCGTCAGGCGCGCCAGAAGGCCGGCGTGAACAGCACCAGGACGGTGAGCAGTTCGAGCCGCCCGAGGAGCATTCCGGCGCTCAGCACCCACTTGGCCGAATCGGGCAGCGTCGCGAAGGTGCCGGCCGGCCCGATGACGTCGCCGAGCGCGGGGCCGACGTTGGCGATGGCGGTCGCCGCTCCCGAGACGCTGGTCGTGAAGTCGAGGCCGATGGCGGCCAGCGCCAGCGCCAGCGCAGCGAACGTCGAGACGAACAGGAAGAAGAACACCATCACCGCCTCGATGACCGAATCGTCGAGGGGCTTGCGGTTGTAGCCGGGGACGAACACGCCGTGCGGCTGCCACAGCCGGAGCACCTGGGCGCGCAGGACGGCGAACAGGATCTGGAACCGGAAGACCTTGATGCTGCACGACGTCGACCCGGCGCACCCCCCGACGAACATGAACAGGAAGAACGCCGTCACGGCGAACGTTCCCCACGTCGTGTAGTCGGCGGTCGAGTATCCGGTTCCGGTGACGATCGACGTCACGTTGAAGGCGCATTCCCGGAGCGTGTCGCCGAACGGCCCGGCGCCCTCCCGCCAGCGCCAGCAGACCATGGCGGCGAAGCCGGCGACCGCGATGCCGCAGAACCAGCGCACCTGGGAGTCGCGCCAGAGGGCGGCCACCCGCCCGCGCGCGGCCTCGAAGTACAGCAGGAACGGCAGGCTCCCCAGGATCATGAAGCACACGGCGATCCAGTGGACCGCCGGGGCCGGGAACCGGCCCAGCGAGGCGTCGGAGGTCGAGAAGCCGCCGGTCGCGATGGTCGTCATCGAGTGCGCCACGGCGTCGAACGGCGGCATCCCCGCGGCCCAGTACGCGGCGCAGCACACGGCGGTCAGCAGCAGGTAGATGGCGGCGATGGTGGTGGAGATCTGGGCCGCCCGCGGCATCGTCTTGTCGGACCGGTCGGACGATTCCATGCGGAACACCTGCATCCCGCCGACGCCCAGCATGGGGAGCACGGCGATCGCCATCACGATGATCCCGATCCCGCCCAGCCATTGCAGGAGCGCGCGCCACAGCAGGATCCCCGGCGTCGCCGAGTCCAGCCCCGTGACCACGGTCGACCCCGTGGTCGTGATGCCCGACATCGCCTCGAAGAAGGCGTCGGTATAGGTGAGGTCGAGGTCGGAGAACATGAGCGGCAGGGCGGCGAACGCCGCGACGACGATCCAGCTCATGGTCGTCAGGACGAACGCCTGCCGGACGCCGACGGACCGGAACCGCGAGCGGTTCATGAGCACCAGCGCGCCGCCCACGAACAGCGTCGGGAACGCCGACGCCAGGAACACCAGCCAGTCGGGGTTGCGGGCGGCCGCGTCGACGGCGGCCGGTATCAGCATCGCGGCGCCGAGCATGGCCAGCAGGATGCCGACGATGAAGAAAATGGGCCGATAGTCCATCCACGCCTCGTCCGCCGGCGGCCGCCGCGTCCCGGGCCGGACGCCGGAGACGCCGGCCGGAGGGCCGGAGGGGCCGGAGAGGTCAGGGGGTCAGAGGTTCGTCGAACCGCCCTGGTGGTTGAGCAGGGACATGAATTCCCGCCGGGTCCGGGAGTCGCTCCTGAACCTGCCGAGCATCTGGCTGGTCACCATGGTGACGCCGGGCTTGTGAACGCCCCGCATCGTCATGCACTGGTGCGCCGCCTCGACCACGACGCCGACCCCTTGCGGCTGCAGCACGTCGTTGACGGTGTTGGCGATCTGCGCGGTGAGCTTTTCCTGTATCTGCAACCGCCGGGCGTAGGCCTCGACGACCCGCGCCAGCTTGCTGATCCCGACGACCCGGTTGGTCGGCAGATAGGCGACGTGCGCGTGTCCGATGATCGGCAGTATGTGGTGCTCGCAGTGGGACTCGAAGCGGATGTCCCGCAGGACGACCATCTCGTCGTACCCGTCCACCTCCTCGAACGTCCGCGTCAGGTATCCGACCGGGTCGTCCTCGTAGCCGGCGAAGAACTCCTCCCAGGCGCGTATGACCCGCTTGGGCGTGCCCTTCAGGCCCTCGCGGTCGGGGTCGTCGCCGACCCACGCGATGAGGGTGCGGACCGCGTCCTCCGCCCGCGCCCGGGTGGGCCGTTGGCGCGCGGCCGCGGCGGCCGCGTTCGCGTCGTCGTTCCCGTCCACGCGCGCCGGCGTCTAGTTGATCGACTTCCGCTGGTACGGGCTGTCCAGCGAGAACGCGGGGATGTCGATCTCGAACCGCTCGCCGCGCTCCGATTCCATTTCGTAGCGGCCGAGCATGATGCCGGACGGCGTCGGCAGCGGGGTTCCGCTCGTGTACTCGAAGGACTGGCCCGGTTGCAGGACCGGCTGCTCGCCGACGACCCCGGCGCCGCGGACCTCCTGGATGCGGCCCGTCGCGTCGGTGATGTGCCAGTACCGCGACCGCAGCTGCACGGTCTCCGCCCCCTGGTTGTCGATGCGGACCCGGTAGGCCCACACGTAGTGGTCGTCCGACGGCGAGGACTGGTCGTCCAGGTACGTGGGCTTGACCGTGACCTCGATCGAGCGGGTCGTCTGGCTGTACATGGTCTGCTCCGAAGCGATGCCCGGTGACGATTCATACTCCCGCCGGACTATCGATCCAAGCCCCCGCGATGTCCAGTGCCCGGCCGGGGGGCCTGCCTGTCCATGTCCCTGGGAGCGCCGGCGTCCCGCCGGCATCGCGCGAAGCGCGCACGGCCCGTCATGCCGGCGGGACGCCGACGCTCCCAAGCGAACGACGCTACAAGCGGACGCGGCGATATGGTAGAGATGCGGACGCCGGTCGCGTGCGCCGGCGGGCGGGCGTAGCTCAATGGCAGAGCAGAAGCTTCCCAAGCTTACGACGGGGGTTCGATTCCCCTCGCCCGCTCCACCACCCCCGCCTTCGCCGCCAGCTGGCCGCGCGGGTCCTTGCCGGCGACGGTCTTCTCGGCGACGAGGAACAGGCCCCGGCCTCCGGACTCGCGCTCCCACAGTTCGCCGACGGCGCGCTTCTCGGCCGTGTCGGCGCCCTCGGCTAGGTGCGCGCCCTTGTATTCGACGACCAGGAACCGGCCGTCGTCGAGCCGGGCCACGAAATCGGGATAGAACCAGCCTTCCGCGAGCGGCAGCCGGAACGACTCCGGGTGCCGCGCGACGTTCCTGATCCAGAACGTCACGCCGGGCAGGGAATCGAGGGCCTGGGCGCATTGGACCTCCTCGCCGTCGTCGGCGCCGTCGAAGGCGGGCACGGCGTCGGCGCCGAGGAAGTGCCGGTTCGGCCGCCAGCGCCCGCGGTAGCGCCGTTCGTCGGCGTACATGCCGTCGCGGAACGCGAAGGCGTGGTCGAAGGAGACCCGCGGCCGGGCTTCCGGCGCGAACAGGCGCTGCTGGTAGACCTTCGCGCGCTCCTCGCGGCGGATGGCGGCAATCCGCCCTTTCGCCTTGCGCGCGAGCAGGAACCTGGCGCGCATGAGCGCGGCGGGCGGGAGGCCGCACGCCGCCGTCAGGTGGTTCACGAAGCCCGACAGCCAGGCGATCAGGTCGCCCTGGTCGATGTCGATGGCGCGGACCTCGCGGTCGAGCCACAGCACCAGGCTCTGCGGCGTCCAGCCCTCCACGTCGACGTCGAGCATGAACTGCGCTTCGGCGCCGGTCTGCCTGTAGACCACGCGGTCGCCGTCGACGTCGATCTCGAACCCGCGCGCCGTCTCGAGGATCTCGAACGCGCTTGCGTCCGGCCGGAACGGATGGCCGGCGAGCGACCAGTCGTGACTCTCCATGAACACGTCGGTGTCGGCGAGCTCCAGCTCCTCCTGGACTTCCGACATCAGGCGCGGAACCGCGAAGGCCTCTCCCCGGTCCGCCGGCGACGCCGGGCCTTGCGTCTCCGCGCGATCCCCATCGCCGCCGGGACGGAACAGGCCGCCGTTCCCGTCCAGCGCCGGCTGCCGCCGCTCGATGGCGTCTTCCGCCTCGTCCTCCTCGAAGCCCATGCCCACCAGCCTGTCCGTCAGCGCCTTCGCCGCGGCGCCGAACGTCGGTTCGCAGACGAAGGCATGGGCCTTGTTCAGGGCGGCGTCGGCGCGCCGTTCGGCGTAGGGCATCCGCAGCACCCGGCCGAGAAGCTGCTCGACGTCGGTGGCGCTCCCGATCCGCGACACCGAACAGAAGACGTAGGCGAAGGAGCAGTCCCAGCCTTCCTTGAGCGCCTCGACGGTGACGACGTGCTCGATCGGGCAGTCCGGGTCGAACAGGTCGATCCCGTCGAGCTCGCGCTGGGCGCCGGTGGCGACGGCGATCTTCTCCTCGGGCACGCGCTCGACCTCGATCAGGTGCTGCTTCAGCGCCGCGACCGTCACCTCGCGGTTCTTCGGCTGCGCCTGGAACAGGGCCACCGGGCGGACGTACTCGCGCTCCCCCTTCGCCGCCGCGGCCAGGGCCGCGCGGGCGGCGACGGCGGCGGTCACCGCGCCCTCCCAGGCGTCGTGCTCGGCGAGTACGACCGGCAGCTTGATCATCGCCTCGCGCTTCAGTTCCGACGCCGTGGCGTTGAACAGGACGTTGGAGCCCTTGCGCGGCGTGGCCGTGAACTCGATCACGGCGCACGGGTTCACCCGCTCCTGCATCTCGCGCGTGAGCCCGGTGACGGCGTTGTGCGCCTCGTCGACGATCATCAGCGGGCGCTGGAGATGCAGCAGGTTGGCGAAGGAGAACTTGACCCGGCCGTTCTCCAGGCGCTCCAGCCCCGGCGCGGCGGCGGCATCGATCGCGGCCGCGGGCAGGGCGGCGAAGTGCGCCTCCATGTCCTCGTGGTGGGCGTAGACCTTGCGGCCGTCGGTGTCCTTGACCCGCAGCGTCTGGATGGTGCCGACGACGACGCAGCACCTGCCGCGCAGGTCGTGAGGGCGAAGCTGGGCGAAGTCGGCGATGTCGAAGACGCGCACCCGGCCCGCGAACGCCGCGTCGAGGGCGCGGCGGCACGGGTGGCGCGGGTTCTTCAGCGCCTCCGCCGTCTGGCGGCGGATGGTCGCGGTCGGCGCCAGCCACAGGACGAGGGGATGGTCGCGATCGACCCAGGCGCGGCGGGCGACGGCGACGGCATGGGCGGCGAGGAGCGTCTTGCCGCCGCCGGTCGGCAGGCGCAGGCAGACGTGCGGCGTCTCCGGCAGGCCCTTGAGCGGCGCGTAGGTCCCGGCGTAGCGCCCGAGCCGCGCCGCGAGTTCGGGTTCGGCGGCGAGCTTCCTGTAGGACGCCGCCGGCCCGGCGATCCGCGCGTCCTCCAGGAAGCGGCGCAGCGTGTCGAGCGCCTCGGCCTGATAGGGCTTGAGCTCCATCGGTCAGGCCCGCGCCGTCACGTCGTAGGGCGTCTGCCGAAAGGCCAGCCCTTCCGCCTTCAGCGTCGCGTCGCGGAACGCCGACCGTGCGGCGTAGACGGTGAGCGGCCCGTCGAAACCGCCCGCCGCGGCGCGGATGGCCGACAGCGTGCGGCGCGTCAGCACGTTGCCGCCGGCGGCCGAGCGGTCCCGGAGCACGCCGTTGTAGAGCAGCGCGTAGCCCCGCCCGTCGCGCGCGCCGAGGAAGGGCGACGGCGCCTCCGGCGCGGTCCACGGGCGGCCGGTCTCGGCGAACCAGACGTGGGCGGCGAGCACGGGGAAGGAGACGTCGGGCCGGATGCGCCCGTCGGCGTCGAAGGCGGGCGGCCCCAGGCGGTGAAAGCGGAAGCCGCCGCCGCCCGTCCAGCCCGCTGCCGTGGAGATGCCGCCCCGTTCGCCCTCGATCACCTTCTTCAGGCGCGGCGCACAGTGGGTGACGGCATGCTCGCCCAGCTCGATACCGATCCAGCGCCGGCCCATCTTGTGCGCGACCGCCGCCGTGGTGCCGGAGCCGAGGAACGAGTCGAGCACGAGATCGCCCGGGTCGGTGGCGATGTGCAGGACGCGCTGGATCAGGCGTTCGGGCTTGGGGGTGCCGAACACGTCGTCGCCGAACAGGCTCACGATCTCTTTCTTGGCTTCTTGCGTATTGCCGACATCCTGATTGAACCAAATGGTTTGCGGGACGATTCCAGTCCTTACTTCCGAGAGATAGCGTTTCAGTCGGGGGACATTGTTGCCACCTGATCCCCACCAAATGCGCCCCTCTCGATCAAGATCAGCCATTTTCTCCTTGGAAACACGCCAATACATACCCTTGGGAGGGCCTGAAATGATTCTACCTTTCGGAGTAGTCACCGGATAGGTCCCTGCGCCGTAATAGTTTCGAGCCGAAAGGTCACCCGACGTCCAAGGCCCGCGTGGATCGTTATCGGGATTCTTGTAGAGCTTGTCTTGCCTCTCCGTTCTGGGTAGCGGATTCGGCAACCAAGTCTCCGAATCACGAGCGTAAACAAACATATGGTCATGATCCGCCGAAAAGTGCCGAGCACTGTTCTTCGGAGAAAATATCTTCTGCCAAATCATATTCCCGATGAAACATGTTCTTCCGAACACCTCGTCCATGACGACCTTGAGGTAGTGTGCCTCGTTGTCGTCGATGGAGACCCAGATCGAGCCGTCGTCCGCCAGCAGGTCGCGCAGGAGCTCCAGCCGCGGCCACATCATGGCGAGCCATTTGGCGTGCTCCAGGTTGTCGTCGTAATGCGCGAAGGCCGAGCGCGTGTTGTACGGCGGGTCGATGTAGACGCACTTCACCCGCCCGGCGTAGAACGGCAGCAGCGCCTTCAGCGCCTCCAGGTTGTCGCCCTGGATCAGCATGTTGCCCGCTTCCGCCTCTCCGGCGGAAAGCTCCGGCGCTTCCTCCAGAAGCCGGTACGGTGCCCGCGACGCCGCGCCGACGTCCTCGTCCCGCGTCAGCCAATGCAGCGTCGGCATAGGTGCTTGTCGCTTCCTCGATGCTTCGCCATCGGCTAACTCGCGTCCCTCTTTTTTATCGCTTGCTTGTCGCCTTCAGGAAGACTTTCATATACCTTCTTCACCTTATTCGGGGTGCTTATCATTGAATCCGCAATTATATTGACAAGATCAAACAAGATTCGTGCTGTTTCTGGATCATCTTGAAGATCGATATGACTTGGATGAACAGCATGGTTTCCGATTACCCGGACCGAATCCAACGACTCTTTTATTAGAGGAGGGAGACCTTTTTTGACCAATTCAGAGATGTCTTTGTTCAAGTTATCCCCAGATTCGCCAAGGTGTTTGCACAACTTCTGGATACTCAAGCGTAACAATGCTGCGGCACCCCTAGGTGACGATCCGAGAATGGCACCTGCCTCTTCATAATCCCTACGGACATCATCCGGCAAATCTGGATTTGGAAGTGGTACGCCACTCTTCGAGGGCCAGATCATCTCACTGAATATCCATATGGATAACTCATGACAGCTGCCGCAACGAAAAAAGTAAATACCTCCCATATCTCGTTGATATTGAGAATATGAATTATTTTGTGTTATGAATGGATTCTTCCTGTTTTGTGACATATCGCGAGATATTGTTGCAGTGAAATTTTCATCACTTGTTATCATTTGGACCATCGTCTGATATTTATATTGGTGCGCAAAAGCACCACAATGCGGGCAATTGAAGGCCCGCTTATCTATACGAGGTGGTTTGTATTGTCGTTCATCAGCAGTAGACATCGGCGATCCTCACAAGCAACCCTTACACTTCTTCAATAGACCGGCACCGTAGCCGATGCAACGCCTTGTGTACCGCCGGTCGTCGTATCTCGCGAAAGTCCGGGTCGCGCCCCGAGGGGTACGACCCCGCGTCATGCCGGCAGCCCCCCGGCGGCGGAGACCGTCAAGCACATCGACCGGTGCCTCCCCTGCCTGTCGTGCGAGTCGACATGCTTGGCGGAAGTCGACCAGACGCGCGTCCACATCGAATCGACGTTCCGCCGGCCGTGACCGGGTCGCGCGGCCGATGTCCGACTTGGCCATCGCATCGGCTCACGTCTTGATTCGTTCTTGCAGCTGTTCATAGCGTTCGATGAACTCTTGGTGAATCTTCTTGACCATACCCAATAGGTCCCCGTATCGCCTCACGTAGATTTGTGATTGCTCAAGTACTTTCTTTTTTCCTCGCACCTCCCAAGTATCAACCAGATCGCCGCAAAGCAAGTAGCCGACCACGTTTCGAGTCGCCAGTTCAGGATCTGTGGTTTGCTCCACATAGTCTCGAACAAAAGAAACATAGCGCAATATCTGATCCAACTCCTTATTGGAAGCTTTGCTACCTGGGCGCTTGATTTCAACAACCACAAAGTTCGTACTTTCGCGAACGCACAGAAAGTCGATTCGCCTATCTTTCTCGGCAATATCGCCGTCGGGGAACTTCTCCTTCAACATATCGCTGAACCAAACTTCATCAGCCACCAGCGTCCAGCGTGGATCGATGACCCACGGGAACTCCTTGAGAAAGTTATGCAGTGTGGGTACTTCGAGGGCGTTCTTCTCGATGAGGTCTTGCAGCTTCCCTATCGTGGTAATTCTGCCCTCGGTAACACGCATCATCTCCTTCGCTTCCACGACCTCCCATTCCTTGAACAAGCCAAGCAACGCTGCAACGTCATCCAGATCGGATTGAACCATTCCTTGGGCGATCTCCCAGAATGTGTCGAACTCCAGAAAATCCAGAGAGGTCTTGATGATGGGCTCTAGTTCGTCAACGCCAGCCGTGGGGTTTTTACTGATCGCTTGTCGCACAAGTTTGTCGGCCAATGGAAACGCGTGTTTGCTGCCGACTTCGCTCGCACGCTCCTTGAAGCTGCGGTACAGGTCGTTGTTCTCCAGTTTACGAATGTTGTCGGTTTGGCGTTTCTCCGCCCACTCGCGAGCGATCTTCGTTACCTGCCGTTTTCCCCACTCCATGAGTTTGGCGTTCGCTTCAGTATCCCAGACCAACACGTTGCGGCTCGTTCCAATGGTGTCCTCGCCAGCATCGACGAACTCCGCGTGCAGTTCCCCGACGAGGTACGACAGTGCAAATTGTTGGCCGACGACGGCGTTGAACACGAACGGCTCCTGCACGAGCTTACCGCGCGCCATGATGGAGATGCCTCGGTCCACGCCATCCGCATCTGACGTCGTTCGGTCCAATGCGCCGATCCAACCGGATACGTTCCAACCGGTCTCGGGCATGATCTCCTCGTCCTCAAACTTCCAAAGATAGGCGTTGCCGTCGGCATCCTTCGCGAGCAGCCGCTGCATTTCCCGCTCCTCGACGGAGATCCGCGAGTCGTTGATGACGACCTGGAATTGGCGCTGCGAGCCGATGACGGCGAAGCGTCTGGCGAGCCCTCGGCGCAACCGAGGCAACGAGATGCTCCGAGTCCGATACTTGGTAATTCGCCTCAGCCTGATCGTCGTGCCCTCCGTTGTGCATCCGGTGGGCTGAAGCGGTGGAAATTCGGCATGGCGGCGTGATGCGTTTGCGAGCATCGTGTCGTAATCCATCACGAAGCGGCTTACGGTGCCGTTGCTGACGCTCTCTATCTCCAGCTCTCGGGCGATGCCGAACGCCGAGAACTTGCCGATGCCCTTGCGTCCCATGATTGGGCGGTTCAATGGCGCAGGGGTCCGGTCACGGCCTTCGCTCTCGCGCCGGTCGCGACCGACGATGAGGTACTTTTCGCGAATGTCGCTGTCGGACATGCCGACACCGTTGTCCTTGATGACGATTTCCGACGTGTGCTCGTCTATCGGCGTTTCCGGGATGGTGATTTCGACTTGGGTGGCGTTTGCGTCCCAAGCGTTGGCGACCAGTTCCCCGACCACCGGCGGCAGCGTGGCGTACATTTGCAAGCCGAGGTGCTTGATGGTGGAAATGTCGAAATCGATCCGGTAGGGACTGGACACGGCAACTTCCTTGGCTAGGCCCTGGTCGGTTGCAGGCACTCGATGGCAGCCGTTCCCAAGGCTCTTGCCAGTCGCACGGGAACGGCGTTGCCGATTTGCCGCGCCTGCTCCAGGAACGAGCCGCCGAAGAACTCGTAGCTGTCGTCGAACGTCTGTAGCGCGGCGGCTTCGCGCAGCGAGATGCCGCGGTCCTGCTGTGGGTGGACGAAGCGGCCACAGTAGACATCCGTGCAGCGGCAGGTCAACGTCGGGCTGGGCGCATCCCACGCCATGCGGCCGAAAACGTCCTTGTGCGCCTTGGGGTGGCGTTGGTGGCAGGGCAGCAGAATCGACGTGTCAGCCACGTCGCTGCGGCTACCGCCATCCGTGGGCACGGCGGCTACGATTCTCTGATGGTGTGGTGGCAGCTTGCGGGCGGCGTGGTTGACGAACCTGGTGTCTTGTTCGCCGGCCGCCAAGGGTGGGTACTTCTCGATGCACTCGCGCACGGTGACCGGGCTGTTCCTGGTCGTGGCGACAGGCAGCCGGGGCTCGCGGCCCCTGGCGGCGGCGAGAATGAAGCGCTTGCGCGTTTGCGGAACGCCGTAGTCCTTGGCGTCCAAGAGGTCCGAGGCGGCGCAAAAGCCCTGGGCTTTGATAGCCGCCATGAACTCCTGGTAGATGTCCAGGCCAAAGGCGTTGTGCAAGCCCGGCACGTTCTCCACGATGATGAAGTCCGGCGGACGCTGGGCCACGATCTTGCCGAACTCCAGCAGCAGAGATTTCCTGCCGTCTTCGCCCTTGGCGGTGTTGAGGCTGGAGAACGGCTGGCAAGGTGTGCAGGCGGCGTACAAGGTGATGTCTTCCTCGTCGATGCCTAGATCGGTCCGAAGCGCGTCAATCTCCACTTCGGCGATGTCGCCAGCGACGAAGCGGCTGGGCTTGTTGTTGCGCTCGTAGGTCTTGCGTAGACGCTCGTCGTTGTCCAGCCCCGCCACCACCGAAACGCCCGCGTCAAGCAAGCCGCGAGTCAATCCGCCGGCACCACAACAGAAGTCAATGGCCTTGATGTCAGTGGTTCGGGTCATGCCGGCCCTGGTCGCTGACCTGGTTCAGACACATGCAAGACGGGGCCCTTGAAGGAGGGTAAGGGGTCTCCGAAGCTGTTGGTTTGAGACACCATGCAGACCTTCAGCCTGCCCGTCATGTTACACGGGGAGCCGCCTTGGCGACAGCGTGGGCGGCGAGCTTCTCGTAGGACGCCGCCGGCCCGGCGATCCGCGCGTCCTCCAGGAAGCGGCGCAGCGTGTCGAGCGCCTCGGCCTGATAGGGCTTGAGCTCCATCGGTCAGGCCCGCGCCGTCACGTCGTAGGGCGTCTGCCGGAAGGCCAGCCCTTCCGCCTTCAGCGTCGCGTCGCGGAACGCCGACCGCGCGGCGTAGACGGTGAGCGGCCCGTCGAAACCGCCCGCCGCGGCGCGGATGGCCGACAGCGTGCGCCGCGTCAGCACGTTGCCGCCGGCGGCCGAGCGGTCGCGGAGCACGCCGTTGTAGAGCAGCGCGTAGCCCCGCCCGTCGCGCGCGCCGAGGAAGGGCGACGGCGCCGCCGGCGCGGTCCACGGGCGGCCGGTCTCGGCGAACCAGACGTGGGCGGCGAGCACGGGGAAGGAGACGTCCGGCCGGATGCGCCCGTCGGCGTCGAAGGCCGGCGGCCCCAGGCGGTGGAAGCGGAAGCCGCCGCCGCCCGTCCAGCCCGCCGACCGCGAGATGCCGCCCTGTTCGCCCTCGATCACCTTCTTCAGGCGCGGCGCGCAGTGGGTGACGGCGTGTTCGCCCAGCTCGACGCCGATCCAGCGCCGGCCCATCTTGTGCGCGACCGCCGCCGTGGTGCCGGAGCCGAGGAACGAGTCGAGCACGAGATCGCCCGGGTCGGTGGCGATCTCAAGAATACGTCCCAATAGCTTCTCGGGCTTTGGGGTATCGAAATAGGCGCTCGGCAACACGGCCCGGTTCTCGTTCTTGGCGTCGTGATTGCTACCGAACTCGTCGTGCAGCCATACCGTAACCGGAACCACTGTCTGCTTCACTTGCGACAGGTACGACTTGCGCGAAGGAGTCGCATCCCCCTTCGTTCCAAACCACAATTGCCCTGTACGGTCAAGCTCAGCAAGTGTTTCCCTGCTGAATCGGTGGTAGGTTCCGACAGGCGGGGTCCATGTCACTCTGTTGGAAAACGTATAGGGGTATCTATTCTTTTCTGTTCCGCTTTTCGCATGTAATGGTGTTGATTTCCACGATCCACGAGAATCGTTATCAGGATTCTTGTATGCTTTATTCTGTCTCTCGTCACGCTGTATTCCTCGAAAAGATGACTGATCACGATCTTTCACAAAGCAGACTATATGATCGTGATTATCGCTCACGAACGTTGCGTCGTTCGCGCGCGTATATTTCTTCTGCCAGACGAAATTTGCGATGAAATTGTTGCGGCCGAACACTTCGTCCATGACGACCTTGAGGTAGTGCGCCTCGTTGTCGTCGATGGAGACCCAGATCGAGCCGTCGTCCGCCAGCAGGTCGCGCAGGAGCTCCAGCCGCGGCCACATCATGGCGAGCCACTTGGCGTGCTCCAGGTTGTCGTCGTAGTGCGCGAAAGCCGAGCGTGTGTTGTACGGCGGGTCGATGTAGACGCACTTCACCCGCCCGGCGTAGAACGGCAGCAGCGCCTTCAGCGCCTCCAGATTGTCGCCCTGGATCAGCATGTTGCCCGCTTCCGCCTCTCCGGCGGAAAGCTCCGGCGCCTCCTCCAGAAGCCGGTACGGCGCCCGCGACGCCGCGCCGACGTCCTCGTCCCGCGTCAGCCAATGCAACGTCGGCATCGGCTATCCCCTGCCCGTCGCTTCGTTGTATTCGGCGATCCACCGCTCGGCTTCTTCCTCCGTGTAGGCTCCAATGATGGCACCTGCTTTTTCAAGCATGACTCGTATAGTTTGTGGATTATTTTCTTGCCCAAAAATAATTCCAGTCAAGTCACTTTCTTTATTTATGGAATCCAATATCAGGTTCGAAAAACCTCCTGATCTTGGCAGTGTTATACCTCGAAAATCAGCATTATTTATATTGGATTCATTCAAATCAACTACATGTAAAATCGCACCCTGAAAGTAAGTATTTACAGCTTGTGCTCCCTGTAATTCAGTCCCCATGAGAGTAGAACCTTGCATATGTGCATTCGTAATATAGGAGTTTTGCATTTCTGTACCTATAAATGTAACTCCCTGTAAGTACGCATGAACAAGTGTAGCACGTCGAAGATATGCCGCGTCCAAAAATGCTCCACATAAATACGCTCCAGCGAGCTCTGCTCCGTTCAACCAACTTTCCTGCAAGTCGATGCGGCAACCCCTGAAAACCGCGTGCTTCCGTACGAACAGCAAGGTCAACAGGCTCTGTACCTCCGTCGAAGGCTTCTCCTTGTGCGTCTCCCGATACCCGGCCTCGCCCGTGGTCCGGCGGATGTGGGCGCAGAGGATGTCCATAACCGTCTGGCGTAGATCCTCGGTGTCCTGTGCCAGATGGAAGAGTTCGTAGGCCCCACCCAAGCGCACCGAGTCCGACTCGTGGCCCAGATGCTCAATGGCGTTCTTCAGCCGCTCCTGCCGCCGCCCGTCCTCCGCGCCTTCGTTGGCTACTGTCTGCTGCGCCACCGCCTTCGCCTGCGCGTTCGCGGCATCTTCCATCGCCCGGGCGCGGCGATGGGCGATCGTCGCCCCGATGGCGAGCAGCACGCCGCCCATGCCGACGCCGATGAATTCCAGGATTCGGAATTTTCCCGTTCCCGTCTCCACGCCGAAGAAACGATGGACCCATGCCGGGTCGAAAACTCCGACGACCACGAAGACCACGAGCAGACCGATCAGCAGCGCGACGAGAATCGCGAGCACGGGCGACTCCCGTACCCATTCGAGGATGGCTCGCAGCGCGTTCACGAACGCGGCCTCGCGCGGCGTGCGGCGACCGGGCCGGAAACGAAGGGGCTTCGTAGAGCCATGAGGGCCGTTCTCCACGTATGGGCCGCCGGATGCACACGCGCCCAAGCTGCCGCATGTCGGCGCGTCCTTGCCGTCGGCGTCCTCTTAGGCTTCACCCGTCGCTTCCGCATATTCGGCGATCCACCGCTCGGCTTCTTCCACCGTATAGGCCTCGACAATGGCGCCTCTGCCTTCCGGCAATTCGTTGCTCGCCTCCTTGTCGACATGCGGTTCCAGTTTCTCCCGCAACTTTTTCGCTTTTTCGCCGGGCAAATCCTGAACGAGAGAATCCACGTCTTCCTGACTCAACCCGCCCGCGAACGTCACCTTTGACAGGTCGTTCTCTCGGCCGATCCCTTCGCGGATACGCCCCTTGAACGATATACGACTGCTATCCTGGCAAGTAACCCCTTGCAGATGCGCCGCGTGAAGGTTCGCTTCTTGCAGTTGCGCTTTGTGAAGGTTTGCTCCTTGCAGTTGAACCGCGTGAAGGTTCGCCCCTTGCAGTCGCGCTTCGAGAAGGTTCGCCCCTTGTAGTTCCACCGCGTGAAGGTTCGCTCCTTGCAGTTCCGCCGCGTGAAGGTTCGCTCCTTGCAGTTCCGCCCCGTGAAGGTTCATTCCTTGTAGTTGCACCGCATGAAGATCCGCTCCTTGCAGTTCCGCCCCGTGAAGGTCCGCCCCTTGCAGTTGCGCTTCGTAAAGGTACGCTCCTTGCAGTTGCGCCACGTGAAGGTTCACTCCTTGCAGTTGCGCTTCGAGAAGGTTCGCTCTTTGCAGTTGCGCCCCGTGAAGGTTCGCTCCTTTCAGTTCCGCCCCGTGAAGGTTCGCTTCTTGCAGTTCCGCCCCGTGAAGGTTCGCTCGTTGCAGTTGCGCCCCTTGCAGTTGCGTTTCGTGAAGGGTCGCCCCTTGCAGTTGCGCCATGTGAAGGTCCGCTCCTTGCAATTGCGCTTCGTGAAGGTACGCCTCTTGCAGTTGCGCTTCGTGAAGGCTCGCCCCTTGTAGTTCCGCCCCGTGAAGGATCGCCTCTTGCAGTTCCGCCCCGTGAAGGATCGCCCCTTGCAGATATGCTCCAGAAAGTTCCGCCCGTTGCAGTCGCGCCCGTTCGAGCATGGCCCCGTTCAGCCAGCTTCCCTGCAAGTCGATGCGGCGGCCCGTGAAGACTTCATGCTCCTGTCTGAACAACAGAGTCAGCAGGCTCTGCACCTCCGTCGAAGGCTTCTCCTTGTACGTCTCCCGATACCCGTCCTCCCCCGTTGTCCGGCGGATGTGGGCGCAGAGGATGTCCATAACCGTCTGGCGCAGGTCTTTGGTATCCCGCGCCAGATGGAAGAGTTCGTAGGCCCCGCCCAGGCGCACCGAGTCCGACTTGTAGCCCAGATGCTCGATGGCGTTCTTCAGCCGCTCCTGCCGCCGCCCGTCCTCCGCGCCCCGGTTGGTCACCTCCATCGCCACGGCGCGGCGATTGGCGATCGTCGCCCCGATGGCGAGCAGCACGCCGCCCATGCCGACGCCGATGAGTTCCAGGATTCGAGACTTCTCCGCGTCCTTCACCTCGCCGAAGAAGAAGCGATGGACCCATGCCGGGTCGAAAACTCCGACCCATACGAAGACCACGAGCAGACCGATCAGCAGCGCGACGAGGATTATGAGCACGAGTCGCGCCCGTACCCGTTTGAGGACGGCGTGCAGCGCGTTCACGAACGCGGCCTCGCGCGGTGCGCGGCGACCGGGCCGGAAACGGAGGGGCTTCGTCGAGCCATGAGGGCCGTTCTCCACGTATGGGCCGCCGGATGCATGTGCGCCCAAGCTGCCGCATGTCGGCGCGCACCGTCAATTGTCCCCACCCCTACGGCAGGAGGGACGGGGTGATATATTCCGGGGCGGATACCCAAGGACCCGATCAAGGAGCGTCGGCGGCACCATGCAGACCCGTTTCTCCGAGGAGCAGCTCGCCGATCCCCTGATCGCGGACGCGAACGGCGTGCTGCGGAAGTGCGTTCACTGCGGGTTCTGCCTGGCGACCTGCCCGACCTACGTCCTGCTCGGGGACGAGCTCGATTCGCCGCGCGGGCGCGTCTATCTCATGAAGGAGATGCTGGAGGCCGGCGGCCCCCCGGCGGCGGAGACCGTCAAGCACATCGACCGCTGCCTCTCCTGCCTGTCGTGCGAGTCGACGTGCCCGGCGGGGGTCGACTACCGGCGCCTCGTCGACCAGACGCGCGTCCGCATCGAAACGACGTTCCGCCGCCCGTGGCCGGACCGCTGGCTGCGGCGCATCCTGGGCTGGGTGCTGGTCAGGCCGCCGGCGCTCCGAATTGCCATGTCGGCGGGCGCCCTGGCGCGCCGGTTCTCGGCGTTGCTGCCGCCGCGCCTGGCGGCGCTGGCGCGGCTGTCGCCCGGCATCGCCCGCGGCCCGGCGCCGGCCGTCGCCCCCGGCCGCCACCCCGCGCAAGGCGAGCGGCTCATGCGGGCGGCGCTGCTGACGGGCTGCGTCCAGTCGGTGACGGGGACGGAGATCCACGAAGCGACGATGCGCGTCCTGCGGCGGCACGGATGCGAGGTGGTCGTCGCCAAGGGCGCCGGCTGCTGCGGCGCGCTCAACCTTCATCTCGGCGACAAACGGGCGGCGCTGCGCGCGGCGGAGCGGAGCGTGCGGGCGTGGTGGCGCGAGATCGAGGGCGGCGGCCTCGACGCCATCGTCGCCGACGCCTCCGGGTGCGGCGCCGCGATCAAGGACTACGCCCACCTGTTCCGCAACCGGCCGGAACTCCGCGAGGCGGCGGCGGCCGTGGCCGCGCGCGCCGTCGACGTGACCGAGTTGCTCGCGCGCCTGGACCTGAAGCCGGGGCCGGCGCGACCGACGGTCGTGGCCTATCACGACGCCTGCTCCCTGCGCCACGGACAGCACCTCACCGAGCCGCCGCGGCGCCTGCTGGCGGAAGCGGGGTTCGACGTCCGGTCGCCGGCCGAGGGGCACCTGTGCTGCGGCTCCGCCGGAACCTACAACATGCTCCAGCCGGCCATCGCGTCGCGGCTCGGGGCGCGCAAGGCCGCGAACCTGGAGCGCGCCGGGCCGCCCGACGTCGTCGCGGCCGGCAACCTCGGCTGCATCATGCAGATCGGGGCCTACACGGACCTTCCGGTCGTCCACACGGTGGAGCTTCTGGACTGGGCGACGGGCGGCCCGCGGCCGGTGGCCGGTGGTCGGTGGCCAGTGGTCAGTGCGCGCGGGGGGCACTGACCACCGGCAACCGGCAACCAGCCACTCGCGCCCCGCGCGCGTCTTGGCGCGCGCCGGGCGCGCGTGATAGCGTCCGGGGCGACGCGCCTCTCCGACCGCGGCGCCACGGCAATGGGGGACACGATGGCCCAGACTCTCGTCAACACGCTCGAACATCACTGGCTTCCGTTCACCGCCAACCGGCGGTTCAAGGAAGAGCCGCGCCTGATATCGAAGGCGGAGGGGATGTACTACTGGAACCACAGGGGCGACCGGGTCATCGACGCGTGTTCGGGGCTGTTCTGCTGCGCCGCCGGCCACGGCCGCGAGGAGATCGCCACCGCCGTCCACAAGCAGCTGATGGAGATGGACTACGCCACCAGCTTCCAGCTCGGCCATCCCTCGTCCTTCGCGCTCGCCTCGCGGATCGCGGCGATGACGCCGGGCGACCTCAACCGCGTGTTCTTCGCCAATTCCGGCTCCGAGGCCGTGGACACGTCGATGAAGATCGCGCTCGCCTACTTCCGGGCCAGAGGCGAGGGCCAGCGGGTGCGCTTCGTCTCGCGCGAGCGCGCCTATCACGGCGTCAACTTCGGCGGCACGGCGCTGTCGGGGCTGGTCCGGAACCGCGACACCTACGGCACCGGCCTTCCGGGCGTGACGCACATGCGCCATACCGACCTTCCCGAGCACAAATTCGTCACCGGACAGCCGGAGACGGGGGCCGAGCTGGCCGACGACCTCCTGCGGTTCGTCCGGCTCTACGGCGGCGACACCATCGCCGCCTGCGTCGTCGAGCCGGCGGCCGGATCGACCGGCTGGCTGGCGCCGCCGAAGGGGTATCTCGAACGCCTGCGCCGGATCTGCGACGAGCACGGCATCCTGCTGATCTTCGACGAGGTGATCTGCGGGTTCGGGCGCACGGGCAAGGCCTTCGCCGCGCAGACCTTCGACGTGACCCCGGACATGATGACCCTGGCCAAGGCGCTGACCAACGGCGCGCAGCCGATGTCGGCGGTCGCCGTCCAGGAGGAGATCTACGACGCCATCGTCGACGGCGCGCCGGAGAACGAGATCGAGCTGTTTCACGGCTACACCTATTCGGCGCATCCGGCGGCCTGCGCCGCGGGCCTCGCGACGCAGGACATCTACGAACGGGACAGGCTGTTCGAGCGCGGCGAGGAGACGTCGCCCTACTTCGCCGACGCCATGATGGACCTCAAGGACGTCCCGGTCGTCGACAACGTCCGGGCGCAGGGGATGATGGCGGGCATCGACCTGGCGCCGGCCGAACAGCCGGGAACCCGCGGGCCGGACGCGCAGATCAGGCTGTTCGAGTCGGGCCTCCACCTCAAGACGACGGGCGACTGCGCCCTCGTGGCGCCGGCGCTGATCGCCGAAAGGAGCCACATCGACGAGATCTCCGGCGTGCTCCGCGATGTCCTGAGCGCCTACTGAAGCCCGCCGGCGCTCACGGCTTCCCGTCCCTGACGAAGGGATAGAGGCGCGTCATGTCGGCCTCCGGGTCGACGTCGTGGAACGCCCGGAACCCCTCGACGATCTCCCTGCTGACCCGGTCCGCCGTCCCGGCGCCGGCCTGGGCCTCGCGGTACAGGTCGATGTCCTTCTGCAACAGCCGGGCGGTGAACCCGCGGTCGAACGTCCCCGGGATGATGTTGGCGGGGAACTTGGTCGCGGTGGCGTCGTTGCGCCCCGACGAGGCGTTGAGCACGTCGATCATGAGCTCGAGATCGAGGCCGACGGCCTCGCCGAGGGCGATGGCCTCGCTCGTCGCGATCATCGCGGTCGCCGACAGGAAGTTGTTGATGACCTTCATCGCCTGGCCCTGCCCCGGCTCGACGCCCACCAGGAAGGGCTTGCCGATGGTCTCCAGAAGCGGCCGCAGCCTCTCGAAGGCGTCCTCGGGACCGGCGAACATGATGGAGAGGGCGCCGGCGACGGCGCCGGGGACGCCGCCCGAGACGGGCGCGTCGTAGAAGCCGATCTCCGAATCGCGGCAGCGGGCGCTTGCCGTCCGGGCGGCGGCCACGCCGCTGGTGGAAAGGTCGATGATCGTCGACGTCCGGCGGTCGTTGGTGGCGATGATCTCTTCCGTGATCTCCCGCACCACGTGCCCGTCCGGCAGGCTCATCATGACGACGTCGGACCGCACCGCCACGTCCCCGGCGTCGCGGCCGGCGACGGCGCCTTCCGGCACGCGCTCCCTGGTGCCGGCGATGTCGTACCCGACGAGGGGGTATCCGGCGTTGAAGAGATTGGTCGAGATCGGCCGCCCCATGTTGCCGATGCCGATGAACCCCACGGTTTCCCCGGTCACGAGGACGCCCCCGGCGACGGCTGCCGTTCGTCGAGGACCCGCCTGGCGATGCGGTAGCTCTCGACGCCGGTGGGGAACCCGCAATAGAGCGATATCTGCAACAGCACCTCGTTGAGGTCGTCCAGGGTCAATCCGTTGCGCATGGCGCCGCGGAAATGGCCGGCGAACTCCTGGCTCTTGCCCATGGCCGCGAGCATCCCGAGGTTGAGGATGCTGCGCTCCCGCCGGGACAGGCCGCCCTCCCGTCCCCAGGCGCCGCCCCACGCCATCTCGGTGACGTACTCCTGAAATTCCTTCTCGAACTCGCCGGCGCCGTCCATGACCCGCGAGACGTATTCCTCGCCCATCACCGCCTTGCGCATTGCGAGGCCACGTTCGTATCGTTTCTCGTCCATCTCGGGCTCCTTCCTTCGGATTCGTGCGGTCGCGGGGTTCGCGGTCGGCGTCGCGCGGGGTGCGGCGCCATTATGGAACTCCCGCCCATCCGGGCAAGGCGGCGCGCCCGCCGCTGCATTTCCGGCATGTCCCTGGGAGCGCCGGTGACCAGTGGCCGGCTGCCGGTGGCCGGTGGCCGGTGGCCAGTTGCCAGCACCGGCCACTGAAAACACGGGCGGGAACGGTTATGATCCGGCAGCCGTCCCGACGCTCATCACCTCAAGGCCCTGCCGATGACGATCAGCGTGACGCCCCTGGGTGACTCGTTCGGCGTGGAGATCGGCGGCGTCGATCTGGCCGCGCCGCTGGACGCGGCGACGTTCGCGGAGATCAGGGCCGCCCTTATCGAGCATCAGGTCGCCGTGATCCCGGAGGTCCCCGCGGACGTCAGGGTGCTGGTCGCCTTCGGACGCCGCTTCGGCGCGTTCCGGCCCCACGTCCTGAGCCAGTACCACCACCCGGAGGCGCGCGAGATCGCGGTCGTCTCCAACGACCCCGAGTCCGGCTTCGGACGCGCGACCAGGCGCCCCGCCGGCTCCTTCTGGCACGCCGACCTGACCTACGAGGAGAAGCCGTGCGACGTGTCGTTCCTGTATGCGGTGCAGGTGCCGGAAGCAGGCGGCGACACCCGGTTCGCCGACATGGCCGGGGCCTACGAGGCGCTGCCCGCCGCCCTCAAGGACGGGATCGAGGGCCTGACCGCCATCCACCGCTACGGCGGCCGCGACCCCGGCGATTCGATCGTCGGGCTTTCGGAAGAACAGCGCGCGGCGCACCCGGAGGTGACGCACCCGGTGGTCAAGGCCATCCCCGAGACCGGGCGCAGGTCCCTCTACGTCAATCCGGGCTGGACCGTCCGCATCGCCGGCCGTCCGCAAGCGGAGAGCGACGCCCTGCTCGAGGCGCTGTACGCGCACGCGCTGCGCCCCGAGTTCCAGTACCGGCACAGGTGGCGGAACCGCCAGATCGTGTTCTTCGACAACCGGACGACCATGCACAGCGCCACGCCCGACTACCCGGCCGACGCCAGGCGCACCCTCTATCGCATGTTCGTGGCGTTCGACGACGACGCCCGGACCGGCCGGCCGGCGGACGCTTGCGCCGCGGACGAGGCCCGGCCACCATGCCGCCCATGACTCCCTTCCGCATGGGCCACGCGGCGGCGTCCGACTGGCGCGGCGCCCTGCACGCCGCGCTCGTCATGGCGGACGTCTCGCGCGACGGGGCGAACGTCGGCTTCCTCTACGTCACCGACCACTTCGCCGACGACGTCCAGGACGTCCGCGACGAACTGCGGATCCGCACCGGGATCGAAACCTGGATCGGCACGACGGGAATCGGGATCTGCGCCACCGGCGCCGAGTACTTCGACCGGCCCGCCCTCGCGCTTCTCGCCGGATCGATCCCGGAGGACGAGATTCACCTGCTCGATACGGGTTCGGACACGCCCGGCGAGGCGGCGGCGCGGCTGGCCGGCGCGCTGGGAACGCGGGAAGGGCGGTTCGGGATCGTGCACGCCGATCCCCGCAACGCCAATCTGGGCGCTCTGATCCCGGCGGTCGTCGAGGCCACGGGGGCGTTTCTCGTCGGCGGCCTCACGTCCTCGCGCGGCGCCCATCCGCAACTCGCCGGCGCGGTGACCGCGGGCGGCGTGTCGGGCGTGCTGTTCGAGCCGGACGTCGCCGTCGCCACGGGGCTGACCCAGGGCTGCGCGCCCATCGGTCCCGTGCGCGAGGTGACCGACTGCCAAGAGAACGTCATCGTCGGGCTGGACGACCGCCCGGCCCTCGAGGTTCTGAAGGAGGACGTCGGCGAGGTTCTGGCCCGCGATCTCCGGCGCATCGGCGGCTACATCCATGTGGCCTTTCCGGTCACCGGCGCCGACCGGCCCGACTATCTCGTCCGCAACCTCGTCGCCATCGATCCGGCCGCCGGCGCGTTCGCCGTCGGCGCCATGATCGACAGGGGCGACACCATCATGATCTGCCGCCGGGACGGGCAGGCGGCGCGCCAGGACCTGACGCGGATGCTCGACGACCTCGGGCGGCGGACGGGGGACTCGCCGCCGAGAGGCGGCCTCTACCACTCCTGCCTGGCGCGGGGACCGAACCTGTTCGGCCCCGACTCGGCGGAGCTGCGCGCCATCGCCGGCGCGCTCGGCGACGTGCCCCTGATCGGCGTGTTCTGCAACGGCGAGATCAGCCACCAGCGGCTCTACGGATATACCGGCGTCCTCTCCCTGTTCCTGTGACCGCGCGGCGCGGCGGGCCGCCGTTCAGGAGAGCGCCGCCAGCATCTCGTCGATGGAGACGAACTTGCGCCGCGGGGCGCCGGCGGGCGCGTTGGCGATCTCGGCCGCCTCGATGGACTTCCAGTCGGCGAAATCGGTCCGCCGCACCCGCCGTTCGGCCAGCAGCGACTCCAGCCCCGCGCGACCGGGCCGGCCGCCGGCGCCGACCTTGCCGGCGATGTGGCCCGCCACCGCGACGGCGTCGTTGCGGTTGGTCGAGATCACGCCGGTCGATCCGCGCATGACCCAGCCCACGGCATAGACGTTGTCCTCGACCCAGCCGTCGCGGTTGACGACGATCCCGCGCTCGTCGTCGAAGGGCGCGCCGTCCACGGCCTCCGACCGCGAGCCGATGGCGGCGACGACCAGGCCACAGGGGACGTCGAAGCGCTCCCCCGTCCCCACCGTGCGCCCCTCCTCCAGCCGCATCCGCTCGAACCGCACCGCCTCGACCCGTCCGTCCCCCAGGATCTCCACCGGCGCCGAGAAGAACCGGAAGTGGACGCGCCGGGCCTTCGCCGCCGGGTCCATCCCGGCGAACCCGCGCAAGGTCGCGAGGTTCCGTTCGCGCAGGCGGCGGTCGCGGTCGGACCAGTTCCCCGCCGCCTCGCCGGGCAGGACGCCGGGATCGACGACCGGCGCGCAGGCCTCCAGCGCCCCCATCTCGCGCAACTCGACGTTGGTGAACTTCGCCTCGACGGGGCCGCGCCGGCCGCACAGGTGGACGTCCGTCAGCGGCGAGCCCCGTATCGCCCTCGCCGCGTATTCCGGCAGGTCCGAACGGGCCATCTCCGCCGCCGTCTTGACGAGCACGCGGGCCACGTCGATGGCGACGTTGCCGTTGCCGACGACCACGGCGGCGGCGACGTCGAGATCGGGGTCCAGGTCCCGGCAATCGGGGTGCCCGTTGTACCAGTTGACGAACTCCACGGAACCGTGGACGCCCGCGAGATCCTCGCCGGGGACGCCGAGCCGCCGATCAAGGCGCGCGCCCACCGCCAGCACGACGGCGTCGTACAGGGACTTCAGTTCGCCGAGGCCGACGTCGCGACCGAGCTCGACGTTGCCGAAATACCGGACCTCTTCCCGCGTCGCCGTCTTCTCGAAGGCGCGCGACACGTTCTTGGTCGTCTGGTGATCCGGCGCCACGCCGTAGCGGATCAGCCCGTAGGGCGCGGGGATGCGGTCGATGACGTCGATCTCGTGGCGCCGCCCGGTCTTCAGCAGGGCGTCCGCCGTGTAGAACCCGCTGGGCCCCGCCCCGACGATGGCCACCGATACCGTCATGACCTGGCGTGCTCGCTCGTCGGGCCGGGGGTCCGGTCGGGGACGGCGGCCGCCGATGCGCCGGGCGGCCGCCGGGCGCGCGGCCCGCGCCGGCTCAGACCGTCCAGGTGTGGCCCCGGCGCAGGTATTCGTTGAGGTCGGCGTCGGGGGCGCGCTCCCCGGCTTCGCGCACCTGCGCCAGGACGTCGCGGTCGTAGGTCGGCGCCGGATCGCAGTAGAGCACGCCCATCGCCACGGGATGGTCCGGCGGCTGCATACGCGCCAGCATTCCGGCGAGCGTCGGGTTGGTCTCGTCGTGCGCCATGACGCCGGACCCGGCGGCGCCGTCCTCGCCGACGGCGACGACCTTCAGGGACATGGAGGCGGGGTCGACCGCCAGGCCCTTGTCGCGGTCGGCGCCGAAGACCAGAGGCTCGCCGTGGGCCACGTGGATCTGCCGGTCGGGGGCGACGTCCCGGGCCGTGAACCCGGCGAACACGTCGTCGTTGTAGACGATGCAGTTCTGGAGGATCTCGACGAACGAGGCCCCGCGATGCTCGCGCGCCCGGCGGAAGACCCCCGGCAGGTGCTTCTGCTGGGTGTCGACGGAGCGGGCGACGAACCGGGCGCCGGCGCCGAGCGCCAGCTCGCAGGCCGAGACCGGGCGCTCCACCGATCCCAGGGGCGTCGACGGCGAGCGGGTGCCGACCCGCGACGTCGGCGAGTACTGCCCCTTGGTCAGGCCGTAGATCTCGTTGTTGAACAGCAGGAACTGCAAGTCGACGTTGCGCCGCAACACGTGGAGAAGATGGTTCCCGCCGATGGACAGGGCGTCGCCGTCGCCCGACGCCACCCACACGTCGAGGTCGGGATTGGCGAGCTTGATGCCGGTCGAGACGGCCGCCGCGCGGCCGTGGATCGTGTGGAAACCGTAGGTCGACATGTAGTACGGGAACCGCGCGGCGCAGCCGATCCCCGACACGAACACCGTCGATTCCCGCCTGGCGCCGACGTCGGCCAAGGTCTTCTGCATCGCCTTGAGTATGGCGTAATCGCCGCAGCCGGGGCACCAGCGCACTTCCTGATCGGACGCGAAGTCCTTCGCCGCGGGCGGCGCGATTCTCGTTTCGACGTTCATCTCACCCTTCCAGCAGTTTCCGCACGGCGTCCTTGATCTCGGCGATCCTGAACGGCAAGCCGGAAACGTTGTTGAGGCCGGCGGCCGGCGTCAGATACTCGCTCCGCAGCACCGTGCGCAGCTGGCCCGTGTTCATTTCCGGCACCAGGACGTGATCGAAGGACCGCAGCAGCTCGCCGAGGTTGCGCGGCAGGGGCCACAGGTGGCGGACGTGGACGTGCGACACGCCCAGGCCCTCCGACCGCAGGTCGTCGACGGCCCGGTTGATCGGCCCGTGGGTCGATCCCCAGCCGACGACGGCGACGGCGTCGCCGGCGGCGCCCAGGGTGACGGCCTGCGGCGGGACGTCGTCGGCGATGCCGTCGATCTTCGCCTTCCGCGTCATGGTCATGCGGTGGTGGTTCTCCGGGTCGTAGGAGATGTTGCCGGTGTCGTGGTCCTTCTCCAGGCCGCCGATCCGGTGCTCCAGCCCCGGCGTCCCCGGCAGCGCCCAGGCGCGCGCCAGCGTGTCCTCGTCGCGGAGGAACGGGTGGAACCCGTCGGCGTCGGTGCGGAACTCCACCTCCCGCGGGGGAAGCGCGTCGACGTCGGGGATCAGCCACGGCTCGGCCGCGTTCACGATGTAGGAATCGGTAAGCAGGAACACCGGCGTCATGTACTTGGTGGCGATGCGCACGGCCTCGACCGCCGCGTCGAAGGCGTCCGCCGGGGACGAGGCGGCGATCACCGGAACCGGCGCGTCGGCGTTGCGGCCGTAGACGGCCTGATAGAGGTCCGACTGCTCGGTCTTCGTCGGCATCCCCGTCGACGGGCCCGACCGCTGGGAATTGACGATCACCAGCGGCAGTTCGACGCTGACGGCGAGCCCGATCGCCTCGGTCTTGAGGGCGATCCCGGGACCCGAGCTCGACGTCACGCCGAGGGCGCCCGCGTAGGAGGCGCCGATCGCCGAGCACACGGCGGAGATCTCGTCCTCCGCCTGGAAGGTGACGACGCCGAACTCCTTCATGCCCGCCAGCACGTGCAGCAGGGCGGAGGCGGGCGTGATCGGGTAGGAGCCGAACATGAGCCGGAGCCCCGCCGACCGGGCGCCGGCGACCAGCCCGTAGGCGGTCGCGTCGGCGCCGGTCACGGTGCGATAGAGGCCGTGCGGCATGTCGGCCGGCGGGATGACGTAGCCCTTGACCTCGGGGCCGAGCTCCGCCGTCTCGCCGTAGGCGTGGCCGGCGTTGATGGCGGCGACGTTGGCGTCGGCCACCGCGGGGATCCTGCCGAACTTCGCGTTCAGCCAGTCCATCGTGGGCCGGCGGTCGCGGCCGTAGAGCCAGTAGATCAGCCCGAGCGCCCAGAAGTTCTTGCAGCGCAGCGCCTGCTTCTGCGTCAGGCCGAACGAGTCGACCGAGTCCAGCGTGCGCTTCGAGATGTCGATCTCGATCACCCGGTGGTTGTCGAGGGACCGGTCCTCCAGCGGGTTGGCGGCGTACCCCGCCTTTCTCAGGTTGCGGTCGGAGAACGTTCCGGTGTCGACGATGACGAGGCTGCCCCCCGGCATGTCCTCGATGTTGACCTTGAGCGCCGCCGGATTGAACGCGACGAGGACGTCGGGCCGGTCTCCGGCCGTGCGGATGCGCCGCGCGCCGAAGTTGATCTGGAAGGCCGACACCCCGTAGGTCGTCCCGGCGGGCGCGCGGATCTCCGCCGGGAAGTCGGGAAACGTCGCCAGGTCGTTTCCCGCCAGCGCCGTGACCTGCGTGAGCTGGCCGCCGGTGACCTGAACGCCATCGCCGGAGTCGCCGGCGAACCGGATCACGACGGATTCGAGCTCTTCCCGGTCTTCGAGCGGTTCTATCGTTTCAGCGGTACTCGCCGCCGTCGACATGCGTTCCCGGCTCCCTTCGCGCCCCCGACCGGCCTCCGGCGACACCGACGGCGCGGTCGTGCGAACGCGATTATACCGCCGACGCCGGGCGGTGTGAAATGCCCGTCCCGGTGCGGTAGTGCCTCAGTTTGAAATATGGCGCGCCGGGTGAGCTATCTGGCATATCCTTGGGAGCGCCGACGGCCAGTGACCAGTGGCCAGTGACCAGTGGCCAGCACCGATCACCGGCCACTGAAAACCACGAACAAGCAGAAATTTCAAACTGAGACACCACCTCCCGGTGCGGTACGTACGAGACACCGGGCGGGCCGGCCGTGTCTCGCACGTGCATGAACGCGGACGGCGTTCGTTCGTGCTCGACGGTTCCTTGCTCCATTCACGGGGCCGTTCGAGTTCCCGGCGAGGATGTTCCCGGTCCGATTCACGGTGTCTCGTCACCGCAGGCTCATGCACAGGCCGGGCAGGCGATTGCAACCGGGTTCACCAACGCCGGTCGATGGGGATGCCGTCGAAAACCTTGTCGACGGATACGAGGACACAGTTCTCCAGAAGGGCCTGGGCAGCCAGCAGACGGTCCCACGGATCGCGATGCGCCCAGGCGAGATGGGCGGCATACTCCGCATGGTCGTGGGTGATGGCCAGTTCCTCGACGGCGTTGCGCCTGAGCGCCGCCCGCAGTTCCTGGGGCGGCAGGTTCACGCGCCTGCGTCCGGCCTTGAGCTCGATCTCGTAGATCGAAACCGCGCTGACCAAAACGGTGTTCGCGCCGTCGAGGATCAGTTCCCGGGTGATCGCGGACAGCCGGGTGTCACCCGTCATCCACCAATAGACGGCATGGCTGTCGAGAAGCAGTCTCACGAAGCGGCCGCGCGGCCGCGCCAGATGCCGAGGGCATCGTTGCGGTCGCCGGCATCGATCGCGGCCTGTTCCGGATCGTCGCCGTCGAAGAGGTCGTCCGGCAGGTGGAGATGTTCCAGCGGCACACTCTCCCGCTCCCCGCGCCCGGCCGGCGGCAGGAGCCGGGCATGGGGCTCGTGGCCCTTGGTGATGACGATCTCCTCGCCGGCTCGGGCCCGCGCCAGAAGCTCCGAGAAGTGAGCGCGGGCTTCCGTGACCTCGTATGTCGCGGGCGGCATGACCGGTATCCTTGTCGGCGGCGATCGGCGAGATCGGCTCCCCGCCGTTTCCCGGACGACTGTACAGCAAGGTCGGTCATTTGCAAGTGCATGTTCTGATTCACGACATATGAGACGCGGGAGTCTCTTTCGCCGTCAGTGATTGAAGGTATTCGGCGGGAGTATGTCCGTCGAGTGCCTGATGAGGCCGGAAGGTGTTGTTTCTGCACAGCCGGGGCGAGAACGACCGCCGGGTCGATCCCGGGTGCGAGCAGTTCCCGCCGCGGCCCCGGCGATCAGCTGAGCCGCGTCGGCAGGTGGGTGGGCAGCCAGCCGACGACGACCTCCCGGTCGCTCTCGTCCCAGAAGAAGTAGAGGCGGAACCCGCGGCGTTCGTCGCGGGCGTTGCTGCCCTTCAGGTGCCGTTCGAGCTCCCGCCGGCGCCCGCCGTGGCGGATGAAGTAGGCGTCGCCGTGCTCCCCCGCCCGCGCCCCGGCGAACGTCCGCTCCTCCCTGAGCCCCTCCCCGGACAGCGCCTCCTGGTATGCGGTTCGCCTGTCGTTGCCGCCCTCCAGGCGCATCGGGACGTAGCGGTCGCGCAGGATCAGCAAGGCGCGATAGGCGAGCGCCACGTCCTCGAACGCCGACTTCTTCGCCGCCCCGATCGCCCGCGGATGCAGCCGGACCCTGCCGTCCAGATGCTCCTTCGACCAGTGCTCGAGCTCCCCGAAGCTGTCCGGAACGGACGGCCCGCCGGGGTGCGCCGGCGCATTGCCGCGCGTGCGTTCGAGATGGGCCACCCGGTCCTTGAGGCTCCTGACCTCCTTCCGCGCGGCGGCGGCGGCGCTGCGCTCCTTGCTCAGAGCTTCCGCCAGCTTCAGGTTCTCGGCCCTGAGCTCCTCGTTTTCCCGCCGCAGCGCGTCCGGCCCTTCGTCCCCCGAGAGGGCGGCCGGAAGGACGGACGCGCGCGGCAATGCCGGGGCGGTCCGCCTCGCGGCGAAGGGGAGGGGCGCACGCCCCTCGCCGTCCGCGGCGCCGACGGTGGCGCGCAGGCAGTCGGCGACGAGGAAGTCTTCGAAGGCTTCCGGCCCGCCGTCCCAGGCGGATATGCGCGTCCCGACGGCGAGCGGGTGGTCGTAAGGCTCCGCCCGGCGGGGGTCGAAGCCGGGCCTGTAGGTCCGCACCGCCTGGCGGAATACGGACAGTTCCTTGCCGAACCGATCGGTCAGGGCGAAGGTGGCCGACGTCGTGACGACGGCGACGTGGGCCGCGCCCAGCGTGCGTTCGAAGACGGACCGCGGCGAGACCAGCACGGTCGAGGGGTCGTCGCCACGATCATGCGTCGCGATGGCCAGCACGTCCTGCTCGCGCTCCGGGTCGCAGAGCAGCGCGAGAAGCTTCTCCGCCCGTTCCGGCGTATTGACGAGCCAGGGCCCGGCGCCGATCGGCCGACCGTCGGCGACGACGCCGAACCGGTCCACGATCCACCGGACGAGGCCGGGAACGGACCGGGCGGGCGGGTTCTCTCTCCGCGCCGCGCAGCCGAGCCGCACCTGCACGCCTATCGCCTCCCCGTCCCTGGCGATCCCGGCTTCGGTCGTCCACAAGCGGTCCGGCGCGTCGCCGTCGGCCTCGTCCAGCCGCGCCGTCCAGCGGTCGGCATCCCGCGCCGGCGCCGTTTCGGCGCGGAGGGGATTGGCCCCGGCGAGTTCGAACCCCTCGCCGCGCCATGCCTCCGCCGGCAGACGCCGCCCGGCGCGATCCTGCATCCAGCGCAGCACCTCGTTCCGCACCTCGCCGAACGCGCCGTCGAGATCGTCCGCGGGGACGTGCAGCGTCACCCGGCACGCCGGCCGCCTGGGCGCCGGCGCGCGGGCGCCGTGCAGGCGCGGCAGCACCGACGCCAGCTGCTCGGCCAGGCTGCCTCCTCCCTGAGCGGTCATCGCGCGATCCTGTCTCCGCCGGTATGGCGGACCGGCATCCTCCCTCTTATTCCCGCCCGCGTCTACCTGCCGTCCCCATTGGTAGTGTCTCAGTTTGAAATATGGCCCGCTGGGTGAGCTATCCGGCATATCCTTGGGAGCACCATCGGCCAGTGACCAGTGACCAGTGGCCAGTGGCCAGTGGCCAGTTGCCAGTACCGATCACCGGCCACCGGCCACTGAAAACCACGAACAAGCAGGAATTTCAAACTGAGACACCACCTCCCCATTCGGTACATACGAGCCGGGGGGAAAGGCGTCGCACCCGCGCGATCCTGCCGGGGTGCGCGGGGGCGCGGCCCTCGGGCGGGCGCCCGGCGTGGGGCGGTTGCGGCGCCCTCGCCGGCGCTTCCCGTCCGCCCCGCCGCGCCGGGGTTCGCCGGGTCCCGCCTGCGGCCTCACTCGCAGCCTTCGGTGCACTGGGCGCCGAAGCTGCCGAAAGCGCCCGAGTACCTGAAGTCCGGCCGGCGGGGATCGTTCTGGGCAGCACTCCCGGTCAGGTTGCGGGCGTCGGGGGTGTATCCCCGCGCCGTCAGATACCACCAGCCCGCGGTTTCGAGGCCGGGGCCGCCCCTGTCGCCGTAGAGGTTTCCGCCGAAGCTGCCGGGGTCCCAGAGATGGCCCGAGTCGCCTTCCACGTCGGCATCGCCCTCGTAGCTGCCGTCGGCCGCGATCGTTCCGCCCGTCAACCGGACTTCGTCTCTCAGCGGCACGTAGGGTCCCCACCCGCCGCCGGCCGGCGTCTCGAAGTTGGAGATCGCGCCGGTGATGGTGTTGGCGCCGCCGATCGTCGCGTTGAGCGTGACGTCCCCCCGCACCCGGATCAGGCGTTCGACCTGGGACCTGTCGCTGTGGGGCTCCATGACCATCCCGGAGGCCCTGCCCGTGAACGTGGCCTCGATCGGGTTGTCGAGATCGGTCGTCCTCATCCCGGCGGCGCCGGCGAAGGCGTCGTAGCCGAAATGGAACCCCTGCATACGGCCCGGCCTGACGTTCGAGGTGAGGTAGTCGGTGAACGTGAACAGGCCGTAGGCGGCGTATTGCAGATAGCGGTGGGAATCGTCGGTTGCCGCATCCGTCGCGCCGGTGTCCAGGCCGGCATAGTTCGAGAGCCACACCCGGTATTCGCCCCGGTGTTCGCCGTTCCCGCGCTCGGGGTCGACGAAGTTGTCGACCTTGGACTTGGCCCAGCGGTGCATGGCGTCGCCGTCGGCGGGTTTGGGCTGGTCCGTGGACGACGGAATCTTCGACGCCCAGTGATAGCCGGATTCGCCGTCCGGATCCGGGGAAGGCGTCCCGAAGTCGATCGTCAGGTCGCGCATGTTGCCGTCCCAGCAGGGGAAGGTCACGCCGGAGCAGTTGTCGGCCGCCCACCCGGTCAGCTTGTCGGCCTGGGCCTGCGTCAACGTGGCGCCGACCGTGGGCGCCGTCTCCCCGGCCCGGCGGAACATGGCGGCGTGGTAGGCCGTCGCCGCGGTGCTCGTCGTCGCGCCGCTATCGCCCGGGATGCCGTCCGGGCCGTCGCCTTCGGTCCCGCGGATGTCCCACTGAAACTCGTTGAAGACGACGCCCGATCCCCCGGCCTTGAGGATCAGCCCCCCGGCTTCCGAGAACTGGATCGAGCTGATCACCGCGTTCTTGGTGTGGTCGTTGGCGTTGCCCAGCGTGTTGCCGGGTCCCTGGATGATCGGATAGCGCCCGTCGTTGTTGGCGTCGGCGCCGGTTTTCCCCCGCTGGCTTCCCTGGCGTATGTCGCCCCGGAAGGTGATCGCCCGCATGGGGAACTCCTCGTTGCCGGCGCGGGAGGTCAGCGTCCTGCCGGCGGCGTAGGGGACGGCGTCCGTCGCGATGGCGAGCGCGTCCGTATTCCTGATCCACGTATCGGGGTCGGTCGCGGTGTTCGGGACGGTCCGGGCCGTCCGGGTGATCGTGATCGTCGCCCCGAGGTCCTTCGGGCCGGCGGTGCTCCGGAAGAGCGGCGGAGAGACGTGCTCGTCCCTCAACTTAGCCAGCTCTTGGCGCAGCAGGGGGATCAGCGAGACCTGGGCCGTGGTCAGCGTGCCCTGGGCCTGCGACAGCACGGTGCGGAGCTCCGTGGTGAGGCCCTCCGCCGCCAGCGCCGTCTTCAGTTCGACCTGCGCGTCGTCCACGGCCGTCTGCGCCCGGTCCAGCGTCGTGTGCATGTTCGCCAGCGCCACCGGCCCCCCCCCGGACGCCAGCGACCCGTTGGCCGCCGCCAGCGCCTCGGCGGTCCGCGCCAGCGCCGTATCGACCGCCGTCAGCGCCGCCTCGGCCGCCGTCCTGGCGTCGCTCGCGGGCTGATCCGCCAGATCCTCCTGGACCTGCCGCAGAGTCCTTTGGGCAGTGCCCACCGCCGTGCGGGCCGCATCGCGCTGCTGGCTGGTGTTGTCCCTCTGTAGCGCACCGAGCGCCGTATTGGCCGCCGCCAGCGAAGCGTGGAGATCGGTCAGCGCCTTCTCGGCCGCCTCGGCCCTCTGCGTCGCGGCCGCTGTCTTACCCCTCTCGGTCTTGAGCGCCTCCTCGTCGCCGGTGCGCACGTGCTTGGTGTTGGTGCAGGCGCCGAGCGCCAGCAGCGCGGCGCAGACAAGGACGGGGAAATGCTTCGATGCGGCCATGAGAACCTCCAGACTTCCGCCAGATACGAACATACCCCCCCCCCCCCCGCTACGGGGGGGGGGGGGGTATGTTCGTTATTCTGTAACACGCCGCAAACGACGCCGCAAGGTCAAAATCCGACCCGGCCACGTCTCGCACGTATATGAACCGGGACGGACCCGTCCGGTCCGTGTCCCGGCGGGTTTCCGGGCAGCGGTTGCCGCCGCCTGCCGCCGGTTCAGAAGCGCGCGTTCAGGGTCAGCCCGCCGCCGTAGTCGCGCGCGCCCGTCGCCCAGCGCGCCGCCCCTTGCAGCGCGTACCGGCCGCCGCCCCATTCGACCGAACCGCCGACCTCGAACCGCGCACGCGTCGCCTCCGACTGCGACGACAGCGCCACCTTCGACACCTCCACCACCGTCTCCCGAGAGAACCCGTGCTCCACGTCCACCGAACCGAACATGCGGCTCCTCCCCTCCGACGCCTCCAGCGCGACACCCGCAACCCCCGTTGCGGCCCGGCCCTTGTCCAGCGACACGCGCGCGTCCACCGCGTCCGTGAAGGCGTCCATGCCCACACGCGAATACGACAGCCGCGCACGCGGCGTCGCCGTCAACGCCCCCAGCGGACCCGAACCCAGATCGACCCGGCGGCCCACCTCCACGCCAACCGCATGGCTGAAAGCGCCGACGCCCGACTTCAGCGACCCGCGACGCCCGGACTCCAAGGCCACGTCGTACCACGTCGCCGATACCTCGCCGGCCATGTACGCGCCGTCGGACAACCGCCACGCCATCGACGCCCCCAGGCCGTTCCCCGCAACGTCGATCCCGCCGTCGTTCCCCGACACCTCCGCCGAGGCGCGGCGGTGGTGCGCCGACAGGCCGACCACGCCCGCCTCCAGCGGAAAGTCGACGCCCGTCTCCGCCCCGTAGCGGCGCTCGGCCCACGACAGCCCGGCCCCCGATGTCGACGTCGACCGCTCCGTCTCGCGCGAACCGCCCGCCGCCTCGATACGCGCCCACACCCCGTTCGGCGAGCGCGGCGCCGCCATCCGGTCATGGAACCCCAGCGTCCCGTTCAGGCCCAGCAGCACCGACGGCAGCGCCTCGTACACCCGCGCCCGCGGCGCAAAGGCGCGCTCCACCCGCACGCCGTCGCCATCGGCCACCACGCCCACGTCATAGGCACCCACAGGCGCCGACGCCGCGCTGCCGGGCGCGCCGCCCAACGGCATGGCCTCCTGCTCGCCGGCCCGCTGGAACAGCACCTGCGGCGTCCCGCCGACCTCCTCGATGCGGCCTTGCACCCGCCCGACAGCCCGGGAGACCGTCTCGCCGGCAGCCTGCCGGAACGACACCACCAGTTCGCCGCTGGCGCTGCGGATGGTCTCGCCATCGACGCCCGTCACGCGGCCGGCCTCGCCGATCGCCACCGTGCCGCCGCGATCCAGCAGCACGCGACCGGCCGTTCCGTCCACCGTCACCGCGCTGCCCTCGGCGGACAAGTCGATGCTTCCCGTCACCGTGCCGCCGGCTTCCACCGTGACGGCCGCGGGGCGTTCGCCGACATCGACGACATTCCCCTCGATCCTGCCGGCCGACGTCACGCGCAGAACGCCGCCCGCGTTGCGGATGGCAACCCCTTCGATCCCGGTGAGCCGGCCGGTCCTGCCGACCGTCACCGTGCCGCCGTTGTCGAAGCGCACCCGGCCGACGGTGCCCGCCACCCGCACCGTGCTCGCCGCAAGGTGGATGTCGCCCGTCACCGTCCCGCCGCGCGCCACCGTCACCGTGTGATCGCCGTCGCCACGGCCCAGGACGTCGCCCGTCACCATGCCGGCCACGGTCACGTCCAGGTTGCCGGCTTCGCTGCGCAGCGCCTCGATCCTGCCGCCGGCCTCGACGCCGGTGAGCGCACCCGTCGCGGCCACCGTCACCGTGGCCCCGCCGCTGTAGAGCAGCCGCCCGATACTGCCCGTCACCGTCGGCAGGCCGACCGGGTCGCGGACCGTCCCGGTGACGGCGCCGCCTGCCGGCACCGAAAGTTTCAGCGTGCCGCCGCGCGGTGCGCGCAGGTCGCCCGCCACCCGTCCGGCCACGGTCACGTCCAGGTCGCCGGCCTCGGCGCGCAGCGCCTCGGTCCTGCCGTCGACCTTGACGCCGGTGAGCGCGCCCGTCGCGGCCACCGTCACCGTGGCGCCGTCGGTGTAGAGCAGCCGCCCGATGCTGCCCGCCACCGTCAGTGGGCCGACAGGGTCGCGCACCGTGCCGGTGACGACGCCGCCTTCCGGCACCGCCAGCGTCAGCGCGCCCGTGCCCGCCATGCGGACGTCGCCCTCGACCCGCCCGGCCACCGTCGCATGGAGGTCGCCCGCACCGTCGGAGAGCACGCCGACGCCCGACGTCGCGCCGATGCGCCCGGTCCTGCCGACGGTGAGCCTGCCGCCGCCGGCCATGTGCACGCCGGCGCCGGTCCCGCCCGTCACCGCGCCGTTCACGGTCACGCTCTGGGCGCGGAAGTTCCCCTCCTCCGCGGCGCCGGCGCTGCCGACGTAGATGCCGTTGCGCCCGCCCGTGACGGTCGCCCCATCGGCGACGGTCACGGCAATGGCGCCGTTCCTGTCATTCGTCAGGATGTAGCGCGCATGAACGCCGTCGCCCTCGGAGACGATCATGCCGCCGGTCACGTCCACGCGGACGTCGCCCTCGTTGTAGTACGTCGCGCGCAGCCGGATCCCGGTCTTCTCGTCCTCCGTATAATCCGCGGGAAGCGCCGCCAGCGCCGCTTCCAGGTCGCCGCCCAGCAGGGAGGCCTCCAGCACCCGCCGCTCGGCGGCCGAGAGCGCCCTCTGCGCCTGCAACGCCGCCTGCTGCTCCGGCGTGCGGGACGCCGCGTCGATGGCCAGGATCGCCGGGTCCTGGTCGGACACCCGGATGTAGCCGGAGATCCTCTCGTGGTCCATCACCATGGCGCGGATGCCCGCCCGGGGAATCCCCAGAATCTCGAACGTCGCCCGATCCGCCGCCCTTTCCTCGGCCGTCATCGTCACCGCCTGCGACTTGTCCGTCATGCTCAGGCCGCGCGCGCTCAGAAAGCCTCGCACGCGCGCCTTCCAGCGGTCCGTATAGGCGGCGGGAAGCGCCGCGAGCGCCGTATCCAGCGCCTCCGAATCCTCCGCCTCGACGGCGCCGAGGACCGCCTGCTCGCCTGCCGAGAGCGTCCCGTCGTCGCCCGTCACGACCTCGCGGACCCAGGCGTCCATCACGCCCGCGCCCACCGTCACGTCTCCGCTCGACGTGACGTGGACCATCGGTTCCCTCCTGCCCTCGTGGTCGGCCAGCCGCAGGATTTCGATGCCGCTGGAGAGCGAGGCCCAGGCGAGAATGCCCGTATCCCGCGCCCGGATGGCGCCCTGGTGCGAGATGGCGACGCCCGCCGTGTTCGAGCCGCCCAGCCGCCCCTGGACGCCGGAGGCGAACGGCGCGTCGATCCGCACGCCGGCGCCGATCGTCATGTCGACGGTGGTGTCCTCGTTGGCGACGGCCCTGGACGCCGAGTGATAGGCGTGGACGCCGGCGCTGTCCCCGCCTTCCACCGCAACGACGGTCTTGCCCGATACGTCGACGGCGATGCCGCCGTTCCCGCCGTGAACGGCACGGACGCCGATGCTCCTCTCGCCGTCCGCCCTGAGAATCGCGCCGTTCGACACCGTGACGGCGAGGTCGCCCGTCCCCGCGTTCTCCGCGAAGACGGCGCTGGCGAGCCGCCGCTCCATCGTCACGACGGCGCCCGCCACGTTCATCCCGACGTCCCCGGCGCCGTCGGAGTTGCGGGCCCAGGCGTGGATGCCGTAGAGGCCGAGGCCTTTCGAGGCGACGGAGCCGCCCCGGACGTCGACGTCGACGTTCCCCGAAGCACCCGTGCCCGTGCGATAGCCGAAGACGCCGATCGAGTTGCGGCCTTGCGTCTCGATGGCGGCGTCCCGCACGTCGATGTCGATGTCGCCGGAGCCCGTCTGCCAGGCGACGACGGCATGGGAGCCGGCGCCGCTGCCCTCCGTGGTGAAGGAGCCGCCCCGAACGTCGATCCGGACGGCGCGCATCCCGCCCTGGCCGTAGCCGACCACGGCGTGGGAGTCGGCGTTGCTCGTCCTCGCGACGACGTCCTTCAGGCCGATGTCGACGTCGCCGCTCGGGCCCGAGTGCCAGCCGATGACGGCGTAGTCCCGCTCGCCCGTGGTCGTGAGGGAGCCGCCCGACACGTCGACGTCGATGCCGCCCGAGCCCGAATGGCGCGCATAGATCGCGTGCGTGGCGGTCGCCGGGATGACGACGTTGGTCGTGTCGATGCGGATGTCGGCGGCGCTGCCGGAGCCCTCGCGGCAGTCGATTCTCTGGCCCGTTGCGGGCGTGCTGCTGCACACGGCGCTCTGTGCGGCAGCCTCGCCGCCGCCGCCCGCGAGGAAGAACGCGAGGGCCAGCCCGCCGGCCAGGACCCGCGCGCGCTCCGACACGGCCATGCGGATCAGCCCATCTCGACGACGGCGTCGACCAGGCCCTTGTCGATGCTCGAACCGACGCCGACCTTCTCCCATATGCCTTCGCCCCGCGAACGCCATTCCGCGTATTCCCTGGCCGAGGGCGTGTAGATCTCCATCCCCTTCTCGCGGAGCCTGTCCTTGAAGCCGTCCTCGGAATCGCGGTCGGCGGCGTTGCCGAGATCGGCGGCCTCCTGAAACGCCATCATCATGGGTCCCTGGATGTCCTCGGGGATCGCGTTCCAGGTGTTGACGTTCATGACCTGGAACTGGATTCCGAAGATGGCCTTCACCTCCGTCGCGTACTTGAGCACTTCGTACATGTTGAACTTGTAGGTCCAGATCGGCTGCACGTGGAAGCCCTGCACGACCTTCTGCTGAAGGGCCGTGTACGTCTCCGTCCACGGCATCGACGTCGGATTGCCGCCCCACGCCTTCATCAGCTCGATCGCGATCGGCGACGTGACGGTGCGGAACTTGAGGCCCTGCACGGCGCCCGGGTCCGGCAGCGGACGCACGTTGTTCCACAGCAGCCGGTAGCCCCCGGCACCGACCGGCGGCAGCACCTTCACCGGCACCTTCTTCTCGAACTTCGCCGCCTGCCGCTTCCAGGCGTCGCTCCTGGCGACCCGGAGATACTGGTCCCAGCTGGTGACGATGTACGGCAGGTCGACGAACGCGAACGAATCGTCGAACTTCGAGAACTGCGCCGTCACGTTGCTGGTGACGTCGATGAAGCCGGTCTGCACCGCCTCGAGCTGGGACAGGTCGGTGCCCAGGGTCGAGGAGTGATGGACCTCGAACTTGACCTCGATGTCGTATTTCTCGGCCAGTATCCGCGGCACCTCGGAGACCGATACGTAGGACGGGTCCCCGGGCCGGCCGTTGAGGCCGGCGACGATCGGCTTCAGGAACTTCTTCTGCTGCGCCGAGCGCACGAGCGCCGGAAAGCCGGTGACGACCGCGCCGGCCGCCGCCGCGGCCCCGGTGGTCTTCAGGGCGTCCCGGCGGGACACGCCCTTCCTGGTCCAGTTGCTCATCGTCCTCCCTCCCTGTTCCTCTCGAAAGCGGCGGCTCCCCGCAACCCGCGCCGCGCCTTGAATTGGACACCATCGCTCCGGGATTGGCAACGCCGCTCCGCGGACGCCGGCGGCCCCCCGTCCGGGCGGGGCGTTCAGTTGGCCCGCTCGGCGTCCCCGGCGACCGTCATGCGGACGATCCTGTCGGGATCGGCGACCACGCCGCCGCGCTGCCGGTCGCCCCGTTCGAGCCGGTCGACGAACTCCATGCCCGAGACCACCTTGCCCCAGACGGTGTACTGGCCGTCGAGATGCGGGGCCGGAGCGAGCATGATGAAGAACTGGCTGTCGGCGCTGTCGGGGTCCTGGGTGCGCGCCATCGAGACCACGCCGCGGACGTGGGGATGGTCCGAGAACTCCGCCGGCAGCGTCGTCCCCGACCCGCTCCGGCCGGTCCCAGTCGGATCGCCGCCCTGGGCCATGAAGCCCTCGATGACGCGGTGGAACGCCACCCCGTCGTAGAAGCCCTGCCGGACCAGCTGCCTGATCCGCGCGACGTGGCGGGGCGCCAGATCCGGCCTCATCTCGATCGTCACGCGGCCGTATTCGAGGTCCATGTGGAGGGTGTTCCCGGCGTCGGCGGCGCCGGCGGACCGGCCCGGCAGGAACGTTCCGAGGACGAGGCCGGCGATCAAGGCCAGACGGGGGGCCAGACGGGCGGGTTTCACGGCGCCTCGCGAGCTATGCATCCCAGGGAATCCGGACCATCCGGCCGGTCCTCGCCGAGTCGTAGGCGGAGAGGATCATCCGCAGCGCCCGCCGCCCGTCCTCCATCGTGGTGGGCGGCGCGGCGCCCGTCGTCAGGGCGTCGAGGAACCGGAGCGGGTTCTGTTGATGGAACTCGGGCGTGGTCTTGAACCGCGGGACGACGTCCGACGCCACCCAGCGCCGGGTCGCGGGGTCCCGCAGGTTCTCTTCGGCGAGACGGCAGACCTTCAGGTACGCCCCGTCGGTCACGTCGCGGGACGCCAGATCGACGCCCGAGAGGACCGCCGCGCCCCCGGTGCCGAATATCTCGATCGAGTTGTCGGCGGCGGCGAACGCGTTGCTCGACGCGAGCTCGCAGACGGGGCCGTCGTCCCAGGTGAAGACGGCGACGCCCACGTCCTCGACCCGGCGCCCGAGAGGGTGGGCGACGGTCGCCATGACGGTGTCGGGGTCGCCCAGCATCCAGCGGATGAAGTCGGCCCCGTGGACGCCCTCGTCGAGCAGCGACCCGCCGCCCGCGGACACGGGATCCTCGGGCCATCCCGAATGAGCGCCGCCGCCCGTCAGCCCGTACAGATGGCCGTGACGGACACGCATCAGGGTGACGCGGCCGAGTTCCCCGTCGTCGACGAGACGCTTGAGCTCGTGGTTCACGGGGTCGAAGCGCTTCGGGAAGCTCTGCATGAACGACACCCCCGCCCGTTCGACCGCCGTCCGTATGCGGTCGCACCCCGTCATCGTCGTCGCCAGGGGCTTCTCGACCAGGATGTGGCACCCGCGCGCCGCCGCCCGCTCCGCGAGATCCACGTGGGTGAGCGTTTCCGACGTGATCGCGACGGCGTCGCACGCTTCCAGGAGCGCGTCGAGATCCGCCCAATGCGCCGTCCCGTACTCCTGCGCCGCCGCGGCGCCGCGGTCGGCGTCGGCGTCCCATATCCCGACGAACGCCGCCAGCCCGGAGTCGGCGATCGCGCGCGCCCAGAAGTTCGCGTGATACATCGCGAAGCTCAGGATGCCGAAACGGACGGGCGGTTCGACCCGTTCGGGCCGCGCCGCGGGTTCCGGGCTCATGACGTTCCTCTCCGGGGCAGCGCTCAGGACCGCAGCACCCGCCCCGGGGCGGCCCCGGTCAGCCCGCCGTTCCGGTAGACGGGCTCGCCGTTGACGATGACGCACTCGATGCCGCGCGACGGCCGCACCATGCGCTTGGCGCCGCCCGGCAGGTCGTGGGAGCGCTCGTTGCGGTCGGGCGATCCGACGTTCTGCGGATCGAAGATCGTGACGTCGGCCCGGCTTCCCTCGCACAGGCGGCCGCGGTCGGCGATTCCGAACAGGTCGGCCGGCTCCGCGGTCAGTTTCCGCACCGCGCGCTCCAGCGTCATGGCCTGGCGCTCCCGCACCCATGTGCCGAGCAGGAACGTCGGGTAGCCCGAGTCGCACAGCATGTCCACGTGGGCGCCGCCGTCGCCGAGGCCGATCACGACGTGCGGGTGGTTGAGGAGGCGGGTCATGCTGTCGATCCGGGTGTTGAACGACGTGAAGACGAACTCGTTGTCGACGTCGTCCTCGAGGGTGACGTCGAGGAAGGCGTCGACCTCGTCGATCCCCCGCTCCCGCGCGATCTCGGTGACGGTCCGCCCTTCGAGCCGCTTCAGGTCCGGGTTCCCGACCTCGTGCAGGGTTATCCGGTCGAAGTCGCAAAAGTTGAGCCGCTCCCGCATCTCTCCGCGGAACGCGTTCCGGAACTCCGGGTCGGCGTAGGCCGCGCGCTGGCCTTCCTTCGACTTGTCGACGAACACCCGGTTCCACGAGGGAAAGGCGGCGAAGGAAAACGGGTTGCGCATGTTGAACTCGCGCGTCAGGGGCAGCGGCAGGATCTGCGGCCGCACGCCGCGCTCCAGCAACGGCGCCGTCTTCTCCAGGGTGTCGCGGGCGGCGTCGGGAACGTCGTCGCGATCGACCAGCCCCAGGAACGTGACCGGGCGACCGCTCTCGGTCAGCAGCAGGTCGAGCAGCGCATACTGATCGTCGTCGATGATGCCGATCCGTTTCGTCGCCGCGATCTCGATGGTTCCCTTGCCGCGCCGGCGCAGCACGCGGGAATAGGCCGCGAGCTCGGCGTCGTCGGCGTTGCGGCAGGCGAGGGGGCGGCCTTCGTATCCCACGTGCTGGTTGAGGATGGTGGTGGAAAACCCGAACGCGCCGGCGTCCACGGCTTCGCCGAGGAGGTGGGCGATGCGCCCGGTTTCCTCCGCACTCGCCGCGCGCTCCATCGACTCCTCGCCCATCACGTAGTGCCGGAAGGGCGTCAGGGGCGCCAGGAACGCGAGGTTCACCGCAGGCGCGCGCGCGTCGGCGGCGTCCATGAACTCCGGGAACGTCTCCCACTCCCAAGCGATCCCCTTGTCGAGCACGTCGAACGGGATGCCCTCGACGTTGACGAGGTCGCGCATGGCGATTTCGCGCGCCTCGGGCCGGCAGGGCGCGATGCCGACGCCGCAGTTGCCCATCACCACGCTCGTCACGCCGTGCCAGGACGACGGGGTCACGGCGCCGTCCCAGCAGATCTGGGCGTCGTAATGGGTGTGCGGGTCGATGAACCCCGGCGCCACGACGCAATCGCCGGCGTCGATGGTCTCGCGCGCGCCGTCCGCGATCTCGCCGATTGCGGCGATCCTGCCGCCCGCCACCGCGACGTCGGCGCGCCTGCCGGGCGCGCCCGTCCCGTCGACGACGGTGCCGTTCCTGATCAGAAGGTCGTAGGTCATCGGCGGCCTCCCTGCCGCTGTCGATTCGACTCGCCGGCGAACGCCCGGCGCTCCCGGCCCCTTCCTATACACGGAAGCCGCCCCGGCGTCACGAGGCCGCCGGCGCCGGCGCCGCGGAGACCCGGAGGCACCGGCCACCGTCGCCGTCGCGGCCGTCGCGTCCGTTACGCCCGCCACCGTGACCGTCGCCGCCGTCGCCGCCGCGGCCGGGACGCCCGTCACCGTCGCCGTCGCCGCCGCGACCAGGGCGTCCACCAGCACGGCCTCCGCCGTCATCTCCACGTCCGCCGTGTCCGCCGCGCCCGGCGCTTCCTCCGTCCCGGTATCGAGACCGGCGGCGTCCTCGATCCGGTCGTCCCCGACCGCCCCCGCCGCCGCGCCGGCGCGCGGGAGGCGGTCCGCCTCCGGCGGGCGGTAGCCGTCGCGGTAGCGCGCCGGGCGGTGGGCCTTGAGCAGGAACATGGCGAGGGCGTCGGAGTAGTGGCGCACCGTCCCCACCTGTTCGCCCTTGTGCCAGACCGGCTTCTCCACGCCTTCGAAGGCGCGGCGGTGGAGTTCGGCCTCGAGCAGGTCGATGCCGTCGTCGAGGGCGTCGTCCCATTGGCGGGCGAAGCGGGGGTCGGCGTCGCGCCAGTGGTATGCGGTGCGTCTGGGGATGCCGGCGGTGCGGCAGGCGCGGGCGACGTTGACGGAGTGAGCGAGGGACTTGAGGAAGGCGCGCTGGCGTCGCGGACGCCTGGCGCCGTCGCGGTCGGTGTTGGCGTGCATGGTGGTGTCTCCGTGTCCGGCTGGGTTTCCCGTTGTGGAACGATATGGGAACGTTTCCATGCATGTCAAGAGAAAAGTTCCATTGTGAACAAAAAATATCCACTAAGTAGTCTGAACCGGATACGCAGGGCTATCGTCCCGGTGCGTCGCCGGGCCGGATTGCACACCTTGCACACTATGGCCGGTGGCCGGTTGCCAGTTGGGGGTTCGGCGCGCTGGTATTGCACACCTTGCACACCGTGGAGCGCATCCCGCGGAAGTCCGGGCCGCACCCGGAATGGCACACCTTGCACACTATGGCCGGTGGCCAGTCGCCGGTTGCGGCCCGGCGTGGCGACTTGCACACCTTGCACACCGCATGGGGGGCACGAGTTCGGCGCGTCGAATGGCACACCTTACACACGGTGGGGGCACCGCCTACCGGCCACTGACCACCGGCCACCGGCCACCACGAGCGCGCCGAATTGCACACCTTGCACACCGTCGGGCCGCTTGGGAGCGCCGGCGTCCCGCCGGCGCTCCCAAGCGGGCCGAAGGCCCGCATCCTTCCCGGACTTCCGATCCTCCGATGGCGCCCGTTCGCGCTTCGCACGATGCCGGCGGGACGCCGGCGCTCCCAGGGACATACGGGAAGGGACAGGCAGGACGGAAATTGCCGGGCTATCGGCCGCCGTCTCCGGCGGCGCGAAAGGCGCCGAGCAGGCGTTGCGCGGCCGCGCCGGGCGTGGCGCGGCCGGCGCTCACGTCCCGCTCGAGCGCCGGTATCAGCGCCGCCGTGGCGGGGTCTTCGCGCAGGGACGCGATCAGACTGTCGCCGATCTCGCTCCACATCCAGTGACGGGCCTGCGCTTCGCGGCGGCGGCCGAGCTCGCCGCCCGCCCGCAATGCGCGATGGTGGGCTTCGATGGTGCGCCAGACGTTTCCGATGCCGGTCCCTTTCAGGGCCGAGCACGTCTGGACCCGCGGCGTCCAGAACTTCGTCGCCGGCCGCAGGAGACGCAGGGCGGCGGCGTACTCGGCGGCCACGGCCCTGGCCTGACCGGCGAGGTCGCCGTCCGCCTTGTTCACGAACACGACGTCGGCGAGCTCCACGATCCCCCGCTTGATGCCCTGCAGCTCGTCGCCGCCGCCGGGCGCGATGAGCAGGAGGAAGGTGTCGACCATGCCGGCCACCGCCGTCTCGGACTGGCCGACCCCGACCGTCTCCACGATCACGACGTCGAAACCCGCGGCCTCGCAGACGAGCATGGCCTCGCGCGTGCGCCGCGCCACCCCCCCGAGGGCGCCCCCGGCCGGCGACGGCCGAACGAACGCGGCAGGGTCCCGGGACAGGTCGTTCATGCGCGTCTTGTCGCCGAGGATCGAACCGCCCGAACGGCTCGAGGACGGATCGACCGCCAGGACGGCGACCCGGTGGCCGGCGGCCGTCAACCCGACCCCGACCGCCTCGATGAACGTCGACTTGCCGACGCCCGGCGCACCGGAGACGCCGACCCGAACCGCGTTGCCCGCATCGGGAAGCAGCACGTCCAGCAACGCCAGCGCCCGGTCCTGGTGATCCGCCCGGCGCGACTCGATCAGCGTGACGGCGCGTCCCAGGGCGCGCCGGTCGCCGCTGCGGACGCCTTCGGCGAGCGCTTTCACGTCCGTGTCCCCGCCCATTGCGAGCGGCGCTTCAGGCATCGCGACCATGCGTCGTTCCGGTGCGGAAATGTCCGGCCGTTCCCGCGGGGAGTGGCGACCCCGGAGGGATTCGAACCCCCGGCCTGCGGATTAGGAATCCGCCGCTCTATCCGACTGAGCTACGGGGTCGCTGCCGACCTTCTAGGCGCGCCCGGATATCCGGTCAACCGGGTCGCGCCGCCCCCGACTCGGATCCCGCTTCGGTGATAGTCTGAGCAGGTCCCGAGACGCCGCCTCGCGGGAGGAATCGAGGAGCGCCCGTCCATGTCCGTCGACGTCCGCGGTCTGCCCGTCACCGTCGCCAACGACGAGGCGCTCTCGGCATACGAGAAGGCGGTCGCCGGCTATCTGGCGCAGAAGCCCGACACCATGGACCACCTCGACGCCGCGCTCGACGCCGATCCGGACTTCGTCATGGCGCGCTGCCTCAAGGTCTACCTGCTGAAGATGGCCTTCGACCCGGCCTTCCTGCCCGCCGCGCGCGAATGCCTGGACGCGGCCGGGAGGGCGGCCGGGGGCGCGACGGACCGGGAACGGCGCCACGTTTCCGCGGCCCGCCTGCTGCTCGACGACCGGGCCGTCGACACGCTGGCCGTGCTCGACGGCATTGCCGTCGACCATCCGACCGACCTGACGACGCTGAAGCTGACGCAGTTTCTCCATTTCTGGCGCGGCGACGCCGCCAACATGCGCGACGTCATCGGGCGCGCCCTTCATGCGTGGAACCCGGACGTGCCGGGCTACGGATTCGTCCTCGGGATGCTGTCCTTCGGCTTCGAGGAAAGCGGCGATTGCGAGGCGGCGGAGCGCGCGGGACGCGAGGCCGTGGACCTGAACCCCGAGGATTCCTGGGCCGTCCATGCCGTCGCGCACACGATCGAAATGGAAGGAAGACATGCCGACGGGATCGAATGGCTGAAGCGCACGGAAGCGGACTGGCTCGGGAACAACAACTTTCGCTTTCACCTGTGGTGGCACCGCGCCCTCCATCACCTGGAGCGGGACGAGATCGACGAGGTCCTCGATCTCCACGACACCGGCATCCGCGGCGAGAAGACCGACTTCGCGACGGACATCGCCAACGGCGCCGCCCTGCTCTGGCGGCTGGCGCTCCGGGGCGTCGACGTCGGCCACCGCTGGGAGGAGCTGGGGGAGCGCGCGGAGGCCCGCGCGCGCGATGCCGCGAACGTCTTCTTCAGCACCAACTACCTGATGGCCCTGCTGGCCACCGGCCGGCGGGAGGCGGCGGCGGATCTGCTCGCGGCGATGCGCGGGGAATCGGCCCGCAACGACCCCGTCGCCGCGCGCGCCGTCGATGCCGGCGTTGCCCTGTCGGAAGCGCTGCGGGCGTTTCACGACGGCGACTGCGGCATGGCCGTCGACCTCCTCCTGCCCGTCCGCTACGACCTGCGCCTGTCCGGCGGCAGCCACGCCCAACGGGACGTCTTCGATCAGACCCTGGTGGTGGCCGCGATCCGCTCCGGACGCGGGTCTCTCGCCCGCGCCCTGATCGCCGAACGCGAAACCCGCCGCCGCCGGGTGCCGGCGGCCTGGAAGGCCGAGGCCGGGATGGCGGCGCAGTGACGCGGCGCGCGGCGGCGGCCGATGACGTCGACGGGCCACGGTCGCACATCGTGTCCCGGCGCGGCGCCCGCCTGGCGCTGTTCGCCGTGGCGTTGCTGTGGCCACCGGCGGCGGCCGGCGCCGACCTCGCCGGGGAAGCGGCGCTCTGCCGCGACGAAACGGCCCATCCCGACGTGCGGGTCGGCGCCTGCACGCATCTCATCCGCTGGGGCGATCACGACGACAGGAGCCTCGCCGCCGCCTTTCACGCCCGGGGGCTGGCGCATGACGCGCTCGGCGACGGCGAGAACGCCGTCTCGGACTTTTCCGAGTCGATCCGCCTGAATCCGGGCAACGCCGTCGCCTACAACAACCGCGCCAACGCCTACGCGGCCCTGGGCGTCTTCGACCGGGCGCTCGCCGATTTCGCGGAATCGCTGCGCCTCGATCCGGAGGACGGCAGCACGTTCAACAACCGCGGCACGGTCTACCAGAAGCTGGCCGATCATCGCCGGGCGCTCGCCCATTACGACGAGGCCATCCGTCTCGATCCGGGGCTCATGCTGGCCCGCAACAACCGCTGCGTGGCGCACCGGTCCGTCGGCGAGTTCGCCAAGGCCCTGGAGGACTGCACGCGGGCCATCGAGATGGAGCCCACCTACTGGCGGGCGTGGATGAACCGCGGCATCGTGCATTACCTGATGGAGGAATACGCCGCGGCCGCCGACGACTACCAGGCGGCGATCGGCCTCGAACCCCTGAACGCCGTGCCCTACAACGCCCTGGCCTGGCTGCGGGCGACCGCGCCCGACCGCGACGTGCGGGACGGCGCCGAGGCGATGCGGCTGGCCAGGAAGGCCGTGCGGTTCGGCGACACCGCGCAGCATCGGGACACCCTGGCCGCCGCGTATGCCGAGACGGGGCGGTTTGCCCGCGCCGTCGAGGAGGAAGAACGGGCGATCGCGCTGTCGGGCGATTCCGGGCGCCGCGAGGTGGTCGCGGGCTTCCGCGAGCGGCTGCAGCTCTACCGGCGGGGGCGGCCCTTCCGTCAGCGATAGGGTCCGGGGCGGCGGCGCGGGCGGGCGGCCGCTCCGCCCGGACCACCCGCTCAGACCGGCGCCTCTCCCTTCACGCTGGTGCGCAGCATATGGCGCACGTCGCCGTCGGCGTAGTTGGCGAGCGCCCTGTGCATGGTGACGCTGTTGTCCCACATCACGAAATCCCCCTTGCGCCAACGGTGGGTGTAGAGGTTGGCGGCATCGGTCGCCCGGGCGAACAGCAGGTCCAAGAGCTCCCGGCTTTCTTCCGCCTCCATCCCGACGATCCTGCGGGTGAATCCGGGATTGACGTAGAGCGCCTTGCGCCCGGTCCGCACCTGGGTGCGCACCACCGGATGCGCCACCGGCGGCACCGCCGCCTCCTGTTCGGGCGTCAGCGTCCGGTCGGGGTTGTCGGCGAACACGGTCTCGTAGGCCAGCGTGTAGTCGTGGACCGCGCGGCGCCCGTCGATTCGCTTCCCGACGTCCGCGGGCAGCGTCTCGTAGGCGCGCACCATGCCGGCGAACACGGTTTCGCCCCGTCCCGCCGGAACTTCCCTGGCGTGGAGCATCGACGCGAAGGTCGGGTGCGCGGTGTAGGACAGGTCCGAGTGCCAGTACTGGCCGGCGTTGACGGCGCCGACGGGCTTGCCGTCCCGGCGCACGTTGGAGACGACGAACACCTCCGGCATACCCGGCAGCGTGAAGTCGTCGAGGACGTGCACCTCGGGCTCGCCGAGTTGACGGGTCAGCGCGACCTGGGCCTCCGGCGACATCCGCTGATCCCGGAACACGAGCACGGCGTGTTCGCGGAGCCGCGCTCCGATCTCGCCGGCGACGCCGGCAGCGACCGGACGGCCGAGATCGACCCCGGTCACCTCGGCGCCGATCGGCGCGTCCTGGAGCTCGACGGCGAGCGTCATGCGTCTTCCCGATCCGGCCCCGGCTCCCGGAGCCTCAGCGCTGCATACCCCACTTCTGCACCGTGCCGATCTCGACGTTGCGGAAGATCAGGTTCTCGACGATGAGGCCGATGACGATGACCGTGAAGAGGGCCGCGAAGACGTAGGGCGTTTCGAGGTTGTCGCCTCTCTCGAAGATCATCCAGCCCAGCCCGCCCTCGCCGGACGCCGCGCCGAACACGAGCTCGGCGCCGATCAGCGTCCGCCAGGCGAAGGCCCACCCGACCTTCATCCCCGTCAGGATGGCGGCGAAGGCCGCCGGCACGAGGATCATGAAGACGTATGGAATGCCGCGCAGGCCGTAGTTGCGGCCCACCATGCGCAACGTCTCGCTGACCGACATGAAGCCGGTGTGGGTGCTCAGCGCGACGGCCCACAGCACCGAGTGGATGGTGACGAAGACCAGGCTCGGCACCCCGAGGCCGAACCACAGCATCGCCAGCGGCAGCAGGGAAATCGCCGGGAGCGGCTGGAACATGGCCGTCATGGTGCTGAGGAAGTCGCTGCCGATCCGCGTCATCACCGCGAAGATCAGCAGCGCCGCGGCGAGGAACAGGCCCGCCGCGTACCCGAGCACCAGCACGTAGACGGTGATCCAGACCTTCTCCAGCATCAGGCCGCTCAACAGGGTCTCCCACAGGACCGAGGCGCTCTCGGAGAAGCTCGGGAACAGCAGCGGCTCGACCTCCCCGATCCAGGTGTAGCCCTCCCACAGCACGACGAGGCCCAGGAGTATGGTGAGCTTGCGGACCGCGTTGACGTTCGAGATTCGCTCGAACGGAGACAGGCGCCGCTCGACGTCGACGTTCCGGGCCGCCTCGAGCCGTTCGACGACGAACTCCGGCCGGACGTGGATCTCGGTCGTCGCGTCCGTCATGCGATCTGCATCCCCCAGCGGCGGATCGTGCGATCCTCGATGTTGCGGAACACGCCGTTCTCGATGACGATCCCCACCAGGATCACGGCGAACAGGCCGGCGAATACATACGGCGTCTGGTTCTCCATCTGGCTCTGGAAGATGACCCAGCCCAGCCCGCCGGCGCTGGATCCCTCGGCGCCGAGCTGGCCCGACGTGTCCGCCACCTGGCCGCCGAACACGAGCTCGGCCGCGATCAGCGTGCGCCAAGCGAAGGCCCAGCCGATGCGCAGCCCCGTCAGGATCGACGGGAAGGCCGCCGGGATGAGGATCTTGTAGATGTAGGGCAGGCCCCGGAGACCGTAGTTGCGGCCCACCATGCGCTGGGTCTCGCTGACGCCCATGAACCCGGAATGGGTGTTGAGTGCCACCGGCCAGATGATGGAATGGAGCAGCGTGAAGACGATGGCCGCCGGACCGAGGCCGAACCACAGCATGGCCATCGGCAGCAGCGCGATGGCCGGCAACGGGTTGAGCATGGCCGTGAGCGTCGTCAGCAGGTCGCTGCCGAAGCGCGTCCACACGCCGAAGACGACGAGCACGGCGGCGATGCCGAGGCCGATGCCGTAGCCCATCAGCAGCAGGCTGAGCGAGTTCCAGACGTTGATCAGCAGGCCCTCGTTGACCAGCGCGTTGTAGAGAGCCGTCCCGGTGGAGGAGAACGTCGGGAACATGAGCTCGTTGATGTCGCTGATGCGGGTGTAGATCTCCCACGCCACGACCAGCGTCACGAGGACGCTGAGCTTGCGCACCGCGTCGACGTTCGAGACGCGCTCCCAGACGGACAGCCGCCGTTCGACGTCGCCGACCACCGCTTCGCCGACGTCCCGGTCGTCCAGCTCCTCCCGGACGTATGGCTGGATCACGCGGTCAGACATGCTGGGGCTGGGTCTCCTCCTCCAGCACCCTGTCCGCGAAGATCATGCCGTGGATGCGGTTCTGCAGGGCCATGAAGTCCTCGCCGCCGACGTCGTCGTGGGTGTGCAGATGGGCGTTGAGCTCGGCCTTCACCTGCCCGGGATGCGGCGACATGATCAGGATGCGGCTGCCGACGATGACGGCCTCCTCGATCGAGTGGGTGACGAAGATCACGGTGAACCGCGTGTCGTCCCACAACTGCAGAAGCTCCTCCTGCATCTGGCGGCGGGTCAGCGCGTCGAGCGCGGCGAACGGCTCGTCCATCAGCAGGACGTCGGGCTCCATGGACATGGCGCGGGCGATGGCGACGCGCTGCTTCATGCCGCCGGACAGCATGTGGGGATAGGTGTCCTCGAAACGCTCGAGCTTGACCTTGCGGATGTACTCGTGGGCGATCTCCCGCGCCTCGTCCTGGGACCGGCACTTGCCGCCGTTGAGGAGCGCGAAGGTGATGTTGCCCATGACCGTCTTCCACGGCAGGAGCTGATCGAACTCCTGGAAGACCATGCAGCGGTCGGGTCCGGGATCGCGGATCGCGTTGCCCTTGAGGCGCATCTCGCCCTCGACGGGATGCAGGTAGCCCGCGATCCCCTTGAGCAGGGTCGATTTGCCGCACCCGGACGGACCGAGGATGACGAAGCGATCCGCCGGGTACGTCTGGAAACTGACCCGGTAGGTCGCGGTGATCAGGTGCTCCTTGGTCTTGTACTGGAGCGTGACGCCGTCGACGTCGAGGACGGCGGGCGTCGCGCCCGCCGTCCCCACCGCCGGTTCGCTGCCGGTCGCCATTCAGCTACCGGACATGTGGTGGTTGTTCTCGAAGTAGAAGTCCTTCCAGCTGTCGGCCTTGGGAATGTCGCCGATCTTGTGCAGGAAGTTCGCGTACTTCATGGTGTGCTTCGGCGTCGGATCGAACTCGATCTCGTTCTTGTCCGTCAGCATCGCCTTCACCTCGGCCGGGTCGAGCTTGGTCTTGGTGTACTTGATGTAGAGCTCGGCCGCGTCCTCGGGATTGGCGTTCACCCACTCGAAGGCCTCGTTGTAGGCGCCGATCACCGCCTGGTAGGTCTTCGGATTCTTGTCCTTGAAGTCCTGGCTGGCGCTCATCACCAGCACCGTGTGCTGACCGCCCAGGATGTCGTAGGACGTGATGACGTTGTGGACCTTGCCGCTCTTCAGCTCCTGGAAGGAGTAGGGCAGCGTGGCGAAGTGGCTCTTCACCGTCTGGCCGCCCGACATGATGGCGGCGAGCGCGATGGGGTGCTTCATGGAGACGACCAGGTGATCGAGCTTGGTCGGCTCGCCCCACTTCATGTCCGCGTACATCTGCAAGGTCACGGCCTGGATCGACACCTTGGCCGCCGGGGTCGCGATCTTGTGGTCGGTGGCGTTGACGTAGTCCTCGACCGTCTTGACGTTCGGATCGTTGGTGTTGAGCTTCAGGGGCATGTCGGCCATGCCGCTCGCCACCTTGAAGGCGCCGTTGGTCTTGCCCCAGAGCTTGAGCGCCGGACCGATGCCGTGGGCGCCGAAATCGATGGTCTTGGCGAGCAGGGCCTTGTTGATGTTGGCGCCGCCGCTGATCTTGAACAGCTTGATCTCGGGCACGGGCAGGCCGATCTTCCCGGCGTGCTTCTCGACGAGCTTGTGCTCGAGCACGACGTGCAGCGGCACGTACAGGAGCCCGAACTGCTGGGCCAGATTTACCGTGGAAACTTCCGCCTTGGCGGGCACGGCCGAAACGGCCGCGAGCATGACGCCCGCGGCACCGGCCGCGAGCCAACTCTTTCTCGCAACGACTTTCATGGTGTCCTCCCCTGTCAACGACACGGCGACGTTTCGGATCGCCCGTCGACCGCGGCCCGATGTTGCCGCAAACCCGTCGCCCGGTCTACCCCGTTTCCCGGAGTTTTCGCGCGCCCGCCGGACGTCCCTCCGGCCCTTGCCGTCCGGGCGCCGCCGGGCCATGCTGATCATACCAAATTCAGGAAGGTTCGGGGAGGCCGACATGACGGATGCGACAGGCGGGCTGGCGGGGGCGCTTTCGCCCGCGGCCGGCGGCGGGATTCCGGAGGCACTGCTGGAGGAGGCGGCCTACGAGGCCCATCGCCTCGCGGCGACGACGCTGCCCGACGACGTCAAGCGGGCCTTCGTCGGGATGCGCGACCGCGAACGGGAAGAGCTGCCCAAGCGCGTGCTCGAGGCGATCGTCGACAACTTTCACGCGGCCGAGGACGATCAGCGTCCCGTCTGCGCCGACGTCGGCGTGCCGCGGATCTACGCGGTCATCGGCAACGAGGCGACGGTCGCCGGCGGCTTCGTCTCGTTCGAGCGCGCCGTGCGCCGCGCGACCGAGCGCATCACCGGCGATCTGGCGCTGCGGTCGAACCGCTGCCATCCCATCACCCGGCGCAATCCCGGCAACAACGTCGGCGTGTTCGCGCCCAACATCGAATACAGGGTCGAGCCGGACGCCGATTACATCGAGATCTGCGCCGTCCACAAGGGCGGCGCCTTCGGGACGGACTTCCGCATGTTGGTGGACGGCGACGGGCTGCCCGGCATCCGCAAGGCCGTGCTCGACGCCATTGCGGAATTCGGCCGCCGGGGCCTGACCTGCCCGCCGGTGGTGATCGGGGTCGGCCTCGGCGGGACGAAGGACCAGTCCTTCGCCATCGCCAAGCAGGCCGCGCAACTCCGCCCCATCGGCGACCGCCACCCCGACCCGGACGTGGCGGCGCTCGAGGACGAGCTCCTCGAGATGGCCAATTCGCTGGGGATCGGCGCCATGGGCTACGTGGGCACGGCGGGATACGCCACCGACGTCCACGTCGAGATCGCGTACACCCACAGCGCGCTGACGCCGATGGGCATCCATCAGCTCTGCCAGGCCACCCGCCGCGGCGTCGTTCGCGTCCACATGGACGGCCGCGCGGAGACGCGCCCCGCGCCGTCGTGGTTCTCGGATTACTCGCGCCGCGCGGGCGTCGAATAGGGAGGGCCGGGACATGGCGACTCACAGGCTTGCCATTCCGCTCCGGGAGGACGACGTCCGGCGGCTCCGCGTCGGCGACGTCGTCCATCTCGACGGCACGGTCCACACCGGCAGGGCCCTGGTCTACGAGCACGTGCTCCGGGCCGGGAACCGGCCGCCGCTCGATCTCGCGAACGAGAGCAACGTGCAGATGCACGGCGCCCCCGCCGCGGTGGAGGACGCGCCCGGCGAGTACCGGCTGTCGTCGATCCAGGCCACGGCGAGCTTCCGCTACTGGAAGTACGTGCCCGACTACGTCGAACGCTTCGGGATCCGGGCCGTCATCGGCAAGGGCGGCATGGACAAATGGGTCTACGAGGACGTCTTCGCCAGGACGGGAACCGTGTTCCTGACGACGGTCGGCTACGGCATCGCCGCCCTCTACGGCCGCGCGGTGAAACGGGTCGTCGACGTGTTCTGGAAGGAAGAACTGGGCCTGCCCGAGGCCATGTGGGTGCTCGACGTGGAGAATTTCGGCCCCTTCATCGTCGACGGGGACTGCACCGGGGCCAGCCTCGCCGCGCAGCACATCGATTCGATCAACGAGAACTTCGCCCGCGAATACGCCAGGCTGCCCGAGTACGTCCTCAAGCGCATCGGCGAGATCGACGATTCGCTCGCCAACGAGGTCATCGTCGGCAGGCCGGCGGACGACCGGAACCGGGACTGAGAACCCGGCCGTTTCCCGTCCCGGTCCGGTTCCCTCCTGCCTCGGGGTGCAGCCGGTCCCGCGTCAGCGCCTCCCGGTCCGCGCGCCGGCGATGTGCATTTCCGGCACGAACCAGAACAGCGCGGCGGCCACGACCAGAGCCGCGAGCGACAGGATGAAGATCGCGCCGTAGCCGCCGGTGGCGTCGTGCAAGGCGCCGGCGATCCAGGTTCCCGCCGCCGCGCCGACGCCTTGTCCGGTCTGGATCGAGCCGTAGATCGACGCCATGCCCCGACCGCGAAAGAGCTGGGCCGCCAGCGTGGCGATCACCGGGCTGCGAACGCCCAGCGACAGACCGAAGCAGGTGACGAACACGAGGACCGCCGCGGCGATGGGCAGCCAGGGCAGCAACCACAACGCCACAAGCCCGATCATGCCGAGGCCGTAGCTCAGGGCGGCGATCATGCGACGGTCCCAGCGGTCTGCGGCGATGCCCGTGACGATCATGCCCACGATGGAGAGCCCGCCGGCGACGCCGAACGCGGTCGCCGCGTCGAGCGGGTCCATGCCGTGCTCCATCATGTAGGTGACGGACTGAAGACTGACGGCGTACATCCCCACCGAGGTGACGAAGAACGCCCCCCAGAGGGCCCAAAAGGCCCGCCCGGACGCCGCTTCGCGCAGACTCGGCCCGCCGCCGGCGCCCACCGGGCGGATCGGACCGGCGGCGATGCGGCGCCAGGGCAGGAGCACCACGGCGCCGGCGAACGCCATGACGGCGCCACCCATCATCTCGAGCGCGCCGCGCCACCCGAACGCGTCGATAAGCACCCGGGACAGGGGGGCCAGACACAGGGTGCCGAAACCGAGTCCCGTCGAGGCGAAGGCCATGGCGGCCGCCAGGTTGCGGTCGAACCAGCGACTGATGAGGGACTGGGCGGGAACCATGCCGATCGCCGCGGCTCCCAGACCGCCGCAGACGCCGACGGCGAGATGGAACTGCCAGACGGACTCCAGTCGGGACGCGGCGAAGAATCCGCTTCCGAGCATGAGCAGTCCGACCGTGTACACGGCGCGCGGTCCGAAGCGGTCGTGAGCCAGCCCGGTCAGGATGCCGCCGAGGCCGAACGCCATCATCAGGACCGAATAGACCGAGGCGACTCCGGCGCGGTCCCATCCGAGGCCGGACTGCACCGGGGAGAGGAAAACCGGCCAGGTCTCGATCATGCCGCGCGCCAGCATGAACAGGGCGAATACCAGCAGGAGCACGGCGACGGCGGCCGCGGCGGACGTGGTGACGGGACTCCGCAAGCTCATGGCGCGCGCATGTTAGCCGCCTCGCCCGGAGGCCCGCAGACCGCTCCGCTGCCGATATCCGGATCGGCCTCCGTGACGCGGCCGATGCGTGACGAAACGCTCCCACCGCCCCGGCGGCGCGCCACCGCCCGCAAGGCGCCGCAAGGAGCGCCCCTTTCCCACCCGACACACGAGAGGTTGCGGCGGTCTTCGGCCCGGAAGCCTGAAATCGGGATTCATTTCCCCGTTGATATATGCAGGATGGGGAACCGGGCAGAGACCACGGGGCCGTCCGGGACAACCGCCGCATCGCGTATGCCTGCCATCTGCATCATCGGCCGCGCGCTTTCACGGGAGGCGACCCGGTGCTCCATCCGCCCGGCGCCGGCGCGGCCCTCGAGGCGCGCCTCCGAACGGCGGTGCGCGCTTCGGGAGGCGCGGTTCCCCGGCGCGATCGTGAAGGACGCGGGGTTCGTCGTGGTCCGGCCCGCCTGAGCGGGCCGTTCGACGTCCGGCGCCGCCTCCGTCCATGCCGGACCGCATCTCCCGGTGGCTGGCGCGCCACGCCACGAAGCTTCTCGTCCTGTCGATCGCGGCGGGGATCGGCGCGCCGCCTCTCGCCGCGGCGCTTCGCCCCCGTCTCGCCGAAATCGTCTGGGCCCTGCTGTTCCTCGCTGCGATGCGGGTGGACTGGGACGCCGTCGGCCGGCACGCGCGCCGGCCCGCGCCGGTCGTGCTCGCGGCCGCGTGGATCGTGCTCGGCGCGCCGGTCGTGCTTTCGGCGATCGTCACGCCCTTCGGACTGCCCCCGGGCATCGAGGCGGCGCTCGTGCTCTCCGCGGCGTCGGCGCCCATCCTGTCGGCGCCCGCGCTGTGCATGATCCTCGGACTGGACGCGGCGCTGTGCCTTCTGGTGATGGCGCTGACCACGCTGGCCGTTCCGTTCAGCCTGCCGGCGGTCGCCGTCGGGTTGCTCGACCTGGAGTTCGGCGTGACCGCCGGCGAGCTTATGTGGCGGCTGGGCATCCTCGTCGGCAGCGCGACGGCCGCGGCCGCGGCCGCCCGAAAGCTGCTGGGACGCGAGCGCGTGACCGCCGCCGCCGGTCCGCTCGATTCGTGCATGTTGATCGTCCTGATGGTCTTCGCGATCGCCATCATGGACGGGATCGGCGCGGTCATGATCGACCGGCCGATATACGTCCTGGCCGTGGTGGCGCTGTCGTTCGTCGCCAACGCGGGGATGCAGGCCTACGCGGCCGCGCCCTTCGTCGCCCTCGGCCGGCGGCGCGCGCTCACCGTCGCGTTCTGCGCCGGCAACCGGAACATGGCCATCATCCTCGCGGTGGTCCCGGCGGGCGTCATGCCCGACCTGGAGCTCTACCTCGTTCTCGCCCAGGTGCCGATGTTCGTGCTGCCGGCCCTGCTGGGTCCCGTCTACAGGAGGGCGTTCGCCGCCGAGGCGTGAGGACGGGCGCTACCCGCCGCCCAGCATCGCCTCGGGGAGCCAGAGCGCGATCCGCGGCCAGACCGTGAGGATCGCGACGCCGACGCACATCAGGACGAAGAACGGGAAGGCGGCGACGGCGACCCGGCCGACGGGGTGGCCGGTGAGGCCCTGAAGCACGAACAGGTTGAAGCCTATCGGCGGCGTGATCTGGGCCAGTTCGACCATCACCACCAGGAAGACGCCGAACCAGATCGGGTCGAATCCCGCCTGCAGGATCAGGGGCAGGGTGATGGGCAGGCTCATCACGGTGATCGAGATGCCGTCGAGGAACAGCCCGAGCACGATGTAGAACAGGCCGAGGATGAAGATCAGCCCGTAGGGAGACAGGTCGAGCGTCGCGATCCAGCCGGCCAGCTCGGTCGGAACGTGGAGATAGCCCATGGCGGTCGAAAGGAGCGCCGCCGCCACCAGGATCGAGCAGACCATGCACGAGATCTTCACCGCGCCCATCAGGGACTCGACGAAGACCGGCCAGGTCAACTGACCCATGCCGAGGCTCATGACGACCGTGGCCGCGGCGCCGACCGCCGCAGCCTCCGACGGCGTGGCCAGGCCCGAATAGATGCCGCCGAGCACGAGCACGATGAGGACGAGAACCGGGAGCAGGTCGAATACGCCGCGCGCGCGATCGCCCCAGGTGTAGGTCTCGCCGCCGGCGGGCGCGCGTTCCGGTTGGAACAGGCAGCGGACGGCGATATAGCCGGAATAGAGCCCGGCGATCATCAGCCCCGGAAGCACGCCGGCCGCGAACAGCCTGGCGATGGAGACCTCCGCGAGGACGCCGTAGATGATCATGACGATGGACGGCGGGATGAGCAGGCCGAGGCTGCCGGCGCCGGCCAGCGAACCGATGGCGAGATCGGTGTCGTACCGCCGCTCGGTCAAGGCGGTCGCGGTCATCTTGCCCACCGTCGCGGTCGTCGCGGTGCTCGACCCGCTCACCGCGGCGAACAGGGTGCAGCCGGCGACGTTGGTGTGGAGGAGGCGCCCCGGCACCGCGTCCACCAGCGGCGACAGGCCGCGGAACAGGCGTTCCGAAATATCGGTGCGGAAGATGATCTCGCCCATCCACGCGAACATCGGGATGGCGGCGAGCTCCCAGGTGCTGGCGCTGCGCCAGACGATCGGCTGGACGATGGCGCCGATACGCTCGAGGGGAAAGTCGACGAGGAAGTAGAGGCCGGTGACGCTCACCAGCATCAGGCCCGAGAACACCCAGGCGCCGAGACCCAGATACAGGAAGACGAGCAGCAGCGTCGCGGCGCCGGTGAACAGGGCGTCCATGAACCTACCGCGCGCCGAAGTCCGCGGAGCGGTCCGCGTCCATGGGCCGCTCGCCCCCGAGCAGCCGGAGGAAGTAGGCGAGCAACTGGACGGCGAACAGGGCGAGGCCGGCGAACACCAGCGCCTCGGGGATCCACAACGGGGTTTCCGCCATCGACTCGCTGACCGCGCCCCGGTCCCAGTTCCGCTTGACGCCGCGCCAGAAGAAGGTGGCGACGAAGACCGTGACGCCCAGCGTCGCGACGACGCAAAAACACTCGACGACATGCCTGGGCCGCCCGCGCAGCCGGACGAGCAGCAGGTTGACGCGAATGAGGGACCCTTCCTCGAAGGCGTAGGCCAGGGAGAGAAAGGTCATGGCGGCGACGCCGTAGCCGACGTATTCGTCGACGACGAAGGTCGACGTGTGGAAGAAGCCGCGCAGGACGATCTCGAGAACGATATGCGCCACCATCGCGACCAGGATCGCCGCGGAAACGCGCCCCGCGAACCTCGAGACGGCGGACACGGCGGCCTGAAACCGTCTCATGGCGGTCACGACGAAACGCGGCGGCGGTGGCCCGCGCCGGTTCTGCTCGCGGCCGGCGGCGTGGACCGGGCGGGTCTCAGCCGCTTTCGAGACGCCGGCGGTATTCGGCGATGATCGCCTCGCCGTCGCCGCCCATCTTTCCGTACCAGTCGTCGAGCGCTTCCCGGCCCGCCTCGCCGAGCGCCGTCAGGTATGCCGGCGGCACGCGGGTGACGACGGTGACGCCGTTCTTCTCGAGCGTCCTGTAGTTCAGCCGCCGCCGCGTGACGACCTCCCGCCAATTGCGGTCGTTGGCGGCGTCCGCGGAGGCCCTGACCGCCTTCTTCAGGTTGTCGGGCAGGCCGTCGAATACGTCCTTGTTCATGTGGACCATGCTGAGCGGCATCGCGTAGTTGATCTCGGTGAAGTGGTCGAGATGCTCCCAGAACTTGGCGTTCACGCCTCCTTCCGCCGAGGTCAGCACGGCCTGGATGGCGCCGACGCCGAGCTGCGGGATGACGTCCGCCCAGCTCAGCTTGACGGCCGCCGCCCCCGCCGCCTTGAGGGTGAGGGTGCCGTTGCGGTCGTAGGTGCGGATCTTGAGGTTGTTCAACTCGCCGATGCCGTCGACGGGCTTCCTGGCCCAGATGCCGCTCGGCGGCCAGGGCGACGCGTAGAGCAGAATCTGGTTGTGCCGGGCGAAGACGCGCTCGAAGTGCGGACGGGCCGCCTCGAAGAGCGTCTTCGCCTCCTGCGTCGTCCTGGCGAGAAACGGCAGGGACGGCAGCAGGAAAATGGGATCGATGCCGCCGAACGCGCCGACGTAGCTGTCGGCGATCGGCACCGCGCCGTCGCCCACGGCGTCGAGCTGCTGGGCCGACTTGTAGCCGAGCGCGCCGCCGAAGTGGTGGACGATCTCGATCTCGCCGCCCGTCGTGTCCTTGAGGAACTTCGAGAACCATCTGTCGCCCTCGCCGTGGATCGAGGTCGCCTGGTATTCGTTCGGCATGTCCCACTTGATGCCGCCGGCCGAAGCGGCACCGACGCACACGGCCGTCCCGAGGCCGGCCGCGGCCACGGCCTTCGTCAGTCGTTCGAGCATGTTCGACATCCTCCTTGTCGATGGACCCCTCGCGTGGTCACGCGAACCCACCGTCCCGCCGGGACGGCGGTCTCTCCGGGATTCCGGAACCGATTAGCGCACAGACCCCTTGAGGGGTCAACGCACACGGGCGACGCGCCGGCGACCAGAAATGCGCAATCCTTTCGCGTGCGCCTCGAAAAGATTTTCGCGCCGGGCAGACGCCCGGTTCCCGGACGAATTATTTGAAATCAACGGGTTGATCGGATGCTGTGGGTAACTTGTGAGCAGTAATTGGATAAGTAGTGCGAACCATCACCAAGAAATTTGCGAGGAGCCGCCATATTCGATTGCGGCGGCCCGGAAGGCCTCTAGAATACGCATCGGGTCATGCGGCTTTCGGGTCGCGTGATCCGGGGTCGCGGAGCCTTCGGGCGAGGCGATCCGGGACGGCGAAACCTTCGGGTGGCGCGGTCCGGGGCCACGAGGCCTTCGGGCGGAGTGGTCCGGAAGAGGCGTCAGGAGTACTCCTCGGAGTACGCGCAAAGACCCCGCGTCTGAGCACTTGGCGCCTCTTCCTTTTTTTCCCGGCGTTTCCGCTTCGAGACCGTGACGCGGCGGCGGCAAAGGCCCGTCGCGCTCTCCGTGCGTGCTCCGGCGGCGCGGCGCCTCCCCCTTGGATATCCTTGCCCGGACGAAGAAAGGCCCGGTGCGACTCCATCGGAGGAAGCCGTCACCGGACCTTTCGGCGTCAGACAATGCACCCGCGTCCATGCACTTGAGCGGGGGTATCGCTACCAACCGGAATCCGCCCTGTCAACAACATATTGCGGTATTGACGTCAATATCGAACATATATGGTGCGGGAAGACGGACGGCGCCATCCCGGCGCCCATGTTCCTCCTCACGGCAGCAGTATCGTCGACCCCGTCGTCGCGCGGGCCTCGAGGGCGCGGTGAGCCTCGGCGGCGTCGGCGAGCGCGAACGTCTGGTTCACCTCGATCCTGACCGCGCCGGACTCGACGACCTCGATCAGGGCGCCCGAGGCCGCCGCGAGATCGGCGGGCGTCGTCACGTGGTTGAACACGCCGGCGCGGGTCAGGAACGCCGATCCGGCCCATTGCAGGCGCGCGACGTCGAACGGCGGAACGGGGCCGGAGGCGGTGCCGAACACCGCCAGCGTGCCGAAGGGCCGGACGCACTCGAGCGAACCGTCGAATGTGTCCCTGCCGACGGAATCGTACACCACGGGCACGCCCTTGCCGTCGGTGATCTCCCTGACCCGGTCGACGAAGTTCTCGCGGGTGTAGACGATCGGATGGTCGCAGCCGTGGGCGCGGGCGAGTGCGGCCTTTTCGTCCGAACCGACGGTCCCGATCACGGTGGCGCCGAGAGACTTGGCCCATTGACAGGCGATGAGGCCGACGCCACCCGCCGCGGCGTGGAACAGGACGGGATCGCCGGGCTTCACCGCGTAGGTGCGCCGCAGCAGCATGTGGACCGTCAGGCCTTTCAGCATCATCGCGGCGGCGGTCCGGTCGTCGATGGAGTCGGGCAGCCTGACCAGACGGTCGGCGCGGAAATTGCGAACCTCGGCGTAGGCGCCCGGCGGCGGCAGGCCGTAGGCCACCCGATCGCCGACGGCCACGGCGTCCACCCGGTCGCCGACCGCGACGACGACGCCGGCGCCCTCGACTCCCGGCACGAAGGGCATGGCGCTGCCGCCGCCCAGGCCGGCGAAGGCGTCGACGGGGTAGAGGCCGGAACGGAAGTAGCAGTCGATGAAATTGAGGCCGATGGCGGCGTTGCGCACCTGGGCCTCCTTCGGACCCGGCGCGGGAAGGTCGACGTCCTCGTATTTCAGGACCTCGGGTCCGCCCGTCTCGTGGAACCTCACCGCCATGACCATGAGCGTCGTCCTTCCTTCTCCCTTGTCCGCCGGCCGGCATCCCTCTTGGTCCCGGCCGCCGGCCATACGGTAACATGGCGTCATGACCCTGGAAGCCCCGCTCCCGGCCCCGCCTCCCGCCGCCGGCGACGCGCTCGCCGACGCCTTGTCCCGTCTGGGCCGCGCGGACGCCCTCGCCGTGCCTTACCTGGACGAGGCGACGCGCACGGCGCTGGCCGCCCGTTGTGCGGCGCTCGCGTTCCGCGAGGCGCGTCCGGTTCTGGGCAAACCCGGACGGGAGGTCTACCAGGATCTCGAACTGACCACCGACATCCCGGAGGACAGCCCGCTTCTCGCGCTGGCGCAGCGGCTGCGGTCGGATCTGCAGGCCGCCCTCGACCGGATGGCACCGCCGCCGCTCGATTACCCGTTCGTCATCAACGACTTCATCGTGCAGCGCTACGCGCCCGGACGGCGCGGCATAACCCCGCACCGCGACCACGTGCGGTATCGCGGCCTGGTGGCGATCGTCGTGCTCGGCGGGACCGGCAGGTTCTGGGTCTGCGACGACCGGCAGGGAGGGGGCCGGCGCGACGTTCCGGCGCCGCCGGGATCGCTTCTCCTCATGCGGGCGCCGGACTTCGCCGGGCGCGCCGACCGTCCCTTCCACGCCCTTTCCGACGTCACCGAGACGCGGTACAGCTTCGGTATGCGCTACGATGCGTCGTGGTCACCGGCGGGGGATTCCGGATGATCGAAGGGGAAACCCGGCGCGGCGCGCACGGGTCCGGGACGGAATCCCGCGCGCCGGTCCGGACGGCGGCCGCATGAAGCCGGCGCCGTTCGAGTATTTCGCGCCGGAGACGGCGGAAGAGGCGCTGGCTCTGCTGGCCGAGTACGGCATGGACGCGAGGCCGCTCGCCGGCGGGCAGAGCCTCGTTCCGCTGATCAACATGCGCATGGCGCAGCCGGCGGTGCTGATCGACCTGAACCGTTGCCGCGAGCTCGCCTATCTGCGCGAGGAGGACGGGATGCTGGTCAGCGGCCCCATGACCCGGCAGCGCGAGCTGGAGCTTTCGGACACCGTCCGCGTCCGCTGCCCGCTCGTCGCCGAGGCGATGCCGCACGTGGGCCATGCCGCCATCCGCAACCGCGGGACCGTCGGCGGCAGCCTGAGCCACGCCGACCCGGCCGCCGAGCTGCCGGGCGTGACGGTGGCGCTCGATGCCGAGATGATCGCCGACGGGCCGAACGGCCGCCGCGCCGTGCCGGCGGCGGAGTTCTTCCTCGCCGAGCTGACGACCGCGCTGGAGCCGGACGAGATGCTCCGCGAGATCAGGTTCCCCCAAGCCCCGTCCGGGTCCCGGGCCGCCTTCGCCGAGGTCGGCAACCATTTCGGCGGACTGGCCCTCGTCGGCGTCGCCGCGCGGGTCGATCTCGATTCCGCCGGCCGTTGCGCCACCGCGGCGCTGGCCGCCACCGGCGCCGGGGAGCGGCCGGCGCGCCTGTCCTCCGCCGAAGCCGTCCTGACGGGCGAAGCGCTGGAGGAGCGGGCGATCGCCGAGGCTTCCGAGGCCGCGGCGGGCGACGTGGAGCCTCCGGCCGACCTGCACGCCACGGCCCACTGGCGCCGGCGCGCGGTCGCCGCCATGACGGCGCGGGCCTTGCGCGAGATCGCGGACGGGAAGGAGAGGGCCGCGGAGGCGCGGCGATGACGGCGCGTCGCGACGTCCGCGTCACGGTCAACGGCCGCGCGTACACGCGGAGCGTCGAGCCGCGGATGCTGCTGGCCGATTTCCTGCGCCACGAATGCGGCCTGACGGGGACGCACGTGGGGTGCGCGCACGGGGTCTGCGGCGCCTGCACCGTCCTGCTGGACGGCGTCTCGGTCCGCAGCTGCCTCGCCTTCGCCGTGCAGGCCGAGGGGGCGGAAATCACCACCGTCGAGGGCCTGGCGGACGGCGAGTCGCCGAACGCCTTGCAGCGGGCCTTTCACGAGAACCACGCGCTTCAGTGCGGCTACTGCACGCCCGGCTTCCTCATGTCGCTGACGGAGTTCCTGCGGGAAACGCCGGACCCGGACGAGGCCCGGATCCGCGAACGCCTCGCGGGCAACCTGTGCCGTTGCACGGGGTACGCGAACATCGTGCGCGCCGTGCAGGCGGCCGCCCGGCGCCGGCGCGACGAGGATCGCGCACCGTGAGCGTCCAAGGCGGCGGCGGTGACGGCGGGGCCGGCGGCGAGACGGGGACGTGGGTCGGCAGACCCGTTCCGCGCAAGGAGGATTCGCGCCTGCTGCGCGGCGCCGGCGTCTACGTCGACGACGTACCCGAACCGCGCGGCACGTTGCATCTCGCCGTGCTGCGCAGCCCTTACGCCCACGCCCGGATCGGCGCGGTCGACGCATCCGAGGCGGAGGCGCTGGAGGGCGTCGTCGCGGTCGCCGCCGGCGCCGACGTCGCCGACCTGATCCCGCCGTTCGCGGCGGATTACGAAAGACCCGGATTCAAGATCTCGCGCCGGTCTGTCCTGGCCGCCGACAAGGCGCGGTTCGTCGGCGACGGCGTGGCGGCGGTCCTGGCGGAGAACGCCTACGTCGCCGAGGACGCCCTCGGCCTCATCCACGTGGACTACGAGCGGCTTCCCGCCGTTTCCGGCGTCGAGGACGCGCTGAAGCCCGACGCCCCCCGCGTTCACGAGGAGCTGGCGGACAACGTCCTCGTCGAGGGCGGTCACGGAACCGCGGGTTTCGACGACGCCTTCGAGGCGGCCGATCACGTCCTGCGCGAGCGGTTCCGCGTCAACCGGGTGGCCGGCGTGGCGATGGAGCCGCGAGGCTGTCTCGCCGTCCACGAGAAATCCGACGACGCGGTCACGCTGTGGACGGGGACGCAGGTCCCCCACATGCTGCGCGTCGGCATCGCCCGCTGTCTCGGCTGGCCGGAGAGCGCCGTCCGCGTGGTGGCCCCCGACGTGGGCGGCGGTTTCGGCCCCAAGATGTACCTCTACCCCGAGGAGCTTCTCGCGGTCGCCCTGGCGCGCAAGTACCGGCGTCCCGTGAAATGGATCGAGGACCGGCTCGAGGATTTCCTGACCACCCTTCAGGCGCGCGACCACGTCTACGAGGTGGCGGTCGCCTTCGACGGCGACGGCGTCGTCGAGGCCGTCTCGGTCGACGCGCTGGTGAACTCCGGCGCCTACTCCACCTGGCCCATGGGGGTGGGCCTCGAGCCGTTCCAGGGCCCCCTGAACATGCCGGGACCCTATCGCTTCCGCCGGTTCGCCTTCACCTGCAAGGGAGTCGCGACCAACACCTGCCCGACGGGCGCCTATCGCGGCGTATCGGCGCCCGGCGTCGCCATGGCCATGGAAGGCATGATGGACCGCATCGCGCGCTTCCTGGGGCTGGACCGGGCGGAGGTCCGCCGCCGCAATCTCGTCGGGCCGGACGAGTTTCCCTACGTCAACGCGGTCGATCAGCTCTACGTCACGGGAAGCTACGTCGAATGCATGGACCGGGCCCTGGAGATGGCGGACTACGAGGGCTATCTGGCAGCCCGGCCGCCGGAGCGTCTGGTCGACGGCAGATACCGCGGCATCGGGGTCGCCGTGGTGACCGAGCTCGGGGGGCAGGGGGCGGCGCGGTACAAGGCGCGCGCGCTCTCCGATCTGCCGGGATTCGACATGGCCCGCGTCGAGCTCGGACCCGACGGGCGGGTGCTCGCCACGACCAGCTTCTCGAGCCAGGGCCAGGGGCACGAGACCGCCTTCGCCCAGATCGTCGCGGACGAGCTCGGAGTCCCCGTCGACGACGTCACGATCCGGGGCGGCGACACCGGCAACTCGCCGTTCGGCACCGGAACATTCGCCAGCCGCGGGGCCGTGGTCGGCGGCGGCGCGGTCATGCGCGCGTCCGGAGAGCTGCGGGAAAGGATCAGGAGGTTCGCGGCGCACCTCATGGAGGCCAGCCCCGACGACGTCGTGCTGGAGGGCGGCCACGCCCACGTCCGGGGCATCCGCCAGATGCGCGTCGGTCTGCGCGACATCGCGCGGGCGGCCCACGGCCTTACCGAGACGATACGGCTTCCGGAAGGCGAGGAGTTCGGGCTGGAGGCGACCGCCACCTACGATCCGGCGGCGTCCTCCATCTCCAACGCCTGCCACGTCGCCTGCGTCGGCGTCGACGCGGCGACGGGGGTGGTCGAAGTGGAGCGCTACATCGTCGTTCATGACTGCGGCCGCGTGGTCAATCCGCTCCTCGTCAAGGGCCAGATCCAGGGCGGGGTGGCGCAAGGCCTCGGGCAGGCCCTGTTCGAGGAGATCCTCTACGACGCGGAAGGGCAGATGCTGTCGGGAACCCTGATGGACTACATGGTTCCGACCGCGCTCGACGTCCCGACCCTGGAGATGGCGCACATCGAGTCCCCGGCGACCGACAACATCGGCGGGTTCAAGGGCGCCGGCGAGGGCGGCGTCATCGGCGCGCTGCCGGCGATCGCCTGCGCCGTGGGCGACGCGCTGGCGCCCCTGGGGGCCAACGTGAACCGGCTGCCCCTGCGGCCGGACACGGTCCTCGCCCTGATCGAGGGCGCGGAGGCAGGATAAGGCGGGACAGGGCAGGACGCGGCGGGCCGAACGACCCTGTGCCCTCCCGGCCCGCGGGGCCTCATTCTCCGCGAAGCAGCCCGATCGCCAGCGACTCCAGCCGGGCCGTGATGCCGTCATCAGCGAGCGCGGCGCGCACCCGCCGGCGCATCCGCGTGAAATGCTCGCCCTCCTTCTCGGGAACCAGGGCCGCGATCTCCGCCGCCGTCCCGGCCGCGTCCGCCAGCCAGCGATGAAGCGCGTCGCCGGCGTCGAAGCGCGGAATCGGCAGGTTGAAGACGTACTTGTCGAAATCCCGCGCCCCCCACTGGCCCTGCGATTGATATTGCCTCACGCCGGCGCGCAGGGTTTCGCTGTTGAGGACGCCGCAGAGATAGTTGGCTTCCTCGATACTCTCGGCCGCGGCCCAATAGAGCTTGTGATCGATCACCGCCGTCTGGTCCCGGACCGTCGCCGCCGCGAGGTTGGTCCCGGCCTTCGTGTACACGACGCGGATGGGCGCGACGGGGAACTGGCGGGACAGCTTCCCGTAATAATCGCACTGTTCGAGAAGGCTCAGGCCGCTTCGCTTGTGCCGTTCCCAGAGCGCCTCGGCTTGTTCAAGCCACTGCGTCAGCCTCAGATAGCCCCGGCTTATCGCTTTCCGCGCGTCCATCAGTTCGTCTCGTTCCGCGTCCCACGGAATGACGGCCTGTCGTGGCGCCAGCACGCGGAACGGCGCGACGGACTCTCCGAGCAGCACCGGCCGCAGGAACACCGCGTCCACCGGACCCTGGGGCGGCTCCACGTCCTTCCACGGCGTCTTGTCCTGGTTGCCGGTTCGCCCGCGGACCATCGGGAACACGGGGTTGGGCGGGAGTATCCCCGGCGCCGGCGCCGGTTCGACGAGCACGATGCGTCTGGGGCACAACGTCGCGCCATTGCGAAACACGCCGCGGTAGGGCGATCCATTGCGGTCGGCGGCTTCCGTGGGCCAGGGCGCCGCCGTTTCCGTCAGGCTCGCGTCCGCCTCCGATTCGTCGGCGTCGCGCCTCGGCAACGTTCCGGCGAACGCCGCCACCCGGGCGGGCAACGGCGCCGGCCCGGCGTCGTCGTGGACTTCGGCGAACAGCACGCAGCTCGGCACGGGAAGGAGCGGCTGGACCTCCGATCCGAACGTCCATGCCGCGGTGAAGCGAAGACGGAATTCGACGTCGCCGGACCGCGCGGCCTCGCACCGGCGGAACTCCGCGTAAGCCTGGCGCGACAGGGCCGCGTAGGGCATCACCAGGGCAATCCGCCCCGTCCGGCGCATGTAGAGCAAGGCCCCGCGCATGTAGAAGTAACCCGACAGATCCTGCTGCGTCGCCACCTTGCCGCCGACCCACAGGCGCGCCGCCCGACACTCGTCGCGGAAGCGCCGCTGGAATGCCGTATCCATGTGGCGGAACGACACCCACGGCGGATTGCCGATGACGACGTCGGCCTTGCCGGCGTCGGACGCGAGCCACACGGGCCGGGCGAGGTTGCGCGTGATATAGCCCCAGATGTGGTCGCGACCCTCGTTCCGAAGCCGGCGCATGACCTCGTAGGTTCCGCGGAGGACGTCCCCGTCCGCGGTGGATACGGAGTCCTCCCGTTCCACCCAGGCGGCGAAGCTGGCGGCCGTTTCCGATCGCGCGCCGAACTCGATCATGGTGTTCAGCACCCGGTCGAAGAGCCCCGCGTCGGACGTGACGGCCGCCGGAAAGCGGAGCGTCGCCGCGTCGAGGCGCCGGGGGTTCGGCGCGCCCAGCGTGACCGCGGGAACGGATATCTCCAGGGTGTCGTTGCCGGCGAGCAGATCGGGCTGCCCCCCGTTCTCACCCTTTCCGACCAGATTCCACTGCAGTGCGTCGCCGAGATAGACCGGCAAGGTGATGTGGCCCGGCTGCTCCTCGCGCAACGCCGGCATCAGCGCCAGCAGGAAGGTGACGCGGGCGAAGATGACGGCCACCGGGTGGATGTCGATGCCGGCGACGTTCTCGGCCGCGCGCCGCGCCGCTTCCGCCGCCGGCAGGCCGGCCGCGTCGGCCGCGGCGAGCACGGCCCGCGCCGCGTGGAACAGGAACGTCCCCGAGCCGCAGGCCGGGTCCATGACCCGCTGCTTTAACGGGTCGTCCACGGCCGCCGCGACCATGCGGACGGCGAGCCAGTCGGGGGTGTAGTATTCTCCGAGATCGTGGCGGGTCTCCGGATCGATCAGGCTTTCGTAGAGCGTCTTGAGGATGTCCATCCGGATGTCGCGCAGGCGGAACCGGTTCACCTGCCGCGCGATCCGCATGACCAGTGCCATGCCGTCCTCGGCGGCCAGCATCCAGTCGAAGAAATCGGGATCGCTCTGCCCGGTGATGCCGAGGTTCGAGAACGCCGCGCCGCGGAGCAGCGCGGTCGCGTCCCGGGGCGGGGCGTCGCCCGTCGCCGCCCACGCCACCGCCTTGGCGACGACGGCGAGATAGGTATGTTGCAGGAACAGGGCGTCGTCGCCGACCTCCGCTCCGTAGGCGAGGGCCAGGAGCCTGTCCCACAGCTCGCGCTTCAGGCGCGCGCCGGGCGTTCGACCGATGCCGTCCCAGAGATCCCCCAGGCCGTCGAGGGCGCGCCGCGCGGCCAGGCTCCCGCGCCCGAACTCGCGTTCGACGGTATGCGGGTCGGGCAGGAGATCGTCGCCGACGGCGACCGCGCCCCGCAACCAGATCAGCAGTTCCCGGGACGCCTGCGGGTCGGTGCGATGGGCGCCGACCTCCACGACGCGGCCGTCGCGAAGGAAGAAGGCGACGAAGTCCGCGCCGTCGGCGGCGATGCCGACGTACTTTTCGCCGGTCCGGCCCTCGCGTTCCGCCACATACCGCGCCAGCCCCTCCTCGGCGTCCCGGCGCTCGCGCCGCAGGTCGGATTTCAGCTCGAACACGGTCCGCCCGAGCAGGGCGTCGATCCGGCCATGCACCTCCGGCGCCGGCTTCTCGAAGTCGATGTCCCGGCTGTCGGCGCCGAGACCGCCGACGAGGAGGCGGTGCAGCAACGCCCGGACCTTCTCGTGACCGGGACGCGCGGCGAGCTCGGCAACCAGCCCGTCCCGCTCCTCGGCCGTCAGCCCGGTCGTCGGCATGTTCCGTTCACCCGGACTCGGGGATGCACGTCCTCACCCCGCCCCGTCGCCTGTAGAGAGATGCCTGCCCAACGCCGCCAGGGCCTCCCGCAACGCCGGGTCGCGGGTCCGGGCGACGCGGTCGTCGATGCCCTCCGGCCGCCCCCGGCCGCGACCGCGGCGATCGTCCGCTGCCGACATGGAGCGCGCCCCGCCGACGCCCGGCGCCGCCCCGGTCCCGCCCTGGGTCAACCGCACGGCGCCGATGGCGCGATACCCGAAATAAGCGTTGACGCGCTCGACGATCAAGGGGGTCATGTGCTGGATCTCCGTCGCCCGCGCGCTTTCGACGCGGACGTGAAGCACGCCGGGTTCGGCCTGCCGCCGGGCCGGCCACGAGATGCGGCGCGGCGCGCTCACGCGCGACAGCTCGGCGCCGACGATGGCGTCCCACCGGTTGACGACCCCGGCGTGGACGAAGCCGCGCTTGCGCAACGCCGGGTCGGTGATCCGGCCGATGACGCGCCCCAGGTGCTGGAGGCCGCGGCGTTCGCTCCCGTCGGTCATGGGTTCATCTTGAGCGAGAACGGCTTTCCCGTCATGCGAAATCGCGGCCTCCGCGGTTGACCGCGCCCGTGCGCCTCTCCGCCAAGCTTCTGAAGTGGTACGACCGGCATCGCCGCGACCTGCCGTGGCGCGCCCCGCCCGGCGCGCGTCCCGACCCCTATCGCGTCTGGCTGAGCGAGATCATGCTCCAGCAGACGACCGTGCCGACGGTCGCGCCCTACTTTCACGCCTTTCTCGCGCGCTGGCCCACGGTCGCGGCCCTCGCCGCGGCGGCGCTCGACGACGTGCTCGCCGCCTGGGCCGGTCTCGGCTACTACGCGCGGGCCCGCAACCTCCACCAATGCGCGCGCGCCGTCGCGGCTGCGGGAGGCCGGTTTCCCGAAACGCCGTCCGGGCTCCAGGCGCTGCCGGGCATCGGCCCCTACACGGCCGGGGCCATCGCGGCCATCGCCTTCGGCGTTCCCGTCGCCGCCGTGGACGGCAACGTCGAACGGGTGATCGCCCGCCTCCGCGGCATCGAGGACCCGTTGCCGGGCGCCAGGGCGCGGGTGCGGGACCTGAGCCAGGAACTCGTGCCCGAGGATCGCCCCGGCGATTTCGCGCAGGCGCTGATGGACCTCGGCGCGACCGTGTGCACGCCCAGGCGTCCCGCGTGCGACCGTTGCCCCTGGGCGCCGGAGTGCGTGGCGAGACGGAAGGGGCTCGCCGGGGACCTGCCGCGCAAGGCCCCGAAGCCCGACCGCCCGCTGCGGCACGCGACGGCGTTCTGGATCGCCGACGCCGACGGGCGCGTTCTGCTGCGCCGGCGTCCGCGGTCGGGATTGCTCGGGGGCATGACGGAAATTCCCTCGACTCCGTGGACGGACCGGCCGTGGACGGCGGCCGCGGCGCGCCGGGAAGCGCCCGTGCGCGCGCGCTGGGAGCGCGTGCCCGGCGTCGTGCCCCACGGCTTCACCCACTTCCGGATCGAGTTCCGCCTGCTGCGCGCGCGCCTGCCGTGCCGGCCCGAGGGGCTCGACGCGGGGGCGTTCTGGTGTCCGTTGCCGGAACTCGACCGGCAGGCCCTGCCGACCCTGATGCGCAAGCTCGCCCGCCACGCCCTGCAACACGGTCGCGGCGCGCCGGACCGGTAGTTGCGCGGAGAGCGCGGAAGACACTATCTTCGGCCCGCAAGCTGGCCCCGGAAACCGAACGAGAGCCTGATGAGCCCCGCGGCGCTCGCCGAGACCGACCACGACACGCGACCCGGCCCGGACCCCGCCTCCGGCGCGGCCCGGAGAATCGGCGTCATCGGCGCCGGCGCGTCGGGGCTGTGCGCGGCGAAACACCTGCTGGAGGTCGGTCTCGACGTCACGGTCTTCGAGATCGGCACCCAGGTCGGCGGACTGTGGTGCTACATGAACGACAGCGGGCGCTCCTCCGCCTATCGCACGCTCCACATCAACACCGCCAAGAACGTGACCAATTTCCGCGATTTCCTCTTCGACGAGGAGGTCCAGCGCTTCCCCAGCCACGAGGACATGCACGCCTACCTGAAGCGCTACGCCGAGCATTTCGGGGTGATGGAGCGCATCCGCTTCAATTCCGAGGTCGTCGAGCTGGTCCCGCTGTTCGAGCCCGGCAAGGGGGCGCCGAAGTGGCGAATCGTCACGGTCGACGGCGGCGAGCACGTCTTCGACGCGGTCTGCGTCTGCACCGGCCACCTGACCAGGCCGGTGCACGTGCCCGAGTTCCAGAACGGCTTCGCCGGCGTCTACATGCATTCCCACGACTACAAGGAGCCCGGGCCGATGGTCGGCAAGCGGGTCTGCGTGGTCGGGATCGGCAATTCCGCGGTGGACGTCGCCAGCGACGTCTGCGTCAACGCCGGGCGCTGCGTTCTGGTCGCCCGCTCCGGCGTCTGGATCGCCCCCAAGATGGTGTTCGGCGTGGCGTTCACGGACCTTACCGACTGGTTCATGAAACGCTGGATGCCCGCCTGGCTGCGCAAGAAGCTCCTCGTCTTCCTCATCTGGTGCGTGCACGGCAGGCCCGAACAGCTCGGCCTGCCGCCGGTGACGGAGCGCGTCCACGCCACCAGCAGCGGCTCCGTCGTCAACGACATCGCCTATCGGCGCATCGAGGTGAAGCACGGCATCGACCGCATCGAGGGCCGGACGATCCACTTCACGGACGGCGCGGCGGACGAGTTCGACGTTCTCGTCGCCGCGACCGGCTACCTGATCGACCTGCCGTTCCTGTCCGAGGACATCGTGCCGCGGGCGAACAACCATATCCGGCTGTGGAAGCGCGTGATCCCGCCGGAATGGCCGGGCCTCTACTTCGTGGGGATGCTCAACGTGGTGTCCCACTCCAACCTCTGGGCCTACGAGCGCCAGGTCCGCTGGCTGCGCGAGTTCATCCTCGGCAACGCCGCGCCGCCGTCGGTCGAGGAGATGAACCGCGACAACGACGCCAAGGACAGGTACATCGCCCACGAGTTCAAGCGGACGATCCGCCACACCATCGAGGAGGAGCCGATCCGCTACTTCCCGGAGCTCGACAAGGCTCTGAAGGCGGCCAGGCGCCGGGCCCGTCGTCCCGGGCCGTGACGCCGCGGGCCTTTCCGGGGTCGCGCGGCTTGGCGGTATCCCGGCGCTCGACGCCCCGTCCTGGTGTCCGGAGTCAGCCCTTACCGTCGCGAACGAAGTCGTAGATGTACATCTGATCGACCTCGGGATCTTCGGCGGCGAAAGCCTCGAGGACGTCGAGCGTCGCCCGCGCCGCGCGATGGCTGGAGCGTTCGGCGGCGGCCGATTTCACGAACAGGGAGAGATCCTTGCGGATGATCCCCGCCGTGGACCAGCATTGGTACACGCCGGACAACAGGCATCTCGGGAACCATGTGGAGCTCATGAAGTTCTGTCCGGACGAGACGTTGATCACGTCGAGCATGGTCTTCATGTCGAGGCCGCCCGCGGCGCCGTAGGCCAACGCCTCGCTGTTGGCGACCATCGCGGAGATGGCGAGGTAGTTGTTCAGCAGCTTCATGCGCTGCGCCTGCCCGGCCCCGTCGCCGACGCGGAAGACGTGCTCGGAGATCGCCCGGAACACCGGCTCCAGCCTGGCGAAAGCCGCTTCGTCGCCCGAATATATGACGGTCAGGGTTCGAGCGCGCGCGCGCAGGACACCCCCGGAAATCGGCGCGTCCACATAGCCGACGCCTTGCGCCGCGAGCCGTCCGTGCGCGGCCACGGAGGTTTCCGGCGACCACCGTCGACGTATTGACCACGACGGCATCGTCGCCGGCGCCGCTTTCCGCGATTTCCCCGACCACCGCCTCGACGGCCTCGATGGTGGGGAGGCTCAGGAAGATCGCGGTGGACCGGCCGGCGACGTCGGCGGCCGAGCCGCACACCGCCGCGCCCTCGGGCGCCCGCTCCGACGCGCCGGCGACGTCATGGACCGCCATGTCGAAGCCCGCTCGGGCGATGTTGTCCGCCATGGGCTTGCCGATGTTGCCAAGCCCGATGAATCCGATCGTTTCGCGCCTCATGGTTGGACCGCCCTTTTCACGTTCCCGGCCTCCCCCCTGAAGGGGGGAGGCCGGGAGGGGATCGTTTCGGACCGGTCCGCGCCGCGACTTGCGGCGGGTTCGACCCGCGGCTACAGCAGCCCCTGCGACTCGACCACCTTGAGGAACCCGGTCATGTCCTGCTCCTCGAGGATGCGCCGGACCAGCTTGGCGTCGAAGTTGCCCTTCATCGCCTTCCACGCGCCGAGCGACGCCTTGCGCCAGAGATCCAGTTCCGCTTCGGTGGGGAAGTAGATCGTGGCGCGGCCGCGCCTCTCGATCTCCGCGCGCTGGCTTTCGTTGAAGTTCTTGTCCAGCTCATGGGATATGTCGAACAGCTCGCGTCCCGTCCTTGCGATGGCGTCCTGCGCCCACTGCGGATACTTCTGGAACCGCTCGAGATCCATGATCTGCATCTGGCCGTTCCATGTCCCGTCGATGATCGTCGCGTGGGAGATCACCTCGTCCATCTTGTCGAGGACGAGATGGCAATCCGGAATGTAGATGCCGTTGACGATGTTGGCCTGAAGCCCCATGTAAAGCTGCGACCAATCGTAGGGAACGGGAACGGCGCCCCAGCTCTTGTGCAGTTCGAAGTCGATCGGGCTCTTGGTGACGCGGATCTTGATACCCTTGATGTCCTCGGGCGTTTTCACCTGACGGACGTTGTTCAGGTGTTGGCGAAAGCCGCACAGGAAGGCGAGGCTCTGGAAGTGGAAGCCCAGCTCCTTGGCGGCCCGGGCGCGCACTTCCTCCCAGAGCCAGCGATCGAAGATGTCCTTGACGGTGTCGGCGTTCTTCCACAACAGCGGCAGGTTGATGAAATCGAAGGTCAGCCCGAAGGCGCCGACGTTGTAGAGCGAGATCTTCGCGATATCGACGGTGCCCTGACCCATCTGCTCGACGCAGTTGTGCTCGCTGCACAGCTTGCCCCCGAAAAACCTTTCCGAGGTGACGCGGCCGTCCGAATACTCGTCGAGAAGCCTGGGCATATGTTCTTCCGCGACAATGGCGGACGTCCAGAGCGGGTTGTCGGCCGAGCCCAGGACCAAGTTTATCTTGTCCTCTGCGTGCGCCGGATTCGCGGCGCCGATCGCGACCGATGCGGCCAAAGCAATGGAGCCGAGAGCAGTTGTTGCCTTTTGCATAAGGATCCTCCCTTGGAACGATACCCGCGACCGGGTTCGCTCGTCTTCGGCGGAGATCGCATTCCCGCGATCCCCATCCACCGATTGCCGGGAACTCTAGCGCAAGGAGACCGGAGGGCGCAATCCTTGGCCGCGCCGCGCCCGGCGGCGGGCGACCGAGGGCTTGGCCGAAAACTCGCGAGCGATCGATTCGGTCCGAAACGGCCTCCTTCCCCTTTTGCGAGGGGAAGGTCGGGAGGGGGTATGGAACGTCCCGACGACACCCCCTGCCAAGGGGGAAGAGCATCAAGCGAAGGGGGAAGGAGGCCGTTTCGACCCGGCCTCGCGAATCCGCTATGTTCGCGTTCCACGGCTTTTGCGGGAGAGGGACCGACCATGAGCAGGGACAGGCCCGTCCACATGCCTTACGGGGCGTACTACAAGACCGGAATCCCCGAGCACGACCCGGAACTCACCCACGCCGGCCCCGGCACGCCGATGGGCGAGGCCATGCGCCGGCAGTGGCAGCCGGTGTGCATGTCGGAGCGGCTCACCGACGTCCCGCTCGCCATCCGCATCATGGGCGAGGACCTCGTCGCCTTCCGCGACCGCTCGGGCCGCGTCGGCGTGCTGCAACGGCATTGCAGCCACCGGGGCGCGTCGCTGGAGTACGGCATCATCCAGCCCCGCGGCATCCGCTGCTGCTACCACGGCTGGGTCTACGACGTCGACGGCAGAATCCTGGAGATGCCGGCCGAGCCCGAGGACAGCCGGATCTACGAGACGGTGTACCACGGCGCCTATCCGGCGTTCGAGCGCGATGGCCTCGTGTTCGCCTGGATGGGGCCGCCGGAGGAGAAGCCGGCCTTCCCCGACTTCGACACCTATCACCGGCCCGCGGGCAACAGGCTGGCGCCGATGTCGATCTTCAGCCCGTGCAACTGGTTGCAGGTCTACGAGAACATCATGGACCACCTCCACGTCGGCACCCTGCACAACCCGCGGATGATGACGGTGGAAGGCGTGGCCGTCTCCGAGATCGAGGGCATGGACTACGCGGCGCCCATGGGCTTCACGGAGCGCCCGGCGCTCGACTGGGAGCCGACCCGCGGCGGCAACGGCATGTGCTTCGTCGCCAGCCGCCGCAATCCCGACCAGCGGACGGTCTGGGTCCGCATCGTCGAGACCATCTTTCCGAACTACCTTCAGATCGGCTGCACGTTCCCGTCGGCGCGGACGTCGCGGCGCTCGCAGACCGTGTGGACGCGCTGGCACGTTCCCGTCGACGACGAGAACATGCTCATCCTCGGCTGGCGCCACTTCAACGACGAGGTCGATCCGCTCGGCCTCGGCAGGGAAGAGGAAGTCGGCCACGAGAAGCTCGACTTCCTCGGCGGCGTCGTCGGCAACCGCACCTACGAGGAAGGCCAGCGCGCGCCCGGCGACTACGAGGCGCTGACCGGCCAGGGCGCCATCGCCGTCCACGACCGCGAGAACCCCGGTTCCTCCGACGCCGGCGTCTACCTGTGCCGCAAGCTCCTGCGCCAATACGTCCGCGGGGACACGCCGCCGCACAGGTCCCTGGAGGTCGACGAGAGCGGCAGGGACAGGCTCCACATCTACACCCAGGACTCGGTGATGAACGTGCCGCCGCAGCCGGGCAAGGACGATCTGGAGTTGATGCGCGGCGTCGGCCGGCAGGTCCTCGCCATCATGCGGGAAGGCGACGAGGCACCCAGCGCCGACCGCGAACGGCGCATCCGCGCGCGTTTCGACGAACTCGACGGCGGCTGGCTCCAGGCGGCGGAATAGGAGACACGCGGGCGACACGCGGGCCGGACCCGGACTCGTGCGACGCGACGACCGCGGCCTGGAACTGACGACGTCGACCGCCGGCGCCGCCGAGGCGCTGAGCCGCGCGGCGACGAGCCTCGTCGGCCACCGGCTGGACA